>CBDICJ010000009.1:0-1376186 GCA_965277335.1 Edaphobacter sp. | reverse complement strand
CTCTCCACTTCGCTACAGATGGTGAAGCCGAAGAGGACAAAGGAAACAGAAGCAGCGGGTGGCGGGGAATATATTTGTTCCCACCCATCGCAAAGTGCGCGATGGATGGGGCACCCGGGCGGTGTGGGCGGATTAGAGGAGGACAAGCACCGGCAACGGCAGCGGCGGGTACAGGGGTTCTTCTTTTATTCAGGTTCAGGGCCAGAAGGACGAGAACAACGGCTGGCGGGAATATATTTGTTCCCACCCATCGCAAAGTGCGCGATGGATGGGGCACCCGGGAGTTGGGCGAGGCAAGAGCGAGAACAGGATGCGAGGGTGGGTTGGTGACGAGCAAGGCGCTGCCGGATGGGTTCAAGGGTTGGATTGTTGCCAGTGTGGGTGTGCTGCTGGTTTCGCTGATGCTGGTGCTGGGGGCGATTGTGGCGGCATTTGTTTATTTTTCGGATAAGACGAGTCCGCTTTGGGTGACGCTGCTGGGGGT
Source organism: Edaphobacter sp. (assembly GCA_965277335.1). Classification (GTDB taxonomy): domain Bacteria; phylum Acidobacteriota; class Terriglobia; order Terriglobales; family Acidobacteriaceae; genus Edaphobacter. The sequence goes on along the minus strand of CBDICJ010000009.1, from coordinate 1,375,702 downwards.
GGCGGGGGCGCTGGGGGTGGGGCTTGGGTTTGCGTGGCTGGTTGGGCTGATGGTGGTGGCGGGGTGGCGGGAGCATCGGGAGTCGAGGCGGGTGCAGGTGATTCCGCCGGGGCACGATGGGAAGGCGTGAGGTTTTGTGATGGTGCGGATCGGGCTCGGCTCAGTGGTGGCGGCGATGCAGAGAAAGCGGTCGTCCTTCGGACGATAACCCACATCTCAGAATCGAGTGTCAAGTCTCGACACATCCTTTACGCTTTGTCTCGGGACATCCTTTACATGATTGTGGGTGTTAGGAGGGAGTTTCGATCCAGCGTTCGACGATCGTCGAACGCTGGATCGAAGGGGTGATTTCGCGGACCAGGGTGGAGCAGAAGAAGACCAGGAAGCGTTCTTCGATGGGCTGGATCATGACCCTCTCTCCGGCCAGGGTCTTGCCGATGCGCCAGCGGCAGCCGTGCAGATCGACCGTGCCCTGGCAGTCGACCTTGAGCAGCCACGCGCCTTCCGGATACTCCCATGACGGAGGGTCGGGATCATAGCGGCGTTCGCTCCTGGACCACACACTGGCTGGTGTTTTCATCCCCAGCGCTTCATGCGGGCGCACCTGGTTGTACTCGGAACGGAAGGCATCGAGCCAGGTTTGCGGCTGGGCTCGACCTTGCCTTGGGTCTGGGGATGGCGGATGCCCGACCAGCACAGCCGGATGCCCTGCCGCATCATCCACACCGAGAGGCGCGTGCGCCCGGAGAACGACTGCCAGTTCCACCATGGGGTGCCATGGTCCATCAGCATCGCCTCCGGCACGCCGCACCGTGCAAAGGCCTGCTCCAGCTGCTCGCGGACGAGGTCGCCGTCCAGCTTGCCGGTCGCCGCCAGCGTCACCAGATAGCGGCTGTGGTCGTCGATCACCGACAACGGCCCGATGCGTTGGGGCCAGTTCTTGGGCCCCTTGAAGTCCATCTGCCACAGCTCGTTGGGCCGTGCCCGCTCGAAGCGCTGGACCGCAGGCGCATGCCGGTCCCGCTCCCGCACCAGGTCGTAGCGAAGCAGAATGCGGTGGATCGTGCTCCGGGTCAGGCGCAACCCTTCGCGGCCGAGCATCACCTCCAGCTTGCGCGCGCCCCAGTCCGGGTACTCCAGGCGTAGCGCGATCACCCGCTCTTCCTGCTCCCAGGGCGTCTGGGCGGGCGAGCTGCGCGGCTGCCGGCTGCGCTCTGCGATCCCCGCCAGCCCATCCGCGGCGTAGCGCTTGAGCCACAGCGAGCCGGTCGGCCGGGAGACGCCGAACTCCGCGCACAGCACGCCCAGCGGCTTCTCCCGCAGAGACGCAGCCAACACAAAACGCACCCGCTGATCCTGTATGTCCATCGCCTTCCATGCCATCCCGCAACACTCCACGCCCGCTCAAAGCAAGCGCAAAAGTGTAAAGGATGTCCCGAGACAATATGGAAAGCATGTCATGAGACTGAACACTCGATTTTGAGATGTGGGCATCTCGCGTAGCGAGACCGTTTTCCGTCCGCTACGCCGGGTGCCCATTCATCGCGCTCTTTGCGATGAGTGGGAAAACCGCTCACTCCCTCTCCGCCTCCAGCAGCCGCCGCTTCCTCTCCACCCCCCACCGATACCCCGTCAACTCCCCACCCTTCCCCACCACCCGATGACAAGGCACCGCCACCGCCACCGGATTCGCCCCGCACGCCCCCGCCACCGCCCTTGCTCCCTTCGGCGCCCCAAGCTGCACCGCCAGCTCCGAATAGCTCCGCGTCTCTCCCCGCGGAATCGCCTGCAGCGCATTCCACACCCGCCGCTGAAACGCCGTAGCCCTTACATCCAGCGGAAACTTCGCCGCCACCGGATGCTCCCCCAACTGGCTCGCCACAAACTCGACCGCCTCCGCCAGCCATCCCGTATTCCCCTTCGCCGCCACCAGCTGCGCCTGCGAAAACTGCTCCCGCAGCCCCGCCGCCAGCTCCTTGTCATCACGCCCAAACGCAATCGAGCAGATGCCAAAGTCCGTCGTCGCCACCAGCATCCGCCCCAGCGGACTCGCCGCCGTGCAATACCGAATCAGCAGCCCCGCCCCACCCTCCCGCATCACCCGCGGCGTCATCCCCAGCGTCGCCGCGCTCGTCTCATACAGCCGGCTGCTCGACCCAAACCCCGCCTCATAGATCGCCTCCGTAATCGGAGCCTTCGCCTGCCGCGGCGTCCGCACCCTGTCCCGAAACTTTGCCAGCCGAGCCTCCTTCGCATACTGCCCCGGACTCACCCCCAGCACCCGCTTGAACCCGCGCAGAATCGTCAGCCGCCCCACCCCCGCCGCCTTCGCCACATCCTCCAGCCGCGTCCGCGTGTCGGAGGCCGCATGCTCCCGCAGATACTCCGCCGCCGCCGCAATCGCTCCCGCCTGCGGATCGGCCTTGGCCTCGGTCCGCTCCGGCTCGCACCGCTTGCACGCCCGATACCCCGCCGCCTCGGCCAGCGCCGGCGTTGGGAAGAACGTCACATTCTTCCGCGCCGGCCGCCGGCTCGCGCAACTCGGCTTGCAGTAAATCTTCGTCGTCTTCACCGCATACACAAACTGCCCATCCGCACTCCGATCCCGCCCCAGCACCTGCCGCCACTGCCGCCCCGGAAAATAACTCGGCACCGCCGCCGCCCTGCCAGCGCCAGTCACCACCTGTTCGTCCGTCTCGCCCAAACCTGTCTTTGCCGCACTCGTCATCGTCATTCCAGTATCCTCTCCCGGCCCCCGCCGACGCCACACTCCGCAAAGTTCACGCAAACTTTTTCTCCGCGCCCTCGCACCCACATCCAGCCCTCCTCTCTTCGCAAAGCACAGCCTGCGTCCGGCGCTGGCTTGCCGATTTTGCCTGCAAACAGGCACCCTCGGGCTACTGAATTCCTGACGATAAGCCGACATATCGGTACTAATCCAGTCCTGCATTGATGCGCGTTCCATGTATAAACAAAGAAATTCTCTCTTATCAACATCTCAGAGAGGCATAAGTCTCACTAAATGCTGGACTGCATACACTGTGTGAACCGGGAGTCTCCATGCGATACCTTCTGCAGCGGCATGCATTGCCCATCAAGGCGCAGCTGAAAGCTTCGCTGGTCCTCGCCTATGCAGTCCCAGCCGAAGTGCTCACTCCGCTGCTTCCGCCTGGCCTTCGGCTGGATACCTATGGCGATTATGGATTCCTCGCAATCGCTCTCGTCGAGACTCAAAAACTACGGCCGGCCTTTTTGCCCTCGGGCCTCGGGGTAAATTTTTTTCTTTCCGGTTACCGTATCTTCACTCGATACCAGACCTCCGCAGGTCGAAATCTGAGGGGACTGCGAATCCTACGCAGCGATACGGATAGCCGATTCATGCAGTTGTTCGGCAATGTTCTGACGCACTACGGGTATGAGCACTCCCAATGCAAAGTACGTCGGGACCCCGGAAGCTACTCCATTAAGGTAAGCACTCCAAATGGGTCCGCTGATCTGGAAGTCGAAGCCAACACTTCGACTGATGCCGAGTCTCTTCCGGCTGGGTCACCCTTTCCTAATTTTACAGAAGCCAGGAAGTTCGCCGGGCCGCTCCCGTTTACCTTCGATTACGAGAAGCAGACCCGCTCCATCATCCGAGTGCAGGGAGTGCGAAAGGCGTGGAATGCAAGACCGGTATCCGTCAAAGTGCACCGAAACGCCTTCCTTGAACAGGATAGGTTCCGAGGTGCTGGAGCTGTTCTGGCGAACGCATTTTACCTTGAAGACGTTCCGTATTCTTGGAAACCTGGAATTCGTGAGGTGCTGCCATGAGTATGGTGGTCACAGAAAGTCGTTTCTCAGGCGTCCTAAAGATCGTTCGCTTCAACATTCAGTTTTACGTTGTAAGCCTGATCGGACTCGTGTTGGTGATTGGGGTACTCGCATCGTCTCTGCTCCCCTTATGGCTTGAGCAGCTTATTTTTTTTGGTGCTGTTGTCATGGTATTTTGGACTCTAAGTTCACTCTTGGTTTCCTGGTATGTATATGACCTCGCTGGCGTGACACGTTGGGCGTGGATGCGGACGCAGCTGCCCAAAATTCCTCAAAAGTGGGTCAACATACATGCCGGTCTGGACGAATCTACTACCGCCTTGAAGAGTTTGTTTCCTGATTCGGAAGGCTCCGTCGTCGACATTTACGATCCCGCTGAGATGACCGAACCTTCGATTGGCCGGGCGAGGCGAATGTACCCCGCAATGGAACCCTTTGTAATTGGTACGTTTGATCACTTGCCATTGCCGTCCGACGACCGAGACGGAGTTTTCCTCTTATTTGCAGCCCATGAGGTTCGAGCGCCGGAGAGCCGGAGCCAACTGTTACGTGAAAGCAGTCGCATTCTCAAACAAGGCGGCCAGTTAATCCTCGTAGAGCATCTTCGAGACTGGCCCAATTTCCTGGCTTTTGGACCCGGGTTTCTTCACTTCCACTCCGAGCGAACCTGGCGGAAGAACATCCAAGAAGCGGGCCTTCGGATTGAACGCGAGAGCACAATCACTCCGTTCGTCCACTGTTTCTTTCTGCGGAAGGTGGACGAATGGAACTGAACTTTGCTGAGCGGCTATTGGTGAACAATAGCGCAAGAGCTTTTGTACAGCGCTTTTATGAAGGTCCGCTACTCCGAAAGCTGGGTGGTTCAATCGAAGGGCTCCGCGTTTTGGACGTTGGCTGTGGACGGGGCATAGGGGTGCAGTTGCTGTTGGAACAGTTCGGAGCCGCACATGTCCATGGGCTCGACTTGGACCCCGATCAGATCGGACGTGCAAAGAAGCGCCTCGCCGCCCGATTCGATGAGCGATTTACGTTAGGCGTTGGCGGGGTGGAATGCCTTCCTTTCGAAAGCGAAATGTTCGACGCAGTTTTCGATTTCGGAATGCTTCATCACGTACCCGTGTGGCAGCAGGGACTGGCCGAAATTGAGCGGGTTCTCAAGCCAGGCGGAAGATTCTTCTTTGAAGAAGTGACGAAAAAAGCTTTAGAAAGCTGGTTTTACCAGACGTTTCTGGAACACCCTGCAGAGAACCGATTCAGTGAGGCTGACTTCATCGAGGAGTTAGCCCACCACCACTTCAACTTGACCGGCGCCCTACGCCACACTTTTTTCGGAGATATCTTCATCGGAGTTGCACGGCTGACCGTGAGTGATAGCACGATTGCTGTGGATCTCGGCCAGACTTAGGACAGCGAATTCGCAACTACCTTACGATCACTGCGGTGTCGCTAAGTACAAAGCAGGATTCGTCCCGATAAACGCGCTTCTTACCATTTGATTCCGTATGCGCAACGATTCTAGGGAGAACCGCGGGAATCTCCGGTGGGCGCAAACCTCAGTCACCTATTGACACGCCTGCTAAAATTAAACCAGGAAGCAATGAAGGCCCGGACCACATCCGGGCCTTCCGAATTTAACCGGACAGCGTCTTGTCTCAGCTTGAAGTCCAGACCTAAGCGCATTGTTTATTAGACTTTGTGCACAAAAGTACGGGGGGAGGGGTATCACGTCAGCCAGCCACCACACCAGCAGATTGGAAGCCCAGCCAATCATGCCAATTCCTGCAATCATCCGCACCTGCGCCACATTTATTTTTGCCCTCATCACGTTCCTCGCGCTCGCCCAGTCCCCCGCCCCCGCCTCAAAAACGCCTACACCTTCCAGAAAGACGGCTGGACCTACGCCCATCTCGAAGGCGCCCCCGGCGAAATCGGCTTCCAGCACGGCTACCCCCAACGACTCCTAAGTAGATAGAAGCTGTTAGCGCTTTGGAGCAATGGACCGGTTGGATCGCTTAGAGATCGCACTCTTCGGCAATCGCGGAACAGCCTGGACGCCTGCCCAAAGCGTTGCGATTGTCTGCTCGGTCACGAGAGTCTGGTCAGACAATCCAGGCACAACTCCTTGGATAACAAAGAGTGTGGCGAGGCCAAAGATCGTAAACCACCAGGTGTGGGCGATCACAATGTCATCCCTGTTGGGCAATCCTTCCTCCTTGGCAACATCGAAAAAGAGCTGCACGAAACGCGCGAACAACGGCGCGCCCAGGTCGTCGATGTATTGTCCAGCGCGGACGCCGTTTCTGTTCTCAGGCCCGAACCAGACGTTGCGAAACTGCTGCGGATGGGCAATGCAGAATTGAATCAAGCCGCGTGAAGTCGCAAAAAGACGCTCTTTCGGTGCAGCATGTTTCGCGGCAATCGCGTCGAAGTTCTGAATCATCAGCCCGATCGTCTCGCTGCTCAACTCGGCGAGAATGTGCCATTTGTCGGGGAAATGCTGGTAGATCACGGCGTGGGTATAGCCGATCTCTTTAGCGATCTCGCGCAGCGTCACGGCTTCGTAGCCGCGGTCGGCAAACATCTTGCTGGCAACCGCAAGAATTTCGCCCCGCAGCCTTTCCTTGCGCTCTACCCGGCGACTTGGGGATGGGGATGTCACTTCACCAGCCTATTCTCTTTGGGCAATTTTTGCGACCAGCCCTTTATTTCCGACCATTGGTTTATAAACCATCGATTATTTTGCAACCAATGGTTATTGCATGTCTCTAATCGTCAGGTCGCTCATTTGGACGGGTAGCCAAATACGAGGCAAAAGGAGAATGCGATGAAAGTTCTAGTGATTGGAGCAGCGGGCAAGAGCGGACAGGCGCTGGTCAATGAGGCGTTGGCGGCCGGACATAAAGTGACGGCTTTGGTGCGCGGCGCCGCGCAGTACAAAAAGGCGAACGTCAGAGTTGTTGCGGGCGACGTGCTGGACGCGGCTGCGGTGGACGCTGCGGTCGCCGGACAGGATGCGGTGATCGACGCGCTGGGTGGCAAGACGCCGTGGAAAGTGACGACGATGGAAACGAGTGCGGCACACAATATTGTCGACGCGATGCGGCGCAATGGCGTGCGGCGGCTGCTGAAGATTTCAGTGGTCGGTGCGGGCGAGAGCGTCAAGAACGCCGGCTTCTTCAATGAGCACCTGCTCATGCGGACGTTCCTGCGGGGTCTGCTGGTAGACAAGGCGGGCATGGAGGCCGAGATCGAAGGCAGCAACCTCGACTGGACGCTCGTGCGGCCGCCTATGTTGACCGACGCCGAGAAGACCGGCGTTGCCAGGGTGCTGAGCACGGAGGGCGGCGAGAAGGCGCACAAGATCGGGCGGGTCGATCTGGCAGCCTTCATGGTGCAGCAACTGGAAAGCGGCCGGTATGTGCGTCAGGCCGTGACAGTCACGACCACATAGCAACGCCTCCGCGAGGAATGCCCGTAACGAATGATGCGACAGATCACGGTGAAAACCCACGGGACTAGCGGAGTGCTAGCTGCGCAACTCACAAGTTCTGGCGTTCACCCCAGAGCACCAACTTCGTTCACGAAAGGAAACTCATTATGTCAAACTTCCCCACACCGCTTGAAGAAGTCATTCCTCACAACGTTATTAAGAACAACAAAACAGGCGGCCCTGCGCTTGATGTCGGGCAAATGAAGTTGCTCTGGAGAGCCTTGGGAGAAAACACGGGCTACACCTTCTCTATCTTCGAGAGCACGCTCGCGCCGGGCATGGGCATTCCACTTCATAGACACCCCTTTCCAGAGTTTTTCTACGTGCTGGAAGGCAATCTGTCGATCGGGTATTGGAATAACCAGGGTGTCACTGAGTGGGACGCGTGTGAAGCCGGGGAAAGTCTGATGGTGCAGTCCAATGCGCCTCATACATTCTTCAACAAGAGTGGACATCCGTGCCGCATGCTGAGTGTGTCAACGTATCACCACGAGCGAATGATGAAGGATGCTGTGCATCCGGAGGGCAGGACAGATTTTCTGCCCGCTCAACTCACTCAGGCCGATTTTCAGAAATTGACCAAGTCGATGGAGAAGAATCAGACATTTCTCGTCGCAGACCATGCTTAGTATCGGGTCGCATAGGCGCACCTTCGTCTTTTCGCGAACGAGGCGAGATGAGTCCTCACAAACGCGCTTCTCACCATTTGCTTTCGTGTGCGCAACGATTCTACGGTAGTAGCGCGGCGAGCTTCGGCAGTCGCAAACCTCAGTCATCTATTGACACGGCTGTTAAATGAGTTCAGTAGCAACGAAAGGCCCGGACCACCTCCGGGCCTTTCGCATTTTACCAAACAGCACCTTGCCGCAGCTCAAAGTCCAAGCCTAACCATCTTGCTTCGAAGACTTTGCGCAGTATCAGGGGGGAGGGGGTATCATGTCAGCCAGCAACCACACCAGCAGATCGGAAGCCCAGCCCACCATGCCAACCCGTGCGATCCGCGGCGCCTGCGCCACATTTATCTTCGCCCTTACGACCACCCTCGCGCTCGCCCAAACCCCCGACCCCCGCCTCAAGAACGCCTACACCTTCCAGAAAGACGGCTGGACCTACGCCCATCTCGAAGGCGCCCCCGGCGAGATCGGCTTCCAGCACGGCTACCTCCTCGCCGACGCCATCGCCGACAACCTCCAGACCATCGAGCTCGAAAACACCCACGACTCCGGCCAGCCCTGGCCCTACTTCCGCGCCATCGCCCACGATCAGATCCTGCCCCGCATCGAGCCCGAGTACCGCGCCGAGCTGCAGGGCATCGCCGACGGCGTCCAGGCCCAGGGCAAAAACATCGACCTCCTCGACATCGTCGCCCTCAACGCCCATCTCGAAGTCTCCGACTACTACCTCCCCTGGCTTCTGAAGCATCAAGGCAAGCCTGCCATCGCCGCCCTCGTCGCCCCCGGCCGCTGCAGCGCCTTCATCGCCACCGGCTCTGCCACCAAAGACGGCAAGATCGTCATCGCCCACAGCAACTGGTCCTCCTACGCCGAGGGCGAGCGCTGGACCACCGTCTTCGACATCGTCCCCACCCAGGGCAATCACCTCCTCATGGACGGCAGCCCCGGCCTCATCCACAGCGGTGACGACTTCGGCGTCAACTCCGCCGGCATCATGATCACCGAAACCACCCTGCCCATGTTCCAGGGCTGGAACCCCGCCGGCATCCCCGAGTTCGTCCGCGCCCGCAAAGCCATGCAGTACGCCGACTCCATCGACCAGTTCGCCGCTCTCATGCGCGAAGGCAACAACGGCGGCTATGCCGACTCCTGGCTCGTCGGCGACCGCAAAACCAACGAGATCGCCTACCTCGAACTCGGCCTCAAGCACACCCCGCTCACCCGTAAGGCCGACGGCTACTTCGTCAGCGCCAACTTCCCCGTCGACCCCGACCTCATCCGCGACGACACCCCCGGCTTCGACACCCACACCAGGAAGAGCACCATGAACGCCCGCCACCTCCGCGCCGACCAGTTCGTCCAGCAGCATGCCGGCCAGCTCGACACCACTCTCGCCGAGCAGTACCTCGCCGACCACTACGACAGCTACGAGCACAAGATCGCCGCCGGCCGCCGCAGCCTCTGCGGACACGAGGACGTCTCGAAAGATCCCGAACCCGCCTGGAACTCCCCGCCCTTCTCCCCCGGCGGAGCCGTCACCGGCAAGGTCATGGACTCGCGCCTAGCCGAGCAGATGAGCTTCACCGCCCGCGCCGGCCACCCCTGCGGCGAAGACTTCCATGCCGCCCCCTTCCTCGCCGCCCATCCCGAATTCAAGTGGCAAACCCCCATCCTCCACGACATGAAGGCCGGCCCCTGGTCCACCTTCACCGCCGCCCAGCACCAGCCCTCATAGCCTGCGCTTGCTTCTGCGTCACAAAACGATCGTCATCTCGACCGAAGCAGCCGGGTCCCCGGCGAGCACATTTGCTCGCTGGGGTGGGAAGCAGCAGACGGCATCATCGTCTGTTGCGCAGTGGAGAGATCCCCGCATTTCGCCTTTGTTGTTGTCTGTTCTCTTGTTAGATCTGAACCACTACAGCCGGGTGCCCCATATCTCGATTTTGAGATGTGGGCATCGAGCGCGAGCGAGACCGTCTTCCTTCCACCACCAAAAATCGTCCTCTCGACCGAAGCACCGGTGTCCCCGGCGAGCGCATTAGCTCGCTGGTGTGGTAAGCACCGGATAATTTCATCGTCCGCTGCGCAGTGAAGAGATCCCCGCATTTCGTCGTCAACAGCCCGCTACAGCGTATTCAGCCACCCTAGATGCGCCTTCACCAACACTGCCGTCCGGTGCGCAAACTCCTTATACGCCCCCGACCCCTCACCCGCTTCCTTCACAAACAGTGCCTCATCGCCGTTATGAATCTGCTTCATATCGTCTATGTAATACGTATCGAACTGCCCCGCCGGTACAGCCTTCAACTTCGCCAGCCGCTCGGAAAACTCCGCATTCAAACCCGGCGCGATCATCACGCCCGTCATCGCGGCAATCCGCTTCAGCTCGCGATTCACCCCTTCATGGTCGTGCTCGTCCAGCACCCCAAAGTTTTTCACCACCGGAACCGTCCCGCGCATCGCGGCTACCCTGCCCGCCTCTACCTCATAAGACCCACCTTGAGAGACCTTTGCCACAAACGCCCGATCCGCCTGCGACGCAGATCCCGCCGCTAACAGTGCCGTCCCGCACATCAGCCCCACCGCCATTGCGGTCACACTCACCGACGTACTGATCTTGCCTGCCTTCATGCCTGCCGCCTTCACGCCTGGTTTCGATAGCTGCACTCTGTTCTCCTCGTAGCCGCAACTGCGGATTCCTGCTTGGATGCCGAATCGCAGCCGTGCCATCGCCGCTTCAAAATTCCCGCGTCCTCCTCGAACTCAGACAGAGCCACTCTATTTACTGTTGCGGGGATGCCCTAAACTCAACTCATGCGAACCGCGCAAACCCCAGTCGAAACCATCCTCACCACTCTCTGCCTCTTCGCCGCCACCTTCACCGCCGCCCAGCAGCCCGACCCCACCCTCCCCCCCTCCTCCGAGCACGCCATCCTCACCCTCCACGCCACCGGCTCCCAGATCTACTCCTGCCAGCAGTCCGCCCACGCCTTTCAATGGACCTTCTTCGCCCCCGCAGCCCGCCTCTTCGACCCCGCCGGCAACGAAGTCGCCACCCACGGCGACGGCCCCACCTGGAACTACCAGGACAGCAGCTCCATCCAGGGCATCGTCCAAGCCAAACGCTCCGCGCCAGACCCCGCCGATATCCCCTGGCTCCTCCTCAAAGCGGCCAACCCCCAGCGCACCGGCATCCTCACCACCGTCGACTACATCCGCCGCTCCGACACCCAGGGAGGCGCCGCCCCCGCCACCGGCTGCGACGCCGCCCACCAGGGCACCCTCGCCCGCACCCCCTACACCGCCACCTACACCTTCTACTCCGCTAAACCCTAAGCACTCCTCTAATAACTCCTACTCCTCAAAATCGTCATCTCGACCGAAGCCGTGTAGTTTTATCGCACGGCGCAGTGGAGAGATCCCCGCATTTCGTCGTCAACAGCCCACTACAGCCGGGTGCCCCATATCTCGATTTTGAGATGTGGGCATCGAGCGCGAGCGAGACCGTCTTCCTTCCACCACCAATAATCGTCATCTCGACCGAAACGGCCGCCGTCCCCGACGAGCGCACTTGCTCGTTGGGGTGGTAAGCCGTGTGGCTTTATCGCACCGCGCGGTGGAGAGATCCCCGCATTTCGCCTTGGTCGTTGCCTGTTCTCCCCTCAACCCACTCTGGCCAAACCCTCATCCCCAACCCCTACTCCGCCGTCCCTCCCTGCACCACCTCATTCGCCCCCCGGTTCAGCGCCGTCACATACGTCATCTCCTTCGGCGCAGGCCCGGGCAGCAGCGGCGCCTTCGTCCCATCCTCCCGCACCTCAAAACTGTCCACATAGAAGTTGGTCAGCAGCGCGCTCCCGAACGAAGTCGTAATCGCCACATCCGCCGCATCCCTTCCCGCCGCCATCAAGATCCGCCCCCGCCGCGGCTCATTATGCCGCGCATCCATCGCCATCCACCGCCCATCCAGAAACACCTCGTACCACGCGCTGAAGTCCCCCGGCCCGCTATACGGCCACCGAATATCTCCCAGGTACCCCGTCACATACCGCGCCGGAATATTCTGGCACCGCGTCAGCGTCACCGCCAGATGCTGATAGTCCCGGCACACCCCAATCCGTTCCGTGAACACATCCATCGCCGTCTTCGTGGGCCGCGCCGTCGCATAGTTAAACACCACCTTCTCATGCACCCAGTCGCGAATCGCCGCCGCCCGCGCCCATCCCGGCGCCGTCCACCCAAACAGATCCTGCGCGATCGGCACAAACCGGTCCACCTCGCAGTACCGGCTCGGCAGCAGATACTGCAGCACCTCCGACGGCAGCTCCTCGATCGCCGCCTGCCGCGCCTGCGCATTCACTGGATCCGCCAGCCCCTCCATCTCCACCACGCTCCGCCCGCTCAGCCGCACCGCCCCCGCCGGAGCCATAAACCGCGTGCAGCGATTGCCGAACCCATCCCGATACTCCGAAGTCTCCACCCGCACATGGCTCTCTCCCCTGCTCTCTGCCTCGACGACCTGCTCGACCGTCAGATCATTGCCGCTCCTCACCCCAGCCTCAAGCGAAGGATGCAGATGCAGCAGCGCCACCATCGGCACAGGCAAAGGAAGTTGGAACTGAATATCGTATTCCGACTGAATCAACATCGAGGACCATCCTTAAAGAGCTATCGCAGCAAGCGGTAGCCAGCAGTCTATCCTCAACCCGGCGCAAAACCGGCAAAAAAGCGCCCCTGCCCCTCTGATTGACTCTCAGAACCTGTCTCATACGTCCTTAAAATCGTCATCTCGACCGAAGCCCACCGGGGTCCCCAGCGTGTCTAATAACTCCTTAAAATCGTCATCTCGACCGAAGCCGTGCGGGTTTTATCGCACGGTGCAGTGGAGAGATCCCCGCATTTCGCCTTTGCCGTTGCCTGTTTTCTTGTTCGATCCTGTCTCATCACTCCCTAAAATCGTCATCTCGACCGAAGCCGTGTGGTTTTATCGCACGGCGTAGTGGAGAGATCCCCGCATTCCGCCCTTGTTGTTGTCTGTTTTCTTGTTCGATCCTGTCTCATCACTCCCTAAGGAGATTCTGATCAAGTAGCCTCAAGCGCACCGTTCCACCTTTTTGTTGTCATTCCCGAAGGGAATCTGCGGTTTCTTCCGGTCGGCAAACTCTTTTGAGGACTTGATCAGGCCGTCCCTAAAATCGTCATCTCGACCGAAGCCGTGTGGTTTTATCGCACGGCGCAGTGGAGAGATCCCCGCATTTCGCCTTTGTTGTTGTCTGTTTTCTTGTTAGATCTGACCCGTAAACTCTCAGCTTGGAACGGGCGCATCTTCAGCCCCACCGTAAGTCACGCAAAGAAAGCCCACTACAACCGAATGCTCCCCTGGTCTTGCGAATGCATCCGGCCATACCCCCGCAGATACCGATACAGCCCGAAGTACCCCGAACGCGCCGGATAGATATCGACCGCGGGCAGCGTCCAGCACGTCGCATAGACGGCAAGCGCTCCCACCGCAACCCACCGCCTCGCCCCACCCCATCGCACCCGCTCCGGCGCCGCGTCCTCCCCCCGGCTCAGCATCAGCACCAGCAGCATCAGGCAAACCGCATGGATATGGATCCACCGGCCCCAATCCCTCCCGCCATAGAACAGCACCAGCGACCCCGCCAGCGATATCATCGAGCACGCCGCCACCACCTTCACCTCCCGCCGCGACCCCGCCCCCCCTGCGCGGGAATCCCTGTACAGCCTCCCCAGCGCCGCCACCGCCGGCAGCAGCGCCAGCCCCGCCGGCACACCGTACAACCGGAACAGATGATGCGCCGGAATCGCCGCCGCCACCGCCGCATGCGCCTGCGCGAAGCTCTCCTGCAGCCACACGATCGCCCCGCCGCAGATCCCGTCGTCAGGCACCCCAAACCCACTCCACCTGCCCCCCACCGAAGCGCAGATCGTCTCCGCCATCCTCCGGTCTCCCGGGTGGCGCAGCACCGCCATCCCCGCCGCTCCGCACCCCAGCACCGGCCCCACCGCCATCCGCAGCGCCCGCCTCAGGCCCACCCGCACCGCCACCGCCGCAAACAGATACGGCAGATAAAACAGCAACGCCTCATGCGACAACACCAGCCCCACACAGCCCACCGACAGCAGCGCCCCCATCTTCCAGTCCCCAATTTGCCAATTCCCAGCCTGCCAATTTCCAGCCTGCCGATTCCCAGCCTGCCGATTCCCCGCCTGCCGGTCCCGCAGCCGCCCAAGCCGCGGCGCGCAGATCAGCCCAGCCAGCGCGGCAAACAGCAGAACCTCTTTCTTGAACCCATTCGGCGGATCGAGCACGCCAAACGCCAGCGTCGCCGGCGAAAGCAGCACCGCCGCCAGCATCCAACTCCACCGCACCCCGCGCGTCAGCCGATACACGCAGCCCAGAAAAATCAGGTAAGCCGTCTCCTGCATCGCAAACACAATCCAAGGCAGCGACACCATCCCAGGCAGCCCCACTCCCAACCCCCGCCCCAGCAGCAGAACCACCTCGCCGGTCAACCCCCGCCGCACAAACCCGGCGCTGTAGTTGATCGCCCAGTCCCCAATCGCCCACCCCCCCGCGCGCCGCGCCAGCAGCACCCCGTACCCCGTCGAAACCACCCCAACCGCCGCCAGATACAAGCCGAACCAACGCCGCCAGCCCGCAGCCCCGCGCTCTCCGCTAATCATGGCGTATCCGGTCCCGAGTCTCGATAGCCCGCATCCCTCTGCGTCCCAAAGAAGCCGTCCTGTCCTGTCCTGAATCCATTTGTCACACCACGCCGCTCTTCGGAGAGAGCAGGGCTTCAGAAATCGATGCGAGATAAGCCTTCTTGTGTTTCGAAGAGAGTGCGATGATTCAGCCTTGCAAAAGAGCCGCCTTTTCGGTGGAGAGAGCAGGAGCTTTTTCAGCCAGGTTTGTCTCTGCGGCGGCGATCGAACAAAGCCCTAAAACTCCACCAACTCAACACCCAGCCGCTCAAAGTCATTCTTGTTAAGCGTCGCAAGGAGCATTCCGTTGGTGAGCGCTGTCGCGGCGATCAGTGTGTCCATCACGCCAGGGGAGAAGCCTGCCTGCTTGGCCTTCGCCATCAGACTTCCATATCGGGCTGCAATATTCAGGTCAAAAAAGATGATCCGATGGAAGAACTGCAGGGAGAGGTCGTCGTTCAGCCATCCCTCCAACCTCGTCCTCTTCTTACCCGGAGCAAGCGATTGGACTCCGAAAGAGAGTTCGGCGAGCGTGAAGGCGCTCAGGTACAAGTCTCTGTCGTCCGTTCGTTCGATCCAGGCGTCCACCCGCAGGTCGGGACGGCTCTTCGTATACTGCGAGACAACATCTGTGTCGAGCAGATACTTCACAATGTCACCTTGCGTGATCCGGATCGTGAACGAGTGAGGTCGATACCCGAACCGCGCAGCGGAGACCGGCGAAAGAAGTCGGCCGTGGTCCTCGCGTTTTGCGCCGCAGCCGGCCGGGTCTTCCTCTCCCACTCCTCGGGCGACACCACCAGCCCAACAAGCTTGCCGTTGCGCGTAATCTGCTGCGCCTCGCCTTGCCGCGCCGAATCGATCACCTCACTAAACCGCGCCTTCGCCTCCGCTACTCCCCAGCTTCCCATAGCCGCACCCCGAATGACCATTATAGTCATTTCCAGCCCACTCATCGCCGGGGCCGACTACACCCTCAAAAAATAGTTCAGAAAAGTGGCTAACTTTTCGGAGCCTGATGAGCGACATACAAGAAGCCGCGCCTGACTGCTAAAAAGTGCAATTAACCCGGCGCAGGGCGGCCAGTATCGCACCGTTTTTCCCGCAACCCCCCTGTAAAAACACCCGCAAACCCCCGAATTCCCCCCTCTAGACCCCAGCCAAAATTTTTTCTGCAGATTTGCCCTCCAACTACCCCCCATGATGTTGTTTAAGCAGGGTCAAGACCTCTTCGGCATGGCCCTCGGGCTTCACTTCCTCAAAGACGTGCAGCAGTCGCTGGCCTTGACCTTGGTCCGGGCCGATCAGGTAAGTCGTGCGTTTTACGCCTTTTACCAGCTTGCCATACATGTTCTTCGGCTTGACCAGATCGTACCGATGGATCAGCTCCATGTCAGGATCGGCCAAAAGATCGTACGGTAAGTTGTACTTCTCCTTGAACTTCTTCTG
Organism: Edaphobacter sp.; assembly: GCA_965277335.1. Classification (GTDB taxonomy): domain Bacteria; phylum Acidobacteriota; class Terriglobia; order Terriglobales; family Acidobacteriaceae; genus Edaphobacter. The sequence continues at coordinate 1,359,547 of CBDICJ010000009.1, read as the reverse complement.
CTCCTTCACGGTGTCGCGAGAGACGCCGAGAACCACGATTCCCTGCCTCTGGAACTGCTCGAAGGCATCGCGGAAGCCGCAGGACTCGATCGTGCACCCCGGCGTGTCGGCGCGCGGATAGAAGAAGAGAACCACGGGCGAGTCTTTGAAATCGCTCAGGTGAACGCTCTTTCCGTCCTGATTCTGAAGCGTGAAGTCTTCTACGATGTCGTTGATTTGCATGGCATTCTCCCATCTTTGCTAACTGCCGGAAAGGGCCGCGAGGGTCTTCTCCAGCGACGTGGAATCTTCGACGTTGAGGGTCTTCTGGCTGCGATCGATCTGGCGCATCAGGCCGGAGAGCACCTTGCCGGGTCCCACCTCGATGAAGTGGGTAGCTCCTTGAGCAATCAGGAGTTGCATGCACTCAACCCAACGAACGGCGCCGGTGACCTGCCGAATGAGCGCGTCGCGGGATTCGGGGGCCCGGGTGAGCAGGCGGGCGTCGACGTTGCAGGCTATGGGGAATCCCGGGTCGTGGAAGGGGATGGCTTCAAGGTCTTTGGTAAGAGCGTCTTGCGCTGGCTGCATAAGCGCGCAGTGGAAGGGCGCGCTCACCGCCAGCATGACCGTCCGCTTGGCTCCGGCCTGTTTGCAGAGCTCAGCGGCGCGCTCGACGGCGTGTACGGCGCCCGAGATGACGGTCTGGTCGGGGGAGTTGAGATTGGCGGGAGAGACGACGGCGCTGTTGGCCGAAAAGGCGAGCGAGGCGGCACTGGAGGCATCGGGAAGCGGAGTGAGGTCGTCGGAGACCTGAGCGCATATTTCGTTGATGAGAGGTTCGGAGAGGCCGAGGATGGCGGCCATGGCGCCTTCGCCGGCGGGAACGGCCTGCTGCATGTAGCGGCCGCGAGAGCGCACGGTGTGGACTGCGTCGGCGAAGGTGAGAGTGCCGGCAGCGACGTGGGCGGAGTACTCACCGAGCGAGTGGCCGGCGGCGAAGGCGGGGGATAAGCCCTTCTCTGCCAGCACCCGAGCGGCGGCGACAGAGACGGTCAGGATAGCGGGCTGGGTGTGCTCGGTGAGCTTGAGCTGGTCTTCAGGCCCTTCAAAGATGAGGGTCGTAAGGGGAAAACCGAGGGCATCATCGGCCTCTTCGAAGGCGGCGCGGGCGATGGGAAAGCGATCGTAGAGGTCGCGGCCCATGCCTGCGAACTGCGATCCCTGGCCGGGGAAGAGGAAGGCTGGTTTCATCGTAACTATCGTAAATCAAAGATATGTCCCGCCGGACGGAGCCCACTGCGCATGGGCGGCCACTTTTTGGCGAGTGTACCTTTTCTCGATTTCTAGATGACACAAACTTCTGTGATCCTCCCCGTTGGTCGGAAGGGAAATTCTGAAGCCGACCATCGGGAGACCCAACGCATCCCACTCCGGCGAGAAAAGGTATACACGCCACGAAGTGGCCGCCTCACGCGCAGTGGGCCCGTCCGGGAGGACATATCTTTTACTCAGCGGCTAAATGCCGAGGCCGAAGTCGACGTCCTGCTCGTCGCCGGAGTGGGCGTAGAAGTCGTAGGGGGTGCGGCGGTTGAACTTATAGCGCTGGCGCAGCTCCCGGCCGATGAAGAGGCCCAGGGCAACGGCGCCCAGGCCGGCGGAGACCCAGCCTACCGTCTTGACCAGCGTGGATTCTTCTTCGCTGGACCCTTCGTCTTCGCTTACAGGCATGTAGGCGATGGTGTTCTCGGCTTCGGGATCGAGGTGGCCGGATTTGATGCGGAACATCATGCTTTGGATGATAGCGCAGGTGCGCTCGAGAAAGGAGTTGGACGGTCGTTCGCCGGGATGCTGCTTTCGTGCCATCGACTATTGGACGCAGGGTGGCCGCGATGGTTGCAGCATGGCGCTCGTGAAGGCACCAGTTGAGTTTGATGGATTGCTTTCAAAGGTACGGTGAGTGACCTCGACGTGTTCAAGCAAAGCGCGATGCAAATCTGGCGGTTACTTGTCAGGTGACCTCGACGTGTTGACGCAAAGCGCGATGCAAATTTGGCGGTGACTTGTCAGGTGAACTCGACGTGTTGACGCAAAGCGCGATGCAAATTTGGCGGTGACTTGTCAGGTGACCTCGACATGTTGAAAGCCGAGACTGTAGAGCAGGGTGGTGACGGTGGCGCGGGCGTTTTTGCGGGCCGTGTCAAGGATGCCGTCGGCAAGGGCGGTCTGCTGAAGCTGCTGCTCGGCCTTGGCGCGGGTGTCCGATTCAAGGTTCTGGTCGACGGGGACCAGCAGGCCTGTGGAGCGGGCGTAGACGCGGGTGTGCTGGTTGTCGATAGAGGTGAGGAAGAGCTGCGAGGCGGGGAGGGTGACGTGGATCGAGGAGCCTCCGGCTTGGCTTTCGATGCTGACGTCTTCGGGCTTGAGTTGGGAGAGGTCGATGCCGGCGATGGACTGGCCGTGAACGACGAGGAGGAGGCGGTCGCCGGCGAGCAGGTCGGGGAGGATGGGACTGGATTTCGCGCCTTCGACGACAGTATCGATGGAGTAGACGACGGTTTCGAGGCGATTAAGGCGCTGGATGCGCTGCACGACGGCGGGAACAGAGGTATCGAAGGTGGTCGCGCGGGCCGTAATGGCGGTGGCCATGCGGCCAAGCATGCCGGAGGTGGCGTGGCGGAGGAAGACGGCGAGGGCGACGGCTCCGAGAATTGCTATGCTGAGCGCGAGCAGGACGGCGAGGATGGGGCCGGTGGAGCTGCGGGTTGAGCTGTACTGCGTGGGCATGATGCTTGAATGCTACTCCTGGTCAATTTTGGGGGACGGATGGGCTGCGGGATTGCTGCGGGATAAAGGAAAGAAGAGGCAAGAGCAAAGGCGTTTTGGGCAGGGAAGGATCTGGAGAGGATCTGGGGAGAGAAGCGGGTTTCTCCACTGCGCTGCTGACGGTGAGGCTGTGTGCAGCTTCGGTCGAGATGACGTGTTAGGAGTGGGTCGAGAGAAGCAGGAGTGCGCGACAACGGCAACTACGGCGGCCAGGGCAATGGGTGTCTAGAGTTTCGCGTAGCTTCGATCTTTCCAGCTTACGGGTGCGCCGACGAGTTTGCGGATGAGGGAGTACCACTGGACTGCCAGCAGAAGCAGGATGCCTATGGGATGAAGAAAGGCTCCGCGCCAGCTTTGTTTGAATCGCGCGGCGGCGAGCAGGCGCGGTAGCCAGGCTCCGGCGATCCCGACCCAGAGATAGACCCAAACCGCGGTGGATAAGCCGCCTGCAAAAGCAAACCAGGCGGCGAAGAGGAAAGGCAGCACCTGACCCATGAGCAGAAGCAGGCTGATGGGAAGAATGCGCACGGGAGCGGCGATGCCTTCGGTGGCGTTTTTCGCGAGGCCGTGCCAAACCTGGTGGGAGTTGCGGTACATCCTGCAGGTGGCGAAGGCAGTGAGGTCGGCGAGATCGGTGCGGTAGCCGCGGCTGCGAAAGAGCTTCGGCAGCAGCAGGCCGTCGTGCATGGTGGATTTGATATTCTCGTGTCCTCCGCAGGCGAAGTAGGCGTGGCGGCGGGCGAGCAAGAACTGTCCGCAGCCGGCGGCGTAGGCCGGGTCGGAGGTCTTGCGCATGCGGGTGATGGGAAGGAAGCCGAGCAGGACGAAGTGAATGAGAGGAAGCAGAAGCCACTCCATCCAGGTCTCGGTCTCCTGGTGGGGGAAGCCGCTGACCAGCGCGGCATTGCCTTGCTCGAGAAACGATGCCATGGACCGGAGCGCTTCGGGTTCGAGCCGGACATCGGCGTCGACAAAGCACAGCAGGTCGTATTTTGCGGCGTGGGCCAGTGACCAGCAGGCGTGTTGTTTGCCGTTCCAGCCGGTGGGCAGGGCGAGGGCGTGTTCGAGCCGGACTCTGGGATCTTCCAAGGCGAGGTGGCGGACGATTTCGGCGGTGCGATCGGTCGAGCAGTCATCCATGACGATGATCTCGAACTGGACGCCGGTACTGCGCAGGGCAGCGGCTACCGCGGGGCCAATGACTGCCTCTTCATCGCGGGCGGGGATGAGCACGGAGATCGGGGGCAGGAGCTTGGCGGCGGACGATGGAGTGCGCGAGGGCGGAGCTGGAGGAAGATACCGGCGCAGGTTGACGCAGAAGAGCACCGCGGGGGCGAGAGCGCAGAGCATCATCGCTATGGTGAAGGCGTCAAGCATGCTTGCCGGCCTTCTCGCCTGCGGGAGAGACGGTGTGCTCGGCGCGGTAGGGGGTTCGCAGGAGGAGGGCCTTGAGGCGGTGGCCGAGTGCGTAGAAACCTCCTGGGCCTAGCGTGCCTCGGGCGAGAGTGGTGAAGCCTGCGGGATGACGGCGGAGGGCCGCCTCCTTGAGGCTGTCCATGGCGGATTCGAGGGCGAGCCTTGCGCGGTCCTGCACCTCCTCGACGGCGTCGGCGGCAGTGACGAGGATGGGATCGCCGAAGCTGAGCAGGCACTCGGGGAGGCGCTCGTTCCAGAAGGGGTACTCGATGGCGAGGGGAAGCAGGGTGCACGGAGCGCCGCGCGCAGCAAGGGTGGCAAGGCCGGGTTTGAAGACGAGCGGGCGTTCGCGGGGGTCGGCGAATCCGCCTTGCGGGGTAACCCAGAGGACGCCGCCGGATTTCAGAATGGTCTGGCCCATGCGGAGGAAGTGCGCCGCGCCGCGCGTGGTGTTCGGTTCGATGGGGAAGATGCCGATGTGCTTCAGGATGCCGTAACGCTGGAGTGCCGCAGCGTCCATGGGGGCGAAGTGCTGGCGGTTTGGCATGCACTCGGCGGCGAGGAGGGTGGAGGTCATAGGGTCCCACCAGGAGCTGTGGTTGGCGTAGACGATGAGCGGGCCGGAGGCTGAAGAGGAGAGTGCGGCAAAGTGCTCGTGACCGCGCAGCCAGACGGCGTGGAAGTGCCGGCGGAAGTAGCGGCGGACGATGTGGCGGAAGAAGCGCAGGACGGGTTGCGAGATCCTGGGAGCGTTCATGCAGTGAGCCTATCTCTTAACCGCTAAGTATGCTGCCGCACGGACCCGCTACGCGCGAAGCGGCCGCTTTGTGGCGGGTATACCTCTTCGGGTGGCCTCCCGATGGTCGGCAGGAAAATCTTTCATCCCGACCAACGGGAGGACCTACGATGCTCGATCTATCCATACAAGGTATACATGTCACGAAGTGACCGCCCTCCCCGCAGGACGCCCGTCTGGCAGGACGCGCGCATCCTGGTCCAGGCTATCAGCGGCGATCCAGCCGGACATCATCACCATAGGCATGCCGGGGCCGGGATGGGCGGCGCCGCCGGCGAGATACATTCCACCCACTTCGCGGCTACGGTTCGCGGGCTTGAAGGCTCCCTGCCAGACGCCGTGACTGGAGATGCCGTAGATGGCTCCGTTCAAAACGCGGTAGCGGTCGTGGATGTCCTGCGGAGTTAACGCGGATTCGAAGACGATGGATTCTTCGATGTCTTCCATGCCGGCGGTGCGCTTGAGCTTGTCGAGGATGACCTGGCGATAGGCGGGGAACATCTTCTTCCAGTCGTGGTGCGGGCGCAGGTAGGGCGTGTGGACCAGGACGTAGAGGGCTTCGCCGCCGAGGGGCGCGCTGGTGGGATCGGTGCGGGCAGTGGCGGCGAGATAGCAGGTGGGGTCGGGTGCGGGCTCGCCTAGATCGTAGATGTGGTGGAACTCCTCGTGCGCGTCGCGGGAGAAGACGAAGTCGTGATGGGCAAGCTGCGAATACTGTCTGTTGAGGCCGAGGTAGAGCACGACGCCGCTGCAGGCGGGCTCGTAGCTGCGCTTGTGGTCGAAGGTGCGGGCGGCGGCTCCGCCAAGAAGCTCGCGATGGGTGCGGACGGCATCGGAGTTGGAGACGACGGCATCGAAGCGATGCAGCACGCCATCGGTCGTGACCAGGCCGGAGACTTTGCCGGCGGATCCGCCATGGGCTGGGGCGTCGGTGAGGATCTTCGCGACGTCGGTGCTGGGGTGGAAGACGACGCCGAGTTCACGGGCGAGCTTAACCAGGCCCTCGGGGACGGCGCGGGTGCCGCCAAGCGGATACCAGATGCCCTCGTCCATCTGCATGTGGCCGATGGCGCAGAGGATGGCAGGAGAGGCATCGGGTGAGCTGCCGACGTACTGGACAAAGTGATCGAGCATCTGGGCGACGTTGGCGTCGGGGATAAACTCGCGGATGGTGCCGGCGACGGTCTTGCCGAGGCGCATGCGCATGACGTCGCGGAGGACGTTGAGGTCGAAGGCTCCGCCGACGTCCATGGTGTCGCGCATGGAGCCGATGGAGCGCCAGAAGAAGAAGCGGTCGCTGATGGAGTGGAGCTGCTTGGAGCTTTCGAGGAATTTGAGGTAGCCCGCGCCCATCTGCGGCCAGATGGCTTCGAGCTGCGCGGCCATCTCCTGCGCGTTGTCATGCAAGTCGAGGCGGGTATCGTCGTCGAAGAAGCAGCGCCATTGGGGGTCGAGGCGGGTCATGGGGACGTAGTCTTCCATGCGGCGGCCTGCTTCGGTGAAGATCTTGCGCAGGACGGAGGGCTGGATGAGGATGGTGGGGCCCATGTCGAAGCGGAAGCCGTGCTCGCGGAGCTGTGCGGCCTTGCCGCCGAGCCAGGGATTTTTTTCGAAGACCTCGACCTGATGGCCGCGGGCGGCGAGGGTGCACGCGGCTGCGAGGCCAGCGAGGCCGGAGCCGATGACGCCGACCTTTTTGCTGCTGCCGTTCTTGTTTTGCATGCTGTTGCTGTTCATTTCACCTTCAGAGTTCGGGCTGCTGCGATGAATTGTTTAACTCCTTGCCAGCGCCGGGAGCCAGTGGCGGCGTGAGAGGCGAGGATGACTCCGCGAAATAGGCTTGCGTGTCTTTCCGTGGTCGGTTCGAAGTGTCTGGTGCTGCTGCCCCGTCGAATGGAGATTACCTTGACGGCGGTCATCTCGAGCAGGCCCTCGGCGCCACGGGTAACTCCGAAGCCGCTTTGACGGCGACCGCCGAAGGGGACGCGCGGGTCGGCGGTGGGGACAATGAGATCGTTGATGAGGATGGTGCCTGCGGTGATTTTGCCGGCTAACACGCAGGCGACTTGTGGATCGCCGAAGATCGCGGTGGTGAGGACGTAGGGGCACGCCTCGATGGCGTGCAGCGTATCGGATTCGCCGCTTGGCTGCATGATCATCAGGAGCGGAGCGAAGAGGTCTGCCTGGGCAATGGGCATAGTTGGACTGACGTTGGTGACTACAATCGGCTGCTGCTCGGGTGCGATCTCGCCGTGTATGGTCGCGCCCATGGCTGAGGCCTGCTCCAGGAGCTTATGCAGTTGCTGCTGAACCCTGCCGGGGATTCGGACGCCTTCAATGCGATCGAATGCGGCGAGGAGTTGGCCGATAATTTCTTCTCTGCTCTCGGGAGTTGCGTCGGGCAGAAACAGGCGGCGCGGGGCCATGCAGGTAGCGGATCCGTTGAGGCGCATGCCGAAGGCGAGGGCGGCGGTCACGCGGTTCAGGTCGGCGGAGGGAAGCGCGATGACGGCGTCGCAGCCGGAGAGCTCCATGACGCAAGGGGTTGCGGTCTGGGCCAGTTGGCGAGAGAGCAGGCGGCCGGTTTCGGCGGAGCCGGTGAAGAAGACCTTGTCTGGACCTGCATCGGCGCCGGCTTCGATCTCAGCTCTGGCCGCCTCGGCGGAATCCTCGGTGACTCGCAGTAACTGCCGCGGAAGGCCGGTAGCGTACAAAGTCTCCGCGAACAGCTCCGCGACGGGTCTCCCCTGATGACCGGGCTTCCAGACGACCGCGTTACCGGCGGCGAGCGCCTGCAGGGTCTGCACTCCGGGAAGAAACAGCGGATAATTTGCCGGGCCAATCACCAGCACCTTGCCGAACGGAATGCGCTGCACCTCGGAGTCGATACCGGAGAGCCAAAAGGGAAGGCCATGCCTCCCTAGCCGCCGCGGAGCAAGAATCTTCACTGCCCGGCGTTCGAGAAAGCGCGACGCTTCGAGGAGCGGCAGCAATTCGGCGGCCAGGGTGTCGGCCGAAGTCCGCGCGAACTCCGGAGCAATCGCCGCGACGAACAAGTCCGCCTGCTCGGCCATGCGATGGCGCGCCCGCCGGAGCACCTGCAGCCGGTGTGCGATCGGAAGAGCGGCCCATGCGGATTGAGCTTCGCGCCACGAAGCGGCCCGAGCCTCTTCCACTGGATGCAGGCGGCTCGGGGGCAGGCTCGAGGACTGGTTCGGGGATCGGTGGGAGACTTGCACGCATTCAGTATGCGTCGAGTCTTCGGATTCGGATACGAAAACCGCGCCTGCCATGACTAGGACGCTACCCCGACGAGCTCATTGCTCGGGACCGGCTTCGCTTCCGTCTCCCATTTCGGTTCGAGCTTGAGGTCTTCAAGCAGCAGACGCGAGGTAATCCTCGCCGATTCGAAGATGACCGGCAGACCGCTTCCGGGATGCGTGCCGCCGCCCACAAGATACATCTGGCCGACATCTTCGAAGCGGTTGTGAGGCCGTAGGTGGAGCATCTGGTTGAGCGAGTGCGCCATGCTGAAGGTCGCTCCCTTGTAGAGGTCGAACTCACCTTGCCATCCGGCGGGAGTCACGATCTTCTCTGTGCGAATGCGGCGTCGCACGTCGGTGATACCGATCTTCTCCAACTGCTGCAGGGCCAGCTCGCGGAAATGCGGCGTCTCTTTTTCCCAGTTCACGTGCCCGGTCTGATTCGTCACGGGAAGCAGCACGTATAACGTGCTCTGTCCTGCCGGCGCGAGCGTGCTGTCAGTGACGCTTGCATTCTGCACGTAGAAAGACGGGTTGGTCGAAAGCTGGTGGGTCTCTTCGATGTCTTTCAAGTTCTGCTTGTAGTCTTTCGCGAGATAGATGGTGTGGTGCGAGACATCGTCATAGCGGCCTTCGATGCCGAGGTACATCATGAACGTTGAGCAGGAATAAACCTTCTTCGCGAGCTTCTCGTCGGTCCAGTTTTTTCGCAGGTGGTTGGGCAGCATGCGGCGCATGGCTCCGGCGAAGTCCGCGTTCATCACCACGGCATCGGCAGGCAGGCTATGGCGCGCGGTTTTGACGCCCACAGCTTTGCCATTTTCGACCAGCACCCGCTCCACGGGTTCGTTTAGCAAAATCTCAACGCCGAGCTCGCGGGCGATTCGCGCCATCGCTCGCGTCACCGAACCGCAGCCGCCAGTGGGATGAAAGACGCCGTGCTCATACTCCAGGAAGGAGAGGATGGAAAACAGGCTCGGGCAGCGAAAGGGGCTCATCCCGAGATACTTCGACTGGAAGCTGAATCCTAGCCGAATACGTTCGTCCTTGAAGTGGACGCGCAGATCGTCGTCGAGCGAACGCCACGGGGCGAGCAGCGGAAGCAGCTTCAGCATCTCCGGCTTGGCAAGATCCTTCCAGCTCTCAAAGGGCGACTGCAGAAAAGGCAGGAATTTGGCGAGCTTGTTGCGATTGTGGGTAATGAACTGGTGAAACTTCAGCGCGTCCTCGGGGGAGATGGCCGCGATGGCTTTGGTCATCTGCTCCACATTGGGAGTTGCCAACAACTCGCCGCCGCCTCCAAAGACGAGCCGGTACTGTGGGTCGAGGCGGGTCATTGGCACCTCGGCATCGAGGTCAAAGCCGGCGGCGGAAAAGATCTCTCTCAGCACCTTGGGATACAGAAAAAAGGTCGGCCCGATGTCGAATTTGAATCCGTCCTGCTCGAGCGTCGAGGTGCGGCCGCCCACCCGCGAGCACCTCTCGACAATCGTGACCTTCACCCCAGACTTAGCCAAAAGTAAAGCCGCCGCCAGCCCTCCAGGTCCTGCTCCCACAATTACGACGTTCCGGGCCTTATTCATCATCGATTCGCTATGTCCTTGTTTTCTCTCTATTTGCCGCACGACTTGCACATGAGATTCGAGCAGAGCAAGCCGCGCTGCCCCGGTCTCGGGGACCCTTCCATATGCTGAAGGTTCGTGTTTTGTACGTTGATGGTACGCAAAGGCTTGTTAGTCCATCACACATTGCCGGCTGCGAAGTGGTTTGTTCCACACTGATATGCGAATCGCGTTTAGGCGAGTTCCGTTTTGGGAGGCTACAACTTTGGTGCTGTTGATTCTGCAAGAGTTGTACGGTACCTTGAACCTCTTGCGGTGCTTTGCGGCATCGTGTGAAAGGGCTCTCCACCGGAGCGAATGAACCAGATTATCGACTTCCTGATCGTCGGACTTGTCTTTCTTCTGTTTGCCTCTATCTACCGCAAGCGGCAGACCGAGCGCGTCCTGTTCTGGCTGACGGGTTGGTTCTTCGTTCTCCTGCATTTTCTCGCGCTGATCTTTCATCCGGCGGGATCGACCGGCCAAAGTATCCAGTGTCTTTGCTCTCTTTCGGCGCTGATCTTTTGCGGGGTCTGCTTTGTGCTGTCGCTCGAGGCGTTTCACGGGAACGCGGTTCGGCGAGGCGCGGCGCTGTGCCTGATCGGGCTTCCCTGGCTGGCCTCGGTAACCCTGGCCGCGCTTCCCCATACGCCGCTGGCAGGATTGGCAGCATGCGCCTGGGCCGGGGAGCTTGGAACGCTTGTCCTCGCGGTTGTGTTCTATCGAAAGAGCTGGAAGCGGCTGCTCGCTCTTGTGCTGCTGATTGCGGCTTGCAGCGCGTGGTTGGCAGTGTCGCTGGGGCATGGCGACATCAATGCCGTGGTCGAGGCGATTCTTACTCAGTGCTTCAGCCTGAATGCAGTGCTGTTCAGCTTCGAGTGGCGCCGGCTCTCCGCCGGTACGGGGACGGTGAGCCTTGCGCTGTATGCCTGGGGAGCCGTCTGGGCCGTGGGCGAGTTGCTCTCGCGGCTGTCGCCCAGCCTTGTCGTCAATGCCGAGGTATGGAATCTGCCGAAGTATTTTGTCGCGTCGGGAATGATTCTCGTGCTGCTCGAAGAGGAGATTCGCGCCGCAACGATCGCCAGCGAACAGTATCGGCTGTTGTTCGCGGGAAATCCGCACCCCATGTGGATGTACGACCGGGACACGCTTGCGTTTCTGCAGGTGAACGACGCAGCGGTTGCCCACTACGGCTACACCCGCGAAGAGTTTCGACAAATGACGCTTCTGGAGGTGCAGCCCGAGCAGTACCGCGAAGCCTCGCAGGAGCTTCGAACTGCGGAGTCGAGACAGCTCTCAGGACCCTGGGAACACCAGCGGAAGGATGGCTCGATCGTGCAGGCGGATATTGCGAGCCACCCTCTGATCCATGAAGGCCGGGAGGTGACCTTCGCGCTGATGCAGGATGTCACCGAGCGCCAGCGATTGCATGAACAGCTTGTGCTGCAGGCGCATCACGATATTTTGACGGGGCTGCCAAATCGCGCTCTGTTTGAAGAACGGGTGAATCGAACGCTGGCTCATGCCGGCCGGAACGGGCACAAAACCGCGCTGCTTTGCCTGGATGCCGATCGCTTCAAGCAGATCAACGACACCTATGGCCATGCCGCAGGCGATCTTTGCCTCAAGGAGATCGCGCAGCGGCTGAGCGCCCGGTTGCGCCCTTCCGATACGCTCGCTCGCACCGGGGGCGAGGAGTTTGCCGTGCTGCTGCACGATCTCGACGAGAGCGTCGAAGCCGAGCGCGTGGCCGACGACATGCTCCATGCGTTGAAACCATCGGTCCAGATCGACGGCTTCGAGATCGAGCTGGCCGTCAGCATAGGCATCGCGATCTATCCCGAAGATGGGGAGAATGCAGCCGCCTTGTGGCGGGATGCGGATACCGCAATGTACCGTGCCAAGCATCGGGGCGGAGCGCAGTACGTGCGGGTGTCGAAGGCGATCAGCGTCTCTGCCGCCGAGGCCAATGATGTCGAGGTCAGCTTGCGGCGCGCCCTCAAGAACGCGGACTTCGAGATTCACTACCAGCCGCAGATGACCTTGGACGGGCAGTTGTACGGGCTGGAGGCGCTGGTGCGGTCGCAGGATCCGGTGCTGCGCAGGCTCTCGCCGGCGCGCTTTATTCCGATTGCAGAAGAGAGCGGGTTAATCGTGCCGTTGGGCAACTGGGTCCTCGAGGAGGTCTGCCGCCAAAGCCGGGAGTGGATGAACGAGGGCTTGCCGCCGGTCCGGGTTGCGGTCAATCTGTCGCCCTTGCAGTTGACGCGCTTCGACTTTTCGAAGAAGGTGCTGGACACCCTGAACCGGCACAAGCTGAGCCCGCGGATCCTGGAGTTCGAAGTGACTGAGTCGACCCTGATGCCGGAGACCGGACACGCCTTCGACCAGATCGACGTGCTGGCCCGCATGGGCATTCGCTTCTCCGTCGACGACTTCGGCACCGGCTTTTCCTCGCTCGGACGGCTGCACCAATTGCCGGTTGACGCGTTGAAGATCGATCAATCATTCATTGAGCGCATCGCGGAGCCCCGCGGGACCTACCCCATCGTTCAGGCGATCATCTCCCTGGCGCACAGCCTGGGGATGAAGGTAATCGCCGAAGGTGTGGAAGACGAGGAGCAGATGTCGCAACTCCGAAAGCTGGGCTGCGATCGTATCCAGGGGTTTCTTTTCAAGCCCCCGCTTCCGGCGCTGCAGGCGACAGAGTACCTGCAGAGCATGGAAGGTTTATGGGATGCCGTCGCCTGAGTCCACGTCTAAGGATCTGACGCCGGCGACCCGCGCCACTTGGTCCAGCAGCTCGAACCTGGAATGACTGCGGGGCTGATTTGCAGCTAGAAAGGCTTCCGAGTGGTCCGAGGAAACGAACTGCGCTCCCCCATGGAAGGCGCTGGCGCAGGCCGGTAGCCCCGCGAAGAACTTCAGCAGTCGCACGTTGTCCCGTGTGCCGAGGCAATCTCGGCAGAAAGGTTGATCAGAACCCGGGTTCTGGGTTAGGGCGGAGGCGTCACATCCCCCGCTCGCGACATCCGGTACACTCTTGTAGAGCCTCGCATTCGATTCTCCTCAATCGGTTGCGATTTACCTACCGGTTCTACCCGGGCCTGTAGCTCAACGGTTAGAGCAGGGGACTCATAATCCCTTGGCTGGGGGTTCAAATCCCTCCGGGCCCACCAATTTCATATCTGCGGTATCCGTTAGAAGATCCGACACCTGCTCGGCATTTGCCAACAAAAAGAGGGACAAGCTAAAGCTTGTCCCTCAAGGCAAGCAGGCATTGCGTCTAGAAGTAGAGCTTGCCTGACAGCTGCATGGTGCGCCCGTTGTTCAGGAAGACCTTGCCGGGTTGGCCGAAGAACGCGTTGCCAACCGTCTGGAAGTTGATGTAGGTTGTGATGTTTGAGGTTGTATTGATGTTATTGACCGTACCCGGCGTGTACTGGGCATGGTTCAGGACGTTGTAGGCCTGGGCGCCGAACTCGAACGAGTAGCGCTCGTGGAAGGTGAGGCGCTTGTAGGCTGACACATCGAAGTTATTGATGGGGCGGGTTGTCACGGTGTTACGCGAGGCGTTGGGCAGCGTACCCGCGCCGGCCTGGATGTAATAGGCAGTGGGATCGTTGGCGACGTATCCGACAATATCATTGGTGCAGGTGGTGACCTGGGTTCCCGGGTCGCAGAGACTGTAGAGATTCGTGGCACGTTGGACAGTCACTTTGCTCGAAGTATTCTTTACCCCGTTCGGGTTGATGATTGTCCGATCGATCGCGGTGCTGTCACCATTCTGGTTGGAATTCGCCCCGGAAAGCGCGGTCGCGTATTCGGGCGATTCGTAGGTGTAGATCGGCGCGACGGTCCAGTTCCCCACGACATTCTTCAACACGAAAGAGTTGGAGTGCTTGTAGAGCTGCAAGTCGTAGACCGCTTCGAGGGAGATGCGATGGGTGCGATCGAGAGCCGAACGACTGTAGTCGGCCGCGACGTCTTGCGAGTTCTGCGGACGGCGCGGCGTAAGCGTGGTGGCGAAGACCTCGGCCGTGGCATCATCCATGGTCTTGCTCCAAGTGTAGGACAGATTCGTCTGCAAGCCCCCGGTAAACGTGCGAGTGACGTTGGCCACGAGCGCGTTGTAGTTGGAGCCGGAGTATGGCTGGTAAGAAGTGATCTTGGAGGTAAACCCCCCGCCTGGAACGTTGGCAAACGCAGGAACGATGTTGGAGAGGGCCTGGATCTTACCCAGCGTGTTGGCGGTTACCGGACTGATCACCGACGTGCCGCCGGTCAGGAAGGTGGGGACCTGGTTGGCCGCGTTCACCCTGGGCTGAACATTGATCTGGCTCTGAGTCGGCAGGTGAATGCCGCGAGTGCCGATGTAGCCGACTTCGGCAGTGTAGTTGGTGGCAAAGGTGCGCTGGATGGTGAGAGTGTAGGTCTCAGCATACGGCACAACTTGATTGGGAATATAGGCGGAGGTGGCGGCGCGCTGCGCTGCGAGGTCTTGAACGCAAGGCAGTGAGGTGCCCGGTCCGGTTCCTTTCGTGCAGAATTGCGCGAGGCCACCCTTGCCGGGAGGAAGTCCGCCGCCAGCAAGAAAGTTGGGAGTAGGGGCAGCGTTCGTATTGACATCGTTGGTCGAGGAGTATTGGGGCGGGAAGGAGAGGGTCCCCAGATTGTCAAAGAGGACATCGTAGGCAAGACCGAACCCGGCCCGGACAGAGGTCTTGTCGTCCGGAGCGAAGTTGATGCCGAAGCGCGGAGCGAAGCTTTTGGTAGCCGGCTGGGGCGCGTTGAAGTTGATGAGTCCGGGGACGGAGGCGGCAGAGTTGAGCGCCTGTGCGCGCTCTCCGGTAGGCACCGAGGTGAACTCATACCGCAGACCGCCGTTGAGGGTGACCTTCGGGTTCAAGCGCCAGGTGTCGTTGACGAAGCCGTAAAGCGCGGTCTGGTCGCCATAGTAGGTCAGGCTGCCGGTGGAGCGCTCGCCGAAGCTGGTCGGAGAGAGATCCTGGAGGAACTCTGAGAGATTGTTCCACTCGTAGTCGCCGCGCGCGCGTTGGGTGAATCCCTGGGGAGAGATGTATTTGCGGCCATCGAAGCCAAACGTGATGGTGTGCTTCCCCTTGACATAACTCACGTTGTCCACAACTTGATAGAGATTTTGAATGGTGAACTGAGGCGCGTTGGAGTCGGGGCCCAGATTGACCGAGCCCTGATCGACGAAGACCAGGTTGGGAAACTGGTCCAGACCGGGATAGCTGAAGTTGCCCGCGCCCAGGGTGTTTGCATAACGATTGAAGCCGACGCGGAACTCATTGGTGAGATTTGGAGTAAAGCTGTGGAACTCACTAAGGGCGACAAGGTGAAACCGGAACGGCTCCGGAGTGAAGAAGATTGGGAAAGGGATTCCGTTTGCCGCGGTGTCGGTAGCAGTGAGCCGGTTGTAGAGGTAGCGTCCGCGGAAGCTGTCTTTCGGGGTGATGGTGTAGTCGATGCTTGTGGTCAGCACGTCGAAGTCGGACGGAGCGGCCGCGGTGCTCTCATAGTTGCCCAGGGGGATGTCGGTGGAGGCTCCGGGGGTTGCCGAGTTTACGGTCAGGAACTGGGCGCCGGTAGTCTGGTTGCCGCAGGACTGGTCCGCGGAGGCGTCGATGCCTGCGCCGCCGGCTCCTGTGATGGTAGCGGCGGGGGTGTACTGCAGGTACTGGGCCAGGTTGTTTGCATTCAAGCCGTAGGGGCCGCCCAGGGAAGTAAGTGTCGCCTTACCGGCAGCAGTCGGCACGCAGGAGAAGATCGCAGGGTTCTGTCCGATCGAGTTGCGCTCGAAGTTGGCGAAGAAGAAGAGTTTGTCGCGAAGGATCGGGCCGCCGATCTGTGCGCCATAGCGATTGTTGTCATAGCGCGGGTTGATCGCCGGTTTGCCGCCCTGGGTGCCGCTCTCCGCGTTGAGGTTGCGATTCTGGAAGTATTCGTAGAGCCGGCCGTGGAACTTGTTGGTTCCCGAGAGCACGGTGGTATTGAACTGGCCGCCGGAAGAGTGCCCGAACTCCGGGGAGAACTGATTGGTGATCAGGGTAAAGTTTTCGACGGCATCGTTCGGGAAGTAGATAAGCGGACCGGTGACGGCCTTATTGTTGTTATCGATGCCTTCGATGGTGAAGTTGTTATTGCGCGGGCGCTGGCCGCCGATGGAAGGTCCGACGCCGATGCCGATGCCGCCGCTGGAGGCGACTCCCGGGCTGAGCAGGGAGGCATTCAGAACACCGAAGCCGGTCGATCCGCCGGACGAGGTCGACGGCAGGTCGGTGAGCTCCACGTTGCTGAAGGTCTGGGTGAGATTGGTGCTGGTGGTGTCGAGGACTGCGCCGGCCTGTGCCGAGACCTCGACGGTCGTGGTTGCGCCGACCGACAGGGTCACGTTGGCGGTTGATGTCTTGTTGAGCTCGACCAGGACGCCATGAAGCGTGTAGGCCTGAAATCCCGTGGAGTTGACCACGATGTCATATTTGCCGGGGAGAAGGTTTGCCGCGCGAAACTCCCCGCTGCTTCCAGCCTTGATCGAAGTGGCGACGGCGGTGTCTTCGTTGGTCACCGTGACGGATGCGTTCGAGACGGACGCTCCCGAAGGATCTTTTACCGTTCCTACCAGATCTCCGCTTGTGGTCTGACCGAAGGCAGCACTCGCGAAAGCTAATACGACGGCAGGAACAAAGAGAGGGAAAGATCGCATGCGTTCATCTCCATTGGCTAAACTGATCGCGCTCCAAGACCTGATCCCCTGGAACAATGCCGTTCGATTAGTTTGCGTGGAGAGATACAAGCAATCATATTGCCAAAGCTGCCTTAGAACCACATGTGATAAGTCTCCATCCATCCGCAGTTAGCACGGGCCAGAAATGGCTTAGGCTGCCGCTCTATGAATTTTTATAGAAATGAGCGCTCTTTCCTACAATCCGCATCACGGTGAGGCGCTTGTAGCCGATACGTCTAGGGTATCGATCGATCAAGTCACTAGCGCATTAAGCGACACATTAGGGAGGGCCATACTGTCAGCTTGAATGGATAGGCAGTGAGGCCGTTCGTTACCTAGGCGATGATATCGGTGGTGAAGAGGGGCCCCTCCGAAGGGCTCCCCTGCTTAGAGTGAGCGGTTAGAAGTAGATCTTTCCGCTAAGTTGCGTCTGGCGTCCGGGCTGGGCCGTGGTAATGACTCCGAAGCTCAAGGTTCCGGCATCTGGATTACCGCCAGGATTATTCAGTGTGAAGTTGGTGTGATTGAAGACGTTGTAGCTCTCCAGGCGAAGCTGGATGACTCTTACCGCATTCTCCGTGCTGTAACGGAAGTTTTTCGAGACTTGAATGTCGGTGTTGTCCGTGCCGGGACCGTAGTACTTGTTCCTGCTGATATTGCCGAAGACGCCGGTAGTCTCATCCGCGAAGCTTGCGCCCGGAGTGTTGATGCTGCCATCGAAAAGCTGTCCTTTGATGGCATTGTTCACGTTATGCGGATTCATCTTCTTGAGCGGCGCAACCTGGTTGGGCACGTCTGGGCAGGTGTAATAGAAGTAATCGGAAGAGCAGTAGAGTGCATACGACTCTTGACCCTGATAAGAGATGTCGAACGGGTGGCCGGTGGCGAAGGTGACGATGCCCGAAATCTCCCATCCCGACAAGAGCAGGTTGCGAGGAGAGACCAGGCTGCTGGTGCCGTGATAGGGGACGTCATAGATCGGCGCGATTACGAGCCGATGCCGCGCATCGTAATCGGAGTTGCCGTAGTTCAGGCTGGTGTCGTATTGGTTGTAGCCGCGCTCCCCGCCGAATCCGGCACCTTCGTAGCTGGACGCGTTGTCCAGCGCATGACCGAAGGTATAGCTCACCTGGCCGGCGAGGCCGTGGGTGGGACCCTTTTTGACGCTAAGCTCGAGAGCGTTGAAGTTGGAACTGGCTTCGGTCGCGATCAGAGCGTCGCTGCCGAAGTGGGGCAAACCGGTGTCCGGATTGACCGGTTGCGGATTAAGGGTGTGGCCGGGGTAGTTGACCTCTTGATCGGGGGCGCTGGCAATACAATCCGGATCCGCGAGACAGGCATCGTGACCAGCCTGCGTAATGGGGTTGCCTTCAATGGTGTTCTGGTTGTGATGGGCAAGGGAGCCGACGTAGCTGGCGGTCGCCACCATCTGGCCGGGCAACTCGCGCTCGACAGTCAACTGGAAGTTTTCGGCGTAGGGCACACGATATCCCGGCGCGTATTGGCTGATGCTAAGAGGAAGGCCGGGGAAGACGACGCTGGTGCTGCCCGGCTTGGGAAAGCTCGCGGGGAAGGGGTTGGGTATGGTGGTCCCGGTGCGGATATCCTGGTAGGGGTTGGCGAAAGACGGCCGGAATTGAGACCCTGAATCCCGCACGCCGCTGGAGTTAATCCCGAAGGGCACTTGGCTGAGGTTCTGCAGCGATCCCTCCTCCTCGGTGCGGTTGTAGTAGAGGCCGAAGCCGCCGCGGATCGATAGCTTGCGATCTGGCAACGGGGCAAAGGCGAAACCGACTCGAGGAGCGAAGTTCCCGTATTGTGTCGTGGCGCCCTGCGCATCGTTGCAGCCCGGGTCGCCGGGGAAGTTCAGCCCGAGGGGAGCGGTGGGAAAAACTGCGGATTGCTGGGCATTGACAAAGCAGTTTACGCCCACGCCGCCCAATTGGCGGTTGTGGATCGCCGTGTCAACCTGGTAGCCGAGACCGTAGTTGAGGGTTAGCTTGTCGTTCGCGCGCCAGGTATCCTGCGCGAAGCCGTAGTTCTCGTAGGAGATTGCGCTTATTCGTCCGCCCGCGCCCTGACCATAAGTATTCGGAATGCCAAGCAGAAAGTCCAGGACCACATTGCCCGAGGTGTTTGGGTTTGCAGAAGTTGCCAGGAAGGAGTAGTTTCCATTGTTGCTTCCGGAGAACTCGTTGTCGACGTTGAACCGCCGGCCGTCGTAGCCGAATTTGAACGTGTGACGCCCCAACGTCTTGGTGAAGCTGTCGTCGATCTGGTAGGTCTGGTCGACGCGAGGCTGCGGCCCGTTCGTGGTGAAGCCGATGGCAAAGTTCCCGGTGAGGCTGACCAGGGGCAGGTTTTGACCTGCGGTATTTTGAGGGTTGATGGCAAATCCTGCCGTGGAAGGAGCAACGATCTGCTGCGGAAGAGTGCTGCCCAAATTGAAACGGGTATAGTGAGCAGCCAATTGGTTTACGGCGCTCGAACTGAGCTGACGAGTGTACCCCACCGTGATCTGCCGAGTCTCGCTTGTACTCTGATCGCCAAACCCAGGCAGATTGGGGCCGCTGAATGGAACGGTATCGATCGTAGGAAGATGCTGGTAGATGCCGACGAAGTTAATCTGGTCTTTAAGGTTGGGGTTGAAGTCGAGACGAACAATCGCCTGATCCTGAATGCGCTGCGTAATCGGGTTGTATACGAACTTATTGGCGCCAGAGTTGGGTGCCGGTACATAAGCGCTCAGCAATGCTGCGGAGATTGGGTTGAAGGCACTCGTGGGGAGAGTACCGCCGAGCTTGGTAAGGCAGGACTGGAAGGTGTCGGCGCCCGCGGTCACGCCGTTTGTCGCCGAGACGCAGCCGGGAATCGAGACGGTGCCCGGAATGAAGTGAGTCGCCGAGAGAGTGGAAGGCGCGAAGACCCCGTTCCGCTGATCGTTTGTGGGAACCGTGACGTTTCCGCTGATTCCCGCCTCCGGAGTTCTTGCGCGATTGCCCTGGTAGCCGCCGAAGACGAAGAGCTTGTCCTTCAGGATCGGAGCTCCGATCGTTCCTCCGAAGAGGTTCTGGTGGTAAATCGGGGCGCTCTGCTGGAAGAAGTTCCTGGTATTGAGAAAGGTATCGCGGTAGAACTCGAAGACGTCGCCATGGATGTGGTTGGTTCCGCTCTTGACTACGGCGCTGACGATGGCGCCGGAGTTGCGGGAGTATTCGGCGTTCTGCGGCCCGGTGATGATATTGAACTGGTCGAGTGCGTCGATGTTCGGCAGGATGCCTACACTATTGAGAGCAAAGTCGTTGGTATCGGCGCCATTGAGCAGATAACTCGACTGCTGGGTCTGGGAGCCGTTGACAGAAAAGTTGCTGGTGAAACGATCGTTCGATGCCTGCACCCCAGGCTCAATGAGTTCGAGTTGCACGAAGGACCGGCCCAGAAGAGGATAGGCAACGATCTGCGCCGCGTCGACAATGTTGTTCAGCTGCATGTCTGTCGTATTGACCTGCACAGCATCGGCTTCGACCTGGACGGTATCGGACGAGCTTCCGAGACTCAACTTGATAGGCTCGACATACTCTTGGTCGATGTTGAGAATGATTCCGGTCGCGGAAAACCCTTTGAAGCCGGGGACGGCAGCGGCGACAGAGTAGGTTCCGATCGGCAGGGCGGGAAAGAGGTAGTCACCGCTCGACGAGGTGGTCGTCTTGAAGGTCACACCCGTCTGTGTATTTGTTACCGTGACGGTTGCGTTGGGGATAACAGCACCGGTCGGATCTGTGACCGTACCTTTGATACGCGCACTGACGTCAACTGCGTGAGCGTAGCTGAACGATGCTGCGAGGATGACTCCAAGAACGATCCGACGCCAAGCTGAATTCTGTCCCATGGCCTGTTTCCTTGGGTAAATTTGAACGCTGTGATATATCAGTGAGCAATTTCAGGGCCGAAGTCATCCAGATCGTGTTCTATTCGATTTTCAGGGAAAACATCGAGGTTTTCGCAAAGTGATTGCGTATGGGAGAGAACACATCTATGAAATATTCGATAATTTACTGTTTGTGAATACGGGTTTTTGCGGCCTGCCATCGATCTCACGGGCTGGCCAAAGGCGGCGTTCCCTAACCCAAGGTGAAGGGAACAGAACCGAGTCCGCCAAACCGCCGGCACCTGTTCTTAGGCCTTTGCCGTATAGGCTACTTGTCTTCGGTCAAGCTTCGGTCAATATTCGAGAATGTGGGGCGCCGGCTCGGTCAATGTGCCGTCCTTGCGCTCGTACCACATGAAGAGCTTGTGGTCTCCGTTCACGCGCACGGCGACGATCACGCCGCTGCCGAAGGGTCCGGTCCCGTCGGTCTTTGAGATGTCGACGTGATGCGACACGATCGGCCCTCCAACCGGGCTTGCGGTCGTCCAGTCCTCGGTAAACCGCGGCAGAGGATAGCTTGCGTGCTTCTCCGGATGCTGCTGCCATTCCGGATCGTTGGTATAGATCGCGTAGGCCTTGCCGTAGTCCTTGGCTTCGAGCGCGTTGAAAAAATCGTTGACCTTGTGCTCCATGGGGAGATTCGAGAAGAACCAGCCGTGTCCCGCGAGAAAGCCGCCGACCGCGATCACCGCCACCAGCAACACAAAGACTCCGGCGGCGAGCAGAAGGTTGCGATTCCGCGTCTCGCGGCGGCTATCGTACTCCGGTGCATTCAACAGGGTCATCGTGTCTCGTCTCTCTTCCCGCTTCTATCCCGGTCCACTGTATTCGATCCCGCGCCGATCTCCTAAGGATAACCAGGAGAGCTATGATAACCAGGATAGCCAGCGCGTTGGAATGCTCCTCACCATCCGAACGCCCCTCGATACAGCTCGCATTGCACTCCAGCCGGCAGCAGGTAGACCGAGACAACATCGAAGCGCACGGCGACCTCTCCTCGCAACTTCTCCGGAAAGGTTCGCAGATAAGCCCTCGCCATTCTTCGCAGCATCTCCTGCTTGTCGCGACCCACGGCAGACTCCGCCGTTCTGTCCTCTCGGCGGCTGCGGGCTTTTACCTCGATAAAGCACAGCCACTCCCCATCCCAGGCGACCAGGTCGATATCGCCTCGCAACTTCGCCGTCGTCCACCGTCTGGCGACGACGGTGTAGCCCATCCTGCGCAGATCGAAGAGAGCCTCGCGCTCCCCGCGTTCCCCGACCGCCAGATGCGCCGCAAGACCGGACCCGCGGCCCCAGCGCATTGCCAGAGCATCGATCCGCTGCAATGCCCAATCCTGAATCGAGACCCGCCCCATCTCCATCGCCTGCCCGCCTCCGATGTTCCGGCAATCTTTATCAGATAGAATACGTCTGCTCTCGGGGATTGTCTTCCGTTTCTTTCTCGAGCGGGAGTGACCAGATGCGCATTGTGGAGCTGGATCCGACCAAGCCAAACTACAGCCCGGCGACTCCCGTGCTCGAGTCTCGCCGGTAGCCGATTCGCATCAACGCTTCACTTCGTAGTGGCTGTAGCATCAAAGACACCGACGGCTTGCGTTAGACAGTAGCTGCCGTTTAAGAGAATCAGGATCAGAACCAGCATGAACATTATCTTCTTTGGGGCAACCGGCATGGTCGGCCAGGGCGCCTTGCGCGAGTGCCTGCTCGACGACGGTGTGCGGCAGGTCCTCTCGATCGTCCGCGCGCCCTCCGGCCAGCAACACGCAAAACTTCGCGAGCTGGTCCAGACCGACTTCTTCGACTACACCGTCGTCGAGCCGCAGCTTACCGGCTTCGACGCCTGCTTCTTCTGTTTAGGTGTCACCTCCGCCGGCATGTCGGAGGCGCAATACACGCGTGTGACCCACGACCTCACGCTCGCCGCCGCCACGATGCTCGCAAGGCTCAACCCAGCGATGACCTTTCTCTATGTCTCAGGCTCCGGCACCGACAGCTCGGAGCGCGGCCGCAGCATGTGGGCTCGCGTCAAAGGCAAGACCGAGAACGATATCCTCAAACTGCCCTTCCAAGCCGCCTACATGTTCCGTCCCGGCTTCATTCAGCCGCTGCACGGCATCCGCTCGAAGACGCCCTCCTACCAGTTCTTCTATACCGTCGCCAAGCCAGTCCTGCCGCTGCTTCGGGCCATGTTGCCTCGGCAGATCATGACCACCGAGCAACTGGGCCGCGCCATGCTGAATGTCGCTCGGTATGGCTCTCCAAAGCCCGTTCTCGAATCGGGCGACATCATTCGCGCCGCTTCAATCTCAGCTTAGATCCACAACCGCACGCCTCAACCGGATCGATCCAGCGACAGATTCTTCCGATTCTGACGGTGGAGTCCGTCGTGGGTGAGTTGGAATCCCTGTTGCCTTGCTCTCACGCGTGATAAAGGACATGATCATGCGTAAACATGAGGCCATCATTTAGCCTGTGTCGTAACGGTAGCGGCGACGAATGGGAGAGGGAAGGCAATCCGTGACGAAACCGACGATACTTGTGGCAACGTGGGGCGATGGGTTATTCGCAGTCACCGACGAGGGGCGCACGCAAGAGATTGCGAACCAGCCCGTTAGAGGGCTCGCACCGGATGGACGAGGCGGTGCGCTCGCCATTGTTGGCGGGCACTCCCTGCGCAGGCGTGCACCAAGCGGCGAGTGGGCAGCCGTCGCTACAAGCGAGTTCGACCTATCCTGCTGTATGACCGTTCGAGGCACCATCTACGTTGGAACGGACGATGCACGCATGCTGCGGTTGAGCGATGGGGGCGGCGTGCTCGATCCTATCGATGGTTTTGACAACGTCGCGGGGCGGGATGCCTGGTTCGCCGGTTCGGCAATTGTTAATGGACAGCGTCTTGGACCACCGCTAGGGATTCGCTCTATCGCGGCCAACTCAAACGGGAGCATACTGTTCGCCAACGTTCACGTAGGAGGTATTCCACGTTCAATGGATGGCGGAAGAACCTGGCAGCCCACCATAGCTATCAACAGCGATGTTCATGAGGTGCGTGCGCACCAAGCAAATCCGGATATTGTCGCCGCGGCGTCCGCTATCGGCCTTTGCATTAGCCGCGACGCAGGAGCAACGTGGACCATAGAACGCGACGGCCTTCACGCATGGTACTGCTCTGCAGTGGCGTTCTCGGGTGATGACATTCTTGTCTCCGCGTCGACGGATCACTTTGCGTCCCAAGGAAGAATCTATCGTCGGTCGGTCAAACCAGATAGAGACATAGTGGCCGTGGAAGATGGCCTGCCTATGTGGATCAATGGTATCGCCGACACAGGTTGCATCGCCACAAACGGCTCAACGGTTGCGGTGGTTGACAGAGCTGGAACCCTGTACCTGTCCACCCAGTTCGGGCTGGCTTGGTCACGGAGCAGCAGCAATCTACCAGCCCCGAGTTCCGTTTTAATCTGTTGACCAAAATCGAACAGCTCAGGTTGCTCTTAACCCAAAGTTTGAATTCTCATTCGGAACTGCGGATTCAAACTGCCGGCTACCTGGAAGTCAATCCCATTGCTTCCAGGCCCGGACCCTGCGATACTTAACCGTGCCCACCACGCACAAACTTCAAAATCAAAACAAGAGGTCGCGGACATGTCTGCAAAGTACATCTTCGTAACGGGCGGAGTTGTGTCTTCGCTCGGCAAAGGACTGGCCGCAGCCTCGATCGGCTGCCTGCTGGAGGCGCGCGGGATCAAGGTCAACCTGATGAAGTTCGACCCGTATCTGAACGTCGACCCCGGCACCATGAGCCCCTTTCAGCACGGCGAGGTCTTCGTCACAGACGACGGCGCGGAGACCGATCTCGACCTCGGCCACTACGAGCGCTTCACCCACGCCAAGCTGACGCGCGACAACAACCTGACCACCGGGCGTATCTACGAGCAGATCATCACCAAGGAGCGCCGCGGCGACTATCTCGGCAAGACGGTCCAGGTCATCCCGCACGTGACGAACGAAATCAAGAACGCCATGCGCAAGGTCGCGGCGGACTGCGAGGTTGCCATTGTCGAGATCGGCGGGACGGTGGGCGATATCGAGTCGCTGCCCTTTCTCGAAGCCATTCGGCAGATGCGCCAGGATCTCGGCCGCGACAACACCTGCTTCATCCACGTCACGCTGATTCCCTGGATCGCCGCTGCGCAGGAGCTCAAGACCAAGCCCACCCAGCACTCGGTCAAGGAGATGCTCTCGATCGGCATTCAGCCGGATATTCTCCTCTGCCGTTCCGATAGAGCAGTTCCCAGAGAGATGCGGTCGAAGATCGCCCTCTTCTGCAACGTCGAAGAGTCCGCTGTCATCGCCGCTCGCGACGTGGTCAGCATCTACGAGGTGCCCCTCACCTTCGCCGCGGAGGGCGTCGACACCCTCGCTCTCAAATACCTCCGCATCGAAACCAAGGCTCCCGACCTCTCTCGATGGCGCGATATCGTCTACCGCGCCTACAACCCCACCGACGAGGTCTCGATCGCCATCGTCGGCAAGTATGTCGAGTACGAAGACAGTTACAAATCTCTCAAAGAGGCTCTGGTCCACGGCGCGCTGGCCCACAACCTGAAGCTCAAGGTCACCTGGATCGAAGCCGAAGGGCTTGAGACCCGCGACGAGAACGGCAATGCTACCTCGGCCTACGTCGACCAGCTCCAGGGCTTTGACGGCATCCTGGTGCCCGGCGGCTTCGGCAAGCGCGGCATCGAAGGCATGTTGAACGCCATCCGCTACGCCCGCGAGACCGGCACGCCCTACTTCGGCATCTGTCTCGGCATGCAGACCGCCTGCATCGAATACGCCCGCAACGTCTGCGGCCTCAAGGGCGCCAACTCCGGCGAGTTCGACCCCGCGACGCCGTACCGCATCATCTACAAGCTGCGCGAGCTCACCGGCGTCGAAGAGATGGGCGGCACGATGCGTCTGGGCGCGTGGGACTGCGTCATGGAACCCGATTCGCTCGCCGCGCACGCCTATGGCAGGACTGAGATCTCAGAGCGCCACCGCCACCGTTATGAGTTCAATCGCGAGTACGAGGCCATCCTCACCGGTGGCGGCCTGCGTCTCACCGGGACCACACCCGACGCCACCTACGTCGAGATCGTCGAGATTCCCACCCACCCGTTTTTCGTGGGCTGCCAGTTCCATCCTGAATTCAAATCGAAGCCGCTCGAGCCGCATCCGCTCTTCCGCGACTTCATCGCCGCCAGTTATCAGAACCGCATCGCCGCAGGCCAGGAGATCGCCGCGGAGACCAGCATGGAGTCGATCTGAACCGACCCACGCGACAGGGTCAACTTTGAATCGCAGAATTGAACGAAGCGACGTTCTCATTGCGCCGTAAGCAGAATCGAACCCTTCACCCGCCTCGCCAGGGCCCGATCGAACGTCACCAGCTGCAAACCGGACACCAGAGCAAACGCAGCCAGGTAGCCATCCGCCCATAGCTTAGGCGAAATCTCATCGCGGCTTGTTTGTCGCCGGA
Source organism: Edaphobacter sp. (assembly GCA_965277335.1). Taxonomy (GTDB): domain Bacteria; phylum Acidobacteriota; class Terriglobia; order Terriglobales; family Acidobacteriaceae; genus Edaphobacter. The sequence goes on along the minus strand of CBDICJ010000009.1, from coordinate 1,333,464 downwards.
ATTCTCTATCAATTCCCGTCGGCTCGTCGATCAACGTGCTGTTCCAGAATTTCGCAAATCGGTCGAAAGCCTTCCACGTATCGGCTTGCGTGAGCACATCCGTGCCCATCGCGCTTCGGTTAGTTAGTAATCGCAACAAGCCAATCTGCGTGAACCGGCAAAGATAAAAGGTAGAGAGGGAAGGTGACTTTATTTCGGAGAAGAACGCCTGGGCCACCTCACGATACGGATGAATCTCATGCGCCAGCGCCAGCAACGCATTCACGTCAGGGAAAAGGAATGTATTCGTACACACCCTCCGGTCCAAGCCTCAAAGAACCTGGATTTTTTGAGTGAATGACAGGAAGACTCAAATTGCGCTTTGGCTTGGGCTTTGCGGTCGAAGGGTCGCTCCGCAGCGTGACCGCGACACTCTGCAGGATCAGTTCCTTCACTGACCTGTCTTCGCGCGCCGCACGGGCCTTCAACTCTCGATAGATTGGGTCCGGAATGTCGACCGTGGTTCGCATACGCTGGATGCTACCATATTTATGGCTGCGAGGGAGCGGAAGATCTTCGCTTCAACAAATCCAAGCCCTGTACACTCAATTCCATAGCCTATGCCCTTCACTCTGCGCGCCGCACTCCTGCTTTGCCTCTCCGCCTCCGCCGCCTTTGCCCAAACCGCAACGCAGACTACAACGCCAGCCGCAACCGACCCAGGGATCCGCACCGTCGAGCAAGCGAATAAAAACCTCACCGGCACACCGCCGCAATCTGCGACCTGGAGTCCTGACGGTAAGCGCCTTACCTACCTCGCCTCCGACGACGACACCACCGGCAAGCCCGGCGACATCGTCCAGGTCGACGCTGCCACCGGCCACGCCAGCATCCTCGCCACCGCCGCGCAACTCGACAAACTCTCCTCCGACGCCGTCAACGAAAAAGACAAGGACCACCGCGCCCGCTATGGCATGTCGTCCTATATCTGGGCCGACGACTCCAAGCATCTCCTGCTCGACAAAGGTGGCCGGCTGTGGCTGTACGACATCGCCGCCGGCACCGGCACCCTGATCGTCGACACCAAGGCAGGCTCCGGCGACGACCCTAAATTCTCCCCCGACGCCGCCAGCGTCTCCTACCTCCGCAATCACAACCTCTATGTCCATCCCGTTGCGGGCAAAAATCAAGAGACCGCCCTCACCAACACCACGCCCGACACGATGCTCAACGGCGAGGTCGACTGGGTCTACCTGGAAGAACTGGACGTGCGCAGCAACTACTTCTGGTCGCCTGACTCTAAATCGATCGTCTATCTGCAGATGGACGAAGCCAAGGTGCCGCAGTATCCCATCACCGACTGGATTCCCACCCACGCCACCATCGATCAGCAGCGCTATCCCCAACCCGGCGACCCGAATCCGGCGGTGCGCGTAGGCATCGTGTCGGCGAAGGGCGGCAAGACGAAGTTCATCGAAGTTCCCTTCAGCGCGAACGACGATTACATTCCGCGCTTCGGCTGGGTCGACCCCAACACCGTCTATCTTGAGGTCCTCACCCGCGACCAGCAGCATCTCAGTCTGTACTTCGCCGACGCCCACTCAGGCAAGGCCCGCGTCGTCTACACCGACACCGACAGCAAGTACCTGAACTTCAGCTCCGACGTTCACTTCCTTCCCCACGGCCAATTTCTGCTGACCAACTGGCGCGATGGCCATACGCATATGTACGTCTATCGCTTCGACGAGCGCAACCCGCTCAGTGCCGAAGCCACCCTGGTGCGTCAGCTCACGAAGGGCGACTACGAGGTCGAAAACGTCGAAAGCATCGAGACAAAATCCGGCACAATCTTCTACACCTCCGACGAGGGCTCGCCGCTCGAAGACAATCTGTGGTCGATTCATCTCGACGGCACGGCCAAGCAGAAGCTCACCTCCGGCGCCGGCATCCACTACGTCCTCGTCTCACCGGACGGCGGCCATTTCAGCGATCTGACCAGCGACGCCACGACCGCGCCAACGGCCAGCCTCTGCACCGTTGGCCAGGGCTGCTCGGTGATCTGGCACTCCAAACCTGTCGCCCCAGCCACCGGCGTTACAAACTCCTTCGTCACGGTCAATGCCGCGGACGGCAGCACCAAGCTCTATGGCCGCCTCACTCTGCCAACGTCCACGGCAGAAGCCTCCGTTCCTTTGATCCTGAATCCGTACAACGGCCCCACGCCGACCAGCAGCATCAGCAACTCCTTCGGCGGCCAGGTCTTTAACCAGCTTCTCGCCCAGCACGGCTTCGCGGTGCTCGACGTGGACAGCCGCGGCACCGGCGGACGCGGACGCGAGTTCCAGCAGGCCGCCTACCGCAACTTTGGCCCGGTCCAGTTCTCCGATCAGGTGGCCGCGCTTGACCAGATTCTTGCCCGCTACCCGCAACTCGACCCCAAGCGCATCGGCTGGTGGGGCTGGAGTTGGGGCGGCAGCTTCACACTTTATGCCATGACCCACACCGACCGCATCCGAGCCGGTGTTGCTGTGGCTCCCGTCACCGACTGGCGCAACTACGATTCCATTTATACCGAGCGCTACCTCGGCCTGCCCAGCGCGAATGAATCCATCTACACCGCCGACTCTCCCACCACCTCAGCCGCCAAGCTCAAAGGCCGCCTGATGATCGCCCACGGGACGGGAGACGATAATGTGCACTTCGCCAACACCATACAGTTCCTGCAGCCTTTGATCGATGCCGGTATTCCCTACGACCTGCAGCTCTTCCCGCGCAAGACTCACTCCATCGCCGGCTCTACGGCGCGCAACGAACTCTTCAACCGAATCCTCTGGCAGTTCGAGACCTACCTGAAGCCCGTCAGCCCCGTTCGTTAGAAGGCATGTCCTGCCGGACGGGCCCACTACGCGTGGCGCGCCCACTTCGGGGGGGTTTACCTTTCCTTGCCGGAGTGGATGCGTTGGGCCTCCCGATGGTCGGTGGCAAGATCTCCCGCCGACCAACGGGAGGCCCAACCGAAGGGAGATACACGTCACGAAGTGACCGCGCGCCGCGTAGGCGGCCCGTCCGGCAGGACATATCTTTACTTCTCGTCCATGCTTCCAGGCGTTACATTCGCGTCTTCAGGAGCCGACGGGTTGATATGCCCCAGGCGATTCTCGGGCGTGCTCGACTGCACCTTCGTCGGCCCGGGTCCGGCGGTCGCGGGATTGTCGCCCTTCGGCCCAGATGGTTCCACTGCATGGCCTGAGTTGGCCGGGGTTGGCTGATACGAATTCTTATGAGCCTGCGGATTCTGGCTGCTCGACGTAAAGTTGGAAGAGGTCGAATCGGAAGACATGGAACCTCCGTGCGCGGCTTTCGCTGCTTTTGCTGGAACTGCTTTCCTGAATTGGAAGGAATCGGACGGATCGCAGTTGCCTCGCAGGCGCGCAATGCGGTTCTGTTTTGTATGGAACCCGCTTTCGGCAAAGATGTCGCGGTCCGAAGACGCACTCGCTGAATCCTGGCAACCTCTTGCCTCTGAGCCGGTTAGCAGCCAGTGTCGAGGCCACTCGCGATGTGACTTTTCGCCCTCCAACACATCTAAGTAAAAGAGGGTTTATGAAAATGCCAAGTTTGAAATCGATGGTTCTGCTTTCCTTGGCGACTCTGATTCCGCCTGCTCTCGCACAGCAAAGCGCCAACCAAGCCCGCCCAGGAACTCTCAACTATGTCGAAGGCCAGGCGTCTATCGATGGCCGTCAAGTCTCTCAAAAATCCGTAGGACAAACCGCGCTGCAGCAGGGGCAAGAGATCGCCACGGCCAACGGCAAGGTGGAGATGCTGCTGACGCCGGGTATCTTCCTCCGCCTCGGCAGCGACAGCACGGTGAAGATGGTGACGCCGAACCTGACCCACACCGAGGTTCGGCTGGAACGCGGCCGCGCCCAGATTGAGGCGGACCAGATCTACAAGCAGAACACGATCCTGATCGACCAGAACGGCGGTCAGACCCAGATCCTGAAGAACGGCCTGTATGAGTTCAACGCCGACAACAACACGGTGAGGACGTTCGACGGCAAAGCAGCCGTCTATCCGGGAAATAACACGCAGAGCGACGTGAAGCCGATCGAGGTCAAGGGCGGCCGCGAGCTTGCGATCACAGGCGAGCCGGTGAAGACGGTCAAGTTCGATAAGGACCGGTCCGAGGACGATCTCTACCGCTGGAGCAGCCTGCGCTCACAGTATCTCGGCGAGGCCAATGAAAATATGGCAGCCGAGTATGCCGGCTACGGCCCGGGATACGGCGGGTTCGCGCCCGGCTGGGACTGGGATCCCGCGCTCTACAGCTACACCTGGCTGCCGGGCGGCGGGCCCTTCTTCAGCCCGTTCGGTTACGGGTTCTACTCGCCCGGCTACCTCTACGGCGGCGGACTTCTCTATGGCGGCTACGGCGGCGGCTTCTACGGCCGGGGCGGCTACTGGCGAAGCGGCGGCTACCGGAGCGGCTATGGCTATCGCGGCGGCTACCACGGAGATGGGGCCTCCCGCGCCTCGGCGGCGAGCGGCGGATTCCATGGCAGCTCTGCCGGTGGCGGATTCCACGGCGGCGGTGGCGGCGGCGGATTCCACGGCGGCGGTGGTGGCGGTCATCGGTAGTCGGTAGTCGGTATCTGGAATCGGAAGCCAACGGCTTACGCAGAGACTAAGGGCTGGGTGACGCGATCACTCGGCCCTTCTGCTTTCACGGCGGCTACAAACTGCGGATCGCCTCGACCAGCTTTGTGGGATGGATCGGCTTCTGCACCAGCATGAAGTCGTGCCCCGCCTCTTTCGCGCTTCGAAGCAGGTCCGATGCGCCGACCTGGCCGGAGAACAGAAGAACTTTGCAGGTTGGAATCTCCTGCTTCAGAAGAATCGCAAGTTCGACGCCGCTCATCTCCGGCATGACGATATCCGAGATGAGGTAGTCCGGGGGCGCTGCTTTGGCTGCTTCGAGCGCCGCCTGCGGATGGGTATAAGGGACTGCATCGAAGAGATTCATCTGCAGGATAACGGCGAGCATCTTGGCGATCTCTGCCTCGTCGTCTACGACGAAGATGCGCGGGTGCGAGTCGAAGGGATTTGCCATGGGCCGCTGGTCAGTCCTCGATCGATCTGGTCAGTCTTGTCATCGTCCTGGCATCGTCTTGGCATCGTTGGATGCAAGATTAGGGGAAGGAACGCACAGCAGCCTATCCGGCGGCGCTTCGGGTTCTTGCGAACGCTGAGCATCGCTAACAGACCGGGCAGCATAGGATTCGGCGAAGCGGGCGCGCTAAGGACTCTAGACGCTTCCGCGGCCTCGACCGAACAGCAGGTAGATGACCACGATGGCCAGGATGATGCTGATGCCGCCGCCGCCGTAGTAGCCGAGTCCGGGACCCATGGCGTAGCCGCCGCCGCCGAAGAGAAGCACGAGAATGACGAGAAGAATGATAAGTCCCATGCGCGGCAGCGTATCACACCCAGGCTGCGCCCCGGGAAAGTTTTTGCGAGTAGAGGGGATATGGCGGTACGCCTGGCTGGCAGGGGGTACCCCCCCTCCCTATTGCCTGCGTGTAACTTCATTCGATTCAGCAGCTTACGACACACGACCGCCGCTAAATTCGTGCAGTCAAAAGACTTACGTGCAAATTCGTGCAGCGTAAGGAGTTAGCTGCGAACTCGCTGTCGTAGCGGCTGGTAGCCCCTAAAACGAAAGCCCCGGGCCAGTTGGCTTGGGGCTTTTCTTATCCTGTAGCTTTATTATACCGGATGGAGCAAAACTAATTTGCAATTGCTATTCTCTTTGCCAGCAACGAGTTAGATCGATTTGGAACTTGACAGGATTTTCCTGTGGAAATCTCAAGGGGCAATCTTAAAGAACGAGGATGCCGTCGATTGCAGCTCTCTGCTCCCGTCAGCGGGCGGCGGCAGGTTCGCTGATCTCGCTGAGGCGTTTTTCGAGCAGCTTTTCGAGATCTTCGAGAGCCTTGGAGAAGCCTTCGATGCCCTCCTTCAGCTTGTCGTGCGCCATGCGGTCTTCGGCGTGCATCTTCTCGAAGGTCGCCTGGTCCATGGGAATCTTCTTGATGTCGAGCTTGTCGGCGTTGGCGGGGTCGAGCTTGCGCGGCAGATCGCCCTGGGTGGAGTCGAGCTCGGCCAGAAGTTTGGGAGAGATGGTGAGGAAGTCGCAGCCCGCAAGCTCTTTGATCTCGCCGATGTTGCGGAAGCTCGCGCCCATGACCACGGTCTTGTAGCCGAACTTCTTGTAGTAGTTGTAGATGGTCGTGACGGACTGAACGCCGGGATCGTCCGCGCCCTGATAGTCCTTGCCGGTGTCGTTTTTGTACCAGTCCAGAATGCGGCCGACGAAGGGCGAGATGAGGGTGACCTTAGCCTCGGCGCAGGCGATGGCCTGGTGCAGGCCGAAGAGCAGCGTGAGATTGCAGTGGATGCCCTCCTGCTCGAGCGTCTCGGCGGCCTTGATGCCCTCCCAGGTGCTGGCGATCTTGATCAGGACGCGATCGCGCGAGATGCCGGCCTTGTCGTACTGGGCGATGATGTCGCGGGCCTGCGCCTTGGTCTTTTCGGAGTCGTAAGAGAGCCGGGCGTCGCACTCGGTCGAGACGCGGCCGGGAACGATGTCGAGGATCTTGCGGCCGAAGGCGACGGCGAGCGATTTGAATGCCTGGCTCGCGACATCCTTGTCGGAGGCATTCGGGCCGGCGTCCTTGCGGGCCTGCTTGAGCACGTCGTCGACGATCTGCTGATAGGCAGGCATCTGCGCGGCCGCTTCGATCAGCGAAGGATTAGTGGTGGAGTCCTGCGGCTTGAACTTTTGGATCGAGTTAATGTCGCCACTATCGGCGACCACCTTGGTATATCCGCGAAGCTGTTCGAGTAGCGATGCCATATTGTTTCTCCTTGGCTGTTCTTACCGATTTTATCAAGCTTTGGTCCTGCCGGACGGGCCTCCTGCGCGGAGGGCGGTCACTTCGTGACTTGTATACCCCTTCGGGTGGGCCTCCCGATGGTCGGCGTCAGGATTCTCATGCCGACCAACGGAAGGCTTTACTCGGCGGCGAACTTGTTTTCGAGAATGCCGAGCCCGTTTATCTCTACTTGGATGCGGTCGCCAGGCTGGACGGCTCCTACGCCCGCGGGAGTTCCGGCAGAAATGAGATAGCGGGCGAGCTGGACTCCGTTCTCTTGCGACAGGTATTTGCAATATCGCATCGGCTATGGCTCCCTCAGGGTCTCCTGCACCTCGGCGCTCGGCTTGCTTTCGTTTCCCGAGGCGTCAACGGCAGTCACACGATAAGCATACCGTTGTCCGAGGACAGCGGTTCGATCGCGATAGGCAGGGCCGACGAGGGGCGTCTGGTTGAGGCGAATCGCCGCGCCTGCGAGCGAGCCGGTGGAGGAGACCTGCCGGCGATAGACGAAATATCCGGCGAGGTCGGCGTCGGTGTCAGGCGTCCAGGAGAGGTCGATCGAAGAGCTTGCGGAGCGACTCTCTGCAGCGGTGTTTGGGACGGCTTCGCCGGGCACAGCTTCAAGGCCAGAAGGGCGCGCCGGAGGGAAGAGGTCGCGCACGACCAGAGTCACCGGAGCCGAGGGCAGGCTGCGAAGCGTCAGGCTGTGGCCGTCGAGCGATACGTTGAGGACGCGCTGGGCCGTGTAGCGATAGGTCTCTCCCTTTGCGGCGGTGGAGTCGATGACGCCGCCCGAGTCAACCGCCTGCGCCGGAAGTTTGAGCGTGACCTCCGCGGGGGGAGGTGGAGCGGCTTCGAGCGGTTTGGCAGCGGAGCCCCGGCCGGGCCTGGCTGCGACTTTGGGTCCGCCACGGATTGAGCGCTTTGCCGGCGGCTTCGGCTGGGTGTTGGGTGAGCTGGATGCCGGGCTCGGGGCTGGGTTCGGGGCTGGGTTTGAGGCTGGGTTCGACGCCGAGCTGGGCGGTGCGGCGGCGGAGCTTGCGAGCAGGCGGTCGAGCTCAACCGATGCGGAGCCGCCGGCGGAGCTGTTCCGGCGCTGCCATTCGACCACGACGCCGGAGGGAGATGCGGCGGCTCTGAGCTGCTCAACCGCTGGGGGCGCGGCGCCGGCGGCGGCAAATGCCGGAGCGGAGAGACCGGCGGAGCGGCCGTGTCCATTGAGGATTTCAATGCGATAGGCCAGCAGCGCGGCGGGACCCGCGGCGAGCGAAACCGGCAGCGGGTCGGCCGTGTGCGATGCGCCTGAAGCTACAGAGAGGCGGGCGATGCGGACGCACGGCGCGGCGGAAGCTACGGCTGCCCGGCCGCTAAAGGGCACGGCTGGGTAGGCGATACGGCAGATCTCCGCTGTCATCGGGCCTTTGATGTCGAGCCGGTCGGTGGTCTTCTCCGGGGTAGACCACGCGAGCGCGACGCCGTCGCCGAGGCGCTGCGCAGACAGATCCTTGACCATGGCAGGCAGGTTGAGAGAGGGTGGCCGGGGCGGGCGGGGACTGGCGCAACCCGCAGCGAAGACGACCAGCAGCGCCGCGCAGCAGAAGGAAAGCTGTCGCCGCGATCGACCTGTGCGCAGGATAGGGAAAGATCTCGGCAGGATATGGAAAGGCCGCATCGGGATGTTGAAAGACCGCATCGGGAGAATGAAGAGCCGCATCGGGATGTTGAAAAGCCGCATCGGGAGAATGAAAAGCCGCATCGGTGACAGGCTAGCATTTTGAGCGGCTCCAGCTTCTACAAAGGCTGAATCCGGCATCCAACCGGAAAAGCGTGGCCAACGCATACATCTTTCCATGAAATTTCAACATCTGTGGGTACAGTGAACAAACTCTTATGAACAAACAAAGCCTTTCCTCCAACTCGAATTCCCCAGAAATCCCCCGAGAGATCCTGCAGGAGATGCCCCGTACGGCGGCGGGCGCTCCGCTTGCGGATCTCCAGACCCTGCAGGTAGACGGCGAGGCTGCCGAATCCTTCATTGCCGAAAAGCGCATTGGCGAGCGCATCAAGCATCTGCGCCTGAAGAAGTCCATGGGGCTGGTGGAACTGGGCCGCCACACGGGGCTTTCGGCCAGCTTCCTGTCGCAACTGGAGACGGGCCGCGTGGTGCCGACGCTGCGCAACCTTGCGCGCATCGCCATGGTCTTTTCCAAGGACCTCAGCTACTTCTTCGATCCCGAGCCGCAGACGTTGTTTCGCGTGCATCGCCGCAGTGAGCGGGTGCGGTTGCCGCAGACCGGCGCGGACGATCCGGCCTACTTCTTCGAGAGCCTCGGCTACCTGGTGCCGGACCGTCAGCTCGATCCGTACTTCGCGGAGTTTCTGCCGGGCAGGGAAGGAAAGTCGCCGCGCGCGCATCAGCATGCGGGATGCGAGTTTCTCTATCTGCTCTCGGGCAAGCTCGACGTGCGGCATGGCGAGACGACGCATCATGTCGAGGCGGGCGATGCGGTTTACTTCGACGCGAACACGATTCACAGCTATGTCTGCGCCGGAGATACTCCCGCGGCGGCGGTCATCGTGACGCTGCAGCATCCTCTGCTGATGCATCTTGGGGCGGGGTCGAAGAACTCCGGTTTACAGAACACCAAGATGCGCCTCCCGGAGGCGATGCTGCCGTTGGCGGTGACAAAGAAGAGCGCGGCGCGCATGCAATAGCTTGAAGTGTGGCTAACGGCAAAGGCTTAACACCGATTCCACCGATCGGATCGATTTAAGAGGATGTTTAAGTACTATAGATTTGTGATATCGGTGACGTAAAAACAGGCAGCGGCAAAGACGAAATACGGGGATCTCTCCACTACGCCGTGCGATAAAACCACACGGCTTCGGTCGACATGACGAGTTCTTCGTAGTTATTAAACAGGTGCTAAGGGCAAAGGCCTAACACCGATCGCATCGATTTAAAGCCTGTCGAATGGCCGGAAGACCGTGCAGAATTATCTTTGCGCCCTTTCGGTGCTAACTATCTCCGTCCCCTACCGGTCCTTGGCGATGTCTTAGCCTTGCCGGTTGGATCGTGGCTTCGGGCAGGCGCGGCAGGCGGACTTCCATGACATCCAGGCGCTGCAGGATCTTGCGCGCGAGGCCGGTAAGAGGAAGCGTTCCCAGGCTTTTGGTACGGGTCCAGTGAAGATCGGTTTTGGCGGCGGGGATGGCGCGGCGCAATCCTCGGTCATGCAAGCCACGCGCGGCGTAGACCTGAACATAGTAGTTGGTGTTGGTGATGGCGTGACGGATGCGCAGAAGCGGTTCGCGGCCTGTGATCGCGTCCTGCGGCAGAGGCGGAAGCTCATACATTCCGGGCATGAGACTCACGCCGGCGGGACGCAGCTCCAGCAGAACTTCGGTGGTGGTGCCGCGCTTGCGCAAGCTGAGAAGATAGGCGGCGGGGCGGCTGCGCTGCGGGGCCCGCGTTGGAGTGATGTGTTCGCCGCGGGTCTGGCAGATCGAAAACACAGGACAGTGCAGGCACAGCGGCGCGCGGGGCAGGCAGATGGTCGCGCCGAGTTCCATCATGGCCTGGTTGTGATCGCCGGCGGCGTTGATGAGGTTGCGTTTGCTGCGCTTGGGGACCAGGGCGGTGGCCTGCGCCTGCACGAAGGCCCGGGCTGTAGGACTGGCCGCGGCGCTACTTTTACTTTCGGAGCCGGCTGTCTGGGGCCGCCCGGTGAGGCGCAGCAGGACGCGCTCGACGTTGCCGTCCACGACCGCCACGCTTTCGCCAAAGGCGATGCTGGCGATCGCGGCGCTGGTGTATTCGCCGATGCCGGGAAGGGTGCGGAGCTCGGCTGCGGTGGAGGGCAGAACGCCGCCGCGCTCCTGGGTGACAAACTGCGCCGCCTTGTGCAGCATGCGGGCGCGGCGGTAGTAGCCGAGACCCGACCACGCCGCCAGAACCGCCGGCTCCCGCGCCAGGGCCAGAGCAAGCAGGGTGGGAAATTTGCGCAGGAACTCTTCGTAGTGGTCGAGCACGGCGGCCACGCGGGTCTGCTGCAGCATCACCTCGGAGACCCAGGTGCGATATGGATCGCTGATGCCGCGCCACGGCAGATCGCGGGCGTGTTCGTAATACCAGTCCATGAGTTTGCGCCGCAGCAGAGCGGGGTCGAGCTCCGCGCTTATGGGAGCTTCGACGATCTCCACATTGCTCTGTACCGCGGTGCGTGGCCCTGAGGAAGAATGCATCCCAGCAAGTCTATCGCCTGCGCGGGCCGGGCAACCAACCCTGCGCTCAGCGATTGCAATTTCTGTTGGGCGGCCTCGTTCCCGCTCGGCATACCTATTCGCAGTGTGGCTGTACCATGGAATCTCAGGCGGTCCGCAGACCCCGGTGCCTATGGTCTCCACTCCCAACTCGATCTTTCGCCTCCGCAAACACGCGGACTATCAGCGCGTGTACCAGGCCAGCCGCAAACAGTTTTCCCGCCAGATGAGTTATTTCTTCACCGTGCGGCCGCAGTCGGGGCCGGATGGCAAGCCTATGCGCGAGGCAGACAGCAGCAGCCCGCGAGTGGGCCTGACCGTAGGCAAGGTGATGGGCAAGGCCGTGGACCGCAATCACATCAAGCGCAGAATGCGGGAGGCGGTGCGAAAGAATCTGCCGGCGCTGCGCGGTCCCATCGATATCATTCTGCATCCCCGGCGAAGCGTGATCGACCTGGAGTTCGGGGCACTGGAGCGCGAGGTGGGAGGCGTGTTCCGGTCCATCCAGAAGGCCGCGGCGGGGCAGGCTGGAGTGCAGGCTGGGGCGCAGAAGCGCAGTCATCAGCCCGAACCGCCAGGCGCGCGGCGACAGCCATGAGCCAGGAGAGACAGCCATGAGCCAGGAGAGACAGCCATGAGCGAGGAAAGACAGCCGCCTGATTCCTCCGTCTCGGCACCCAGCCCTGCCGTTCGCCTGGTCTACGGCTGCTACAAGACCATCCTGTCGCCGATCCTGCATGCGTTCAGTCCGTCGCAGTGCCTGTATCTGCCCACCTGCTCGGAGTATGCGTACGTGGCGCTGGCGCGATTCGGGGTGCTGCGGGGGACGTGGCTGGCGATGCGGCGGTTCGCCCGGTGCCATCCCTTTGCGAAGGGCGGGCTCGACCCGGTGCCGCCGCGAAACTCGGGATTAACGTCAACCCGTCACGCAGACCATTTACCATAAAGGCTGCGCCCGGTTCCGCATGGCCGTCAAGGCTATCTCTCGCGTTCAGGTTCGCGGTAAGGTTCAGCAAAGAATAGGAAGTCTCTTTTGGCAGAGTTCAAGAATCCCAATCAGCAGGGCGGCGGCGATAACAGGTCGCTGGTCGTCATGATGCTCGTTCTGGTGACCGTGTTCTTCGGTCTGCAGTACTTCAAGGCGAAGAACAATCCCCCGCTTGTCAGTCCCCAGACGGTCTCGCCCCAGACCGTCTCGCCGCATGCTGTCGCCGGTGGAGCTGCTTCCTCTGCCGCATCTCCGGCCGAGCCTGCGCAGACTGCCGCCGTGCCTTCGGGCGCTCCCGCTGGGGCCGCGGCTCCGGCGGCGCGCACGGCGGCTACGGTGCAGGCGGCCGCTGAGTCCTCCACCACCATCGAGAACGAGCTCTACCGCATCACCTTCAGCAACCGCGGCGGCGCAGTCACCCGTTGGATTCTGAAGAAATACAAGAGCGAAGACCGCAAGCCGCTGGACCTGGTGCATACGCAAGCCGCGGAGAAGTTCGGCTTTCCGCTCTCGCTCTATACCTACGACGCCGCGCTGACGACGGAGTTGAATCACGCGCTCTATGTGCCTTCGGCGACGGGGAACCTGGCGGCTCCGGCGAGCCTGACCTTTACCTACTCCGACGGCACGACCCGGGTTCGCAAGACCTTCTCCTTCGATGAGACCTATGTGCTCCACGCCGAGGTCGAGGTCACGCGCAACGGCGCTCCGGTTCGCGCGCTGATCAGCTGGCCGGGCGGCTTCGGCGACCAGGACGATTCGCAGGCGTACAACGGCGCGCAGTTCGACAACTTCCGCAACGGCAAGGACCAGCACCTCGCGGCCAAGAAGGTCTCCGGCGGCGAGACGCTGAATGGTCCGTTCGACTGGGCCGGCGTCAGCGATCCGTTCTTCGCGGCCATCTTTCTTCCCGACCGTCCCGACGATGCTTCAGTGGTGACGCTGCACAACCAGATCGATGTGGCCAAGACGATCAAGCGTTCGGGCCTGGGCAGCGTCGCGTCGGGCAAAGGACCGGTGGAGGTGCCGATTCTGGGCGCGGCGCTGGGCGACACGTCGGGCTCCACGCAGACGCGCATCTTCGTCGGCCCCAAGGCGATCAGCGTGCTTAAGGCGGTCCATGCGGCCGACCCGAAGGTGACCATCGAGCCGCTGCTGGAGTTCGGCTTCTGGGGTCCGGTGGCGAAGTCGCTATTCCTGGGCTTGCAGTTCATCCACGCGCATGTGGTCGCGAACTGGGGCTGGGCCATCGTCATCCTCACCATTCTCATCAACGTGCTGATGCTTCCCTTCCGCCTCAAGACCATGCAGAACGGCCTGAAGATGCAGCGCATTCAGCCGCAGATGAACGCCATCAAGGAGCGCTACAAGAAATACAAGGCAACCGATCCCAAGAAGAACGAGATGAACGCCGAGATCATGAAGCTCCAGAAGGACAACGGGGTGAATATGTTCGGCGGCTGCATCCCGACGCTGATCACGCTGCCTCTGCTCTATGCCTTCTTCACCATGCTGCCGCGCGTGGTCGAGTTGCGCCAGGCGCACTGGCTGTGGCTACCCGACCTGCAGGCACCGGACCCCTGGCACATCCTGCCGATCGCGATGGTCATCAGCCAGTTCCTGGTGCAGTTCTACACGCCTTCGCCGGGGGTCGACCCGCAGCAGCAGAAGATGATGGCCTTCATGATGCCCGCGATCTCGGGCTACTTCACCTGGAACTACGGCTCCGGCCTGGCGCTCTACTGGGCGGTGGGAAACTTCATCAGCATCATCCAGCAGACGGTGATGAACCGCACCAGCCTGGGCAAGGAGATGCGCGAGGTCGCCGCAAAACGCATACGCCGCAAGGCCGGAACCGGCGCCGTGATTCAAGGCAAACGCTAGCGGCTACAGAAAAACTCTCAATGAGGGTGTCATCAACAGCGCGAAAACAGCGAACGGCCCGGCGAGGCCCATCTTCCACCCACTGCGACCATTTAGCCTTTCACCTGCTGTAAAATAAAAGGCAGTCGAATCGATCGCATCAAATCGGAACACCGCAGCGGCCCGCGTCTCTCATGACCAACCCGTTCAACGCAAGGGAAGCATCCCAAAAGATCGCCAGCTATCTCGAGATCCTGATCGCCCGCACCGGTCTCAGTCTCACCTTTGACCTGCTCGTCCGCAACGGCTGTTCGGCCTCATGCCAGCAAGACACAGCTTCCGGCATCTCCGCCACTCCCTCGATCACGGTGGAGTTCGCCGGGCCGGACACCACGCTTCTGCTTGCGCGCAACGGCGAGCTGCTGCACTCGATCGAACACATCGCGGCCAAGATCCTCCAACTTGAACCCGAAGATCACGACCTCATCTCCTTCGACGCCGAAGGCTTTAAATCCACGCGCGACATCGAACTGACGCGGACAGCGGAGCTTGCGATCCAGCAGGTCCGCGCGACCGGACAGCCCTTTGCCTTCGCTCCGATGACCTCCCGCGAACGCCGCATGCTGCATCTTCTTCTCACCCGGTCCGGCCTGCCCACGGCCTCTTCCGGCGAAGTTCCCAGGCGCTTCGTGGTCCTATATCCCGAAGGCTCTTCCGTGCCCCCGCAGCCTGCGCCGGGTTCGGCGGCCAGGGGCTCCCACCCCGCGCCCGGCAATGCCACGCCCGGCAATGCCGCCGCCCGCACCGAGGCGATTCGGAACCGGTTCCGCCGCCGCTAGCAACTCATGTTCTTGTATCTGACGGACTAGGCGGTCGGCACGAACAATCTTCGTTCCGACCATCGGGAGGACCAGTGATCTTCCCTCGCCACCACAAGGTATACGCGTCACGAAGTGACCGCCCGCCGCGCAGGCGGCCCGTCCGGCAGGACATATCTTCTAGAGAATTTCCTGCCCTAGCTCTGCGAACCGCGCAGCAGGCCGCCGCTGCCCCGGTCGCCGGCCTGGCGATTGTTCACCACCATCGTCGTCGTGACGTCGCGGCTGCCGTCCAGGTACTGATGCCACTCGTCCGATTCGGCAACCCGCTTGAGAAAGGCATTGCGCTCGGTCATCATCCTGAGCAGACGCCTGCGCACATACAGCTTGCTCGCCGCGCGGCCCAGCACGCCGTACGGCATGGAAAACCGAATCTCATCCCGGATGCGGGTGCCATCGTCCATGGCGGCGAAGTGATGGTCATGCTCGAAGTGCCGGAACGAGCCCGCCACCATCACCTCGCGAAAGTAGATGCAAGGCCGGAGCATTTCGATGCGGCTGACATGCTTGCGCGGGAGCAGCAGATGGCGGCCCCGGAAGGTGACGGTCTCGCCCTCGGCGATCAATCCGCTCGTCACCCCGTCAACCGCCCGCTCGTGGGTCGAGCGTGCCGAAGCCACATGCAAGTCGATGCTGAGCGAGAGATGGAAGCACCGCTCGACCGGCGCATCGATCCAGGTGGTAAGACGTATCGTATTCATGACGTTCCCAAGTCCTGACTGCTCGACCAACCAAGTAACGCATTAACAGATTACGCTAGTAAGAGTATCTTGCCGATTCCGCCCTTCTCCGCGGCCGCCTGCGCCGCGCCGGCTTCGGCAAGAGGAACCATGCGGTCGATGGGAATGACGAACCGCTTCGCCGCGACATCCTCCGCCATGGTGCGCAGCATACCCGCATCCGGCTTCGCGGCGACTGGCTCGATCCTGACCGTGGGGTGCATGTTGGCGTTCTGCGGCGGCCCCAGCACCGAGGCGAAGACGCCGCCCTGCTTCACCTTGCCCAGCAGCGTCTGCGCGGTATCGCCGCCTACCGTGTCGGCGACGGCGTCGAGGAATCCCAGCTTGTCGACCGCGGCCTTGTCGTCGAGCGCCAGCACCTGCTCCGCGCCCAGCTCTTCGGCCTCCTTGACCTGCGACTTCTTGACGCCCGCGATCACGTTCGCGCCGGCCTTCTTCGCCGTCCACACCGCCGACCGGCCCACGCTGCCGACCGCTCCCGCTACCAACACCGTCTGGCCCGACTGGATCTTCGTGCCCAGCGAGATGAGCTGCTCTCCGGTGAGGGTCACCAGCGGCAGCGCGGCGGCTTCCACCAGATCCAGCCCGTCAGGCACCTTCGCCAGATCCTTCGCGTCGACTACCACCAGTTCGGCGTAGGTCTGCTTGGCGAGCGCCATCACCTTGTCGCCGGGTGCAAATCCGCTGACGCCTTCGCCTACCTCGCGCACCAGCCCCGAGACGTCTCTCCCGAGAATTCCCGGGAACTCCACCGGAAAACGCTCCTTGGCCTCCCCGCTTCGCATCTTGTAGTCGACCGGATTCACACTGGCGGCCGCGACTCTCACCAGCACCTGGCCTTTGCCTGCGACGGGATCCGGAAAATCCTCGTAGACCAGCTTGTTCGGCCCGCCATACTCATGCAACACGACAGCCTTCATAGCACCACCTCTGCCTCTTCAGATGCGTTCCCCACGTAAAGAGGACTCCAAGATCAATAAGGACCTCGAGACAGCAAGGGGCAGTCAACGAGTCTGTTGCTAAACTAATATTCCTCTATCCGGAGTGCCGGGATGCTCGACGCTGAACATCGATGGGGTTCCCGCCAGGTTGCGGTTCTGTTGCGGTCCCAGTGCAATCCCAGGAACCAGCGCCTCATTCCTCGCGTATCCCTTTTATGCTGAAGAAGCACCTTTTATCCTGCGGCGTCGGGCTCTTTCTCCTTGCTGGTGCAGCTTTGCGCGCCCAGATGCCGCATCCGGCTCGGGATGACAATCAGCCGCGCGGCATTGTTTGGACGCCCAGGGAGCCTGCCCATGCAGGAGTCGATACGGCGGCACTCGAGGCGCTCTACGGACAAATGGTGCAGGACCAGCACCATGACCTTAAAGGCATTGTGATCGTGCGAGACGGTCGACTGGTCAGCGAACGCTACTTCAATGGCGACTCGGTGGAGACGCTCCACGATATTCGGTCCGCGACCAAGAGCCTGACCTCCCTGTTGATGGGAGTTGCTATCGAGAAGCGGCTCGTCGGAAGCGTGAATGATTCGATTGCCATGTACCTGCCTGATCTGCCGAAGGACGGCAAGGAGAAGATTCAAATCAAGGATCTACTGAACATGCGCTCGGGACTGAATGCGGATGACGAAGATCCATCGACGCCAGGCAATGAAGACAGGCTCGACGCATCCTCCGACTGGATGCAATTGGTGTATGCCGTCCCCGTCAACCGCGCTCCGGGAAGCAAATATGTGTATTGCTCCATCAACGCCTTCCTGGCGGGAGCGATCGTTGAGAATGCGAGCGGCATGCCGCTCGATGAATTCGCCAGGGCAAATCTCTTCGGTCCGCTCCATATCCGCGCTTTTCGATGGCGGCATGTTCCCGTCGATCGAACCACCGGTCAAGGAAATCTCGAGATCACCGCTCGCGATGCAGCAGCCGTCGGCCAGTTGGTCCTCAAGGACGGTGTAGTAGACGGTCATAGCGTTGTGAGCCACGATTGGATAGCCAGCAGCGTGGCCAATCAGGTCGCCATCAGCGGCAGCGATCCTTACGCCGACTACTACGGCTATATGTGGTACACAAAAGCGGAGCCAGTCGCAGAACGTAGGATTACCGCCCACTTCGCTTCAGGAAACGGCGGCAACAAGATTTACATCGTTCCTTCGCTGCATATGGTTGTCGCTATTACCTCGAGCGCGTACAGCACACGCTGGGGCCAACGACGATCTCAGGACATCCTGCTCAAGGTGCTTGCAGCAGCACGCTGAGACGACTTTCAGATGGCAGTTTTCCAGAGCTGTCGGTACAGCAGGGGCAGCGCGGCTTCAGGCCTGAGCGACTGCGCTTCAGCCCTGAGCGACTGCCAAGACATCTCCCGCATCACTAGCCTGCTTGCTCCTCTTCGTCGCCTTCAGGCAGGAACTGCCTCCATTGTTCGCTCTCCGCCACGCGCTGCAGCAGCAGCAATCGCCGCCGCAGCGTGCGCGCGATGTACGGCACCAGAATGGAATGGCCCACCCATCTGCCCAGAAAGCCGAGCGGCAGGCTGAAGCGGATCTTGTCGCTCAGAATGGTATAGCCGTCCACCTCGGCAAAACTATGGTCGTGCTGGAATCTCCGGAAGCGCCCGCGCTCCATGGTGTCCTGAAAAAAATGCGGCGGCTCATACCGGGTAATCAACGTCTCGTGCATCTGCGGAAAGCCGAACTTCCACCCCGCCCACAACAGCTTGTCTCCGGCGACGATCCGGCCGCTGGTCTTGCCTTCGATCGGCTTCATGTTCAGCGTCCAGCCCACCAGCTCAATATCGGTCGACAGCAGAAAACATCGCTGCAACGGAGCCTTCACATGAACCTTGTCGCTGATGGTGAACATCGGACCCCTGGGTAGATTCTATCGTCATCCTCTCCTGGAACAAAGAGCACGCAGAGCATGGATGCGGCATTATGCCCGGCCCGCAAACTCGCGATCTTCGGTTGAAACTTTTACCTTCTCGCCTTGTTTGATGAAGGGCGGAACGCGCAGCTCGAGACCGGTTTCGAGGCGCGCTAGCTTGGTGCCGCCGCCGCTCGAGGTGTCGGCGCGCGCGCCCGGCTCGGCGTAGACGACGTCGAGATCGACGAACATGGGAAGCTGCAGGCCGATGGGATTGCCGTTGTACTTGTGCAGCTGCAGCAAGGCGCCTTCGACCAGCAGCTCCAGGGCGTCTCCGACCATCTGCTTGTCGAGAGTGAGGGTCTCGTAGCTCTCCTGATCGAGGAAGTGAGAGCCGTCGCTGTCGCTGTATAAATAGGAGGCCGGGATCAACACGAGATCGGGCTCTTTGAATTTGTCGCCTGCCTTGAAGGTCTTCTCGAAGACAGCGCCGGTGAGCAGGTTGCGCATCTTGAGGCGGACGAGGGTCTGGCCGCCGCGCGCCGTGGGTGTGGTGATGTCCGAGTCGAGACAGGCGTAGGGAGCGTCTTCGAACTCGAACATCGTCTTGCGCTTGATGTGAATCGCTTCGGTCAGTGCGGGCATGAGGTTTGATTATAGAAGACTGTGTCCTGCCGGACGGGGCACTTCGTGCGGTATACCTTTCCTTGCCGGACCGAGCTGCATCGCTCCTCCCGTCGGTCGGAAGGAAGATTCTCATGCCGACCATCGGGAGGACCTATGCTGCTCATCCTACCCAGACCGGTATACAAGTCACGAAGTGACCGCCCTCCGCGCAGGAGGCCCGTCTGGCAAGACCTTTTCCGGCTCGCCTCGCGCGGTTAAGAGCGTCTCTGTAAAATGTGATTTGCAGCAGAGGAGAGTGTATGGCATCGGCGATGGCGAGTATTGTGGCGTTGAAGGGGACACACGAGCAGTTGAAGGCGAAGATGGAGAGCACAGTCGAGGACTTTCGCGCGCATCTGCTTTCGGCGCGCACGGGGCGGGCGAATGTGCACATGCTCGACCAGATCAAGGTCGACTATTACGGGACAGACACTCCTGTTGCCCAGATGGGGCAGGTGTCGACGCCCGAGCCGACATTGATTCTGGTGCAGCCGTACGATGCAGGCATGGTGTCGGCGATCGAGAAGGCGATTCGCACCTCGAGCGCGGGGCTGAACCCGATGACTGATGGCAAGGTGATCCGGGTGCCGGTGCCGCCGATGACCGAGGAGCGGCGCAAGGATGTGGTGAAGCAGTTGAACAAGACACTGGAGGATCACAAGACGGCGATCCGGAATATCCGGCGCGACGGGAACGACCAGATCAAGAAGGCGGCGAAGGACAAGCTGATCTCGGCCGACGATGAGAAGCGCGCGAGTGATGAGGTGCAGCAGTTGACGGATGTGGAGATCAAGCGGATCGAAGACTTGTTCAAGGCGAAAGAGAAAGAGATTTTGACGGTCTGACGACTGCCGAGGAAAGAGTGCTGGCGTGAAGGAATACGGTCTCGCTTCTCCACCCCAACGAGCAAGTGCGCTCGCTTGAGGCCCACATCTCAAAATCGAGATATGGGGCATCCGCTTCCATGGCTTCCTAGAACCAGCTTTATTCGACGATGGCGAGGATATCGCCGGAGGCTACGGTATCGTCTACGTCTACGGCGATTCGGGTGATGCGGCCGGCTTTGGGCGACTTCAGCTCATTCTGCATCTTCATGGCTTCGATGACGACGATGGCTTGGCCTTCGGTCACTTCCTCCCCGGCGGCGGCGAGCACGCGCACAACGCGGCCGGGCATGGGAGCCTTGATGGAGCGTGGGCCTTCGGCTCCGGCGTTGGCTGCGCGGCGGCCTTGCAGGGAGCGGGGATCGTCCAGTTCGAAGGGGAAGCGCCGGCCGGCGATGAGAATGGCGTCTCCGTCAAGGATGCAGCGATATTGGCGGCCCGCGATGAGCAGCGACATCACGCCGGGTTGGAGGAGCTGCACGTCGGCGGTGAGCGCGCGGCCGTCTACGGTGCATTCGATGACGCCGGTGACCGCCGAGCGAAAGGCCGACGGAAGATCGACGCGCTGCTTCTTGCCGTTGCGGTTGAGCCAAAGGGTCAACGGTGTCATAGACGCAGGCCCTCGCGGCGTCCAGAGGTAGCCCAGCGGCTTTCGCCGGCGGGGTTGGGGAGTGGTGCGGTATCGCGCTGGGTGGAGGCGGAGAAGAGAGCGGCGGCGAGGGCGATCACGTCGTCGGGAATGATGTCTGGAGCGGTTGGAGAGGTGGCGTCGGGCTGCGGGGCGGCGGCGCTGTCCAGGAGTCGTTCGAGGTAGCCGGTGTCGATGCGGGCGGCGCGGAAGTCGGGGTCGAGGAGGATGCGGCGGAAGAGATTGATATTGGTCTTGATGCCGCCGACGACGTACTCGGCTAGCGCGCGAAGCATGCGGTCGATGGCGGCGTCGCGAGTTTCGGCGAAGGCGACGAGCTTGGACAACATAGGGTCGTAGTCGAGCGGGACGCGCCAGCCTGCGTAGACGGCGCAGTCCTCGCGGATACCGGGGCCGGAGGGCTGCTGGAGTTGCGTGATGAGACCCGGGGAGGGAAAGAAGTGGTTGTCGGGATCTTCGGCGTAGATGCGGCACTCGATGGCGTGGCCGCGGAGGTGGATGTCTTCCTGTCGAAGCGGAAGCGGCTGGCCCATGGCGACGTGAAGCTGGAGGTGGACGAGGTCGAGGCCGGTGACAAGTTCGGTGACGGGATGCTCGACCTGGAGGCGGGTGTTCATCTCGAGGAAGTAGAAGTTTTCTTCGGCGTCGACGAGGAACTCGACTGTGCCGGCGTTGGTGTAGCCGGCGGAGAGGGCGAGACGGACGGCGGCTTCGCCCATCTTCCGGCGCAGGGCTGGGCTGACGACGGCCGACGGCGCCTCTTCGATAACCTTCTGATGCCGGCGCTGCACGGAGCACTCGCGCTCGCCGAGGTAGAGGCAGTGGCCGTGGTGGTCGGCCATGAGCTGGATCTCGATGTGGCGGGGGCGCTCGATGAGTTTTTCGAGGTAGACCTCGCCGGAGCCGAAGCTGCGCAGGGCCTCGCTGCTGGCCGCGGTAAAGGCGGCGGGAAGATCTTCAGCGTGGGAGACGGCGCGCATGCCTTTGCCGCCGCCGCCGGCTGCTGCCTTGAGCATGACGGGATAACCGATGTCTTGCGCGACGCGGAGGGCTTCGGCGATATCGGCCAGACCGGTAACGCTGCCGGGGACGCGGGGCATGGCTGCGGCGTCGGCGGCCTGGCGGGCGCGGGTCTTCGATCCGAGGATGCGCATGGCGGAGGCGGGCGGGCCGATGAAGATCACCTCGGCAGCGGCGCAGGCGTCGGCGAAATCGGCGTTTTCGGAGAGAAAGCCGTAGCCGGGGTGAATGGCGTCGGCCTTGGACCGATGCGCGATTTCGAGGATGAGGTCGCCGCGCAGGTAGCTCTCGGAGGCGGGGGCAGGGCCTAGGCGGTAGGCCTGGTCGGCATGCAGGACGTGCAGCGCGGCGCGGTCGGCGTCGGAGTAGACGGCTACCGTGGCGATGCCCAGCTCGCGGCAGGCGCGGATGACGCGGAGGGCGATCTCGCCGCGGTTGGCGATCAGGACTTTGCGGATCGGCTTTTGCGTGGAATGAGGCAACGGGCAATTTTACCGCAGACGAGAGGGCCTAGTCTGCGCGCGCGATGGCAGCGACTGAAGCGGACCTGGAGGCGGACCTGGAAGCGGACCTGGAGGCGGACCTGGAGAGTGCGGTCGCTCGCGAGACGCGCCGGCACAAGAAGGGAACGTTCACTCCCCTTTTGTGCTTGTTTGGGCATGGACCGACGCGATACGCTTTTCATAAGTTCCGAACAACAATGGTTCTGAACGAAGATCTCCGGTCACTCCAGCCACATGCCTCCAAAACGGAAATTTGACGACGAGCTTGCCGCCCTTGAAGCGCTTCGCGATGTGCCCCCCGAAGCAGCCGAGCCGGAGCTCGCAAAAGCCCTCAATCTTCGCAACAACTTTCTCGTCGCCAAGGCTGCCGCGATGACACTCCATCACAGACTGACCAGCCTCACGCCGAATCTAGCCGCTGCCTTCCCGCGCTTCCTCGAAAACTCCGCAAAATCCGACCCACAATGCTGGGCCAAGAACGCACTTGCCAAGGCGCTCGCGGCGTTCGAGTACCAGGAACCGGAGCCATTCCTGGCCGGCATGCGCCACATCCAGCTCGAACCCGTTTGGGGCGGCTCGACCGACACCGCCGCGACGCTTCGCGGAACGTGCGCGCTTGCTCTCGTGCAATGCCGCGCGATCAACAGCCATCAGGTTCTCATGCATCTCACTCCCCTATTCGCCGACAAGGAACTGTCGGTCCGCGTCAACGTCGCTCGCGCTATTGAGCAGGTCGGCACCGACTCCGCCGGGCTCCTGCTTCGCCTTCGAGCTGAGCTTGCCTCGGACGAAGCGGAGCTCCTCGGCGCGTGCTATGCCGGCGTCTTGGCGCTCGAAGGTTCGGCTGCGATCCCCTGGGCTGCGCACTTTCTTGCCTCTGAGGATGATGCCGCGGCCGAGGCCGCAATGGCCATCGCCCAAACCCATACCTCCGAAGCCTTTCAACTGCTGCGCGCCACCTTCGGCAAGGCTCGCGACCCCTGGTTCCGCACCGCTGTCCTATCGGCGATCGCGCTCACTCGCCAGGAGGAAGCCACGGACTGGCTCCTCGACCTTATCGCGAGCGAACAGATCGCGAGCGAACAGCCCTGCGCGACGGACGCCCACGAAGCTCTCTGCCGCTCCGCGCCGTCAGAGGAAACTCTCAAGCGTCTCACACAGCTCGGAAGACCATGTCCCTAGGACGAAGCGAGACGATACCGCGAGCTGCGAAGTAGCAGGTTGTACAAACGCGAAGAGGCCTCCCGCGATGGGAGACCTCTTGCAGGTTGCGATTGCCCAGGAGGCTACTGCTGCATGGTGACGCCGCCCTGCGTCGCCTTTTCCTTCTTCAGCTCGTTGGCCTTGCGGGCGCCCATCGCTTTGTTGTTCCAGTCATCGGCCTGGGCGAGATCGGCCTTGCGCGCATCGTCGTTGCCGCACTCGAGGTCGGCCTTGCGGCGATAAGTGAGGTTCAGATAGGTCATGGCGTCGTCATACGTGGAATTCAGTTGCACTGCCTTTTGCAGATACTCCAGCCCCTGGTCGACCAGCCCGGTGTTCGCTGCCTGGAGCTTCGCGCAGGCTCCCTTGGACTTCTTTACGTTGCCGTTGCCATCGTCCGTAGAGCCGTCCGCCGCGAGGATTGTGATCGCATTCTTGTAGGACTGCATCCAGTTCACCACGCCGATGGTGTAATGGGCTTCGGCATCGTTTGGAGCGATAGAAATTACCTTCTTCTCGTCCTGCTTCGCCTCCTCGAGCTTGCCGGTATTGCGGTCGATCGACGCAATCTGCTTTAACGCGGTAAGGTCGTTCGGGTCCTTTGCCAGGACTGCGTTAAAGCCATCGAGCGCCTTCTTCGCGATGGCGAGATTCTCCGGTGTCTGCAGATTGGGGACGACCTGATAGGAGTAGGCGGTGGCAAGATAGAGCCTCGCGTCTTCGTAGCTGGGATCGAGGGCGATCGATCTCTGGAAGTGGTCGACAGCTTCTTCGTAGCGGGCGTTCTTGAATGCCTGCACGCCTTTGGTCAGCTGATCCCGCGCCTTCAGGCGATTACACCCGGTTGCAGTAAGAAGCAGCAGGGAGAGCAGGGCAGCCGTGACCGGAATCCGTGCGGTAAGTTTCATGGGGTGAATCGTCTCCTTCAACATGGGCGCGAGGTTGATTGCACAGCGTTTGTGGCACAGCGTTCATAACACAGCTAGGCGAAAGGTTTAACTCGGATTTGCCGGCTTCGCTTGATTGTAACGGCATACGTCCCGCCATGACTAGAGGATGAATCGCTTTTGCTCTACGGGAAGCGAAGCGGCAATCGTTATTTCTATCAAAAAACGATCGAGTGTGCCAATTTTGTTGAAACTTCAAAACGATAGGATGCACGCGAGAGTGGGATGGGCCTGGAGGGCAAGACGATGGCGAACACGCCCAGCGGACTTTCGTTAGGCGGGAAAAAGCTTGGGGCGGCAGACCGTGTGGTCATGCCGCCCAATGGCCGAGAGTTTCGGATGCCGCCGAAGTTATTGCCCTGCTTCGACGCGCGGCGTGAGCAGACCGATGTTGTCGACGCCGGCCTGATGGCCAAAGTCGATCACCTCGGCGACCCTGCTGAAGTCGAGGTCCTTGTCGCCTTTGACGAACATGACCTTTTCCTGCCGGGTCGAGAAGATGTCGGCGAGCTTGGGCTCGATGTCAGCCTTGTTGAACGAGCTGTCGTTGATCTTGTAGGCCGGAGCGCCGGCGCCGTTGGAGAGCACCTGAACCACGATGGTGCGATCGTTCGGCTGATCCTGCTGCTTATCCTTGGGCGGCTGGGGGACCAGCGTATCCAGGCCTCGCGGTGTTACCGGCACGATGACCATGAAGATGATCAGCAGCACCAGAAGAACGTCGATCAGCGGCGTCACATTCATATCCGACATGGCTCCGCCGGTATTTCCTCCACCCATTCCCATAACAAATCTCCTCGTGTGATCCGGATACTTCGGTCGCCCCAGCAGATGCGGGACGACGTGCTAAAGTTTCGGGCTAGGTCTTTGGCTTGGTTTCGACTCGCGAGGCCGCGGAGCTGTCCGTGTCGTCGGCGTGCTCGGTGAGCAGGCCAAGCTGGCTGACGCCGGCCGAGCGGATCCCGTCAACCGCATCCATCACCTTGCCGTAGTTCGCCCGCTGATCGGCGCGCATGAAGACTTCTTTGTTGGTCTTGTTCTCGAGCTTCGCCGAGATCTTGGGCCCAAGATCGTCGAGCGTGACCTGGTCGCCGCCCAGGAAGGTTCGGCCATCGCGCGTGACGGCGACGACGACTGCATCTTCCTTGTTAGCGTCTTCCATGACCACCGCGGCGGTTGCCTTTGGCAGGTCGACGTTGACCTTGTTGTTCAGCATGGGAGTGATGACCATGAAGATAATCAAAAGCACCAGCATCACGTCCACCATGGGCGTGACGTTGATGTTGGAGTTTACCTTCTTGCCTTCATCCCGCTTATTGATTCCCATAACATACGCTCCGTCGGGTTGGCTGATTGACTCTCCCGGGAAGGACTCGCTGGATGCTCATCCGAGTCTCCGGATGCCGTTCGCTGGCGGCATCCGGAGGGACCTGAGGAGATCTGCGCTTCCCGCGGGGTTTCTTTCTGCTGCTTTATGCTACATACTACTTTTACCGCTGATGGCTACTTTTAGCGCTGATGGCTCTGCTTGATGAAGTAGTCGACCAGTTCGCTGGAGCTGTTGTCCATCTCGACGTCGAACGCTTCCACCTTGCCGGTGAAGTAGTTGAACGTCATGACGGCGGGGATGGCAACGAGCAGACCGAAGGCCGTCGTGACCAGCGCCTCCGAGATACCGCCGGCCACCGCGCCGATGCCCGAGGTCTTCTGGGTGGCGATCTGCTGGAAGGCGTTCAAGATGCCGACGACGGTGCCGAACAGACCGATAAAGGGAGCGGTGGAACCGATGGTGGCAAGACCGCCGAGGCCGCGCTTCAGCTTGGCATGGACGATCGCCTCGGAGCGCTCGAGGGCGCGCTTGGAGCTTTCGACCTGCTCGTCGGTGATCTGGCCGCCGGAGCCGAAGCTGCGGAACTCCTGCAGACCGGCCGTGACAACCTCCGCCAGATGCGACTTCTTGGAACGGTCGGCAACCTTGATCGCCTCGTCGAGACGGCCATCCTTGAGCGCGCCGGCAACCTTGGGGGCGAACTCGCGCGACTGCTTGCGGGCAGCCGAGAAGTAGAGCGCGCGATCGATGATCACCGCGAGCGACCAGATCGACATAATAAAGAGCAGGATGACGACGCAGCGGGCGAGCCAGCCCATGTTGCCCCAAAGCCCCATGACGCTGAAGCTGACCTGGGCCTCCTGGAAGTACATGGCAAGCGGAGCGGGAACGTGAGCGAATTGTGCGAGATGAGCGAGAATCACTGGAATATTTCCTCCTGGGTAGAACTCTAACCT
The DNA here is from genome assembly GCA_965277335.1 of Edaphobacter sp. Lineage (GTDB taxonomy): Bacteria > Acidobacteriota > Terriglobia > Terriglobales > Acidobacteriaceae > Edaphobacter. The sequence goes on along the minus strand of CBDICJ010000009.1, from coordinate 1,306,793 downwards.
TCGAAATCTTGCCCCGGGAATCCCCCAAAAGTTCGTGCGCCTGGGGACTCGCGGGAAACGGGGTTGCGTTTCAGCCTCGGTCTAGCCGCCGCCAAAGTTGAAGTTGACGGTGATCTGGGTGTCCACTTCGGTGGGCTCACCGTTGAGAATATAGGGTTTGTAGCGCCAACTGCGCACGGAGTCGAGGGCGCTGGCGCGCAGCATCTCCGGTCCGCTGATGACCTGCAGGTTCTGAATCGCTCCGCCCTTCGAGATGATGGCGCGCAGCACCACCGCACCTGAGACGTGGGCGGCGCGAGCGATCGGCGGATAGGTCGGATTGCTGCCCGAGATCTTGTTGCCGGCCACGACACCGCTCGAGACGCGAGCCGGGCCTTTCGGCTTTTCAAGCTTGACGACCGGCGCCGGCGCGGAGCCGATGCCGCCCATCACGCCGCCCGGGACGCCGTTGCCGCTGCCCATGCCGGACATGCCCTGAACTCCGGCCATCTGACTCGGCGCCGCTTCTTCCTTCACCATCTTAATGTCTTTAGGAATCTTGGTGGGCGCGTGGAGACCCTGATCGATCTCCGACACCATCTTGATCGGCTTGACGATCTGCTGCGGCGGCGGAGGCGGCGGCGGAGGCGGAGGTGGAGGCGGCGCTGTCAGCATCGCCGTCATCGCCGTCTTCGGCAGCGCTTCGGGATAGAGCAGCGGAATGAGGATCATGGTGGCCAGGATTGCGGCATTGAAGACCAGGGTCGCGATCATCCAGTACTTGGACTTGGTCTTGATCTGGCCGCCGGATTCCATCAACGAGGATTCGAACATATTCAGCCTCTTTACTGGGGAGAAGAGCTATACACGGTTAGACACCGGGGTGACTCTATTTGTTCCCGGACGGTTAATATTCGAGTCCGACGGCTGAGGAGGCTTGACACCGATCTCCACCGATGACACCGATTATGGACCGACCGCGGATCACACGGAGTAGCACGGATTAAGAGCGGATGGAAGGAGTCTTAATCCGCGTTTATCCGTGTAATCCGTGGTCGGCTTTGTTGTCTTGGATCGGTGTTCTCGGTGTTGATCGGTGATAAGTCTTCGGCCTACACCTTGGCGCGCTTGCCTGCTGGGAGCGACACCTGCTTGCCGCGCTTGACCCGCCAGTCCTGGTAGGCCACCAGCATCGGCGCGGCGACGGCGATCGACGAGTAGGTCCCGATCAGGATGCCGATGACCAGCGCGAACGAGAAGCCGTGCAGCACCTCGCCGCCGAAGACATACAGCGACAGCACGGTCAGGAAGGTGAGGCCCGACGAGATCACGGTTCGGCTCAGCGTCTGGTTGATGCTGCGGTTGACGACGTCGTGCAGCGACTCCCGCCGCGACAGGGCCAGATTCTCGCGGATGCGGTCGAAGACGACGATGGTGTCGTTCATCGAGTAGCCGATCAGGGTGAGGATGGCGGCGATGACGGTGAGGGTGATCTCCTGATTCGTCAGGCTGAAGGCGCCGACCGTAATCAGGGTATCGTGGAAGACGGCCACAACGGCGGCGACGCCATAGATCAGCTCGAAGCGGAACCACAGATAGATCAGCATCCCGATCAGCGAGTAAAGCGTCGCCAGCCACGCCTGCTTCTGCAGCTGCCTGCCGGCGGTGGGGCCGACGATCTCGACCTGCTCGATGGTGAAGCCGGAGTCGTGATAGTTGGCGGAGAGGGCGTTCTCGACGCTCTTGCGGCCGGCGTCGTGGGACTGGTCGGAGGCGGTGGACTCCGGCAGCGCGATGATGACCTTATCGGCGGCATGGCCGCTGGGATCGCTGACGCGCTGAATCGTCGCCTGATGCACCCCGGCGCGGTCCATGGCCTGGCGGATGTGGTCTTCGTTCGGCGTGCCGTTGAAGGCCACGCGGATCTGGGTTCCGCCCTTGAAGTCGACGCCGAGCGGGATGTGGTGCCAGAAGGCCATGCTCAGAATGCCGGCGACGGAGAAGATCAGCGAGAAGCCGAGAAAGTACCACTTCTTTCCCAGCCAGTCGATATTGGTTGTTTTGAAAAGTTCCAGACTCACGCCCTACTCCAGTTGTCAGTTATCAGTTGTCAGTTGTCAGTTTCTTCTCACCAAGCGATCCGTTCCCATCTGACAACTGAGAACGGACAACTGAGAACTTGCCTCAAATCGACAGCGCCGCGCCGCGCTCTTTCTTTTGCAGGATCGCGTCGAAGATGACACGCGAGACCAGCACCGCGGTAAACAGGTTGGCGAACAGACCGAAGGCCAGGGTGACGGCGAATCCGCGCACCGGCCCGGTGCCGAACAGGAACAGGATCAGGGCGGAGACGATGGTCGTCACGTGGGTGTCGAGAATGGTGATCCAGGCATGCGCAAAACCCTGCTGAACGGCGGCGGCGGCGGTCTTGCCGGTGCGCAGCTCCTCGCGGATGCGCTCGAAGATGAGCACGTTCGAGTCGACGCCCATACCGATGGTGAGGATGACGCCGGCGATGCCGGGAAGCGTCAGCACCGATCCGGTAAAGCCCATGAAGCCGAGCAGGATGACCAGGTTCAGCATCAGCGCGAGGTCGGCGTTGATGCCCGCGCCGCGATAGTAGATCAGCATGAAGATCATGACGGCGAGCATGCCGGCGATGGCGGCGACCACGCCCTGGTGGATCGAGGCGGCGCCGAGGCTGGGGCCGACGGTGCGCGTTTCCAGATAGGAGATCGACGCCGGAAGCGCGCCCGTGCGCAGCATCAGTGAGAGATCGGCGGCCTGCTGCTGGGTGAAGGCGCCTTCGATCTCGCCGCTATCGCGAATTGCGGAGTTGATGCTCGCGACCTCTTTGACCTTGTTGTCGAGCACGATCGCCATCGAACCCGGAGTGGCGCTGGTGCTGGAGTGGGCCTGAGTGTACTTGTAGAATCGGTCGCCCGCCTCGGTGGTCAGGTTGAAGTGGATGTTGGGACGGCCGTTCTGGTCCTGGCCCGGCTGGGCATCGCGGAAGTCCGTGCCTTCCACCTCGCTCACCCGCTTCAGCAGCCACACCTGGTCCGGCGAACCGGCGGAGCCGACCCCGTTCATCAGGATGGAGTCGGGTGCGATCGTGCCGCCGTTGGCCTGCATCGCAGCTTGGTCGGAGTCATAAGGCCCGGCGGTGACGGCATGAATGGAGAGCTGCGCGGTCGACTGGATGATCTCTTCCACGCGGGCGGGATCGCTGATTCCGGGAAGCTCGACGAGGATCTGGTTTTCGCCCAGGCCGTACTTCTGGATCACCGGCTCCGTCACGCCCAGCTTATCGATGCGCTCGCGGATGGTCTCGATCGAGGTATCGAGCGTTCGGGTCTCGAGGTCGCGAATGGCCCCGGCCTTCATGGTCAGGGTGGTGTTTCCGTCCGGCGTGGAGGCGACGTCATAGGTCGAATATTCGTTGCCGCCCATCAGGCCGCGAGCATCGCCGATCTTCGCCGGCGGAATGCCCGAGACGACGATGGTCTGCGGACGAGCCGGGTCGGTCTTGCCTACGGTCGCTCCGGTAATGCCGGCCTTCTGCAGGTCGCCTTCGAGGCGGGCAACGTCCCGGTCGGTGGTCGAGCCGATGGCCTCGGCAACGTGGACCTCGAGCACAAGGTGGGTTCCGCCCTTGAGGTCGAGCCCAAGCTGAATCCGGTCCTTGATCGACTGCATCAGGCTGCCGTGCGGAATGCCCACGATGCCGAAACAGAAGATCACTAAGATTGCAACGATGAATGCCGATTTCCCGGCGAGATTCTTGCCCATGATCTTGATTGAAGGCTGCGGCCCGCGGCTCCTGTTTCGTCCCCGCCGCCACTCGCCTTATTTCTTCCTCATCCGTTCGGTAACGGTTCCGTCTCTGTGGTGCCCGTGGTGCGAAATGCGGTCCTGCAAAACTTTCGGCGGTGCCAAAACTATAGGTGGCGTTCGTCTTACTTCGTTTCAGGTTGCGGGTTCGTCCGTGGTCACGGCGCCGATGGCGCTCTTCACGAACTCGAGCTTCACGCCGTCTGGCTGAACCCGCAGCACGACGATGTCATCCTTGACGGTAAGCACCGTGCCGCGGATGCCGCCGTTGGTGGTGACGCGGTCGCCGGATTTCAACTGGCCCAGCATCTCCTGCCACTTCTTCTGCTTCCTCTGGTTGGGCGCGATCATCAAAAAATAGAGCACCACGAAAAACAAGATCGGCAGCGCGAGACTTCCGAGATTTCCCAGTCCGCCCAAACCCTGAACCCACATCGCCAGCATCGATCGACTCCGTTCTACAACTACCATCTTCTCAGGCCAAACCAGCTGCAAGCAGGCGCGACGGGCCGCGACTTCGCCTCCCGCGCAAATTATGGCCTAGCCCCTAAGCATCGCGTAACTGCACGGCAGTGTCAAGGCGGCATGCACCCGGGCAATGCTCTCGATTGCTTACTGCAGGTGCAGCGAGTAGAAGTAGCAGCGAGTAAAAGTATCGGAGGTGAAACGATGCTGAAGCCGTTGTCATGGCCGAATCACTCGTCCGACGCGGAACTTGCGGCTTCCCTCGCCAAACTATGGCCCAATCGAGAGCATGAATCGAATGCAGTCAAGAGCTTGCGGTGCCGTTGCGGTTTGCATCGCTGGCGCCAGCTCAATCTCGAAGACCTCCTACCAGGGAAGGAAGTTCATTACTGCTTCTGGTGCTCTAAAATACGCATCGACGGAGTCATCTATGACCCTTAACATCTATGACCCTTAGACATTGATGACCGTTTAGACATCCGCGCATGGTGGCCCTCTATTCCCTACTCCCTATACCCTGTCCTTATGAACGGTGTTCGGATGGACAAGTGGCTTTGGGCGGCGAGGTTCTTCAAGACCCGCGCGCTGGCCTCGAATGCCTGCGAGATCGGCCGCATCGAATCGAACGGCATACGAGCCAAGCCAGCCCGCGAGGTGCGCCTGGGCGACAGGCTGCGGGTGAAGAACGAAGCGGGCGATTTTCTGGTGGAGGTGCTCGCGCTCAGCGAGATGCGAGGCCCGGCGGCGGTCGCGCAGAACTTGTACCGGGAGACCGACGAGAGCAAAGCGCTTCGGGTGAAGGCGGCAGAGGAGCGAAAGCAGATGCTCGAGATCGGCGGCATCCCGGAAAACCGCCCCTCCAAGCGCGACCGCCGCGAGATCGCCAAATGGCGAGGCAGAATCCACCGCTTCTGAAGAATAGGGAGTAGAAAGCAAGGAACAGGAACTGTAGCACAGGGTGCAGCAGACGAAATCGGCACTGGCCTTCTACTTCCTGCTCCCTATCTCCTGCCTCAAAGTGATAGCGTGTTCTCATGCGATCTTTGACGACTCTTCTAGCGGCTGCGCTGCTCGCCGCTGCGCCCTCAGCCCCATACGCTCTCGCGCAAGTCCCCGCGACCTCTGCCACCTCCGCCTCCCCAGCGAAAGTCTCGCCCGAGACCCACACCGCCGTCACCAAGCTCATCGGCGACATCCTGGTCAACGGCAAAGCCTACGACTACGACCGCCACCTCGCCGACGACATCGGCCCGCGCCTCACCGGCTCCGACAACTACGTCCACGCCGTCGCCTGGGCGGTCGAGCAGTTCAAGGCGCTCGGCCTGAAGAACGTTCACACCGAGCCCTTCTCCATGCCCGCCCTCTGGGAGCCCGAGATCCCCGCCACCGGCAGCATCACCGAGCCGCGCAGCCAGGCGCTCCACATCTACTCCGCCGGCTGGAGCCCCTCCACTCCCGCCGAAGGCATTACCGGCAAGGTCTTCTATCTGCCCCAGCTCCTGCCGCTCGACAAGCTCACCGCCGCCAAGGATAAGATCGCCGGCGCCATCGTCCTGATCGATAAAGACAGCTTCGGCGAGAAGCCCGCCATCGGCGACCTCATCAAAGCTCTCGGCACCCTCAACACCTACGGACCCAAAGCCGTCCTCATGTCCGGCAGCGCCAACGGCACCCAGAACGCCGGGTCGCTCAGCTTCAACGGCGAGCTCGCCAACTTCCCCGTCGCCCAGGTCGGCCTCGAAGACGTGCTCCTGATCCGGCGCCTGCTCGAAGAAGGCCCGGTCACCGTCCACTTTGCCTTCAAGAACCGCATCCGCCCCGCCGCCGAGGTCAACAACGTCGTCGCCGAGATTCCCGGCCGAGACGATCCCAAGTCCATCGTCATCGTCGGCGCGCACCTCGACTCCTGGCACCCCGGCACCGGCGCGCAGGACAACGGCACCGGCGTAGCCACCGTCCTTGAAACCGCCCGCGCCATCCAGGCCCTGGGCCGCCCGCCGCGCCGCACGGTCCGCTTCATCCTCTTCGGCGGCGAAGAAGAAGGCCTGGTCGGCTCCAACGCCTACTCCAAAAAACACCTCGCCGACATGGCCTCGATCGACGCCGTCCTGATCTCCGACACCGGCGCCCAGCCCTCCAAAGGCTGGTACCTCATGGGCCGCGCCGACGAGAAGGCCGACCTCGCGCCCATCGAACCCCTGCTCGCCGGCCTCGGCTCGGGCGACACCAACCCCGACACCGAGTTCCTCTTCGAGACCGACCACGCCGGATTCGACGTGGCCGGCGTCCCCACCCTCGTCCTCTGGAACGACGTCGACAAGTACTTCAAGCTCCACCACCAGGCCTCCGACACCTTCGACTCTGTCGTCCAGGCCGACCTCACCCAGGGCGTCGCCACCACCGCCGCCACCGCCTACGCCATCGCCGACGCCGCCCAGCCCTTCGCCCCGCACGACACCCAGCCCCAGGTCGAAGACATGCTCAAGAAAGCCGGCGAACTCGACAACTATAAAGCGCTGAAGGCGGCAGGGTTTGTGCCGTAGCACGAGCCCCACGTCTTTGTTTTTCCGTCTGTCCTTTCCGCAGGGGAATCTGCGTCTGAACTTTCTCCGCACCAGCAGCAATCCACTCTACCGGCGCACCGAAACCCGCTGCAGCTCCTTCCAGTCTCCGTTGCCAGCGGATCTCTGCTTCACCATCAGGACGCTCTCTCCGGGATCGAGCGCAACCGGGCCGATATGAGCCGTTCCCTCGCCGGAGGCGTCGGCGAGGATGCCCGCTGCCGCCAGAGTCACCCCTTGATGCTCCACGTCGAGCTCGAATGCATCGCCACCCTTCATCCCCCGCGCCGCCACCTCCGCCACCAGAGCGCCCTTCGCATCGACCGAATACGTAAGCCGAGGCGTAGCCTTCGCGGTCAGCACCGACAGCAGCGGAACCAGCGCCGCCAGAAAGATCGCCAGCGCATAGAACCGCGCCGCCACGCGGATATATCTTTGCCGCTGCTTGAAGTAGCCGTTTACCGCCTCGCGCATGCTCTCCAACTGATTCACCGAGACCGGCATCAGCTTGGGCGCGATACTCTGGCTCGCCGCCACAAGGCTTACTCCCAGGCACACGATCGCCGCAGTCAGCAGCATCAGGCTGCCCGCATGCGCCCTCGGAAGCGATTCACTGGACAGCCCCGCGCCCAGCGCCCCCACGATCGCGCTCGAGGCGAAGATCCACTTGCCGTAGCTGTCGATCCGGTCCAGGCTCGCCTTCGCGTCGAAGAACGCCCGCAGCGATTCGAACTGCTCCTTGGTCTCGGGCGCGACGTAAGTTCCACGGACGATAGCGTCAGTATCCATCGGCTGCCCAGCCGGCTGCTCAGCCATGGGAGATCCCCATGCAGGGAAACTCGCAGGCATGCCCATTCGGACACGTCAGAATTACCGTCGACGCCGCATGCGCCAGTGCCATGCCCTTGAACTGCACCACCGCCGCGCGCAGGTCCGGCCCCTGGCTGCAGGCCTGCTTCACCGCCGCGGTCATGTCGAAGTCGCAGTCGCAACACAGATACTTCACGGCCATCTTCTCTCCTCCTCGCACCTTCACCCTACGCTCAGCAGCGGCCGTCCGGCGTAAAGAATCCGCCCTTGTCGTCGCAGTAGCTCTTGGGCACCGGCGACTCGCACTGGATCTGCCCGTTGACATCGGTATACCGGCACGAGCCTGTCGCGTCGGAGATTGCCGTCACCGCGGCCGCGCGCACTCTCGCTCCAGCCCTCTTCTGTTCGAGCACCCGGACCACTCTCGATCGTCCGCGCCGCTTGTCCTTCGCCATGGCCTACCCGCCTCCCCTCACCTCATTGAGATCCTTTGTTTCGAGTGCCCGACCCGCCCTGAATCGTCAGCGAAAGCGCGCTCGCAAAATAATTCTTGCGATTCGGATGCGGAGCGTTGCCCAGGTAGCTCTCCTCTTCGGACAGGCCAAGATGCAGCCAGGGCTTCAGCGCCAGCGACGGGCCAAAGGAGGCGTACGCCTGCAGCGCATGAGCGTCGTTGAGCACCGGCATGATCCAGCCCTGCTCGTTCCAGGTGAACAGCTTTCCCTGCAAGTGCATCTGCTCCTTCAACCGGATGCCCGCGAAGTTGAGCGCCGGCGAAAAGCCGTCCAGGTGCTGATTGAGATAGCGCGCGTCGGCGGCGAAGTCGTACGCCAGCGCCCTGTACCGGTACTGCGGCGAGAGCAGGCCGAGGCCGACGCTCTTCTGCATGGCCATGCCCAGCGAGTTGTTGGTAAAGAAGTCGCCCACGGCAAACACCGCCGCGCCCTGCGGACTATGGAAGAAGTGCTGCTGCTCGATCTCCGCATCCGCGACATCGGTCTGGATGGAGGGCGCCCCCCGCTGGTAGACGCGCGCATGGTTTCCCGCGGCGGCGATCGTGGTGGCGTCGCGCCGGCTGCCCTCGCAGAAGGTGGCGTAGAGCCCTCCGCCGAACAACTCCTCGCTCTGGGTTCCCAGCACAATCTTGTCCGGCGCGCCCTGCAGCGTAAACGACCAGGTAGCGGGCACAGGTTTGGCCTTCACCAGGCAGTGGGCGGAGGGCTGTGCTTGGACAGAGGGCTGCGCTTGGATGACGGGAGCCGCGGGTCGCACCAGCATCTCCGCTCCCGCAACCGGGGCGCCAGCCGCTCCGGGAATCTCCGTCACCGCCCTCTCCGCTCCCAGCACCACCCTGTCGATCGCCGCGCGTCGAATGCCGATGGTTCCGGCCGCATCCGTGGCCAACGACAGGGTATCCGCGCCGGTGGTCACGACATGACCGGTAATGCGGTCGCCGTTCTTCAGGATCACCTGATCGGCATCGATCGCCAGAGCCGTCGCGGACGCAGTGACCATCAGCCCGAGACCGAGTGAGCGAAGCATATAGCTGGCGATTGGCAGACTCATGGAACCTCGCGCATAAAAGAGATGAACCACCAGTGAGGAACACGAAGGAGAGAACCCCGGAGTGGCGTTTGAAGCGATCGGGTGGTGTTTGAAGCGATCGGGGGATGTTTGAAGCGAAACGGTGGCGTTTTGACACTATACGACGCCGCCCGCGGGGTAGGGGCAAATGCGCAGGCCCCAGCTCAATCCACAGCTCGGACTTGACACCCACGATGCAATTGAACCAGCAAGAATAACCTCCCAACGATCCGGCCCACCCGCCGGATCGTTTTCTTTAAAGCGGACTCGCAGCTCGCAGGAGCGGTGAAGTCCAAAGCTAAAGTCTTTGCCTCGAAGAATTTGACCCACTTTGATGGGGAGGGGAGGGGGTACAGAGGTTCAGGCCGCTAGCCGGAGTTCGCCGCCAGCTCTTGCCGCACCCGATCCATCGTCGCCAGATAAAAGTGCAGGTTATGCACCGAGTTCAACGTCGCCCCCAGCGCCTCGCCCGCCACAAACAGATGCCGCAGGTAAGCCCGTGAGTAGCGCCGGCACACCATGCATCCGCAGGAGGCGTCGATGGGGTTGGGATCTTCGGCGTACTCCCGGCGCTTGATGTTCCTTCGCACGACGCTGCCATCGGACTCGCGCGCGAAGAGGAGGCCATGCCGTCCGGCGCGGGTCGGCAGCACGCAGTCCATCATGTCGACGCCCATCTTCGCGTACTCCTCAATCTCGTCCGGATACCCCACCCCCATCACATAGCGCGGCTTGTCCCGGGGAAGAAATTCGAGCGTCCGCGCAATCATCTCGCGGGTCACCTCGCGCGGCTCACCCACGGCCAGGCCGCCGATCGCATACCCGGGCAGATTCATCTCCACCAGGCGCTGGGCCGAGTCCCGCCGCAGATCCGCGTACATCCCGCCCTGCACGATGCCGAACAGGCTCTGCGTGGCTCCGCCCAGCGCGTCGAACCACGGCACCCGGTGCTTCTCCGCTTCAAACCGATCCTTCGATCGCCGCGCCCAGGCGTGCGTCAGCCCCATCGACTCGCGGGTGCGCTCCCAGCTCGCCGGGGTCTCGACGCACTCATCGAAGACCATGGCGATGTCGGCGCCGAGCGCGATCTGCACGTCGATGGAGTGCTCGGGCGAGAAGAAGTGCCTGCTGCCATCGAGGTGCGAGCGGAACTCAACGCCCTCCGGGGTCACCTTGCGCAGCTTGCTGAGGCTGAAGACCTGAAATCCGCCCGAGTCGGTGAGCAAGGGGCGCTCCCAGCTCATCAACCGATGCACCCCGCCCATCCGCCGCACCAGCTCATGCCCCGGCCGGAGATAAAGATGATACGTATTCGCCAGAAGGATCTGCGCCCCCGCCCCTCCCGGCCCCATCCGCTCAAGCACATCCTGCGCGACCGCCTTCACCGTAGCCGCCGTGCCCACCGGCATGAACACCGGCGTCTCCACCACCCCATGCGGCAGCACCATCCGCCCCCGGCGCCCTCCCGCCTCCGCCGTCCTCTCCACATCAAAATCAAGCCCCATTTGCAAATTGTAGGTGCATCACCCAATTGTTGTAGGTGCCATCACCCAATCGCCGCCGTTCGGTCGAAATTTCTCTTTCGGCCTGCCTGCACCTTCGTTTACCCTCGCATCACCATGCGCAAGCTCATGTTCCTTCTGTTGTTCTCCTGCATCTCTCTTTCTGCCCTGGCCAGCGACCCGAACGAGCATTGGCTCGAAGCCACAAGCCCCCACTTCGTCGTCCTCACCGACACTAACGAGAAGCAGGCGCGCCGCATTGCAGGCCAGTTCGAGCAGATGCGCGCCGTATTTCACACCATCCTTCCTACGGCATCCGATGACGCCGGCTCTCCGATCATCGTCCTCGCGCTCAAGGACAGGAAGGCCTTCCAATCGCTTGAACCCGCCGCCTATCTCGGCAAGAACCAGCTCGACCTCGCCGGTCTCTTCATCAACGCGCAGGACAAGCACTACATCCTGCTGCGGCTCGACGCACAGGGCGAGCACCCGTTCTACACCGTCTACCACGAGTACACGCACTACATGCTGCGCAAAGCCACCTGGCTTCCGCTCTGGCTCAACGAGGGATTGGCCGAGTTTTACCAGAACACCGACATCCGCGACAAAGATGTGCTGCTCGGGCAGCCCAGCGGCGACTACATCAACTATCTGCGCGAGAACCGCCTGCTTCCGCTTACCACGCTGCTCAAGGTCGACTACACGTCGCCCTTCTACCACGAGGAGCAGAAGGGCAATATCTTCTACGGCGAATCCTGGGCGCTCACTCACTACATCATCGTCACCGACCACACGAAGAACACGAATCATCTGGCCGAGTACATTCGCGCCCTCGCCCGGCAGGAAGATCCCGTCACTGCGGCGCAAAGCGCCTTCGGTGACCTCACTCAGTTGCAAAAGATACTCGACGGCTACATCCGCCAGGGCGCCTTCTCGATGTTCAAGATGAACACGGCTGTCCCGGTTGATACCGCATCCTTCGACGTGCGGCCGGTCTCGATCGCCGAGGCCGACGCCATCCGGGGCGACGTTCTGATCAACACGCAACGCCACAAGGACGCCGAGGCGCTGCTCGAAGCCAGCCTGCGCGACGATCCTGGCAACGCGCTCGCTCACGAGGCCATGGGAACGCTGAAGATGCGCGAAGGCGACATCGCCGCCGCACGGAACTGGTACGGCGAGGCCGTCCAGCTCGACTCACAAAGCTATCTGGCGCACTATTACTTTGCCGCGATGTCCATGCAGAGCAGCAACCACGACCTGGATGCTGCAATCGAATCCAACTTGCGCACTGCCATCAAAATAAATCCGGCCTGGGCGTATTCGTACGACGCGCTCGCCAACTTCTACGCATCCCGCGACCGAAATCTCGACGAGGCTCATCTGCTGAACATTCAGGCCGTGCAGCTCGAGCCGGCAAACCTCAACTTCCGCCTCAACGCTGCCAGTGTTCTCGCCCAGCAGCGCATGAATCCGGGAGCCATCGGCATCCTCAAAGCCGCGCTTCCAGTTGCGAAGACGCCGGACCAGATAGCCTCGGTACAGAGACGCATCCAGCAGCTCGAGACCTTTCAGGCACAGCTCGATCGCGCCGCGAAGCAGAACAGCGAAGCCGCGGCAGCCTCCTCTGTCAGGCGGACCGGGGAGATCGCGATGGAGACCGCATCGCCTGATCCATCCAAGACGATGGTCTTTCGTAGAGTCAACGGCAAAGTCCTGGGTACACCCGAAGTAACGCCTAGCTATCCTGCCGGCGACTCTACCGGCCCTCAGCACACGATCGCGGGAGTTATTCGCGACGTCCGCTGTTCCTACCCCAACGTCCTCTCGCTCAGCATCGAACACGCAGGCAAGACCGTTACTCTCTACACTAACAACTACTACAAAGTCGTCTTCACCACCGCCAACTACGAGCCCGACGGCGACATCAAGCCGTGCGTCGGCATCGAAGACATGAAAGCCAGCGTGAAATATGCCGAGATCTCGGACAAGAATGTCGCCGGTCAGATTCTCGCCATAGAACTCACCAAGTAATTCGTCTCCGCGATCCGCATAAATTCATCTTGCATTCAACTCCGGTTCACATACCCAGGACAACCCGCGCCTAACAATAAGGAGCAACGCATCTCTTCCAACTTTTGAGGCCTTCAAAAATGATTCGGAAACTTCTTGCTTTCTCGCTGTCCTCGCTCCTCATTCTCAGCGGCTGCGGCCAGGGCACGCTCAGCAATCCGGCAGGCAATGGCAACGCCAACACCACGCCGCCTGCTCCTGCTCCGACCCCGGCCACGTCCTCGGCGGTCATCAAGCACGTCGTTGTGATCTACGGCGAGAACGTCTCCTTCGACCATTACTTCGGCACCTATCCGCAGGCTACAAACCTCGCCGGCGAAACGCCGTTTACCGCTGCGACCGCCGCCTCGGCCGCTGCCAGCGCCACGGCCCTGCCCGCGACCCCGACCAACATCGCCAACTACATCTCCACCCCCGCGCTGCTGACCGCGAACCCGAATCTGAACAAGGCCAACACCAGCACCCCGACCAGCGCCGTCCAGAACTCCCTCTCGGCCAATCCCTTCCGCCTCGATCCCGCGCAGGCCGCGACCAACGACCAGGACCACAACTACGGCCCCGAGCAGATGGCCTTCGACGGCGGCAAGATGGACCTCTTCCCGTACTCGGTCGGCGTCGCGAACTCCATCGCACAGACCACAGCGACCAACGGCTCGGCTCTGCTTTCGACCACCGCTCTCACCATGGGCTACTACGACGGCAACACCGTCACCGCGCTGTGGAACTACGCCCAGCACTATGCGATGAACGATCACTCCTTCGGCACTACCTTCGGCCCGTCTACTCCGGGCGCGATCAATCTCATCTCCGGCCAGACCAACGGCGTCATCAACCCGTTGAACGTCGCGTCGTCCACGGTTGCCGACGGCCAAGGTGGCCTCACCGACATCAACGACGCCGACCCGACCGGCGATCTCTGCTCCTCCACCAGCTCGAACTTCAGCATGTCCGGCAAGAACGTCGGCGACCTGCTCAACGTGGCCAAGGTCACCTGGGGCTTCTTCGAGGGCGGTTTCGACCTCACCGTCACTAACGGCAACGGCACTACCGGCTGCCTCCGCTCCACGGGCGCCGTCAATATCCCTGGCAATCCTTTGAAGGCCGACTATATTCCCCACCACCAGCCCTTCCAGTATTATGCCAGCACCGCGAACCTGAACCATCTTCGCCCCACCGCTGCGATCGGAACCACCGACCAAGCCAACCACCAGTACGATATGCATGACTTCACCGACGCCCTGAAGGCCGGCAACATGCCCGCGGTCAGCTTCCTGAAGGCTCCCGGCTACCAAGACGGCCACGCCGGCTACTCCGACCCGCTCGACGAGCAGACCTTTATCGTCAACACCATCAATGCCATCGAGCAGTCGTCCTTCTGGTCCAGCACGGCGATCATTCTCGCCTACGACGACTCCGACGGCTGGTACGATCACCTGACCGACCTCGTCAACGGCTCGGCCACCACCGCCGACTCGCTGAATGGAACCGGCGTCTGCATCAGCTCCACCTCCGCCGCCGCCGCGCTTCCCGGTCCGAACTCCAACGGCGCTCCGGTGCAGGGACGCTGCGGGCACGGGCCGCGCCTGCCCATGGTGGTCGTCTCGCCCTGGGCGCAGAAGAACTACGTCGACAACACGCCCACCGACCAGGCCTCCATCACTCAATTTATCGAAGACACCTTCCTCTCGAGCCAGCGCATCGGCGGCGGCTCCTTTGACGCAACCGCGGGTTCGCTCAACAAGATGTTCAACTTCAGCAACGGCGCTGTGGTGCCCAATCCCAACGTCGTTCTGCTGAACGCCACCACTGGCGTGGTCACCAGCAAGAACTAGCCAGCCGGTTAACGCAATCGTCACATTCGCTTTGTACTCTTAAAGGCACGCACTCTCACCAGGGTGCGTGCTTCCTTTTGCTCCCGGAGATCGTGCCCGTTGTCAGATTCGTCGTATCCTAGCTCTTCTCGCCGCAGCTTCCTGCAGCAAGCCGCCGCGATCAGTCTTCTTTACGGCACGCGCCGCGCCTTGGCCCAAACCAGCATGGGAGGGATGCAAACATCTGGGAGGCAAACGGCGGGCAGCCGCGTACCGAACGCTCCCGACGCCCACGCCCCCATGCTGCATGTCCTCGAGCTGCCGCCGTTCGTCGATGCGCTTCCGGTTCCGGGTTCTCTCGGCGCGCCCTCGCCCCGCAAGAGGAAGATCGCCATGCGCGAGATCCACGCCAAGGTGCATCGCGACATACCGCCGACCCGGATGTGGAGCTATGGGCCGACGCCGCTCGGGCCAGTGATCGAAGCCCGCTCCGGCCATCCGCTCCAGATCGAATGGATCAACAACCTGCCCACCCGGCACTTCCTTCCCATCGACCACTCGCTGCACGGCTGCGGCCGCGACCTTCCCGAGGTTCGCGCCGTCGCCCACGTCCATGGGGCCAAGGTCCCCACCAAGGACGACGGCTATCCCGAAGACTGGTTTCCCTCTGGCCACAGCCGCGTCTGCCTCTACCCCAACCAGCAGGACGCCGCCGCCCTTTGGTATCACGATCACGCCATGGGCCTCAACCGCCTCAACGCCTACGCCGGCATGGTCGGCCTTTACCTCATCCGCGACCAGGCGGAGGAAGCGCTGCGCCTGCCCACCGGCAAATATGAGGTGCCGCTGGTCCTCTACGACCGCAACTTCACCACCGACGGCCAGCTCTTCTACGCCACCTCCGGCAACCCCGACCATCCCTGGATCCCCGAGTTCTCCGCCGACGGCATCCTGATCAACGGCAAGCTCCGCCCCTACTTCGAGGTCGAGCCGCGCCTCTACCGCTTCCGCGTCCTCAACGCCGCGAATAGCCGCTTCTTCGGGCTGTCGCTCGACAACAAGCAGCCGCTGATCCAGATCGGCAGCGACCAGGGCCTGCTCTCCGCACCCGCCGAGCTGAGGTACCTCAATCTCGCGCCGGCCGAGCGCGCCGACCTCCTGATCGACTTCCGCCCGCTCGCCGGCAAGACTGTGCACCTCCGCACCGGCGCGCTGGACATCCTTCAGTTCCGCGTGGGAAAGCAGGCTTCCTCCGTCGCTGCGCATTCGATTCCGAAGGCTCTTCGCGGGGTCGAGCGCACGCCGGAGTCGGCCGCCATCGCAACTCGCACCATAATCCTCAACGAGTATCAGGACAAGATCGGCAATCCCATGGTCATGCTCCTCAACAACAAGCACTGGCATGAGCCCGTCACCGAGACGCCAAAGCTCGACACCACTGAGATCTGGGAGTTCCTCAACCAGACCGAAGATACCCATCCCATGCACATTCACCTGGTGCGCTTCCAGATCCTCGACCGCCGCACGTTCGACCCCTTCGCCTACATGACCGACAAGCATCTCCGCTTCCGCGGCCCAGCCGAGCCGCCCGCGGACAACGAGTCAGGATGGAAGGACACCGTGCAGTGCCCGCCCGGCATGGTCACGCGCGTCATCCTGCGATTTGAAGGCTACACGGGCAAGTACCTTTACCACTGCCACATCCTCGAACACGAAGCTAACGACATGATGCGGCCGTTCGAGGTGATGGCTTAGCGCCTGCCCGGGCCAGGCTTGCGCGACGTATCCCGCCTAAACGTATCCTGCTTGAGTTGACGTAGACTTACGCTCAATCTTCCATGGCCGCCCCCTCCGACAATCCGCCGCGCAGAGCCGACACGCCAAACCCGCTGCTTACGGAGCCCGAAGTCGTCAGTCCCGGCGTCGGTCTCGGCGTCAGTCCCGGCGTCGATCACGGCGTCGCTCTGGCACCCGAGCCGCCCTCAGGCCGCCGCGCCGCCGCCGCCTTCATCTTTCTCACGGTCACGCTCGACATGCTGGCTCTCGGGATGATCGCCCCGGTGCTGCCGCGCCTGATCGAAGGCTTTCTCCACGGCGACACCTCCTCGGCGGCGAAGATGCTCGGGCTGTTCGGCACCGTCTTCGCCGCCATGCAGTTCTTCTTCTCTCCCATCCTCGGTTCGCTCTCCGACCGCTTCGGCCGCCGTCCCGTCGTGCTGCTTTCGAATTTCGGCCTCGGCTTGGACTACATCCTGATGGCGTGGGCTCCGGTGCTGGGGTGGCTCTTCGTCGGCCGCGTCATCTCCGGCCTCACCGCCTCGAGCATTCCCACCGCCATGGCTTACATGGCCGACGTCACCCCACGCGAGCGCCGCGCGGCAGCCTTCGGCATGTTGAACGCCGCGTTCGGCATCGGCTTCGTCCTCGGCCCGGCGATGGGTGGCCTGCTTGGCAACATCAATCCGCGCCTGCCCTTCTGGGTCGCGGGCGGCCTTAGCCTGGTCAACGGTCTCTATGGCCTCTTTGTCCTGCCCGAATCGCTCTCGAAGACCAACCGCAGTCCCTTCTCCTGGAAGCGCGCCAATCCTGTCGGCTCGCTCAATCTGCTCAACCACCCCGCCATGCTCGCCATCGCCGGCCTTCTGCTGCTCGGCTACATCGCGCAGCAGTCGCTGATGAACGTCTACGTCATCTACGCGGACTTCCGCTTCCACTGGACCGACCGCACCGTCGGCTTCTCGCTCGCCACCATCGGCATCTTCACCGCGATCTACGGCGCGCTGCTGGTCAAGCCCGTGGTGGCGAAGATCGGCGAACGCGGTGCCATCACGCTCGGCCTCATCGGCGGGGCGATTGGCTACACCATGTTCGGCCTGTCGAAGACCGGCGTGCTCTTCTGGCTGGGGATCCCCTTGCTCAACCTGATGTCGTTCGCCTGGCCGGCCGCGCAGAGCATCCTGTCGCAAAAGACCAGCCCTTCCGAACAAGGCCAGCTCCAGGGAGCCATCAACAGCCTGCGCGGCATAGCCGGCCTCGTCGGGCCCGTGCTGTTTACCTACATCTTCAGCAAATCCATCGGCGCGGGCGCGATCGTCCCCCTGCCGGGCGCTCCGTTCTTCGCCGCCGCGGGCATGCTGCTCATCGCCCTTCTGCTGGCGCAGCGAGCCGCAAGGAAGCCGAAGCTTACCCCGTAATCAGGTTCCGTGAGCTAAGGAACCAGACAACAACAAAGGCGGGGCGGGCTGTCTTCGCTTACTGGTCCGCTTCCACATCGATGGTGAACTTGACCTCGTCGCCTACCAGGGCGGAGGGCGTCCCTGGAGCGAAGTGAAAGTCGCTCCGCTTGAGGGAACCGGTGGCCGAAAGTCCGATGACCATCTTGCCCTCCATGCCCTTCTGCGGCGCCGTCGGCCCGTCGACATCGAGGGTCACGCTTTTGGTTACGCCAGTCAGCGTCAGGTCGCCGACTACCTGCAGCTTGCCGCTCTCTCTGGTCACGCGGGTGGACTTGAAGGTCATGGTGGGATACTTCTGCACATCGAAGTAGTGATCGGATTTCAGGTCCGTGTCGCGCTTCTCGTTATTGGTGGAGACGGTGCTCGTCTTGATCGTCGCCTCCACGCTCGATCGGGCTGGATCCTTCTCGTTCCATACGACCGTGCCGGTGACTCCGCTGATCGACCCGCGCACGGTGCTCACGCTGAGATGCCGAATCTGGAAGTTTACCTGTGAGTGGTTGGTGTCGATCGTCCAGCTCGAGCTTTGGGCAAGCGCGCCAGACTTGGTCATAAGAGAGGTCAGCAGCAGCGCAGAGAACGCAGCGGCGAAGAGGCGACGGTTCATATTAGTTTCCTCAGTTTCAATGCAGTGTAAGTGTCAGATGTTCCGGCGCGGCGGAGGGCTCAGAAAGGTATACAGCAAGCGGCGGACGTGTTCGCGCGGGCAGGCTAGAAAGCTTCTTAGGGGGATGGGTGCGGGGGCGCTTCTCCGTGGCCGCCCTGGGTTGGGCGCTGTCGTCTGTTGTCAGCTAAAGCTTGTGTTCACGGCGCGAAAATGGCAGCAAAACTGCCTCGCGCCAAAGCTGCCGAAAGATTTCTCGGCGCATCACACGTTTTTAGATTTTCAAAGAGACCTGTGAGGATTCTGTCGTGCCGCCTGCCGGGCAATCTCTATCCAAGCTAACGTCTATGCGGCGCCGGACCGCAACCGTATTCGCCTTGGTTATGGCCTTTGCGGCTGGGCAGTCGTGCGCCTCGGTGACCGTTCTGCTCAGCGAACCGTTCGGGCGCTTCGGCACGATGATGCCGCTGGGCCATGCCGGGGTCTATCTCGACCGCGTCTGCGCCGACACGGCCACCCATCTGCACCTCTGCCGGCCCGGCGAGATGGGCATCGTTCTGTCGCGCTATCATCGGGTCGCCGATATCGACTGGCTGGCTATTCCGGTGATGCCGTTTCTCTACGGCGTCGACACCCCGGAGGAGGTCCCCCGGTTTATGACGCTGCCGCGCGAGGCCGAGATTCGCGAGCAGTACCGGCTTCGTTATCTGCGCCGGATCGTTCCGGATGGCATCCACGGAGGTCCAGCGCTCAAGGGAGAGTGGGTGGAGACGATCGGCGTGACGTTCGACCGCCGTGTGTGGGCTTACCGGATCGAAACCACGCTCGAGCAGGACCAGCGCCTGGTCGAGGTCCTCAACGATCGGCCCAACCTGCGCGCGTACAAGCTGCGCACCGCGAACTGCGCCAACTTCGCCGCGGATCTGATCAACATCCTCTATCCCGGGCTGGTTCATCAGAACAAGGTTGCCGACTTCGGCCTGATGACGCCGAAGCAGGTCGCGCGGTCGATGGTTGCGTACAGCCGTCTCCATCCCGAGGTGAATCTTCGCGTGATGGAGATTCCGCAGATTCCCGGCACGCTTCGCCGCAGCCGTACTATCTGGGGCGTCTCCGAGACTGGCCTCAAGACCAAGCGCTATCTCTTTACGCTGCTGGTGATCCAGCCTGAGGTCATCGTTGGGTGCGGCATCGTTTACCTGGACCGGGGCCGCTGGAAGGTGGGCGACGATGCGGCTCCGGTGCAGCCGGACTTCTGGTTCAACCAGCGCGCCCAGGGTGGCGAAAGCGTGGCCGAAGACGCAGCTCCGCCTGTGGTCTCCTCCGGCGGCGCGCCATAGAAATATTGAGATACTCCGTAATTGTTCAAACGGAACCAGAGACAGACAGTAACGGCTTAACGCCGATTTTAACTGATGGCACCGATTTAGTCAGCAAGCCAACACTATGCTGCGAATGACAAACAATAGAATAGGCAACAACGACGGAAGAGGGCGACCCCTCGTGGTTTCTAGACAGGGTCTGAAATTTACTCGCCGCGTTCGAGTGGCTTTCTGGCGAAGTAGTAGAGCGAAAAGGCCAGCAGCGCGAACATGAGGACGCTGACCCAGTCGTGATGCAGGGGATTGCGGTCGCTGAACCGGGCTAACTGCCAGTGGCCTCCGCGCTGTTCGGAGAGGCCCTCCAGCAGCCGGATGCAAACGCCGATCAGGCCGACGATACCTCCGGCCGCGATCAATCCGGAGGCGTACAGGCTCCCGGGGCTGATCTCGGACTCTAAGGCGACCAGCTCCGGACTGCGGCCCCTGGCCATGGCGCGGTCGACCATCCAGCGCATGACGCCGCCTACAAAGATGGCGAGAGTGGTGGCGATGCTGAGATACGCGCCTACCGCGAGGGTAAGCGAGCGAACGCCCAGCAGCTCGACTGCAATCACCAGCGCGACACCCAGCAGAACCAGCGCCCAAGGCAGTTTTCGGCTCAGGATGCCGTTGATCACCGTGGCCATGAGACGGCCTTGCGGCGCAGCGGCTTTCTCGCTCCCGATGCCTTGGATCCATTGAATCTCGATCTCGCTGGACGCCGGGTTGTAAAGATATTTTCCGTCTTCCAGGGTTGCCGAGCCGATGGCATTCAGCAGGACGAAGCGCTGGGCTCCGGAGAGGTCCTGCCTTGCCGGATTGTCGGGGTTGTGCGCGGTGAGGGTGATGTGGTCGCGCTTGAACTGGCCTTCGTTTTCGACGCCATCGGGAAGGCGGTCGAGCGAGAAGGCAATGGGCTTCTGCAGGCGCTGGAACTGCTCGAGGCCGTCGTTCATTGCATTCAGCGTCGCGCCGATGGAGAAGATGGAAACGATGACGCCGATCATGATGGCAAGCTGCTGCTTCCATGGGGTTGCGCCGATGAGATAGCCGGTCTTGAGGTCCTGCGAGGTGTCGCCGGCGTTGGATGCGGCGATGCAGACCACGCCGCCGATGGTGATGGCGAGCGCTCCAAAGGCCGGCGCGGTCCATCCTTTGACGAGGAAGATGGCGGCGGTGGCCATGAGGGTGGCGATGGTCATGCCGGAGACGGGCGATGCGGAGCTGCCGACGATGCCGACGATGCGCGCGCTTACGGTGACGAAGAGGAAGCCGAAGACGACTACGAGTAGGGCCGCCGCGAGATTGGCCAGGGCGCCTACCTGGGCGCCGGGGATGGGCTTGAATTGGAGGAAGAGGAACATGAGCAGGATGAGCAGCAGCGATCCGCCGAAGACGACCGATGGCGGGAGATCGTGCTCGATGCGCGAGGGTCTGGATTCCGTCGATCCCACCCTTGCCGATGAGGCTGGCGAGGATGGGGCACCCGAGCGGCTGCGGCTGGATTTGCGCAGGCCCTGGGTCAGCGCGCCGAAGATGGTGGGGGCGGTGCGCAGGAGCGTGATGAGACCGGCGGCGGCGACGGCTCCCGCGCCCATGGGCCGGACGTAGGTGCGCCACAGGTCGGAGGGAGACATGTCCTTCACCAGCACGGTGCCGGGGTAGAGCGGTGCGGTGAGATGCGAGCCGAAGAAGTAGATGGCGGGCATCAGGACGAGCCACGAGAAGACGCCTCCGGCCAGCATGACCGCCGAGACGCGGATGCCGATGATGTAGCCGACGCCGAGGTATTCGGGCGTGCAGTCGGCGCGGACGGCGGAGCCTTTCATCAGGCGCTGGGGGCCGAGGTCGGGCTGGTAGTCAGGCTCGCTGGGCCAGAGGGCGAAGAGATTGTCGTTCTGGAAGAGGGTGTAGAGGCCGCCGAGTCCGAGGCCGAGGAAGACTCGCGAGGCGAAGGAGCCGCCGCGCTCTCCGGCCATGAGGACGTCGGCGCAGGCGGTGCCTTCGGGATAGACGAGGGTGTCGTGCTCGTCGACGATGAGCTGGCGGCGGAGGGGGATCATGAAAAGCACGCCGAGCCAGCCGCCGAAGAGGGCGAGGGCGAAGATGCGGGTGGCCTCGAGGTCGAAGCCAAGGAAGATCAGGGCGGGCAGCGTAAAGATGACGCCCGAGGCGATCGACTGGCCTGCGTTGCCGGTGCTCTGGACGATGTTGTTTTCGAGGATGCTGGATTTGCCAAAGGCGCGGAGGATGGAGATGGAGAGGACGGAGATGGGGATGGAGGCGGCCACGGTGAGGCCGGCGCGGAGGCCGACGTAGACCGTGACGGCTCCGAAGAGCACACCGAAGAGGGATCCGAGGATGAGGGCGCGGGTGGTGAGTTCGGGCCGGGTCTCGGTGGCCGGAACGAAGGGCTTGAACTGGGTGGGGATGGGGGTCTGGATTGGGTTCTGGGTCGCCATGTCGTCGAATCTCTCGCTTGGTGGCCTGGTGCTTCCAGCCCGGATAAGAATGTAGATGGGAGTGTATCAGCGGCGATCCGGGTTGGGCTTGGAACCTGTTTGAGAACCGAGGATTCATGGCACGCATGAAATGGAAACAAGCAACGACCAAGACATATGCGGGACCTCTCCACTGCGCTGTGCGAAAAAGCCCGCACGGCTTACCACCCCAGCGAGCAAAAGCACTCGCCGGGGGCCCCGGTGCTTCGGTCGAGATGACACCTTTGAAGAGGTCCGAGTGTTACAGAATTTTGCAACAGGTTCTCAGTTGCCGGCCAAGCTTAGTCCCTGTCCAGATGGGCTGGCGCGGGTCGGACGTTTGTGAGTGCGCGGCGCAGCAGCACGGCGATGGCGCAGGCCATGAGGAAGAGCATGGGACCGGTGAAGAGAAAGCGGTCGGTGACCCAGCGCTGATCGAGCAGGCCGGGCGTCTGAGCTTGCAGCGGGCCGAAGAATCTCGCAAACCGGCCTTGAGGCTGGTGCGCCGCGAATACGCTGGAATTGCGCGACTGCCAAGTCGTGAAGCGAATCAGAAAGGCGAAGGTGACCGGCGCCCAGGCCCAGAGGATCGGCGGGACGGGGTCAGGCTGGGGAGCAGGCTGCGCGGCGGTGGAGGGAAACAGCGAACGCGACAGTTCGCCGAGCGCTCTTCCCAGCCTGCCGAAGGGGATCAAGCCGATCAGGAAGCCGGCGATGGCGAAGATGGGAAGGAAGTAGCTGAGGATATAGGCGACGCGGTTCAGGTGCGTCCAGTGCATCCGGTCGGCGATCTGCCATACCGGGGTGGTGAACACCCAGGAGTAGCGGATTGCGGCGACGGCGACCAGAAAGTAAAGAAACAGGCACTTCGCGCACCAGGTGAGGGCTTTCAGCATGGCCCCAGATGTACCACAGATGAATCACACGGCGCATCCCGAATAAGACAGGTCCTGCCGGACGGGCCCGCTGCGCGCGGGGCGGCCACTTCGTGGCGTGTATACCTTTCCTCGATTGCATGAGCTGCAAAGAGCCTCCCGTTGGTCGGCTGGAGAGATCTTTCTTCCGACCAACGGGAGGCCCTATGCCACTCGACCCGACAACACAAGGTATACCCGCCACGAAGTGGCCGCCCGCCGCGCAGGCGGCCCGTCCGGCAGGACTAGACTGATGCAGAATTGTTGACGGTTTATAGACCCGCGGGACTATATTGTTACTAGTTGCACCTGCGAGTGAGGTGAGTCTTCAGCGAACGCTGGAATGACAATGCGCTCGGAATTGACTCCGGGGGTCCGCCTGGAGAGCAGCTTCTTGCCGTAGAGTCGAGGCGCGGGTTAGCGCGTTGGCTTGAGAGGCCGGGACGGGTGATCCGGAATGTAGTTTGGGCTGCGCTGGACGATTGCGTAACGACCTTGTATCCGACCGATTGCAGGACCTGTGGGGGTCCGCTGCTGCGAGCCGGCTTCTCTCCTGTTTGCGACGATTGCATAAGTAAAGTTCAGCCGACATCGATGACGGTGTGTCGTTGCTGCGGGGAAGCCCTCGACATGGAGAGTGTCCGGTTTGCGGGACAGTTTCCCGCGGAGGGGCTGGTGTGCGCGCCTTGCCGGATAGCTCCTCCGGAATTTGAACGAGCCGTGGCGTACGCGGTCTATGAAGACCGGATGCGCGAGATGGTGCACCTGCTGAAGTACGAGCGGATGCCGGCGGTCGCTAAGCCGCTGGGCAAGCTACTGGCGCGGGCGATCGAGAGGCTTGAGGCCGAGGCAGGCTGGAATCCGGCAGGCTGGGACCCGACAGGCTGGAATTCGAAGGAGCTGCTGGTGGTCGCCGTGCCGCTGTTTCCGGCCAAGGAGCGGCAGCGAGGCTATAACCAGGCGGTTCTGCTGTGCGATGCCGCGCTTGCCGAGCTGCGCAAGAGCAGGCCGGCGTGGACGCTGCGGGCAGCGCATCGGGTGATCCGCCGCGTCAAGGACACGCGCAGCCAGTTCGAACTGACGCCGAGGGGACGACGCATGAATCTGCAGGGCGCCTTCGAGGCTTGCGATGGCGGAATGCTGGCCGGGCGCGAGGTTCTGCTGGTCGACGATATCTACACGACTGGAGCAACGGCGCGGGCGTGCGCGCAGGTGCTGCGGCGCGCGGGAGCGAGCAAGGTCTGGGTCGCGACGGCCTCCAGGGCGCAGCCGGAGATGGTGGCTTCCTGGGACAAACATGTTGGGAGTGCTGCTTCGAATACGGCGGTTTGGGACGCCGGATAGAGAGTTGAGCTTGCAGAAACAGCAGGCAGGAACAAAAGATGGGCGGAGCGCGAACAGTAGCTGGAACCGGAGGGCAGTGAGATGCAATCGGGGAAGATGCGGAAGCAGGGGCTGAGTGGAAAGCGGCACGCCGGACATGGGTCAGGGCACGGAGCCGGCCACTTGTCTGGACACAGTGTGGGGCGTGCGCTGGCGGAGAAGGATGTGCGGGCGGGGGTCTTTCGCCAGCCTGCGATGCAGACTCCGGTGCTTGTGCTGAATGCGTCGTACGAGCCGATCAACATCTGCGGCGCGCGGCGGGCCTTGGTGCTGGTGCTAAAGGGCGTGGCGCGAACCGAGGAGGAGCAGGGCGCCATCCTGCATGCCGCTCGCATGAGTGTGGCGATGCCGAGCGTGATTCGCCTGCTGGAGTATCGCAGGATTCCTCACCAGACCCGGGCGCTGAGCCGGAAGAACATACTGCTGCGCGACCGGAACTCGTGCCAGTACTGCAGCGTGACTTTAACGGCGGGCGAGCTGACGCTGGACCATGTGGTTCCGCGGTCGCGCGGCGGCCTGTCGACGTGGGAGAACCTGGTCGCCTGCTGCCACGACTGCAACCGGCGCAAAGGCAACCAGATGCTGCATGAGATGACCGAGATGAGGCTGCTGAAGGAGCCGCGGCCGTTCTCGCTCCACACCTCGCGGCATATCATGCGGATGATCGGCAGCGCGGATGCGACGTGGCGGAAGTACCTTTACTTCGAGGCGGGATCGGCGGCTTAGGCTGAGGGTTTGTAAGCCGCCGCAGATTCCTTTGACAAGTTTTACTTTGAGTTCTCGGGTAGGATTTGGAGAGGGACGAGGAGGATGGCGATGAGCGAATTGGGACCGGCATCAGGATCGGGATCAGAGCAGGCGATGGCATGGTTGGATCGCTGGTGGATGCTGCTGGTGATTCTCTTTGGATTGGCCTTTGTTGCACTGCTGGTGACGTTTTCGCCGACCTGGTGAAATACGGCGCGCCGCAGGGCTTGGTTCTGAACGCTGAGCCGGGGCACCTAGTTCTGTATTCAAAGCTCGCAAGGCCCTGAAGCACACACCCGGTGTGATCGTTGAGCAGCAGGTCTCTCCACCCCCCCGTTCGACTTCATTCAGGGTCCGGTCGAGAGGACGGCGTCGTGTCGTCGCGAAGGTGCGAAGGATGGACACAGAAGCAATCGTGTCGCTCAGGGATTTCACTTCGCCTCCTGAATCTCCGGACGATCGAGCCAGTATTACGGACTTGAAGTATAGATCGTGTGGCTCTCGTGCCTCATCTGACTTCCACAGGACGCGAATGCGCCCAAGTTCACGAAGTGAAGGAAATTCTATGCGTATTTTTCTCACCGGCGCTACCGGCTTTATCGGTTCCGCCATTATTCCGGAACTCATCCACGCAGGCCATCAGGTGCTCGGACTGACGCGGTCGGATGCGGGAGCTCAGTCTCTCCTCGCCGCCGGCGCCGAGGTTCATCGAGGGAATCTTGAAGACCTGGAAAGTCTGCGCAGCGGGGCGGCCAAGTCGGACGGCGTGATCCACTGCGCCTTCGACCATGACTTCTCGAACTTCGCGGCGAATTGCGAGAAGGACAGGCGCGCCATCGAGGCTCTCGGCGCCGCGCTGGCCGGCTCGGATCGCCCCCTGATCGTCAGTTCCGGGATCGGGCCTTTATCGCCAGGCCGCCTCGCGACGGAAGATATGGATCCCCCGGCTAACTCACCGATGCCGCGTGTTTCAGAACAAGTCGCTTTCGCGATGATCCCGCAGGGCGTCCGCGCGTCGGTGGTGCGCCTTCCCCAGGTTCATGACACCGTGAAGCAGGGCCTCGTGACCTTCGCAATCGCGCTGGCTCGCGAGAAGGGTGTGTCGGCGTATGTGGGCGATGGAAGCAACCGCTGGCCGACGGCGCATGTCCTCGATACTGCCCGTCTCTACAGGCTGGCGCTGGAGAAGCAGGAGCCAGGCGCCAGGTACCATGCGGTCGCGGAAGAGGGAGTACCGGTTCGGGACATCGCGGAGGTCATTGGCCGAGGCTTGAAGGTGCCGGTGGTCTCCATGACCCCGGAGGAGGCAGGCGCTCACTTCGGGTGGCTCGCGATGTTCGCTGGTCTTGACCTTCCCGCTTCGAGCGCGATCACGCAGGAACGGCTCGGATGGCGTCCCACCGGACCCGGAATGATTGCCGATCTCGAACAAATGCGCTACTTCGAAGCTTGAACAGACTGCGCATCAGCGGCGCTTTGACACCGCTGATGCGAAACACTCAAGAGGACTCACCCCTGGGCATTGTCAGCCCATGGGATAGAACAGTCGGTAAATATCAGTCGGCTTCTCACCGGCAATAGGTCACTCGACACAAGCGCAGAGCCCCAAAGAGATCTCCCCATCCGCCCAACTGCCTTTCACCACCGGGCACTGTCATCCTTCGGAACCAGGAAGATCGCCTGACTTGGAACGCCGTTGACGGTCGCTCCCGCGTGGGCAATCGAGGGTGAGTGGAGGAGGAAGTCCGCGGGGAAGTTGAGCACGGGCTTGGACACGTCGTTGAGCGAGGCAATCTGCTCCGGCGTAAGCGTGAGATCAAGCGCTTTAAGATTTGCGTTCAGTTGCTCAAGGGTTCGCGCACCGATGATCGTAGAGCTTACCCCGGGTTGAGACTTCAGCCACGCGAGAGCCACGGTAGAGGAATCCGTGTTGCACTCCGCCGCGATCTTGCCGACCGCATCGATGATGTCGTACTGCTTCTCGGTGAAGTCTCCCGCCCGTGAACCGCGCAACCCCGGCATCTTCGCGCCGTTCGCGCGTGTGTACTTGCCGGTTAGGGCTCCGCTCTTCAGCGGTCCCCAGGGAAGGACGCCGAGGCCCAGCTCTTCCGCCATGGGAACCAGCTCTCCTTCGACGGTTCGCTGCATCAGGGAATACTCGATCTGCAGCGCAATCAGCGGGCTCCAGCCGCGGAAGAGAGCCATCGTCTGCGCCTGGGCAACCTTCCACGCCGGAGCATCGGAGAAGCCGACGTAGCGCACCTTGCCCGATTTGACCAGATCGTCCAGCGCGCTCATCGTCTCCTCGATGGGCGTAAAGCGGTCCCAGTTGTGGAGGTAGTAGAGATCGATATAGTCGGTCTGCAAGCGTCGCAGCGATTCTTCGCACTGCGCGACGATGGCCTTCCGTCCCGCGCCGCCGCCGTTCGGGTCGCCGGGGAAGAGGTTCATGAAGAACTTGGTCGCGATCACCGCACGGTTGCGCTTGGCTTTACCCTGATGAAAGAAGTCCCCGATAATTTTTTCGGAGTGTCCGCGGGTATAGCCATTCGCCGTATCGAGGAAGTTTCCTCCTTGTTCCAGGTAGTGCGCGAGGATTGCTTCGGAGTCCTCCACGCTGGCTCCGAAGCCGCCGCCGAGGTCTTCGCCAAAGGTCATGGTTCCAAGACAGAAGGGACTCACGCGAAGACCGGATCGGCCGAGTGTCAGGTATGAATTGAGGGTCATGGGTATTGCTCCTTTTCTGATTTGAGTCTGGTGGCGAGGGAGTCGCACCAGGTGTCAACTGTTCGATACGATATTCGATGGACTGGCATCCACGCTTCGATAGCGATCTGCTCCACACCTGGCTTCGGGAAACAGTGCGCCGGATCTTTCGTCCTTCTACGCGCGAGCAAATGAGTGATGGGAAGCCGGCATAGCGGAAGCGATCCGCGATTCCGCGCCTATCAGTTTCCCCCGGATCACGGACAACCGCTTGAGTGCGGATGTGATAGGTTGGGCGGCAGGAGGGGAATGGATGTCTCATATCGAGAGTTATCAGTGCGACGTGTGCGGGGATCAGAAGGGGGAGGGCGGGGATTGGTGGCTGACGTGGGTGGACTGCTTTGAGGGCGAGAGGCCCGGGCAGGAGCAGCCGCTGATCAAGCTGACGCGGTGGCAGAATCATCATGCGCACTCGGCTGGGGTGAAGCATCTGTGTGGGGCGCGATGCGCGGGTATGTGGATGGATCGCTGGATGACGGCGCAGCATGCCGACCCGGATGCGCACTGCGAGGCGAAGTAAGCGCACATTCATACGGGGGCTTCGAAGGGCGTAACGGTGATCGAAAGGATAAAGGCGGATAAGAGCAAAAGGATGAGGGCGCGGCATGGTCCGTCCACCTTTGCTCTCCAGCCTTTTTGTTATCCGTTCTTCTCACTCTGATCACCGTTACGCGTTCCATTCGAGCAGAGTTGGAGAGGTTCATTTGGGTGGAGCATTTTGCTGGGGCTGATTGCTCTTGTTGTCTTTGTCGTCTGGAGGAACCTTGTTGTCGGTGATGTCCTGGCCGTTGTAGATAATGCGGCTGTTGGTGTGGAACTGCTTGTAGTCGGTGTATTTGACGATGGTGCGCAGGTGGACGTCCTGGGTGAGGTAGCCGTCGCCGCCGGCGAAGTGGAGGTTGCCTTCGGCTTTGGTGTAGGTGGGGAACCAATATTTGCCGTCGACCTGCTCATAGTAGGTGGTGTAGGGGGGTGAGAGGTCCTCGTGGCCTTTGCGTTTGTCGTCGGGAACGGATTTTCCGTTGACGAGGACGATCTGGAAGTCCTGCTGGTCGACCCAGACCTTGCCCTGAAAGTAGCGGTGATTTTTTTCGATGACCTTGGGGGCGGCGGCGAAGACGTAGGTGTCGATCTCGTCGACGTGCTGGCGGCCGAGGTAGGTGATGTCGTACTGGGGCAGGTCTTCGGTGGTGAGGATGAAGGGCAGGCGGTGCTCGATGTCCTGGAAGTCGGCGGGGGACATCATGACGCGCTCCAGGGTGTTCTGGGGGGCGAAGACGACGTGCTCGGCGCGTTTGCCGTCGCTGCCGAAGGTGATGTCGGTGACCTGCTGGTACTCGCCGTCGATCTTGTTGGTGTCTTCGTTGAGGGTGTCGACTTTGACGGTCTGGCGAAAGGTGTAGTCCTGGCGGGCGCGGTTGAAGACCGATTCGCGGGCGGCGAATTTGGCGATGATCTGCTCGGGGGAGACGTCTTTAGGCGGCGAGGGATCGAGGGGGCCGAAGCCGGCGGGTTCCTGGGCTGCGGAGGCGTCTGGATTTGCGACAGCGGCTAAGGCTGGGGCGGCCATGGCCGATATCTGGAGCAGAGACAGGGCAAGAAGGCTGGCGGAGGCGGAGGCGCGAAGAGAGAGCGACTTCATGGTTGGAACTCCAGGCAAAGCGGGCCGGGCGCGAGCGTTGCGTATGGCTTCGTAATGCGCGGCCGCGAGATTCGCTGCATTTGATCCGAAAGGCTGCAAGACCCGATACGGCAAGACCGGCTGCTACAAGAATAGACGCGAAAGGGGGACTTTGGGGATGTGGTTCAAGGTGAGAGAGATCGTAGGGCTGGGCGTACGCTGGCTTGGGCCGGAGGCGGCAGGAGGAGCCGCGGGGTGGTGGATTTGGTCGCATATGCGCCTGAATGCCCTGAGATTTCGCCGTCAGACCAGGGTGCAGGAGGAGTTGCAGGCGTATGGAGAGATGGATGTGCGCCTGGGGCCGAATGGCGAGGTGCGCGAGGCGGCGGCGCGGGTGTGCCGGGCGATGTCGGAGCGAAGCGCGTTCCGGCGGGCGGCGGTGCTGGTGTGCGAGGCGGAGGGGCGGCTTGGGGTAGCGGCAACCGCGGGGATGGAGGACGCGGCGGTGGAGTCGCTGGAGGGCTGGGCGGAGAGCCTGGTGGCGGAGGAGGGCGGGCCGGGGCGGATGATTCGGCGGGGAGACAGCCTGGGGGTGCGGGTGGGCAGCGGCAGTTTTGCGGTAATTCTGGGCAGGAGGCCGGCCGAGATCGGCTATGCGCGGGGGATCGTGATTCCGCTGTGGACCTCCGGCGGCCGGATGCTGGGCGTGCTGGCGGTGTGCGCGGATGGCCTGATGACGGCGCGGAGAAGCGCTTTGCAGGAGGCGCTGGCTCCGCTGGAGGCGCTGGCGATCAAGCTGGCGCGTTCGATGGAGAATGCCACGCTGGAGGAGCGGCTGATGCGGGCGGAGAAGCTGGCCGGGGTGGGATTGCTGGCGGGCGGGATGGCGCATGCGCTGAACAATCCGCTTACGGCGGTGCTGGGGTTTGCGGAGCTGATTGAAGGCACGACGGAGGAGCCGCGGGTGAAGCAGGATGCGGCGATGATTGTTCGGGAGGCGTTGAAGATGCGGCGGACGGTGGAGTCGCTCTTGGAGTTCTGGCGGCCGGCGGGGCGGGGCGAGCACCCGGTGGATGTGCTGGATCTAGTGGGCGAGCTGGCGGCGGGATGCGCGGATCAGCTTGAAAGCAGGGGAGTTCGGCTGGTGGTGCAAGGCGGCGGGGAAGATCTGCTGGTGCGGGGAAATCGGCATCGGCTGCGGCAGGTGCTGGAGCATTTGCTGAATAATGCGGCGCAGGCTTTGGCGGTGACAGGAGCGGCGGGTTTGGAGGCGGGCGGGGAGCAGGCGATTCGGGTGTCGGTGAGCGGAGGGGCGGAGGGGGTGCGGATGGTGGTGAGCGATACGGGGCCGGGATTTCGCGATCCGGGCAGGGTGTTTGATGCTTCTGGAATGTGTGAGTTAGCGGGGACCGGGATGGGACTGAGCCTGTGCTACGGGATTGTGCATGAGCATGGCGGGGAGATTCGGGCGTTCAATCTGGAGCCGCATGGGGCGGGGGTGGAGGTGGAGTTGCCGGCGCTGCGGGGGTTGGGAGCGCGAGTTTCGGAGGCGGCGGGAGAGACGATTTCGGGGTAAATGACCGATTTACTGTCCGCCTCACGGGGGTCAATGAGGCGCTTTTTGTCCGCATGCCGTGGTGCTTGGCGCGATGCGATTTCAGGTGGTCTGTAAACCGGTTCCGAGAGGTTCGAAGGTGAGCCCGAGCGTCGGAGCTGGCCTTGAGGGATGGTGCTAAAGGGGCAGGATGGTTTGGGTGGTTATGCTCTAGACTGTCGCGATGAGGGTTAGTGCGATTTGGGCGGTGGCGCTGGTGCTGGGGCCGGCGGGATGGGGGGGAGTGGGGAGGGCCCAAGCCCAAGGCAGAGACAAAGCCCAAGCTCAGGCCCAAGCCCAGGGCCAGGGCCAGGGCCAGGTTGAGAGCCAGGACCAGGTCGAGGGCGGAGGCTCTCCCGTGGGGCAGGAGAAGCGGCCGATGACGTTTGCGGATCTGGAGCGGATGCGGCGGGTGAGCGATCCGCAGATCTCGCCGGGGGGCGGGTGGGTGATGTTTTCAGCGGTGGAGGTGGATCTCGAGAAGAACACCAAGGTGAGCCATCTGTGGGTGGCGCCGATGAAGGCGCGAGCGGAGGGCGAGGGGAAGGGGGAACCGGGATCGGCGGGGCATCCGGTGGGTCGGCCTGTGCGTCAGCAGGGGAGTCAGGCGGGAGGGCAGCAGGGGCTGAGGCCGGGCGCGGGTCCGGCGGGGGCGGAGAGGCAGGTGACGTTCGGCAAGGAGGGCGAGTCGGGGGGACGGTTTTCGCCGGATGGCAAGCAGGTTTCGTGGATTGCGAACGATGAGGCTACGGGGGTGTCGCAGATCTTTCTGGCGCCGTGGGATGAGGCGACCGGAGCGCTGGGGCTGCCGGTGCGGCTGACGCATGGGAGCACGGACGCCGATGGGGCGGTGTGGTCGCCGGACGCGAAGCGAATCCTGTATGCGTCACGGGTGTATCCGGAGTGCAGCGATGCGGCGCTGTGGCGCGATGAGGACGCCTGCGACAAGGGCAAAGACGACGCGGCGGCGGCGAACCCAGTGAAGGCGCAGCTTTGGGACCATCTGCTGTACCGGCACTGGAACCATTACGTCGGGCCGAAGCGGAGCCATGTGCTGGTGGTTTCGGCGGCGAATGGAAGCGCGGTGCGGGACCTCACGCCGCGGCGGAGTATCGGGGATGCGGAAGCTCCCGTGTTTTCGCTCGGCGGACCGATGGGATATGCGTGGGCTCCGGGGTCGGAGGAGATTGCCTTTGTCGCCAATCTCGATCGAGTTCCGGCGGCGAGCACGAATAACGATGTGTTTACGCTTCTGCTGAACGATGCCGGGGCGAGGCCGCGCAGGATTTCGACTTCGCTGGGGAGCGACGATGGGCCGGCTTATTCTCCGGATGGGAAGTACCTTGCGTTTCGATCGCAGGCGCGGGCGGGATACGAGAGCGACCGGTTCCGGCTGATGCTGTTCGATCGCCTTCGGGGGACGACGCGAGAGGTGCTGCCGAAGTTCGATCGCTGGGTGAATGAGTTCGTGTGGGCTCCGGATGCGACGTCGATCTTCTTTGCGAGCGAGGACAGCGGGGAGACGCTGGTCTACTCGGTTGCGGTGGCGGATGAGACGACGCTGAAGTATGTGCCGGCGCCGACGGGCACGTTGACGCTGCTGGTCTCGGGCCAGGACTCGGAGCTGGGCGAGCTGCAGGTCTCGAGCGACGGGATGTTTCTGGTGTCGACAGGGATGAAGGTGGACAGGCCGGCGGAGGTGTTTCGCACGGAGCTGGGCGGGTTGACCAGCCAGAGCCTGGCGGCGCGGGATGCCCGATTTCGATTGAAGGAGGCGGTGCGGGAAGAGAAGAGCTCGGCTGCTGCGATCTCCGGAGCTTCCGGATCGCCTATGGGCGACGAGGTGGCCCCGGCGGCGACTGCGGTGCTGACCCATATGAACGACAGGATTTTGAACCGGGTGGAGCTGCCGGCGATGGAGTCGTTCTGGTTCAAGGGAGCGGAGGGGGCGAAGGTGCAGGGATTTGTGATTCGGCCGCCCGGCTTCGAGGCTGCGCGGCGGTATCCGGTGAAGTTCCTGATCCATGGCGGGCCGCAGGGGGCGTGGGGCGATGCGTGGAGCTACCGGTGGAATGCGGAGCTGATGGCGGCGAGCGGATATGCGGTGGTGATGGTGAATCCGCGGGGGTCGACGGGGTATGGACAAGCGTTTATCGATGGGGTGAATGGAGACTGGGGCGGCAAGGCGTATGTGGACCTGATGAAGGGGCTGGACTTCGCGGAGGGGAAGTATCCGTTTCTCGACAAGACGCGGGAGTGCGCACTGGGGGCGAGCTATGGCGGTTTTATGGCGGACTGGATGCTGACCCATACGGACCGGTTTGCCTGCATTGTGACGCATGATGGGATGTTCAACCCACAGAGCGCGTATGGAGACACGGACGAGCTGTGGTTCAACGAATGGGAGTTTCGGCGGCCGGGCGATGCGGAGCCGGGACAGCCGTGGCGATATGCGGCGGGGCCGGTGGAGGATGATCCGTTTCGGAGGTGGTCGCCGATGCTTTCGATCGAAAGTGCGAAGACGCCGACGCTGGTGATCCATTCCCAGCGGGACTATCGGCTGGATGTGTCGGAGGGGATGCAATTGTTCACGGCGCTGCAGCGGCTGAATGTGCCGAGCGAGATGCTTTATTTTCCGGATGAGGGGCATTGGATTCTAAAGCCGCGGAACTCACAACTCTGGTATGAGACGGTGGGGGCGTGGTGCGACCGGTGGACGCGGACGAGAGGGCGTGGGCCGGGGTTTGGGATTGCCGGGGTGGAGGAGCGAAGTGGGGCGACGAGGGGGCAGAGCGCGTCGGAACCGGCGTTGCAGACGCGGCCGGTTGCGCCTGCGGCGGCGTCGAGTCTGGCGGGGGCGACCAAGCCGCAGCAGCCTGCGCCGGAGCCGATGGCAAAGCAGGCAGCGCCGGTTCCGGCACCGCAGCCGAAGCCGGTCGTGATTCCGCGACCGACGGCGCCTGTGGTTCCGATTGCGCCGCAGGGGGCGGAGAGTTCGCAGGCGCAGTTGGAAGCGCAGGCGTCGGCGGTGGCTCCGTCTACTTCGGTGGTGGTGCCGAGTGTGCCGAAGCCGGTGGTGATTCCGCGGCCGACGGTGCCTGTGGTTCCGATTGCGCCGCAGAGGGCGGAGAGTTCGCAGGCGCAGTTGGAAGCGCAGGCGTCGGCGGTGGCTCCGTCTACTTCGGTGGTGGTGCCGAGTGCGCCGAAGCCGGTGGTGGTTCCGCGAGCGACGGTGCCTGTGGTTGCGGTTCCGATGCAAGGGGCGGAGAGTTCGAAGGCGCAGTTGGAAGAGCAGGCAGCGCCGGTGGCTCCGTCTACTTCGGTGGTGGTGCCGAGTGTGCCGAAGCCGGTCGTGATTCCGCGACCGACGGTGCCGGTGGTTGCGGTTCCGATGCAGGGGGCGGAGAGTTCGAAGGCGCAGTTGGAAGCGCAGGCTGTGCCGATTGCTCCGGCTACTTCGGTCGTGGTGCCGAGCGCGCCTGCGGCGGTTAAGACGCTGCCTGTGCCGCAACCGCAAACGCAACCTGTGCCGCAGTTGGCGACACCTGTTCCGGTTGCGCCTGCTGGGCCGAAGACTGTGCCCGCGCCGGCATCGCAGGAGGCTTCGGGGGGAACGTTTACGATCGCGATCAGCGCGGCTGCGGAGGCGATGCCGGTGGGTTCGGATGCGCGAGTGGAGATTCGTCTGCAGAATGTCTCGGACCATTCGATTCCGTTTGCGCATCGGCTGGGGAAGGAGAATCCGGAGTTCTCGTTCGTGTTCCTGGTGCGGGATGCGGCGGGTCATCTGCTGGGCGAGAACATAGCGCCGGGAGAGGGCAGTTCGGCGCGCAGCACGGTGGAGGAGGTGCCGCCGGGAGGCACGGTTGTCGAGACGGCGCACCTGACCAGGCTGGTGGACCTGAGCACGCCGGGACGGTATACGGTGCGGGTGTATCGCCGGGATGCGGAGAAGAATGTGGTGGTGCGGTCGAATGAGATTACGTTGACGGTGCGATAGAACGGGAAGTAGGACGCGGAGGCGTAACGGTGATTAAAAAGATAAAGGCGGATAAGAGCAGTATTCTGTCTGTCGACTCTTATTCGTTTTTATCCCCTGTCATCCTTGTTATCTCTTGTTTATCTCTTGGATCACTGTTACGCCTTGAAGAGCGCGGAGGCGTAACGGTGATTAAAAAGATAAAGGCGGATAAGAGCAGCATTCTGTCTGTCGACTTCTATCCGTTTTTATCCGTTGTTATTCCTTCGATCACCGTTACGCCTTGAAGAGCGTGCAGAGGACGAGCGGGGGTTGGCGTGGAGGAGAATGGTGGGGGAGGAGTGGAATGGCGTTTGCGAGGGCGAAGAGGCGGGAGCCGGTGGGGGAGGCCGGGCTGTTCGAGTATGCGGTGGGGACGCTGGCGCGGCGGATGCGGACGGTGCGGGATCTGCGGCGGCTGATGAAGCTGCGCGCGGAAGAGGGCGAGGCGGGCGAGCGGGCGATGGATGCGGTGATCGCGCGGTTGAAGGAGCTGGGCTATCTGAGCGATGAGCGGTTTGCGGAAGACTATACGCGGGTGCGCAAGGAGCATGAGAAGTTCGGGCGGCGGAGGGTACAGCAGGACCTGATGCGGAAGGGAGTGGAGAAGGAGTTGGTGGCGACGACGCTGGAGGTCGCGTATGAGGATGTGGATGAGGCGGGGCTGGCGCGGGAGTATTGTTTGCGGAAGAGGATCAAGCAGCCGAGTGGTGAGAATGCCCGGAAGGAGACGGTGCGGCTGATGAATCGGCTGCTGCGGGCGGGGTTTTCTTCGCAGGCGATCTATAAGGTGATGCGGGCCTGGAATCTGCCGGAGGAGCTGGCGTTGGCGGAGGGCGGGGCGGATTCGGATTCGTATGCGGAGCGGGAGGAAGAGGAAGACGGGGGGTAGAACAGCAAAGGCGTTTCGGTTTGAGTTGGATCTCTCTGCTGCGCAACAGACGGTGAGACTGTCTGTTGCTTGCCACCCCAGCGAGCAAGTGCGTGTTACTCCACCCCGCTATGCTCGATGCCCACATCTCAGAATCGAGATATGGGGCACCCGACAGTCCGGGTTGTTGATCGGGAGGAGGGGGCTGCTGCTAGACTAAGATTCTTCGTTTTCACGCGACACGATATGGAGTACGACCTTGCCGGATGAGACCTCCCCTACGCCCGATGCAACTTCTGTGCAGCCCCGCGCGGGAGAGAAGACTGGTGCGCCGTCCTCCTCTCCGACGCGTGTGGCGCGAGCGGCCGGTGCGCCGAAGAAGGCTGCCAGCGACGGGCGCGGGAGGGATCTGCCGGGCGGGGCGCAGCCGGCGGCGAAGCGGTCGATCAGCTATGCGGATGCGGGGGTAAACATTACGAGCGGCGACCGCAGCAAGCAGAGGATCAAGATGCTGGCGCGCAAGACGTTCAACCGGCAGGTGCTCAGCGAGATTGGCGGGTTTGGCGGGCTGTTTGCGCTCGACCTCGAAAAGTTTCCCAACCCGGTGCTGGTGTCGAGCGCGGATGGCGTGGGCACGAAGCTGAAGGTGGCGTTCGAGCTGGGGATTCATCATACGGTGGGGCAGGACCTGGTGAACCATTGCGTGAACGACATTGCGGTGCAGGGGGCGACGCCGCTGTTTTTTCTGGATTATCTGGCGACGGGCAAGCTCGAAGATGTGGTGATCGAGCGGGTGGTGCAGGGGATCAGCGAGGCGTGCAAGGCGAATGGGTGCGCGCTGATCGGCGGGGAGACGGCGCAGATGCCGGGGTTCTACGGCGATGGCGAGTACGACCTGGCGGGGATGATCGTGGGGGCGGTAAGTAGGGAGAAGATTATTACGGGCGAGCATATTCAGGTGGGCGATGTGCTGGTGGGGCTGCCTTCGAATGGGCTGCATACGAATGGATATTCGCTGGCGCGGAAGCTGCTGTTCGAGGTGGCGAAGTATGGGCCGGAGCAGTATGTGAATGAGCTGAAGGACAAGACCGGGGCGGCGTTGATGCGGACGCACCGGAGCTATCTGTCGGTGATCAAGAAGCTGACGGCGGCGGAGCTGGTGAGCGGGATGGCGCACATTACCGGGGGCGGCATTACGGACAATCTGCCGCGGATTCTGCCGAAGGGGATGGGGGCGCTGGTGGATCTGGCTTCGTGGACGGCGCCGCCGCTGTTCGAGCACTTGCAGCAGCTGGGGAATGTGGAGCAGGAGGAGATGCTGAGGACGTTCAATATGGGGATTGGGCTGATTGCCGTGATTCCGGCGGAGCAGATTAAGAAGGCGAAGGCGGTGCTGAACCGGGCGAATGAGCGGCACTGCCTGATTGGGCGGGTGGTGCGGGGCGAGCGGAAGGTGAGCTACAACTGATGCGGCAGGGAGTACGGGGTAGAAGGCGGGCGGAGTTTTCGTGTCGTGAAGATCGGCGCATGCGCCTCCGCTGACAGGGACCGGCATTTTTTTATACGATAGAAAGATGGGTGTTCGGGCGGCGCTGCTCAGCAGCTTGTTGGTTGCGATTTCAGTGCAGTCTGGCGCATTGGATGCCGAGATGATCCCGGTGCGGTACCAGGAGGGATCGGTGCATGGCTATCTTGCGCTGCGCACGATGGAGGGCAAGATTGTCGCGGCGGGAGACCTGACCCAGACGGTTCGCGGCGGGCGTGTGGTGTCGCGCCTGGTGTATCACTTTCGGGACGGATCGACCGATGACGACACAGCCATCTTCACGCAGGACGGGCATTTCCGGCTGCTGAGCGATCATCGGATCCAGCGAGGGCCGATGTTTCCGGAGCAGTTGGACGTGCGGATCGATGCCGTTTCGGGTCAGGTGACGGTGCGGTCCAGAGAGAAAGGGGAGAAAGGCAAGGAGAAGGTCGAGACCTCGCACATGGATCTTCCGCCGGATCTGTCGAATGGCATTCTTTTCGACGCGTTGAAGAACCTCTCGTCGAAGACGCCGGAGGTGAAGATGTCCTATGTGGCGACGACGCCGAAGCCGCGGCTGGTTCACTTGTCGGTGAAGCCGGAGGGGGAGGACACGTTTATGAGCGCGGGGCGGCCGAACAAGGCTGTCCGATTCGTGATTCATGTGGAGATTGGAGGCATGACCGGCGTGATTGCGCCGCTGATCGGCAAAGAGCCGCCCGACATTCATGTCTGGGTCAGCATCGGTGAGGTTCCTGCGTTTGTTAAATCGGAGGAGCCGCTGTATATGGGCGGTCCGATGTTGCGCACGGAGTTGGTGAGTCCAGTCTGGCCAGGGGAGGCAGAGAATAGGGAGTAGAAGACGGGTGGGGAGAGGATTACGATTCTTTGGAGAGGTCTCCGGGCTTTCGGTCGTCGGTCTTCGGTCGTCGGTCTTCGACGAGGTTGAGGCGCCGAGCCGCGGCCGGACGGGGTGCAGAGGCATATCGTTTCGCCATCCGGGCGAGATAGGGAGAGCGGAGTCATGAGGCGGTTGGGCGTTCTTCTTTCGGGCAGGGGGTCGAACTTCGTGGCGATTGCGGAGGCGATCGAGCGGCGGCATCTGCTGGGGGCGGAGATTGCGGTGGTGCTTTCGAACGTGGAGGAGGCTGCGGGGCTGGAGGCGGCGCGGAAGAGGAGGCTGGCTGCGTTCGCGGTGCCTTCGCAGGGACGCAAGCGCGCGGAGCATGATGCGGAGATGATGGCGCGGCTGCATCAGCACAAGGTGGACCTGGTGTGTTTGGCGGGGTATATGCGGATTGTTTCGCCGGCGTTCGTGGCGGCGTTTCCGCAGCGGATTCTGAATGTGCATCCTTCGCTGCTGCCTGCGTTTCCGGGGCTGGAGGCGCAGCGGCAGGCGCTTGAGTATGGCGTGCATGTGGCGGGATGCACGGTGCATTTTGTGGATGAGGCGGTCGATCACGGGGCGATTGTGCTGCAGAAGACGGTGGCGGTGGAGGAGCAGGATACGGTAGAGAGCCTGTCGGCGCGGATCTTGGAGCAGGAGCACGCGGCGTATCCGGAGGCGATTGCGCGGGTGCTGAGCGGGCGGTATGTGGTGGCGGGGCGGCGGTATGTGCGGCGGGCGGATTGACCGGGCGGGAGGAGATGCGTGGCGCATGCGAGCTTTGACGGATTGCGGGTGTTGTCGCTGGAGTCGCGCCGCGCGACCGAGGTGGCCAAGCTGATTCGCACGTATGGCGGCGAGCCGTTTGTGGTGCCTGCGATGCGCGAGATTCCCTTGGAGTCGAATACGCAGGCGCTGGAGTTCGCCGAACAGCTGCTGGCGGGCCGATTCGATCTGGTGATCTTCTTTACCGGTCAGGGGGTGCGCGCTCTGCTGGAGATCGTGGCGACGCGGTACGATCGCGAGGTGTTTTTAGAGGCTCTGCGCGGGGTGGAGGTCGCGGCGCGCGGACCCAAGCCGGTGGCGGTGCTGCGCGATCTCAAGGTCCCGGTGGCGGTGACCGTGGCCGAACCGGCAACCTGGCGCGAGCTGCTGGCGGCATTGGATGCGAAGTATGGCGGCGCGCTGGCCGCTCTGCGCGTGGCCGTGCAGGAGTACGGCGCGTCGAATCCGGAGTTCCTCGCGGAGCTGACGTCGAGGTGCGCGGACGTGACCAAGGTGCCGGTGTACCAGTGGGGCCTTCCGGAAGATGTGCGGCCGCTGCAGGAGTGCGTGCTCGGCATCGCCGGCGGCGGGATGGATGTGATCTTGTTCATGACCGCGGTGCAGGTGATCCATCTTTTTCAGATCGCGGAGCGGATGGGATTGGAAGATGCGCTGCGAGCGGGCCTGGCGGCTTCCGTGGTGGTCTCGATTGGGCCGACGACGTCGGAGGAGCTGGCGCACTACGGCGTGACTCCCGACTTTGAGCCATCGCATCCGAAGATGGGCTTCCTGGTCAACGAGGCGGCGCAGTACGCGGGCAAGGTGCTGGAACAGAAGCGGTCGGAAAAGGAGTCGGGGAAGAAGATGTCGAACGCGGAGAGCGCCGAAGACAAACAGCAGGCCGCGACCTTCCCAGAACGCATCGAACCGGTTTCCACAACATCCTCGAAGCCGCCAACGGCAGCCGTCCCGAGGGTGCAAAGCTCGACCACGGTCATGGCGGGTTTTCGCGATGGCTTGACCTCGATCGATTTTCTCCACGAGATCAGCAGCCGCATCGCCGCGGCGGATCCGTTTCATGTGGTGCTCGGAAGCATCGTGGATTTCGTGGCGACGGTGATTCCGTGCGATTCGTGTTTTCTGTATGTGCTGGAGCAGGAGAAGCTGGTGCTGCGCGCGTCG
The DNA here is from genome assembly GCA_965277335.1 of Edaphobacter sp. Taxonomy (GTDB): domain Bacteria; phylum Acidobacteriota; class Terriglobia; order Terriglobales; family Acidobacteriaceae; genus Edaphobacter. The sequence goes on along the minus strand of CBDICJ010000009.1, from coordinate 1,266,221 downwards.
AAGAATCCGCACGCCGACCTGGTCGATCAGCTCGGCATGCCGGTTGGCCAGGGGATCACGGGCTGGGTGGCGGAGCATCGGGAGCCGGTGGCCATCGCTTCCAATGCTTCCAACGATCCCCGCTTCATGATCTTCAAGAATCTTCCCGAGGACCACTTCGAGGCCATCCTTTGCACGCCGATCGTGTGCGCGAGCAAGGTCGTCGGCGTCATCAACCTGCAGCATCGGCTCTCGTACCAGCACACCGCGAGCGAGGTGCGGCTGCTGTCGACGCTGGGCTTTCTGGTGGGCGCGGAGATCGAGCGGGCGCGCCTGGAGACCGAGAACGCGCAACTGGCGAGCCGGCTGGAGGCGCGCAAGACGGTGGAGCGGGCGAAGGGGATTCTGCAGCGCGATCTCGCCATCACCGAAGACGAGGCCTATCGGACCATGCAGCGCGAGAGCCGGCAGCGCCGCAAGTCCATGCGCGAGATCGCGGAGGCTGTCCTTTTGGGCGAGGATTTGAAGAAAGGCAAGGCGGTGGAGGAGCCGCAATCTGAACCGTAAGGGAAGATCGACCGCGGATTTCGCGGAGCAATGCGGATTAAGAGCGGCGCTCCAGAACGGAATTCGCCTCTTGCGTGCGATCCTCGGGTGTCTGTAAAAACCTGTCCAGAAGTTGCATGGCCATTTCTATGGCAAAAAGAGGCAACGGCAAAGACGAAATGCGGGGATCTCTCCACTGCGCAGCGGACGGTGATACTGTCCGCTACTCCGGTCGAGATGACGCAGTTTTTGCTTAGGTTTTACGATCCGCGGTTCGTCTTTGATCGGAGTCATCGGTGTGGATCGGTGGTAAGCTTTGCGGCCGCCGTATAGTGGAAGTGACATGGCGTCCACGTCTCCTTTCGTCCTGCTTCCCAGCTCTCACGCCCGCGCCCGCGAAGCTTTCCCCGCCGCCGCCGAACTCGAAGCCCAGCTGCGCGCGCAGATCCGCGGCGAGGTGCGCTTCGACGCCGCAGCCAAGGCTCTTTACTCCACCGACGCGTCGAACTATCGCAACATTCCCATCGGCGTCATCCTGCCGCGCGACGAGGCCGACGTCATCGCCAGCGTCGCCCTGTGCCGCCGCTTCGATGCTCCGCTGCTCACCCGCGGCGCCGGCACCTCGCTTGCCGGCCAGTGCTGCAACGCGGCCATCATTCTCGACTTTTCGAAGTACATGAACGGCATGGACGCGGTCGACGCCGCGACGCGCACTGTAAAAGTGCAGCCCGGCATCGTCCTCGACCGCGTCCGCGAAGCCGCCGAAAACTTCGACCTCACCTTCGCCCCCGACCCCGCGACGCATAGCCGCTGCACCATCGGCGGGATGATCGGCAACAACTCCTGCGGGGTCCACGGCCTGATGGGCGGCAAGACCGTCGACAATATCCAGTCGCTCGATCTCCTCCTCTACGACGGCACCCGCCTTACCGTAGGTCCTACCTCCGAGGCCGAACTTGGCGCGCATATCGCGGCCGGGGGCCGCATCGGCGAGATCTATGCCGCCCTCAAATCTCTTCGCGACACCTACGCCGATCAGGTGCGCGAGAGATTTCCCCGCATTCCTCGCCGCGTCTCCGGATTCAATCTGGATGAGCTCCTTCCCGAAAATGGCTTCAACGTGGCTCGCGCTCTGGTCGGCAGCGAAGGCGCATGCGCTGTTATTCTCAGCGCCACGCTCCAGCTCGTCGCAAGCCCGCAGTTCCGCACCCTGATCGGCATCGGTTTCTCCGATATCTTTATCGCCGCCGACCACGTTCCCCCGATTCTCGAACACAAGCCGATCGGCTTTGAAGGCATGGACGGCTACCTGCTCGAAGCGCTGCGCCGCAAGCAGAAGTCCGTCGAAGACTTGAAGCTTCTTCCCCCCGGCGACGGCTTTCTGATCGTCGAGTTCGGCGGCGCGACGCAGGCTGAAGCGAACGCCAAGGCCCGCGCTCTGGCCGCCTCCCTCGCTACGTTCAGTCCCAAGCCGACCTGCCGCATCTACACCTCCGCGGAGGCTCTCCGCGTCTGGCACATCCGCGAGTCCGGTCTCGGCGCCACCGCCTTTATCCCCGGCGTCGGCACCGGGTGGGAGGGCTGGGAGGACGGCGCCGTCGACCCGCTTCAGCTCGGCTCCTATCTTCGCGCTATCCGCGCGCTGATGGACGAGTATGGCTACCACAGCGCCATGTACGGCCACTTCGGCCAGGGCTGCGTTCATATGCGCCTTAACTTCGACCTCGAAAGCGCGGCCGGCATCCTCAAGTTTCGCCAGTTCATCGAGCGCGCCGCCGACATTGCGCTGGCCCACGGCGGCTCGCTCTCCGGCGAACACGGCGACGGCCAGGCCCGGGCGGCGCTGCTGCCCAAGATGTTCGGCGACGAACTGGTCGAAGCCTTCCGCGCCTTCAAGCGCATCTTCGACCCCGCCAATCGCATGAATCCCGGCAAGCTGATCGACCCGCACCAGCCGCACGAAGATCTCCGGCTTGGGGCCGATTACAACCCGTGGCAACCGAAGACCCACTTCGCCTTTGCCGAAGACAATGGAAGCCTGGCGTCCGCGACGTTGCGCTGCGTCGGCGTTGGGGCCTGCCGCAAGACCGACGCCGGCGCCATGTGCCCCAGCTTCATGGCGACCGGCGAAGAGCTGCATTCCACCCGCGGCCGCGCCCATCTGCTTTGGGAGCTTATGCAAGGCGAAGTGCTCCCCGATCAATGGAAGAACCGGCAGGTCAAGGAGTCTCTCGACCTCTGCCTGTCCTGCAAAGCCTGCAAGTCCGAGTGCCCCGTCTCGGTCGACATGGCCACGTACAAGGCCGAGTTCCTCTCGCATCACTACGAAGGCGAGTCGCGCCCGCTGTTCCACTATGCCTTTGGCCGCATCGACCGCTTTGCCCGCCTGGCCTCGTTCGCGCCCTCGCTGGTCAACGCGATCAACAATGCTCCCCTGCTCAGCCCGCTTATCAAAAGAATTCTTCACATCCACCCGAAGCGCAGTTTTCCCCGCTTCTCGAAACCCTTCACCCCCGACCGCCGCCTCGCCCGCGACCCGCGCCGCCGCCGCGACCGCCGCAACCCGCTCCCCGCCACGGCCCCCGGGGTCTTCCTCTGGGCCGATACCTTCAACAACTACTTCCATCCCTCCGCCATGCGCGCCGCCCATCAGGTGCTGACCTCTGCCGGCTTCCGCGTGGAGCTGCCCAGGCAGCACCTCTGCTGCGGCCGTCCGCTGTACGATTTCGGGCTGCTCGACACCGCCAAGGACTATCTTCTGAAGATCCTCAAGGTCCTCGCTCCGCAGCTTCACGCGGGCACTCCGATCGTCGTCCTCGAACCATCCTGCGCCTCCGTCTTTCGCGACGAACTCACGAACCTGCTTCCCAATCATCCGCTCGCCATCAGGCTTCGCGAGCAGACCTTCCTGCTGAGCGAGTTTCTCGTCAAGCACGCGCCTGAGTACAAACCTCCGCAGCTGGATCAGAAGATGATCGTCCACGGCCACTGCCATCACCGGGCCACCATGGGGATGCATGACGAGATGCAGCTCCTCCGCGCGACCGGAGCTCAAGTCCAGCTGCTCGACTCCGGCTGCTGCGGCATGGCCGGCCCGTTCGGCTTCGAGGAGGATAAATACACCGTCTCGCAGACGCTTGGCGAGCGCGTCCTGCTGCCTGCTGTCCGCGACAACCCCAAAGCCGTCATCGTCTCGGACGGCTTCAGTTGCGCCGAACAGATCACCCAGAACACCAGCGCGCGGCCCATGCACCTGGCGGAGGTGCTGGCCCAGAATTTACAGATCAGTTCACAGATCAATTCACACGGTTCCAGGCTGGATCGACACCACTCAGTTCGATGATGATGTCGTGTCCAGGCGGGCTATCGCCCGGTCATGAAGTTCTCGTGAGATCGGGCAGCACGCGTTGGAGATCCGGGCGAGATTAACGAAGGTCTCCAGTCATTGAGAGCTGGGAGAGCTGAAATCGCGCCCGACTTCATTTTTTAAGCATAGTATAGCGTCACTGACGACTATACCGGGTTCCCGTAATGCCAGCATCCCCTCAGAGGCCTTCCATGAAATACTCAGTTTCTTTTTTCGCGATGCTTCTGGCGCTGGCAAGCCCTGCACTGGCGAGCGTTACCGTGACCAGCCCAGCGAACAATGCTTCGGTCAGCTCTCCCGTGCACTATGTGGCGACCGCTTCGAGCACCTGTTCGAAGGGCGTTTCCGCAATGGGTGTTTACGTCAACAATCAACGAGTCGTGGTGCAGAACGGGGCCAGTCTCGACGCCAACATTACGCTGAGCAACGGAACGTACAGCACTGTGGTTCAGGAGTGGGATGGTTGCGGCGGTTCCACCACCAGCCCCGTGAACATTACCGTGGCCGGTCAGACTGGCGGCACAGCGGTCGTGGTATCGTCGCCCGCGAACAATAGCACGGTGTCCTCGCCCGTGACCTTCTCGGCGAAGGCGACCACAGCGGCCTGCGCGAATGGCATCGCCGCGATCGGCGTCTACGTCGATAACACCCTGGCTTACAAGGCCAACGGAGCTGTGCTTCAGACTTCCCTGACGATCAGCGCAGGCATGCACTATACAGTCGTCCAGGCGTGGGATAGCTGTGGAGGAGCGATAAAAACTCCTGTCACCATCACGGTTCAGGCCGCTTCCTCGGCGGCGGTCAAGATCTCCGCGTCGCCCGCCTCGATCAGTCCCGGTGGCTCGTCGGTGCTGAGCGTTACCGCCAGCAATGCCACGCAGGTGACGATCACTGGATCGAATGGCACCAGCTATACGCTGCCGAACAGCGGCGGCCAACAGACGGTGACCCCAACCGCGACCACCACGTATACGGCGACGGCAACCGGCGCGAGTGGCAAGGTCACCTCCACCGCGACTGTGACCGTGGGCGCCGCAACGGCAGTCGTTGTCTCCTCGCCCGCGAACAACAGCACGGTGTCCTCGCCTGTGACCTTCTCGGCCACGGCGACCACGGCGGCCTGCGCCAAAGGCATCGCCGCGATCGGCGTGTACGTTGACAACACCCTGGCCTACAGCACAAACGGAGCTGTGCTTCAGACTTCCCTGAATCTCAGCACAGGCCTGCACAACACGGTCGTACAGGCATGGGACAGCTGTGGAGGAGCGATTAAAACTCCTGTTACGATCACGGTCCAAGCCGCTTCCGCGTCGGCCGGCAGCGCCGTGCTGATGCACCACAACGATCTGGCTGGGGATGGGGCGAATCTGAATGAGGTCACCCTGACGCCGGCAAACGTGAATGCAACGAATTTTGGCAGAAAACACGCGCTGCCGGTAGACGGGCAGATCTATGCGCAGCCGCTTTATGTTCCCGGGCTGATGGTGAATGGAGCGGCACACAACACGGTGTTCGCGGCGACGCAGAACGATAGTGTTTATGCCTTCGACTCGGATAGCGGCAGCCAGTTGTGGAAGGTGAGTCTCGGGACCCCTGTGGCCAACAACGACCCTGAAGGCGTGCAGCCGACGCTGGGCATTTTGAGCACGCCGGTGATCGACCTCAATAGCCATACCATCTACGTGACCGCGGTCGACACGGGATACGTGCTGAAGCTGCACGCACTGGATATCACCACGGGAGCGGAGAAGTTTGGAGGCCCGGTGAGGGTGACCGCGAGTGTTCCGGGCACGGGAGCCGGCAGCGCCAATGGGATGGTCCCACTCTCCGCGGGCTGCTATCAACGTACGGCGTTGACGCTGGCAAATGGCCGCGTGTATATGGGCTTTGGGCATTGCAACCATGGTTGGATGCTGGCCTATGACGCGGGGTCGCTGGCGCAAACTCAGGCCTTCAATACCTCGCCGAATGGAATTGGCGGGGATATTTGGATGGGCGGAGCCGGGCCGGTAGTGGACTCCAGCGGAAACCTGTACCTGGAAACCGCGGATGATATCGGAAGCACCGCGCCGTCGGCTACCGACTATCCGGACGCACTTCTGAAGATGTCGCCGGACTTGAAGGTGCTGGACTTCTTCATTCCCTCCAATGAACGGTATTTGGAGAGTAACGACGCGGACCTGGGCAGCGGCGGCCCCATCCTGATGCCGAACAACAGCTCTCCTTATCCGCACGAGTTGATCGGCGGGGGCAAGGATGGACGGGTCTTCGTGGTGAACCGCGACAGCATGGGCGGGTACCATTCCGACCCCAATGGACAAAACGACAACGTGCAGACGATGCAGACAGGAACGCAGCAATTCGACAACGTATGGGGGGCGCCGTCCTTCTGGAACGGATCGCTGTATTTCCATACCGAAGGCGATGTGCTTCGTTCTTATGCCTGGAACGCGCAGGGAAATAGCGGGCTGCTGTCCGGTCACTCGGCGACCAGCGGCGATACCGTGTACTTGAACCACGGCGCCAGCCCTTCCATCTCCGCCAATGGAGCGAACGCCGGAATCGTGTGGGATGTGGACAACTCCGGCTATCCGCAAAACGGTGGTTCGGGCGGATCACCGGCGGTGCTGCACGCTTACGACGCCACCGATGTTGGCAAGGAGCTTTACAACAGCAAGCAGGCGGCGAATGGCCGGGACAACGCGGGACATGCCTGCAAGTTCAGCGTGCCCACGGTGGCCGACGGTAAGGTCTTTGTGCCGACCTGCACGGAGCTCGATATCTATGGGCTGCTGCCGTAAGCTGCCCGGTCGTGCCTCATGCCTTCAGGGCTCGTGACGAACGAACCAGTTAGAACGTTGAAATGCTGGGGCACCTCCGAGGGCTCGAAAGCTGGATAGCTGGATATTCCTGCTTTCGAGTCGTCTCTGTCGGTGCGTAGTTCCATGTACGGGATCGACCCCGCCTAGTCTCGAACAGCAAATATTCCCCAGCCCTTCTTCCCTGGTTGAAGCGAGTTAGGGCGCTCGCTCTGCAGCCGAGTCACTCCGAACCAAGGTAGTACCGGCTTCAGGGTCGACTTGTCTCGCACGAGTGACACCTTGCCGGCTACAACTCCGAGGGAAAGCGCTGTTGGTGCGTAAATTTCCCCCTGTATGCCGAAATTATTGCGGTAGAGCGCGAACATTTTTCCACAGTCCCTGAAATGGTTGCCTGGACCCATCATTATTTTTATTATTTCCTGAAAATTCCGGCATTCTCTTGTGCTGAGTGTGTATTATCCGTTGAGCGAACCTGAATCACTCTCCTCTGCTGCCGAAAGCCTGATCCATTAATTGGGACCTGGGTTTTGATCCCCATGTGCCCGGAACATCTATTGCAGCGCGCTTGAAAGAGTGCTTGCCTTTTCCAGGGAGATACGTACCAATCATGAAATCGATTCACCTTTCGCGCCTGCTGGCGATCTTCATCGGCCTGTTTCCTATCGCTTTCTCCGCTCATGCGGCATTCGCCGGCACCGTCTACATCGCCAGTCCAAAACCCAGCTCCACGGTGTCCGGGGCAGTGTCGATCTCTGCCTCTGCGAGTGAAAACACCGCATTTCATTTGGAGATTTGGGACAACGGCGGTAAACTCGGCGACTATTTTTCGAGTTCCGTGAATGCCGCCCATGTTATGTCCCAGGGCCAGCATGTTACGACCGTTTTGGCGGTTGCAAATAGCGGCGGCGTGCTTAACCAGAGCAGCGTTACTTATAACGTCGTCAACCAGCAGAGTTCGGGCGGCGTTAACATCACAAGTCCGGCATCCGGCGCGACCAGTATCAGCGCGGTGAGGATCTCTGCCTCTGCCAATGAAAGTACCTCGTCTCACCTGGAGATATGGGACAACGGCTACAAGTTAGGGGAAGTGTATGCAGGCAATGTCAACGATGTCTATGTCCTGCCGAATGGATCGCATGTTCTGACGGTGCAGGCAATCGCTAACAACAACGGATCTGTCCTCAGCCATAGCACTGTCAATTTCAACGTGGCTGAGAACTGTTCTAACTCGAGATATGCGCAGTGCAATCTAGATCAGATAGGAACTGACAATACTCAGAACAATTGCAATCCCCCACTCGAAAGTATGTGGGTGGCGAATCCTTGTGGACCTGGCGTACAAGGAATCCATCCAACCAACCCGCACAGCACGCTGCTTAGGCCTACCGGTGAAGGGAATGCCCTTCCTGACCAAGGCAATCTGACCCTGAATGGACGGTCGCTTTATCTATCGGAGACGCAGGGGGGCAATCCATCGAATGTCTTGTTCAGGGGCCAAAGCCCATCCGACACTGGCGGAGCCATCGATTCACATTGGACGATGGACGAGTATATCTATCTTCCCGATCCCACCGATCATCAGGCCTTGGAGGTGGATGCCCAATATACTGCCGGCGGGATCTGGACCAAGTTCTATACCGAATGCGCGTTCAATATGAATAACGGGACCGGCTACTGGGCCGTGTTCGATAGCGCGACAGGCGGCTGGATCTTTCTGAACGGAAAGAACCAAGGCGGGCAGACTCCGCCGGTTGTTCCTTGCAACCGCAGCCAGTTTTATCCACGCTGGTCAGGCTCGAGCAATCCCTCCTTCAACGGCTGGCACCACATTGCCTGGTCGTTCCTGCGCAACTCGGACGGGACGGTCACGTTCCTGAGCCTGACCTTCGATGGCACGACGACCCAGGTCAACTTCAGACCGAACAGCCAAAGCGGTGGACACGTAAACGACATCGGGCACTTCGATTCTCTGATCCAACTCGATGGCGTAACCAACGGCAACGGACAACATGACGTTGTGGATGCCTTCGTGAGCGAAGTAAATCTCATTCACACTCCGTAAACCTGCCCTCTCTCACTTCTCGCGTCCAACCCCCCTGATGCTGATTCATTCCTGATTCCGAACAGGAATGAGGTCAGCGTCGGGGGTTGGGCGCGGGCACAGAGGTCGAGGTGGGAGGACGATGTTCGCGTACCGCGCATTGCGTCCCTGACGGAATGCTCTTCGAGATCGGGTCGAAACCAGGCATACACCCCCGTATAAAAAAGAATTCCCAGCCAGAATCTTGTCTTCGCTGATCCTTTCGTTCCAACGAATCGATCGCTGCCTCCGTGCTCGCCCGATCCTATGAGGCGCATGAAAGGCTGCGCCGATTCGTTCCGGGAGTTTAGCGCTTTCGCTCCGGGAGTTTAGCGCTTTCGCTCTGGGAGTTTAGCGCTTGCCGCTGAAGATGAGGTAGACGGCGTCCTTCTGCTGGGTGGGTGAAGTGACGCAGTGAAGATCTTTCTGAGCTGCAAGCAGCCCATCTTCTCTCCGGCTCCAGCTCTCAGCTACCGAAAGATCGCGAAGTCCATGGGGAACCGCAAGCCCCACTCGGCTGAGCTTGAGCGGCGGCAGGCGGCTATGAGTCTTCTCGCACCGGAGATCTTCCAGTCGATGCAGTACGACGTTCCGGACGGCCTCTCTTCCATGTCTCACCGCTGGCATACGTTTCACAGGCTCGCGGATGATCGCAGAACCCAAGACAGATTACCTAAGTAATCGTATCCGCGCCATAGCTAAGCTCTGAACCTCTCATGGAATTACATTGTTGGGACGATAAGTCCTCATATCGCTTCACATGGAGGAGGTCAAGTCTACTCCCCCGGAAGTGGTACGCAACTCCCCATTTGGGGAACTGTAGTAACTACTCTGGCGCTGTAAGGTTCATCCAGTGATCGCTCACACTGCTTTGAACTGATTGCGTCCATTTGTCAAATCCGATTTGATCCGGGGTACCTATTGAGCAAACTCCTTAAATTCATTGCGACGAGTGCCAGCCTTTCCCTCGTCTATTGTCTCGGATGTGGTTCTTCGCTACAACCAGCACCAGCGCCAACGCCATCGCCCGTCACCCCCAGCATCCTCCAGGTTCTGCCACAGACCATACCGGCTGGCTCCCAAACCACCAAGCTCAAGGTCACCGGAACCAACTTCACTTCTGAAGCAGCCATTCTTTGGAATGGAGCAAGACTGGCGACCACGATAGTCGATGCGAATACCTTGTCTGGCACCGTTGGAAGCACGAGCCTGGCCGCTTCCGGTGCAGCTCAGCTGCAGGTGCAGAACACCTCCACCCTTCAGGAATCGGAGGCGGTGACGGTCACGATTGCTGCTTCGAGCACTGACACCGCCCCCTCCCTTGCGATCTCCACGACAACCTTGCCGCAAGCCATCGCCGGTACCGCGTACGCTTCGACGCTCGCTGCTACAGGAGGAAGCACCCCGTATAGCTGGAGCATCCCTGCCGGACAGCTTCCTGACGGGCTGACTCTTGCAGCGAATACAGGTGTCATCTCCGGCAATCCCACCTCAGGCGGCACCTACTCGGTCAGCATCACAGCGAACGACTCGAGCTCTCCGGTACAGGCACTGACAGCTACGTTGGCTTTGTCTGTAGCTGGGGCGCCGATCGTTCCAGTCTCGCCAGCTCTGACTTCCACTCCAAGTCCCACCCCCACTCCTACCCCCATCCCGACTCCTACCCCAACTCCAACTCCAACTCCTACCCCTATCCCGACTCCCACCCCGACTCCCACCCCCACTCCGACTCCCACTCCGACTCCGACTCCGACTCCGACTCCGACTCCGACTCCGAACCCTACCCCCACGCCCACTCCGACCCCAACCCCGACTCCTACTCCCACTCCGACTCCGACTCCTACGCCTACCCCAACTCCTACTCCTACTCCTACTCCTACTCCGACTCCCACTCCTACTCCTACTCCTACTCCTACTCCGACTCCGACGCCGACGCCGACCCCGACCCCGACCCCGACCCCGACGCCCACCCCCACTCCGACCCCAACTCCGACTCCGACTCCTACTCCTACTCCTACTCCTACTCCTACTCCTACTCCGACGCCGACCCCCACCCCGACCCCGCCAGCTTCCGGCAGTGTCAGCATCACCAGCCCGACACCCAGCTCGACCAGCATTAGCGCGGTGAGGATCTCTGCTTCCGCCAGTGAAAGCACCCCGTTTCATCTGGAGATATGGGACAACGGCTACAGGTTGGGGGATGTCTTTGCCAGTAATGTCAACGGCGTGTACGTTCTGCCGAATGGAGCGCACGTTCTGACGGTGCAGGCAATCGATAACAACAGCGGATCGGTCATCACCGATAGCACGGTCAACTTCAACGTGGTTGAAAACTGTTCTAACTCGAGCAGCATGCAGTGCGATCTGGATCAGATAGGAGTCGACAATGCTCAGAACGATTGCAATCCGCCGTTAGAAAGTTTGTGGGTGGCTAATCCGTGTGGAGAAGGGGTACAGGGAGTCAACCCGACCTTTCCGCAAAGCACCCTGCTCAAGGCCACCGGCGAAGGAAGTGCTCTTGCAGACCAAGGCAATCTGACCTTGAATGGACGATCGCTTCATCTGGCGGAGACGCAGGGGAGCGTTCCATCGAATGTCTTGTTCAGGGGACAAAGCCCAACCACAACCGGCAACTCCATCGATTCGCACTGGACTCTCGATCAGTATGTCTATCTTCCCGATCCCACCGCTCATCAGGCCTTCGAGATGGATGCCCAATATACTGCCGGCGGGATCTGGACCAAGTTCTATACCGAATGCGCGTTCAATATGCAGAACGGGACGGGCTACTGGGGCGTGTTCGATAGCGCGACCGGCGGCTGGATCTTCCTGAACGGAAAACCTCAAGGAGGACAGACCCCTCCGGTTGTGCCTTGCAATCGCAGCCAGTTCTCTCAGCCCTGGTCAGGATCGAGCAATCCCTCGTTCACCGGCTGGCACCACATTGCTTGGTCGTTCCTCCGCAACTCGGACGGCACGGCCACGTTCCAGAGCTTGACCTTCGACGGCACGACGACCCAGGTCAACTTCAGACCGAACAGCAAAAACGGTGGAAACGTAAACGACAGCGGGCACTTCGATGCTCTGGTCCAACTCGATGGCATCGTCAACAACGATAGAAAACACGACCTCGTGGATGCCTATGTGAGCGAAGTGACTCTCACTCATACTCCATAAACCTGTCGCGTCACTTACCCTCATGCCAGCGACCCTGGAGCTGGTATGTATCTCGTTGTCGCCAAGAGCACTGGGAATCGAGATCGTCCGAGGTTGCACTGTTCGTTTTTACGGAAAGGGGTTATTGGGCCTAGCGGCCTTATGGGGAGGTCTGAAGTTTTGGAGTCCATTTTTCAGAGTCCAGATGGACATCGATGGCCAGGCTTCAGATTACCCATTCCCATCACGCAGCCCCTCCTATCTGGGCCGCGTGATGGGCCGCGTGAAGGACCCTTCCTCCAGTCCGCATTGTTTCAGGTTCGTTTATGGCCCTAAGCTCGCAGGAGTGCACGGATCGTAACCCAGCGTGGCGGGGGTGACCGGGGCAGGCGGGGTTGGCGGGGTGGCCCAAGGGACGGCGGTGAAGTCGAAGAAGTCGAGCAGGTTGGGCTGGGCGGCGTCGCGGGCGGTGAGATGCGCGGATGGCCCGATGAAGCGGTTTTCGACGAACTTGATGATCGCGGTATGATCCATCGGCGCGTGCCCGACATAGTGCTTGCGGGTGAAGGGGGAGACGATCATGTTGGGCAGACGGAATCCAAGCTGCGCGGCAAAACCCTGAATCGCCGGAGCATCGGCGGCATTCGTTCCAGGCTCTGTAGGTCTCAGATCGCAGTGAAGCGAAGGCACACCGCTGGGCTCGGCGCACGGGTAGTCGGTGCTTGCTCCATCCGGGTTCACCGCGATCGAAGCGATATCCGGATAGTTCGGTTGATCGGCTGTATCGGTGTTGACGTTGGATTTTCCGGGCACAGGCGGCACATGGTCGTACGGTCCCCCGCCTTCGTCATACGAGAGGAAGAAGACTGAGCTGCTCCACTCGGGACTGGCCATGAACGCGTTCATCACGAGTGCCACCTGCTGCTGCCCGGCCAGGATCGACTGGCCTGACCCGGGATGCTCGTCGTTGTTGCCGTAGCCGGCTTCAATGAAGGCGAAACTGGGCAGTGTGCCGTTCGTCAGATCGGTGTAGTAGGTGGATAGCGGCGCGATGTGGTTTGGGTCGATACAGAAGGAGTTCGTCGGGTCATTCACGGCGGTCAGCGACGATAAGGTCGTCCCTGTGCAGGCGGCGCCGGTGGGATTTTCGTAGAGATACTGATACGAGTCCTGCAGGGCTGTGAAATTGAGGGCCGGGTACTCCGCCGTTGCATTGGTGGAGCAATCGTCCTCGGAAAGGCAGTTGCCCTGGGTCACGGTGTAGTAGATCTTCCAGGAGACATTGTTGTTCGAGAGCTCTCCGAAGATCGTCGGAATGGCGAGCTGCGGAAGATGGTCGTCGCTTCCAGGATCGTGGGTGAGACCCTGCGTCGTCCCTCCGGTAAGTGTCGCAATCCGATTGTCGATGCTCTTGCTGGCAACCGGCGAGAACCAGCGATCCGAAAGAGCGAATTCAGACGCCATGAAGTAGTAGTAGTTCAGGAAGGTCTGATCGTAGTAGCCCATCGCCCGCTGACCGGTAAGGTCGGTGAAGGTCCCCGAGCAGGAGTTCGAAGCCGAACAACTCTTCGCAAAGCCTTCCGCCGTGTGAACGAACCCATCCATGGCCATGGTGCGGGCGGGGGTGAAATCATACCGGCTCACGTCGCCATAGCTCTCCAGCCAGGCCGAGCTCATGTCGTCGACACAGGTGCTGGCCAATTTGAACGGAGCGAACGCGGTCCCCTCATCGTTGGAGTTGCTGATCGTCGTCAGCTTGTCGTCGATGCCATCCACACTGTACGTTTTTCCGTCGTCACCGGTAGTCATACTGTTCGCGACGCGGTAAGGATTCAGCATGCCGAAGTAGCTGTCGAAGCTGCGATTCTCCTGCAGCATGAAGACCACGTGGCTGATGGACTGCAGACTGCCCGCCGCAGCGACTGAAACCGTCGCCGTCCCGGAAGCAGAGCCGCCGGTTCCGGTAGCCGTTGCGGTATACGTGACGTTTGCCGTGGGGCTGACGCTCTGAGTTCCACCGGTCGGCTGCAAGGTGTAGCTGCTATTGTCCGACCCTGTGAGCGTCACAGCGGTTGCATTGGCGGCCGTGACGGTAAGAACGGAGGAGCCACCCGAAGCGATCGTCGCCGGGTCCGCGGTGACCGTGATGGTCGGAGCCGGAACAACCGTGATCGTTGTCGTCCCGGAGACGTTTCCGCCGGCGGCGGTTGCAATCGCGGTATAGGTGGTCGTCGCTGTCGGGGCAACACTCTGGGTCCCGCCGGCCGGGGGCAGGGTATAGCTGCTGCCATCACTTCCGGTGACGGTCACCTGGGTGGCATTGGTTGCGGTAACGGTCAGGACGGAGGAAGCGCCCGATGAGACGGAGGTTGGGTTTGCGCTGAGCGAGATCGTCGCTCCCGCGCCCACGGTGAGCGTTGCCGTAGAAGAGACCTTGCCGCCGGCCGCTGCGGTCGCAACCGCTGTGTACGTCGTGGTCGCGGCGGGCGTAACGGTCTGGGTTCCGCCGGTGGGTGGCAGGTTGTAGCTGCTGCCGTCGGTTCCGGTGATCGTCACTTGCGTTGACCCGGACGCCGTGACACTGAGGACCGAGGAACCACCAGCAGTGATGGAGGCAGGGCTGGCGCTCAAGGTGACCGTCGGCGCCGGACTTACCGTAACCGTAGCCGTTGAAGTGACGTTGCTGCCGACGTTGGCGGTAGCCGTGGCCGTGTAGGTCGTCGTCGCGCTCGGGGTGACCGGCTGGGTTCCGCCGGTAGAGGGTAGGGCATAGCTCGTGTGATCCGATCCTGTGACCGTCACCTGCGAGGCGTTGCTCGCCGTGACGGTGAGGGTAGACGAGCCGCCCGCCGAGATCGAAGCCGGAGTTGCCGCGATCGTAACGCTTGCGCCCGGACCCACGGTAACGGTCACCGTAGCCGAAACCTTGTTGCCGGTGACATTGGTGGCAATCGCCGTATAGGTCGTGGTCGCGGCCGGGGTAACGGTCTGGGTTCCCCCGGTCGGCGACAGGCTGTAGGGATAGGGGACCGTGGGGGTATCGGTTCCGAAGACTTGCACCTGGGAGGCATTCGTCGCAGTCACAGTGAGAACGGAGGAGGCGCCCTGCGCGATGGAGGTTGGGCTTGCAACGATTGCGACGGTCGGAGCCGGAGCGACGGTCACGGTCGCCGTAGCCGAGGTCTTCCCGCCGCCGGTCGCGGTCGCGACTGCCGTATAGGTTGTCGTCACGGTGGGCGCGACCGTCTGGGTTCCGCCCGTCACAGCCAAGGTATAGCTGCTGCCATCGGTTCCGGTCACCGTCACCTGCGCGGCGTTGGTCGCGGTCACACTCAGCACGGAGGAGCCGCCCGCAACGATAGACCCGGGGTTGGCGCTGATGGTGACATTCGAAGCTGGAGGACTCGTCACCGTAACCGTTGTCGTCGCCGTGACCTTGCCGCTCGATCCGGTCGCGACTGCCGTATAGGTTGTGGTTGCGGCGGGGGTAATGGTTTGAGTACCGCCGGCCGGCGGCAGGGCATAGCTGCTGCCGTCAGTTCCGGTCACGGTCACCTGCGTCGCGTTCGCCGCTGTCACCGTGAGAACGGAGGAGCCACCCGGAGCCACAGAGGCCGGATTCGCGCTCAAGGTAATCGTCGGCATCGGACCAGCCGCAATCGTGACGGTCGTCGTAGCGGAAGCCTTCGCGCTCCCCACGCCCACAGCAACTGCCGTATAGGTTGTCGTCACGGTGGGGGCGACCGTCTGGGTTCCGCCCGTCGCAGCCAAGGTATAGCTGCTGCCATCGGTTCCGGTCACGGTGACCTGGGTGGCGTTTACCGCCGTCACGCTCAGGACAGTTGAGCCGCCCGAAGGGATCGCCGCCGCGCTGGCGGTGATCGTGAGGGTCGGCTGACTCTGACCGCCCTGACCCATGACCGGGTTCGATCCGCACCCGGCAAGCAGAAGGAAGAGTGGTAAGCAGCAGGCAAACAACACCGCTTTGCAAAGAAGATTGAAAACAGGCCGGGAACTACGCAACGATTGCACCAGAGACTCCATATCCTAAGTATCTCAGTTTGCAATTTCGATACCAAATCGATTGTGTGGATCAGAGTTCACATCATCAATTATTTCTCCTCGTTTGCTGACCGGAGACGCCTGATCCAGTTTGCTTCGAGAGAAAGAGGTAAATCTTTCTCCTATTTATGTGCAAATGGTTGCGCATAGGCAAGGCATCGGAGCAAAGTTTTAGCCTTTGCTGTTCGAAACGATCGGACGGAAGTACCCGCCCGATCGCCCCTGAGTCTCCTCACTTCCTGAGTTCTGTCCAAGTACTCCATGGGAGGTTTGCGAATCTAAAAACCGGCAACGGCAAAGACGAAATACGGGGATCTCTCCACTGCGCCGTGCGATAAAACCACACGGCTTCGCTCGAGATGACGGCTTCTTTTGAGTTTCTGGACAGGTTCTGAGAAGGAGAAGCTTCTATCGTGTAGACCTACCTACCAGTACGTGAAGGTTGTCTTGTCCATGTACGTGGTGTTGGAAGACATCCTGTGATCCCCGTCCATCTGGTAGTTGACGTTCACGCCCCACCATTGCCCGGGAACGTGGAAGGGAGCCACGGTCTGGTTGATGGTGTGGGTCACGCCGTTCACACTGATTGTCTGATAGGTGAGGTCGTTGTTGGCCTGGCGCTGAACCTGGATCGTGATGTGATTCCAGGCTGCGTTATTGAGCTGGCAGGGGACACCGGTCGAAAACCAGTGGGCCGTGACGTTATTCCAGATGTCCCAGTTTCTGTCGCCAAGGTAATTGCACTGCGTTCCCCACTCCATGCCGGCGCCGTTCATGTACATGTTGATATCCAGCTCAAGAGACTGTGTCACCCCCAGGTTGGGTGTGTAGAGGTAGGTGTCCAGGCTGAAATTATGCAGCGTTGGAAGCAGACTATGATTCTGATCCTTGAGATTCCCGGAGCTGCCATCGCCCATGATGTCGTCGTAAAACAGCACGTCGGCGTAAGGAGTTGTTCCTCCAATGTTGAACTGGGAAGAGTTTCCATCCATCGAAACAGAACCGTTGTGTTGCTGCATCGACCAGTTCAATCCATTGCAGGGAGAGCAGACATTGTAAGTTGGCGGCAGTTCACCCCAAACTCTCCATGCGGAGTTGGCCTGCAGATCATCGACGTGGCTGCCGCCTTCACTGGAAGAGCCGCTGCCACTCACATTTACGGTCACCGGCGTCTTGGCAGCGCCGCCGCAGTTGTCCCACTCCTGGACCACGGCAGTCTGGCGTCCGCCGCCCAGGTTTAGCTGAGCGTTCAACCTGTTTCCGCCCGCTTTGTAGATCAACTGATTGTTGACATACACTCCTGTAGCGGCTACACCCGCGGGGCATCCGGTGGTCGCAAGAGCCACAAATGAGGTGGGCGAGCTCACCGTGCTGCCGTTCACCGGCGAAGTCACGGCAACGCCAACCTGATTGTTGACGGTCAGGTCGATGGTGGTGATGGTTGCGCCTCCGCAACGATCCCACTCCTGCACCACTGTCCTGTGATATCCCGAAGCAAGATTTAGATTCGTGTTGAGGCTGATGGCGCCGATCTCATACATCAGCTTGTTGTCGACGTAGATGCCCATCGCCGATACACCTTTGGGACAGGTGGTATTTGCACTTGCGACGAACTGCACATTGGAATTGACGGACTCGCCGTTGGACGGACTGCTGACGATGACGGTTGCGAGTGCGGGGGCTGTAACGAGGGACGGGAGAAGGAAAAGAGCATAGGAGAAGAGTTTCATGAGGTGCCTTAGTCTGAAGAGGTTGTTCGAGCGTTGTTCTCAGGTCGGCTCTTTCAGAAAAACAGTCCAGCACATCGGCCTCTGCACCAGATCCTCTGGGCTACTGGGGCTTGCTGCGCCCCAGAACGACCCAGAACGACCCGGCAACCGGCTCCGTCCGTCTTCGCTTCCGCAGTGGTTTATTCGCGACCTGAGTCAGCTTCGACTCAAGCGCAACCTCTGCGAGCTCTCGTGCCGTCCTTCGAAGAAGGAAGAGCGGCGTCCGGATCGCCAATAAGTGATAGGCAACTAAGTTGATTCCAGAAAATCATAACTCGACCGCAGGCGATAGACACTGGTTTTCGAAAGGAATTACAAGAAAAAGTCGAGAGACTGAACCTCGCACTAAGTAGTTGGAAATTTATACTTTGTGCCTGGTAAATGAATCCCAGGAGAAGGGATTATTTACCGGCGCAGCAGCAGCCCTGCAGCCTCACAGGGCGGCGGGGCGGCGGGGCGGCTGGACGGCTGGGCGTCAAAGGCAACGCCGCGACAGCCTGGAGGAGAGATCTCCGGACTGCCGCGGCGAGGTTGGAACAGGTTACAAATGCTCGAGACTACTTCAAACCATACACATCCAGTTCCCCCTGCGGATTAGGTATCGTCGAAAGATCATGACCGGTGGAAAAATACACCTTTCCATTGGCGACAATCGGTGAGGTGAACTTGATTCCATAACCCGGAACATCTCCGGAGTTCGTTCCACTGTCGTACAGCTCCTTGGTGAGATCGTTCGCGTCGTAGGCCCGAAGAGTCGCGACGCTCACCACTGCCGGAGCCGGGGTTTGGAGCGGGAACCCGTGATCCACCATCCACACCACTCCGTTCGTGGCGCCATTGGCCGAGACGAACGGCGTCGTGCCGTAGGAGGACTGCTGAACGCCCTGAGTTGCATAAGCTCCCGCAGTCAGCGTTGTGGAACCCGTGGAATAGTTGAACTGCCGTAGCCCGGAGGGGATATTCGCCGCTGTCGGCGTAATGCCCAGATACACCGATCCGTTGAAGTACGCAGCCGTCCCGAAGTTCTCATAGGAGTTCACAGTGCTCGTATGAGTATTCATCGTGTTGGGATCGGTGCAGCTGGTCGAATACGGAGTCACCAGATCCGACTCGAAGTACAGCGTCTGGGTAGCTCCCGCATCCCCAACCTGCTCATGCCCGAGA
The DNA here is from genome assembly GCA_965277335.1 of Edaphobacter sp. GTDB lineage: Bacteria > Acidobacteriota > Terriglobia > Terriglobales > Acidobacteriaceae > Edaphobacter. Next base: position 1,247,276 of record CBDICJ010000009.1, on the reverse strand, counting down.
TTCGCGGTGTTGACCATATACAGTCTTCCGGTCTTTCCTCCCGTCAGCGCCTGGCTGGTTCCGGGAATCAACAGCAACCCGCCCGCCGCCAGATCTGAATCCTTGCAGTTCATAAACGCATAGTCGGAGGGCGTGAAGTAGTCCTGCACCTTTGCAAGGTGCGCGTCGAACTTCAATACCGAGTCGCTCCACGCCGTCTGTCCGTCCCACGGTCCATTTCCCGTTACCGCGTAGATGTTGCCGGCGCTGTCGGCAGCCGGGCCGCCGGCGCCCATCCAGATGCCGCCCGCGCTCGCATACGGTCCCTCGCCGTTCAAGTTCGGACTTGCATTGAACACTCCGGTCTGGGTCAATTTCTGCGCGTCATAGGCCAGCAGCCATCCGCTGTGGCAGCTGCCAAAGCCGATGTAGATCGTGCCGTTTTCGAGCAGGAGCGCCGCTCTTTGAACACAGGAGTTGGTGAGATGGACGATCCCGTTGACCGCGTCGGAGTTCGTGCCTGCAACCGCGGCCTGAATCGTTACCGGGCTCCCGGGCTTTTGCGCGCCGGTGGTGATATCGAGCGCACTCAGGCGGAACGTTGAGCCGTTCGCCGACGACGTTTGCGCCGACACCACATACATCGTATTCGACGGCGAATCGATCACCGGCGTCGAGGTAACGCCCAGAAAAGGCTTGATCGAGGCACCGGTCAGCGGCGTCTCCCCGGATTGCAGCAGCGATACCTGCCACAGGGGAGTGCCGTTCCCATAGCTGTCCGCGTCGAAGGCGTACACGCTGTCATGCTCCGTCGCCGCATACAGGACATTGTGAGAGCTGCCGCTGATCGTGACGTTCGACATCAGGAGCGGCTCGCCATAGACGTAGCCATCCACCAGATAGGAAAAGAGCTTCCCAAAGGTCTGAGGAGTGACGTTCGAGGGAGACAGCGATTGCTCGCCCGCATTCAACCCGCTGCGATTGTTGTCAGCATGCCACGTGGTAATGTTTACCCCGTTGACCGGCGCCGTGGTCACGGTGAGCGGATCGCTCCCGGTCACACTGTTGAGAGTGGCCGTGATGGTCGTAGAACCTGAAGCTACGCCGCTGACCAGTCCGGCCGGATTGACCGTCGCCACCGCCGTATTCGCCGCGGCCCAGGTCGCCGTGGATGATACATCCGCCGTCGAGGAGTCGGTGTAGGTCGCCGTCGCCGTCAACTGCTGCGTCGCGCCTATGGCAAGACTGGCGCTGGCAGGCGTCACGGCAATCGAGGCGATCGTCTTCTGAGCCGCCACGACCGTGAGCATATCCGTCCCACTCACCCCGCTCAGCGAGGCAGTAATGCTCGTTGAACCCGTTCCGACTCCCATCGCCACGCCGGCCGGAGTTACCGTGGCGATGGCTGCATTGGCGGACATCCAGCTTACCGTCGTGGTCACATTCGCCGTCGTGCCGTCGCTGTAAGTCGCCGTCGCGGCCAACTGCTGCGTCACGCCCACCGAAAAGCTTGCATTGGGTGGAGTAACGGCAATCGAAGCCAGCGTCTTCTGCTGAACCGCCGCGACCTTGAGGGTATCGCTTCCGCTGACGCCGCCCAAAGAAGCTGTGACGCTGGTCGAACCCGCTGCGACTCCCGTCGCCAAGCCGGCCGAATTCACTGTGGCCAAGACTGCATTGGCGGACATCCAGCTTACCGTCGTGGTCACATTCGCCGTCGTCTGATCGCTGTAAGTCGCCGTTGCGGTCAACTGCTGGGTCGCTCCAACGGAGATACTCGGATTGAGCGGAGTGACGGCAATGGAAGCCAGCGTCTTCTGCTGAGCCGCCGCTACCGTGAGCATATCCGTCCCGGTGACGCCGCTCAAAGAAGCTGTGACGCTGGTCGAACCCGCTCCGACCCCCGTCGCCAGGCCGGCCGAATTCACCGTGAGGAGGGCTGCATTGGCGGACATCCAGCTTACCGTCGTGGTCACATTCGCCGTCGTCTGATCACTGTAAGTCGCCGTCGCGGTCAACTGCTGGGTCGCGCCGATGGCTACACTGGCGCCAGAAGGAGTGACGGCAATGGACGTCACCATCTTCGGAGCCGCCGCTACCGTGAGCATATCCGTCCCGGTGACGCCGCTCAACGAAGCTGTGACGCTGGTCGAACCCGCTGCGACTCCCGTCGCCAGGCCGGCCGAATTCACCGTGGCGAAGGCTGCATTGGAGGACATCCAGCTTACCGTCGTGGTCACGTTCGCCGTCGTCTGATCGCTGTAAGTCGCCGTCGCGGTCAATTGCTGGGTCGCTCCAACGGAAATACTCGGATTGAGCGGCGTGACGGCAATGGACGTCAACGTCTTTGGAGCCGCCGCTACCGTGAGCATCTCCGTCCCGGTGACGCCGCTCAATGAAGCTGTGACGCTGGTCGAACCCGCTGCGACTCCCGTCGCCAGGCCGGCCGAATTCACCGTGGCGAAGGCTGCATTGGCGGACATCCAGCTTACCGTCAGGGTCACATTCGCCGTCGTCTGATCGCTGTAAGTCGCCGTCGCGGTCAACTGCTGGGTCGCCCCGATGGCTACACTGGCGCCAGCAGGGGTGACGGCAATGGACGTCACCGTCTTCGAAGTATCCTGGGGATTATTCTGGACCGGGGCGGTTCCGGATCCGCACCCCGCGAGCAACAGAAGCAATGGCAGGCAGGCGAGCAGGGCCACATGCGTAAGAGAACGAACGACGAACCGGGATATAGGCAGAAGAGTCACAGGGCCCCCAAAGGATTTAGCTCTCTCGTTTGCACGTTCGATGCCAAATGGTAGACGGGACGAAAATCGATGCCATGAAATTTTTTGCCCTAACCGGTCACGAAAAGATCCTCAAATTCAATTACCCGGGCAGCACTGGGCAAACTTTTTCACTCCGCGATGGCATTAAGTTGCCACTATATACCCGAGATACCCGAGGAGGCTGAAAATTTACATCCATTCGTGCGAGTGAAACCCTTCTCTTGAGAGCGACTCGGAAAACCCTCAATGCCGAAGCTTCGTTTCAAATGCTTCGCAAACACATCCGCGGAGTGGCCTCGCCGGCCGGCTGCGTGTGGAGCGGGAGATTTGCCCTAAAACACTGGAATGTCTAAAACCGGGCGATCAGCCACAACCCTGCGATCATCAGTCCGCAGCCGACGATCCGCGCAGGCGACGCGGCATGCTGGCGAAAGCCGATCAGGCCGAACTGGTCGAGCAGCACCGAGGTGACCAGCGCGGCCGTAATGCTGGCTCCGGTAAACAGGACCGAGCCGAGGCGCTGCGCGATGGTCAGGGCAATGACGGTGGAGATGACGCTGACGACCCCGCCCAGCCACGCCCACCAGGAGACAGCGGCGATCTTGTCTGCCGGAAATCCATGGCGGGCGAAGAGCAGAAACAGGACCACCGTGGCGAGGCCGGTGACGTAGACCACCACGGCGGTCCAGATGGGTTGGCCGAGTTGCTTGTTCAGCTCGGCGTTCAGGCCGGCTTGGAAGGGGTTCGCGGTGCCGGCGGCAAGCGCGGCGAGGAACAAAAGCCAGGTCATGGAGAAGCCTCTCCGGGTAAGATGCCTTGCCTGCCGGATCGCGCGAAGCGATGGCCCTTCCCCGAGAACGAGCGCGAGCACCGCCGCGGCTTGGACAGGCCTAACACCGATCGCCACCGATCACACCGATTCCAAAAGATAGACAACAACAGACGGAATCGCAGTGACGTTCTAGATTCTCGGATTTCCTCCATGATCGCGTTCTCAAATCAGCGTTCTCAAATCAGTGCAATCAAATCGGTGCAATCGGTGTCGATCAGTGTTAAGCCTCTCTTTCCGACGGCAAGAGGGGCGACGGCAAGAGGGGCGACGGCAACAGGGACGACGCCAATCCCCGCCAGGCTACAGCTCGGAGAACAAGAGGCAGACCCGGCCCACGATGTAGTCGGACGGGGTCTCGTGGGCGGCCAGTGGAAGCAGTTGGACGGGGAAGTCGCGCGACCAGGGACGCAGGATCAGGCGGCCCTCGTCGAAATCCAGGTAGCGAAGCAGCAGGGCAGCGCCGCACCGGACCGCATACAGGGTCGGTTGATGGGCGCGGTAGGGAGCTAGCGACGTGTAGTGGCGGTCCAGCACGACGATCGCCCCGGGGGTGACCAGGGGAGCCATGGCGGCCGCCTGCTGAGCGTCCGCGCGGATGGCCGTGAAGCGCTGCCACTGCGCCAGGCGAGCAGAGGTGCGGGCGCGATTGGCCCGGTGATCGTGCAGGCGCGAGGCGGAGACCTGCAGCGTCTCGATCAGGTCGGAGGGGAAGATCCGCGGCTGGTCCATCGCGGCGGACGGCGACACAACCGGGATCGTCTCGGTGGGGTCGCTGTAGGGGACGCGATCGAGCGCGGCTGAGCCGTCGCTAGGGTCGTGAGCGGCATGGGCGTCGATCTCCAGCGGAAGGATCTGGTCGATGCCGAGATTCTGCGAGGCGAGAACACGGTCCAGGCCTTCGAGCGAAAGGGCGCGTCTCCGGTTGAGGAAATTCGAGATATGGGCCTGCTGGAAGCCGGTCTGCTGGGCGAGGCGGCTGCCGGTCAGCGTCCCTCGCGCGATGCGGCGAAGCACCTCCAGGCGAAGCAGTTCGTGGAGGTCCTGAAAGTTCATCGCGAGTGATCTCGTGGGCGTATTCATAGCTTTCTACAAAGCAAAGATAGAGCGAATCAATTTCTTTTGGCAATTTGGATTGGTCTTTAGTCTAACTCTTTTGGGGTATGTACGTATGGTAACAACTGAATAAAACTTTCGAGTGACAAGAAACTTTGTCAAAAGCTATACCCTTGAGAACTTTCCGAAAGCGGGATCAGAGATGGCAAGGAGCCGCGACATCGAAAACCCAAACCTTGAGCATGCAGAAGACCGCGCTCCTCGTCGGGGACCCTGGGAAAGCTCGGCAAGGGTGGATGGTTTTTTCCCAAGGTACTCGACCGCAACCGACACCGACCTACAAATGCTTCCGCTGCGCGATGGGGCCGAGAGAGCACCCGCGCCGCAGCGAAGGCGTTTCCCAGCAGCCTGGGCGATCCGGCTCGATCTTTGAAAGAAAGCTCGAGAATCGCCGGGGGAGCACTACGCTTTGAAAGGACGAAAGTGAACTATCTGCGCTTGGATTTAAAAGTATGTGAAGGATGCGGAGCGCTCTGGCTTCGCGGGGCCATGGTGAATACGGTGTACTGCCGGGGATGCGTCGGGCGGCTGGCGGAGTTTCCCGAGCCGAAAGGGCGGCATGCGGGAAGGCGTCCTCGACGGCTGCGGACCTCCGGCTGCGCTGCGGCTTCGGCGGTGGTGGCTGGAGGTGCGCGATGAGCGCGGCCCTGGTGATCTTGCCGGTCGTGTGGGCCACCGAAGCGCCTCAATCGGAAGCAGCACACCCCAAGGCGTTGCATCCGGAAGCAGCGTCCCCTGCGGCTCAGGCGGCCCATGCGGCCCATGCGGCCCATGCGGCCGACACTGACGCGCGGCAGGCGGCCCCCGAGATGGCCTTCTACCGGAAGTACACGGAGGGAATGCTGCGCCGCTACGTCAAGATGTCGATGGAGGCGGGGAGAGCGCCGTCGCTGCTGGGAAAGGAGCTGTTTCGCGGAAAGGTGACCAACTGCGTCGTGAACGCCTTCGATGATGCGGTGATCTTCGTTCACGACGTAGGCCGATGCCTGGAGATGCTCGATTGGGGCCAGCAGTACCTGATCCGGCGGATCGCCATGCAGGAGTTCACGCAGGCGGAGACGGCGGCGATCACGAGCATTCCACTTCGGACGGTGCATCGGAGATATGCCGGTGCGTTGGATGTGCTGACGGAGATCTTCCTGGAGCGAAAGCTGCTGGAACCGAGAACCGCCAGTCAGGAGGTTGGAAGTGTTCGATAAAGCACTTTCAACGTTTCTTCCTGCATCCCAGATGCGTCCACCATGCGTCCCAGACCGTCATCTCGACCGTAGCGACAAACGGTCTTATCGTTTGTTGCGTAATGGAGAGATCCCCGTATTTTGCAGTTCGGAGCAGAATGCATGACACCAACCGCTGAACATGTTTTAGGTTAGGAAACACTTGCATCACTTGCTGTTTCTTTCTGTCTTGAAGTTGGCGTAGCAGAGAAGCGCCGGCTGCTTTCTGGATAGGCAATCGAAATCGAACGGGAGAATGCCCTGGCGGCTTCTCCCGTTTTTGCTTGCTGTGGAAAACCGCCTGTGGAAAAAGTTGTCAAGGGGTCTGAAGCTGCCGAATTGGTGTAAGTATTTCATTGCAAACGAAATAATTCTTTTTAAAAGTTGGCGTATTAGTTTTGGTCCAATTGGTATTCTGGAATAGTAGTAAAGAAAAGGACGGGAGAGCGCCTCATGGCGGCTCTCCCGTTTTGTTTTGGGGGCTGGATGGAGCAAGAGGCGATGGAAGATCGGCCCGGGGATCAGTCCGGGCCGGTTGAGCTGAAAGGCGGCGGGGTGGCCGCCGGGTCGAAGCGTAAAAAGCCTGCGGCGCCCAGGCCGCGCAACTGCAAACGGTTCGCGCGAGCTCGGGTCGCCGAGGCGTTGCCGGACATCGTGAAAGAGTTCGTCGAGAAGGCCAAGGAGGGAAGCGTCGCGCATGCGAAGGTGCTGCTCTGCCTGAGCGGCCTGGATGACGGCAAGATGCCCGAGCCGGAGAAGAATCGCACCAAAAGTTACGTCGCTCTGCTGCTGGAGAGGCTGGGGCCGGATCCCAGGAAGCAGGATAAGGGCGGCAACGTTCCATGAGGGACGTTGCCGCTTTGCCTTGCGGTTTGAAAAACGGGCTGGAGAACGCAGACCTTGAAAAAACTACGCCGGTCACTCTTCCGTCGTCGTTGCCTGGTCTTTTCGTTGTCAGTCCGCGGCGTAGCAAGAAATCTGCCGGTGGATCGCTTACCGATCGGTGCCATCGGTGAAAATCGGCGTTAAGTTTTGAGTTTGTAAACAGGTTCTCACAGGAGGTGCGATGGGACACTCGGAAGGGCTGGTTCGGCGTAGTGCCGGTATGGGCGACCGGAATACCGAAGCCGTAAACAACCGAAATACCGGTACGGGGATGGACCGAAACGTCTGGCGGGCGGCAGCGGGCCTCGAAATGCGGGCCATGGCGGTGGAGTTTCCGGTGGTCCATGGCCATCCCAACCGGCTGCCCTTCGAGGGCGTGCTGACCCTGGTCGATGTGCCCAGCGACAAGGCGCCGAGCGGGTCGCGGGGGCACCGCGTGGTGCTGTCGCGAGAGGCGGCGGAGACGGCGCTGCCAAGCCTGCTGGGCATGGCGGTCGACTACAAGGCCGGCTGGGATGGCCACGACGCGCGGCAGAAGTGCGGCATCATCACCGCGGCCGAGGTCGACGGCCAAAGGCTCACGGTCGCGGGGTATCTGTTCGCTCGGGATTTTCCCGAGATGGAGGCGAAGATCCAGGAAGACAGCGCGATGGGCATGAGCTACGAGCTGGCCGATGCGCATGTAGCCGATATGCGGGCGCAGGTGTGGACGCTCACGCGAGCCACCTTTACCGGCGCGGCGATTCTGCTGCGCGAGAAGGCCGCCTACCGCAGCACGAGCTTTCGGGTGAAGCGGCCGGTGGCCTCTGGCGGTCGACGTGTCGCCGCCGGGCGATGAGGCAGCGGTTAGGCGCCCCAAACAGTGGAATGCCCAGTCCCGCTTCTGGGACATGGGTTAGGACCAACGTTTAGGACCAACGTTTAAGGCCAACGTTTAGGACCAACAAGGAGATCGGGATGAGTTTTTCGAGTGTCTTGAAGACAGTAGGCAAGGACTTTGCGAAGGGTTTGAAGTGGGCGGTCGAGTATGCCGTTCCGGTGGAGAAGCTGGTCGGCCTCCTGTTTCCGGCGGCTGCTCCGATCGCCGATGGAATCGCCGATGCGACTTCGCTGATCCAGACCGCCGTGCTGCTGGTGGAGCAGAAGTATGCCGCCTCGGGCGTGCAGAGCGGCACCGGCGCGCAAAAGCTGTCGGAGGTCATGCTGCTGACCGAGCAGTCGGTCACCGCGCTGCTGGCCAAAGCCGGCGTTACGGCGGACAGTATGTACATCCAAAGCGTGGTTACGGCGGTCGTAGCGATCCTGAATGCGCAGGCTACGACCACCGCCGCCGCGGCCTAAGCCACAGAAACCAGGCTAGATTCAACCGAAGAGAAAGGCAGGAAGCATGGACTTGGAGATGAAATACGAACTGGGAATCACAGTAGAGCGTCTAGCCGCCGCCGCGGGTCTGCTGGAGCAGGCGGTCGAGCGTTTGGCGGAGCGGCAGAGCGACTTTGCCGTCAGCGCGGAGGCCTCGATCGGCAACATCGGAAGAATCGTCGCCACCGTCGAAGGCAGGCGAGAAGCCGAACTGGAAGACAAGCTGGCCGCCGCCGAAGCGCAGATTGCGCAATTGAAGGCTGCTGCCGCATCTGTTCCTGCGACGGTTACACATGGTCGCAAGACGCTGCCGGTGGCCATGGTGAGCCTGCTGGCCAAGCAGGGCGTCACGGTCGATTCCATGGAAGCCGGCGCTCTCGATGCCGCGCTGGTCAATCTCAGCATCGAGCAGAGGATCGCGGTGAAAGCGCAGTTGCTGCGGTCGGGAATGCTCGCCTAGGCGACGATCACGAAGCTTGAGAACAGGGTGCGGGCTGCGGCTCGCGCCCTCTTGTTTTTTGAAAGGGAGAAAGATGAACGCGAAGTTTACCGATATTCATGGCGCAGCCGACTACATTGGGCCTGGCGCAATTGAAGTTCCCATGTACCAGACCGAGATTCTGGACCTGGTGCGACGCCGCGGCGCCTTTGGACGGCGCATCAAGCAGGTTCCGGCGACGGGCCATCCTTCCCGCTACTTTGAAGAGACGGCAATTCCTTCGCCCGCCTCCGGCGCGGGATTTGTCGACCCGCGCAACATCGTCGCGCCGCTGGTAAGCCCGACGCGCGTCGAGAACAGCGTTCCCTTGAAGGCGCTGGTGGCCCAGATCAACTACAACCTGTTCGATATGGAGCTTGGGGCACAGCAGAGCCAGTTCGCTTATCTGCAGGCGAAGGACCTCGCCGACACCGTCGATGGCGTTCTGCGCACGCATGATGTTGCGCTTTGGAACGGCGCCGACACCAGCATGAGTTCGCCTACCAGCGCGCAATACTTCGGCGCGGCCGGCCAGATCGCTGCGGGCGGCAACACGGTCTCGATCGGCGCCAACCAGAGCATCGTCGACGGCCTTAAGTCAACGATCGCGCAGATGGTGGCCAACAGCTCGTTCGGCGTTCGCCCCACCGCCATCTATGCCAATCCGGTGCTGCTCGATCTGATCGATCGCGAAATGAAGACCGAGTTCAACGTCGTGCTCCAGACCCGCGAGATCGCGGCCGGGATCACCGTGAAGACGCTTTCCACCCAGGCCGGCGACATTCCGCTGATTCCCGAGTGGACGCTCAGCTACACCGGCGCTCCCGGCTCCGGTTCGGCTGTGCTTCCGGCTTACATCGTCACCGAAGACCTGATCGAATACCACTGGCTCAGCGATCCCAATCCGAGGATCTTCCAGCTTGGCCTGCCCGGTTCGCTGGCTTCGCAGTATGTCGTCGTGAAGTTCGGCGGCATCGTGGTCAAGGGTGCAAGCTATGCCCACTATCAGGTGCTCGTAGACCGGTAAAAAGCAGGGTGTAGAAACGGCGAAACGCAGGGACCGGTGCATGTGTGCCGGTTCCTGTTGCTTTTTACGGAGGGAGTGGCTATGGGGTATCTGTTGCCTACGGAGTATGTGCAGTACGGACTGACGGCGGAGACTACGGACGACTGGGTGACGATGGCCTCGGCGCTGGTGGAGGCGCACTGCAGGCGGCCGAGTCTGCTGGTGACGCAGTATGTGGAGCGGATGCGGCTGACGCGCGGATCGCAGGCCGTGCGGTTGAGCTATCGTCCGCTGGCCGCGGCTGCGGGGGCGGCTTCGGCTCTGGTCGGCGTGCGGGTCCGGTATGCGCGGCCTCGGCGCGGGGAGCTGGTGGACACGTTTCGCGAGCAGGTGGTGTGGGCGTTCGGCCTGCCGGGAAGCTGGACCTCGCTCGATGTAAATGCTGTCGATAGGAACGAGACCATCGGGGAGCTGACTTTTCCGGTGAACTTTCTTGGCCTCGATTACAACGAAGTCGAAGTGACTTACACATCGGGGCTGGCGGTGGTGCCGGATGCGGTGAAAGTCGCGTGCGTGCAGATCGTGAAGAACGCGCAGGCGACGCCGTCGGTGAACGTAAAGCAAACCAAGATGGACACGATGTGGATGCAATATTTCGGAAGTTCGCTGATCGACCCGCAGGTGCAACTTCTGCTGAAGCCGTATGTGGCGGAGAGGCTAGGGTAAAAAACAGATGACCATGATGGGCGAGCTTTGCGATGCGGCTATAAGGGCAGGACGGGCAGCGGATGTGCTGCTGCGATGCGCAGGCGGACGGACCGTGCTGCTGCGAATGCCGGCTCCGGCGAGCGCGGGAGACATGACGGAGCAACTGGGCCTGGCGGTTCCGGAGTTTCAGGATGTGCCGCTCGCTCCGGCGGTGTTTCGCAAGGCGCGGAGTACGGCGAGTGCGGGCAAAACTGCGATTTGGGAGTTGCTGGTTTCGGCGACGGCGGTGAACTCGGCGCTGGGAGCATCGGGGTATGCGGCGGCGAGTGTGCTGTTTGCTACGGCGTTCGGTGTGGTGATCGATGACGTCTTGATGGAGATAATTTCGGCTACGCAGTCGGAAGTGGGCGGCGCAGCGTATGTGTATCGGTTGGTGTTACAGGCTCCGCTGACGGTTCTGGCCGAGTGAATTTTGTCTTCAGCCTGGCGACCAGAAAGCGGGAGCCGTGGCAAGGTGCGGGATCTCCCCCATACGCGTGAAAAACCACGCAGCGGCTCGGCTGAAATTGACCGTTGATCTGGATGAGTTCGTGGCATAAGACAAGGCAATGCACAAGCTACTGGAAAGGTTACATATCTATGCAGAATGCCAGGGATACCTTTTATGTGACGCTGCGGGACCGGTTGGCAGCGGTGAACCCGGCGCGGACCATCGTGCTGCGCGGTCTGGTCAGGCCGGGCGTGTTGGTCGAGGAGAACGAGCTCGTCTCGGCGGCGCTGCCTGTGGATGCGTTCTGCCTGCATTGGACGACATTGAGCGTGGCCGCGCAGGGGACGCTGCCGCTGGTGGCCATGGGGTGCGCGATCCGCTATGCGACCGATGGAGATTCCGGCAACGGCGGCATGGACCGCGGAAGATTGCTGGCGGCTATGGATGCGGAGCTGGCAGCGGCTGTGAGCGCGGCTCCGCAGCATGCCGTGAAGATGAACTATGCCGGCGCGGCAGGCGGGTCGGGTGAGGCTCCGGTGGCGATGGGTACGAATGTGTTCTGGGGCGATGCGGTGTTTGGCGCGGTGGTGGTCGAGGGAGAGCGGCTGGAGCGGGTGGCGACGGTCGCGGTGTTCTGCTGCCAGGAAGCGGGTGAGCTGTGAGTGGGATTGGGTTGGTGGGGGCGGCGGCTCCGGTGACGCGTCGGGTGCGAGCCTACTTCGCGCCGGTGAATCGGGCAGCGGGCGTGCCGACGGTGTTCGATGCAGCGCAGATGGGGGCGTTTGCGCTGGAGACGCCGCCGGCGCCCTGGGTGGATCTGGGGTGGTGCTCGAAGTTTGCGCGCAAGAGCGGGGCCGGGCCGAAGAGTGGAGTGGTGGGGCTGACGACGGGCGCGCCCGCTATGGTGCAGAGCCAGGTGCGAACGCTAGTGGAGGCGACGGTGCAGCTGGAGTTCGAGAGCTGGGGCAAGCTGCAACTGGCGCTGGCGGCGGGATCGCAGCAGATGAACCTCCTGCAAACAGCAGTGGGTGCGGCGGCGAACGGAAGCGGCGGCGTGGCGGTGGCGGCTGTTCCGCTTGCGGCTTCCGGATCGACGGCTACGACGTTGAAGGTAGGGTCTGCCGCGGCGCAGTTTGCGGTGGGCCAGTTGGTTGCGGTGGATGAGGACTATATCGCGCAGGTTGGGTTTGTAGGGAGCGGCGTAAGTGCGGCGTATGTGAGTTCGCCGACAGCGGTCAATCACGATATTAGCTACATCCGGCGGGTAACGCTGAATGTAGGGCGCGTGGTCGCGATTGCGGATGGAACGCTGCAGCTCGGCGCACCGCTGCCGGCAGGCGCTCCACCCTCCGGGATGCAGGTCAGTCCGCTGACAGGGTTTGTGGATCGCGAGGGCGGCGGATTTTTTCAGGAGTGGTCGGGTCTGTTCGTCATGGATGGAGAACAGGGAGACCGCGTGATCTATCACTATCCTCGGCTGCAGGCGATGCAGGGTTCGGCGGAGATGGTGGAGGCGCTGGCGGGGCCGCTCGAGCGGGTGAAGCTGGCAGGAGCGTTTCGCGCGCTGCCGGTGAGGGATGCGAACGACGGAGAGACGGTGTTGTGCTTTCGGAGCTATCTGCCGGGAGCGATGCGGACGGTTTAGGGCAGGTTGGGTGCGAGTCTTTGAGAAGAATTTTGCTTCGCTCGATGCCCACATCTCAAAACCGAGATGTGGGGCACCCAGTTCTGTGCTTCGGCGAGGAGCGGATCGTAGGGCAACGGCGGCGGCGGAGTACGGGATCGAACGGGGATTAGGAGAATGACGATGCATTGGAAACCGAGGGGATGGACGCTGATTGGAATGCTGCTGATGGCCATTCCAGGAGCGATGACAGTGAAGATTGGCGCTGCGATGGCACAGGCCACCTTGCCGGGCACAATTGCAACGACAACCGTTACAGATACGGTTTACCGCGCGGACGGCAAGCCGGCGGCAGGAACCGTGCTCGTAAGCTGGCAGGCGTTTACAACGTCGATCGGACAATCGGTGCCGACCGGGACGACCTCGGCGGCAATCGGGTCGAATGGCGCCCTGAGTGTGCAGTTAGTCCCGAATGCAGGCTCTACGCCGATGGGAACGTACTACACGGCGGTCTATCACCTGGACGATGGAACGGTAAGCCGGGAGTTCTGGGTGGTTCCGGCGAGCCAGACCGCGGTCGCGGTGAGTTCGATCAAGAGCACGGTGCTGCCTGCGTCGGTGGCGATGCAGACGGTAAGCAAGAGCTATGTCGATACGGCGATCGCGACGGCAATTTCGGGGCATCCGCTCGATGCGTCGTCGCCCTACGTGCTGAAGACCGGCGATGCGATGTCGGGGCCGCTGGCTCTGCCGGCCGACCCCGCGACAGCCAATCAGGCCGCGGACAAGCACTACGTCGACGCGAATGTGGCGGGGCTGACGAGCGGGCTTGGCCAGAAGGTTTCGCTGTTCCCCTCGGGCACGCAGACAGTAGCGCAGCCGGCGGGCACGCAGTTGCAGGTGAACCGGATCAACGGCCAGGCCTATGCCAGTCAATATGTGAGCGGACTGGGCGGCAACGGCATTGCGAACGCGGTGTCGAGCCCGGACTGCGCGAGTGGATGCAATGTGACTCTGGACCGAACCTACACGGCCGTCGAGGGATACTTGCCGACGACGTGGAACAGCGGCTCCGGCGGCACGCACCTTGAAGACGACCGCAACGGACAGCGGCGCGACAGCTTCCTCAACCCGACCTCTTCGGTGGGCGGTTTCGAAGACGCGGGGCAGGTGGTGGATGTAACCTCGACGCGAAACTCCGCGGCCGAGTATGCGGCCGGAGGATCGGGCGATCCAAGTTCGTATGGCCTGATCGTCAAGCACCAGGGGCTGACGGGAGGATCGAATCTCTTCCCGGCGACGATCGAGAACGTGCCCTACTTCAAGACGAACTACCAGGCGATGAGCGTGACCGGAACCTATAACACGCCGGGCCAGCACTCGCTCGATGCGCAGACGATCAACTGCTACGGCGTGGGCGACTGCCTGATCGGCTCGCAGTTCATCAACTCTTCGGGCGGTGTGCGCGATGAGGCGGATGAGGGCGCGCATCCGTTCGACCTGCAGATCCAGGAGGACTTTACCGTCTTCCAGGGCACGTGCAGCGTGGGATGCGCGGCGGGTTCGACGATGGTGATGGTGGCGACAACTTCGGGCGGAGGCACGCAGGGAGAGGGACGATACCTGATCGACAAGAACCCCACGAAGGTGATGACGACAGGAGTGGTGACGGGCGGCGGACGGGCGGCTCCCGGGGCGGCGGCGAACTTCAGCGGAACGAACTTTCCGGTGAGCGTATTTCTCACGACGGCGCAGACGATTCCGTCGCAAGCGAAGAACGTGGCTCCGGGCATGGTGACGGTTCCGATTGCGACCAGCGGCGTGACATCCGGTTTCTCGACCAGCACAGCGGCGATTGGAAATCCGAGCGGCGTGGCGTGCGTGACCGACCAGCCGAACAACTCGAATCCGCATAACTACGAGATGGCCACCTACACCGTTGTCGACGCGACGCATCTGCGGATGACCTTGAACAAGGTGCACCGCGCCGGAGCGACGATCGCCTTCGGCGGCCTGTGCGGCTATGGGCTGGAGCAGACGGTCGATACGGTGGGGCAGATCCGGCAGGTCTTTCCGGTGATCGGCTCGTACTCGGCGACAGGGCTGTATTACGCGGGCGGCATTGTGCCGATCGTGGGCCTGCAGGGAAACACAAGCGCGTACCTGAACGTGTCGCTGCAGGTGGCCTCGTTCGCGCGCGCGGGCGGCGTGGTGACGGTGACGACGGCGGGAAATCTGCCGGTCGATGTGAACGGCCTCAAGATGACGGTATCGGGCGCGGGGGACCAGAGCTACAACGGCAGCTTCGCGGTCGCCTCGACCGGGCCGAACACCCTGACCTATGCGGAGGCGGGCGCGAACAGCACCACCACCGGCGGCACGATCGCGGTGCTGACGGGCGGCTTTGCGCTCTATCCGATGGCCGAGGTGCTGGGCGTCTTCGATGCCGCGGCCAAAAGCGTCGATGGACAACTGACGTTGGCGCCGAACACGGTGGCCTGGGCAGCAAACGATCCCGTGGAGGAGCCGCACTACTATCAGCAGGCGATTGCGGGCGATGTGGAGTTCGTCGGACAGACCACGCCGCGGCCTACGATCTCGCAGACCGCGGGCATTCAGTACCAGTACAACGTGGGTCCGGGGTTGAGCGGCTGGACGGTGTCGAACGCCGCGCCGGCGACCAACTATCTGGGCAACGGAGGCACGCACACCGTCCCTCACGCGGCGTATGAGGAGCAGGGCATCTGGCAGTATGGAATGGAGATGCAGGCAGGCGAAGAGAGCGTGTTCCGCGTCCACTGCACCTCGCGCGGCTGCGGGCGTTGGAACTCCGGCTATAACGTCTTCGAGTTCGACGGCAACACGCAGCAGGACGAGATCTACTATCAGCCGTTGACCAGCACGCTCGGGTTCAGCTTCGGCAACGCGCAGTTCCAGTTCGGCTCGGGTGGCTTCACGGCGGCGACGGTGAATGCGGGAACGGTGAATGCCACGACGTTGAATGGAGCGGTGAGCGCGGCGCAGTTGCCGGTGTTCGGCGGGTCGGGCACGAGTCATGGGAAGGGCGCGGTGCCGGACCCTGGAGCCACGGCGGGGACGGCGCGGTATCTGCGCGAGGACGGGACGTGGGCCGTACCCGCGGGCTCGGGCACAACTGGAAGCGGACAGACGGTAGGCTCGGGACTTCCAGGCGGTCCGGCGCCGATCGCGGGCGCGATGGCCGACTACGATTTTCTGCAAGGAAGCGGCACGGCGCTGACCGACATCAGCGGGAACGGCAATAACGGCACGCTGGGCTCGGGCGGGTTGGCTCCGGCATGGGTTGCGGCGGGGCTGAGCTTCAGCGGGCAGCAGCAGGTGGCTTTGCCGGCGGCGGTGAATGGCGCGGAGACGTTCTTCGCGGCGGTCTACCTCAATCCGCTTACGACGTTTCTGGCCGGCAATACCTACCCCATGATCGCGGGTTCGAGTCTTGGAGGTTCAGGGCTGAACCTGCTGTACGCGCAGGAGCAGGCGAACAATATTTCGCCTGCCTCGAATGTGTACGCGCCGGAGATCTACGCCGGCAACGGCGTGAAGACCGGCGCCGAGAACCTGTTGTCGGGCTTCCACGTGCTGACGTATGTGCTGGGAAGTGGCAATGGGAGCGCCGACCATCTGTATCTCGATGGGGCGGAGGTGTTGTCGTACGACCTGCAGGGGGCTTCGGCCGGATTGCAGAGCGGAGGCAACCTGTTCCTGGGGTCGAGCAATGCCGATCCGTTTACGACGTCGGGGTTGTACGGGATGCTCTATCGCTTTGTGGCGATGCCTTCGAACACGTTGTCCGCGCAGCAGGTGGCGGCGATCAGCGGCCAGATTCGGTCTGAAGTTGCGGGCCGGGGCGTGGCGGTCAGCCCGGCTCCGCTGCCGCAGTCGAGTCCGGCGCTCTATGCGATCGGCGATTCGATCACTTGCGGATATGTCTCGGCGCAGGGCGGGTGCACGCTGACGCCGTGGCCTTCGCTTCTCAATCTCGCCAACCAGCCCGCCTACAGCGTGACCAACTATGGGATTCCCGGCGTGTTGCTGCGGGCGATTGCGGGATCGGAGCCGAACCGCGTGGGGCAGCGATGCTCTTCAAGTGCCGGGCCAGTGAATGCGATCGTCTTCGCGGGAACCAATGATTTGGCGGCGAACTACGGGCTTTCGGCGCCGATGGCAAACCTGGCCGCGGAGGTTCAGACGCTGAAAGGAGCGGGGTGCCGGGTGTTTGTGGGAACGATGATCTCGCGCGGCGGCCAGGACGCGAACAAGGATGCATTTGACGGGGCGGTGCTGGGCGGGGCGAAGGCGTATGGCGCGGATGGGGTGATCGACTTTGCGGCGAATCCGCTTCTGGGGGCCGATGGAGCTTCCGCGAATACCGCCTACTTCCAGTCCGATCAGACGCATCCGACGCAGGCCGGGCAGCAGTTGCTGGCGAACGCCGCGAGCAATGCGCTGAACTACTACTTCGGCTATAACGAGACCAATCCGCATGGGGTGGCTGGACTGCCGTACGGCATGGCGGCGGGCGATGGCGAGGTGAGCCTGGCGGGGTTGACCGGCGCGGGAACGGTGACGCTGCCGGACTGCACGGGGCAGAGCGGGGCGGTGTACCGGATCAACAATCCGCAGAGCGCGTTTGCCGTGACCGTGTCTCCGCTGAATGGGAGCCAGCGGATCAATGGTTTGGTGCAGGTGACGGCTCCGGCCAACGCAACGTTGACGCTGCGGGACGTTCCAAATGCGAAGACAGTCTCGGGATGTCATTGGGAGATGTAAGCGGGGTAAGGAGGCGCAGCCTCATTCCGGTTGGGGGATGAGGCTGCGCGTTCGGCAAGAGGGGGGCGAGTCGGACGATGCGCAAGGTGGGGTGGGATCGAGAGGAGCTCCTGGATCTGGGACGTAGGATGGAGTCGCAGTCGGAGCTGCTGGTGACGGTCGCTGCCGGTCTGCTGCTGGTTCGGGACAAGAGCGGCGTGGAGCGGCCGCTGCGGGCCAATGCAGTGCAGCAGGCGTTCGAACAACAACGCGGGCAAAAGAATATCGTGCTGAAGGCCCGGCAGATGGGCATGACGACCTGGGTCGCGGGACGCTTTTTTCTGAAGACGATTACGGCTCGCGGAGTGCTCAGCGTACAGGTGGCGCACACTCGCGAGGCGGCGGAGAGCCTCTTCCGCACGGTGCAGCGGTTTTGGGAGTGTCTGCCGCAGGATATGCGCGAGGGACCGCTGAAGCGGAGCCGGGCCAATGTGGGACAGATGTGTTTTCCCAAGCTGGACAGCGAATTTCGCGTGGTAAGCGCTGGCGATGAGGGCGCCGGGCGCGGGTTGACGGTGCAGCATCTGCACTGCAGCGAGGTAAGCCGGTGGCCGGGAGATGCGAAGGCGACCCTCGCCGGCCTCGAGGCGGCGCTGGCTCCGCGAGGCGAGCTGGTGCTCGAGTCTACGCCGAATGGAGCGTATGGATGCTTCTACGAGGAGTGGATGGCGGCGGGTGGCGAGGGAGACCAGAAGCATGACATGGTCCGGCACTTCTTCCCGTGGTGGCTGGAGGAGGGGTATCGGTCGGCGCCGGCAAGAGGAAAGCTGCGCGACGATGAGCTGGCGCTGACGCGGGAGCATGGTCTGACCCGGGAGCAGATCGGCTTTCGGCGCGGTTTGGAGACGAGCTATCGGGGACTGCGGTCGCAGGAGTTCGCCGAGGATGCCCAGACCTGCTTCAAGGCGACCGGCGAGTGCTGCTTCGAGATAGAGGCGGTGGAGGCGAGGCTGGCTGTGGCCGGCGAGCCGATGAGGGTCCGGCGGGGTGGGGCGCTGCAGGTCTGGCTGCCTCCGGTAACGGGCAATGCCTATCTGGTTGCCGTGGATACGGCCGGCGGCGGGGTCGATGGCGACTTCGCTGCAGTGCAGGTGATCGAGAGGAAGACGGGCTTGCAGTGCGCGGAGTTGCAGCAGAGGCTGGGAACGCTGGAGCTGGCGCGAACCGCGGCGGAGTTGGCGAAGGAATATGGCGGGGCGTTGATTGCGGTCGAGCGGAACAACCATGGCGCGGGCGTGCTCGCCTATCTCGATAGCGTGGAGCGGTATGCCAACGTGTACGAGCAGGCGGGGGTCGCGGGGTGGTTGACGACGGCGGGGTCGAAGCCGGGAATGGTGAGCCGGATGGGCGCGCTGCTGGTGGAATCGCCGGAGATCTTTCACAGCAGAAGATTGCTGGGGGAGTGCAGGACGTTTGTGACCATGGCAGGCGGAAGAACCGGGGCGGCGAATGGGGCGCATGACGACTGCCTGATGGCGATGGCGATCGCGCAGGCGGTAAGAGCGGAGTTGCTGGGGAGGAGAAGGTAAAGATAATGTCCTGCCGGACGGGCCCGCTACGCGCGGGGCGGCCACTTCGTGGCGGGTGTACCTTTTCTCTACACGTTGTGCAGTATCGGTCCTCCCGTTGGTCGGAAGGAGAATTCTGACGCCGACCATCGGGAGGCACACCGAGTTCCACACCGGCAACACAAGGTACACACGCCACGAAGTGGCCGCCCTCCGCGCAGGAGGCCCGTCCGGCAGGACACTGGGGTTTATTCTGTTCCAGGGGTAAAGGAGCTTGGCAGTTCTAGCGGTGCAGGCGATTCGACGGATGCGAGGCGGGGCGCAGAGTCAACTGATGCTGGGAGCCGACGGAAAGCTCTGGGTGGTGAAGTTTCAGAACAATCCGCAAGATGTTCGCGTGCTCGCCAATGAGTTGATCGCGACACGGCTGGCGGCGGCCGCGGGTCTGACCGTCCCGGCCTGCGATGTGGTCGAGGTGACCGACTGGCTGGTGGCGAACACGCTCGAGATGTTCGTGGAGCTGCCGCGCGGCGAGAGGCAGCGGTACAAGGCGGGGCTGCAGTTCGGGTCGCGGTTTGTGGGCGGGTTGATGCCGGGGCAGGTGGTCGATTATCTGCCGGAGCAGCAGTTGGTAGAAGTGAGAAATCTGGCGGAGTTCGCCGGGATGCTTTGTATCGACAAGTGGGCGGGCAACTGCAACGGGCGGCAGGCGGTATTCGAGCGCAAGCCGCGGGAGAAGAAGTACAGGGCTACGTTTATCGATCAGGGATTTTGCTTCAATGCGGGCGCGTGGACGTTTCCCGATTCTCCGCTGCGCGGGGTGTACCAGAGAAACCTGGTGTATGCGCGGGTGACGGGGTGGGAGAGCTTTGAGCCTTGGCTGAGCCGGATAGAGGCGATGCAGGCGGGAACGCTGTGGGAGATCGCGGAGTCGGTTCCTCCGGAGTGGTATGGCGGCGATACGGCTGTGATCGAACAGCTGATGGAGCAGATGCTGCGAAGGCAAGAGCGAGTGCGGGACCTCATTGTGGAGTTTCGGAACTGCGATCGAGAGCCTTTCCCAATGTGGAATTCTGGAAAAACGATTGTGGTGCCGCGGCAGTTTGCGGAAGCAAGCGGAGTGGGAAGATTAGTGATGTAGGAAGAGACAGTTATCAGTTGTCAGTTGTCAGTTCTCAGTTGCTGGGCGCTAAGTGGCAGTAAGTTGCTTCTGCACCTAACGGAGAACTGACAACGGAGAACTGACAACTGAGAACTAAGAACTGAACTGGAGGTTCATCGTTGCGTGAGCGGATCCAATGCGAGTTCTTCCTGATCCGGTATGTGCCGGACGTGGTGAAGGGCGAGTTTGCCAATATCGGCGTGGTGCTGCGGGAGGCTGGCGCGGACCACCGGGAGGAAGCGGTGGTGCGTTTTACGCGGGACTGGAGCCGGGTCCGGTGCATGGACGCGGAGGTGGACGTCGGTCTGCTGGAGGCGCTGGAGGGAGAGATCGGCGCGCGGCTGAAGATGGCCGGCAACGGTGCTCTCGGAGACGCGCCTGGGATCAAGCCGGTGATGGAGATTCTGGAAGACACGCTGTCGAACTCGGTGCAGGTCACCGAGGTGCGGGCCTGCTTGGCGGAGAGCCTGCCGGCGGAGCTCGAGCAGTTGATGAAGATGTATGTGGAGCCGCTGAAGGTGAAGGCAGAGCGCCGACGGACGGGACGCGCGGCGATTGCGGGAGCGATGCGGTCCGAGTTCGAACGGGCGGGCGTATGGGGGCTGATGCGGAAGCGGATCGCGGCTTCGCTGTATACGCGGGCGGGCGATCCGATGAAGATTGACTGCGGATATAGACCGAATGGCATCATTCGAATGTTCCAGGCAGTCTCGCTCGAAGGCGATGTGGAGGCGGCCAAAGGGCTAGCGTACTCGGCGCCGCAGTTGATCGAGGGCGTTGAGCGGGTAGAGAGCGCAAGACTCGAACTGACGGCGATCGTGGAGCCGCTGCGAGCTGTGTCGGAGATCGCCGGGTCGGAGATCGCTGCCTCTGGAATCGGGGATGAAGCCATGGAACGCTACCGGTTCGGCGTCGAAGCGATGGAGCGGCAGGCGATCCGGGTGGTGACGTTGAAAGATCTGGCGCGGGTAGCGGAGACGGCGCGGGTAGAGTTGCGGGTTTGAAAAGCTAGCTGTTAGCTCTTAGCCGTTAGTTTTTTAGCTAAAGGCTAGGAGCTAACAGCTAAAAGCCAGTTTGTTGGAGGCATGGCCCATGGGCTGTGCCTTTTTCTTTTGCAGCGGAGACGAAAGAGAGAGGTGAAGGCAATGGGAGTTCGGACGACAATGAAGGATCTTTGGCAGCGGGTGGCGGGCGTCGAGGCGGCAACCGGAGAAGCGGGCGTGGGAGAACGCAAGACGGCGATGCTGCCCTCGATCCTGAGTCCTTATAACCCGATCGCACGACCGGGACAGAGCGCGTTGCCCAAGCCCACGGCGACGAACCTCCGGAAGTTCTCCGAGACGCCGGTGGTGCGCAGGGCGATCAACATCGTCAAGGACAAGATCGCGAGCATGGACTGGCAGGTCCGGGTGCGGCGCGGCTACTCGGGCGCGACCGTGCAGGACGCGGAAGCACGCCTGAACGCGCTACGCCAATGCCTGGAGGAGCCGAATACCTCGGACAGCTTTCGCGTCCTGATGGAACAGGTGCTCGAAGATCTGCTGGTCGGCGGATTTGGCGCGGTCGAAATGGAGGCTACAGGCGATCTGGCGCGGCCATTTTATCTGTGGGCAGTCGATGGCGCGACCATCCAGATTGACGCAAAGTGGGATGGCGACCCGGCCAAGCCGCGCTATGCGCAGAGGACAGGGCGAATTGGGGAAGAGGCGATGGTGCCGCTGCTCGACGACGAGCTGATGTATGTGCGTTTGAATCCGCGCAGCTACACGCCCTTCGGCCTGGGGCGGCTGGAGGTCGCCTTCGAGACAGTGAACCAGTTTCTCAGCGCCAGCCGGTATGCGGGCAAGCTGGCCAGCAACTCGGTGGCGCAGTATGCGATCTGGCTGAAGGACGCTACGCCGGAGGAGCACGACCGGATGGTGCGGTGGTGGCAGGACGAGATCGAAGGCACGGGGCGGGTGCCGTTCCTGAGCTGCGAGCAGAAGCCGGAGGTGCTGAAGTTTTCCGGCGGCACCGACGCCGATCTGCGGCTTCAATGGCAGGAGGCGCTGATTCGCATGATCGCGAACGCGTTCGACCTCCCGCCGATGATGCTTGGCCTGATGAGTGATGTGAACCGGTCGACCGCGGGCGAGATGGCCGATGAGGCATTCCAGAGCGCGGTAGCTCCGGTGGCAAAGCTGCTGGAGGAGCACATCACGCGCGACCTGTTCGCCAAGAAGCTGGGTTGGCGCGAGTTCGAGTTCCGCTTCAACGACCTGGAGAGCCGGGACGAGATGCAGGAGCTGCAGATTCAGACAACCCTGCTGAATGCGGGTGTGCTGACCGTCAACGAGGTTCGCGCCATGCGAGGGTTGGGCCCGGTCGGTCCTATGCAGCGGCTGTCCGCGCCGGAAGAGGCGGTGGCCCAGTGAACCTCACGATCGACAATCTGGATGGCGCGGGTGCGGTGGACTATAGCGCGGCGTTGTGTCCGGATGGGCCGTTGAAGATCGAGCGTGTGTTGAATGCTCCTTCGATCTGCAGTGGCTTGCTGGATGTGAGTGATGCGAGCTTGAAGATCCCCGCGCGGCGTGGGCGAGTTGTGATTGCGGCGGCGAGCGGGACGGTATTGTTCACCGGCTATGTGGCGACAGAGCCCGAAGCTATCTACGCCGGGACCGGCTTGATGGGTCCGGTCTATCGCTACGAGTTCAGCGCAGTCAGCGATGAATGGCTGCTGGACAAGCAGGCAGCTCCGCTGAGCGGCGCGGGGCTGGGCCAAAGCGCCGGACAGCTGCTGACGACGTTGGTCAACCGCGTCGATGCCAACTTGTTCACGATGGCTGGCGTGAAGCAGGGGCTGAACGTAGGAGTGTTTGAGCCTGCGCAGACCGAGATTTGGTCGAAGAACGCCGGAGGCGTGGCGAGCGCGACGTATGCCGCGTATCGGGTGCTCGATGGCGCGCTGAGTTTGCAGCCGGCGGGCACGATAACCCATGCACTGAGCCTGGACGGAACAGGAGGGGTCGGCACGCTGCAGATCGCAGCGCTCAAAACCTCCTCCGTGAAGGAGCTGGCCAACGATGTCACGATCAGCGGCGAGATGGAGCCGGCCGCGTATGTGACCGAAATGTTTGCAGGAGATGGAACGACGACGGTGTTTCAGTTGTCGCAGGATCCTTTCAAGCCGAAGAAGACCGCGAACTCGGCGCAGTTTCTGATCGACAGCTTCAACCAGCCTGCGATCGACGCGCAGATCTGGCAGCTCGCCGATCCGGGTTCGCACCTGAAACTGAGCGCAGCCGGCCTGACCTTGAGCGGCGGCAACGGCTTTGACGGACAGACCACGCTGACCGCGATCGATCTGCTGGAGCTGGGTGGAACGCTGGTGATCGAGGCGGGCAATCTGCAGCTCAGCGGCGCGAGCGCGGGCATGGTGTGCGGGCTGTACACGGGCGCGGCACAAAGCGCGAACTGCTTTGCGGGATACAACGTGCGGCAGAGCGGTGGCGCGACAGTAGCGGCGCCTTTCGTGAACGGCGCAGAGGCCGGAACCGTCTTCACGCTGCTGCAAGGACATAGCTACACACTGCGGATTCGACTGCATTGCACGGAGGCGCAGCGGGTATTGCAGGCGTACTGCGCGATGGACGATGGCGTAGTGCAATCGTTCGGCGGCGGCACGACGGCTGCGCCGATGCGCCTCGTATTCGAGCTGCAGGATCTTGGAGCAAGCTCCAATACGCCGGCGACGGTGCTGTATGACGGCAGTATTGTGAGCTCTCCGGCAAGCTGCAGCTTCGTCGCGGTGAACAGCGTGCAATTGTTCGGCTCGATGGGATACTGCAGAATCACCCAGGACGGTTCAGCCTGGGTGGTGAGCACGCTGCCGAGCGGTGTGACCATGACGCGGCTGATCGGAGTGGCGGGCGAAGGCGTGGACTGCAAGATATCTGCAACTGGAAAGGTTACCTTCTTTGCAGGCCGGATCCCGATAGCGGGAGAGATTGTAACCGTCACGTATCGCGCGCGACAAAGAGCGGTAGCGAGGCTTGAAGATGCGGCGAGCGTCGCGGCGGAGGCGGCGGGCAATGTGCCGGGAACCGCACAGTGGCTGGGTAAGGTATCGAAGCCCCCGGCGCGCAGTTCGGTGGATTGCGAGAGCGCGGCGATGGCGGTGCTGAGTTTTTCGGCGAGCCGCGCGGCTGCGGTTTCGGGCACATACGAGGCAGTCAATCCCGCGGACGATATTTGGCCGGGAGATGTGCTGGCGTTCACCACGGCGAACCAGACCATGAGTGTCGTCGTGCGCAAGGTGCAGGTTGTCGATGGACTGGCAAGGCCGGAGATGCTGACCTACAAAATTGCGTTTGCCAACGACTGGGCAGAGGCGCTGGGGCTGACGTTGTCCGAGTCCATCGCTGCGGACGCGCTGCTGCCTTCGATTGCGTCGAGTTCGCCGCTGCCTCCTGGGCGCAGCGTGCTGGCGAATCTGCAGCAGTTGCAGGTGGTGAGCGCGACCGGCACGGCGCTGCAGGTGGATGCGGGTATGATTCCGCCCGTGGGTGGGGGCTTCGAAGTGAGGCGGAGGGATGGAAACTTCGGACCGGGCGTGGACCAGGATCTGGTGCTGCGCAGTCCCGTGCGAAGTTTTTCGATTCCACGCGAAGGGCAGATCGAACGCTACTACGTAAGGATGTACGACGCCTCGGCGCCGCGGCTCTACTCGCGGTTTTCGAGTGCGGTATTTACGGATCTGCCGGTGAGCGAGTAAACGATTCTGTCCTGCCGGACGGGCCGCCTGCGCGGCGGGTATACCCCTTCGGGTGGGCCTCCCGATGGTCGGCTGGAGATCTCTGATCCCGACCAACGGGAGGACCGAAGAAGTTCGTACCATCGAGAAAGGTACACACGCCACGAAGTGGCCGCGCGCCGCGCAGGCGGCCCGTCCGGCAGGACACAGCTTCTAAAAATTTCCAGGAAAGGAGGATTCAATGACAGAGTTCGAAGGGCAGGTATTAGCGGATCTAAGTGTGCTGAAGAGCCAGATGCAGCAGTTGATGGGAATTGGTCAGCCGGGGCGGATTGTCGAGCTGGAGCAGCGAGTGAATCGTCATGAGCGAAGCGTACAGCGCATGAAGGGATTTGTAAGCGCCGGAGGAACGCTGCTCGCCATGTTTCATCTGGCGATTGATTATTTTCGGCGGTAAACCAGATTGAGTTCAAAGGAGCAAGACAAATGAATTTCTTGAAGCTGTTTTTTCGCACGATGACTTTGCTGCCTGGCGTGATTCAGGGAACCGAAGCTCTGTTCGGCAAGGAAAATGGCGAGCAGAAGAAGAAGGCAGCGCTCGAGATCGTCGGCGCGGCGATCAACGTAACCGACGCTGTGACGAACCGGCACATCGCGGATTCGGACCAGTTTACCGCGGGCCTATCTGCGATCATCGATGGCGTGGTGATGTGCTTGAATGCGAGCGTCTGGGCCAAGCAGTAGAGCCGGTTCGGAGGGCGCGGCGTCTGTGGAGGAGACCGTATAATCGGGGCCATGGACGTTGACCCGAAGGGCAGTGTTTTGGTTGGGGTGGTGATGGGAAGCCGCAATGATTACGCGGTTATGCGGAACGCCGTCGAGGTGCTGCAGGAGTTCGGCGTGGCTCACGAGGTGCGGGTGATTTCGGCGCATCGCACGCCCGATCTTTTGTTCGAGTATGCAGAGGCGGCGGCAACCCGCGGGCTGCGGGCCATCATTGCGGGCGCAGGCGGCGCAGCGCATCTGCCGGGAATGATCGCGGCCAAGACGGTGGTCCCGGTGCTGGGCGTACCGATCCCGGCGACGGCGCTGCAAGGGCTCGACTCGCTGCTGAGCATCGTGCAGATGCCGAAAGGCATTCCAGTAGGCACGCTGGCAATCGGCGCGGCGGGCGCGATGAATGCCGGTCTGCTGGCCATCGCGATGTTGGCGACGACCGATGCGGCGCTGCGGGAGAAGCTGGTGGCGTGGCGCGGTTCGCGGCGCGATGAGGTTCTGTCGCAGTCGATCGAGGATGATGAGGTTGGCGCGTGAGCTCCGGCGCGGCTATCGCGAAGCCCATCCTGCCAGGCGCGACGATTGGAATCTTCGGCGGCGGACAGCTTGGCCGAATGACGGCGATGGCGGCGCGCGCGATGGGCTATCGCATCCTGGTGCTCGATCCCGATCCCGCCTGTCCGGCGCGGTTTGTGGTGGATGGATGCATCGAGGCCGGCTGGGACGATTCGCGAGAGGCGGCGAATCTAGCGCGGGGATGCGATGTAGTGACACTCGAGATCGAACAGATTTCGCCCGCCAGCATGACCGCCGCCGCGAGCTATGCGCCCGTGCGTCCGGGTGGGGCAATGCTCGCGGTGATTCAGGACAGGATCGAACAGAAGGACTGGCTGCGACGGAACGGGTTTCCCGTGGGAGAGTATCGCGCCGTGCGATCGCTCCAGGAGCTGCGCGAGGCAGTGGCTGCGCTGGGCGGTCGATGCTTCTGCAAGAGCGCCACCGGAGGCTACGACGGGCGTGGGCAGGGAAAGGTCGGGTTCGATGCGGGTGCTGCGATAGACGATGAAATTCGGGGCGCATGGGAAGCGTTGGGTGAGGGCGCCGGCGTGGTAGAAAAGGCGATTGCGCTAGACCGCGAGATTTCGGTGCTGGTGGCGCGCGCTCCCCACGGCGAGGTAAAGGTGTATCCGCCTGCGTGGAATCACCACGAGAACCAGATCCTGGCGTGGAGCGCAATGCCTGCGCCGATCTCGCCTGCGATGGAGACCGAAGCGCAAAAAATTGCCGAGGAGATTGCCGATACGTTTCAGTTGGAGGGCGTCCTGGCAGTCGAGATGTTCTGCACGACCGACGGCAAGCTGCTGGTCAATGAGTTGGCTCCGCGTCCGCACAACAGCTATCACGCGAGCGTGCGGGCTTGCGTGACCGGGCAGTTCGAGCAGCTGGTGCGGGCAGTGTGCGATCTGCCGCTGGGCAGCGTGGTGGTGGTGCAGCCTGCGGCGATCGCTAACCTGCTCGGAGACCTGTGGCTGAACCCAGACGGATCAACCCGGGAGCCGATGTTCGATCACGCGCTCTCAGTACCGGGAGTCCGGCTGCATCTCTACGAAAAACACAAGCCGCGCAAAGGCCGGAAGATGGGGCACCTGTCAGCTGTCGGGAAGACGGCAGATGAGGCGGTAAAACTGGTGCTGCGGGCGAAGGCGCTGCTTTAGTATAGAGGCTGTGTGCTGCCGGACGGACCTGCTGCGCGTGGGGCAGTCAATTTGTGACGGGTATACCTTTTCCCGGCGTTGCGAGCGGCATGGATCCTCCTTCCGACCATCGGGAGGACCACGCGAAGCGGTACACGCCACGAAGTGGTTACCCGATGTCTTCCGACCAGTTCTCCAGATATGCTTTAAAGTCGGACATAAACTTGCCAGCGTCGGCACCGTCGACAATGCGGTGATCGAAGCCGAGCGCGAAGCGCTGGATGGAGCGAATCGCGATGGAGTCGTTTCCATCCTTGTCGGTGAGCACTTCAGCTTCCTTGTTAAGACCCCCGATGCCGAGAATTGCGCTCTGCGGCTGGTTGATGATAGGCGTCCCGAACTGCTCGCCGAAGATGCCGGAGTTAGTCAGCGTGAAGGTGCCGCCGGAGATCTCGTCGGGAGCCAGCTTCTTGCCGCGCGCGCGATCGGCCACATCGACAATGGCCCGCGCGACGCCGAGGAAGTTCTTCTCTTCGGTCTGCCTGATTACGGGTACGATCAAACCCCAGTCGAGCGCGACGGCGATGCCGATGTTGATGTTCTTGTTATAGCGAATCGCTTCGCCCTCAATCGAGCCGTTGACAACAGGATGCTTGCGCAATGCGTAGATGGCGGCGCGGGCAATAAAGGGCATATAGGTCAGCTTCACGCCATTGCGCTGCTCGTATTTCGCCTTCTCCTTCTCGCGCAGCTTGACGATGCGCGTCATGTCCACCTTGAAGACGGTGTGGACGTGCGGGCTGGTGCGCTTCGACTCGACCATGCGCTGCGCAATGATGGAGCGCATCTTAGTCATCGGAACGATCTCGCCGGGCTGCGGCTGAGGCGCCGCGGGCTTGGCAGCGGCAGGAGCAGGCGCGGCGGCAAATGCAGCCGGAACCGTGGATGCGGGAGGAGCAGCGACGGCTGGCTTCGGACCCTGTTCGAGGTGGCCAAGGATGTCCGTCTTGGTAATGCGGCCAGAGGCTCCCGTGCCCGGGACCTGCGACAGATCGACGTTATTGTCCTTCGCGATCTTGCGCACCAGCGGCGAAGAACGGGCACGTTCGCCTTCGGAAGCAGATGCAGCAGAAGCGAGAGCTGGAGCGGACGCAGGCGCAGCCTGTGCTGCTGCGGCCGGTTCAGCAGGAGCAGGCGACGCAGATTTGCCGGCGCTCCCGCCGATCACCGCGACTACCGTGTTGATCTGAACCGTCGAGCCTTCGGGAACCTTGATCTCGGAGAGGACACCAGCGACCGGCGAAGGAATTTCGGCGTCAACTTTGTCCGTCGAAATCTCAAAGATCGGCTCATCGCGCTGCACCGTGTCGCCGACCTTCTTGAGCCACTTCGTAATGGTGCCTTCGGTGATGGATTCGCCCATCTGCGGCATGAGAACTTCCGTGCCCAGGCCGCCCGCCGTCGGAGGATTGCCCTGTGTCGCCGCAGGCGTATCGACTGCCGCTGGCGTGGCGCTGTCATCTGCGGGAGCCGCGGCGGTCTCGGCCTCAGCTTTGGCCGGTGCGGCGGCTGCAACCGGAGAAGAGGCCGACGCGGAGCCGATCTCCTCGATGGTGCAGACGACGGTGTTGATCTGAACCGTCGTGCCTTCGGTGATCTTGATATCTTTCAGCGTGCCTGCGGAGGGAGAGGGAATCTCCGCATCGACCTTGTCGGTAGAGATCTCGAAGAGCGGCTCGTCGCGCTGAATGGTGTCACCCGGCTTCTTAAGCCATTTGGTGATAGTGCCTTCGGTGATCGATTCGCCCATCTGGGGCATGACTACTTCGGTCGGCATGAACTTTTCTTCTCCCTCGAAACAGATACAAAGACATTCCAGCGTGTTGCAGCCTGGTATGCAGCGGAGCTTACACGTATGGGATTATACGGCGGCAGCGCACTGGCTGGCTGCGGCGGTGCGGTTAGCGAACGTTCTCCTTGTCGCTTCGGCCTATTCGATGCGCACCGCCAAGAGTGGATCGAGGGACTCGCACCACAGCATCTGCCGTTCAAAGACCCGCCCGAAGTTGCGCGCTACCGAGTGGATCGCGCTGTACATCGTCGGCGTCCGGTCGGCATCCGCCTCCAGCTCCAGGCTGGTCACCTCGCGGTCGGCAAGGCCGCAGGGCACGATCCACTCAAAGTCGCGCAGGTCGGTCGTAACGTTCAGCGCAAAGCCATGCGATGTGACGCCCTGCGATACATGCACCCCGATCGCCGCAATCTTTTTCTCGCGAATGCTTCCGCCGGCCATCGTCCAGACGCCGGTCAGCTTGCAGATGCGCTGGGTGAGAACGCCGAAGTCGCCGCAGGTGCGGATTAGCGCCTCCTCGAGCAGGCGAACGTAGTCGACGGGTCCGAGGTGTTTCAAGCCAGGACCTTTCTTGCCAGGCCACTCGCCGCGAAGGTCAAGGATCGGATAGCCGACCAGCTGGCCGGGGCCATGATAGGTCACATCGCCGCCGCGGTTGATCTCGTGAAGCTCGACTCCTCGGCGAGCCAGCAGTTCATCGCTCGCCAGAACATTCGAGCGCTTCGCATTGCGCCCCAGCGTCAATACCGGGGGGTGCTCCATCAGCAGAAGCGTATCACCGATCTGGTCTGCCTTGAGCGCCGCGATCACCTGCGCCTGCGCAGCCAGCCCTTCCGCGTAAGAGATGCGACCGAGATGGAGAAGATTGATGTGCATTGTCTTGGTGCCGCTCTATCTCGAGCACTCAGGCAACGCGCGGACCCTGGCTTCGTCCAATCGATGAATGATGAAGGAATCATCGTCTGGCAAAGCGAGCGTTTGCACTGCGGAGTAATCGCTGTAAGGACGCGGGCGGAGTGCGATCTCTGTTGTCTCTCCGAAGCCTGTGAAGTATTCGATCTTCTTGTCGAGCAAATAGCACGGCAGGCGATAGGGGGCGTAGTTCACGATTTCATTATTCACCAGGCCATCCAGATTAATCGCAGTCCCGCCGTAGGCAAAGTTGAAGATTCCGCTGTCTGGAAATCCGACCCGCGCGTTACCGGCTAATTGCTTTGTGGCGAGCGCGACGGCGAGTGTGCGCGCCTGGGGTCCGTATTTCGGCTTGGAGAGCGCGAAACAGACAAGGTTTGATATCGTGACCAGCGCCAGTACGGCATGAGCCCATCGCGGGTGGCCGCTCGCGGCAACTGCCTTTGCCATGAAGTACAGCAGGATGACGATCGCAACCGTGATCTGCGCGCTATACCAGATCTGCAGCGCGAAGCTGTTGAAGACATCCACTCCCGCGTACAGGACGATCGTGAACCCTGCGCTCAACAGGAGAAAGAGAGCGTGCTCCGGAGCGAGTTCGGTGGCGCGGCTACGGAGTGACCGCAGACAGATCGCTATCCATGCAGTCACAAGGAAGGCCAGCAGAAGCAGGATGCCGATCGTCATAGCCGCGCCTGTGAGGTGCGCTGCTCCGGGCTGTCGCTCTTTGCTTATCGAAGCGACTGCATGGTGGATCAGCTTTGGCCGGTGAATGAGGTCATAGATGACGGAACGCAGCATAACTGGAATGAAAGGCAGAGGGCTGTGGCCGCCGAATTTGCTCCAGATGGACTTCATTCTTGCCGAACCCTGCACGAAGCTGCCGGTTAGCAGATAGTCGCGAGAGAGCGTGATCGCGAGACCGGCAGATGCGCCGAGAAGGGCAGAGAGGGACGGAAGAAAAAAGCGCTTTTCTCCGCGAATCAGCCAGACCGCAAGAGCGGCGCAGAGATAACATGCCGTCTGGCCCCCGAAGTCGCTGCGAGCCAGCGAGCCGAGAGTTCCGAGGATGAAGAGCCCGGGCAACATAAACTCCGGCTTAGAGTCTCTCTGCGTAGACGCAAGAGCGAAGGCGGTTGCCGTACTGAAGACGATCATCAGCGACCACTCCATGGCAGAGACTGAGTTGTATAGAAAGGAAAATGAAGTGATGGACAGGGTGATGACCGAAAGCAACATCAGCGAGCGCCGCCACGCAAATACACTCAATGCAAGCACGGTTCCCAGCGCAAGCACACCGGAGGTTAGGATCATTCCGCGCAGGAGCGCCATACGATCGAACCTGACGAGATGCGCGATCACCACGCAGACCCAGGCCCATAGCGGGTGATAGCCCGTGGTCGTCGTCTGGCCGCCATCGACGCTGGAGAGGCCGCGCATGGCGAGATTGCGCGCAATTTCGAGATAGTAGAAAGAATCGTCGGGAATGTACTGCGTGATCAGGGAAAGAGGCGCTGTGTCGACGCGCACGAAATGCCATACAGCGACTGAAAACGCAACGACGAAGAGTGCTTTCTCTGCCCATGCTGACGAAACCTTCATGCGAATCTCCTCGTGGAGCAGATTGCTAAGGTACGGCTGTATCAGCTACCTGTGAGAACGAGGCACCAGGAACGTACGCCCCATGCTTCTCACAGGTTTTCTGATGAGTTCCAAAAATTGCAGTATCGGTCGTAATAGTTATTGTATCCGCGAAGGTGTTGACCCTGTTCTAAACATTGACTGCCTGACCCTCGACACTGGAAAACGCATCGAGCAGCGCCTCCGCCACAGTCGGATGAGCGTGGATGGTGAACATCATCTCTTCCACCGTCGCCTCCAGCTCAATCGCGGTCACGGCTTCGGCGATAATCTCCGTCGCGTACGGCCCAATGATGTGGACACCGAGAATCTCGCCATACTTCGCATCCGCGACGATCTTAATGAAGCCGTCGTGCGCATCGAGAATCGTCGCCTTGGAGTTGCCGACGAAGGGGAACTTGCCGGCCTTGACCTGGTATCCCTTCTCCTTGGCCTGCGCCTCGGTCAGGCCGACGCTGGCGATCTGCGGATCGGTGTAGGTGCAGCCCGGAATGCGCGTGCGGTTCACCGCCTTGGCGTACCTGCCGGCGATGCGCGCCGCGACCACCAAACCAGCCATGCTGCCGACGTGCGCGAGCTGCGGCAGTCCGGCGACGATATCGCCGATCGCATAGATCCCCGGCTCCGTCGTCTCCATCCACTCGTTGGTCAGGATGAAGCCGCGGTCCGGCGTGATCTTTACCTTGTCGAGGCCGATGTCGGCGGTACGCGGCGCGCGGCCAACGGCGACCAATACCTTCTCCGCCTGCCTGGTCTCCCCCTTCCCGTCAGACTTCGTAAAGTGGACGAGCGCGCCGTCTTTATTCTTCTCGATCTTGTCCACCTTAGCCGAGACATGCACGTCGATTCCGCGTTTTTTATAGAGCCGCAGCAGCTCCTTGCTGATGTCCTCGTCCTCGGCGTTCACGATGCGCGGCAGCGCTTCTAGAATCGTCACCTCGGCGCCGAAGCTCTTGAAGATCGAGGCAAACTCGACGCCCACGGCGCCCGAGCCGACAACCACCAGCGACTTGGGCATCTCGGCTATTTTCAGAATCTCGTAGTTCGTCAGGATAGTCTCGTCGGGCGTATAGCCGGGCAGCATGCGCGCATCAGAACCCGTCGCGAGAACCACCTTCTTCGCCTTGACCGTGTCGGTCTTGCCGTCGGCGAGCTTAACTTCCACCGTGTGAACGCCGTCCTTCGCCGGGCCGGTCAGCCGGCCGTAGCCTTTGATCGCGTTGATCTTGTTCTTCTTCATCAGGAAGTCGAGGCCCTTGACGTGGCGCGAGATAACGTCGTCCTTGCGCGCCAGCAGACCCTTCCAGTTCAGCTTCGGCGTCACGCCGTCGATGCCGTAGCGGTCGGCATGCTTCAGGTGATCCCACAGCTCCGCCGAAAACAGCATCGCCTTGGTCGGGATGCAGCCCCACAGCAGGCACGTCCCGCCCAGCCGGTCGTTCGCGTCGATCAGCGCGGCCTTGAGGCCATATTGCGAGGCGCGAATGGCGCAGGTGTAACCCGCGGGGCCGCCGCCCAGAATGACGACGTCATAAATCGTCTCTGTCTTGTCTGTCTCTTTTATCTTCTCTGCCAAAGCGGAACACTCCATAAGTGGGATCGAATACACACCATCTTATTCGATTCGCCCGCTACCTTTTTGATTCCGGCTCGGACTTGAGCCACTTTCGCGCTTGACATCTGCGGCATAATAGACCTGTGGAAATGTTGGGGAGAACCAATGGTCAGTGACGTAGCAGAGCTTACTCGAACGCTTCGCAAGCCGACCTCGTCCGGCGCCGAAAAAGGCCTGCGCTCCCGGCTGCGCGGCGTCAGCGAGAAGATCAAGGCCGACCTCAACACCAGCGGGCGTTCCATCTTCACCGATGATCAAGGCAATCGCTACCTCATCCAGCGCGAGCCAGGCACGCCTTGATCGCCATCGTTGCCGGATTCGTTCTGGTGGCGTATCTGCTGGCTCCAGGAGCAATCTACCGGCTCACCTTCTCCTTTTACATTTCAAGCAAACGCTTCCAGCGCACCCGCACCGAAGAAGTCGTCTTCTCCGTCCTCGTCACCGTCATTCCTTTCCTGCTCGCCTGGATCCTGCTGCTTCACACGCCCCTTGGCAGCCTGCCGCCCACACACCCGGCCTCGTATCCTTCGTTAGGCAAACGCGAGGCCTACCACGCCGTCCTCTCCTCGCTGCTGTCGGACACCACCAAAGGCACCCCGGTCCTCCTCGCTGCCTATCTGCGCTGTGCAGCCGAGCAGGCCCGCTTCATCGCCGTTCTGTGGCTGTTCTGCGCCCTTGAGGGCTGGCTCACCGGCCGCGTGATCCGCAGCTACGGCGACTATGCCGACGGCAGCTTCCTGCGCAAGTTCTGCGATCGCTTCCTGCTCAAAAACGTCTCCGAGTGGCAGGTCCTCTTCACTACCCTTGCCCTGCCCTCGAACGATCCCCGGATCATCGTTGAAATTGACGCGCTCTCGAGCCTCAACATCCTCTACCGCGGCCGCCTCGTCAACTGGTTCACCGACCAGGCCGGGCAGCTCGAAGGCATTTTCCTGATTCACGCGCAGCGCTTTCAACGTGACCTGCTTGCCCGCGACCGCGCCGCCAACATCCAAAAGCCCAACGAAGACTACTGGGTGCCCGTGCCCGGCTCCAATCTCTACCTCGTCGCCAGCTCGCTCACCAGCTACAACGTCCGCTACGCCGAGCCCACCGATCTTGAATTCGTCGAAGAGGAGCTGGGCGAACGTGTCGTCATCACCCGGCTGCCACCGGACGAGTAAAGATAGTGTCCTGCCGGACGGGCCCACTGCGCGTGGGGCGGTCACTTCGTGACGTGTGTACCGGTCTGGGCAGGTCCAGCAGCATAGGGCCTTCCGTTGGTCGGCACGAATATCTCTAATCCCGACCGTCGGGACGAGGTGTGCGATGAGGGCACAAATTCCAGCCATACCAGCTGTTTTGCGCGATACTATCCTCATGGCCAGCTCCACACTCATCCCGGTCAGCGAATATCTCACCAACACCTACCGCCCGGACTGCGACTACATCGACGGCGAACTCCAGGAGAGAAATGTGGGAGAACGTCCACATGCCTTTGTGCAGGGAATCCTGTACGCCATCTTTAACGCCAACCGCCGCGCATGGGGCATCGTTGCGGCACCCGAACTTCGCGTTCAAGTCTCTGCAAATCGCTACAGAATTCCTGACGTCTGCGTGATGCGCCGCGGCGATCCCGCGGATAACATCGTTCAGAAAGCTCCGCTGATCTGCATTGAGGTCCTCTCCCCGGAAGACAGAATGCACCGCATGCACGAAAGAATCGTCGATTACCTCCACATGGGAGTCGAACACGTTTGGCTCATTGATCCCATCAGCCGCAACGCCTGGGTCGCCACCGCCGACGGCATGCATAAGCCCGCGAACGCCGAATTCACAGTTCCCGGAACCCCCATCCGCATCCCACTCACCGAAGTCTTCGCCGAACTCGACGACATGCTTACGCAGGGCTAATCATTGCCTGCTTGTGTACCTTCCTGATCGTTTTTCATTCAGGAACTTAGCCGCTCACCCCAGCACCTTCGCTGCATCCTTCGCAAAATACGTCACAATAAAGTCCGCCCCCGCCCGCCGTATCGACAGCAGCGACTCCATCATCGCCCGCTCCGGCTCCAGCCACCCGCGCTGAAACGCCGCATGCAGCATCGAGTACTCGCCCGAAACCTGGTACGCGCCCATCGGCAGATCGTAGCGCTCCCGCGCCGCGCGAATCACATCGAGATACGGCATCGCCGGCTTCATCAGCAGCATATCCGCTCCTTCTGCGATGTCCTGGTCGATCTCCCGCATTGCCTCGCGCAGGTTCGCGCCGTCCATCTGATAGCTCCTGCGGTCGCCGAACTGCGGAGCCGAATCCGCCGCCTCGCGAAACGGTCCGTAGAACGCCGACGCGAACTTCGACGCATAGCTCATCACCGGCGTCTGTTCCCACCCGCCCGCATCGAGCGCTTCGCGGATTGCCTCCACCCGCCCATCCATCATGTCCGACGGCGCCACCACATCCGCCCCTGCCTTGGCCAGCGACGCCGCTGTCTTCGCAATCAGCCGCACGCTCGAATCGTTCTCAATCTCATAGCCTGCCTCCACGCCTTCGCCATCACGAGACACAATGCCGCAGTGGCCATGCGACGTGTATTCGCACAGGCAGACATCCGCAATTGTTACCAGCGAATCCAGCCTGCGGTTCTTCTTCATCTCCCGCAGCGCCTGCTGCACGATGCCATCGTCGGCCCACGCCCCCGACGCCTGCTCGTCCTTTTCCGCCGGCAGCCCAAAGAGCAGTAAGCCCCCAAGCCCCAGCGTTGCGCAGGTCTCGGCCTCCTTCAAGGCCTGATCGATCGACAGATTGAAGACCCCGGGCATCGACCCGATCTCTTTGCGCACGCCCTCGCCCGGACAGACAAATACCGGATAGATCAGCGCTCCCGGATGCAGATGCGTCTCGCGAACCAGCGATCGCATCGCCTCAGTACGGCGCAACCGGCGCAACCGCGTAGCAGGAAAGTTCATCCTTCCAGTCTAAAGCCAGCGCTCTATGGCATGCACAGGCGGCCTTTCAGGTCCGGTCCGCCAACGCGTCGTACTCCATTCCCGAAACCGCCGGAGCCAGCGCCCAAAGCGTGTAGATCCCCAATGCCGTGCCCAGGATCGGCTTGAACAGAGTCAGTATGCCCACAACGACGGCAAACGTTCTTCCCCAGGGCCTCCGCGTCAGCAGGCTGTAGCCGACCAGCAGCGCCAGCGCGGCCATTACCGCCGTATAAGCCGCAATCAACGGGAAAAACGCGCCCAGCCACGCCGGACCGGGACCAAACGACCCGCTCAGATGATCCCCGAACGGCCAGCCTCCGGCGAAGCTTCGCAGTGTAATCACGCGCAGAACGAACATGCCAACCAGGCCGCCAACGATCCGGTATGCGCCGAAGACGCACCACAGAATCCCCAGCGTCTGCAGATGCCGCTGCACTCGAGGCAACAGCATCGGCACCGGGCGCGGCGTGCTGGGATTGGCTGTGTATACCGGCGGAGCGGCCACGACCCGCGCACCGCAATGCGAACAGAACGAACTTGCCTCCGCTACGGGAGCACCACATGCTTGACAGACCATCTCTTACCTCCAAACTCTTTGTCCTGCCGGACGGGCCGCCTGCGGGGCGCTCGGTCACTTCGTGACACGTACATCTTGTGGTGGCGAGTGGAACGTGCTGGGCCTTCCGTTGGTCGGCGGAAAGATTCTCCTGTCGACCACCGGGAGACCCACCCGAAGGGTATACCCGCCACGAAGTGACCGCGCGTCCCGCAGGCGCTCGTCCGGCAGGATAAGTCTTTACCTGCTACGCAAGCACAGCATCTGCGGTTCCCTGCGAGGGTACGATAAGAGAAGTGAATGCACCAGCCCTTTTCCCGGCCATCCCCTCCCCGCTCGTCGAAACCAGCGCCGCCGCGCTCGAATGGCTCCGCCTCCGCGACCACATCGCCGGCCGCACCTGGAGTTCCCTCGGCCGCGCCTGGGTCCTCGCCCTCGAACCCTCGAGCGACCTCGCCTGGATCGACCTCCAGCAGCAGCGCACCGCCGAGCTGCGATCCTTTTTCCTGCGCGGCGGCAGCTTCGAGTTTCGCGGCCTCTTCGACCCCACTACCCTGCTCGATAAAGCTCGCATCGACGGCGCCGCACTCGAATCCATCGAGATCCGCGACCTCCTCACCGTAGTCGAGCGCGTAGCCGCATGGCGCAACCTCCTCGGCCCGCCGCCCAGCGGCACGCACTACGAGTGGCCGGGCATCGCCGCACTGTCCGCGCCTCTGCTCGACCATGATCTCGCCCCGCTCCTTCGCCTGCTGCGCGGGAAGATCGAACCCGACGGCAGCCTCAACGACGACGCCTCGCCCGAGCTCCGCCGCATCCGCCGCGCCATGGAGCGCCAGCACGGCGCCATTGAAGAGAGCCTCCGCAGGTCCCTCCGCCAGCTCGCGGAGGGCGGCAGCACAAGCGGCGGCACACAGTTATTACAGGAAGATCTCATCACCATTCGCGGCGACCGTTTCGTCATCCCCGTCAAGATCGAGTTCAAACGCCGCGTTCCTGGAGTCATTCACGGCTCGTCTTCCTCCGGGCAAACGGTATTTGTCGAGCCCCTCGAAACCATCGAGCAGAACAACGAACTCGTCCGCCTCCTCGACGAAGAACAGTCCGAGATCCACCGCATCCTCGTCGCCATGACTCGCGCTCTCGGTCAGCAAGCCACCACCATTCACCTCGGCGCCTCCATCCTCGCCGAAGTCGAATCCCATGCTGCCCGCGCCCGCTTCGCCGAAACCCTGAACTGCGTCCGCCCTACCTTCATAGTTGTCAGTGCTCCGTTGCCAGTTGTCAGTGACCAAAAGCTGGCAACGGACAACGGAGAACTGGCAACTCAACGACTCTCCCTTACCGCCGCCCGCCATCCGCTCCTCGAACTGCGCATGCGAGCCGAAGCTCTCGAAGCCGGCGACACCACCCCAACCACCCCCGTCCCACTGACTATTATCCTTCCAGCCGGCACAAAGCAGCTCATCCTCAGCGGTCCCAACACCGGCGGCAAGACCGTCTCGCTCAAGACCCTCGGACTGCTCTCATTGATGGCCCAGGCGGGCATTCCCGTTCCCGCCGAAGAAGCAAAGCTTCCTCTCTTCACCAGCGTCTACGCCGACATCGGCGACGCTCAATCCATCGAGCGCAACCTCTCGAGCTTCTCCGCCCACATCGTCAACCTGGACCGCATCTCCCGCGAGGCCACGCCAGACTCGCTCGTCCTGCTCGACGAACTCGGTTCCGCCACCGATCCCGAAGAAGGCGCCGCCCTCGCCGTAGCTATCGCCTCCCACTTCCTCGTCCTCGGCGCGTGGACCTGCATCACCACGCACCTCACCTCGCTCAAGGTCTACGCCGCAAATCACCCCGGCGTGTTGAACGCCGCCGTAGGCTTCGACCAGCAGACCCTCACCCCCACCTACGAGCTGCGCCTCGGGGTTCCCGGAGCCTCCGCCGGCCTCAACATCGCTGCCCGACTCGGACTGCAACCGGACATCATCGCCGCCGCTCGCGCCCAGATGACCACCCAGACCGCCGACATCGGAGCCTTCCTCGACCAGCTCCACGACCAGCTCACCGCCGCCGCAGCCGAACGCGAGTCCATGCAGCAGCGGGAACGCGAACTCTCCCGCGAGAAGGCGCGCGTCGAAGTGGAAGGCCGCGTCGAACAGAAGGCCCGCACCAAGGAGCTCGAGGCCAAGCTCAACTCCCTCCTCGAAGACTTCGCCTACCAGCTCCGCGAGACCGTCAAAGCCATCGACGATAAGGCCGTCGCGCAAAAGATCTCCCGCGACTCCTCTGCGAGAATTGCCCGCCTCCGGCGGGAGTTTTCAGACCAGTTCAACTCAACGGTAGTCGCCCACACCAACCGCGCCGACAAAGACGATCCCGCCGCCCAGCCTCACCTTCCCAAGGGCATCAAGGTCGGCGACCTGGTCAAGCTCAAATCCCTCGGCCGTCAGGCTCGCGTAGACCGCATCCTGGATCGCGGCCCCGGCGGTGACCCAAAAAACTTGGAAGTCTCCATCGGCCCCATGAAGATGCGCGCCGGCATCGCAGACATCGCCGAAGTCGAGACAGTAAAGGTCGTCACTCCCCTAGAAGCCGCCCGCAGGCGTGGAGGGATCACCGTAGCCACCGCCAACAACGACACCGACTACATGACCTCCGAGATCAATGTGATCGGCCGCACCGCCGACGAAGCCCAGACCGAGGTCGAACGCTTCCTCGATCGCGCCTTCCTAGCCGGGCTGCCGCGCATCCGCATCGTCCACGGCACCGGCATGGGCGTCCTGCGCCGCACCCTGCGCGAATTCCTCCGCAGTCACCCTCACGTCACCACCGTCACCGAGCCGCCGCAGAACCAGGGCGGCCAGGGCGCCACCGAAGTCGAGCTGCGCCAATAACGAAGCAGAGCGACAAGTCTCCACACTATCCCTTCGCCCTGAATGAGCTCACGACCGAACGTTCAATTCTTCCCGGTCATCGCGTCGGAATCCACTGCTTTCTTGCCCGTAATCCCCTCAAGAGCACGTTACAAAGGACAGGTTCCAAGGAGTCGATCACTGGAGTGCCTTCGCATGCCACTTCCGTATGATTTTGTCGTGCTCGATATTATTATCGTTTTTCGATAAATTTTGCTTGACAGGCCAGGACGGCACCCTTATTGGTTATCGATAAGGAGAGCCGCTATGGCAAGTCGAGATCGACTGATAAAGAGTTCGCGGTGGGTGGTGCGCACTGCATTTTTGGCCAATCGGCTGCTGCTGCTGGGCATCTTTCTATTGTTTCTCCTGTCCTGGATCTTCTCCGCGCAGTTCGCGGCTCTCCTTCTCCAATCAGATCCACGAGTGGACATGCGATCGGCGATGACCGGCTTCCGTCTGGAGATGCTTATCGGTATCGCGCTGGGCATGGCTGCCGACCGACTCCTCGTGGCATTGGCTCAGATCATCGCCAGTGTGAGCGCAGGCGATCCCTTCATTCTCGCGAACGCTTACCGGCTCAAAATAATTGGGTGGTCTCTCTTCGCGCTGCAGTTGATCGACATCCCCCTCTCGCTGCTGGGCAGGTTTTTCCCAGCCATGGGCTCAGCCGCACCGAGCGATACCTTCTCTGCCGGAGGCTGGATCTCGGTGCTGATGGTCTTTGTGCTCAGTCGCGTCTTCGCGGCCGGTTCCGCAATGCGTAACGAGCTGGAAGGGACAGTCTGAGCCATGCCCATCATCGTCATGCTGGACGAGGTGCTGGGACGCCGGCGCATGTCGCTCACCGACTTGTCGGAGGCGGTCGGAATCACTCTCGCCAACCTATCGATCCTAAAGACCGGCAAGGCCAAGGCAATCCGCTTTTCCACCTTGGAAGCGATCTGCATCACGCTCGAATGCCAGCCCGGCGACATCCTTGCCTTCACCGGTGACGGCGAAGACTAGAAAATCTGAAGCTACTCCCAAGGAGATCACCATGACCCTCAACCCCAAAACCCTCTTCCAACCGGACGTCCGGAACGAAGGCGTTCTTCGCATCAACATCTACCTCCTGCGACTGCTCTATATCTTGATGTTCTTCGTACTGGGCAAAGGCACATGGACACATATTCTCACCCATAAGGGACCATGGGACCCGACCGATGCCGTCGTGTGGTGCGTCTGGACAGCCTTCGCCAC
Organism: Edaphobacter sp.; assembly: GCA_965277335.1. Lineage (GTDB taxonomy): Bacteria > Acidobacteriota > Terriglobia > Terriglobales > Acidobacteriaceae > Edaphobacter. The sequence continues at coordinate 1,206,390 of CBDICJ010000009.1, read as the reverse complement.
GCTGGCGGGCTTGGGAATCATCCGCCCAGTGAAGATGCTGCCCATCGTGCTGCTCGAGATCTTCTACAAGGTCCTGTGGCTCATTCTCGTGGCTTATCCACTCTGGTCGAGCGGCACGCTGGCAGGTTCACCGGCCGAAGCCATCGCCACGCCGTTTCTGTGGGTCATCCTGCCCATCGTCGCTGTGCCGTGGGGGTTTGTGTTTGTGTCTTATTTCTTCAAACCAAAGAGAGTGAACCCTGTTTTTGAACCTGTCCAAACCTAGTTCGGAAAGCATCATCGATCGAAGGCGGCGCACTCTGCCGCCGCAGTGGAGAAGCCTGCCTTGAGCGAAGTCGAACGGGATCCCGCATTCGAATCGCCACTGCTTGAATCTGTGTCCGTGAAGATTGATGTTAAGCCTCTCGTTCACCATACGAAGGCTGCATCCTTATCCGCCGCAAAATCTTGCATCCCCGTCACCCTCCCGCGCTTCTTATAAACTGCAGATCTCTGCCCGGGAGCGGTGTTGGCGGACGAAACGAATGAAACAAGCCACCAGAGTTGGCGTCCACGCGTAAACCCCTGGGTGATCGCAGCGACCGTCGCGCTTGCCGCCTTCATGGAGGTGCTCGACACCTCTATCGCCAACGTCGCCTTGCCCCACATCGCCGGCAACCTCGGTGCGTCCACCGACCAGGGCACCTGGGTCCTCACCAGCTACCTCGTCTCGAACGCGATCGTACTGCCCGCCGGCGCCTGGGCCTCGTCAGTCATCGGCCGCAAAAACTTCTTTCTCTCCTGCATCGCGCTCTTCACCGTCGCCAGCTTCCTCTGCGGCATCTCACCTTCGCTGCCCATCCTGCTGATCGCCCGCGTCATCCAGGGCATAGGCGGCGGCGGTCTGCAGCCCATGGCCCAAGCCATCATGGCCGACTCCTTCGAAGAGAAAAAGCGCGGCCAGGCCTTCGCCCTCTATGGTCTCGTTGCCGTTCTCGCTCCCTCCATCGGCCCCACTCTCGGCGGTTGGATCACCGACAACTACTCCTGGCGCTGGATCTTCTACATCAATATTCCCGTCGGCATCCTCGCCACCGTCCTCGTCACCCGCTTCGTCGACGACCCGCCCTGGATCAAAGCCGACCGCAAGAATCTGTTCAAGCTCGACTACCTCGGTCTCGGCTTCCTTACCCTCGCCATGGGCGGCCTGCAGATCATGCTCGACAAGGGCGAGGAGGACGCCTGGTTCGCCTCCAACTTCATCCGCTTCTTCGGCGTCATGTTCGTCATCGGCATGATCGGCCTCATCGCCTGGGAGTGGCGCGCTAAAGCTCCCATCATGAACATCCATCTCTTCCGGTACAAGAACTTTGCCATCTGCTGCCTGCTCATGGCGCTGGTCGGCGGCGTCCTCAACGCCTCCACCGTCCTGCAGCCGCAGTTCATGCAGCAGTCGCTCGGCTACACCGCCACCCTTGCCGGCGAAGCCCTCACCGGAGGCGGCATTGTCCTGCTCTTCATGATGCCGCTCGCCGGATTCGCCACCGGCAGGTTCGCCGCGCGCAATCTCGTCGCCGCTGGCTTCGCGCTCTTCGCCGTCGCCTTCTACTACAACTCCGCGACACTCAACCTCGGCCTCAGCTTCGCCATGAACACCTGGCTTCGCATCGTGCTCATGATCCCCATTCCATTCGCCTTCATCTCGATCACCAACGCCGCCTATGTCGGCATGCCGCGCGAGGCATCCAACCAGGTCTCCGGCATCATCAACTTCGTCCGCAACGTCGGCGGCAGCATCTTCATCTCCATCACCAACGCCGAGGTCACCAACCGCTCGCTCTTCCACCAGTCTCGCCTGCAGAATCAGATGCAACCCGGCAGCAAGGCTTACGTCAATATGCTTAACAGCCTCACTGGCTACTTCACCGGCACCACCGGCAATCAGGCCAACGCGTCGGTCATGGCGCAGGCCAACATCTATCAGCAGCTCAACCAGCAGGCCTCCGCCCTCGCCTATCAGGACATCTACCGCCTGCTCTTCTGGATGGCCGTCATCATGGTTGGCTTCGCCTTCCTGCTCAGCAAAAATCGTCCCGGTGAAGGCGCCCCCGAGGGAGCCGCACACTAAGCAGTGAAAGACTTCCTGCGACGGGCCGCTGCGCGGGGCGGCTACTTCGTGGCGGGTATACCTTTCCTCGATTGCACGAGCGGCGCAGTTCCTCCGCAGGTCGGACAGGGAATATCCCGCCGACCAGCGGAAGGCCTAAACGAAGGAGTATGCAAGTCACGAAATGACCGCCCCGCGCGCAGCGGGCCCCTCCGGCAGGACATCTCTTTTTGAAGCCCTGCTACTTGCCCTTGTTCAGATCCGGCGCTGCCGCTGCCTCATCCTGCTGGCTCTTCCGATCAGACTGCTTCTCCTTCGCGTTCTTCGGCTTCGCGTCTTCCTCATCTTCCTCGCCTTGCGACTTTGCCTGCGCCAGCGCCGGCTTGGACTGCGCCAGCACCTTCTTGCCGGCGTTCTGCTCTTCGCCCAGCGTCTCGGTCAGCAGCATCACGGCCTCTTTGTGGCCCAGCGCCTTCGCAATCGCAATCGCGGCGGTATACCCGGCAATCTCATAGTGCTCCACCCGCAGGGCAGCGCCGATCAGGCATACATCCTTGGTCGCTCCCTCTTCATCTTTCTCAATCGCTTCCTTGCCCTCTTCGATCACGCCTTCCATGCCGCTGCAATGCTGCCCTGTAGCCTTCTTTCCAATGTGCTCAAAGACCTGCTTCAAGCGCTCCACATGTCCCTTCGTCTCTTCCAGATGGGACGTGAAAATGTTCTTCAACTCAGGATCGACAGCCGCCTTCGCCATCTTCGGCAATGCCTTCACCAGTTGATTTTCCGCACTGTAAAGGTCCCGCAACTCGTCGATCAAAACGTTCTGTAAACTCATGTGCTTCTCCAGGTGATTCGTATGCCTACGTGCACGGCTATCAGGATAGGAGTGCCCACAGTCCGTTATCGTTGGCCAGAAGCTGAGAATTCAACGAGGAACCGGCAGATACGCCGTCTGCGGAACAGGCCCGCGCTCAATGCCCGGCCCCTCCCACAACAGCACTGGCTGGTCCGCCGGAGCGCCAGCAAGAGCAGCCGCGTTTTCGATTCCAGCCTGCCGGTCAATGCGGATGCGATGATCTCCGGCCTTCAGCGCCACGCTGAAGCGAACCGGCTGCACCGCATCGCCTTCCGCCCCACAGACCTGCGCACGCGGTTTCGGCGTATTTTGCGGCGGCCGACCGTCGATCGCAAACGTCGCATCCCTGCTGGTAAGCAGCGTGAAGGTATAGCCGCCATCGGCAGGAATGTGAACCAGACGGTCGAATATCTCTCCGCCCGGCGCCTCCGGTGCTGCACTTGGAGCGGTTGCAGCCTGAAGCTTCGCAGGCCGCGACAGCACAACCGACTCGCTCTCCCACGCCTGTTCATGATGGCTATCGGTGATATGCAGCAGAACGCGAAACCGTCCCGAACCATCGAGCAGCGTTCCCTCTGCATCGGGAAATGCATGCCGAACCTCACGCCCTTTCCCGCGCGCTCCGTCGCCGAAGATCCACTCGAACCGCCGGCCTTCCTGTGCGGGCGCAGCGGCGGTGAACGCAATCCGCTGCCCCGCCTTCAGCAGTCCGGGCGTGTAGCCGAAGTGAGCATCGATAGCAGCAGGTTCGATCACCGGCTGGGCCGCGCCATCTTCCACCACCGGCTCCGCGCCGCGGTATCCCTGCAGCGAAGCTCCCCGCAGCGCCACCCCGGACACATCGCCCTTCACCACCGAAGGCACCATCGCCGGCCCATCCATCGGCCATATCTCCGCGAACGAGATATCGCGCACCTCGGGCATCGGCTGGCGAATCTGAAACAGCGAGTACCAGTCCTCCAGCCGAATGTCGCGGAAGCGATAGTCCCGCTGCGAGCCCTTCCCCTCCGGATCGGCCCACAACTCGAAGAACGCAAACGGAACCTTGCACGCTCCGAAGCCCGTGTGGATCACATCCACGTCCGACATCTGGAAGTGCGCGCTGTTGAACGTCTTCTGCGGCCAGTTCACGCGAATTGTGTTCGAGATGCTCGTCGACGCGATCGTGTCTTCAATTGTGATGTTGCTGACGTTGTGCCCCGGCACGCGCATCAGCGCAGGATCATACCCGTCCCAGTTCCCCTGCAGCGCAAACACATCGTCGGAGGCGCGAAAGAAGCTGTTCCGCACCGTCGTATCCCCCCCACCCAGCCAGTCCATCCCGTCCTGGTTGGCGTCGTTCGGATTTCCCCCGATCACCTTGATGTTGTAGAAGCCGATGTGGTGCGAGTCCTTCATCTGAATCTGCCAGCTTCGGCTGCGCGTGATGCAGGTGATGCCGTCGATCTCGATATTGCTCGCCTGGTCCATCACAATCACATGCCAGTTCGGCTTATGCATCCAGCCCTGGTCGCTGTGCGGATCCTGCGGCCCGTCGTACACGATTGTGCCCGTGCCCAGCACATGCACATCATGCACCTGCCAGAGATTAAGCGAGCCGAAAACCACCGCGCCCGGTGCAATGTAGATGGTATCCCCCGAGCGCGCGTCAATATTCTCATGGTGCGTCCCAGGTCCGTAGTAGCGCACATGCGGCGTGTTCGCGGCTATCCCGGAGTGGTTCGGCGAGTTGGCAAAGAGAAACAGAATCTCAGCATCCGCGAAGTGGTCGCCCGGTCTGCTGATCGTCAGCTTCTCCGGCCCCGCCATTAAAAACGTAATCGTCGCCCCATGCCGAACGGGGCGAATCCCCAGTCGCATCGGCTGGATCTCCACGCCCGCATCCCAGAAGTGCGGATCGCTCGCCGTCACCGAAACTGTCACAGCGCCTGCCGTCTCAAAGTTCAGCAGGTAGTAGCCCGTCGCCGCATGCAGCACATCGCTCCGTCGCCCGTTCAACGTCACCCGAAAGCGCGTCGAACGCACCTCATCCGGAATGGGAGCCAGCGTAACGTCCGACCCCGTACGCATCGTCCGCACCGTATCACCCGGAGACGCAGCATTCGCAAAGCCAGTCGCAAGCAAAATGATCAGGACCAGAAAAACGCGCGAGGCCCGCTCTAAACCTTGCCCAGAAACGAAGCCCGTCGTCGCCTCGTCTTTCGTCGTTGGTCTGTAGGAAGACCTGACCGGAGACACGCAAAACCGACGGAATCCCCCACCAGCTGATATCGTTAGCATAAAAGACGCAAGTGTTTCAATCCGTGTCATCGGTGAAGATCGGTGCTAAGCCTTTCGCTCCCGGCTTCCTTCGTTCGGGCTTCTCACATGCCGCTTCTCAGATGCGCATCGGCATCAGGATGTACCGGTACTTCACATCCTCGTTCGCATCTTCCGGCCGCATCTGCCCCGCGCTCTGGGCGTCCTTGAACTCCAGCCGCACCTCGCCCGTATTCCCGATCGCCTTCAGAAAATCGATCAGGTACTGGCTATTGAATCCCACCACCAGAGGATCGTAGTTGTACGGCGTCTCGATCGTATCCTCGGACTCGCCCGCGTCGGTAGACGACGAAGAGAGCTTCAGCTCATTCTGCTCCAGCCGGATCTTGATAGCGCCCGACCGCTCATCGGCAAACTGTGCCACGCGCTGGATCGAACCCATCAGGTCCTCCGAGCGTACGATCACAAACTTGGTGTTATCGCGCGGCAGCACCGCCTCATAGTTCGGAAACTGACCCGTCAGCTTGCGGCTGGTCAGCACCCGGCCGCCTACCTTGAAGAAAAGCGTCTGGTCGTCATCGGCAAACTCCAGCGTCTCCGCATCGGACGCCCCCAGCAGAGACGAGAGCTCGCTCAACGCCTTACGCGGAATCAGCGTCTTCTTCTCGCCCGAAACCCCCTCAAGTGTCTCGCCGAGTTTTTCAATGTGCGCCAGCCTGTGTCCATCCGTCGCCACCATCGCCATGCTCTCGGCCTTCAGCACCAGCAGCGCGCCGTTCAGCGTATAGCGCGACTCCTCGTTCGAGATCGCGAAGATCGTCTTCGACACCATGTTTTTCAACGATGCCACCGAGATCTTCACCGCGCCGTTCTGCGGAAGCTCCGGCACCTGCGGAAAGTTCGCCCGCGCCATCCCGACCATCTTCGTGTTCGAGCGGCCCGCGCGAATCTGCACCCAGTGGTTGTCCATCAGCTTGATCGAGATCTCGCCCTCGGGCAGCAGCTTGATGTAGTCGTACAGCTTGCGCGCCGGAATCGTGCACGCGCCGGACTTCTTCACCTTCGCCGCGCAGCTCGTCCGCAGGCTCTGGTCAAGATCGGTCGCGGTGATCGTCAGCCGGCCGCCGTCCTCGCCCTGCGTCGCCTCGAAGAGGAAGTTCGACAGAATCGGAATCGTCGTTTTGCGCTCGACCACGCTCTGCGCCGCGGTCAGCTCGCGCAGCAGCTCAGCGCGAGAGACGCTGATTTCGAGGTTGCCGGTGGGGGCTGCGCTCGTCTCAGTCGTCACGGTCACGCTCGGCACAGTCATCTGGGGCTCCTGGGTTGCACTGGTCACGGTTGGTCTCTCCGATATTCTGTCATCAGTCGTACATCGCCGCGGGGGCTGGCCAAACTGTACACCGAACCATGCCCTCTGTGCACCTTGAACGCAGCTAGCGCCTGCCTGATTCTAGGGGAGAAGCAGCCTGCTACGCGATAGTTTTTTTGTGGAAAGCAAGGTTGCTTCTGTGTGCCCGGGTCACCACGCTCATTTCTGCATTCACGCGCTACTGCTCCTAAAAGCTATAAATAAAGAGTTTGATTAACCGTAGTAGTACTCGTTGTCGCTGGAAAAGTGGACATCCTTCCCATCTGCCTCAACCGGGACTACTTGGCATCCTGTCCCGATTTAGAAAACAGGACGCGCGCGCGCGAACACTGAGGAGGAACGGGCCGCATCGCCTGATTCCGTTCCCGGTTGTTCCTCTTCTGCACAAGCCTTGCCTGCGTCCTCTGAGAAGACCCCACACCCACCGTGGGAATTCTCGCCAAACAGACTGGAATAAAGAAGTTAGGCAGTCCGTTTTTTTCACACTCCGGACTTCGCGAAGAGGATAAGCAGTCCCCAAACACGGAGACCTGCCCGTGCGGATCCCCACTCTGGCGTGCCTCTATCCTGAACGCATGCCCTGAACAGGCAGAGCGCCGAATCAGTTCGTCGTGTTCTATCGGTTCATCGGAGTTTGAGCCGCCCCGGCCAGCTTCACCGCCTCCCGTCGGTCGGCGCGAGCAATCTTCCTTCCGACTATCGGGAGGACCGCAGGCGTTTGTGCATCGAGGAAAGATACACGCGCCACGAAGTGGCCTCCCGCCGAGCAGGCGGCCCGTCCGGCAGGACAGGGTCTTCCGCTCTTAGCTCAGCGTCTCCATCAGCTTGTTGATCGTGCGGTTCAGGTCTTTGTCCCCACGCCGCTGCTCGTCGATCTTCGCGATCGAGTGCATAACGGTCGTATGGTGCTTGCCCCCGAACTGTCGCCCAATCTCAGGCAGCGACGCCTCGGTCAACTGCTTGGCCAGGTACATCGCAATCTGCCGTGGCACCACCACCTGCCGCGAGTTGTTCTTCTGCTTCAGCTCCGACACCCGCATGCCGAACTGCTCAGCCACCGTGCGCTGAATCGTCTCGATCGTGATCTTCCGCACCTGCGTATCGATGAACTGCTTCAGGCACTGCTGCGTCACCGGCAGCGTAATCTCCACGCCATGCATCGAGCACCACGCGATCACCCGCACCAGCGCCCCTTCCAGCTCGCGCACATTGGTGCGCACATTCGAGGCGATAAACATTGCGACATCGACCGGAAGCTGCGTCTGCTCGCTCTCCGCCTTCTTCTGCAAAATCGCCACCTTGGTCTCGAGGTCCGGCGGCTGTATGTCGACAATCAGGCCCCATTCGAAGCGGGAACGCAGACGGTCGGTGAAGTCGGCGAGCTCTTTCGGAGGCCGGTCGGACGCGATCACGACCTGCTTCATGTTCTCGTGCAACGTGTTGAAGGTGTGGAAGAACTCATCCTGGGTCCGCTCCTTGCCTGCGAGAAACTGGATGTCATCGATCAGCAGCACGTCGACATTTCGAAACTTGTCGCGGAATCCCGTCATCTTGTCGTACCGGACCGAGTTGATCATCTCGTTGGTAAACTTTTCGCCATCGATGTAATTGACCATCGCATGAGGCTGACGGCGCTTAACATCATTGCCGATGGCATGCATCAGGTGGGTCTTGCCCATCCCCACGCCGCCATACAGAAACAGCGGGTTGTACGCCTTGGAAGGCCGCTCGGCCACCGCCTGCGACGCGGCAGTCGCAAACTGGTTGCCGGAGCCGATGACGAAGGCGTCGAACTGATATCTCGGGTTGAGTTGCGAGGCGGCCGACCAGTCGAACCGTGCCTGCTCGGGCGCGGGGCCGCCGTTGGACGTGTTTGCCGGGCTGCCAAGGCGGCTATGGCGCGGGGCGCTCTGGCTATGACTCGGCACAGGAGCGAAGCCGCCATCCTCGCGAATTTTGGGGTGGCGAGGGTCCTGTTCAGGAGTGGTAAAGGTGACCGATTCGACATCGAGACCCAGATTGTCGATCGCCTCCTGAATCAGATCCGCATAGCGATCGCCAACGTGCTCGAAGTCGGTCGACGGAATCCGCACAAACAGCTTGTTGCCTTCCAGGTGCGAGAACCTGGTCGGCTTCAGCCAGGTCTCATACGACTGGCGGTTGATCTTCTTCTCAAGAGCAGCCAGGATGCGAACCCAATAATTCAATACGGCGGTCGCCGTCGGCACGAATGACATTCTTTCTTCCTTGTCTTTGTTTCCCGTCTTGCTTCCTGTTCTAAAAACCAATCGCGGCACTTGCGCGAAGCACCCAAAAGTAGGGGGAAAGAAAACAATCGGCCTTCCTGCCCGCGCTGGGCAAGTGGAGAAGGTCTCGAGTTTCCAGAGTTCTCTCCGTCGAAGGTCCTGCCACAGATCGGGCGGCGGAAAGATGGAATGAAACGTGAAACAGAGTGCGGAACGATTGGACGCGCAGAAAAAGTATCTACTAAACGGGTTCGATAGTAGCACGGAAAATAGAGTGATTTTCAGGCGGTTTGGGCAAAAAAGAGAAGTTGCACCATTCGCGGTGAAGATGCGTTTTTCGGACGCCGCAGCAACGAAGTATTTCCGGCGAACTGCGCGAAGAATGCTTTTTTCGCTGTTGCCGCAACCCGGATCGTGATACCGAAGCCGTGCAACTGCGGCCCTTCGCGAGCAGATTTTCACGCCGGTCCGCCCACCGCGAAAGATCTCTCGCACTATCCAAAAACCTGTCCACAAACGCAACAGATCATCATCTCGACCACAGCAAATGGGTTCCCCAAGAGAGAGCATCTGCTCTCTGGGGCAGAGCAGACACTTCTATCGACCGTTGCGGAGGGGAGAGATCCCCGCATTTCGCCTTTGTTGTTGTCTGTCCTTTGCTTCGTCTGAACCGTGAAGCAGTTCGTAACAGATTTGCAGCGGCCCTTTATCCCCGGCCCATTATTCCTTGCCCTTTATTCCCGGATCGTCCTCATCGCCATCTTGCAAATCTTCTATTCGCCGGGCGTGGGCCAGATTGGCATAAAGGAAAGACGCCGGGAAGAGAGCGCACATGCCATCGTCGAACGTTAGGATGACATCGCCATCCATCTTGTCCGCGCCTACGATACGGGGAGAGGTCGGAATATCCATCACGGAAATCTAACGTATCTTTCAATGCGCAGTCTGTCCTATGGACGACGCCCCACCCCGATTTCGCCCCACCCCGTGCACTCCCGACCGTAAATCTCGAACGGACTCTGAATCCTCGCGTTCTACTCCCTATTCCTGCCTTTAGGGTATACTCAGAGATTGTTGCAACACCCCCAAAGTTCAAGCGGGAGACCTCTCTCGCGCAGGAGTTTTTTGTCATGCCGAAGCGTACCTTCCAACCCAATCGCCGTCACCGCGCCAAGACTCACGGCTTCCTCTCTCGCATGAAGACCAAGGCAGGTGCCGCCGTGCTGAGCCGCCGCCGCGCCAAGGGCCGTCACAAGATTGCCGTGAGCGCTGGATTCCGCGACTAGCTTTCCATCCCGTTTTCATCTCGCGGTATCGTCCTCCGCTGGCCCTTCATAACTCGTTCTGATACTTCCAGTTCCGCTGCTTGCCTTCGGCGATCCACTCGACAGCTTGCGCGACGCGCTTATCCCTGGTCTCTAGGCGCTTGGCTTGGGCGATCCAATCGGCGTACTCACGCTGACAGGAGGGTGCAAAGCCTGCGAAGACCTTAGCCGCGGCCTTGTTCTTCTTCAAGGCAGCACTCAACTCCGCTGGCATCTCGCGCGCAATTTTAGCGACCCTGTGCGGCCGCTCGTACGACTTGATGCGCTCACCCGCGATGACGAAGCTCGCCGCTTGGTGAAAGTAGCCGAGCAGCGCCTCGTCGGTAGGAAGGTCGCGCAGGCTGGCAATGCGACCGAAGGTGCCCATGCTCCCCTCGGACTTTACTCCGTCGGCGTGGAGAATCTTCTGCATCTCCGATCCCCATATCCCAATGCTGCAGTGCTGCTTGAACGCGGCGATATGCGCCAGGATGACACCGTTGAGCACGAAAAAAGGTCTGCTCCACTTCATCTCCTCATTCACGCCCGGACAGGCTTGATGCATCAGCTCGCGCAGATGCGTGAGAATCGGCTGGGCAAACGGCTGCGCCTTGTTGATGTACACGTCGAACGCGGGATTGAAGTCGGGCGTCTTCATGCGCAGCAGTGTACCGCGTCTTTATGCCGTGTCTCCAGGTTTTGTCTTCGGCACGACGGGGACCGGCTTCACCGGATACGGCGGCCCTTTGGAGAAGACCTGCTGCATCTCGGCATCGTAGCCGTAGATGTCGTCGAAGAAGTGCGCCTCGCCGTCTTCGGCAACGATCGCGGTGAGATAGAAGATGACAATCGGCAGCGGAGTCTTGAGCGCGATGGTCTTGTTGTCCGGGCCGCTGTTCATAGCCTCGTTCACCTTGTCCAAATCCCAGTCGCCGCTGTTTCCGCCATTGTTTCCCTGGAGCACCCACACAGCAAGGTCGGCTGGCTTCTGCACCCGGATGCAGCCATGGCTGTAATCGCGGCGCGCGCGCTCGAACAGAGACACCGCCGGCGTCGAGTGCAGGTAGATGTCGTACTGGTTCGGAAACATGAACTTGATCAGCCCGAGCGAGTTCTTCGGGCCGGGCCGCTCCCGCACCATCACCATGCCCTGCGAGACCTGGCGGGCGGTATAGTCGGTAAGCACAAGGCCCTTGTTGGTCGTTACCTCGAAGTTTTTTGTGGAGAGATACCCCGGGCTGGCCTGGATGTGCGGAACCAGCTCCTTGCGCGCGATGTCGACCGGCACATTCCAGTATGGCCGGAAGACCAGGTACTTCATCATGTGAGTGAACACCGGGGTGGCGTGGTTGTCCTTGGCCTGGCCGACGACCACGCGCATCGTGAAATCAAGCTTGTGATCTGGGTCGTAGCCGCGCAGCAGGAACTCAGGCAGATTGACCATCAGGCGCGGGTGCAGGTACGGGTCGGGCAGCCAGCGCCAGCGCTCCAGCGAATCCTGCAACTGGATCACGCGAACGGTAAGCGGAACATTGAGCGACTTGATCGTCTGCGCGGTCAGTTTGCCGTCTGCGGCGATGCCGTGGCGGCCCTGGTAGTGCTTCACGGCTTCGGAGAGCGCATCGTTAAAGACAGCAAAGACAGGGTCATGCAACGCGCTTGCGCCTTGCGCGGCTTCCCCAGCCGGAGCGTCTCCTTCCAGCCGCAGGCGAGTCAGCAGAGCGGCAGCTTCGGGATAGCTGCCGCCCGCGGATACGGTCTTTGCCACCGTGGGCAGCGGCTCCGCGTTGGCCTGCTCCTGTTGCTTGGCAAGAACGAGGTACTGCACGAGCGCCTGCTCGGTCTGCCGATACTCGTCGGAGTCCGGCTCGACTCCGGCGACCAGCTTGGGCACGTCGCTTGCATCGACGGCGTTGTCCGAGACGAACTCGGCCAAATCGTATCTCTTGTCCTGAACCGGAATCTCGAAGTTGAAGTGCGACGGGTTCACGCGGCCAACGTGCAGGTCGGAGAGGAAGCGCATCACGTTGACTGTCATCGCTACATCGAAGAGCGAGATGGCGTCGGCGGACTTGCTCTTCAGCGCCTGCTCGCGAGCGTCCCAGCGCGAGGCGTCGTAGTCCTCCGGGAACAGGCCCTTGGCGCCTGCGTCGCGGAACTGTTGCATGAACGCAACCGCTGTAGGCGTTGGCGCGCCGTCGCGGGTCCAAGCAACCTCGTAGTTGCGATCGTCGTAGAAGGTGGCGACGGTCTTCTCATAATCGGAGAAGTTGGGCCAGCGCAGGTTGGGCAGCTTGGTGGTGTCGACCTTCTCCTGCGGCAGGGACTTCTTTTGCACAAGCTGGTGCAGTTGGTCCGAGTAGGCGTCCGTGTTGTGCGCAGACTTCGATTTGCGATGGCGATGGCAGCCGCCGGCCAGCAGCAGAGCAGTGAGCGCGCAAGCAGTACCTGCGGAGCGGAGCGAAACCTTCATCTTGCAGCCAATCATCCTGCATCCGATCATTTAGGAAAGGACCATCCTTCAGGCGCGGCGATTCCCGGCGTATTTTGCTTGACGATTTATTTCCAGTCTGTCGCACCATTATGCCCCAGTTCCGTTGGATTGCGCGGTCTGGATTGCGCGGTTAAGAGAAGAGTTCGCATTAGCGAAGCGGATCCAGCTTAACCTGCATGGTCAGCGTGCGATACCGGGAAGCACCGAGAGGCAGACTACCGCCTGCATCACAAGCAGCGAGCCGGAAAGCGCGAGGAACAGCCTGCGCTGCCGGGTCTCAAGCGCATCCGCGAAGACCCCGCCGAGAAAGGTAAACAGAAACGGCAACGCCCAAAGCCATGGCCGCGTCACCGTCTGCGTGGTCGCCAGCGGAAGCAGCAGCGCCACCATCACCAGCGGAGCCGTGTTGCCGAAGTAGCGGCACCGCCCGACCGTGAGGTAGAGCAGCAGCGCCACCATGGTTGCTACCGCGATAGGGCCGTTCGCCAGGTCGAGGAAGAAGCGCCGCGCGCCGTCGAGCGTGAACCAGAAACGCCCGCCGCCGCCGGTGAACACATAGCTGAACGGCGCTGAACGGAAGGCATAAAACGCAAACAGGATGGCCAGCGCGCCAACCGCCGCGAAGACCAGGATCTGCATCACGTAGCTGCGCCGCCGCTCCGCGAGATATAGCATCCACGCCAGCGCCATGACGAACCCAACCATCGCCGCCAACAGATGCGCCGCCGCAGTAAGCCCCAGGGCAACGGTGAGCAGCACGATGCGAGGCCGCCACTTGTGCCGCGGCGCCTGCATCGCGTGCGCCACGCCCATCGCCGTGTAGACCAGGCCATAGAGTCCCCACATGGCCAGCACGTCATTGTTCGGCGTGACCGCGAACCGCACAATCGCCGGACAACAGCAGTACAGGCCCAGCGCGAAGAAGCCGCCTTCATTGCCGAACAGACGCCGCGCCACCCACCACAGTCCGCCCCCCAGCCACATGGCGAAAAAGACGAAAGGAAGATGCAGCAGATATTTGACGCTGAATAGCTCGTGGCGCGCCTCCCACGTGGTGCCATGCAGCGTGCCTTCGGCGTAGAGCCGGTTCTCCGGCTTGCGCAGCTTGTCCACGCCCAGCATCGCCATTCGCTCGATCGTCAACGGCAGGCCCGCGACCCGGTACGCGAAGGTGCCGTCGCCGTTCAGGTTGCCGCACGTGGTAAAGTAGCCGGCCAACGGCGATGGCTGCTCCCACATCTCGCGGCCGCACTCCGCATAGCGATAGTCCTGCTGCGAAAGCTGCTGGCGTCCGATCACCCAGAGACACTCCGCCAGAAAAAACAACAGCAGCAGCGCGGCAAGACGCTGCGGACGGCCCATCTTGAAGCGGGAGATCATGCGGGGAAGCTTCATGCGCCCGGTTGCCGGCCTCTATCTATCATCGCTTCCTGTTTCGCGTGCGACTCGCGTTCGCGCATGGCTTGCCTTTTCGGTTCGATCTCTCGCCCTTCGCAGCCGCCGGCAGCCGCATCTTCAAGTGTATCGCGCGCGTGTCGTGCGCCAGTGTATCGTCGAATCCATGCAGTCGCTTTCGTTCACTCCCGGCCGCGCCTTTCTCTCGTCGAACTCGCCCGCCGTGCCCTGGACCGCCGTCTTCGAAGATGAAGGCGTCGCCGGATACTTCTACGCCTGCGACCGTTCCCAGGAGGTGCACGAGCGCAGCATTCTGGATGCAATGCTGATCTACAACGTAGCCGCGCTCGCCAGGAGCGATGCCGAACTCAACCGCCCCGAGCCGCACCGTATCGCCTCCATCGAGTGGTCGCGCGACGGCCTGCAGGCGGTTTTGTACCTCGACGGCGCCGCGCAGGCGCTCTTCGACTTTCAGGCGCGCTGCGGCTACTGCCGGATGAACTTCCCGAACTTTTTGGAGGAGCAGGGAGAAACCTGGCGAAAAGCCTCGCATGCCTGGTCCGAAGAGGCGCTGCAGCGATTCGAATCGAACCTATACAGCAGCGAATCGTAGACACCCAGCACCCGCGCCGCCATCCTAAAAGCCTGTCGATCAACTCAACGGGTATCTGAAAAATCCTAAGCCAGAAAGAGCCGTTCCACCTCCAGCCAATCCTTGACGCGCCGAAAACCATTCACCCCAACGTTGTGCGGAGAGCTGTACAAAATGCCTTCGCCGGAAAAACGCCGCAGTTGGCGAGGGTTGTCGTCGATCAGATAATCGGCGCGCAGAATGCTCTTGTCGCCGCAGTAGACGATATGCGACGGCGGAAGAAACGGAAAGTGCTTGCCCAGCCAGCGGTACTTCGATTGGAACGAGGTGGGAACTTCCATGGCCGCGGTGGCGATGAAGACCTCATAATTCTGCTGCAGCCTGTGAATGACCCTCTGCGATTCCGGCATCACCTCCAGCACGTCAAAGAAATCGTCGGAGCGCAGACACGCTTCGAGCATCTCGTGCCGTTCAGTGGAGACAATCTCCCAGAGCCACTTTCCCTGCAGGTCGGCGAGCGTGATCTGTTCGCCAAAATGTTTGTTGTACCGCGCGATATGCTCCCCCAGAGCATCCGCCATCACCTCGTCCATGTCGATGCAAATGCGTTTCACGTCCTCACAGCCTGTCCTAAGAACCTCAAAAAACTCCACATCTACCATCGCTGCTTGTTCTCTGGTTTCTCATTCCGCAGCGTAGCGAATCCTACAGCGACCGTATGATCGACGCCGCGATGCTCTCCACCGGAACCGTCTTGCGTTGCGGCGCATCGCGCGCGGGATCGTAATAAAGCAAACGCCCGCAGCTCTCGCACGTCATCATCGCGTCATCGTTGCCGCGGTCACGCAGGTCGTTCCACCGCTGCGGACGCACCATCATCTGGCAAGTCATGCACTTCTGGTTCAGCGCTTCGGTCACCGCGGTTCCCTTGGCTTTCGCGATGCGGTCATACGTGGAAAGCGCGGCTTCTCCAATCTCCGCGCGCACCGCCTTGCGCTTCTCTTCGACCGCAGCCAGGGCCGTTTTATCTTGAGCGATGGTCTCTTCGGCCCGAAGGCGTTCGCGTTCAAGCGTAGCCGCCGCAACGGTCACCGCGTCATCGGCGAGCGCCTTCTGCGCGTCAAGGCTCTCGCTGCGTTCCATGCTCTCGATCTCGGCATCTTCCAGACGGCCGATCTCGGCCTGCGCGAACGCAATCTCGTGCTCGAACGCGGTGACCTGCACGGTCGTCGTCGCCAGATCCATGTGCTTGCGCGTGCGCTCAATCTTCGCCTTCTGGTCCTTCACGTCGGACTCCTGGCGGCGGCGAAGCGCTTCTTCCTTCGCGATCAGGTCGACGACCACAGCGCGTTGTCCTTCAACCGCCTTCGCCTTCGTCTGCAGCGCGGCCACATGCTTCGGCAGCGCGGTCATTTCATCACGCAGGCGTTTGACTTCCACGTCGTGGCCCTGCAGAACAATCAACTTCTCAAGATCGGGATGCATATGCTCTTCTCCTTCTCCCCTCAGTAGCGCCATCGTCTATAACGGATCGCCAGGAGTTTACTGCCGCCGCGCCGCGAGAGCTGCCAGCGCCGGCGGTTCTACCTTGTCCACGTTGATGTAATAGAAATCCGTCGCCACCTCGAACCTCTCCCTCGGCAGCGGAGTCTCAAGCGCCTGCCACTCCGTAGTGGGACGGACGATCTCCCAGTGCTCCTTCAAGCCTACGCGCACCGGCATGGCAAAGTCCTTTTCATCGGCCTTCCACCGGTAAAACACCTTGCCCGGCTGGCTCCCGTATGTCTGGTTCCCGTCGGTCTGATTAAAGTTCAACTCCAGCGTAGGAATCGCCTTGTGGCGCAGATACTGATCGAACACGGGCGTAAGATTCATCCCTGTCTGCTCGTTGAAGTACCGCACCACGTCCTCCGTCATGATGTTCTGATATTGAAACTTCCGGTAGAAGCCGCGCACTATCGCGAACCAGCGCGGGTCGTTATCGACAATGCTGCGAATCGTGTTAAGCATGAGCGCGCCTTTGAAGTATTGGTCTTCCGGCGGCTCCGCGTTCGTGCCGCGCGCGGTGACGATCGGCCGATCGTTCTTAACCTTCTTCTTCAGGCCGTTCAGGTATTGGATCGCGTCCGCTTTACCCCAGTTGTACTCCACATAAAGGCTCTCAAGATACGTCGTCCAGCCCTCGTGAATCCACATGTCGGATTTATCCGCCGCAGTTATGCTGTTGCCGAACCACTCATGTCCGCTCTCGTGAACGATGATGAAATCGAAGCGCGGGCTGATGCCGACGCCGGTCCAGTCGCGCCCGTAGTAGCCGTTCTTGAAGCCGTTCCCATAGGCCACCGCGCTCTGGTGCTCCATCCCCGCATACGGCACTTCGATCAGCTTATAGCCATCCTTCTTGAACGGGTATGGGCCGAGATAGTGGTAGTAAGCCTTCATCATGCCCGGCACCTGCGCGAACTGCACCTTCGCCTTCGCCAAATCCGCCGGCAGCACGAAGTAGTCGAGAGGCAGGCCCTGAAACTTGTCGCCGAAGTGAACGTAGTTGCCGATATTCAGCGCCACGTCGTAGTTGTTGATCGGGTAGTGCACGCGCCAGTCCCAGCGAGTGTAGCCGTCGCCGAGATCCTTCTTGCCCATGAACTTCCCGTTCGACACATCCATCAGCCCGTTCGGCACCGCGACATCGATCTCCATTCCCTTCTGCGGCTCATCGCGCCATTGATCTTTGTTGGGCCACCAAACGTAAGCTCCGGTCTCTTCGCAGGCCGTGTTGATCCACGGACGCCCGGCAGTGTCTTTCTTGAAGGTGAAGCAGCCGAAGCGACCCGTCTCCACCGGGTTTCCCGAGTAGTGAAAGTCGATCGAGTACGTGTGTCCGGCGCGCAGCGTCTTCGGAAAATCGACAAACACTGTAGCCCCGTCGCGCTCATACTTCAGCGTAGTCTTACCCAGGTCGACGCTATCGATCTGCAGCGTGGGATAAAGCTCAAGCTGAATGCGGGTACCGTCCGCAAGCATCTTGAATCGAATCGTGTTGGTTCCGCGGAGGAACTTCCTGACAGGATCTACGCGCAGGTCGAGATGATAAAAGAGAAGATCGTTGTTGGCGCGATATGGGCCGTACCCACCGATCAGAAGATTACTATGCGCAGCGGCCGGATCGGCGACCGGAGGATTCGCCTGGGCCAAGAGCGCGCTCGCAACCCACGCGAACAAGAGTAAAGCGCAATATCTCCGGCTGCCGGAACCGTAGTTAGCCATTGTCTCCAGCCTACCGCGTTTTGTTGGGAGGCCGTCCGCGTGACCTCCGCCGCTTCGCCTCCGCCCGCCTCAGAGCACGTGAAGAGAAGCTTTCGGCCGCATTCGTCCTGACTTTGTAATTTGTTATAACGTTGTCATCTCGACCGGACCCTGAGCAAAGGCCGAACGGGGATTGGAGAGGCCTGCTGTTCCCCCATTTGTGCTTCGGGTTGAACGGACACCCTCAGTCGCTGTTCCTTCATGCGGCCAACTTACCTCTGCGGCACAGGAAACGGATTCCTCTCCTCGAACTGCACGTGGTGCCAGTACGGATAAGCCAGCGGCGCCCTGCTCGCCTCATCCAGCTTCGCCCTCTGCTCCGCCGTCAGCTTCCAGCCGATCGCCCCCAGGTTTGCCTTCAACTGCTCCTCGTTGCGTGCCCCAATGATCAGCGTCGAGACCGTAGGCCGCTGCAGCAGCCAGTTCAACGCAATCTGTGGAACCGTCTTGCCCGTCTCCTTCGCCACCTCATCCAGCGCATCGATAACCCGATAGAGATACTCCTCCGGAACCTGCGGACCATTGTCTGCGACCACCTTCGTATTCAGTCGGCTGCCCTTCGGGATGCCCGTCTCCCGGCGAATCTTCCCCGTCAGCCTTCCCCAGCCCAGCGGCGACCATACCAACGCCCCCACGCCCTCCGCCTCGGCCAGCGGCATCAGCTCCCACTCATAATCCCGGCCCACCAGCGAGTAGTACACCTGGTGCCCCACATACTTCGCCCAGCCGTATCGCTCGCTCACGCTCAGCGACTTCATCAGGTGCCAGCCGGAGAAATTCGAGCACGCAATATACCGCACCTTGCCATCGCAAACCAGTTTGTTCAGCGTGCTCAGCGTCTCGTCCACCGGCGTCCGCGCGTCGAACCCATGCAGATGGTAGACATCCACGTAGTCGGTGCCGAGCCGCTTCAAACTGCGCTCGATCGACTGTGTAAGGTGGTATCGGCTCGAACCCACGTCGTTCGGTCCCTCGCCCAGCCGAAACGTCGCCTTGGTCGAGATCAGCACCTCCTCGCGCTTATGGTGTGCCAGCGACTTACCCAGCGCCGTCTCGCTGCCGCCATTGGAATAAACATCGGCGGTATCGAAGAAGTTCAGCCCCGCATCCAAGCAGATACTAACCATGCGGTCAGCCTCCTCCTGCGTGGTCTCGCCCCATGCCTTGAAGAACTCATTGTTCGACCCAAACGTGCCTGCCCCGAAGCAAAGCTCCGGCACCTTCAAACCCGATCGTCCCAACTGCCTGTATTCCATAGAGCCTCCACGAGAGGATTGGATGCAGGGAGTCCAACCCTGAAAGATATGTCCTGCCGGACGGGCCCGCTACGCGCAGTGCGGTCACTTCATGACGCGTATACCTCTTTGAAAACAAGAACTTCTATGGTCCTCCCGATGGTCGGAAGGGGAAGCTGACGCCGGCCAACGGGAGGCCCTCTGATTTATTCCCGGCAACACCAAGGTATACCCGCCATGAAGTGGCCGCGCGCCGCGCTGGCGGCCCGTCCGGCAGGACATATCTTTATCGGCAGGTTCTCAAGCCTTGCGGAGCTGGCGCCGAACCCACAGCATACCCAAATAGGCGAGTGCGGCGAGAAGCACCAGGACACCGACGGGCAGGCCGACGCGCGTATAGGAAAAAGCAAAATCGATAGCGTGATGGGACGACGCGGTATTCCAGATCAGGAGGGTGACGATGGCGCAGAAGGTTGCCGCGAAGAAGGCCGCAAAGCCGAGTGCAAAACTCATTAACAGGCTCGTGAACCAGCCGAGATTGCCCAGAGGGACGCCGAAGAGATATCCCCCGCCGAAGGTGCGGGGAGAGGGCGAGATTCGATTCTGCGACGCGTGCGCCATACCGGTAGAATACTGCTTTATGGCAGAAGGTGTGCAGAGCGGGTTGATTCAAGCGGCGCAGGTGATTCGCGAGACGGCGGTGCGCAAGGCGCCGAACGGAGTCAAGTTTGGGGTATTCGGAGACAACAACCTCAGCGATAAGGACCTGGAACGCATGGTGCAGGCTGTGCCGGTCGCCGTCGCGGGTGGCCTGACGCGGAAGACATACTACTTCGTTCCGCTTGCTCTCAGCGAAGGCCGCGGCAGCGAAGTCACCATGGTGGCGCCCGCCTATAGTCCGGAGCTTGGCGATCAGGCGATCTGCCATCGCAATGTGTCCCTCGAAGGCGTCGAGGGCGTCTTCATCTCGACTCGGCTCCTGGGCGATCGGTTCGCGCTGGCGTTCGAATTCTTTATCAACGTAGGGCATGCCTTCGTCGATGCGACCGGCGTTCCGGAGGGATTCGAGAAGCTGGTCTGGGCGCAGGCGCTTGCCGATGTCCGCGGCGAAACCAGCCAGGACGCCTGGGAGAGCCGCACCTTGGCCATGGCCGGGAGCCGCAACGATGCCGGAGTCGCAAACAAGCCCACCGGCCATGCCGCGCCGGACGAGAAGGCGAAGTCGAACTTCCTGGAATCTGCCTTCTCCGATGCGCTTGCCATCTATCAGCTCTCGCTCTCGGTCGACTTCGACTACTCGGAGCTGCGCGAGCGGGAGTATCCTCTGCTGGCTCCGCAGGCGCTTGCCGAACGACTCCGTCTCGTGGCCACGCTCTTTCCGCCGAACCCTGCCTACGAGTTTTCCATTCGCTACCGCCGCCGCGCCTAGCCGGTGCGCTTCAGCGGGGCCGCTGCAACCGCAGTCCGCCGCAGGCATCCAATGATCAAGAGGATAAAGTGCGATGCCTGCGATACGAGTCTGCAAACAGTGTGGCCAGAAGAACCGGGTGAGCGCGAACCACCTCGCCGACACCGGCAAGTGCGGCGCGTGCAAAGACGATCTGCCTCCGCTCAATGAACCCTTGCAGTCCGACGTTGCGTTGTTTGATGAGGTGGTGAAGAACTCGCGCGTGCCTGTGCTGGTCGACTTCTGGGCGGAGTGGTGCGGGCCCTGTCGCGCGGCCGCGCCCGAAGTGGCTAAGACCGCGAACGACATGGCGGGCCACGCAATCGTCCTCAAGGTGGACACGGACCATAACCAGGAGCTGGCCGCAAGATACAACGTGCGCGGCATCCCCAACTTTGCCGTTTTCTTTGGCGGCAAGCTGGTAAAGCAGCAGGCAGGCGTAGTCTCTCACGACGCTATGGAGAGCTGGCTGCGATCCGCCGCTGCCATGTAGCACAGGGAACAGCGAACGCACGAGAGCGTAGAACAAAATAGACGGCTCCGACGCCACCACCCGTCTTCTACTCCCTACTCTCTACCCCGTAATCCCTGCCTTCAAGATCGCAGGGTATGGTGCAAACCAAGCGAGCCGAGAAGGCCGAACGTCTGCAGCAGCCAGATAATTACGGCAATGATCACCACGATGCGGATGATCTGTTTGATGGTTCCGTCCATGGGGATTAAGCCGATCAGATACAGCACCAGACCAACGACAATCAAAGTAACGATAACGCTGATGAGCGTGGGCGTAAGCATAGAAACACGTCCTCTTTCTGAATATCTCCGTACTGTGATGCAAGAGACAGCCGGCGCACGGCCATCTCCCAAGTCTTTCTTGGACTTAGTCTAGCGTCTGAGTCTATAGTTTATTTTCCTAACAATGTCATCTCGACCGAAGCGCAACGGAGTGGAGAGATCTGCCGCTTTACCGACTTACACCTGGGTTCGAGTGGCAACAGTCAGACACCCTTAATCTTCATCTCCCTGCTCCGGCATATCGCTCGGCTGCCGTTTCAGGTTAATCGCCGTTCCATGCGCTCGTTCGAGAATCTGGCTCATCTGCGGAATCTGCACTCTCTTGAACTCTTCCCAGCCTGGAAGCACCGCCTTCGCCTCTCCTTCAACATGCGCCGCCGCCGCCAGCAGCGCAGCCGTCGGGTTGGCATCCGCGCTCTCCAGTTGGGTATATAGTCCGCCCGCCTCCGAAGTCACCTCATCTAACCCCGGCAGTTGCTTTGCCCCGTCCGGTCCCGTCCCACCCACAATCTCCTTCAGCGCCTTGACCATCGGCGCAAGCTTCTCCGCAACCGCCTGATTCCCTCCCCCTGCCGCCTGCTCCATCGCCGAGTGCGCCTCCAGATCCGCCTTCGACAGCTCGTCCAGCGTCGCCGCCATCGTGGCCTGTGCCCCGTACAAATCTTGGAGCTCCGCCGCTGTCATGCGCACCCTTGGGTCCATCTTCACGACCAGATCCATCTTCACCACCAGGGGAGCCGTCTCGCTCTTGCCGTCGGCCGTCAACCGCACGGTGTACGTTCCCGGCGTCACCAGCGGCCCCTGCGGCGTCAGCGGCGTTCGATGCGGCGTCGCGGAGATCGGATACTCATAGTGCGTCGACATCGGCGCCGCCGCCCGCAGGTCCCACACCCAGCGATGCATCCCCGCCGTCTTCGGCAGCGGCCCTCGCATCAATGGCCAGTACGGAGGAATCAGCTCGCTCCGCAGCTCCTTCGCCTCCGGAGCCACCGCATCCTCGCTGCTGTATCGCCGCAGCACCTTCCCCGCCCCATCAAGCACCTCCAGCTCCACCGTCCCGCGAACATCCTTCGTCAACTCGGAATTCAACTCGTAATCAATGACCGCCCCATCCGGAGGATTCTCGCCCGCCGGTTCATCCGCCGGCAGCGGCGTATCCGTATTCGTATTCCGACGCACCCGCCATGCCGCCGCCGGCCGAAACAGCCGCGCAGCGCGCCTGCTCGCCGTACCCGGAGCCGCCATCTCCCGCAGCGGAGCCACATCGTCCAGCACCCAGAACGACCGCCCATGCGTCGCTACAATCAAATCGTCATCCTTCACCAGCAGGTCCCGCATCGAGGTGTGCGGCAGGTTGTACTCGAGCGCCCTCCACTGCCCTCCATCGTCGAACGACACCCACACCCCATGCTCCGTCGCCGCATACAGCAGGCCTCTCTGGACTGGGTCCGCCCGCACCGCGTTCACCGGAGCATCCCCAGGCAGCCCTCCCGCAATCAACTGCCAGCTCTTGCCTCCATCATGCGTCCTGTACGCATACGGCCGCAGATCATCCACTCGCATCCGATTCACCGCCACATACGCCGTGTCATCATCGAACCGCGACGCGTCGATCTGCGCAATCTTGCTCCATGCTTCAACACCCGGCGGCGTGATCTTGCTCCAGTTCGCTCCTCCATCCCGCGTGATCCACACCAGCCCATCGTCCGTGCCCGCCCAGATCGTCTGCGTCGTCTTGTACGAAGCCGCAACCGAATAGATCACGCCCCTCCGCTCCGTCTGCTGCTCCGGCGTCAACTCCGGCACCGAAACCGGCTTCCCCGTCGTCTCCGCGCTCAGGTCGGGACTGATCGTCTTCCAGGTCGCCCCTCCATCCCTGGTGCAGAACAGATGATTCGCCGCGTAGTACATCAGCTTCGGATCGACCGGCGAAAACAGCACCGGCTCCGTCCGATCCGCTCGGAACCCCTTGCTCCGCATCGGCAGCGGCGTCACGTTCTGCACCTGCCCTGTCACCGAGTCATACCGCGAAACCTCCGTCCTGCCCGCCCCATAGATGATCCCCGGATTCAGCGGATCGGGCGCCGCATACCCATACTCGATAATCCCCGCCGGGTGCCACTCCCGAAATGTAATCTCCCCATCGTTCCCCCGCGTCGACGTGCACACCGACCCGCTCTCCTGCTGGCCCGCGCACACCTGGTACGGAAATCCGTTCGTCGCCGCCACATGGTAGAGTTGCGCCGTCGGCTGGTTATACCAGCTGCTCCAGCTCTCACCTCCATTCACGCTCACCACCGCGCCCTGGTCGCTCACCAGCAGCAGAATCTTCGAGTTCCGTGGGTTCACCCACATGTTCTGGTAATCGTCTCCTCCCGGAGCCCCCCGCAGGCTCACCCACGTCTTGCCGCCGTCGACCGACCGGCACGTCACAATGCTCGTGCTGTACACCACATCGGGATTCTGCGGATCGACCACCACCACCGGCAGGTCGCCCCCGCCGATCTTCATCGCCGGCCGCGGATCGGCCGTGATCTTCACCCAGCTCGCCCCCGCATCATCCGAGCGGTACACGCCCAGCCCCTCATCGGACGCATATGCGCTCTCCGCCTTCGTTGACAGCGTCGCATACAGCCGTCGCGAATCGCTCGCCGCCACCGCCACATTCACCTGCACCAGGTCCGCCGGCAGCCCCTTCGTCAGCTTCGTCCACGTCTCGCCTCCATCGGTCGATTTGAACAGCCCCCCGCCCGTTCCCTCATAGCTGTTCTTGTCCTCCCACGGCCCCAGCCGCGCCTGCCACAACGCCGCATACACCACCTGCGGGTTTTTGGGATCGAGCACCACGTCCGACCCACCCGTGCTCTCGCTCACGTCCGAAACTTTATGATCTCCATCCTCCCCCGCGCCCCCTGCCACGCCTGCAGCACCGCTTCCAGATCCCGCCGCGCCCGTGCTCTTGCTACTCGCGCCCTTGCTCTCCTTCGTCTCCTCTTTGCTCTCCGCAGCGCCGCCCGACCTGACGGTATCCCCGCCCAGCACTCTCTTCCAGCTCTTCCCTCCATCCTCGGAGCGGAAGATGCCCCGCTCTCGACTCGGTCCATACGGATGTCCCAGCACCGCCGCGAAGAGCCGATTCGCATCGCCCGGATCGACCGCCAGCGCCGGTATCTGTTGCCCGTCTCGCAGGCCAAGATGATTCCACGTCGTGCCCCCATCCGCCGACCTGTAGATCCCATCTCCCACCGACAGATCCGGCCGATGCAGCCCCTCCCCGCTCGCCACATAGATCACCCTGCTATCGG
The DNA here is from genome assembly GCA_965277335.1 of Edaphobacter sp. Taxonomy (GTDB): domain Bacteria; phylum Acidobacteriota; class Terriglobia; order Terriglobales; family Acidobacteriaceae; genus Edaphobacter. The sequence goes on along the minus strand of CBDICJ010000009.1, from coordinate 1,181,701 downwards.
ACGGCGCCACGGCAATCGCCCCAACCGACTGCGTCTCTTCGCCATCGAAGATCGGCTCCCACGTCCGCCCGTAGTCCGTCGACCTCCAGACCCCGCCATCGACCTGCCCGACATAAAACACATTTGGCTGATCCGCCACACCCGCCGCCGCCCTCGTCCGTCCTCCTCGAAACGGCCCGATCATCCGCCATCGCATCTCCGGCATGGCCCTCCGGTCTGCACCGGGCTGACTTGCGCCGGACTGGTCTGCACCGGACTGAACCGCGCCAAACGCACACGCCGGCAACACCGTTGCAGCCATCATCAACGCGAAGAGCAAACCATCGCTGCCAAACCGAGAGAGTCTCATCCTGTTCCCTTTCGTCCTCATCGCGCCCGTCCGAAGCGACTCACCCAGCCTAACCGATCGCCTCCACGCGGCTCGCACCTAGCTTCCTGGGCGTACAGGCCTTTTCCTAAGAATCTGTCTACAAACTAGGTAGAACGGCGTACGAGTTGATGAGCGAAGGCGATATGGATCATGGATTCAGCCGAGGTGTGGCAAAGTTCGTAGTCTTTGGAGAGGCGGCGTGACCAGTTGAGCCAGGCGAAGGTTCGTTCGACGATCCAGCGTTTGGGCAGGACTTGGAAGAGGGGTTGCTGGTTGCGTTTGACGATCTCGACGCTATATCCAAACATGTCCTTTGCCCAGTTGATCAGCGTGCCTGTATAGCCGCCATCGGCGAAGACAGTCTGGATGGTATCGAATCGGCGGAACAATCGCATCAACACGGCGCGAGCCGCTACCCGGTCCTGGATGCCGGCCGAGTGCACGACCACCGCGAGCAGGTTGCCTTGCGTATCTACCGCAATATGCCGCTTACGCCCTTTGATTTTCTTGCCTGCATCGTAGCCGCGCCGCCCCCTTTTAGCGCCGTCTTCACTGACTGCGAATCGAGAATCGCCACGGTGGGCGTAGCGTTTCGTCCGCCTGCCTTGCGGCCCTGTTCGCGTAGAGTCTGTCCTATGCGCTCCCACACTCCGCTGTCGCGCCACCGCCGGAACTGCTGATGCACGGCCTTCCACGGAGGAAAATTGCTGGGCAACTGCCGCCATTGACAACCCGTCTTCACCACGTACAGCAGCCCATCCACCACGCGCCGTAGATCATACTTGCGCGGCCGACCTCCGGGGTGACGATCTCTCCACGATGCTTGCAGCAGCGGCTCCAGTTTTGCCCATTGCTGGTCCGTCAAATCGCTCCCATACATCCCGTGACCTTAGCCCAAGCTAACCCGCACCGCATATGTCGTCCAGGGTTCCTCAACTAGTTTGTAGACAGGTTCTAAGAACACGGCGGACGCGCTCCTACCTGCCGATGCGAAAGGTATCAGTTGGTCAAAAGCGCAATATTTACGATCTTCTCGCGATCCATGCCGCAGTTGATGACAAGGGAGTGGTGAACCATCTTTGGCTTCGGCTTGCGCACCGGACAGGGCGCACCGGATAGGGCGCACCAAGGGCGAGGCGGTCCACCAGACCCGAAGCATCACGTGCCGCCCATCAATCGGCCGAGACGCTCTCCTCCATCATCGCGTCGCAGGAGAGCCCGGCCCGTACCACCGCCAGCATCTCGCGAATCTGCTCGATCACCAGCTCCGGTTCGTCCAGATGCACCCAGTGCCCACTCTTCTTTGCGATCAACTGCTCCGCATCCGGCCCGATCTTCCGCAAGTTCGCGTCCGAGATCGCCTTCGAATGCCCCGGCGTCAGCAACACTACCGGCATGCCCACGATCGGCGCCGCATCCAGCATCTCCATCACGGTTCCCGGAACTCCCTGGATATGCGCCGTCATCCCGCGAAAATAAGCCGGGTTCGACCAGTGCGCCGCCACAATCGGCCACACCGCCGGCGGCATCTTGTTCAACTCGCTCGTCACCCGCTCCAGCACATTGTGCCCGCCAGTCGCGCGCGTGAAGAGGTTTGTAAACTTGCCAGACCGATGGAAAAATGACATTGTGGTCAGTCGTGCCAGACCCGAATAGGCGATCGGCACGCCCCATTGCGTCAACTGCACCCCGCGGTTCAACAGTGTGCGCTGCGACTCATCCACCGGCGGCCACTCGTCGGTGCGCATTGCATCCACCAGCATCGCGCCCACTACCTCGTCGGGATACTCGGCCGCGAAATACCGCACTACCAACCCGCCAAACGAATGCCCCACAAGCAAGTAGGGCGGCGCGATGCCGGCAGCCTGCAGCATAGCCCGCAACTCCTCTACCACCTTCGAAGGAATCCGCTCCGACACCGCCGGCGTACTCCAACCCAGCCCCAACCGATCGTAAGAAACCGTGTGCGCGAACTCGCTCACCGACTCCTGAATCCTGGCCCAGTTCTGACTCGTCGCGCCGATTCCCGACTCGAAGATCACCGACGGGCCAACCCTGCCGCCCATCTCCATCATAAACAGCCGCCGGCGCTCGCCAATGTCCACCAACCGGCCCAGCCGAAGAAAACGCCTGCGGTCATGCTGCGACCCAATCCACTGATACAGCAATCCCAAAACCGGGATCATGGGACCCAAGAGCAAAAGCCACAACAATCGCACCATGTACTGCTCTCCTTGAAGGTGAAGCTGATGAGTTTCAAGTCTTTCCGTGTACGCCTTAGAACCTAAGCCGCGAACTAAGCCGCGAACTAAGCCGCAAACAAGGAACACTTCATTCTTTCATCCTTCTATGCTGCATAACGATGGAATTCGTTTCCCGTCGCCCATCCAGTAACCGGAACACCGCCGGCGACCTTCGCGTAGGCTCCGGCTCATGCCGTCGAGACCTGAGAAGCACGCCGGTGCTGGTATGAGGTAATCTGAACAGGTGGAAATTGCACTTGGTACCGAATGGGCCGGGTATTCTGGTTTGACCCAGGAGCCAATCGCGCAATCAAGGGGCAAGTATGCGGGCGGTCCATTAATGAGTCTGGTTGGCTTTTCTCGCCCATTTGGAGACGAATTGCTGGGCATTGTCGTGCCGGCCAAACTGACCGCCGGAGTGTTTCCAGGCTCGCGCGGCGTACGCCTTTCCCCGGTTTAGGCGCTGAGCCATGGTTAGTCCCATTCTGGAAGCACGCCACCTGCGCAAAGACTACGACGAAGGACGAATCGAGGCTCTCCGCAGCGTCGATCTGTCCATCGACGCTGGCGAATTCGTTGCCATCAGCGGACACAGCGGAAGTGGTAAATCTACCTTGCTTCACCTGCTCGGCGGGCTGGATACTCCCACCAGCGGCGATGTCCTGTTTCGCGGTGCGCCTCTAGGCTCTTCCCTTAGTCTCGACACGTATCGTTGTCACCATGTGGGATTCATCTTCCAGTCTTTCTACCTGCTGCCCACCCTGCGTGCTGTCGAAAACGTGCAAGCTCCCATGCTCGCCACGAGGAATGGCAGCGGCAATCGCGAGGAACGTGCCGAGGCACTGCTGCGAGAGGTAGGACTGGAGCACCGAATGCGCCAGCACCCGAATGAACTCTCTGGAGGAGAACGGCAGCGCGTGGCGATTGCCCGGGCGCTGGCCAATAACCCTTCGGTCCTGCTGGCAGATGAGCCCACCGGGAATCTCGACAGCACGAACTCCGCGCGAATTATGGAGATCCTCATCGGCATTCAGAAATCACGCGGCATGACGCTGATTGTCATCACACACGAGGACGAGATTGCGAACTCCGCGCCTCGTCATATCCGCATCCATGATGGAAGGATCGTGTCATGAGACTCGTCTCGGTTGTGGCTGCGGCAATGCTGTTCCTTGCGACCACTGCGACCACTGCGCACGCGGCGGACGCGGCGGACGCGCGAGCGGTGATTGCCCTCGCGCGGCAGCGCATTGAGACTACGAATTCTCGTGCCACCGGACGCCTGGTCCGGGTGGATGCAAGCGGGAATCGAATCAGCAATGCATTTACCATCAAGGCGCGCTGGTTTCCAGGCGTTCTGCGTGTGCTGCTCGAGATCGTCCCATCCCGGACGCCGGCAGGAAAGGCGCACCCAGATGTGCACCAGGATGCGCATCAGGAAGCGCGCATCAGTATCTTGCTCGAAATGCGGCCCAACGGCCAGAACGCAATCCGAATTTTTCGTCCACACGAAGCGGCGCCAGAGTCGTTGCCTTTTGACAAGTGGGGTGAGAGTGTATCCGGCACCGATTTCAACTATGCAGACTTTCTCCAGCCGGAGTATTACTGGCAGCACCAGACGCTGCTTAAGAGTGCCAGATTTGGCGCTCGCGATTGCGATGTGCTGAAGAGTACACCGGGCGCATCGGATCGTTCGCCTTATGACGAGGTCCAAACGTGGCTCGACCACACCATCGGCTACCCCGTCTATGTGGAAAAGACGCTGAAAGGTTCGTCAATCGTGAAGGAATTCACATCCTTGGGTTTGACCCAGTCGGGTGGAGTCTGGTCAGCCAGACAGGTGGAAGTGAAGATACATGGCCGCCCCGGAACGACCCTCCTGATCTTCGAACGCGGAAGCACAAGAGCAAACCTCACCATCAGAGACTTCAGCCTCGAGCAGATCAGCCAATTCGAGGATCGCCCATGACCCTCCTACTTGCATTTCCGATTGCCCTTGCGACGTTGCGAAAGGAAGCGAGCAACGGGTGAGGCCGGTAACAGCTATTTCAGTCATCAGCCTCTGAAAATCGCTGCTGTAGCACCCGCCGAAGAAACTTACCGCTGTGGTTCTGCGGCAAGTCACCGGGGGCGAGAATCCAGATGCGCCGCGGCGCCTTGTAAGCCGCGAGATGGCTGCGGCACCAATGCAGCAGGTCAACTTCTTCGAAAGAGGAACCAGGCTGCAATTCAACTGCGGCCACGGGGATCTCGCCCTTCTCCTGGTGAAGCAGGCCGAACGCGACTGCGCGGGCCACAGCAGGATGGGCCAGCATGGCTTCTTCCAGTTCGCGAACGTACACTGAGTAGCCGCCCGACTTGATCACATCCTTTGTGCGCCCCACAAGCCGGATAAGTCCAAGGCGATTGCGCGTGGCCAGGTCTCCGGTACGCAGCCAGCCGTCACCGGTAAGAAGGCCCTGAGCCTCGTTCTTGTCCTTCCAGTAGTGCGGAGCGAGACCGCGTCGACGAATCTGACATTCCCCCGTTACACCCGCTGGCACGGTCTGGCCCATCTCATCGACCAGGCGGATGCGAAACGGCGGCACGGGGAGACACAGGTCGCCACTCCCACGCAGCAACGGCAACTCAATGCCCATCATGGCGAGGCCGCCCAACTCCACCAAACCATAGCCGTTCAGCAGAATGGGTGGGATACGCCAACGACCAAACGGCCGGAACAGGGCTCCGAACTGGCGCAAACGCAGTCGGACTTCGGAGGGAAGGTGGTCGCTGGCAGAGAGCCAAACACGAACACTCGCCAAGCGTGCAGGCGCGGGATTGCTATTGACCAGGCGGGCAAACATGGTGGGCACGCCAACAAAGGCGGTGATGCGGAAGCGCTCAACAAGGTCCAGCGCAGCATCGACCTCGAAGCGATCGAGAAAGCAGCCGCGGATACCCGCCATGAGGCCGAACAAAGCAATGCTCACAGCCATGATGTGTGACCAGGGCAACGCTACGAGCGCAAGGTCTCGCGGGCCTAAAACTATCCCAGAGAGTACCGCGGACGCGCGCGCCCCAAGCAGTGCATTGCTTGACAAGGCTGCGCCCTTGGGGAATCCACTGGTACCGGACGTATGAAAGATGGCAACCGTTGCGGCCGGATCGATGGTGACTGGCGGCGGCGGCATATCAGTCCTGGAGACGCGCAGGAATCCGTCGAGCGTCTCCTTTTCATCATCTGCCTGTATCCAAGTGCGCACATCAAGGGTCCGGCGGTCGCCGATGTTCCGTTCAAATACCATTCTGTCGGTAACGAGAATCTCTGTGCCGCTATCCGCGAGAATTCGGCGCACTTCGGCAAGGGAGAGTTGCGGATTCAGTGGAACCGCGATGCCTCCCGCGCGGATAATGGCAAGAAACCAATGGAAGCATTCCCGATCGTTGCTGCGGTAGATGGCAACAGGCTGGCCCGGGCGAAGCGCGATTGCCTGGCGCAGGAAAGCATCGATGGAACGAATTTCGTCGTGCAGATCGGAAAGATGAAAGACGCCGCTTTCGTATACGGCGACTTCGCAATCCCCTTTTCGACGAACCAATTCATCCACAAGATTGGCGACCGTGACTTCGCGGTCCCGCGCGAGTCGATAACGTTGGAGGATATTCATTGCGCAGAGATCGGCTTGCGGCCCCAGTCGCTGGCCACACAATAATGGAAGAGGCGGTCGAGGTAATCGAGTACCGGTGACGGACTCAGCCCGGCAGGCTGCAGAAGACGCTCGGCATTGGCGGTGTCGAACTGCATGCGCATGGTGAAGTAATCCCGATAGGCGCGGCCGTCGCGCAGCACACGGCGTTTGCGCCCCCACAGAGAGAGAAACAGAAGCGGCCGCACCACGGCGAAGAAGAATCTCGGATCGACGAAACGCGGCTCGGGACCGTTGAAGTATTCCATGGCGCGATGGGCAACTTGTTGAATCGTCGCGCTGGCGCGCGGTCCCGCACAGAGGTGAACTGTACAGCCCAGGGCAGCTTCATCAAAGAGGAGTTGCGCGACGGAACTGGCGACGAAATCCACGGGCACGATGTCGAGTACCGCGTCCGGATAGCCAGGGACAGTGCGCCAAAGGCGTCGTGCGTAGATCTTCAGCGGCCAATACATCATCTTGAAGCTGGAGGTGACGCCGGTTCTGGAGTCCCCCACGATGATGCTGGGACGCAGTATCACGCCGGGAAGCGAAGCGAGACGCGCTTGTACAAGAACCTCAGCTTCGGCCTTGGTTTGTTCGTAGGTGTTGCGATAGCTCTGGCCCACAGCAAGCTCGTTTTCGCGCACCAGGCCCGAGCGCTCGCCGGCCACGTAGGCGGTGCCAACGTAGGCGAAGCTTCGAAGCTCACGCGCGCCGTCCGCAAAATCGAGAATATGCCGGGTGCCCTCGACGTTGATGCGGCGCGCCTCGTCGAGGGAATGATCGAACCGCACTGTGGCAGCGGAGTGAATCACTCGAGTTGTTTCCGCCGAAAGGCGCCCGTAGACAGCCGGATCCAGCCCACAATTAGGCTGGCTCACGTCTCCAGAAAAAACCTGAACGCGCGACCGCTCCGCTGAAGGAAGGAATGAATCGGCGCGCTGCCGAGCCGATTGCCCGGCTCTGTTGCGGATGAGCAGCGCCAGTGTGGCGTTCGGCTTCCGCTCCAGAAGTTCACGCACCAGCTGCACTCCGAGAAAGCCAGTTGCGCCTGTAACTAGAATGAGCTCTTCGTTGTTCAAAACCGTCCTAAGTCCGCGCACAAAAACCCGGGAAACGATGACCGCTGAATGCCGATGCGACGGCCTGCGCCTACAGCCCCAGTATAGCCTGCGAGCAGTAGCGCTATCAGCTGAGGATGACCGTTACTGCCTTCTAAAGCGTGTGGATGATGCGCGGTTCAGTCGGAAGTCGGGTTCGGTGAGCTATTGAGATACGATAAATGGGCGCATCCAAATGCCGCCGCGACAAACCAGTAGCTCAACTTTCTTCAACGCGAAGGCAAAAGAACGCATTCCGATCATCATGGCCAAATCATTGTCGTTCACCGGATTTGTTTTGAAGAACCTGCTGCGCCGGCGGATGAGGACACTCCTTACGCTGGCTGGAATCGGAACGGCGGTAGGCGCGTTCGTAGGCCTGGTGGGTTTTTCGAGCGCATTCGAACAGCAATGGCTGCGTATTTACTCCAGCAGCGGCACTGATATCGCCGTGATTCAAGGAACCTTCCTGAACACTTCCATGGACGAATCGACGACGGCAAAGCTCGGGAATCTGCCCGATGTGGCGCAGGCCTCGCCCACGATCTTCAACCTCATGGATTTGACACCAGAGATAAATGCGCTGGTATACGGCTGGAAGGCCGATGCTTTTCAATTTGGTTCTCTGCAGATTCTCGCAGGGCGGCGCTTTCGCGACGGCCACGCCGAAGTCATGCTCGGCGATCTGCTCGCGCAGAACCTGAAGAAGGCCCCCGGCGACACTCTTGAGATTCAGGGCACGCCATTTACGGTAACGGCAATTTATCACGGTGCTTCAACGCTTGAGGCGGCCGCGGTTGTCATGCCGCTGGACCAATTGCAACAGCTAAGCAGCTTGCAAGGCAAAGTTTCGACGATTGATGTTCGACTGCGCCCGGCGCCTCGCGGAGAGACGTCGGAACAGTACTTGAAGCACGCACAAGCTGAGATCGAAGCGGCTCTGCCGGGAATGCGCGCTGTTCCCGCGGCCGAGCGCGCCAGCGACAATCAGTTTGTGAAGCTGGCCCACGCTTCCGCCTGGGGCACCTCTTCGCTCGCCCTCCTCATCGGCATACTGGGAATTGCCAACACCATGGCGATGTCGGTCTTCGAGCGCACACGGGAGATCGGTATCTTGCGCGCCCTGGGTTGGAACCGATGGCAGGTGCTGGCCCACATTGAGATTGAAGCAGTCACACTCGGCTTGGGCGGGGGATTTCTCGGTGTCGTTTTAGGGTGGTGTGCGCTCGAAGTGCTGGCGACTTTGCCACGGACCGCAAGTCTCATTTCGGCGTCACTCCATTGGCAGCTTCTTGCCAAGGCGATAGGAATCGCGGTGTTCGCCGGGTTGATTGCCGGGGCGCTTCCGGCGTGGCGCGCAGGGCAACTCTCACCTGTGGATGCGCTGAGGCACGACTAGCAGATCCCGCCCTGCTGCGGGTTGGAGCTACCAGCGGGAACCGGAACTTTCACCGTAGCAGCGTTTATTGACACGTGAATCAATGACTTATTGAAGAAGGCAATGGCAAGATTTGGAGCATTTTGTTTTCCGGCAACCGGTCACCTCAATCCAATGACCGCTTTGGCGCATTCCTTGCAACGGAGAGGCCATGAGGTAGTGGTCTTCGGGATCGCGGACACCGAGGCAGGGCTGCGTGCGGCGGGTATCGAGTTTCGTCGAATCGGCGCGGAAGATCATCCGCTCGGCACCCTTAAGACACTGGATGACCAATTAGCGCGGCTAAAGGGGATCGCGGCCTTTCGATTCACGTTGGAGCGGATCAGAAATTCGACGCGGATGATCCTGCGCGACGGGCCGGAGGCGGTGCGGGCAGCCAGCATAGAAGCGCTGCTGGTCGATGAGGCGGAGTTTGCTGGAAACGTGGCAGAACATCTAGGCCTGCCTTGGATCTCCATCGCCTTGATTCCTCCCCTGCTCCCCGACGACCGGTTTCCGCCCTTCTGGCTGGGCTGGGCGGCGGGACAGGATCGGCTCAGCCGGTTGCGGAACCGCCTTGCCATTCATTTGCTTTTGCGGATAGCAGCGCCCATCTTCAGAGAAGTGAACCAGCGGCGTAGCGCATGGGGACTGAAGCCTTACACGCGTCCCGAGGACGGGCTATCGCCTTTGGCGCAAATCACACAATTGCCTGAAGCCCTGGAGTTTAAAATTCATGGCAAAAAGCCAGCTGGGCTTCACTATGCCGGACCGTTCTTGCACGTTCAACGGCGTCGTCCTGCCGTCGACTTCCCCTGGGACCGCCTCGACGGACGCCCACTCATTTACGCATCGCTGGGCACGCTCCAGAACGGTTCGGAGGTCATCTTCAAAACGATCGCGGATGCCTGTGCCGAACTCGACGCACAACTCTTGATCTCGCTGGGTGGCGGGCTTGATCCGGCAAGATTGGGAAAGTTGACCGGCGATCCGCTGGTGGTGCGCTTTGCTCCCCAACTGGAGATTCTGAAGCGGGCCGCGCTGGTGATCACGCATGCCGGCCTGAACACCGTCCTGGAGGCGCTTTCCGAGGGAGTGCCGCTGGTAGCCGTGCCCCTCGGCAACGACCAACCCGGGGTGGCGGCGAGGCTCAAGGCTCGCGGTGCGTGCGTGGTGGTTTCCCGGCACAGGCTAAACCCGGCCCGGCTTCGCAAAGCAGTCCTTCTCGTGCTTCAAGATGCCGGATACCGTGAAGCGGCCCAGGTCTTGCAGAGAGCTATCCAGCAGCTGAACGGGCCAGACCGCGCTGTAGATCTTATCGAACAGATGCTGAAACTCCGTTCGACTCAGCCCCTAGCCTGATCCGCCTCGTTCCTCCCGGAAGCGCGCATGGAGCGGCCTCAATGCTCTCGGAACGGTTGGGCCGGTCCGGCAATCCGCAGTGGACTCGCGCTTCTTCCACTTGGCGACCGTTTTCTGGTTGATGACTTGACGTCGGGCGAGAGCCCTCATGCTCTCTTGGCTATGTTGTATCGCTCGACGGATTGTCTCTGTCGTGTGGCGCCGAGGTGTATAAGTTGTCCCATAGTGCCTCCTTCTCCCGCTCAGAAAAGTATGCACCACCAAATCCCGGGACTAAACACCTAGTTGGCTGGACCGAACAGGGAATCGGCAGACGGTGTCTGCGCTTGCATCTCATCACGAATCTGATCGGCTATTCTGGCCATGGCCGCCTTATCGTCGCCCGGCTTGTAGTTGAACACTACACCCAAGGCGCCAACCGTCTTACCCGATTGATCTTTCATCGTAACCTCGTCTTCAAAGTGTTTGCCGTTCACTTCGAGATTGCTCTTCCCTGTATTGATGCAGCGCATGTCGTCCTCATCGCCGATCTTGCCGATCCGGCCAAAGTTGGAGGCGACGATCAGGTTCTTGTGACCGGGAGGGGTCGCATGAATGGCGAGCAGAATCACCTCGGGGTGCTTCGCCAGGGCTTGATCAACCAGCTTCTGCGCCTCAGGAGCCGCCGCGGTGTAGGTAGGATCCATCTCTTTGGCATCCACCTTTCTCATGCCGGCGATGGCCTGTTCGCGGGTCTGTTGCGCGTAAGCCGCGGCAAAGAGTGTCATGAAGGTAAGGAAGCATAGGGTTCGAACGGTCGTGGGCATCTTATCTCCTGGTTGGGCGAGGTCTTTGTCTGTGTTTGATTCGAGCAGGCCGGTTCCTGAGCCACACCCGCCGGTAATTACGATGGCCTTTGCAGATGAGCCAAAGCTGAACCGGATATGAAATTGCATTCATTCGAAAAAACAGGTTAAGTACGTCGCGATCTTCGACTGCGCTGGTTAGAAGATCGCTTTGAGCGCGAACTGGGCCTGGCGGCTGCTGCCGGCTGTGGGACCAACGAGGACTCCCGGGGAATTTGCCGCGGTGCCGTTCTGGTTGAAGACGAAGGTATTGGACTTTGGCAGCGTGCCGTAGTTTGGGTGGTTGAAGACGTTGAAGAGTTCAGCGCGGAACTGGAGGTTGAAGGTCTCTGAGATACGGGGGATCTTCGTGTTCTTGATCAGCGAGGTGTCGGCGTCGACATAGCGCGGTCCGATGATCGAGTTGCGGCCCGCGCTGCCCAGGTGCGTCAGACCGATCGTGGGATCGAAGGAGGGAAACGCGAAGCAGGCGGTGTTGATGTATTGGCGATTGAATGGCGTGATGTTGTGGTTGACGGGATTGCCGTTGCATCCCGGGCCGGTAAGACGGTCTGGAAAGGCGAAGGGGTCGTTGCTGTGGAGGTTGAGCGGATCGCCGCCGATGAGCGGGGTCAGCGGTTCCCCGGTGCTGGCCTGCACGATGCCGACCCACTCCCAGCCGTTGAGCAGGATACCGCTGCGCTCGATGGCCTGGGGGACGTTGGGCAGCTCAACCAGGTAGTTCGCCACTACGTTCTGGGAGACGTTGAAGTCTGAGATTGCGCGGCGCCGGCTGGGTGCCCACAACGGAAGACTCGAAACCGAGTTCTGAAAGGTGTCGCCGAAGGTGGACGAGGAGCCGTCGTCGATCGACTTCGACCAGGTGTAGGAGACCTGGAGCTGGGTGCGATGCGTGAAGCTCTTGATGAGCGAGGTCTGGAGCGAGTTGTAGTGCGAGTAACCGGTGAGGAAGTCTGCGCTGATCTGCCCGACGTGCGGATTGAGTTTGGCGGCGTTAAGCGCAGCCGACGACGGCGATGCGGTGCCGTTCGGTCCATAGAAGAGATAGCTGCCGTTGCTGAGGATCGGCTGCACCGTATTCACGTCGTCGACGCGGTAGGGAAGATGCGTCCCTCGCGACCCGGCATAGCCAAGCTCGAAGATCATGTCGTAGGGCAGCTGCTGCTGGACGTTCAAGGAGTATTGCTGGACGTAGCTGCGCTTCGGGTTGAGGTCGGTATGCGAGTAGCGAAGCGCGGTGCCGGGAGCGGCAAGAATCGAGTTGTATGCGGCTGTCGGGAACTTTCCCGCTGCCTGCGCGGGCGCGTAGCTGATGTTGCCCAGGTTGAGATAGGGCGCGGTGAAGATCGAAAGACCCTCGAAGAGATAGTTCAGCAGCAGCGAATCGTAGATGCCATATCCGCCGTGGACTGAAGTCTTTTCCCCGCCAAAGGGCGCCCACGCGAAGCCGACTCGCGGAGCGATATTCCTGAAGCTCGGATTGTTGAAGTAGGGGCTGCCAAGCCGCGGACTGGGGTCGGTCAAGTTGATGAGGTTGGCGAGCCGGTTGGCGGATTCGGTCGGCACGGTTGCAGGCTCGTAGCGAACGCCGAGATTCAGCGTCAGGTTCGTCGCGATGCGGTAGTTGTCGTTGACGTAGCCGCCGAAGACCGACTGGCGCAGGTCGCGCGGGCTTACCCCCTGGGCGAGCGGCGCGTTGAAGCTCGTGGGCTTGTTGGTGAGGAAGTTCGCCAGACTGCCGAAGATATATTGCCCATTGGGGTTCGAGGTGCCGAGTTGATTGTTCTGCAGCCGCTCGAAGGCGAAGCCCATCTTGATTGCGTGCTTGCCTTTGGTGAGATAGACGTCGTCGTAGAGCTGATAGGAGTCGAGGTGGAAGATGAACTCGCCGGTCGCATGCAGGCCGCCCTGGAAGTTGGAGATGCCGCTGTTGATATTGATGAGCCCGACTGGCAAGCCCGGAACAAAGCCCAATGAGAGGTCGGCGGCGAGCGGGTTGATCGCGGCGAGCGTGGTGGGTGCGTCAGAGAAGACGCGGCTATAGCCGAACTTTATCGAGTTGAGCAGCGACGGCGAGAATACGTGCGACTCGCCCACCGTAGCCAGCTGGCGCTGCGCCAGATTTCCTGTGAGGCGTACATCGAAGGGATCGGGTGAGGTCAGGTTGCCGTTGTCGTAAAAGTAAGTTGCCGTCAACGAATCGTTCTGCGCGAGCTTGTGATCGCCGCGAATGGTAAAGAAGTCTTCATGGCTGACGAACGGGTCGTTGAAGAGGAAGGTGCCCGTGTCGCCGCTCACGGGCTGGCCTGGTGTCGGCAGCGGATAGAGTGCCAGGAAGGGCTGGACGGCGGGATCGACCGTTACGGTGCCGGAGACGAGATGGCCGGTGCGGGCGAGCGCTGTCGGCACGATGCTGGAGGCGTTCGAGCCCTGGTACTGACGCAAGCCTTCGTAGTCGCCGAAGAGGAAGGTGCGGTCGCTGATGACAGGCCCTCCGGCGGAAGCGCCGAACTGATTCCGCCGGAACTCTGCGATCTTACCGGGCACATCGAACTCGTTGCGGGCGTCCAGCGCAGAGTTGCGGAGGAACTCGTAGACCGAGCCGTGGAGCTTGTTCGTCCCGGCGCGAGTGACCGCGTTGATAATGCCTCCGGCTGTCTTGCCGTAGTCGGCGGAGGCGTTCGAGGTGACGACGGAGAACTCCTGGATGGCATCGACCCCGAGATTGGAGCCAATGACGCCGCCCGGGCCGCCGTTCGAGTAGTCGTTGATGCTGATGCCATCGACGCGGTAGTTGTTCTGCTGCGGACGTGCGCCCCCTACCGTCAGCTGATTGCCGATGCCGCGGTTGGCGCGCTGGTTGGTCACGGCCACTGGCGACTGGGTGCGCACCGCGGCGACTCCGGGCTGCAGGTTGGCGAGCTGCGTCCAGTCACGTCCGTTCAATGGAAGGGTGACGATGGTCCGCTCATCCACGACCGGCATCGTGGCAGAGGAGACCAGGTCGATCGCAGGCGGCGCGGCGGTAACGACAATCTTCTCTGCGGCGGACCCCAGCTTCAATTGGAGATTGACCTCCTGCTGCGCGCCGACATTGAGGACAATGCCCTGCACCTCCTGCGGGGCAAAACCTGTCAGTGTGATCGAGACCGTGTACGTGCCGGTCTGTAAGTTCGGCACGGAGTAGAAGCCCGCTGAACTGGTGTTGGAGCGTGTGACAATGCCGGTCTGCGTGTCAGTGACGACGACGGGAGCGTTTGCCGCAACCGCGCCGCTAGGGTCGGTGACGGTGCCCGCGATGGTGCCGGTAGACACCTGGGCATGGGCCGCCAGAGAAATTGAGAGCAGCAAGGCTGGGACGAAAAGGCTGGCGTGCTCGAAACACCTGGTCTTCATGTGTTATTCGCTCCGTACTGGCTGGATACCTTACCTTGCTGGCGACCAGCTAGGTGCCGTTTGCTGCTCAGCACCGCACACGACAGCTTGCTTTGGACCTCAGCCATTTATGTCCTTGCGAATGAATCATTGCTGAAGGTGACATGAAAGTTTATTCAGACAGCGGGGCTGAGTGAAGTGGTCGGCCTCAATCTCTCCGCATGAAAGCAATTTCATTTAGTGTTCAGGGTGTGCTCATGCGGATGCATAACTCTTACTTAGGTAGCTGCGCGGCTGGGTCACTGGCGGAACCTTACGGGAGTGGTCAGATGAAGATGGGGCTTTTCTTAGCAGTATGGCTTGTGTGCAGTGGCTTCGGAGCAGTTGACGCTGCGCCTGGACAGGCCCAGGCGAGCGGTGGTTTGACGCTGAAGGAATCCGTTTCTCTCCCCGGCTACACCGGCGATTTCGACCACTTCGCCGTGGACGAGCAACGCGGAAGGCTGCTGCTCGCCGCGGAGGACCATGCGACTCTGGAAGTATTCGACCTCAATACAGGCAGGCATCTAAAGACAGTGGGTGGCTTTGGCGCGCCGCACAGCATTCTGGTGCGGCCCGGCGCTTCGACGATTCTGGTGACCGACAGCGGCAAGACGATGACCAAGATTCTCGATGCCGATACCTATGCGATCAAAGGATCGATCAAGCTGACCGAAGGCGCGGATTCCGCTGCGTATGACGCAAAGGCCAATGTCTATTACATCGTGACCGGCGGAAAAGATGTCGACATGAAGACGGCGAACGTGGAGGCCATCGATCCGGACACAGGCAAGCGGCTGGGCGGAGTGACGTTCAACGACAACCACGTGGAGGCGATTGCGCTCGAAGAACATGGAAACCGAATCTTTATGAACCTGACCGAGCATGGAAAGATGGCCGTCGTCGACCGGAGAACGATGAAAGAGATTGCGGAGTGGCCGGTCCCTCCAGCGGAACAGAACGCGATGGTGGCGCTCGATGAGGCTCAGCATCGGCTGTATGTCGTGTGCCGAGCGAACCTGAGCGGCCAGCCGGCCGGAACCGTAGTGGTGATGGACTCGGACAATGGCAAGGTGATCGGCACGCAGTCCGCCCCGATGCGGGCAGACCAGGTGATGTACCAGGTAAATACCCATCGCCTGTTCGTTCCGGGAGGACAGGGATATATGGAGATCTACGACACGAGTAACCCGGATGCCTTGAAGGTGGTGGCGAAGGTAGCGACCGCCCCCGGCGCCAAGACCGGCATCGTCGTGCCCGAGAAGAAGGAAGTTGTGCTCGCAGCTTCGCCGGGCGATACCAAGGCTCTCGCCAGGGTGCTGACCTACTCCATGCCATAATGGAATCCGTCCCGGCAGTCTTCCCTAAGCTGCTTCTTCTCTGCTTTACTTCTCAAGACTGTAGTATTGCGGGGTCGATGCCATGCGCATATTGCTGATTGAAGATGAGCCGAAGGTCTCGAGTTTCGTAGAGCGGGGACTTACCGCCGAGCGTTACGCCGTTGATGTCTCCGGCGACGGGCGCGAGGGGCTCGAGATGGCGGAGACCTACCCTTACGATCTGATCATCCTGGACCTGATGCTGCCTCTGCTTGAGGGCCGCGAGGTGCTGCAGCGAATCCGGCGCAAAGACACCTGTGTCCCCGTGCTCGTGTTGACGGCGAGGGATTCGGTGGCGGACAAGGTGAGGCTGTTTGAAAGCGGAGCGGACGACTACCTGACCAAGCCATTCGCCTTTGCCGAGCTGCTGGTGCGATCGAAGGCGCTGCTGCGGCGCGGGCCTGTCAACCGCTCCAGCACGCTGATGGTCGGAGATCTGGAGCTAGACCGTCTCACCCAGCAGGTAAAACGCGGCGGCAAGCGTATCGATCTCACCGCAAAAGAGTATTCGCTGCTGGAATACCTGATGCAGAACGCCGAACGGGTGCTTTCACGCAACATGGTGATCGAACATGTGTGGGATCAGAGCTTCGACGGCGTAACCAACATCGTCGACGTCTATGTGCGCCATCTGCGCGCCAAAGTGGACGACGGCCATGATTGCAAGCTGATCCGCACCGTGCGGGGCGCAGGCTACATGATTCGCGCGGGAGGCGAAGGATGAGATTCGGCCAGCACCTTACTACGCTGCGCACGCGGGTGACGACCTGGTATCTGAGTCTGCTCGCCGTCGCGCTTCTCGTCTTCGGGGCGGCTCTGTTCTTCGGAGTGAAGGGCTATCTTCGCGCCTCGCTTGAACACTCGCTCAGTGCGGAGGCTCGCGCAATCGCCACCATCTTTGTCGCCGAAGAAGAGGCGAAGGGCGCGAACTGGATGCAGGGCGAGATCGCGGAGGCCTATGCGCCCGAGATCAGCGGACGCTTCATCCGGGTGATGCGCCAGGATGGCGATGTGCTTTACCAGAGCGGGGACACGCGCGATCCCCAGGTTGCCTCCGCCAAGGTGCTGCTGCCTAAATTGCCAGTTGCGCAGGAGGGCTTCCGTGAGCAGTCTGTCGGAGGCGACGATGAACTGAAGCTGTTCGCCATGCCTTATGTCTCCTCAACCGGCAGGAGCTACCTGGTCGAGGTCGGCCAGTCGACAACACCGATCAAGAGAGTGCTGGCCAGCCTGTTGAAGATCCTGCTGCTGATTGCGCCCTGTATCCTCCTGGCGGCGGCGCTGGGCGGTCATCTCATGATGACGCTTGCTCTGAGGCCGCTCGTGGTCCTCGCCCAGCAGGCGGAAAGGATCGGGACACAGCAGTTCGGCGAGCGGCTTCCTATCATCGCGACCGGCGACGAGATGGAGCGATTGTCGCTCTCGCTGAATCGCATGATCAGCCGCCTTGAAGACGCGCTCGCCCATAACCAGCGCTTCTCCGCCGATGTCTCGCACGAGCTGCGGACACCGCTTACGATTCTTCGGGGCGAACTCGAGCAGACGCTGCGAGCGCCCGGAATGCGGTCGATGCACCGCGAAGCGATCGGGAGCGCCCTGGAGGAGATCGACCGCATGGCCCAGATCATCGAAAGCCTTCTGACCATCTCGCGGCTCGACTCCGGTACCGATGGCATGGATCTCAAGCCGGTCGACCTGACCAGGCTCGCCCGCTGGACCTCCGACCAGATGTATCTTCTTGCAGAAGAGAAGAACATCAAGCTGCGGAGCGTGCAGGCTGAGCGGGTCGCCGTTCTCGCCGACGAAGGCCGCCTCAAACAGGTGCTGGTCAACCTGCTGGACAATGCCATCAAGTACACGCCGCGAGGCGGCACGGTGACTGTCTCGGTCGCAACGGCCGCCGCCGGACGGTTGGCTGTGCTTGAAGTCGCCGATACAGGAATCGGCATTCCCGCCGAGTCGTTGCCTCACATCTTCGAGCGTTTCTATCGGGCTGATAAGGCCAGGACGAGAGAGTCCGGGGGCGCCGGGCTTGGCCTTTCCATCGTCAAGGCGATCACGAATGCCCATAGCGGCAACATCGTGGTCGAGAGCGTCGAAGGCGAAGGCACGACCGTGCGATTCGAACTTCCCATATCGCCGCACTTTGCGGCAGCGCAGAGCGAGCTTCAGCCCGCGAGCAGCAAGCCGCAGCATGAGCGCACTGTCTCTCTCAAAACTTAAACCTTCTGCGGTGACACTGAACGTCTTTTCATCTTTCCTTCAGCTACCCTTCATACCCCTGAGAAATAACTGTAGGGTAGCGTAGAAGCCCAACCCTCTGTCAGGAGAGTCAAGACGTGCCTCTAGAGACAGCCGTGCAGGATCCGCAGGAGACCAAAGGCTGGCAGTATGCCGTCACCGCCGGCATCCTTGGTTGGGTGCTCGATGCGTTCGATTTTTTTGTCGTGGTCTTTCTATTCAGCGAACTGATGGCCCGGTTCCACGTGAGCAAGGCGGCGATCGTCTGGTCGCTCACTCTGACGCTTGCGATGCGTCCCGTCGGCGCGCTCGTCTTTGGCTCTCTCGCGGACAGGTTCGGCCGCAGGAAGCCGCTGATTGCCTGCGTTGTCTACTTCTCGGCGATCACGATGATGAGCGGATTCGCGCCAAGCTATCCAGTATTCCTGCTGCTGCGCGGGCTCTATGGAATTGGTATGGGAGGGTACTGGGGCATCGGCGCTTCCTATGCCATGGAGAGCGCGCCTCCCCACCGGCGTGGCGTTCTCTCCGGCATGATGCAAGGCGGCTATCCCTTCGGCTATCTCCTCGCTTCGGTCGGCATGGCCACGATCGCGCCGCGCTTCGGATGGCAGGCCATGTTCGTCGCAGGCTCCTTGGTCGCGCTGGCTATCGTGCTGGTGACACTCCAGGCGCCTGAGTCCAATGCCTGGAAGATCCATCGCGCATCCTCGCTGCGCTCCATGTACGCTGTTCTGCTCGAGCACCTGCCTGCCTTCGGCTATCTGCTGCTCCTGATGACCGTGATGTCGTGTCTTTCGCACGGAACCCAGGACCTCTACCCGGACTTTCTGCAGACTCTGCCTTGGATGGCTCATGCCGCGATCTTCGGGATGAAGGCGCGCTTCGCTATCCCGGTGCTCTACAATATCGGGGCTATCCTCGGCGCGATATTCTTCGGGCACCTGTCGGAGAGGATCGGCAGGCGCTATGCCATCATGGCTGCGCTTGCGCTCTGTTTGGTCGCCATCCCTGCATGGGCCTTCGGCGCTACGCTGCTGGTCCTCGTCCTCGGCTCCGTCTTTATGCAGACCGGAGTGCAGGGTGCCTTCGGCGTCGTTCCGGCGCATCTGAACGAGCTCTCACCCGACGCCATCCGCGGACTCTTCCCTGGCTTCGTCTACCAACTGGGCGTCCTGCTTGCTTCGCCGGTGCTGCCGATCGAGAGTGTTCTGCAGCGGCATCTGGGATACTCGTGGGCGCTTACCTCCTTCGAAACCGGCGTCATCCTTTGCCTGCTGCTCATCTTCGCCTTCGGACCCGAGAAGCGAGGCAAGGACTTCCAGGCTTCGGGCCCTGAGAAGATGCATCGTGTGGGAGCTGCAGCCAGCGGTTGAACAGGCGAGTAAGTTCTGCGCGCTACAGTTACCACGACTGCCAGACGCCGTCTTCGCTCTTGCTTTTCTTGTTGTCATTCTCGAAGAGGATCTGCTTCCTTGCTCCGTCGCCACTGCATCCCGGGAGCCGCATTAAGGCTCAGCCGCGATTTTGAGTTGATCGACGGCAAGCTGCGGAGGCAGGGGAAGGTAGTTGCCTTCTTTAAGAACGTCCTTAGCTCCATCGGGACTCAAGACATATCGCAGAAAGGCCCTCGTGAGCCGGCTGCCAGTACCTTGCCGGCGTGGATTGAACACCATGTACACGGCGCGACTCAGCGGATAGCTGCGTGATGCAACAGTCTCGCGCGTCGGCAGAACCGCCGGCTGCCCACGACCTCGGCTGACGGCAATGACCCGCACGTTATCGTTCGTGTAATGCACATTCGAGATGGCAATTCCGAGCGGATCGCGAGCAAGCGCACGAAGAATTCCTTCGCCGGCATCGGTTCGCTCAGGCGCAGCGGCGTTGGTGTACTCATGCAGCGCACAACTCCAGCGCCGCAGCCCGTGAAAGATGATGTCGCTGAAGATCTGCGCCTTGTCATTTTCGATTGCAAACCCATAAAGGTGAATGGGCTGCTGCGACCACGCTCCCGTGAGGCCCAGATCTTCCCAGGAGATGAGGGGGCGATCTGTCGTGTCCGACGAACTGCCGAAGACGCGGGCAAGCTGCGCCGTGGTCAGAGAAGCCAGTGGATTGTTGCGTTGCACGAAGATCATCAACGCGAACGTCGCCTTCGGAACATCGTAAGAGCCGGTCGCAACCTCTACAAGACCCGGGCGATCGCCGGAGACGCTCCTAAATGCCTCGGTTTCGGACGGCCAGATCTCGCGCCCAAGTAGACCGATCTCCGCGCGTCCGGTGTATACCCCCGCGACGGCGGACACCGTGCTCTTAAGCGATTCCTCGAACTTCACCTGAGGAGCGACGTGCCGAAAACCCGCTTCATAGCGCCGCAGAAGATCGCGCATCTGCGGACTTCCCCAGACGTGTATCGTGCCGATCAATGGCTCTCCCTGAGGAGTAGTCGCGTTCGTCGCTCCCTGTGCGAGCGCCGGCTCGTGGGCGCCGATGACTAAAAACGCGAGTAGGAAAACGGAGCGCATCTAACAACCCGCAGCAGTAGTCGCCGACTGCTGAGACTGTGTTGGTGCAGCTGATCTGCGATGCCGGTCGAGTGCGCGCCGGCCGATCCTCTTCGCGCGCTCACGGTTGATCCAGATCAACTGACCCGTCACGGCAAGTACCGTCAGCAGCAGCGAAAAGAAGACAGCGAGAATCTTTGTGGGAAGGCCGAGGACCGTTCCCGTGTGCACCTCGCGCGTCCACTGCACCAGCGCATTCTGAAGCAGTGGCGCTTTCCGGCTCGAGCCACTGCTGATTACGGCGCCGGTGCGCGGATTGAGTGTGGTGAAGCTGCGGCCGGCGGGCGTCTTGTCTTCCGGGAATCGCTGATAGACGAAGACCGGCTCGTCAGGTCTTTCAGACAGGATCAGACGCGGTATCGTTGTGCCGGGCAGCGCCTCTTGCGCCGAGCGCAGCATTCCGCCGATCGAGGTCCCGTGACCCGGCATGCTGCGCTGCGCCGAGCCCGTCTGCAGCAGCGTCAGCAGCTTGCCGGTCTGGTAGTGCAGAGCCAGGCCCGTCACGGAAAACGCAAACATTGCCGTACACGACCAGAAGCCGAGTGTTGTGTGCAGATCGCGGTTCGTGCCTGCGTTTGACCGGCCCCGGCGAGGCCGGAAGATCCTGAGCGGCCACCATAGCGCGATGCCGGTAATCGACAGCACTCCGAGCATTAACGTCGCCGCCGTCACCAGCATGTTGCCGATCTTGCCGGATAACAGGTTCACATGCAGGTCGTGTACTTTGATGATCCAGTTGCTGCCGTCCTCCGTGCTTCCGAGGATCTTGCCCGTGTACTGGTTGGCATAGATGTGGCGTATACGGTGCGTCGCGGTGGAGCGAAGGCGCAGATAGGTCGAATCGCCCGGCCGGGCAGGGAAGTAGAAGCGGATGACCTTCCAACCCGGAGCCTGGCGTTCGACGAGAGCGCGTGTCCGATCCCAATCGACCGGACCGCCAGCAGGCTCGACGGTCGTGAGATTCGGATGCGCAAGCCGATTCAGTTCGGGTTCGAACGCGATCACAGCGCCCGACAAACTGATCGCAATCAGGAACAGTGCGCTGGTGAGTCCGAGGTAGAGATGCATAAGGAGCAGGAGCCGCTTCATGATGTGCCTTTGTTGCAGCTTGGATGAAAGTATCTGTACATGCGGTCGATACGTCGCTTCTACAACAATGAACCGATTTTCATGAGCGCTGGAAGAGCGCCCAATGAAATGTTATTCATCTCCGGGAAAAGCTCGATTCTAGCGTTGACATCAGCTTTCAAGCGCAATTAGATTCAACTCGAATTCACAGCAGATCAGAACGAATAAGGAAATCCGAATGGACCATCTTCAGAAAGTTGCAACCGCCTGCTGCTGTGTGCTGGTAGTTGGCGTTGTGTCGGAACGCTGCATGGTTGCGCAGACCTACAAGGTCGTAGCGGAGTACAAACTGCCGGGAGCGACCGCACATGGCATTGCAGCGGACACGGCTGCGCGCCGTCTCTACGTTGCAGGCGATGACGGGCTTACAGTCCTCGATCTCGATACGGGCGCCGTTGTCGGGAATGTTGTGACGAAGCATGCGCAGGATGTGCTGCTAATCCCCGCAAAGCAGGACGATCCAGAGAACCCGACGCTCAAGTCATCGATCCTTGGATTCGTCGCAGGGGAGGGCGAGGTGACTCCCTTCACGCCGGCCGATCTCAAGACACGTCCAGCGCAGCACCTGTCAGCAGGGGGCAGCTCCTCTCTATGTTTCGATGAGTTCACACACACCGTCGAAGCAGTAAGCGCCGGGGGGTCTCTTGCGACGTTGGACGCAGACACCGGCAAGCTGCTGCGCGACGACAAGCTCGCTACCGGCGCCGGTCAGATCGCCTGCGGAACGCTTAACCATGTTTACGTCGCGGATACCGAACGCAATCTCGTGCATGTGCTGAACCATGCGACAGGCAGGATCGACGGCGATCTTCCCATGCAAAGCGGCAAGCGCCCGACCGGGCTCACGCTCGATACACGAGGACGAAGGCTTTTTGTCTCCTGTGAAAACAAGGTGATCGAAGTGATCGACACCGACGCAGGCTTTACCTTCCTCGAACTCCCCGGCGGCTCGGGGCCGGCGCATGCCCTCTTCGTCTGGACTCCTCAGGGGAAAGGCAGGTGGAAGGCAGCGGCTTTCGTTGCGCAACAGGACGGCACGTTGACCGGAGTGCGAATGAATGCATTTATCAACTATTCGATTGGAGGACAGTACATGCTGTCCTCAGGGCTGGATGGCATCGCCTTCGATGCGAAAACAAACCGGTTGTTCCTGAGCGCCTCGCGTTCGGGCGCTGCGACCGTCGATGTCGCGGGGTACTGAGCCATGAAGATCGGACACCATAATCTTCGGATCAAGCGGGCGGCCGCGACGAATGCGACGCTGCTTGCTCTTTGCTTTTCGTCTCTCGCAGGCCCGGGGGCAGGTCCGGCGCAATCGCAGTCGCCGCGACAGATACTCGATGCCGCTCAGCTGAAAGGCAAGAAGATTCTTCTCGTCTCGGGAGATGCGGCGGCTGAGAAGCCGCAGGCAGGCGCAGCGGCATCCGAAGCCGCCGCAGAGCCTTCGCATCCAA
This sequence comes from Edaphobacter sp., assembly GCA_965277335.1. Classification (GTDB taxonomy): domain Bacteria; phylum Acidobacteriota; class Terriglobia; order Terriglobales; family Acidobacteriaceae; genus Edaphobacter. The sequence goes on along the minus strand of CBDICJ010000009.1, from coordinate 1,158,513 downwards.
GCGACGACCTCCTGATCAAGCAGCACCTCGAAGGAGAAGGCTATCTCGTCACGCTCGCCGGCGAGGACGACGAGGCAGCCAAGTCCGCGGGAGAAGATCTCATACTGATCTCGTCGACAGCAGATCCGCGCATCGTCGGCAGCCGCTATGCCGCCAGCCCCGTTCCGGTCTTCACCTGGAACACCGTCAACTATCCGGACATGAAGATGTCGGGTCCTGAGCGACATGTAGACTTCGAGACGCTCGACCCCGTGCAGGATTTTCAGCGCGCCTTCACGATGCTTTACGGGTACTTTCCGAACGTGACCAACCCAATCGTTAGGGCGTTGAACATTCCGCGGGCACAGATGTTCGGCACGCTCTACCTGCAGCCTCAGGCCTTTGGCTGGGCCAGGCCCGCGCCCTCAGCCAGCATCGTCGTCAACGTGGAAGGCGAACCAAGCCACGCAGGCGTCTTTACCTACGAGAAGGACGCCACCATGTTTGGCGGCTTCGTCGCGCCCGCGCGCCGGGTCGGCTTCTACCTGCAGGATGCGACGTTCCATTATCTGACGGCGGTGCACGGTCCGGCAGCGAAAGACCCCGAGCTCGCGCAGTGGTGGGTAGGGGCGAAGCTCTTCGATGCCAGCATCGCCTGGGCTCTCAGGCCGCCCGAAGCTCCATCCAGTTACGATCCCGAAGCCTTGCGAACACGCCTTGCGGCAGCGGCAAAGGGCAAGAAGCTGCTTTTCGTGAGGCGGCTCGATACGCCGGAGGGTGAAGAGTCTGACGACCATATCGCCGCGCATCTCAAGGATCTCGGCTTCGTTGTCACCGAAGTGGACCAGAGCCAGCCGGACTCAGTCGCTGCCGGACAGGATGTGGTCGTTCTCTCGGCGACCAATTCAAAGTACAAGATGGCCAACAAGTATCGCGACGTGACTGCGCCCATTCTGTGTCTCGAAGGATTGATGGCCGACACCTTGAAGCTGGCGAACCGGCAACGCTATGTCGATTACGGCGAACACGGCGAGGCGAAAGAGAGCGAAGACCCCCCTGAGGCTTATCTCGAGATCGTCGGGGCCTACAGCGAGATGGCCGCCGGTTTAAAGCCCGGGTATGTCAAATACATCAAGGAGCCCGACGTGCTCAAGTGGGCCACTCCGATGCCCTCGGCGATCGTGATTGCAATCCTTCCGAACTCCGCCCACGAACGCGCGATCTTCGGCTACGAAAAGGGAGCGGCGATGGCGGACGAGTTCGTCGCGCCCGCCCGTCGCGTGCTGCTGCCCGTCGATAACCCAGCCTTCGACGATCTCACGGAGCAGGGGCATGCCCTCTTTGACGCTGCCGTGCTGTGGACCATCGGACAACCCGGCACCAACTGATGCGCACCGCGTCCTGAGCGCCGGCGCCGGCCGGGCTGTCTCCCGCATAGGAACCATGAGGAGAGTGGAATGATCTTGCGAAAGCTCGCCGTCGCTGGTGCAGGACTGCTATTTCTGTTGCTGAGGTGCGCTCCTGGCCTGTCTGCTGCAGAGCCTGCCGATGCAGTGTTCCAAGGAAAGAAGCTGCTGCTGGTAGCTGCGACTGCGAGCCCGACGGCCGCGGTCGATGCGAACATTGCCCGGCACTTCGAGTCCTTGGGAATGAAAGTCACGATGGTGTCGGATGTGAATCCCCCTGCCGCAGAGGGCTATGACCTCGTCTATCTGGCCAGCGATATCAAGGCGAAGACGGTCCTCGCCAGCTATCGCACCACGCATGTGCCGGTGTTTACGACCAAGCCCTGGCTGCTGGACTTTCTCGGCATGACCGGCTATGAGCCGCAGAAGGACTATGGCGAAGACACGAAGGAGGAGCAGTCGTTTCTCTGGCTCGTGAACGCGCCGAGTCCCATTCAGGCCGGCTTTCCGAATGGCATGTTCATGCCGGTCAAGAAAGCGATCAAGACTTACAACTGGGGCCGTCCAGAGCCTGCCGCGCAGGTGATCGCCTTCCTGCCCGGCGAGCCGGAGAAAGGTTTTCTCTTCGCTTACGAAAAGGGCGTGTACATGGACCATGAGTTCGCCGCGCCCGCCCGGCGCATCTTCTTTGGCCTCGCGCCCGACCAGTTTGATCTGCTCGTTCCAAACGGTCTTCTGCTGTTCGACTCCTGTGCAGCCTGGGCGATGGGAGGAGAGTAAATGAAGATTCGATTCCTCGCAGCCGCGGCGCTTGTCTGGTCTGCCGGCGGCCTCTCCGCGCTCGCCCCGGCGCAGTCGCAGGGCGCCGCTGCACATCCGGGGGCGGACGGCTCTACGGCAATCATCATCAGCTACAAGGCGACAGCCGGCAGACGCATCGAGTTCCGCCGCATCATGCAGACGCAAGGCCTGCCGCAGTTCGACCGTTGGAAGAAGGCGGGCGTTTTTACGAGCTACCGTGCGCTCTTCAGCGCCTACGCTGCGGGCGACACGCCCGACCTCTTCCTTGTCGCCCGATTCGCTCACTTCGACGATCTCGCGCGCTGGCAGAAGATCGAGGAGACCTATCCCGGCGGCCTTGTTCCGGCAGCTCAGGCGATTGCTTCTGCTGAAATCTCAGCCATAGCAGACGTCGTTGGCGAAGATTCGGCTGCCGGCACGTCCAAAGCCTCTCAGTTCCTCGTGCTCGAATACGACGTCACCGCTCCTATGCCTCGCTATACGAGCTACGTCGCAGGCTATGTGATCCCGCAGTTCGAAGGCTGGATGAAGGCCGGCATTCTATCCTCCTTCTCCTGCTATACCAATCAAAATCCCGCCGGCGCAGCGTGGTCGAGCTTCATCGTGCTCGAGTACAAAGATCTCGCCTCGCTTGCGGCGCGTGACGTAGTCAAGGATCGTGTCCGGGCAGAGCTAGCTGCCACCGACCCCGCCTGGAAGCGATGGAGCGACGATAAGACCGAGATCCGCAAGGAGAAGCTGACTCTCCCGGCGGTCTCGATAAGATAGCTGCGGCCTCGTCGCCGCGCGTCAGCACTCAGAAGATGCCAGGCAACGCCGGAGTGTGCTCGCGATGCAGCGCGTCCAGGTCGAACTTCTCCATCCCGAGCGCCCGCATGATCAGCGGAGCAGCCTGCGATGTGGGCACCAGCGTCTTGTCGAGACGCCGCATCAACTGCGCGCCGGAGAGAAGCAGTGGGACATGAGCCTCATCCTCACCGAAGCCTGCCGGAAGCTGGCCCGTACCGTTCTTGCCCTCAGTCCAGACAACTCCATCCCTCGGCACAAGGATCAGGTCCGGCATACGGCTGTCCATCCTGGGTGAGTTGAAGCGCAGCATGATCTGGTCGGCAGTATAGATCTCCGCGATGTGAAGCGCCGCGGAGCGTCGAGCATAAGCCTGAGCGAGCGCCGGCGCCTTCGCGGGATCGGAGAGCCAGAGCAGCGCAAGCCTGCCCAGCGCGAGATGACGCACCAGACCCGGGCCGGCAGCCTCGGCTACTGCAGCGGTCGCAGCGCCCGGAACCGCCCTGCGGAGTGCCGGCGTCACGGTAGGGTCGAGCGGCGACCGTCCATAGGGAGAGGTCACGACGATCCAGGTGGAATCGTAAAGTCCCGCACGTTTGAGCGCATCGACGATGCGTGCAATCGACAGGTCGACCTTCGCCAGCCAGGGTGGCGGTGCGCTCGCTTGCCCACCCGCGGGCAGCAGTGTCTCGGCGAAGCTCATGCCAAACAGCTCCGGTACGGGAGACGGCTTCGCTCCGGAGCAATCGTGGCCGCTGATCCAGTGCAGTACATCCTCCACCCGCAGTTCGTTGGCAGTCGCAACGTCATGCGTGGTCTTCGGCGAGTAGCCGCAGGCCTCGTCCAGTCCATCGCCGCTTGGACCCTCCAGCAAGTCGGTCAGCGCAGCCGTCTCGCCGGCCCACGCGGTGCGACCACCATGTGCGCGGACTGCCTCGAAGATATTGTTGACCCGGAGCAGCGCATGCGGCGGCACGGGCCTACAACCGTGTGCCGGATCGCGCGGCAGTGCCGCAGGATCGAGAGACTGTGCGGGGCTGCTCTCCGTCCTCCTCTGCGTAATTTCCGCTGCGTTGCCTGGAAGTTCTCGCGACGTGAGCGGAATCGCCGTGCCCAATCGGCTGCAATCGGAACCCGGCGGGGAGAGTGCGCGATCATAGCCGTCGATAGACAGGATGCCAGTCGAGATCGGCGTCCCGCCGGTAACCAGCGAGACGAGACCGGCGGCCGGGTCGGGCCAAGGCACATACGCGTTCGTGTAGCTCACCCCTCGAGCCGCCAGTTCCGCAAGCGCAGAGCGCGGGTTCGCCGCCACATACCGTGAAAGGTCGAGCGCGTGCATCTGGTCGACACTGAGAATAAGCACGCGCGCCGCGGGATGGTTCGTCGGGGTATGCACCAGAGGCGGCGGATACTGCGCGAAGCTTGCAGAGCAGAGAATTTCCAGCAGGATCGCGGCAAACAGAAGATAGACTCCAGTCTGCGAATCCACTCGATGACGCTGTTGCGTCCGCTGTCCTGTGGTGAGCTTCATCGCGAATCACCGCATGGATCAGTTAAGCTTCGCCATCTGCTCAGCGTCGAGGGCAGAGGTCAGAGGCGTGAAGATGCCGTCTTTCACCACCGTCTCTTGGCCTTCGCGGCTCAGCACATAGCGCAGAAACTCACGCAGCACCGGGTCGATCGGCTTGCCCGGAGGACGATTCAGGTACATGTAGATCACTCGGCTGAGAGGATAGGTCTGCGAGGCGACTGTCTCGAAGGTAGGCGCGATGTACGGTCCTCTCTGGCGAACGCTCAGCTTCAGAACCTTGGTATCGGGATTGGTGTCCCAGGCAAGCCCCGTGTAGCTTATTGCGTACTTGTCGGCCGCCACCTTGTCCGACAGCGGAATCACTGTGTGCTCGCTCTGGATGCCCTCGCGCCACTGTCCGTTGGCGAGGACGTGCATGTTGACGAACTGGTCGTAGCCGTTGGGAATCTCGACGCCCCAGGCGTGGATCGGCTTATCCGCCCACTCTCCCGTAAGCCCCAGCTGCCCCCAGGTCGTGATCGGCTGGCGTATGCCCCGGTTATGCGTCGCCGAGTAGATTGCATCGAGCTGCGGAAACGAGATCTCATTCAAGGGGTTTTCCTTGTTCACGATGAAGACGATCGCATCGGTGAAGGCCTTCACCGCGAGGCTTCCCCCCGACACCGCCACGGCAAGCGGCGCGTAGTTGAACTTGTCAATGAAAGGAGTCTCCTCGCGGCCCATCATCTCCCGCGCGATAAAGCCGAAGTCTGCCGTCCCGCTCGTCAGTCGCGGACCCGCCTGCCCCGATCCGCCGATGTCAACCGTGATCTTCACCTTGGGGTAGATCTTCGTGAAGCCCGCAATCCACGCGTCATCGAGCTGATTCACTGTATTTGACTCAACCCCTTTCAGCGTGCCTGAGAGGGTCTTCACAGGCCGATAAGCGGGAATCGCAGGATCGACCGATGCCGAATACTGGAGAGGTGGATTGGGACGCGGCGCGGGCTTTTCGAGATTCTGTGCTCCGACTGCGACCAAGGAAGACCCGGAGCCGAAGAGAACGACAAAGAGGCAGGTGGAGTTCGCTATGTTTCGGGTCAGACGTCGTGAAACGATTGGGAGGAGACGCACGCGAGAAGCACACCTTTCTTCTATCCGGCGGGAATGCCATATAACTTCATGCCGCAGAGATGAATCATCTCTGAAGCAGACGTGAAAAGACATTAACCCGCGAAGACCTGTTGCCTTTACGACCGCAGGCAGAGTACGCTCCGCCTCGGCAAAGCTGACAAACCCGCGCCGGCAGGCAGCGCACCGATGAAGCTATTTTCATTCGCGCTTCAGACAAAGTTTACGTTGATGCCTGTAAATGTTAGCGACTCAAAAGTACGGCTTCCACGGTGCCGAGCCGCGAAGACCCGCCTCCCCTCGAGTCGAGGAGATGTCATGATACGGAACAAAAGCAATGCTGCAGGATGTGCTCTGGCGGTATGTCTCACCTTATCGGCGGCGGTGGGGTTCGGGCAGAGCGGAAGCGGAACCCTGCAGGGCACCGTGAGCGACCCTGGCGGAGCTGTGATAGCGGGCGCAAAGGTTCACATCATGGACCAGTTGACCGGGGTCGCTCGTGACGTCATGACGAATGGCGCCGGCATCTACTCCGCGCCCAATCTCAACGCGGGCCGCTACAAAGTCTCGGTCTCGGCGCCGGGCTTTGCAACCAAGGCGCTTACCGACGTGCCTCTGACCGTTGGTCTCACGCGCTCCCTCGATGTTTCGCTCACCGTCTCCTCCTCCGATACGACGGTCACCGTCAACAGCTCCAGCAACCAGGTCAACACCGCAGACACCTCGATCCAGGGCGTCGTTGACGGCAAGCAGACACGTGACCTGCCGCTGAACGGACGCGACTGGACCACGCTCGCCACGCTCAACAGCGGCGTCTCGCAGATTCTCACTCAGTTCTCCGGCAATGCCACCTCCACCACGCGCCTCTCTCGCGGCCTTGGCGCGCAGCTTACCATTGGCGGCAACCGCCCACAGCAAAACAGCTACCGCCTGGACGGGATCAACATCAACGACTACGCGAACGGAGGCCCAGGCTCGGTATCCGGTGCGACCCTCGGCGTCGATGCCGTGCAGGAGTTCAGTGTCATCACCTCGGACGCTCCCGCACAGTACGGCCGCATGTCGGGCGGAGTCATCAACTCTATCACCCGCCAGGGAGCCAACCAGTACCACGGCTCTGTCTACGACTTCATCCGCAACAGTGTCTTCGACGCGCGCAGTTACTTCGACCCCGTCGGCGGCGGTGAACCGTCCTTCCGCCGCAATCAGTTTGGGGGCACCATCGGCGGCCCGATTGTTCACGACAAGGCATTCTTCTTCTTCAACTACGAAGGCTTCCGACAGGCCCAAGGAGTCACCCTGCAGTCCACTGTCCTCTCCCCCAACGCGCGCAAGGGGATCGTCACCTGCACCAGCGGCGCCGGCTGTCAAAATGGCGTACAGCAGATCAAGATCGATGCCGCCGTCACGCCCTTCTTCGCGCTCTTCCCGCTGCCTAACTCGACCGTCTCCGGCAACACCGGCCTCTTCAAGTTCCTCACCACGCAGGCCACCAACGAGGACCTCTCAACCGGCCATCTCGACTATAACTTCAGTGCGAAGGACTCGCTCCACGGCACCCTGCTCTACGACACTGCGAGCCAGGACTCCGCGGACCAAACCGACACTCTCTTCGATGAAGCCATCTCGCGCCGCACCACCGCCGCTGTCGAGGAGATCCACATCTTCACGCCCCGCCTCACCAACTCCTTTCGGCCCGGCTACAACCGCTCCGTCGCCATTGCGCCCAACCAGAAGGCCGTCATCAACCAGGCTGCCGACAACCCCGCGCTCGACTACTACACCGGACGAAGCACCGGCCAGTTGCTCATCTCCGGCGTGACCACCGTTCAGGGCGGCTCCGGCTCCGTTGGCACCAATGCCTTCCACTACAACTCCTATCAGCTCTACGACGACGCCACCTACGTCATCGGCAGGCACTCCATCACCTTCGGCGGCAACATCGAATACGACCAGAACAACACTCTTGGCGGCGTCCTACCCAACGGCGAATGGAGCTTCGGCTCGATCAACAACTTCCTCACCAACGTCCCGACCTTCTTTGAAGGCGGCGTTCCGAACACACCCGTCATTCCGCACGATCTCCGCCAGACCCTCTACGCGGCCTATGTCCAGGACAGTTGGCGCTTCAAGAACAATCTCACCCTCAACTTCGGCCTTCGCTACGAGATGGTGACCAACACGACCGAGACCGCGAATCGCCTCGGCGCACTCCCCACGCCAACCTCGCCCGCCGCCGTCGCCGTGCCTACTCTTTTCACCAGCAATCCGACGACAAAAAACTTCGAGCCCCGCGTCGGCATCGCCTTCGATGTCTTCAACAACGGCAAGACCCTGCTCACCGCTTCGTCAGGACTCTACGACATCCTGCCGCTCAACTACACCTTCCAGCTTCAGATCATCTCGAGCGCGCCCTCTTATGAGGAAGGCCGCGAGACCTACTCGGGCACCGCCGGCAAAGGGCTCTTTCCCAACAATCCCTTTACCACCGTCACGCCGAAGCTGCGCGACATCTACACTCCGCAACACCCTCCGCGCAGCTACGTCATTCAGAACGCCCTCAACATACAGCAGCAGATCACGCCTAACACCATCTTCCAGATCGGCTACATCGGCTCCCACGGCGTTCACCAGCTCTTCAATACCAACGACATCAACAACGTTCCCACTCTCGGCAAAGACCCCTCGGGAAATTATTACTGGCCCGATCTGAAGAAAGTCACCGGCGCCGCACGCTCCGCGCTGCAGCTCAATCCCGCCCTTGGCACCGAATCGGACAGCATCTACTCCGGCAGCTCCATATACAACTCGCTGCAGACTTCGCTCAGCTATACCTCCGCGCACGGCTTCGTCGGTAAGGTCGCCTATACCTGGTCGCATGCCATCGACGACAGCTCCTCCCAGGTCTCCGGCGCCAGCTTCGGCAACTCCGACTCCGGCCTGCCCGCCTTCGACCTCAGCCTCGACCGCGGCAATGCAGACTTCAATATCCGCCACGTCTTCACTGCCAACGGTGTCGCGCCGCTGCCCAATATCAAGCGCGGGGGCGCCTACACCTCCATCCTCCGAAACTGGACCTTCAACAACCTCTTCACCATCCGCTCCGGCATTCCCTTTACGCCGATCATCGGCGGCGACCCCCTCGGACTCCTCGGCTCGCAGCCCTTCGCCTTCCCCGACCGAACCGTCAGCAACCGCAGTTGCACCAACGGCCACTCGGTCAACAATGTCGATACCTCCTGCTTTGCCTTCCCCAAGACCTACACCTACGCTCCCGGTTTCAACGGACCGCAGCTGGGCACTAGTCGGCGCAACACTCTCGTTGGCCCAGGCTTCTTCTTCTGGACCACCGGCCTGATCAAGCAGCAGCATATCTCCGATCGCTTCACCGCCGAGTTTCAGGCGCAGGCCTTCAACGTCGACAATCACACCAACTTCTCAAACCCTGCCAGCGCACAGACCCAGCTCTTCGACGTCAGCGGAGCGCTCTCACCGACAGCGGGAACCATTACCTCCGTCGCCACCCCGGGCCGCCAGCTCCAGTTCGCCCTCAAGCTGCTCTTCTGAGAACCCGTCCAGAAGCTGTAATGGCGCGAGCGATAGTTGTTGGGTGTCGTCAGACCGTGTATCGCTATGCCGCAACAACTGGCGCGTAGGAAGACTGCTTTGTTTCGCCAGCACTTCTGAAGGTCTGGGGGGTTGCTCTCGTGAGTTCAGTTCCGAGCCGGACTGATTTCAGAGCTTGAGAGAGTAGCGGGTATGCTTCCGTTCTCCTGCACTTATGAGAGCGTCCAGCTCTACCAGCTCCCTGAGATCCCTGGTTATGGTTGCTGAGGAAGCACCCGTGATGATGCCGTACTTGCCAGCACTCATTCCACCTGCGAAGCCCTTCCGCCCTTCTCTCAGCATCCGTAAGAGCGCCTTGAGCTGGCGGTCGTTCAGCTTGCCTCGTAGACGGTCCAAAAACTTGGTCTTGTGGATCAGGAATTCAACGGTGGCCGTAGTGCCCTGTTGAGCGGCCAGGGCAACCTCCGCGAACCACATCAGCCAGGCGGACACATCATTCTGTTTGTTGGCGGCTTCCAGAGCCTCATAGTAGCTCCGATGACGCGCGTGTATGCCTTGCGCCAAGCCAATAAAGATCGGCTTACCTAGTCCCTGCACCAAAGCCTTTTCCGCTAGAGCTCGGCCGATCCTGCCATTGCCATCCTCAAAGGGATGAACGGATTCGAAGTATAGGTGGGCGATTCCCGCACGGGTAAGAGGCGGGAGTGGATCAACGCCTTGCCGTCTCGTCTCATCAAACCAGGCAAGAAAGCGGCTAATTTCTCTGCTTACCGCTGTTGAAGGAGGCGCCTCGAAATGAACCTCGGGGGCGTACGCGGCTCCTGAAACAACCCGCATCGGTTCCTGGCTCGTCCGGCAGCCGCCTACCGTCTGCATGTCAGGTCTGCCGGCCATCACCATGCGATGCCACGCGAAAAGCACGTCCGCCGTAAGCGGTTCATCGATGGTGCCGTACAGCGTCACCATCAACTCAGAGATTCCCTGCTCCCCTGGAGCAATGTTCTGAGTGTCTGCAATCAAGCCGAGCTGTCGTTGGATAGAGGACTGGACGCTGGCTCTGTTCAGCATCTCGCCTTCGATTTCGGAGGTGGTAATAGCCTCTTCACTCATTGACTCGACCCGGACTTCGTTCCAGTCACCCTCTTTCAGGTGCTTGGCCATGCCAAGGAGAACGCCGCCTGCAAGCAGGAACTCGTCTTCAGAGCGCGCCAAAGCCTCGCGATCCCAAGTGAAGCGCGGCCAATCAGGTTGCTGCCAGTTCCACATCATGATGGATAGAAAGCTGCCCTATACATCATAGGATAACAAAGACTGATCGATAGCCTCGGGTATTCTCCGCATGGACTAGGTGATCTCCTGGAAGCTAAACATGTCAGCGACAGACACCTCCAGCGCTTGGGCAAGATCGTCCAGATTGTCAAAGGAAGGCGAACTCCCGCCGCGCTCAATCAAACTAAGGAAATCAACCGAGATTTCGGCGCGCTCCGCGAGTTGCTCCTGAGTGAGCCCACCGTCGGCACGAAGGGAGCGTAGCGCCAGCTCGCCACGCCCGTCGGCATGACTTCGAGAGCCAGCCCCCGTCCGTCACTCACCGCGTAACGATCCGCGCGTGGCTTCAGGCGCTTGATCTGCACGTCTGTCAAACGCATTCCATCCCCGATCTTGTCCACCAAGAGGCGATAATCTTGTCCACAGCAAGGGGTGTACACCTCGGTGGACAAGAATCATTCAAGATCGGGTCAGACCGCCTTGGACTGCGGTGGACGCCTAGTTACAGTAAATACAGGGATATTGAATGAAACCTGGACGCGTTTGGCACCGCTTGGAATTGCCCTCACTTGCCGATGCAGAACCTTGAGAAGATAAGGTGCAGGATATCGTCACTGCTGGTATGCCCAGTGAGGGCGTCCAGGGAGTGCAGCGCCTCGTACAGATCGAGCAGCAGCATCTCGTGAGGAATTTCGCGGAGCACGGCCTGTTCCGCGCGGGTAAGAGCAGCCATCGCGGCAGCTACGGCTTGTTGCTGGCGCAGATTGGTCAGCAGGGCCGATTCGGACGCAGGCGCCTGGCGGGAGATCAGAGACAGGATGGCCGCGCGCAGTTCGGGAATGCCCGCGCCAGTCAACGCCGAGGTCTCCAAAGAGGCAGGGGCGGCTCGCCTGGCGGAAGGCGACGCGAGCGCCAGGTCGACTTTATTGGTAACCAGCAGCAAGGGGCGATGCGCCTGGGCCGCGATCGCAGCTTCGTCCTCCTCGTGCAGCAGGGCTGTGGCGTCGAGCACCAGCAGGACGACATCGGCTTCGGCCATGACCTGCCGGGATTTGGCGATGCCGAGCCATTCGGCTTCCTCTAGCGATAAGTGGTCCGTGGCGACTCGTAGGCCGGCCGTGTCGATCAGCTCTACCGGAATGCCTTCGAACGACACTCGCTCGGTGACCAGATCCCGCGTCGTGCCCGGCGTGGAGGTGACGATGGCGCGGTCGCGTTGCACCAGGCGGTTAAAAAGCGACGACTTGCCAGCGTTGGGACGGCCTACGATCGCCAGGCGAAAGCCTTCGCGGACCACCCGGCCATACGCGAAGGACTGTTCGAGCTCTTGCAGCGGAGCCAGAATGCCCCGGATCTGCGCGATAATCTGCGTTTGGGGAAGATGGTCGATATCGTCGGGATTGTCTTCCGCGGCGAAGTCGATGCCGGCTTCCAGGTTGGCGATCAGAGAGGTAAGTTGTCGTTTTACCGGAGCGATTTGGCGGGAGAGCGAACCTCCCAGCTGCCGGGCGGCGATGCGGGCCTGGTGCAAGGTCGTGGCCTCGATCAGGTCATGGACGGCTTCGGCCTGGGTCAAGTCCAGGCGGCCGGAGAGGAATGCGCGCTGCGTAAACTCTCCCGGTTCGGCGAGGCGAGCGCCGGCGGCGATACATTGCCGGAGCAGATGGTCCAGCAGGACGGGCGAGCCGTGGGCGGCAACCTCGACGATTTCTTCCGAGGTGTAGGAGTGGGGAGCCGGAAACCAGGTAACGACCGCTTCATCGAGAACCTCGCCTGTAGAATCGATCACCTCGCCGAAGCGGGCGCGGCCGGGCGCGAGAGCGTGGCGAAGCCTGAGCAGAGGCTCCGCGATGCTGCGGGCCAAAGGACCGGAGAGCCGGACGATGCCAATGCCGCCGCGCCCCGGCGGGGTGGAGATGGCGACGATGGTGTCTTGTCCTGCTTCGGGGATCATGGTCTCGCGCCGCTCTCGAAGCTACCCCGTCAAGGGTATCGCGTTTGGCGATGACTTTTTCAATTGTGGGGCGATCTGCCCGCTGGCGCGCCAGGATATTCCTTCGAACGCATTCAAAAAACTACGCTCCTCGTGTGACGGGGATGGGAAGCGAAACGTATCGATTCTCCTGATGGCGAAGGGTGGAAGTATCGGGTCATTCTGCGCAAAACAATGCAGGATAGCCGACCGCGGAAGAGCGAAGCTACTGAAAATGAGCTGGACAATTGGCACTTGAATTGCTAATTGTAGTTGCGATCTCCTCAACAGCGGGGACCGTACCCATCGCTTTCCAGGATGGAATCGGACGCTCCGCTGAATCGAGATAAGAGGGCAGAGCGCCGTCGGGAGCGGTGCTCTGCTTTTGTTTTCCCATATTAATCTACCCAGACTTATCTCGTCCGAACGAGACGATGCGCGCGGGCGCAAACTTTAAAGCAAACGGGTGGCCCCGGCCTTTGCGCTTCATGCAAAGACCGAGGCCACCCGTCTGCTGTTGCTGATTGCGTCGAGCTACTTCTGGTTGCGGCTGAGTCTGCGCTTTGCGGCGCCGAGAAGGCCGAGCATGGAACTGCCGACCAGGACAAAGGTGCTGGGCTCGGGGACGCCCGGCGGCGGAGGGGGCGGGGGCAGGACCTGCGAGTAGTCGAACGAGAGGTCCTCGATCAGAAACGGCGTGTTGGCGCCGGCTCCGGTGAGCGCGACGGTTCCGATGAAGGCTCCGGACTCGCTCCATTCGTTCAGGCTCGACTGGTAAATGTTGGAGGTGTAGAAGTCGGTCCCATCGAAGCCGATGCCGGTGGTGCCATTGGTTTTGCCAGTGGTATCGAGGTAGTCGGCCTTGATGAGGGTTCCATTGGTGTCGTATAGGTCGTAGTTGTCCGTGCTGCCGTCGGCCTCGTTGGAGATGAGATAGCCGGCGCCGTTCATCACGAAGTACTCAAGACCGTCGCAGTAGCCGGTGCAGCTGGAGAGCGAGACAGTCTTCAGGAGGGTTCCGGTGGGGCTGTAGAGGTAGGCATGATTGGTGCCGCTGTAGTCGCCGATCCAGAAGTTGGTGCCGTCGTAGGCGATGGTGGAGAGAGCGGTGGAGCCGGCGACGGAGAAGACCGCTCCGTTGTCGTGCTTGGTGGTGAGGTTATAAGAGTAGACGGAGTTAGTCGTGGCGGAGGTGTAGTAGAGGGTGTCACCGACAACGACTGCGCCGCGGCCGTTACTGCCGCTAAGACCGGTGTAGGTGTTGGTGACGACTCCGGTGGTCTTATCGATCTGAAAGACATAGGGAGAACCGTTGGAGGCGTTGTCGCCGTAGACGAAGTTGTCGGCGAGCGCGGGAACACTCGCCGTGATGGCGAGCCCGGATAGGATCAAGGATAGGATCAGGAGTTTTTTCAAGATTCACCTCACGGAAACGGTTGGTCAAAAAAGACAGAAGTTCGCGAGGGTTCATCGACTGGATGCGAGTTCGACACGAGAGTGACGTTCGCTTCGAGGCTGAACCATCGGACGCAGAAAAGCTGTGAGAAAAAGGGCCTGGGTGGATTCTGAAAATTACCTGGGAGGTGGAGCTACTGAAGCCTGAATGCTGTGGCCCGCCACCTTGCCGCGTGGATTTGCGGAGGTGGTCTCGCTCGTGCGTTGCGCCCTACACGATGGCCATTGCGGATCGTGGGCTATCAACGAAAGCCTTGATTGCACTTGGTGTGCCAAAGCGGAGCATTGTAAACAAAGGCTTTGGTCGAGGTGCGCGATGCATATTTGCAAGTTTTTGCAGTCTGCGGGGAAATCATTGAGCTAGCTTGGGAGACGACAGATTCTAGGGCTAGAGAGCCATCAGAATGCCGGGCGGTAGGATGGAAGTTATGGAGACGCACCTTTCCGGTACGCACTTTTCCAAGGACGCATTAAAGTTCCTTCGCGACTTGAAGCGGCATAACGACCGAGTGTGGTTTGCCGAGCGGAAGCCGGTCTTCGAGCGCGAGGTGAAGGCTCCCATGCTCGCGCTGATCGACGAAGTAAACCGGGCCTTGGCGAACTTTGCCCCGGAGCATGTGCGGCCCGCACAGAAGATCGCGATGCGCATCTATCGCGACATCCGCTTCAGCAAGGACAAGCGGCCCTACAAGATTCATCAGTCGGCGTGGTGGGCGCGAGAGGGGCTGCAGAAGACCTCGGGAGCAGGGTTCTATCTCGATCTCAGCGCGACCGAGGTGACGGTGGCAGCCGGAGTGTATATGCCGGAGCGGGAGCAGTTGCTGGCCATTCGGCGCTACCTGGTCGAGCACCATGTGGAGTTTCGCGCAGCGCTCGCGGCCAGAAAGCTGCGGACCTTGATGGGAGAGTTCGACGGCTTACGGCTCAGCCGGCCTCCCAAGGGCTTTTCGGCCGAAGACCCCGCGATCGATCTGCTGATGTGCCGCCAGTGGGGAGTGTCGGCCACGCTGCCGGCCGAGCGGGCCTTGCTGCCTTCCCTCGCGAAAGATGTGATAGACCGGTTCAAGGCGGCCGCGCCCATGGTGGCCCTCCTGAACACCCCGCTGCTGGGGAAGCCAAAGCGCCCTCTGTTCTAGAACCTGAATCAACCTAACGAGCCGTCCTCTCGACCGAAGCGGCAGACAGCTTCCCCCTACTGTCGCGTAGTGGAGGAATCCCGGTATTTTCGCCTTTGTTGCCGCTCACTCCTTAGGGGACAGCACCCGACCTCGCAAAGCGCCTGCGCCTAAGGCTGCCGCCGCCCAGAACAGGCCTCCAGGTACGCGCACGAAAAGAAGATCAACTCCTGCCGCAGCATATCGAGCTGCTTTTCGGGAGCACCGGAATCGAGCAATCTCCGGCTGACTCCCTGCATCGCGCCCTGCAGCATCGCAGCCACCAGTTGCGGCTCCCGCGTCAGCGGATCGCAGGCGGACGCCAGCATGCCCACAATCGCCTGGTTGTTTCGCACTCCCACCTGCTGCACGATCTTCGCCCCGTCCACATCGGAGCTGACGGAATAGAGCGCGGCACTCGTCTTCGCATCGCGCATCTTGGCGTTGAGGAAGGCTGTCACCAGAGCCGTCGCCATCTGCCCGGGAGGATTGCCCCTCTGCTCCCGGCAGACTCGTTCCACTGCCTCCGCGACCTCTTCCATATGCCGTCGCAACACAGCCTGCAGGAGAGCGCTCTTGTTGGGAAAATATTGATACAAAGTTCCGACCGAAACGCCGGCTCGCAACGCCACCCGGGTCGTGGTCAGCCGTTCTTTTCCCACGCTCAGCAAAACCTGAATGGTCGCTTCGAGAATGGCGTCCACGCTCGCCGCCGAACGCGTCTGCACCGGCGATTTACGAGGCTCCAACACTGCACGGGAAGGCTGCGGCAAATGCGAACTCCTAACCTGAGGCTTTCTTCATCTAAACACAGGGTCGCGCGATGGCCGCAAGTCACCCAAGGAAAAGATGACCGCAAGACATCAACGAAAATGCAGTCATGAACGGATTTAGCAGTCATGAACGGATTAAGCAGTCATGAACAGAGAAATCAGTCATGAACAGAGAGATCAGGAGAAACGGAATGACAACACAAACGAAAACCGGCAGTGAGATGAGCACCAGACTGGGCGGCAGCTTCACCTTCCCCCATACCTCGATGACTGTGAACCGCATGGGCTATGGCGCGATGCAGCTTGCCGGTCCCGGCGTATGGGGACCGCCCAAGGACCCGGATGGCGCCGTTGCGGTCCTCCGCGAGGCGGTTGCGGCCGGCGTGAACCACATCGACACCTCCGACTCCTACGGCCCGCACGTCACCAACCGGATCATTCGGCAGGCCCTGCACCCATATCCCTCAGAGTTGGTGATCGTCAGCAAGCTCGGCGCTCGTCGCCCGGAAGACAGGACGTGGCAGCCGGCCATCTCGCCCCAGAACCTGACCGAAGATCTCCACGACAACCTCCGCAATTTAGGCCTCGACGCGCTCGACATCGTCAACTTCCGCATCATGGGACCGCCCCACGGCCCCGAGGTAGGCTCCATCGCCGAGCAGGTGACGGTGCTCGCCGACCTCCAGCGTCAGGGCCTGATCCGCCATATCGGCCTCAGCAACGCCACCTCCAGCCAGGTCGCGGAGGCCCGCACGATCACCGACATCGTCTGCGTCCAGAACCTCTATAACCTCGCTAACCGAAGCGATGACGGCTTGATCGACGAGCTCGCGGAACAGGGCATCGCCTACGTCCCGTTCTTTCCGCTGGGAGGCTTCACGCCGCTGCAGTCCTCGGCGCTCGACCAGGCAGCAGCGTCCGTCGAAAGCACGCCCATGCAGGTTGCCCTCGCCTGGCTGCTGCAGCGCTCGCCCAATATCCTCCTGATCCCCGGCACCTCTTCGGTCGAACATCTTCGCGAGAACCTCACGGCGGCCACGCTGCGGCTTCCTCCCGAAATCATCGCCAGCCTCGACGCCATCGGCACGGCCGCCAAGCAGTGACGCCAGGATTTTAGGGCTGGGCCTCTCTTCTACTGCCGGTGAAAGAGGGCACTTCCGGCGAAAGAGAGGCCCAGGGCTAAAAACTTACAGTTACTCGACCTTGCCGCCAGCCCATCGCGTCGCGCCGTATAACCGGCTTCGTAGTTGCTCAAACGATCGTTCGAATGTCATCCTCAAAAGATGAACCGAGCAAGATTACTCTGTGCGATTGCCTTGTCGATGTTGGTCTGTTCTCTACCGGCTGCGGCACAGGAAAAAGGAAATTGGCGTGCCGCGAGTTCGACGGCGCAATCCATCACGGGCGACATCACCCTCTCCGAGGAGAAGCTGTCGATCAACTTTTCCGGCTTTCCGATCGCGCGCATACGCAGCCTCCAGCCGGCCGAGCTGAACGCGGTCTTCGAGCCAGGCAGCGGACCAGACAACGGGACCGGCAGCCTCTACCGCCTGAGCATCCCGGCCGCGAAAAAGTTCCTGCACCGAAATACAATGTGCGGCGCCGAGGAGACGCAATGGATGGCGACCTTGGTCGCAGGGCACACCTTGCAGCTTGCCTTCTTCTCTGGACCGAAGCCGCCGGTCTTCACCCCGGACGCCATCGCCAACACCACCTCCCTGTGCGGCACGTACACGTATGCGCGCTGAATCCGCGACAGCCGGCAGCGCCCCCGCAGAGCCTGATCGGCCGTATCCCCTGGCTTTGCATCACAGGAGAGGACGACCGAGCAATGCTGGTTACGCGAAGCGTTCGGCAGCAAGTCCGATACGGAGGTGAGCTTTGACGGCGGCCGATCATGTCGAACGAATCGCTCGTGCTGTCAGCGAGTTCTTCGAAGATCAGTGGTTCGATCGGTCGCGAAACGTGTCCACCTCCAACAATGTCTCGTTACAGTCTGCCGGCATTGTTGCGGAAGACTTCGAGGACAGCGAGTTTTATCAGCCGGCCAGGCCCGCCCACATTCGGCAAGCCCTGCAGGACATGCCGGT
Organism: Edaphobacter sp.; assembly: GCA_965277335.1. Lineage (GTDB taxonomy): Bacteria > Acidobacteriota > Terriglobia > Terriglobales > Acidobacteriaceae > Edaphobacter. Next base: position 1,140,617 of record CBDICJ010000009.1, on the reverse strand, counting down.
AGACGACGTATCCGAGTTCAGCTACATCGACCTCGGCTCCGGCAAGGGCCGCACCCTGTTTATCGCGGCCGAGCTGCCGTTCCAGCAGATTACCGGTGTCGAATTTTCCCGTCTTCTCCATGAGAAGGCTTGCGCGAATATCCGCCGCTTCCGGCCTTGGAATCCTTGGAGTCCTTCGAATCATCGGAAGCGAGGCTGCGGGCAGATTGCTTCTCTGCATGGAAATGCGAAGGACTTCGTCTTTCCGGACGGCAAGATGGTTCTCTACCTCTTCAACCCATTCGGCTTCGCCACCATGCAGCACGTTATCGACAACCTCGAAGCTTCGCTTAAGCGACATCGGCGTCACGTGATCGTTGTGCTGCTGTGGCCACGCTGCGGCGATCAGTTTGCCGCAGTCGAAGGGATGCATCTACGGCGCCAGACCAGGCAATATCAAATCTTCGAAATGAATCCTTCTGTCCTGCCGGACGGGCCCGCTACGCGCGGGGCGGTCACTTCGTGACATGTATACCTTTCCTTGCCGGAGTGGATGGGTTGGGCCTCCCGATGGTCGGCGGCAAGATCTCCCGCCGACCATCGGGAGGCCCAACCGAAGGGAGACACACCCCACGAAGTGGGCGCCCCGCGCGCAGCGGGCCCGTCCGGCAGGACACATCTGTTATCTGTGATTTACTGGCTTTTTACGTCGAAATGTGCCGGAAACCGCACAAAACCGGCAAATCCCCGAAAAAACCTGTGGAAACCGAAGAAATACCGTTGACAAAGCGCGCGGAAAAGCTGAAGGTAAGTTGCGGTACGGTTCTCTGCACCCCGCATGAACATTGAGGATTTCGCATTCGAAACAGGATGCGCAGACGATCGCGTTCACACGAGGCGAGGCGAGCAGACCACGCAATCTATTCTGAACGCAAAGAAGGAGTACGACACATGGCAAAGGGAATTACCAAGACAGCGCTGGTTCGCCAGATGGCGGAGAAGCTCGAACTGTCCAGCAAGCAGATTACCGGCTTCCTCGAACTGCTGGCCGACACCGCAGTCAAAGAGACCAAGAAGAATGGCGAGTTCACCATTCCCGGCATCGGCAAACTGGTGAAGGCAGAACGCAAGGCGCGCCTGGGACGCAACCCGCAGACGGGTGAGCCGATCAAGATCAAGGCGAAGACGGTAGTGAAGTTCCGCGTGGCCAAGGTCGCCAAGGACACCATCGCCCCTGTAAAAAAGTAGCCGAAAAGTAGCTGCGCTCGGCGACCTCACTGCGACAGACGGGTTCGCACTCAGACACGCAGTTGGCGCGCGCGCGAAGGCCCTCCCCCACGGCAACCATCAGGCTGACATGCGCTGATGGGCAGAAAAGCAAAAGACCGCCGTCTCCCCCTGCTTAGAGGCTGGGGAGCGGCGGGCTGCCTGCTTTGGGAAGAAAGGCGCGCACCACGATCGAGACGCCCAGCGAGATGAGAACGCCCTGCAGCAGAACAAGCGCGTTGTAACGCCAGCCGAGAGCGGCGAACGAGACGAAGACTCCCCAGAAGTAGAGTTCGCCCAGCACCGCGGCGCCCCACCCCCACCCCCACCCCGGCCGCGCGCCGGAGACGGGAATGCGCGGCGCAAGCGATGGAACCACGCGAGGCACCTTCGCCAGGTAGGCCAGGTACGGTTCGCCGAGCGTGGCAGCGAGGAACGATTCTTCGCTGGCGATCAGGCGAAGCTCAAAGAAGCCGACCGCCAGAATGCAGAACATAGCTCCGGTCGGCGGCATCAGAAGCGCCAGCGCCAGCGTATGGACCCACAGGCCGAGGTAGAGCGGATTGCGTGTATAGCGGTAAGGGCCGTCGCCAACGACTCTGTCGCCATGCAGATCGGACGACCGCACGATCGAAGCGCCAAGGTACGCGGAGGCCCAGGTGCGCAGCAGCGCGGCGACGAAGGTAAAAAGGATGCCCACACCCAAAACGGAGATTGTCGCCGCGCTAAAGCCGATCCAGCCGCCGCGCGTAGCCCAGGCAGCCATCCATTGCCACGCGCGGATCGAATCGACAGGCACGGCATAGTTCCACGGCGCGGTAAAGCCAACCACGCAGAGAATACTGAGGATGAGGATTCGGAAGCGAAACTCGAAGGCGGTCGCTTTCATAAAGCTGCTGTCTCGCTCCTAACTGCCTGATGGAGAGCCGACCACGGATGACTCGGATAAGAACGGATCCGTATCAGAAAAGCCTCAAAGCAAAACGCGGAGCAGCATTTGCCGTTATCCGTTTTATCCGCGCTCATCCGCGGTCGAGTCTTCTCGGTGCGGGGCTAGTTCTTCAGGTCCTGCGGCTGCTTGTAGACCACCCCGGACTTCATGACGAAATCGACGTGCTGGAGGACGCGCACATCCTTGAGCGGATCGCTTTCGACGGCGATGATGTCGGCCCACTTGCCCGGTTCGATGGACCCCACGCGGTCGGTCCAGCCCATCAGGTCGGCGGCGTTCAGGGTTCCGGTCTGCAGCGCGGCCAGCGGCGTCATGCCGAACTGGCTGACGTACACGTCAAGCTCGTGGGCGTTCAAGCCGTGCGGATACACAGCGGCATCCGTTCCCAGCGCGATCTTCACCCCGGCCTTGATCGCGCGAGTCGCATTCGCCTTCTCCACCGCGCTGACGTCCTTCATCTTCTGCTGATAGATCGGCGGCAGATGCCCGTACTGCTGCATCCAGTCGATCAGATACGCCGTGGGCACAAGATAGGTGCCGTGCTTCTTCATCAGCGCAATGCCTTCGTCGTTCAGATACGACCCGTGCTCGATGGAGTCGACGCCCGCCTCGGTGGCGAAGATGATGCCCTGCGCGCCATGAGCATGCGCCGCCACCTTGCGGCCCAGCCGGTGCGCGTCGGCGACGATCGCCTGCATCTCTTCCAGCGTGTATTGGCTCGCCTGGGGATCGTCGCCCTTCGACAGCACGCCGCCCGTGGCTCCGATCTTAATCAGGTCCGCGCCATACTTGATATTCTCGCGGACCATGTGCTGCACCGCGGGAATCCCGTCGGCAACGCCTTCGCCCTGGACGTGATACTGGTACGGCAGCAAGTTCTCGTCCATGTGGCCGCCGGTGATGCCAAGCGGCGGACCGGAGACCTGCATGTGCGGCCCGGGAATGTGCCCGGCGTTGATCTCGTCGCGCAGCGCCACGTCCGTGAAGTCGTTGGCCCCGACGTTGCGGACCGTGGTGAAGCCGGCCTCGAGCGTCACCTTTGCGTTCTCAACCCCGAGTATCGCCTCTTTGGCCGGAGTCATCGAAAGCTCGAAGTACGGATCGAAGTTGGTGGCCATGGTGAGGTGCGTATGAACGTCGATGAGGCCGGGCAGCACGGTGTACCTGGAAAGATCGATCTCGACGTCGCCCGGCTGCTTCGGCGTAGAGGGAGTCGGGGCGATGGCCGTGATCCGGTCGCCGGTCACGATGATGGTCTGGTCCGCCGGCTCCTTCCCTGTCCTGATGTCGAGCAGATGCCCGGTGCGAACCAGCATCCGTGCTGCCGGCTTAGCCGGAGACGACTGGTCTTGGGCGGGCTGGTCTTGGGCTAACTTGCCTTGGGCCGGGTCTTGGGCCGACTGGGCGAAAGCGGTGAGAGCCGCAATATGTAACAAGATGAAGAACAAAAATAGTTTTACGTGGTTCGCGTAACGCATGTGCAGCCTCCTGAGCCTTGCATGGAGCGATAGGACATCGTATCGGGTTCGCGGCGGAGTTACGACCGGCCGCTGAGCGCGATGAGGATCGAGTCAAAATCCTCCAGGCCGGAGTACTCGATGATGACGCGGCCTTTGCCCTTCCTGTCTTCGATGTGGACCTTGAGGCCGAGCGTGCGCTGGAGCAGAATCTGGGCGTCACGGACATTGGGATCTTCGGGCGGTGCGGCTTTTGCGCTCTTCTTGGCTTTGCCTTCGGGATTGATGAGGGTCTGGACGTAGGTCTCGGTCTGACGGACGGAGAGCGACCAGGCCTGAATCTTCTTGGCAACCGAGAGGATGGTTTCGGGGGAGTCGAGCGCGAGCAGGGTGCGGGCGTGCCCGAAAGAGATCGCGCCGGACTCTACCTTTTGCTGGACGGCCTCCGGTAGACGCAACAAACGAAGGAAGTTAGCCACGCTGGCGCGCTCTTTGCCGGTGCGCTGCGCCATCTGCTCCTGGGTCATCTGGAAGTCCTGGCTGAGGCGCTGGTAGGCCCGGGCCTGCTCCATGGGATTGAGGTCGGCGCGCTGAAGATTTTCGACGATGGTCATCTCGAGCGTCTGCTCGTTGGAGGCCTGGCGAACGATCGCCGGAATCGTCGCTTTCCCGGCTTTGCGGCTGGCGAGCCAGCGGCGCTCGCCGGTGATGAGCTGGTATCGCCCATCTGCTGCCGGCCGGACCACGATGGGCTGGACGACGCCCGAGGCCGCGATGGACTGCGCCAGTTCTCCCAGCTTGGCCTCGTCGAAGTGGCTGCGGGTCTGGTAAGGGTTGCGATCGATCTGGTCGAGTGGGATCTCGAGCGCTTTGCCGGTTGGCTCAGCGGCGGCTGTGGCCGCGATCGCAGGCAGGGTGGCCGGCGCGGGGCGCGAGGGGAGGAGAGATTCGAGGCCCTTGCCCAGAGCGCGGCGTTTGGGATCTTGTGTGGCAGATGGCATAAGGATGGCTTTCTTTCTTTCTTTTAAAGATTCTGTCCTGCCGGACGGGCCCGCTACGCGCGGGGCGGTCACTTCGTGACATGTATACCTTTCCTTGCCGGAGTGGATGGGTTGGGCCTCCCGATGGTCGGCGGCAAGATCTCCCGCCGACCATCGGGAGGCCCAACCGAAGGGAGACACACCCCACGAAGTGGGCGCTCGCCGCGCAGGCGGCCCGTCCGGCAGGACAGAGTCTTTACCCGCGCCAAAAGCGGCTCTTCTTTTCCGGCTTCTGGAAGGATTTAAGCGAGCTGGCAGCGGCTGCGGCGGCGGCTTTGCGCCTCTTTTCCTCCGGGCTGGCAATGTTGTTGCGCGTCAGAAGCTCCATCGCCAGTTCGCGGTAAGCCTCGGCCCCACGCGACTTAGGGTCGTACAGCGAGACTGGCTTGCCATGGCTGGGAGCCTCCGCCAAGCGAATGTTGCGCGGGATCGACGTCTTCAGCAGCTTATCGGCAAAGAAAGCCCGAAGGTTCTCCGAGACCTGCTGCGACAGGTTGGTGCGGTCGTCGTACATCGTCAGCAAAACGCCTTCGAGCGCCAGGCCGGAGTTGAAGGCGCTCGAGACCCGATCGAGCGTGCTCATCAGCTCGGAGATGCCCTCCAGGGCGAAGTATTCCGCCTGCATGGGGACTAGGAGACCGTCGGCGGCGACGAGAGCATTTAAAGTGAGCAGGTCGAGCGCGGGCGGGCAGTCAAGCAGCACAAACGGATACTGCGCGCGAGTCGGTTCGATGGCCTCACGCAGCCTGTACTCGCGGCGGTCTAAAGAGATGAGTTCGATCGTCGCGCCGATCAGGTTTTTACTGCTGGGAACCAGCTTGAGCGTGGGAATCTCGGTGGAGAGGGTGGCTTCGGCGAGGGTAGCGTGGCCAAGCAGCACGTCGTAGATGCTGAAGCGGCCGTCCTCCTCCTCGTTTTTCTCGCGCGCGATGCCCAGGCCGCCGGTGGAGTTGGCTTGGGGATCGCAGTCGATCAGCAGCGTGTGGAGGCCTTCGAGCGCGAGCGCGGCGGCAAGGTTGATCGCCGTGGTGGTTTTGCCGACCCCGCCCTTCTGGTTCACGACCGCGATCACCCGGGAAGCTGGAGCCGCCGGCAGGGGCGAAGCGGGCTTCGGCTCGGGGTTTGTGGGGGGGTGGGCGGCAATCATCTCGATTAACGAAGGGTATCGGGCCGCAGGGACAGAGGCAAGTCCGGAAGCGCTGGGAAGAGGGCGTCGAACTGTGGAGATCCTGTGGAAGGCGTGTTTCGCGCGGGGAATGCTCAGCTTGCGCGGGGGGCAGTGTGGAAATCTTTTATCTAAGAAAAGGTTGGAGGGCGGATTGGCGCAGAAAAAGCGGATGTAAACAGCAGCATGGTTCGCGGCACACGGACACTATCTCCCTTATTCGCCCCTTTTCGCGGCCATTTTCGTACGAAAAAGTTGCTCATTCGAGAAGCGAATCGTACTCGCAGCGATCCATGCTCTCAGGCAGAGACCATGCTAACCCTTATTTTCGACACAACTTAGCAGGAATGATGACTTGCCCAAAGGACGGAACGTTCCACGTGGAACATCGTTCGATACACAAAATACCTGCATCCAGAAAATTTCGCGATCAACGCGAACGATCCGCAGCATGTCGTGAAGCGGAGGCAGGGAAAGGTTGGAGGTCACCCCTTACGCGTGGAAGGCTGCCGGGTGGCGATCAGGAGCAAGCTGGATGCGGTCCCCGGGATCGGAATCGGCCTTTCGAGAGTGAACTCGGAGGTGAGAGCGGGAGCGGCGCCGGCCAGAAGAACCAGTCGCTCGGCGGCGTGAGGCTCGGCGGCGGCGAGTGCGGCCGGCATATCGTCCACGGCCCGCAGCGTCACGGTGTGAAATCGACGGTCGGGCGGCATGGCTTCGACTCGGGCAGGCCAGACTTCGACGTGGAGGCTGAGGGTGCGGATGGCTTCGCGGAGGAAGGTCGCTTTCTTGTTCTGGGATTCGGCCAGGGTGACGGCGATGTCGGGACGCAGGAGGGCGATGGGGAGGCCGGGAAAGCCTGCGCCGCTGCCGAAGTCCAGGAGGGTTGGGGTATGGGGGTCGAGGTGGGTGGCGGCGAAGAGGCTTTCGCCGAAGTGGCGGCGGACGATATCTTCGGGGCCGCGAACGGCGGTAAGGTTGGTGCGGGCGTTCCATTTGAGGAGAAGGTCGAGATAGGCGGAGAGTTGGGGCAGGATCGCGGCGGGTGCCTTGAGATAGGGGTCAAGCAGGGCGGCGAGGGTGGATTCGTTCAGGGCGGCCATGGCTTATTCAGCGAGCTTACCGGTACCCGCCTCCAAATTGTTCCACATGGAACAATTTGGATCGGCCGAATCTCCCTTGCACTAAGCAGGAAGGTGGGAGGGAGCGCGCCTACGAAGATCACGCACGTAGAGGTAGCTGACGATGAGCGAGATGGCGAGCGCCGGGATCAGAAAACCAATAGAATTTCGCCACAAAGTGTACGCCGTAGCTCCGAGTTCGTGGCCGAGGACAAAGCTTACAACCGCAGCTATGATGCAGGGTTCGAAGTACATCCGCCAACGCTGGGTTAGTGTCGAACTGGTGCTACGAAGGCAGACATAAGGGACGAAAAAGCCGATGACGGTCAAAAAGATGACGAGACTGCAACACCCTGCATAGAGCAGGAAATAGAAGACTGCGTCTATAAACCCAGAGCGCGTCCGTTGACTCAACGCTATCGCCGTGGCCCACGCGAGCAGGACGAGGCATAGGCCAGCCCACACCTTGAATGCAGCTAAGAGTGCGATCTTTGCCTTCAATTCGGCGGAAATCACGGGCTCCTTCACTTCGCCAAACCTTTTTTAGAATCGGGTCAGCATACCAGATTGGAAGGTGGGTTCGGCAAGGTCGTTTAATCAGATTGTTCCACGTGGAACAACTTGGGCACACGGACGGCAACGGAGGAGGAGCGGCTCAAAACAACTGAAAAGTAATCCTTCTTTCCCATTTGTCCGTGATAAGCCTCTCACATTGTCCACATGGAACTATTCAAGCGACGGAGGTATGGACGGGGCGGGGAGTCCAGGCGGCGGCTTCGGCCAGAAAGCGGTCGAAGAGGGCCTTCGAGGCGGGGCTTAGGTCGTAGCTGCGCTCCGGGTGCCACTGGACGCCAAGGACGAAGTGGGCGCGGGCACCTTCGACGACCTGGCCTCCCCCCTGGCCTCCTTCGACGGCTTCGACAACGCCATCCTGCGGGCAGCGCGCGGTCACACGGAGGCCGTCGCCGGGGATGCCGATCGCCTGGTGGTGGCTGGAGTTGATGGGTAGGCGGAGGAAACCATCGTGTTCCGGGGCTTCTGTCGGCGTCAAAAGGGCGGATAAGAGGGAGTTGGGAGCTATGGCGGCGGAGTGGGCTACGGCGATGCTGCTGCCGCCGGCGTGGTTGACGGGAAGGATGCTAAGGTCCTGCAGGAGGGTTCCGCCGCGCCAGACGTTGAGGAATTGAGCGCCAAAGCAGATGGCCAGGATGGGTTTGTAGAGGTTATGGGCGTCCTGGATGAGCAGCTCGTCCACATTTTCACGGGGGTGGTCGGCAGGGGCGCACTCGGGGATGGGGTCCTGGCCGTACTTGTGCGGGTTGACGTCGGCGGGGCTGCCGGGGAGGAGCACAGCCTGGCAGGTGTTAATCAAGTTGGCCATATGGGCGGGCGGGGCAGTGAGGGGGATTTCGACCGGCTGCCCGCCGCTACGCTCGACCGCCGAGGCGTACTGCGGCCAGGAGCGCCGGTTGTAGTCGAGGTCGGTGCTGGTGGGGACGGGAATGGCAATACGAGGAGTCATGACTGGTCCATCCTACGGCGGCGATCTTCGAGAGCGCGAATCGAAAGGCGTAACGGTGATAAAAGCGATTAAAAGCGGATAAGAGCTTGGCGCAACGGAGTGAACTGAGCTTATTGTCCCTGTCTGACCTGCATTACCTGTTGTCTTCTTTCTCCTTGTCTTATCGCGTCTATCCGCCTTTATCACTTCTGTCACCGTTACGCCTTTCCGTGGTCGAGTGGTATTGGAAGTACGCGTCGGAGATGGCGGCGTAGAGGCGCTGGGTAAGGGCGTCGGCGTCGCGGGGCATGAGGCCGGCGGTGGGGATGGGGTCGCCTACGACGATGCGGAGCGGGCGCGGGTTGAGGGCGTAGACGTGGATGGGGAGGAGCTCGTACGTACCGATGAGGGTGAGGGGGATGAGTGGGACCTGGGCTTTGATAGCCATGTAGGCGCAGCCGGACATCATGGCCTGTAGTTGGCCGGTGGCGGCGCGGCCCCCCTCGGGAAAGAGGACCAGCGGGAGGCCGTGTTTGAGGGTGGCGACGCCGCGGTTGAGGCTGGCTACAAGCGAGCGGGGGCTTTTGGTGTCGACCGGCACCTGGCCGGAGCGGTGGAGGTACCAGCCGATGAAGGGCGTCTTCCAGAGGCTCTGTTTGGCGAGGATGCGGAACTGGAAGGGGAGCCGGGCGAAGAGGACGGGGGTGTCCATGTAGCTGAGGTGGTTGGAGGCGTAGACGGCGGTCTCATGCTCGTGGAGCTTCTCGCGGTTGACGATGGTGACCGGCGAGAGGCTGAGGAGCAGAACGGTCCTGGCCCAGAGGTGGGCGATGAAGTGCTGCTGGCGGCCGGAGCGGTCCCAGAGGCCGCAGAGGAGCGAGATGCAGCCGAAGCCGGCGGTGGCGAGGGCGATCAGCGGGAGCAGGACGAGATAGGTGAGCCAGCGGAGCGCGAAGGGCGGCCGGATGGGCGCATCGGAAGACTTAACGCCAGACTTAACGCCGATTTTCACCGATGGCACCGACGAAGATCCATGGGGTGAAGAGGTGGGTTGCGAGGAAGAATCGGAGATCTCCTTTTCCTGGTTGATTCCTGGCTGGTTCCTAATTGGATCGGTGTACTCGGCGCTCATCGGTGTTAAGCAGTTAAGGATTAAGTTCGTGTCAGTCCGGGTTGAGCAGCAGGCTGCGGATCTCGCCGACCAGATATGTGGAGCCGGTGGCGACGATCAGGCCCTGCGGCGGAGTGACGGCGCGGGCCTGAGCGAGCGCGGCGGCGACGTGCGGTGCGGCGTGGGCGGGGATGTCGAGGGCGTGGGCGGCGGCGAGGAGGTCGTCGATGCCGACGGCGCGGGAGTTGTGGATGGGGGCGAAGAGGATGTGGTCGTTTGCGCGGTCGGCGCTGGAGTCGAAGAGGGGGAAGAGGATCTGGGCCATCTCGCGAAGGTTCTTGTCGCGCAGGCAACTGAAGATCAGGGTGCGGGGTTGGGAGTCGGGAAGCTGCGCGATGGCGGCGCGGAGCGTCCAGGCCCCGGCGGGGTTGTGGGCGACGTCGAGCAGGACACTGGGGGCGCCGGGGAAGGAGAAGGTTTCGAGGCGGCCAGGCCACTGCGTGTTGCGAATACCCGCTTCAATGGCGGCGTTTGGAATATTGTAACGGTTATGGGTACTTATGCTTCCTAATCTGTGACCGCTTGGGTTACGTAATTCCGCGGCGGCGGCGATGGCCAGGGCGAGGTTGCGCTGCTGGTGATGACCGGGGAGGGGAGAGTCGACTTCGAGGGGTTTGCCGTCGAGCGTGAGGGTGTAGCGGTTGCGGGGGAGAGGCTGCGGCGCGGGGGAATCCCAGGTCTCAGAATCGAGACCTGGGGCACCCAGAGAGGCGGCGCGTGGAATGACAGCTTGAGCCGGAGATTCGCGAGACGAGCGCGGGGGAAGGTGGGGGACGAAGTTGGCGGCGCTGATGGCGTGGAGGTTGAGGGTGGCGGCGGCCTCGCCGATGGCCTGGTTGGCTTCGGGGTGCTGGGGGAGGGTGATGAGGGTGCCGTTGGCGCGGAGGATGCCTGCCTTTTCGCGGGTGATCTCGGCGAGGGTGGTGCCGAGGTAGTCCTGGTGGTCGAGCGCGATGTCGGCGAGGATGGAGAGCAGCGGATCGACGATGTTGGTGGCGTCGAGGCGGCCGCCGAGTCCGACCTCGAGGATGGCGATGTCTACAGGGGTAGCAGATGGTCCGGCGGACGGCTCCGCTGAGGGTTGGCCGGCGTAGTAGAGGAAGGCGAGAGCGGTGAGGACCTCGAAGAAGCTGGGCGGGTGGGGAAGATCGCCGGAATGAACGAGGTGGCGGGCGGCTTCGTCGACCTGGAAGTAGAGGCGGGCGAAGTTCTCGTCGGAGATGGGGGCGCCGTTGATCTGGATGCGCTCGTTGACGCGGACCAGGTGCGGCGAGGTGTAGAGGCCGGTGCGGTAGCCGGCTGCGGTAAGAATGCCGGCCAGGGTGGCGGCGGTCGATCCCTTGCCGTTGGTGCCCGCGATCAGGACGGAGGGGAACCTGGACTGCGGATCGCCGAGAGCGGCGGCGAGGATGCGCATGTGGGCGAGGTCGAACTTGCGGCGGGGCGCGTTGGGCGCGGCTGGGGCGAGTTCCTGGCCCAGGGCGTAGAGGCGGTCGACCGCGGCAGTGTAGGACATTGGGCTATTTTAGGCGATGGCGTTTCTTTCGAGTAGCCATGCGGTCGGAGCGGTTTGCCTGCTGGTGTTCTGCCGCGCCGTGCCGATAAAGGGATTGTCGACTTTGATATACCGATACCCCGGGAATTCGGACATGGAACACCGCGTTGTTGGCGCTTGACCGTTTGCCTCCCACGAAAATCTTCGGAGTAACACGAAGGTGGGATATCGAGGTGGATGCGGACGGACGATAGTAAGGAATCAACAGAAGCAACATGCAATTCTTTGCACACCAATCTGCCGGTTCACCCCTCGAAGGAGTCTCTACCCAGCTTTCGAGGAGAAAGGAGATGTTTTATGCATATCGCATTAGCAGTCGCTTTCGGCTCGGTCGCTGTCTCGCCGTTCATCGGGCGGTGGAGGGCCAATGTCTGGTTGAAGAAGAATTTTTCGCCGGAACGCACCGTCAACAGCATTCCTGAGGTCGCGTAACGAATTTTCGCACTCCACAGTTGCGCAATCGAAATTTTGCACGGCAAGGTTCCGCGCTGCAAAGTTTAGTCATCCACAGTTTAGTAATCCAAGGTTCCCCCAATGAACAAATTGGACCGTTGCCGGGCTGGCGCGGTCCATCTTTTTTAAGTCGGCACGGGTTTCAGTTGAGGCGATAGATCTCATAGTTGAGGGCGGAGGCGAAGGCGACCCAGGCGAGATACGGAAGCATGAGGGCGGCGGCGAAGCGATCCACGACCCAGAAGCGCAGGGTTGTGAACAGGATTGCTATCCAGAGCAAGACGATGAGGACCAGAGCCGGCAGAAGGAGATGGAAGTGGAAGAAGGCCGGGGTCCAAAGCGCGTTGAGAACGAGCTGCACGGCGAAGAGGACCAGGCCGGCGGCGCGGGCGGGGGTGCGGGGGGTACGCCAGACCAGCCAGGCAGCGATGGCCATCAAGCCGTAAAGCGCGGTCCACACCGGGCCGAAGATGCCGTTGGGCGGATGGAAGGCGGGTTTGGCGAGCGCGGCGTACCAGGTTGGGATTGCGGGCACGGCCAGGATGGCGCCGAAGCCGGCTATGGCGTAACAGAGGAGGAGGAAGCCGATCAGCGCGAGGATGGCGTGGGCCGGGGCGCTTTGTCGAGAGGAGGCTGGGGTGGTCACGATGGAGTCCGAGGTCCCAAACAGAGAAGGGGGCAGATAGAAGACAAGCGCCATTCTATGCTGAAAGACGACGGCGATCGCAAGCACGTGGGTAAATTTTAGGACGCGCGGCGCTATTTCAAGTAGCGGCGGCGCAATTTCAAAAGCGGCAGCGTACTTCCAGAAAACGGCGGCGCACGGTGCGGGGTGCGCCGCTTTCGCTCTCCTCAAACACAAGCTAAAGACGAGCTGGCTGCTTATTGCGCGGCGTTGACGACCTCCGGGGTGAACTTGGCCACGAAGTTTTCGGGAGTGATCTTGCCTTGAGCGACCTCGCCTGCGCCGCCGGCCAGCACGAAGGTGATATCGGTGATCCCGATGAAGCCGAGAACCAGGCGCAGATACGGGGTCTCCGCGTTGTAGGACTCGGCGGGCGCGCCTGCGGTGTAGACGCCGCCGCTGGCGACGATGACGGTCGCCTTCTTGCCGTTCACCAGGCCCTTGTAGCCTTCGGGGCCGACCGCGAAGGTAACGTTGTTGCGGACGATGTGGTCGATCCAGGCCTTCAGGACGGCGGGAACGGCGAAGTTGTACATGGGGGTGGAGATCAGGATTTCGTCGGCGGCGAGCAGTTCGGCGATGAGTTCGTCGGAGACCTTGAGGGCTTCCTTGTGCTCTGCCGTGTGCTTGTCGGGAGGCGTGTAGGCGCCGGCGATCCAGGGCAGGTCGACGTAGGGGAGAGTGCTGGTGGCGAGATCGCGGGTGACGATGCTGCCGCCGGAGTGGCTCTGCTGCCATTGCTGGGCGAACTGCTGGCCGAGCTTGCGGGAGATGGAGTTGTCGCCGCGCGGGCTGACGTCGATCTTCAAAAGTGTGGGCATCGTTTCTTTACCTCTCCTGTTTCAACAACCGTGAATGGCCGCGGAACGACCGCGGATCTGCAGAGTAGATGTGGAGAGGCTGGGGAAGATGCAAGGATATCGAACCGGCGGGCGGGTTCGAGAAACGGGATAGGGTGGAAGTTATTTCGCGTAATCGAAGCGGAGGGCTTCGCGGGAGATTGCGGTGTGCGAGCTGGAGTGCGAAGGCGGGGCGGCTCGGGAGAAACGCGGCGATCCCAGCCAGGTGGGCGCGCGAAAGAGTTCGGCGGGATGGGCGGTGGACAAAGGGTCGCCGCCTTGCTCGGGCGAGTGATGGTCGCGGAGTTCGCCGAGGACGATGTTGCGCATGGTGGCGCGTTCGGCGGACGAGGTGAGCTCCCAGTAGAGACGGAATCCTTGGCCGCAGACGGCGCAGTGGAGGTCCTGCCGGAACTGCGATCGTATGAGTAAGACCTGCATGGGTTGCCGTCCTCCAGCGAAGGTTCCGCTCCGCTGTTCCCGCATATGCCTTGGCGAACCTCACAGTAGATCCGCGTTGGAAGCAAGCCAATAGCACGGAGAGGGGAGAGGGGAGCGCGGGAGTTGCAGGGCGCGGGCGGAGGGAGAGGGCAGGCTGTCGCGGCGCGTGCCTCGACGCGATTTGCGGCAACCATCTATTCTTATGGATGTGAGCGAGCAGACGATCAAGATTCAGCTTCCGGATGGTTCAGTGCGCTATGTTCCGCGCGGTACACGAGCGCAGGATGTGGCGATTAGTATTTCGCCGCGTTTGGCGGCGGCGGTGGTGGTGGCGCGGGTGCGGCCACTGGTGGATCCCACCCTTCGCGATGAAACCGCGAAGGATGGGGCACCCGGGGTGGTGGCGCGGGAGACGGTTGTGGCTGGGGCGCCCGGTTCCGAGACGGATGGAGGATCTGAGGGCGCGATGTATGCGGGGCAGGAGAGGGGCGAGCGGCTGGTGGATCTGTCGGCGCCGCTGACCGAGGATGTGGCGCTGGAGCTGCTGAAGGAGAGCGATGAGGCGGCGCTGAAGGTGGTGCGGCACTCGGCGGCGCATGTGATGGCGACGGCGATTCTGGAGTTATTTCCGGAGACCAAGCTGGGGCATGGGCCGGCAACGGATGCGGGATTTTTCTATGACGTGTATCGCCCGACGCCGTTCAGCGAAGACGATCTTGCGGCGATTGAAAAGCGCATGGCCGAGGTGGTGGCGCGTGATGAAACGTTCGTGCGCGAAGAAGAGCCGCGCGAGAAGGGGCTCGAGGACTACGCGAAGCAGGGCGAGTTCATGAAGGTGCACTTCATCGAGCGATTTACCAAGCCGGGCGAGGAGATCTCGCTTTATCGCAACGGAGAGTTCACGGACTTCTGCCGCGGGCCGCATGTGCCTTCGACGGGCTGGGTGAAGGCGTTCAAGGTGACCTCGGTCGCGGGCGCGTACTGGCTGGGCGACGAGAAGAACCAGCAGCTGCAGCGGATTTATGGGACGGCGTTCTTCCACACGAAGGATCTGGACGCGCACTTCAGGCGGCTGGAGGAGATCAAGGCGCGCGATCATCGGGTGCTGGGCAAACAGCTCGACCTGTTTTCGATCCAGGAGGTCGCCGGGGCGGGGCTGATCTTCTGGCATCCCAAGGGCGGGCTGATCCGCAAGACAATGGAAGACTGGATGCGGGAAGAATGTATCCGTCGCGGTTACGATATGGTGTTTACCCCGCATATCATGCGGCGGGAGCTGTGGAAGATCTCCGGGCATGAGGGGTTCTATGGGCAGAATATGTATCCGCCGATGGAACTGGACGACGCGGAGTACAGACTGAAGCCGATGAACTGCCCGGGTCACATTCTGATTTACAAAAATTCGCCGAAGAGCTATCGCGACCTGCCGGTGCGCTATGCGGAGCTGGGCAATGTGTATCGGTACGAGCGCAGCGGGACGATGCATGGGCTGCTGCGGGTGCGGGGTTTTACGCAGGACGACGCGCACATCTTCTGCACGCCGGCGCAGATTGAAGACGAGGTCGCGGGCTGCATCGAGTTCGCCGAGAGCGTGCTGAAGACCTTCGGCTTTTCGGAGTTCAAGGTGGAGCTTTCGACCTGGGACGCGAAGGACCGGAAGAGCTATGTGGGTTCGGATGAGAACTGGGCGATGGCGACGGGCTCGCTGAAGAAGGTGCTGGAGAGGAAGGGGATTCCGTATAAGGAGATTCCGGGCGAGGCGGCGTTCTATGGGCCGAAGATCGATATAAAACTCGTCGACGTGCTGGGGCGGATGTGGCAGTTGTCGACGGTGCAGTTCGACTTCACCCTGCCGGAGCGGTTCGAGCTGGAGTACAAGGGCGAGGATGGCGAGCTGCATCGGCCGGTGATGGTGCACCGCGCGCTGTTCGGCTCGGTGGAGCGATTCTTCGGGGTGCTGATCGAGCACTACGCGGGCGCGTTTCCGCTGTGGCTGGCTCCGGTGCAGATCGGGATCGTGCCAATCTCGGAGAAGCACCTGGAGTATGCGCGCGGGGTGAAGGCGAAGCTCGAGGCCGCGGGGCTGCGGGTGGAGCTCGATGCGCGGAATGAAAAGATGAACGCGAAGATCCGCGAGTTCACGCTGCAGAAGGCGCCGTTTGTGCTGGTGATGGGGGACAAGGAGGCGGCAAGCGAGAGTGTCAGCGTGAGGACGCGGGGCAAAGGCGATGAGGGGAGCGTGGGGCTGGCGGAGTTTCTGGAGCGATGCCGAGGTTTGCTGGAGTCGCGGTCGGCGAGTTTGTAGAGAGTTGCGCCAAGCAGATCACTGGTCCGTGGCGGCCAGCTTTTGTGCCTTGGAACCTGTTTAAGAACCAGAGGCTTAACACCGACTTTTAGGATGACACCGATTCGAGAAGGCAGCGACAAAAGCCGAAATGCGGGGATCTCTCCACTGCGCCGTGTGATAAAACCACACGGCTTACCGCCCCGGCGAGCAAAGGCGCTCGCCGGGGACGGCGGATTCAAGGTGCAAGTGCAACATTTCCTAAAAGGGAGATGGTTGCGTATGCCTGGAAGCTATATTCATCTTGAGTTGTCTGAACGAGCGTTGATTGAGACGCAGTTGCGATTGGGGTTGAGTCCTGCATGTATTGCTGCGGGGCTAAAGCGTGCGCGTTCGACGGTGCTGCGCGAGATACGCCGCAACGGCTGGAAGCCGCCGTCCGAGTTGGCCTGTCAAGCCAGGAGGATAGCCGGAGGATATCGATGCGTTCTGGCCGACCGGCGGGCTCGCGTGCTGGCCCACCGAGCGCGCCGGCCGCGCAAGCTGTTGGCTGGCAACCAGCTGTGGACTGTGGTGGTGGACCACCTTCGCCAGGGCTTGAGTCCAGCGCAGATCGCGCGCACACTGGCTCGTATGGACCCACCCGAGCGGCTCTGCTACGAGACCATCTACACCGCCTTCTACGCCATGCCGCGGGGACAGCTCCGCGCCAGCCTGCTGGGTCTGCTGCGCCACCGGCGCCATGTCCGCGGCTCTCCGTCCGGCAAGCAGAGGCGCAGCAGGCCGTCGATGCCGGACATGACGCTGATCGATCAGCGGCCCCTCGATGTTCAGATGCGCCTGGTTCCGGGCCACTGGGAGGGCGACCTGATCATCGGCAAGGGCAACCTGTCTCAGGTGGGCACGCTGGTCGAACGCACCACCCTGTTCGTCGCCCTGGTGAAGCTGAACAGCACCAAGCCCGACGCCACCGTCCAGGCCTTCACCCAGATCCTCAACCGCTTCGACAGCCAGTTGCGCCGCTCCATGACCTACGACCAGGGCTCGGAGATGAGGTATCACAGGACACTGACCAGAGAGACCGGAGTCGCGGTTTACTTCGCCCATCCGCACGCCCCGTGGGAGAGGGAGAATCAGCGAAAATACCAACGGCCTGCTGCGCCAGTACCTGCCCAAAGGCACCGACCTGTCGCTGTTCTCCCAGCAGCAGCTCGACGACATCGCATGGCGGCTCAACACCAGGCCGAGAAAAACCCTGGGATGGAAAGCACCCGCAGAACTCTTCCTCCCAGACGGCGCCTTCGACTTCGTGCAACACTGGTCACAGAAAACATCCGTTGCACTTGCACCTTGAATCCGCCGACCCCGGTGTCTCCAGTCGAGATGACGATTTTTAGGAGTTATTAGACAAGTTATTAGACAGGTTCTTGGGTGCCCATCAATTCTTTCCGAGGGCGCGATCGATGGAGCCGGAGAACTCATTAGCGACCTGGTTGAGACCTCTCACGTCGGAGCGGTAGAGGAAGAGCTTTTCCAGGCCCGAATTCAACTCGTTCTGAGTTGGATTCGGGTGCGCTTTGAAGTAGGCCTCGAGCTGCTGCCAGTCAGTGTTGGCTTGGCCTTCGAGGCCAGTGTAGGTGCGGACCATGAAGTTGGCCTCGGAATACCGGTTTACCTCGTCGACGGACATGTGTCCGAGGGCGCCGGTCGAGAGGGCAGACTCCCAGCGGGAGCCCAAAAAGAAATATCCACTGGGTTTGATTTCCGCGACCCGCTGGGCGAGTTCGGAGGGGTTCTGCCGAAGCTGAGGAAGATCTGCAATGACTGTGTCGAGCTGGGCGAGAGTTTTGCTATCGTTTTTCAGCTCTTCGTCAAGGTGGGTGCGGTTAGCCTGGAGCTCCACCTGGAAGTTCTCGCGGGCGTCGCGGACAATGCGATGCTCGTAGATCGTCTCGCGTATGCCTTCGAGGCCGAGGGCGATGAGGATGCCGATGGTGACGATGACGATGTGGATGGCGAAGTCTTTGAAAGAGTTCGTCGGGCCTTCGGGAGCGTGGATGTCCATCTTTGGTCCTTCAAGTGGAATAGCGAGTGGGATCGCGGGTGGGATCGAGGAAGGATACTTTGCGGGTTTGATTACTCGCGGATGATTTTGACGAAGATGCCGTTGGGCAGCGTGGCGCCGCCGAGGATGTGGACGACGCCGTCTTTGGTGAAGCCGCGGAGCATGGCGTCGGCCTTGGGGTAGGGATCTGGCGGAGCTTCGGATCGTGTGGGGTAGGGTGTGGCCTTGAGCGGGGCGGGTGCGGGATGGCCGGGAGTGTGGGGGCGAGCTTCCTCTGCCCGGGATTCTTGGGATGCTTGGCCGCGGTGCATTCCCCGGTCCATGGCTTGGTTGGCGAGGCGGTCGGCGTCCTTGTTTTTGTGGCGCAGGGCGTGGGAAATCTCGAAGGCTTCGAGTCTGGCGATGCGGCGTCTGGCCTCTTCGAAGAGCGGCTTGAGGTCGGGACTTTTGACCTGATACTTGCCTTGGATCTGCTTGACCATCAGCTCGGAGTCGGAGATGACGCGGAGGCGCGGGTGGTGGTGGTCGAGCGCGTACTGCAGGCAGCCGAGCAGGCCGGAGTATTCGGCGTAGTTGTTGGTGCGCATGCCCAGAAATTCGCTGAGTTCGGCGAGGACCACACCTTCGTCATCCTGGATGAGGGCGCCGTAGGCCGCGGGGCCGGGGTTGCCGCGGGCTCCACCGTCGCAGTGGGCGCTGATCCAGTTGGAGTTTGCCGGCTTGGGAGATATGGCTGGGGCATCGGAGAAGAGGGTCGGAGCGGTCGAACGGGGAGGCATGGGGTGAGTTTACCGGAGTGGCTGGGGGAACGGCGGGAGGGTGCCGGGTTTGAGATGGGATGAGGAGGGCTTACCACTGAGGCAGGCAGGCGTGGCGGCGAGAGCTGGCTGGGGAAGATTTTACATTCCCACCTTAGGCGCAAAAGGCGCGCCAAAGATGGGGCACCCGATCGTTTTGGGTTGTGGGAGGTGGCGGGTGTCCTGGCGGATGGAGGGAATTCACTGCTCACCTTTCCTAAGCTGGTGGGTCTATTGAGGGTACTTCGATTTCCTGACTCCGGAGTCAGACAAATGAATGCAGATGCGGTTGGGTTGAATACCGGCGGAGGATTTTCCTCTCCTGTCGTGGCGGGCGCTTCGCGGCGGCGGATTAGTCCGTTTGCGATGGGAGTATTGGGTTCCGCGGCGGTAGAATCAGTGCCAGCGATGGCAAAGGCAGCGGCTCAACCCGGGACCCGAGGCGGCAAGCTGACGCAGGCGCAGCTCGATGCGCGGGCTCAGCAGCGCACCGAAGACGATGAGCTGATTCGGGAGGCGCAGAAGGGGCACCGGGCGGCGTTCGATGCGCTGGTGCGCCGATACGACCAGTCGGTGCTTCGGCTGGCGCTGCATATGCTGGGCAACGAGCAGGATGCGCAGGATGTACACCAGGAGGCCTTCATCAAGGCGTACCGCCACCTGGGAAACTTCCGGTTCGAGTGCAGTTTTTACACTTGGCTGTACCGGATCGTGACCAATCTTTGCCTGGACCAGCTGCGGCGGCGAAAGAGCCGCAGGGAAGATCCGGCGACGGTGCTCGATGCGAGCGGCGATGAACTGGACCTGATGGCGAATATCACCGACGACCGGGCGATGGCGAACCCGGGCCGGGAGCTGGACCGGAAGGTGATGAGCGAGCGGATTCAGGAGGCGCTGAGCAAGTTGACGCCGCGGGAGCGAACGGTGTTCGAGCTGAAGCATTACCAGGGGCTGAAGCTGCGGACCATCGGCGAGATGTTAAGCACGACCGAGGAGACGGCGAAGAACACGCTGTTTCGGGCCACGCGGAAGCTGCGAGCCACTCTGGCGGAGCTTCGAAGTTAGCGATTGGATGTGTTGGCAGTTGGCAGTCCTGCGATGGTAAAGGGCGAAGTTAAAGACCCGCGACGGAAACACAAATTTTGAGGCTGGTTGAGGTGGCTGGACAATGAAGTGTGAGAGCGCAAGAGATTGCATCGTTCTGATGAACTACGGCGAGCTGCCGGACGAGCTTGCCGGGGGCCTGGAGCAGCATCTGGCCGACTGCATGAAGTGCCGCAGGGAGTTGGAGGCGGTTCAGGTGTTTGACGAGCATCTGGCGCTGATGCCGATGCTGGAGCCTTCGCCGAATCTGCTGGCGCAGTCGCGGATGCGGTTGGACGAGGCGCTGGACATGATGCCGCCGCGCGGGTTCCTGACGCGGGTGCGAAATAATCTGTACCGCTGGATGGGACATGTGCAGAGCGCGCCGGCGCTGGCGACGCTGCTGGTGGGCGTGGGTTTTCTGGCGGGAAACTTTACCTATCGCTACGAGGTGGCGCATGCGCCGAAGCCGAAGCCGGGCGCGGTGACGATCAGCCGGCCGACTGACGGGGTGATCGCGAATGTGACCGGGATCGTGAAGACGCCGGACTCGGAGCTGGTGCAGGTGAACTACAACAAGGTAGTGCCGGAGACGATCGAAGGGTCGCTGGACAGCCCGGAGATTCGGCAGTTGCTGCTGGCAGCGACCAGCGCGGGGGCGACCGATGGCGTGCGGATGAACTCGGTGTCGCTGCTGACCAGCGAGTGCCAGGCCGGGCACGCGTGCCAGCCGACGCCGGACGGCAAGGGGATTCGCCATGCGCTGATGGTGTCGCTGCGGTACGACCAGGATCCGGGCGTGCGGATGAAGGCGCTCGAGGGCTTGCAGCGCTTTATCGGGCAGGACCAGCATGTGCGCGATGCGGTGCTGGAGGCGGTGATGCACGACAAGGATGCGCAGGTGCGGGAGACCGCGATCGGCCTGCTGACGCCGGTGCAGTCGGATTCGAGTGTGCGCGAGGTGCTGCGGACGGTCTCGACCCAGGACACCAACCCTTACATTCGGACGGCGTCGTTCCAGGCATTGCAAGGCGCCGCGGATATTCAGTAACAGCGTGGTTGAGGTCCACTGTTTGGCTTCCTGCCGGGGCAGGGTCAAGGCGAGGTTACGAGAGATGAGAGACGGCAGGTCGATACGCGGGCGGGTGCGCAGGTCGGTGGAGTGGGTGGCGCTGGCGTTGGGCCTGGCGATGCTGCAAGGGGGGCAAAGGCTTGCGGCGGCGCAGGTCTTGCCGGGTGGCGTACGGGAGCTGGTGGCGGTGGCGATGGGCGGGAGCAATGGGGCAAATGGGGCAAATGGAATGTCCAGCCACGGACATCCGGGGTATCTCGGAGTGGAGATCCAGGACATCGGCGACGAGGAGATCGGCGCGCTGAAGCTGAAGGACGTTCGCGGCGCGGAGATTACGAGCCTCGACCATGATGGCCCGGCGTGCAAGGCGGGCATGCAGCTGCACGATGTGATCTTGCAGTTGAACGGGCAGTTGATCGAGGGCGGCGACCAGTTGCGCCGGCTGCTGAGGGAGATTCCCGCGGGCCGGACGGTGAGCTTCGTCATTAGCCGCGACGGGCAGACGCAGACGATGACGATGACCATGGCGGACCGCCGGAAGGTGGAGCAGCAGGCTTGGGAGCAGCACTACTCCGTGATGGAGCCTGGACCGAGGTCGCCGGAGGTTGAGTTTCATGCTCCCGGGGAGAGCTTCGTTCACTCGTCGCCTTCGTCGTCGGGAAGCGTGACCGTCACGCCGAAGGGACACCGGGATTTTCTGGGGACGTCGATGATTCTGAGCGCGTCGTTTACCGGCGCAAAGCTCGAGGTGATGGGGCAGCAGTTGGCGGAGTTCTTCGGCGCGGAGGGCGGTGCGGGACTGCTGGTGCGAAGCGTGGATGCCAACAGTCCCGCGGCGGAGGCGGGAATGAAGGCGGGAGATGTGGTGGTGCGGATCAACTCGGTCGCGTTGTCGAATGGGGCGGACTGGACCAAGACGGTGCATGACAATCGAGGGCGTCCGGTGCCGGTGGTGGTGCTGCGCGACAGGCACGAGCAGACGCTGACGTTGACGCCCGATGCGAAGAAACGATCGTGCGTAATGGGGTCCGGGCTGGAGGACTTCTTGCAGCAGAAGAGGCAGCAGACGCGCGAGCTGTTGGCGAAGCTGTAAGTGATTTTGTCCTGCCGCGCAGGAGGCCCGTCCGGCAGGACAGAATCTTCTTGATCCGCTGATGCACAACCGAAGGTGACTGTGGTTCACTGTTCGCAGGAGATTCTCATGCGACGAGCTTCGATGGGGTTGGCTGCGGCAGCGATGATGATGCTCATGACGCCGGTTGCAAGTATGGCGCAGCAGGGCGGACCGTACAAGGTGCTGCAGACCCAGAAGGTTGGCGGCGAGGGTGGATTCGATTACGTCTATGCCGATGCCGCGGCGCGGCGGTTATATATTCCTCGGCTGGGACCTGCGGGAACGATTCATGTCTTCGATCTGGATACGCTGAAGCCGGTGGGAGAGATCGCCAACGCCAGCGCGCATGGAGTGGGGGTGGATGAGAAGACGCATCACGGATTCGGCAGCAGCAAGCCGGTGACGATGTGGGATGCGAAGACGCTGGCGACGGTGAAGACGATCGCGGTCGAGGGTGGACCGGACGGCATCATGAGCGATCCGTTCAACGGGCGAATTTACGTGTTCAGCCATCACGCGCCGAATGCTACGGTGATCGATGCGAAGGACGGTTCGGTGCTGGGGACGATCGACCTGGGCGGCGCGCCGGAGCAGGCGGTCGCCGATGGCAAAGGCCATGTCTATGTCGATCTGGAAGACAAGGGCAGCATCGCGGTGGTGGACGCGAAGACGATGAAGCTGACCGGGACCTACGATTTGCATGGCAAGGGCGATGGCTGCGCGGGGCTCGCGATCGATGTGAAGAACGACGTTCTGTTTGCGAGTTGCCGGGAGCCGCAGACGATGGTGATCCTGCATGCCGGGGATGGAAAGATTATCGACACGCTGCCGATCGGCGCAGGCTCGGACGGCGCGGTGTTCAATCCGGCGACGATGGAGGCCTTCAGTTCGCAAGGTGACGGCACGCTGACCATCGTGAAGGAGAGCAGCCCGACGAGCTTTGCGGTCGAACAGACAGTCCAGACCATGCCGCATGCCAAGACGCTGACGCTGGATCGGAAGACGAACCGGCTGCTGCTGATCTCGGCTGAGTTCACGCAGCCGCCTCCACCTTCGCCGGGACAGCGCCCGGGGAGAGGCACGGTGATGCCGGAGACCTTCTCGATTCTGGTTGTGGGCAAGTAGAAGGCAAACGGGTCATGCGCGCCGATTCAATATGGGTTCGTCAAGTTTGTGAGTGACATGTCCCTCGCTTGCCGTCTGCTTCACCACGAGAGGCGGTCGCCATTGATAATCATTACCTGACCAGCAGCCTCGAGAGTTCGCGGAAAGCTTATCGCTGCATAGCCTCCGCTCATGATTCTTCGAGTGAGAACGAGGGAGTTGAGAGCCGGCTGGCTGTCGTTGATCACCTGGGAAACTGTCGTGCCGAGGGGCTTGTAGGAAAGCTTCCCGTTTACGCTGCAGGAGATCATGAGGCTCACTGCGGATTTCGCGAAAAAGATGCAGCTCGTCTCGTTCCCGTTGACCGCGGCACATTGGTCTGAAGCGCTGGAGTCTATTCGACGCGTAGCTTGATCCAGTCCTTGGATACTCCTTGAAAGGAGCAGAATCGGCTTGCGCTCGATGCCCTGGTCGGTCCTGGACTGCAGAAACAGCCGGAGCATCGTTGCGGGTTGTGTGAGACGAACTAAATCGAAGATGGTGTTGTCTTCTTGAGCAGTCTGGTGCGACAACTGACGGTTTGAGGTTTGAGCGAGACGAAGGGCAACTCCAGACGCGGAGGTTGCGACAACTTCGTATTGCGCCTCGATGGATTTCATCGTCCGCTGTCCTTCGCGGCCTTCCAACACGCCGCGTTCGACTCGAATCTGCATGCCTGGAATCAGATCGACGGCGCCGGTTCCGGTGTAGGAGTAGTAGAAGAGGAGCAATTCAGCCGCTGGAATTGGAATGGATTCGGCGATCGATTGCAGGTTTCCGGTCAGGGTCGAGCCTGGGGCGAAGCAGCCTTGCTTTTGGAGAGACTGGAGCTTCTGGCTAAATTGAGTCCACTCTGCGACGGTATCGATCTGGCCTCCTTGCGCTTCCCACTCCCGTTCGCCTGGGCTTCTGACGAGCCAGAGTGTCGATGCCGGTTGCTGAGGGGGCTGCAAGGAGAAGACGGGACCGGCTATGGAGCAGCTTGAGGAAAGATCATGACTCACACTGCCCAGATTGACTTGCGTATTGGCAAAATCTCTGCCGGAGGGAGTCGAAGCGCGTGAAGGAACCAGCAAGGGATACGAGGCACTGTCCTGGAGATGGTAGGTCTCCACAACGGCTGCTTGTCGATGCATACATCCGGCGGCCGGTAGCAGGATCAGGAGAGATAAAAGCGTGCGAATCTCGCTGATGTAGAAGGCCCGTTGAAGCAGGCTCGAACGTCTCATGAAGAACTCCTCGCGACTCTCGGCTTGTAATCTCCGCGAGGGAGACCGCGTCGCCGCCGATTCTATATACTTGAAGACGATATGTCTTCTGCTTCCACAGCTTCCGCTGCGAAGGTCAGCCGTAAGATGCCTGCAACGCGCCGCTGGAAGGCGGTGACGCGCAAGCTGCGGGAGCTGGGCTCGATCGGGTCGGCAGTAGCGTCCACCGGGCATCCTTATATGGCGCACATTGTGCCGATGCGCCGGTGCAATCTTGCCTGCACGTACTGCAATGAGTATGACGATGTCTCGGACCCGGTACCGCTGGACGAGATGCTGCGGCGCATCGATGACCTGGGCAGGCTGGGGACGTCGGTGATTACGATCTCGGGCGGCGAGCCGCTGCTGCACCCGGAGCTGGATCGGATCATCGCGCGGATTCGCAAGACGGGCGCGATCGCGGGAATGATCACGAACGGCTATCTGCTGATGCCGGAGCGGATCGGGCGATTGAACAAGGCCGGACTCGATCACATGCAGATCTCGATCGACAATGTGCTGCCGGACGAGGTGTCGAAGAAGAGCCTGAAGGTGCTGGACAAGAAGCTGCAGATGCTGGCCGAGCATGCGGACTTCCATGTGAATATCAACTCGGTTGTCGGCGGCGGCATCGCCAATCCCAATGACGCGCTGACGGTGAGCGAGCGGGCGCTGGCGCTGGGATTCAGCTCGACGATTGGGATCATTCACGATGGCAGCGGGCAGTTGAAGCCGCTGGGTGCGGCCGAGCGCACGGTGTGGGACAAGGTGCGCAAGCTGACGCGGCGAAGCTATTCGCGCTTCAACCACTTCCAGGAGACGATCGCCAATGGCAAGACCAACGACTGGCGATGCCGCGCGGGCGGCCGGTATCTCTACATCTGCGAGAACGGCCTGGTGCACTATTGCAGCCAGCAGCGCGGATATCCGGGTGTGCCGCTGGCGCAGTATCGGACGGCGGATGTGAAGCGGGAGTTTCTCACGGAGAAGAGCTGCGCGCCGAGCTGCACCATCAGCTGCGTGCACCAGGTGAGCTATATCGACCACTGGCGCGCTCCGCAGACCTCTTCGACGACTCCGGGCGCTTCCGGGCATGGAGCGGGCAGCCACGAAACCGGCACGGAGCTGGTGCAGATTCGTTAGGAGCCGACGTGAGCGCTGCGAAGCGGATCGAACTGCGAGAAGAGCAGATTCACCTGATTGCGAAGGCGCTGTCGGATCCGAGGCGTCTCGAACTGCTGCGGCAGATTGGACGCTGCGACGAAGCGACTCGCTGTGAATACATCAGGAACTGCCACCCGGTAAGCGCAGCCACGTTGTCTCATCACATGAAAGAGCTGGAGATGGCAGGGCTGGTGCATTCTGTCCGTGAGGGCAAGTTTGTGAACTATACGCTGCGCCGGGACGTGCTGAAGGCGTACACGCAGGCGCTGGCTGAGATTTAGAACCTGTCTATTCGCTGACGAATGGTGACGTCATGGCGTGAAAACCGGCAAGAACAAAACCGGCAACAACAAAGGCGAAGTACGGGGATCTCTTTACTACGCCGCGCTACCCTCCGGCGACCAGCAGAACCTGCTCGCGGACGTCACCGTCTTCGCTTTTGTGCGCAGTGCCGGCTGCACCCGGCAGCGCGGCTTAAAGACTGCGGCGCTATTCCCGCAACCTATCCGTTATTCTCGTGGTATGCGAGCGCTAGTTTACACAGCACCAAATCGTGTCGAGATGGAAGAACGTTCTCGTCCTGCGCCAGGCCCGGGCGAGGTGGAAGTGGCCATTGATCTGGCCGGCATCTGCGGCTCGGATATCTCGGGCTTCCTCGGGCACAGCGCTCGCCGCAAGCCGCCGCTTGTGCTCGGCCACGAACTCGTCGGCCGCATGCCGGATGGCCGCCGTGTCGTCGCGAATCCGTTGATCAGCTGCGGCCGCTGCCGGGTTTGCCTCTCCGGCGCACAGAATCTCTGCCCCACCTGGCGTCTGCTCGGCATGGATCAGACGGCCGGCACGTTCGCCGAGTTCGTGGCGCTTCCCGCAAACCAGATTTATGAGATTCCCGACTCGCTTGAAGGAAACCGCGCCATCCTCACCGAGCCGTTGGCAAATATTGTGCATCTCTTCCGCCTGCTTGCGCCCGCGCCCTTTTTCCGGCTTGCCATTGTCGGCGGGGGCACCATGGGCGCGCTTGCGCTCCTGACCTCGCAGCGCGTCGGGGCGCAGGAGACCCTTGTCGCCGACGTAAACGATCAACGCCTTGAAAGTCTGCAACAGCTTGGGGCCACCTACACGGTGAACACTGGCACTGCGGAAGGTTCAGAGCGCGCAAGGGAGCTCGCCGAACTCTCCGGTCATGGCTTCGATGTCGTGATCGACGCAAGCGGCAGCGGTCCCGCCCGCCAGATGGCCTTCGACCTCTGCCGTCCCGGCGGGCAGGTGCTGCTGCTCGGCATGGGGCAGGTGCGCAGTGAGATCGACTTTGTCACAAGCATCCGTAAAGAACACCGCGTCGTCATGTCTTTCGCCTATACTCCGGCCGACTTTGAACGCGCGCTTGATCTGCTCATCGCAGGCCAGGTTCACCTCGACCGCTACACCGCGAAGCTTTCGCTCGAAGAAGGGCAGCAGGCATTTCAAATGATCACGCAGCGGCCCGGCGCCACACTGAAAGTAGTTCTCGGCCTCACCTAGCCGAACTTACAAGCTGGACTTCCGGTTTCTTGCTCCGGCCACGCTCCTTGGATCGTGCCCGAGTCGGGTCTGCTTCGCGTCCTCTGCTCTGCTTCCATCGCATCCGGCGGAGCGTTGCGTGAAGACAGCCTGGAAGATCAGTCGTTCCGGCAGAGATGAGATGCATTCAGCATCCTGAACGATTTCTGCCTATAGACGCGCGGCTTGCGTTGACACCCGCAGTAGGAAATGAGAGGTTACGAGCGAAGCGTTTCTGCGAACCGCGCCAGGTTCGAGCGAAAGCTGATTCAAGCGGAAGCGGAGAGGTAGATTGAAGCGATGAGCAAGACAGCGGTAAGACATCCGGATAAAACCGCCACCACGGGAACGTACTCCGCCGGACTGTCCTGCGACGGTTGGTTGTTTGTGAGCGGGCATGCATCGCAGGACTTGAAGACTGGTGAAGTGATCAGCGGCACTACCGGCGAAGAGACAAGCCGTACGCTTCAGTCCATCTCGAAGATTTTAGCCGAGGCAGGCTGTACCTTAGATGACGTCGTCAAGTGCACGTGCTATCTGGCGCGGATTGAAGATTTTGAAGATTTCGATGCGGCCTATTCGACGTTCTTCCCTGGCATACCGCCCGCCCGCACCACGATTCAGGCTGTTCTCTGGGGAGGGCTGAAGGTCGAGATCGATGCTATGGCGCGTATCCCAACCAAGCCGGCGTAACTTCCTCCAATCCATCAGTGGGATCGCAAGCGCTTTGCGAAACAACGTTAGATTTGCGTTCTGCGATTCTCCAGTTAAGGACAAATGCTCTATGCACTTTCAGCAGCCGTCGCGTGTTTCGAAGTGTGCCGTGTTTGTCCTTGCGTGCTTGTCCTGTTTTTCTCAAGCAGCAAAAGCTCAATCTACAGTCCTGGCTGCTCCGCCGCCGATGGGTTGGAATAGCTGGAATCATTTTGCCGACAAGGTGACCGACGCCGACGTACGCGCGGCAGCGGATGCAATGGTCGCAACGGGGATGAGGGATGCCGGCTATCTATACATCAACATAGACGACGGTTGGCAAGGTAAGCGAGATGCGCAGGGCAACCTCCAGTCGAACAGTAATTTTCCCGATATGAAGAAGCTGTCAGACTATGTGCATGCGAAGGGTCTGAAGCTCGGCATCTACTCATCTCCCGGCGAGAAGACCTGCGGAGGATTTGAAGGCAGCTATGGCCATGAGCGGCAGGATGCACACACCTTCGCGGATTGGGGGGTGGATTATCTGAAGTACGACCTGTGCAGCTACATGTCCAACATGGGCCTGCACGATCCGCACCAGGACCCTCAGAAAGCTTTGTCCATGATGCAGGCTGCCTACGTCAAGATGCATGAGGCGTTGGTGGAGACGCATAGGCCGATCCTTTACAGCATCTGCCAGTACGGCGTAGGTTCCGTTTGGGAATGGGGAGCAAAGGCCGGCGGAAATCTATGGCGCACTACCGACGACATTCGGGATAACTACCGAAGCATGGCGCTCATCGGCTTCTCTCAAGCAGGCCTCGAAAAGTTCGCCGGACCGGGGCACTGGAACGATCCGGACATGCTGGAGGTCGGCAACGGCGGCATGAACCCCGACCAGTATCGAACCCAGATGAGTCTGTGGGCCATGTTAGCTGCCCCTCTGCTGGCAGGCAACGATCTGAGCAAGATGGACGACACGACAAAAAGCATATTGATGAACAAGGAAGTAATTGCTGTCGATCAGGACAAGCTGGGAGTGCAAGGCCATCGTATCGGGCCGCCACAGATCTGGATCAGGCCATTAGGTGGCGGAGCCATGGCGGTAGCACTCTTCAACTATGTTACCGATGATGAGGCGGAGCCACTCACCTTGCAGCTAAAGGACGCGGGCTTTGGTGGACCAGTGCATGCTCGCGATCTGTGGGCTCATAAAGATCTCGGGCTGTTGCACGGTTCTTATACGGTCACGATTCCCCAAGGAGGCGTGGTGATGCTTCGGCTCTGGAGGTAAGTCCGGCATTCTGCAGCAGGGTGAATGCATAGTGTCAGCAGACGTACTCCGTGCCGGCGCCGCAATGCCGAGCAACCTCTGTTCAGCATTCTGAACATTGCTTAGAATCGAAGGTCTTTGCATGTTGACGTCGGCGGAGACCCACCATAGCATCGTCTTCCAGATGGAAAGCGCAGCCACTCAGGATTCGACCAGCGAGACAGGGGCTAGCCCTCCGGTGGGATTCTTCGCGAAGAGTCCGATGCTGGCGTTTGGCGCTTTGATCGCGGTAAATGCGATGTGGGCGTTTCAATTTTCCGGTGCTCGCATCGCGACCAGTGAGCTTGGCGCTGTACTGGTTACGCTGGTGCCGCTGCTGATCGCAACCCTGCTCATCGTGCCGTTTGCAAAGCTGGACCGGAGGCTGTTCCAGCCGCAGCATCGCTTCCTTCTGATCGATGTGGTTCTGCTCGCCACGCTGGGAGTTTTGCCCGCCCAGCTCTTTCTTGTGCTTGGAGTGGAGCGGACGCTTGCCTCGAATGCCAGCGTTCTGGCCCTGACAGTTCCTGTGCTGACCGCCATCAGCGCCTCCATCTTTCTCGACGAGCACATGACCGGTTTGCGCTGGGGATCGTTTGCCATCGCAATCATGGGTGTGTGCCTGATTTCGGCGAATGACATCCATCATGCCAAGCTTTTCAGCCTGCAGTACATCTCAGGAAACCTATTGGTTCTCGCAAGCTGCGCGGGAAGCGCATTCAACAACTCCTACAGTCGGCGAGCTCTTTCTCACTTGTCCGCAGCGCAAGTTCTGGTATGGACGTTTATTGTGGCTGACCTGGAGCTGTTGCTGATCGAACTGTTGACCGATCGGAGAGGCTGGAGGCAGCTGGCGCATCTGCAGCCGTCAGTCTGGTGGAGCCTGATCCTGGTAGCGGTCTTCAGTCTGGGTATATCGATGTTGCTGTACTTCGCGGTCATTCAGTCCGTGGAAGTGATGCGGGCAACTCTGTCGGTCTATTTGCTGCCCGTATTTGGCCTGCTGTTTTCGTCGATTCTCCTCGGTGAGAGAATGACGCCCAACTTGATCGCGGGTGGGATCTTAATATTTGTGAGCTGTTTTCTCATCACGGTTTACGAGGAACATCAGCGTCGGCGCAAAGTGAATTCTAATGTCCATGTTTGAGATTGACGGCGTTGTTCCCATCATTCCAACGCCCTTCCACTGCACGGGCGGACTGGACTGGGAGTCTTTTGAGAATCTCCTAAACTTCGCCGTGAAGGCCCGTGTCTGTGCTGTCTGTCTTCCAGCGTATGCCAGTGAATTTTACAAACTTACTGAGTCGGAGCGACGTGATCTCGTATATCGAGCGATCAGCATCCTACACCGGAGATTACCTGTCGTGGCACAGGTAAACTACGTCTCCGCGGATCACGTGGCCGAGACGGCAAAGGACTTCGAAAAAGCCGGAGCCGCGGCGATCTCGGTGGCCGTTCCTCGCATGTTCGCGCTGCCGGAACGCGACCTTCTCCGCTATTTCGATCGGATCCTTCGGGCAATCACCGTTCCTCTTGTTATCCAGGATTTCAATCCCGGAGGCACAACGGTGAGCCTGGATTTCATCAAGGCTCTCCACACGCAACATGAACACTTCCGGTACTTGAAACTCGAAGAGCCATTAATGTGCGGGAAGGTGCAAGCTATTCGTAACGACACCCATGGCGCTGTAGGTGTTATCGATGGATGGGGCGGCACCTATATGCTGGAGCTCATGGAAGCAGGAATTTGCGGGGTCATGCCGGGTCTGGGAGTTTCCGACCTGCTGCAACTTGTGTGGGAAAGCGCCCGTGCAGGGAAGAAAGATGCTGCATACGAGATCTTCCAAGGTGTACTGCCGCAGATCAGCTACAGCCTGCAAAGCCTGGAGTTCTTTCATCATGCCGAGAAAGCCTTGTTAGTGTCCCGCGGCGCGCTTTCCCATGCGACCGTGCGCGACGCTACGCTTACCGTCGACGAGATAGACAGGGCTCACATTGAGTTTCTCAATGGGAAGATCATTGATCTGGTAAGCAGGTACGCAATCCGCAACTCCGATGCGATCTTCTCTTCAGAGGCGCGGCCGTGACGCTTACCACGCGCGCCATTCTTACCGGAGGAAGCATTATCGACGGTACAGGCGCTTCTGCGCGGAGGGGCGACGTTGTGATCCACGACGAGCGGATCGTCTGCGTTGGCACTGCTCAGCGTGAGGTAGCAGCGAACTACGACCTCATCGACTGCAGTGGCTGCATGATCGCTCCGGGCTTTATCGATGCGCACAGCCATTCGGACCTGAAGGTCCTAGAAGATCGAACTGAAAAGTTGTTGCAGGGCGTCACGTCTGAGGTCGTTGGCAATTGCGGATTTTCACCCTACCCGACCCCGGAAGATCCTCAAACGTTGCGGGAGTTCGCGAACGGCATCTTGTGCGGAGATAACAGCTGGGGTTGGGATTCGGCGCGCGAGTACCTTGCCAGTGCCAGTACATCCAAGGTCGCAACCGTTGCCTCGCTTGTCGGCCATGGCGCGTTGAGGATCAAGGTAGCGGGCAATACCAACCGAGCGCTCACGCCCATAGAGCTTGACAGGATGTCGGGCTTACTCGAGGAAGCCCTGCAGGAAGGCGCAGCGGGTCTTTCCTCGGGGCTAATGTATGCTCCGGGATCAGGCGCCTCGCCTGAGGAACTGATCGCGCTGTGTCGCGTCGTCGCGCGCAGGGGAGGCGTCTATGCAACCCATATGCGGAGCTATTCCGCCGGCCTGGTGGAAGCAGTCGAGGAGCAAATCTCCATAGCGGACGCCTCCGGATCTCGCCTGGAAATCTCTCACCTCCAGGCTGCCGGCGAGGATTATTGGCCGCTCCAGCAGCGGGCTATCGACGTTATCGAGCGAGCCTCCGCGCGTGGAGTGGATGTGGCCTTCGATGCCTATCCCTGGCTGGCAGGATCTACAGTGCTTACGCAGATTTTGCCGCAATCAGCGCTCGAAGGGGGCATACCCGCTCTTCTGTCCAGACTCAAAGATCCGTTGCAGCGAGAGTCTATTCGAAGACATATCCAACCGGAGGCGCATTGGGACGGGGTAGTGATCACGTCAGCCGCATATGATGAATCGTCGCTGGTTGGGAGATCCATTCAGGAGATCGCAAACGAACGCAAAAGCGATCCAGAGGACGTCGTCATGGATATCGTTTTAGAGCAAGAGGGGAATGTGATGGTTGTGGAACACTGCCAGTCACTGGAGAATCTGCATGCACTCCTCACGCACCCTCTGGCCATGATCATCACCGACGGGGTGTATACGAAGGGGCGTTCCCACCCGCGCTTGTACGCAACCTTTCCTTTGCTGCTAGGCGATCTGGTCCGAGAGCGCAAATGGCTCACTCTCGAAGAAGCCGTTCACAAGATTACGAGTAAGCCGGCAGTCTACTTCCATATGAAAGACAGAGGCCGGATTGAGGAAGGTTATACGGCGGACATCACAGTGTTCGATCCGAAAGATATTCGCACCGAGGCGACCTATGAAGTGCCGGAGGTTGCGCCCTCAGGCATTCGGTTCGTACTGAGAAACGGAAGGATTCTGGTGGACGCCGGGGTTGCGGCGGTTTGAGTTCGGAGTCAACGGCACCTATGCAGATCGATGAGATAGAGACACCGGCGGTGCTGATCGATGCGGAGAAGCTCGATCGAAATCTCCGCACGATGGCGGACTATTGCCAGACGCATCACCTGGCTTTAAGGCCGCATACGAAGACGCACAAGATGCCTGAGATCGCCCGCATGCAGGCTCGATATGGCGCATCCGGGATAACGGTCGCCAAGCTCGGCGAGGCGGAGGTGATGGCCGACGCAGGCATCGACGATATCGTAGTTGTTTACCCTTTATGGGGCGAAAGCAAGTGGAAGCGTCTCGCCGATCTGGCGCGGCGCGTTCGAATCTCGGTAGCCATGGATTCTCTCGTGGTGGCGGAAGGGATTTCGCGAGCAGCGAGTCAAGCGTGCGTTGAAGTTGGCATGCGATTGGAGTTCGACACCGGCTTCGGACGCTGTGGGCTTCCCCTCGACCGCAACTCCATTGAGATTGCGCAACAGGTCCGTGCACTCCCCAATCTCAGGTGGGAAGGTATCTCCGTTTATCCCGGACATATCATGGGAAACCGGGAGATCCGGGAGCACGATCTTGTGCTCGAGAACGCACAGATGGATATACTTTTGGCGCTTCTCGATGCGGCTGGCGTTCCTTACCCAATTGTCAGCGGCGGAAATACGCCAGCCGCCTTCCTGAGCCATCGGTTTCATGGAATCACCGAAATACGGCCGGGAACCTACGTCTTCAACGATCGAAACACCGTCGATGCGCAAGCTGCAACGTATGAAGCATGTGCGGCAACTGTCCTCGTAACGGTCGTTAGCACCAGTGTGATGAATCACGCCATCATGGATGCCGGCAGTAAAACCCTGACTGCCGATACGTTGCTTTCAGGCGAACGCAAGCACTATGGGTATGTTCAGGACCACCCCGATATTCTCGTTCACGACCTCTCGGAAGAGCATGGACACCTTCAGATTCCGGAGCACTCTTCCCTTCGAGTGGGAGACAGGCTCAGAATCATTCCAAACCATATCTGCCCCTGCATCAATCTGCAGCAGCGTGTGTTTCTCACTTCGGGAGATCAGGTTCTCGATCAATGGAACGTGTCGGGACGCGGCATGGTTACTTAGCCTTCTTCGATGAAGCCGATGCCAGGCGCTCATCGCTCATCCACGGTATGACCAACGGCATGTCCAACATGCTGGACGGAATCAGCGCGGCGATGTCAGGAATCTTGATCGCCACGATTCGGTCGGGAGAGACTATGTTCACTTCGCGCCACGATCTCAGACTACGGCGCAGCGAAAACTTGAACGCTATGGTCAGGCGCCGGAAAGCGTGAATCCACAAAGTGACGGCAAGAAAAGGAGCTTCTCATGATTTGTAAGAAGTGGATGGTGCTGCTCGTCAGCCTGATGGTGTGCCCGATGGGATTTGCGGAACATAATCCTCTTCTGCCGCGTCCGCAGAAGGTTCAGTACGGTTCCGGGAGCGTGCCGGTGCGCACCTTGCGGGTGGCATTTGCCTCTGCTCCGGATGTGGAGGACCGCTTCGCCGCCGACCAACTGCAATCGTGGATGAAGGCTCAAGCGGGCCTGGACGTCTCGGTCGATTCGAGCGAAAGCCCCACTCAGGGCGCGCTAACAGTAACTTTGGATCGCGAAGGGACAAAAGATGAGCCACTCGCGCAGCCCGGAGAGCAGGTGGGGCCGAACTCGCGGGAGGCTTATGAACTCGCGGTGACGGACAAGGGAGTGAAGATCCATGCGCGCTCCTCGGCGGGAATTTTCTATGGCCTGCAAACGCTTCGGCAGTTGTTGGAAGGGCATGGCTCCCAAGCTACGCTGCCGGTGGTTGAGATCCGGGATTGGCCCTCGCTTGCCTATCGAGGAACCATGGTTGACATCAGCCACGGCCCGCTGCCGACGGAGAAGGAGATTGAGCGGCAGATTGATTTTCTTGCGCGGTGGAAGGCCAACCAGTATTACCTCTACAGCGAAGACAGTATCGAGTTAGCCGGCTACCCGCTGTTGAATCCTGGGACTGCACGACTTACGAAAGA
Organism: Edaphobacter sp.; assembly: GCA_965277335.1. Lineage (GTDB taxonomy): Bacteria > Acidobacteriota > Terriglobia > Terriglobales > Acidobacteriaceae > Edaphobacter. The sequence goes on along the minus strand of CBDICJ010000009.1, from coordinate 1,105,825 downwards.
TGAGGTGCGGAAGATCGTGGCTTACGGCCGGCAGCGCCACATCGATGTGATCCCGAACTTCGACCTCTACGGCCATCAGCATGACCTGTTCCGGATCGAACAGTATTCCGATCTGTCGGACGAGCCGCACGGGACCGAGTTCGAGGCTAGAAGTCCGAAGCTGATGCCGCTGATGGCGGATTGGGTGAATCAATTTGCCGAGCTGTTTCCGAGTCCGTTCGTCAGCATAGGTTTCGACGAGACCTTCCAGATAGAGGCGGCAACGCATGCGACAGGAGAGGCCGCCAAGCCAGCCGAGCTTTTCGTCAAGCAACTTACGGCTGTCGCGGAACTGTTCCAAAAGCATGGAAAGACCGTAATGGCCTATGACGATATCGTGGTGAAGTACCCGGAGACCATTCCAAATCTGCCGCCGGGGTTGATCGCGGTTGCCTGGTACTATACCTCGGAAGATCCGACTTACAAGCGCTGGCTCGGTCCGCTTATTGCTCATCACATCCCCCACGTTGTGCAGCCAGGCGTTACCAGCTATGACGACATTGCTCCAGACTTTGCCAAGACGTTCGAAAACATCGACACCTTCCTTGCCGCTGGGCGACGCTCGGGTGCGCTTGGCCTGGTGAACTCGGTCTGGGCAGACGATGCTCAATTGCTCTTCCGTATGTCGCTGCCCGGTATCGCGTACGGAGCGGCAGCACCGTGGCAGGCTGTTCCTATGGACCGGGCAAACTTCTTTTCCGAATATGCCCAGCTACTGTATCCACCGGAAGTTGCGCCGGATATAGGTTCAGCTCTGAACAACATGATGGTGGCTGAAAGCGATATCAAGAAGCTGCTTGGAGAGCAGTCCATGTTCGGGTTGTGGGAGGACCCGTTCTTTGCCACCTATTACAAGAAGCTCGCGGAGCACCGGGAGGACCTGCACGGGACCCGGATACATGCGGAGATGGCAGAGGCGTCGCTGCTCCATGCACAAAGTCTGGGCGCCGATCCGGAGACGGTGAACAGTCTTCTCATCGGCAGCGAACTGCTCGACTACGCAGGAGAGAAATTTCAGACGCCGCTGGACCTAACGGCGATCTGGAACAAGTTCGGGGGAACACGTCCAGATTCGGAGCGATGGTGGAACGAGTGGGAGTCGCAAGTGACCCACTACGACCACTCCTATGTGACGGATCTGATGGACCGGATCGCGGACCTGAAACCCGCATACCAAGCGGAGTGGCTGCAAGAATATACGCCGTACCGCATGGGAGCGGCATTGGGGCGATGGGATGCCGAGTATCAATACTGGCGTGGCGTGCACGAAAAGTTGCGTCACTTCAACGAGAGCACGCACGCTGGAGACTCGCTGCCTCCGCTGAACGAGGTGATCGAGGATCCTCATCCTTCCTGGGCTCCGGCGCATTGATAAACGCCAAGACGACGTCATCCACACAGCGTGACATTCCAGGACTTTGCCCGGTAAGGAGAACGTATGCGTTCCAACCAAGATCCGCATGAGCCGGTAACTCAATCCTCAGTTGTCTCTCGCCGGGCATTTGCAAAATCGGGGTCGGCACTTGCCCTTGTATTTTCCGCGAGCAGATCAATTTTCGCTAAAACCTTGAAGCGGGAACGGGTTCTGGCCTATGTGGGAACCGACACGAAGCCGGTAGACGGCGCGGCAAATGGGAAAGGTATATATCTCTTTGAGGTCGCACCGAATACGGGCGAGTTGCTGCTAAGCAAACTGGCCGCGGAAACTACGAGCCCATCCTGGCTCAGCCTAAGTCCCTCCGGGCGCACCCTGTACGCTGTGAACGAAGTATCGGATTACGGCGGAAGCAGCGGCTCGGTCTCTGCATTCTCAATCGACCGCGCCTCCGGTGATCTGCGGCTGCTCAATGTCGTGAGTTCGCATGGAGCCGGGCCGACGCAGATGAGTGTAGATGCTTCAGGCAAGTACGCGTTCGTCGCTAATTATTTTGGCGGCAGCTTCGCCGTGCTTCCAATCTTGCCCAATGGCGCGCTCGGAGAGGCGAGCTATGTGCACGCCGACCAGAGTTCACTCGGTAGCGTGCACGCGGCCGATGCGCCTCCTGGCAGCTTTGCGATCAGTGGCCATGATTCGCCACATGCTCACATGATTCAACCCGACCCAAGGAACCGCTTCGTCCTGCAAACCGACTTAGGGCAGGACAGGATTTACATCTATCGATTTGAAGCGACGACCGGTACTCTGGTCCCCGCGAATATTCCCTATGTCTCAGTTCCTTCTGGAGATGGACCGAGACATTTTGTATTCCATCCAAACGGTCAATGGATGTATTCCATTCAGGAAGAGGCGTCAACGATCATTTATTTTCTGTGGAACGGATCGGAGGGATCGCTAACTCCGCAACAGACAGTATCCACTTTGCCTCACGGCTTTTCGGGGACCAGTTTCGGTTCGGAGATCATGATCTCTGCGGATGGGCGGTTTCTTTACGCGGCCAACCGGCTGCACAACTCAATCGCTGTCTTTGCAATCGCCACAGATGGCAAGCTGGATCGTATCGGAGAAGCCTCCACAGAGGGCGATTATCCCGATCATTTCAACATCGATCCCAGCGGCCGGTTTCTCTATGTATGCAATCAGCGAAGCGACCAGATCACCTCTTTCCGAATCGATCAGCGGTCGGGGATGTTGACCTTCACCGGTCACTACCAGCCACTCGGGACTCCGATGTGCATCACGTTTTTGCCTGGAAGCACGCATAGCCGTGCTCCGGCAATCCCTGGGCGATAGCTCATCGACCTGCTGCGTCCGTTCAATATGCTGAACAGGTTCTTACGAAACTAGAACAGTTGCATCGACGCATGGGGGAAACTGAGCTAACTTTGCTCATTGCCAACATCCTGCAGGTACTCGGAGGAGACGATGAGGGGACATTCCTATTTGTCAATCTTTGTAGATCGAAGCGCCAACGATGCAGGAACGCGCTCACGGGCAGGTACGGTGGCACGACGGACGGTATCACGTCGAGTTTGTCTTTCTACAACGTCAGTGCTGCTGTGGGTCGCATGCCTATGGGGAGCATCGCCGGGCTGGGGTCAAGCAACCACGGGAAGTATTGTTGGAACGATAACGGACCCGACACAGGCCGTACTTCCGCAGACAAGGATCACCGTCACGAACACAGACACAGGTGTCGCCAGCGCGACCACCACCGATTCCTCGGGGCACTACGAGTTCCTATCGCTGCCTGCAGGTTCTTACACGGAATTTGTCGTCCACACAGGTTTCGATACGACAACTCTCTCCGGCCTGTCACTGAGCCTGTATCAGCAGCTTACAGAAAATATAGTGTTGAAGGCCGGAAGTGAGAGACAGAGTGTCACGGTGGAGGCCACCCCGACGCTTGTCGACACTACGAATGCCAGTCTCGGCACCGTGGTTGGACAGAAAGTTATTTTGGACATGCCACTGAACCTGCGAGAGGTCGGCGCTCTTGCCCTGCTGGTTCCCGGAACCGTGAATACCACGGGAAGGTCGCTGGCAACGGGAGCGGCGAATGGGTCTGGTTTTAATGACATCGGCTACAGCGGGTCCGGCGGCGGCTCTGGAGGCAATGTTCTGCTGATCGATGGAATGATCTCGCGGGCGTTGAACAACAGCAGCTTCGCTTTGGACCCGCCACCTGAGATGGTGCATGAATTCAAGATCCAGAACAATGTCTATGACGCCTCCTTTGGCTTGGCGTCAGGCACAGTCATGAACCTCATCACCAACACAGGCGGAAATGATCTTCATGGATCCGCGTGGGAATACGCACGCAACAGTGTGATGGATGCGAGCGGGTATTTCGCCCTTACGCGCCCGGATCTGTCGCGCAACCAGTTTGGCGGCTCGATCGGCGGTCCGATTTTTAAAAACAAGATCTTCTATTTCGGAAGTTATGAAGGGCTGCGCCTGACTCAGGGAGTCGTTGCGGCCAGCGTTGTTCCGACAGCCGCCGAGAAGAGCGGGGACTTCAGTTCCTTTTTGACCGGGTCGACCGCGAACCTGTGCGCTGCCAGCGGGTCGGCTGCTCCAGCCAATTTGAACTACGATACCGGCCAGCTCTTCGATCCGAGTTCGGAGACTAACTTCACGTGTCCGGCCGATCCGCAAAACCCGGGCGCGGGCACGACTTCCATCTTGATCGGCAATCCCATACCGCAAAATCGTGTGACGTCGCTGGATCCTGTCGCGCAGAAGGTACTGGCGCTCTTCCCTGACGCGAATACTCAGGGGATCGTGAACTATACCAATCAATCTCCTCAGCAACAGCAGAACGACCAGTTTGACGGCCGCGTCGATGCCACCTTATACAAAGTGAATACAGTATTCGTTCGCTACCTGCTGGGGAATTCCAACATCGTCTTTCCAGGAGCGCTGCCCGCCTTCAATGGTTATCAGCACTTCAGAGGGCAGAACCTGGTTGGAGGCTGGACCCGCGTCGTCGGCCCATCTGCCATCAATGATGTGCGGATTGGGTATCAGCGGGACTATCTCACCTATACGTGCTCCGGCTGCCCGAGGCCACAGGGAACCTTGGCGGGCTTCGGCATTGCGGGTCTGACGAATCCCTTGCCGCAGTTCGAAGAGTATCCAAACGTTATTTTCAATAATTTTCCGGTATGGGGCGATGGATTTCCGGGATATTTTCCGGTCACGGCACCCGATGCGATCGAGCAGTTCCAAGACACTTTCACCAAGGTTGCGGGCCGGCATACTTTGGCTTTCGGCGCAGACGTGGACTTCTGGCAGACCAAAGGGGTCACCGATCCGCTGCAGGCAAATGGACGATTCAACTTCAACGGCCAATATTCTTCGCTCGCCGGCGAAGTTCCGGGTGTCAGCGCTGTCTCCGACCTTGCCGACCTGGAGCTCGGCTATCCTTCCGGAGGGCTATTCACGAAGAACGCCATCGTCACCAATCTGGTTGGCGGACGATGGATCAGCCTCTTTGCCCAGGACAATGTGCGCCTCAATTCCAAGTTGAATGCGCAGGCCGGGTTGCGATGGGAGTATCGCCGTCAACCTATGGACACCAAGAACCAGCTTGCAACTTTTTTCCCGCTTTCCAAGACGTATTCTCCAGGGGATGCGCTTTTGCTGACGGCTTTGCCGGATGCTGCCAACGACGCCCTCTGTAACAATCCGTACTTCCTTTCCGCTTCGGGACAATGCCTGATTATGACCTCCGGTATGAGGAGAGCAAAGGGACTGACAGGAAACAAGGTACGGCAGGTGAGCTACGGGCCTGGTCCCGGGTACTTCGCTCCGCGCTTTGGCGTGTCCTGGCAACCGTTGAACTCCGATAAGCTGGTGCTTCACGCGGGCGCCGGTATTTTCATGGACCTTCCGGATACAAACCGCATGGGATCCTTTGCGAACAACAACCCGGTGTTCACGCAAACTCCGAATTTTGTAACGGCGTTCGGAGCGCCCCCGCCTCTGACCAATGGGACGCCAACGAAAACACAGCAGACCTTTATCAACGCGCCTCTGGTGTCACTCTCCGGCATCACTTCACAGCTCATGCCGACTCCTTTCTATAAGACACCTGAGACCTATGAATGGAGCTTGAGCGTGCAATCCCAGATCGCAAAACAGTTAGGGGCAGAGGTGGCGTACGTCGGCAATCGCGGTGTGCACCTTGACTATATGCATAACCTGGGCAATCAGCCGCAGCCAGGCGTGGGGGACTTGCAGCCTCGCAGACCGTGGCCTGACTTCAATACCATTCTCTACGATGACTATCAGGCGTTCTCGAAATACCAGTCCCTGTATGCGAAGCTGGAGAAGAAAGCCGCGAATGGCTTTGCGGCCCTGATCTCCTACACGTTCTCGAAGAGCTTGGATAACGAGGGCGGCAACATCGATAATCAATCCGCCACCCAGAACGATAATGACCCCAACGCAGAGTATGGCCTCTCCGACTTCAATGCGAAGCATACGCTGGTCGTAAGCTCGGTGTATGAGCTGCCATTCGGCTCGGGAAAGGCATTCCTGTCGAATGGGCGCTATGCCAATCTCTTCGCCGGCGGATGGGAGGTCAGCGCGATCATAAGCGCTCACAGCGGCCAGCCGTTTACGGTGACCTCCTCGCAGGACTACTCGAATACAAATTCCTCATCGCCACGCCCTGATCGAATGTGTAACGGGTCCGGGCCGAAGAAGATTCCGGAGTGGTTCAACACGGACTGCTTTACGACCGCCGCGCTGGGGCAGGCACTGTCCAATGGCACGCCGCGATTCGGAGACTCCGGTCGTAACATTCTGCTCCTTCCAGGGCTTCAGAACTGGGATCTTGCTTTCATCAAGAAGACAACGATCAAGGATCGGCTGTCCGCCGACTTCAAGGCAGAGCTCTTCAATGCGTTCAACCACACGAACCTGGGCGCTCCGGGTTCAGTGATCGGCACCCAAACGGCAGGCGTGATCTCGTCCAGCGGTCCGCCCAGGGACGTTCAACTCGCCATCAAGCTGGAGTTCTGATCGACCGCCATGCCAAGCGCAAGACACATGAAACTACCGAATGTCGCGAACAAGGCAGGTGCATCGCGACTCGCTGCTGAAACCTGCCTTCCACCCTCATCGAGCAATGGAGAAAGCATGCAGCGCCAAACAGAATCCGAGAAGCTTTTGGAACGCAACAAGAAATTTATTCCCGGTGGGGTTGTCTCGGTCAATCGCGCGATCCAGCCGGAGATCGCCTTCGCACGAGGCGAGGGAGCAAATATCTGGGACGTGGACGGCAATCAGTATCTCGACTATCACGCCGCCTTTGGGCCGCATTTCCTAGGTCATAACGATGAGTATGTAACAGAAGCGGTAATTGGTGCTCTCAGGGGGGGAGCCAGCCTGTTCGGATCCGGCACAACCGCCTTGGAAGGGGAGCTTGCGGAACTAATCTGCAAGCATGTTCCCGCCGCGGAATCTGTACAGCTCTTGAACAGCGGAAGCGAGGCTACGTATCAGGCCATTCGGCTTGGACGAGCTTTCACTGGCAGAGACCACATCCTGCGCATCCAGGGTGGCTACAACGGATGGCACAACGATGTGGCTTGTAATTTGATGACGCCGCTGAGCGATCTTGGACCCAGAGTGTCGCCAGGAGAGTACCCATTCCACGCAATCAGCGCAGGGATACCTCGAGAACATCAGCAGCTTGTCCACAGTGTGAACTTCAACGATTTGGATTCCGTGCGTTATGTGTGCGAGAGATACCCGATTGCGGCTCTCATCACCGAACCTGTTCTCCAGAACATCGGCATTGTGAAGCCAGAGCCGGGCTATCTGAGCGGGCTTCGCGCCATGGCGGACGAGTTCGGATTTGTGCTCATCTTCGATGAGGTAAAGACCGGATTCCGCCACGCCATCGGAGGCTATGCGAGCCTTGCAAAGGTCACTCCCGATCTGATCGTTTTCGGCAAGGCCCTTGCAAACGGCTATCCTATCGCAGTCCTGGGCGGTCGACAGGAGATCATGCATCGCTTTGTCGACCCATCCGCTGCACGCCGGGTTCTGCTTGCGGGTACCTACAATGCACATCCGGTCCCTACGACTGCCGCTATCGCCACCATTCAGCGCCTGCTCATGAACGACGGTGAGGTCTATCGACATACCGAGGCGCTTGGGGCGATGATGCAGCGCGGCATCGAAGACGTCGTTGGAAGGCTGGGGATCCCCGGCGTGGTAGCAAGGCAGGGATCGGCCTTCTGCCCTTACTTCATGGATCATTGCCCTGGTGATTGGCACGATCTAGCATTGCATCACGATTTCACTACGGATGTGATCTTCCGAAGGATCCTCATTGAACGTGGAACTTATGTGTTTCCTCTCGCAACCAAGCAATGGTCCCTTTCTGCGGCGCACAGCACGGCCGATGTTGCGTTGACGCTGCGGCACATTGAAGATGCGCTTACACGCGCCTTCGCGTCATCCCAGGATAAAGTTTCGTAGAGACGAAGGGAGTAGCGGGTGGCGCAATCGGGAGGACACGTGCCGGAACTCGGAAAGAAAACGTCGCGGCGACGCAAATCAACTGGCCGCAATTCAGGTTCGTCGGTGCGCGCAAATCGCGTCTGTGAAGCGGGCATCGTCGGAATGGGTTTGATGGGAACCAGTATCGCCGCGTGCCTGCTGGCGGCGGGCCATCGGCTTTCCTGTGTCGAATCTGACCCGGCTAAACTACGGAGCGCGCCTAAAAGGCTTCTGAGGGTATTGCAGAACGCATCGGAAAATAATCTACTTGCGGAGTCACCCTCCAGCCTCATGGAGCAGGTTACGATCTCCAGCGAGTTTTCGCTGATCGCGCACGCGGAAGTGATTCTCGAGTCAACCGTAGAAGACACCGCCGTCAAGCGCCAAGTCATCCAGCAGATCGAGAGAGTTGTTTCCGCTAAAGCCCTGATAGGCAGCAATACTTCTGCGATCCCTGTGACTGAGCTTCAGAGAGATGCCATGCATCCAGAGAGAATCTTAGGCTTGCATTGGGCGGAGCCCGCCAACCTAACTCGATTCATGGAGATCATTTGCGGGAAAGACACCTCCGCGGCAAATGCAAGGCGAGCGGTTCGGCTGGCACGCTCATGGGGAAAGGAGCCGTCGCTGCTTCGCAAGGACATCCGCGGGTTTATCACGAACAGGATCATGTATGCGATGCTTCGCGAGGCATTTTACCTGGTGGAATCCGGATATGCTTCGGTTGCGGACGTTGATCGCTCGGTGAGGAATGACCTTGGGTATTGGATTACGTTCGCGGGCCCGTTCCGCTTTATGGATCTGACGGGAATTCCGGCGTACGCCGCTGTCATGAAGGATCTTTTGCCAGATCTGAATTGTTCCACAGAAGTGCCTCGTCTCATGCGGAAAGTAATCCGTTCCGGAGCTCGCGGAGTATCGAATGCGAACGGCTTCTATCGCTACTCCTCGGCGCAGGCGAAGCGCTGGGAAGAGCTCTTCCTCGACTTCAGCCATGAGATTCGCCAGTTGGCGGAGAGGTACCCGGAGGATGGAGAGAATCAAGGAGCGCCGCGGCTAAAAACAGCAAAGCTGCGGCCCAAAAGCAGCAAATAAGAGCACCATTGTCATTCTCAAATCGAAGGTGCGCTGCTAACATTACGAACCATAGTCCAAGAAACTGGCTGCGACACGGGGTTGAACATTATGCCGAATGCTTACACCGTCCCTTCCGTCAGCCGCGCCATGAAGATTCTGGAGCTGCTTGCCCACTCTCAGCGAGGACTAACGCTTTCGGACATAAGCCGAAGGTTGGGGCTTCCTAAAAGCTCGACTCATGTCCTGATTAAGACACTCGAGATGACAGGCTATCTGAAAAACAGCAAGATCAATGGCAAATATTGTTTCGGCCTTCGGCTGGTCAGCCTCAGCAATATGGCTTTGGAGAATCTGGATCTCCGTGAGCAGGCAAGACCTTTTTTACAGCACCTGATGCTTCGGACTAAGCTCACTGTCCACTTAGCCATACTGGAGGGAGCTGAGGCAGTCATCATTGAAAAAGTTGAAGCGCCGGGCATGCTGCGTTTAGCAACATGGGTCGGAAGGCGGCTCGACGCAAATAGTTCGGGAGTTGGCAAGGCGCTGCTGGCCTTTGCAGAAGATGAAAGCTGTGCGCAGCGGCTTACGCGTCCTCTCGCGAGGAACAACAAAAATACCATCTCGTCCCCGGAGCGTCTGGCGCGGGAACTCAAGAAAGTGCGTCAACTCGGGTACGCTTTCGAGGATGAGGAAGGAGAGATTGGGTTTCGCTGTATCGGCGTTCCCCTCTACGATGCTTCCAACCGAGCCATTGCCGGAATCAGCGTAGCCGGAACCACCTCCCAAATTCCCGAGGATCGGGTGAGGAAACTGGCCGCGACGGTGAAGACGACCGCTTTCGAGATCTCCGCCCACCTGGGGTGTAGTTCGGAGTTGGGGAACTGTGATGACTCCGCTGGGGAAACACTCGCCCGAAGTCAGAGCCCCATTCCGTCGTAGTTCCAGCTTTCACGAAAGACCCTCCGGCTCAATCTGTCCGTAGATTTAGGGATCAGCAGGTGTGGGCGCTCAGGACTCTGTCCTTGGCCGTGCGATTGAAGCGACAGTCGATGGGTAAATCCATCCGCAGATGCGATCTCGTCTACCCTCGATCGCCGGGTCAGCCCAATCCAGCATACTGAACACATTTGCGATGATTCCCTACTTTTCATTTGACTAGGGTTTCGAGGTGAACCAACCTTAGCCCAATATCTCAAAAGATCATGTCTTGCCAACGGTGATAAAGGAGCCTCACGATGAGGATATCTAGAGTGCATGCGAAATGGATTAAGCGCTGCTTGCTTTTCCTCCTGGCGCTGTCTCTAGACGCGGCGCATCCAAGGTGCGGTTGGGCGCAATTCACAACGGCGCGGGTGAATGGCACAGTCGCCGATGCTTCAGGCGGCGCGCTCGCCGGGGCGACAGTTACCGTGGAGCAGCCGGCCACGGGGTTTATGCGCACCACCACCTCCGACAACTCTGGAGAGTTTCTGTTTCCCACGCTTCCCGTGGGTCAATATCAAATTACTGTCACGCTAAACGGATTCAGCACCTACACGCAGCAGGGGATCACCCTAGCGACAAACCAAAACGTCACCCTGCCGATCCAGTTGAAAGTTGGATCGGTTGACCAAAAGTTGACGGTCACGGTCAATGCAACCCTGGTGACGACCGACTCCGCCACCCTGGGTCAGCTCATCGGCCAGAAAGACATCGTTGGACTGCCGTTAAATAACCGTTACGTGCAACAGTTGGTCTTTCTTGTTCCTGGAGCGCAGAACGTCACTGCCAGCTACTGCGCCGCAAACTGCGAAGGTGGTGTCTTTCCCAGCGAGCAATATGCCAAGATCAACGGCGCCGGTGCAAATGGGGTTAGCTACCAACTAGACGGGGCTGACTACAACGACACCTACATCAATACCAATCTCCCTTTTCCGAATCCGGACGCGATTCAGGACTTCAATGTCCTGACCGACAACATGAGCGCCGTCTATGGGGACGCGATCGGGGCCATTGTCAATATCTCCTTGAAGTCGGGGACGAATTCAATTCACGGAGGGTTGTTCGAGTTTTATCAGAACGACATGTTCAACGCCAAAAACTGGTTCTCGCGATCGGTCAGTCCACTTAACCAGAATCAGTTCGGCGGATACATCGGCGGACCCATCCTGAAGGATAAGCTCTTTTATTTTGGAAGTTATCAGGGAACACGATTCAACGCCGCGAACAATGGGCAGGGCGCGTATGTGCCCAACGCCGCCGAGCGCACGGGCGACTTTTCCGACATCGCGCCAGGATCTCCGATTTGTCAGCCGTTCGGCACTTGCATTCAGCTGATGGATCCAGTGACCGGAGCGCCGTATCCTAACAATCAGATTCCGCTCAGTCCTGTAGCAGCTTTCCTGCTGAATAAAATTCCGCTGCCCAACGGGGACCAGCTCGGGATTCCAGGGCCTCCCGGTCTTCCGAACGACAATCTCTACTACAACGGTCTGCCCTTCGTTCAAAACACGAACGAGTATCTGGTGAAGGTGGATTACAACTTTGCCAAAAACCATCTGAGCGGCCACTACTTCCAGCAGAACTACACACAACCGCTAGCTTTACCGCCGCCCACTAACATCCTTGAAGCGCAAGGAAGCGCCGAAACATTGATCGACAAAAATGTGAGCGTAGTCGACCTCTACACCATCACACCAAACCTTATCCTGGGGAGCTACTACGGCTTTACGAAGATCGACGGCACAACTTTCTCGGGAGCACCCTTCTCTATGGCTGATGCGGGAGCTATCCTCGCTTTGCCGCCAAATCCGGGAGGCGGATATACCCCGGCATTATCCTTCTCCACCAACAGCTTCGGTGTCGGGAGCGGTAACTTTGGAGTTTTCAATCGGGGCAACCAGTCCCTGCGCGAGATTGCGACGGTAACAAGGGGAAATCATCTCATTCAGTTCGGGGGGCAGTTTGTCCGCGTGACGCAGCCCATGTCGAATACCTTCCAAGAGGGCGGTAACTTCATCTTTGGCAATACTTTCACCGGCTACAACCTGGCGGACTTCGTCGCCGGGGATATGAGCACCTTCATTCAAGGGGGTGGATTGTATCTCGACTTCACCGGCATCAACTGGAGCGCCTTTGTGCAGGATGACTGGAAGGCGACGCCTCGACTTACGATCAGTGCCGGCCTGCGTTGGGATCCTTTTATTCCGTCTAAAGACAGCCTGGGGCGGGTAGGGTGTTTTGCGCTGGGTGCGGCCCAATCCGTCCGCTATCCGAATGCTCCCCCGGACATGATCTATGGCGGATCGAACCACGACTCCGGATGTCCCAACGCCGGCATCTTCGCAAACTACAACAATTACGGCCCGCGGTTCGGATTCGCCTACCAGGCGACCGAAGACGCAAGGACAAGTCTGCGGGGAGGTGTGGGATATTACTACGAACCGCCGAATTCTCTCATCTATCAGCAGATCGTCGGCGTTCCTCCTTTTGCTCCCGTCGTCAGTTTGCAGGGAATCCTTAACGTCGCCGATCCCTACGGCAGCGCCGGAGTCGCAAATCCTTTTCCGGCGCAGTTCGGCCCCCGAAATCCAGGACCGGATGCCACCTTTCCAATGGGAGCGGGCGCAATCTCTTTTTCACAGATACAGGACCCTCATCTGCGCCTGCCGATGGTTCTCTCGTACAACCTGACGCTGGAACGCAGCATTGGGGCGGACGGGTTGTTTCGCCTGGCGTTTTTGGGAAATAACGGGCACCATCTTTACGGCACCGGCGACCAGGAGAGTGGACTGCTGCAGTTGAATCCAACCGTCTATATTCCCGGCGGCTCGACGGAGGACTCAACGAACCTTCAGTCACGGCGGCTCTTGAATCAGAGATACGGGATTGACAACTACGGGTCAGTCGCGCAAATAAACTCCGGCGTCAACAGCAACTACAACGCCCTCCAGATCACTGTGGAAAAACGCTTCACGCATGGGTACTCTTTTCTAGGCAGTTTTACCTGGGCCAAGGCGATGGACGATTTTGCGCCGAGCAAGAATTCACCGCAATACACCAACAGTTGCGCGTGCGGTCGTTACTTCGACTACGGTCCTTCGGACGACGATCTGAATAAGGTGGTCAAGTTCAATGCGAATTACTCGACGCCCAGCGTCCACCTCCAGGAGATTGCCGACAAGTTTCTGAATGGTTGGGAGGTCACGGGAATCGTCAGCTGGTATCCCACCGGGACTCCATTCACGATCGTAAGTGGAGTCGACAACTCCTTCAGCGCGATCGGGGCGGACCGGGCAGATTTGATCAGTGTGTCAGATATCGGTCAGACAAAGCTCGGCCATAGGCCGCACCCAGGCGTTATCGGCCAATGGATCAACTCCGCCGACTTCGCGCCGAACGCTATCGGCACATACGGCAACAGCGGCAAGAATGGCCTGCGCAGCCCTGGATTTTTTGACACCGACCTCTCCGCGATCAAGAATTTGGGCCTCAAGCAGGTTTCTCTCCAGCTACGTGCGGATATCTTCAACGTCACCAACCATCCCAACTTCGGAGCGCCGAACAACAATGAGAGCAGTCCTGGATTCGGCCAGATCGGAGGAACCTTGGGATCGAATGCTTACGGCGGCACGGCATCCTATGGAACCTCTCAGCCCAGGATCATGCAGCTTGGGATTAAAGCGACGTTTTGAGGATGCCGCTTGGCACGGTACAGAAACCATCCGCTTAGGGTGACCAGAGGCTGATGCACATCGAGGGAGAAGAACCAGGAATGAATCCGTTTCGCAGAAAATTCCTAACGTCGATGGGAGCGGGCATGGCTGGCGCCGCTGCGATAGCCGTCGCGATTCCGGATGCTGTTGCTGAAACCGCGTCGCTGTCGGGGCAAGGAGCGAACGCGTTCTTCGACGTAAAGACCTACGGCGCCACCGGCAATGGGACCACTCTAGATACCCGGGCCATCAACAAGGCGATAGAGGCCGCACATGCCGCAGGCGGCGGAACGGTGCGTTTTCCGTCCGGCACATACGCCAGCTACTCGATCCGTCTCAAAAGCCACGTGAACCTTCACCTCGAGGCAGGGGCAGTCATCCTTGCGGCCAGCGTTCCTGCGGAAGGTGCGACGTCAGGCGCGTACGATGCCGCTGAGTCGAACGAGCCCTGGGACGAATATCAGGATTACGGTCACAGTCATTGGCATAACAGTCTTATTTGGGGTGAAGGATTAAAGAACATCGCAATTGTCGGTACTGGCTTGATCTGGGGAAAGGGATTAAGCCGCGGCGCGAGTGAGCCACCATTGGCCGAGACGCCGGGAATGGGGAACAAGGCGATCGGTCTCAAGAACTGTTGCAATGTCGTACTGCGCGACTTTTCTATTCTGGAGGGCGGGCACTTCGCTATTCTGGCGACCGGCGTCGATAACCTCACGGTCGACAACCTGCTGATCGACACGAACCGCGACGGTATCGACGTCGACTGCTGTCGAAACGTACGGATATCGAACTGCAGCGTCAATTCGCCTTGGGATGATGCCATCTGTCCCAAGAGTTCGTTTGCGCTTGGCTACGCCCGACCGACCGAAAACGTCACCATCGCAAACTGCTATGTCACGGGCGCATACCAGATGGGAGCCATGCTGGATGGCACATGGAAGCGTTGGGCTGCTCTCGACGAAGCTCAACGATCCACCGTCCGTCCCTACTACCCTAAGGAATTCAACGGAAGCATCAAGCTTGGAACTGAATCCAATGGGGGCTTCAAGAACATAGCCATTGCGAACTGCGTTTTCGATGGCAGCAAGGGATTCGCTTTGGAGAGCGCCGACGGGGCTGTAGTGGAAGGTATTACCTTCTCCGGCGTCACCATGCGCGACTGCACGAATGTACCAATTTTTCTGCGCCTCGGCGCCCGCATGCGGGGTCCCAAAGGAGTTTCGGTCGGCAGATTGCGAGGGATTACGATGTGCGACATTGTCAGCTACAACTCGGACGCGCGACTTGGCGGCGGCGCCATCATGAGTGGTATTCCTGGCCACCCGATCGAAGACATAAAGATACACGACGTCTTCTTTGAGCATGGCGGTGGCGGAACCGAGAAGATGGCTGCGGTCCATCCTCCAGAATTCTCGGAAGACGAGCCTTACCCGGATCCAGATATGTTTGGCGACATACCGGCGAGCGGGTTTTTTCTTCGGCACATCGACAACCTTGAGATGACAAACGTGGAGATTGCTTTCAAGCAGCCGGATGCGCGGCCTGTCTTCTGGATGGATCACGTGGAGGGAGTGGACCTGTTCCGTGTTAAGACGCCAAAGGTCCTCAAAGCTCCCGTATTTGCAATGCGTGACGTGAAGGATTTCCGTGTGGCGGGATCGCGCCATGTGAGTGACAGCACTATCGAAAGTGCTGCAGAGAAGACACTCTAGCTACGGCGAGAAGGCCATTTCGACAACTCCAAAAAGTAACGTCGTGGCTCTTCTCGCATATGGGGTGAGCACGGCAAAGAGGAACAGGCAGATCGTGAAAAAAATAGATTGGTGGGCGCTCCTGTTCGTCGCTGGATGCATTCTGGCTCATTCGAAGGGGCATGCGCAGACGACCATGCTTCCTTCCATCATCGACACGCTGGCTGCGCCGGTGCAGCTACCGGCGGTCACGCAGTATCAGCTCGAGCAATACTTGATGCAGCGTATTCCGGCGCTTCCGGCGCTCTCGTCCTCTCAGCAGTGGACTGTAGAAGAGGACCGCCTCCGAAGACACATCCTCAATGACATCGTCTTTCATGGCTGGCCTCGGGAGTGGGTTGACGCCGCACCCCACTTCGAGGAGGTGGGCGTCATCGAGACGGGACAAGGCTATAGAATTCGCAAGCTTCGCTATGAGATTGTGCCGGGTTTTTGGTCGACTGCGCTTTTGTATGAGCCTGAAAAAGTCTCCGGGAGAATGCCTGCCATTCTCAACCTTATCGGCCATGAACCGGAAGGGACTGCTGTGGAATACGAGCAGAAGCGCTGCATCAATTTCGCAAAGCGCGGCATGATCGCACTGAATCTGGGGTGGATGGAATTCGGAGATCTCTCTCAACCGGAAAATGCGCATGACTACGCATCCGCTCTCGATCTAGTCGGTTCAAATGCGATGGGCCTGTTCTATCTGACGATGAAGCGCGGCTTAGATTACCTTGCAGCTTCCCCTCAGGTTGATTCCTCTCGGATCGGTGCTACCGGACTCTCCGGCGGCGGCTGGCAAACGGTGGTGCTGAGCGCCCTGGATCCTCGTATCGCCGTATCCGTGGAGGTGGCGGGTATTGGATCGAGGGAATCGAACCTTACCACTCCCAGAGACACGTATGAGATAGAGGAGGATGCTCCGGATGTGATGCAAGGGTTCGACTATCCTACTTTTATCGCCATGCGCGCGCCCCGGCCTACCCTTCTCGTGCACAATGCGGTGGATAGCTGCTGCTTCCGGGCGCCCCTTGTCGAGCCGTATATCTATGACGCAGTGAAGCCGTTCTTCGCAGCCTACGGAGCGCCTGACAATCTCTCCTGGCACGAGAACCTGGATCCTGGCGTGCATAACTATCAGCGCGATAACCGCATTCAGGCTTATCGCTTCTTCACTGCGCATTTTCATCTTCCAGTGGCGGAAGACGAGATCTTCAGCGATGCTGAGATTCGGACACCGCGTGAACTTGCAATCGATCTGCCGGCAAATAATCAGACCATCCTCGGACTGGCGAAGAGTCTTCGGGCCAAACATGAGCGCGCGCCCATTCCAACAGATGGCAAGGAACGCAGTGCGTGGGCACAATCGAAGCGGGCGCAATTGCAATCTGTGGTCCGCTATCAGCATGTCTCGGTGACACAGGCATTGAGAATGGCGAACTCCAGGGGGATGGGTTTCCAGAGCCTCTCCTACCGCTTCGATCTTTCGAATGGTTTGAGCGCTACCGGGATCTGGTTCAAACAGAACATGACACCTACGTGTGAGCCCGTCGCAATCGTGCTCGACGACAACGGATACAAAGCGGCTGGGAAGCAGGTCTTTGACAGTCTTAGCAGCGGTCATGAAGTGCTCGCGCTGGATCTACTGTTCAATGGCGCATCCAAGCCGGAAGTGCCCGATTCGAGCGACTGGGAGCTGCTGGTCGACAGCAGTGGCGATCGCTCCCTGGGTCTTGAAGCAGCGCAACTTGTGTCCATTGTGCACTGGCTTCATTCAACCTGCGGAACCGCTAAGATCACCATCAAAACCAACGGCATCCGCAATCAGGTGATCGCGCTGGTTGCCGCTGCGATGGAACCGGAGGCGTTCACGGGCTTGGACACGGAGAGTGGCATGACGAGCGTTGCCTATTTACTCGACAAACCAGTGCCGCTGCGCTCGGCTCCTGATCTTTTTTGCCTGGATCTCTACAAGGACTTCGACATCGATGCATTGAGCGCACTCGCGTCACCGGTCAAGATTACACAAATAAGTCATGTCGGACAGTAGAACGTCGCTTTCCTTTCGAGTAGGACGGCACTGTTGCGCCTCGGAGTGTTGCGCCTCGGAGGAAAGACATCCGAAAAGTAGCTCCTGACGGCTATTCGCCTGCGCTGCCGTGGGCGCCGAAGCTGCCGTGGCTTCCACTCTCGGAGAAGCTGCTGCCGAAGCCGCCGCGGGTGGTTACGCCGGAGCGGGTGGCGTAGCTGCGGCCGATGGCAGGGGCGTAGCTGCCTCCGCCGACTGTGCTGCCAAGGCCGAAGCCTCCCCAGCCGCCATAGTAGAAGCGGTATGGGATAAGGATGGGGAAGAATCCGCCGTGACCATCGGGACGCTGCTGCTGGGCAGCCTGCTGGCCGGCGGGGAGGTTGGCGCAGAACTTGTCGTCGACCACGTGATTCTGTTCGTCGACGCAGCGCTGCATCTCCGGTTTTTGGCAGCCGAAGAGGATCGAGAGCGCGGTTGCGGCGAGGAGTGGGGCGGCGACTTGGGTTGAGCGGCGCATAAAAGATAAGGAACAGCGAAGCTCGAGCTCTGTTCTGAAGCCTAATATATCCCGGTCCCGAAGGCGGTGGTTGGGAACATGTTAATGACAGGAAGAACAGACGAAGTATAGGATGGTGCCGTTGAGAGGCGGACGTCTCAGGCTAAGGCGAGTTCGACAGGTCTTGGTTTTGAAACGAGAGATGCCAGGGCGTGGCATTACGAACCTTTCGCGGGCCCCCACTCCGTGTGACCGTATCTCCGTATGACCGCAGGCCTGAAGGCTGGCCTGCTGGCGGCCCCTTTGTTTGCGATTTCATCCGAGGAGACTTTTCATGAAGAGAGCTACATTCGCTTCGTCGTTTTTGTGTGCCGCTGTTGTTGCAAGCGGCGCGTCGGGAGTTCAGATGCTGGCGCAACTGCCGGCCAACGCAACCGTGTATGCCTCCGGGCTGGAGGGGCCGAGGGGGTTGGCGTTTGGGCCGGATGGCAACCTTTACGTCGCTGAGGCGGGGCTGGGCGGAACCAACTCAACGATCGGCACTTGCGCGCAGGTGCCCCCGCACATCGGGCCTTACAAGGGTGGACTGACGGCGCGGATCTCGAAGATTGACTCCAGCGGAAACAGGACAACGGTCACATCCGGGCTGCCTTCGGCACAGGATGCTCAAGGCGATGTCCTGGGCGTCGGGGATGTGGCCTTTCTTGACGGAAACCTGTATGCGGTGCTGGCAGGTGGAGGGTGCTCGCATGGAAACCCTACCTTCCCGAACTCGATCCTGCGAGTGAACCTCAAGAATGGGAAGTGGATCTTTGTCGCCGACCTGAGCCAAGCTCTCGTCGAATATCCGGCAAAGTACACGAGCCCCGACGACTATGAGCCGGATGGATCGTGGTACGGGATGATCGCCTACAACGATCGCCTGTTTGCCGTGGAACCGAACCATGGACAGGTGTTCTCGGTGACGCCGGCGGGCAGGGTGCGCCAGGTGGTCGACATCTCCGCCTCGCAGGGTCATATCGTGCCGACCTCGCTGGTGGCAGAGCAGGGTGTGCTGTATGTGGGCAATCTGAATTTGTTCCCCATCGATCCGCAGTGGGCGAAGGTGATGACGATCGCGAAAGACGTCCTGGTGCCGAATCCGCTGCCGGGATTCGCTGGATCGATCGATACGTTTTTCAACTGGAACGTGGTGAGCTCGAAGGCCGGGTTTACGACGATCGTCTCGATGAAGGAAGGCCCAGATGGTCTGCTGTACGTGCTGGAGTTGTCGGATGCTCCGGGATATCCGACGCCGGGCAAGGGCAAGGTCGTGCGGGTGAAACGCTCGGGCGATATCGAAGATGTGGTGACAGGGCTCGTGGTGCCGACAGGCATGACCTTCGGGCCGGATGGACGGCTGTACGTGTCGAACCTGGGCGCTGCGCCGGGCGCGGCGGGGCAGATCCTGCGGATCGATGTGCCGGCTGTGCAATAGGGGGAAGCGTCAACGAAAGTGGTAAGTCCGGATGAGACCCGGACTTACCCTTCGCGACTGTGGAGAAGAACGGGCCGCGACTTGGCTTGAGCGCTTCCTTCGAGCATGGCTGTCAGGGATTCTGCGATATGGCTCATGGGAACCTCTGGGGAAGATTTTCGCAAAGCACCTGAACTCCCCTGTTCCGGTCTAAACCCGCGTCCGAGAGTCCGTGGGCGCCCGAGTTCTCGACTATTTCGCGTGTTCGGCGAAGAAGTTTTGGGCGGCGATAAGGCCTTTGCCGAAGGCGAAGCTGGGGGCGGGGAACTTGGTTTTGTGGATGACCTGCTCGAGCGCGCCGAGAATGGCGATGGTGTCCATGTAGTCGAAGAAGCCGATGTGAGCGATGCGGAAGAGTTGGCCCTTCATCTCGCCCTGGCCGTCGGTGACGATGGCGCCGAACTGGCTCTTGAGGCCCTTGACGAGGGTGCCGGAGTCGCTGCCTTCGGGAGCTACGATGGCGGTAGCGGCGGCGGCTTCGTTGCCCACGGGGGCGAAGAGCTTGAGGCCAAGGGCAGTGGCGGCGGCGCGGGTCATGGCGGCGCAGGTGATGGCGTTGTCTATGAGTTTGACGCGGCCTGCGGCCAGGTCGCCTTCGGGGTTTTCCGGGGTGGCGGCCTGCGCGGCGATGTAATTGAGGGCCGCGCCGAGTGCGGCGATGAGCGCGACTGAGGGGGTGTAAGCGGACTCGCCCTTGGCGGCATTCTTGCGCTCCTTGCGCAGGTCGAAGTAGTAGCGCGGGTTATAGGTCGCCTCCATGCGGTCCCAGGCGCGCGGACTGACGGCGAGATAACTCAAACCGGGCGGGATCATGACGGCTTTCTGCGAGCCGCCGATGAGTACGTCGATACCCCAGCCGTCCATGTCGAGGTGCGAGGTGCCGAGGCCGGTGATGCCGTCTACGACGAGGAGAGCTTCCGAGTGTTCGGATTTGAGCAGATTGGCGATGGCTTCCATGTCGTGGCGGACGCCGGTGGAGGACTCGGTGGCCTGCACGAAGACGGCGCGGGTTTCGAGCTTGAGCGCGGCTTTGACCTCGGCGAGCGAGAAGGTGCTGCCGTAGGGCGCGCTGACGACGTCGACGTGGCAGCCGAAGGCTTTGGTGATGCCGGTCCAGCGCTCGCCGAACTTGCCGGCGGTGAGCACGAGGACGCGGTCGCCGGGCGAGGTGAGGTTGGAGACGGAGGCCTCCATGGCGCCGGAGCCGCTGCTCGACAGGATGATGACGTCATTCTTGGTGCCGACGAACTCTTTGAGCTGAGCGAGGACGCGAGTGTACATCGCGCGGAACTCGGGGGTGCGGTGGTGGATGTCAGCCGCGGCCATGGCGAACTGGGCGGCGGGGAGCAGGGGGGTCGGACCAGGGGTGAAGAGGCGAGTTTTGCGGATCATGAGTTTATTGTAATTCTGTCCTGCCGGACGGGCCCGCTACGCGCGGCGCGACCACTTCGTGGTGTGTATACCGGTCTGGGTGGGATGAGAAGCATAGGGCCTCCCGATGGTCGGCGCGAACAATTTTGCTTCCGACCAGCGGGAGGACCGGTGATCTTGACTCGCCACTACAAGGTATACACGCCACGAAGTGGCCGCCCTCCGCGCAGGAGGCCCGTCCGGCAGGACATAGCTTTTCGGAGGAGTTGCTTCGACTACTTATAATGAGGGATTGAATTCGAGAGATGAGGCGAGCGATGACGATTGGCGAAAAGATTCAGGCGGATATTGTGACAGCGATGAAGGCTCGTGACGAGCACCGGCTAACGACGCTGCGCATGGTGAAGTCGGCGCTGAAGAACAAAGAGATCGACAAGCGCGAGAAGCTGACCGACGCCGAGGAGCAGCAGATACTGACGACGCTGATCAAACAGCGCAGGGAGTCGGTGGAGTCGTTTACCAAGGGCGGCCGGCCGGAGCTGGCGGAGAAGGAGCAGACGGAGATCGGGATGATCGAAGGCTATCTTCCGCAGGCTGCGGGGGAGGAGGAGGTTGGCAAAGTCATCGCTGGGGCGATCGATTCGATGACGGTGGATGGGAAGCGGCCAGGGCCGAAGGATATGGGGCCGGTGATGCGGGTGGTGCAGCAGAGGATCCTGGCGGATGGGCTGCGGGCCGATGGCAAGCTGGTGAGCGAGATGGTGAAGGCGGAGCTGGCGAAGTAGCGGGACCTCCTTTTGTCTTGATAAGTGTAACGCTTCACGATACACTCACCTTCGGTAATTCGAAACTTCCAACATCGCGGGCTTCGACTCTTTTTCGAGACAGGATCGAAGGCAGGCATTCAACCGAAACATGCTGGCCGTCTCGAACTCCAGTTGGGTGCTCTCGATGCGGCAGAGAAACCGCCGGACATGAACGCTCCAGGATGGAAGCTGCATCCTTTGAAGGGCAGGTTCGAAGGCCAATGGGCGATCACGGTCAATGGCAACTGGAGGTTGACCTTCGCCTTCGATGGGACCGACGCGATCCTTGTGGATTACCAGGACTATCACTGATGGAGGCGCTATGAAGATGCACAATCCACCTCATCCAGGCCGCGTGCTTCAGGAATGGCTCGAGGCAAGATCAGTAACCGAGGTTGCCGCCCATTTGGGAGTATCTCGCGTGGCTTTGTCCCGTGTATTGAATGGCAAGGCTGCGGTGTCGGCGGAGATGTCGATCAAGCTTGGGCAGGCACTGGGCACATCGCCGGATCTTTGGTTCAAAATGCAGAATGCTTATGATTTCTGGCAGGCGTCGCAGGCGAAGCGGAAGAAGGTTCGGCCGCTGAGTACAGCCGCTTAGAGTTTCGATCCAATGGCTCAGTGAGAGGCGCGGGACCAGCTGAACTCGGCGCCGGCGATGAGGCTGCGGCCTTGCAGGGGGACCTGCGGGATCTCCTGGTAGCCGGTGTTCGAGAGGTTGAGCAGGCGCAGGTAGGGGCGGAGGCGGCCGGTGTTGCGGGCGAGGGTGATGTCCCAGAGCGGGTAGGCGGTGTGCTGGGTGCGCTGGACGAGATTGACCTTGGTGTAGGCGGTGATCTGGCGGCCAATCGAGCCTGGAAGCTGCGCAATCCAGCTAAAGATAGCGTTCTGCGCGGCGTAGTTGTAGGCGTACTCGGAGATCAGGTTGGGCGGCGGAGACGCGGCGCGGGCGGCGGTGTAGCTGAACTGGAGCTGCTGGGTGGCGAAGAGGCGGAGGCGGAGGGAGGCCTCGGCTCCGGTGAGGTTGAGGTTCTGAATATTGACGGCCTGGTATGGTTCGGCAAAGGTGAGTGCCGGGGTGGCCTGAGCTAATTTCGAATAGTCGACGCTGTCTTTTTGCTGGAGACGGAAGGCGGTGGCGGTCAGGTTGAGACGGCCGCTGTTCGGTCTCCAGTCGAGGCCGGCTTCATAGCTCCAGGAGGATTCGGGCTTGAGATTTGGGTTGCCGATGGTGGTCGGGTCGGCGTAGTAGAGGTCGACGTAGGTGGGGAGGCGGAAGCCGTGGCCCGCGGAGGCTCGAAGCCGGATGGTGGGTGTGAGGGTATACGCGCCGGCGAGGCTGGGGGAGAAGACGTTGCCGTTGCTGGAGAGGATCTCGTCGCGGACTCCCAGGGAAAGCGAAAAACGCCCGAGAGCGCGGAGGCTGAGATGAGCATAGCCTGCGCCCTGGTTGCGCGCGTGCTGGCCGAGCGAGTTCGAGTGGATGGCGTCGCCGTCGGCTTCGAGGCCGTAGGAAAAGATGGTGTTTGCGCCAAGGCTGTCGGCGCGGCGGAGGGCGCCCTCGTAGCTGGTGGTGACGTGGTTGTTCTCGTAGATCTGCGGCTGGTCGGCGAAGAGGATGAAGAGGTCGGAGTGGCGGCGGTAGCCGAAGCTGGCGGCGGTGCGCGCGCCGAGCTGCTGCTGGATGCTGGCGAACCAGCCTTTGGTGCGCTCCTGCGAGTCGTAGGGACCGTAGAAGAGGTTAGCGCCGTAGGGACGGTCGCTGGCGGCGAGGAGGATGTCGGTTGTGCCTGGCTTTAAGGTGAGCCAGGTCTCGGAGGCGAGGGCGTTGCTGCTGTAGTTGCGGTCGGGAATAAAGCCGTCGGAGGTATCGCGGCTGCCGGTCAGCTGCTCGGCGAAGAGCTTATGCGTGTAGGAGGCTCGGAGGTGCTGCTCGATGGAGCCGTAGCTGCCGCCGCCTGCGCTGGCGACGACGTTGAGACCGGGTGCGGGTGCCTGGATGAGGAGATTGACTGCGCCGCCGATGGCATCCGAGCCGTAGAAGGTGCTGCCCGAGCCGTGGAGGATGTCGATACGGGTGATGGCATCGAGGGGGACGGGGCTGTCGAGATTGAGATGGCCAGTCTCGGGATCGTTGATGCGCAGGCCGTTGAGCAGGATAAGGGACTGCTCGAAGGTGGTGCCACGGATGGAGAGATCGGCCTGCACGCCATTGCCGGCGCGGGCTTGCAGGTTGAGCGAGGAGTCGAGGCGGAGGAGGTCGGCGGCGGAGTTGATGAGCAGGGGCTGATCGCGCGGCGAGATTACGTTGACTGCGCGGTCGCTTTCGGCGAGAGGAAGGGGTTCGACGGTGGTCGTGACGGAGACGCTTTGTTCGATGGGGATGGAGCTCGGCAGGGCTGGCTGCTGGGCGATCAGCGCATAGCCGCAGCCAGCGGCATTGCAGCAGAGGAGCAGGG
This sequence comes from Edaphobacter sp., assembly GCA_965277335.1. Classification (GTDB taxonomy): domain Bacteria; phylum Acidobacteriota; class Terriglobia; order Terriglobales; family Acidobacteriaceae; genus Edaphobacter. Next base: position 1,081,645 of record CBDICJ010000009.1, on the reverse strand, counting down.
TGATGCGGGAGAGATGGCTTGTCATCATCGTTGCTTTGGCCTAGGCGTTTCGTCCCGCAAGGGTTGATTCGAGAGTAAATCGGCGGGGATCGTTTTGCTGGCTGACTAGTCTACTTGCCTGGCAGAGGCGGCGGGGGATAGTAGGGGAGCTTCTGCTGTTCTTCGGTGGCCCGCTTTACGCCGATGTCGTCGAAGAGCATGCTGGGGGCGATGGTTGTTGCAGGGACGACGCCGAGAGCGTTTTCGATGTAGAAGTCTTTGCCAGCGGCGACGATGCCGGAGCGGAGGCTGCGGTTATCGAGCTCGTCGAAGGCGGCTCCGCGGACCAGTGTGCGAGAGCCGTCGGGGTGGACACGGTAGAGCAGGCGGGGGAGGAGTTCGCCGCCGCCGAGGGTCTCGACTTCGTAGACATCGCGGTTCTGTTCCTTACCCAAGGCGAGGAGGCGTTTGGTCATCTCATCCTTCGAGAGCGGCTGGACGCTTTTAATGAGGAGAACGCCGACGCGGGCGTGCGGGGCCTGGGCCGGGGCGGCGCGGCCGTGGCCGTTCGAGGCGGCAAAGTCCTTGACGGGTTCGCGGCCGATGAGGAAGTTTTCGAGCTTGCCGTCTACGACGAGGTTGACCGGTTGCGCGGGGACACCTTCGTCGTCGATCGCATAGGCGCCGACGAGCTCCTTGCCGGCGAACCTGGTTTGGAGCGGGTCGTCGGTGACGCTGAGGCTCTCGGGGAGGACACGCGATCTGAGGCTCGACGAGTAGGCCCCGGTGGTGCGGGCGGTAGTGCCCATCTCGGGGCGGTCGGCTTCGATGTTGGGCGCGAAGAGGTGGTCGAAGACGTCGCACATGGCGTCTCCGCTGAAGAGAACCGGACCGTGGTAGTCGTCGGCGGAGATGATGGGGGCATTGCGGAGCTCTTCTAAGCTTTTGAGGTCGTCGATGGCGCGCTGGCGGAAGGCTGAGGCAGATTCGAGTTCCTTTGCGGTGACGGTGACGGGGCCGTTGTCGCGGCTCAGGCGCATACCGTCCGCGGCCTGGCCGCCTACGCTGACGGCGGCGTTGTATCCGGTGTAGCCGTGGCGGATGGCGGCGCCTTCAGAGTTGACGAGATAGCGGTTGAGGGCGAAGGCGCGGACATTGGCAATGGAGTATTCGACATGCTCGGCGAAGGGCTTGACCTCAGGATCTGAAGCGAACAGCCCGCTGGCTTCGACAATGCGATGCTTCCACTCGGTGCGGTCGAGGTTGAGGGCGACAACGGGGGAGAGTTGCACGACGGGTTTGGCCGGAGCGAAGTCGTGCTCGGCCTGTGCGGATTGAAACTGCTTCAGAGCAGCCTGTTTGGCAGAATAGGCGCGGAGGGCATTCTTGTAGGCGGTGTCGGTGGCGGTCCAGAGGGCGTAGCGGAGGGCTTGGGAGTCGTTCTTGTTGGTGTCATTACTGTTTTCTCCGCTGGGGGCGAGTTCGACGACGCCGTCGCCGCGGCTGCTGCTGCTGTCGAGGGTGTAGTCGCCAACGCGGACGGTGACGCGGAGGATGCGCTGGTGGCCGGACTCCTCGCGGGTGAGCGCGCCGTAGCTGGCGACAGCCTCGTAGCTGGTGAGATCGTCGAGGCGGTATTGGATGAAGTAGGGGCGCTGCATGCCGGGGAGCAGAAGGAGATCCTTCTCACGGTCGAGTTCGGTCTGCATGGCGTGGAGGGTCGGGTCTTGCGCGGCGGATGCGGCTGCCCCCGCAGGGAACGATTCGGCGACAGTATAATATGTAACAGTGCTAGTTGCTAACACAACCGACATGACCAATTGTGTAACTACTTTGGTTACTGATCGCATCGGGCGCGGAACGGCGAAGGTTTTCATTACCGGCCTCCTTTGAGAATGGAGGCTTCCGGTGGAGGCGGCGGCAGGATGGGTGGGCGGTTGGTGCCCTGGGCCTGACGCTGGGTTTCGATCTCGCTGACGAGCATGGCGGGGGCGACGGCGCTGACCGGGATGCTGCCGGATTCGGCGCCGCAGATGCCGTTGAAGACCTGCTGGCGGTCGCCGGTGGCGAGGATGCGGGTGAGCGCGGCCTGCGGGGTGCCGACGATGCTGACCCCGCGCACAAGCTCGTCGGGGCGGCCGTCGACGAAGACGCGATACACGACCAGCGGAATGACCTGGAAGGCCTGCGGGGAGCGGCGCGTGGTGACGGCGAAGCCCGAGGAGATGTCTTCGAAGTAGAGGCCGTAGGCTTTGCCCTGCTTCTTCGCTTCGGCCTTGAGCATCTCGCGGAGTTCGGCGTCGCTGACGGTTTTGGAGGAGGAGACGATGAGGTTGCCCTGGCGGCCGGTGGGCATGTGGCCGGCTTCGGCGCGGCCGTGACCGTTGGAGCTGGAGAAGCTGGCGATGGGAAGGCGTGACATCAGGAAGGTATCGAGTACGCCGTCTTTGATGAGGTCGACGCGGCGGGCTGGCTGGCCTTCGTCGTCGTAGCTGTAGTGGCCGCTGAGCCACGTATGTTCGCCCAATGCACCGTGGAACTCGGTGAGGGTGGGGTCGTCGGAGACGCTGAGGAAGGCGGGGAGGATCTGTTTGCCGAGCAGCTTGGTGAAGGTCTGGCCCTCCTCGTCGCCGCGCTGGCGCTGGCCTTCGAGGCGATGGCCCAGGACCTCGTGGAAGAAGACGGCGGAGGCGCGGCCGCTGAGGATGGCGGGGCCTTCGTAGGGCTCGGTGATCGGCGCTTCGCGGAGAGCCTCGAGGTCTTTGGCCATGGTGAGGGTTTTTTCAGTGAGGGTTTTTTGTTCGGGAAGATGGGCGCTGTCGTCGGCTTCGAAGGTCTCGGCGCGGAAGAGGTCCATGCCGTCTGCGGCGCGGGCGCGGGCGACGATGACGAGGCGGGCGACGTGGGTGGGGGTGGCGACGCGGGCGCCTTCGGAGGAGACGAAGGAGTCGGTCTCGGTGGAGGCTTCGAGGGTAACGTTGTTGAAGAAGACGTCGGGGAACTGTTGGAACAGGCCGGAGAGTTCCCGCAGGCGACCCTGCCAGGCGACGCGGTCGACCGTGAGGGTGGGCGACGGCGGGAGGACCGCGGTGGCAGGCTTCTCGGCGGAAAAGTCCGCGGAGGCGTCTTCTTCCTTGGCGCGAACCTGCTGGTCGGTCTTCACCTTGAGAAAGGCGTCGAGAGCCTTGCCGTAGCCGCGGTTCGTGGCGTACCACAGGCTGCGGGCGATGGCGTCGGGGTCGTTGCCGAGGGGAAGCGGGATGGAGGTGATGGCGCTGTTGCGGTGGTCGCCGTGAGTGTTGTCTTCGGCGGGGGAGCCGAGGCGAACCTGCACGTCGGCGGAGCGGCGGCGACTCTCGCGGATGCCGGTGAGGGCGCCGAACTGGGCGGCGATGGCGATGCTGTCGGAATCGGAGACGGCGTAGCTGAGGAAGTAGGGCCTGGGCTGCGGGGCGGTATCGCCTGCGGTGGTGTTTCCGAGAGAACCCATAGCGCGGTGAAGTTCGGACTGCAGGATGTCGAGCAGGACGGCCTCGGGCGCTTGTGAGGGACTGGAGGCGAACTCGGAATTTGGAACTTTGGCTGCTGCGGTGTGGCCCGCGGAGGTGATGGCCGCGAGGAGAAGACCGGCGATGCTGAGGCCGGCGACTGCCGTTCTTGGTTTCTTCATGTGTGAGGAAGCTCGTTTCGCCCGCGGATTACGCCTGATGCCGAGTGTATCGCGAGTTTATCGGAAGGCGTCGCCCAGGGCGCGATGCGAGTGCGGCTTTGCGGCTTATGCTTGGACGAATGCGGCAGCACAACGTGGGCAGCGGCTAACTTACGCTGCTCCGATAGGCGCTGACCCAGAGGATGAGCGCGACGAACTGCGCGGAAAGCGTCCACTCCAGAGCAAGTTGAAACGCGGGATGATTTGCCATGGAAGCGGCCAGAATCAGCATCGCGGCGAGCATAACGAGGATGCCGATCAGCATGGCAGTGCGACCGTAGTGAGTGGCGGGAATCGAGGCTGGAGGCCGCGTCGGCAGGTTGGCGGCGAGGCGAGCGGCGAAGTCGGGGGGAATCTTCGGCGTGGGCGCGCTCTCGAGGGCGCGGGTCAGGCGCCAGTCTAAAGAGTTGGTAGAGTTCGACGCATTCGAAGAGTCATTCGCGGACTGCGGCAGTGGTCGCCGATTCAGCGGTTGGTTGTGCATGGCGCTCTCCTTTCGCTGGTTTGATGCTGCTGCTGGATGGCTTCGCGAAGTTTTTTGCGTCCGCGGTGCAGATGCGTGCGCACGGTGCCGATGGGTAGGCTGAGCACGTGAGCGATCTGCTCGTAGGTGCGTTCTTCCTGATGATAGAGGATGAGGATGGTTCGTTCGACTTGGTTGAGACGCTGAAGCTGCTCTTCGACGGCGTACTGAAACTCGCGTTCCTCAAACTGCTGCTCGGCGTTGCGGCCGGGATGCGGGAGGCGGTCTTCCCAGTGGGAGACCTCGTCGGAGAGGGAGACGTGGGAGCGATCGTCGCGGCGGCGGCGCTTCCACTCGTCCTGGGCGACGTTGACCGCGATCCGGTAAAGATAGGTCGTGATGAGCGATTCGCCGCGAAAGCTGGGCAGCGCGCGGTAGAGGCGGAGGAAGACCTCCTGGGCGAGATCGTCGACGTGCTCGCGGCTGCCGGTGAGGCGCAGCAGGGTGCGGAAGACCATCTCCTGATGATCGCGCACTAACTGCTCGAAGCTGGGATCGACGGGCAAGCGAGGTTAGACCATAGAGTGCGCCTAAAGTTTCATGCAGGCGAGTGAAACTTTCGAAGTGCGCTTCGGTCTAACGCGGGCAGGAAAGAGGAGGTGCGGTATGGATTTCATGATGAGTCCGTTTGTGGTGCCGGTGGCGGGTTGCATGGTCGGCATTGTGGCGATCATTATGGGTATCTGGTCTCAGGCGCACGCGCGAGGGCTGAAGGCACAGGAGCGAATCGCGATGATCTCGCGGGGGCTGCCGATCGGCGAGATTGAAAAGCTGTTTGGAAGAGTGGATGAGGATCGGCGAGCCAAGGACCCGCTGCTGAGCCTGGGAAATGCGCGTCGCGCCGGGATTGTGCTGGTTTCGATTGGCGTGGGGCTGTCGCTGTTCTTCATCGCGTTGTGCATCATCCTGCGAGAGCGCGATGTGCTGACGGGAGCGGCGATCGGGCTCATTCCGCTTGCCATCGGGGTCGGTTTTTTCCTCGATTACCACCTGCAGAAACGCGAGCTGTCCCGCTTCGGGCTCGAACTGGGAGCCGACCCGGCAGACCATCGCGCCGCATAGGTAAACGATCTTGTGAGCGTACGGAGAATTTTGCGCTCCGCCATCCCATCATGCACACTGGCTTCATTGATTTTTTGGAGCCTCCGCGCGATGCGTCTTCGGTCTGTGCTGCTTCTCCTGGCTGCTGTCGTCTTGCTGGCAATCATCGCGTTCGCGAACCACGGAACGACGCCGGCGGAAGCGCAGGCTTTGCGGGAGGCGGCGCGCAACAGGACCGCGTATACGCTGCCTCCAGCGAAGCTGAAGCTGGCTCGGGAGTTGTTTCGGGCGCGGACTGCGCTACACTTTCGCGGCGAAGGCTGGGCGATCCTGCAGCTGGTGCTGCTACTGGCGCTGAAGGTGCCGGCGCGGATGCGAGATGCGGCGGAGAGGCTGACGAAAAATCGGTGGGGACAGGCGTTTGCGTTCGTGTTTCTTTTTCTGCTGCTGATTACGGTGCTCGATACTCCGCTGCGGATCTATGGGCACCATGTGGGGCTGGCTTTTGGGCTGTCGGTCCAGGGATGGGGAAGCTGGACGCTCGATCAGGCGAAAGGATTTCTGCTGACGTGGGGGGTGGCCGGGCTGCTGGTGATGGTGCTGTTCTGGGCCATCCGCAGATCGCCCCGGCGCTGGTGGTTCTGGTTCTGGATTCCGACGATGGCGGCGGTGCTGTTCGGGGTCTTCCTCTCGCCGATCCTGGTCGATCCTCTGTTCGACAAGTTCGAGCCGCTCGCGCGGCATGACCCGGCGCTGGTGGCGAAGCTCGAAGAGGTCGTCGCACGCAGCGGCGTGAGCCTGCCGCCGGACCGGATGTTCTATATGAAAGCGAGCCAGAAAGTGACCAGCCTGAATGCATATGTGACCGGCTTCGGTCCTTCGAAGCGGCTGGTGCTTTGGGACACCACGATCGCCGCGTCGACCCCCGATGAACTTGCGGGCATCTTCGGCCACGAGCTGGGGCACTATGCGCTGCACCACATCGCGGATGGTGTGCTGTTCAGCGCCGCGCTGCTGCTGGTGGGCTTCTACGTGGGGCAGCGGATCGCGCTCTGGCTGCTGCGCCGCTTCGGGGCACGGTGGGGAGTTCGTTCGCAGGATGATTGGGCTTTTCTGGTGGTATTGGCGTTGGTGCTGCAAGGGCTTAGCTTTGTCTCCGAACCGATCGACAATGGGTTCAGCCGGTCGATCGAACATGCGGCGGACGTGTATGGGCAGGAGGCAATTCACGGAATCGTCGCCGACCCGCAAACTACGCTACAGGAAGGCTTTCAGCGGCTTGGAAGGGCTTCGCTCGAGGATCCCGATCCCCATCCTTTGATCGAATTCTGGGCCTCCAGCCACCCCACGATCGTCGAGCGTGCCGCATTCGCCGCCGCTTACAACCCGTGGAGTGCGGGTCGGCATCCGAAATATTTCGATCATTCGAGCCGATTGAAGTCGATAAAACATGCAGAATAAGCTGAGAACTTCCCTTCCCAAGTCTCCCGATTGCCTGTTCTGCAAGATTGTCGATGGGACAATTCCCGGAAACCGCGTCTACGAAGACGAGTGCTGTATCGGCTTTCCCGATATCAATCCACAAGCGCCGGTCCACGTTCTGGTTATTCCGAAGCGGCACATTGCCTCTCACGCCGAGGCGCTTGAAGATGACACGGATCTGCTGGGTCATCTGATGGCGGCGGCGGCGAAGATTGCCGTCGATCACGATCTGGACCACGGCTATCGTATCGTGGTAAACACCGGCGAGGATGGCGGGCAGACAGTGAGCCATCTGCATGTGCATCTGCTAGGCGGACGGCGCATGGCCTGGCCTCCGGGATAAAGGACGCAAGACAGAGGACGGTGAAACTCCGTTGTCCCTGTGAAGGAAAAATCCACAGCCCGAAAGCCTTTTCAGGGCCTTGGGAAGCCCTGCTTCTTTCGAAGACTAAAGCGGCGTGCGCCGGCTCTACTGGTTGAAGTTGAGCTCTTCTTTCTCTTCCATGCCGTAGCGACGAAGAAGGTTGGGAAGGTTCTGCGAGAAGGCGGCGCGCGGCATGACTGTGTCGCAGCCGGCTTCTACGGCTTTGGCCTTCAGGTCGCCCTGGAGATGCGAGAGGAAGCCGACGATGGAGGTGCTGCGCTTGAGCTTGGCTTTCAGCTTGGGGATCAGCGTCAGCGGCTTGGCATTGGCGTTATTGAGGTCGAAGACGATCAGACCCGGACGGTCTTCTTCTTCGACGCCGACCAGAGCCGCGATGGACTCCTTGTCGTTCTTGATAAAACCTACCTTGACGCCGAGCTTGCGCGCGGTCTCCTGAATCTTGGCGATGAAGAAGAGGTCTTCGATGAAGAAGAAGATCTTGGTCGGCGCGCCGTCGGGGATAGGGATGGCGCGGCCTTGCGAGTAGTCGATGGGCTGCGAGTCGCCCTGATAGCCTCGGCCGCCGCCATGCCCGCCGCCGTTGCGGCTTGAGTAGTTGCCGTGGGGCTCGATGGTGGAGGGCGGAGTCTCGGCGAAGTTGCCGTTGACGGCGCGATAGCTGTGATCCATGGGGCCGACGAAGCTGCGAGGGCCGCGCTGCTGCTTGCCTCCGCCGCCCTTGCGCTTGAAGCCATTGCTGCTGTTGCCGGGCTGGTGGGTGTCGCGGTCGCGGAATACCCCGCCGCCGTTGCTGCTGGCGCCGGCGATGTTGCCGGGGTTGTCGGCGGGGCGCTGGCGGTCGCGGTCGCGAAACTTCTTCTTCCAGCGCTTGGCTCCCGGGGCGGTCTGCTGCTGACCGTTGTTGGACGGAGAGCCCGGAGTTTGCGACGGAGTGGATGGTAACGGGGCGGCAGCGGCGTGGAGCGAACCGATGGCCTGACCAGTCTGGGAGAATGGATCTCCGCCCGGCTGAAATCCGGACTGGGTTCCCGTCTGGGCGCTCGGTGCGGCGTCGGGCCCTTTGTTCTTGCGCTTGCGCCGCCGCCGCCGGCTGCTCTTGGACTGACCCATGCCGTGGGGCACGTTCGGTCCGGTAAACTGGGCGTCGCCGTCATTCTGGCTGGGCGACATCGTCGAACCCTGGTGGGATTCCACCTCGGTCACATTCTGCTCTGAAGTCATGCTTCCACTTCCTATTGCTTTAGATCGCAATTTGCGTTTCGCTCCCACGGCACGGTCTCTTGATCCCCGTAGACTTTACGGAGAACGAACCAAACCGGTATTGCAGCGTCGGAGGAAACGGTCTCAAGTTGTACTCGAACGTCCTTTGATACCTATCGCAGCGGCCGAGCCAGGAAAATACTGGCTACGCACAGCTGGGAACGACTGACAGCGACGAGCCTATTCTTCCTAAGAAACTTCGGATCATCTACCTTTACACCCTCGACCTGTTTGTGACAGAGTCCGATAGATAGATCGGTTCACTGTAAATCCTGTGTCTTCTCCCGCCAAACCTACCCTGGTAAGTTTTTCTGGTGGCCACACAGTGATCGGCACCCACAGCCGGTTCACAAGGCAATTACTAGGGTACGCGCAAAGCACACGATTGGCAAGAACTCTCTTTACAACTTTCCGGGTAGCCGCTGGGTTTCAGGACATCGTAGATAAGAGCCGCCTCATGGAAGCGGCCCTTTGAACTTGCCCTGTGAACTTGCCCTGTGAATGGCTGATGGCCAGTCACTGGCCTCCTGAAAAACTTCCGGTAAAGGAAGTCGACCTCCGGTTGACGGTCTACACCATCGTTGGGGTGCAGCTTCTTTCAAACCAAGGCGTACGATCGACACACTCACGGGTTCGCCCGCAGGATGCCTAACAACTATTAGCTAATAGCAATTGAGCGGCCAAAAGCTATAAAGACGTAAGCCTATATATCACAAAAGGATAGCCGCAGGATCAACCGAGAAGCGAGAGCACAGGTTCAAAAAACGAGAGAAGATGGAGACGGCGCTTCAGATTCCTGTAGATTCTCTGGGGATTTGACAGCTGGGGAATGGTCCGTGATTTTTCCAGGCCAAGGGGACGGCCCTCGAACCGGCGTGGACCCTGAAGAATTGACCCTGCGAGGACGGGGTCCTATAATTTGATCTGTTCCGGCAGACCTCTCGCCTTTCCCGAAGGAGTATCCCACACCGCATGAATCGTACTTTAGTGTTAGTCGCCGCTCTTGCCGCAGGCATCCCCTCCGCTGCGGGAGTGGCCCAGACTGCCGCTTCCCCGGCAGCCCAACCTCCGTCTCAAGCTCCCACTACCGCGCGTACTCCGCCTCCGGCGCCGCATGCCACCCCGGCGAAGATCGCCGTGATTGAATATGAACAGGTTGCCGCCGCGACCAACGAAGGGCAACGCGACCTGCAGACACTCCAGAAGAAATACGAGCCGAAGAAGGAACAGTTGCAGTCTTTGGCGCAGGAGGTCGAAACGCTGAAGAAACAGATGCAGAGCGCGCCGGCGACGATCAGCGATACCGAGCGCGCCACGAAGACGCGGGCGATCGACACCAAGGAGAAGCAGTTGCAGCGCGACGGCGAAGATGCGCAGAACTCCTACAGCGGCGAACTGCAGCAGACGATCGGTGGCGTGGCGAAGAAGCTCGGCCCAGTCGTCATCAAATACGTGCAGGACAATGGATATACGATGCTGCTCGACAATACCGGCCAGCAGGGCGGTCTTTCGGTGCTTTGGACCCAGCCGGGCACGTCGGATATCTCGCAGGCGATTGTGGATGCGTATAACGCATCTTCAGGGGTTCCGGCGCCGGTACCTTCGGCTCCAACGCCGGCCGCTCGTCCGCACAGCACAACGCCAAGGCCATCCACGCCGAAGCAGTAGATCTCCCTGGATATTGGGGACGACCTGCTGCGGAGATTCGTAGTAGAAGAGAAGCTGGCAACGGCCACGCGGATAGCCTCAAACGATCTTTTGAAGGAGCACATCTCACAGCATGAATCGCACTCTCGTTCTTATCTCCGCTCTGGGCGCGGGATTGTCCTCTGCCGCCGGAGCGGCACAGACCCCCGCAGCTCCGGCTCCAACTCCCACCTCCGCCGCCGCTCCCGCCGCCGTAGCCCCGGAAGCCATTCCGGCAAAGATTGGCCTGGTCGCGTTCGAGCAGGCCGTCTTCGCCACCAACGAAGGCCAGCGCGCCGTGCAGGAGATCCAGGAAAAATACAAGCCACGGAAGGCGCAGATAGACGCCACGTCGCAGGAGGTCGACTCGCTGAAAAAGCAGTTGCAAAGCGCGCCGGCAACGTTGTCGGATGATGAGCGCGCGACCCGGCTGAGAACCATCGACACCAAGGAAAAGCAGTTGAACCGCGATGCAGAAGACGCTCAGACGGCCTACAACGCCGATCTGCAGGAAGCTTACGGCAAGGTGGCGGCGAAGGTTTCGGTGACGCTGAAGAAGTATGTGGCCGACAACGGATATACGCTGCTGCTCGACGTCAGCGGACAGCAGAGCAATGTGATGTGGGCGGTTCCAAACACGGATGTGACCCAGGCTGTCGTGACGGCGTATAACACGTCGTCGGGTGTAGCTGCGCCGATGCCTTCCGCGCCTGCGGCTCCGGCTTCCACGCGTCCTCGCACGTCGACTCCGAGAACAACGCCGCCCCGGTAGGATAGGGTATGTTGCGGCCCTCGCGCAGGCGGCTGCCTGTGGAAAAGCCTGTGGATCGCTGCTCTGGCGGAACTTCGAAGATGCGGGAGACGAGAGTGATTCGGCATGGGATATTCCCTGGCGGGCGGCGGCTAAGTGGATGCAGGGTAAGGCATTTGCTGCCGGTGGACGTGATTTTGCCTTCTGTTTGCCGGGGATTGTGGGCAAGTAGTTGCGGTTCAAGGGTTTCCACAGATCAAGGTTACGATCCAGTTACAAATTCCCGCATCCAAGAGCGATCTTGTGAGAAATTAGGGCCGAAAAACGCGAGATACTGGCCGTCTCAGACGCGGAATTGCTTACATTTAGTCGCTGTCCTGCCGGACGGGCCGCCTGCTCGGCGTGAGGCCACTTCGTGGCGCGTGTACCTTTTCTGGGAGGCACGATCTGCGTTGGGCCTCCCGATGGTCGGCGTCAAGATTTTCCTTCCGACCAGCGGGAGGACCGATGCTGTTCCTTCGTCGAGAAAAGGTATACACCCCACGAAGTGGGCGCCCCGTGCGTAGCGGGCCCGTCCGGCAGGACCCTGCTCTCTAGTCTTCGCCTACTTTAAGGACGGCGAGGAAGGCTTCCTGGGGAATGTCGACCTTGCCGATGCGCTTCATGCGTTTTTTGCCCTCCTTCTGTTTTTCGAGGAGCTTGCGCTTGCGGCTGATATCGCCGCCGTAGCATTTGGCGATGACGTTCTTGCGGATGGCGGTGACGGTCTCGCGGGCGATGACCTTGGAGCCGATGGCGGCCTGGATGGCGACCTCGAACATCTGGCGGGGGATCAGTTCGCGCATCTTGGAGACCAGGGCGCGGCCGCGGTTCTGCGCGAAGTCTTTGTGGATGATGATGGAGAGCGCGTCGACCGGGTCGCCGCCGATGAGGATGTCCATCTTGACCATGGGCGAGGCCCAGGAGCCGGCGAGCTGGTAGTCGAGCGAGGCGTATCCGCGGGAGACGGTCTTGAGGCGGTCGTAAAAGTCGAGGACAATCTCATTCAGGGGAAGCTCGTAGGTGATCAGAACGCGGGTGTCCGAGACGTACTCCATGTTCTGCTGGCGGCCGCGTTTTTCTTCGACGAGCTTCAAAATGCCGCCGACGTACTCTTCGTTGGTAAGGATTTTTGCAGTAATGACGGGCTCTTCGATCTGCTCGATGTTGGACGGGTCGGGCCAGCGCGACGGATTATCTACTTCGGTTACAGATCCGTCCGTAAGAGTTATTTTGTAACGAACACCGGGCGCTGTGGTGATGAGGTCGAGGTCGTACTCGCGCTCGAGGCGCTCTTGAATGATTTCGAGATGCAGCAGGCCGAGGAAGCCGCAGCGAAAGCCGAAGCCGAGGGCGACGGAGGACTCGGGCTCGAAAGAGAAGCTGGCGTCGTTGAGGCGAAGTTTTTCGAGGGCGTCGCGGAGCATGGCGTGCTCGTGCGAGTCGACGGTGTAGAGGCCGGCGAAGACCATGCTCTTGATGTCTTCAAAGCCGGGGAGAGCTTCGGCGCAGGGGCGATCGACGGAGGTGATGGTGTCGCCGACTTTGGTGTCGGCCACGTTTTTGATGGTGGCGACGAAGAAGCCTACTTCGCCGGCGCTGAGTTCGGCGAGTTCGACGGGCTTGGGAGTCATGACGCCCATGCTTTCGACGTCGAACATTTTTCCGTTCGACATGACTTTGATCTTCATGCCCTTGCGCAGCCTGCCGTTGATAATGCGGGCGAGCACGATGACGCCGCGATAGGGATCGAACCAGCTATCGAAGATGAGCGCCTGCAGCGGGGCTTCGGGATCGCCCTGCGGCGGCGGAAGGAGGGTGACGACGGCTTCGAGGATGCTGGCTACGTTGAGGCCGGTCTTGGCGGAGACGGCGATGGCGTCGTCGGCGGGCAGGCCTACGGATTTCTCGATCATCTCCTTGGTGCGCTCGATGTCGGCGCTGGGGAGGTCGATCTTATTGATGATGGGAAGGATCTCAAGACCGTTCGAGATGGCGAGGTAGGCGTTGGCCAGGGTCTGAGCTTCGACGCCCTGCGAGGCATCGACGACCAGCAGCGCGCCTTCGCAGGAGGCCAGCGAGCGCGAGACCTCATAGGAGAAGTCGACGTGGCCCGGCGTGTCGATGAGGTTGAGCTGGTAGGTTTCGCCGTCGTGCGCCGTGTACATCATGCGGACGGTGTGCGCCTTGATGGTGATGCCGCGCTCGCGTTCGAGGTCCATGGCGTCGAGAACCTGGGCCTGCATCTCGCGCGAGGTCACGGAGCCGGTCAGCTCGAGGAGCCGGTCGGAGAGAGTGGATTTGCCGTGGTCGATATGCGCGATGATCGCGAAGTTGCGGATGTGACTTGGATCCATTGTGTAGCTTGGGTCGCCTCAGTGTTCATGTTAACACTCGGATGGAGAGCGCCGCGCAGGACCTGGCGCGAAAGCTTGGCCAGCCTGGCTGCTTCCACAAAGCATAGCGCGACATGCGCGTGGACTTGCAGGGATTGTTTAGCCCGCGAGTCTGGCTAGAACGATGGGTTGGTAGAAGCGGCTCTCGGCGGGCATAAGCCAACGGACTTCTCCAAAGCCGGAAGACTTGAGCACTGTTGAGAGTTCATGGCGAAGCAGACAACGGTATTCCGAAGTGAAGTGCTGCGTTTTTGAATGCCGGTCAGATTGGCTCGTTATGTAGAGATGCACGATGTATCTGCGGTCGTCAATCCAATCCCATACCTGGTGAACGATGCGACGGTTGTTCGGCTCACCGTAGAAGACCGGACTTTGCATTGTGGGTTTTTGAGGCATGACTTCGTCATAATCGCGAATGCTTGCGAGGAACAGGCCGTCTGGCTTGAGCTTCGATGCAATGGCGTGCGAGGCTTGGTCGAGTTGATCGACGTCCAGGTGCGGTAGCGCATTGTCCATCGCGACGACCGCGTCAAAATCGCACTCCGCGATCTCCTGAAGCGAAGTCATATCCGAGACATGAAAGGAGATGTCAAGATTGCGGCGTTCCGACTCGCGCTCTGCGCGATTGATTTCAGCGCGGCTTAGGTCGGAGGCTGTAACGCGATGACCATGCTCAGCAAATCCGATGGCCTGGGTTCCGATGCCGCATGCGCAATCGAGAATCTTCAAAGATGAACCAGAGATTCCGGAAGCGAGGAGTGGGTTTAGCACCTTTGCCTGCCGCTCAATCGCACTGCCCCAATCGTCGAAGATGAGGTGGTAATGCTCGGCGAGTGGTTCGTAGAAGCTCAAGATGCTGTCGGTCTTCATGAACATTTCTCTTTTCAAAGTCGCAGGAGTGTCGAAAAAACACCGTATGCAGGCGCGAGATACTCTACGCGCTCTGATTTCCAGCGTACATGGTAGACAGTAGAGGTCGTGTAGAGGTGAATCTGCGAAAGCGAACGCTTTTGTTTGTGGCACGTCTTACAATGAACGGGGACGATGGTTCGAAGACCTTTCAAGAGTTGGGTGCGGCGGTGGGCACTGGTGGTGGGCTGTGCGCCGCTGGTGTTGCTTGCGGGCTGCCCGAAGGACCATGCGGCTGCGCCGGGCAAAGTGGCGGCGCAGGCTACGGCTCCGGCGCTGACACAAAGTGCGAGTGGGAGTGTTGCGCAGGCTGGTGTGCCGGGGGCGCCCACGGCGGCGGCTTCGGAGGATGCGGCGAAGGCGGCCAAGGTGCAGCAGTTGATCGCCGGGGCGGAGGCGAAGTATCGCAGCGGCGTGGACAACTACCAGGCGGGACATCTGGATGCGGCGCGAGTGGACTTCGACTCGGCGGTGGACCTGATGCTGACCAGCGGCATGGACATCAAGGCGGACGCGCAGCTTTCCGACGAGTTCGATCATCTGCTGAATGCGGTGAATGGGCTGGAGATGTCGGCGTTGAAGCAGGGCAACGGATTTTCGCCGGCGCTCGAGGCGGCGCCGCTGGACACGGCGGAGGAGATGACGTTTCCGCCGAACGCGGCGCTGACGGCGAAGGTGACGGCGGAGCTGAAGACGACGCGGTCGGACTTTCCGCTGGTGGTCAACGATTATGTCGCCGGATTTATCAATTACTTCACCAACTCGCCGAAGGGACATGCGACGTTGACGCGGTCGCTGGAGCGCGCGGGAAAGTACAAGGACATGATTGCGAAGGATCTGCGGGCCGAGGGTCTGCCGCAGGATCTGATCTATCTTGCGGCGGCGGAGTCGGCGTTCCAGCCGCAGGCGGTCAATGCGCACTCGGGCGCCGGAGGCATGTGGCAGTTCATGCCGTTTCAAGGCGCGTATGGCCTGGAGCGCAACGGCTACTTCGATGAGCGGTTCGATCCGGAGAAGTCGTCGATCGCGTATGCGAAGTACATGAAGACGCTGTACAACCAGTTCGGCGACTGGTACCTGGCGATGGCCGCGTACAACTGGGGGCCGGGAAACGTGCAGCGCTCGGTGATGCGGACCGGCTATGCGGACTTCTGGGAGCTGTATCGGCGCAATGTGCTGCCGTCGGCGACGAAGAACTATGTGCCGGGCATTATTGCGACGATCATCATGGCGAAGAATCCGGAGCAGTACGGGCTGGACAAGATGGTGCCCGACGCGGCGGTGGTTTCGGATACGGTGACGGTGGACTACGGGGTGGATCTTCGACTGGTGGCGGATGTGACGGACTCTTCGCTGACCGAGGTGGTGGCGCTGAATCCGAGTCTGCTGCGGATGACGACGCCGCGCGATATGCCGTTCGATCTGCACATTCCGGTGGGGACGAAAGAGGTGTTCGCGTCGCGGATCAAGGAGATTCCGGAGGAGAAGCGCAGCAGTTGGCGGTTCCATGTGGTGCGTCCGGGCGAGTCGCTGGATGGGATTGCGATCGCGCTGCACGCGCATGTGAGCGATGTTGCGGAGGCGAACGATCTGAAGGCGGATGATGGCGTGGAGGCGGGCGATGAGCTGGTGATTCCGGTGGCGACGGCGCGCATGGTGCGGGTGGCGCGGTATGGAGTGCGCAGGGGCGACACGCTGGTGACGGTCGCGGACCGGTTTGGGGTGACGGTAGAAGAGCTGCGGCAGTGGAATCATCTGTCGTCGAATGCGGTGCGGCCGGGGCGCACGCTTGCGGTGTCGGAGCCGGTGCGGCTTGCGCCTCGAGTGCGCGCGCGGCGTGGAGCTCATGCGGGGCGAGGCTCTGCTGCGAAGTCTTCGCGGCATGGCGGTGCTCGACAGGGGAGCGCGAGTGCGGCCGGCTCGGCGAGGCGGAAGACGAAGGCGAGTTCGAAGACCGGTGCCAAGAGCGGTGCCAAGAGCGGTGCCAAGACGAAACGAAAAGCTGCACCATAAGCTTCCTCGCGAAAAAGATTGCTTGCCTTCGCTAGCGCTGGGATGCATCCTGTTGCTAGAATCTCGTGCCGGGATGCAATGTTGTTTTAATTCGCATCGTATGGGAAGACAGAAGCAGGATGCGGTAGAGAGTACAGAGCGAGTGAGAGGACAACGGCGATGATGTTCGACGACACGAGAAAGCTTTATGCAACCGCGGCAGAGGACGACGACGAGACGGGCGATAGTTCCGGGGGCGGTCGCGGAGATGTCCGCCGCGGCTTCAACGATGATGAAGAAGAAGAAGAGGTGACGTTGACCTCGGACGACGACGACACGGAAGATGGCGACGATCTGGACCAGCCGGATGAGCTGGACAGTGATGCCGACGACGATGATGCGGATGCCGAGAGCGAAGACGATGAGTTGTCCGCGCATGGCACGACGCATGCCGAAGACGCGACGATCTCGACGCCGCCTCCGTCGCCCGTCGGCGGGTATGAGCCGGCGACGAGGATGTCCGGGACGCCGGTGAGGAGTCGCACGGAGACGAGCGTAGGGAGATCGTTAGGCAGGAAGACGACTGCTCCGGCGAAGAAGGCTGCACCGGCAAAAAAAGCTGCTGCTGCGAAGAAGGCTGCGCCGGCGAAGAAAGCTGCTGCGGCGAAGAAAGCTGCTGCGAAGACAGCGTCGAAGAAGAGTGCGACGAAACAGGTTATGGCGAAGAAGGCTGCGTCGAAGAAGAGCGCGCCGGCCAGAAAAGGATCTGCCGCGAAGAAGTCCAGTGCTCCGCGCGGCGGTAAGGTCGCTTCCAAAAAAGCGATCGGCAACAAGGGCACGGCAAGCAGTAAAAAACCAATGACGAGAGGTACTACCTTGGCAACGAAGAAGGCAGCAGCAAAGAAGGCACCGGCAAAGAAGGCGGCAGCGAAGAAAGCTCCCGCGAAGAAGGCGGCGGCAAAGAAGGCTCCTGCAAAGAAGGCAGCAGCAAAAAAGGCCCCGGCAAACAAGACCGCAGCAAAAAAGACGGTAAAGAAGTAAACGCAGGCAAGGCAAGCAAATAGGCCCGGACTCCTCGATCGAGAGCCCGGGCCTTTTTGCGTCCGTCGGTATCGGTCGATCGATCGAAGAGAACAAGCAAAGGCGAGATGCGGGGAGAGAGGACGGGGTTATTTTGACACGGGCACGCCGAGGTTGAGACTGCTCCGCTGCGTCACTTCATTTTTTTGCGTCGTTGATCTCGGCGAGGACTTCGGAGCTGGCTACGTTGGGGTCGACCTTCTGCCAGACTTTGACGACCTTGCCTTCGGGGGAGATGAGGAAGGTGTCGCGGCTGGCGTACTTGAGGGGGCCAAAGCCCATGAGGGGAACGCCGTAGGCATCGACGACTTTATGATCGGGGTCGGCGAGGAGCTTAAAGCTGAAGGTGTCCTTGGAGCACCAGGTCTTGTGGCCTGCGACGGTGTCGAGGCTGACGCCGAGGACGACGGCGTTGAGGGCGTTGTATTTGGGCTGATCGCGCTGGAAGTTGTGGGCTTCGATGGTGCAGCCGGAGGTCTGGTCCTTGGGATAGAAGTAGAGGACGACCCATTTGCCTTTGTAGTCGCTGAGGGAGACGGGCTTGTCTTCCTGCGAGGGCAGAGTGAAGTTGGGCGCCATGGCCCCTGCCTGTACGGTGTCCGCGGGCGGCGCGGCGTGAGCGTTGAGTCCGCATGACGCGGCGATGCCGATCGTGACTGCAATCCAAAGTGCTTTGCGCATGGTGTTCCCCTTTTATTCTTTCGTGTGAGACGCGTGTGCATCGTCGAAGATGCAGGCCCGGTGAATACAGGAGGATTTTACTCTCTGGGCAACGGGTGCGGGTTTGCCCGGGAAGCGGTGGCGGCGGGTCGAGGCTGTATAAGGCGTAACGGTGATCGAAATGATAACAACGGATCAAAAGTTCCTTATTATCTTAAAGAACGAATCCGCTTTGATCAGCTCTTATCCTGTGGATCACCGTTACGCCGTTGTTTGAGCTTAGTAGCTGCGCTGGTACATGCGGGAGAGGCGGTCGTGCCAGCCGAGGCCTTCTTCGTCGAGCCAGGCCCAGAGGAAGCCGATGCCTAGGGGGCAGGCGGCGAGCAGGACGGCGAAGAGGCGGCGGCGCATGCTGCGGCGGGTGGGGTTTTCGTCGGAGAACGTGCAGAGGCCGATGCGGGCGTAGCGCATGCCGGGGGTGGCTTCGGAGAAGGTGAAGAAGAGGAGCTGATAGAGCAGGGCGAAGATTGCCAGAGTCGCGAGGGCGGCGATTGCCGTCTGGGGGGCGGCGGTGTGGCGGGAGAGGAGGGAGGCGATTGCCGGGAGGGGCTGGGTGGGATAGAGCCGGGCGGAGACTTTACCGGAGGTGATGGCAAAGGCGGCGACGAAGGCCAGGAACGCGGCGACAAGGATGCAGGCGTCGACGAGCGTGGCCGTGAGGCGCAGGCTGAGCGGCGCGGGCTGGGGTGCAGTCTGGGGTGCGGGCTGGGGAAAGAATTGGTCGGCGAAGAGGGGGTTGAGGAGCGCTTCGGCGGAGGCGGCGGCGGGAGAGACGGGATGCGCGGCGAGCAGGATGGAGGACCATTCGGGCTCGGGAGAGTGCGGGGAGTCCAGGGAATATTCTGGGGAATATGCGGAGCCGGCGGATGGGGCGGTGGAAATCTGGGAGGCCTCCACCTCGAAGATGCGGAGCTGGGCGGCATCGGAGGTGGGGGAGAGGTCTTCGCGGAGCGGGCCTTCGGCGAGACGGGGTCGGGCGCGGCGGGCGGCGATGAGCTGGCGGGGGAACTCGATGAGGTTGGCGGGAAGCTCCGAGGCGGAGGTGTAGTCCTCGAAGATGGGGGATTGGCGGAAGGCGATCTCGTCGTCGAGGGCGATGCCTTCGGCTTCGTCGAGGGGCTCCCATGGCTGGATGCGGCTGGAGGCGGGTTGCGGGGTGGAGCGGGTGGGGTCGTCGTAGAGCCTGACGGTGAGGCCGTGGGTGCTGGAGGGACGGGCGGCTTGGCTGGGATCAAAGGTGCTGGGGAAGGATGCTGCGGGCGCTGGTTCCGGGGTGGGCGGGGGTGGGGCGGTGAGGGTCCAGTGATCGAGTTCGGCGAGCAGCTCGTACTGGGCGTCGGCGACGGCCTTGGCGCTGATGGCGGCGACCTCGGCTGCGGCTTCGGCTTCGCGGCTGGCGGCCTGGGCGGCGCGGATCGCGTTTTCGGCCTCGGCGGCGAGGAAGGCGCGATAGCTTGGCGAGTTGGCGTAGCGCTCGGCGACGGTGGCGGCGATGCGGGCGGAGCGGGCCTTGGCGGGGCCGGGCTTTACGATCGCGGGAACGCTTGCCGGATCGGAGGGATGGGTGCGGCGGGCGCGATGGGCGGCGAGGCGCTGGGCTACCTGCTCTTTGAGAGCGAAGGGAGCTTCGGCTTCGGTTTCAGTCTTAGCCTCGATCCCGGTTTCGAACTGGGCCTCGGTCTGGGCTGGAAATACGGCCGGGAACGCGGCGGGGTATTCGATCGGTGTTAGAAGGTCACGCTGTGCGGCGCTCATTGTGCTCAATTTCCAGACTCGCTTTGCGTAAAATCGTTTAGCCTCAGGTTAGCCTCAAAGGGTGGTGCGTCTGACTAGCTTCAAACCGAATCAACAGGGGGATAAGACCCGCCGGCAGTTTCGTCCGCCGGGAACGATGCCGTGGTGGAGCGAAGACGGCGCATGGCAAAGCGCATGGCAAGCAGTCCTGGGGGTGCGGGGGACGTTCGCCGCGGAGGCCCGAAAGGCTGTTTCCCTTTTGATAACTATCACGCTGTTTGCGGCAAGTCATCCACATCTGCGGGCGCAAGAGGTGACGACTGAGGCAACCCCCCAAACGGCAGCCCCGACAGCATCCCCGACAGGATCCCAGACAGCAGCGTCTTCGAGCCTTCCCGCAGATCTTCCCGAGGAGCCGGGTTCGGTGAAGTATCCGGTGGCCGAGGTGGTGCCGCCTCCCGATGACACCACCGCGGTGGAGATCGAGTCGGACACGCAGTCGAAGACGGGCAGCCTGTATGTGCTCGACGGCGATGTCGTCATCCACTACCGCGACCGCGTGATCCAGGCCGACCACATCGAGTACGACACGGCGACGAACGATCTGACGGCGACGGGCCATCTGCGGGCGACCGGAGGCGTGAACCACGAGGACATCGCGGCCAGCCACGGGACTTTGAATATGAGGACGCAGACGGCCCGCTTCTATGATGTGACGGGCTCGGTCGGCTTGAAAAATCCTGGATCTCATGCGCTGGTGTACGCGAGCAGCAATCCGTTTCTGTTTACCGGGCGGATGGTGGTGAGGACGGGCCCGCAGTCGTATGAGATCTACGACGGAACGTTGACCTCGTGTCAACTGCCCAATCCCGACTGGATGCTGTACGCCGGCAAGTTCGTCGTGGACAGTGCGATGGCGAAGGCGCAGAACAGCACCTTCCGGCTGCGAAATATCCCGGTGCTGTTTCTGCCGTACGTGACCCATCCGATCGACCCGGAGGGACGGCAGACGGGCTTCATGATTCCGGTGCCGGGGTATTCGTCAACCAAGGGATTCACGCTGGGCGAGCAGTTTTACTGGGCGATCAACCGCAGCGCGGACCTGACGGTGGGAGCGCAATATTACTCGCTGCGCGGGTGGGAGCAGGCGGCGCTGTTTCGCTTCAGCGGTCTGGGAAACGACTTCGCCAAGGCTCGCTACAGCGGCCTGATCGATCGCGGGATCACGACCAACGGCGTGTATCTGAACCAGGGCGGCGAGGACGCGACGTTCTCCGGGCGGCACGATCTCGGCGCGCACACGCGGCTGGTGGGCGATGCGGAGTACCTGAGTTCGTATGCCTACCGGCAGGCGTTCGCGGAGAGCTTCAGCCTGGCGGTGTCGAGCGACATTTTTTCGATCCTGTACGGCGTGCATGAGGCGAATGGCTATGCGGAGTCGATTCGGACCGACCGGTACCAAGGGCTGAAGCGGGCGGCGGTGGAGGCGACCTCGGCCACGCCGGCGATCCCGGAACAGCAGGTGCGCATCTTCCACGCGCCTGCGCTGGACTTCAGCAGCACCGAACATGCCATTGGACACAGTGGGCTGCTGTGGATCCTCGATGCGTCGGAGGCGGGGTTGTCGCGGGTGGAACCGAATTTTTCGACGGGCGGCCTGACCCAGCGGGTGGATCTTCATCCCGAGATCGCGTACCCGATGAGCTTCGGCGGATGGAATCTTCGCGCCTCGGCCGGGGCGCGCGAGACCGCCTATAGCCGCAGCCGGCAGACGCCGTACGATCCGGGAGGTTTGCCGGTCGAGCTGCCGAATGCGATCAACCGCTCCGACGCCGAGGCCAAGGTGGACCTGCGGCCGCCGGTGCTCGCGCGAACGTTCGATTCGCCGCAGGTGGAGAAGCTCTTCAAGCACGATGTGCGGCATACCATCGAGCCGGAGTTGACGTATCGCTATGTGGGCGGCGTGAACAACTTTCTGAAGGTGCTGCGCTTCGACAGCGTGGACATCGTCAGCGACACCAATGAGCTGGAGTACGGGGTGACGCAGCGGCTGTTTCTGCGTCCGCTGAAGACGCGGCCGTGCCAGGAGAGCGGCAACCCGATTCTGAATAAGGATGGGTCGAATCCCAACCTGAATCCCAACCTCAGTCCCGGTCTCGACGAGCGCGATCCTGCGCCGGGACTCACCCCCAGCCGCAGGGCCGGACGCAGCGAGATCGACAGCGCCCCCGTCTGCGGCAGCCGGGAGTGGATCAGTTGGCGGCTTGCGCAGAAGAGATTTTTCAATCAGAACTTCGGCGGCGCGGTGCTCGACGGCCGGCGCAACATCTTCGATACGACGCTGAATTTTTCCGGCATCGCCTTTTTGACCGAGCCGCGCGCGATCTCGCCGCTGGTGTCTCGACTGCGGGTCAGGACCTCGGCGCATATGGACGCGGAGTGGGACTTCGATCTGGATACGGGAGCCAAAAAGTTCACCTCGAACAATGTGTTTCTCGATGTTCATGAAAACAACCTGTTCGGCGGGTTGAGCTATGCGCGGCTGAATGCGCCGGGGCGGTTCTATACCGAGGGCGCGAACTCGGCGATCTCGAACTTCAACCAGTTGCGGCTGCTGCTGGGATATGGGTCTCCGGCCAAGGCGGGATTCGGCGTCGCGGCCAATGCGGGGCTGGATCTGCACGCGGCCACCGGCGGCCTGGTGCAGTATGGCGCGCTGCAGGGGTCGTACAACTGGGACTGCTGCGGGTTCAGCGTGGAGGTTCGCAAGTACGAACTCGGCGCGGTGCGCAATGAGACCTCGGAGCGCTTCAACTTCACGCTGCTCAATATCGGGACGGCGGGCAATCTGCGGCGCGCGGCTAGTTTGTTTTGATGACGTGTGACGGCGGGACAGGCCGCAACAAGGCGTAACGGTGATCCAAAGGATAAAAGACGATAAAGACGATAAAGACGGATAAGAGATTGCCTTGGGGAAACTGCTCGATCCGCTTTTATCAGCTCTTATCCATTTAATCACCGTTACGCTTTTCGCCTGTGACTAGGGGCGAGCTGCGCAAGCCGATGCGGCGAAGGACAGAGTCCAAGTCGCCAGATTCTCTGAGGATGTTCCAGCGGGATTCCACAGCGAGGAAGATGAGGCGCAAGTCACGCTCCTCCAAGGCCTGATCGAGGAGATCAAGGGCTTGGCCGCGATTGCCGAGGCCGAGGTGGGCGAGGGCGACATGGACCGGGGAGGCATATGCGGTCACGCGCTGGTGTTCTAGTTCAGCGATCGCAGCGGAGGCAAGCTCGGGCCGTTGGGGAGCTAAGGTAAATGCCTTGAAGCTGAGTGGCTCGGTATTGCCGGCAGAAAAGTTGTAGGCGTGGTCAAAGGATTCGATCGCCTCTTCTTGTTGACCCAGGAGGGCGAGGGCTTTTCCGCGCATCAGATGAGCGACCCAGAACTGAGGCACGATTTCGAGAATACGGGAGAGAGGCTTGAGCGCCTCGGAGAAGCGGCCCGCGTTGTAGAGGAAGTGGCCGACGTGGGTGTTAACGATGGGGGAGAACGGATCCAGTCGCTGTGCGCGCTCGATAGCGAGGATGGCCTGATTGTGTTGTCCGAGAATCGAATGGACGTGAGCGATAAACATGGGACCGTTGCTATCGGAAGGATTGAGAAGTTCCGCCTGCTGGAAGTGATGAAAGGCCAGGGGCCAGTTGCGCCAATACCAGAACTGCACCAGACCCAGCACGATGTGCGCTTCAGGTTGAGCTTCGAGGGAAGCTGGAGTGATGGCCAGAGCCTGGTCTGCGATTTCCTGAGCCAGGGGAAAGCAGGCCGAGGGGCGGGCATTGGAAGTAATAGGCAGAATGGCATAGCAGAAGGCGAGGCCGGAATAGGCAGGAGCAAAGACAGGATCGAGCGTGAGCGCCTGGCGAAAATGAATGACCGCCGCCTCGATCATGGGACGAGTGCGCTGCGCCCAAAGGTGGCGAGCGCGAAGCACAAGGTCATGGACTTCGGGGTCGACCGTGAGCGAAGGTTGAGGAGCATGAGAGAGCTTCGTGTGCACGGCATGAGCGGTTGCGAGAGCTATCTCGGATTGAATCTGAAAGATGTCGGTAAGGCCGCGTTCGAAGGTATCTGTCCACAAGGTGCATGAGTCCGCCGCGCGCAGAAGCTGGACGGCGATACGCACGCGGTTCTTATCGCGGCGAACGGAACCCTCAATGAGATAGTCGGCGGAAAGCTCATGCGCGATGGCTTCGACCGACAGTTGAGCGCCTTTGAATCGCATGATGGAAGTCCGGCCGACGATGGTAAGCCGGACTCCGAACAGCCGGGCCATGGTGGAGATGAGTTCATCGGTGAGGCCGTCGGAGAAGTAGTCCTGGGGGGCTTCGGCGCTAAGGTTTACCAGAGGCAGCACGGCGAGGCGTTCGATGGCACGGGGAGAAGCGGCCGGGAGAGCGATAGGCTCGCGAGGAAGATTGAGCCGGTACCCTCGCCCCGAGACGGTAAGGACGAGACCAGGGTCGCCGACGGCACGCCGGATCTTCTTCACGGCGGTGTACAAAGCCGATTCCCCATCGATGAAGACACCCTCGCCCCATACGCGGTTGAGAGCTTCGTCCCGAGTGACAAGAGACCCATTTCTCTCCGCGAGCAAGAAAAGCATCTCCAGCGGCTTGGGGTCGATATCGACAAGCGTACCCGCTCGCCGCAAAGAGAAAGAGTCGCGGTCAAGCTCGAAGTCAAGGAAACGCAAGGTACTCATGGCGATGGGCCACCTGAAGCCTGTCCAGTGTTCTCAAGGCTGGCAACGGCATATACAGGAAATGTTCAGACGAAGATCAGGACTTCCGCGCCAGCCGCTATCAGTATAGGTCTTGCCGGTACGTTCAACGGCACGGAGGATTTGCCTCCCAAGGAGACACGATGCGGCTCGTAAACTTTGCATTCACAATGTTGACGTCTGGAGTTTTAACAATGGGAATGATCGGAATGGAAGGATGCGGCAGCGCAGTCCACGCGGCGGATACCGATCCGGCGGTTGCGGTGGCGGCAATTTCTGAGGGGCTGCAGGCGGCATGGAACCAGGGAGATGCCCCTGCGTATGCCTCGTACTTCACCGATGACGCGGATTTCCTCAATATTCGCGGGGACATCTTCACTGGCCGTGAACAGATCGCAAAGGTTCATGGAATGATTCTGGGCGGCCCCTTCAAGGGCAGTCACATTGCGATTACGACTCGGTTGTTGAAGGTACTGGCGCCAGGAATGGTGATGCTCGATACAGACCAAACCGTAACCAGCTTCAAAGGCCTGCCACCGGGCGTCGTTCCTACGACAGACGGGACATTGGTGACGCACTTCAAGTACATGGCGGCCCGGCAAGTGGATGGAAGCTGGAAGCTGATCTCAGGCCAGAACACGTCGGAGCTGCCGGGCCGGATGACCTTGCCTCCGGATTAGACATCCGGTTTTCTCGAGGGCAGCTTCCGAAGCACAACCGGCTGGGGCTACCTTCTTATCTGCTTTTGTTCTTTGAATCACCGTTACGCCTGGCCTGGAGCCCCGCGTCGATGCTGCCGTCCGCGTGAGATAATCGAGCATTGTGTTGAACGCCGTTAAGCCTCTCCGCACCCTGCTCTTTGCGCTCCTGCTCGCCGCCATCGGATGCCACGCCCAGGCTCCTGCAAGTGCGTCCGGCACTGGATCTGGCACTGGGTCTGGCACCGGATTTGGGAACTCTTCCGGCAAGCTCTCTCCCGAGCTGGCGCGGCGCATCGAGGTGCTGATTCGTACCCGGTCGAGCGTTCCGCCGGAGTATGTGATCGACCTCGGGCCGCGCACCCAAAGCGAGATGCCGGGCTACGACCAGATCCTGGTGTCCTTCAGCGCGCAAGGCAAGACCAGCAAGCCGATTGCGTTTCTGCTGTCGTCCGACGGCAAGACGCTGGCGCAGTTCAGCAAGTTCGACCTCAGCAAAGATCCCAAGGAGATGGTGAGCGCGGCGGGGCGGCCGGCGCGCGGCGGTCCGGCGAATGCTCCGGTGCTGATCGTGGGCTTTGACGACCTCGAATGCCCGTACTGCGCGAAGATGCATGAAGAGATCTTTCCGGCGCTGATGGATCGCTACAAGAATCAGATCCACATCGTGTATCGCGACTTCCCGCTGGACATCCATCCCTGGGCGATGCGCGCGGCGGTGGATACCAACTGTGTCGGCGCGCAGAACGCCGTTGGCTATTGGAACCTGGTGGACTACATTCACGCCCATGCCTCCGAGGTGGGCGGCGCGGAGAAGAGCGTGGCGAAGGCCAACCAGATGCTCGACACCATGGCACGCGACGAGGGAACCCGGCAGAAGCTGAACGCCGCGGAGTTGAATGCGTGCCTGGCGAAGCAGGATCAGACGGCGATCAAGGAGTCGATTCAACTGGGCGAAAGCTTGCACCTAGATGCGACGCCGACGTTGTTTATCAATGGGGAGAAGATCGAAGGGGCTCAGCCGATCGAGGATGTGTATCGGATGATCGACGAGGCTCTGGTAGCGTCCGGGCAGACGCCTCCTCCTCCGGCGCAGGCAGCGCCTGTCACAGCACCCCAGGCAGCACCCCAGGCAGCGCCCCAGACAGCGCCCAAGGCCACGCCCCAGACAGCGCCCGCAAGCAAGCCGGGCCATTAGTGGAGAGTATGCAGGAGAGGATGTGGATGCGAGAGTTGCGAAGATTTCGAACGCTGCGAGACTTGCGAGAGATGCTTTCCATGAGGTCGTCTGAAGCGGATGGTTGCTTGCCGGTGCGCTCCCGTCGGGGCTCCACGTCTGCCGCGCTGGTTCTGGGGGTGGCTGTGTCGTTGGGCCTGTTGCCGATCGCCGGCTGCACGCATGGGCACAGCGCGGATGTGGTCGCCACCGTCAACGGCCACGCGATCCTGCAGTCGGAGCTGGACAAGCGATACCAGGCGCAGCTTGGCGAGGCGGCCCAGCAGCAGAAGCCCTCTCCGGAGCAGGCCGATTCCCTGCGGCTGAACCTGCTGCGCGAGCTGATCGACGAGGAGATCGTGCAGCAGCGCGCCGCCAAGATGAACCTGACCGCGACCAACGAAGAGGTGGATGCGAAGTTCGGCGAGACCAAGGCTCCCTACACCGATGCGCAGTTCGACGAGCGGCTGAAGGCCAACCACACCACGGTGGACGACTTCAAACACGATCTGCGCCGGTCGCTGACGATCAACAAGCTGCTGAACAAGGAGATCAACTCGAAGGTGACGGTGACCGACGCCGATGTTTCGGCCTACTACAACCAGCACAAGAGCGAGTTCAACCTGATCGAGACGGACTTTCACCTGGCGCAGATCGTGGTGACGGACCAGCCCTCCGCGCAGCCGGGCAACCTGCAGAACAGCAAGGCCACCAGCGACGCGGACGCGAAGAAGAAGATTCAGGCGCTGAAGAATCGGCTGGACAGCGGCGAGGACTTCGGCGCGATTGCGATGAACTTCTCGGAGCGGCCGGAGACTGCGCCCAACGGCGGCGATATCGGATTTGTGCCGGAGTCGCAGCTGCATCAGGAGCCGGATGTCTTCGCGGCGGTCACGAAGCTGAAGGCAGGACAGATGACCGACATACTTCCGATTCTCGACTCCGCGACCAAGAAGCCGATGGGGTATGCGATCTATAAGCTGCTCTCGCGGGAGCCGTCCGGACAGCGCGACCTGAACGATCCGCGAGTGCAGCAGGCTATTCGGCAGCAGCTTCGCGAGGGCCGCTCGCAGTTGTTGAAGAACGCCTATCTGGAAGTGCTGCATGATCAGGCCAAGGTGGAGAACTTCTTCGCCGAACAGATCCTGAAGACCGACGCGCACTGAAGACCGACCCGCATTAAGGGCACAGCCATTCAGGAGACATATCATGACGCAATCTCCGGTGCGATACGCGATCCTCGGCTTTGGACTTCACGCGGTGCGTCGTCTTCTGCCCGCCTTCGCGCGTTGCGAACACTCGGCGCTGACCGGCATGTGGCGGCGCGATCAGGAGGCTGCCCGGCAGAACTGCGCGGAGCACCACATTGCGCACTGCTTCGCTTCGCGTGAGGAGCTGTGCGCTTCGCCCGAGGTGGATGCGGTCTTGATTACCTCGCCCGATGCGATGCACCGCGACGACACGCTGCTTGCTCTCCAGCATGGCAAGGCGGTGCTGTGCGAGAAGCCGCTCGCGATGGATGCCGCTGAAGCGGAAGCGATGACCGCGGCAGCGCAGGCCGCCGGGAAGCTGTTCGGCGTGGCGCAGAACTTTCGCTACAACCGCAGCCTGGAGTGGATGCGGGAGCAGATTGCCGCGGGGCGCATCGGCCAGCCGC
The DNA here is from genome assembly GCA_965277335.1 of Edaphobacter sp. GTDB lineage: Bacteria > Acidobacteriota > Terriglobia > Terriglobales > Acidobacteriaceae > Edaphobacter. The sequence goes on along the minus strand of CBDICJ010000009.1, from coordinate 1,053,607 downwards.
AGCTCTCGCAGGCGCTGTATTCCTATCCGGCGACCAAGGCGGCGCGCCGGTGGATTACCGACCCCGCGCTGGCCTGTGGCGGGCCCATCGGCGATGTCGGCGTGCATTGCATCGATGCGCTGCGCTTTGTGCTGGGAGAAGAGGTGCGCAGCGTCAGTACGCTGGCGAGAAGCGACGAGCACTCGGGCAAACTGGACGCGGCGGCTGCGCTGCAACTGGAGATGACCGGCGGCAGCTTCGCCAACGTGACGGTCAGCGCGCGGGCGCTCTATCGCTCCATGGTCGAGGTGACCGGAAGCGAAGGCGTGCTGATCGTCGAGAATGCGTTGACCGTCGATCGTCCGGTGCAGATGGTGATGCGGCGCGCCGGCGAGGTGGTCGAGACGCTGACGGTGGACAACGCCGACGGCTACACGCGCATGCTCGACAGCTTCGCGCTGGCCTTACGCGGGCAGGAAGACTTCGCCACGACCGGAGAAGACGGTGTGCAGAACATGCGCATTCTCGACGCGACCTACCGGAGCTGGCGAAGCGGAGTTCGCGAGGTCGTCTGAGCCGGACGGGCCCGCTACGCGCGGGGCGCCCACTTCGTGGGGTGTGTACCCCTTCGGATGAGCCTCCCGATGGTCGGCAGGAAGACCTCTCCCGCCGACCGACGGAAGGCCCAACGCTGTTCACCCATCGAGAAAAGGTACACCCCCCACGAAGTGGGCGCACCGCGCGTAGCGGGCCCGTGCGGCAGCACACTCGCTCTTACCGCATCACAGCGGCCAGGGCCGGCATGCCTTCGCGATGGGACGAAGCGAGATCGCGCTCCGGCATGTTGGCCGAAGGAACATACCGCTTGTACACGCTGATGTGGAAGCAGGACTGCTTGAACTCCTCTTCGACATCGATCTTGCCCTCCTGCACCAGAGGCAGCAGATAGCCGCGCATCCAGGCGATCTCGCTGAGCGAGAGACCGTGCTTGGCGAGATCGACGGCTTGGCCGGTGAGGTGCGGCGAGGCGGTATCGCCTTCTGCCGGCGCGGCGTTGCCGTTGATGTGCATCAGGCGCTGCTGGAACTCGACGGTGCGGACGGCGGAGTTGACCTGCAGCGGCGTGTGGAACTGCGCGTAGTGGGCGCGAGAGAGATTGGCGAGAAAGCGCGCGGTCCAAGGGCGGCAGAAGCGGCGGTTCCCCGGCAGGCGCTCATCGACCTCCAGGCCACCGTTGAGCGGCAGGGCGACGAGCAGGCCGCGGCCGCGCATGCCTTCGATATCGTCGTCGTTCTGGATGCGCTGAAGGCCGTCGTGGTCGGCGACTTCGTTCTGGCGGATGAGGATCTCGTGCGAGCCTTTGAGCGGCGGAGGAAGAATGAGGCGGCCGCGCTTGTTGTACAGCGTGGGCAGGATGACCGGCGTCGATGCGGCCTCTTCGATGCTCGGCAGCTGTGGCCTCCGGGTGGTGGGCCGGATGACGCTGACCACGGTGACCTGCCGCGACACCGGTCCATTCGATCGATTCGACCTATGCGCTCCATGCAATCCATACCTGCGACCGCGGGCCGAAGAGCGGACAGCCCTGGGTTCATCCGGGCGCGCGGTTCCGTGAATCGCAACAGCAGCCGGGATCCGCTGCGGTTCCGAGGCGGACCACTCACGCCCAGCCCTTCCGGCTCCGGTGTTGCGCGCGCTCACGTGGAGTAGGTGTTTGCGGCCGTGAGAGGACTGCTCCCGGGCGCGGCGGACCGCCGGAGCCTGATGCCGGGAACTGCGGTCTTCTCTCACGCGCAACCCAGCGGGCTTGCGGCGGGCGGAGCGCTTCAACGACGCAGCCGTCCCGTGCACCGGCGCTAGAGGAACCGGAGTCGCGCGGACCAGGTGGTGCGTCGGTTTGGCCAGAACGCAGGCAGGCGAGAACAACAGGACTGCGAGCGCCAGAAGGGCCGGTCTGGGAGCGTTCAAACGCATCATTCTTTCGATTACATTTCGGAGGCGCGGAACGCCAGAGCAATTCCTACCTTAGGGTTCACTTCCTCTGAGTGTAAGTGATCACCTGGGTTCCGTATACTTATTGATTAACAGGGAGGGGTAACAGGGGAGTTTATGAGGAGGAGGTTGGCTGGATCGGGTTTTCTCGGCGTTGCGTCTGGTTTGCTGGCGGCGGCATTGATCGGATGCGCTCCCGAAGCGCCGAAGATCACCGTCTCCGACCCGGCCAACCCGCGGTTTTACACCGAAAGCGTGCAGCCGATCCTGCAGTCGAACTGCTACCGCTGCCATGGCTGGATGAACCATCGCGGCGGCCTGAATATTCAAACCCGAGCCGGAATGATCAAGGGCGGCAAGAGCGGTCCCGCACTGGTTCCGGGAGATCCGGCGCAGAGCCTGCTGGTCCGCCTGATCCGGCACGAGGGGCCGCCAGACCACCCCATGCCTATGCCCTCGAAGAGCGCCAAACTCTCGGATGCGCATATCTCCACGGTCGAGAGGTGGATCAAGGCCGGAGCCATCATGCCCAAGGACGACGCCTGGTAGGCTGCTGCTTCGCGGCCGGCGCGCCTACTTCGGAGTGGTGGCGCCCGCGGCCGGGCTTGCCGTCGCGTCCTGCTTCCCAATCCATCGCACCGAAGCGTCGACGATCGAGAACAGCAGCGCCTGGTGGTCAACCTTGGCCTTCATCTTGATGTAGTTGCCGACGCGCTTGCCCGCCGCCTCGTCGTTCGGCAGGGTAATCTCGCGGTTCTGCGCGGAGATCGCCGCCAGCTGCTGGACGATATCGAAGAACGTCGCCTCATCCTTGCCCGCAAGCTGCCAGCACTGCGACACCGTGCAGGTCAGAATCTGCTCCGTGGTCCAGTTGTGCGCGGCGTTGGTGTCGGCGTCCGGTTTGATGGTCGCGGAAGACTGCGCGGAGGCGGCCAGCGTGGCTGCGGCAAGGGTAAGGCCTAAGGCAATACGGGAGATCGTGCGCATAAGATCGTTCCTTTTATCTTTCTGGAATATCTGAAATGGAGAAATGCCTAAGTATCGCTCGTGACTCTACGGAACTCTAGCAGCCCATGCAGCCATCGAATTCGGCCCGAGGCGCGCAGCGGCTCTAGTAAGGACGGCCGTAACGGTCGTAGCGGTTATTGTCCCGGTTGTGCTGGGCCACTCCTCCAACGGCTGCGCCGACGCCCGCTCCTGCCGCTCCGCCGATAAGGGTGCCCTTGAGGCCGCCGCCGAAGAGTGCGCCGAGCACCGCGCCGCCTCCCGCGCCAATCAGCGCTCCCTTGCCCGGCCCAATGCCGCCTTGATTCTGGCGATAGTGGTCGTCATGGTAGCGCCGGTCGTTGTTGTTGTAGTAGTTCCCGCCACGGCCGCCGTAGCGTACGCCATTGTTGAAGTTGTTGTAGTTGCCGCGATTGTATTGCGCGCTCGCAGGCAAAATGCTCGCCGCAAACAGGAGGGGGGTGATGAGGACCGCTCTTCGTAACTGGGTCATGCCCGGATTAGATGCAGAATCCCAGCTGGGCAGTGTTCGGTGTTTTGCTTCCAGCCAGAGATCGCAAACCCGGAATTCGGTTCCTCCCTTAACTTAAATGATACTGACGGCTCCCTGATAACTCCCTGTCGGCTCCAAAGATGGCCGCAAATCGGCTTCAAGACGGCTCCAACCGCCCAGCCCGCATCCAACCGTTTGGAGGATCACAATGAAAGCATTTCCCTGGATTGTCGCCGGCATCGGAGCCGGCATCGCCTATTACTTGATCAACGGAGCAGGAACCGAACCTGGATACGCAAGCGGCTCCGGCGGCATCGAGCGCGCGGCTCGCAACACCTTCGGCTGGGGCGCCGGAAAACAAGCCGAAGGCAAGGTCGGGTCGTTCGCGGGAGCCGTCAAGCAAGGCATAGGTCAGCTCGCCGGCAACGACCGGATGGCCGGCGAAGGAGCCGCAGACCGCGTCGTCGGCAACGTCAAGGACGCAGCAGGAAAGATCGGCCAGGCGGCCGGCCAGACCATTCACGACCTCAACCGTTAGGGACCTACTTCACTCCATTTGCCGGATTCCACGAGCCCTGCAGTTTGCGAAGAAGAACGATCTGCCCGGTGTGGTAGGCGTTATGGGCGCTGATATGGGCGATCCGCTCGGCGTTCGCTGCCACCTTGGCGTCGTCGTAGCCTTCGACCACCTGCTCGATCTGGGTAAGCACGGCGTCGAGCTTCTTCACGGTCTCGGGCCAGCTTGCGGCGTCGAACTTGTTGAAGGTTTCGGAGTTGTCCGACGGCGGCGGCGGAGGCTTCTGGCCCTTGAGCTGAGCCAGCGACTCGATATTCCAGTAGAGCAGATGGTAGGCGATCATCCCGACCGAGTGATCGGCGGGCGCGGGATTGTTGGCTCCCTCCGGGGTGGGAATCCACCGCGCCTGATCCGCCGTCATTCCGGCGACCGCGATATCGACCGGCACAAACCACTCTTCCTTGTTGTGGGTCGAGCGAAGCTGTGCCAGCAGGACGGACTTCAGCGTAGGCTGCGGCGGCGTCTGCGTGAGAGCTAGGGGCGCTGGCATCGCTATGAGCAAGCCGAGGACAGCAAGGGAGACGAAAACGCTTCGTCTGAGGACCATAAGCGACTTGAGGACCATGAGCGACTCCTTCTTCAACTTATTCGAAACCGGTCAGATGCCGATCTGTGCGAGGGCAAACAAGACGGTACAAGCCTAGCAGGATCGCCGTCGGTCTTGAAGATTTTCCGGAAGGTGTCCCGGGTGATGTCCTGCGAGTTTTCCGCGAGATCTTCCGCGGAGCGCAGCCCAGGTTTGGCGATTTCACGCCCGCGCGAGCGCTTAGATAGCCGCGGCACGCGCGGGCGAAGATGGCCGACAGGATTCTGTGTCGGGGGAGAGTTTAGCTTGTTTTGTGGGGATGAAGAGCGGCGCGAACCCTGTCTACGTGCGTGCCGTGGGCGCGGATGGCCTCGTGAAGCTGGTCGCCGGTGACGCCGAACTCCTTCGACCAGTAGGCGATGTCGGAGGACATTTTGGGGTTGATGTCTTTGGGATCGTGGGGACCCTTGGTGTGTTCTTCGTGGATAGCGTGCGGTTCGTGAGTCTTAGGTGCGTCGTGGTGCTCGGACATAGTTTGGATCTCCCCGTTTCTTCTCTTCAGGTGCGATGAGAATAGCGGGGTTGGGGATGTACTCCCCGGCTGACGGATCTAATGCTTGTCCGGTGAGGAGAGCGTATCTTGCGGCTCTCGGTATTTGAAGAACCATCCCATCGAGGCGGTCGAGAGGAACCCAAAGCCAAAGAGAAGAATCACCGTTACCACAACTCCCATAGCAATCGTAAGCATGCTGCCTCCCTGGTCTTCCGCCGTTCTACGCCCGGCCTGCCGCTACCGGAGAAGACTCAGGACTGACCATCAAAAACTGAACTATCCGGAAACCATGTAGGCACCACATTACGCTGATCGCTTCCGCACGAAATACCACAAAGGGGGCAGGCGATTGGGGGCGGGTGCATGGAGTCGGAGATGTACTCAGAAAACGGATTGCGGAAGCACCAGTTTTTGTACATACATATTTGTATAGGCGGTGGATGCGGTTTGTTTGGGATGAGGTCAAGATCGAAGCAACTACCGCAAGCACGGAGTTTTTCTTTGAGACTGCCACGCTGGTGTTCGACGATCCGACTTTATGATGGCGCAAGACCGGGAGATTGATGGCGAGGAGCGCTGGCACACCATCGGATTCGTGGAAGGCGTGTTGCTGCTGCTGGTGGCTCACAGGCTTCAAGAGGAGCACGGCGAGGAGATTGTGCGGATTATTTCAGCAAGAGAAGTAACGGCGCGCGAGAGGAGACGGTATGAAGACGCTCAAGATTGAGAAACCCAAGGTTGAGAAATCCAAGATGGTGACGTATCGGCGCGAGCCGGGAAGTCCTCTCACCGCGAAACAGAAGGCTAATCTTGCCGAGTTGGCAAAGAGACCGGACCATGAGATCGACACCTCGGACATCCCCGAGTGGACCGACGAGATGTGGGCAAGAGCCGAACGCGGAAAGTTCTACCGCCCCATTAAGAAAGCCATAAGCCTGCGCCTAGACGCCGACGTCATCGCCTGGCTGAAGAAAAACGGGAAAGGGGTATCAGAGCCGGGCGAATCAGATGTTGCGGGAGAAGATGCTGGCGGATAAGACCGGCTAATCGGCTTGGTGTGGCCCAGGATGGATCGTAGGGTTCGCGCCTAGCGCGAATGCCCACTCATCGCATAAGACAAAGACGTGATGAGTGGGGCAGCCATTCTGTGCCTGGGTCATCCGTCCAGGCCCACCCCCCCCAATCAATGAATCACATCGCCGGTCTAAACGCCTGTCCGTAAAGCTTGAGCCGCAGCTTTGATAGCTTCAACATCACGGTTACTTGTGGCATTCATAAGTCGATTGACCCGCTTGTCGCGAATAACAAACCCAGTTTTGAAATAGGTCTCCACTAAAATTATCCAGCGGTTAATTGGTCGATCCTCGTTACCAAGTTTGTCCAAAATCGACTTATCACCTTGCAGACACTCATTTATGTAGTACTCCCACTGTTCTGAGCGAAGTGAATTGAAGATGCTCGTAGCCGGACCTTCTGAAGCGTAAGCATAATTCCATCGATTGCCTAGCCAAACGGCCAACGAGGCTTCCATTACCTTAGCGAAAGCTGGTTTTGGTATGGCTGTACCCAAATTTGCCAAAACCAGCATTGGCTCCTCTTCGGTATAGAAATTGTTGTATCCAAAGTGTGCAGCCAAAACTTTTACTGCAGCTTCAGTAAAGGTATTGGAACGCAAGGATTCAGGAACAAAATCAAAACCGTGCACTTTTACTAAGACTGCTTTGAGACCCGTCGAAGCTGCACGTTTGCCTTCGGAAGTCAGCTCAGCGTAGGCCTGTCCAACCTGCCATTTCTCAGGTTGTCTCAAACTAGGCCAAATGATGGGAAGTATCACAGAGATGTTACCTAGAGCATGTTCGTGAGCTGCTCCCTTAGCAGTCTTAATGAGGGACAGTAGTACGCCCAGAGTAGTTCGCAGAAAGAAATATGGCGACTCTTGAAGCCCTGTGCATTCGTCAGATCTGAGCGTTTTCGACGAAAGCTCGAGCCTAAAATCAGCAAACTTTAATGCTCCTTCGAAGTTTGGCCTGCTAAGTACACCTGTCACACAAGTCTTGAGCAGCCCGATAGCTTCTTCGGGCTGCATCGCCTCGTTCTCCGCTTCTTCAATTGACAGTTTCGTGAAATGCGTGACCAGAGCTAATGCCTGGTTAAGCCTAAACGCTACTGTAGGACTAACCATCCCCAAGTCTTCCGCCAAAGACACTGCTTCTTTATCGGAGAGAGACGTCGTTGGGTCTGACTCGTCGTTAAGCGTCGGTCTGTTAAGCATCTCACCGACAAAACTCATGCCTAACGAAGCTATCTGTCGTTTCAATACGGATGCGGCCTTGGTCCAAACGAATGTCGCTACCATTTCGTAGCTTTCGCTATTAAAGGCATTTGTGATCGCCACAATATCCTTTTTCGCGAGTTGAGGACTTCCATATACAGCAATCTGACTGGGACTAGAAGTGCTTATACTCAGCGCCTCGATTGCTCCCCATGGCTTAATCGCACTTTTTGGCACTATCGAACCTCGCATTTCGTCTCGCCATCTTGTGATCTGTAAAGAGCAGCTTTGTAGTGAATAGGCATCCTAAGCTTCATGAGTTCAAAAGTTCTACGCCGAGCACCACCTTCCGTCGGTAGTTGGACAGCTTCGCTCGGCTCTGGTTTTATGAAAGACCGATATGCCCTCACTGAGCCGTCGCAACCAAAGACGACTATGCCATCACTGCCGATCATCCCCTCCATCAATACCTCCGCGGAACGTAAATCTGCCAGCGAGTTTGCATCTTGTAATCTGACTGCTTCTGAATGTAGCGCCGCAAAATCGATGTACGGATCTGGTTGAACTCCGGACAGGAGAGAACTGGGCGATTCTCCCTCAAATCCTGGAATTGCAGCTAATAAAGTCCCGTGACAATGCTGAATTGCTTCCGATAGGGTTCGTTTCAAGTACGCTCGCAGGTCGAATGCATCGTTCAAAGTTGATGTGGCTGCCTCAACAAAAGAAGCTACATGTGAATCTAACCCGAAGTGCAAAGCGGGAGCTATTTTAAACACTGCGGTTAAACGTTCTTTCGAAGTATTGTGAAGCTCCACGGCTTGATGTCCACAGTTCCTCAGAAGCATTAGCTGTACTTGATGACCCAAATCCCGAATGACTTCATCAGCTCCGGTAGACAAGGAATGTCGTGCTGATCGGAATACACCATAGCAAAGAGTGCCGCCATCGCCTAAATATGCAAACACAGCCCACCCTTCTTTTGCGAGAGGGGCACAATCCTTCAGTAAAGCGGATGCAGCGTCTGGAGACGGTTTGATCGTTGCAATTTTAACCGGTGTGCCGGTCGTGAAGATAGGGCCGAAATCTTCCCGGCGCGATCCGATATAAACCGCTGGAAACATCGGCACGTCTTCCTCTCGATATGCGGAGAGAAGAACTACTAGGTCTCGGATCAAGTCTTCGAGAAAAATAGAGCTAAAACCGCTTCCTCTTATGAAAGTCTGCAACTTGCCCTGCAAAGACTCCCTGATCGAATAGACTTCCGACATTTCGCTCCTATTGCAACAGCGTTCCCTCTTCCGGCTGAATCTTCGCTTCTTCCGGCGGAATGACCACCGCAGCGGCAACCTTATCGTCCGTGTCCAGATCCAGCAGGCGCACCCCGGAGGTGCCTCGGCCGGCCGCGCGGATGGATTTGGTGTCGATGCGGATGATCTTGCCGAACTGGCTGATCACCATGACCTCGCTGGTCTCGTCCACCAGGTTGATCGCCGACACCTTGCCGATCTTTGGCGTCGCCTTCATGTTGATGACGCCCTTGCCGCCGCGCGACTGCAGCCGATAGCGGTCGACGTCGGTGCGCTTGCCGTACCCGTTGTCGGAGACGGACAGGATCAGGCATGGGGTGAGGCCAAGCTGCTTGTCCAGCTTTTCGAGCTTCGCCGCAACGTCGCCGGGAAGCTCTGGAGCGGAGAGTTCTGTCGGATCGCCCGAAAGCTCGAGCGGGGTGGCCGAGGAGGACTCCGAAGCTTCGTCGATGGCGGCTTCCACCTGCTCGCTGAGGCCCTTCGAGGCCGCAAGTTCGAGCCGCTGGCGATTGCGCGCCTCATTCGACGGAGTCACCGCCGCGCCGATCACGTAGTCGCCCTTCTTGAGCGAGATGCCGCGATTCCCCGTAGCCGGGCGTCCCATGGAACGCAGGTCGGTCTCGTTGAAGCGGATCGCCATGCCGTCGTGGGTGGCGAGAAAAATCACCTGCTGCCCATCCGTAATCCGAGCGGTGATCAGCTCGTCGTCTTTCTCGATGTTGATGGCGATGATGCCGCGCGCCATGACGTTCGAGAAGTCCTTGAGCGCAGTCTTCTTGACCGTGCCGTTGCGCGTGGCGAAGAGAATGTACTTGCTCTCCTCCTCGAGATCCTTGACCGGCAGGATGGTGACCACGCGTTCGCCGGGCTGGAGCGCGACCAGCGACGCCATGGCCTTGCCTTTGCCGGCGGCGCCGACGTCGGGAACCTCATACACCTTGAGCCAGTAGACGCGGCCGGTGTTGGTGAAGCACAACAGGTAGGCGTGGGTGGAGTCGATGATGAGCTGCGCGACGAAGTCCTCTTCGCGGGTCTTCATCCCTAAGCGTCCCGTCCCGCCGCGACGCTGCTGTCGATAGATGGAGATGGGCGTGCGCTTGAGGTAGCCGGTGTTCGAGACCGTGACCGCGACCTGCTCGTCGGCGATAAGGTCTTCGAGCTGCAGCTCCGCCGTTTCGTCGATGATGGTCGTGCGCCGGGCGTCGCCGTACTTGTCGCGAATCTCGGTGAGTTCCTTGACGATCACCTTGCGGAGCTTGGCCGGCGAGGCAAGGATCGACTCGAACTCGGTGATGTTGTCCCGCACCTCGGCGAGTTCCTTGAGCAGCTCGTCGATCGAAAGCTGGGTGAGCCGGTAGAGCTGCAACTCTAAGATCGCATCGACCTGGCGATAGCTGAGGATCAGCGTGCCGCTGGTCGAGAACGTCATGTCGACGTTGTACTTCACCGGGTCGAGCGTCACGCCGGCGAGCTCCGTACCGCGCAGGTTGATCCGCTTGTTCGAGAAGAACGAGAAGAGGTTCTCCCGCGCCTCCACCCGCGAGGTCGACTGCCGAATAATGCGGATCGCTTGGTCCAGGTGGTCGAGCGCGATCTGGTAGCCGAGCAGGATGTGTTCGCGGTCGCGCGCCTTGTTGAGCAGGAAGGCAGTCCGGCGGCGCACGACCTCTGTCCGGTGCTCGAGGAAGGCACGGATGGCCTGGTCGAGCGGCAGCTCTTTGGGCTGACCGTTGTGCACCGCCAGGAAGATCATCGAGAACGACTCCTGCATCTGCGTATGCTTGTGCAGCTGGTTGAGGACGATCTGGTGCTCGGCCCCGCGCTTGAGGCCGATGACGATGCGCATGCCGTCGCGGTCGCTCTCGTCGCGGAACTCGTCGCGGGCGATATCGCTGATGACGCCGTCGTTGACCAGCTCGGCGATGCGCTCGATCAGCTTCGACTTGTTCACCTGGTAGGGAATCTCTTTGACGATAATGGCCTGGCGCCCGCCGGAGATGTTTTCGATGGCGCACCTGGCCCGCATCATGAACCGGCCGCGGCCCGTCGAATACGCCTGGCGAATATTCGCGTTGCCGTAGAGAATGCCCGCGGTGGGGAAGTCCGGCCCCAGCACGTGCTCCAGGCAGAGGTCGAGGTCCGAGCGATGGTCCTGCGGCGATTTCTGCAGCAGCGCGATGCAGGCGTTCGCGACCTCGGTGAGGTTGTGCGGCGGAATGTTGGTCGCCATGCCCACCGCAATCCCTCCCGACCCGTTGACGATCAGGTTCGGGATGCGGGCGGGGAGCACCGTCGGCTCGAGCGTCGACTCGTCGTAGTTCGGCGCGAAGTCCACGGTGTCGGAGTCGATGTCGGCCAGCATCTCGCTCGCGATGCGGGTCAGGCGGGACTCGGTGTAGCGCATCGCCGCGGGCGGGTCGCCGTCGACCGAGCCGAAGTTGCCCTGGCCGTCGACCAGCGGATAGCGCAGCGAGAACGGCTGCGCCAGCCGCACCATGGTGTCGTAGATCGCCGAGTCGCCGTGGGGATGATAGTTGCCCATGACGTGGCCGACCACCTTCGCCGACTTGGTGTACTTCTTGTTGAACTGGAGGCCCATCTCCTGCATGCCATAGAGGATGCGCCGGTGAACAGGCTTGAGGCCGTCGCGCACGTCGGGCAGCGCCCGGCCGATGATGACCGACATGGAATAGTCGAGATACGACCGGCGCATCTCCTCTTCAATATTGATAGAGAGCATGAACGCGGCGCCGCGGCCCTGGACCGTGCTGGGAGGCGTGCCGTCGGGATTCGCAGGGGAGTTCGGAGGCGTAAGGGGGAGTTCTGGATTCTGATCGTCTGCCATGAGTGTATGTCTCTATTATATAGATGGTTTGCGAAGCAGAGAACACCACACCGAAGCAGCGTTTAACCTGCTCCGAACCTGCCTAAAAACCTGCCCAGAGCCGTTCTCCTTCAGGTATAAGAACGATCGGGTGCCCCATTCATCGCGCTTTCTGCGATGAGTGGGATTGTGGACTCTGCCTAGGTGGCGCACTCTCGCTTTCCAGTACCTACAGTTTTTAGAATAAATAATATCGAAATCCATAATTCATTCCTGCGCCAGAGGAATGTATCTACCGCATTGCTTTGCTAACCAGCTTCTATTCAATATTTTACGTAAGACATGAGCGGTGACGCTGGCATTGGCCATTGATCTGCATGCCAACTCTCACACACAGTGTTCGGGGCCAGTTGTGGGACTTCCATCTTCGCCACGGACTCGGGACTCGACAGGAGAACAGGAATAATGAAAAAGTTTTTGACGCTGATGACGTTGCTCTTTGCCACCGCGATGCTGGGTTACGGTCAAGCGGTCTCCGTGAACGGCGGATCGATTCAGGGAACCATTACCGACCCGTCGGGCGCAGTGGTTCCCGGGGCAACCGTCGCCATCAGGGGTACTGACACCGGCTCGTTGAAGACCGTGACTACCGACTCCTCCGGTTACTACAGCGACGGCCCTCTGAATCCCGGAAGCTACACCGTTACCGTCACGCGATCCGGTTTCCAGACCCTCTCCGTGACCACCGTCATCCGGACCGGGACTGCGACCCCCGGCAGCTTCAAGCTGACCCTCGGCGCGTCCTCCGAGACAGTGGAAGTCAACGCGGGCGCGCTCCAAGTCAACACTGACCAGATCGGTGTGGCTGGCGTCGTCACCCGCGAGCAGATTGAATCTCTCCCCATCAATGGACGCAACTTCCTTGACATCGCCCAGCTTCAGCCTGGCGTCATCCTGCAGAGCGGCGAGACCTTCGATCCCACCAAAGCAGGCTACTCCGCGATCTCGGTAGGCGGCGTCTCCGGCCGTACCACACGCATCCTGCTCGATGGTCAGGACATCACCGACGAGACCGTCGGCACGACCATCTTCAACGTCACCACTGGCGCCATCGACGAGTTCCAACTCAACCAGTCCACTCAGGACGTCTCGGGCGAAGTCACCTCGACCGGCCAGGTGCTGGTCTCGACCCGTTCGGGCACCAACTCTTTCCACGGCCAGGGTTTTTACAACTTTCAGGACTATCGCGCGGGGTTCGCGGCCACCACCGGCGGGTTCGACGCGCCCTTTCAGCGCAACCAGTTCGGCGGCAGCGTAGGCGGTCCGATCATCAAGGACAAGCTCTTCTTCTTTGGAGATCTGGAGCGCATCAAGCAGGAGGTGCAGGGATCGGCGACGACTAGCCCCACCTTCGCGCCGATTCAGACTGCATTCCCTTTCGTTCCCTCGCCTTTCCGCGACACCTACAGCACCATCCGGCTCGACTACAGCGGACCCAAGGGCATCCACTTCTTCGTTCGCGGCGCGTACAGCGTCAACGCCTCCAGCTCGAACTTCGGCGATCTCTACTCTCTCTACAAATCCAGTAACAACGTTCCAGCGCTCGTGGGAGGCGCCGACTTCACCACCGGACGCTTTACCCACTCCTTCCGCGGGGGCTATGAGAAGTTCCACAATGTCCTGGTGGATGGCACCGGCGGTCTTACCTCGATCTACAACCCGACCGCAGCGATTGGTACGCCGGTCACTCTGTACGACACGACGGACGGCTTTTTTGCCGGGCCGAACTACCTTGCGCCACAGGGGACCTTCCAATCCGACAAGCAGCTTCGTTATGACGGCACCTGGACCCGCGGCGCGCACACGGTCAAGTTCGGCGCCAGCTTAAATCGGCTCCTCGGCGGCGGCTTCGCCGCATTCTACGGCCCTTCCCTCTTCACGGAGTTCAATCCAGGAACTGCGCTGGCGGGCGCAGATCCGGCCGATCCGATCAACGGCTACAAAGCCTCCGTATACGTCCTTGGTAACGGCAACGGCGTCTTCACGGAGAAACCTGGATTCGGCTTGCCCGGCGGTGGAACCTTCGACTGGCGTAGCGGAGCCTACGTCGCGGACACCTGGAAGGTCAACCAGTCGCTCTCACTCACGGCAGGACTCCGCTGGAGTAACGATACCGACCGTGCCAACCAGGATCTCCCGAGCCCTCTCTGCTCCAGCGTGAATCCCGCTTTTCAATTCGCCGGGTGCTCCTCTTCGGACGCTTCCGGAAGTACCTACCTCTTTGACCAGTTCAGCCCCGGCCTCGGAGGCAAAACGCATCAGCCATACGCCAACTTCGGACCGCAGTTCGGCTTCAACTTCAGCCCCGGAGACCACAAGACGTCCCTGCACGGTGGCATCGGTATCTTCTACGAGAGCGACATCTTCAACAACACCTCGAATGCGCGCAGCGCAGTCGTCCAATCGAATGGAAACTTCTTCGGCAACACCACCGTGTGTGGTGGAACCAACGTCCTCACGCTACCGAATGGAACAGCGATCAATTCAGTGAATGGTGTTCCGCTCTCTACTATCTGTAACGAGTCGATCTTTCAGGCGGCCCCGCAGATCGCAGCCTTGCGAGGGCAGTATCAAGCAGCGTCCAGCACCGGCGGTCCGAATCCCTCCTTTATCGGGACCGGTGGTGCCCTCAGGGCTGGCGGTATCTACGGCGCGCCCTATCTCACCCCGTACTCCATCCAGTTCAATGGCGGCATTCAGCGTGAGCTTTCCAAAGGCATCGTCCTGACTGCAAACTATGTCCATAACGCGTCCATCAAGGTTCCCCTTGTCATCGACAAGAACCACGTCGGTGCCGCCCGTTTCCTGAACAAGACCGCAGCTCAGGCAGCCATCACGACCACCACCACAAGCTTCGGTTGCGCAGGCGGCTCCTCTTCGGCAGCGATCAGCTGCGCTATCGCAGCCGGTGCCCAGATTACCGACTTTGCGGGCAACGGTCTCGATTCCGCCAATCAGTACAGCGGCGGTCAGCCCATCTCAACGACAGGACAGGCAGCTCCAGCCGCATTCGCTGGCGCAAACACCAATGTTGGCCTTGGGGAGTTCATCCTTCCCGTCGGCCGGTCCGGCTACGATGCATTGCAGATCGTGGTTCAGCAGCAGAAGGCGCATCCCGCTCCTGGAATTCGCAGCAGCAACTTCCAGGCGTCGTACTCCCTTTCCCGAATCGTCAACCCGGTAGCAACGAGTGCGGGTGGTTCATCCGACCAGTTCTTCAACTCCCTTCCATGGGATTTTGATAATCCGAATCAGTTCCAGGGCCGCAACAGCCTGGATCACTCCAACGAGCTGAGCTTTGGAGGCAGCCTCGATGTCAAGTACGGTCTCACCGTGGGGCTGATCGGGCACTTCTTCTCGGCAGGAGCGACTGCGCTTACCTTGGATAACAGCTCCGGCAACCCCGGTGAGATCTTCCGCACCGACGTAACCGGAGACGGCACCACGGGCGACATTGCTCCGGGTACGCTGCCCGGCGACTACATGCACCGTATCAAGGGCGCGGGTCTCAATCAGTACATCAACAACTACAACGCGACACAGGCAGGGCAGCCGACGCCTGCGGGCCAGGCGCTGATCTCTGCCGGGCTCCTCAGCCTCGGTCAACTGCAGGCGCTCAACGGAGTCCAGCAGCAGATCGCCACGGCGCCCACAACCCCGCTTGCGAATCCGGCATTCCGCGACTTCGATGCCAACGTCTCCTACCCAATTCGGCTCAGCCGGGTCCGGGAGGGATTGGCCATTGTGCCGGGCGTGGCGATGTACAACGTCGCCAACATGAGCAACTTCGGCCGGCTCGGCGGACAGTTGGCGAACATTGCAACGGCGCAAGGCACCGTCGGAACCGTAAACAGCTTCCTCAACGGACCCAACGATACCGGTGTACAGAACACGTCGCGTACGCAGCGCGGCTCCGGTACCTTCGACCAGGGCGCACCCCGCACCACGGAGTTCAGCCTCAAGATCAACTTCTAACCTTCGATGGATGCACTACTAAAAGTGGAGACTTCGGTCTCCACTTTTTTTTGCTGCAGCTGAAAATTGCTGCGAGCCAGTACCAAAATGAAAAGTCAACAAGACACTGATCCTGTTAACTTGACAGAAGCGCGGCGCCCGGACACGGGTGGGCCGGATTGGGTTCGGCAGGCATATCGCCTCCGCATCTTAAGTCCAAAGCTAAGTCTCTTATTTAGAAGAATTTGCGCAACTTTGACGGGGGTGGGAGGGGTACCCTGCGGCTAAAGCTCGCGGCGCAGGGCGCGGTGGCCGATGTCGCGGCGGAACTGGATGCCTTCGAAGTGAATTTTGTCGAGCGCGGCATAGGCCTTGTCGAGCGCGGTGCGCAGGTCGGGAGCTACGGCAGCGACGGCGAGGACGCGGCCTCCGGCTGTGACGAGTTGTCCGCCCTGTTCCCCGTTCAGGAGCGCCGTGCCGCAGTGGAAGATCACTACGTCTTCGTCTGTCTGCTCGCCGTCTGAAGGCAGACCTGTGATGGGATAGCCTGAAACGTACTTGCCGGGATAGCCGGCGCTGGCCGCAACCACCGCGACGCTGGCCCCAGCGCGCATCTGGATGGCGAGCTGGTTGGCGGTGCCGTCGATCGAGGCGTGGAAGAGGTCGAGGAGGTCGGTTTCGAGGCGCATCACGATGGCTTCGGTCTCGGGGTCGCCGAAGCGGGTGTTGAACTCGAGCACCATGGGGCCGCGCGGAGACATCATGATGCCGCAGAAGAGGATGCCCTTGAAGGGCTCGCCTTCGGAGGCCATGCCGTCGACCACCTTCTGGGCTACATTGCGCAGGAGCCAGTGGCGCATGGCGGGCGTGGCGAGGCCGTCGGTCGAATACGCTCCCATACCACCGGTGTTCGGCC
This sequence comes from Edaphobacter sp., assembly GCA_965277335.1. Taxonomy (GTDB): domain Bacteria; phylum Acidobacteriota; class Terriglobia; order Terriglobales; family Acidobacteriaceae; genus Edaphobacter. The sequence goes on along the minus strand of CBDICJ010000009.1, from coordinate 1,037,149 downwards.
CGGTATCCCCCTCCCCCACCCGCTTGTGGTCCTGCGCGGACGCAATTTCGATGGCGTGGGAGCCGTCGCAGAGAGCGAAGAAGGAGAGCTCTTCGCCGGTGAGGAACTCTTCGAGGATCACCTCGTGCTCCTGGACGCCGAGGAGGACGCCGGAGAACATCTGGGCGGCGGCCTCTTCGGCCTGGAGATGGGTATCGCAGAGGACGACGCCCTTGCCGGCGGCGAGGCCATCGGCTTTGACGACAACGGGGACGGAGAAGCGGGGTAGCTCTGCGCGGACTTCATCCAGATTGGTGCAGACGGCGTACTCGGCGGTGGGAATGGAGTGGCGCTGCATAAAGGATTTGGCGAAGGCTTTGCTGGATTCGAGGCGGGCGGCGGCCTGGGTGGGGCCGAAGACGCGGAAGCCGCGCTGGACGAGCTCGTCGACAAGGCCAAGGGAGAGGGGAAGTTCGGGGCCGACCACGGTGAGGCCGGGCTGTTCGATGACGACGATGTTGAGGAGCTGGTGGAGATTGCCGGGGTCGACCGGGATGCAGCGGACTGGAGCTGCTGTTAGGGCGCTGCCGGGGTGGGCGATGCCGCCGTTGCCGGGAGCGCAGAGGACTTCGCTGACTTGGGGAGATTTGCGCAGCGCCCAGACGAGGGCGTGTTCGCGGCCTCCACCACCGATGACCAGAACCTTCATGTATCTATCTTGCCGCATCGAGAGGGAAGTAGGGGCGGTGATGCGCGAATCTTCCGAGGCGTCCTTATACTGAAGAGAATGGCGGAGCTGCAACCAAGTGGGGAGTTGTCGAGTTCGCCGGCGGCGGAGAGTGCGGCCGCGAGTACGGTGGCGGCGCTGCCGGGTGGGAGGTGGCCGGGGTTTCGGCGCAACGAGATGTGGACGTACTTCGGGCCGGCGTTTGTGGCTTCGGTGGCATACATCGATCCGGGAAACTTTGCGACGAATATTCTGGGCGGCAGCCAGTACGGGTATCGCCTGCTGTGGGTGCTGCTGTGGTCGAATGCGATGGCGATTCTGATCCAGTATCTTTCGGCGAAGCTGGGCATTGTGACCGGGCTGACGCTGCCGCAGAACTGCAGGGCGCACTTTTCGCGGCGCAGCACGGTGTCCCTGTGGGCGGCGGCGGAGGTGGCGGCGATTGCGACCGACCTGGCGGAGTTTTTGGGCGCGGCGCTCGGGCTGTATCTGCTGTTCGGTTCGGTGTTGCTGACGCGGGGGTGGACGCGGACCGAGACGCTGTTCGCGGCGGCGCTGGTGTCGGCGGTGCTGGTGTTTGCGATCCTGGCGTTGGATCTGGCGGGGTACCAGTGGCTGGAGCGCGGGATCATGGCGTTCGTCGGAGTGATCGGGCTCTGTTATGGGTTTGAGGTGTTCCTGGTGCATCCGGACTGGAAGCTGGCGGCGTTCCATACGCTGATTCCGACGCTTGACCCGAAGGATCTGCATGGGAGCCTGTATGCCGCAGTGGGTATGCTGGGGGCGACGGTGATGCCGCATGTGGTGTATCTGCACTCGGCGCTGGTGCAGCCGCGGCGGGAGGAGCTGGTGAAGCTGCCGCGGGTGGAGGGGGTTTCGCGGCGGCGGAGCTACCTGCGGTTCGAGCTGATCGATGTGTTCGTGGCGATGAACGGGGCGTGGCTGATCAACTCGGCGATGATCGTGATGGCGGCGGTGGCGTTTGTGCATGGCGGTGGGGCGCCAGATGGCGCTACGGCACCGGATATCGAGCAGGCGTACCATACGCTGGGCCCGCTGCTGGGGCCGCTTTCGGCTACGGTGTTCGCGGTGGCGCTGCTGTGCTCGGGACTGTCGTCGTCGACGGTGGGAGTGATGGCGGGGCAGGTGATTATCGAAGGCTTTCTCGACATCAAATTTCCGATCTTTCTGCGGCGGCTGATTACGATTATTCCGGCGCTGGCCATTATTGCGGCGGGACTCGATCCGCTGCGGATCCTGGTGCTCTCGCAGGTGGTGCTGAGTTTTGCGCTGCCGTTTGCGCTGGTTCCGCTGCTGATTCTGACCAGCCGGACGTCGGTGATGAAGACGTTTGCGAGCGCGCGGCGGACCAGGGTTGCGGGATGGTGCGCGGTGGGGATTATCCTGACGTTGAATGTGGTGTTGCTGGGCCAGATTGCGTTGGGATTGTAGTCAGTAGTCAGTTGTCAGTGGTCAGTGGTCAGTGAACTGATAAGTGACATCTGAGGACTGAGAACTGCTTGTGTGCGGGAGAGAATGATGATCGAAGACGCGGCGCAGTACCGGGAGCTGGTGAAGCTGTATGGCACGTATGGCGATGGGGAGCTGCTTGCGCTTGGCCGCGGCATGGCCGATCTGACGGAGATGGCGCAGACGGCGCTGCGGGAGGAGATGGCGCGCCGCGGGCTGGTGCTGGAACGGTCGGCTGAGCCGGAGCAGACGAAGGGGCTGAGCGAAGATGACCTTGCGCGGGTGCGGGCGTATGCAGCGCTAGCTCCGCCGGAGTGCGTGTTCGAGTTCGAGGACGAACAGGGAGCGTCAGCTGCCTACCTGGCGCTGGCGGAGGAGGGGATCGAGGCGGTGGCGCTGGCGGGTGGGGCGGCGGACGGGGACCGGCGCGGGCCTCGGGTGGTGGTGGCGCCGGGCGATGCGCAGCGGGCGGCGGCGGTCCTGTCACGGCCAATGGCGGAGCGGTTCAAGAACGAGGCGGATGGGACGCCTTTGGAGTTCGATCTGCCGGCCTGCCCGGAGTGCGGAGGCGGCGAGACGATGCTGGAGGCGGTCGATCCGGCGAACCACTGGAGATGCGACGATTGCGGCCACTCGTGGGTGGACGATGCGGGCTCTGGGGTGCAGTAGCGGCGCAGCCGGACTTCCCCCGCTTGGTGGGGTGGGGAGCCTTCATGTATTAAGATATTGACGTAAATCACATAGGAGATTCAATGAACATCTCGCTGGCGGCAGCTCTGGTTATTCTAAGTCTCTCCTCTCAAGCTGCCATGCCTGGTCAGACGAGCTCGAATCAGGCATCTAGCACTGCTGCACCATCGGCACAGGTTTCGCTCCTCAAGCCGGGGGACGTGGCGAAGATGTTACCTTCCAGCGTCTTTTTTCGAGGACAGAGCGCACCGGTTCAGGGCAGGAACTCAGGAGGCGTTCGTTTCGAAGATAAGAGCGTGATGCTGGTCTCCATGGTCGATTCCTCGGGCTACTCAAGCTCGGTCCAAGAAAAGTATCAGGCATACCTCATTACTGAATCGGCTCTTGACGTTGACGCGCATCGATTACCTCCCGGCGCCTACGGTTGCGGATTTTCAAGCGCCCAGGATTTTGTCGTTATGGATATCGGAGGGCACGATCTTTTCACTGTCCACGCGAATCGCGATGCCGGTTTACTTCGGCCTACTCCTCTTCAAGTCATGGCTGCACCGGGCAATGGGCGTGTGTACCGCCTTTACGTTGGCCGGAACTTCGTCGAGTTTCGGCTCGCGGCAGGAAGTTGACTGCGGCGATCATCCGGCATTCGCAGGATGAAAGAGGCGCGGCGAAGCTTGATGCTTTCCTGTGTGAGATCTCCTTTTCTGATGTTGCCTCTCGTGTGTTTTCCCGCTCGATGTGAGGTTTCAAGAGGGTGTCCATTCGATCGAGAACTGAGAAGCTGAGTTTGCGAAGACGAAGCAGATTCAGGAGATTGAATGGAGTATCACAAGAATGGCGTCGCTCGCTGCTCCCGATAGAATGGAGCGAACCGTGCCCGATCCCGTGAAGACGACAGAGAAGACAGAGGCGCCAGAAAAAATCGACATCCCTGTCGCCACACCCGACAGCCCCGCCGGCGATCCCGAGATCGCTCCCGCGCGCCTCGCCACTGCGCGTTTTGCCTGGCTGCGTCCATCGCATAGACACACCGCGCTCTCGGCCACCCTCCTCATCTCCGCCTTCGCTCTGATTTCGCGCATCATCGGCCTGGTCCGCGACAAATATATCGCCTATACCTTCGGCGCGGGTCCCGGCACCGACGCCTACAACATCGCCTTCCAGCTCCCCGACCTCATCAACTATCTCCTTATCGGCGGCGCAGCCTCCATCAGCTTCGTCACCATCCTCAGTCGCTACCGCGAGGCCGGTGAGCACGACGAAGGCGACAAAGCTCTTTCCGTCATTCTCAACACCATGCTCCTCGCTCTCGGCGGCGCCATTCTCCTCGCCGAGTTCGCTGCGCCGCTCTACTCTCGCGTCTTCTTCGCCGACAGACCCGCCGAGGCCGCGCTCGCCACAACCATGACGCGCATCCTCCTGCCCGGCCAGCTCTTCTTCTTCTCAGGCGGAGTGCTCGCGTCTGTTGCTCTGGTCCGAAAACAGTTTGCCTACCAAGCCATCTCGCCGCTGGTCTACACCGTCTTCATCATCCTCGGCGGCGTGTTTCTCTCCCGGTCGATCGGCATCCCGTCGCTCGCCTATGGAGCGCTCATCGGCTCCTTCGCCGGACCGTTTCTGGTGAATGCCTTCGCCGCCCATCGCGCCGGCGTGCGCTATCGCCCCATCCTCGACTTCGGCAATCCCGGTCTCCGCGCCTGGGTCCGCATGTCGGTCCCGCTGATGCTCGGCGTCACCGTCGTCTTTATGGACAACATCATCCTCACCTACTTTGCCAAGCACGGGACCGGCGACATCTCCCGTCTGATGTATGCCAAGCGCCTCTTCACCGCGCCTATGGCTATCATCGGCCAGGCTGCCGGCGCGGCATCGCTGCCCTTCTTCGCCTCCCTCTATAGCCGCAGCCTCTTCGCCGACTACGCCTCCGCCGTCAACCGTTCCGTTACCCGCATTCTGTCTGCCTCGCTCATGTTCTCCGGCGGCATGTTCGCCTTGGCCGGCCCCACCGTCGACCTCATCTTCCGCGGCGGCTCCTTCAACCGCGCCGACTCCGGTTCCACCGCCGGCTATTTCGAGATCTTTACTTTGTCGCTCGCACTATGGTCCGCCCAGGCCATCTACTCCCGCGCCTTCTTCGCCGCCGGCGAAACCCTCGCCCCCATGCGCGCCGGCACCATCATCACGGCCCTCTCCATCCCTGTCTATTGGGGTCTGCATCGCCGCTTCGGCGTCATCGGTCTAGCGTGGGCCTCGAACCTGGCCATTCTCGTCCACACCGTCACCCTCGCCGTCCTCGCCCACCGGCGCAAGCTCGTCTCGCTCAGCGGACTCGACCTCGCCGAGATCGCCCGCTCCTTCCTCGCCGCGCTCATCGCTCTCACCGGCGTCCTGCTCGTCCTGCGCCTCCTCCCCCACCACAACCGCAGCTACCTGGCCGACCTCCTCGTTCTCGGTATCGGCGGCCTATCATGGCTAGCCCTCTCGGTCCTCACCCTCCACCTCACCGGATCGAAGCTGCCGCAGCAACTCCTCAGACGCCGCGCAAATGCCTGACCCTCGCGCCGCCATCTCCGGCCATCTGAGAGCCTAATCAAGACACTCCTTAACCGTCATCCCGATTGAAGCCACCGGCGAGCGTGCTTGCAAAAAAACTTCTTCTGGGAAGACACACGCCGGCGAAATCAGGCTCATTTCGCATCCTCATACTCTTCCTTCCAAGCTGCCTGAATCGCCTCCAGAATTCCCTCGTTCGACTTCGCCGGATCCCCCACAAATCCCGGCAGCCCCGTCACATACTGATGCAGATCCGTAAACCGCACCGTGTACGGCTCAATCTCCGGATACTTCTCCTGCAACTGAATCCCAATCTCTTCCGTATCGGTCCAATCAAACTCAAGGGGCATCGTCATCTCCTGCTGAATGAACTCCAGCGCATAAATCAGCGCCTACACAAGACTACAAGATTCCGCTCTATGCCCCACGAACCATCAACCCACGCGCACCGCAGCCATTCTGGTTCGCCTTGCTCCCGCGCCGCTCGCCATGGGGACCTGGCAGGCGGAAGGCGCACGAGGGCAGTCGAAAACAGGTGCGAGGTCGATCTTCACAGCAACCACCATGCCGCCGCTGAACAGCAGCCTAAGTCTGTTTGCGAACGATCACCTTATCTTCGAAGTAGGAAGAGTTTGCCATGTGGCAGGCAGCGGCGGCATGATGCCCGAAGACCACATCCTCGGCCACCGGCTTGCGCGAGCGGACCGCGTTGAAGAACGTAGCCAGATGCGGCCTCAGATCGTCCCAGCTCGGCCCGGACCACACCCTCGTCTCATCCAGCACATGCTCTTCGAGAAACGCATCGTGCTCCGCATGCCACTGCTTCTCGTAGGCCGCATGCATCGCAGCCGGAAAGCCGTTGATCCCATAGTCCGGCGATCGATCGATACCGAGCTGCGAAATCAGAGTGACCGCGTGGCCTGAGGAGGTATTCGACACCTCGATCATCCCCTTCGGCCCCATGATGCGCGTCACCTCCGGCGTCTCGGTCCCGAGCGTCAGCCGCACCGTCACCGGCACTGCCCCATACGCGAACGAGGTCACCATCATGTCCGGCATGTTACGCCCATCGTTCCAGCGTACGATCCCGCCGACCGAGTGCGCTTTATTCGGAATCGCGTTGATGCCGGTAACGAACTGCATCCCGCTCAGCAGATGCACCATCAGGTCGCCGGCCATGCCCGTGCCATACTCGTGCCAGGCGCGCCACCGCGCAAACCGGATCGGATCGAACGGCCGCTTGGGCGCCTTTCCCTGCCACGTCTCCCAGTCCAAAGTCGCCGGCGAGAGATCAAGCGGCGGCGGATACACCCACGCTCCGCCCGGCGAGTTCCGCCCCAGTTGCAACTCCACCTGATGCACCTCGCCGATCGCGCCGCTATCGTAGAGCTCCTTCGCCTTGAGGAACAGCGCCGAACTCACGCGCTGCGATCCCACCTGCACGAAGTTCTTCGACCCCTCGACCGCCCGCACCATCTCCTCGCCCTCGGCGATGGAGTGCGACATCGGCTTCTCGCAATGCACATCCTTGCCCGCCTTGAGCGCATCGACGGTGATCTGCTTATGCCAATGATCGGGCACCGCAATCACGACGGCCTCGATGTTCCTGTCGTCGAGTATCTCCCGGTATGCTCGCGTGGTCCGGATATCCGCGCCGGCAATCTCGCGCGCCAGCGTATGCCGCCCGTCGTACAGATCGCATGCCGCCACGCACTTTGCCTGCGGCAGCGTCACCGCGGCCCGCAGCAGCGAAGATCCTTCGATCCCCACTCCGATGCTCGCGAAGCGCACCGGATCCCCGCCGGCATTCTCCGACGCCTGCTGAACCGCCTGCGCCTCCAACCCGCGAGGCGCTCCCGGAAACGCCGCCGCCAAAGCCAACCCTGTACCGCTCTGCAAAAAATTCCTGCGCGAAAACTCAGCCATCTATTATGTTCCCTCTCTGATTACAAATCTCTCCCGACTACCCCGCCAGAAATCAATGTGTCGGGCTCTCCGCCGTGAACTGCGAGCAGCAGGGCTTCATCACCGGCTGGAACTCCATCAGCTCCACCCGCGTGCCATCGGGATCGTAGAGATTGCCCTGCCACTTTCCATCCTTGCCCATCTGCGGACCGTCATGCTTCGGGCTAAGCCGGTCCTCGACGTTCAGCACCGTGATCGCCTTCTCCATGTTCACCACGCCGATCGAGAAGTGGTTCAGCACTCCCAGATGATTCTGGTTGATGCCCTCGATCGGCGAATCCGATCCATCTCCCACCATCATGTACTCCAGCCAGTCATGGCCATTCGGGACCTGCTGCGACACCCAATCCACATGGTCCGGCTTCATCGCTCCAAACCAGTACGGCCGAAACCCCAGCACGCCCTTGTAGAACTTGTCCTCGGCATCCTTGTTGTGCACCAGGAAACCCACATGAATAATCCGCGTCCCGATCGGCTTCGCGCTCGCCGGCATCGCAAACAGCTTGCCATGCTCAAAGAACTCGACATCGTTTCCTTCCGGATCCTTGGTCTCGAACCAGTGGCTTCCATCGCTTCCTGTCTGTAGCTCGCCGACCGTGGTTACCCCATGCGCCACAATATACTTCCGCAGCCCTTCCGCGTTCACCGTCTCGTATGAGACACCCTCTACCCGGTTGATCGTATGCTCGGCCGGGAGCGGCAACACCTCCACAAACTGCGTCGGGCTCAAATAGAATCGCTCCCCCTGCGCACTCTGCGGATCAGGCCCCTTCGGCGCTCCCAGGATCACGCCATAAAAATGTTCCGCTCCGGAAGGATCACTCGTATACACCGACATGTGGGAGATTCCCGTAATCTCCGGCCGCGTTCCCTGTCCCCATCCGCTCCCCACACCGAGTGCCAAGCACGAGGCCACCGCTAGCGCCTGCTTCCTCTTCTTCCGCGAAAACATCATGCATCCCCATCTTCAGAACCGGTTTTTTGCTCTCGAAACAGCACGCGTAGTATACAGATCTGTACTCGTAATCGGCCAAGCGCACGCGGCCAGCGCATCGTCCGGCGATCAGGCTTGAAGATCGTCGAAGGTGTCGCAGACGCAGCACACCAGCAGGAATCTAAGTAAGCGATGTGCAGGAAGAGGTGACATGAACGCAGGAATCAGGGCCCGGCTCAGCACCATGATGTTTCTCGAATACTTCATCTGGGGCGCGTGGTACGTCACTGTCGGCACCTGGCTCAGCCAAACCCTCCACTTCTCCGGCGAGCAGGTCGGTCTCGCCGCCGGCAGCACCGCCGTCGGCGCCATTCTCTCTCCGTTCTTCGTAGGTCTGGTCGCCGACAAGCTCTTCGCTACGCAAAAAGTTCTCGCCGTCCTGCATCTCCTTGGCGGCCTGCTCCTCTTCATTGCCTCGACCCGAACCACCTTCATTCCCTTCTACGCGCTCGTCCTGCTCTACTGCCTCTGCTTCATGCCCACGCTCGCGCTTACGAACTCATTGGCCTTCCGTCAAATGTCGGACCCTAAGATCGAGTTCGGCCCTATCCGCGTCCTCGGCACCTTCGGCTGGATCGTCGCCGGCCTCCTCATCGGCTCGCTTCGCCTCGAAGCCACCCAGCTTCCCATGCGCCTCGCTGCCGCCGCTTCCATCGTCATGGCGATCTACTGCCTCACCTTGCCCGACACCCCGCCGCTCGCGCAGACTTCAGCTACCGCATCCAGCAAATCCTCCGGCATCTTCCCCAAAGAAGCCGTGCTCCTGCTCAAAGAACGCTCCATGGCCGTCTTCGCCATCGCGTCCTTTCTCATCTGCATTCCGCTGCAGTTCTACTACGCCTTCACCAATCTGTTCCTGAACCAGACCGGCGTGCAGAACGCCGCAGGCAAGATGACCGGCGGCCAGATGTCCGAGCTCTTCTGCATGCTTCTCATCCCCTGGTTCTTCCGCCGCCTCGGCGTCAAATACATGCTCGTCGCCGGCATGTCCGCCTGGGTGCTCCGCTACCTGCTCTTCGCCTTCGGCAACCCCGGCGCGGGGATGTGGATGTTATGGGGCGGCATCCTGCTCCACGGCATCTGCTACGACTTCTTCTTCGTCACCGGCCAGATCTACATCGACCGTAAAGCTTCGCTCGGCCTTCGCGCCGCCGCCCAGGGCCTCATCACCTTCATCACCTACGGAGTCGGCATGTTCGTCGGCTCCTGGCTCTCGGGCGCGGTCGTCGAGCACTACGCCATCAACACCGCGGGCGCCGCCGTCCAGTACAACTGGCACGCCATCTGGATCTTCGCCGGCTCCTGCTCCGCCGTCGTGCTGATCTTCTTCCTCTTTACCTTCCGCGAAAAGGAGACCGCCGAGGACATCCAGACCTTGCCCGAAGGCATGCTCCCCGAACTTCCCGTCTAAGCGCCTCGGTCACTCACCGTCAAGCACACGTCATCAGCTTTATTCGAACCTATTCGCCTAAATCCCCGCGAACAGGCCGTCGCGCGGATCCTCCGGGTTCAGCTTCGCCAACTCCCGCAGAATCTCCTTCGACCGCTCATCCTGCACCTTCGGGACCACGACCTTCACCTCCACGATCTGGTCTCCCCGCGCGCCCTCCTTCGCCGCTGAAGCCACGCCCTTCTCGCGCAGTCGCAGCTTCTGCCCGGTCTGCGTCCCCGGAGGAATCTTCAACTGCGTCCGCCCCCCGCCATCATGGGTGTCGACTGTGGGGACCTCGATCTTCGCGCCCAGCGCGGCTTCGGTCATCGTAACCGGAACAGTTACATAAATGTCATCGCCGTTGCGCATGAACACCGGGTTCGTGCCCGCCTTGATAATCAGGAACAGGTCCCCCGCGGTTCCGCCGTTAATTCCGGCATTGCCCTTGCCCGCCAGTCGAATCCTCTGCCCATCCCGCGTTCCCGGCTTGATGCGAAACTCCAACTGCTCGCGCTTGGTCACCACGCCTTCGCCATCGCACGTCGGACACGCGTTCTGCACCTTGCCCGTGCCGCCGCATCGCGGGCACTGGATGTTGAACTTCATCCGGCCGCCCATCTGCGTCACCTGGCCCGTGCCGTGGCACTCCGGGCACTCCTTGCTTCCGCCTGTAGTCGACTTGCCCTTGCACGTCGGACAGACCTCCTGCCGCTGAATCTCCAGCCGCGTCACGCCGCCACGCACCGCCGTCCAGAAATCGATGCTCACCTGGTACTCCAGATCGGTCCCCGGCTGCGGCCCACGCGAGCCGCCGCCTCTCTGGCCTCCGGTAAACATGCCGCTGAAGATGTCTTTGAAGCTGCCGCCAAAGCCGCCGGAAGACTCCTGCTGCGCGCCTCTACCAGCCTGGAAGTCCGAAAAATCGAAGCCGCCAAAGTCGAACGGAACCTCCTGGCCGCCTCCTCGCGGTCCAGTCCGCGCGCCGCCGTATCCGGGGCTGGGCGGAGGACCGCCATATCCTCCCCGCGCCGCAGCCTCCGCGGCAGCCGGATCGATATTGTCCGAATAGAAGCCAAGCTGGTCGTAGATCTTCCGCTTCTTCTCGTCGCTCAGCACATCGTTCGCCTCGGAGATCTCCTTGAACTTCTCCTCGGCCTTCTTGTCATTCGGATTTACGTCCGGGTGGTACTTGCGCGCGGACTTGCGAAACGCCTTACGGATCTCCTCCGCCGTCGCCGTCTTCTTCACGCCCAGCGTGCCGTAATAGTCCTTCGTCTGTGTCGCCATTTGCTGTTCCTATGCCGTCTTTCTTGTCCGATGCTCGGTAGCTACCCGCGGCTGCACTTCGCGAACGATCTTCGGCAGCAGCTCGTCTTGAGCCAATGCAAGCTCATACGACTTCTGCAGGTTCATCCAAAGTTCAGCTGACGTTTTGAAATACAAGCCCAGCCTCAGCGCAGTGTCCGCGCTTATGCCGCGCCGCTCGTTGACGATCTCCAGAATCCTTGTCGCCGGCACCCGCAGCGCCATGGCCACCGCATTGGCGCTAAGCCCAAGCGGAACCATAAACTCTTCCCGGAGAATCTCCCCCGGATGCATGGGCGGCATGTGCGAATTCGGCTTGCGAGGAATAGACATCCATACCTCCTAGTGATAATCCACAACTTCAACATCATGCGGCTGATCGTTTGCCCAGCGAAAGCATATTCGGTACTGGTCGTTGATGCGTATGCTGAACTGCCCCACCCGTTCACCCTTCAACGCCTCCAGCCGATTGCCATGAGGCTGCCGTAGATCGTCCAGCCGGCTGGTGTTATGAAGCACTTGCAACTTACGCATCGCCACAGCCACAATCGAGCCAAACCTTCGGCTCCGTCCAGTCTCGAACAACTGTTGCGTCTCGCGGTTCGCAAAGGACTGGATCACATGGGAAGAATATCACGCCGTTCGTTGTACGTGCCGCGTTGTACTTCGTTCCTTGGGGCGCATCTTTACGCATCTTCAACCGGCGCCGCCTGGCATACCGGACACCAGAACAGATTCCGCCCCGCCATCACCTTCGTCAAAATCTTCGTCCCGCAGACAAAACAAGGCTGTCCCTGCCGCCGATACACGTAGTGCGTCTCCTCCTTCAGCGGCTTTCCGTCCCTGTGCGGCCGGTCCGCAGGTTTGGTGGTCACAATTCTTCGATCGACCATCCCCGCCTTCATCAAAACGCCCGCCTCTTTCCATATCGACCGCAGCGTCGTCTCCTCTACTGCATTTCCCGGCGTAAATGGATTCAGCCGCGCGCGGAACAGCAGCTCCGCGCGAAAGATGTTCCCTATTCCCGCCGCCACGTCCTGCTCCATCAACAGCGCGCCTATCGGTTTCTTGCTCTTGCCGGTCCGCGACAGCATCTTCTCCGGCCCATCTCCATTCAGCGGATCAGGCCCCAGTCGCTCGAGCAGCCTCGCCCACTTCTCCTGCGTGTAGATCGAGCAATCCGTCGGCCCCCGCAGCTCAATCCATGCCAGCTTCTCCGCTGCAACATGCCCGGTCCCATCATCCTCCGAGTACCACGCATGTCTCTTGCTCACCCCCGGCGCCGGCGGCCTCTTCACCGCCGCTTCATTCCAGATCCGCAGCCGCAGCGCGCCGCGCACCTCCGGCAGCGGCCCCGAGCCCTCCGTAAAATCTCCCCGCAACCCCAGATGCACATGCAGAATCCGATCCTTGCCGAAGTCATACCCAAGGTGCTTGCCGACAGCCATCACCCGGCGCAGCTTCCGCGCATCGACCGCATCTGAATCCGTGAATCTCCCCTGCGGCCCATCCACCCGCACCGTCTTGCCGGCGAACGCCGCAGCATGCCGCTCTGCCCAGCGATGGATCTCGTTTCCCTCAGGCATCGTCTTTTAACCTCGTCGCCGTCACTTGGCTCTGATGCCGCCGCCGAACCCTGCGCGGCCTCCCGCCAGCCTCCAACTCATAGCGATAGTGCTCGATTATCCGCTCCGGCGTCCATAGCGCCCAATGCTCACCCTTCTGCGTCTGCATCTTCGCAATCTGAATCTCATCCATGCGTCGCATCATGCGCTGCAGATCGGTATAGTGCTCCGCGTATGGACTCTCTTCGCCTTCAATCAGAAGCTGCATATCCACATAGACCGGCTGCGCCCACTCATAAAACGTGTGCCAGACATCATAGATATTCAGGTGGCCCTTCTTCACCAGCAAGGAAAGATGCTCGTAAAAGTCCAGCACCTCGAATGCGCTCACCGGCGGATCTTCCAGCGACCACGCCTTCAGGCCAGTCTCCTCCAGCCTCGACTCAGCCAGCCGGCGGCGCACACCCACAAAGCTGTCGGAGAGAAAAAAACTCAGCTGCTTTTCAAGATTTTCAACGGAACGATACTCCCGTTCGTGCCGCAACTGCAGACCGGCATAGGCAATGGCGCCGGCACTGGTCGCTACCAGAACTACCGTCGCCATCGCTTGTACCGCTTCCCAATTCATCGCTAAAAGATCAGTTCCAGACCTGCCGCGCCTCAATCGCCTCGATCGAAAACATCTGATCCGGCTCCATCTGCTGCATGCGTTGCATGAACTGAACCGCCTCTTCCTTTGTATCGAACATCATCCGGTTGTACAGCCGGCCTGCGCGAACCTGGTCACACTTCCACATCGTCTCGGTCATGGTCCTTCCTCCAAGCAATCGATTGAGTTCCAGGCCTTCCATCCAAACCACGTCCGCGTACTTGTCCTGTCCTTTGCTTCTGATCACTTCCAACACCTTTCCCGGTGATAAGTCGCACTCTACACGCTCACCGCCTACTCCCTGACCCGAAAAAGAAGGGGCATCCGAACAGGAACGCCCCTTACCTTTACTACGTCCATAACCCGGGTAACGGATTACACTTATTTCTTTTCATCGACGTCGACGTACTCAGCATCAATCACGCCTTCATCTTTCTTCGGCTCCTCCGTAGTACCTTCGGCTGCCGTCGCGCCATTGGTCGGCGCACTCGCCGCCGCAGCCTTGTACATCGCCTCCGCCAGCTTGTGGCTCACAGTGGTCAGACGATCCTTAGCCGCATTCAGCTCACTTGCGCTCGGACTTCCCGCCAGCGTCGTCTTCGCTTCAGCCAAAGCCGTCTCGACCTCGGTCTTATCGGTCGCAGCAACCTTGTCCCCAGAGTCCTTCAACATCTTCTCGACGTTGTAGACCATGGAATCCAGTCCGTTGCGAGCCTCGACCGCGTCGCGCTGCTCTTTGTCTTCCGCGGCGTGGGCCTCGGCGTCCTTCGCCATCCGCTCGACCTCTTCCTTGCTCAGGCCCGACGAGCTGGTGATCGTGATCTTCTGATCTTTTCCAGTGGCGTTGTCCTTCGCCGTCACATTCAGAATGCCGTTGGCGTCGATGTCGAAGGTGACCTCGATCTGCGGCACGCCGCGCGGGGCAGTTGGTATTCCGCTCAGCTTGAACTTGCCCAGCGTCCGGTTCTGCGCCGCCATCGGCCTCTCGCCCTGCAGCACATGCACCTCAACCTCGGTCTGCGAGTCTGCCGCCGTCGAAAACGTCTCCGTCTTCTTGGTCGGAATCGTCGTGTTCCGGTTGATCATCGCCGTCGCCACGCCGCCCATCGTCTCGATCGACAACGTCAGCGGAGTCACGTCGAGCAGCAGCAGATCCTTCACCTCGCCGGCCAGCACGCCAGCCTGCACCGCCGCGCCGATCGCCACAACTTCATCCGGGTTCACACCCTTGTGCGGCTCCTTGCCGAACAGGTCCTTCACCAGTTGCTGAATCTTCGGCATACGCGTCTGGCCGCCAACCAGCACCACCTCATCGATCTTCGAGGCATCGACGCCGGCATCCTTCATCGCCTGCTTCGACGGCCCAATCGACCGCTGCAGCAGATCGTCCACCAGCGACTCCAGCTTCGCGCGCGTCAGATTCCGAACCAGATGCTTCGGCCCGCTGGCATCGGCAGTGATAAAAGGCAGATTGATCTCCGACTCCTGCGCCGTCGACAACTCGATCTTCGCCTTCTCCGCGGCATCCTTCAGTCGCTGCAGCGCCATCTCGTTGCCCTTCGCATGCAGGTCGAGTCCAGTGTCGGACTTGAACTCCGCAATCAGCCAATCCACAATCCTCTGGTCGAGATTGTCTCCGCCCAGATGCGTATCGCCGTTGGTCGACTTCACCTCGATGACGCCTTCGCCCACTTCAAGGATCGAAATATCGAACGTACCGCCGCCGAAGTCGTAGACCGCAATCGTCTCGTCCTTCTTCTTATCGAGGCCATAGGCCAGCGCAGCCGCCGTAGGCTCGTTCACAATGCGTTTCACATCCAGTCCGGCAATCTTGCCGGCATCCTTGGTCGCCTGCCGCTGAGCATCGTTGAAGTAAGCCGGAACCGTAATCACAGCCTCGGTCACCGACGTCCCCAGATAGTCCTCGGCTGCCTTCTTCAGCTTCTGCAGAATCATCGCCGAGATCTCGGGCGGGGTATATTCCTTGCCCTGCGCGCTGACCACGATGTTGTCGCCCTTCGCGATCACCTTGTAGGGCACCATCTTCAGCTCATCGCCGACCTCGTTCATCCGGCGGCCCATAAAGCGCTTGATCGAGTAGATCGTATTCTCCGGGTTCGTGATCGCCTGCCGCTTGGCTACCTGGCCCACCAGCCGCTCCCCGCTCTTGGTGAACGCCACCACGGACGGCGTCGTCCGACCGCCCTCTTCGTTGGGAATCACCTTCGGCTCGCCGCCTTCCATCACAGCTACGCACGAATTCGTCGTTCCCAAGTCAATTCCTATAATCTTTGCCATCTCATATCCCCATTTCCGGGCTTACAGGCCCATCAGCATTCGCGACTCTTCTACCATCTCACCTTGAGTTACTTACTGTCAACTATTCTGATGCACTTTGTCCCCCTATGGATTCTTCCATAGCAAGAATTTCCCCGGGCCAACCTGCTCTTCGGCAGAAGGGGCAATCCAACGTTCGTTCCCCTTCGACGTCCCAATGTGAACCAGCCCATAAGTACGGGCCAAGCAGCCGATAGGACCCCCAAGCAGCCGATATCCACCCAAGCAGCCGATATGCCAAACAGGACGCATTCTCCTGCACCAAACGGGCCATTGTCGCTCTGAATGCCCCCCGCTACTCTTCCCTCAATTCATGCTTCCCCTGGAGCCCTGCTCATGCCCTCTCTGCCTGCTTCTCGAACCGCCCGCCGCCTCTTGAAAGTAGCCTCCCTCGGACTCGCCGGCCTGCTTGCCGGTCTGCTCTCCGGCTGCAACGCCTCCAAAACCGTCTCCACCAATACCCATCCTGAGAACAATCCCGCCTTCACCTCCTCCACGGACGACTTCTCCCAACTTCCCCAAAGCCTCGACGCCCGCCAGATCCCAGCCCTTCGCCATCCTCCCTCCGCCCGCCGCCTCGACTATGGCTCCGTTCTCGACAGCCATCCTCAATTCGTCGCTGTCGGCCACAGCCGCTCCTAGCTACAGCCTCGGTGTCTCTCATTTGACGTTTCCTACCTAAACACTCCTAAATTGAACTCATCCTCCAAGCGGCACGCCATGGATTCGGCCAGGGCCTGCCGCTCTTCCGTCGCGCCTGTCAATTCGCAGAAAAAGCATCTCAGGCCCTCTTTTTCGCCTCTATCTAGAGACCGAACCCCACGAAAAGGAATCAAGGCCGGATGGCTTCCGCCGCAACCGCACCGCCAGATCAATCCGCTCAAGTCGCCCAGGGCGTCAACCCATGGCTGATCGCCGCCTCGGTCATGCTCGCCACCTTCATGGAGGTGCTCGACACCGCTATCGCCTCGGTCGCGCTTCCCTATATCGCCGGCTCCCTCTCCGCCTCAAACGACGAAGCCACCTGGGTCCTCACCAGCTATCTGGTCGCCAATGCCATCGTCCTGCCCGCCAGCAACTGGTGCTCCCTCCGCTTTGGACGCAAGCGCTTCCTCATGACCTGCGTCGCCATCTTCACCGTCTCCTCCTTTGCCTGCGGGGCCGCCCCCACCCTCGCCTTCATGCTCATCGCCCGCGTCGTTCAAGGCGCAGGCGGCGGCGCGCTTCAGCCTCTTTCGCAAGCCATCCTCATCGAATCCTTCCCCCCCGCCAAACGCGGTGCCGCCATGGCCGTCTTCGCCTTTGGAGTCGTCGTCGCCCCCGTCCTCGGCCCCACCCTCGGCGGCTGGCTCACCGACACCTACTCCTGGCGCTACGCCTTCTACATCAACATCCCCATCGGCATGCTCGCCCTCTTCATGATCAACCGCTTCATCCATGACCCCGCCTACATCAGCAAAGCGAAGGTCCCCGCCTTCGACCGCTACGGCTTTGCCGCCCTGGTCATCTGGACCGGATGCCTGCAGGTCGTCTTGGATAAGGGCCAGGAGGACGACTGGTTCGGCGCCGTCTGGATCCGCTGGGCCGTCTTCTTCCTCGTCGTCTCCTTTGTCTACTTCCTCTGGCACTCGTGGCGCGACAAGGACACCCTAGTCGATCTCAAAGTCTTCAAAGACCGCAACTTCGCCCTCGGCACCACACTTATCTTCTTCTTCGGCATCGGCATCTACTCCACCGTCACTGTCCTCCCGCTCTTCTATCAGGAGCTCCTCGGCTACACCGCCTTCACCGCCGGCCTGGTCGTCGCCCCGCGCGGCATCGGAGCCATCGTCGGCATGCCCATCATCGGCTTCCTCTCGAATAAGCTCGATCCCCGCTGGCTCCTCACCTTCGGCTTCCTCACCTTCGGCCTCACCACCCTCTACTTCGGCAACATCACGCTCGAAATCTCCCCCACCACCCTGCTCTGGCCTATTCTCATCACCGGCTTCGGCCTCAGCTTCATCTTCGTCCCCATCTCCACCGCCGCCTACGGCACCCTCGACAACACCCAGGTCGGCAACGCCAGCGGCCTCTTCAATCTCTTTCGCAATGTCGGCGGCTCGATCGGCATCTCCATCGCCCAGACCCTCCTCACCCGGCGCAGCGACGTCCACCAGAACGAGATCATCAACTCCGTTCCCCTAACTGGCCAGCAGTTCCAGAACAGCATCGCCGTTACTCGAGGAGCACTCAACGGCTACTTCGGCCCCTCCAACACGCTCGCCCCCGCCCAGGCTACGCTCTACCAGCAACTCGGCCGCCAGGCCTCCATCTGGTCCTTCGTCGACGTCTTCCGGTGGCTCTCACTACTTTGCTTCTTCTGCGTCTTCATCGTCTGGCTCTTTAAAAAAGTGAAGCCCGGCAATGCCCCCGCCGGCGCCCATTAATCGCTTGCGTCGGCAGTTCGCAACCATCCTGATCTCCCGGGCACCATGCGCACCCGCATTCTGCTTCAAACTGTAAAAAAATGCGCGTAAGCTTCTCCTCAAAAGAACGCGGGCTCCAGCAATGGTAGAAACGACAAAGAAAGGACTACCCATGGCAAACCCCTTCGTCCACCTCGAACTCTGCACCCCCGACCTCGCGAAAGCCAAGGAGTTTTACAGCAAGCTTTTCAACTGGACCATTACTGACAACGATATGGGCAATGACATGGTCTACAGCATGTTCAAGCCGGACGACGGCCCCGGCGGCGGTATGTTCACTATGCCCGGAGCACCCACCGGATGGCTCGCTTACGTTGGCGTCGATGACATCAAGACCGCTACGACAAAGGCCACCAGCCTCGGCGCAACAGTCATTCGCGGTCCTCAAGAAGTGCCCGGTCAGGGCTGGATGACGATCCTCACTGACCCCACCGGCGCCGCGATCGCCCTCTGGCAACCCAACACACCATAACGCAACTCGCCTCTGCGCAAAAAGGGTTATTGAGGCGGAGGGCTCCTACGGTCTGGAAGGCGGGGATAGAAAAAGTGAAGCCCTGCGCGCACTAGCTTCCTTCTCAACCGGAAGCGCAGCGCAGCCCAAAGTCTACGAGACGATTCACTTGCTCTCGAACCCTGCGATACCCTACATTCCATGCAGCGCGACCGGCTTGCCTATCTTTTAATCCCTCTCGCCGCCCTGATCGCCATCCTGCCCCTCCTGTTGAACGGCTGCTCCTGCGGCCACGACTTCGACTTCCACTTGGTCAATTGGATGGAAGCCGCCCGCCAGTTCACCCACGGCAACCTCCATCCCCACTGGGCCTACACCCCCGCCTGGAACGCCGGCGAGCCCCGCTTCGTCTACTATCCCCCCGCTTCCTGGACCCTCGGCGCCATCCTCGGCCTCCTCCTTCCCTGGACCTGGGCCCCCATCGCGTACACCTGGCTCGCCCTCACCGCCGCCGGCCTCGCCATGCACCGCCTCGCCCGCGACTTTGCCGGCCCCGTCGCCGCCGCCATCGCCGCCGTGATCTACACCGTCAACCCCTACATGCTCTTCACCGCGTACGAGCGCACCGCCTACGCCGAACTCCTCGCCGCAGCCTGGATCCCGCTCCTCCTTCACGCCATACTGCGCAGACGAATCACCATTCCCGGCATCGCGATTCCCGTAGCCCTCCTTTGGATCACCAACGCTCCCGCCGCCGTCATGTCCTGCTACGTCCTCGCCCTGCTCACCGCGATCCGACTTATTCTCAAATCCGATCCACGCAACGAGCTGCAATTCAACCCAGCCGAACCTGCAGAGGCTGTCGCCTCGATCGAAGCCAATCCCAATTCGATCGCAACTCGCCAGGAGGAGAAAGAATCTGCCGTTTCGACTGAAGCGACTCGCCATTTCGCAGGGAATCCCGCAGCACAAGAAAATTCCGTCATTTCAACCGGAGCGAATCACGGTGGCATCGTGAGTCGTGCAGTGGAGAAATCTGCTTCTCTACCGCTACCGCCAACCCCCTCGACCCAGACACGACGTGAGTTCGCCCGCAACATCCTCGCCGGCGCCGCCCTCGGGCTCGGCCTGGCTGCCTTCTACATCCTTCCCGCCGCTTATGAGCGCCACTTGGTCCAGATCGCCATGGCCCTCACCCCCGGCATGCGCACCCAGGACAACTTCCTCTTCCACCACACCGGCGACATCCTCCACGACGAAGTCCTCCACACCGCATCCCTGATCGCTTTTATCCTGATCGCAACCACAACCACTGCCATCGGGATAGCCTTCCTCAAGCGCCACTCCACAAGAAGACTCGAAGCAACTTTGTCCGATCCTCTGGAGAAAGATGCGTCCTCGCGACCTAACCCTCAGCAAGCCAAGCGCAGCGTAAGGAAGAGATCCCCGCATTCTGCAGGTTCCGGCACAATTGCCCACGATCCTACCGACACTAACTTCCTCCTTCCCGCCCTCGCCCTCCTCCTGATCGCCATCTTCCTCCTCCTGACCCCGATCACCGCCGTCCTCTGGAACCAAACCCCCGAACTCGCCTTCCTGCAGTTTCCCTGGCGGCTTCTCGCCATCCTTGCCGCGGTCTTGGGCCTTGCCATCGCGCTCGCGCTCGCCCCACTCAAACTGAGACCCGCCGCCACCACAGCTCTGGCCCTCTCTCTCGCGGGATCGCTCACCTACCCCGCCTATACCGTCTTCCACCAGGCCTGCGACCCGGAAGACACCGTCCAATCCCGCCTTGCCCTCTTCCGTTCCAATCGCGGCTCCGAACCCACCGACGAGTACACCCCCAACCTCGCCGACAATGACTCCCTCGCCCAGGCCAATCCCCCCTACTGGCTCTCCACCAACCCTGATGCCAAAGCCCCCGCCAACGCTGCTCCCGGCCCAGCCCCCACCCGCCTCGACCTCAACTCTCCCGTCCCCCAGACCCTGATCCTCAATCTCCGCGACTTTCCCGCCTGGCGCATCACCCTCAACGGCAACCCCATCACGGATCGAGACCAGCGCGACGACGGCCTCCTCGCCCTGCCCGTCCCTGCTGGCCCATCCACCCTCTCCATCGCCTACACCCAAACCCTCGACCAGACCCTGGGGGACGCAATCACACTCGTCTCCCTCTGCCTCCTGCTTCTCTGCGGCCAATCTAAGGAACCTCTATTTAAGTCTCAACTTTGAAAGAGCCGGCTTCAGCCGCGCCGCAAGTCAAGCAAGTGAAGCGGGCTTTAGCCCCGAGGGAATGCTCTTCAATGGCCGTTACTTTTAATCAGAGGTTCCTTAGCTCGCTTCTCTTTTCCGCTGCCCCATGCGGAGGTTAACGATTCACACAGACTCTCCAGCCCTTATGTTCGCCAGGCGTATTGCCGGACGAGAGAGTTGAATCCTTCGAAAAGCAAACAACAACACTTATCCTGCAGCGTCTTCATCGAGGGGACGGCCGTGCTGAATTGCTGAGTGATAGACAGCTTCTATGCCTGAGCAGCCTGCGCCGCTGCCGTGTTCGACTCTGGGCTGGAATGTTCTCCATTCGCCACCATCCCGGCAGTAGCCGCGGCGGTGACCAGAGCTCCCGTTGTGGGCACGCGCCTGGACTGGAAGCACTGCCGGCATAGCACCGGCCGTCCCTGCGTCGGCTTGAACGGCACTGTTGTTTCGACGCCGCAAGCGGAGCATTCGGTGCGCGTCTCGGTACGCGAGAGCCCCGCCGCCGCCGGTCCCCCGCCCGCCGCAGTGGCAACGCCCGATCGCTTGCATTTACACGGTTTGCAGCGCTTGGGGTCGTTCTTGAATTGTTTGTCGAAAAAAAAGAGTTGTTCCCCTGCGGTGAAGATGAACTCCTTGCCGCAGTCTGCGCAAGTTAAAAGACGATCCATGAATTCCATACCGCTCTCCCGTGCTACGGAAAGACCAACAGCAGGCAGCTTTCGCGCTGCGAGCATCCGGTCTTCTCTGGTATTCGCTACTTCTCAGGTTGTTCGAGGGGCCCGAAGTTCGCGTTACTGGAGTTCTTTGCTTCAGCAGGCAGTGGGAGCTAAGAACAGGCTCTCTCTGCCGAACCAGCCGATGGCGGGAGTCCATCTCTGGCGAGTTATGCGGGCCGCCTCTTCAACGGTGAGAAAAGGCGGCCAGCCGTAGTTACGGAGCGTTGCGTCTAATCCTGCTCCTTACGAATCTTCTTACGATTGCGCTTGCGTGCGAGAGCTTCTTTCACACGCTTCTTTTCACCGGGCTTCAGATAAAAAGAATGTCGCTTGACTTCCTTGATGATGTCTTCAGTCTGCACTTTGCGCTTGAAGCGCCGCAGGGCATTCTCAAGGGGTTCGCCATCTTGTACTCGAACCTCTGCCAAGAAAAAATACACCTCCAAATCGTCCCCAATCGGGATAGTTTCCAGAATACGCCGGTTTGCGACACAAAACTCACAAAAAGTGAGTATTTCTTGTAAATAGCGGTTTGGCGCAAGATCGCTTGCAAGCGCTTTCCGGGTAAACTCTCTTTATGATTCGGAGCTTCCAGGGAACGAAGCCGTCTTTTCCAGCCAGTTGCTACATCGATCCCTCTGCCCAGGTGATCGGCGATGTTGTCCTGGGCGAGCAGGCCAGCGTGTGGATGAACGCCGTCCTTCGAGGCGATGTCAACTCAATCCGCATCGGCGCAAGAAGCAACGTGCAGGATTGCGCCGTCTTGCACGGCATGCGTCATCTCTATCCCGTCATCATCGGCGAGATGGTGACGATCGGCCATAACGCCACGGTGCATGGATGCGTGCTGGAAGACGCCGTGCTCGTCGGCATCGGTTCGACCATCCTGAACAACGCGCGGATCGGCGAAGGCTCCATCATCGCCGCGGGCGCCGTCATTCCCGAGCAGATGGTGATTCCGCCGAACTCCCTCGTGGCCGGTGTGCCGGGCAAGATACGGCGGATACTGAGGGATGCGGACCGTGAGTTGATCCTGAACTACGCCCGGAACTATCTGGACTACACGAAGATCTACTTGGAAGACAGGGAGTAGGAGTTGGGAGTAGACAACAGGGTTGTCCGTCTCGTTTTCAACTGACAACTGAGAACCGACAACTGCCTTTTCGCTACACTGAACCGGATGGCCACTTTGAAAGCAGTACGCGGAACCCGGGACCTCCTGCCTCCCGAGACCGCCCTTTGGAACCGCGTCGAAGCTACGGCGCGGGCGGTCTTTGCGCGTTACGGGTTCGGCGAGATCCGCACTCCGATCTTCGAGGACACGGCGCTGTTTGCGCGCGGCGTGGGCGAGGAGACCGACATCGTCTCCAAGGAGATGTACACCTGGGAGGATCGCGTGCGGGCCGACAGCGGCAGCGCGCAGTCGCTCACCCTGCGCCCGGAGAATACGGCCGGCGTCGTGCGCGCCTACATCGAGCACAAGCTTGCCGACACCGGCATGCTGCAGAAGCTCTTCTACATCGGGCCGCAGTTTCGCCGCGAGCGGCCGCAGCGCGGACGATACCGGCAGTTCTGGCAGATCGGGGCGGAGGTGCTTGGGCCGCCGTGGTCGGGGGCGGACAGCCCGCTGCGCGACGCCGAGGTGCTGGAGATGCTGTCCGCGTTTCTGAATGAGCTTGGCGTGAAGGGCTGGCGGCTCGAGGTAAACTCGGTAGGCTCCTCGACGGATCGGCCCAGATACATCGCGGCTCTGCGCGCGGCGCTGGCGCCGGTGAAGCATCGCATGTGCGCCGAGAACCAGCGCCGCGCCGAGACCAATCCGCTGCGGGTGCTCGACAGCAAGGCGCCCGAGGACCAGGAGATCATCAACGCGCTACCGAAGATCGCCGACTTCTTGGACGATGCGAGCAAAGAGCACTTCGCGCAGGTGCTGGCGGCGCTCGATGCGTGCGACGTGGCGTACAGTGTGAATCCGCGGCTGGTGCGCGGGCTGGACTACTACACTCGGACAACCTTCGAGTTCACCGTGCCGGACGGCAGCGGGTTGGGGACGCAGAACGCGTTGCTCGGCGGCGGACGCTACGACGGCTTGTCCGAGATGCTGGGAGGCCCGAAGTCTCCCGGCATCGGCTTTGCCATCGGCGAGGACCGGTTGATCCTCACGCTGCAGGCACAGGCTGGCGAAGAGACACAGACAAAGTCGAAACTCGATGCCTTTATCGCGCCGATGGGTGTGGAACAGAACGCCGCGGCGCTGGTGCTGGCGCAGGAGCTACGCCGCGCGGGACTTGCGGTTGAGGTCGGCGATGGCAGCTTCCGGCTGAAGAAGTCGTTCGAGACGGCGGAGAAGCTGGCTCGGCGGATTGTGATTATCGGTGAGGATGAGGTTGCCTCGGGTATTCTGACGGTTAAAGACTTTAGTGCAGGCGAACAGACGAAGGTAGCGCGCGCGGAACTGATTGGCGCGCTGCGAGGTTGACCCTTTGTCTCTTCGGCCTGCAACAGGCGATTTGAAAGTGGATGGATCATGCTGGACTTTTTAGGGAATTTAGCGCGGACGAATACGTGTGGCGAGCTTCGTGTGGAGCAGGCCGGCCAGGACGTTGTGTTAATGGGCTGGGTGAACCGGCGGCGCGACCATGGCAACCTGATCTTTCTCGATGTGCGCGACCGCACCGGGATCACGCAGGTGGTGCTCGACAAAGAGATCTCGGCCGAGGCGCATCGAAAGGCTGAGGCGGCGCGGCCCGAGTATGTGGTTGCCGTGAAGGGTAAGGTTCGGAGGCGAGCTGCCGGTCTCGAAAATCCGAACATGGCGACCGGCGAGATTGAGGTGGTTGCGCATGACCTGCTGCTCCTGAATGAGGCGAAGACGCCTCCGTTTTCGCCTGCGGAAGATGAGATTGCGAACGAGGAGGTGCGGCTGAAGTATCGCTACCTCGACCTGCGGCGTCCGCGGATGCAGCAGAACTTCGAGCTGCGGCACAAGGTCGCTCAGGCGATTCGAGGCTATCTCTCCGACCACGGATTTCTTGAGATCGAAACGCCGTTCATGACGCGTTCCACGCCGGAGGGCGCGCGCGACTACCTGGTGCCGAGCCGAGTGCATGCGGGCAGCTTCTACGCCCTGCCGCAGTCGCCGCAGATCTTCAAGCAAATCCTGATGATCTCGGGCTTCGACCGGTATTTCCAGATTGCGCGCTGCTTTCGCGATGAAGATCTGCGCGCCGACCGGCAGCCGGAGTTCACCCAGATCGACCTGGAGATGACGTTTCCGCAGCAGGAGACGGTGTTCCGCGTCGTCGAGGGATTTCTCACGGCGGCGTTTGCGACTGCGGGAATCTCGCTGACCACTCCTTTCGTGCAGATGACGTATGACGATGCAATCAAAAACTATGGCATCGACAAGCCGGATATGCGGCTGCCAGCCATGGTTTCGTTGTCCGATGTGCTGACGCCGGAGTTGCGCGAGACGTTGAAGATTGAGCAGGTGCTGCCGGTGCTCGGGTTCGTCATTCCCAACGCCGGCGGATTGAGCGGCACCCAGAAACGCGCGCTGGTGGAGGAGATTCGGGCTTCGTTCGGCGACTGCGGACTCGACTTCCTGGATGTGGCTCGGCTAAAGACGAACGCTGCATTCGCTCCGCTGGCGGAAACGATTGACGCGAAACTTTCAGTTGCGGCCGAGGATCTGGCCCTGGTCATAACCCCCAAGCTAGGCACACCGGCGAAGTGGAACCACGATCCGCAGTGGATCTATAAGCGGGTGGGAGCGCTGCGGCTGCAGCTTGCGTCGAAGTTTGCCGACAAGCATGGTCTCTACAAGAAGACCGGAACCGAGGCGGACTTCAAATTCCTTTGGGTCACCGACTTTCCCATGTATGAGTGGGATGAGGAGGCCAAGGTCTGGAATGCGGCGCACCATCCCTTTACCTCGCCGCACGAAGAGGACATCAAGGCCGGACGTCTGACCAGCGATAAGGGCGCCGTCCGGGCGCTGGCGTACGACATTGTGCTGAACGGCACCGAGCTCGGTTCGGGCTCGATCCGAATCCATCGCAAGGACGTCCAGGCGGAGATCTTTCGTTCGCTCGGCATGTCCGACGCGGAGGCCAGGGAGCGGTTCGGCTTCTTCCTCGACGCGCTGGAGTACGGCACGCCTCCGCATGGCGGCATTGCGCTGGGGCTGGACCGGATCGTGATGATCCTCGCCGGGGCGACCAGCCTGCGCGAGGTGATCGCGTTCCCCAAGACGGCGAAGGCCATTGACCTCATGGTGGACGCGCCCACGCCGGTGAGCGAGCAGCAGATGCGGGAGCTGCATTTGAAGACAGTGGTCCGGAGCTGATCTGGCCGCCCCGCGCGTAGCGGGCCCGTCCGGCAGGACAGTGTCGGCGAGATTCCACAGCACCGGCTTGCGGCTCGGCAGTGCTGGCTACACAGGTCGGCAGAATTCGCGTGATGTGGAGCCTCGGTTGTGGCACACTATTGCCGTGAGGAGGTGCCGCGATGAAGAGGCTTCCCTTTTTTGCTGCAATGACTCTTGGGCTGGCTGTAAGTGTGCCGCTGACAGCGCAGGAGCAGGCGATGCATGCCCCGGATGGCGGGACGCGCCAGCGGGTCGAGAGCATCGACATTCCGCCCCAGACCAATGCTCCATTCACGGCGGTGGTGACGACCGAGTGGACCAGGATGATGCCGGACGGAAGCACGGCGACGATGAAGAATCATCGCACCGTGGCGCGGGACAGCCTGGGGAGGGTCTTTCAGGAGCGGCGGTACTTCGCCCCTAACGGGGATACCCAGGTGACGCGAATCACGGAGCTGGACTATCAGGACACGCCGCGGCATGAGATGTCTGTCTGCCGGCCGGATACGCAGGTCTGCACGATCTACCGATACGAGGCGCCAGCGGCGACGGGGAATGGACAAACGACGGGACGGCTGCCGAATACCATGGGGACCGTGACCCCGACCGTAACCCCGGCAGTGACCCAGGAGGAGTTGGGACGGAAGACGATCGAGAACCTGGACGTGGTCGGTTCGCGCGAGGTGATGACGCTTAATGTGGGCGCGATGGGCAATGCGAAGCCGCAGCCGGTGGTGAAGGAGTTCTGGTACTCGCCGCGGCTGGGAATCAATGTCGTTACGAAGCGGTTTGATCCGCGAGCTTCGGCAGTGCAGAACTTCGTCGTGAGCGGCGTCAACCTCGCCGAGCCGGAGGCGAAGCTGTTCGAGCCGCCATCGGGCTACCGAATGGTGCGGGTGGATGGGCAGTAACGCTCTTGGGAAACCTCTAATTAAGTCTAGTTTGAAAGGGCGCGGCTGAAGCTGGCTCTTTCAAAGCCGCATCTTAATCGGAGACTCCTTATGGGTATTTGACCTGTTAAACTGCTGCATTTCACCGCATTCTGAGGAATCGCTATGGTCGCCATTGAATTGGAGTATCAGGGAGATTTGCACTGCAGAGCCGTCCATGGTCCATCTGGAACCGTGCTCACCACCGACGCCCCGAAAGACAATCAGGGGCGTGGGGAGAGCTTTTCCCCGACCGATCTGGTGGCAACCGCGCTAGGCAGTTGCATGCTGAGTGTCATGGGCATTATGGCGCGTTCGCTTGACCTTGACATTGCCGGAACAACGGCGAAGGTGGAAAAGGAGATGGCCAACGCACCCATACGGATGATTCATCGATTGACCGTCAACATCCATGTGCCGCAACCTGTCAGCGAAGAGAACAAGCAAAGGCTGGAAAGAGCGGCGCATACCTGCCCGGTGCATAAGAGCCTTCACCCGGACGTTCAGACGCTCGTCCAGTTCACCTGGGCATGAGTCAGGCTGTCGCTGGGGCGGGTTGGAGTTGGGCGCTGGGGGTGGAGCGGGAGATTTCTACTTCTTCGGGAGTCATGTCGACGGCGATGTCGGCGAAGAGGCCGGTGCTGAGGTAGCGCTCGCCGGTGTCGGGCAGCATGCAGAGGATGGTGGAGTCTTTGGGGGCTTCGGCCGCGATGCGGAGCGCTCCGGCGAAGGTGGCGCCGGAGGTGATGCCGACGAAGATGCCTTCCTGGGTGGCAAGTTCGCGGCTGGTGCGCATGGCGTCGGCGTTGGAGATAGTGAGGATCCGGTCGATATTGCCGGCGTCGACGGCGTCCTGGGTGAGGCCGGAGATGAAGTCCGGGCTCCAGCCCTGCTGCGGGTGCGGCTGCCAAGCGGGATGGCTGCCGGAGGGGGAGCGGTCGGGGTTGCGGGGTTGTGGGAGGCCGCTCGCGAGCATGGGAGCCAGCTCGGGTTCGCAGACGATGATTTTGGTTTCGGGGCGCTTGTCGGCGAGGACGCGGGCTACGCCTTTGAGAGTGCCGCCGGTGCCGAAGCCGGTGATCCAGAAGTCGAGCGGGTCGCCTTCGAAGTCGCGGAGGATCTCCTGCGCAGTGGTGCGGGAGTGCATGTCGGCGTTGGCTTGGTTGTCGAACTGGCGGGTGCGGAACCAGCCGTGCTTTTCGGCGAGCTCGTTGACCTTTTTGACCATGCCGAAGCCGCGCTCGGCGGCCGGGGTGAGCACGACGCGGGCGCCGAGAAAGCGCATGAGTTTGCGGCGTTCGATCGAGAAGGTCTCGGCCATGGTGACGACGAGCGGGTAGCCCTTCTGCGCGCAGACCATGGCGAGGCCGATGCCGGTGTTGCCGCTGGTGGCTTCGATGACGGTTTGGCCGGGGTGGAGCGCGCCGGTGCGTTCGGCGTCTTCGATGACGCCAAGGGCGAGGCGGTCTTTGACGGAGCCGAGCGGATTGAAGGCTTCGATCTTGACGTAGAGGTGGATGTCGGGCGGAGCGAGTTTGTTGATGCGTACGACGGGGGTGTTGCCGATGGTCTCGAGGATGCTGGCGAACTTTCGTTTAGACATGGGAGGCTCCTTTTGGCGGCTGGCAAAATTAGACGGAGAAGCCTAACGCCGATTGCCACCGATGACACCGATTCTTCGTTAGTACCGATCAGAAACATACTATGACCGAGTGGTGGTGTCGCGCCAAGGGATGAAGTATCGTGCCTGGCGAATGAATCTCGCTGCGCTCGAGGCCCACATCTCAAAATCGAGATATGGGGCACCCAGCTGATGGAAATTTACTTGCAGCGTTATCTTTACTTTTTCTTGAGGAGGACGTCGGGGTTGAAGAAGTCGGGGGGCAGGTCGATGTCGTAGGCGATCTTGGTGAGGAAGCTCTGGGTGACGATGTCGCCGTTGAGCGTGCGGGTGAGGGAGTAGGGGGTGGGCAGGCCCTGGACGGCGTGATAGTCCGCGTACTCTTCGATGTCCTTGTCGAAGTCCTGGAATTTTTCATTGCGCCACTCGAAGCTGCGGCGAAGGGGCAGGTGGCTGCTGGCGTCGAGCTCGAGCGTGACCGCGTCGTTGTTGTCGCTGAGGATGGTGACCTTGTCGGAGAGGCGGCGCTCGACCATGCTGGTGCCCTCGTAGAGGACGACCACGCCGGGAGCTTTGAGCCAGACGCGGTAGATGGCTTCGATCGAGTGGGCCTGGCGGCGGAAGTAGTCGGCGACCTGGTCTTTGGGGAGTTCGGACTTGCCTTTGTAGGTGATCTCATAGCCCTGGCCGACGGTCCAGATGTGGACGACGTCGATCTTTTTGCCGGGCAGGATCATGCTCTTGTCGGAGAGAAAGCCGATGCGCTCGGACTCGGATGCGCCGGCGAAGCTGGTGGTTGAGGTGTAGTCGAGGGTGATGCCGGTGGGCGAGCCGTGAAAGTAGCGGCCCATGCGGCCGGTGACCTGGAGATTTTTGCGGTTCAGCCAGGCGTCGCCGCCGAGAGCTTGCAGGCATTCGTCGAGCAGCTTGCGGCCGCGCTGCTGGGAGTCTTCGCCGGTGGGCTGGGTGGGGGCGGCGCTGGGGATCTCGCTGGCCTGTCCCCAGAGCGGATGGCAGGCGGCGATCGAGAGCGCGAGAGAGAGGAGGACTTGCTTCATGGGGCCTCGGAAATCTGATTCAGCCGACGAGCACAGCCCCGCCGTTGACGTTTAAGATCTCGCCGGAGATGAAGCCGGCGTAAGGCGTGCAGAGAAAGAGGATGGGGGCGGCGATCTCCTCAGGTTCGGCGGCGCGGCCGAGAGGGATGAGCGAGAGCAGCTTAGCGGAGACTTCGGGGTTGCTGAGGACCTCCGTGGTGGCATCGGTGGCGACCCAGCCGGGGGCGACGCAGTTGCAGTAGATGCCTTGGCCGATCAGTTCGGTGGAGAGGCTTTTGGTGAGGGAGATGAGGGCGCCTTTGGTGGCGGCGTAGTCGGCGTGGAAGGCTTCGCCGCGCTGGCCGGCGGTGGAGCTGATCAAGACGATATGGCCGCGGGCGGTTACGACATGGCCGCGGTCGCTGGCTTCTGCCGGTTGCCGCTGCATCTGGGCGACGGCGGCTCGGATGGCGCCGAAGACGCTGTCGAGGTTGGTGCTCATGGTGGCGCGCCACTGGGCCGAGGAGAGGGTGGCGATGGGAGCGTCATGGGCGGGCCAGATGCCGTGGTTGAGGATGGCACAGTCGAGGCGGCCGAAGGCAGAGACCGCGGCGGCGACGAGAGCTTCTCCGTCTTCTGGGGTGGAGAGCGGCTGCTGGATGGCGCGGCAGAGATCGGGGCCGCCGCACTCGGCCGCGAGGGCTTCGGCTTGCTGGACGGCGGAGCGGTAGTTGAAGACGACCTTCGCGCCGGCTTGGCGGAAGAGGCGGACGGTGGCGGCGCCGATGCCGCGCGAGCCCCCGGTGATCAGCGCGACCTTGCCGGCGAGCGAGAGGGTGACGCCGGGTTGAGAGGGGTTCGGCATGCTTCGACGCTATCCGAATCAAACTGCCTGGCGCAAGCCGAATCAGACTGCCTGGCGTTAGCCGCATCAAACTGCTTGACGCAAGCCGCGCCGCCGCAGAGAATCAGGGCCACACGCAATGTGAGGAGCCTGCCTGCCTATGAAGATCGCCGTCATTATCGCCCGGGTGCTGCTTGGACTGGTGTTTCTGGTGTTCGGTCTCAACGCGTTCTTCCACTTCATTCCGCAGCAGCCGATGCCGGGGGACGCTGGAACGCTCGCCATGCTGATGTTCACCCATGGATGGTTTACCTTCTACGGCATTCTTTACGTTATCGCGGGAATCCTGCTTCTAGTGGGGATTTATGTGCCTGTAGCGCTAGTGCTGCTGGGGCCGATCATCGTCAATATTCTGCTGTTCCACCTGACGCTGGCGCCGGCGGGGATTGGGCCCGGGCTGGTGTGCGCGTTGCTGGAGCTGTTCCTGATCTACGCGTACTGGCCTGCGTTTGCGGGGATCTTCAACCGGGATGTGGCTAGGTTTCGGACGTCTCTGCCGTAATCTTTGAAAGAAGATGTCCTGCCGGACGGGCCGCCTGCTCGGCGGGAGGCCACTTCGTGGCGCGTATACCTTTTCTCGATAGCACAAACCTCTTTGGGCCTCCCGCTGGTCGGCGGACAATTTTCCTTCCGAGCAGCGGGGGGACGCAGAAGCACATTGTGCCGAGAAAAGGTATACGCGTCACGAAGTGACCGCGCCGCGCGTAGCGGGCCCGTCCGGCAGGACATAGCAGGTCAACGGGATTTTGCGGCGAGGAGCTTTCTTCGTTCGGCGATGAGGCGTCTTTGCTGCGCGGCGGGGAGGGCGAGGACGGCTCGGGTGCGGGGCGGGAGTTTGGCGAGGGTAAGGGCGTGGGCGGCGCGAAGCTCCTTCTCCCACTCGGAGGCGCGGAAGACGCTCCAACGCTCGACGGCTACCCAGTGGATGCGGGCGGTGTAGGGCGCGGGAAAGATGCCCTCCATCTCGAGGAGGTCAGGATAGCGTTCGGGACCGGCGGCATACGAGAGGATGCGAGGGGTTGCGTCGGCGCAGTCGAGGGGAAGCATGACAAACATCTTGCCGCCGATGGCTTTTTCGCCGGCCCAGAAGACAAGACCGCCCCATTGTTCGGTCTCGCAGACGTGTGGGAGAGTGAGGAGGAAGGCGCGGAGGCGTTCGGCGTCCATGCGCCTCAAGTATACGGCTCATGCAAATCTCCTGAAGGTGTAAAGAGAGGTAAGCTGCTCGCGCTGTTTCTCTCAAGCAAAGCAGCATGTTTCCCACTCCACAGTCTCAGGAGATCTGCCCTAATGCGAGTGGTTGGCGCGGGCTTTGCTGCCGCCGGCCTTGTGGAGCTTGCTAGCGGCCGCTGCCATCCCGTCGGACTTTTCTCGGCCGCGGTCTGGTGGGCTTTCGGCTTGCAGCTTCCTTTTTCGTTGCGAGGTTTGCCGGGAACGGGCTCGTAGCCGGGCCAGCAGCGGGAGGTCTGTCTTGCCGGTTCTTTCTTGGCTTTGCCGTGGCCGGTGGAGCTTGGATTGTCGGAGTGTTTGTCGGTCGATGATGGTTTGTGGGATTGTTTTTGCGCGGTCTTATGCGCTTTGGCTCCGGTGCTGCGTGTGCTGGCTTTGGTATTGCGTTTGCTCGATGCGGCCGAGCGCTTGGTGCTGGTGGAGTTTGCGTGGGTGGTGGATGGTTTCGTAGTCGCCATGAGGTAATGAGAGCGCACGGTAGAGGCAAGAGTGGCCTGCGGCGGAAGGATTTTGCGAAGATATTTCAACGTAGTCGTAAACGGATCGGGCCTCTTGCAGTGGAGGGATCGACGATGTGGTTGTGCTGGGTGATGACGATCTTGCCGGCGGCTGCGAGGCGGCGGGCGGCGGTTCTGGCCGGCTCCATCAAAGCTTCCCAGTTTCGGCGGGAGGCTTTTTCCTTGTCGCGATCTTCGCCGGCGACAAGTTTCGCGGCTTCGGAGGGACAGATGGTTTTGCCGCGTCCGCGCACAGCAAGCAGGGAGAGGATGGCGGATTCGAGTTCGGCGTCGGAGGCTGTGGCTTTGCGGCTGCGACAGGCTTCGCTGCAATATTTAACAACGTCCCAATCCTGAGCCCATCGCTTGCGCCACTCGAAGGCTCGGCCGCAGGCCTTGCAGATCTTGTCTTTGTGTGGGGTGGTGCGTTCCGGTTTGGATTTGCGGTCGGGCATCAAGGGAGATGTTGGTGAGTCTGCGAGCTGCGCCTGTCCACGGAACGATCCACTACGAACTGTGTAAAGATGAACAGAGATCGGATCGCAAAAATCATCCTTTCCGCTCGAAGAAGCATCTGAAGACTAATCATCACATCGGATGAGTGGGCGCGAGTGTGGGCGAGCAAAATATTTCTAAGCGACCATGGTCGAATCGAGAGGTCCTTTGAGGCAGGTTTCCAGCAAGAGTTCGACTTTTTCCGGTGGACTCTCACAGGCGCATGCCGTGGGCGGATGGATGCTTGTGCTCTTCACTGCCGTGCTGCTGGCCGTTATGCCCTTGACCGAATACTTCTGGCACTTCGATAAGTTCTTGCGTGGCGGTCAGGATTTTGAGTTCGGGCTACTTTCCCTGGCGACCGTCTTTTGTCTTGTTCTCATCACTTCGCAGCGACGCAAGGAGAAGGTTATCTTCCTCCTTGCTCTCCTGCAGCGTTTATCTTTCCCTACAATCCGCGCTGGGAGGTTTATTTATGGGAAGTTGCGGGAGTGGTCCGCCGCCTTGTACGCGATGCTGACCGCGGGTCCTCCCGCGGAGACCTACAGCCTGCCCATCCGGGTCTGATCTATCTCTCTACCTCTCATTGCAACCTGCTTTTCTTGCAACCTGCGCAGGCTCTCATCGAGTCGTGCACGTGTCCATTCACACCCACCGATCGCGAACGCGATTCATCTGGAGAGGTGATGCAAACATCCGAGGTACTACATGCGTGGGCGTCGATTCTGACCGGACGCGCCCCTTCGCTTTCTATTGAAATCACCAAAGAATGCCCACTTCGCTGTCCCGGGTGCTATGCCTTCGACGCGGCACATCTGGGCGGCGCGACGCAGCTCAGGCAACTCTCCGACTTCAAAGGAGATGAACTGGTGGCGAAGGTGCTTGCCGTAATCGACGAGCACCGGCCGCTGCACGTGTCGCTGGTGGGAGGAGATCCTCTGGTCCGCTATCGCGAGCTTGAGCTGCTGTTGCCGGAGATGGATAGCCGCGGCGTTCATACGCAGGTGGTTACGAGCGCGTTTCGGGTCGTTCCAGCCGCGTGGAAGAAGTTCAAGAAGCTGAATGTCGTGGTGTCGATCGATGGCCTGCAGCCGGAGCATGACCAGAGACGCAAACCGGCCACCTATGAGCGCATTTTGAAGAACATCGCAGGCGCGAAGGTTACGGTGCATTGCACGATTACGTCGCAGATCGCGCAGAGGGCCGGATACCTGGACGAGTTTCTCGGCTTCTGGAGCGCGCGTCCGGAGATCGCGAAGGTATGGTTCAGCCTGTTCACGCCGCAACTCGGGGCCACCGATCCCGAGATACTCTCGGCCGGACAACGAGCTTCCGTCATCGCGGAGCTGCGAGAGTTGCGGCTGAAGTATCCTGTGCTGGACATGCCCGGCGGCCTGATCGATGAGATCGCGTCGCCGCCGAAGAGTCCGGACGAATGCATCTTTGCAAGGACCACCGAGACCATCTCGGCCGATCTGACGACCAGGATTACGCCGTGCCAGTTTGGCGGAAGCCCGGACTGTGAGCAGTGCGGCTGCATCGCTTCGATGGGGCTGGCGGCGGTTGGACATTATAAAGTGCTGGGACCGCTTACCGCGGGGCAGATCTTCATGGCGTCCGACCGTTTGGGGAAGAGCTGGCGCAAGCTGCAGGGGGCCTTGTCGCGAAAGCCGAGCCTTAGCGCAGAATCGACGCCGTTTAAGATACTTTGAAGGCCAAGGCAGGGTATATTTCTCGGAAGTAGAAAGGAGCAAAGATGGTCGACAGCAAATGCCGGACGGAATGTGAGTTGAGGCGAGAGCTTGTCCTGTTCAGCAGACTGCTCCATCGTCTGGGATTTATGCCCGGCACCTCGGGAAACCTGTCGGTTCGGCTGGACGAGCGACGCCTGCTGGTTACTCCAACCGGGGTGAGCAAGTTCATGCTGCGGCAGGCTGACATGGTGGTCGTCGATCTGGAGGGAAGGCACCTGGAAGGATCGAGGAAGGTGACCAGCGAGGTGAGCATGCATCTTGCCGTGTACCACTTTCGCGATGATGTTCGAGCCGTGATCCACTCGCACCCTCCGATCGCCACGGGATTCGCGTGCGCGGGGCGAGGGCTGGAGGATATGCTGTGCCAGGAGGCGGTGATGACGCTGGGGGTCGTTCCGCTGGCGAAGTACGCGACGACGGGAACTGCCGAGGTGGCGGCGAGCCTGGTGCCGCACATTCCGGACCACGATGCGATTCTTTTGGCCAACCATGGCGCGGTGAGCTACGCAGACACGCTGCTGCGGGCGTTCCAGAAGATGGAGACGGTGGAGCATCTGGCCCACATCGCGCTGGTGGCGCAGCAACTCGGCGCTCCTCATCTTCTCAAGCATGAGCAGATAGAGCAGCTTCACGATGCCAAGGCAAAGTATCTGCAGAACGCACGGTGAATCCGGGCCGTCTCGATTCTCTATACTTGGCAGACATGGCTGCTTCGATTACTGAGAACATGTCTAACTTTCCATCGCTCTTTCCAGCGCTCGAAGATCAACTGGATTTGATGACCAAGGGGGCCGCGGAGATCGTTCCGCTGGAGGCGCTGAAGGAGCGCATTTCGAGGTCGATTGCAACCGGCGTGCCGATGCGGATCAAGGCGGGGTTCGATCCTACGGCGCCGGATCTGCATCTGGGGCATACGGTGCTGCTGCGGAAGCTGAGGCACTTCCAGACGCTGGGGCATACGGTGATTTTTCTGATCGGCGACTCTACCGCGCTGATCGGCGATCCTACGGGGCGCGATGTGACGCGCAAGCCGCTGACGCGAGAGCAGATCGCGGCGAATGCGGAGACGTACAAGGAGCAGGTGTTCAAGATTCTGGATCGCGAGCAGACGGAGGTGCGGTACAACTCGGAGTGGCTGGACAAGCTGGGGTACTACGACATGGTGAAGCTGATGGCGCAGTTCACTTTGTCGCAGATGCTGGAACGCGAGGACTTTCATAAGCGGTTCAATAAAGAGCAGCCGATTGCGCTGCATGAGCTGATCTACCCGATCGCGCAGGGGTATGATTCGGTCGCGCTGGAGTGCGATGTGGAGCTGGGGGGGACGGACCAGAAATTCAACCTGATGCGGGGGCGCGATCTGCAGAAGCACTTCGGGCAGGCGCAGCAGGTTGTGTTGATGATGCCGATCATCGAGGGGCTCGATGGGGTGCAGAAGATGTCGAAGTCGCTGGGCAATGCGATTGGCGTGCATGAGCCGGCGGGAGAGATGTATGGGAAGCTGATGTCGATCTCGGATGAGCTGATGTGGCGGTACTGGACGCTGCTGACGGATCTGCGGGGCTCGGAGATTGCGGCGATGCAGGAGGAGGTGCGCGAGGGCAGGCTGCATCCGATGCAGGCGAAGAAGAACCTGGCGTGGACGATTGCACGTGACTTTCATTCCGGGGAGGAGGCGGATGCGGCGGCGGAGGGCTGGGCGAAGATGTTTCAGCAGCGGGGTGTGAGCGAGGATGTGCCGGTGGTGAAGATTTCGCTGGGGAAGGAGGGGCTGGTGGAACCCCCGACGGACACAAAGATCTCGCTCGGGGCACGCGAACTGGTGGCGCCCGCAACAGAAGACATGGGGGTTGTGCTGCGCGTTCCGAAGCTGTTGGTGCTGGCAGGACTTGCTGCCTCCGTCGCCGAGGCAAACCGAAAGCTTGTGGAGAACGCGGTGAGCCTGAACGGCGTTAAGTTCAGTGGGAAGCTTTACAGCAAGCAGGCGATTGGCGAGTCTCCAACGCTGCGGTTGGGAAAGAGAAGCGTACGAGTGGAGTGGGTGAGTTGAATGCGGGAGACAGCACACGCAGATGCAGTGGGAGATAAAAAGGTTGGGGCAGACCTCCAGACTTAAATAAATCCCAACGAGCCGCCGGGAACGTACGTATAGAGTCGGGAAGCGAGGCATAAACATTGTTGCATGGTGTCCGTCTTACGGGATGCGGGGTACGAATTTGAGATTGTATGTACGTCTTGTCGCAGTGGTGGGATTGCTTGCGGCGGGCGCATTGCCGCTGCCCGCGCAGGATAAGGGCGATGCTAAAGCGATCGTAACGATGGCGATGCAGGCGGAGCTGGCGGCCGACGCGAACGACCGCTCACGTTGGAAGTACAAGGACAATCAGAGGGATTTGGATACGGTTTCGGTGGTCGTGCAGACCGACAACGGGTCCGTAAAGCGCCTGATCAGCCGGGGCGGCCATCCATTGAGCGAGGCTGACGCGAAGACCGAAGACGCGCGAGTGCAGAGCTTCCTCCATGACCCGGGCGAGATCGAAAAGCAGAAGAAAGATGCGGCGCAGGATGACAAGAACGCGGCGGAGCTGCTGAGGATTTTGCCGGAGGCGTTTCTGTGGAAGGTGCAGAGCGAGGATGCGGGGACGAGAACGCTGCACTTTGAGCCGAACCCGAACTTCACGCCGCCGGACATGCAGTCGAGAGTGCTGGGCACGATGGAGGGGGAGCTGGTGATGGACCGGCAGCAGCACAGAATTGAGATTCTAAGCGGGAGGCTGACGCAGGATGTGACCTTTGGGTGGGGTCTGCTGGGGCGGGTGAAGGCGGGGGGGACGTTCCGGGTAGAACGGAGGCAGGTGGCGCCGGGGCTGTGGCAGATCACGGAGACGCATGTGCATATCGAGGGCAAGGCTCTGTTCTTCAAGAACATTGGGCAGCACCAGGATGAGGTGCAGACGGACTTTACTCGGGTGCCCGGCAATACCACGCTGGAGCAGGCGGCGGAGATGTCTAAGACGCTGAAGTGATTTGCTCCTGCCGGACGTGCCCGCTACGCGCCGGGCGGTCACTTGGTGACTTGTATACCTCCTTCAGATGGGCCTCCCGATGGTCGGCGCAATATTTCCCTTCCGACCATCGGGAGGACCGCAGTTGCTGTGCTATCGAGAAAAGGTATACGCGTCACGAAGTGACCGCTCGCCGCGCAGGCGGCCCGTCCGGCAGGACATATCTTTCACGGTTCGCGGTATGCTCGGAGAGTGATGGCACAGACTCCGTACCCACAGACCGATCGTGCGTTGATGCGACAGATTGAGCGTTTGCCAGGGCATCGTGCGGGGTATAAGCAACTGATTCGCGAGCTGGGGCTGGGCGGGGGACGCGAGCGGCGGTTGTTGCTGGAACAACTGGCGCGGATTACGGCTCGAGGCGAGCTGGTGAAGACCGATAGCGAGCAGTGGAGCCTGCCGTCGGCGGTGCCGGAGAAGACGAAACGGGGAAAGCTCGGGAGGGCGGCGATTGTCTCTGGGGAGATGCCGGTGGAGCATCGGGCTACGCGGGACAGGCTGGTAGCGGGGCGGCTGGATCTGCATCGGGATGGGTATGGGTTTGTGCGGCCGAATGGAAGCGTGGACCGAGCCGACGATCTTTTCATTCCGCCGAATGAGCTGAACGGCGCGATGCAAGGCGATGAGGTTCTGGTGGATGAGGCTCCGCCGGGGCGGGATGGGCGGCGGTCAGGGCGTGTGGCGCGGGTGCTGAACCGGAGGAACCCTACGGTGGTGGGGATCTTTCATTATGCGCGAGGGCGGCGAGGTGGGGCATGGGAGGATGCTCCGCTGGTGAACGGCAACTTCGTGCAGCCGTTGGATGAGCGGATGACGCAGCCGATTTTGATTCCGGAGGGAGCGGAGCAAGCTTCGCTGACGCGGGTTACGCCGCATCGTGTGCTGGGAGAGGAGGCGCGGGCACAGCAGGTGCATTGGGCCGACGAGTTGGATCCGCATCGGCCGCTGGAGGGGTTGGCGGTGGATGTGGAGATCACCGATTATCCGACGACTGGAAGGCCGGCGCGGGGGCGCGTGATCGAGGTGCTGGGGCCGCCGGATGCGTTTGGCGTGGATGTGGAGATTATCATCCGCAAGCATCATCTGCCGCATGTATTTCCAGCGAATGTCCTGGCGGAGGCTTCGGCCAGCGCGGAGCAGACGGTGGCCACTCTGGATGCGAAGGAGCTTGCGCAGCGGCGGGATTTTCGTGGGTTGAAGATTGTGACGATCGATGGCGAGACGGCGCGGGATTTCGACGATGCGGTGCTGGTGCGGGAGCTTGCGAATGGAAATTGGGAGCTGCAGGTTCATATTGCGGATGTGAGCCGTTATGTGCGGCCCGGGACGGCGCTCGATCTGGAGGCCCGGCTGCGGGGGACGAGCGTGTATTTTCCGGATCGCGCGATTCCGATGCTGCCGCCGGAGCTTTCGAGCGGGATGTGCAGCCTGCGGCCGGATGAGGACAGGCTGGTGCTGAGCTGCGTGATGGAGATCGATGCGCGCGGCGAGGTGGTGGGGTATGACGTGTGCGAAGGGATCATTCGCAGCGCCAGGCGGATGACGTACACGCAGGTGCAGGGCGTGCTGGATGGCAATGTAGAGACTCGGCGCGAGTTTGCGGAGCTGGCGCCGGAGTTCGAGCGGATGCACGAGCTTGCGCTGAAGCTCAATGCGAAGCGGCATCGGCGCGGATCGATCGACTTCGATTTGCCGGAGCCGGTGATCCAGTTCGACCCGGATGGGAACATGGAGGCGATTGTCCGTTCGCAGCGGGGATGGGCGCATCGGTTGATCGAGGAGTTCATGCTGTCGGCGAATGAGTGCGTGGCGACCTGGATTGAGGCGCAAGGCGTGCCGAGCGTGTATCGGATTCACGAGATTCCGGATCCGAAGCGGATTGTGGATTTTGAAGAGACGGCGAGTCAGTTTGGGTACTCGCTGGGGTTCAGCAGCCTGCCCGTGAAACGGATACAGATGAAGTCCGATCGGCGGGATGCGCGTGGGCGGCAGGGGCACGCGAAAGTCCAGACGCATGAGGTGGCGGAGGCAATTCCGGTGACGCCGCGAATGTATCAACGGCTGACGGCGAAGATCGCGGGCAAGCCGGAGGAGCGGATTCTTGCGTACCTGATGCTGCGGTCGCTGAAGCAGGCGCGGTACAGCGAGAAGAACGTGGGGCACTTTGCGCTGGCGAGTCCGAGCTATACGCACTTTACTTCGCCGATTCGGCGGTATCCGGATTTGATTGTGCATCGGCTGCTGCGGGAGTTGATCCAGTCGGGCGCGGATACGCGGGGTGGAGCGATTCTGTCGGATGCCCCGCAGCCCTGGACGGAGAAGACGACGGAGAAGACGGCGGCGAAGGGGCGTGTGGAGCGGGCGGAGAGATCGCTTCCGGCAAGGCCGATTCCGGAGGAGGAGCTGGAGGCGATTGCGGCGGAGTCGAGCCAGTCGGAGCGGCGGGCCGATGATGCGGAGCGGGAGCTGATCGAATGGAAGAAGATCAAGTTCATGCAGGACCGGGTGGGGGAGGACTTCGACGCGATCGTTCTATCGTGCACCAAGTATGGTTTTTTTGTTGAACTGGACAATCTGTTTATCGAGGGCTTGGTGCCGCTGAGTTCGCTGCAGGACGACCGCTATCTCTTCCGCGATACGGACAGGCAGATTGTAGGCGCGCGCAATGGACGGGTGTTCAAGATGGGGCAGCGGGTGCATGTGCTGCTGGACCGAATCGATAGGCAACAGCGCCGGTTACAATTTGCGCTGCTGCCGGGGGCAAGCGATGCGGTGGTGGAATCGCGATCTCTGAGACGATCGAAGACGGCTGCGACTGCGGATGGCGAACGACCGCATTCAAGTCCGAACCGGGCTGGAAAGAAGGAGAAGACGAAATCGAAGGCGCGGGAGCGGAGCAAAAAAGCCAAGGGGAAGCGGCGGTAGGCGGGTTGGCGCAGTGCCGCTACAATCGAAGGAGAACAGGAGAATATCGGCGATGGCACACATGGTTTTCGACACGCGATTCAAGACTGAGATGGAGGGCCTCGAGGAGCCGCCGTTCGATTCGGACTTCGGACAGAAGATCTTCAAGAACGTTTCGAAGAAGAGCTGGGGCGAGTGGGTGGAGCGGCAGAAGATGCTGCTGAATGAGTATCGGCTGCAGCCGTGGACCAAGGAGGCGCAGGAGTTTCTGGTGGAGCAGATGAACGATTTTTTCTTTGGCGAGGGTGGCTCGTTGCCGAAGGAGTTTGTGGCTCCTGCCAAGTAGCGAGATGGCCGCGGGTGGGGGTGGTTCGTGTACACTTGGAACTGCAAGATACCCCGCCGTCGCCCGCCTGGGCTGACGTGCCAAGCAACAGTCGGGACGTGGCTCAGCCTGGTAGAGCGCACCCTTGGGGTGGGTGAGGTCGCTAGTTCGAATCTAGTCGTCCCGACCAACTTTTCCCAACTTCCGCACCATGGTGGGTGAGGTCGCTAGTTCGAGTCAAGTCGTCTACTAGGGCCGACCATTTACTTTCAAACACAGGAAGCATGGATGAAGGATGCCCAGCACGCTGGCAGGTAGTTCTGAACCCACGTGACAGCTCTTCGAGCGTCGTCTTGTTCGGGTGGTATCGTATTCTCTGATTTAGGCAAAGCGGATCAATGCATCCAGCGCAAAAACTGACGGGGCGACGTCTCTACGACGGAATGCCTGTCGAAGTAACCGTGGATCGGGGTGTCATTCAGAAGTTCGAGGTCGGCCGGCATCACGACGATGCGTGGCTTGGCCCGGGCCTGATCGATCTGCAGGTGAACGGCTTCGGCGGCTGCGATGTGAACGCCGCGGAGCCGAGCGTGGAAGAGATCGTATCGCTTGCGGGCAAGATGATGGCCACGGGCGTGACCACGTTTCTTCCTACGATCATTACGTCTTCGGAGGAGAAGATCAAGAAGGCGCTTCGGGTTGTGGCAGAGGCCCGGCAGAGCAGCTGGCTGGTGGCGGCGATGGTGCCGTATGTCCATGTCGAGGGCCCTCACATCAGCGCAGTGGATGGTCCGCGCGGCGCTCATCCGGTGGAGCATGTACGACCGCCGAGCGTCGAGGAGTGGAAGCGCTGGCAGGAGGCTTCAGGCGGCCTGGTGGGGATGGTGACCCTGTCGCCGCACTTCCATGAAGCGGAGGAATATATTGCCGCGCTGGCGGCGCATGGGGTGCATGTGGCCTTGGGACATACCGACGCCACCGTGGACCAGGTGAGACGCGCCGTGAATGCGGGCGCTCGGTTATCCACCCACCTCGGCAATGGGATTGGCGCTATGCTGCCGCGGCATCCCAACGTGCTGTGGACGCAAATGGCCGATGACCGGCTGACCGCGACGTTGATTGCGGATGGGCATCATCTTCCGGCGGATGCGCTCAAGGCGATGATTCGGGCCAAGGGGATTGCCCGGTCGATTCTAGTGTCGGATGCGGTTTCGCTGGCGGGGATGGCGCCGGGAGTGTATGAGACTTCGGTCGGCGGGAGTGTCGAGCTGAACGCAAGCGGGAGGCTGAGTCTGGCGGGGACAACCTATCTTGCAGGAGCTGCGCTGCCGCTGAAGGATGGTGTGGCGCGGGCAATGGGCATGGCGGGCATCAGTTTGGCGGAGGCCATGACGATGGCGACAGTCAATCCAGGACGCTTTGTGGATGGCCGGGGGGAGTTGCGGGTAGGTGAAAGGGCGGACCTGATTCGTTTTCGCGAGGATGGCGATGGCATGGGACTGCGTATCGAGACGGTGCTCGTGGCTGGGGAGCAAGTGGCCTGAAGTTCGGCTACGGGGGCAACTCGAGGGTGGGCCTGCGATTCCGGTTAGTTCAGGCGAGTTTTTCTTTAAGCGATGGATCGAAGGACTCCTCGATCTCTTCGAGGGTCTTGCCTTTGGTCTCGGGCAGGAAGAAGGCGGCGGTGATGAAGTAGAGCGTGGTGAAGCCGGCCCAGACGAAGAACATGGCGAAGAAGCCGTAGTTGCCGACCACCGGAAGGAAGAGCGCGGCGAACATGGTGGAGACCCCCTGGTTCAACAGTAGGGCGATGCCCATTCCCGTGGAGCGGATGCGGGTTGGCATGAGCTCCGAAAGCGCGAGCCAAACCACCACGCCGGGGCCGATGGAGAAGAAGGAGACGAACAGGCCCATGCACAGCGTGATGAGCCAGCCTGTGGTTCGGGTCGCGACCGGACCGTAGAAGGCGCGGCGGATAGTAAGCGGTTTGCCGGCCTCTTTGCCCTCCGGCTGGATGCTCAGGAGGTCGTCGCGATCGGAGTCGAAGGCGGTGGCGACCTTGTCTCCACTGCCGTGGGAGTAGAGGACGGTGAGGGCCATGGTGCGTCCGGGGAGGGCCGGTCCAAGGGCTGCGTGACGGACCGAAAGCCGCAGGGTGTCCCCGGTGACCGCAGCCTGGATCTTCTGCCGGACGTCGATGCGCCTGGACTCGAAGGTGCGGAACAGCAGGCCGCCGGAAAGAAGCGAAAAGATGATGCCGGCGGTGCCGATTTTAAGCAGGAACTTGCGGCCTTTTTTATCGACGAGAGCGACGGCGATC
This sequence comes from Edaphobacter sp., assembly GCA_965277335.1. Taxonomy (GTDB): domain Bacteria; phylum Acidobacteriota; class Terriglobia; order Terriglobales; family Acidobacteriaceae; genus Edaphobacter. The sequence goes on along the minus strand of CBDICJ010000009.1, from coordinate 994,142 downwards.
ACGGTCATCAGGCAGTGAACCACCTTGACGACGACGTCGCCGCGGGTGGCGTTGGCGGCGCTCATGCCGGCCTGTTTCAGGATGACAACGAGAAAGGCCAGGATGGAGTTGATCCCGGTGGCCTGATTGCAGGCGAGCACGACGCAGGCGAGCACGAAAGGAATGACATACCTTCGTTGCAACAGGCTGCCCTGGGCGTTTGCGGCCTGCTCCTTGGTTTCGAGGGCGATGGCCTCCATCTCATGGAACTGCCGGTCGGCTTCCTGGGGCGGCAGGAGGCGGCGCAGCGAGACGAGGGCGGCGGCGGCGCGGCCTTGGCGAAAGAGCCAGCGCGGAGTTTCGACCAGGAGCAGCGTGCCCGCGAAGAAGATGAGGCCGGGATAGATCATGGCCAGGAACATGCTGCGCCAGGCGTGGTCCTGGGCGGCGCGAATGAGGACCGGATCGGTGGTGGCGGCGATGGCGGCCTCGGCGGCGCGGGTATAGAACAGGCCGGCGAAGGAGGCGATGACGATGCCGAAGGTAAGCATCCACTGGAAGATCGCGCTGCCGCGGCCGCGGTTGTTGGCGCCCAGGCACTCGGCGAGGTAGAGGGGGATGACGACGGCGATGACTCCGCCGCTCATGCCCTGCAGCAGACGGCCCAGAAACAGCATGACGAAACCATGCGAAAGGACGATGAGGCCGACGCTGGCGAGGAACATGACGCCGCTGACGATCATCATCCTGCGGCGTCCGAGCCAGTCGGCGAATAGACCTGCGAGCAGCGACGAGACCATGCTGCCGCCGAGCACCGCGGCGACGATGATCGAGGTCTGCGCGACGGTGAGGTTGACGGTCTTGCTGAGGTAGAGTAGCGCGGCGGCGATGATGCCGATGTCGACTCCGTAGAGCAGACCGCCGAAGCCGGCTACGACGAGGAGGAATCTTCCATAGCCGGCGGTTCCGAGTTTGTCTGCCAGCATGAGTTCTCCTGCCGATGAATTCTATCTTCAAGCCGGACGCGGCAGCAGAGGCGAGCGTTTCCGCGTTCTTCCCTCTACTTTCGGCGTACAAAGTGAGGCAGCGGAGCTTGACTGCTTCGCTGAGAATACTTATACATTACAAAACGAAACAAAACGAACTGCAAAGATGCAGTTCGCCAGGCTCGACGGAGGCAGAGGTGATCGAGGGTCGGAAGGGAGGAGCTTCCACGGATGCAGGCGCGGCGGCGGTCGCGGCAGACAAAGCAGACAAATTTGTCGACATGGTCAGCGCGGCGGTGAAGGTCGATCTGCCCCTGGGGGAGTTTCAGCCGAGGTCTTCGCTCAAGACTCCGGTCCACAGGGTGGAGAGGCCGCGGTTTTCCGTCATCGACTACCACAATCATCTCGATTCGCAGAATCCATCCGAGCTGCTGAAGGTGATGGATGCGTGCGATGTGGAGTTGCTGGTGAACATTACCATGCAGGTGGGAGAGCAGGCTTTGCAGGGAATGGACCGGCTGCACGGCTCCGCTCGGGGAAGATTTTCGACCATCGGCTGGATGGACTGGAACGGCGTGGAGCGGGCGGACTTCGCGCGGCTGAGCTGCGAGCGGATGGACCGCATGGCCGAGCATGGCGCCTGCGGGATCAAGTTCTGGAAGGACCTCGGCTTGAGCGTTCGCGAGGCAAACGGGGAGCTGCTGCGGATCGACGATGAGAGACTGGCGCCGATCTTCGAAAAAGCCGCGGAGCTGAACTTTCCGGTGATGTTCCATACCGCGGACCCGGATGCCTTTTTCGAACCGATCGATGCACAGAACGAACGTTACGAGGAGCTGGCTGCGCATCCGGACTGGGGATTTCACGCCTCCGTCTACACCAAGCGGGAGCTGCTGGAGCAGAGGAACAGGGTGTTTGCGCGGCATCCGGCGACTACGTTCGTGGGCGCGCATCTGGCTGAGTCCGGCGAGGATCTGGAGTATCTGGCTGGACTTCTGGAGAGATATGCCAATCTGCAGATCGACATCAGCGCGCGGACGCCTGAGCTTGGACGGCAGCCGTACCGCGCGCGCGAGTTCTTTCTGAAGTATGCGGACCGGATCCTGTTTGGGACCGACCTGCTGCCGGAGATCTCAATGTACCGGCTGTACTATCGCTTTCTCGAGACCGCGGATGAGTACTTCGAATATCCGAGCCACGCCTCGCGGCAAGGCCGGTGGAACATCTACGGCCTATTCCTGCCGGAGGATGTGCTGAAGAAGGTGTATCGCGAGAATGCAGAGCGTCTGCTTGCGGTGGTTCGGTGACGGGAATGAGGATGGCTGCACCTATCCTACTTTTGGCAAGCCTGGGAGCCGGTGCGGGCGGCGCGTGGGGTCAGCAGCCGGTGCCGACGCCGCGGGAGATGGCGGACCAGACGATGCAGCGCTGGCCCGAGGGGCGATTTGTCGAGCGCGGGGCGTCGTGGCATTGGAACTACCAACTGGGGTTGCTGCTGCAGGGAATGGATGCGGTCTGGAAGCAGACGGGCGACGGAAAATATCTGAAGTACACGCAGGATGCGATCGATACCCTAGTCGCCCCGGATGGAAGCATTCCGACCTATGATGCGCGGGACAATTCGCTCGACAACATCCTGCTGGGGCGGCCGCTGTTGCTGCTTTACCGGGAGACCAGAGACGAGCGCTACCGAACGGCCGCCACGCTGCTGCGAAGACAACTTACAATGCAGCCGCGCAATCCAGCGGGCGGCTTCTGGCATACGCAGAGCAACCCGGACCAGATGCTGCTCGACGACGTGTACATGGTGGCGCCGTTCTATGCGGAGTATGCCGCGACCTTCGGCGAGCCGCAGGACTTCGCTGTCATTACGCAGCAGTTCATGCTGTTGGAAGACCATGTACGCGACCCGAAGAGCGGGCTTCTCTACCAGGAGTGGAACCAGACCCGAAAGGAGCCGTGGGTGAACAAGACTACGGGAGCTTCGGCGAGCTTCTGGGGGCGCGGCACGGGTTGGTATCTGATGGCGCTGGTCGACACACTGCCGTACTACAGCAAAGACGACTCCGGCCGCGCGAAGCTGCTGGAGATTCTGAACCGCACCGCAGAGGGCGTGGCGGCGCACCAGGATGAGAAGACGGGGCTCTGGTATCAGGTGCTGGATAAGCCGGGACAGAAGGGAAATTATCTGGAGTCGTCGGCGAGCGGCATGTTCATCTATGCGCTGGCCAAAGGTGCGCGGCTGGGCTATCTTCCGCCCCATTACAAAGACACAGCAGAGCGCGGCTGGAAGGGGATGCTGCATGAATTGGTGCGGCGGGAAAAGAATGGCACCCTCACTGTGACCGGGACGGTGAAAGGAATCGATTTGGGAAGCGCGCCTTCGCACGACGGCAGCTATGCCTACTACACCAGCGCTCCCGTAGTGAGCAACGATCCCAAGGGCATCGGGGCGTTTCTGCTGGCAGGAACCGAGATGGAGAAGAGAAAGACGACCGAGGGCAAGCATGCGCCGCAGTAAGACGTCTCGGAGGACGAACCCTAGGAGCGGGCTGTCGAACGCTTGCTTGTTTGCCGTCGTGTTGGCGCTAGGCCAGAGCTGTTTCGTGCACGCCCAGGCCACCTACGAGATCCTCGAGCCGATTCTGAAGCAGAACCTGCAAAGTTCTTCGCTGGTTGCCGATCAGTTGCGTCATTTTCTGCTGCCGCACGTTCCTCCGCTGGTGCTGCCTGCGAGCACGCAGGAATGGGAGAAGGAGAAAGTACGCATTCGCGAACGCGAACTCTCGGTGCTCTACCACGGGTGGCCCAAGGAGTGGATCGCCGCGCCATCGAAGTTTGAAAAAATCGGGAGCAGTATTGAGAGGCCGGGTTACACGATCACCAGGTTCCGCTATGAGATCGTTCCTGGACTCTATTCGAGCGCGTTGTTGTATGAGCCGAAGCGTGGGTCCGGTCAGATGGCGGCAGGCCAAATGCCCGCAGTGCTTGACGTGGTCGGGCACGGCGCGGGTGGCAATGCCGCGGAGCACGTGCAGAAGCGGTGCATCAACCAGGTGCGTCGCGGCATGGTGGCGCTCAGCCTCTTGTGGTTCGACTTCGGCGAGTTGCGAGTGCAAGGCAACAGGCACGACTACCTGGGACTGCTCGATCTCGCAGGCGCAAACGGCGCAGGCCTGTTTTATCTTGCGATGCGACGCGGCCTCGACTTCCTCTACGACCTTCCGAATGTCGATCGGTCGCGCATCGGGGTCACGGGACTCTCCGGCGGAGGCTGGCAGAGCATCCTTCTGAGCTCTCTCGATCCTCGAATTGCCGCTGCGGTTCCTGTGGCCGGCTTCAGCGCGATGACCGCTTCGATCGAGCATCCCGAGTCCTCGGGCGACGACCCGGAGCAGAATGCCAGCGACCTGCGACAGGGAGTGGACTACGCGCAACTGGCCGCCATGCGCGCGCCTCAGCCTACGCTGCTGATCTACAACGCCATGGATGACTGCTGCTTCCGGGCGGGTCTGGTAAAACAGGGCGTCTACCTCGACATAAAACCATTCTTCGCTTTATACGGCAAGCCGGACGATCTGCAGTGGCATGAAAACGAGAATCCGGGAACGCATAACTATCAGATGGAAAATCGCGAGCGTTCGTATGAGTTCTTCGATTCGGTCTTCGGGCTGAATCTCCCTTCGAAAGAGTTTGCCGATACGGATTCCGAGGTTAAGAGCTACGCGGAACTGAAGGTCGATTTGCCCGCGAACAATCTGACGATTCAGGGTCTGGCGCAGTGGATGGCGAAGTCGCTCCATCATGAGCTTCCCTCCGCTCGCGGCGCCGGCTGGGTCTCGTTGCGGCGCGCCGATCTGCAGCAGATCACGCGCTTTCATCCGGTGACGGTGGCACATGCGGGGCTGCTCGACGTAACGCACGAAAAGGGAGTGGAGAGCCGCTCGTATCGCCTTGAGTTCAGCAACGGACTCAGCGCCACCGGCATTCTGTTCCGGTCCGCGGTGGCTCCACAGACTGGGCCTGCGACCGTACTGCTTGCCGACAAAGGCATGCCGTCCACCGCGACCGAAGTAGGCAATGACATGGACAGAGGGCAAACAGTCTTCGTCTTCGATCCACTCTTCTTCGGACAGAATATTCCGGGCACTCCCGACCACACACAGATTCCGGATTATGCGCAGATGCTGAACGCAGTCGGAGAGCGTCCGCTGGGGTTGGAAGCCGCGCAGACGGTTGCTGTCGCTCGCTGGCTGCATGGGCTGATGTACGACGCTTCGCGTGAAGCTCCCGCAACAAAGGTCACTCCGCCATCTGTCAGGTTGGTGACAACCGGTCCGCGCGCCGAGACGGTTGCGATGGTCGCTGGCGCGATGGCTCCTGAGCCATTTACTTCGCTGGAGGCGCGGCAGTCGCTGCCGGACTTCATGGACCTCTTCGACCATCCGCTGACGTACTTCGGCCCTTACATGAACGAAGCGCCCGAGTTGATGTGCCTCGATCTGTATCGGGACTTCGACTTCACAACCTTGACGGCACTTGCGTCGCCGGTCAAAGTGAACCTGTCGGCGGCAGCGGAGGCGCGCATCTTTTGGTAAGCAAATGCGAGCGACTGCAACAACGGAATGCGATTCAGATTCGGAGTGACAGGAAGGTTTAGCTATGACAAAAAACGGAGATCGCTACATCGCCGGCCTGCGGGATGGGCGGCAGATTTATCTCGATGGCGCTCTGATTCAGGAGCATGTGGATCACCCCGCCTTTCGCGAGAGTATTCTCTCGGCGGCTGCGATGTACGCCTATCAGGCGCAGCCCGCCCATGTCGAGCGTATGACCTACCGTTCGCCCGGCACAGGCGAGCAGGTGAGCCGCATGTGGCAGTTGCCCACTAGCTACGGCGAACTGGTGGAGCGACGCAGCGCGTTGGAGGCCTGGGCGAACCTGTCGTGCGGGTTCCTGGGCCGTTCGCCGGACCATGTCGCCTCGGCGCTCTCCGGCATGTATATGGGACTCGATCTGTTCAAGAAGTCCGGCGAGCGGTATGGCCGGGCTCTCGCCGGCTACTACGAATACGCGCGGGACAACGATTTGTATCTCACCTATGCCATCGTCAGCCCGCAGGCAGATCGCAGCAAAGGCGCCGGAGAACAAGTTAACGAGTTCGTCGCGGCGGGCGTGGTTGACGAGGACTCGACAGGTATCACGATACGCGGCGCGAAGATGCTGGCGACCGGATGCCCGATGGCGAACGAGATGATGGTGGCTTCCATTCAGCCGCTGAAGCCGGGCGAAGAGCGATACAGTTTCACCGCGATGGTCCCGCTCAACGCAAAAGGCTTGAAGCTGCTTTCGCGCAAGTCGTTCGAAGCGCATGCGGTGTCGAAGTTCGACAATCCGCTCTCCTCCTCGTTCGACGAGAACGACAGCGTAGTCTTCTTCGACGACGTGCAGGTCCCGTGGGAGCGCGTGTTCGTGCATGACGACGTCGCAATGGCATCCAACCAGTGGCACGCCATTCCGACACACAGCTACCAGAACTACCAGTGCCAGATCCGGCTGATGGTGAAGATGCGGTTTCTGCTGGGTCTGGCGCGAAAGATCACGGAGATCAACGGCATCCTCGGCTTTCCCGCAGTGAGGGAGACGCTTGGCCAGATGGCCGCCGAGGTGTCCATGGTCGAGGGCATGGTGGAGGCGATGGAGATCAGCGGTTCGCAGTACGGCAGATACTACGTTCCGAACAGCAATCGGCTCTATGCTGCGATGGTGCTGACGCAGCAGTTGTATCCGAAGTTCGTGCAGGCGTTGCGGGAGCTTGCCGGCGGTGGGATGATCATGCTGCCCTCCTCGGCTGCGGACTTCACGCATCCGGAGATGGCGAGCCTGATCGAAAAGACGCAGCGTTCGCCTGCCACCGATGCGACCGGGCGGGTGAAGCTCTTCAAGCTGGCGTGGGACGCGGTGGGATCGGAGTTTGGCTCGCGGCATCTGCAATACGAGATGTTTTATTCCGGAGCGAACATGGTGACGCGCGGACACTCGTTCCGCACCTACGATTGGGAGAAGGCCGTCGGGCTGGTGGATGGCCTCATGTCGACCTATGAGGTTGCGACGGCCGAGACGAGCGCGACACGGCGGGGCGCATGAGACGGGAGGTGCGGCATGCCGCAGACTGATTCGCGTGCCCTGCGTTCGGTGCTGGGCTGCTATGCGACGGGCGTTGCAATTATCACGACGTGCACACCGGGCCGAGGTCTCGCCGGTGTGACGGTGAACTCATTCGCCTCGGTCTCGCTCGACCCCGCGCTGATCCTGTTCTCGCTGGCGCGAACCGCGAAGGTGCTGGAGAGCTTTCAGCAGGCAGAACACTTCGCCGTCAACATGCTGGCGCTGGGCCAGGAGAGTCTCTCGAATATGTTTGCCCGGCCTTCTACCGCATCGTTTGCGGAGATCGGCTATGCGCGCGGAAGCCAGGGCTGCGCACTGTTGACCGAGTGCCTGGCGCAGCTCGAGTGCACAAAGGTCTCCGAGCTCGATGGAGGAGACCATGTGATCTTCTTGGGCCGTGTGGATCTCTACCATCTTCGCGGCGCGGTGGATCCTCTGCTGTTCTACCGCGGCCGATACGGGACCTATGTGCCGGAACGATTCAGCAAACTGCCGCCGCCGGATAGCGCGCTCGGAGAGTTCAGCGTAAGCGGTTGGGGTTGATGACCGGGAGAGGACGGGAAGCATGGGCAAGCTGAACTTTATCGTCGAGGAGCGTCCGCTTGGCGTCGAGGTGGAGAACCTGGTGATCGCCGGATGGACAGGAAGAGATGCGCAGGCCGTCGAAGATCACGTTGCGGAGCTGGAGGCGATCGGCGTTGCCCGGCCGCGTTCGGTGCCGTGTTTCTATCGGGTGGGAAAAAATCTGCTCACCACCTGCAGCCAACTGGATGTGTGCGGAGCGGAGAGTAGCGGCGAGGCTGAGTTCGTACTGGTCTCGACGGCCGAGGGAATCTTTGTTGGCGTAGGCTCAGACCACACCGACCGCAAGGTGGAGAGCTACGGGGTGACGATCTCGAAACAGGTTTGCCCCAAGCCGATCGGCCGAGAGCTGTGGCGGCTGAAAGATGTCGAGGAGCACTGGGATGCGCTGAGGCTGCGGTCGTGGGTGACGGCAGGCGGAGAGCGCAGGCTCTATCAGGAAGGCTCGGTGACGCGCATGCGAACGCCTGCGGATCTAGTAAGCCGCTATCTGCAAGGCGGCCGGGAGCTGCCTCCGGGAACGGTGATGTATTGCGGAACGCTGGCTGTGCTGGGTACGATCGCCTCCGGCGAGACGTTTGAGGTGGAGTTGGAAGACACGGTGCTGCGTCGGAGTCTGCGGCACACGCATACAACGCGCAGCCTGGCGATAGCGGATTGAGTTCGGACAAAGGAGAAAAGAGGATGATCGAGAAAGAGCACAAGGAGTTCTACCCAGTGGACCTCGATCGAGGATGGGAGACGCCGCCGGGCTATCCCGAGGGCATCCAGCAGCAGATCCTGGCGGGCGGCCTCGATGAGAAGAACAAGCGCGGCTACCGGACGCGGCATCTCCGGTTCGCGCCCGGCTGTTACACGACCGCGCCGTTCGTTCATGACTACTGGGAGGAGGTGTATCTCGTTTCGGGCGATCTGATCGTCGGCAACGATGCGCAGGGCGAAGGCGGCGAGAGCTTCGGTCCGCATACCTATGCCTGCCGGCCTCCGGGCACATTCCATGGACCATTTAAATCGCAGGGCGGCTGCCTGTTGCTGGAGGTGCACCTCTATGACTCCGATAAGGCGCAGCGCGCGAATCTAGACGAGGCGCATGGCGCGTGATCTCTCCGGAGCACTCCCTTTCCACCTACGTGAACAGCCTCGCGGCGGCGCGGGTGAGCAGCAGCCATCTCATAGAGGCATGCCTGGATGCGGCTCTCGATTCGTCCGGTGAAGGCGAAACGACCTTCGTTCGCGTCTATGAAGATTCCGCGAGGAGCGCTGCCGGGGCGATCGACCGGCAACGTCGAAGCGGCTGCCTGCCTGGTCCTCTGATGGGGCTGCCCATCTCCATCAAAGACCTGTTCGATGTGGCGGGTGAGACGACGCGCGCGGGTTCGGTTGTTCTCGCCGAGGCTGCTCCCGCGTCAAAGGATTGTCGTGTCGTGTCGAGGCTGCGGAAAGCTGGCGCCGTGCTGGTGGGGCGGACGAACATGACGGAGTTTGCCTTCTCCGGGCTGGGGCTGAACCCGCACTATGGGGCGCCCCGCAACCCCTATGATCGGGCTGCCGGCCGCATTCCCGGAGGCTCGTCTTCGGGCGCGGCCATCTCGGTGAGCGATGGCATGGCCGTGGCGGCGATCGGATCGGATACGGGAGGTTCAGTGCGAATTCCCGCGGCTCTCTGCGGGCTGACAGGGTTTAAGCCCACGGCGCGCAGGGTGCCGCTAGACGGCGTGCTGCCGCTGTCGCCCAGCCTCGATTCGATTGGGGCGATCGCGCCGACGGTGGACTGCTGCCGCCGTGTCGATGCGGTTCTCGCCGGGTGCGAGGCGTCGCGAGCGGCTGGTGGGAGTGTCGCCGGAGTTCGCCTGGGTGTCCTGCAGGGGTATGTGCTGGATGATCTCGAAGGGCCTGTCGCCTCGGCCTTCGCCAACGCTCTGTCGATTCTCTCGGGGGCTGGCGCGCAGGTTGCGGATTTTGATTTCGAAAGCCTGGACAGAATCCCGCAATGCAACCGGATGGGCGGCTTCGCGGCGGCGGAGTCGTATGCATGGCATCGTGAACGGATCGAGCGCGCGGGACATGTCGCGACAGGCCACTACGATCCTCGGGTTCTGTCGCGCATTCTCCGCGGCCAAGCGATCGCGGAAAGTGACTTCCGGAAGCTTGCCGTGAGTCGCCGGGAGATCATGGTCGATGCGGAACGTGTATTCGCCGCCACGGAGATATGGATGATGCCGACTGTGCCGCGCATCGCGCCCCGGATCGCGGAACTCGAGAACAGCGATCAAGCCTACTACGCCGCGAATGCAGCGATGCTGCGCAATCCGTCGATCTTCAATTTTCTTGACGGCTGCGCGATTTCGATTCCGTGTCATCGTCCGGGCGAGGCGCCTGTGGGGCTCATGCTGGCAGCGCGTGGTGGGCAGGATGCTTCTCTGCTGCGGGTTGCCGCGGCGGTCGAAGACGCGCTGGCGCGAGGTGGTTGCGCGATTCAGGGGCAGCGCGAGTTGGCGTGATGGAGCGGGACAGCCGGCTGCCCAGGAGCGGCTTGGCAGGCTGGCTAAACAAGTGTGAGCTCGATGCCGGCTTCTCGGATGGTCTTGGCCTGCTCCGGCGAGAGATTGCTGTCGGTGATGACGTGATGAACGGCAGAGGCATCCACGATGAGCGACAAACTGCGGCGGCCGAATTTGCTCGAGTCGCAGACCGCGACCACACGTTCAGCGGCGTTGACCATGGCGCGATTTACGCGTGCTTCGAGAACGTTGGGGGTGGTGAGGCCATACCGGGTATCAAAGCCGTCGACGCCGATAAAGAGGATGTCCGCGTGCATCTCGTGGAGAACATCTTCAGCCAGAGGGCCGACGAGGGACATGGAGTTTTTGCGCAGGCTTCCGCCGATCAGGATGACATCGAAGTCGCTCCGGGCAAGCTCCGAGGCTATATTCAGCGCATTGGTGATGACGGTAAGGCGGCGAAACGCCAGAAGTTCGCGGGCGATCGCCGTGGTCGTCGTGCCGGAGTCCAGGATGACGCATCCTCCCTCCGAGACCATTGCGGTCGCAGCCTGGGCAATCCTCAGCTTGTCCTCGTGATGCAGCTCCTCCTTCTGCTCGATCGAAGGATCCAGCAGAGCGCCCGGCTGCACGGGTAGCGCGCCGCCGTGAGTTCTGACGAGAAGCTCTTTCGTCTGCAGATAGTCGAGATCCTTCCGGATAGTGATCTTCGAGAGCGCGAGTTGATCGGACAACTCGTCGACGAGAACTCTTCCTTCTTTTTGAATCAGAGAGAGGATGTGCTGTCTGCGCTCTTCGATCAGCATGGGCGCCTGTGCTTTGCTCTTTTTCATCTCAGCCTTCATTCGAGTTTTCCGGGCGCCGCAGCCATGCTGCATCCGTTTCGATGTATCCCGAGGGAACGCACCGGGTGCGCTCAAAAGAAAGTGTAGCAAACAAAAAGGCTGTAACTTGAATGACTTGTAGAACAGGAAAGAGGAAGACGAAACGTCTGCAGGCAAATGCCGACGGTCCCGCGATGCGCAGGAACTAAACACATGGAACTTCGTAATCCTTCGATTTATCAGCTTCGGATGCTATTCTATCTGTCAAGTTTACAATCGTTTGGTTTGTTATTGCCGAAAGCCTTGTCGCATAGAACTATGTCACACAGCACCTGTCACACAGCACCAAGGGGGCTTCTTGAAGGAATTTGCCGTTCAGAGCGCTTCAATCATGTCGGAATGGGGATCGAACCGGCACGTCGATCAAAGCAGGTTGCTGGAGCTTACAAGAAGACCTCCGGCGGAACAGAGGACGGCTGGATACGGGCATACCCTGGGGGAGATCCTGCAACAGCCGAGGACCTGGCTCGAGACTGCCCGGCAGATGACAGAGCAAGGGCCGGCTCTGGCTCGCTTTCTCGCTGGAATCCAGGCCGTTGTGCTGACCGGTTCCGGAAGCTCGGAGTACGTGGGGGAGTGCGTGCGCACAGTGCTTCAGCAGGCACTGGGGGTTGCGGCTCAGACGCTTGGCGGAGGCGTGCTGCTGACCGAAGCCGGAGCTGCCGTGGTCCCCGAGCGGCCCTGCCTCATGATCTCGCTGGCGCGGTCCGGCAATAGTCCCGAGAGTGTCGGAGCTTTGTCGTTGATGCTCGATACCGAGGCCGAGATCAGGCATCTGATCATTACCTGCAACCGGGAGGGAAAGCTCTCGGAAAACTACCGGAACGATCCGAGAGTGATGCTCGTCGTTCTCGATGAGGCGACGAACGATCGCAGCCTGGTGATGACCAGCAGCTTCACCAACATGGTGCTTGCGAGTCTTTCCCTGGGCATGCTCAAGGAACCGGATCGGTTCCGCGAGATGGCGAAAAAGCTTGCCGTGGCGGCCGAAGCGTTGTTGCACGGCAGCGTCGATGTCCTGGCTAAGGTGGCCGCCAGAGATTTTAGCCGTGTCCTTTATCTGGCGAGCGGCGCGCGTGTAGGGGCGGCACGCGAGGCCGGTCTCAAGATGCTGGAGATGACCGCAGGCCGCGTCATGCCGATGTCCGAGACGTACCTTGGCCTGCGCCATGGACCCATGAGCGCCATCCATCCCAATACGTTGATCGTTTGCTTTCTCTCGTCGTCCTCGCCGCGCCGCGAATATGAGTGCGACCTTATTCGAGAGCTGCAGCGGAAGCAACTGGGACTCTGCAAGCTCCTCGTGGGAGCAGGCATTCCCAGTGACCTGATTCAGGAAGGCGACGTCGCCATCGAGTGCAGCGTTCTCGCGGAGGTAGGGGATGAGAATGCCGCTGTCATCGACATCGTCGTTGGGCAGTTGCTCGCATTTTTTCGCTGCCTGGAAGAGGGTCTCACTCCAGACTCGCCCTCGCAGAGCGGCGTCATCCATCGCGTCGTCGAAGAGTTCGCGCTGCACGGACCCAAGAACGGATCCAAGAACGGACCCAAGCACGGATCGAAGCGCTGACGAGGCTGCGTTTGGCTGCGCGGCGGCAGCAAAAAATTATTCCGGCATCAGCAAGGAGAGGCGAAGACGATGAACGCGGTCTCCGAAGCCTCTCCTCTGAAGCGCACTCTCAAGCTGCAGGACCTGATCGTCTACGGCATCATCATCATTCAGCCTACGGCCCCGATGGGGATCTATGGCGTGGTGAGCAATCTCGCCGGCGGTCATGTGGCTACGACGCTGGTGATTGCCATGATGGCAATGCTATTTACCGCAGTCAGCTATGGGCGCATGGCGCGGGTGTACCCGAGGGCCGGCTCGGCATTCACCTACGTCTCCGAAGAGCTGAGTCCGAAGCTCGGCTATCTCGTCGGCTGGGCGATGCTGATGGACTATCTGCTGAATCCGATGATCTGCGTGATCTGGTGCAGTCAGGCGGCGCGAAACATTCTCCCCGATGTTCCGTACGCGTTCTGGGCAGTCGCGTTCACAGCTCTGTTTACGTTTCTGAACACGCGAGGCATCCAGACCTCGAGCCGCGTCAATGCCATTCTCTCGATTGCGATGAGCGTCGTCGTGGTGCTCTTCCTGGGCGAGGGACTGGCGTACATTCTTCGCGTCATCCACCCCGGCAAGGCGGACCTGCTGCGCCCCTTCTACGATCCGGTCACCTTTTCGAGCTCCAGGCTGTTTCGCGGGACCTCGGTTGCGGTGCTGACCTACATCGGCTTCGACGGCATCTCCACGATGGCGGAGGAGGTGGAGAATCCGCGGCGAAACATCATGCTGGCGACCGTTCTCACCTGCCTTTTCATCGGCATTCTCTCCGTGATGGAGGTGTATGTCGCGCAACTGGCATGGCCGGGGCGAGTCCCGTTTCCGCCTGCGCTGGTCGACACCGCCTTCGTGCATGTCGCCGCGCGGGTAGGCGGCCCGTTTCTCTTCCAGCTTCTCAATGCGACGCTGCTGGTCGCGAACATGGGATCCGCAATTGCGGCGCAGTTTGGCGCGGCGAGACTGATGTATGGCATGGGACGAAGTCGATCTCTGCCGCAGCGCATCTTTGGCAGCATCGAGCCGCGCCATCACGTGCCGCGCAACAACGTTCTGATCATCGGTGGTTTGGCGCTCGCGGGATCCTTCCTGATGTCGTATGAGCAGGGAGCCGAGCTGTTGAACTTCGGCGCCTTCATCGCCTTTATCGGGGTGAATGCGGCGGCTCTTGTGCATTACAAGTTTCGTTCGAAGGAGAAGGTGCTTCTGCCGCTGACCATCCCGGCGCTGGGGATTCTGGTCTGCACCTTCATCTGGCTGCACCTGACCCGCGGCGCCCAGTTGCTGGGCCTGGTGTGGATCGTTATCGGGATTGGCATTGCCGGCGCCATGCGATGGCAGCGGGCGCGATCGGGCATCGAGGGCGAGGCTCAGGCATAGCCGCGAGCAGGTTCAGCTCCGTTGCGGGGAGCAGGCGAGCGCGTACTCTTCGAGAACCTCGGCGATCTTGTCGAACACGATAGGCAAAGGCTCACACGCAAGGCGTCCCGCGCGCATCTTTCGATACTGCTCGGGGAGGTAGTCGCTGAGCATGGTCTCAGGAAGCGAGCGATGCGATAGATTGGCAATCAGCTTCTCTACCGACCGTTGCACCTCAGGGTAGTTCCAGTAGTAGCGTATGCGGTCGCTATAGCTGTGCAAACGCAGAAAGCTCTGCTCCTCGCGAGTCCCGTGGTAATGGTGTTTCCACTGCGCAGGGTGTTCCAGCATCACTCGCTCGAGCACTTGCGGGAGGCGCGAGCGAAGTTCGGAGGCGACGCACTCCTCCTCGATCCTGACCAGAGCGAAGAGAGCCTGGCGCATCGCGAAGGTGAGCTGAGGGCCGACCTTCAGAATGGCGAAGCCGTCTTGCACAAGCTCGGCGTAGGCTTCGCTGCGCTGATAGTCGGTGGAATGAGCTTCGAAGGTAAGTCCGGCGTGTTCGTCGAGCATCCGGGTAAGGTGCTTCGCCTTGGCGGGTTCGTAATCGACCACGGTGTCGTTGCCGAACTCGACCCCAGGCTGGACGACGAGGGCGATGACGCGATCCCATGCGGAGGCAAGGCCGGCATCGGAGAAGGCGCGGCGATGGGCCTCAAGCGCGCGGCGGCTGTCTTCGAGTGTCGTTATGTGCACCGAGGACAGCTCTTCCAACGCACCGCCGGGCGTAGGAACTTCGGTTCCAATGACGTACACCGGCTTGGTCTCGAGCGCGCATGCCTCCGCGGCGGCGCATAGAATTGCGGCGCGTTCGGCGATCCGTTCGTCGGCCAGCGGAGCAGACTCGCCCCCGCAGGCCATGCTGGTGTCGAGATGAATCTTGGTGAAGCCCTCCCGCACAAAAAGCTGCACCATCTCGACCGCGTTTCTCATGGCCTCTTCGGCCGGCGCATCTTGCCACGGATGCGGGCCAAGGTGGTCGCCCCCGAGGATCAATCGATCTGCGGGAAAACCGACCTTAGCCGCAACTGCTTCGACCGATCTTCGGAAGTCGCCCGGCTGCATTCCGGTGTAGCCGCCAAACTGATTGACCTGGTTGCAGGTCGCTTCGATCAGCAATGGACGATCGCGATGCATCGCATGGCGCAGCGCCGCTCCAATCACCCAGGGATGCGCGGAGCACACGGAGTAGATCCCCTGGCGTTCGCCTATGCCTCGTTCCCTCGCAAGTTGCATGAGATAGTTCGCCATCGTTGTTCCTTTATGATTTCAAGTCTTGAGGGAGCGACCGCCGGAATGGGGAATGACTGCCCACACCCCTCTCGCCATTGAATTCAGTAGTAGCTTTCTTATGATAACGAAAGCAAACCACGCAATGTGCTATTGTTTCGATATAGATCGTTGTGCTTCTTTTTTGTGGCAGGAAAAGAAAATGACTGGCAGGAGTCCTGTCGGACCAGGAACGCGGCCGGCCCTCAACCTCATTGAGCGTGGAAATGAACCGATTCGACGTGACCATCGCGGGCGAGATCAATCTGGACCTCATCCTCTATGGTCTGCCGCAGGAGATGCCGCTCGAGCGCGAGTTGCTGGCTGCGGATTTCCGCCTGACCTTGGGCAGTTCTTCTGCGATCCTCGCCCATAATCTCTCCGTCCTTGGCACGAAGGTCGGCTTTATCACGTTGGTGGGCTCGGATGCGCTGGGTGCGATTGCGCTCGAGCGCCTGCATGAGAGCGAAGTCGATCTCGAACGCGTCGTCCACGCTGGAGCAACCGCGGCGACCGGGATTACGCTGCTGCTGCCGCACGATGCGGGCCGGCACATCCTCACCTATCCGGGCACGATGGCCCGCATGACGGGCACAGACCTCGATCTCGAATACCTCGCCTCGTCGCGGCACTTCCATCTTTCATCGCTGTTCCTGCAGCGGGCGCTCCAGCCTGACCTGCCGCGCATCTTTCGCGAACTGAAGCGAGCCGGGCTGACCATCTCGCTCGATACCAACGACGACCCGGAGGACCGATGGGCTGGAGTGCTGGAGGAAATATTGCCTTTGGTAGACGTGCTGTTGCCCAATGCGACTGAGGCTTGCCGGATCGCGGGGCGGGATCGGCTCGACGATGCCCTGCAGGTCCTGTCGAAGCGCGTGCCGCTCGTCGTGGTGAAGTGTGGGGCGGAGGGCGCGGTGCTGCAGCAGGGCGATACCCGGACGATCGTGAAGGCGATCGCATCGACGCCGGTAGACACCATCGGTGCGGGCGACAGCTTCAATGCGGGTTTCCTGTATGCGTACTGTCGCGGCGCGAATGCGGCTGAGTGTGCGCGGGCGGGCAACATCGCGGGCGCTCTTTCGACGCTGCGTTCCGGCGGAACAGAGGCATTTCGCGAACCGGCGTTCTATCGGGCGTTTCTTGCGCAGCATAACTTTCCGCGAGGCTCATTCGACCGATGATATGGGAACGGATATGGGAACGGATATTGGACCGCCGCACGTTGCTCAAAGCCGGAACCGGCGCAGTCACGGCGCTTGCCGGAAATCGGAGGCTGCTCGCGGCGGCAGTATCGCCGTTCAGCCGCGACGGCGAGCAGCGTCATCGGCAAGCACCGGAGCCAGTCGCGGCGGGGAAGTTCGAAGGCTTTCGCGAGCGTGGCTATTACATCACCTTCATGCGAGGCGCCAGCTTCAGCTTCGAAGCCTGGAAGAACATCTTCGATGCCGTGCACGCCGACGGCGGAAATCTCATTTTGCTTTGGATGGGCGGCGCATTTCCTTCACGCAAGTTCCCGATCACCTGGAAGTACAACGCCGAACATCGGAACGTGCAGCACAACTTTGCCGGAAAACTGATCGACTATGCGCACGAAAAGGGAATGTGCGTTTTGCTGGGCCTTACGCCCTTCGGCTATGACGGCGTGAACCAATACGCGCTCGAGCATCCTGAACTGAAGGCTACTGCGAAGGACGGCAACTATACCGCTGCCTTCGGGCTGGGAGCGTGGGGCTTCAACCTGAATCCCTACCGCGCCGAGTCGCAGCAGTTCATGCTTGAGTACACCCGGGAAATGCTGGAGATGTACCCGAACGCGGATGGCTTGCTGCTTGAGGCGTCGGACTATGCGATCTCGTACTGCAAAGACTGCCCGGAGAGCTATTACGAGAAGGAGTTCCAGTTCGTAAAGCAGATCTCGGAGGAGCTCTGGGCCCGCAAGCCTGACGCGCTGATTGTCGTCTACCCTCATTATTTTTCCGGCGCGGCGGTTCCGGGCATGAACACGCGAGCGGCGCAGGAGAAATTCGATCCGCGCTGGGGACTCTTCTTTACACCCCATAGCGCGTCGGTCGATCCAGCGCTCGTCAAGCAGGCGCGGAGCGTCTTGTACTGGGATTCTTCGCCGACCTTCGGCAATCCCGAAAGAATACGAGCTGCAGCCAGAACGGCGCAGAAGATCGGGGCGACCGGTTTTGTTCCATCGTTCGAGCCATGGAACTATGTGCTCCAGGGACCGGACGAAGGCGATCAGTTTCTGGTGGGGCAGCGTCTTTCGCCGTTCGGCTTCGGCTGGCTGGACGAGGGCGCATCGCCTGCGAATGAGTTATTGATGCGGATGAACCGGATCGCCTACCGTGAGTTCTCGCGCCGGCCGGAGATTTCGTTTGCCGCGTACCGGCAGGTGTTGTCGCTGGAACTCTTCGCGGGGAAAGCTCCGCCGGAGTTGCTTGACGATCTGCTCTTTCTCGAGGAATCCTTCTTCCTCGATCGCACCTGGGTCTCGATCAGCGCGATCGCCTCGCCGGAGTATGTCAAGGGGATGCTCGATCTGGGCCGGATCTCTCCTGCCAGGCTGAAAGATTACAGCGCACGGCGCGAGCGACTCTCCGAAATCGTGACGCGCTATGCCAAGCCGCAGGACGCAACCACTCAAGAGATTCGGCGCGTAGCGCAGTGGATTCTTACGCAATGGAAGGCTTCGCCGTCGCATGGATACGTCGACCGGCATCTTGCCTAGCAGGTTCGATAGGCGCACTTGGCCGTCGCTCTCCTCCTTGGCGAACGAACGTAGCAACAGGACGGCGCAAGTCGACGAAGCAGAAAGGAATGGTTTTGCATTTGACGAAGATGACGGAAAGACGATTGGGACAAGGTATTTCGACGGCGGGGATTGCGCGAGTCTTGCTGGTTGCCGGGCTGCTGGTCTGCGCTGCGGAGGCGTGGTCCGCGGAGCCGTCGGTCACCGTCGACTACAGAATCTTCCCCGGTCTCCAGGAGATGGATGGCAACTGGGCTGCTCTTCTAGCTGCGTCTGACGGCAAGGTCTATGCCGGACTGGCCTGCCACGGCTGCAGCGGCCATCTTGTCTACTTCGACTCGAAGGCAAATCGCATGGTGGATGTAGGCGACCTGAACCATCTCACCGGAGAAGACGGACTCAAGATCGGACCCCAATCGAAGATCCACGCGAAGTTCGGCGAAGGCAAAGACGGCCGGATCTACTTTGCCACGCATGGCGGATGGTGGTTCGACTATGCCCGGTTTGCCACGCCTGAAGGGTATCCAGGATCTCATTACATGGCCTACGACCCGAAGAGCGGCGCGGTCAAGGACTTCGGCATCGGGCCCCGCTATGAAGGCATGAACACAGGCGCTTACGATCCCAGGTACAACCGCATCTACGGCCTGACGCACCCGCGCGGCCACTTCGTCTACTATGACGTCGCCAGCGGAGCGAAGGTGGATAAAGGGCGAGTCAACAACTGGGATTCGATCTGCCGCACCCTGGGCATCGACGACGAGGGCAACGTCTATGGCAGCTTCGGCGCTGGCAAAATCTACAAGTATTCCCCGCAGACCGACCGCATCACGGAGCTGAAGGCGCAGCTTCCCATTCGCCGGAAGGGCATCTCGCTGGGACGCGATTACGACAAGTCCGAGACGGCATGGCGCGTCGTGGTGTGGGACGACCTTGGCAAGAAATTCTACGGGGTGGACGAGAGTGAGAGCGCGCTGTTCTCCTTCGATCCCGCGGCTGGGCCGGACGGCGCTGTGGTCCGCCTGGGACAGATGGCGATTCCCGCGCTGGCTCAGAGCCGCGAGATCCCCTATGCCACGCTAAGCCTGACGCTCGGCCGCGATCGCAAGCTCTACTATGCGGCGGCTGCGAAGGAGTTCGACTACGGCGGCAGCGCGGCGGCCAATGCCTCGCACCTGATTACCTACGATCTGCGAACCGGCAAGACCGAAGATCTCGGCGAGATGCACCTGGCGGATAGCCGGCCCGTGCTGGGCACCAACTCCGCCAGCACAGGCCCCGATGGGACGATCTACTTTGTCGGCGCCATCGGCGTAAAAGATCGAACCGGCGCAGAGAGCGGAAGCGCAGGCAAGATCGGCGACATGCCCTACCGGCTCGCGCTTTTTCTGTATCGCCCTCCGTCTGATTCCTCCCGGCACGATAGCAAGGCGGCGAACTGACATGAGACGATTCCTTTGCTCTATCTTCGCGTTCGCATTCGCAACCTCGGCGTTCGCGCAGCGCGATCCCGGCTACGATCGGGTCGTCGTGCCGCAGACCAGAGTCGATGCGCGCGATCTCGGCTACAGCCCCGTCGACCTGATCCCCGATGGCGAGTCGGGCATCACCTCGCTCACCATCGCTCCCAGTGGGGATGTCTATGGCGCCACCAGCGGCACACGATCCCATCTGTTCCTGCTCAATCCCCAGCATGGCTATGTGCTACCGCTGGGAGTGATCCCCGGAGCTACTTCGGTTACTCATGCGGTAGCCGTGGCAGAGGATGGGTCGGTGTACCTAGGAGCAGCTCCCTCCGGCCATCTTCTGCAATACACCCCGCAGGTCGCGGAGGATGACCCGATTGCCATGGACAAGCCTCTGCCGGTGAACGACCGCGGCGCACCGATTCCACGCGAGAGCATCTCCGCACTGGCGATCGATCGCAGGGCAAACATCATCTATGGGCTCACCACGCCCAACGCTCATCTCTTCCGCTATGCGATCGGCGAAGAAAAATTCACCGACCTTGGCGTTGTCGCTAAAGCCGCACCCGAAGGAGAAAAGTTCGAGCACGAAAAGATGATTTCGAGAATGCTCATCGTCGATGCGGAGGGCAATGTGTTTCTGTCGGGCGAGAATGGCGTC
Source organism: Edaphobacter sp. (assembly GCA_965277335.1). GTDB lineage: Bacteria > Acidobacteriota > Terriglobia > Terriglobales > Acidobacteriaceae > Edaphobacter. The sequence continues at coordinate 973,863 of CBDICJ010000009.1, read as the reverse complement.
TTGTACGAATTTCATCCGCGGACCGGCGTGCTGCAGAAGCTCACCCTGCAAGCGCCCGCCGTGCCCGGACGCGAGCCGTATACGCGGGTAGACGCCTTTGTGCTCGACCCGTCGGGGTTGATCTACGGAGGCACCTCCGACGGATATCTCTTCCGGCTCGACCCGAAGAATCTCTCGATCGCGAACCTGGGCAAACCGCTGAATCAATACCACATCGCCGGTCTCGCGTTTGGTCCCGATGGCAGGTTATACGGAACCGGCGGCGATAGCTCCGAGATGGCGCGAATGTTCTCCTACGACCCCGCCACGGGAGCATACAGCCTGCTCGGATTTCTCGACGTCAACCGCCGGCCCTACTACACATGGCAGGCCTATGTGGTCGGCGCGGTCGTCTCCGATACGCGCGGCACGATCTACCTGGGCGAGAACGAACGAATCTCCAAGTTATTTCTTTACTTTCCTTAACGCCTCCCGATGCAGCAGCCGCGCCACCAGGCACGATCCACCTCACACCGTTGAATCAGCCCACCTCGGAGGAACCATGCAGACACAGAGCACAGAAACGATTCGCTTTCAGGCCGGCACGTTGAAGTTCGAGGTATACAGCAGTCGCCACGCGGCAGGTAGAGCCGCGGCGATTGCGGCCCGAGAAGCCATGCAGTCTCTCCTCGAGAGCCGGACGCCCCTCGGGGTCATCTTTGCGACCGGAGCCTCGCAGTTGAGCATGCTGCATGAGCTTACGTCGCTCCACGGTTTGCCCTGGGAGCAGATCGCCGGCTTTCACATGGACGAATACGAAGGCATCGCACCCGATCACTTTGCTTCGTTCCGCCGCTACCTGCGCGAGCATCTGGTGGAGCGGGTGCCCATCAAGGAGTTTCACGAGATCGACGGCAACTCGCCGAACCCGGAGCGGACCTGCATCGAATACGCAGCCGCGCTGAAGACGGCAGATCCGCAACTTTGCCTTCTAGGCATTGGAGAGAATGGCCATCTCGCCTTCAACGATCCCTACGACGCCGACTTCAACGATCCCCAAGACGTGAAACTCGTCACCCTCGACCGCCCGTGCCGGGAGCAGCAGGTTGCCGAGGGATGGTTCTCCTCGGTCGAAGCCGTCCCTGCGCGAGCCCTCACGTTGACGATTCCAGCGCTGTTCCGAGTGCCGAAGCTGATCGTCTCCGTGCCGGGCGCCCGCAAGGCGAAGATCGTTCGCCGAGTGATCGACGAGGCCGTCTCAAACGCCTGCCCGGCCACGCTTCTTAAAACGCATCCCGATGCCACCGTCTACCTCGACAAGGAATCGTCCGCCGAATTGAGCGATTTGCTGGCTGATGCTAAGAGATAGCAGAGAAGCACATACGCAATCTCCTCTGCCGAAAGCAACGATGACGGGCGGAGTCGCGCCTGAGAAGAGAAGAGCAGCCTGGCAAATCTGGATGCTTCTTTTCGGAATATGTTCTTGACAAACCGGTAATATTTCCATAGATTGAAGCAATTCGAAATATAACGAAAGCATACAAGCTACTTTTGTTATCTGTTTCATTTCCGGTGCTGTCGTTTTTAGGATTTATCTCATGGCTCTTAGGCTCACCCGAAGGCGACGCTATGGCAACTCTCCGGAAGGTGTAAAGGAAGCCTAAGCTGCTCGCGCTGTTCTCTCAAGAAAAACAGCATGCTTCAAAATCTCCGCTCCACAGTATCAGGAGATTTGCCCTAGCTTCTCCGAGCACACGAAACACACTCCCACGCAAGAGGTCGCCGATGAAAAGCCCGACAAGCTTCTGGAAGTCCGCCCTGATGGTTACGATGTTGCTGATCGCGGCGAGCGGTCTCGGCGTAGCCCAATCGACGCTCAGCTCGATCACCGGCACTGCGACCGACGCCTCCGGCGGCGTGATTCCCGACGCCAAGGTGACGGCTCGCGAGGTCGCCACCGGAGTCGAGCGTTTCGACAAGACCAATCGGGCGGGCCTGTACTCGTTCTCGGACCTGCTCCCCGGCACCTACGTCGTCACAGTCTCGCAGCCCGGCTTCAAGGACCTGCAGAGCAGCGCCATCATTCTGATCGCGGCGCAGCGGGCCCGGTTCGATGCGCCGATGCAGGTCGGCGGCGCCGCGGAGACCGTGCAGGTCAACGCGCTGCCGCCGACGATCAATACGGAAGACGCCGAGGTCGGCAATCTGATTACGGGTCAGGACGCGCTCCGCCAGCCCCTGCAGCGCAGCACCCTTGCGCTCCTCACGCTCAGCCCGTCGAACGTCTCGGGAAACAGCGCCGCGATCATGATCGGAGGTCAGCGCTCGAACTACGAGAACCTGACCATCGATGGCATCACGACATCGAACAATCTCTATGGTGGACAGTCGGGCGGCATGACCGCGGACCAATCCTTCGAGTCCATCGAGGAGGTGAAGACGACCGACAGCAACGGTTCCGCCGAGACGCCCGGATTCGCCTCTCTTATTACGACTACCAAGGGAGGCGCTAACCAACTCCACGGAAGCGCCTTCTACACCACCGATAACGCCGCTTTGAATGCGACGCCTTTTCTCCAACTGCCGTCCACCAACCTGAAGGGCCCCGAGCTGCAGTGGTATGGCCTCAGCGCAAGCGGGCCGGTATGGATTCCGAAGCTGTACAACGGACACAATAAGACGTTTTTCCTGGTGACCTGGGAGCATCGAACCTTTCCTCTGGCCGCGGGCAATGCGCAGACATTCAACACCAATCTTCCGACGGCCGACTTTCTCACGGGCAACTTCTCGAGCCTGTTGAACCCTGCTCTCGCGCCCAACGGTAAGCCGATCCAACTGGTGAACCCCTCTACCGGCGCTCCGTTCCAGAACAACCAGATCGACACCGGCCTGATCAGCCCGGTGGCCAAGGCGTTGCAGCAGAACTACTATCCTCAGCCGAACGCGGGCAGCCCCGGTAGTTACATCAACAACTACATCGCGCTCGGAACCAGCCCCGAGCATATCAACCGCTACGACATCCGCATCGATCATCATCTCAACGATAAGGACCAGCTCACGGCTCGGTTCACGCGGCAGAACGATCCCAGCCCCACCCGCTACGACTCCGGCACGCTGCTGCTGAGTCATTCCAAGATCGCAACTTTCAACAACGCGTACATCGGGCAGACCTACAGCATCACGCAAAACCTTCTCAATGAGCTGCGCCTTGGCTACTCCCGCGACGAGCGGAACTACCAGAGCTTTCACGACGGCAACAGCGTCGTTCAGGCGATCGGGTTGCAGGGGATCAGTGCGCCGCCCGGTACCGGAGGATTTCCGGAGGTCGATTTCAACAGCGGCATTCAAGGATTCTACGAGAACCCATCGCAGATCGCCGTCAGCCAGAGCATCTCCATTCTGGACAACGTGAGCTGGCAGAAGAGCCGCCACACAATGAAGTTCGGCACGCTGGTCGCCTTCGCGCGGCCCACGGTCGCCGACGGCGCGGGCGTCAATCAGTTCGGCACCTTCGGCTTCAACGGCTTCGCCACCGGATTCGATTATGCGGACTTCCTGCTGGGCATTCCCTCCACCGAGAGCCTGAACAGCAACCCGCCCAACCGCTACAACCGCCATGTCGACACCGCCCTCTTCGCGCAGGATAGCTGGAAGGCCACGCAGCGCCTTACCCTCACGCTCGGCCTGCGCTGGGAGTACTTCATGCCGCCCGTCGACGCCAATGACCGTCGAGCCAACTTCGATCCCGCGACCGGTGCGGCGGTGCTGCCCGACAACAAGGCAGCGCAGTACCTGAGCGCGAACCTGCCCGCTGCGCTGCCGGTCGAGATCGCTCCCAAGGGCTTTCCCGGGCGCTCGATGCTCTACGGCAACAAGGGCAACTTCGGCCCGCGCATCGGCGTCGCGTATCTGCTGGGCGCCAGAACGGTAGTGCGCGGAGGCTGGGGGCTCTACTACGGTCCGCTTGTGAATGCGGTGCAGGACAGCCTGGCCGGCGGCGGCGTCTTCGGAACCCAGATCACCGCGACCAACACCATCACCAACGGCAAGCCCGCCTTCCAGTTTCCCGCGCCCTTTGCTGGAATCACGGCGGCGGGCAGCAGTTGCACCAGCCAGTGCCTCGGAGTCTCGGGCACCGATCCCCACATCAAAACTCCCAATTCGCAGGAGTGGAATGTTACCGTGGAGCGCGACTTTGGGCGCTCCATCGTGGCCAGCGCGGCGTACCGCGGCTTCATCACGCGCAACCTGCCCTACACCACGGACCTCACCATTCCGCCAACCAACACGGATCCCGCCAACCTGACCGCCTACGTCTATCCTCTCTACTCGCAGATCAGTTGGACCCAGAGCGGAGCGGTGCAGCGGATGAACTCGCTCGACCTCGCCGTGCAGCGGAAGTTCACGCACGACCTTACCTTCCAGCTTGGCTACACGCTCTCGAAGAACCTGTCGAACGACAATGGCTATGGAGGAAACTACGGGGATGGGGAGGGCGATTCTCCGTCCAATCCCCATGACCTCAATGCGGACTACGGAAACGTCTTCTATGTTCCGCGGCATCGCTTTGTCGGAAGCGTGATCTGGGATCTGCCGGTGGGACGAGGCAAAAGCTTCGCCAACCATATCCCGAAAGTGGTCGACTACGTGATTGGAGGTTGGGAGACCTCGGCGATCACCGCGCTGCAAACCGGCCACTTCCTCACGCCCTATTATGATGGCATTCTGGCCGATGGCTCCCAGCAAAACATTCGCACCAACGAAGGGATCTACTTGCGGCCAAACTGCAATGGCAGTTCGAACATCAGCAACCCGTCGGTAAACCAGTGGTTCAACTCCGGCGCCTTCTCTTTGCCCGCGCTTGGCAGCTACGGGAACTGCGGCGTCGGCATCTTCCAAGGCCCTGGGCTGTGGAGCGTCAACCTCGGATTTCATAAGTCCATCCAGTTGGCCGAAAGGGTGACGATGCGCTTTGAGGCGAACATGATGAACGCCTTCAACCATCCCAACCCAGGAGATCCGGACACGGACCTGAACAGCGCCAGCGTAGGTCAGATTACCAGCACCAACGGCGGAATCAATGCGCTGAATCCGCAGGTGACGTCGGCCGACGGCGAGCGGCACATCTGGGGAGGAGTTCGGATCCAGTTCTAAAATACCCCAGCTTGCATATCCGGTTTTGAGAGGGCGCTTGAACCTTGGGTCTTCTCTGTGAAGCGACGATCGGACCTTCCGCAGCCTGTTCGGTGCATCGTAGTCTTGTCGACAGAGCGAACCCGATTGGCCGACAGCAGAGTGGTGGGAGAGTGCGTGAGAAGAAGCACCCGAAAACTCGGTAGACGCTCCAAGGCAAGTTCGCAATATCTCTTCGCAAGCATCTTATTCCTCCTCGCCATGGCGGCAATGGGCGCTTCGGCTCAGGTTCAATCCGCAACTGACACTCCAGTCACGGACCTGCGCACGCGCCAGAGCCTCGACTCCGGCTGGCTATTCGAGCGGCAGGCGCACGGCAGCGGCGCCCTGGGTTCGTTCGATCGACAGACCGCGGAGGCACTGCGCGTTGAGCCAGGATTTATCAACGCATGGAGTCCCGGCTATGACGATTCGAGCTGGAAGTCCACCGACCTTCCGCACACCTGGAACGCCTTCGACGTCAGCGACGACGAGCCCGGATACTGGCGCGGCATCGGATGGTATCGCAAACACTTTCGCGTCGACCGGAAGTACGCAGGCAAAAGATTCGTCCTCGAGTTTGAAGGCGCGAACCAGACAGCGGACGTGTGGCTGAACGGCAAGTTCCTGGGCACGCACAAGGGAGGCTACACGGGCTTTTCGTTCGACATCGCACCGCTCCTCGGGCAGGACAATCTCATTGCCGTGAAGGTGAATAACCTCTTCGACGGCTCTGTGCCCCCAACCGTCAAGACCGACTACAGCTTCTATGGAGGCATCTACCGGCCGGTCTCGCTCCTCGTGACGGACCGATCCTTTGTCTCCGAGATGTATTGGGTCACGCCCGCAGTCTCGGCGACAACAGCGCAGGTGGAGCTGCATGCGACCGTCAAGAATCAGCAGGCTCGCTCCAGAGCTCTGACCGTCACCCAGCAGCTCTTTGATCCCGCGGGTCGTCTCGTCGCTACCGTCGATAAAGCTGTGACGCTTGGCCCAGGCAAGGAGATATCCCTCGTTCAAGCCGTTCCGCCGCTTTCTTCGCCTCGGTTGTGGTCTCCCGCGACCCCGAACCTGTATCGCATTCACACCGAACTCACCGAGGGAGGCCATCGCCTCGACTCGCTCGATACGCCGTTGGGCCTTCGCTGGTTTCGCTTCGATCCACAGCGCGGACTCATCCTGAACGGGACGCGCGTGCAGATTCAGGGAACCAACTGGCACCAGTCGTATCCCGGCATGGGCAATGCCGTGCCCAAGTCGCGTCACGTGCTTGATATGGAAGCGATGCACGACATGGGAGTGAACTTCTGGCGCACCTCGCACTATCCCCACAACATTGCCACCATGGACGCCTCCGACAAGCTCGGCCTGATGGTCTGGGACGAGCTCCCGATCAACAAGGAGATTGGCGATGTTAGCGAGTACGAGAAGAACGCGACGCAGATGGCGCGTGAGATGATCGAGCGCGATCGCAACCATCCGTCGGTGTTGATCTGGGGCATCGCGGGCGAGGTCAACGCGCCGCTCGATGTGTCTAAAAACATCGTGAAGACAGTTGCCGGCGCCTACCGCGCCTTGGATCCGACCCGGCCAGTCGGCATGCACGCGCCGCGCGGCGAAGAGATCGAAGAGTTGGTCGACGTGGTCGGCGCGGGGGCAAGCGCCGAGACCGACCGGAAGCATATCGAGCATCCCAACCGCGCCTACCTCGATGCGGAGTATAGCGTCGCCCTGATCGGACGCGGGTACTACGGCGGCGGCGAGTACAGCGAAGAGCAGGCGCTCACCAGGCATCAGGAGTATCTCGCCAAACTGCATAGCCGCCCCTGGATGGCCGGCGGATGTATCTGGAACCAGTTCGACTACGACGGCGAGACCTACGACCCCATCACGCCGCACATCGTCTCGTTCGGCATGGAAGATATCTGGCGCATCCCGAAGGAGGTCTACTTCTTCTACCAGAGTCAGTGGACGCAGAAGCCGATGGTCCACATCGTGGGGCACTGGACCATGCCTGGACAGGACGGCAAGATCCAGCAGGTGGAGGTGCTCAGCAATGCGGACCGCGTGGAGCTCTTCCTGAACGGCAGATCGCTTGGCGCGAAGGAAAACCACGCCGGCGCGGACCTGCTGCATCCGCCGCTGCTCTGGCCCGTCGCCTACGAGCCGGGAGTGCTGCGCGCGGTTGCGGCCGTGGGAGGCGTCGAGGTGCGGACGGAGGTGCGAACCGCCGGCCCCGCATTCAAAATCGTGCTCCACACCGACACCGAAAAGCTTCTATCGGGCGACGCCAACAGCCTCGCCTATTTCACCGCCACCGTGGTCGATCGGTCCGGTGAACTCGTCCCGGGAGCGCATCCCGCGATCACCTTCACCTCGTATGGTCCGGGCGAGCTTCTCAAGCAGGAGTGGCTCGGCCACGGCACGGGATATACGTGGAACGCTGTAGACGGCTCGACGCGGATTGCCTTCCGTTCCACCGCGCGCTCCGGACGCGCCACCGTCTCGGCGTACTCTCCCGGACTACGCACCGGCCAGATCGGCATCGACGTGACCGGCCCGGGCAAGCCCGATGAGATGAACTACAAAGAGCTGTTCAAAAAGGACGAACTGAATTGAAAACCCCGATCCACTCGATCGTGAAAACTGTTCAAGGGAAAGCGACGCCTGACGAGGCAAGAGGAGCACCATGGTCTTGAATCGGCGAAGTTTCATCGGCGGTGCCGTCGCCGCGGCATCCGCATCGCGCATCGCCGCCGGTGTGGTCCCGCGCCTCGAACAAGCAGGCCCACAGGGAAGCTGGGTGCGCCGAGGCCTCATCGATGCCGGCGGTACCCACGAGTCCTATCTCTTCGTCACCCGCCGCGGCGGCCAGCGCCTCGATGCCCGGCAGAGCTACGACTACGAACAAAGCGAAGCCTTGATTCAGCAGCTCGCCAGCCAGGGAGTCGAGGTCTTCCACACGCATCTCTACAAAGGCTTCGGCATGGAGGCCGAACGCGAGGCCATGGAGGAGACCCGCAAGGCAGTCGAGATCGTGCATCGCCTGGGCATGAAAGCCGACACATACATCCAGTGGAACAGCATGATGTACGAGACCTTCTTCGCCGAAGAGCCGCGCGCGGTCCACTGGATCCAGCGCGACATCGCCGGCCTGCCCATCCTTCTTCCCTACGGCTACCAGCAATCCTTTCGCTACCGGCCATGCTTCGCCAACCAGGAGTACCTGACCTATCTAAAGAAGATCGTGCGGTACGCGGTCGTCGACGTGAAGACCAACTTCATTCACTTTGATAACTTCGATCTCGACCAGGAGCCGGACTCCTGCCACTGCGCCGTCTGCGTCGCCGGATTTCGCAGCCGCCTCAAAACCAAGTACACCCCCGCGCAGCGCAAGGAGAGGTTCGGCTTCGAGGTCGTCGACTACATCAACCCGCCGCAGTGGAACCGCGGCAATCCGCCTTCGAAGCTCGAGATCGTCTACGACCCGGCCTTTCAGGAGTGGATCGACTTCCGCTGCCAGTTGATGGCCGACGCTCTCGAGCAGATGTACGTCTTCGTGCATTCGCTTAACCCTGAAGTCGCCATCGAGATCAATCCCAAGGGAATTACCGGCGAGAACCGGCCCTGGGAGAATGGCATCGATCACGCGCGCCTGTTGAAGTTCACCAACTCCTTCTGGAGCGAAGAGGAGAACCCGCCCGGCTATCATGCCGACGGCCGCCTGATCTCGAAGATTCGCAGCTACAAGCTGGCGCGAACCTACTCGAATGTCCTGCTGGCCTACATCGAAGACAACGCGCTGGCCATCGCCGAAGCCCTTGCCTTCAACCAGACGCTCGGCTTCGTCGGATCGAATCCGCTCTCGCCCGTAACTCTGGCGCACATCGATTTCTACCGCAAAAATCGAGATTTGTATGAAGCAAGCGAGGACGCGGGCAATGTCGCCGTCCTCCGCCCCTATGCCTCGCTGACCTACAACAACGCCTCCGTGCAACTCTGCACCGTGCTGGTCGAGCAGGCCCTGATCCAGGCCTCGGTTCCGTTCGACTTGGTCTTCGATGCGGGCCTGAGCGACCTCACCAAATATAGAGTCCTCATTCTGCCGAACTCAGAGTGCCTCTCCGACGCGCAGCTTGCGACGATTCGCCGGTTTGTCGAGAGCGGAGGCGCGCTCCTCGTGCTAGGTCAGGCCGGGCTCTACGACCAGTGGCGGCGTGTGCGCGTCGTTCCGGGATTGCAGGGGCTGATCGATCATCAAGCTCCTGCAACCGAATACCAGGAGCGAGTGGAGGCAAGCGCCGGCGTATCGGGAGTCGCGAGCCGGAAGCAGGTCGGCCGCGGGCGCGTTGCGTACCTGCCTGCGCTGGAGTTCGACGGCCCGCTTCCGCCGGCAACTCCCAACTTCGCCATCACCAGCCAGTTCTGGAAGCGGCCGAAGAACTGGAGAGAATTAACCGGCCTGCTGCAGTGGGCCTCCGACGAACGCATCCCTCTTGCGCTCGAGGCGCCCGAAGGCATCGTAGGCAACTGCACCCTTCAGCCCGCGCGCAGACGCATGTTGGTCCACCTCGTGAACTACAACGTGCGCAAGGTCGCCGAGGTAGAAGACATCCGCGTGCAGGTCCTGCTTCCCGAAGGCGTGAAGGCAGCAAACATCACGCTCTACGAGCCGGGCGCCGCGCAACCCCGCGCTCTCGACTTCACCACCGCCGCGCCTCGAACCATGTTCACCGTCCCCACCCTGGGAAGCTACGCCGTCCTCGCGATCGCATGGTGAGCCTCCCATTTGCTCGGAGAAGAGAAGTCATGCCATTGAGATTCCTATCCCGCGTCCGGCAGCAACGGCAGCACACAACAGCCTTCGTCTTCCTGCTGGCGCTCTGCCTCCTCGCGCATCCCACACGCGGCCAACAGACCGTGGCCAGCCCCGCATCCAGCAACGAACATCATCCCGCCAATTGGGACGGCGAGGGCGATGCGCCGGACGATCCCGGTCCTCTCGCCACCGATCTTTCGCCTGCGCTGACCACCGCCGCAATCGACAAGGTGGTGAACCGCGTCGCCGACTGGCAGTTGCGCCGCGCCGAAGATCGCTTCAGCCAGGACTGGACCTTCGCCGCGCTCTACACCGGCTTCATGGCCGCCAGCCGCACTCTCGATCAGCCGCGCTACGCCGATGCCATGCTGCAGGTCGGCCGGAAGTTTCACTGGGAGCTCGGCCCACGCCTCATCGATCCCGACTACGTCGGGCATGGACAAGCCCGCGGCCAGACCTACGACGCCAACGATCAGGCTCTCGCTCAGACCTACCTCGAGCTCTATCGGCTCTATCACGACCCCGCGATGGTCGCTCCCACCCAGCGTCAATTCGACCGGATCATGTCCGTCAAAGACAATCCCGCCGCGCCGGTCTGGTGGTGGTGCGATGCTCTCTTCATGGCGCCTCCATCGTGGGCGCGCCTCTACCGCGCCACCGGCAGCCGCGCCTATCTGGACTACATGGTTCGCCAGTGGTGGGCAACTTCGAACTTCCTCTACGACCCCGCGGAGCATCTCTTCTTCCGCGACTCGAACTTCTTCGTCAAGCGAGAGAAGAACGGCCGGAAGCTCTTCTGGTCGCGCGGCAACGGCTGGGTGATGGCCGGCCTGGTACGCGTCCTCGAAGAACTCCCGAACGACTACCCCACTCGCGCCAAATACATTCGCCAATACAAGCAGATGGCCGCGCGCCTCGCCGCGATCCAAAGCCCCGACGGCCTGTGGCGTCCCGGCTTGCTCGATCCTCAGGCCTACAACCTGCCGGAGATGTCCGGCTCCGGCTTCTTCGTCTACGCTCTCGCCTGGGGAGTCGATCATGGCATTCTCGATCGCAAGCAGTACATGCCCGTCATCGAGGCGGGATGGAAGGGCATGCTGAGCCACGTCTACGCCGACGGTCGCGTAGGCAGCATCCAGCCGATCGCCTCCGGACCGGGAAACTACAAACCCTCCGCAAGCTATGTCTACGGCGTCGGAGCTTTCCTGCTCGCCGGATCAGAGCTGCATCAACTGGCCGAGCACAAGGAATCCAGCCGATAGCATCGCAGGAGATCTCACGCGCACACCCGCGTCGAAAGAGAGGTGGAACATGAGCCGTACGATGTCTTCTCCAGGCAGTCTTCGCTGGTATTCGCTTCTCTGCGTCCTCTGCTTCTGCTGTCTCCCATGCAGCGCCGAGACAAAACCCGCTCCGCAGTCCGCGATCAGCGTGCGGATCGATCCGCAATCCGGCAGCTACTCGATCCGGGAGTCTGGCATCAACATCGACGTTTTAACCTCCACCGTGGCCGCACGGATCGACGGCCGCTGGTTTCGTGGCAGTGAATATCCGACCCGCAAAATCGACGCTTCTATCGCCAACTCCGACATCGGCGACGCGCAGCGCTGGACCGTGGCCTTCTCCGGCTTGGCCAACGCGCCCGACCTCATCTATACCATTGCCGCAGCCACCGGCGCTCCCTTCGCGGAGGTCGCTCTTCAAGTCCGTAATGGAACCAATCATCCGATCCATGTGGAAGCCATGCGTTCGATCAACGCGACCGGCAACTCCATGCCGGCGCTCGGCCCATTCGATGGCCGGGACCGCGTGCTCTCCGACAGCTTCAGCGAAGATCATCCGCAGCTTGGCATCTACGATCTAGGAGACGCGAAGGCGGGCGTGCAACAGGCGGTCGGAAGCCACGTGCAACAGGCGGTCGGAAGTCAACTGATCTACAACCTCCAAAGCCATCGCAGCTTCTTCGTCGGCGCGCTCACCTCCGACCGTCTGCTCACCTTCATCGACCTCAAAGTCTCAGGCGACGGCGCAGCCGCACGCATCGCCTCCTTCCACGCCGAAGCCACCGGCATCACCGAGTTCCAGAAGAGTTACCCGCTGCAGCACGCCTCCGCAGCGGATCAGGTAGTGCTGAAGCTTCTCGTACGCCCCGGCGAGTCGCTCGCGTCCGAGAAGCTGGTCATCGGCGTCGGCCCCGACTATCACGCGCTGCTCGAACAGTACGGCGCCTGGATCCGCATCCTCCACCACGCCCGCGTCACCGCGCCCAGTTCGATGGGTTGGTGGAGTTGGACCGCCTACTACTTTGGCTTGAACGAAGGCGCCGCCTGGTCCAACGCCCAATGGCTCGCGCAGCACCTTAAACCGCTGGGCTACAACTTCTTTCACATCGACGAGGGCTATCAATATGCCCGCGGCGAGTACACCACCCCCGACGCCAGCCTCTTTCCCAGCGGAGTTGCTGCGCTCGAGCAGAAGGTCGTTGCCCTTGGTCTCGTCCCCGGCATCTGGACCGCTCCCTTCGAGGTCTCGGAGCGCTCCTGGGTCTATCGACATCACCCGGAGTGGCTGGTCAAGAACGCCAGCAGCGCTCCGATTCACCTCGGCTTTGTCACTGACAAAAGCGATTCGCTCTATGCTCTCGACCCCACCCATCCCGGCGCGCAGGAGTATCTGCGCAACACCTATCGCACGCTGGCGCAGCAGTGGGGCATACGCTACATCAAGCTCGACTTCATGGACGAGGCGGCGATCGAAGGCTTCTACTTCCGGCCCAATACCACCGCGATGCAGGCCCAGAGAATCGGCCTCGGCGTCATTCGCGACGCGGTAGGAGACGAAGTCCTGCTCGACAAAGACGGCAGCGCCATGCTCAACCCCGTCGGCATCGTCGACACCGGAAGAATCTCGCAGGACACCGGCCACACCTTCGGAGCCACCAAAGACGCCGCGACGGGAGTAGCCGCGCGCTTCTACATGAATCGCAACTTCTTCGTCTCCGACCCCGATGCCTTCTCTGTGTCCAGGCAGGTGCTGCCCGAACAGACCTGGCACGGCGGCGTAACCCCACTCACCCTCGACGAAGCCGAAGCCTCCATCGCGCTCTCCGCCGTGGCCGGAGGAATGTATGAGATCGGCGACGATCTGCCGCGCCTCACCGCGGAGCCGGACCGCCTCGCGCTCGTCGAAAACCGCGACCTCATCGACATGGCTCTCCTCGGCCGCGCCTCTTTGCCCGTCGACCTCATGACCTACCGGCCCGAAGATGAGCAGCCCAGCATCTTCTTTCTCAAGCAGACCAAACGCCAGAGCATTCTCACCGTCTTCAACTGGACCGGCAAGCCGCATTCGCACACAATCTCGCTCGCCTCCCTCGGCCTGCCGCGCGAGCGTTACTCGATCCACGACGTCTTCGACCGAAGCCGCTTCCATGGAGCGACGACCGGAATCATCACCTTCAATCAGCCGCCGCACTCGGTGCGCATGCTCAAGATCGAGCGAGACCTTCCCAAAGCTGCGCCCCGCGTCTCGATTCAACCTGTCACTCGCGGAAGAACCGGCGAGACCATCCGCTTCCAGGCGCGCCCTGCGGACTCCGAGCAGGCCATCACGTCCTATCGATGGGACTTCGGCGACGGAATCACCAGCGACGGGTCGAACGTCGAGCATGCCTTCACCACCGAAGGCCGCTATACCGTGAAGCTAACGGCCGAGGGCGTCGAAGGCATTGCCGGGCACGACAGCTTCGATATCGACATCTCAGGGAAGATTCCTACCCTCTTCACGCCGGCCAGGAATCGCCGCCAGCACCTGCCGAGTGATGCAACGCCCTAGATGTTTGGTCCCGGCATTTGATGGTGCATACTTTTCTGAGCGGGAGAAGGAGGCACTATGGGACAGGTTCTACACCGGAGCGCCACAACGACAGAGGCGATCCGTCGAGCGATACAACATAGTCAAGAGAGCATGAGGGCTCTGGCCCGTCGTCACGGCATCAACCAGAAGACGGTCGCCAAGTGGAAGAAGCGCGAGTCCACTGCCGACCGCCGAACCGGCCCAACCGTTTCGAGATCGACGGTTCTTTCCGTCGAGCAGGAGGCCATCATCGTGGCGTTTCGCAAGCACACGCTGTTGCCGCTGGACGACTGCCTCTACGCTCTTCAGGCTACGATTCCGCAGCTCACCCGCTCCTCTCTTCACCGATGTCTGGAGCGTCATGGCATCAGCCGTCTGCCTGAAGTCGAAGGCGACAAGCCCAGGAGGAAGAAGTTCGATACCTATCCGATCGGCTTCTTCCATATCGACCTGGCCGAGGTGAGGACCGCCGAAGGCAAGCTCTACCTGTTCGTGGCCATCGATCGAACCTCGAAGTTCGCTGTGGTCGAGCTCGTCGAAAAGGCAGACATGCGAGCCGCAGCAGCGTTCCTCGAAGCGCTCGTCGAAGCCGTTCCGTATCGCATCCATACCGTGCTCACCGATAACGGTATCCAGTTCGCCGATCTGCCGAAGAACCGCGGAAGGCTTACCGCCAGATGGCGCGGCCATCCCTTCGACCGGCTCTGTCTCGTTCATGGAATCGAACACCGGCTGACCAAACCCAACCATCCCTGGACCAACGGACAGGTCGAGCGAATGAACCGAACCATCAAGGACGCCACGGTGAAGCGATACTTCTACGACACCCACAACCAACTCAAAGCGCACTTGACCGACTTCCTCAGAGCCTACAACTTCGCCCGAAGACTCAAGACGCTCAAAGGCCTCACGCCCTACGAATACCTCTGCAAACTCTGGACGCAAACCCCAGACAGATTTACTCTCAACCCAATCCATCAAATGCCGGGACTAAACACCTAGGTCCCCCGAAGAACCTCGTAAACAAATCACGGCACAACAACACAACAACACAACACGAAATGCGCGGATCTCTTCCTTCGCCGTGCGAGAGAGCCCGTACCACTCCGGTCGTTTCTCCTCTCTGTACCGAGGATGCACGATAACGAAGAGACGCCTTCGCCTGCTTGTACCATAGGGGTTCATGCGCCGCCGCGTTTTGTCTTCTCCACTTTCCTTGCTCCTTACGATCACCGCGCTGTTTACCTTCCTCATTCAATCCGGCGAACTCGGCACGTCCGACACCACGCACCGGCTGCAGGTCGCGCACTCTCTCTGGACCGATCAACCTCAGGTGTTTCCCTCCGAATACCCGGAGTTCGGAGTTCATGGGCGTGGCGGCAAACTCTACGCTTCGTATGGCATTGGGCAATCGCTGCTGATGCTTCCAGCAGACCTCGCCGGCACCGCGGCAAGCCGCCTGCCCTGGTGGCGTCGTTATGTAGAGAGCGAAGCGGACCCGGCCATCCGCAGCATCTTCGTCAGCATCAGCATCAACATCCTGCTGAACGTCCTCACTGCGCTTGCCGCATATCATCTGCTGGGCCTGCTCGGCTTTTTTATTCAGGAGCGCATTGCCGGCGCGCTGGGTTTGCTCTGCGCCACGACGCACCTGCATTACGCCCAGAACATGACGGAGAACAACTTCCTCCTGCTGCTGACGATCACCGGTTTCGCCTTGCAGTATCGATGGCTCGCGACCGAGGACAGGCGCTGCCTGTTCTGGGGATCCGCTGCACTTGGGCTTAACCTGCTCACCCGTATCACCGCCATCCTGGATATAGCGGCGGCTGGGTGCTTCCTTCTGCTCGCGGGATGGTTCGCTCGACATGGAAGCGCTAACCCGCGCCTCGGTCCAGTGCAGCGCACAAGCGGCATCGCGGGAGGCCGGAGATCTCTAAGCGGCGTTGGCCTCTACTTGCGAACCGCGCTTCCTGTCTACGCCTTCTTTCTCGTCCTCGATCGGGTCTACCAGTTCATCCGCTTCGGCTCTTGGACGACGACGTATGTCTCGATTCTGGCGCGCGAACAACGCCAAATGGACCCCACTCTCCCCGCCGGCTATCCCTTCGATGGCCACTGGTTTCAAGGCGGCATCAACTCCGGTGTGCTGGGCCCGCTCTTCGCGCCGGAGAAGACGATCTTCCTCTTCGATCCGATGTTTCCGCTGACGTTGCTGCTCACAGTTCTGCTGTGGAAGCGGCTGGAACCGTCCGTGCGAGCCTTCTTCGCCGCTTCGATCTTTCTGCTCGCCTCGACCATCCTCTTCTACGGAAGATACGATTCCTGGGGCGGCGACTTTGCCTGGGGCGATCGCTATGTCTCGAGCGCGGTCGAACTCACTGCGCTGCTCGCGCTTCCGCTCCTGCTTCGCTATCGGAAGTCTCTGGGCCGACCCGTCTGGTATCTCGCGCTGGCCGTGACCGCGGGCAGCGTCGCCGTGCAGTGCGCTTCGCTGGCGTTCTGGCTTCCGCTTGAGATCTATCAGAGACAGACCCTGGGGCGTCATAGCTGGGTCGTGTTCCTGCGCTTCAAAAATATCGCAGCCTTCGTGCTCGGCCGGCGTGCTGCCTGGGGACTCGATGCGCCCGCCATCCATCAAGATTCCTGGGATGCGGCGCACCTGACGACATGGAACTTTCTCCCTTCTCTGCTGCGTCATATCGGCGTCGCTCCGCTTTCAGCAGTGCACATGCTCTATGGGGTCTGGCTGGTCGCGGCCTTGGCGTTGTTCGCAGCTTCGGCAAGACTCATTCACCTCCTCTCGGCCTGCGAGTTCGATTGCCGCTAACCTCATGCAGGAAGCGCAGCATGGGTATCGCTGCTGACGTCAGGGCGGCCCTGCGAAGCCGCGAGTTCCTCATCCGTTGACAGAAGCGCCAGAGGGAACGAACATCGGTTTGGAAGGCGCTGCCAAGAAAAGCGCTTCCCTTCAGGAAAGAGCACAATGCCAACCATGTCCACTCCTTTGCAGTCCGAGAAATCTTTCCACGGCATGACCGCGCTGGTCACCGGCGCGAGCAGCGGCATCGGCGCGGCCACCGCACTGGCTCTCGCGCGGCATGGCGCCTATGTGATCGTGCATTTCAACTCGCGGCGCGCGGAAGCGGAGGCCATTCTGAGTGAGATTCATGCACAGGGGGCGAACGGAGAGATCGTACAGGCCGACCTCGGCACGAGCGCAGGGTCGCGCAGCCTTGCGGCGTTCGCCGGAGATCGCCCGATTGATATCCTGGTGAACAATGCAGGCTCTCTTGTGGCCCGCACGCGTGTTCTCGATCTCACCCAGGATCTCTGGGAGCGGGTGATGATGCTCAACCTCACCAGCGCCTTCTTTCTTGCGCAGGCGGTTCTTCGCGGCATGGCGGAACGAAGGCGAGGGTACATCGTCAACATCTCGTCGGTGGCTGCCCGGACCGGCGGCGGCCTTGGAGCCTTGGCATACTCATCCGCGAAAGCTGCCGTATCGACGATGACCAAGGGCCTGACCAAAGAGTTCGCGCCGCAGGGAATCCGCGTCAACTGCGTCTCGCCAGGAACCATCGATACCGATTACCACAAGACATTTTCCACGGCCGAAGGTCTCGCTGCCGTCCGCGCCGCCACCCCCGCAGGAAGGCTTGGGACCTCCGAAGAAGTAGCCGATGCGGTCGTGTTTCTGTGCAGCGACCAGGCGAGCTTTCTTCATGGGCAGGTGATCGAGGTCAACGGAGGATTTCTGATGGCGTGACAGCGTCCTTTGGTCGCGCGATAAAGGCCCGCGATCGTCGCGGGCCCTTTATGCTAAGCCAATGTTGAGCCGCCGCATTACTGCGGAGGAGTCGATGGAGGTTCAGAGGTGCCGGAAGGCGGCGGCGTCGCGGCGGGAGCGGCGTCAGGGCTGGTCTCCTGGACGCCGATGGCATCGCCGGAGACGACGAGCTGGACGCGGCGGTTCTGGGCGCGGCCCTGAGCGGTGGCGTTGTCGGCGACCGGCTTGGCTTTGCCGTATCCGGTGGCGGTGATGTTTTCCGTCTGGACCCCCTGGGTCATCAGGAAGTCGCGGACCGCATCGGCGCGGTTTTCGGAGAGCTTCTGGTTATATTCATCGCTGCCGACGCTGTCGGTGTAGCCTTCGACCTGAAGCTTCAGACCGGGGTAGGCCTGAAGGATGCCGGCCACCTTGGCGAGGCTGATCTTGGTGTCCGGCTTCAAAGTATATTTGCCGGTGTCGAAGAGCACATCGGACATATTGACGATGAGGCCGCGAGCGCTTTCGCTGGTGGCAAGGACGCTGTTGAGCTGGGCGCGCAGACGTTCGCGGACCTGGTTGGCGTCGTTGGCGCTCTTGTTCGCGGTCGCGGCACGGGCCTGGGCTTCGGCTGCTGCGGCTTCGGCGCGGGCGCGGTCGGCGTCGGCTTCGGCCTGGGCAGCGCGGGCCTGTTCGGCTTCAAGTTGGGCCTGCTGACTCTGGTTTTGTGCGTTACGCTTGGCCAGCTCGGCGTTGTACTGGCGTTCGGCAGCCTGCTTGCGCAAGGTCACCAGGCGGGCATCTTCGGCGCGCTGAACCGCCTGGCGGGCGAAGGTGATCTCCATCTTGCGATCGCCCTTTTTGTTGCGGTCGAGGTCGGTGGCGTTCTGCAGATCCTGCACAGCCTCCTTCATGATCTCGGGAGCGTATTTGTCGGCTCCGGCCTGCTGGGCGATGCGAAGCGCGTTGTTGGCCTCGAAGAGCTCGAGCGGCGATCTTTCATCGCGGGTGATTGGGTTCAGCACCGTCTTCGAGCCTTCCGTGTTGGCGTAGGTGCCGCGCGGCAGCAGCAGGTAGTGCGCATTCACCTTCTCGAGCACGCCGTTGGTCTTATCGTTCAGGATGACGTTCTGCAGGACGACCACGTCGCTCGGCTGGGTGACCGAGAAGTAAGGCTCGGCGGTGACGATCATGCCGAAGGACTGCAGGGCGGTGGTCACCTCGATGTTGTTCTTCTTGTTATCGGGAAGCACCTCGCCGAGGTTGTTGGGCCGGCCGTCGGGGGTGATCGCCCACAGCACGTACGTGAGGTACTCGGGGCCGAAGCCGTTGGCTGGGGGAAGGCCCTGAAAGTTCGCCGAGATGTGGATGCCGCCGCGTTCGCTGGTGACCTTTGCGGAGCCTTTGGCCGTCGCAAGAAGTGTGGTGCCTTCGAAGCCGATCCTGGTGGACCCGCTGCGGTGCAGATAGTTGACGGCATCCAGATTCCGCTGGACCACCTTCACCCGATAGAGGTAGATACCATTGTCCTGCCTCTCGATGGGATTCTGATTCTGATTCTGATCGGAATTCTGATTCTGGTCCTGATTCTGGCTCGGGGAGGGAGAGGTCTGGGACTGCGGCATCTGCGCGGTCGGATTGGGTTCCTGCCCTTGAAGCTGGCTTGCTGTAAATCCTTGCAGAGCGCCAAGCAATACCAAAGCAGGAACGACGTTCTTACGATCCATTGCACGTTCTCCTTGCAGAACACAATCTGATTGCTGCGGACACACTGATTCTACTGATTCTATGGATACGCAGCTAGAAGTGCAATGCGAGAGGCAGGCTAAAGGGTGTCCCGGCCGAGAGTTCGCGTGGCGGGAAGATGTGATGCGATGCCATGCGAACCGATAACGCTCTGGGGAGAGTCATGTGCCGGGGATGGGGGATAGGCGCTGGGTGCTGAAGGTCCTCCCTGCGGATTCCAGAGAGGACCGGGCGGAGGTTACGCGTTGTGGTGCTGCTGCGCGGCGGAGCGGTGAACGAAGTGGTACGGAGGCCAGGGACCGGAGAGTTGCATGCGGCAGTCCTTAAGCTCGTGGGTAGCGGAGGTGTACTTATTCTGATAGCGCTCGACCGTCTTGTTATCGATCAGGTGAGCGATGTCGAGAAGCATCTTGCCCGTCTCCATGCGCTTGCAGGTGACCTCTTCGGCGATGGGGAGGAACATGCGGTGCATCTGCAGCGAGAGCGCGCGGGCCTTGGACTGGCGTTCGCGCTGGCGGCTGGCGCTTTCGCGCAGGCTGGTGAGGTACTGCTGGCCTACGGTCATGTCGCGCATGGCCGTGCCGGGGCAGATGTCGTCGACCAGGACCTTGAGGTGCATCTCAGCCTTGCCGCGAAGACGCTCTACGTTGGCCTGGAAATGACGTTGGTTGGAACGGACCGAACGGCGTAGCGCATCGTCATCCAAAAACGTGGTGGCGAAGCGGAACGGCAGCACGGTGGAGAGTTTGAAGCAGTCCGCGACGACGCGAGCGTGGTCTTTGGCTGCCTGCTGGTCGAGCCGCGCAGTGTCTTCTGCGCTGTGTTCGGAGACGATCACTGCTAGGTCGCTGGCAGGAAAAAGGAAGGTCTGGTTACCGAAGAGACCCGACACCCCGGTGAGAGGCATGGGACGTCGGTGACGGGCGAGTTCGGGAAATGCTTGTCGTTCCGCGATACAGTAAGCGTACCAAGCCATGATTGTGTCCTTCCGAGGCGCGCCGAGGGGTAGAATCGCCCCCATAGGCGAGTTGAGTATGCAACCTAAACCGATACGTAAGTTGGGGAAAAGTTACTCATTGCATTCGATTTCGGTCTTCCGAGCACGCGAGAATCGGCGAGCTACATTGAACCGAAACGGATAGTATGCCTATCGCGGTACGATTGGCAAGAACTTACTCGGGGCTGCCGTGGCGAGATCAGCGACCCGGCGAGCCGGGCGGGCAAACCGGGCGGAACACCGGTGGATCACGAGGAAGGTCCTGCCGGACGGGCACGCTACGCGCGAGGCGGTCACTTCGTGACGGGTATACTTACCCCTGGCGGCTCAAGCGCTGTAGGGTCTCCCGATGTCGGCGTGAGAATCTTCCTTCCGACCAACGGGAGGACCGACGGAAGGGTATACACGCCACGAAGTGGCCGCCCGCCGCGCAGGCGGCCCGTCCGGCAGGACAGCTTCGCGTTAGTCCCTAGTGGTTGACGGTTTCGACGTGAGTGATTTCGCCGTCGCGCATATGCAGGATGCGGTCGGCGATCTGAGCGGCTTCGGGATTGTGAGTAATCATCAGCACGGTCTGGTGGAGTTCGCGGCTGGACTGGCGAAGCATCTTCAGAACGGCATCGCTGTTTTTGGTGTCGAGATTGCCTGTGGGCTCGTCGGCCAGAACGATGGCGGGACGGTTGATGAGCGCGCGGGCGATGGCGACGCGCTGCTGCTCGCCCCCGGACAATTCATTCGGCCTGTGATCGAGGCGGCCCTGGATGCCCAGCATCTCGGTAAGCTGTTCTAGAAGCAGACGATCGATCTTCTTGTGATCGTTTCTCTTCCCCTTATTCCCCAGGCCTTTATTTCCCAGATTGGCGATCTCGTGCGCGATCTCGATGTTCCCCATGGCGGAGAGCGTAGGCAGGAGATTGAAGCGCTGGAAGATGAAGCCGATCTTCGCGCGGCGGGTGCGGGTGCGTTCGGCGTCGGAGAGGCTGGCGAAGTCGACGCCGTCGATCAGGACCGAGCCGGTTGTGGCCCCGGTGAGGCCGCCGAGGATGTAAAAGAGGGTGGATTTCCCGGAGCCGGAAGGGCCGACGATGGCAACGAACTCGCCGGAGGTGATGCTGAAGCTGACGTTGCGCAGCGCAGCCACCTCGAGCTTGCCGGAACGATAGATCTTGCCGAGGTTCTGGGCGAGGAGGATAGGCGTTGCGGCGGTGTCGAAATTTGGCCGGGCCAGCGACGTGGAAGAACTGGGCAGCATGGACGCGGAGCGCGGGTCAGGATCGGCCGGCGACGTGGAAGAGTCAGACAGCATGGACGCGGAGCGCGGGTCGGGATCGGATGGTGACGTGGAAGAGTCAAGCAGCATGTAGGGTAAGTCTATCGTGAATGGTGCGGGATGAAACTGGCGGAGTGGCTGCTGTTCGGCGTGGCGGGATGGAGCGGCATCGGCCTGATCGGGTTGGCGGTGTCGCTGCGCCGGGGCGAGCGGCAGAGGGTGCGGAATGGAGTCGTATGGCTGGCGGGAGTCTGGGCGGTGTACCTCTGCGTGCTGCTGGGCGTCTCCCTCGGGCAAAGCCAGACTATGGTTGCCATGGGCCAGCCGCGGTGCTTCGACGCGATGTGTTTCCAGGTGACGCAGGTGGAGGAGGTTCCGGGATATCTCATCCGGGATGGGCAGCGGCTGCTGCGGGTGTCGGTGCAGGTGACCAACCGTGGGCGAGCGGCGCAGAGCGACGGATCCATCCAGGCCTATCTCATCGATGCCCGGGGGCGGCGATGGAGCGAGTCGAAGGGAGTCAATGGCGTTGGGCTGAACGCGAGAGTCGCAGCCGGGCAGACAATTCTGAGCGAACCTGTATTCAAGGTCGCGGGCGATGCGGCGGGATTGCAGTTGGTGTTCACGCATGGCTGGAGCCAGCCGGGAGTGCTGGTGATCGGAGACTCGGACAGCCTGCTGCACCGGCGGACCGTAGTGGACTTGAAGCGCTAGCCCGATTCAGGCGGGGGGCGCGACCGTGAGCAGAAGAGATTCGAGCGTGATGTCTTCGAGAAAGCTGATCTCGATGCGGATGGAGACGACCTGGCTCAGATCTCTGGGAGACGCGATGTTTTTGCGACAGGTGCAAAGGTGGGTGAGGACAAGGTGAGCGGCGCGGGTGAGCTGAACTCCGGTGGAGACCAGGCAGGAGTAGAGCTCGAGCACGGCGCGAAGCTGGATTTCGACGTGGAACTCCATGGTGCTGGGAGAAAGGGTCTTGCGGTTGAGAATCCAGCCGCCGCAGTCGGAGAAGGCGGAGGCGAGCGTAGGCAGAAGCCCATGGCGCTCTTCGTAGCTGAAACCCTGGATGTCGAGCGATTGCATGGAGATGTAGGCCCTCTGGAAAACGAGGATGATCTTCGCCTTCAGGGTATTCATCGGAAGACCACGAAGAAACCGTGAGTCAAAGAGGCGGTACGGTGGTCATGTGACGGAGTTTGCGCATCCTGGTTACTTGCCGTCTGAAAGCCTCTTCCGTCGTCGTTGCCTGTTCTTTTGGTTGTCATTCCGCAGCCTAGCTGTTTAGTCCCAGCTGTTAGTCCCAGCGAATTAGTCCCAGCCAAGAAATCTGCTGTTGGCTTGCTTACTAATCGGTGCCATCGGTGAAAATCGGCGTTAAGTTTCTAGTTTGTAAACAGGTTCTGCGATCGCGGAGTGTTCTTTTTGCTCGTGCTCCCGTCCGCCTGGTGTAGAAGGATGGAAGGGCGAGGTGGGCATGGTGCTGGGAATCGGGACCGATTTGATTGAGACCAGCCGGGTGCGGGAGAGCATGGAGCGGTTTGGCCAGCGCTTCCTCGATCGCATCTTTACCGCGCAGGAGATCGGCTATTGCCAGCGGAAGAAGAACGCGGCGGAGAGCTTTGCCGCTCGGTTTGCTGCGAAGGAGGCCGGAGCAAAGGCTCTGGGAACGGGAATCAGCCGGGGCATCAGCTGGAAGGAGCTGGAGGTGAGGCGCGAGGCGAGCGGCCGGCCGACGCTGCATCTGTCCGGACGGGCGGCGGAGCTGGCAAAGGCGATGGGGGTGCAAAGAACGCAGTTGAGCCTGACCCACAGCCGGGATCTGGCCATGGCCGTGGTCGTCGTCGAGGATGGACCAGGACCCCAACACGACCCGGAGCGGTAATCTAGACCAAATTGAAACTCACGATACGACTTCCGCATCCATTGAAGCCAAAGCACTTTAAGCAGTGCGGCAGAATTCGTGGCCGATGGCATGGCGTAAGCGAGGGCACGGTCATGTATTCTCTCAGTTACCCGACACCATGCTTGTGGCGAAGGTAACTTAGGGCAAATGCCCTGCGCGCGGTACTAGGTTCCAAGGTTTCCAAGGAGAGATATGCCCAGCCAGCAGGAGGTCCGATGGTCGCAACTCAAGGTGGGCGTCATTGTCCTGATTTCGACGGTGGTGCTGGTGACACTGCTGTTTCTCATGACGAGTTCGTCGGGGTTGGGGATCTTTTCGCATAAGTTGACGGTGACGACGTACTTCGAGAACTCCGCCGGCCTGAAGACCGGCGCCGCGGTGAATCTCCAGGGCGTGACCATCGGGACGGTCAAGACGGTGACGATCGACAACTCGGCCGCCCGGAAGCTGACGCCGGTGAAGGTCACCATGAAGTTGAACGACAAGTTCACCAGCGATCTGAAGACGGATTCGAAGGCTTCGCTGTCGACCGTAGGCGTGCTCGGCGATACGGTGGTCGACATCAACAGTCAGTTTGCGGTGGGGCCGCCGCTGCGGGACGGCGACGAGTTGAAGACCTTGGAGACGCCAAGCCTGACCGACGTCGTCAAGGCCAGCCAGGGAACCATCGAGAGCCTGAATGTGATTCTGGCGAAGATGAATGTGATCGTCGACAATCTCCAATCCGGCAAAGGGTCGGTCGGGCAGTTGATCAACAATCCCGACCTGTACAACAAGGCCAACAACACCGTAGAAGAGCTGCTGAAGCTCGAAAAGGGCCTGAATAACGGACGTGGCTCGATCGGCAAGCTGATGACCGACGATACGATGTACAACCGGCTGAACGATGCCGCGGGCAAGCTCGAGAACATCGCGTCTTCGCTGAACGCCGGCAAAGGTACGGCGGGCATGCTGCTGAAAGACGACACCATGTACAAGAATCTGAACTCGACCCTGGTGCATGCGAACTCCATTCTGGCGCAGGCGGACGCAGGCCAGGGCGGTCTGGGGCTGATGCTGAAGGACCCGAAGTTCCGGCAGGATCTCAGCCATACCTTGACCCAGATCAATACGCTGGTTTCGGGCCTGAATGAAGGCCGGGGTACGCTGGGCAAGCTGGCTACCGACGATACCGCATACACCAATGTGAACAAGCTGCTGACGGCCAGCACGGACCTGGTGACCACCATCCGAAGCGACCCGAAGAAGTACCTGACGATCCATCTGAAGATCTTCTAAGAAGGCAGGTTCTTCGAACCATGCCCGCCGCATTTCCTCTTCCTGTCGCTCCTTGTGCCGGGCACATCGACGGATACGCCGGGTACCGGCCTCGCCGCACCTACGGGCTATCCCTCGTGTCTCCCCGCTGCTCACAGGGTACCCCCCTCCCCCCTCCCTATTGCCTGCGTGTAAGTGTTTTCGATTGAGAGACATATAGCAAGCGACGGGCGCTAAATTCGTCCAAGCAAAGGACTTACCCGCAAATTCGTCCAGTGAAAGGACTTACGGGAAAGTTGTGACTTTTTTTAATGCGGAAAGCCCCGGGCTGAGGAACCGGAGCTTTCTTTTTTCTTTTCTTGCTCAATTATACAGGATGAAGCAAAACTAATTTGCAACGGCTATGTTGCTGACGCTATGACGTTTAGGGGTGAAGGGGACTTGACAAGATTTTTCCCTGTGGAAATCTGGCCGGGCGGGCGCGAGTGTTGGGCTATCCCCCTAAAGAACTTTAAGAATCGGTGTCGTCGGTGAGAGCGGCGGTCGGGTATGCTTCTTCTTGCCACTAAATTGTCGGGTCCCGGAGATCTATGTTGAGATCGATATTCCTCAAATCGGCGTTCCTCAAGCCAGCCGCTTCTTGCCTGATTCTCTCGAGCAGCCTTTGTCTGGCGCAGTCGTTTACCGATACTTCAGACGGGCCGAAGGCCGAGCCGAAGAAGCCGGTCAGCTTCGATCTTTCGGCGATGGACAAGACAGCCGATCCCTGCACCAACTTCTACCAGTACGCCTGCGGAAACTGGAAGAAGGACAATCCCATTCCGCCCGACCAGACGCGCTGGGGACGCTTCAATGAGCTGACCGAGCGGAACCGGTATCTGCTGTACCAGGATCTGAAGACAGCGGCGGACAATCCCAAGACGCCGCTGCAGAAGAAGTATGGGGACTACTTTGCCGCCTGCATGAATGTCGATCTTGCCGACCAACTGGGGGCGAAGCCGATCGAGCCGCAGCTGCGCGCGATCGCCGAGTGGAACGACAAGAAGACGCTGGCGACGCTGCTGAGCCAGATGCAGAACCGGTACGCGCTGGGATTTTTCTTCGACTTCGGGTCGGAGCAGGATCAGAAGGATTCGACCCGGCAGATCGGCGCGGTGGATCAGGCAGGACTGGGACTGCCGGACCGCTCGTATTACCTGGATGACGATGACCGGGCGAAGACGCTTCGGGCGCAGTATGTGGAGCATGTGACGAAGATGTTCGTGCTGCTGGGCGACACGCCGGAGGCCGCGGCGGCGGAGGCAAAGAGCGTGATGACGATCGAGACGGCGCTGGCGCAGGGATCGATGTCGCGGGTCGACCGGCGCACTCCAGCCAACCGATACCACATCCAGACCATCGCGGAGCTGCAGGCGGCCACGCCGGAGTTCGACTGGCCGGTGTACCTTGCCGCGAGGAAGGAGAACGGCCTGAGCTCGGTCAACGACGTATCGCCCGGCTTCTTCAAGGCGATGAGCGAGGTGACGGCGAACTCCGATATCCACGCGCTGCGAAGCTACATGCGGTGGCACACGGTGCACCAGTACGCGCCGGAGCTGAGCAAGCCGTTCGTCGAGGAGAACTTCAACTTCTACCTGGCGACCCTGGGAGGACAGAAGGAGCTGGCGCCGCGCTGGAAGCGATGCACAACCGCGACCGACCGGGCTTTGGGCGAGGCCGTGGGGCAGGATTGGGTGGCGAGGAACTTCCCCCCGCAGGACAAGGCCAGCATGGAGAAGCTGGTGCATGCCTTGGAGACTGCGCTGGACCAGGATATTCAGCAGCTGGACTGGATGAGCCCGGCGACCAAGGTAGAGGCGAAGAAGAAGCTCGACGCCTTCCGAGACAAGATCGGATATCCGGAGAAGTGGCGGGACTATTCAAGCGTGGCGGTGAAGCGGGACGACCCGACCGGGAACGTGGAGCAGGTGGATGCGTTCGACGATCGGCGCGACCTGGCCAAGATCGGCAAGCCGGTGGACGAGAAGGAGTGGCACATGACGCCGCCGACGGTCAACGCCTACTACAACCCTCCGATGAATGACATCAACTTTCCGGCCGGCATTCTGCAGCCCCCGTTCTTCGATCCTGCGAAGGATCCGGCGGTGAACTTCGGGGGCATCGGCGTGGTGATCGGCCACGAGATGACCCACGGCTTCGACGACCAGGGATCGCAGTACGATCCGCAGGGCAATGTGCGGCAGTGGTGGACGCCGGAGGACAAGAAGAAGTTCGACGCGCGCACCGACTGTGAGGTGAAGGAGTATGGCGGATTCGAGGTGGCTCCGGGACAGAAGCAGAACGGCAAGCTGACCCTGGGCGAGAATACGGCCGACAACGGCGGACTGCGCATTGCGTATGCGGCGTTGATGAGCACACTGGCGAAGGAGGGCACGCCGGAGACGGAGAAGATCGACGGGTACACGCCGGCGCAGCGCTTTTTTATCGGCTTCGGACAGGTGTGGTGCGAGAACCGGACCGAGCAGGCGGCGCGGCTGGGGGCGAAGGTGGATCCGCACTCGTCGGGAGAGTGGCGGACCAATGGAACCGTGCAGAACTTCGGCCAGTTCGGATCGGCCTTCGGCTGCAAAACAGGACAGCCGATGATGCCGGAGAACGCCTGCCACGTTTGGTAGGCCCTGGGCATTCCGCAGCAGCGGGGGTCGAAGGCGTAACGGTGATCGAAGGGATAAAGGCTGATAAAAGTGGCTGCGAGAATGCAGCTTGTATCGGCCTTTATCTTTTTGATCACCGTTACGTCTTTAAGCAGCGCACCGGAAAGAAGTGCGGCGAGCCGATGATGCCGGAGAACGCCTGCCACGTTTGGTAGGCCCTGGGCATTCCGCAGCAGCGGGGGTCGAAGGCGTAACGGGGATCGAAGGGATAAAGACTGATAAAAGTGGCTGCGAGAATGCAGCTTGTATCAGCCTTTATCTTTTTGATCACCGTTACGTCTTTAAGCAGCGCGCCGGAAAGAAGTGCGGCAAGTGGCGCAAAGTCGCGACAGCTTCTACAATAAGCGAAGGAATCGTACCCTACAGATTTGCTCGCAGCACAAGGTGGACATGAAACCGTCTACTGGCGAGGATTAAGGAAGCGCATGAAGTTGAGCAGGATTGGCCGAATTTCCATGGCCTTGGTAGCGTCCGTAGCGTTAGGTCTAGGCATGACGGCGTGCGGTGGCGGCACGATCGGGTTCATGTGGGTTCTGGGAGCGCAGTACAACCAGATTGCCGGCTTTGAGATCGATAATTTTTCCGGGAACCTGACCGCGGCTCCGCACTCGCCATTCAACTCCGGTGGAACGGACCCGGTTTTTCTGGTGGTGAAGGGCGGCGGCCGCTTCCTCTATGTGATCAATAAAGGAAGTGGCCTCATTCCAGACGCAAATGGCGTCGTGTCGTGCCAGGCTGGTCAGGGCGGCGGTTCCATCGTTGAGTTCAGCGTTGGCGGACAGGCCGTACTGACCTCCCAGCAGACCTTCCAAAGTCAGGGCTGCACCCCGGTTTGGGCTGCGCAGGGCAACGGAGGGGCCAATCTGTACGTGCTCGATCAGTACGCGCCTGGGGCAAAGTGTCTAGCCAACGGACAAGCTGCACCACCATCTCCACCAAATTTCTGCAACGGCGAGATCACGGTGTTCTCGGCCGACCCGAATACGGGCCGCCTGACGCTGGTGCTCAATCAGCAGATCAAAGATCCGACGACGCAGCTTCAGTTGACTTACTTTCCCGTCGGCAACACGCCTTCGATGCTGACGTTCGCGGGTTCGTGCCTGTTTACGCTGGATTCGGGCGACCAGACGGTGTTTCCTTATGCGTCGGGCAGCAATGGGCAGTTGACGCTGACCACGAACTCGACGATCAACACACAAGCCACGCGCGCCACCTCGATCAACGGCAACGGCACCTCGGTTTACATCACCGATGCCGGCGGCGCCCCAGGAACCAACCTTCCGGGACAGGTGCTTCCGTTCACCGTGGGAGCGTCGTCCTGCTCTCTGAACACCGTGACCGGCGGCGCGACGCAGAATATCCTGCAGGCGACCAATCCGGTTTACTCGCTGGTCGACAGCAAAGGCCTTCGTTTGTATCTGGCGAATCAGACCTCGACCAACACAAACGTTTCGTTCAGTTCCATCTCGGGATTCAACATCCAGCCGGATAACAAGCTGTTATCGATTCCGGGCAACGGCAATCCCTATCCTGTCGGCGCGGGGCCTGTGTGCATGGTGGAGGATCCTTCCAACCAGTACATCTACACCTCCAACGGCGATGGAACGGTCAGCGGCAAGAGTATCTTCACGGACGGCACACTTTCGAACCTGACTCGCGGTTCGACGTTCAACGCAGTGGGACAGGCGACCTGCCTCGCCGTCAGCGGCTCGATCGACTAACCGGCGCAAGGCAGACGGCGCGTCACATAAGACAGGATGTCAGGAAATTTCCTGAGTATCGGGAGCAGCAACAGGCGGAAACAATCTGCCGCGGAGTTGGGCAAGCATGAAGTGGAATAAGATAGGCCGTCGGACTTTGGCCTCGATTTTATCGGTAGGATTGTTAAGCGTAACGGCGTGCAGCCGCGACTATGTGCTGGCGTACCTGTACGTCACGACGGCGAGGCCTCTCACCACCTCATCTCCCAACGGGGGCGTCAGCGCGTATTCGGTGGACTACCAGATCGGTTCGCTGAATCCTCTGGCTGACTCGCCGATCCCGGCGGGCCGAACCCCGGTGACGCTGATTGCGACGCCGAACGGCCTGAACCTGTATGTCATCAACCATGACGATTCGACCGTGAGCGAGTATTCCATCGGCACCGACGGCAAGATTTATCTTCAGCATACGTATAACGTGACCGGAAGCAGCCCGACTGCGGTGGCTATGGACGCGGCCGGTGCGTTTCTGTATGTCACGTTTACCTATCAGCTGGGGCCGAACGGGCAGCAGTTGTATTCGCCGGCTTCGCCCGGACCCGGCGGGCTGACGATCTTCCCCATCAGCAGCACGGATGGATCGCTGGGCACTCCGTCCACGGTAAATCTCGGCAACAATCCAGCGGGAGTCGCGGTCGGCCGGCCGCAGTGCGCGGCGACCAGCGCAATCAACAGCGCGAACCCGGCCTGCACGCAAAGCTCGAGCTCGGCGCCGGGAAATCTGACCTCGTTCGCGTACGTTGTGGATCAGGAGGCCTCGCCGAGGGCCACCGTCCTCGGATTCTCGCAGAACATGGCGACAGGCGCTCTGACGCCCACGCCGGGGACAACGATCACGACCGACCCCACGGGTAAGACGGTTGCGTCCGGGTATGGCGCGGGAATCACGCCGAGCGCCATTGTGGTCGATCCTTCGTCGCGCTTTGTCTATATCACCGATCAAACCACCAATCAGTTATTCGGCGATCTGGTCAACAGCGACGGTTCGCTGAGCGCGATGGTCAATTCGCCGTTCGCCACGGGCAACCGCCCCGTCAATCTGACGATCGATCCGCGTGGCAAATATCTGTACGTCGTGAACTATTCGGACAGCACGGTGGGTGCCTATGCCATCAATACATCCACCGGAACGCCGGCGCCCTCGACCGGGTCCACCGCGACCAACACCGATACATCGCCGAACTGCGTAACCATCGAGCCGGCTCTCGGCCTCTACCTGTACACCGCGAACAACCTTGCCAGCGACGTCTCGGCGATGAAGTTGAATCCGAGCACCGGCGGGTTGGGGCTGGTGCAGAACACGCCGTTTCCGTCCTCCGGGCTGCCGACCTGCGCGGTAGCCGTAGCCAACGGATCGCATCCGACCCAGGTCATCGTCCAATAAGAGTTCAGTAAAAAAGACGAAGGCGTAACAGTGATCGAAAAGATAAAAGCTGATAGGAGCGGCTGGGAAATCCCGCTCTTATCAGCCTTTATCTTTTCGATCACCGTTGCGCCTTTAAAATTGCGCCGCTCAGGAGGCCGGAGTGAGCGAGCGACGCCTTTGCGAGAATCGATTCAGAATGGCCCTGCGCGCGGGAGTCTCCACGAAGCGGAAGACTGCGAGCGAGAGCAGAATCAGAATGGCATAGGAGAGCCAAGGCTCCAACGCAAGAAGATGAAGCCGTTCGGGCACGTGATAGGTCTGGAGCAGTTGGAAGACGTTGAAGTGAAGAAGATAGAGGCAGTAGCTGCTCTCGCCGATCAGCAGAAGAGGCCGCCAGGAGAAGAGCGCCGAGATGGCGTGAGGTCCGCTGAGACCCAGGACCAGCGCGGCGAAGACCGGGGTCAGCAGGCCGCCGTGCATCAGGAGATAAGGCGTGCGGAGGACGAGAGTATAGAAGAAGATGCCGGCGGCGGCGAGACTGAAGCCGGAGAGAACGAGGCGCTGGCGGGGAGTGAGGGTTAGGGCGAGCTGGAGTTTGCCCAGCGTGACGCCGCTGAGAAAGGTGCAGACGTAGGGAAGCGGAGTGTATTTGAGGAAGCGCAGCCACTGGGTGGAGCTGTAGCGGTCGACGGAGCCTGCGAGGTGGTCCGGGTTCGAGAGGAGGTAGAGCGAGTGGGGGATCAGGCCGATGATCCACAGCGTGAGGAGAAGAAGAACGAGGCGGAGGGGTTTTCTGGGCCAGGGAAGGCGAATCAGCCAGGGAAATGCGGCGTAGAGGACAACTTCGCTCGAGAGGGTCCAGGCGACGGTGTTCCAGAAGGTGGCGACCGACGGACTCCAGCCCTGCAGGACCAGCGGCGTCAGGATCATGCCCTGCCAGAACTCGAAGTGGGAGCGGGTGTGCCATTCATCCTGCAGCATGCGGGCGGAGAGAAGGAGGACGAAGAGGTAGACGGGATAGAGGCGGGAGAAACGCGCCAGCCAGAACTCCCGCTTGACCAGGGTCTTGGCGCGGTCGGCGTAGTTGTAGGTGAGGACGTAGCCGGAGATGAGAAAGAAGACGCCGACGAAGACGTAGCCGTTATTAATGATGGGGTAGAGAAGGCCGAGATGCGGCGGCGTGAAGTGAAACAGGACGATCGAGAGGGCCAGCACCGTGCGAATGCCGGTGAGGGCTGGCAGGGGAGGCTTGCGCGTGCTCACGGGCGTAGCCGGCGGCGCTGCAGTGGGCGTCTGTTGGATGGCTGGTTCCAAGAGGCTGGCGTTCACTTTGGTCCGTTCTGCTCCCCAGCCTGCCGCGCTACGCAATTCTAGGCGGTAACGAGGGAGCCCAGTTCTTCTCCGCTGACGACGCGGACGATGTTTCCCTGCTCCCTCATGCTGAACACCATCATGGGCATATTGTTGTCGCGGCACAGAGAGACGGCGGTCTGATCCATGACGCGGAGATTGAGGCGCAGGATGTCGGTGTAGGTGATCCGGGGGAGCTTGGTGGCCCCGGGGTCGGTCTTGGGGTCGGCGGTGTAGATGCCATCGACGGAGGTGGCTTTGAGGAGGATGTCGGCCTTGATCTCCATGGCGCGGAGGCTGGCGGCGGTGTCGGTCGAGAAGAAGGGGTTTCCGGTGCCGGCGGCGAAGATGACGATGCGGCCTTTTTCAAGGTGGCGCATGGCGCGGCGGCGGATGTAGGGCTCGGCGACCTGGTGCATCTCGATGGCGGACATGACGCGGCAGTGAAGGCCGAGCTTTTCGATGGCGTCTTGGAGAGCGATGGCGTTGATGACGGTGGAGAGCATGCCCATGTGATCGGCGGCGACGCGGTCCATGTCGATGGCCTGCTGGGCGACTCCGCGAAAGAAGTTTCCTCCTCCGACGACGATGCCGATCTCGCAGCCGAGAGCGTGCACGGCGGCGATCTCCGCGGCTACCTTGTGGATGAAGACCGCATCGATGCCGAAGCCTCGGCCTGCGGCGAGGGCTTCTCCGGAGAGCTTGAGGAGGACGCGTTTGTACATGTCGACTTCAAGTATCGCATGGGGTCAGGGCGGCTGCGTCCGAGAGAACGATGTCTATCCCTGCCCCGTATAGTGCGCAAAGTCTTCGGGAAACGAGGGTTAGCGTCGGACCGGTATTTCCGGCGGCCAGCGCAGAGACAAACCTCCGGGGTAGGCCGGGGAGGATTCTGTCAAGTGCGGCCGGTCGAGAGGACACATTTTGCCATGAATTCATGGCTCGCTGCCCAGGCCCGTTTGATCTAGGACCGAATAGATCGTATATTGGCCCAAGTAGCCCAAACTGAAACTTAAGCCAGATCCCCGCGGAGTTGATCTCCTGGCAGAGAACCGCAAGGGATCTGGAAGACCACAACCTGTGCGGCTGCGGACTCTTTCACTATAGAGTGGCGCGCACCGAAGGATCAACCGAGAGCGGATGCATTCGTTGCGGCTCGAAGCGAGAGTCGGGCGGGATGGGTTCGCGCGAGCGGTGCGGAGTGAAGGATGCATAAAGCGCGGGTTCGAAGGAATCTTTGGCGTGCCTGTTTCCGAGCCTGTTTCCAGGGTGCGGTGGTGGCTTTCGTGCTGACGTCGGCGGCAGGCTGGCTGGCCGGAGATGTGGCGCGCGGGCAGAGTTCGCCGCCGGGAGAATCAGGCGATCACGCCTCCCAGGAACGGCGGGGGGAATGGCTGAGAGGCGTGGTGGTGGATGAGCAGGGAGCGATGGTCGCGGGCGCGGAGGTGACGCTGAAGCGATCTCCAGACGGGGCGGGAGGCACGACCGCAGGTAGGGCGCAGGTTCTTTCGAACGGCGCGGGAGAGTGGAAGATCTCTGTTCTGCCCGGGCGTTACGAGGCGACGGTGACGCATGCAGGTTTTGCGCCGCTGGAGCAGGCGGTCGAGGTTCCAGCCAATGCGGCGGGAGAGGTGCGGCTGGTGGTGCGGGCGGCCGGGGCGAGTACGACGGTGGATGTGGAGGCTGAGGGATATAAGGCCGACGAGGCGAGTTCGGCGTCGCGAGTGCCGATGAATGTGCTGGACACTCCGCAGCAGGTGCACGTGCTGACGGGCGATCTGCTGCAGGCGCGAGGGGTCAAGTCGATGAAGGAGGCGGTGGAGGTGGTTCCCGCGGTGGGTTTACAGCTTGGAGAGGGACGGCGGGATAACTTTTTCATTCGCGGCTTCAATGCGGTGGACGATATGTATCTCGATGGAGTGCGGGACGATGCGCAATACTATCGCGATCTTTCCAATACCGAGCGGATCGAGGTGGTGGAGGGTCCGGCGGCCGTGCTGTATGGGCGGGGATCTTCGGGAGGCTTGATTAACCGGGTGACCAAGAAGCCGCAGATGGAGGGCACGCTGGGAGAGCTGGCCTACACGGCGGGGAGCTACGGAGAGCAGCGCGGGACCGCGGATGTGGATACGCTGGTTCCCGAGGCTTGGATTTCGGGAGTCGGCAAGACGCTGGGCTTTCGGCTGACCGGCGCGGGAGAACATGAGGCAAGCCAACGGCATGACTTCTGGATGGACCGGTATGCGTTTGCGCCGACTCTGCTGTGGCAGCCGAATGTCGCTACTTCGCTGCGGCTGGGAATCGACCGGCTGCGGGACGACCGGCTGCCGGACCGCGGGATACCGTATCTGCCGTCTACGGGCGCGCCGGCAGCGGTTCCGGTGGGGAACTTCTATGGCTATGTCGGCAGCTTGCCCGGAAGCAACTTCATCCATACCTCGGCCACGGGCGGAACCTTCGATGCGACGCATTCGTTCGAAAGTGGAGGTACGCTGCACGGCATGGCGCGGAAGGCGGGTTCGTCGATTAACTTTGTCAATATGTATGCGACGAATGTGACGCCGGCGGCCGGGCGAGACTACCTGGTGGGCCGGGGGGAGTATAACGGGGCGGAGAGCTGGGATTCGCAGTTTTCAAATCTGGAGGCTTATCGGACCGGTCGACGACTTGGCATGACGCATACGGTGCTGGTGGGGGTAGAGTATGACCGCGAGACGGCGGACACGACCCAATACAACGGGCCGACGAACCAGACGCCGGTAAGCCTGCTGAACCCGGCGATGGTGGCTCCGGTGCTGAGCACGGTGTTAAGCACGAACAACCGCTTTTTTGGACAGACCGCGGCAGTGTACGGCCAGGACCTGGTGCAGTTTGCGCCGCGTTGGAAGGCGCTGGTGGGCCTTCGGCTGGACAACTACCGGCAGGCGGTGAAGCTGCGGCCTCCGACCGATGTCACGGCCAATCCGGCGAGAACGGATACGGCAGCGAGTCCGCGGGTGGGCCTGGTGTTCGAGGCGACGCCGTGGAGCGCCATCTATGGAAACTACAGCAAGACGTTCGATCCTTCGGGCGAGAACCTGTCGCTCGCAACCAATGCGGCGGAGTTGAAGCCGGAGGTGACGCAGAACTATGAGACCGGCGGCAAGTTCCGGCTGCTGCATGAGCGATTGCTGGCGACGACCAGCTTGTTCCTGCTGGACCGGACCAACATCGAGACGACCGACCCGAGCAATCCGTTGGCGCTGCTGAACCTGGGCGAGCAGAGGACCGGCGGCGCGGAGTTGAATGTCTCCGGGCGGCTGGCGCGGCGCTGGATGGTCTATGGCGGGTATGCGTGGCTGGACGGACGGATCGTGTCTTCGAACACGAGTTCGAACGGGGTGAGACTTCAGGGGAACCGGCCGGCGATGAACCCGCTGCATAGCGGAAGCGTGTGGACCACCTATGAGTTCGGCGACTGGCTGGGAGTGCGCGGGCTTGGAGTGGGGGCGGGCCTGGTGAGCCGTTCCAGCCAGTTCGCCTCAACGGATAATCTGGCGAAGCTGCCGGGGTATGCGCGGGTGGATGTTTCGGCGTTCTATCGCAGGGGACACTATGAGGTGCAGGCGAATGTGCAGAATGTCGGGAGCGAGCGGATCTACGATGCGGCGCAGTCGGACGATCAGATCTATCCGGCGGCTCCGGTGAGTGGGACGGTGACGCTGCGACGGCAGTTCTGAGCGCCAGAGGCCAGGAAAATCTCCTGAAGGGGTAAAGGAAGCCTAAGCTGCTCGCGCTGTTTCTTCTCACGGAAAACAGCATTCTTCAAAACTTCCCGCTCCACAGTATCAGGAGATTTGCCCTAGGCTGCGAGAGCATCCGTTCGCTTAGGGAAACTCTGATTAAGTTCTAGAAGTGGTCGAGATTCGGCACGAAATGCGATCTGTCGAGCAGCGGAGGACAAGGACAAAAGCGAAATGCAGGGATTTCTCCGCTGCGCCGCGCGATGAGACCGCGCGGCTTACCACCCCAGCGAGCAAAAGCGCTCGCCGGGGACCCCGGTGGCTCCGGTCGAAATGACGATTCCTAAGTGTCTTGGAAGCAAGGAGGAGAATTATTCAGAGGTTCGCTTAGGTTTCGCGGCCGGCTTTATCCGGTTCGGCGGTGGCGTCGTGAAGTTTTACCTGGACGTCCATGCGGCGGCGGCCGCGGAAGATGGTAAGGGTGACGGTGTCGCCGGCTTTGTGGGTGTTCATGACGGCGGAGAGGTCCTGGGGGGTGGCGATGTCCTGGCCGTCCATGCCGACGATGAGGTCGCCGCCGAGGGTGACGGGAGTGTTGCCCTGGTAGGCGCGCTGGGTGCCGCCGTGGAGGCCAGCCTGTTCGGCGGCGCCGCCGGGGAAGACACGCTCGATGAGCAGGCCGTAGTCGGCGGGCAGACCGATCTGGGCGGCGATGTCGGGTCCGATGGCTAAGGTGGCGATGTCGAGCGAGGGGCGGCGGACGCGGCCGTATTTGGCAAAGTCGGCGATGACGGCCTTGGCGGTGTTGATGGGAATGGCGAAGCCGATGCCGGAGGACTGGTCGGCGCCGTTGCTGGCGATCAGGGTGGTGATGCCGATGACCTCGCCGCGGGAGTTGAGCAGGGGGCCGCCGGAGTTGCCGGGGTTGACGGAGGCGTCGGTCTGGATGGCGTCTTCGATGGGATTGCCGCCGGGTCCGCGGATCGAGCGGATCGCGGAGATGATGCCGCGGGTCATGGTGCCGGAGAGGCCGAAGGGGTTGCCGATGGCGTAGACGCGCTGGCCGACGACGAGGTTCTTTGAGTCGGCGAGGGTGGCGGGCTCGAGGTTGGGGGCGTTGTCGATCAGCAAGAGGGCGAGGTCGTGGGCCTTGTCGACGACCACGACGGTGGCTTTGTACTTGTGCTTGTCGGAGAGGGTGACTTCGACGCGCTGGGCGTTGTCGATGACGTGATTGTTGGTGAGGATGTGGCCCTGTTTGTCGAGAATGAAGCCGGAGCCCTGGCCCTGCTGCGGAACCGGGCCGTAGAAGAAGTCGTAGGCGACGGCGGTGGAGGTGATATTGACGACCGAGGGGAGGGCTTTTTTGTACACGGCGATGTTCTGCTGCTCTTCGATGTCGTAGGCGGGGGCGGCGTGAGCTTCGGTGAGCTGGAAGGCGCCGACTGGGCCGCCGATTGGGCCGTTGACGGTGGCGGTGTTTGCGTCCGCGGGCGCGGTGGCGGGGCTGTGCAGCCAGGGCGCCAAAATTCCGGTGGACCCAGCGGCGCCGGTGGACCTGGTTGACCCGTTGTGGGTAGTGAGGTAGTAGAAGCCGGAAAGGAGAAGAACGACAAGCAGAACGGGACGCAGTTTCATCGTGGTCACAACCTGATCTTCAGGAATCGCGCTGCTTGGCGCAGCCATTCTTGATTGTATCTATGCATGGACCCGGGCATGGACCCGGCAGGGGATGGACGCGCACACGCAGCCAGCTAATCGTGCGTGATCGAAGGTGCAGGCAGGTCTACGATCTGGAGGGGCGGAGAAGCCTTCACGGTCTGGAACGACGCTCCCAATTCCCACCGGGAAGGCTTGCTCTTCCAGGCTTGACAACGTGTTCGATAAGGGTCGTTCCGGCGGTTCGGTCTGCTTATGCTATACTTAGCTTGCGATCGATAAAAAGATTGCGGGCATCGCAGGCAAAAACTTTCAGTGGACTTCAGAGTTTGGCCAGAGACTGCGATTTGCCTTTCCCCACCGCAGACCTTCCCCTATGGAATTGGAAGCCGCGCTGGTTGCTCTGGCTGGTAGGCCCGTCATCGGACGAGTCTCGCCGTGCAGCAGCAGCGCTTCGATCTCCGACAGCAATGCTGACTAACTGAATCCATGACGCCGCACGTGGCGTTTCTGCATACCTATGCCGCACCACAACGCCCCGCAGCAGCAGGGGCTTCAGACAGGAAAAATTTTGAACTCAGCAACTCTTGAACAGAACGACCGCCACACCCATCCTCGCCAGAACTCACCCGCAACTCACGCCCAGGCCGCTCCGATACAAGCCGCTCCGGTGCCGCCTACCGCGCCCGTCAGCGATGTGCTCTTCACCGACTTCAACATCTCGGACTCGCTGAAGACCCGCCTCACCAACGCCGGCTTCCACAATCCCACGCCCGTGCAGGCCAAGGCGATTCCGCCGGCGCTTGAGGGCTCCGACATCCTCGCTACCGCCTCGACCGGCACCGGCAAGACCCTCAGCTTCCTCATTCCCATGATCCAGCGCATGGACGCCACCTCAGCGCCCACCACCAAAGGCAAGCGCAATCCTATCCGCGCGCTGATCCTGCTGCCCACGCGCGAGCTCGCCATGCAGGTGCTCGAAGCCTACTGGAAGCTCGTGCCCGGCTCGCGTCATGACGCGGTGCTGGTCTGCGGCGGTCTGTCGGAGAACAATCAGCTCGACCAGCTCGATCGCGGCCCACGTCTCGTCGTCGCCACCCCGGGCCGGCTCGAAGATTTCCTCCGCCGCCGCGAGGTCAACATCAACGCGGTCGAGATGCTCGTCCTCGACGAAGTCGATCGCATGTTGGATATGGGCTTCCTGCCCGCCATCCGCCGCATCGTCGGAGCCATCCCGAAGACACGCCAGACCATGTGCTACTCGGCGACCCTCGACGCCAACATCAGCGAGATCGTTCGCGACTACGTCAACAAGCCGGTCCGCATCGAGATCGGCGCCACCTCGAAGCCTTCGGACCGCGTGGAACTGCGCGTCTACACCGTCATGCAAGACCAGAAGCTTGGCCTGCTCGACCAGATGCTGAAGCAGGAGGACGGCACCTTCCTCGTCTTCTCGCGCACCAAGCACGGCGCCGACCGCATCTCGAAGAAGCTCGAAAAGCTCGGCCACGATGCCGACGTGATCCACGGCGATCGCAGCCAGTCGCAGCGCACCGCGGCCCTGAAGGGCTTCGCCTCCGGACGCCATCGCGTTCTGGTCGCCACCGATGTGGCCGCTCGCGGCATCGACGTGCAGGACATCGCGCACGTGGTCAACTACGATCTGCCCAATGCCTCGGACGACTTCGTGCACCGCATCGGCCGCACCGGCCGCGCCGGCAAGCAGGGCGTTGCGACGACCTTCGTCATGCCCCAGGAGCGGCACGACGCCCGCAAGATCGAGCGCGAACTCAAGGTAAAGTTTGAGTGGCGCGAGGCCGATAAGAACCTTGAGAAGGAAGTTCGCAACCAGCCCCTGGACACAACCGCTCCCGGGATGGACATCATGCAGCTTGAATCTCGCTCCTGGAAGGGCAACGATCCGGTTACCCCGATGAGCACGCCCAACAGCTACGGCAGCGCGAAGCCCGCCTTCCGCAGCCGCAGTGGCGGCGGTTTCTCCGGCGGTCGCAGCTCCGGCGGACGCGGCCCGGGAGGTTCGGGCGGCCGCAGCGGACGCCCCAGCAGCCGTCCCGGCAGCAGCCGCTCCGGCCCCGCCCGCCGCGGACAATAACCCTCAACGAATGCGCTCCGCTCTGCACGTCAACCAACGGCAGAGCGGAGCAGATGTTTAATTCAAAAATGGGTTCGCTAGCCATATGTACGAAAATTACTCTCGTATATGGAAGAATCCTATATTCGTATAATCTCTCTATAAATCGATGAATCCGGTTCAAAATCCGTTCGCTCCAGGCGCTGGAACTCAGCCGCCAGAGCTTGCTGGCCGCGATGCGATTCTGAAGGACGCGATTACTGCCTTGGAGCGGCTCCAGATTGGGCGCCCTACCCGCAGCCAGATACTTGTTGGGCTGCGAGGCGTGGGGAAAACTGTTCTCCTCAACCGCATACGCGAGATTGCCGAAGAGAGGGGCTTTGAGGCCATCCTGGTTGAGGCTCATGAAGAAAAGTCGCTCCCGGCACTTCTTATTCCACCGCTTCGCAAGATATTGCTTCGTCTTGACGCACGTGAGAATCTCAGCGAAAAGTCGAAACGAGGACTCAGGGTTCTACGGAGCTTCATCGGCAAGTTCAAAGCCAAGATCAAAGTGGGAGAGCTGGCCGAAATTGAGCTGGGAGTCGAACCCGAGTATGGCACCGCCGACAGTGGCGACCTTGAAAGCGATCTCAGCGACCTCTTCCTTGCCGTTGCTGAGGCTGCGCAGGAGCGCAAGGTTCAGCTATGCCTTCTCATCGACGAGTTGCAGTACCTCAATGAACTCGAACTAAGCGGCCTCATCATGGCGCTCCATCAGATCAGTCAGAGAAACCTTCCCTTGATACTGGTAGCCGCAGGTTTACCGCTTGTTCTCGGTCTTACAGGGAGACCCAAATCGTATGCGGAGCGGCTCTTTTCCTTCCCCTCCGTGGGCGCCCTGAGCGACGACGCGGCGACTCTGGCGCTTCAGTCTCCCGCGCAGGCTCACGGCGTGCAATTCACCGAAGAAGCTCTTAGGGCAATCATCCGAAAGACAGAACGATATCCCTACTTCCTCCAGCAATGGGCTTATGAATCCTGGAATATCGCGTCGTCCTCTCCAATTACCGCCGAAGACGTCTCCCACGCCACCGACAAAGCGATCGCTCAACTCGACGACAGCTTCTTCCGCGTCCGTTTCGATCGTCTTACAAAACGGGAGAAGGACTATCTCTTCGCCATGGTCGCGGTCGGCGGCAATCAACAACGTTCAGGCGACATTGCCGACAAGCTCAACGTCAAAGTCTCATCGATTGGGCCTTTACGCAGTTCGCTGATTGCCAAGGGAATGATTTACAGCCCTTCGCACGGCGACAATGCGTTCACCGTCCCATTATTCGATGGCTTTCTCAAGCGTCAACTCGCGCCATCTTGAACCGCCGAGTAGCCATCACGCCGTAACCTTCATCTGATACCGATAGAAAGCACACCTATGATCTCAGTCTCCAACGTCACCATGCGGTACGGCTCGAAGCTCCTCTTCGAAGACGTCTCGGTCACCTTCACCACGGGCCGCCGCTACGGCCTGACCGGGCCCAACGGCGCCGGCAAATCCACCTTTATGAGGTGCCTCACCGGCGAAATCGACCCGCAGAAGGGCACCGTGGTACGCCCTCGGAAATTGGGCGTGCTGAAACAAGACCAGTACGAGTTCGACGCCTACCGCGTGGTCGACACCGTCATCATGGGCAACAAGGCCCTGTGGGCGGCTCTCGAAGAACGCGAGATCATCTACGCCAAGCCCGAGATGACCGACGAAGACGGCTCCCGCCTCGGCGAACTCGAAGGCATTGTCGGCGACGAGGACGGCTATGAGGCCGAGTCCAACGCCGCCGTGCTCCTTCAAGGGCTCGACATTCCCGACGAGCTTCACGAACGCAAGATGTCCGAGTTGCAGGGCGGCCAGAAGGTTCGCGTCCTCCTTGCCCAGGCCCTCTTCGGCAACCCGCAGGCGCTGCTGCTCGACGAGCCCACCAACTACCTCGACCTCGAATCCATCCACTGGCTCCAGGACTTCCTCATCCGCTACAACGGCACGGTCATCACCATCTCGCACGACCGGCACTTCCTCAACAACGTCTGCACTCACATCGCCGACATCGACTACGAGACCATCATCACCTACAACGGCGGCTACGACGACATGGTCTTCCAGAAGACCTCGATCCGCACCCGCATCGAGAGCCAGAACGAGCAGCGCGAAAAGAAGATCGCCCAGTTGAACGACTTTATCGCCCGCTTCTCCGCCGGCACACGCTCTTCGCAGGTGAACTCGCGTAAGAAGGAAGTCGAGCGTCTGGCCACATCAGAACTCGCCCGCTCCAACATCGCCCGCCCCTTCATCAGCTTCAAGATGGAGCGGCCTTCAGGCAAAAATGTGCTCGAATTCGAACGCGTCAACAAGGCCTACACGCAGCCTGACGGCAAGACCGAGCAGGTGATCGACAACTTCTCCGCCGCTGTCACGCGCGGCGACAAGGTCATCCTGATGGGCCGCAACGGCCAGGGCAAGACCACCCTGCTCAAGGCGCTGCTCGCCAACGGCCCCGGCGTCGACGATCTCGGCTTTGAAGACAAGGCGTCTGCGATCGACTCGGGCACGGTCAAGTGGGGCCACGAGGTGTCGATCGGCTACTTCGCCCAGGACCACAAAGGCTCCATCCAGCTCGGCATGACCGCCTCTGACTGGCTCCATCAGTTTGACCCCACGGCCACGAAAGAAGATATTCGCGGTATCCTCGGCCAGATGCTCTTCCGCGGCGAAGAGGGCCTGAAAAAGACCGACGCGCTCTCCGGAGGCGAAGCTGCCCGCCTGCTCTTCTGCAAGATCATGCTGCAGAAGCCCAACGTGCTCGTCTTGGATGAGCCGACGAACCATCTCGATTTAGAAGCCATCAACGCGCTCAACCAGGCCATCCAGAAGTACGAAGGCACCGTCTTCCTCGTCACCCACGACCAGGACCTCATCGAAGAAGCCGGCACCCGCATCTGGCACTTCGAAGGCGGCCCCTCTGACTTCCACATCACCGACCACAAGGGCCCCTACGAGGAATATCAGCAGCAACTTGCCTTAGCTGCGAAGTAAACTGGTTCTCAGTTGTCAGTTCTCCGTTTTCAGTCTTCCAAAGCAGCAAGTTGCCACCGCTGGCTTGGGCGACAACGGAGAACCAACAACTGACAACTCAGAACTGACAACGGACAACTGAGAACTGACAACTGAGAACCCGCAACCCATGCCCACCACCGAACCCATCAAAAACCGCGGCAAGAACGTCCTCGGCCAGCCTCTCGACATCTGCGGCTGCGAGCCCATGACCGGTTTCTATCGCACCGGTTGCTGCGAGACCGGCCCCGACGACCACGGCGTCCACACCATCTGCTGCGTCGTCGACGCCCCGTTCCTCGAAGCCTCGAAGGCGCTCGGCAACGACCTCAGCACCCCCATGCCGCAGTACGGGTTCGCTGGCCTCAAGCCCGGAGACCGCTGGTGCGTCTGCGCCGCCCGTTGGCTGCAGGTTCAGCAGGCCGGAGCCGCCTGCCCCATCATCCTCGAAGCCACCCACGAGAACACCCTCAAAATCGTCCCCTTCGAACTCCTCATCCAGTACGCGGTGATCCCATCCCAGCTCCATTGATCCGGGTTTTCCGCTGAACGGATAGGCGCAACCTCCCGAAACCAGCGGCCAGCCAAGCCTCAAGATTCCAAAGCTGACTCATCTGAATGAAAATTTTGGCGCAACCATGCAGAATGGGAAGAGTATGGTGCGCTCGACGTCCGCTAGTTTGAACTATCTTGAGGAGGTGCTGCATCGAGCGCAACCGCTGTATAGCGAATGTCGTTCTATTCTCAATCACTTAGTACCGACAAGGGAATTGCATGTATGGCTGTGCCGCAAGGCCCGATCCACGACCTCATCGACGTTCGGTAATAAAGACGTGGGTCCTACACCCCATACGATATTAGAACCTGTGGCAACAGCGCGTAAGAGCATTATGTAAGCGAAGCGGTTACGGTCCTACCAGACACTTCTATTCCCATCGCGGCTCAAGTAAACCTTCTTGTCTAATCTCTCTTTATCGACGGTCTCGAACGCGACCTC
The DNA here is from genome assembly GCA_965277335.1 of Edaphobacter sp. Taxonomy (GTDB): domain Bacteria; phylum Acidobacteriota; class Terriglobia; order Terriglobales; family Acidobacteriaceae; genus Edaphobacter. The sequence continues at coordinate 930,348 of CBDICJ010000009.1, read as the reverse complement.
ATATGTCTTTTCGGTCCATGAGGACTGGTCGTCAGGCGCCGTCTTGTCTAATGCGGTAGCAAGCAATTCGACGTTGTTTCCATCTGGCACAAAATCCGTTGGATGCCTGTGGAGGAACTGGTTGAATGTGAAAATTGTCGTTCTGCATCCAAGGACTGTTGTGTTGTGACGCTGAGGGTCAGCCTCACAGGCCAACTCAGTCTTCGACAACGTGTCTTGGACGAACTGATTCCACTCATCCTGTTTGGCTTGACCAATGCGTTTGTTCGACTTGTACTCCGCGATGGCTGCGAATATCGCACTGCCGATGGCGGTTCCTATGACCTGGCCAGCCTCATAGTTCCGTCGGAGTTGCACTCGACTGTAATCGTCGTCATATGTGGTGCAACTGAGATTACCAGCGATGCTGGTGCAGTACGATTGCGTTGATGCTCCGTGGTCATAGGTTGTGCAGGCGATGTTGCCAGCGATATTCGAGCAGAATGTCTGAACCTGGGCTAAGGTACTGGTTCCGATAAGCAAGAATAGAATCCCCCCGAGTGCTGTTTGACTTCCTCGACTCATTCCAGCTCCAAATGGGCTTACAAATAGTCCTGACAATCGCATCCGTGATTTTCCTCAACTCCCCTTCGGTTGGCGGGTCTCGATGAAGAGCTTACGTCTGATAAACCAATTCAGCGCGGCACCCTTATTATGTCTCTCACTGAATCGTAGGGTATCGAAGATCAGAGAGGTTGGACAATGCAACAAACGGGGGATGCACCTAATGACGAGCGGCGTAACTGTGGAGAGATGTAGAAGTGATCGCCGAGGAATGAAAAGCACTTCCTGAAGTAAAGCGTGGCAGTTTATACTCCTGCGCGATCAGACGCGAGTATTGAGAAGGCGACATTTGAGCAGTTGCTAGACTTCTCGGAGTCCATGTTGGTAGACATTGCGTCCGCTTGGCTGTAGCTAATCTCGACCAGAAGCAGAGAGTTCAAAGTGTGCTCTTTCCTTATGGCCTAAACTACCACCCCGAAAAGGGGATTTCGAACTCAGACAAGGATTGCCTTTTTATTCAGTTGGAAGCATTCTTAGGTGGAAAAATGAGTATGGTGCGCCCGAGAAGATTCGAACTTCTGACCTACAGCTTCGGAGGCTGCCGCTCTATCCAGCTGAGCTACGGGCGCGCTCCTTTAGCCTAGCATTGTTCGTGCTCAGTTGACAGCCCGCGCGGCACAGTGGAGCATCAGACTGCAGCACCGCACGTAGGCCCGATAGTTCCCACTTCAACGCAAACGAATTTGCCCGGAAAGAGAGACTCACCTTATGCATCTCCGCACGCTCGCACTCGCCGCCTGTTGTACGCTGCTTACCGCGACAGGCCTGGCCCAGGCCCCCGGCCAGGGGGACGCCAGCACTATCGGCAAGACCGCCAAAGCCTCAGCCAAGGCTTCCACCAAGCCCCTCGAAAGCCCAGCCGCCACCGCCGAGGTCAGCCTCAACGGTAAGTCCGTCATGATTCACTACAACTCGCCTCGAATGCGCGGCCGCAAGATCATGGGCGAGCTGGTCCCCTACGGCAAGGTCTGGCGCACCGGAGCCAACCCCGCCACGACGCTGATTACCGCGACCAACCTCATGATCGGGACTCTCGAAGTCCCCGCCGGCACCTACACCCTCTATACCCTGCCCAGCGAAAATCAGTGGCTGCTGATCGTCAACAAGCAGACCGGCCAGTGGGGAACTGTCTATAAAGAGGATCAGGATCTCGGCCGCACTCCCATGACCGGCAAAACCCTTTCCTCGCCTCAAGAGAATATGTCCATCTCCTTCGAGCACACCCACGGCGCCGCCACCGAGCTGCACATCAAGTGGGAGAAGGCGGACGAGTACGTCGCCGTAAAAGCCGAATAGCTGGATCTGAAGTTTCCTTATCGGGGTAGAGCAATTCAGAAGCGCCGTCCTGGACTGCGCCTGCCGCATCCGATCGCGGCAGACGCAGTCCAGGAAGTTGTTTAAAACTAAAAACTTAATGCCGATGGCACCCATTGGCAAGCAAGCCAACAGCAGATCATTTCCCTACGCTGAGGAATGACAACCAAAGCTGAGGAATGACAACCAAAACAGGTAACGACGAAGGAAGAGGGTGATTCCTCGTAGTTTTAAGGCAGATTCTTCGAAGCTGCATATGTTCTCTCCCCTGGAGCGATAGAGTCCGCTCCAATCCCATCCATCTCTGCTGATTTATCATCGACACCAGATGCATCCCAACGTGCAGAATCTCCTCCTCTCCGGCGCGCAGCTCACCGATGCCGCCCTCGAACGCCTGCTGCCATCTCCCGACACTCCGCCTCACTCCATCCACCGGGCCATGCGCCACAGCATCTTCGCCGGCGGCAAACGCCTGCGCCCCATCCTCTGCATGGAAGCCGCCAGGATGGTCGCCGGCGCGCGCGACGCAGGCGAACCAGGCGCTCTGCCCGAAGGCGCAGCCGACCTCGCCGCGGCGTTGGAGATGCTCCACACCTACTCCCTCATTCACGACGACCTCCCCGCCCTCGACAACGACGACCTTCGCCGCGGCCACCCCACCTGCCATGTCGTCTTCGGCGAAGCGATCGCGATCCTCGCCGGCGACGCTCTTCAGACGCTTGCCTTTCAGACCCTCGCCAGCCTTCCCACCTCCTCTGCCGCCGCGATCGCCATCCTCCGCGAAGTCTCTCTCGCGGTAGGCACCGGCGTCGGCTGCATCGGCGATCTTGAAACGAAACTTCCTCCCGGCATGATCGGCGGCCAGGTAATGGACCTCGAAGCCGAGGGCGTCGCTCCCACCGCCGAACTGGTGGAAGCCATTCACCGCGCCAAAACCGGAGCCTTGATCACGACCAGCATCGTCTCCGGCGGCCTGTACGGCCTCGGCCAGATCCACTCTGTCCGCGACACGCCGGGTGCCCCGCATCTCGATTCTGAGATGTGGGTCTCCCGCCTGCGCACCTTCGGCCAGAAAGCCGGCCTCGCCTTCCAGATCGTCGACGACATCCTCGACAGGACGCAAAGTTCCGAAGAACTCGGCAAAACCGCCGGCAAGGACTCCGCCAGCACCAAAGCCACTTGGCCCGCCGTCTTCGGTGTCGATCGATCCCTCAAAGACGCCGAAGCGCTCATCGCCGATGCCTTTGCTGCCCTGGAACCCTTCGGCCAAGCCGCAAAGCCGCTCAAAGACCTCGCCCAGTATCTCGTCCAAAGAAAGCACTAGCACTTGACAAACAGGTCGCCAGGAAGGCAGCCTCTCGCGTCCGCATCCGCGCAGGCAAGACACAACCGCCGTCGAAGTCCAGGCATAAAGTATCTGAATCGAAGATTTTGCGCAATATTGGCGGGGGGAGGGGGGTACTCTGCTCCCAGACCCGCCTGAAGTCCATTGGAGGTAGAAATGCTCAGCGAACCCGACATCCTCGCCGCCCTTTGCGACTGCTACGACCCCACCCTCCCCTGCAACATCGTCGACCTCGGCCTCATCCGCTCCATCACCATCACCCCCGATCTCGAAGCCCCCGGCGCCCGTATCCCTGGCGTCGCTCCAAAATATCGCATCCAGATCGCCCTTACCCCCACCCCGAGCGACGAAGCCGCCACCGCCCAACTCGCCGCCCAACTCACCGCGCAGATCGTCAACCGCCTGGCAGGACTCGAAGCTGTCAGCCATACTACCGTCACGCTCCTCGACCGGCCCGTCTGGTCTCCCCTCGACATTACCCCCGCCGGCCGGCGCAGGCTCGGGCTCGACGCCAACCCCACCCTCGTCCAGATCCGCTGACTCATGGCGACACCAAGACGCAAACTCAAATCCGCGCTCGTCATGCCGGCCCCGCAGCAGCCGCGGCATCCCTTCGACGCCGCACATGGCGTAGAAACCAGTGGCATCATCTCCGCCGGCAATCTCGCCACAGGCCATCCCAGCGATGCCCACGTCACCGCTTATTACGGGGTAGCGCCCAGTATTCTCCGCGCGCTCATCCAACTCTGGCGCGACACCAAGCCGCCCCACCCCATCGAGCGTTACAACTTCGTCGACTTCGGCGCCGGCAAAGGCCGAGCCCTCCTGGTCGCCAGCCAGCTGCCCTTCCATAAAGTCATCGGTATCGAGCTCAACCCCACCCTGGCCGACATTGCTCAGCGCAACATCGACCACTGGCGCGCGACTCATGCCTCCGATGCCACTGCGGCGCCCATCGCCTCCATCCACCTCTACGAGCAGGATGCTCTCACCTTCGAACTCCCTCGCGCCCCCACTCTCGCGTTCCTCTTCCACCCCTTCGAAGCCCCCATACTCACGCTTCTCCTCCGTCGCATGGAAGCCCGCTTTGCCAAAATCCCAGGCTCCCGCACACCCGCATTCGACCTTCTCTACGTCAACTCCGAGTGTCGGGACGTGCTCGACCGGCACCCAGCCTTCACCCGTCTCTTCCTTGGTCCTGTAGCTATGTCTCCCGAAGACCACGCAGCGGACCTCGCCGCCATAGCCCAGCAGAAGGAGTACGGTTCGACTGGCGATGAGGAATGCGCCATCTACCGGCTCGTCGGCCGTGAGCTAAAACTTACATCTACTCGATAAGCGCAAGCAACAAAAGTCAACGCGGAACGACTTCGGTGATACGCTCATCCCTGCCTAGGACCACCTGATACGAACCGCGAGCTATGACGAATGTTGGTTGCACTCGTTCTGTTGCATGACGAATTTCGCGCCGTCGTTCAGGAGATCCCCATGTCATTTGCAAGATCGGCGAGGCTGTCTGGTCACAAAAGCTGGACGGGCTAAATCTGGGCTGGCTAGAAGCTAAATCTGGGGTAAGTCACCAGTTCGAGCTGAACCGGGTCCACCCCCATGCCTACCATCCGCAACTGCCGGGCAGCCCCCCGCGACAGGTCGATTACCCGGCCGGGACGCAACACCCCGCGATCGGTGATGGTGACCACGACCGACCGCTTGCTGCGCAGGTCGGTTACCTTCACCTTGCTGCCGAAGGGAAGGGTCTTGTGCGCCGCCGTCAGCTCATTTTGGTTGAAGATCCTTCCACTCGCCGTCTGACGGCCTTCAAACATGTCGCCGTACCAGCTTGCCAGGCCGCTCCTGATCCGGGTGAGGCGGGTGAGCACCGTGGACCTCGGGGCAGGCACGGTGGTGACGATGTCGGCCGAAGTAACGGCGCCGATTCTGTCGACCATTTTGATCGTCGGTGTCGTCTCCGCCGCTCGGGCGAAAGCCGGGGTGGCGTGATCGGACGCGAAGACCGACAGGGCCACTACCGCCGCCAGGGCAATGGAGGTGCGGCACCTTCCTGCAAGGCTTCCAGCATGTTCGTTTTCGGGTGTCGTAACCATACCTTAAGTATATGAAACCATGAGGTTAAATAGGGATTTTTTGATGTGTCCATGTGGGCTTGGGTAACCACGCTCCAGCCGGTTTGTCAATCTCCCGGCAAGCGCGCGAGAGGAAGGCAAATCAGGTTAGGGGAACCGCCTTTATTTTGAACCGCTCTATCTAAATGGGTTAGCAAGACACCGACGACCGTAACTGCAATTCGTCAGGTGAACACTGTTTTGGCGGAGACGGGGCTAAGTAAAGACCAGGCACTGTGGTTTCGAGAGCGGAAAGCTCTTCCCCGCGTCCGTGACCCTGCCGCTAGCGGGATCGACCTTGAGGACGGAGATATTGTCGGACTTCTGATTGGCGATCAGCAGCCACCGGCCGCTTGGGTCGAGCGCAAGATGGCGAGGAATCTTGCCGCCGCACGAGATCCGGTCGAGCAGAGCCAGCCTGCCGTCCGGGGAGACGGAGAAAGTGACCACGATGTCGTCGAAACGGTCGATGGCATACGCAAACCGTGCCGTGTGGTCGAGCACGATGTCCGCCCCGCCGGTGACACCCTGGAAATCGGCGGGTTTCATCTCCACCTCCTGCATCGTTTCGAGCGTTCCGTGCTGCGCATCCCACCGCAACACCACCACTGTCGAGCTCATCTCGGTGACGCAGTAGGCCACGCTGCCAGTGGGGTGGAACCGCAGCGCCCGCGGCCCCGCTCCCGGCCTCGACTTCCAGGCCGCGGGCTCATTCGGGGTCAGCTTGCCGGTCGTCGCGTCGAGCCGGTAGATATGGATCGCATCGAGCCCCAGGTCGTTGACCAGGAGAAAGCGGTTGTCCGGCGAGACGGTCACGCGATGGGCGTGCGGGGCGTCCTGCCGGCCGGGATCCGGGCCGTGTCCGGTGTACTGAAAGAAAGAGACCGCCTGGCTGAGATGTCCATCCGGGCCAGCCGCGAAGGAAGCCGCACTCCCGCCGCCGTAGTTCGCCGCGAACACCGAGCGTCCGGTATGGTCTACCGCCACATGACAGGTCCCTCCGCCTCCAGTTGCCGATTCATTGATCCTGGTCAGACGGGCATTCGCCCGGTCGAGCGTGTAGCTGGAGACCGCGCCGCTCTTCTTGCCTTCGTAATGGTCCAACTCATTGGCCACGAAGACCGTGCGCCCGTCGGGGGCAAGCGCCAGGAAGGTAGGGTTGTTCGCCTCGACCGCCAGCCCGGTCTGCGTCAACTCGCCTGTGGCCGAGTCGAACGTATAGGCATAGATGCCTTTGCTGGAATCCGCTGTCTGGGTGCCGACCAGGAGCAAACGCCGCTGTGCCGGCTCTGCCAGCAGGCTGGATCCTGTAAGGGGTCCGGCAAGAGGTCCGGCAAGGGATGTTGCCGCCGAGCCATAGAGGAATCCGCGCCTGGTCATCTGTTCCAATCTCCCGCTCCTTCTCGTGTCCCTCTACGATAACCCGATTGCCCGTGCAGTGTCTGGGGCCAGCAGCATCTGGACCAGGAACGTCTGGGGCCAGGAGCGTCTGGGGCCAGGAACGTTTGGGCCAGGCCGGATCACCGGTCAGTGGGTTCGGCTTTGCCCGCTGCGGCGGCGAATCGTGTAGACCACGGTCCCGGCAAGCAGAATCAGTCCGGCGGTCCGCATCTCGCGCAGGAAGTTGACCCGCGAAAACAGGATGAAGAGGAAGCCGCTGAGAGCCAGCAGCACGGGAAGAGGGTACAGGGGCATCTGGAATCCGCGTTGTGTTCTTTCCCGGCGATGTTTGGGCAGCAGCGCCGCCACGCCCTGCAGCAGGAACTGGAACAGGATGCGGACGACGACCAGCGTGGTGATGACCTCCTGGAGGCGGAAGATACAGCACACCAGGGTGACGCCGCCGAGGGTGAGGAGAGAGTGCATGGGGACGCCGTGCTTCGGGTGCAGCTTGCCGAACCATGCCGGGAAGTTGCCGTCTCTCGCCGCGGCGAAGGGGATGCGCGAGTAGCCCAGCAACAGCGCCAGGACGGAGGCGAACGCGGCCACGGAGATCAGCACCACGATCGCCCCGGCGGCGCGATGGCCGTAGAGCCGCTCCATGAAGACGGCCATGGTGTACATGCGGGCGTGACTGCTGCTGCTGGCCAGCTCGCGCCATGGGAGGACGCCGAGGACGCTGACATTCATCAGGAGGTAGAGCGTGGCGACGACGCCGATCGACCCCAGGACGGCTCGCGGGATGGTGCGCTCGGGGTCGCGGACCTCGCCGCCGAGGAAGCAGACGTTGTAGTAGCCCCAGTAGTCGTAGGACGAGATGAGCATGCCCGCGCCCAGGCCCAGGAAGAACGTGGGGGTAAGGCGGAAGGCTCCGGCGGGGAAGTCGAAGGCTTGGCGGGCGTTGAAGTGGGTGAAGCCGGCGACGATAAGGAAGACCAGGGTGAGCGCGACCAGCAGCCCGAGCCAGCGGGCAATCCTGCCTATGGCGAAGATGCTGCGGTAGAGCACGATCATGGCGACCGCGCAGGCGGAGAGGGCGATCAGGGTCTGGCCGCTGAGCACGACGGGAACCCCGAGCAGCGAGGTGGAGGCGAAGGGATGGTCGGCGCGGGGGAAGAAGAACGAAAGATATTGCGAGAAGCCGATGCATCCCGAGGCGATCGAGAGCGGCGCGCTGATCAGGAGCTGCCAGGCGTAGAGAAAGGAGAAGGCGCGGCCCCATCCCTGCTCGCCGTAGAGGTGTTTGAGGTAGGCGTAGGAGCCGCCCGCCTCGGGGTAGGCTGTGCCCAGCTCGCTCCAGATGAGGCCGTCGCAGAGGGAGAGGACCGCTCCCATGACCCAGCCGAGGATCGCCTGCGGGCCGCCCATCACGCCCACGATCAGCGGCAGGGTGATAAAGGGACCGACGCCGACCATGTCGATGAGGTTGAGGCCGAGCGCGGAGGGGGTGGAGAGGCCGCGTTGGAGCTCTCCGGGCAGCGGCTGGTTGCCGGGCCGGGTAGAGTCGCTCATGGTGCGCGGGCCGGCTCCCGCTTGCCGAACAGCGCGGTGCCCACGCGGACGCAGGTGCTGCCCTCTTCGATTGCCACGGGGAAGTCGTTCGACATGCCCATGGAGAGCTCGGTCAGGCCGGAGTGCCGCTTCTGCGACTCATCGCGGAGGCGGCGCAGTTCGCGGAAGTACGGCCGGGCGGCCTCGGCATCTTCGGACCACGGCGGGACGGTCATCAAACCCACGGCGGTAATGGCTTCGAGCGGCTGGAGGGCGTCGAGGAGGGCGGGGAGTTCGGCGGGCGCGAGGCCGTGCTTGGACTCCTCGTGGCTCAGCTTCACCTCGATCAAGATGGGCAGCTTCTTGCCCAAGGCTGCTGCGGCGCTGTTGAGGCGCTGGGCGATCTTGAGCGAGTCCACGGCGTCGATGGCGTCGAAGAGTTCGGCGGCCTTGGCGGTCTTGTTGGACTGGAGCGGGCCGATGAGATGGAAGCTGGCGTCTTGGATTGAAGCGGCGGGCAGGGCTGCGAGATGCTGCGACTTTTCCTGGAACTCCTGGACGCGGTTTTCGCCGAAGAGGCGCTGACCGGCGGCGTAGGCCTCCAGGATCGCCTCGACTGGATGCATCTTGCTGACGGCCATCAGGGCTACCTCGCTCTCGGGGCGGCCGGAGCGGCGGCAGGCTGCGGCGATCTGTTCCTGGAGGCGCGAGAGGTTGTCAGCGATCGACATGCTGTGTGCATCTTATCGGGTTCGCCGGCGGCCTGGAGGATGGGGAGGACAGCGGGGCCGGAATTTGGCCGGTGCGGCTGACGGTCTTCGAGGAGCAGGGCGACGAGGCTCTTGGGCTTTTCTTTGGGGGACGGTGTTGAGCTTGTACGAAGCTCAATGAGTGCATTGGTGATTTCTCGTCAAACGAGAGCCGTTCCTTCCGAGAAGCGCGTTTGGACCTAATGTTTAGAATTACTCAAGGCGTTTCGCTAAACTCGACGATCGTCAGACCCATCCCACCGGATCGCTATCGGTCTGCGGCTAAAAAAACGAGCGGCTAAACAAACGAGCATGGACCCTATGATATTGATCAACAGGAGTGCACGAGCCCAACTCGTTTGAGGAAAGGCGCAGGAAATGAAGATTCTTGTCTCGGCCATGCTTTGTCTATGGACAACCGTGGTGGCACCGCTCCACTCCCAGGCTCACGACCATGCATCGATCGAGACGCTTGGGAGCGTCACATTCAACACCTCTTGCAGTTCCACCGTGCAACCTCGCTTCAATCGCGCCGTGGCGCTGATGCATTCCTTCCAGTTCGGCTCGGCAATTCAGGGCTTCAACTCGATTCTTAGAGACGACCCGAAGTGTGCGATCGCCGACTGGGGCATTGCACTCAGCAGTTGGCAGAACCCTTTCGCCGGCTCCAAATCCCCGGCACAGTTGGAGGAAGGGCTACGCGCCGTTGAGCAGGGACGCGCCATCGACGCAGGCACCGCGCGGGAGCGCGCCTATCTCGAAGCCGTTTCCCATCTCTACGTGGATACCAAACGTATCAATCAGTCAGCCCGTTTCCTGGCCTACGAACAATCGATGGCGGCAGTCAGCGTCGCATACCCAGAAGATACCGAAGCGACCATCTTCTACGCGCTGGCCCTGGCAGCCGACGCCGATCCCGCCGATAAGACGTATGCAAAGCAACTTGAAGCGGGAGCGCTTCTTGAGGCTCTGTTCGCAAAATATCCCGATCATCCGGGGTTGGCACACTACATCATTCATGCCTACGACGAGCCGGCATTAGCGCCTCGAGCGACAGAGGCCGCCAAGCGATATGGAATGATTGCGCCTTCGACGCCGCATGCTCTGCATATGCCCTCCCACACGTTTACTCGAATCGGCGATTGGCAAGCTTCGATCGACACCAACACCGCCTCCGCGGCGGCGGCGCGAGCCGCGAACCAGCCAGCCGACTTGCTGCACGCGAGCGATTACATGGTCTATGCCTATCTGCAGACCGCGCAGGACAAGTCGGCAAAGCGGCTCGTGGAGTCATCGGCCCAGGCATTCGCCGCCTTCGATCCCGCTCATGCAGACGGAGCCGCTCCCGCCTCCGCCGCCTATTACGCGCATGCAGCGATCCCAGCCCGTTATCTTCTGGAGCGTCAATCCTGGGCCGCTGCAGCCAAACTCGAACCACTCCCTAGTCCATTTTTGTACGCAAATGCAATCACCTACTTCGCCCGGGGACTTGGAGCCGCTCATGCGAAGGATAAACCTGGAGTCCAGGAGGCCATCCACTCGCTGGCACAGATTCGGAATAAGCTTGCCCTGATGAAGAAAGACTATTGGGCCAATCAAATCGAAATCGAACGTCAGGAGCTAGCAGCCCTGCTGGCACTCGTTGAAGGTCACGAGAACGATGCTCTCGCTGGAATGCGGCACGCGGTGGAGATCGAAGGCAAAACCGAGAAAGCCGCTGTGAGCCCCGGACCTTTGAAGCCGGCACGAGAGATGCTCGGAGAGCTGCTTCTGCAACTGAATCGCCCGTCGGAAGCGCTAACGGAGTTTCAAGCCACTTTGAGTAAAGAACCCAATCGCTTTTGGTCACTCTATGGAGCGGCTGAGGCTGCAAAGCGGGCGGGCGATCGCGAAGACGCGGAGACCTATTTTCAGAGACTCCTAGCCATCACCAGCCGCGCGGACCAGCCCGGAAGACCTGAACTGGCCGAGGCTCGTGCGGCGATCCGGCACGACTAGATCTTGCATCTGTGCTGCAGCATTGAGAGCGTTTCAGGTGGTTAACGGCCGTGTTCTTCGAGGTACTTTTCCGCTTCTAAAGCGGCCATGCAGCCGGATCCGGCTGCGGTGATGGCCTGGCGGTAGCGGCGATCCTGGATGTCGCCGCAGGCGTAGACGCCGGGGATGATCTCGCCGTTCAAGGTGGGGAAGACGTTGTGCTGAGTGAGGATGTAGCCGTCGTCGTCGAGGTCGAGCATGCCCTTGAACGCGGTGGCGTTGGGGATGTGGCCGATGCCGAGGAACATGAAGCTGACGGGAAGGATGTACTCGTCGCCGGAGGCACGGTTCTTGAGGCGCAGGCCCTTGACGTCCTTGTCTTCGACGCCGAGCACCTCTTCGACGGTAGTGTTGGAGACGAACTTGATCTGCGGGTGAGCCATGGCGCGCTCGAGCATGATGGGCGAGGCGCGGAATTTTTCGCTGCGATTGATCAAGGTGACCTTGCTGGCGAAGCGGGTGAGGAACAGAGCCTCTTCCATGGCGGAGTCGCCACCGCCGATGACCGCGATCTCCTTGCCCGAGGCGAAGAAGCCGTCGCAGGTGGCGCACGAGGAGACGCCATGGCCGATCAACGCCTGCTCGGAGGGCAGGTTGAGCCAGCGGGCGCTCGCACCGGAGGCGATGATGAGGGTGCGGGTGCGGACCGTTTCGCTGCCGATCTGGAGTTCGAAGGGGCGTTTACTGAGGTCGAGGGAGGTGAGGTGAGCCATGCGCAGCTCGGCGCCGAAGCGGACGGCCTGCTTCTTCATGTTCTCGATCAGCTCGGGCCCCTGGATGCCTTCGGGCCAGCCGGGAAAATTTTCCACCAGCGTCGTAATGGAGAGCTGACCGCCGGGCTCGTGGCCTTCTAAGACCAGCGGCTTGAGGTTGGAGCGGGCGGCGTAGATGGCGGCGGTAAGTCCGGAGCAGCCGGAACCGAGGATGACAGTGTCGCGGGTCGAATTTTCAGACATATAGGCTCTATCAGTGTAAATGCGCGGCGGGGCGGAAAGATGCAAATCGGGTTTTGGGGAAGAGTCTGTAGCGAGAGTGTTTGAAGGGAGAGTGTTTGGTGCGAGAATCGGGCTATGGCAAATCTGACCTTAGTGTATGGAATGAGGCTGTTACCGGCGGACGAGATCACATCGGTGGGCGACGCTCCGGTGACTCTGAAGAACGGCAATGAAGCGCGGGTGACGATGCATGTTCTGGAGGGCAGCCGGGAGCAGATCGAGGCGCAGCTTCGGCTGAGTCTGGATGCATTCTTCGATTTCTATCCGGAGATCTAGGCGTTGAGTGCAAGGTTCGCAGATCTCTGGAGTTCGGTGGTGCAGCAGGTCTCTTCCCTTCTCCGGTTCGGCTTCGCTCAGGGTCCGGTCTGGAGGGCAGCTTTACAGAGGGAAGATGGACGAAGCCATCGGGCGCCGGCTGCGGTCCGGCCGATTGATAAACTAGGCGGATGGCCACGGCAATCGAGGCGATCACAACGCTGTTGACGCTTGCCGGACTGGTGTATCTGCTGCTGGCGCTGCTGGGCGCGCGCGACTTCTCAAGATACTGGCTGCGGAAGAAGCGGGATGCGCGGTTCGCGCCGGGCTACCCGGACCTCCCGAACTTCCCGGATGTCACCATTCTGAAGCCTGTGAAGGGCGTGGACGATCGCATGTATGCGGGCCTGGTGAGCCACTGCCTGCAGCAGTATTCGGGCAACTTCGAGATCGTCTTCGGCGTGAGTGAACTCGACGACCCGGCGGTGGCCGAGATCGAACGGCTGCGCGTGCAGTTTCCTGACTGCGACCTCCGGCTGGTGGTGTGCCGGGAGCGGCTTGGCGCCTCAGGCAAGGTGAGCAATCTGGTGCAGATGCTGCGCGCGGCGCGGTACGAGCACGTCCTGATCAACGACAGCGACATTCGCGTTTCGCCGCAGTATCTGGCGCGGGTGATGGAGTGCTTCGCGGACGCGCGGGTGGGGATGGTCACGGCTCCCTACATCGGCCGAACCGCCGAGTCCGGAGCGGCGCTGACGCTGTGGTCGCGGCTGGAGGCGCTAGGGATCTCCACCGACTTTTTGCCTGGCGTGTTGACGGCGCGGTGGCTGGAGGGCGGCATCCGGTTTGGGCTGGGCTCGACGTTGGCGACGACCAAGACCGTACTGGCCGAGGTGGGCGGGCTGGAGCCGTTGACGGAGTATCTGGCCGACGACTACGAGCTGGGAGCGCGCATCGCCGCGGCTGGGTATCGGGTGGAGCTGGCGCGCGAGGTGGTGGAGACGACGGTGCCGGCTTACAACTTTCGCGAGTTTCGCGAGCATCAGCTTCGGTGGGCGCGCTCCACGCGGGACTCGCGGAGGTGGGGATATGCCGGGCTGGGCATAACGTATGCTTTGCCGTGGGCGCTGATGACCTGTGTTGCGAGCGGGTTTGCGGTGTGGAGCTTTTCGCTGCTGAGCGTGGTGGCGCTGGCGCGGGTGGCTGTGGCGCTGGCGGTGGGCGTGGGCGTGCTGCGCGATGGGCAGACACTTCGCGATCTTTGGCTGCTGCCGCTGCGGGATCTCTTCGGGCTGGGCTTCTGGGCTTGGAGCTTCGCGGGGAATACGGTGGTCTGGCGAGGCGAGTTGTTCACGCTTAAGAACGGACGGCTTGCGAAAAAGATTTAGTCCTGCCGGACGGGCCCGCTGCGCGCCCACTTCGTGGGGTGTGTACCTTTCCTCGACAGTGCGAACCTCTGCGGTCCTCCCGATGGTCGGAAGGAAGATTCTTGCCGCCGACCAACGGGAGGCCCTCCGCTCTCGGCCCCGGCAACACAAGGTATACACCCCACGAAGTGGGCGCCCCGCGCGCAGCGGGCCCGTGCGGCAGCACACAATCAGTACGGGTTAGGCTGGTTGCTGAGGATCTCCTTGCCGCCGCTCTGCGCGAGGAAATAGACCTTGTCGGGCAAGGTAGGCACCGGGTCGCTGAGGTCCTGCCAGAGGAAGATGCGGCGAGGGCCGGTCCATTTCAGGCTGAGTGAGAGGTCGTCTTCGAAAATATGCGGGGCGTCGGGGAAGAACCCGCCGTACCAGAGGTTGGCGCTGCGGCCGTCGAGGATGTGGATGGGCTGGTCGTCGAGGCTGGGACGGCCGAGATAGAAGCCCAGGGTGCTGGCGCTCTCGTACTCGCCGTGGATGACGATCAGGTCGCCGGGCTTGAGCTCGCGCTCGATGGCCTGGGCGAGCGGCTGCGAGGTGAGCACCGGCGCGAAGGTCTGCAGGCCGATGTGCGCGGCGAGCAGGAAAAGGAAGGCTGCGCCGGCGAGACACAGATTGGCGGCGTGAGGACGGTAGTCGCGGCGGAGGAGCCAGTTCGCCAGCGCCCCGCCGAAGAAGGCAATCGCCGCGAAGATCAGCGGCTCGCGGAAGGCTCCCATGGCCTGCGTGTCGAGGTCGAGGAAGTGGCCGAAGGAGAGGGCGTATTCGCCGGGATTCTGCTGGAGCAGCGAGGCGAGGTCGGTGTGGGGGCTGGGCGCGTGGACGCGGAAGACGAAGAAGCCTGCGATCAGGGCGGCGAGAGAGCCGAGCACCAGAAGAACGACGGAGATACGCTGTCCGGAGCGGACGAGAGGGTTGGAAACGGTGAAGCGTTCGGCTTCGCGGGCCTCGTCGTTGAGCCACGCGGCGATCAGCAGGATCATCGCGGGCAGGGCGGGCAGAACGTAGTACTCCTGGCGGGTGGAGAAGCTGAAGAAGAGCATGGGAATGACGGCCCAGAGACCGAGCAGAAGCCGGGTGCTCTCGGACTGGTCGAGCGCGCGGATGGAGACCAGCGGACGGACGGCTTTGCGCCACGGCACGGTTGCGAGTGCGCGGAAGAGAAAGGCGCTCCAGGGCATCAGCCAGACCAGGAGGAGACCCCAGAAAAGGGCGAGCGGGACGGTGTCGTAGTCGCGGGGAACCCGGAGGTTGAGGTAGCGGAGAATCTGCTCGTTGACGAAGTAGAACCAGAGCCAGCCGTGGACGTTGCCGTCGGTGGGCAGCGGGACCGCCCAGTGGCCATGACTGAAGGTGATGCTGCCGGGGTGGCCCTGAGTGGGGTTGGCTAGGGCGATGAGGATGTGCCAGGGCGCGGCGATCAGGAGGAAGATGAGGGTGCTCGAGAGAGGGTGAAGCTGGCGCAGGCGAGTGAGTGCGGCGCGGAGGCTGCGGCGTGTGAGCAGCAGGTGGGCGAGGACGATGAGGACCGGAAAGACGATGCCGATCAGGCCCTTGGTGAGGACGTTGAGCGCGCAGGAGGCAGCGAAGCCCCAGCAGAGGAGACTCGATAAATTCGAAAACCCAGGTCTGAGGGGGGAGACCTGGGGCACCCGTGTTTGCGGCTTGTTGGACTGTCCGGATTGGGATTCGTTCGATGTTGGCCGGCTGGACTGTTCGGTGAGCCAATAGAAGAAGAGGGCGAGGGTGATCCAGAGGCAGACCATCGCGTCGGGAATGGTGATGCGGGTGAAGATGAAGATGCCGAAGCTGGAGAGCAGGATGAGGCCGGCATAGAGGCCGGCGCGAGCGCCCAAGGCCAGATCGTCGCCCGCGGAAAGGTTAGCGCCTGCGGCGGGATTAACGCTCGCGGCGAATTTGTAGCCCGCGGCCGAATTTGAGCCGAAGGCGCGGCGAGCGAAGGCTTCGAGGAGCAGCGCGAGGGCGAGTACGGTGAAGGCGAGTGGAAGGCGCGCGGCGGCGGTGTGGATCCCGAAGACCTGAAAGCTTGCGGCCATGCTCCAGTAGAGGAGCGGAGCTTTTTCAAGATACCGGATGCCGTTGGCGTAAAGGGTGACATAGTCGTGGCGGAGGATCATCTCACGGGCGACCTCGGCATGGACGGAGTCGGCGTCGTCGAGCAGCGGCGGCGTGAGCAGGGAGAAGCTGGCGTAGAAGAGGAACCAGAGAACGAGCAGGATGAGGCGGTTTCGCCGGATCGCGATTTGTGCTGGCGTCTGCATCTGGATTCCTCTTCAGTTTATGTTCGTTGGTAATGGATTACGCGTCGATGGCTGATTGGGCACTAAACTTGACTGAAGACTTCGGAGCTGGATGGACGGATGGGGAATGATCTGGTGCAACTTGGTGCTGGCGGGCCCCCGGCGGAGCTGCTCTTCGGCGACTGGTATCCCGCGATGCGGTCAGGAGAGCTGCGCGCGGGGAAGACCGCGACGGCAAAGCTGCTCGGAGTCCCGCTGCTGCTGGGGCGGAAGCGCGGCGGCGCGCTGTTTGCGATGCGCGATCTGTGCCCGCACCGGGGGATTCCGCTGTCGGCGGGTTGGTTCGATGGCGAGATCGTTACCTGCAAGTACCACGGCTGGCGGTTTGAACCGTGCAGCGGGCAGTGCGAGGAGATTCCTTCGCTGACCAGCCATGAGACGCTTGACCCGACGAAGATCTTTGCCGGAGCGTTTCCGTGCGAGGAGCGCGATGGATATGCGTGGGTGTATCTGCCGGAGGCTGGCGCGGGGCGGATTGCCAGCGGCGATGCGCTGCCCGCGATTCCGGAGCTGCCGAAGTTCTCAACGCGGTTTCGCGGCGCGCACCTCTCCGCCGAGCTGCCCTGCAACGTCGATCACGGCATCATCGGCCTGATGGACCCGGCGCATGGGCCGTTTGTGCACCAGGCGTGGTGGTGGCGCAGCCGGGCGAGCATCCACGAGAAGACCAAGCACTTCGAGCCGATTGAAGACGGCGAACATAACGGGCGAAACGCCGGGTTCCGCATGTCCACGCATGCGCCTTCGGGCAACAGCGCGCCGTACAAACTGCTGGGCGTCTACGGCGAGCCGATCACCACCACCATCGACTTCGTGCTGCCGAACCGCCGCTACGAGACCATTCGCGCGGGTGAAAAATGGTTTTCAAGCCTGACGACGGTGACGCCCGTGACCCCTTCGACATGCCGAATCGATGTGGTCGCGGCTTGGAATATCTTCTATCGCGTTCCCTTTGTCACTTCGATCGCTACGTTCTTTGGCGCGCGGTTTGTGCGGCAGGATCAGCAGACGATGATCGAGCAGGCCGAGGGGCTGCGATTCAATCCCGGGCTGATGCTGATCGACGACGCGGACAAGCCGGCCAAGTGGTACTTCGCGCTGAAGCAGGCAAGGCTGAAGGGGACCGGAGAACATCCTCTAAGCGGGCCGGTGACGCTGCACTGGCGAAGCTGACCCCTCTTTTAGCAGATATGTCCTGCCGGACGGGCCGCCTGCGCGGCGAGCGGTCACTTCGTGACGCGTATACCTTGTATTGCCGGGATCGAATCCAGTGGTCCTCCCGATGGTCGGCGCAATATATCCCTTCCGACCATCGGGAGGACCGCAGTTGCTGTGCTATCGAGAAAAGGTAGACCCGCCACGAAGTGACCGCTCGCCGCGCAGGCGGCCCGTCCGGCAGGACAAGGCTTTAGCGATGCTTCAGCGGGTGGCGTTGGCGATAGCGGCGCGCAGAGCGGCGAGACCGCCGGAGCGAATCGTGCCGTGGCCGCTGGCGAAGCGTTCGACGGGGAACTCGAGGAGCTTTCTCGCGCTGGCGACCGCGACGGCTTTGTTCCAAGTGGCCACGTTGGGCAGCGGGAAGTACCAAGGGGAAAAACCGGAGACGGTGAGCTCGCCGACGCAGATGAGGGCGTCGCCGGCGTAGAGGGTGCCGTCGCGTTCATCGAGGAAGGAGAGGTGGCCGGGAATGTGGCCGGGCGTCTCGATGCAGCGAAGCGAGCCGTAAAGCTCGCCGTCGGCGATGAGGTGGGTGGGGCGGGTCTCTATGCCGGGCACCCCGCCTTTGATCTTGCCTGCGGGTTCGCCGGGCTCGAGGGACTTGTTGGGCGGCTTGCGCAGCAGGGGGAGGCTGCGAGGGCTGGCGGCGAGTTCAAGCGACGGCTGCTTGCGGACGATTTCGTCTACCGAGCCGACGTGGTCGACGTGGGCGTGGGTGAGCAGGATGCGGCGAAGGGGCGCGCCGAGGCGGCCGGCTTCGGCGAGGATGTCGTCTCCGGAGCCCGCAAGGCCGGTGTCAATGAGGGTGAAGCCGTCGGTTTCGCGGACGAGGTAGCAGTTGACGAGGCCGTAGCGGGTGAGCTGGTGCGCGTTGGCGGTGATCGGGGTCGTCTTCATGACGGAATTATATGCAAAGGAATAGTTTCAAGGCGGCCGGATACGCTGGATCGGCCTCGTTGTGTCGCGTTCAGAACCCTGTTTAAAGCCAGAGGCGTACCGCCGATTGTGACCGATGACACCCGATTCAAAAGAGACAACAGAAGATTCTTTCGCTACGCTGCAAGAGCAAAGAACACTCGACAACGGTAGGGGAGAGGATCACTTTCAGTTTTTTGACACACTTCCAGACCGCTCCCAGTTCATGAATTTTCAACTTTATTTGCTTGTTCCTCCTTGCGGGCTTGCGCAAAGCGACGAATGTGCACGAGAATGCAGAGTTGAAAGCGGCTGCTCTTTCCGGTCGCCGCCAATTTAGCTGACTCCCTCGGTCAGCCTTCCCGTCAGGTGAGCTGGCGCACCGTTAAGCGGTCTGCCCATTCGAACTCATCGACAGTTCTGCCCACGTTTCTTTCTCCCCGTTGTTTTGCGAAGTCATTTTTCGGAGGAAATCATGCGGCATGCTGAAAATTGGAAGTTGAAGGTAAGTCTTCTTGCGGGCATAAGCCTGATGGTCTCGGGCGTCTGTCATGGACAGATGGCCAACGTGCTGACGTTCCACAACGATAACGCGCGTACGGGACAGAATCTCGGGGAGGGCATTCTCAGTCCGAAGAATGTCGCCGCCTCCAGCTTCGGCAAGCTGTTTACAGTCGCGATGGATGGAAAGGTGGACGCGCAGCCGTTGTATGTTTCCGGGATCATGATTGTCGGCCATCGCCATAACGTCGGCATCGCGGCAACCGAGCATGACAGCGTCTATGCCTTCGACGCCGATACCGGAAAAGTCTACTGGCACGTCTCCATGCTGGGAGCGGGCGAGACCACCTCCGACGACCGGAACTGCGACCAGGTAACCCCGGAAATCGGGGTGACAGCGACGCCGGTGATCGATCGCGCTGCGGGCGCGCATGGCACGGTGTACGTCGTAGCGATGAGCAAGAACAGCGGCGGCAGCTACTTCCAGAGACTGCATGCGCTGGATCTGACGACCGGCGCGGAGCAGTTCGGCGGCCCGACCACGGTTGCTGCCAGCGTGAGCGGCACGGGCAATTCGACTACCTTCGATGCGAAGCAATATAAAGATCGTCCGGGTCTGCTGCTGCTCAATGGAACCGTCTACACGAGCTGGGGTTCGCATTGCGACATCGAGCCGTATGCGGGTTGGGCGATGGGGTATAACGAGCAGACGCTGCATCAGACCAGCGTGTTCAACTTCGTGCCCAACGGCAGCGAGGCGGCTCCGTGGAACAGCGGCGGCGCACCGGGAGCCGATGCCCAAGGCAACATCTATTATTCGCTCGGCAATGGCACCTTCGAGACGACCTTGAACGCTCAAGGCTTTCCGTCGAAGAGCGACTTCGGCAATGCGTTGATCAAGCTCGGTACGGCCAATGGATCGCTCGCCGCCAAGGATTACTGGACCATGTACAACACTGTGAGCGAGTCGGGAAGCGATGTCGACCTGGGATCGGGCGGCCTGGTGCTTCTTCCGGATGTGACCGACAGCACAGGCAAGACGAGGCATCTGATCGTCGCGGCTGGCAAGGACAGCAATCTTTACGTCGCAGACCGTGACAACATGGGCAAGTTCGACGCGTCCTCGAATGCGACGATCTACCAGGAGCTGCCCGGCGCGCTGCCTAACGGCGTGTGGAGCAATCCGGCCTACTTCAACGGGACGGTGTACTTCGGCTCGCAAAACAGCTCCATCCGGGCGTTTCCGGTGACGAGCGCCCGGCTTGCGACCCAACCGAGCTCTACCACCTCGGATTCCTACACCTACCCTGGAGCGAATCCGAGCATCTCGGCGTTCGGCACGGCAAACGCGATTGTGTGGGCGGTGTCGAATCACTCGTCGGAAGGCCTGTATGCGTACAGCGCCGGCAACCTGTCGGTGAAGTACTACGACAGCACGCAGGCGGCGAATGGGCGAGACCAGTTCGGCCCGGGAAACAAGTTCATCGTGCCGACCATCGCGAATGGGAAGGTCTTTGCCGGAACCACCAACAGCGTGGGCGTCTTCGGTCTGCTGCGAAACACGCCGGCGCCCATTGCCGACGGAGACTACACGCTGACCAATCAAAGGAGCAATCTGGTGATGGACGATCCGGGTGCCTCCGGCGCAACCGGCGTGCAGATGATCCAGTGGCCGTTGAACCAGGGGGCAAATCAAAGCTGGTTTTTCAGCTCTCTGGGCAATGGGTACTACACCATCCAGAACGTCTCGAGCGGCCTCTACCTGACCGATACTGCGGCGTCGAGCTCGCCCGGAACTCCGCTGGACCAGCAGGCGCGGGTGTTCGACGACACGCAGTCATGGTCGCTGGTGGCGACGGGATCGGGCTATTCGATCGTGAACAAGGTGACGAAACTGGCGATCGACGACGCCGGCTGGAGTCTCAAGCAGGGTACAGGGATGATCCTGTGGCCGCTGCAGGCTGCCAATGGACGGCAGAACCAGACGTGGACGATCAAGTAGGATCATCCATGAGAACCATCAACCAGGTCGCAGTCGGCAAAACTGCGTATCAGCGTTAAAGAAAGAGCGCGGCGAGAATCTCTGTCTCACCGCGCTCTTTCTGTCCTGATTTGAGGCGAATGGGAAGCGCAGCATATCTGCTACGCATCGTTCAAGCGTCACTCCCGCTGCAGCCCTACCCGCTCAATATTCAAGTTTCGAGGATCAAGGCCGAGCTTCGTAGACGATGTTGAATGGAGTCTCTGCCGCTCGGCGGAAGCTGGTAAATCCAGCCGCGGTGACGACCTCCCGAATTCGCGCTTCTCCCGCCTGGGCTCCCAGGGCTTGTCCGCCCTCCTGAGATCTTGCGCAAGGCGTGCACAAGAGCGTCGAAAATGAGTAGTAGACCCTGCCGACAGGATTCAGGTTGTCTTTCATGCTGTCGTTGGCGAAAGGTTCGACGATCATCCAGGTGCCATTCTTGGCGAGGGACTGGAGAACGTGTTTCGCAGCTCCGACCGGGTCGCCCATATCATGCAGGCAGTCGAAGACGGCTACTAAGTCGTAGTTCTTTCCCGGGAACTGGGTCGCGCTGGACACGTCGAAGCGGACCCGATCGGCAATGTCCTGATCTCGCGCGGATGCACTTGCCGCTTCGATCGATTTGTCATGGTAGTCGAATCCGAAGAACTGAGATTTTGGGAATGCCTTCGCAAGCAGCAGCGTAGAGGCCCCTTTCCCGCAGCCCACGTCGGCAACACGCGCTCCCGCCTCCAGCTTTTCCCCCACATCCTGCATTGCGGGAATCCACGAGCTCACAAGATTGGCGGCATAGCCGGGCCGAAAGAACTTCTCGCATCCGTGGAAGACCCCGTCGGCGTGTTCGTGCCAGCCCATTCCAGCCCCGGTGCGGAACGATTCAACGATTCGCGGAACTGCGGCGAGCGAACCCAACGCCAACTCGAATGCACCGGGCAGATAGGCCGGACTATCCTCCTGTGCCAAGGTAAAGATCTGCTCTGCATCGAGGCTGAACTTATTCGAGTCTTCGTCGTAGGTGACGTAGCCGCCCGCCGCCTGCGAGGCAAGCCATTCCCGCACATACCGCTCATCGGTCTCCGTCTTGGCAGACAACTCTCCGGAGGTCATCGGCCCAGCGGCAAGGGCTTTATACAATCCGAGTTTCTCTCCGATCACTACCATGCCGGCGTGAACGGTCGCTCCCAGATCGCCCACAAAGCGGCCGACGAAGGCATTCAATTTGTCCATGTCAAGGGCGGGAAGCTGTGATGTGCTCATCGGACCTCTTTTCTTTAGGGGCCCCATTCGCAAAGCATCCGATCGGTCCGGATGTGAAACACAGTCGATTGTGGGATTCTGCACCGCAAAACCGCCGACGTCAAGCGAGAAGAGCGTGGAGAAGCCTGCGCGCGCGAGAGAGGGACAAATTCAGACTTGCCTAAAAGGCGCTGACGCCCTCTTCGACCACGAGCTGATCGACGCTGATGTTCATGGCTTTGCCCAGGCGTTTGAAGTCTTCTTTCCAGTCGGGGGTCCAGTAGGCGAGGTCGCTGCGGCGGAGCAGGTCGTTCCAGATGTTCTGCGCCTGCCAGATGTTGACCTCGAAGGGCAAGGTGTGGATGCAGCCGGCGATGACCAGCGACTGGGCGAGGGCGCCGGTGGCCGAGTGGTCGCCGCCTGCGGAGGCTTCGAGGCGGATCATGGCGCGCTTCATACGCTGGCCGGCGGTAAAGCTGAGCAACTGGGTGTCGAGCGGGACCTGGTCCTCGTCGGCGCGGGCGAGCAGAGCTTCCATCTCGATGGGGTCGAAGGCGTCGGCTTCGAGGGCGCGGCGCAGGCTGGCGTTGACGGCGAAGCGGGCGGCGGAGGCGAGAGCAGGCGGCGCGGCCATGCCGGTTTCCGTGAGGAAGTGAAGCAGCGAGGCGTGGTCTTCGTAGATCTTGCGCAGCGAGTCCTCCATCTCGGAGATGGTCTGGGTGAGGATGGTGTTGAGGATGCGGTGCTGCTCGTCGGCGAAGAGCGAGGTGAGCGAGTAGGCCATCTCACCGAAGAAGCGATCGATCAGACGGATGACCTCGGGCAGGTTGGCGCGGCGGATGGCGGTGCCGACGTCGGTGGCGAAGGCGGCGAAGGCGGCGATCTCGTCGGGGTCGGCGGAGTTGTACCTCTTGACCGCGGCCGAGAGGTTCTGGTCGCCGAGATGGAGCACGGCGAAGCAGATCTCTTCGGCCTCTTCGGTGACGCGGGAATAAATCAGGGCGCGGCCCAGGGCGACGCGGCCGCGGCCGGAGCTGAAGACCTCGTGGCTCTCGCGATGCACGTCGAAGCAGAAGATCTCGCCGTCTTCGGGGTAGGCGCGGAAGATGGAGCTGATGGCGTAGTGAGCGCCGACTTCGTTGAGGCCGATCTTCATGCCGGTGACATAGCGCCGGTAGACCTCGGCTCCGTTGCCGATCTCGGGGACATTGCTTTTGGCGCGGGCGAGGATCTCGAGGAAGGGACCTTCGAGGGCGGCGCCGGGTTCGCCGAAAAGTTTCGCCGCGAGCTGGAGGACGCGGCCCGCGTAGGCGATGATCTGGACGGTTTCGATGCCGGAAACCTCGTCGAAGAACCAGCCGCAGGAGGTGTACATGAGCTGGGTGTGGCGTTCGAGTTCGAGCAGTTCGAGGGCGGTGATGCGCTCGGCCTCGGAGAGATCATGGGTTGCGTGTTCGACGAAGAAGTTCTCGGTCGAGGTGCCGGAGCGGTCGAGCACAACGTGGATGTAGGCGTCGCGGGCGGCCCAGAGATCTTTCAAGAGGCCGGCGGCCAGTTTTTCGGCCAGGGGTGCGGTCGAGTCGCGGAGGAAGTCGAGAGATTCGCGCAAGGGGGCGCGCCACTGCTGGTTCCAGCCGGGCTTGCCGCCGTTGCAGCCGCAGTTGGAGCGCCAGCGCTCGATGCCGTGGACGCAGGACCAGGAGGTGTCGTCGGCCACCTCGGCCTCCCATTTGGGAGGGAATCGTTCGAGGAACTCGCCATAGTTGGTCAGCGTGGCATTGGTGTCGTTCTCGATCCAGTGCATGGCATACGAGAGGGCCATCTCGCCATGCTTGTGATGGTGGCCGTAGCTTTCGCCGTCGGTGGCGACATGGGAGAGCTGGGCGGACTCGGGGTCGCCGGGCGAGGGCGGGTGGAAGGAGGAGAGGAGACGGTCGGCGAAGTCCTTACCGCTGTTCAGCAGGCCCTCAAAGGCGATGGCGCGGGAGTTAGGGCCGTCGTAGAAGAAGACGGCGATGCTGCGGCCCTGGTCGAGGCGGACGAGGTAGGGATGAGTGGGGTCTACGGTGGCGTTGGGGGTCTCGGTCCAACGCGTCTCGGGCTGCGCTGGTGAAGCTTCGGCGGCGGCTGCACTCGCTGCGGCATTTGCGGCAACGACAGGGTCGAGGTTGGGATTCGAGTCGCCGCCAGCGGGCTGCGGAAGCAGGCGGACGCGGGCGCACTGCACCGGGGCGAGGATGGTGAACTGGATGCCTTCCTGGGCCATCAGGTCGAGAACCTCGCGGTTGACGGCGGTCTCGGCGAGCCACATGCCTTCGGGTCGGCGGCCGAAGCGGAACTCAAAATCGGCGATGCCCCAGCGGATCTGGGTGAGGGCGTCGCGGCGGTCGGCGAGCGGCATAATCAGGTGGTTGTAGACCTGGGCGATCGCCGAGCCATGGCCGCTGTAGCGCTGGCGGCTGGCCTGATCGGCGTGAAGGATCATGCTGTAGGCGCGGGGGGCCTTGTCCTGCAGCCAGCTGAGCAGGGTAGGGCCGAAGTTGTAGCTCATCCGAGCATAGTTGTTCATGATCCGGATGATCTCGTCCTGCTTGTTGGTGATGCGGGAGGCGCCGTTGGGGGCATAGCACTCGGCGGTGATGCGATCGTTCCAGTCGTGGTACGGCGCGGCGGACTCCTGGACCTCGACGGTTTCGAGCCAGGGGTTTTCACGGGGCGGCTGGTAGAAGTGGCCGTGGACGCAGACGAAGCGGGGAGCTTCGGGGGCCTGAGATTTGGGGGATTTTGAGGTGCGGGACTTTGCCATTGAATCCTATTTTAGAGAGATATGTCCTGCCGGACGGGCCCGCTACGCGCGGAGCGGTCACTTCGTGACATGTATACCTTTCCTCAGTTGGATGATCGCTTTGGGCCTCCCGTTGGTCGGATGGAAGATTCTCCGCTGACCAACGGGAGGCCCATGTAACTCAGATTGTTGATAAAAGGTATACGCGTCATGAAGTGACCGCACTCCGCGCAGGAGGCCCGTCCGGCAGGACCATGGGTTTGCCCGAGGCAAGGTCGCAGGCGCGCCAGAGATACCAGCTTGCGACCGAGCACCAGGGCTGCCATTTTTTTGCGCGGCGCTGCATGACGTCGGATTTGGGGAGGTCGGGGGGAGTGACTTTGTCGGCCGGTTTCAGTTTGCCGAAGGTGAGGGCGAAGCCTTTGCGGACGCCGTAGTCATCGACCGGCAGGACGTTGGGGCGGCCGAGGCGGAAGATGAGAAGCATCTCGACGGTCCACCTTCCGATGCCGCGAACCTGCGTCAGGCGCTCGATGATGGCCTCGTCGGACATGCGGCGAATGCGGGCGAGCGTGGGAACGGTGCCGTCGAGGGTCTTGGCGGCGAGGTCGCGCAGGGCGAGGGCTTTGTTGTGGGAGAGGCCAGCGGCGCGGAGCTGCTCGTTGGGGCAGTCGAGCAGGTGCTGGGCGGCGAAGTGTTCGCTCGAGGTTACGGGATAGAAGCTTTCAAGCAGGCGGCGGTGGATGGCGGCGGCGGCCTTTCCGTGGAGTTGCTGATAGATAATGCTTTCGACGAGAGCCTCGAAGGGGGATTGCGTGCTGGAGACCCGGAGAGTGAACGGCCCGGCGCGTTCGATGAGCTTGCCGAGCTTCGGATCGCGCAGAGCGAGTTCGTGGCAGGCAAGATCTGCATCGTAGCGGGGAGGGCGCGGGTCTTTGCGCAGGCGTGGCATGAGGATCAGAGTACAGGGAAGCCAGGGAGTAGAGGATAGGGGGGTAGGGATAGAAGGCGCAAAGGCGAATCGTTCCGGTTAAAGAAGGTTCACAGCGTGATGATTCGTCCTACAAGATTTCTTGTCTTCTACACCCTACTCCCTGTTCTCTCCGCCCTGTCCTCTTTACAAGAGAGGTACGTTCGGGCAGGGTAGATGTTGTGGTCGCAAGCGGGCATGGACGACCGGTGCACGAGATGTTGTGTAGACGAATGGCGCACGGTTCGATAATCGATGTTGTAGCTGAAAAAACAGTTGCGAGTGTGTAGTGAGACGGTTAGATGGCGCTTTTCCACTGATATACTCGACCTTCGTAGATACTTCGCAGACACGAATAGAGACACGCATGCAAGCGCGAATACCGAACGAATTCAGACATGCAGATTCAAGGGCGCCGGGAGAGTGTGGGCGCCGCAACCGCCGATTCGGCACGACGGCATAGCAGCAAAAGACCAGCAAAAGACCTACGAAGACCAGCGTCGCCGACAGCAACTTCTCGTAGTCCTAGATGAACTCTGGTTGAACCCAGTCCGATCGCTAGTCAAATGATTTAGTCAGGAAATGCAGAGGAAGCAGGAACGCACTCATGGCGCAAGTTTTTGATCGCAGTTCGAACGCTCTGGCTCGATTCAGCCTGGTCCTGACCGGTGTGATCGTCATCGCGCTCGGCGTCACGTTGAACGAGCTGCAGCGTTCGCCGTGGGTCACGCGGCAGGGCCAGCGGCCGGACCAGCCGATCCCGTTCAGCCACAAGCATCACGTGCAGGGGCTTGGCCTGCAATGCCAGTATTGCCACACCCAGGTCGAGCAGGCCGCGTATGCCGGCATCCCCCCGACCAAGACCTGCATCAACTGCCATGCCCAGATCTGGACCAACGCGCAGCTGCTGGAGCCGGTGCGTCAGAGCTGGGCGACCGGCGCGTCGATTCAGTGGATCCGGGTGCACGACCTGCCCGACTATGTCTATTTCAACCATGAGATTCATGTGAACAAAGGCATCGGCTGCGCCAGTTGTCATGGCCGCGTCGACGAGATGCCGCTGATGTACCAGGAGAATACGCTGCAGATGGAGTGGTGTCTAAACTGCCATCGCAACCCGGCGGTGAACCTGCGGCCGACCGCCGAGATCTACAACATGGCCTGGGCCGGGCCGACCTCCGACAAGCCGGTGTGGTGCGCGAGCGCGGTCAAAGGCGGGGCTACTTCGCAGAACGTGAGCTGCACGACCAAGGATCCGACGGGCAATGGGCCGGAGATCGCGATGATGCAAACCCTTGATGTAAAGCCGCGCAGCATGGGACGGGCGAACTCGGGCACGATGGGCGACGCGCATGCCACCACCGGCGATGTGAACGCGACCGGAGAGCCGCCATTTTCGCTTGCGATCCCGCCGAATTATCGGAAGTTCACCAGCCAAATAGATCTGGGACGATACCTTACGGCGCAGTATCACATACGCAATCCGCAGCAGTTGTCGAGCTGCGAGACGTGCCACCGATGACGGCGATGCGTGCGAAGGGAAGCGATACGGCTGAGACAAGCGCGGCTGGAACCGGAATGGCTGGAACCGGAGTAACGGGGATGGGAACAGAAGAGACGATGGCTGAGACGAAGGTACAGGCAGCAGAACCCGTAGTGGTCACGCACATCGCGCCGGCAAAGCTTACGCTGGCCGAGGTGCGGGCGAAGCTGGACGGCAAGACGGGGCGGCGCTTCTGGAAAAATCTCGACGAGCTGGCCGACAAGCCGGAGTTCCATGCGCTGATGCAGGAGGAGTTTCCCCGGCAGGCGGGCGCGGGCGAGTGGGTCGATGCGGTGAGCCGCCGCGGCTTCCTGAAGGTGATGGGAGCGTCGCTGGCGTTAGCTGGCCTCGCGGGTTGCACCAAGCAGCCGGACGAGCCGATCTTCCCCTATATCCGCCAGCCGGAGGACCTGATCCTTGGCAAGCCGATGTACTTCGCCTCGGCGTTTCCGTTTCCGACCGGCGCGATGCCGGTGCTGGTGAAGTCGGATTCGTTCCGGCCGATCAAGATCGAAGGCAATCCCGAACACCCGGTGGCCAAAGGCAAGTCGGACGCAATGACCCAGGCGACCCTGCTCGATCTCTATGACCCCGATCGGTCGCAGCATGTGCTGCATCGCGGCGAGACCGCAGGCTGGGGCGACTTCCAGCAGGCCTTTGCCGCCGCGGCGCAGAAGACCACGGACGGACAGGGAATCTATTTTCTGAGCGAGACCATCACCTCGCCTACGCTGGTGGCGCAGTGGAAGCAGGTGCAGGCCGCCTATCCGCAGGCGAAGATGGTGCAGTGGGAGCCGGTGAATCAGGACTCCTCGCGCGCGGCTTCGAAGGCGGCCTTCGGCGACTACACCGACGCGCAGTACAAGCTCGAGGACGCCGACGTCATTCTGTCGCTCGATGCGGACTTCCTGGGCGGCATCGCGCATCCCGGCTTCCTGCCGCTCACCGCCGCGTATGCCGCGCGGCACCGATACGAAGAGGGCAAGCCGATGAACCGGCTGTACGTCGTCGAGACCATGCCGACGGTGACCGGGTTCAAGGCGGACCATCGCCTGGCGCTGAAGCCGAGCGAGGTGGCGACGTTTGCTACGGCGCTGGCCAGCGGCACAGCTCCACAGGGGGCAACCGACGAGCAGCAGAAGTTCTTCTCCGCGCTGATGGCCGACCTGAAGAAGACTGGCGGCCGCTGCATAGTCATTCCCGGCGAGCAGGCAGCGCCCCAGGTCCACGCTGCGGCGTACGCGTTGAATGCGGCGCTCGGCGCGGTGGGCAAGACGGTGATCTACACCGAGACCGTGAACCCGATGCCAAGCGAGCAGATGGCGGACTTCAATTCGCTGGTCGCCGACATCAACGCGGGCAAGGTGCAGTGGCTGGTGATGCTGAATGTGAACCCGATTTACTCGGCTCCGGCCGATCTTCAGTTCCCCGCCGCGTTCGCGAAGGTTCCGGTGACGGCGCATCTGGGCTCGCATCTCGATGAGACTGGCGCGATCTCGAACTGGCACATCAACAACTCGCATTATCTCGAGAACTGGTCGGATGCGCGGGCCTACGACGGAACGATCTCGATCATCCAGCCGATGATTGCGCCGCTGTATGGCGGCAAGTCATCGCACGATGTGCTGCAGACGCTGCTGGCCGATCCGCAGGCCTCGGCGTACGACGTGGTGCTGGCCAACGCGAAGACCTACATCAAGGGCGACTTCGCCACGGCTTGGCGCAAGGCGCTGCATGACGGCTGGGTGGAGGGAACGGCGTTTCCTGCGAAGGCGGGAGGCGCAGCGAAGACCACTGCCGCCGTTGGTTCTGTCGGCGTTATGTCCGGCGCCTCGTCGACGGCGGAGAACTCCCCCGCGAGCAGC
Source organism: Edaphobacter sp. (assembly GCA_965277335.1). Taxonomy (GTDB): domain Bacteria; phylum Acidobacteriota; class Terriglobia; order Terriglobales; family Acidobacteriaceae; genus Edaphobacter. Next base: position 901,198 of record CBDICJ010000009.1, on the reverse strand, counting down.
TTCGAAGTCTCTTTCCGGCCCGACTGCTCGATCTACGATGGGCGCTTTTCGAATGTCGGCTGGCTGCAGGAGCTGTCCAAGCAGGTGACCAGCCTGAGCTGGGACAACGCCGCCATGATGAGCCTGGCGACGATGGCCAGTCTTCAGCTGGAAGAGTCGGACCCGGTGAAGATCTCCTCCAACGGCCGCGAGTTGATTGCTCCGGCGCTGATGGTTCCCGGGCATCCCGATGGCGCGATCACGGTGCACCTCGGATTCGGCCGTTCGGTCGATGCGGGCCGCGTGGCGCAGGGCGTCGGCTTCAATGCCTACCAGATTCGCACCTCGGACGCGCCGCTCGCGGTGGCCGGCGTGACCGCCAAGAAGGTGCCCGGCAAGTACGACCTGTGCATCACCAAAGTGCACGATATCGAACATCGCGGCAAGTTCGCCCAGCACGATCTCGACAAGCCGATGTACGACAAGCAGGGCACCTACTCGCTGGCCGGACACGAGGCCGAAGAGCGGGCGATCATCCGCTATGCGACCGTGGCCGAGGCGGAGGCCAATCCGGACTTTGCCCATGAGAAGGGCGCGAGCGAGACCCTGATCGGCAAGGTGGGGTATGCGCCGATCGGCGAAAAGCCGGGCCACGACGAGTCGTTCTTCCCCGATGCCTGGCACTACAACGAGAAGGACCCCTCGACCTTGACCGTGCAGAATGCCTGGGGCATGGCGATCGACCTGAACAGCTGCGTCGGCTGCAACGCCTGCATCGTGAGCTGTTATGCGGAGAACAACATTCCGGTCGTCGGCCGCGAGCAGGTCAAGATCGGCCGCAACATGCAGTGGCTGCGCATCGATACCTACTTCGAAGGCGATCTGCACGCCCCCAGGGCGCACTTCCAGCCCATGGCCTGCCAGCACTGCGAAAATGCGGGCTGCGAGCAGGTGTGCCCGGTGGGCGCAACCATTCACTCCCCCGAGGGGCTGAACGTGATGGTCTACAACCGCTGTGTGGGGACTCGATACTGCTCGAACAACTGCGTGTATAAAGTCCGCCGGTTCAACTTCCTGCTCTACTCGGACTATGACACCGAGAGCCTGAAGTTCATGCGCAATCCCGATGTTACGGTGCGGTCGCGCGGGATCATGGAGAAGTGCACCTACTGCCTGCAGCGCATTCAGGAGGTCAAGATCAAGGCCGACACCGAGAATCGCACGATCCGCGACGGCGAGATCATGACCGCCTGCCAGCAGGCCTGCCCGGCCAGCGCCATCACCTTCGGCAACATCAACGATAAAAACAGCAAGGTGGCGCAGGTCAAGGCCAAGGAGCGCGACTACCAGGTGCTGGCCGACCTCAACTACCGTCCGCGCACGACCTATACGGCCGGCGTCCTCAACCCGAATCCGGAGCTGGCATAGCCATGGCAACCAAAGTTCCCCTCCACGATCCCCGGAACCCGATCGTCGATCCCATGATCGACCCGCGCACCGGCGAGTATGCGGTCATCGCCCCGGGGCACAACTTCAAGTCGGTGACGCAGAAGATCGCCGGGATCGTGCTGACCTCGAACACGCCGCTGGGCTGGTTCTTCGGCCTGATGGTGGCGGCGGGCGTGGCGATGGGCGTGGTGGTCGGCCTGACCTGGCTCTTCCTCAAGGGCGTCGGCATCTGGGGCGTCACCATTCCAGGCGCCTGGGGATTCGCCATCATCAACTTCGTCTGGTGGATCGGTATCGGCCACGCGGGCACGCTCATCTCGGCGATCCTGCTTCTGTTCAAGCAGACCTGGCGCAACTCGATCAACCGCTTCGCCGAGGCGATGACCATCTTCGCGGTGGTCTGCGCGGGCATCTTTCCGCTGATTCACGTGGGGCGGCCCTGGGTGTCGTACTGGCTCTTCCCCTATCCGAACACGATGAACGTTTGGCCGCAGTTCCGCAGCCCGCTGGCCTGGGACGTCTTCGCGGTCTCGACCTACGCGACCATCTCGGTGGTGTTCTGGTACATCGGGATGATCCCCGACTTCGGCACGCTGCGCGACCGGGCGCAGATGCCGGCGGCAAAATACTTCTACGGCATGCTGTCGATGGGCTGGCGCGGTTCGACCCGGCACTGGATCCGGTACGAGTCGGCTTCGCTGCTCCTGGCCGGCCTGGCGACGCCGCTGGTGCTCTCGGTGCACACGGTCATCAGCTTCGACTTCGCGGTGGCGGCGATGGCGGGATGGCATACGACCATCTTTCCGCCGTACTTCGTGGCCGGAGCCATCTATTCGGGCTTCGCCATGGTGATCACGCTCGCGGTGCCGATCCGCAAGTTCTACCACCTCGAGGATCTGATCACGCTGCGCCATCTCGACAACATGGCGAAGGTGATGCTCGGAACCGGCGGCATCGTGGCCTACGGGTACGGCATGGAAGTCTTCATGAGCTGGTACTCGGCCAGCCACTGGGAGTTCTTCATGATGTGGAACCGCATGTTCGGGCCGATGGGCTGGGCCTACTGGATCCTGATCCTGACCAACATCGCGATTCCGCTGACGACGCTGTGGTCGCGCAAGCTGCGGGTCAACGTGGCGTATCTGTTCCTGCTCTCCTTCGTGATCAACACCGGCATGTGGTTCGAGCGCTTCGTCATTGTCGTGACCAGCCTCTACCGCGACTATCTGCCTTCGAGCTGGGGCACCTATCGCGCGACCAAGTGGGACTACATCACCTATGGCGGAACCATGGGCCTGTTCGCGTTCCTCTTCCTGCTCTTCGTTCGCTTCCTGCCCATGATTCCCATGTCCGAGATACGCATGATGCTTCCCGGAACCAAGATCACGCGCGGCGGAGAGAACGCCCAAACCATCACCGAGGAGACAGTCTGATGCCGCCGCGCGAAGGAATCTACGCATTGATGGCCGAGTTCGGCACCCCGGGCGAGTTGGTCAACGCCACCCAGGAGGCGTACCGCGCAGGCTATCGCCGCATGGAATGCTACACCCCCTATCCGGTCGAAGAGGCGGCCGACGCGCTGCACTTCCACAAGACCCGGGTGCCGCTGGTGTGCCTGATCGGCGGCCTGATGGGCGTGACCACCGCGTTCGGCATGGAGACCTGGATCAATGTGTGGGCCTATCCGTTGAACATCGCCGGACGGCCGCTGTTCTCCTGGGTCGCGTTCATCATTCCCGCCTACGAATGGACGATCCTGTTTGCCGGCTTGGCGGCGGCCTTCGGCATGCTGGCGCTCAATGGCCTGCCGCAGCTCTACCATCCCGTCTTCAACGCTCCCAACTTTCGCTCGGGCGCGATGGTCGACCGCTTCTTTCTTTGCCTCGAGGCCATGGATCCGAAGTTTTCGGTAACCGAGACCAGGGCGTTCCTCGAGCAGTTCCCCGCGATCTCCGTGGTGGAGGTGGATCATTAATACGCAGGGATTAGGAAATAGAGAACAGGGAATAGCGCGCAAATACCTGGCCGCCGCCGCGATGCTGGCTGCGATCACGATGACGGGCTGCCGCCAGGATATGCACAACCAGCCGAAGTTCTATCCGCAGCGCGGGACGACTCTCTACGCGGACGGCCGGTCGGTGCGTCCTCAGGTCGAAGACACCGTTGCGCGGAATCAATTGCATGAGAACAGCTACTTCTACACCGGCCTAATCGGGGGCAAGGAGGGCGACGGCATGCCCTTCCCGGTAACCGCGGCGGTGCTCGCGCGCGGGCAGGAGCGCTACAACGTCTACTGCACCCCCTGCCACTCGCGCGTAGGCAACGGCGCGGGCATGATCGTGCAGCGGGGCTACGCGCCGGCCGGCAATCTCCATACGCCGCGGATGCAGGCCGCTCCGCTCGGCCACTTCTTTCACGTGATCTCGAACGGCTACGGCGCCATGCCGGACTACTCGGCGCAGGTCGCGCCCGTCGATCGCTGGGCCATCACGGCCTACATCAAGGCGCTGCAGTTAAGCCAGCATGCCACTCAGGCCGACGTCGCGCCGGGCAGCCACGTCGAGCCGCTCGCCAGCATCGCCGAGCAGGAGGGCTTGCCCGAGAACTTCGTCAAGGAATGGACGCTGCCGCCGACCGCGGTTCACGGCACCCCTGACGGTGGGGACTTCGTGCTGCCTCCGCCCTCGGCGCCCACCGGCAGCAGCGAGACCACCGCGCCTGGCCCAAAACATCCTCCAGCAAATGTGCCCGCCGGACCCAACGTACCAAAGAAGTGAAGTAGGAAAGCAGTCCCCTCGGAAGCCTCCGAGAAGAAGGTTTGAAACGAATGGCATACGGACACGAACATAACGGAGAAGCAGGCGGGCTCCGCGGCCCCGGCCACGACGCCCACGACTATCACGGGGATGGTTATGACGGGCACGGTCACGACGGGCATGACGGCCCGCGCCCGCTGCCGGCCTCGCTGGCTGCGCCCGCCATTGTCTCGGTCTGGCGAACCCGCGCGTTGATCGTCGCCGCGGTCGCGATTATCCTCACCATCCCCTTCGCCTTCACCCACGAGGGCAAAAATCACATCCTGCGCGCCTACCTGATGGGATACATGCTCTGCTTCACCTTTGCCGGCGGCGGCCTGGTGATGCTGATGCTCCAATACGTCACCGGGGGCAAGTGGGGCCTGGTGCTGCGCCGGCCGCTCGAAGCCATGACGCGGACGATCTGGCTGGTCGGCCTGATGTTCGTGCCCATCATCTTTCTTTGGAAACATCTCTACCAGTGGGCGGCCTTTCCGACCAAAGCCGCGGTCGCCGAAGCGCTCGGCCATCACCTAGTCACGCTCGAGCAGGCCATGACGCTCAACGACAAGCGGCCGATGCTCAGCCCCGGGCCGGCCATTCTCCAGACCGTGCTGATCTTCGCTATCCTGCTGCTGTTCGCCTTCCTGCTGAACAAGTGGTCCTTGCAGCGCGACGCGGATCCGGCGCGCGGCACCGAGCCGAGCTTCGACCGCTGGCGCATCAAGTTCGAAAATCTCTGCGGCATCGGCATCTTCATCTATGTGGTCCTGCTCACCGACGGCGCGATCGTCTGGATCAAGTCGCTCGACGTGACCTGGTACTCCTCGATCTGGGGCCTGCAGTTTCTGGTCGCCCAAGGCTACGGCGTGCTCGCGCTCGGCATCCTCACCGTCATTCTGCTGTCGCGCTACGAGCCGATGAAGACCATGCTGCGCGCGACCGAACAGCACGATCTGGGCAAGTTCGCCTTTGCCTTCGTCATGCTCAACATCTATCTCTGCTTCGCGGAGTTCCTGATCATCTGGTCAGGCAACATTCCGGACGAGTTGCCCTGGTATCTCAACCGCATTCATGGCGGCTGGTGGTATATCTGCTCGCTCGACTTCATCTGCCACTGGCTGATTCCCTTCTGCCTGCTGCTCTCGCGCGACCTCAAGCGCAACAAGCAGAAGATGATCTGGCTGACCTGCTTCATGATCTTCGCGCGCTGCGTGGATATGTTCTGGCTGATTGAGCCGAACTTCCCCGATGCCGCCGGAAATCTGCACATCGCCGGAAACATCGGAATCCTTGCCTACATCACCGTTCCCGTGGCCGTCATTGCCTTGTGGGCCGCCTATTACCTGACCCAACTGCAAACGCGTCCTCTGATCAACCTGAACGATCCACACGTGGAAGAGATGCTGGAGCCTGAACATGCAGCCTAACCAAAACGACGGTGATACGTTGAACCCGAATCCGCGGCCGCAGGGCACCGGGGGTCCTCGACATGATGAGAACCCCGGTTACGAGACCACCGACGTCAACTCGGGCGGCATCGCCGTCTTCCTGGCCGGGCTGTTCGGCACGGTGCTGGTCTTCTTTCTCTTCTGCTTCGTCATGGGCAAGGTCATCAACTCGGCGATCGAGAAGTCGGACGGCCCGTCCACCAAGTGGAACCGGCTCTCCACCTTTACCGGCGCGGAGGCGACCCAGGGCAAGCGCCAGGATCTGACGAGCAACGCCGCCATGCAGCAGCAGGAGTACCAGCAGGTGACCTCGACCTTCCCTCAGCCGCGCCTGGACATCGATGACGGCAACACCGAGACGGCCGACATGCATGCCCGCGAGGATCTCCTGCTTGACCATTACAGCGTGGCCCAGGGCGAGACCGGATCGATCCGGATCCCCATCTCGCGCGCCATGGAGCTGATCGTCGAACGCGGCCTTCCGGTCAACACCCAGGCGGTATCGAATGAGATGTTGATGGCAGGCGAGGAGAAGCCGGCGGTGGTGGCGCCATTGACCTCGGGGTTCGCTCGCACCGGACCGGAACTCGACCAGATGGAAGCCCGCGCGCAAAAAATGAGCTACGGCAAAGCGGAGAGCGGAACCCAGGCGGAGCTGGCGCCTCCGCCAAGCAAGTAACCCGCGGACGATTTAATATAGAGAGGTACGGATTGGGATTGTGACTGGACTTGAGATGAAGACGCAGCGGAAAATTCGAGGCGGGTGGAAGGCGGCGGCGCTCGGCTGCGTCCTGCTCGGCGCGCCCATCCTGTTCTCTTTGTCCCTGTCCGCCCAGGTCTCCAGCTACGGCGACAAGCAGCAAGGCGAAAACGCCGGCGATCAACTGCCGCAGGTGCTCCAGAAGGTCGGCGTCTCGCAGCATCTGAACCGGCAGCTTCCGCTCGACGCCGCCTTCGTGGACGACACCGGCAAGTCCGTCCGCCTGGGCGACTACTTCGGCAAGCGCCCCGCGGTGCTTTCGCTGGTCTACTACAACTGCCCCATGCTCTGCTCGGAAGAGCTCGACGGCCTGGCCAGCGCGCTGATGATGGTCAAGCTCACGCCGGGCAAGGACTTCGACGTCGTCGTGATCAGCTTCGATCCCAGCGAGACGCCCGCCATGGCCGCGCATGCGAAGGCGCTCTACGTCAAGCGCTACGGCCGGCCCGAGACCGCCGCGGGATGGCACTTTCTCACCGGCCAGCGTCCGGCGGTCGATGCCGTCACCAACGCCGTAGGCTTCGGCTATGTGCGCGTCCCCGGCCCCGATGGCCGCATGTCGCAGTTCGCCCATGCCAGCTCGATCGAGATCGTGACGCCCGAGGGCAAGCTCGCGCAGTATTACCTGGGGGTCGAGTACTCCCCGAAGGATATGCTGCTGGGGCTGATCGACGCCTCCGGCAACAAGATCGGGTCGCCCGTAGCCAACATCCTCACCTATTGCTATCGCTACGACCCGCAGACCAACAAGCATTCCCTCATCGTCGCTCGCGTGGTGCAGTTCGGCGGGATGATTACGGTGGCCGGGCTCGGCGGCTTCATGTTCGTCATGTTTCGAAGAGACATCCAGCTCGCGCGCGAACACGACCTGACTAAGAAAGAGAATGGATAAAGGGTAACGATGCATATCAGTCCAGTCCTGTGGCAGTTTCTGGTGAAGTGGCTCAACGCTTCGGCGCTCTTTCCGCGCGAGGCTTCGACGATTGCGCCCTACACCGACGCGCTTTATTTCTTCCTGCTGGCGATCACGCTGGTCGGGCTGGTGCTGGTCGGCATCCTGGTCTTCGGCTTCTCCATCCGCTACCGCAAGGAAAAAAACCCGGTCGCGACGCAGGTAGAAGGTTCGACCCTGCTCGAGGCCACCTGGACCATCATTCCGCTCGCGCTCTTCCTGATCGTCTTCGTCTGGGGCGCGCTGCTCTACTTCCGCATCTACAACCCGCCGACCAACGCCATGAACATCTACATCGTCGGCAAGCAGTGGATGTGGAAGGCCGAGCACCCCGGCGGGCAGCACGAGATCAACGCCCTGCATGTGCCCGCCGGCCGGCCCGTGCAGCTCACCATGATCTCGCAGGACGTCTTTCACAGCTTCTCGATCCCCGATTTCCGGGTCAAGCGCGAGGTCATTCCAGGCCGCTATTCGACGGTATGGTTTGAAGCCACCAACCCCGGCACTTACCACATCTTCTGCACCCAGTACTGCGGCACCAACCACTCCGCCATGATCGGCGCGGTGACGGTCCTTACCCCGGACGACTACGCCAAGTGGACCCAGGAGTCGACCAGCGGCATGTCGCTGGCCCAGAATGGCGAACGGCTCTTCGCCAGCATGGGCTGCAATGCCTGCCACTCCGGAAGCGCGGCGGCTCGCGGACCCAACCTCGCCGGCGTCTACGGTTCGAAGCTGCAGCTTACCGGCGGCTCCGAGGTTCTGGTCAACGACGCCTATCTGCGCGACGCGATCCTCAACCCGTCGCAGCATGTGACGGCCGGGTTCGCCCCCATCATGCCCACCTACCAGGGGCAGATCAGTGAAGACGGTCTGATCGATCTGGTGGAGTACATCAAGGAAATGCAGACCAACTACCGTGTGAAGCAGACGCTGACCACGTATCAGTCGACTCAAGCGGCGCCGACAACGCCAGAGGTGGTAAAGCCATGAGTGCAACAAGCTCGACAATCGTCAATTTGCCCGACCAGCGAACGGCCAGCCTGCCCCGGCGCAACTATCTCAACAATGAGCAGGGGCTGCTCAGCTGGCTCTTCACCGGCGACCACAAGCGCATCGCGATCCTCTACCTGATCTCGATCACGTTCTTCTTCTTCGTGGGAGGAGCCTTCGCGGGCCTGATCCGGCTCGAGCTGCTGACCCCGCAGGCCGACCTCGTCGCCTCCGACACCTACAACAAGTTCTTCTCCATGCACGGCATCATCATGGTCTTCCTGTTCCTGGTGCCGTCGGTCCCCGCCACCCTAGGCAACTTCCTCATGCCGATCATGCTGGGCGCGAGGGACCTCGCCTTTCCCAAAGTCAATCTGCTGAGCTGGTATCTCTACTGGCTGGGCGGCCTCACCATTCTCGGCGCCATGGTGCTCGGCGGCGTCGACACCGGCTGGACCTTCACCACCCCGCTCTCGACCCACTATCTGAACACTCACGTCGTCACCGCGGCCATGGGCGTCTTCATCCTGGGCTTCTCCTCCATCTTCACCGGGCTGAACTTCATCGTTACCATCCACCGCATGCGCGCGCCCGGCATGACCTGGTTCCGCATGCCGCTGTTCGTCTGGTCGCACTACGCGGCTTCGATCCTGATGGTGCTCGGCACCCCGGTTCTCGCCATCACCCTCGTTCTGGTTGCGCTCGAGCGGCTGGTCGGCATCGGCGTCTTCGACCCCACCAAAGGCGGCGACCCGCTGCTTTTCCAGCACCTCTTCTGGTTCTACTCGCACCCCGCCGTCTACATCATGATTCTTCCCGGCATGGGCGTCATCTCGGAGGTCATCAGCACCTTCAGCCGCAAGCGCGTCTTCGGCTACACCGCGGTCGCCTTCTCCTCGGTCGCCATTGCGCTGTTCGGCTTCTTCGTCTGGGCGCACCACATGTTCATCATGGGCGTGTCGAACTACTCGGCCCTGGTCTTTTCGCTTTTGACCATGCTGGTAGCCGTTCCCTCCGCCATCAAGATCTTCAACTGGGCCTTCACCCTGCAAAAAGGCTCGATCACCTTCGAGACCCCGATGCTCTATGCCTTCGGCTTCCTGGGCCTGTTCACCATTGGCGGCATGACCGGCGTCTTCCTCGGCGCGCTCGGCATGGACATCCACCTCACCGAGACCTACTTCATCGTCGCCCACTTCCACTTCGTCATGGTCGGCGGTATGCTGATGGCCTTTTTGTCCGGCGTCCACTTCTGGTGGCCGAAGATGACCGGGCGCATGTATCCCGAATCGCTTTCCAAGCTCGCCGCCGTCACCACCTTCATCGGCTTCAACCTGACCTTCCTGCCGCAGTTCATCCTCGGCTATCTCGGCATGCCGCGCCGCTATCACGCCTATCCACCCGAGTTTCAGGTGCTCAATGTTTTATCGACCGCGGGCGCGACCGTGCTGGGCGTCGGCTACATGCTTCCCTTGCTCTATCTCGGCTGGTCGCTCAAGTATGGCGCAATCGCCGGCAACAATCCCTGGCAGGCGACCGGCCTGGAATGGCAGATCCAGTCGCCGCCGCTAACCGAAAATTTCATCGAGATTCCCATCGTCGATCATGAGGCCTATGACTACGAGTGGCTCGCCCACAAGACCGTACACGAGGTGACGACCGTTGGATAATGCGATCGTAGCTCCGCATCCCCACACCCATGAGACCGCGGTTTCGACCGAGCACCATCACGTCTCGCTGCCGCAGCACCGCCATCACTTCGAGACCGAAGACCAGCAGCGCGAGGCCGGCACCTTCGGCATGTGGCTCTTCCTGCTGACCGAAATCATGTTCTTCGGCGGTATGTTCTTCGCCTACCTGCTCTACCGCAACTGGTACTACGACGCGTTCGTGGTCGGGTCGAATCAGTTGAGCATTCCTCTGGGAACGGCCAACACGGCGATTCTGATTACCTCCGGATTTTTCATGGCGCTGGCGGTGTGGGCGGCAGAGCTCAGAAAGAAAGGCCTGCTAGTCCTCTTTCTCATCCTCACCTCGCTGTTCGGTATCGCCTTCATTGGGGTGAAGGCAGACGAGTACCACGAGAAATGGGAGAAGCACCACATTCCCGGCGCTCACTTCGATGTCGCCGAGTTTGTCAATCCCCACGCCTATGGCCTGAAAGAACAGCCGTTGCCGCCGGATATGGCGCAGAAGGTTCAGATCTACTTCTTTCTCTACTTCGCCATGACCGGCATGCATGCGGTGCATATGCTGATCGGGCTTGGTTTGCTGGGCTGGCTGTTATGGCGAGCGCAGCGGGGCGAGTTTACCTCCGGGTATGTGGCTCCGATAGAAAACTTCGCGCTCTACTGGCACTTCGTCGACATTGTCTGGCTGTTCCTGTTTCCCCTGCTGTACCTCATCAACCGGCATCCCGGCCACTAGCCCAACGAACGCGAGCCACCGGCGTCTACCGGCCGGCGCATGTTACCGAAAGGAGAAGATCATGTCCGAATCCCACGATCCGGCCAATGTAGTCAACCCGGAGCACTCCGAGCATCACATCGTCACGCCGTTTACCTACATGCTCGTCTTCGGCACCCTGCTGCTCTTCACCGCGCTCACCGTGGTAGCCGCCTACCTCGACCTCGGCATCTTCAACCCCGTCGTCGCGCTCGGCATCGCCAGCTTCAAGGCCGTTGTCGTCATTCTGTTCTTCATGCACGTCAAGTATCAGTCGAAGCTGGTCAAGCTGACGGTCTCGGCCGGATTCTTTACCTTCCTCGTCTTGATCACCATGACCCTCAGCGACTACATCAGCCGTAACTGGGGTCTTTGGTAAAGAGACCGGTCCTGCCGGACGGGCCCGCTACGCGCGGGGCGGTCACTTGATGACGTGTATACCTTTCCTCGATACATTGAGCAGCGTTGGGCCTCCCGTTGGTCGGCGTGAGAATCTTCCCGCCGACCATCGGGAGGCCCAACCGAAGGGGTACACACGCCACGAAGTGGCCGCCCCGCGCGTAGCGGGCCCGTCCGGCAGGACAGTTTCATGACAGTGCGGCCTTCGTGCCGCATTTTTGCTGCCGCGGAACTCCTCTCCTCGCGCGCCGTACACTCTGACCATGACAACAGGAAACATCTCAGACGAACTGCAGCGCTGGTCCGAGGACGCGCGCGTAACCGTCCGCCGCAATGGCGAACCCGCCCCGGACGGCCGATGCGTCGTCTACTGGATGCAGCGAGCCGAGCGCGGAGTCGATAACCACGCCGTCGACCTCGCGGTGAAGATCGCCAACCTGCTCGGCCTGCCGCTGGTCGTCTACTTCGCCGCCATCTCCAACTTCCCCCACGCCAATCTTCGCCACTACGTCTTCCTCAACCAGGGTCTGCCGGATATCGAAGCCGATCTCGCCGAGCGCAACATCACCTTCCTCATGCGCCGCGCCCCCAACGAGTCGCACGAACGGCTGCTGGCTGATGTGCAGGCCGCCTTCCTGATCGGCGACGAGAACCCGATGCGCGAACCCGAGCGCTGGCGCCGCGATCTTGCCTCGCGTATCCGCATCCCGTTCTGGACCGTCGACACCGATGTCATTGTCCCCTCGAAGCTCATCGAGAAGGCACAGTATGGCGCCTACACCATTCGCCCCCGGCTCTACCGTCTGCTGTCCGAATATCTCCACCCCTATGAGAACCTCCGCGCCGACCACGCCTGGAAGCGGCCGCGCAACTTTCAAGCGGACTCCGTGCACGAGGACATCACGCGCGGCTGGAAGAACTTCGACCGCAGCGTAGGTCCGGTCGAGGCCTGGACCGGAGGCACCCACGCGGCCCTCAAGCGCCTCCAGCTCTTCACCGGCAAACTGCTCGAACACTACGACACCGAACGCAATCACCCCGAGTCCGACGGCACCTCCTGCATGTCGCCCTACCTTCATTACGGTCACATCGGCCCAGTCACGATCGCGCTCGCCGTCGATGCGGCGGTGAAGAAGAATCCAAAGCTCCAAGCCGCTCGCGAAAGCTACTTCAATGAGCTGATCGCGTGGCGCGAACTGGCCATCAACTTCGTTCGCTATACGCCCAACTACGACTCGGCCGACTGCGCCGCGGACTGGGCGAAGAAGACCATCGCCGAACATGCGCGCGACCAGCGCGAGCGGCTCTACACGCTCCAGCAGCTCGAAGACGCCGAGACCTACGATGAGCTTTGGAACGCCGCGCAGATCCAGATGGTGCGCCACGGCTGGATGCACAACTATCTGCGCATGTACTGGGCCAAGAAAATTCTGGAGTGGACCCCGGACATCGCGACTGCAATGAAGTACAGCATTTACTTGAACGACCGCTACTTCCTCGACGGGCGCGATCCGAACGGCTATGCCGGCGTGGCCTGGGCCATCCTCGGCAAGTTCGACCGCGCCTGGGGAACCCGTCCCGTCTTCGGCAAGATTCGCTACATGTCCGGCGCCTCCACGGGAAAGAAGTTCGACTCCAAGAGCTACATCCGGCAGATGGCAGACCTGCCCGAATAATCGTCTATCTACAAGGAGTCATCATCTCGACCGAAGCGGCGGACAGTTTTCATCGTCCGCTGCGTCGTGGAGAGGCCTGCCCTGAGCACTCTCATGGAAGCGAAGTCGAACGGGATCCCCGCACTTCGTCTTTGCTGCTGCCTATCTTCTCCATCAAGCCGGAACGCCGCAAATTCATACAGCCCCCCAGACAAGCTACAACTAAGGTGAGATTTTTCCCTTTGAAAACCGATGGTAGAGTCGAGTATCGGCATGCGCTCGTCGGGTCCCCAGCATTCGGTTGTCGTTCCCTGCTCCGTGAAGCTGTCGGCGCAGCCACTGCGGACCTCCCCAGCGCTTCCTAAGAGATCTCTCATCCCGCACCGTGATAGCGCGGCCCTCCACTTGCCCCTCAGCGTAGACTCATCCGCCGTCAGCTTGCAGCATCGAGAGTAGCTGGCGGATCGTCGAATCGTGGACAAGCGCGCTATGAATCCGAACCCGAAGCTAAGCCTACAACTCGCACGTTCGATTCGACCGCTCCTCCGCTGCAGCGCTTCCTGGGGCTTCGCTCTCCTCTGTATCGTCTTTGCCTTGACTCCAGCGCAGGCGCTTGCCCAGTCTTTTTCGCCCGCAGCGCTTGCCCCAAGCAGCGCGGCGGCGATCGTCTCCGCTCCCCCGCATCTCGCGCGCGCCCGCCGGTTCCTCAGCGGGCGAACCGCGATCTCCAGTTTCTCCGCCGCAAAGGCGATGGATGTCGCGCGCCGTCAGCACCTCGCAATGTTGACCCAGGCGCAAACCAACTCTCCCTCCTCCAACCTGTCTGCCGCCTGGCAGCCCGTCGGTCCGAACCAGGTCGCGAGCCTCGCCTACGGCAACGTCACCGGCCGGGTGACGGCAATCGCCATCGACCCGGCGGACCCGACCGGCAACACCGTCTACCTCGGCACCACTGGAGGCGGCGTGTGGAAGTCGGCCAACGCTGCCGGACCGGCGGCCAGCGTGACCTTTACGCCTTTGACCGACACCCTGCCCGTCTTCAGCGCCAATGTGGGAACCTCCGCGATCCCGTCGCTCAGCATCGGTGCGATCAGCCTGCAGCCGGGCGTGGCGCAGGGCGGCGTCCTCCTGGCGGGCACGGGCGATCCCAACGACGCGACCGACTCCTACTACGGCAGCGGCCTGCTGCGATCCGCGGATGGCGGCGTCACCTGGAGCCTGATTCAGAACTCGATGGACGGCCTCAACGGAAATCACACCTTCAGCGGGCTCGGCTTTGCCGGCTTTGCCTGGAGCGGCGCCACCCCGGGCCTCGTCGTGGCGGCGGTCTCGCAGGCGGCAGAAGGCGTTCTGGTCAACGCAGTCAATGCCGGCAACAGCGTCATGGGCATCTACTATTCAACCGACGCGGGCGTCACCTGGCAGATGGCCACCCTCATGGACGGCAGCCAGACGCTGCAGAGTCCCGCCCTGCTGGCGAACTACTCTCCCGGCCGGGCCGCGACCGCCATCGTCTGGAACCCCGTCCGGCAGAGGTTCTATGCCGCCGTCCGCTTCCACGGCTACTACCAGTCGGCCGACGGCCAGACCTGGACGCGGCTGGCGAATCAACCGGGAACCGGCCTGACCCTCGCCAACTGTCCCACCGCGCCCACCTCGGAGGGCAACTCGCGCACCTGCCCCCTCTTTCGCGGAGCCTTGGCGGTGCAGCCCAACACCGGCGACACCTTCGCGTTGACGGTCGATGGCAACAATCTGGATCAGGGCCTGTGGCAGGATGCCTGTTCGCTCTCGAGCGGCAACTGCGCCAACCCCGCCGTGACCTTCGCCACCCAACTCGCCTCGGCTCCCATGGAGGCCGGCAATGGAAGCACGGCGATCCTCCAGGGCGACTATAACCTGACCCTCGCCGCGGTTCCTGCAGGCAGCGCCTCACCGCAGGACACGCTGCTCTTCGCCGGAACCGTCGACCTCTATCGCTGCTCGCTCGCCGCCGGATGCGCGCTCCGCAACACCACCAACGCACAGAACGGATGCGCCGCGCCCGCCCGGGTTGCGCCGGCCCAACATGCCATCGCCGCGCTTGCGACCTCTGCCCAGCCGCTGCTCTACCTCGGCAACGACGGCGGTCTCTGGCGCTCGACGGACGGCGTCAACCAGCAGGCCGCACCCTGCTCCGCCGACGATGCCAACCACTTTCAAAATCTCAATGCCGGCCTTGGGTCGCTCGCCGAGGTCGTCAGCTTCGCCCAGAGCCCCGCCGACGCCGCGACGCTCCTGGTCAGCCTCGGCGCGAACGGCACAGCATCGACCGCGTCCGCATCCTCTCCGGCAACCCCATGGACTCAGCTTTCGCCGGCCGAGGGCGGAACCGTGGCCATCGACCAGACCGATCCGCTGCTCTGGTACGTCTCCACCGCCGCCGGCGTGAGCATTCGTCAGTGCCCCGCAGGCGTAGCGTGTGCCGCCGCGGACTTCACCGGCCCTCCCACCATTGGCGCAGCCCAGGTCGCCGGCGACGATTCGCTGATCCACGCTCCCTGGCTGCTCGATCCCGCGCTCCCCTCCGATATCCTCATCGGCACCTGCCGCGTCTGGCGCGGGCCGGCCGGCAGCGGAACCGCATGGTCCTCCGCGAACGCCATCAGCCGCCTTTTCGCCGGTCCCCAAAATGCCTCCTGCGGTCCAGCCAATCCCGTCATCCGCTCGCTTGCTGCCGCAGGGCCTCCCAGCACCGCCAACGCCGCGCAGAACGCCGGCTCGACCGTGCTCTACGCCGGAATGGCAGGCGCGCTCGACGGCGGAGGCAGCGCCGGGGGACATCTCTTCTCCACCTCAGCAGCCAACATCGCCTCCAGTGCGACACTCTGGACCGACCTCGCCGCCTCGCCGGTGACCAACAGCAGCGGCGGCGGCTTCAACCCGGGAGGATTCGACATCTCCTCCCTTGCCGCCGACCCGCACGACGCCACCGGCGCAACCATCTACGCCACCGTCATGGGCTTCGCCGGAAACGGCATCAACGCCGCGCACCTGTATCGCTCGACCGACTTCGGCGCCCACTGGACCAACATCAGCAGCAACCTCCCCAGCGCTCCGGCCAACAGCGTGGTCATCGACCCCAACGACGCTAATACCGTCTACGTTGCCCTCGACACCGGCATATATGTAACCCAAGAAGTTACATCTTGTTCCAACGTGAACTGCTGGGGCATCTACGGCGCCCATCGTCCTGACCCCCGTCACCCTGGCCTTCCCCTCCACCACCATCAACGCCACCACGCCGGCCCAGAACATCACCATCTCCAACACCAGCAGCTCGACCATCGCCTTGCAGACGCCAACTGTTCTCGGCGCCGGCTTCCGCCTGACCGCGAACACCTGCGGCCCCAGCCTCGCCCCCAGCACCGGCTGCACGGTCGCGATTGCGTTCACCCCAATCGCCTCCGGGACCGCGGCTGGAACCTTCACCATCTCCGACGGCGCCGGCATCCAGACCGCCTCTCTCAGCGGCATCGGCACCTCCCGCCGACCGACGCGCTCGCCCCGCTGGCGCTCACCTTCGCCGCCCAGCAGATCGACTCCGCCAGCGCCGCCCAGCAGGTGATCCTAACCAACGCCGGAGACCAGCCCCTGACCCTGATCGCCGCCCAGATCACAAGCGGCGACTTCACCGCCGTCAACGCCTGCGGCAACTCGCTCAACCCCCACTCCTCCTGCTCCATTCAGGTCGCCTTTGCGCCAAAAAACGTCGGCGTGCTCACCGGCGTGCTCACCGTCTCCGATCAATATCGCAGCCAGACCGTCGCGTTGAACGGCTTCGGCCTCGCCCCGCCCGGCGTCTCGCTGGCGCCCTTCGCGGCCCTGAACTTCCCGTCCACCGGCGTGGGCATCACATCGCCCGGCCAGATCGTCACCTTGACCAACAACTCCAGCGTTCCGTTGCAGGTGCAAAACATCGCGTTCTCCGGCGACTTCGCCATCGCGCCGGGCAGCAACACTTGCGGAGCCGTCCTCGCGGTTCTCAGCGCCTGCACCCTGCAGGTCGTCTTCGTCCCCACCGCCGCAGGCCCTCGCGCCGGAACGCTCACAGTCGCCGACAACGCGCCCAACTCGCCGCAGATTCTCGTTCTCAACGGAGCCGGAGTCGACTTTACCCTGGCCTCGAACGGACCCTCTACCGTGACCACGTCCAACGGCCAGAACGCCGTCTTTCCTCTCCTGCTGAGCTCCGCTGCGAACGTCTCGGGCACCGTGAGCTTCACCTGCACCGGCATGCCCGCCAACTCCACCTGCAACGTAAACCCCGCGAGCGTCGCGCTTGGCAACACCACAACGATCTCCGTCACCGTGCTCACCGGAGTCTCGACCGCATCGCTCCAATCGCAGCCGCTCCGTACTCTTGCCCGCATGATCGTCCTCGCAATGCTGCTTCCGCTCGGCCTGCTGGGGACGCGCAAAATGCGTCTGCCTCGCCTCGCCAGCCTGTGCCTGTTCTGCCTGCTGATCGTCGCCACCGGCTGCGGCGCCAGCCGCGCCATCCCGGCCGAGAACGGCTCCAACCCCAACCCAACCCCTGGTCCAATCACAGCCGCCGGAACCTACACCCTCGTCGCCTCCGCCGCCAGCGCAGGCCTCACCCGCACCGTCAACCTAACCCTCATCGTCCAGTGATAAAAAACAGAGTCTAGGAAGTAGGGAATAGGGAGTAGAAGTAAGACAGGGTGTAGGGGATAGGGAGTAGGGAGTAGACGACAGGCAAGGTAAACGCTCGCTTCCGCAACCACCACCTCCTTTGGCCTTTCCTTCTCAGCGGCGCCAGGGAATCACCTGTCTCTTGAATCGGTGCCATCGGTGAAGATCGGTGTTAAGCCTTCCCCTCAAATCGCAATCATCACCACCGCCGCCGCAGCCACCGCCATCCCCAGCCCCTGCCGCCGCGTCGGCCTCTCCTGCAGCGCCCACGCCGCCAGCAGAATCGTCGACGCCGGATACAGCGAAGCCAGCACCGCCGCCACATCCAGCCGCCCGGCCCGCGTCGCCGCGATGTACAGCAGGTTGCCCGACGAATCCAGCACCGCCGTCCCCATCGCCCACAGCACCACCTTGCGCGTCACCTCCGCCTTCGCCTTGCTCCCGCCCGTCACCGCCATTCCCGCCAGCATCAGCGAGCAAACCATCAGGCTTCCCATCCTGCACGTCACGAGTGGCCAGATCACCCCCGTCGTCGCCGCCAGCTTCAACCCCGTAAAGTAAACCCCAAACCCTACGCCCCCCACGACCGCCAGCCAGAACGTCCCCTTGTCTTTCGAAGTGTCTTTCGTACTGCCTTTCGAAGCGCTCTCAGCACCAAGATCCGCACCACGGCTCCCCTCGACCTTCGGAGTCGGCCCCGCCGCAATCATCCAGATCGCCGCTCCCGCCACCAGAAATCCAGCCAGCCGCAGCCCTCCCGGCGATCCCTCCCAGACCGCCGAAACCGCCGCCGGAATCGCCGCCGCCAGCAGCCCGCTCACCGCCGCCGAAGCCCCCATCGCCCCGCGCGACAGCGCAATATAAAAACAGGCCAGCGAAACTCCCGCCGTCACCCCCGCCGCTACGCCCCACGCCAGCGGAGCGCCCTGCGGAAACGCCTCTCCCCGCAGCCACGCCACCAGCGACAGCACCGCAAAGCTCATCGCATGGCTCAGCAGAATCACCCGCAGCGCCGCTCCCATCGCGCCGCCCGCCCGCTTAACCCCCATGCCGCCCGCAAAGTCCCCGCCGCCCCACAGCGCCGCCGCAGCCAGCGCCAGCAGCGCATTTCCATGCAGCAGCATCTTCCTCCAGTTCCGTTCCGCGCCGTCTCGCCCGCCGGCAAAGACCTACCGCGTCGTCGCCACGTGCGGCACCACATCGCTCGCCGTCGGAAAGTATCCCTGCTTCGCAATCACCGTCAGGTTCGGCCGCAGCACCTTCACCTCCAGCGTTCTGTACTTGCCGTCGATAAACGGCTCATGCGTGTAGTATCCCACCGTGTACTGCGTCCGCACCTCTTCGGCGATCTTGGCAAAGCTCGTCTCGATCGTGCCCTGCCGGAACGCGCCGTACAAATCGCCGCCCGTCTGCTTGATGTACGCCGAAAGAATGTTGTCCCGCATCGTCAACGGCAGATGGATCCGGTCCAGAAATCCCACCACCGGTAGCGAAGAATCTCCCACCAAGGTCCCATACACCGAAATCTTGTTGGTGTTCAGATACTTCACCACCTGCGGGAACTTCGCCTCGCTGCCGTACTCCCGCCCGTCGCTGATCACGTAGATAATCCGCCGCCGCCCCACCGCCGTCTTCGATAACGCCGTAGCCGCCGCCAGAACCGCATCGTTCAGCGTATGCACGTCCCGCGGCACATTCTGAATGCCCAGAATACTGGTCCCGTGCGTCGCATTCACATTCGGGTCGGTGTGTTGGTCCGCTCCATTGTTAATGTTGATGTTCTGCCCCATCGGCCCGGTCGTATCGTAGTACACCGGATCGCGTCCAGTCGTCTTCGACCGCTCCAGCACCGCCGTCAACCGCGCGCTCTGCGATCCGGTAAAGTCGGTCTGCATCCTCGGCCCGTTGTTGTAGGTAAACACCGCGACCTCGTCATACGGCGTAAACGCCCCCTGCAGCGACGCCAGCGAATTGTTCACCTTCGTCATATTGTCGAAGGTCATGCTCTGATCGATCACCAGCGCCACCGAAAGCGGAAACGGATCGACCGTAAACAAACTCAGCTTCTGCCGCAGGTTATTCTCATACACCCTCACATCGCGCCAGGTCAGCCCCGGCACCAGTCGGCCTTTGTTGTCCTTCACCGTAAACGGCACTTCCACGAAATTGACGCCCGTGTGAATGACGTACTCCGGACCCTGCCCCGCCGCGGGCTGATCCGGCGGAGTCCCCTGATCCTCCTGCTGCGCCTCGGTCTGAGCCGCCGATTGGGGCAGCTTGCTCGGCACACCGCCCTCCTGCGAAGCCGCATTGTCTCCACTCCCCGACGCCGTCGTTCCCGCCCCCGGAGTCACCGGACCCACCGGCACCGCCTGCGGCCTCGGAGCATCGGGAATAGGAGCGTCGGGAACCTGAGAGCCAGCGGCCGGAGCGGCATCACCCTGCTGCTGCGCCGCACTCTGCTGCGCCCGCGGTTGTGCCGGCTGTCCAAGCGTCATGCACGCCAAAGCCCCTGCCAATATGCTGTTCCTGACCACGCGATTCTCCCCCGCCTTCCAGCCGGGCCTCTCTGACCCAAAGCTGTACCAACTATCAGACTACCAGCGCCTTAGCGCCGCAGCCAATACCTTACGCCAACCCAACAAAAACCCGCCACTTCGTTGGACGCCAAAGCCCCCGTCCTCTGTTGCGCGCTGCCCTCTGTCGTTGCTTTCTCTTAGCGAAAGGATTGAGCGAAAGGATCGTCATCTCCCCCGAAGCGAACGGAGTCTCTCATATTGGCCGTTGCTGTCGTCTTCTTCCAATTCAAAAAAAATGTCATCTCGACCGAAGCGACAGACAGTTTCACCGTCTGTCGCGCAGTGGAGAGATCCCCGCATTTTGCCCTTGCTTTTGCTGTTGTCCTTGCCTTTGCCGCTGTCTGTTCTTCACCCCTGCCAGCCACAACCACCAACGTCAATTTCCCCTCAAACTCACACCCGCATCTAGCGTCTAATAGTGTATGCGTCATCTCTGCCTAGCCGCCGTCCTCTGCCTCTGCCTAGCCCCGGCCCTCCAAGCCCAGGAGGCTCCCTCCCCCGGAGGCCCTCCCCCCGCCAGCGACGCCGCCGCCCAGCCCATCCACCAGGACGACATCGAAACTCTCAAAGTCAACGTCAACCTCGTCAACGTCTTCTTCTCCGTCCGCGACAAAAACGGCTACATCACCAGCCTGAAGAAGGACGACTGCGGCATCTACGAAGACAAAGTCCTCCAGAAGACCAAAAACTTCACCCAGGAAAAAAACCTCCCCCTCACCATCGGCATTCTCCTCGACACCAGCGGCAGCCAGCAAAACGTCCTGCCCCTCGAGCAGCAATCCGGAGCCGAGTTCCTCAAGGACGTCCTCACCCCCAAGGACGAAGCCTTTCTCATCTCCTTCGACATCAATGTCAACCTGCTCTCCGACTACACCAACAGCCCGCGCGAGATCAAGCGCTCCATCGACTCCGCCCAGATCAACACCGGCGCCGGCACCGGCTCGGTCACCGGCAACGGCAGCGCCCGCGGCACTTTGCTCTACGACGCCGTCTTCCTCGCCGCCCACGACAAGCTCCGCCAGGAGGCCGGCCGCAAGATCCTCGTCCTGCTCACCGACGGCGGCGACCAGGGCTCCCAGGAGACCCTCAAATCCGCCACCGAAGCCGCCCAGAAGGCCAACGCCATCATCTACGTCATCCTCATCGCCGACCGCGGCTTCTACGGCGGCTTCTACTCAGGCGACCGCGACATGCAGCGCCTCGCCTCCGAGACCGGCGGCCGCGTCATCGACGTAGGCAATAACGGCAAAAAACTTCAGGACGCCTTCGACCAGATCCAGGACGAGCTTCGCACCCAATACCTCGCCAGCTACACCCCCACCAACCTCAAAGCCGACGGCACCTATCGCACCCTCAACATCACCTGCGGCAAGGACGAAAAAGTCCAGGCCCGCAAAGGCTACTACGCCACCCCCGACACTCTCGGCAACACCGAGTAAAGTCGAACTATTCGATACCGCAAGACGTTCCCTAGCTGAACCCCACCACCGCATGCGGAACATACGGCTCTTCGAGCGAAGCAATCTCCTCCGCCGCCAACCGGACCTCCAGCGCCGCCACCGCATCCTTCAAATGTCCCGGCTTGGTAGCCCCCACGATCGGCGAAGTCACCACCGGCTTGCTCAGCATCCACGCCAGCGCCAGCGTAGCCCGCGAAACCCCGCGCCTCTCCGCCAACTCCCCCAACCGGTCGACCACCTTCTTATCCGCCTCCTCGGTCTTCGTATAGATTGCCTTGCTGTACTGGTCCGTTTCCGACCGCTCCGTCGCCTGCGTTCCCCACGCCCTGGCCAGCCGCCCCCGCGCCAGCGGACTCCACGGAATCACCCCGATCCCCTCCGCCGCGCAAAGCCCCATCATCTCCCGCTCTTCTTCGCGATACAGCAGGTTGTAGTGGTTCTGCATCGAAACGAACCGCGCCCAACCATGCAGGTCCGCGACATAAAGCGCTTTCGCAAACTGCCACGCATGCATCGACGAAGCCCCGATGTACCGCACCTTGCCCGCCTTCACCACATCGTCGAGCGCCTCGAGCGTCTCTTCAATCGGCGTCTCATAGTCCCACCGGTGAATCTGGTACAGATCGACATAGTCCGTCCCCAGCCGCCGCAAGCTCGCATCCAGCTCGAAAAAAATCTCCTTGCGCGAAAGTCCCTTCCCATTCGGCCCATCGCGCATCACGCCGTTCAACTTGGTCGCGATCACGGTGTCTTCCCGCTTCGTATTCGCCTTCAAGAAGCGCCCCAGCAACTCCTCGCTTGAGCCGGTCGAATACACATTCGCCGTATCGAAGAAGTTGATCCCAAACTCCAGCGCCTGCTTGAAAAACGGCTGACTCTGCTCTTCGTTCAAAGCCCACGCATGGCTTCCCGGCCGCAGTTCCCCTTGAGGAGCAACCCCATACGACATGCACCCCAGGCAGATGCGCGAAACCTTCAACCCGGTCCGACCCAGATTCACATACTCCATATCGTCTCCTTAGACACTTGCCGCTCACGCTCCCACGCAGCTGCGAAAGTCTTCCCCATCAGATGCATCCTCGCAGCGAAAGCTGCAGGCACGAAAATCTCAAGCCTCCATCGCGCCCGAGTAAACCGCCATCCCCGCCACCGCATCCACTCCCATCGCATCGAGCGCCTCCACCTCACTCCGCTCCCTGATACCGCCCGCGACAATCAACTGCTTCGCCGTACACGCCCGCAACACCGCCGCCACCTCCAACGGAAATCCCCGCATCGTCCCCTCCGTATCCACATGCGTATACAGGAACGCCGCGCAGCAGTCCTCGAGCCACGTCACCGCCTCCTCCGGCGTTAGATCCACCGACTCCTTCCACCCCTTCACCGCCACCTTTCCCGCCTTCGTATCCACGCTGAACACCAGCGCCTCCTCCCCCAGCGTCCTCTTCAACTCCTCCGCAAACTCCAGCCGAATCACCTTATGTCGCCGCGAAACTGCGGGTGCCCCATCCTTCGCGGCTCCTTGCGAAGGGTGGGTTTGCGAAGGGTGGGTTTGCGAAGAATGACTTCCAAACAGACTCGACCCATAGATCACCCGCCGCGCCCCCGCCTCCAGCAACACCCTGCCATCCTCCGCCGACCTCAATCCCCCGCCCACCTGGCAAGGCAGCCCCCTGCAGATCATCTCAATCAACCTGCGATTCTCGCCCTGCCGCATCGCCGCATCGAGATCGATCAACTGCACCAGCGGATACTTCGAAAACCTCTCCATCCAATACTCGAAATCATCGAACGCCAGCTTCAGCGTCTCCCCCCGGACCAGCTGCACAATCCGCCCACCCATCAAATCAATCGAAGGTATCAGCAATTTATCTCCCCTCTCTAAATGGAACGTTTGTCATTCGTAGGCAGCGAAGAACCCCGCATCTCGCCATCTGTCGCTATAAATCGGTGTATCGGTCCCAATCGGTGTTAAGCCGTTTCAACACGGCAGCCGCACACTCACTCCAGCCCGCCGCAGCTCCGCCTTCAGTTCCCGCGAGTCGGTCACGCCAAAGTGAAAGATACTCGCCGCCAGCGCCGCATCCGCCTTTCCCCGCCCAAACACCTCCGCGAAGTGCGCCGCGCTTCCCGCGCCACCGGAAGCGATCACCGGAATCCGCACCGCCGCACCCACCATCGCGGTCAACTCGCAATCAAATCCGTTCCGCATCCCGTCCGTATCCATCGACGTCAGCAGAATCTCCCCCGCCCCGCGCTCCTCCGCCTCGCGAGCCCAATCCACCACCCGCAACCCAGTCGCCTTCCTGCCGCCACTCACAAAGACCTCGGCATCCTCAACACCTCGCGCACCCCTTCGAGCATCGATCGCCACAATCACCGCCTGCGCCCCAAAGCTCCCGCCAATCTCCCCAATCAACGCCGGCCGCGCAATCGCACTCGAGTTGATGCTCACCTTATCCGCGCCCGCCTCGAACACCGCCGCCGCATCCTCCGCGCTCCGAATCCCGCCACCCACCGTAAACGGCACAAACAGCGCCGCCGCCGTCCGCTTCACCGTATCGAGCAGCGTCCCGCGCCCTTCATGCGTCGCCGTAATATCCAGCAGCACAATCTCATCCGCCCCCGCCGCCGCATGCCGATGCGCCAACTCCGCAGGATCGCCCGCATCGACAATATCCACAAACTGGACGCCCTTCACCACGCGCCCACCACGCACATCCAAGCACGCAAGTATCCGCTTCGTCAGCATCGCTACCCGAGCCTCCTCGGTGCAACCGCCGCCACGTCAACCTCATTCCCCTCGCAAACAACCCGGGCCAGCGTGTCTCCATCCTCGATCACCGCCCCATGCTCCACAAACCACTCCACCAGCAACCCCTGCCTCGGCGCAAGCACATGAAACTCCCTCGCCCCATCGGTCAGCGTGCACACCGCCTGCCCCGTTCCCACCAGCGAACCCGACGGCGCCAACTGCTGCACAAACGTGTACGAAGGCTCCTCGGCGGCAATCCTCAACTCATACATAAATGGCATCGCTACAACTCCACAAAGTTCTTCAAAACCTGTAAGCCCACCGCGCTCGACTTCTCCGGATGAAACTGCACCCCCATCACATTCTCCCGCTCCACCACACCCGTAAACGGTCCGCCGTAATATGTAACCGAAGCAGTATCCTGTATCACCGGCGCCCGCCACGAGTGCGTGTAATACACAAACCCGCCATCCTTCACCCCACGCAGCAACCGCGAATCCGCCCGCGCGCTCTCCAGCGAGTTCCAACCCACATGCGGCGACTTCAACTCCGCCCCTTCAAACAAAGCAGGGAACCGCTCACACATCCCCGCAAAGTGCCCCAACCCCGCAACTCCCGGAGCCTCCGTCGACCCTTCAAACAACCACTGCAACCCCACGCAAATCCCCAGGAACCAAGCCCCCTTCGCCACACTCGCCCGTACCGCCTCATCCAACCCAAGCTCCGCCAGCAACTGCGTAGACTGAAAATGCCCCACCCCCGGCAGCACCACCTTCGCCGCCGCCCGCACCACCTTCGGGTCCTGCGTCACGCAAATCTCCCGCGCACCCAGATAGCCCAGCGCCTTCACCACACTGGTCAAATTGCCCGCCCTGTAATCAATCACAGCAATCATAAGAAGTTGTCAGTTGTCAGTTCTCAGTTCTCAATATTCCATTCTCGATCCTCATTCGCCTGTATTCCAACTGAGAACTGACAACGAAGAACTGACAACTCATAGCAGTCCCTTCGTACTCGGCAGCATCTCCCGCATCCGCTCATCCCGCGAGCAAGCCCCGCGCAACGCCCGCGCAAAAGCCTTAAAAATAGCCTCAATCTTGTGATGATTGCTCCGTCCATACATCGTCTTCACATGCACATTCGCCTTCGCCCCGCGAGCAAACCCATCGAAGAAATCCGCCAGCAGCTCACTCTGAAAATCCCCCACCAGCCGCACCTTCACCTTGTCATCGACCACATACGCCACCCTCCCGCTCAGATCGACCGCCGCAACCGCCAGCGTCTCATCCATCGCCATCACAAAATATCCGGCGCGCATGATCCCCTTCTTATCCCCGAGAGCTTTCCCAAACGCCTCGCCCAAAGCAATCCCCACATCCTCTACGGTATGGTGCTGGTCGACATCCAGATCGCCGGTACACTTCAGCGTCAGGTCGAACCCGCCATGCCGCGTAAACAACTCCAGCATGTGGTCAAAGAATCGAACCCCCGTCGAGACCTTGTAAACACCTTGGCCGTCGATCACGAGCTTCAGCGCAATCTGCGTCTCCGTGGTCTCCCGCTTTACTGTTCCCGCACGAACGCCGCTCTTCGCCATCATTCAAACTCCCGCTCGTCGTCGCTGGCCTGCTCTTCCACTGGCTGGGCAGCTTGCTGCCGATCCCACCCGATCTCGCGCAACGCCTCCTGCATCGCAGCCAGGCCGAGCGTCACATGCTCCTCCACGCCGATCGTGATGCGAACGAAGCCGCTGCATCCCGGATCGGCAGAGCGGTCCCGCAGCAGCACACCATGCGCCCGCATCGCAGCCACCAACTCCTTGTGCTTCGGCCCGATCTTCATCAGCACAAAGTTCGCATGACTCGGAAAGAAGGGAACTCTCAACTCCCGCAGCCCCGCCATCATCCGTTCGCGCCCTACCCGCACCTGCTCCACATACCAGGCCAGATACTTCTCATCCGCAATCGCATCCGGCAGGCAATGCAGCGCCACGCCATTCACGTTATACGGCGAAGAGACCTTCCGCACATACTTCAGCAACTCAGCATTGCCCGCCAGCATCCCAATCCGCAGATTCGCCAGCCCATACGCCTTCGAAAACGTTCGCGCCACAATCAGATTCGGCACCGTCGCTAGATCCCCCATCATCGTCGCGCCATCGAAGTGGTAGTACGCCTCATCCACCATCAGCAGCGCTTGCGGAGCGGCCGCCGCAATCGCCAGCAGATGCTCCCGGCTCACCACAGCGCCCGTCGGATTATTCGGCGAAGCCACGAGTATCAGCTTCGTCCGCTCCGTAATCGCCGCCATGAAGCGTTCAAACGGAAACTCCAGCGTCGCCTCCGCCTGCACCTTCTTCAGATATGGCGTCATCATCTGGACACTCACGTCATACATGAAAAACGTCGGCGTACAGATCAGCGCTTCATCGTCCGCATCGAGAAACGCCGCGCATATCAGATGAATCGCCTCGTCCACGCCATTGGTCAGCAGCACCTGCTCCGTCTGCAATCCAAAGTGCTGCGCAACCATCCGCTCCACAGGCTCCCGCTCGGGATACTTCGTCAACTCCTCCGCAGTGACCGTCTTCAGGCGTTCCAGCACGCGCGGGGAAGGCGCGAACGTATTCTCATTGAAGTCCAGCCGCAGCGCGCTCCGCCCCGCAAGCGGCGGGTGATACTCCGGCATCTCCAGCACCGCCTTGCGCGGCCGCACCGTTTTTATATCTGTAACTAAATCTGTAACAAGACTCATCGCATCCTCACTCGCACGCTCTCCGCATGTCCCATCAAACCCTCTGCCTCGGCCATTTCAATCGCATGCGGACCCATCTGCCTCAACCCCTTGCGGGTATACTCCTGCACCGTAATCACCTTCACAAAATCCAATACGCTCAACCCGCCGCGAACCCGCCCCACTCGTCCCGTTGGCAGCACGTGATTCGGACCCGAGACATAATCTCCCATCGACTGCGGCGCATACTCACCTACAAACACCGAGCCCGCATTGCGAACCCACTTCAGATCCGCCGCCGAATCCACCGTTAAATGCTCCGGCGCCAGGCGATTGGTCAACTCCCGCGCCTCCCGAACCGTAGCGGTTACAAATAGACATCCCTGCGCCGCCAGCGACTGCTTCGCGATCGCATTGCGCCGTGCCTGCGCCTTCACCTCCGCCGCAACCTCCTTCGCCAGCCCCGCATTGCTCGTAATCATCACCGCCAGCGCCTCCGGATCATGCTCCGCCTGAGCCACTAGATCCGCCGCAATCACCGCCGCGCCTCCCATCTCACTGGTCACCACAATCTCCGTCGGCCCCGCCGGCATATCGATTCCGCACTCCGTAGAAACCAGCAGCTTCGCCGCCGTCACATACAGATTCCCCGGCCCCACGATCTTATCCACCCCCCTCAGCGTATCGGTCCCATAGGCCATCGCCGCAATCGCCTGCGCCCCGCCTATCCGATAGAACTCCGTCACCCCCGCCAGCCACGCCGCGGCCATCGTCTCCTGTGCGGGCTTCGGCGAACACACCACAATCCGCTCCACTCCCGCCACCTGCGCCGGCGTCACCGTCATTAGCAGCGTCGAGGGCAGCGGATACCGCCCTCCCGGAACATAGCAACCCACACTGCCGAGCGGCCGCACGATCTGTCCCGTCTTCACCCCCGCCACAGGCGAGATCGTCCACTCCCGCGGCATCTGCGCCTCGGCAAACGCGAGAATATTCCCCCGCGCCACCATCATCGCCGCCTGCAGCTCCGGCGCAGTCGCCTCCCACGCCTCCCGCATCTCATCTCGCGAAACCAGCAGCGCCTGGCCTCGATCTAACCCATCAAGCTGCATCGCATGCTTCAGCAACGCGCGGTCGCCACCCTTACGCACGTCCGCAAGGATGCGCCGTACTACCGGCTCGACACGCGCGGTACTGACAGCCCCACGCTGCTCCAGCCTCTCGATCAGCGCATCCGCCGCCTTACTCCGGCCAAACGTCTTCACCAACTTCATCGCCAGCTCCATAAAACCTAACACCGACATCCCCGATCATTACCGATCGAAATCAACCCAATCCTGCTTTACCGGTGTCATCCGTATCGATCGGCGTTGAGTCTTCCTTTCCCCTACAGCACAACCTTGCTCAGCGGATACTCCACAATCCCCGTAGCTCCCGCCGCCTTCAGCTTAGGAATCACCTCGCGCACCAGCGACTCATCCAAAATCGTATTCAACGCAACCCAGTCCGCATCGCTCAGCTGCGAGACCGTAGGCGAGTTCAGCGCCGGCAGCACGCTGACCACATCCGCCAGGTCGGCCTTGCGCGCATTCAGCATCAACCCCACCCGCCCCTGCGCCGCAATGGCCGCATTCAGCATCAGCGAAATGTTATCGATCTTCCGCCGCTTCCATGCGTCCCGATACGCGCTCTTGTTCGCAATCAACTGCGTCTCGCTCTCCATCAGTGTCTCGATGATCCGCAGCCGGTTCGCCCGCAGCGAAGACCCCGTCTCCGTCACCTCCACGATTGCATCCGCCAGCGTCGGCGGCTTCACCTCGGTCGCGCCCCAGCTAAACTCCACCGTCACCGGAATCTTCTTCCCCGCAAAATATCTCTTCGTAAACTCCACCAGCTCCGTAGCAATAATCTTCCCCGCCAGATCTTCCGGCCTCTGAAACGGCGAATCCTCCGGCACCGCCAGCACCCATTTCACCTTCTGCCGGCTCTGCTTCGAGTACGTCAGGCTCGTCACATACTCCACATCCGTCTCGTTTTCGAGCACCCAGTCGTTGCCCGTCAGTCCTGCGTCCAGCGCCCCATGCTCCACATACCGGGCCATCTCCTGCGCCCGCACCAGCATGCATTCGATCTCCGCGTCGTCCACCGTAGGAAAGTAGCTCCGTCCATTCGCGAAGATCCTCCAGCCCGCGCGCTCGAACAGCGCAATCGTCGCGTCCTGCAGGCTGCCCTTGGGAATCCCCAGCTTCAACTTCTTCTCGCTCACTTCGCCTCCATCGCAATCGTCTTCGTGAAGCAGCTCACCGTGCCCTCATGGCACACCAGCCCATCGCCTTCCACTTCTACCTTGAACAGCAGCGCATCGTTGTCGCAGTCCGTCGCAGCCTCGATCACCCGCAGCCGATTGCCGCTGGTCTCGCCTTTCATCCACAGCCTCTGCCGCGTCCTGCTCCAGAACGTCACAAAACCCGTCTCCAACGTCTTCCGATAGCTCACCTCGTTCAGGAAACCAAGCATCAGCATCTCGCCCGTCGTCGCATCCTGCACCACGCCCGGAACCAGCCCATCCATCTTCGCAAAATCAATCTTCACTCCGTCACCCATTGCCTCTCTCCCATTCGTCTGGAAACCTCCAGGTCCACCACAAAGCAGCAAAAGGCCCGCTCGCGGGTTGCGCGTCAGCGGGCCTTTCGAAATCCTTGAGCTAGCGTTCTCTTACTTCGCCACACCGGACCCAGCCGCCAACACGCTCGTCGCATGATGATGGTGATGGCCGTGATGAAGGTGCAGCATGCTCATCTCCCCTTCAGGGTAGCGATCCAGCAGGAGGAAGTCAACCCGGCCCACGCGCCTTGCGCAATTCGCCCCATCGGTCAGGCTGCACGTGTAGGTTGACGCGCTTCGCAGTCTCTCGTACTCTTCCGCAGTAAAGCCATCTCACCCTCCACAGGAGAAATCCCGATGCAAACTCTTCGCCGCACCCTGCTCGCCGTCGCGCTTCTGTTCGCCTGTGCTCCCGTCTTCACCATAGCGCCGGCCGCCCTCGCCCAGGCCAAACCCACCGCCGCCACCGCCGACAAGCTCGACATCAACACCGCCACCCCCGACCAGCTCAAAGCCTTCCCCGGCATCGGCGACGCCTACTCCAAACGCATCATCGACGGCCGCCCCTACACCGCAAAGAACCAGCTCATCACCCGCGGCATCCTCCCGCAAGCCACCTACAACAAGATCAAAGACCAGATCATTGCCACCAAACCCAAAAAGTAGCCTCAGAACCCGTCCAAAAGCAGTAGAAATCCCCTAACCTTCTAGAAATCGTCATCTCGACCGAAGCAACCGGCAGTCTCATCGCCGGTTGCGCAGTGGAGAGATCCCCGCATTCCGCATTTGTCTGTTCTGTGTTGCGTCTTAATCGTCAACAATCCCGCAAGTTTCCAAACCCGCTGGCCGCCACGCCGCGTTCAGCCTCTTCTACACCCGCGCCCATCGCCGGCAGAGCGCCTCTCGCCTCCGAATAAGCCTCCTCCCCCAAATCCGTCATCGCCCCTATCTCGTGATTCGTTTAGAGTGATAGCTATCGATACCCGAGCCTAGCCCTTCAGACCGAACATGCTCCCGCAAACCTGCCATCTCGTCCGCGGCGCACTTCGCCTCGCCGCCCTCACCGCCGGCCTCGGCGTCCTCTCCGGCTGCCAGGCCATCTCAACCTCCACTCCACAGCCGCGCCTCCGCATCATCGACGTCTCGCCGGACGCTCCCGCCCTCGATATCTACGAGGGCCCCAACGCGCTCGCCTACAACCTCGGCTTCGGCGCGCTCACCTCCTACATCCCGATGCCGCCCAGCAGCTACACTCTCGCCTCCAACACCACCGGCACCCGGCAAACCCTCACCACCTCCAAAACCCCCTATCTCTCCGCCGCGCAGTACACCCTGCTGATCGGCAACTCCGCCGCCAGTCTGCGCCAGCTTCTCCTCACCGACCAAAGCGAGCCCGCACCCGCCGGCCAGGTCTCCCTGCGCTTCCTTCATCAGGCCACGCGCATCGGCCCCGTCGATATCTACCTCGTTCCCGCCGGCCAGAAGCTCACCGCCGTCACTCCGATCCTGACCGGCATCGCCTTCAACGCCAACACCGGCTATCGCAACCTCCCCGCCGCCTCCTACACTCTCGTCATCATGCCCGCCGGGTCCACGCCCACCCCTGCCACCGCCTACACCGGAGCCCAGGTCGCCTACTCTTCCGGCTCCGCCCGCACCCTCCTCCTCATCGACCAGCCGCTCGCCGCCACCCCCGGCCTTCAGGTCATCACCGCCGACGACTTCGACCCACCCACCGCAAACCTCTGAATCGCGCTGTCGTTCCCACACCCCAAGTCCGTCGAAAAGTCGCGCCTCTGCGGAAAAATAGATACTCCGCCGCGACCGCAACACCCACAAAATCTCTGTGTCTATTCCCTTCGTAGGCGGTAGCAGCCCCTGTAAACCTGAACCTCTGAACCACTAAGCCCGTTCTCTCTTGTGCAGCAAAGCAGAAGGGCCGCCGAGGATCACTCGACGGCCCTTCGCTAACTCAAATCGCCGATCTAGTACCGGTAGTGCTCCGCCTTGTACGGGCCTTCCACCGGAACGCTCAGATAGTCTGCCTGCTTCTTCGAGAGCGTCGTCAGCTTCACCCCGATCTTCTCCAGATGCAGCCGCGCCACCTCTTCGTCCAGCTTCTTCGGCAGAATATAAATTCCCACCTTGTACGTGTCTTTATTCTTCCAAAGATCCAGTTGCGCCAGCGTCTGGTTGGCAAAGCTGTTCGACATCACAAAGCTCGGATGGCCCGTCGCGCAGCCCAGGTTCACCAGCCGTCCCTCGGCCAGCACGAAGATGCTGTTGCCCGTCTCTTCAAACGTGTACTTGTCCACCTGCGGTTTGATGTTCAGCTTCGTCACCCCCTTCAACGCATTCAGCGGCTCCATCTGAATCTCGTTATCGAAGTGGCCGATGTTGCACACGATCGCCTGGTCTTTCATCAGCTTCATATGCTCCACCGTAATGATGTCCACATTGCCCGTGCACGTCACATAGATATCGCCGCGCCCCAGCGTCTCTTCCAGCGTCGTCACCTCGTAGCCTTCCATCGCCGCCTGCAGCGCATTGATCGGATCGATCTCCGTCACCACCACCCGCGCCCCCAGCCCGCGCAGCGAAGCCGCCGAACCCTTGCCCACATCGCCATATCCGCACACCACCGCGACCTTGCCCGCAACCATCACATCGGTCGCGCGCTTGATCCCGTCCACCAGCGATTCGCGGCAGCCATACAGATTGTCGAACTTCGACTTCGTCACCGAATCGTTCACATTGATCGCCGGCACCAGCAGCGTGCCCTTCTCGAACATCTTGTACAGCCGGTGAACCCCCGTCGTCGTCTCCTCCGAAACTCCGCGCCACTCCTTCGCTACATCCTGCCAGCGGTTCGGATACTGCGCATGCACCTTCTTCAGCAGCGCCTTGATCACGTCTTCTTCCGTCGAGCTCGAAGGCGAGTTTACCCAGCCATCGCCCTTCTCCATCTCATAGCCCTTATGGATCAGCAGCGTCACATCGCCGCCGTCATCGATCACCAGCTGCGGCCCCAGCAGTCCGCCCTTGTCGTCGGGAAAGCTCAGCGACTCGTTCGTGCACCACCAGAACTCCTCCAGCGTCTCGCCCTTCCACGCAAACACCGGCACGCCCGCCGCCGCAATGGCCGCCGCCGCATGGTCTTGCGTCGAGAAGATGTTGCAGCTCGCCCAGCGCACCTTCGCCCCCAGCGCCACCATCGTCTCGATCAGCACCGCCGTCTGGATCGTCATATGCAGCGAGCCCGTCACGCGAACCCCCGCCAACGGCTTATCCCCGGCGTACTTGTTGCGGATCGACATCAGCCCCGGCATCTCCTGCTCGGCAATATCGATCTCTTTGCGGCCAAAATCCGCCAGCGAAATATCCGCGACTTTATAATCCTGCGCCTTGGTTGCCGTCCCGTTTTCCAATGTAGCTGTTGGCATGAAAGCCTCAATAGGTTGAATGGTAGAAAGTAGCTACCGAGCAAAGTCGAAACTCGCCTGCTACCAGACTACCAACCCCCACCCACAACATCAATCCACATTCATCCGCCAAGCCCATTTCACCGGACCAAATCCCCGCATTCTTTGGACCCCACAAACAACCCCAAGGAACCCTGTGTGGCTGGATACCCCATATCGAGGAACCCTGTGTGGCTGGGTGCCCCATATCTCGATTCTGAGATGTGGGCCTTCGCGCAGGAGCGCGAACCGTTCTCTTTGACCCTGCTCAGAACCTGATTAACAACTACGAAGAACTCATCATCTCGACCGATGCCACCGGGGTCCCCGGCGAGCGCCTTTGCTCGCTGGGGTGGTAAGCAACCGGGGTCCCCGGCGAGCGCCTTTGCTCGCTGGGGTGGTAAGCCGTGTAGTTTTATCACACGTCGAAAAAATCGTCATCTCGACCGAAGCCGTGTGGCTTTATCGCACGGCGTAGTGGAGAGATCCCCGCATTTCGTCTTTGTTGTTGTCTGTTTTCTTGTTAGAGCCTGTCTAATAACTCCTTAAAATCGTCATCTCGACCGAAGCCGTGTGGCTTTATCGCACGGCGTAGTGGAGAGATCCCCGCATTTCGTCTTTGCCGGTGCACCTGGCCTCCACCACCGCCTCCATCGCCCGATCACCGAACCGCACCAAGCCGAAGAGCAGGAAGAGAAAGATAAGGGACCTACTTGGCCTGCACATCCTCGTGCAGTTGCTCGTTCAGCCTGCGCATAGCCTCATCCACGCTTCGCTGCACCTCCGTCAAATTGATCTTCTGCGCCTCCTGCATCTGCCTGCGAAACTCCGGACTATCGATCTGCGCCATCGACCTCCGAAGGTCGATCTGAAGGTTGGGCATCTGGAGCTTCAACGTCTCGTTCGCCTTCCGCACCTCGTCCATCTCCTCTTTGAACTTTGCACTGTTAACGAACTCTCTCGCCCTCGCTGCCTGCGCCTGCGCATCCGCAATCTGCTTCTTGAACTCCGGGCTGTCGATCATCTCCCGGGCCTTCGCCGCCTGCGCCTGCGCATCCACCATCTGCTTCTTAAACTCCGGGCTGTTCAACTTCGCCGTCGCGTCTGCTATCGCGCGTCTGGCCTTGGCCATCGCCGCATTCGCGCAACGCTTCTCCTCCGGGGTCATCGCTCGCCGCTCGCCGTTGACGATCGTGAACGAATCTCCATCTGCCGAATGCCAGTGCTGCGCAACGGCTCCCTTTGCCGCGGCTGGAGCTGGTGGCGCAACCGGAACGACCGGAGCCTTGGGCGCGGCCGGAGCTACAGGCGCGACCGGGGCTGCAGGAGCTACAGGAGCAACCGGAGCTACAGGCGTGACCGGCGCAACCGGAGCCTGCGCGCTCGCAGCCACTTCAGCCTGCAGCTCCGCCCCCTGCGAAGCCGCCAGCGTAGGCGTCACATGAAACATCACCGCCATCGCGCCCGTAGCCGCCATCGCCATCGCGCCACTCGCCGCGCGAATCACCTTGGTCCGCACCCGCATCGCCGTCTTGGTCTCCATCAATCGCATCACTCTCGCCTCCAGTACGTTATCGCTGAACAACTCAACCCCAGCCGCCTGCCTGCCCAACTTCGACCTTCCTAAATCGCGCCCTGCCAGCATGCCCTTCGCCAGCCCCAGCAGACACTGCGCATAGCCGATCTCCGACCGCATCTCTTCCGCCGCCATCTCATCGCACGCCATCTCCCGCGTCCGGCGAATTCTTCCCTGCACCCAATGCGTCGCCGGATGCCACGCCACTGGAAGCGCCGCGACCTGGCACATCGCATTCACCAGGTAATCTCGCCGCCGCACATGGGCCAGCTCATGCAGCAGCGCCGCCCTGATCTCCTCGCGGCCATGTTCGGCAAATCTCTCCGGCAGCAGCAGCACCGGCGCCGCCGCGCCCACAATCATCGGACTCGAAATCTCCACGCTCTCGCGCACCTCCGGCAGCCGTATGCGAAGCCGCCGCCCATACTCCTCCAGCACCACCGTATGCTCGCCCGCCAGCGAAATCTCCCGCGAACCGGCCACCAGCCGACGCGCCTCGCGCCACGCGCGTATCACCCGCGACAGCCCGAAGATCACCATCCCCGCATACAGCCCCGCCATCCACCGCGCCGCCGCCTCCGGCACAACCACGCTCCGAGGACGAGCCGGCGACCCGACGCCTCCCCTTTCCTTCGCCGGCGCAATCCGGATAGGCCTCTCGCTAGCCGCCTGCGCATGCGAGTCCAGCGCAACCGAACGCGCCTGCACCGTCGCCGCCATCCCGCCTCCCATCCCATGCAGCGGAAGCATCACCGCCAGACCCAGCGCCGCCAGCCACACCCCATATTGCATCCGCGGCCCAGCCCTCCCCGCAACCAGCAGCAGCCAAGCGCCTCCCGCCAGCAGCGGAATCTGCCACAGCGCATTCGCCAGATACTCCACCACCGCCCGCTCCACCATCGCCCGTTCCGTCATCACCTCAATCCCGATCATCGCTCCTCCTTCGCTTCTCCGCGCCCCGTTCCGCTCCGTCCGGCCGCCTGCTTCTCCGCATCCGCCAGCCTCTCCGCCACCCGCGCCAGCTCCTCCGCGCTGATCTGCCGAGCATCCACCATCGCCATCAGCAGAGCCTCCGGCGACCCGCCAAACATCCGCTTCACCATATCGTTCAGCGCGCTTCCCGTCGCCCGCTCCCGGCTCACCGCCGCCCGGTAGCGAAACGCCCGCCCCTCCTGCGCCCGCTTCACCTTGCCCTTGCGCAGCAGCACATTTAGCATCGTCTGCACCGTCGTGTACGCCAGCTCCGCCTTCAACTTCGGCTGCACATCGCTCACCGTGCACGCTCCGGCTTCCCACAGCACCTGCATGATCTCCAGTTCCAGCGGCGTCAACCCCTGATTTCCTTTGCGTTGCATCATCGCCTCACCCACCTCCTAAGCTCTTAGGAGATTCAACCACGCTCCGCCGCGCATGTCAACTAAACTCTTAGGAGAAATACAGGGAATAGGGAGTAGAAGACTTCCACTCAAATTAGGCATAAACGATCACGCAAATACCACGCCCGGGTGCCCCATTCATCGCGCTTTTGCGATGGGTGGGAATGTAAACCGTTCCCCGCGTCCTTGCCGTTGCTGTTGTTTCTTTACGCTGGCATCCGTTCTTGGCCCGGTCAGATTAGCAGTCTTCTATTCCCTACTCCCACCCGCTCAGGCCGGCAGCGAGATCCGAAACATCGTGCCGCTCTTGCCCGGACGCACACTGCTCCGCATCGCGATCCTGCCGTTGTGCCGCTCCACGATCTTCTTCGAAAGCGCAAGCCCCAGCCCATTGCCGCGCTCCTCCTTGGTCGTGAAGAACGGCTGGAAGATTCGCCGGCCGTGCTCCGCCCCGATGCCATGCCCATTATCGGCCACCAGGAACCGCGCCTCGCCGCCTCGCCTCCGCAGCCGAAGACAAAGCGCTCCTTCAAACGGCATCGCGTCCAGCGCATTCACAATCAGGTTCGAGAACACCTGCAGCATCTCCCCCATATACACCGGCGCCGCCACACCCTTCGGGAAATCCTTCGTCAGGCGAATCTTCTTCGTCTCGATCGCGCGCCGGTGAATGCGCAGCGCCGCCTCCGCCAACTCGACCAGCTCCACCGAACGCGGCGCGGCAGCGCTCCTCGCATATCCCAGCGTCTGTCCCGCGATCTGCCGCAGCGTGGCAATCTGCTCCTCGGCCAGCGTCATGTACTTTCGAACCTGTTCGGACTCATCCGCCTCCGCGCACGCCAGAAACGTAAGGTGCCCCAAAGCCTCCAGAGGATTCTTGATCTCGTGCATCACCTCCAGCGCCAACCGGCCCGACACAGCCCGCTCCTCCGCTAGCCGCAGCGCCTCCACCGAAGCCGCCAGCCTCTTCTCCAACTCCGCAATCGGCAACTCCGCGTCTTCTGAATCCGGAATACTGGCCTGCCCCATAACACCTTCTTGTCCTACGTTGGAGAGAACGTATCGGACGTCTCACTGGGACGCTTCGACGCGAAGGGGACCACGCACCAGATCGTCATCAACTCTTAGGAGAGATGCACCCCGCACCCGCTATGTTGCCCGCCCAACATTAGCGGCCTTCAACCCTGCGCGCCCACCGAGCCCCCACGCCCCGTCATCCGCTCCACCGCCGCAATCAGATCCCGCGTATTCGCCACCGTCTCCAGCACCGCGGCCTGCTTGCCCTCCGGCAGCCGCGCAAACTCGCTCTCCATCACCAGAATCTTCATCTCCGGCCGCAGCTCCCCCGCCAGCGTCATCGCATTCCAGCGCTCCTCCGCCGACAGCGTTTGACACAGAATCATCGCATCGATCTGCTGCGCCACCATCGTCTCGACGGCCGCCGCCAGATCCCTCGCGCGCCAAACCTGAAACCCCTCCCGCTCCAGCACCCAACTCCGCGTCTCCAACAGCGCGTCATCGTGGCCGAATACAAGCACCCGGTCGTATCTGTGCAATTGCTTCCTCCCCGCCAACTCTCAATTCGCGTCCTACCACCATAGTCAATAGCACGGACGAGGAGTGTCCTCTAGCGGACAGAATCATTGTATTTTCAAGCGTATGCTTCTCACAGTTGCTCGCAGGAGCAAACTCCGATCCAATCCGATCCAAGACGTGATCTGCTGCCGGGTTCCCTCTCGCGGAACGGCTGTCCTTTGCGGCTGAACCTCGCTGAACCTCAAGGACCCTGTCATGTCGGCTATCTCCGAAAATCGATTGCTGGCCGCCCTCTCGCCCCCAGCCCGCGAGTCTCTCCTCTCCGCCTCCACCCCCGTCTCCTTGCCTCTCCGAACCTCCCTCTACGAAGCCGAAGCGACCCCTCAGCACGCCTTTTTCCTCACCTCCGGCATCGCCTCCGTCGTCACTACCATGCCCGACGGCGCCACCGCCGAGGTCGGCCTCGTCGGCTATGAGGGCCTCGTCGGCAGCCTCCACCTCCTCGGCCCCGCTCCCATCTCCACCTCCTGCTTCATCCAGTTGGAAGCCACCGCCCTCAGAATTCCCTTTTCTCATCTGCAGCGGGCCTTCCGCGCCTCCGAAGAGATTCGCGACCGCGCCCTCGAGTTCGTCCAGAACCAGACCTCCAGCCTCGCCCAGCTCGCCGCCTGCCAACGCCTCCACGAAGCCGAAGAGCGCCTCGCCCGCTGGCTCCTCATGGCCCAGGACCGCACCCAGTCCGACGTCCTCTACTTCACCCAGGAGTTCCTCGCCATGATGCTCGGCGCCCGCCGCACCACGGTCACCCTGGTCGCCGGCTCCCTCCAGCGCAGCGGCCTCATCGAATACCAGCGCGGCCGCGTCAAAATCCTCAACCGCGCCAACCTCGAAGCCGCCGCCTGCGAGTGCTACCAGGTCACCGGCCAGCTCTTCCATGGCCTCTACAAACACGACACCCCCGCCTCCCGCGCCGCCGCCGGAGACAACCACGCCAGAAGCAACGCCTAGCGACCTCCACCCCTACAGCGACACTCTGACGTACCGGCCAGGCGCCCCATATCCCGATTCTGAGATGTGGGCTCGAGCGAACAGCCGTCCCCGACGAGCGCCGGGTGCCCCATATCTCGATTTTAGAATGTGGGCCTCGAGCACAGCGAGACCGTCTTCCTTCCACCATTCAAAATCGGTTATCTCTATCGAAGTCACCGGGGTTCCCGGCGCTTGCTTTCGCTCGCTGGGCGATAAGCCGTGCGGGCTCTTTCGCACAGCGCAGTGGAGAGACCTGCTGTTCAGTTTTAGAACGTGTCTAATAACTCCTTAAAATCGTCATCTCGACCGAAGCCGTGTGGTTTTATCGCACGGCGTAGTGGAGAGATCCCCGCATTTCGCCTTTGTTGTTGTCTGTTTTTTGTTATTCCTTGTTAGATCTGAACCGTAAAGCAGTAATTTGAACAGGTTCTTATATCCAAATTCAAAACGTATCGCGCAGCGTAACCTCACCACTCTTGTTAATGGAGGCCGTAAAAGGCGGCGCGTGCGACCTCATCAGCCGTTCCATCGCGGGCAGCGCCCGCCGCAAAGCGTTGCCCATCTCCACCCCAGCGAGATTGTTTCGTGAAAAGTAAAACATGCGTACGCCATTCACGCGTACAGCTTCCTTTTCGAGAAGATTGCTGCGAATTCTCGCGTCCGTTGTCAGCAACGACCAACCTCGACGAGCAATCACCGGAAGCCAATCCATGTCGCTGATTCCCGGCTTGAAGTGATCCAGATGTTTCTCGCACACAAGACCGTGATCTTCAACAGCTCGAATCAGATAAGGATTGCGGCAGTGGTTCTCGTCGAGGAACAGAACAAGCTCGCTTACGCCGCTCTGCCCTTGTTCATCTCCCATCGAATCGCATCCTCAAGCACAGCAGGCGCAACCTGATACTCACGCGCCAACTCCGCAACCGAATCCCGGGCTTTGAACCTGCCCACAATGACCGACGTAGAGATCCCCGTTCCAGCCAACACAGGCTTTCCAAAGGACACCGCGGGATTGATCGAGATATGCTTCGGCTCATTCGCCTTGTTGGCGACGACAAAAGGATAAAGCTCAGCAACCTGTCCCTTCTCATTGCGGTGAATCCGATGCAGGTACAAAGAAACGAACTCGCGAAACTCGCGCTGGCTTCGCTTAGATAAATTGATCACCGCATCCTGATCGCGAATGCAGAGGTCCACGCCATCGGTTTCAAAACTTTCATCGAGAAGCGGATGCGCATTCTTGCGAACATGCGCAAGCTCCTGCAGCGCCTTACGAATTGCCTGCAAGGAGAGCCCATGGACCCGCCGCATCGCGTTCAAGAGATGCGCTTCCGCAAGGTTATTGAATGTAACTGCGCCTGAAGCGGGTATGCAGATCAAGCCTTTCGCAATCCATTCACGCAAAGTCTGACTAGGCACACCGACATATTGGGCAGCTTGGACAACACTGTACGCCGGAGTGTCGAAGATGCTCTGGTGTGTAGCAGCCATAGAGATACTTTACTCCCCTAAGCCTACCTCGTACTCCGCCGCGCCGGGTGCCCCATATCTCGATTTGTTCAGTCTCATGACATGCTTTCCATAATGTCTCGGGACATCCTTTACACTTTTGCGCTTGCTTTGAGCGGGCGTGGAGTGTTGCGGGATGGCATGGAAGGCGATGGACATACAGGATCAGCGGGTGCGTTTTGTGTTGGCTGCGTCTCTGCGGGAGAAGCCGCTGGGCGTGCTGTGC
Source organism: Edaphobacter sp. (assembly GCA_965277335.1). Classification (GTDB taxonomy): domain Bacteria; phylum Acidobacteriota; class Terriglobia; order Terriglobales; family Acidobacteriaceae; genus Edaphobacter. The sequence goes on along the minus strand of CBDICJ010000009.1, from coordinate 860,781 downwards.
GCGGAGTTCGGCGTCTCCCGGCCGACCGGCTCGCTGTGGCTCAAGCGCTACGCCGCGGATGGGCTGGCGGGGATCGCAGAGCGCAGCCGGCAGCCGCGCAGCTCGCCCGCCCAGACGCCGTGGGAGCAGGAAGAGCGGGTGATCGCGCTACGCCTGGAGTACCCGGACTGGGGCGCGCGCAAGCTGGAGGTGATGCTCGGCCGCGAAGGGTTGCGCCTGACCCGGAGCACGATCCACCGCATTCTGCTTCGCTACGACCTGGTGCGGGAGCGGGACCGGCATGCGCCTGCGGTCCAGCGCTTCGAGCGGGCACGGCCCAACGAGCTGTGGCAGATGGACTTCAAGGGGCCCAAGAACTGGCCCCAACGCATCGGGCCGTTGTCGGTGATCGACGACCACAGCCGCTATCTGGTGACGCTGGCGGCGACCGGCAAGCTGGACGGCGACCTCGTCCGCGAGCAGCTGGAGCAGGCCTTTGCACGGTGCGGCGTGCCGGAGGCGATGCTGATGGACCATGGCACCCCATGGTGGAACTGGCAGTCGTTCTCCGGGCGCACGCGCCTCTCGGTGTGGATGATGCGGCAGGGCATCCGGCTGTGCTGGTCGGGCATCCGCCATCCCCAGACCCAAGGCAAGGTCGAGCGCTTCCACGGCAGCCTGCAGCGGGCGCTCGACCGGCGGGGCGGCGTGGGCGCCGAGCCGCAAACCTGGCTCGATGCCTTCCGTTCCGAGTACAACCAGGGGCGCCCGCATGCAGCCCTGGGGATGAAAACCCCAGCCAGTGTGTGGTCCAGGAGCGAACGCCGCTATGATCCCGATCCTCCGCCATGGCAGTATCCGGAAGGCGCGTGGCTGCTCAAGGTCGACTGCCAGGGCACGGTCGATCTGCACGGTTGCCGCTGGCGCATCGGCAAGACCCTGGCCGGAGAGAGGGTCATGATCCAGCCCATCGAAGAACGCTTCCTGGTCTTCTTCTGCTCCACCCTGGTCCGCGAAATCACCCCTTCGATCCAGCGTTCGACGATCGTCGAACGCTGGATCGAAACTCCCTCCTAACACCCACATCATGTAAAGGATGTCCCGAGACAAAACGTAAAGGATGTGTCGAGACTTGACACTCGATTTTGAGATGTGGGTCTTGAGCGCACCGGCTTCCCGGAGAGCGTCTTTGCTCGCCGGGCCGAAGCCGTGCTGCTTTATCGCACGGCGCAGTCGAGAGATCCCCGCCTTTGCCATAGTCTTGGAATCGGTGTCATCCTGAAAATCGGTGGTAAGCCTCTGGTTTCAAACCAGCCTCCTAAGCCAGCCCCGTACTCTCCGCCTGCTCCTGCGCATGATAGCTCGACCGCACCAGCGGCCCCGACTCCACATGCCGGAACCCCATCCCCAGCGCCTCATGCTTCAAAAACGCAAACTCCTCCGGCGTGTAATACCGCGCCATCGGCAGATGATCCCGGCTCGGCCGCAGATACTGCCCGATCGTCAGAATATCCACCTTCCGCTCCGCCAGATCCCGAAACACCCCCAGCAGCTCATGCATCTCCTCGCCCATCCCGACAATAATGCCAGTCTTGGTTACAAAAGGCCGAGTAACACTCTGATCGCCATCCCGATCCGAAAACATCTCGGCCGCGATCTCCTTCGCCCGCTCCAGAAACCGCAGCGACCGCTCATATCGCCCGCCGCTCTTAGCCACCCGGTACAGCCGAGGCACGGTCTCGATATTGTGGTTCAGAATCTCCGGCCTCGCCTCCACCACCAGCCGCAGCGCCTCTTCCACGCCTTGAAAGTCCGGCGTCAGCACCTCCACCCGGCACCCCGGAGCCTGCGCCCGAATCTCCTCGATCACGCTCACAAACGCCCGCGCCGCCCCTACATTGTCGTCATCGCGGTTCACGCTTGTAATCACCGCATGCGCCAACCCCAGCTGCGCCACCGCATAGGCCACCCGCCGCGGCTCGTCATGATCGATCGGAGCTGGCTTTCCTTTGGGCACCGCACAAAACCCGCACCGCCGCGTGCACAGATTCCCCAGCATCATGAACGTCGCCGACTTCTGGTTCCAGCACTCGCCGATATTCGGGCACTGCGCGCTCTCGCACACCGTATGCAGCTTCAGCTCCCGCGCCATCTTCTTCAGCGCATGGAACGTCTCGCCCATCGGAGCCTTCGCCTTCAGCCACACCGGTTTCGCCGCCGGCCTGCGCGGCGTCAGCTCAATCTGCACCAGCTCCCCGCTCGCCTGTCCCACCGTCGAACTCATCCCCCCATTGTATCCGGCCCCCCTCTGGCCGAAGGAGCGAACCAGCCGGGTGCCCCCTATCTCGCGAACCAGCCGGGTGCCCCATATCTCGATTTTGAGATGTGGGCCCGCGCGCCCCGCTCCGGCTGATTCGTCATCAAAAATGACATCAAACACGGTCAGCAAGTATGCAATCATTCATGGCACGAGCGAGAGAGAGGCTGGCACGCAGTGAACAAACACCTTAATCCGATGGAACAGCCAGTCGGACAGTCCCCGCTGCCCCTCATGCAAGCTCACCCTTACCGCGCCAGGGGTCTCCGGCGCAACCGAATGGCAAGGGAAAGCCTCGCGGCATGAATCTTGCCACCATCACCCGAAGCACAAGGTTCAGATTGACCTTGTCCTCCTTGTTCCAGGCCGCGCAAAGAGGCTTGGGCGTCAGCCTCACCCCCCTGCACTTCTACTTTCCAATACCCAATCTGAAATCATTCGAAGGCAAGGACTGGAATGCCTGCCGTCCCTGCGCGGCGCTGGACTTTCGCCTGCCGGAGCAGATCGAGCGGCTGCACACAACCCTGCTCCCCTTCGCCTCCGAGTGGACCTTCCCGGAAGCTTCCACCGGCGACACGCACGAATTCCACTTCAACAACGGCTTCTTCGAGCGTGTCGACGCGGAGGTGGCCTACTCCTTCGTCCGGGAGCGCAAGCCGAAACGAATCGTGGAAGTCGGCGGCGGCAATACCACCCTGGTGCTCTCTGCCGCACTCAGAAAAAACGCCGCCCAAGGACATCCCGGCGAATTGATCTGTGTCGAGCCCAATCCCGCTCCGTTTCTCAAAGACGGGCTTACCGGCCTTACCCAACTCTCTCCAACACCGGTGCAGCAAGTGCCTCTCGAGCTCTTCCGTTCCCTCCAGGCCAACGATATTCTCTTCATCGACTCCAGCCACGTCGTCTCGATGGACAACGATGTCCTCTACGAATATCTCCGCATCCTGCCGGAACTCGCCCCCGGCGTCCTCGTCCACTTTCACGACATCTTCACCCCGCTCGACTATCCGAAGACGTTCGTGATGACCAATCTCTGCTTCTGGGGCGAGCAGTATCTGCTCGAGGCCTTCCTGTCGTTCAACGACACCTTCCAGGTGGTGTGGTCGGGCAGCGCCATGCAGCAGTTCCATCCCGATATCTTGCGCCAGGCTTTTCCAGCATGGGAAGGAAGTTTTGCTCGAATGCCCACCGCCTTGAAGGTCTACGCTCCCAGCCGGGACGGCGCCAACGTATGGCCGTGCAGCTTCTGGATTACTAGAAGATAGTGTCCTGCCGGACGGGCCCGCTACGCGCGGGGCGCCCACTTCGTGGGGTGTGTACCTTTTCTCGACCAGTGGACAGCGTTGGGCCTTCCGCTGGTCGGCGGGAGATTCTGATGCCGACCATCGGGAGGCCCGCCGGATTCAACCCGGCAACACCGGTATACTCGCCACGAAGTGGCCGCCCCGCGCGTAGCGGGCCCGTCCGGCAGGACAGTCCTCTACTCCCTCACCGCCTCTTCCCGAGCCTTTCGCAGCGTCTCCACCACATCTCCCGTCGGATAAAACTCCATCCCGATCACCCCCTTGTACCCCAGCCGCCCCAGCGCCCGATAGATATTCCCATAATCGATCTCCCCCGTCCCCGGCTCATGCCGCCCCGGAACATCGGCGATGTGCACCAGCCCCACTTCATCGACATTCTTCTCGAGCTTCTCCAGCAAATTTCCATGCTCCCTTTGCTCATGGTAGAAGTCGTACAGCACCTTCACCCGCGCACTTCCCACCGCCCGCGCCATCTCGAATCCTTCGGCCACGCCATCCAGATAGATCCGCGGATTCTCGATCCGGTCGATCGGCTCGATCACCGCCGTCACCTCTGCCGCCTCCAGCATCCCCGCCGCCCGCTTCAGGGTCTCCACCGAAGCCCGGAACTGCACCCCCGGCCCCGCTCCCTCGATCCGCTTGCCCGACAGCAGAATGACCTGCCCGCACCCCACCCGCTTCACCTTGGGCAGAAACTCCCGCAACGCCGCCAGAAAGGCATCCCCGCCCGCCGGATCGCAGAATCCCGCCTTCATCCCCGCCGTACAATCCACCGTCAGTCCCAGCGCCTTCATCCGAGCCAGATAGCGATCCGTCTCCGCCTCGGTCCACCTCTCGAACTCCCCCACCAGCTCCACATGCCCATACCCCGCCTGCGCCACCCGCTCCAGGTTTTCTTCAAAGCTCCCCAGCTTATTCAGCGTCCACAGCATCACCGAAAACTGCGCTCCGCCCGAACCCTGCCCCGCCGCCGCGCTCTGCGCCTGTAACCCCCGCCAAGCCACTCCCGCCGCCGCCCCTGCCGCCAACCTTCCAAATCCCCTGCGCGTCCACATGCGCCCCATCCTATAGCAGAATCCGTATCGGAGCCCCTCTGTGCCCTTCCGTACCCACCCGACACACCCACCCAGAAAAGCAAGCCGCTAGCCGCTCCATTCCCAAAACGGGACAACCAAAAATAAATCTCGAAAGAGTGGCAAATTTCTCGGAGGCCGAAAATCGAGCACCCATAAGGCCGCGTAGCGCGGACAAAACGCGCCTTATTGCATGCGTTGCGCGGTCGAAATACACGCACATTTCCGCGACCCCCCGCAAAAAAACCCAGCAAAACCGCAATATCCGCCTCGCCGCGGCCCCAAAACATTTTTTTACCGATTCAGCCGAAAATTCACCGCAACCGGCTCCGCACCTCGGTCCTCACCAGGTACAGAAAGAAGACCAGGGCGAACAGACCCTGCAGCAGAGACTGCCCGGCATGGGTCTTCTCGAACAAGAAGAGATTCCCCAGCGCCAGCGTCAAACACCCGGCCAGCACCAGCGCCCAGCCCCATCGCCGCATCCGCAGCAGCCCCCAAACCCCCGCCGCCAGCAGGATACAACGCGCCAGCACGCCATACTTCGCGCTTCCCGCGCCAAAGCTCCCACGCCACGCCTCCACCGCATTGATCGTGATCAGCGCCACCATGAACAGGCAGATGCCCACCACCCCGGGCAGCAATCCATGCGCCTTCTCTTCCAGCTTCTTACCCTCACCTATCTCACTCATAATGTATGGAGATACGCCAGCAGATCGTCAAGATCCCGCCGGTCCAGCGTGTTGCCCATCGCGGGCATCAGCCCATGTCCATTGACGATGGTGGACGTGACCCGCTCGTCATTGGCCGGCGCGCCGCTCGGCAGAGCCTGCTTCTTAAAGACGCCGATCAACGCCGGCCCATGCAGCGCCGCATCCCTGCGATCGTAGTGGCACGCTCCGCAGCGCGTCTCAAATACCGCATGGCCCTGCATCTGCTGCGCGTTCAGCTCCGTCAATGGCGTAGACGCCGGCGTCGACCTGCACCCACCCAGCAGCACCACCGCAACCAGCAATAGAAAACCCCGCATCACCTCTTCATTCTCTCACTCTAATTCGCGGCGGCAATCGCGGCGACGATCTTGTCCATCGCCTCGCGATCGGCGCTTGTCTGCGGCAGATGATTGCCCGTCATGATGGAGAAGATCGCCGTCCTGCCGCTCGCGCACACCACGTATCCGCTCAACGCCCGCGCCTCTCCCAGCGTTCCCGTCTTCGCGAATACCTTGCCCTTCAGCGGAGGCTTGCTGAAGCGGCCTTCCAGAGATCCGTCCACGCCGCCGATCGGCAGGCTGTTCTTCCACTCCTCAAACCATGTCTGCTCCGTCGCATACCGAAGCAACTGTACCGTGGCGCGCGGCGTTACGAGGTCATGTCCACTCAAACCGCTGCCATCGAAAAAAACGAAATCATCTTTGTCGATGCCCGCAGTGAGCAGGAACTGCCGCACCACGCGCGCTCCCTGAGCGATCGTCCCCTCTCTTCCTCGCGCCGCCCCAAGCTGGCGAAGCAACAACTCGGCGTGAAGATTTTCACTGACCTTGTTGGTCACGACAACATCCTGCAGCAGCGGCGGAGAGGTGTGCGTAGCGAGTATCTTCGCTTGGCTGCCGGAGACAGCAGCATCAGACGGCGGCTCGATCACCTGCTGCGGCGCGCTTGCTTGGACCGCTGCCCCGAAGGCTTCGAACGATTCGCGATGGAAGCTCTCGGTGTCGAGCAGGATACGATGGCGCGGCCTGGCTCTTCCGGTGACCAGGATGCCGCGAGCTTCGAGCATGGCCTTCAGCGCGATCGCTGCGTACTCCGCCGGGTCCTCGATCGCGATCTCCTCAATGTTAGGCTGCGCCCGCGCGGCGATCGCGCCGTAAATTTGCAGCGCCTTTGATCCTAGACCGCGTTCGATCTGCACCGTGCTGCCGGTCTTCGCCGCGCCAGTCGTCACCGACGAAGTGAGGGCATAGTACGGCGTCGCGGGATCAAGCCTTACTATCGCCGGAACTCCCGCAGCAACGCCGGGGGTGACCGTCACCTTGATCTGGTTGTCATTGATCGATAGAGCTGAGGCGGGCGCTCCATAGCCCCAAACCGCATCGTCGATCGCCCAGTCGGGAGCGTAGGGCTGCCACGGAAAGAAGGTGTCATCCCCGATGATGTCGCCGGTCACTTCCTTCAGCCCTGTCGCAGCTACCTGGTCGGCCATGTCTTCCAGATAGCGCAGCGGTTCCGCAGGCGCCTGTGCCGATGGTTGCACCTCGTCCGGCGACACATAGGGAAGCTCTCGGCCGGAGAGATTCGCGTCGCCGACTCCTGCGAGGATCAGATTACCGGTTAGTTTTCCGTCGCCACCGAGCGTTCCCTGAGCCAGCACCTTGGTCTGATAGACCGTCTGTGGGCCGAGCAACGCCAGGGCCGCGGCGGTGGTGAAGAGCTTCGCATTGCTGGCGGGCTGAAAGAGCTGCGCCCCATTGAGTGAATAGATCGCGGAGCCATCCATGCCGACAACCGCGATTCCCCAGTGGTCGCGGGCCACGGCGGCGTCGCTCAGGAGCGCAGCAACCGTCTGGGCGAGCTGTGTGCATGATTCGCTCTTGCCGTATTGCGAGATCGGTCCGTAGCACTCGGCATTCCACGTCTGCGCGGTCTGTGCCTGAGCGAAGGCGGCCAAAACGCTGAGCATGATCGCAGTGATCCACCGCGCTAAGCCGAATCGAGGAAGCCTGACCATGGGCGCAGTCTAGCATTGGACAGGCTGCGAGCCTGCCTACGAATCCACCTGGAAACGGTCCCTGCGAGACTAGAATTCATCCATGCTTCTGACGCGGCGAGCTGAGTTCAACTGGCGTCTCCACACTCGCACCCTGGCGCTGGGGCGACGCACGATGGTAATGGGTATCCTGAACGTCACGCCGGATTCTTTCTCCGATGGAGGACACTTCTACTCGCCCGAAGATGCCTCCGGCCGGGCGATTGCACACGCGTTGCAGATGCTCGACGAAGGCGCGCGGATTCTCGACATCGGCGGCGAATCGACGCGACCCAACGCGACGGCTCTTACGCCTGGAGAAGAGCAGGATCGCATACTGCCCGTTATCGCATCGATCCTGCAGCAGAGACGCGAGACCATTCTCTCCGTCGATACCTACCACGCGAGCACGGCGGAGCTTGCGGTCGCAGCCGGTGCGGAGATCGTCAATGACGTGAGCGGCCATCTGTGGGACGCCAGCATGCCTGCCGCCTGCGCTGCTATGGGCTGCGGAACGATTCTGGTGCACACGCGCGGGCGGCCGCGGGAGTGGAAGAGCCTGCCGCCGCTGGCTCCGGGCGAAGTCCTTCCGCTGGTTCTTAGCGGACTGGCAGCACGCCTCGATTCTGCGCTTGCCGCTGGCGTGGCCCGGGACAGGATCGTTCTCGATCCCGGCCTGGGTTTCGGCAAACGGCTCGACGAGAACTATCCTCTGCTCGCCCATCTGGATCAGCTTCAGCAGTTCAATCTGCCGATTCTGGCAGGAGCTTCGCGCAAAGGCTTCCTGGGCCACACACTTGCGCAGAGCCTGCAATACGTCGAGACGCCCGCTGGGCGCATCCATGCGACTACGGCCGCCAACGTCGCGGCGATTCTTGCCGGAGTTCACATGGTGCGAACCCACGACGTTCGTCCGGCGGTGGAAGCGGCGGCGATTGCGGATGAGACCCTGGCGGCAATCTGATGCGGGTGAGCCATGCATCGGTAGATCGCTCGTCGTGCAAGCACTCCAAGTGCATGGCAGGGTTCGATCGAGATGACACTTTTCATAACTCAGGTCTCGGGCTTCTAGATGGGATTGCCGGAGTTGTCGGTGCTCCAGCTTTCGGTCTGGAAGGCGATGAAGATTGCCGTCCAGGTGTTCTTTGAGGGAAGGTGGATAAAGATCGCGCCGTCCTGCCAAATGCCGTTATCGGAGCCGTGGTTGTCGGCGGGATTCCCCTGGTTCATGTGGATGTCGTGGATGCCGTCGACTTTGCCGCGGTCTGCATAGGCGCTGCCGAAGGCGTAGAGGACGCCGTCCTTGTCGGCGATGGTCATGTTGAGCAGGGTGACGACCGCGTTTTGCAAAGCGCTGGCGCGGGCGCGGCTGAGCATGCGGTCTTCTTCGCTGAGGCCGCGAGGGCGGAACTGCGGCAGGAGCGTCATCTGGGCGCGGCTGATCATGGGCGCGCCATGGATCTGATCGCGCACGAAGTCGAGCGCCAGTCCTCCGGGGGCGCTGGCGAGAGCGGTCATTCCGGACGGCAGAACTTCGAGAGCGGACAGGTTGGGAGGCGTGAAGTTTTCTTCGATGGCATAGAGGACCTCGGAGCCGTCGACGGACTGGATGTTGACGGCAACGGTGAAAGGACCGCCGCCGGCCTGCATGGTGATCTGGTAGTGGGTGCTGGAGCCGGTGACAACCTTGCCGGAGGTGGGCTGGCCGGAGAGGACGCTGTAGTGTGCGATCGGCATTCTTTCTCCCTGGTTAAGCCTAGGTGACTGGAAGGCTTAGAGACCGGCCTCCTCCTCTACATCTTCGTCTTCGTCGTCTTCGTCGTCTTCGTCCTCTTCTTCGTCTTCGGCGGCATCATCGTCCTCTTCTTCAAGGCTCTCGTCATCTTCGTCGTCCGAAGTGTCATCCTCGTCGACGGGGCCATCCTCATCCTCGAGGTCGTCATCATCGCCGGCTACGGCGGTGGCGGCATTGGTGGCCTCGCTGCTGGCGTGCTCGGTGGGGTTGCTGGGGGAATTATCGAAGGTGGCGGTAGCATCGGGGCCGACGCTGCGCAGCGCCTCGTCGAAGCTCTGCCCGTCCTTCTGATCGTTGGAAGCGTTTGCCATGGTGTATCTCCTGTTTCGCATTTGATGTCACGGAGAATCCGAAGAGTTTCAGCCGTGAGTCTGACCGATTGGATGCAGATTGCCGCGCAAGGTGAGAGAGGGTGGTTCTGGAGTAAGGGAGCAGATCAGCTGGATGAGGTGGGTGCTTTCATTGGTATGCTGGGGGGAAGGAAAAACGAAGATGATTGCAGCTCTACTTGCCATCGCCATCGCCAGTCTGGTTTGTCTGATCGCCCTGCTGCTTCGCGGGAGACCGCCTGCTTCGGCTGCGCAGGACCTTCGGCTGACGCAACTTGTCGAAGGGATGGCCGAGCAGAGGAGCCGGCTGGGTGTCGGGTTTGAGACACTGGACCGCCAAATGCGCGGAGACTTGGCGCAGATTCGCAGCGAGATGGCGGAGGAGGCGCGGCGGACGCGGGGAGCGAGCGCGGAGGAGTTTGCCGGGCTGCGCGGGGAGGTGACGCGGAATATCGCGGAGCTGAGCGGGTTGCTGCAGGCCGGGTTGGGCGGATTTCGCACGGACAACAAGGCTTCAGACGAGGCGCTGCGGCGGGCGGTGCAGGAGAACCTGGAGGGGATCTCGCAGCGGCTGGCGGGGTTTGTGGCGGAGGCGAATTCGGCGCAGCTTGAGGCGCGCGAGTCTCTGCATACGCGGTTGAACGAGCTTTCAGTCTCTGCCAATGCGCAGCAGGAAAAGCTGCGCGGGACGATGGAGGAGCGGCTGACAAAGCTGAATGAGACGAACGCGGCGAAGCTTGAAGAGATGCGGGTGACGGTGGACGAGAAGCTGCATGCGACGCTGCAGACGCGGCTGACGGAAAGCTTCGGACAGGTGACGATGCATCTGGGCGAGGTGCAGAAGGGCCTGGGCGAGATGAAGGAGCTGGCGACGGGGGTAGGCGATCTGAAGAAGGTGCTCTCGAATGTGAAGTCGCGCGGGGTGGTGGGGGAGTTTCAGCTTGGGCAGCAGTTGGAGCAGATGTTTTCGCCCGAGCAGTACATCAAGAATGCGCGGATCAAGCCGGGGACGCTGGAGCAGGTGGAGTATGCGCTGAAGTTCCCGAACGGCGAGGGGGCGGATGGGTATACGCTGCTGGCGATCGACGCGAAATTTCCCAAGGAGGATTGGGAGCGGTTGGAGCATACGTATGACCACGGCAGCGCGGAGGAGATTGCGGCGGCGGGCAAGGCGTTCGAGCGGTCGATTCGTGGGGAGGGCAGGCGGATCTGCGAGAAATATATCGACCCGCCGATGACGATGCCGCACGCGATCATGTTCCTGCCGACGGAGAATCTCTACGCGGAAGTCGTTCGCCGGCCGGGGCTGCAGTCTGAGATTCAGTCGAACTGCCGGGTGACGATTGCGGGGCCTTCAACGTTCATGGCGATTCTTACGAGCTTCCAGATGGGATTTCATACGCTGGCGATTCAAAAGAAGGGCGATGAGGTCTGGCGGGTGCTGTCGTCGACTAAAAATGAGTTTGAGAAGTTCGGCGGGTTGATGGACAAGGTGAAGAAGCAGGTGGATACGGTGCAGAACACGCTGGGGGATATCTCGGGGAAGACGAAGACGATCAATCGGGCGCTCAGGAATGTGGCAAGTCTGGATACGGGGGCGGCGCCTTCAAATCTACTTAGCTTTGAGGAGATTGCAGGAGTGGCGCCGCTGCTTGCCGCGTCTAATGACGACGAGTAGGCAAGGGGAAGAGACCTAACACCGATCGTCACCGATGACCTCGATCGAACAAGTTTCGACTGCGGATGAGCGCGGAGGCCACGGATTCAGAGACTGCGAGGCGCGAACGCGAATGATCGGCCTAACACCGATGAACGCCAATTACACCGATTCAAGAACACATTCCATACGCTTGCCATGGCTTGTCTCATCCCCCTTTCGTCTTCTGATCCGTGCTCCTCCGGGGGAATCCGCGGTCGACGTCTCATTGCTCATATCGGTGCAATCGGCGATAGGCTGGTTCTTGAGCAGGTTCAAGCGATTCACCATAGAAGCGAGGGTTTGCTTTACACTCACCTAGGCGCTCAGTATTCTTGATGCTGGCTCATTCAAGCGGCGCGCAGAGACATTCTGGATTCGATTTCAAGTGAGTAAACAGGAGACGAAATGGCAGCAGTAGACGAAAAGGTGAAGCAGATTATTGTCGAGCAACTCCAGGTGGATGAGGCTGAAGTGACACCGGGCGCAAGTTTTCAGGAAGATCTCGGCGCCGATTCGCTCGATGTCGTCGAACTGGTGATGCAGTTTGAAGAGGCGTTCGACATCCAGATTCCGGACGAAGATGCGGAGAAGATCAAGACCGTGAAGGACGCCGTGGATTACATCGAAAAGCACCAGAAGGCGGCCAAGTAGACAATGGAGCTACGTCGCGTCGTAGTAACCGGCCTCGGACTGATCTGCGGGGTCGGCAAAACTGCCCCTGAGCTCTGGGAGGGCCTGATGGCTGGCCGCAGCGGCATGGCCGAGATTAAAGCCTTCGATCTAACCGGCCATCCTGTGCGTTTTGCGGCGGAGGTGAAGGATTTCGATCCGCTGTTGTTTGTGGATAAGAAAGAGGCGCGTAAGATGGGGCGCTTCATCCACTTCGCGCTGGCGGCGTCAGCGGAGGCGATGAAGCACTCGGGCCTGGTGATCGATCAGAGCAATCGCGACCGGGTGGGGGTGCATATTGGATCGGGCATCGGCGGGTTCGACGTGATCGAGCGGGAGCACCAGAACCTGCTGACGGGCGGCCCGAGGAAGGTTTCGCCGTTCTTTATTCCGGGGTCGATCATCAATCTGGCGGCGGGGCATGTGTCGATCGAGTACGGAGCGCGCGGACCGAATGAGGCTACGGCTACGGCGTGCACGACCTCTGCTCATGCGATCGGTGATGCGTTCCGGCTGATTCAGCGGGGCGATGCCGAGGTGATGATTGCGGGCGGGACTGAAGCTTCGATTACGCCGCTGGGGGTTGCGGGGTTTGCCGCGATGCGGGCGCTGTCGACGCGCAATGACGATCCCGAACATGCGAGCCGGCCGTTCGATAAGGACCGGGATGGATTTGTGGTGGGCGAAGGCGCGGGAATTCTGATTCTCGAAGAGCTGGAGTTTGCCAAGGCGCGCGGAGCGAAGATTCTGGCTGAAGTGATCGGCTATGGGCTGTCGGCGGATGCATTCCACATGACGGGGATGGCGCCTGAGGGCGAGGGCTGCTACCGGTCGATGCTGCATGCGCTGAAGGTGGCGGGGGTTTCGCCCGACCAGATCGATTATGTGAACGCGCATGCGACCTCGACGCCTTTGGGCGACGCGCTGGAGTCGAAAGCGATTGAGAATGTGTTTGGCGAGCGGGCGACGGATCATACGCTGCTGGTGAGCTCGACCAAGTCGATGACCGGGCATCTGCTGGGCGGCGCGGGCGGCCTTGAGGCGGGGATCACGATCATGGCGATGCAGCAGCAGATTGCGCCGCCTACGATGAATATCGTGGAACTCGATCCGCAGTGCCGGTTGAACTATGTGCCGAACAAGCCGCAGCCGGCGAAGATAAATTATGCGCTCTCGAACTCGTTCGGGTTTGGCGGGACGAACGGGTCGCTGGTGTTCAAGCGGTGGACCGAGTAGGCGGCGAGGACGAGGTTGGAGAACATGCCTCCCGCACTCCAGTCCGACGAATTTATGGGGCGTTACCAAGACCTTACTTCTAGGCTTCTCGGGCACGTTTCGACCATTGCCAAAGGCCACCTGTGACCTTTGCCGGCAGGCGATACCCCAATTGGCGAGCAAGCATCACAATCTGTCCCCGGTGATGACCTTCGTGGGCGACGAAGTAGCTCAGAACGTGACCGACGTCCAGAGGAAGGTTGCGCCAAACGTAAGATGACGAGCCGGGAATCGTTCCCCCTTGATCGCAGCCGAACTTCAGCAGGCTGAAGATTCCAGCGCTGCTATGGTGCAGCGCTGGAATGAGATCCTCAGGATCAATCTTGTACCGATCGACGCTTCGCGGCACTTCGAAGCCGTGCTCCTTGCCGAGCGTCTTGATCCACATACAGCGGGCATTGTGAAGGTGACCGGCGAGCATGCGGATGGTGCGACGCGGGGCTCCCGGCACCTTGGCCTCCCAGAGTTCGGCGGGCAGATATTCGACCAGAAAAATAGTTACCCGGTTATTTGTCTTCCACGCGTCAAGGATCGACTCTCGCAAATTGAGGGTAGAAGTCATACTGCACCTCTTGAGTGGTTCAGCTAACGCCAACCTAAATACGGGGTTTGAGCCGTGGTCCAGTGTCAGCGCGTTAGCTAAAGGCCGCGGTTGTTGCGATGCTGATGATGAAGATCAGGACCCACCAGCCGAGGATGACGGCGGCTGCTTTGCCACGGCTGACTTTGGCGACAATGGCAGTGCCGAGGATCAGCAGGACGATGGTCCAGATGCCGATGATGTCGAAGAAGCCGAGGGCGGTCTTAAGCCAGGGAGCGGCATCGGGCAGATAGTAGCCGAGGTTAGTGCCGACGGGATTTTTCAGATCGAAGTTTTCGGAGTTGCCGCCGAAGGCGAGGGTGAGGATCGTCAGTAAGCCGCTGAGCAGCCGGGGGAGCGAGGCGTACATCCAGAGGCAGAACATCTGGGCGAAGGTGGTGTGGGCGCCGAGACCGAAGTTGAAGCTGCCCCACAGGATGAGCGCTCCGATAGCGCTGAAGACCAGGATGAAGACGGGCGAGCCATAGGAGGTGTAGCGATAGCCCGCGGCCATGCCTTTGAGGCGCGCGACGCGCTGGTCGGGCGGGAGGCTTGCCATCTGCTCTTCCTGCTTGGGACTGGCGTGAAGGGTGTTTTCGACGACGCGTTCGAAGCCGACCTGCCGATCGATAGTGAAGGTGACGGCCAAGGTGACTATGACGGCGAGGAGAAAGGGCAGCCACCAGGATGTGCTGCGGAGGATGTCGGTAAAGGTTCTTGAGGGCGCAAGGAAGGTGTCGAGGACGCGCTCTGCTTGAGTTAGACCTTCTGGCGCGGGTTGGTCTTGTACTGCGATGACGTCGTTCATGCGTTCTCTCCTTTTGCTTATGGTTGCGCCACTCTATTCATGCTGACGGATTGTAGCCCGCTTATTGCGAGCCGCCCAATAGAAATCTTTGTAGAGGAGAACAGGGGGTTAGGAGCATTCGGCAGGGCTCGACTTTATGCTTCGCGGTTTTCTGCCGATAACACAAGAAAGATAAAGCAAGATCGCCTGCGGGAGCGGATGTGGAGGAGTTCGATAGCCTGAACGAGAGACGACAGCCCAAGGAAGGCATGGTGGAGCGGCGGGAGCATTCTCGCTATGCCCTTGATGCGTGGGCCGAGGTGATGGTGAAGGATGGGACGCTGCTGTTTCGCGGACGGGTCCTGGATATCAGCCTGGGGGGTTGTTATGTGGAGACGGAGGCGCGGCTGCGGCTGGCTCCGGGAACGTCGGTCGAGATGATCTTCCGGGTGGAGTCGCTGGTGTTTCGATGCGAAGCTGCGAGCAGGATGGTGCGGACGCGGGGCGCGGGATTTCTGTTCGCTTCGCTTGGCCCGAAGATGCAACGGGAGCTGCAGGCGTTGATTGGGAAGCTGGAGGGTGAGGAGAGCGATTAGAGCAGGTTATTAGAGTAGGTGCAGAAAATCATTCACGTTCAGGCCTGAGCTGCGAATGAGGGCGCGCGGTGTGTCGAATTTTAGGCAAGAACAATATCGGTGGTGGTTTTCCGACGTTGAGAACTTCTAAGTGGTGTGGTCGACGATGATCTTCCAGCCTTTATCGGTCTTTTCGAAGATGAGGGAGAAGATCCCTTGGGCGTCTCCGCCTTCTTTTTTGGCGCGAGTGAGATTGTATTTGCCGATAACGACGGCGAAGTTTTCGTCGAGCGGGCGAACTTCGAGTTCGGAGAAGGCGAGGGTGCCCATGGCGGCGCGCGTGGGGTAGTCGTGCTTATAGGAGTCGAGCAGGCCGGCATAGCCTCGTGAGACCTGCCGGGTGATGAAGAAGGTGTCGGGTGCGTCCTTGTAGCCTTCGGCGAAGCTGTCGAGGTCGCCTTTGTTCCAGGCTCTCTCCTGGGCGAGGAGAACCTTGATGACATCGAGCTCCTGGCGGGAGGCGGTGTGGAGCGGGTTCGGCTCTTGGGGCTGCAGGTTCGGGGGCTGCAGGTTCGGGGGCTGCAGGTTCGACGCCTGCAGCACGGCGGGGCTGAGCAAGGCGAAGGAGAGAAGAGCAGCGCTGAGGCGAGAGTAAAGCATCATCACAATGACCTCGAATATGTCTGCAGGCGTGGCTGGCGATTACGTAAGGGAACGGTTGGTGCGGCCGGCTGGATTGCCTCAGGGTTGAGATGCAGGACTTGCTCCTCTGTGTTCCGGCTGTCCCTTGTCGCTGGGTAAGGTGACGGTGGGATAGATCCAGACGAGGGTGACAAGGGCGAGCACGCCCAGCGCCAGGTAGGAGTGATACAGAGCCAGCGGAATGGCAAGGATATACAACATAAGCGAGAGGTAATGCTTGCGTTGGATAGCGATGTCTTCGACCTCGATTTGCCCATTGCCGGCAAGGCGGCGGCCGATAGCAATACGCAGCAGCAGGAAACCGAAGCCGGTGGCGATCAGGGAGACGGCATAGAGGATCACGGAGAAGGAATCGATGTTCTTGTCGAGAAGATACGAAGTGAAGAAGGGTAGAAGCGAGAGGAAGAAGAGGAAGACAAGATTAGCGTAGAGGATCGCGGTGTCGGCCTCTCCGGTGCGATGGACGAGATGGTGATGATTGAGCCAGTAAATGCCGGTGAAGGCAAAAGAGAGCGCATAGACGCCGAGGGTGGGGAGGATTGCGTGCAGCCCTGCGAGGCCGTTGGCGTGAGGCACTTTGAGTTCGAGCACCATGATGGTGATGATGACGGCGATGACTCCGTCGGAGAAGGCTTCGAGGCGGGCTGGCGTGGGGATCTTGTTCATGATTGTGTCCTGCCGAACGGGCCCGCTACGTGCGAGGCAGCCACTTCTTGGTGTGTATACCTGTTCTCGACGGATCGAAGACTTCGGGCCTCCCGTTGGTCGGCGTAGGCTTAATTTCCGATCAACGGGAGTACCTATGCAGCTTATTCTACCGAGACAAGGTAGACACGCCACGAATTGGCCACTGAATACGCCGTCGGCGCAAATAGGTCTTCGTTTGCGGGGTGACTGAGCATAGGCGGCCCGTCAGGCAGGACTGCACTAGAATCGAGGAATGGACACACAACTCATCGCGAACGCGACAAAGATCGTTCATGCGGTTTGTTCTCATGACTGTCCGGACTCCTGCGGGGTGCTGGTGACGGTGGGTGAGGCGAGCGGGCGGGCGGTGAAGGTGCAGGGGGATCCGGCGCATCCGGTGACGCGGGGATTTCTGTGCGGCAAGGTGGCGAAGTATCTGGACCGGGTGTATTCGCCGGAGCGGCTGCTGTACCCGATGCGACGCCGGGCTGGGGTGGCGAAGGGTCCGGTGGAGAAGGGCCGCGAGGCGGAGGTGTTCGAGCGGACCTCGTGGGATGAGGCGCTGGATGAGATTGCGGCGAAGCTGGGGAACATTGCGGCGGAGTTTGGGCCGGAGAGCGTGCTGCCGTACAGCTATGCGGGGACGATCGGGCAGTTGGGATATGGGTCGATGGACCGGCGGTTTTTTCATCGGCTTGGAGCTTCGCAGCTGAATCGTACGATCTGCTCGACGGCCGGCGGAGCTGCGCTGACCAGCGTGTATGGCATCAAGCTGGGGACGGTGCCGCAGGACTTTGCGCGGGCGGGGCTGATTGTTGCGTGGGGCGCGAATATTCACGGGAACAATGTGCACCTGTGGCCGTTCATCGAAGAGGCGCGGCGCGGGGGCGCGAAGCTGGTGGTAATCGATCCGTATCGCACGCGGACGGCGGCGCTGGCGGATGAGCATCTGGCGATTCATCCGGGAACGGATACGGCGCTGGCGCTGGGGATAATGCATGTGATTCTGAGCCTGGGGCTGGAGGATGGCGAGTACATCGCTGCGTGTACGACGGGATTTGATGAGCTACGCACCCATGCGCTGCGGCCGGAGCATGCGCCGGAGCGAGTGGCGGCGGTGACGGGGATTGCGGCGGATGCGATTGTTCGGCTGGGAACAGCGTATGGGCGTGCGGGGCGCGGGAGTTCAGGAAAGCCGGCGGTGATTCGGTTGAACTATGGGATTCAGCGGGGCGAGTTTGGGGGGACGGCGGCGCGGGCGGTGTGCATGCTGCCGCTGCTGACGGGGTCGTGGAAGCAGAGAGGCGGGGGGTTGCAGCTTTCCACGTCAGGCGCATTTCCGTTCAACACGAAGGCGTTGCAGATGCCGGAGTTGATGCTGGCGAGTCCGCTGGGGCGGCCGGCGCGAGTGGTGAATATGACGCAGCTCGGAGAGGCTTTGACTTCGCTTGGCGGTGGCAGCGCCGAGGGGCCGCGGGTAAAAGCGCTGTTCGTCTATAACTCGAATGCAGCAGCGGTGGCTCCGAACCAGACCGACGTGCTGCGGGGGATGCGGCGCGCGGATTTATTTACCGTGGTGCATGAGCAGTTCTTTACAGATACGACGGACTATGCGGATGTGCTGCTGCCGGCGACTACGTTTCTGGAGCAGAAGGATGTGCAAGGCGCGTATGGACATCTGTTTGCGCAGGTGAGCGAGCGGGCGATTGCGCCGTTGGGCGAGGCTCGGAGCAATGTGGTGCTGTTCGGTGAACTGGCGCGGCGGATGGGATTTTCGGAAGCGTGCTTTGGCGATGGCGAAGATGCGTTGATCGATCAGGTGCTGGAGACGGAGGATGCGTGGTTTGCGGGGATCACGCGGGAGCGGCTGGAGCGCGAGGGCCATGTCGCGCTGGCGATGCCGGCGAATGCGGCGGGCGAGGCGCTGCCGTTCAGCACGGCCGAGTGGTTTCGCACGTCGAGCGGACGGGGAGAGCTGACACCGGTGCCGGTGTTTACCGCGCCCCGGGAGTCGCGGGCGCATGCGGGTGGAGGCGCGTATCCGCTGGAGTTTTTACCGCGAAAGGCGGACAACTACATGAACTCGACGTTTGCGAACATTCCGGTTCATCAGAAGATGGAGGCGCGGACAGCGGGAGTGCTGGAGATGCATGCTTCCGATGCTGCGGCACGGTCGATTGTGACGGGGGATGAGGTTGAGGTGTTCAACGGACGAGGCAGCATCGGGCTGAAGGCGCTGGTGAATACTCAGGTGACTGAAGGTGTGGTGGCGGCAAGGCTGGATTGGAACAAGCTTTCGACTGGCGGGGCGAATGTGAACGCGCTGACATCGGAGAGGTTGACCGATCTTGGAGGCGGAGCGACGTTTTATTCGACACTGGTCGAGGTCAGGAAAGCGAAACATGACATCAAGTGAAGCGGTTGTGCTGCCGGGATTGGAGCAGATCCGGGCGGCTGCGGCATTGATCTACGAGGCAATGCCGGCAACCCCGCAATACAGCTGGCCTTTGATCAACGAACGAGCTTCGGCTTTAGGTGAGTTGACCGAGGTCTGGATCAAACATGAGAACCATACGCCGGTGGGGGCGTTCAAGGTGCGGGGCGGGCTGGTGTACATGGACTGGCTGCGGCGCGAGCGGCCGGAGGTGAAGACGGTGGTGTCGGCGACGCGCGGCAATCATGGCCAGTCGATGGCATTCGCGGCGGCGCAGTATGGCATTCGCGTGGTGATTGTCGTGCCGCATGGCAACAGCCTGGAGAAGAACCGGGCGATGCGGGCGCTGGGCGCGGAGCTGGTGCACTTTGGCGAAGACTTTCAGGCGGCGAGCGAACATGCCGCGCGTCTGGAGCGCGAGAATGGGTGGCACCGGGTGCCGAGCTTCGACCTTCGGCTGGTGACGGGCGTGGCGACGTATGCGTTGGAGATGCTGGAAGCGTGTCCTCCGCTGGAGACGATCTATGTTCCGATCGGCATGGGTTCGGGGGTGTGTGGAACGATTGCGGCGCGGAATGCGCTGGGGTTGAAGACGAAGGTGGTGGGCGTGGTGTCGAGCCATGCGCCGGCGTATGCATTGTCGTTTGCCGCGGGCGAGGTGATTGAGCATGAGGCGCGAACCGAGATTGCGGATGGAGTGGCGTGCCGCAAACCGGATCCCGCTACGGTCGAGGTGATCAAGGCGGGAATGGATCGCGTCCTGCTGGTCGATGACGAAGAGGTGAAGGAGGCGATGCGGGCCTACTTCGTGGATACGCATAATGTGGCGGAAGGAGCTGGGGCGATTGGCCTGGCGGCGCTGCTGAAGGATCGCAGCGAAGGCGGCCGGCGAGTGGCGACGGTGCTTTGCGGCGGCAATGTGGATAGCGATGTCTTTGCGGGGATCATCTGCCGTGACGGCATGAAGCCGCTGTAGCCGCCGGCCAGCCGAAAAAGCAGTCCAGGTGCGTTTCGAGCGGATGCTTCGTCCAAGGAGAAAGCTGAACCTGTGTTGGTTGCGCCGCGGCTGACCTGATTCGGACCTTGGGGCGAACTCGCTAACGTCAAGCCGCTCCCATATAATCGAGTCTTCGCTGACTGTGCAGGCGAAGCGTTATTTCAAGAGCAGTGAGGGTGTGCGTATCTTTACCGTGAATCGAGAGAGCGGAAGCTCCCTGAAAAGCAAGTCCAAGCCTGTGTGCACGCGCTCCAGACGCTCTCGCACCGCTTTTGCAGCCTATTTTTTCGTTCTCGCGGCAGTTGTCGCCGCGCCTTTGCTGCATGCTCAGGCAACTCCCGGGTCCAGCAATGAAGCGATCAGCAATCAATCTGCGTCGTCCCAGGGAGCGCAGACGCTCTGTCAGCCGCAGGTGATCGGCAACCGGCGCATTCCGAAGGAGTCGGTGCTGGCGCGACTGTTCAGCCGCGAGAACGACCTGTACGATCCGCTGGTAGTGGAGCGGGACTTCAACTCGCTTTGGAACACGGGCTACTTCGAAGATGTGCAGATCGAACGAGTGAATACGCCCAAGTGCGTGCAGCTGATCATCTATGTGCGCGAGAAGCCGACCATCCGCGAGATCAGCTACAAGGGTTTGAACGCGGTCACGCAATCGGACGTTCTGGAGCGGTTCAAGAAGGCGAAGGTTCCGCTTTCGGTCGAGAGCCAGTTCGATGAGACCAAGATCTCGCGCGCGATCGTGGTGCTGAAGGATCTGCTGGCGGAGCACGGGCATCAGTTCGCGACGATTACGCCCGAGGTCAAGAAGATTCCACCGGCGGCGGTGTCGATCACGTTCAACATTAAAGAAGGGCCGACGGTGAAGGTCGGCAAGATCGAGTTCACGGGCAACAACAGCCTGAACTCGCGGACATTGCGCGGCGCGATGAAGAACCTGAGGCCGGTCGGCATACCGCACTCGATCCTGCTGGAGAACCTGTTCGCGCGCACCTTCGATGCGAGCAAGCTCGATGAGGACACGGAGCGGGTGCGCCAGGCATACCGGGACCGCGGATACTTCAAGGCGCTGACCAGCGAGCCGACGACCCATGTGCGGAATGCGGGCGGGCTGAATCCGTTTACGCTGCGGCCCTCGACGGGCAAGCGCATCGACATCCTGATGCCGGTCGAAGAGGGCGAGCGCTACAAGCTGGGCGGCATCACCTTTACCGGGAACACGCATGTGCCGAACACCAAGGTGCTGCGGGCGCAGTTCGCCCAGAAGGACGGCGAGTACTTCAATGCCACGATGTTCGGCAAGGGCCTCGACAACCTGCGCAAGGCGTATGGCGAACTGGGGTATATCAACTTCGTCGGAACGCCGAGCCCGAAGACCGATGAAGCCAATAAGACCATTACGCTAAACATCGACATCGACGAGGGCAAACCGTTTTACGTCTCGCGAATCGAGTTCACGGGAAATTCGATTACGCGCGACAAGGTGATTCGGCGCGAGCTGCTGCTCGAAGAGGGCCAGGTGTACAACAGCCGGCTCTGGGAGCTTTCGATCCAGCGCCTGAACCAGTTGAGCTACTTCGAGGCGCTGAAGGTGGACCAGGACTCTGAGAGCCGCCAGAACACCGACGACGGCACCGTCGACCTGCTGCTGAAGCTGAAGGAAAAAGGCAAGAACGCGATCGGGTTGAACGGCGGCCTCAGCGGCCTGTCGGGAACCTTCGTCGGGTTGAACTACTCGACGAATAACTTCCTGGGGCTGGGCGAGACGTTGTCGGTGGTGGCGAACATCGGCAATCTATCGCGCAATCTGAGCCTGGGATTCACGGAGCCCTACCTCCGGGACAAGCCCATCTCGGTCGGAGCGCAGGTGTTCGCGCAGAAGTACGACTTCAACCCTTCGAAGTCTCAAGCCCCCGCCGGCGCCCCCGCGGGAAATCTGACCACGGCGCAGCAGTCGCTGCTGACCAACTACAACACCTCGACAACCGGCCTGACGCTTACCGCCAGCGAACCGCTGCGGCACCTGTTTGCGAAGTCCGGGGTGACCCGCGTGGGCATCTCGTATTCGCTGTCGCGTTCGACGATTACGGCGTTCAACCAAAGCACGACGAACGCCTTTCAGTCGCTGGCGTTCCGGTCGGGCGTCGCGGGACAGAATCAGTTGACGGGCATCCTGACCTCGGTGGTCTCTCCCAGCTTCACGTTCTCGAGCCTCGATCGCCCGGTTGGGGCGCATCGCGGCAAGGATCTCGACGTCTCGGTGCAGTTCGCCGGCGTCGGGGGCAATATCAAATACGTGGCGCCGTCCTTGTCTTACCGCCAGTACTTCCCGATGAAGGGGCTGAAGGTCAACCGCGAAGGGCATAACGTTCTGGGCTACCGCATCCAGCTCTCGCACATCAACGGCTTCGGGGGTGAGGTTGCGCCGCCGACACGCCGTCTGTACGAAGGCGGCGAGGCCGATATCCGAGGATTCGATATCCGGTCGATCTCGCCGTATACCTTCATTCCGAACAATGTTCAGTTCAACCTGACCAACCCGGACGGGAGCACGGTTCCCCGCGATCCTTCGAACCCGGCGCTGGGCGCGGTCCAGATTCCGCTGCCGATCTATCGCATTGTCTCGATCGGCGCGGATACGAGCATTGTGTCGAACCTCGAGTACCGCATTCCGATCATCAACCAGGTCACGTTGGCGTTCTTCAGCGACTTCGGCATGGCCTTCGATGCGCAGCAGGGTCAATTGCGCCAGAGCACGGCGGGGCAGTCGCTGATCACGGGCGCGCAGTACGGCTGTCCGAAGGTCATCAACGGCGCTTGCTTCGGGGGGAGCTCGGTGGCATTCCCGGATCTGCTGAAGATCGTGCCCGGAACCAACTATGTTCCGCGCATGTCGGACGGTATTTCGCTGCAGGTGATTCTGCCGATCGTCAATGCTCCGTTCCAGATCTACTACGCGTACAATCCGCTGCGGCTCTACAAGGACATTCCGCAGCAGCTGGCGGTGCCGAACTCGGGTCCGGACAACGTGAATACCTTCAAGAGCTACTTCCCGACAAACGGATCGGGGCAGTTCAGCTATCAGGAGGCGCTGCAGTTCTACGGGGCAGACTATATTCTGCGCGAGCCGCGCAAGACGTTCCGGTTTACGGTGGCGACGAGCTTCTGAGGAGATGGCGAACGGCTTGATTCCAGTCTGAGGGCGTGTTAAGAAAGTGAAGACTTAACAACGATGACACCGATCCGATTTTCTAGATGGGCAATAACGGCCCGCGTTGCGTTTCCCGTAAAGAACAACAGCGATGATCGAAGAGCCGACTTGGAGTTCCTCTAAGAAGCTGTTAAATACTGCTTTACGGTTCAGATCTAACGAGAAAACAGACAACAACAAAGGCGAAATGCGGGGATCTCTCCACTAGGCCGTGCGATAAGACCACACGGCTTCGGTCGAGATGACGATTTTAAGGAGTTATTAAACAGGTTCTTAGGCCGACTTGTTCTGTCGATCGAAGCGGCCTGTTGACGCATGGTGCTTGCCGCACTGGGATGGGATACCCCCTCCCCCTCCCTATTGCCTGCGCGTAAGTCCTTTCGATACTTATATTTAGAGAAGGAGATGGACGCCAAATTCGTCCAAACAAAGGACTTACGTCTAAATTCATGCAGGCAAAGGACTTGCGCGTCCATGTGCTCTTTCTGAAAGAGAAAAACCCCGGTTCTAGGGACCGGGGCTTTCCTTTTTGTCTTCTGGTTTAATTATACAGGCTGGCACCAAACTAATTTGCAATGGCTATGTTGCTGATTTGGAGAACGTTAGGGGAGTTCTGGACTTGACAGGTTTTTCCCTGTGGAAATCTTGCGGTGCGGCTCTTTGGAACGGGTTCGAGGGTTCAGGGCAACTCGTCGGCGGTGATGGCGATGCCGGCGAGATTGGCGGCTTCGAGGATTGCGGCGGGATCGAACATCAGGGTGCGGCGGGCTTCGAGGGCGAGGCAGGTGGCGTTGGCGGCTTGCATGGCGTGGATGGTTTGGACGCCGATGACGGGCACGTCGAAGCGCATGTCCTGATTTGGCTTGGCGACTTTGACGACGGTGAGGGAGCGACGCAGGGTGGAGTTTGAGGGAGTCGCGTGAGTTGGGGGATCCGTGAAGTTTTCGGCGAAGGTGTCTTTGGAATCGGAATCGGAATCGGAATCGGAATCGGAATCGTCGAGGGTGCGGAAGAGAGCGCCGGCGCGGGCGATGGTGGCGTCGGTGCCTTCCATGGCTTCGACGGCGATGCAGGCCTGGGCGGCGATGACGACGGTCTGGCCGAGATCCCAGGCGGCGAGGGCGCGGGCGACGGTGCGGCCGTAGGCGATGTCCTGAAGCTCGTGCGGGCCGGGAGGGCGGCGGGTGAGGACGCCGGGGTTTGCGAGGAGAGGCTCGAGGTAGGCGGTGGAGGAGATGAGTTCGATGCCTTCGTCGGCGAGGACCTTGGCGATGGCTCCGAGGAGCATGTCGGTGGAGCGGGTGCGGAGGTTGAGGAGGAGTTTGGCGAGGCGCCAGTCGGGGCGGATGCTGGAGAAGATTTGCTTGTGCTTGACCTGGCCGGCCATGACGGCTTGGGTGACGCCTTCGGCGTGGAAGGTTTCGATGAGGCGGGAGAGTTCGCCGAGGGAGAGCCAGTGGAGACGGATGTGGGGGTCGGCTGCGGCGCGGGCGTTCATCTCGGAGTCGGTCTCTTCTCGGATGGCAGCGACGATGACGTGAAGGCCGTGGGCGCGGGCGGCGTCGAGGAGGAGGAAGGGGAAGCGTCCGTTGCCGGCGATGAGGCCGAGTTTCTGCATGGGCTTACTGTAGCGCATGAGTAGAGGAGAACGGTGGTGGTGCCGGCCTGGACGATGGTGCGCGAAGGCCCACATCTCAAAATCGAGATATGGGGCACCCAGCGGGGCGATGGTGCGGACAGGGACCCACAGCTCAAAATCGAGATATAGGGCACCCGAAGGGAGATTCTGCTCACAGGGCCCACATCTCAAAATCGAGATAGGGGGGCACCCGGCTGAATAGGCGTTAACGGGCGGAGGCGACCTCGGCGGCGAGGGGGATGGTGCGGCCGGTCTGGGCGGAGCGGCGGGCGGCGTCGAGGATGCGGACTACGGTGATGTTGGTGTCGAGCGAGGTGAGGTCGCGGCCGGGGCGGAGGGTGCCGTGGAGGACGGCGGCGAGGTAGTTGAGGGAGTTGTTCTCGGGAGGTGGGAGCGGCGGGGCGGTTTCGATGCGCTCGGCGGATTCGCCGGGGAGACGGAGGCTGATTTTTGCGCCGGGGGCTTTGTCGTCGTAGAGGGTGTCGATGTAACCGGAGGCGCCGTAGATCTGCATGTCTTTGCGGGCGAAGGGCCAGTTCCACGAGCCTTGAAGGATGGCCTGGGTGTGGGGGTAGGTGAGGACGATGGTGCTGTCGTCGTCGACGCGGGGATAGACTGCGGGCTTGATATGGAGGGTGACGGCGGTGACGGTGAGGGGGAGTTGGCCGTGCATGATCCAGGTGGCGAGATCGACGCCGTAGCAGCCGAAGTCGAAGAGGGCGCCGGCTCCGTTTTGTTTGGGGTCGGTGAGCCAGGAGAGGAACTCGGGGTCGACGCCGATCTCCTTGGGACCTTGATGGCCGTCGCGGACGACGAGTTTGCGGAGGTCGCCGATCTTGCCGCTGGCGAGGAGGTTGGCGGCGGCGGTGTTGGAGGCGTACCAGGTGGTCTCGTAGTTGGTGAGGACGGGGACGTTGTACTGCTCGGCCAGGTGCTGGATGGCGAGGGCGTCTTCGACGGTGGTGGCGAGGGGCTTCTCGACCATGGCGGCGATGTGGAGCGGGGCGGCTTGCTCGATGGCGGCGCGGTGTTGGGCGATGGAGGTGTAGACGAGGATGGCCTGGGGATGGGTGGCCTGCAGCATTGCGGCTTCGCTGGGGAAGAAGAGGTTGGCGGGGAGGTGGGTGGAGGCGGCGTATTTTTGACGGAGGGCGGCGTCGGTGTCGGCGATGCCGACGAGGGTGATCTCCGGATGGGCGGGGAGGCTGCGGAAGAAGCCCTGGACATGGCCATGGACAAGGCCGACGATGGCTACGCGGATCGGCGGGGTTTGGGCGGGGGAGAGTGCAGGAGTCAGAAGGAGGCACGCGAGAGTGGGGAGGAATTTTGAGGAGATCGTTTTGACGAACCTATGTCTCTTCTGTCTCTTTGTCTTTCCCATGCTTACCTCTCCGGTGTTCCGTTGTATTGACTGCTCGAGTTGATAGAGGCCAGAATGGGCGGGTCTTGATCGCTTCCTTACTATAAGCGCGTTTGTCGTTACTGATCTGTGAAGAGTTTGGCCTTCGAGCACACTCTTAAGGTGTGAGCGCAGACTCGACGGGCGCAAGCAGTCATATTCCGTTGAGAAGAATGCTCCAGGAGAACGTTCGGGAACCCGTTGTACAGAACCAACGCCAGCGGAGCATGACGCTAAGTCAGGAGACCTGATGGTCAGGCACGAGGGCGAAATCCAACGATCGTTAGCTTCACCATTTCTTTCGCGAACGCCTTTAAGCTCACTCCAAAGAGATTTTCGGTGTACATCGATACAAGCCCTTCTGTGGCGACAAAGATGAGCATGGCGAGCTTCGCCGCGTCACCGTCGATGACCTCACCGCTCGCCTGTCCATCTCGAACTGTCGCGGCTCCGGCAGCCCACGCGCGGTAATTCGCCTCACGTAAAGCCAATGGGGCATTCCGGTTGTGTTTCACAACCATCATGAGATGAAGCAGCGGCTTGTTCTCTGTCGCAAATCGAATGTAGGCGAGAGACATTTTAGTCATTCGAGCTTCAAACCCAAGAGCTTTGTCCGATACCGCCCCGTCAAGCAGCTTCCCGAGTCGCCGAAAGCCATTCAGTGCAATTTCGTCCAGGAGAGCCTGCTTGCCGGCGAAATGACGCCCCGGCGCGCGATTGCTCACACCCAGCTCACGACTCAGATCCCGGAGAGAAAAACCCTCTACTCCGTTTTCCTGAAGCGCCTTTTCACCCGCTTTCAGCAGCGCTGAGCGAAGGTCTCCATGATGATACGGCCGCTTTGAAGTCTCTTTCACATAAACATTCTGTCACTCTCGCCCGGGCAGAAACAATCTACGAGACGAACCGCTTTGTGCACACCTTTATCGGTCCTGCAAACTTGCTGACCACACGGAAGTTCATTGAACGATAATTCTGTCAAATTCTTTAAGCATTGGGCGCGTTTGTATTCAAAAGTAATGTACCCATTGAGCACATAAGCTGCATCCTATCTACCGGAGCGACGATTGCGTCGATCCGATAAGAGAGGAGAGCAAGCATGCCAGAAGTTCCGGTTAGGCAGAAAGCACCAGTACTGACTGACGAGCAGATCGATAAGCTGCTCCAGCAGATAGCAGACGGATTCGCAAAACAACTTCGCTCGCCCGTCATGCATACCCCATCAGAAGCCGGCCTCGAGTTTGAGGAGGTCACCTTTCCTTCGCTCGACGGGACGATCCTTGAAGGCTGGTTCATTCCAGCCGCCGATTCCAATAAGATCGTAATCTGCAATCACCCCATGGGTTTCTCGCGTTCTGGACTGCCGACCCAACTCGACCCCTGGAAGAGCGCCTGGGCTTCGAGCGGCAACGATTTTGAGGTGAACTTCATTCCGGATTGCAAAATCCTGCACGATGCCGGCTACAACGTGCTGGCGTACGATTTGCGAAATTTCGGTCTAAGCAGCGACGCCAACGGTGGCATAGGTTCAAGCGGCATCTTTGAGTCGCGTGATGTGATCGGCTCTTTACTGTACGTGCGCAGCCGTGAAGACTCGCGAACTATGACGATCGGCATGTTCAGCCGCTGCCTTGGTTGCAACTCCACATTGTATGCAATGAAGACACACCCTGAAGCGTTCGAAGGGGTTCGATGTCTCGTTGCACCACAACCAGTAAACACGAAGACGATCATTAAAAAGCAATTCGGGCTCGCTGGTATACCGGAGAATTGCATCGACGACCTGGAGCGACGCATAATCCTGAAAACAAGCATTGGTTTCGATGCTCGCAATTGCCTTGAATGGGCAAAGAGTGTGTGCGTCCCGACTTTCCTTTATCAGGTGCATGACGATGTACTGACGGTCGCTAGCGACATGGAAATCATGTTTGACAACATTCCTCTTAAAGAGAAGAAGCTGTTCTGGATTGGAGGAACAACGCGACGCTGGGACGGCTATGCGTACTTCCAGCACCACCCGGAACAGATCCTGGACTGGTTCGCAAGGTATATGGCATAGATTAACGAGTTGTGCTTTCAAGTTGATCTCACGTGTCCGGTGTTGCATGCTGCTGCACCGCAGGCGAGATCGACGATAGAGGAGCCTCGGTTTCAAGGATCGCGGCGTGGCAAGGGAGGATTTTATGAGTGCATACGAACTGCGCACCTACCAGATCGCACCAGACAGAATGCTGGATGTGGAAGAGATCATGCGCGATCTCGTGCAGCCGATCATGCCGGATTACAACATGGAGGGCGTCGGCTATTGGGCAAAACAGGACGGCACGGTTCTTTACTACGTGGTTCGCCATCGTGATGTGGAAGCGATTGCCTCCAATTGGAACAGCTTCCATGAAGACCCACGCTGGAAAAGCGGTATGGAAGAACGAAAGAGCAAGGAGCCAATCGTCACCCATGTCGAGACTGTCCCTCTGTTAGGAATAGCAGGCCTTCCCCCGCAACAGTGACTATTTCGAGGCGAAGCCAATTCTCGAATGCTGCACTCTTTCTGCAGCGTGGTGGCTCGGTCTGGGTCCTATGAGGTCCTGGGTCCTATAACAGGTTTGCAGATATCACCAATTCCGAATAGTCCCTGTAAGTCGCATTCTGTTTACCGAATTCTTGTTCCGGGTGCGGGCAAGCTGAATAGCGGCTTATTTGATGATGCCGCAGGCTACTTGATGATGCCGCGGGTTACTTGATGATGCCGCGGGCGCTGTTGGCGATGAAGTCGGCGAGGTAGGCGATGTGTTCGTCTGCGCCGGCGGCGACCGACTGCTGGATGGCGGCGAGGGCGTCGGAGGTGTTGAGTTTGGAGGCGAGCAGGGTGCGGTAGGCGGCGCGGAGTTCCTTGAGCTGGGCTGGTGTGAAGCCGCGGCGCTCGAGGCCTACCTTGTTGAGGCCATAGGCGTGGTTGTTGCGCTCGATGCTGGTGAGGGAGTAGGGAAGGACGTCCTGGGTGATGGTCGTGCCGCCGCCGATGTAGGCGTAGCGGCCGATGCGGCAGAACTGGTGGACGGGACAGAGGGCGCCGACGACGGCATAGTCTTCGACGATGACGTGGCCGGCGAGGGTGGCGGAGTTGGCGAGGATGCAGCCGTTGCCGATGACGGAGTCGTGGCCGATGTGGGTGTAGGCCATGATGAGGCAGTCGTCTCCAACCCGCGTTACTCCGCCTCCGCCTTTTGTCCCGCGCGAGATGGTGACGTATTCGCGGATGGTGTTGTTGTCGCCGATGTCGAGGCGGGTGGGTTCGCCGGCGTACTTGAGGTCTTGCGGGGAGATGCCGAGGCAAGCGAAGGAGAAGATGCGGTTGTTGCGGCCCATGGTGAGGTGGCCGGCTTGGTCTCCACCGAGGACGACGTGGGAGACGAGCTCGCAGTCTTCGCCGAGGATGACATTGGGGCCGATGGTGCAGAAGGGGCCGATGGTGCAGGAGGCGGGGATGTGGGCGCCGGCGGCAACGATCGCGGTGGGGTGGATGCTGGCTTGGCCGCTCACCGTGCGGACTCGGCCTTTGCTTCCGGCTTTTTCAGGATACGGGGAACGACCTGGCACATAACGATGGCGTCGCAGACGAGCTTGCCGTCGACGGTGATGTTGCCGAGCATCTTGACGGCGCGGCTGCGCCACTGGAGGACGGTGACTTCGATGCGGAGCTGGTCGCCGGGGACGACGGGGCGGCGGAAGCGGGCGTTTTCGATGCCGGTGAAGACCATGAGCTTCTGGTCGCGGTCGGGGATCTCGTTGAGCAGGAGCGCGCCGCCGGTCTGGGCGATGGCTTCGACCATGAGGACGCCGGGCATGATGGGGTAGTCGGGAAAGTGACCCTGGAAGTGAGGCTCGTTAATGGTGACGTTTTTGATGGCGACGATGCGCTGCTTGCGCTCGATCTCGAGGACGCGGTCGATGAGAAGGAAGGGATAGCGGTGCGGCAGGAGGGACATGATCTCGAGAATGTCCATGGTTGCGTGTTGGACGCCGGGGGTTTGCTCGGAGACGGCGCTGGATTCGGTTGGAATGTCGGTCATGGCAAGGATGAGTATAAATGTCGGGGCGAGCAAGAACAGTCCTGGCGGTTCACCGTGGAGAGCAGATGACTGGTATCGATCGCGCCGACCGGTCCATGGAAACGCGGCAATCGCTACCGCTACCGATCCACCGAGTGATGGGGAAAGGGGGGCCGTCTCGCATGCCCCTCCCTTTGTGTTGATTGTGACTAGATGGACATGCCGCCCGAAACCTCGATGCGCTGAGCGTTGATCCAGCGATTGTCTTCCGAGAGCAAGGACGCGATCATGGGGCCGATGTCGTCGGGCAGACCGGGACGGCCGAGTGCGGTCGCATCGGAGACCATCTTGTTCACCGCGGGATTATCACGGACCATGCCGCCGCTGAAGTCTGTCTGGATGGCGCCCGGAGCGACGGTGTTGACGGCGATGCGGCGCGGGCCCAGTTCCTTCGCCAGGTAACGGGTGAGAACCTCGACGGCTCCCTTCATGCACGCATAGGGCGCGCTGCCCGGAAAGGCGACGCGGGTCAGGCCGCTCGACACCATCACGATGCGACCGCCGTCATGGAGGAGCGGAAGGAGCTTCTGGGTGAGGAAGAAGACGCCCTTGAAGTGGACGTTGTAGAGGCTGTCCAACTCCTGCTCGGACGTCTGCTCGAAGGCGGCGTGGTGCGAGGTGCCGGCGTTGTTGACGAGAAAGTCAAAGCGCTCGGCTCCCAGCTCGCCAAGGGCCTTGCGCACATTCTGAAGGAACGGATCAAAGGCGCTCACGTCTCCCGCGTCCAACTGCAGGGCAATCGCCTTGCTTCCTGCCTCGCTGACGGCGGCTACGACCTTCTCGGCTTCTGCCCGATTCGAATGGTAGGTGAAGATCGAGTGGACGCCTCGGCTGGCGAGATGGAGGACGGTGTTTCGGCCGAGCCCGCGGCTGCCACCGGTGATGATCGCGATTTTTTCCTTTGTAGGTACGGTATTTTTTGTCGACATTGTTTCCCTCCGGGGTTGTTTCCCGGTATTCAGGATAGGTTCCACCTGCTTTGGGGTCCATGCCGAAACTCTCTCCTTTCTTGCCCAATCCTGCTTTGGAAGCTAGACTTCTTAGAGAGCAGGCGAATGGGGGCGAATCAAGATGTTGAAGGGATTGGTGGAAGCGGTGAGGCGTTACACCGATGCGCAGAGTGGGGCCAGCCCGTTCGCGACAGCAATTCAAGGGCTTCACATTCTTCGTTCGGATCATGAGAAGCAGCCAAGCTATCTTATCTTCAAGCCTGCTCTGTGCATCGTCGTACAGGGAGCCAAATGGGCCATTTTTGGAACAAAGGGGGGAAACAAGGGGGGAGAGAATCGGTTTGAGTATCGGGCCGGGCAGGCGCTGGTGGTGAGCGTGGAGATGCCGGCGCTCGGCACGGTGGCAGAGGCAAGCCCGACTGAGCCGTACCTTGGCCTCATCATCGAGTTCGATCTTGGACTCATGCGCGAGGTCATGGATCGTCTGGACGCCCTGCCGGAGCTCAGCCCCGAGGTGAAACAAGGAGTTTTCGTCACAGACTTCGATGGTCCTATGGCTGACTGCGCGCTGCGTATGTTGCGACTGCTGGAGACTCCGCAAGCGATACCGGTGCTGTATCCAGCGATCATGCGGGAGATTTGCTACTGGCTGCTGACTGGCCCGCATGGCGGCGAGGTCATGAGAATGACCGTGGCGAAGAGCCACACGCCATGTGTGCTTTCTGCGATCCATTCGTTGCGGGATCGCTTCTCGGAGGCAGTTCGCATCGAGGAGCTGGCGGAGGTGGCGCGGATGAGTCCCTCCGCGTTCCATCGTCAGTTCAAATCGATTACGTCCATGACGCCGCTGCAATATCAGAAGCAGCTTCGGTTGCTGGAGGCGCGGCGACTGATGGTTGCGGACGAGGCCAATGTGGAGACAGCGGCGTTCCGGGTCGGCTATGAGAGCCCGTCGCAGTTCAGCCGCGAATACTCGCGCATGTTCGGCTTGTCTCCAAGACGTGACATTGCGTCCCTCAGAGAGGCTGCGGCCTAGACGATATCGCCAGGCAGAGGTCATGCCGGCAACGAAGCATTTTCTTCAGGGCTTGCGTCGGCGTTCTGGTAGCGACCAGACAAGAGCGGCTTCGGCCGGTGTGCGACTTCGTAACCTGCTTTGGGTGCGCTTCGCCGCGGGGGGAAAACCGCGCGAGAGCTCCTGGTTTGCTGTTTCTCAGTTTTGCTGTCATGCACCCGCTCCTGGAAACACCTTTGGCAGGGGCTGAAACTCCACCTTTATCAGCTGCGCTTCCTTCGGACCACTCGATGGCGGTGATGCCGTTCCGCCGTCCATGATGAAATACGCAACGCGGCCATAGTCCCCTGGGCTCCTGCTCCAAGCCCCGCTTGAAGGACCGATCAGTCGTTCTGTAAAGGGATCTCCGGCAACGCTCTGGGTAAAGCCGCTGTTCAGACCTGGGTCCATCGCCACGACATCGATCGTATTTTGACGGTGCGTGGTCAGGTAAATGACCTCCGCCTCCTCGTCGATGCAGAAGTCGTCCCCCATGCGGCCAGCCATGACCAACTCGGGTGTATCTGCCGGTTCGAGTGTGCTGGGGTTCACTTTGACCCTCATGAAAAGCTTCTTTGCCGTTGCCGTGTAGTACAGATAGTTCGTCTTGGCGGCAAAGCGCACGCCGTTCACTCCGGGCTGCTCGGGCTTCCTGGTGCCTGGGAAATATCCCATGCTTTCATGCTCCAGCCAGACCCGGATGGCAGGTTCGCCGCCATCTGCCGCGAGGTCGAGGCGCCAGATCAGACTGGCGAAGCTATCCGCCACAAAAACCACGCCGGGTGCAACCAGGCAGCATCCGTTGAGGCCGCGCGCTTTTTCGGGAAATCGGCAGAGCAGCTTTGGCGCGACAGGCGAACCGGGCTGCCAGTCGCGGAGATCGAGCTGATGCGCGAAGGATTCGTTTGTCGTGTACAGGTTTCCGCAGAGGATAAGGAACACGTCCGGTTCGATTTCGGCGATGCCCGTCGTAGGCTGCTCAAACGTATGGATGCACACAGGCTTGATTTCCGCATCCCCGCTTTTGCCCGGAACATACCATAATTCTTTGTTACTCATTGCCGTAACGAGAACAGAGTTGTCCGCGCGGATGGCCAGATTCTCTAAAAAATACTTTATCGGAAAGCGGGCTATGGTCGTGAGGTGAGCCTGAGGCGCCTGATTGTGAGACATGCTGAAATCCTTTCGAGTGTGGGATCGAATGAACTGAGCTGGGCCAGCCCTGATTGACTGCGTACCATGCGACGCGAGCAACGCAAGCGCCCTACTCAGGGGCGGGAACCCTGAAGGCATTGAGCAACGACGAGATCGTGTCATAACAGCCGGCGAGAAAAATCAGATCCACGATGCCGCGAGCACCGAAGGCGGCGACTGCCTCCGCGTAGAGTTCGTCTCCAATGTGGCGCTCTGCCGTCAGCTGCCATGTGAAGCGCTGCGCGATCCACTCTTCTTGCGTCATATCATCGGCTTGGTCACCCTGAGCAAGCGCACGAATCGCATCTTCAGAGAAACCAGCTTTCCGGGCGACGGCAGAGTGGGCATACCGTTCGTAGTCTGACTTCCAAACAGCGCCCACCGTCAAAGCGCCCACCGTCAAAATGATGACTTGTCGCACTCGCTCACTCAGCAACGTGTGCTCTTGCTCTGAAGCCTGCAGAGCAAGAAACGCCGCCGCAATCTCAGGACTCGAGAGAATGGTGTTGAACGGACCGATGAGCTCGCCACTGTCCAGCCTGGCCTTGAACCCGGCTGATTCGGCCCAGGGAACCATCTTGCTGGCGATCGAGTCGTAGACGGATTTCTGCGGTGGCGTTAATGCTTCTGGGTCGAACAGGGGCAAACGTCCGCCAAGACTTTGCTTTGGCTCAGGCATACTCCAGCCTCCTTACTGCTTTAGACCGACGGCGTCTGATGGCACATCGAATGCCATCAGGGTTAAGGACACTGCGGTAAACCATCCCATGAGCACGGTGACATCGACAATGCCGGCATCGCCGAGCAGGTCCTTCGCACGCTGATACATTCCAGTCGGCACCATGCGCGGGGCGGCCAGCGTTGAGGCGAGCTCGTACACGATCTGTTGCCGGGGGTCATCGAAAGAAGTCGGCAGGCCGGCGATGATCGCCTGCACGCTGGCAGGCGGGAGATGGCCTTGCTCCTCCCCAATCTTCTCGTGTTCGAAGTTTGAGTAAGCCGCCAGCCATCGCCCATTGATGACGTTCGTGACAATCTCAATCTCCCCCTTCGTCAGCGAAGACTCTGTCTGGTAATACTTGCCAGTTGGCACGATAGTTTTCGAGAGCTTCGGGTTGGAAAGCCAGATCTTGTGTGGCCCTGGCACCTGCCCGCGTAGCTTCCTCGTGAAGTCGTACGCATCTCTCACTTCGGGAGACATTTGATCGACGGGAGTTTCTTCGTATCTTCCGAAACTGCCGAAGTTGGAATTGGCTGACATCCTCTGTTCCTCCGCGTGCTGTAGTAACCCTAGAAGTCGAACGAATCCTTACCTTGGGAATAGATGCCGGGAAGAATGAGCGTGACCCATCTCATATTTACCGATTAGCGCGATCGTAGAGGGGTCACCACACCTTACGTCAGAAATCGTACCGTAGAAGCACGCGGCACCGTAGAAGCACGCGCTTACGCTATTTCAACGAGCAAGGACGATCGGAATCAGGTGGATGCTGTCAACCATCACGATGAAGGGAGCGTGCGCCTGCAGCAGCGTCATTGTGTCTGCACAGTCGGCACGGGAACACCTTGGAATTGCAATGCTCCCGCAGCATCTGGCAACTCATCCGACTTTCGGAGGCGGTCTCATTCGAGTGCTGCCAGATTGGAAGGGCACGCACGTGAAAGTCTTTGCAGTACCCGCGGATCGTGTCTTGCCAGCAAAGATACGAGAGTTGATTCGTATTGTGAAAGCTGAGTTTGGGAAGCGAGTCGCGCAACTTGAATCCGTTGTCGACGGGAGGTAAGCGACATGCTGCCTCTTCTTAACTGCAATCCCGACTTATCGACTGTCACGTTGTCGCGTGCTTCGTTGAGGCTGATGTCTTACTGAGCCGTCTTCCTTCTGTTTCCTTCTTGTCCGTGGTAATTCTTTGTTGCTACGCGGAGAGTTGCTGGGCGGCGACGCGGGTGCGGGATTGGATTTCGATGTAGACGTGGATGAGCGAGATGGCTGCGGGGGTGACGCCGGAGATGCGGCTGGCCTGGCCGAGGGTGTGGGGGCGGACGCGGTTGAGGGTCTGCTTCATCTCGGTGGAGAGGCCGCTGATGGAGGCGTAGTCGAACCAGGCTGGGATGAGTTTGGTTTCGGCCTTGCGCATCTTTTCGATGGAGCGGCGCTGCTGGTCGAGGTAGCCGGAATATTTGATTTCGGTCTCGACGGTTTTCATCTCGTTGCGCACCCAGGAAGGGAGGTGGGGGGTGCTGGCGCTTGACGGAGAGTTCGCCGGCGGTACAACCCAGGTCTCAGAAGCGAGACCTGGGGCACCCATTTTGTTGAGGGTTTCGGACCAGGGAGCGAGGGCGGGCTGGCGGGCGATGGCTTCGCGCAGGGTGGGAATGAGGGCTTCGATGGGGACTTCGGGGCGCTTGAGGAGCTGCGCGAAGGTTTGACCGGTAACTGCGGCGGCGTCGCCGTCGAGGCGTTCCAGGAGTGAAGCGGGAAGTTCGTTGGCGCGGACGCACGCGGTGTGGAGGAGGCTGTCGAAGGCGGCGGCGCGGGCCTGGCGGGCTTCGTAGTCGGCCCATGCGGCGTCGTCGATGAGGCCGAGGCGGCGGCCGTGCGGGGTGAGGCGGTGGTCAGCGTTGTCGATGCGGAGGTGGAGGCGGAACTCGGCGCGCGAGGTGAACATGCGGTAGGGCTCGTCGACGCCTTTGCTGATGAGGTCGTCTATGAGGGTGCCGATGTAGGCTTCGGTGCGGTCGAGCGTGAAGGTGGAAGGGTGATCCGGAAGTTCACCGGAAGAACCCATCCATGACGGTGAATCTGTCATAGATAAAGCACCCAGAGATGGAGCACCCAGAGTTTTGGTCCAGCGGACGCTAAGGGCTGCGTTGATGCCGGCCATGAGGCCTTGGCAGGCTGCCTCTTCGTAGCCGCTGGTGCCGTTGATCTGGCCGGCGAGGTAGAGGCCCGAGAAGGATTTGACGCGCAGGGTGCGGTCGAGCTCGGTGGGGTCGATGGCATCGTACTCAATGGCGTAGCCGGGGCGGAGCATCTCGGCGCGTTCGAGGCCGGGGATGGAGTGGACCATGGCGGCCTGGATCTCCATGGGCAGGCTGGTGCTCATGCCATTGATGTAGACCTCATGGGTATTGAGGCCTTCGGGTTCGAGGAAGAACTGGTGGCGGGTCTTGTCGGGGAAGCGGACGATCTTGTCTTCAATGGAGGGGCAGTAGCGCGGGCCGATGGCTTCGATCTGGCCGGTGTACATGGGCGAGCGGTGGACGTTGGCTTTGATGAGGGCGAGTGTTTCGGGTGTGGTATGGGCGATGTGGCAGACGATCTGGCGGAGGGGAAGGTTGCGGGTGCGGAAGCTGAAGGGGGTGGGGTCGGGGTCGCCGGGCTGCTCTTCGAACTGAGCCCAGTCGATGGTGCGGCCGTCGAGGCGTGGAGGGGTGCCGGTCTTGAGACGGCGCTCGCGGAGGCCTAGGCGCTTAAGGGCTTCGCCGAGCAGGACGGAGGCGGGCTCGCCGCTGCGGCCGGCGGTGTACTGCTGCTCGCCGCAGTGGATGATGCCGTTGAGGAAGGTGCCGGTGGTGACGATGGTGGCGGCGGCGTGGATGGTGCGGCCGTCGCGGAGTTTGAGGCCGCGAACGGTGCGGGAGGAAGTTGTCCGTTGCCGTTGTCCGTTGTCCGTTGTCAGTTGGTTCTGAGAACTGGGAACTGAGAACTGAGAACTGTCTTCCAGTTGTTCCGGAGAACTGGGAACTGAGAACTGAGAACTGTCTTCCACGATGAGCAGGTCGACGACTTCGGCTTGCTTGATGAAGAGGTTGGGCTGGGATTCGAGGAGTTCGCGCATTTTGACGCGGTAGAGGGCTTTGTCGCACTGGGCGCGCGGGGACCAGACGGCGGGGCCGCGGGAGGTGTTGAGCAGGCGGAACTGGATGCCGGTGGCGTCGGCGACCTCGCCCATGACGCCGCCCAGGGCGTCGATCTCGCGGACGAGGTGGCCTTTGGCGATGCCGCCGATGGCGGGGTTGCAGCTCATCTGGGCGATAAGGTCGAGGTTGAGGGTGAAAATGGCGGTGCGCAGGCCCATGCGGGCGGAGGCCATGGCGGCTTCGCAACCGGCATGGCCGGCGCCTACGACGACGACGTCGAATTGTTCGGTAAAGCTCACGTATTTTATTTTAGGCTCTCTGCTTACGCTGTCCAGGAAGCTGTTCGAGGGCTGAAGGCTTGATATCGATTTTCGCGGATGACAATGATTCAAAGGGTAAGCGATTCAAAGGGGTAAGCAAGACCGCAGCTTGCTTCACGACGCGCGATGGTTAGGAAAACAGATAACCAGAGACAGGTGGAGTTTGGGGCGGTACACTCGCTACGAGTTTCTGAACGAAAGACTGAATGAGGACACAGTATGCTTGGTAAAAGTTCGCTGATTGCGTTCGTTCCCACCCGCGATGCGGCGCGGTCACGGATGTTTTACGAGGACACGCTTGGGCTTCGCTTCGTGAGCGACGATTCGTTCGCGGTGGTGATGGATGCGAAGGGAACGATGATTCGGATTGTCCGGCTTGGTGAATTCACTCCGGCACCCTACACGATTGTCGGCTGGCAGGTGGAGGACATTCACCAGACGATAGCTGCGATGAGCGGCAAGGACATCGAGTTCAAGCGCTATCCGTATTTCGAACAGAGCGAGGATGGGGTTTGGAGCGCTCCGGACGGGGCCCAGGTGGCTTGGTTTTCGGATCCGGATGGGAATACGCTTTCGATCTCAGAACCTGTTTAAATTAGTGCTTTACGGTTCAGATCTAACGAGAAAACAGACAACGGCAAAGGCGAAATGCGGGGATCTCTCCACTACGCCGTGCGATAAAACCACACGGCTTCGGTCGAGATGACGATTTTAAGGAGTTATTAGACAGGTTCTCAGAAAGCCTATTCCCTACGCCCTGCCTGTCTTCTACTCCCTATTCCCTACCCCCTACACTCATATTCAAAACTTGAGGCGTAGGCCTAGCTGAATCTGGCGTTCGGAGGATTGGCCGGCGGAGGCTGCAGTGAAGGTGCCGAAGGGCTGGGCGTTGAGCCCTTCGGCGGCGATGTTGGCCGCGTTTTGGAAGACGAGCGGGGTGACGCCGTTGGTTTCGACGCCGGCGAGGTAGGCGCGCTGGGTAATGGCGGAGTAGTTGACGTGGTTGGTTAGGTTGAAGATCTCGGCGACGCCATTGACCCTGAGATGCTCGCCGGACCGGAGGGCGCGGGTGAGGCGGAGGTCGATGCGGCTGGTGTCGGGGAGGCGCAGGGTGTTGCGTCCGACGGTGGGAAGATAGACGGCTCCGCCTGAGCCGTTGATGCTCTCGTGGCCGCCGGCGAGGCGAGTTCCGCCGAAGATCTGCAGGGTGTAGGGGCGGCCGCTGGACTCGCTGAAGATGCCCGAGATTCGCCAGCCATTGATCGCCGTTGCGATCCAGCCTCGCGACGGGTCGGACGGATCGCCGAGTTGGGGCTGCCATACCGCGCTGGCGACGATCTTGTGGGGAAAGTTGAGTGCTGAGAGGCCGTGGTCGTAGCGCAGATTGAAGGGATCGAACTGATTGCTGGTGCGCGGGGTTGCGCCGCCGGTCTGGCCGTAGTCGAGGGCCTTGGACCAGGCCCAGCTGGAACGGAATTCGAAGCCGCCGCGGCTTCTGCGACGGGCTTCGAGGACGAGGGAGTTGTAGCTTGCATTCGCGTTCGAGACGATGTCGCTTACGGGACCGAAGGCCGGGTCGATGCGCTGGGTGTAGACGGGAACGACGAAGGTTTCTTGATCCCGCACCCCGACGGCTCCGGTGCCGCCCTGAAGCTGGAAGAGCTTGGTCGCAGTGGCGGGGGCGATGTTGATGTCGACGGAGTTGGGCAGCTGGCGGTCGAGATTCATCAGGTAGGTGGCGCTGGCTGTGACGCCCGCGCCGATGCCGCGCTCCAGGGTAAGGCTGCCCTGCTGCACGGCGGGAAGACGGAAGCCGCGGTCGAAGACAGACGCCGAGGTCGTCGATGCTACGGCTGCCGGCGGCGTGGTGAGGTAGGAGCACGCATAGCCGAAGCCCTGATTCGGGACCTGCGGGCAAAGGGTCTCCGCCCTGGGAAGGATGAGAACGTGAATGGCGGAGGAGGGGAGCGCGGTGTTGACCAGGGCGCTGCGCACGGTGGCGCCGGGCAGGCGGCCGTAGAACAAGCCGTAACCGACGCGAATGAGACCTCGGCCGGCGCCGAACGGCTCCCACGAGATGCCGGCGCGGGGACCGAAGTTGTTCCTGTCCTCGGGAAAGACGCTGCTGGCTCCGACGCTGCCGAACGCGGCGTCGAGAGCGGGGTTAGGCTGCTGCGGCAAAGGGAGAAACTCGTATTCGTAGCGCACCCCGGCGTTGATGGTCAGCCCGGGCCGAACCCGCCAGTCGTTCTGCACGAAGGCGGCCCACTCCTGGGTGTCGAAGGCGACCGCCTGCTCTCCGAAGCTCTGGGTGAAGGAGCGGAAACAGAAGAGATGGATGGAGGCGTAGATGGACGGGCATCCGCCGTTAGGGTAGGCGTTGACATTGAAGGTGTAGTCGGTGATCCAGTCGACCAGGCCGCCGGCATGACCGGAGGTGACGCCGCTGTCGTAGTGGAACGAGCCCTGGGTGTTGGTGAGGCTTTCGATGTCGTCGTGGACCAGGCTCAGGTCGATCCCGGCCTGCAGTTGGGAGCGGCCATGCACCCAGGTGAACAGGTTCCCGACCTGCAGCTTGGTCTCGTCGGGATAGGCGTTGCGGCCGAGCAGATAGGACGTGCCGAAGGTGAAGCCCTGGGGCCCGATGGCGACTCGGGGAGCGTATCCGCCGGGGCCGATGGCGGGCTCCTGCGGCAGCGGCGGCTGGGCCTGCTCGTATTGCAGGTCGCGGCCATACTGGACGTGCAGATCGTGGCTCAGGGTGGGGGTTGGCCGCCAGGTCCAGCGGCCGAGCAGCGCATCGACTTTGGCGTAGCTGCTGCCCAAGCTAGCTCTTCCCGCATAGACGACCGGCGAAGACCGCGCTCCGGAGGGGGCGCTGGAGCGGGCGCGATTGTATTGCAGGCTGAACCTGTGTTGTTCGGCGGCGTTCCAGTCCAGGCGGGCGAAGTTGATGGTCTGATCGTGGCGCCGGGGGACGATGCCGGTGAGGCTGTCGAGATAGTTCAAGGCCGCCATGGTCTTGGCTGGGGTGACGCCCCGGTTTGCCAGGAGCGCCGTCTGGTTGGGGGTGAGAGAGAAGAAGTTTGGGTCCTGCGGGGAGGAGATGGCGGGAAAGTCCCTGCGCTGCTGATCGTAGACGTAGAAGAAGAAGAGCTTGTCGCGAACCGCGGCTCCGCCGATGCTACCACCGAACTGCTGGCGGAGATCGTGGGGCTTGACCGCCTGGCTGGAGACGACGCCGTTGACGTAGGTGTTGGCGATGGAGAAGAGATTGGTGGCGCCGAGCGCGCTGGACCGAATGAGATAAAAGGCGCTGCCGTGGAGCTGGTTGGAGCCGCCTCGGGAGACGGTGGAGATGACGCCGCCGGCGGCGTGACCGTACAAGGCGGAGTAGTTCTGTCCGGAGACGCGGAACTCGCGCACGGCCTCCTGGGAGAAGGTGTAGGACGCGCCCGAGGGCCGAGCATTGCCTTCGTCGCG
This sequence comes from Edaphobacter sp., assembly GCA_965277335.1. Lineage (GTDB taxonomy): Bacteria > Acidobacteriota > Terriglobia > Terriglobales > Acidobacteriaceae > Edaphobacter. Next base: position 819,611 of record CBDICJ010000009.1, on the reverse strand, counting down.
GCCGAATCCCGCGGAGCCGGTGCGGACCGAGGCGCCACTCTCGGCCGCGTCTTCGTTATCCGCGCTGCTCTCGATGGCTGCGCCCTGGGGAACGGCTCCGAAGCTCTGGTCATCGTCGCCGCCGTCGATGCGGGTGCTGTTCTGGGTGGAGGCCAGCCCGCGAAAACTCAGCAGGCCGTCGCCGTCGGGATCGGCGTGAACCGTCGGGGTCAAGAGGGCGAAGGTCTGGAATCGCCGATTGTTGTCGGGCAGGCGTTCCACCTCCTCGGGGGTGATGACGCCGGCGATGGCGAGGGAGGAGAGGTCTTCGATAGAGGCGGCGGGCTGGGGCGATGCATGAACGGTGATGGAGGAGATGACGCCGGCGACACGCAGGCGTGCCTGGACCGTGGTCTCTCCGCCTATCTGGACGGTGACGGGGGAGAGAGTGAGGCTGGCGAACCGTTCATACTCGATCCGCACCTGGTAGTCGCCAGCGGGCAGCGCCGGGAGGAGAAACTCTCCTCTACTTCCGGAGGTGGCGGGGATCTGTGCTCCGGTGGAGAGGTTCCGAGCTTCTATGTCGGCGCCGGCCAGTGCGGCTCCTCCGGCATCGACGACATAGCCGCTGATGGCGCCGCTGGAGGACGACTGCGCGGGCGCGGAGTTTCCCAGGCTTGCAGCGACCAGGCCCCACAACAGGAGATAACCAAACTTCTTCATCGCGGCCGCGCTGAACTTTGCGCGCCCCAGACCAGACCACATGCGTTCTCCCCGGAATGCTTAATCGGCTGCACCACAACCACCACAACTACGGGAAGAGAGAATGACTTGCCGCGCTATGGAAAGATGCACGGCAAAGCGCCATGCCCATAGGGTTCGCCCTTTTCAAACAGGTTAGCGGCAGAGTAACGAAGTTGGGGAGATTAGGAAAGTCTACTTCCGTGTTAAGGCAGCGAGTAGGGAACAGGGGTACTTGTGAAGTTTCAGGAGGTGGTTCTCCATACGATCGAGAACTGGGGAGCTGAAGTTGCGAACAGGCAGTGTCCCTGCTTCATCGGAGATCCCCTAGTACACTGATGAGACCGATGTTTATCGATGAAGCGCGAATCCGGATCAAGGCTGGCGACGGCGGCAACGGCTGCATGGCGTTTCGGCGGGAGAAATTCGTGCCGAAGGGCGGGCCTTCGGGCGGCGATGGAGGCCACGGAGGCGATGTTCTGATGTCGTCTTCGCTGAGCCACAACACTCTGGTTCACTTCCGCTTCAACCCCGAGCACAAGGCGCAGCGCGGCGGCCATGGGCTGGGCTCGAACTGCTCGGGATATGCGGGCGAGCCGGTGACGCTGAAGGTGCCGGTGGGCACACTGCTGTATGACGACCAGACCGGCGAGCTGGTTCACGACTTTGCCCGCGCGAATGAGACGATTGTGATCGCGAAGGGAGGACGCGGGGGACGGGGGAATCAGCACTTTGCGACCAGCACGCACCAGGCTCCGCGGGAGCACGAGCTGGGCCGCGCGGGGGAAGAGCGCGCCTACCGGCTGGAGCTGCGGCTGCTGGCCGATGCCGGGCTGGTCGGGTATCCGAATGTGGGCAAGTCGACGCTGATTTCGCGGCTTTCGGCGGCCAGGCCAAAGATCGCGAACTACGCCTTTACCACGCTCGAACCGAATCTGGGCGTGGTGCAGGTGGGCGAGTATCCTCATACCGAATCGTTTACCGTGGCCGACCTTCCGGGGCTGATCGAAGGTGCGCATCTTGGCCATGGGCTGGGCATTCAATTTCTGAAGCACATCGAGCGCACCAGCGTGATTGTGCATCTGGTGGACGTGTCGGACTCGAACGCCGCCGAGGGGAGCGCCGCGGCAGTAGGCTCCGCCCGGCCTGATCCGGTCGCCGACTACAAGGTGATCACGGAAGAGTTGAAGAGCTTCGATCCTGCGCTCGCAGCCAAGCCCACGATTCTGGTGGCGGCGAAGGCGGATGTGGCTAATCCTGAGAAGTTGAAGAAGCTGGCTGCGATGGCCAAGCGGCGGAAGCTTCCCTTCTTTGCTCTCTCCGCGGTGACGGGCGAAGGCGTGGAGGCGCTGAAGTTTGCCATTGCCGAGATGGTCGCGGCGCATCGGCCGATCGAGTTGGAGCCGGAGATTTCCGCGCCTGCGGCGAAGCTGAAGCCCAACTACCCGCCTCCGCCGAACTCTGCCCGGGGCCGGGCGTAAAGCACTCGCCTCTTTCAGCGGTATTTCATGTCAGGCCGGAGATGGCCCCGCAAGTCCAGAGGCGGCTTGCCATGGGCAGGAGAGGCGAGTAGGGTTTAAGCGGACCCAGGCTGCTGCTGGGACAGGTGGTATCCGGCCAAAGCCGCTCTTTGCGGGCGGCGCGCGGTGGAACTGCACTGGAGATAGTCATGAGTCTGACCACGTTTTCCCCCGACCGGGCGGAGAAGATCAGCGCGCAGGTTGGGCGCGGCGCAGGTTCTTCCGCAAAGGTAACGGTTCCTTCCCTGCTTGAAAAAAAGCTTACTCGCCAGGTTATCAGCTCGATGACAGCCTACGACTATGCCAGCGCGCGGCTGGTCGACGAAGCCGGGCTGGATGTTGTGCTGGTCGGCGACTCGCTTGCCATGGTGATGCAGGGCCATGAAAACACGCTGGCCGTCACGATGGACGAGATGCTGCTCTACACCCGGGGGGTGCGGCGGGCGGTGCGGCGCGCTCTGCTGGTGGCGGATATGCCATTCGGGAGCTACCAGGTTGACGACCGCGAAGGCGTCGCGAATGCGATTCGCTTTGTGAAGGAAGGGGGGGCCGAGGCGGTGAAGCTCGAAGGCGGACGCGAACGCAAGGAACTAGCGCGGCGGATTGTCAGTGCTGAGATTCCGGTGATGGGGCACATCGGGCTGACTCCGCAGAGTGTGCACCGCATGGGCGGGTACAAGGTGCAGGGCAAGACGATAGATGCGATCGACGAGCTGCGGAGCGACGCGCTGGCGCTCGAAGATGCGGGCTGTTTTGCGATCGTGCTGGAGGGCGTGCCGCGCGAGCTGGCGAAGCTGATCACGGAGGAGCTGCGCATTCCGACGATAGGGATCGGTGCCGGCCCGGACTGCGACGGCCAGATCCTGGTGCTGCACGACATGATGTCGATGACCTTTTCGCCTCCGGCCAAGTTCGTCCGGCGATACGCCGATGTGGCAGAGGTGATGCGCGGCGCGCTTGAAGAGTATCGGCACGACGTGGAGGCGAGGACGTTTCCTTCGGACGAGGAGAGTTATCACCTTTCGCGGGAGACGCGGGATCTGATGGCTATTCCGTCTGTGGTGGCCGGGTAGAAGGTGTTAAAAACTTATTCAAGGTTTAGATGTAAGAACAAACAACAACAAAGGCGAATGCGGGGATCTCTCCACTGCCGTGTGATAAAGCTGCACGGCTTGCCACCCCAGCGAGCAAGTGCGCTCGCCGGGGACCCCGGTCATCCGGTCGAGATGACGTTCTGTTTCGTTGAGGGCAGGCCGCCTCCGGCCTTGAGGGAGATTGCTGTTTTATGCAGATTGTGACGGGCGTCGCGGAGATGCAGCGAATTTGCCGGGAGCTACGCTCGGGCACGTCGCCGATGTTGGGATTGGTTCCCACCATGGGTGCGCTGCATGAAGGACATCTTTCGCTGGTGCGCCGCGCGCGCTCGGAGTGCGATGCGGTCGTCGCGTCGATCTTCGTCAATCCGCTGCAGTTCGCGCCTGGCGAGGACCTGGCCACCTACCCCCGAACCTTTGAGCAGGACTGCGCGCTGCTCGAAGCGGAGGGCGTGACCGCGGTGTTTGCGCCCTCTGCCGGGGAGATGTATCGCGCGGGCGCGGCGACGTCGATCACCGTTTCGGGAGTGGGCGACCGGCTCGATGGAGCATCGCGGCCGGGACACTTCACCGGGGTCGCGACGGTGGTGGCGAAGCTGTTCCACATTGCGGGTCCACGGCGAGCGTACTTCGGCCAGAAGGATGCCGCGCAGCTGGCGGTGTTGCGGCGCATGGTCGCGGACTTGAACTTCGATGTGGAGCTGGTCGGCTGCCCGATCGCGCGGGATCGAGACGGTCTGGCGCTGAGCAGCAGAAACAAGTATCTGAGCGCCGGAGAACGGCAGCAGGCTCTGGTCCTATACCGCGTTCTGCTGAGCCTCGAGCGGGAGATCGCGGGCGGGGAGCGAAGCAGCGAGGTGCTCCTGCGGCGCGGCATCGAGGTTTTCCAGACCGAAGCCGGCGTCCGCCTGGACTATCTCGCCGTCGTCGATCCGGACACGCTGCTGCCGGTTCTGTCGGTGAGCGCGGGCACGCTGATCGCGATCGCTGCTTATGTGGGGAGCACGCGGTTGATTGACAACGTCCTGATTGCGTAATTCAGACTCGGAAGCTACCTCCTGCCGATGCGAAGATGACACGAAAGTACCATGCCGTTGCTGAAAATCTTCGCAGCTCGCCGCTCGTCCGCATATACCATCCATGAGTAACGATTCCTTGGCGATCATCGCCGTAGTTTTCCTATTGTGGAGAACGGTTGATCGAAACAAGGGATCGAAGATTTTTTGCCGGAAAGAAGCGGATTGGACATGCCAGGCGCCTCCATCCATGAACTCGCGATCGAACAAATAGACCGGCTCACGAAGCGAGGTTTTCAGTGGCTGGCCATGCCGAAGCCTCTTGAGGCGGGCTTTGAGAATTCGACGCGCCTGCAACGAGCCAATCGCCTTTGGATTGAAGGCCTGGTGGCGATCGGCCTGTTCGACATCTATATCCTCGCCGACTATTTTCTTCGCGGAGGCCATTCCTGGTTCGCGGTGCAGATGCGGCTGTGCATCGTCACGCCATTGGCCCTGATTATCAACTTCAGCATGCGGTGGAGTCACAGCAAGATGTATCGGGAGACGAGCATCGCGGTGCTGAGCTGCCTGGTGGGGGTGACGCATCTTTACCTGGAGAGCGGCAAGAATGCGACCGCATCGGCGTATGCCCAGGTGGGCCTGATCGTCGCGGTGATCTTCGTCAATGTGGTGATGCGGCTCCAGTTTCCTTTCGCGGTCAGCGCCTCCGCGGTTCTGCTGGGGGCCGATCTCATCTTCATCCAGCTCGACCGCTTCCTGAATCCTTCGGAGAAGCTGTTGGGGGTGACTTTGGCGGTATGCGCCATCTCCATGACCGTGATCGCGAACTATAGCGTGGGGCGCGAGGAGCGCATTGGATACCTGATGCGGCTGCGCAGCGAGATACAAAGCAGCGAGCTGTCTTATCTCAACGTGGAGCTGCAGCGGATCTCGTCGATCGACAGTCTTACCGGCCTGGCGAACCGTCACGCGTACGAGCTCCAATTCGAGAAGCTCTGGCACAGGAGCGTTGCCGTGGAAGAGTGCTTTTCGGCTATTGTGATCGATATCGACCACTTCAAGGCGACCAACGACGCCGGCGGGCACCTGTATGGCGATCGTGTGCTGGCGCGCGTGGCTTCGCTGCTGCTGCAAAGCCTGCGCTGCAAGGATGATTTCGCGGCGCGGTTCGGCGGGGAGGAGTTTGTGGTTCTGCTGCCGAACACCGGCCAGGAGGGCGCGATGATCGTCGCTGAACGGATCCGTAAACTGGTGGAAGTGGCTGGCTCTCCGGCCCTGCACGACTCTGGAGTTCCGCCGCGGTTATCCACGGTAAGCTGCGGGGTTGCGTCGTGCTGGCCGAGCGAATCGGTCTCGCGGGACGATCTGGTGGATGCCGCCGATAAGGCTCTCTACCGGGCCAAAGCCGCGGGTCGCAATCAGGTTGGCTGGGGAGAGCTGTCGAGCGCCAGAAAACGGCCTTCCTCGGAATGGGGACGGGAGCGGCGCGCGGCGCGGGATATGACCAGCAGCGCTCCGGTTCGTGGGTTAGAGCAGAGTAAAGTTCCGCAATCCGGCTAGCAGACGCGAACCAGCATCGGTGAGCAGGGAGACGCATGATGCACGGCAGCTCACCTGGAGAAGAGCTGCAAGATTACCAATCGCGGCCGGCGTGAGGAACCTTGCCGCAATCCCCTTCGGTGAGATAACAGCGAAGAAGGCCGCAGATCACGGCAGTCCCGGCACCGAGGATGATGAAGAGCACGCCTGTCGTAAGCCTGCCGGCGAAGTAGGGCAGCAGGAAGACGATCACTCCGGCGTACATCAGGATAGTTAACACAACTCTCAGAATGCTTTTTGTCATGTTCCACCTCGCCCGCATGATTCGCGCTCTCGCTCTTCCGTCGGTCTTGCAATTCAAATAGGACCCAACTGCGCTCCTGTCCACCGTTCGCTTCCGACCGCTTCCGCTGTTTTAAAAGCGGCGGGTCGAAAGTACCGCAAATCTTACTCCCACGCGGAGAGATTCGGCCATCTTTTTAATTGTGGCAGAGGAGGTTCGGCAAGTTGGCGATGGACAATGGTTTAGCGCTGCGGGCTGAAGGAGGCAAGGGAGCAAGCCGCTATCCTGTGATGATTCCCATGGCCAGGATGGCGAGTCCGACTGCGCTGAGATCTTCGAGAAGAGCCACGGGCCAGTCCTTGAATCCTGACCGGGCCACGATGTCGCGACGTAGAATGAAGCTGGCGAAAGCTCCGATCAGCACGCCGGCAACTGCCAGGATGACGGCTTCGAGACCTGAACCGTCCAGGGCAACGGCGACGATGGCGCCAACAAGTCCGCCGAAGAGCAGGCGGGCGATCAGCGGGCCGGGCGCAGTGCGATTCGGCGTCTTGGGCAGCTTGTCGCCGATGAGCTCTCCGAGAGCCAGCACGGTGAAGACGATGGCGGTGATCAGTTTCGCGGTCCAGAAGGCCCAGGTGCCACCCACGGGCAGATAGCCCGCGTAGGCGAACCAGCAGAGCGCGGCGATTGGGGTCATGGTCCGCATGCCGGTGACTAAGCCGAGCAGAGGAATCGCAATTAGCCAGGCCAACATCGCAATCGCCATCGATTTGCCCCTTTTCTGCTGCTCTCGGAGCAGCGTCGCCGAAGCTCGGAGATTCGTGCCACCAAGGTACACTTTGGCGGAAAAAAGGAGAAGCGGTGGTGTGTTCGCTTCGAGGGAGGAAAGGGCCTTTCGTCTTTCAGGAGGAAAAGGTTCGAGTCGCTCCGATCTGGTTCAAAAACACCGCGGAGTCCGAGCAGGTCCATCGCTCAAAGCAGCGGCCGTTCCTGAAGTGCAAGAAGCTGATGCCCGGAAGCTCGATCCGCTGCCCTGCCGGGGCAATGCCCATAAAAGTCTCGTGCTGTGTTCCTGTGATGAGATAGCGGAGAGCGAGGGTCTCGCCCTCCTCGACGAGATCTTGAATCGTCACTCTTGCGTCTGGAAACACTTTCCAGAATGCGTTGTAGAACTGCTTTACGCTTTCAAGCCCAGGTTCCACACCCTGATAGCCGTGCAAGATGACATCCTCCGAATAGAGGCGGAAGTAATTGATTCGTTCCTGTGGGTCGCCAAAACATCTGATCGCTTGACCAAGAGTTTGCCTGTTCGACATGACGCGATTCTAATCGCTTCTCTCGGCATGGTCATCACAGGCCCTATGTTCTCTAAGAATCTGTCTACAAACTAGGTAGAACGGCGTACGAGTTGATGAGCGAAGGCGATATGGATCATGGATTCAGCCGAGGTGTGGCAAAGTTCGTAGTCTTTGGAGAGGCGGCGTGACCAGTTGAGCCAGGCGAAGGTTCGTTCGACGATCCAGCGTTTGGGCAGGACTTGGAAGAGGGGTTGCTGGTTGCGTTTGACGATCTCGACGCTATATCCAAACATGTCCTTTGCCCAGTTGATCAGCGTGCCTGTATAGCCGCCATCGGCGAAGACAGTCTGGATGGTATCGAATCGGCGGAACAATCGCATCAACACGGCGCGAGCCGCTACCCGGTCCTGGATGCCGGCCGAGTGCACGACCACCGCGAGCAGGTTGCCTTGCGTATCTACCGCAATATGCCGCTTACGCCCTTTGATTTTCTTGCCTGCATCGTAGCCGCGCCGCCCCCTTTTAGCGCCGTCTTCACTGACTGCGAATCGAGAATCGCCACGGTGGGCGTAGCGTTTCGTCCGCCTGCCTTGCGGCCCTGTTCGCGTAGAGTCTGTCCTATGCGCTCCCACACTCCGCTGTCGCGCCACCGCCGGAACTGCTGATGCACGGCCTTCCACGGAGGAAAATTGCTGGGCAACTGCCGCCATTGACAACCCGTCTTCACCACGTACAGCAGCCCATCCACCACGCGCCGTAGATCATACTTGCGCGGCCGACCTCCGGGGTGACGATCTCTCCACGATGCTTGCAGCAGCGGCTCCAGTTTTGCCCATTGCTGGTCCGTCAAATCGCTCCCATACATCCCGTGACCTTAGCCCAAGCTAACCCGCACCGCATATGTCGTCCAGGGTTCCTCAACTAGTTTGTAGACAGGTTCTAAGGTCTGGCTTGATTGACTGACACATGCTGTCAGGAATTAGCGATCGCGGAGCCAAGGGTAGAGCGGGAATCTTTCGGCGAGATCCTGGACCTGATGGCGAATCTGGCGGAGCTTGTCCGCGTCGCTGCGGTGCTCGAGCGCTTGGGCGATCCAGCTTGCGATAATGCGCATCTCGGGCTCCTTCATTCCGCGGGTGGTGAGCGCGGGAGTGCCGATGCGGATGCCGCTGGGCTTCATGGGCGGGTTGGTGTCGTAGGGGATGGCGTTCTTGTTGACGGTAATGCCGGCCTCGCCGAGTGCGTGTTCGGCTTCGGAGCCAAGCATCCCTTTTTGAAAGACATCGATGAGCAGGAGGTGGGTGTCGGTGCCGCCGGAGATGATGCGGTAGCCCTCGGCGGCCATCGCTCCGGCGAGCACCTTGGCGTTGGCAACGATCTGGTTGGCGTAGGCGGCGAAGTCGGGTTGGAGGGCCTCTTTGAAGGCTACGGCTTTGGCGGCGATGACATGGATGAGCGGACCGCCCTGCTGGCCGGGGAAGACGCTGCGGTCAATGCCTGCGGCGAACTCCTGCTGGCAGAGGATGAGGCCGCTGCGGGGGCCGCGCAGAGTTTTGTGCGTGGTGGAGGTAACGACATGGGCGTGGGGAACGGGCGAGGGGTGCGCGTTGCCGGCGACGAGGCCGGCGAAGTGAGCCATGTCGATCATCAGGTAGGCGCCTGCCTTGTCGGCGATCTGGCGCATGTGGGGGAAGTCGAACTGGCGCGGATAGGCGCTGCCGCCGCCTACGATAACCTTCGGCTTTTCGCGGAGGGCGATCGCTTCGAGCTCGTCATAGTCGATGGTCTCGGTGTCGCGGCGGACCTGATAGCCGACGATACGGTAGAGTTTGCCCGAGAAGTTGAGCTTGTGGCCGTGGGTGAGATGGCCGCCGTGGGCGAGGTCAAGGCCAAGGATGCAGTCGCCGGGAGTGAGCAGGGTCATGTAGGCGGCGGCGTTGGCCTGGGAGCCGGAGTGGGGTTGGACGTTGGCGTGGTCGGCGCCGAAGAGCTGCTTCACGCGGGCGCGGGCGAGGTCTTCGACGATGTCGGCGAACTCACAGCCGCCGTAGTAGCGCTTGCCGGGGTAGCCTTCGGCGTATTTGTTGGTGAAGACCGTGCCCGCGGCTTCAAGGACGGCGCGGCTGACGAAGTTTTCGGAGGCGATCATCTCGAGGCCGTCGTGCTGACGTCTGACTTCGTTTTCAATCTGCTGGGCGATCTCGGGGTCGCTGGCGGCCAGCGGAGCGTTCAGGTCGATGGGCATAGTGCTATTTTATGTCACGTCCTCGTCTCTTGCCCCCGTTCGCTTCGGCCGAAGAGCAGGCTCTCTGCCGTGCAAAGCAAGTGGGCCTGCCGGAGTTGAAGCGGGTATGGAGGTACACTTTAGCTTCGGTCGAGATGACGATTTCTTTGGAGTCATTAAACAGGCCTTTAGGGAGTGTGTCTTGATGGGGATGAAACGGGTCTGGATGGGTGTGGTTGCCGGTGTGGTCGTGGTCTCTTCGATGTCGGTGGTCAGCGCGCAGGATAAGAAGAACAACGACAAAAAGCAGGACGAAAAGGTGGTGGTGGCGGGAAAGCCGGAGGTTCCGCAGGGGATGGCGGAGGCCGATTCAACGACCGACGGCTCGGTGACGGTGGGCGGGCAGGCGATTGCGTATCGGGCGGTGGCGGGAACGCTGACGGTGGGGGCGACCGATCAGCAGGACGCGCTGCTGGGACTGGATGGCAAGATGCTGCCGGATACGGGAATGAATCCGCCGGATAAAGAGAAGCCGGAGGAGGCGCCTGCAACGGCGCGGATGTTCTATGCCGCTTATTTCAAGAAGGACGCGGAAAAGAATCGGCCGGTGACGTTTCTATACAACGGGGGGCCGGGGTCGGCGACGATGTGGCTGCATATGGGCTCATTCGGGCCGCGGCGGGTGGTGACGCCGGATGGGGAGCATCAGGAGGGCGCGCCGTACACGATCGTCAACAACGGCGACAGCCTGCTCGATGTGAGCGATCTGGTGTTTATCGACGCGCCGGGAACGGGATTCAGCCGGATTATGGGTAAGGACAGAGAGAAGGCGTTCTGGGGGACGGACCCGGATGCGCATGCGTTCGAGCGGTTTATCCGGAGGTTTCTGACCAAGTATGACCGCTGGAACTCGCCGAAGTACCTGTTTGGCGAGAGCTATGGGACGCCGCGCAGCGCGGTGCTGTCGGCCGATCTGCAGCATGTGGACTTGAACGGGATTATTCTGCTGTCGCAGATTTTGAGTTTCGACAACAGCGTGGATGAGCCGGAGTGGAATCCGGGGGTGGAACAGGCATATGCGCTGGCGCTGCCGACCTATGCGGCGAGCGCGTTCTTCCATCACAAGCTGCCTTCGCAGCCGGCGGAGCTGCAGGCGTTTCTGGCGGAGGTGGAGAAGTACGCGCTGGGGGAGTACATGCAGGCGCTGCTTCTGGGTTCGGAGCTGCCAGCGGAGCAGAAGCAGGCGGTGGCGGAGAAGCTGCACGGATATACCGGGCTGCCGGTGGACTATCTCATGCGGGCGAACCTGCGGGTCAACGGTGGCGAGTTTTCGAAGACGCTGCAGTTGAACGACGACACGACCATCGGGCGGCTGGATACGCGGTATAAGGGGCCATCGATCGATCCGCTGAGCCAAGGGGCGGATTACGACCCGCAGAGCGCGGCGATCTCCTCGGCCTATACGGCGGCGATCAACGACTACATGCGGAACGAGCTGAAGTACGGGGCGAACCAGACGTACAAGCCGGGCGCATACGAGGACCCGGATTTCAATTGGGATATCCGGCATGAGGCTCCCGGAGGGCCGGCGGCGAACCGGCAGGAGGGTGGAACGAACGTGATGCCGGACCTCGCGTACACGATGAAGCTGAATCCGAAGATGAAGGTGATGCTGGCCGGGGGGTACTTCGACCTGGCAACGCCGTTCTTCGAGGGGATGTATGAGATGCACCACCTGCCCATCCCGCAGAAGCTGCAGGGCAACATCAGCTATCACTATTACCAGAGCGGACACATGGTGTATGTGAATGAAGATGTGCTGAAGCAGTTCCACGCGGATGTGGCGGCGTTCATCCGGGCAACGGAGAGCGGGAAGTAGGAAGTGTTTCTACAAGAATGTTTGCAGGGACTTGCCTGCAGCGGCACAGGCCAAGTCGAACGCGCTGAAGATGACCATCCATCACGCCCTCTCGCGAGGCGTACTGGCGGACTGCCTTGGCTTCGGGCAACTGCGACCGGCGGTGCGCCGTCATACGGCGTCAGGCCAGTTCCGCAAAGCACCGGTTTACGAGAACCACCGCAACGCACACACAAGGAGACTGCACGATGAATGATCCAAAGCTGGAGATCGCATTCGGGGAGTATGACAGGACTCGTGTGCTGTCGGATGGCACGGTCAAGATCGAAGGTGTCGATGCCAGTTTTCACAGTAATCGCATCGTGACAGAAGTTTTCGCCGGGATGATTCGAGATCGCGCCTATGATGTGTCCGAACTTGGGATGTCGTATTTTCTGCGCACGATGGACTTGGACGATCCGCCGTTCCTCGCGATTCCGGTGTTTCCGAACCGCTGTTTCCGGCATTCGGCGATCTACATCAACGTCGACAGTGGGATTAGAGGTCCGGAGGATCTCGCGGGCAAAACGGTTGGAGAGTTCGCGATGTATGGTCATGACGCAGGCGTGTGGCCGAAGGGCATCCTGTCGGACGACTATGGCGTGAGGCCGGAGCAGAGCCGCTGGATTGTGGGCGGTCTTGATTGGCCGTTGAAGCCAATCGACTTCGTGCCGCAACCGCACCCTGCCAATGTGGAGGTAACAAGGGCTCCGGACGGGACGGACCTGGGACAGATGCTGGAGGCCGGAGAGATCGATGCATTGATCAGTGCTGATGTGCCCAAATGCTTTCTGGATAAGTCTCCGAAGGTGGCGCGGCTTTTCGACGATTATGAGTCGACGGAGCGCGCATACTATCAACGGACAGGCATCTTTCCGATCATGCATACGGTCGTGGTCCGCAAGGAACTTGCCGCGGAGCACCCTGAGATTTTACGAGCTGTCTACAAGGGCTTCTGCGACGCTAAGGATGCCGTCCAAGAGCAGTACACGAAGGGCATGATCTTCAACAACATGGCCACTATGATGCCGTGGTTCAGCAGGCTCGTCGACGAGGATCGCAGCTTGTTAGGAGATGATTGGTGGCCATACGGACTTGAGGCGAATCGGAAGGCGGTCGATACCTTCTTGCGCTACCACTTCGAACAGGGACTTTCGAAGCGACGGCTGACTTGCGAGGAGATCTTTACTCCGCAGCTACTCGGCACTTAATTAACGGAAGCGTTGGTCAGTGATGTTCCCAGGTGAAGGACCAGGGTTCGTCTGGCGAGAGGACTTGATGATCAGGCGCCGGTCAGAAAACTGCGAGTCACTTTCCGTTCGGCCCTGGTTCTTCGGGTTGGGCGGCATTGGCGAGGCTGGGTGCGATTGTACCTGGCTGAAATTCGGCTTCGGGCTGGGATGGATGCGGCGGGCGAAGGCTACAGGCCGAGGTGGGATGATGCAGGAGTGGCTCGGGTGGAGACGGAGGTAAGAAGCGGGTTCCTCTACTCCCCCATTCGACTTCGCTCAGAGTCCGGTCGAATGACGGCTTATATCTCTACTCTCGCTGCTTCGTTCCGGTCGAAATGACGGCTATAGCTATATCTGTCTCCACTCTCACCGCTTGGCTTCGGTCGAGATGACAGCGTTCTCGTACTGAATTCCAGGCAGGCTGCTCGATTGAGGCTGAATCTGAGGGGTCAAGGATGTGAGTGAGTTGTTGTCAGATTTCGCATCCTGCTGCGGCGGAAGAGCGTCTAATGAGTAAAGCTCAATGTGGCTGGCTGGCAAAGGTCATCAAGATGATGAGGGATAGGGTTTATGGCAATCAAGTGGGAGAAGTTGACGGCGAAGTCGCAGGAGGCGGTACAGGCTGCCAGCGGCTATGCGGCGGAGAATGGAAATCCGGAGGTGCTGCCGCTGCATTTGATGGCGGCGCTGCTGGAGGACCGCGAGGGTGTGGTGATTCCGGTGCTGGAGCGGGTTGGGGTGCCGGTGGAGCAACTGCTGATGGGAGTGAACGCGGGCGTTGCGAAGCTGCCGAAGGTGCAGGGCGGCGGGCAGCCTGGGATGTCGGGCGCGCTGCAGAAGGTGCTGGAGCAGGGGTTCAAGGAGGCGGAGAACTTCAAGGACGACTACGTTTCGACGGAGCATCTGCTGTTGGCGCTTTCGCGAGTCCCCAAAACGGCTGGCCAGCCCGATCCGGTGCAGTTGGCGCTGGCGGCGCTGGGAGGAACGCACGAGGCGATTCTGAAGGCGTTGAGCGCGGTTCGTGGAAGCCAGCGCGTGACCGATCCGAACCCTGAAGGGAAGTTTCAGGCGCTCGACAAATATGCGAAAGACCTGACGGAACTGGCGCGGCGAGGCAAGCTCGACCCGGTGATCGGGCGGGATGAAGAGATTCGACGCGTGGTGCAGGTGCTTTCTCGGAGAACCAAAAATAATCCTGTATTGATCGGCGAGCCGGGCGTGGGCAAGACGGCGATTGTCGAAGGACTGGCGCGAAGAATCTTTCTGGGCGATGTGCCGGAGATTCTGAAGGGCAAGCGGGTGTGTGCGCTGGACCTGGCGGCGATGGTGGCGGGGGCGAAGTTCCGCGGTGAGTTTGAAGAGCGGCTGAAGGCGGTGCTCAAAGAAATTGAAGACTCGAACGGCGAGATTATTTTGTTCATCGATGAGTTACATACTCTGGTGGGCGCTGGCGCGGCCGAGGGGAGTATGGATGCGAGCAATATGCTGAAGCCGGCGCTGGCTCGCGGCGGGCTGCGGGCGATCGGCGCGACGACGCTGAACGAGTATCGCAAGTACATTGAGAAGGATGCGGCGCTGGAGCGGCGATTCCAGATTGTGTTTGTCGGCGAGCCCAATGTCGAGGATACGATTGCGATTCTGCGCGGGCTTAAGGAGAGGTACGAGGCGCACCATAAGGTTCGGATCAAGGATTCGGCGATTGTGGCGGCGGCTACGCTCTCGCATCGCTACATTTCGGACAGATTTCTGCCGGATAAGGCAATCGACCTGGTGGATGAGGCTGCGGCGGCGCTGGCGATTCAGATTGGATCGGTGCCGGTGGAGATCGATGACCTGGAGCGGCGGGCGACCTCGCTTGAGATCGAGCGGGCGGCGCTGAAGCGGGAGAAAGATGCGGCTTCGCAGGAGCGGCTGGAGATTGTGGAGCGGGAGCTCGCGGAGGTGAAGGAGACCTCGGCCGGGTTGCGAGCGCGATGGCAGAAGGAACGCGGGGCAATTGGGAAGATTGCGGAGATGAAGGAGCAGCTTGAGACGCTGCGATTCCAGATACAGGAGGAGACGAGAAAGGGAAATCTACAGCGGGCGGCGGAGTTGCAGTATGGCGAGATTCCGAGGCTGGATGCGGAGTTGAAGGAGCTGACGGCGCTGCAGGATGCTGCGGTGGCGGAGGATAGGTCTGAGTCTGCTGCTGCAGTGGATCCCACCCTTCGCAAAGGCGCGAAGGATGGGGCACCCGGTTCTTTGGAGGGAACACACAAATCGGCGAGACCTGCGCGGATGCTGAAGGAAGAGGTGGACGAGGAGGATGTCGCCGCGGTGGTGTCGAAGTGGACGGGAATTCCGGTTGCGAAGATGCTGGAGGGCGAGATGCAGAAGCTGGTGCAGATGGAGGATCGTCTGCGCGAGCGCGTGGTTGGGCAGGATGAGGCGCTGGCGGCTGTTGCGAATGCGATTCGCCGGTCGCGGGCGGGGCTGTCCGATCCGAAGCGGCCGATCGGGTCGTTTATCTTCCTCGGGCCGACAGGTGTTGGCAAGACCGAGACGGCTCGGGCGTTGGCGGAGTTTCTGTTCGATGACGAGGCGGCGATGGTGCGGATCGACATGAGCGAGTACATGGAGAAGCATGCCGTGGCTCGGCTTATTGGAGCGCCACCGGGATATGTCGGTTACGACGAAGGCGGCCAGTTGACCGAGGCGGTGCGCAGGCGGCCGTACTCGGTGGTGCTGTTCGACGAGATCGAGAAGGCGCATCCGGATGTATTCAACGTGCTGCTGCAGGTGCTCGACGATGGGCGGCTGACGGACTCGAAGGGCAGGACGGTGGACTTCAAGAACACGGTTCTGATTATGACTTCGAATGTCGGTGCAGCGCAGTTGACGACGGCGTGGGCGCAGGGCGAAGACGGGTTTGAAGAGGCGAAGGGGCGGGTGATGGAGACGTTGCGGCAGCACTTCAAGCCCGAGTTTCTGAATCGCGTGGACGACATCGTGGTCTTCCATCCGCTGGGCGATGAGGAGCTGACGCATATCGTCGATCTGCGATTGAAGGACCTGCAGTCGCTGCTGGCGGATCGCAAGATTACGATCGAGATGACCGACGGCGCGAGGCAGGCGATCTTCAAGGCTGGATACGACCGGGCGTATGGAGCGCGGCCGTTGAAGCGGGCAATCCAGCGGCTGGTGCAGGACAAACTGGCGGTGAAGATTCTGGACGGCAGCGTGCTGCACGGGGATCATGTGGAGGTGACGACCGGCAAGAATGGGCTGGAGTTCGCGGTGAAAGATCGCGAGGCAGCGACCGTCTAAAGAGAATGGCCTCGCCGATCGAAGGCTGATCGAAACGAGGCCATGGTCTTTTCAGAAGTCGTCCGAATACTTCCGTAACGGTGCAAGCGGAACCAAAAATAGGCAACGACAAAGACGAAATGCGGAGATTAGGACGCACCAGACGGGACGATCGCAAATCGCTGCTTCAGCTTCAGGAACGGCCTTTCGAAGTATTGGTAGGACAGTGCTGAGACCGCGATTGTGATAGCGAGCGCGAGCGGCAACTGGATGCAGAGGCCGAAGAGCAGATCCATTGCAGAATGTCTGCCGGGATACGTGATCCCCGGCAGGCCGAAATGTTCGACGAGCATCCTGACGGCATCGTAAGCCATGACGTGATAGACGTAGAGTCCGTATGAGATACGGCCAAGATAGACGAGAGGCCTGATGGACCAGCGTTTTGGGGAACCGAGGAAAGCTAGGAAGATGAGGACTGTTCCGGTTGCGATGATGATGTTGCCGATCAGCCAGAGACCAAGCGACTGGTTGGCAATCACTTCGGGGAAATTGAGCAGCCCCCCCGCTAACCATAGGCTGAGACCGGCGGCGGCCATTACGAGACAATAAGACGTGCTGCGAGTCTCGTGTCTGCCGTTAAGAACCAGAGCCAAGATTCCGCCGATAGGAAAGAAGATGAAGTCAAAGTAGAGAGAGGTGACGGAGAGGTTGGCGAGTATGGTGTGGGGAAGGAAGCTCAAGGCTGGAATGAGAAAGACAGCAGCGATGCAGAGGTAGAGCATCCATCTGCCGTTAAGAAGTTTCTGGGCGAGAGGCCAAATGAGATAGAACTGCTCCTCCGCCGAGACAGTCCACAAGATGTAGACGGGATTCCAGTTCCAACCGTGTAACATGATGTCCCAGTTTTTCACGAAGAATACGAAGGTGAGCAGATCTCGGCCGCTTAGACGGAAGGCTGCATCGGCGTATTGCCAGAGAAGCCCGAGACCCACCGCGAGGAAATAAAGAGGCCATATGCGTAGGGCGCGTCTAGTGTAGAAGAGGCGCAGGTCGATGCTGCCGGTGAAATCGCGTTCGCGCCTCAGAATCTCAGTAATGAGATAGGCGCTCAGGACGAAGAACAAGCCGACGCCGTTGGCACCAGTGCTGCGCACGACCATCCACGATAAAGCGAGGAGCTTGATCAAGCCGCTGTGTCTTTCAACGTCGCCAAGCGGTAAGGTATGAAAGAAGAATACCGAGAGGAATGCAAAGAACCGCATCGTATCGAGCTGCGGGATAACGAGCCGTTTCGGCTTATCGGCAGTTCGCGACGTGGATGATAGTGGCGGAGCTCCTAGGACGATGTCGCGCGAACTGGCATGAAAGTTCTTGCTCGACCTCACCAGCTCCTGATCTAGGAATGGCTTCACGTATCCTCCCCTGAATTGACTCTAGAATACAAGGTGTACGGCGTGAGTGAACGTATGCCGCGCACCGAGATAGTTGCTGTACTGCAGGGCTACATTAGCAAGGGACGAAACGGCCACTTTCATGAGCAAGAGAGCGATCATTATTGGAGCAGGTCCCGCGGGACTGACTGCGGGGCTGGAGTTGCTGCGGCGCTCGGATGTGACGCCGGTTATCCTAGAGGCGAGCGAGGAGATTGGCGGGATCTCGCGGACGATCAAGTACAAGGGCAACCGGATGGATATCGGGGGCCACCGGTTTTTTTCCAAGAGCGACCGGGTGATGCAGTGGTGGGTGGACCTGATGCCGCCGGAGGCTGCGGGAGAAGACGCGGGATCGGAACAGGAGATCAGCTACCAGGGCAGGCGCAGAACAGTGGCGGTGCCGGCGCGTTTGCCGGAGGAGCCGGTGCTGCGCGGAGCTGGGCCGATCGATCCTCACGCGGCAGAAGTGGCCGAGGTGAACAGTGATCCGGATGAGGAGCAGACGGAGCCGGTGGAGATGCTGGTGGCCGCAGAGGCGCCCGATCCCGATTTGGTGATGCTGATTCGTCCGCGCAAAAGCCGCATCTATTATCTGCGGAAGTTCTTCGACTATCCGATCACGTTGACGGCAACGACGCTCAAAAATCTGGGGCTGGCC
The DNA here is from genome assembly GCA_965277335.1 of Edaphobacter sp. Lineage (GTDB taxonomy): Bacteria > Acidobacteriota > Terriglobia > Terriglobales > Acidobacteriaceae > Edaphobacter. Next base: position 801,406 of record CBDICJ010000009.1, on the reverse strand, counting down.
AGGACCTTTCGCGTGGGCATCAGTTATCTGAGGTCTCGGGTGAGCCAGATTGCGCCGGAGAAGAGCCTTGAGGATTTTCTGATCAATCGCTTTGGGCGGCAGCTCTATCTCACATTCTTCAAGAGCTACACGGAGAAGGTCTGGGGAACGCCGTGCAATGAGATCTCGGCGGAATGGGGAGCGCAGCGGATCAAAGGTCTGAGCCTGACGACGGCGGTGAAGCACTTTGTGAAGCGGGCTTTCCGCGGCAGGCCGAAGGGCGCGGGTGATGTGGCGCAGAAGGGCATAGATACCAGCCTGATCGAACGCTTTCTGTATCCGAAGTTTGGCCCCGGGCAGCTCTGGGAGCATGTGGCGGAGCTGATCCGCGAAAAGGGTGGAGAGATTCATGTGGGATGGAAGGTCGATCGCATTCACTGTGAGGGAACGCGCGTGGTGTCGATCGAAGCGGTGAGCGCGAACGGCGAGCGGCGGACGTTTGCGGGAGATTATTTCTTCTCGACGATGCCGATGCGCGAACTGGTGGAGGCGATGGATGCTCCCGTGCCCGCGAACGTGCGGGAGGTCAGCGAGGGGCTGCAGTATCGGGACTTCATTACGGTGGGGCTGCTGGTGGAGAGGCTGAAGGTGCATGAGCCGGACGGCGGTCTGCTGAAGGACACGTGGATCTACGTGCAGGAGCCGGATGTGATCCTTGGCCGGTTACAAGTTTTCAATAACTGGAGCCCGTACCTGGTGGCTAATCCGGCAAAGGTGTGGATTGGGTTGGAATACTTCTGCTATGACACAGACGACCTGTGGAAGATGCCGGATGAGGAGTTGAAGAAATTCGCGATCTCGGAGGTGGAGAAGATCGGAATTCTGAATGCGGAGGATGTGCTGGACGGCCATGTGGTGCGGGTGCCGAAGACTTATCCGGCTTACTTCGGCACGTACGACCGGTTCGAGGAGTTGCGGGAGTTTACCGACAGCTTTGAGAACCTGTTTCTGGTAGGCCGGAACGGAATGCACAAGTACAACAACCAGGACCACAGTATGTTGACCGCGATGACGGCGGTAGATGGTATTGTGGCTGGACATGTCGAAAAGGCTGCGCTGTGGGAGATCAACACGGAGCAGGAGTACCACGAGGAGAGACGACGTTGAGCAAGATTGTGTTCGCCGGGGTGGTGCTGATCGCGGTGTTCGTGGCGGTATTTCGGGAGAGAATTTTTCTGAGAGATCCGCTGGGCAAGGTGGAGCGGAACGGGGTCGCGCAGGATGAGGCTCGGGTGTACATCAACTACTCGAATGACGTGCTGCTTGAGGATGCGGCAACGCACGGATTTGTGCTGGTGCAAGGCTGGAGTAAGACGTCGGGCGTTCCGCAGCATCTATCGTGCCTGACTGGGCTGGCTTGCTGGACGGATGCGGATCGGGCGGCGGTGCTTCCGCTCGGAGGCCCAGCCGGACGAACGCCTGCGATCATGAGCGCAAAGCAGGTTACCTTCGTGGACAGTGACGGTGAGGCAATGAGGATCGGGCTGCGTTAGATTTTGCCGGCGCGCGGTAAAAGTTCGCTTGCGCGCACGGAAAATAGTTCGTAACCTCCCCATGGGGATGCGGTCTAATGTGCAGCGCCGCTTAGGTACCGAATCGCGGGGGTTCCGAACCGCGGCGCGCGGGAGTGCAGATTGAGAGGTCAAATGCCAGAGCCGCCGATCGGAATCGGAAGCGAGCCGGAGAAGACGGTCTCCGATCCAGTGGAAGAAGCGCCAGATGCGGCGATTGATTCTGCGCCTGCAAGCACAGCCGAAGACGCGCCGGTGGAGATTGTCGCTGTCGCTGCGGCTCCGGCGAATCCGGCGGCCGTGGATGTGCCGATTGAATCGCATGAACAAAGGCGTTCGGCTGAGGCGACGATACGGCTCGAGCGAAAGCATCCACTAGCGATTCGCTGGATGCACTGGGTGAATTTTCCGGTGCTGTTCACGATGATCTGGAGCGGGCTGCTGATCTATTGGAATGACTCCGACAATGCGTACAAGCATCCGCATGCCGTGTATCGCGTGGGCATCGGATCGCTGACGCTGGTGCGGTTGTTTCCGCCCTGGTTCTGGAAGGCGATCAACGCGCCATACCGCGTGACGGAGGGGTTGAGCTATCACTTTTTCTTCATGTGGATCTTTGCTATCAACGGCATCCTGTATGTTGCGTACCTCCTAATCTCGGGGGAGTGGAGGCTGATGGTTCCGGAGCGTCGATCGGTGCGCGATGCGATTCAGGTGACGCTGGTGGATCTGCATGTGCGCAAGGGCCTGCCGGCGCAAAAAAAGTACAACGGGGCGCAGAGGATCGCCTATACGGCGGTAGTTCTGATGGGGCTGGGATCGCTGGTGACTGGCCTTGCGATCTACAAGCCCACCCAGGCGCACTGGCTGACGACCCTGCTGGGCGGCTATGAGATGGCGCGGTGGGAACACTTCTGGCTAACGATCGGCTTCTGCGCATTCTTTCTGGTGCATGTGGCGCAGGTCATTCTTGCGGGATGGAACAACTTCCGGTCCATGGTAAGCGGCTACGAGATTGCGCCGGCCGCGAAGCCGTCGCTCGAAGAAGAGAGGAGGACGCGATGAGCGATGGACACGAGGAGCGCAAAGAGCAGGAAGAGCGGCGCAAGTGGCAGGAAGAGCGGAAGAGCCGCGAGGACGATCAAAACCGTGAGTGGGAGCGCGAAGGCGATCGGGAGCGGCGGGATTCGCATGCAGCGGGTGCGTTGGAGACCGATGTTGCAGCTGCGGACGCGGCTGTCCGGGCGGCCTCGGGCAGGCGAACGCGCAGGAGTTTCCTGGTGGCTGCCGCGGCGGCAGCGGGCGGATACGGGTTTTATCATTGGCTCGATACGGCACCGAACGATGAGATGATTGCGCGGCCGCTGCGCAAGGCGCTGAACTTCGACGCCAAGGTCTCGCGCGGGGTGTTTGATGAGCGCGGGCTGGCTCCTATGTATTCGGTGGACCAGTCAATGGAGCTGCGAACCAACGGGAACTACGGATTGAAGATGGACCTAGTGCCGGAGAGCTATCGTCTGCAGATGGTGGGGGTGGAGAAGGCGAAGCGCTTCCCACACTATGTGGACGATGTGACGACGTGGAACTATCAGTACGCGGCAGAGTCGATGCCGGCTCCGGTAGAGCACGATACGAAGACGGCTCCAAAGACAAACCAGCCGATGGTGGGCAACGGTCCCAAGGCGAAGACCGACCCGAACGGCGATGCGGGCATGGGACAGGGGCCGATGATGAAGGCCGATCACGCGAGCACGATGGTAGGCGGCAGCGGCGGCGGCGATCAGCCCAAGGAGCCGGCGAAGATATCTCCACAGTTTGAGAAGGCCTTGGCGGAGATGAAGAAGGCCAACGGCCCCAAGCGGCCGCGCGGGCAGGAAGAGGCGGGAGAGTCCGACAACACGCTCGATCCGGGGACGCCGGGGCTGCTGCTGACCATGGCCGATGTTACGAGCTTGCCGCATCAGGAGCTGGTGACACAGTTCAAATGCATAGAAGGCTGGAGTCAGATTGTGCATTGGGGCGGGTACCGGCTGAGGGATCTAATCGCGAAGTATCCACCGGAGAGGAAGGCGGACGGTTCGCTGCCGCAGTACGTCTACATGGAGACACCCGACGGCGACTATTATTGCGGATTCAACCTGCAGGCATGCATGCATCCGCAGACGCTGCTGGCGACCGAGATGGCGGGACGTCCGTTGGAGCAGTGGCATGGCGCACCGATTCGGTTGCATATGCCGATCAAGTACGGTTACAAACAGATCAAACGCATCGGGCTGATCGCCTACACCGACATGCAGCCGGATGACTACTGGACCAAGCTGGGATATGACTGGTACGCAGGCCTGTAGCGGGCCTTTGATCCTGCTTTAGGTGGCGATCGTGCCCTGGTGAAAGAAGAGCTGCCAACGCTGATCGCGGAAGATCCACAACGAAGACCGGTGCGAGCTTGCAATCGAAGTCGTAGCGCGGTATGTGGCGAGGACCACATTGTCGGCGAGCTGCGTTGTGTAGAAATGCAGGATCGTGGCCGGTCGGGGCGCGCTGGTGAGCAGGACATCGATCGTCTGCTGGCGGTTGAAGATGCGGCCCGAGGTGCAGAACTCCTTGTACTCATCGGCGAACATGGGAATCAGGGCGGTGCGGTCGGCTTCGCGATCGGGATGCAGCAGGCGCTCTTCGAGATTGTAGAGATGGTCCTGGAGTTGTCGTCTTTTCATCGGTTCAGAACTCTCACTGGGATACGAACGGCGAGCCGCAGAGTTTCAACGGGTACTGCGCCGCGCACGAATGTGGGTGGATTTTACGCCTTTGCTCCTACGCCCGCAGGTTTTCTGGCCAGAGCCACGCGCGGTATCGCTTGCAAGTCGTTCACGAACGCTACGCCGGCCCAAGCAGAGAGCAGATTTGCGAGGTTATCGCGCTGGCCGTGGCCGATTTCAAGCGCGAGCAGGCCGTTCGGCTTCAGGGCATTCCAGGCCTGCGGGATCAGGCGCCGGTAGATCTCGAGACCGGTCTCTCCAGCGAACAGTGCGGTGGCAGGCTCATGATCGCGCACCTGAGGATGCAGGGCGTCGCGGTCGAACTTGGCAATATAAGGTGGGTTGCTGACGATGGCATCGAAGGCGTGCTTGTATCCCTCTTTTCTGGTGCCGGATCGTTCGGAGAGAACGGCGGCGAAGAGATCGGAGTGGAGAAAACGGATGCGGGCTGCCACGTCGTGCTTTGCGGCGTTGGCCTCGGCAATCGCGAGTGCGGCGGGCGAGATGTCGAGCGCTGTGATGCTTGCCTGCGGCAGGTGAAAGGCAAGGGCGATCGCGATGGCGCCGGAGCCGGTTCCGACGTCGGCGATCTTCAGCGGCTTTTCGCCTGGCAGCAGATGCAGGACGGCTTCGACGAGATGCTCGGTCTCGGGGCGGGGAATCAGGACGGCGGGGCCGACGTTGAACGCGAGACCGTAGAACTCCTGCTGGCCGATGATGTACTGGATGGGCTCGCGTTGCAGCCGCCGCTCGATGAGAGCCTGAAACAGGCTCTGCCGGGCTGGATCGATCTCGCGCCCGGGATGCGCCAGCAGCGTAACGCGCGAGATACGCAGCGCATGCAACAGCAGGAGTTCGGCGTCGCGTTTGGCCGTGACACGGAGGTGTTCGTCCCCGGAGAGTTGTGCGGAGGCAGCGGCGAGGGCCTGACGAAGGGTCATGATGCGGCTACTTGGGCTGCGGCGCTGGAGTGTGCTCGTCGCAGACGAAGCTGGGGACACTGGCTTTGTACTGCTCGGTGTTAGCCTCGACGCGGGAGAGAGGTTGGTCGAGTGCGGCTGCGGGTTGCTGGCTGCGTGCGACGCCAGCCGTCGAGGCCAGCAGGCAAACGGAAGATACAAGTCCGAAGCTTGGAAGGATGCCCATGGTGACTTTTACGGTAGCAGAGGTGGGCTGGTTCCCTAGCGCGTTTCGAGCAGAATAACGTTGCCGTCGGGGTCGGTGAGGGTAAGGGTTGCGCCGTTTTTTTCGACGGCGATACCCTCTTTGTGCAGGTGGCGGGCGGCCTTGCCGAGGTTCTCCGAGTTGAGAGTCAGATGCGCCGCGCTGCCCAAGCTGGCGGGCACGATCTCGACCTCCTGGCCGGAGTTGCCGGGCATGTGCAGGTCCATCGGGTCGCCGGAGATGGGTCTGAAGTTGAGCTGGTTGATATAAAAGTCGCGGGCGCTGTCCGGGTCATCCGCGGCGATGGAGACGGCGATGAGTTTCTCTGCGACGCGGTCCGGGCCGATGTGCTTGCCAAGGTCGTTCGAGTGCAGCGAGTAGGGCAGATATTGGGTGTACTCGATGGTCTGCGGGCCGAAGGGCTGCACCGGACCGGCTACGGTGAAGAGCAGATTTCCTGCTGCGGACTTGCGAGTGGGGGCCGGGGTGAGGCCGCGGCTCTCGTAGTCCTGACGGATCGCCGCGAGGTCGGCGCCTTCGAAGCAGACGTGCAAGAAGCCGGCGGCGGCCTGGGTGGGGGTAATGGGGTAGAGTTCGAGAAACTGCTGGTCGTTGATTTTGAAGACGGGGATCTCGATCACTGAAGGGGAAGGAATGCCATTGCTGTTGTCTTTATCGTTCAGGTCAAATGCTTTTTCGAAGCCGAGTTTTTCGTAGAAGGCGGTGGAGGCGGCGAGATCGCGGACGCGGAGGGCGACGTGGGCGATGCCGTTGAGGGGCGGAGTGGGCGTATCGGGCTGAGCGAGCGCGGAAGTCGTCGTAAGGGCCGAGAGGGTGAGAGCGAGCGAGGCGGCTTGAAGGAGGACACTGGGCTTCATGCTTGGCGGAAGGCGACCAATCCTATGATTTCATCGTCGTCATTGTCGTCATTGTCGCCGACCCGGTCCTACTATGCAAAGCGCTTTGTCGACCGGGATGGGCAGCGTGCGGCGCGAGGGGTACCCCCTCCCGGCAAAGTTGCGCAAAATCTTCGAAAGAAACAACTTAGGTCTGGACTTGAATAGACACTTGGATAGACCGGAATACAGTACCGCACCGCGGAGGAGGGCTGGCGTGTGGAGCCGGGAGCTTTTGTTTGCCTGCTGTGAGCGGTCAGTTTGTCAAGATGCAGGGATGGCCAATCATCTCTCATTGAGTGGAGAGGCCACCGACAAGCATACCCTCGGAGGCTAACGCAGAGAGTTGGTTATGGTTACGGCGGGACTGAAGTCCAGCCCTTTCAAAGCAACGACTCAATCAGAGGTTCCTTAACTGTTGACCACGACGACGGCCTGTCCCAGGTGCTGATCGGTGGAGAGTTGGTCGACCAGGAATTGGGCCAGGTCGGCGCGCGTGATCTTGTGGCCTTTCTCGCCTTCGCGGACCACCTTGACCGACCCGGTGGCGGCATCGTCGGTGAGCATGGGAGGACGCGCGATGACGAATTCGAGGCCGCTCGAGCTTACCTCGGATTCCATGGCGGTCTTGTCCTTGGTTGCGCCGTGCAGGAAGGTGGGCTTGAGGAGATGTTCGTACCAGAAGGGGGTCTGTTCGGCGCTGTCGCCGATGCCCATCATGGAGATGACGATAAGGCGGCGCACGCTCTCCAACTGCATGGCTTCGATAATGTTTCCGGCCGCGGCGCTTTCGAGATCGGTGCTCTTGTAGGGCGTCTTGCCTCCGATCGTGTCGATTACGGCGTCCTGGCCGGAGATGGCGTTCCGGACAGCGGCCTGGTCCTTGGCGTCGCCGGTGATCACGCGCACACCGGCACGCGGCTGCTGACTGGTGTCATGCACAAAGGCAGTGACGCTGTGTCCGGCGGCGAGCGCTCGATCGACTACCAGAGCTCCCGTCTTGCCCCCTGCTCCAAAAACGATCACCTTCATCTCGGCCTCCTTTGGCTCATGCGCGCAATCCCCATTGGATGCGTTCGCGCGGCGAAAGCGTTGCTGAAACTTCGCACGATGGAAGACCCCCAGGCTTGCCCTCGCGAGTGAGGTGGCACGTGCTTCCCGTCATCAGTCAAGGTGCGTTCCGAAGGTTCAGCGGGTTGCATTCAGATACAGCGGCGTGCCATCGGGATCCTCAAACTGTATGGTCCGCACCGGATAGTGAGCCGCTCTCGCTGTCCTTCGAAGGTTAGAAAAATTTGGTACGATGCCGGGGCCAGTATGGTCGACCTGGATACCACTGCCTGCTCGAGTCTTGATCAAGCCATCCTCAAGCAGCCTCTCGTAGGCGTCCACCACAGTATTTCTAGAGACATGAAGCAACTTCGCCAGAAGCCGTGAAGAAGGCAGGCGAGCGCCATCAGGTAGCGCTCCTTGACGGATGGCCGCAGCCATTTGCGAGTAAATCTGCTGCCGCAGCGAGTGCAACCTCGACCGATCTAACGTGATCTCTGGCACAGCGAAGGAGAGGTTCATAAACTTGTCTCGCGAAGTGGACCTTTCCATTATGCTCCCACAGGGAGCATGATTCTCTTCAGGAGGATATTCATCATGATCTCAGGCGGTAATGCAACCATCATCGTGGCCAACATGGACAACTCCATCCGCTTTTACACCGAAGTCCTGGGGCTCCAGCTTACAAACCGTTTTGGGAACGACTGGGCGACGATCAGCGCTGGCGAGGGTCTTACGATCGGCATTCACCCGGCTTCGCCCAAGTATCCGCACCCTGGAACAAAAGGATCAATTATTCTCGGTTTGGATATCGTCGTTCCGATCGAGAAGGCGCTGTCTCGCCTCGCTGGACATGGCGTCGATGTAAAGGGCAGTATCGTTCGGAGCGAACCGGGAAATTTCGCCCACCTCGAAGATCCCGACGGGAACGATATATATCTCTGGGAAAAAACGGCCCAATCGGCGCCTGAAGTGGAGATGAGTACGGCGGCTGCAAGGTAAAGCGGCTCGCTCGCATGTCCGGCAGGTCTAAACGGGCTCCTGATGAGGAATAAGTTGAATCAAAAGGCACAACGATCTGTGGAAACAACTTTGTCCCCTCATACTTGAGCCCACTTCAAAATATGCCGTATATGGCGTGGAGCAACTTCCTCGCAAGAGCAATGAGCGCCTGTAGACGAGCTTTGTTGGGAGCCAGGAGGCTCTCGAAAGGCCTTTGCGTGAGGATCGCAACGGAATGCGACCAAGGCCGGCATGTAAAGCGCTCTTCTAAGAACCTGTTTAAATACTGCTTTACGGTTCAGTTCTAAGAACCTGTCTACAAACTAGTTGAGGAACCCTGGACGACATATGCGGTGCGGGTTAGCTTGGGCTAAGGTCACGGGATGTATGGGAGCGATTTGACGGACCAGCAATGGGCAAAACTGGAGCCGCTGCTGCAAGCATCGTGGAGAGATCGTCACCCCGGAGGTCGGCCGCGCAAGTATGATCTACGGCGCGTGGTGGATGGGCTGCTGTACGTGGTGAAGACGGGTTGTCAATGGCGGCAGTTGCCCAGCAATTTTCCTCCGTGGAAGGCCGTGCATCAGCAGTTCCGGCGGTGGCGCGACAGCGGAGTGTGGGAGCGCATAGGACAGACTCTACGCGAACAGGGCCGCAAGGCAGGCGGACGAAACGCTACGCCCACCGTGGCGATTCTCGATTCGCAGTCAGTGAAGACGGCGCTAAAAGGGGGCGGCGCGGCTACGATGCAGGCAAGAAAATCAAAGGGCGTAAGCGGCATATTGCGGTAGATACGCAAGGCAACCTGCTCGCGGTGGTCGTGCACTCGGCCGGCATCCAGGACCGGGTAGCGGCTCGCGCCGTGTTGATGCGATTGTTCCGCCGATTCGATACCATCCAGACTGTCTTCGCCGATGGCGGCTATACAGGCACGCTGATCAACTGGGCAAAGGACATGTTTGGATATAGCGTCGAGATCGTCAAACGCAACCAGCAACCCCTCTTCCAAGTCCTGCCCAAACGCTGGATCGTCGAACGAACCTTCGCCTGGCTCAACTGGTCACGCCGCCTCTCCAAAGACTACGAACTTTGCCACACCTCGGCTGAATCCATGATCCATATCGCCTTCGCTCATCAACTCGTACGCCGTTCTACCTAGTTTGTAGACAGATTCTTAGAGACCGCAAACTTTGAAAGTGAGTCGTGATGATCGAAGGCAAGTGTCATTGTTAGGGCTTTCTCCAACGGATGCCACGCGACTGCCTGAAGATCGTCTGCCGCGACAGCCGGAAGCTCGGAATCGAATTCGACAGCCCACACTGTGTCAACAATGACTCCCCGAGGGTCTCGATGGGGGTTTGACTGAACAGCCACTAGCTTGACGCAATCGAGTGCAGCTTCGATGCCGGTCTCCTCATGGAATTCTCGGACAGCACACTCCTCCAACGATTCGGTGCCCGGATCGAGAAATCCACCGATCAGACTCCAGCTATTGGCGAAAGCCTTCGACTTTGCTCCTCGCTGGCCGAGGAGCACGAACGCTGAACCTTCCTTGAGGTAGTACGGAATGACCGAACTTGTAACGCCATCGACGGGGCTTGGTGGCACGAGAGGCTCCTCAGTTTCTGAAACTAGGATGCATCTTAAGCGTCGAGCGTTTGCATCGCTTAAGTTTCCGTAAGGTCGTTCGTCGTGCTGATCCGCTGTACATAAGAGGTCGATGAGCCACTTTATAGCACGTTAGTCGCAAGGTCGGGAGCCAGACAGACAACCTCGCCACGGCATGCCACGCTCCGGAACGAGGAGCACGCAAACCAAGCTGTTCACCTTCAACATCATCCAATGCGAAAAAGGCCCCCAGGCAGATATGGTCAGCCGCGCCGCCTAGAAGAGGTGGTTGTCCATTGCTTCTGAATCTCGTTTTCGTAAGGATGTGAAGACCACTAGGAGAAAAGTGGGTGCCGAGCCCTCTCCTGCGCGACGGACCTCGCTTGTCTGCGGCAACAATCCGTCAGGCAGCCCACCCACTTGTCACCGATTCATTGAATCGGCTTGTTTATGTCCCTGCGCATTGCGAATCTCGATAGAACTCTGAGTGCAAAAGTCGGAGGCAGCCACCCTCCGATCTGAAATCTGTGTAGACGTTTGATTATCATTCTTTGACTCATGTAAAGGATTGGAGCGGACCGCAGTACCCCTACTGGAAAGCGGCGGACACCGAGCCACTGTCGCGTTCTACCCTCGCGTGAGAACAGCGACCTAAGAACTCGATGTCCATTTTACGCACCGTCTTTAGTAGAACAGTGATGTCTACCACTGCCCTCCCCCCGAGAGTCAAATCCAACAATGCCACACATGAGAGACCAAATCCGTGCCGCGCTCTTTTATCTCTGGTGCCACCCTGGGGTGCCTAGACGGCTCCCGCTAAGGCCGGGCCGAGATGACAAGCGGATCATCACTTACAGTTCTCTCTGTGAGGCCACAAAGAGAGCCCCGAGGCTGTCTCTTTGTGGTGACTAGTGATATGCACTAATCCTCCGGCCGATGAACAAGTGCTTTATCTAACCGGTACCTCTGCGAAACTGGCAGGCGTCTCCACAATCTTTCCATTATCTGCAAGTCGTCGATCCGCAAGCATTTTGTATACGAACATCCGGGCACGATTGATACCGCCAAGCGGACGGTGAGCCTCAAGCGCATGTGCCGGCGAGAAGGACAAATCTTCGAAATAGCCATCTTTCGCAGGATCCCATGCCGTTTGAGCCGGGACAACAAGTCGGGCGACGGTCTGATACTGCGACAGGGTCTCAGACCATTCGGCCTGGGCGTCTTCGATCGGCATGTCTTCCAACCCCGTGTTCAGTTGGACCCGGAGATCGAACTCGGCAGGATTCAAATTGAAGTAGTCGTTCATCGCGTCCCGTAAAGCATCAGGAGTCTGCGGATCAAAAGGCTGCTCTTTGAGCGCCTTCAGCCCAGGCGAAGCAGGAAAGAATCCAAGCTTAGCCACATAACCACCGTAACGAAAGGCGGTCTGCGAGAAATACTCTTCGGAGGCCGGATGAACGACGGGATGGCCGTAGAAGCCAAGCTTCTCCGAGTTGACCCCGACCGCGTTCAGCGCCGTATTCGTAAGCCGCGCAGCCGTTGAGACAGCACCTTTTACACTGTCTGAGAGCTTGGGAGCAACCTCCGCGTTGGGCTTGAAAGCTTGTAAGAACTCCTTCATGCCGTTCGCCAGAAACTGCTTGCCGACATCGAAAACCCAGTCCTGTGTGGCTGATGTATGCCCTTCTAGCTTAGGCCCTTCGACGCCCAGCACTTTCACCGATATACCGCGATCCGTGGATAACTTCGAATTATCCAGCAGTTCGCCGGGCGCCTGTGCCATTCGAACCAGAACCTCATATCTGCCCGGTTTGGCAAAGAGCCCTTGTGCCAACTCTTGGGGCAAGCCATCCTCCACAATCAATCCACCTTTGAGCAGGGCATGCGCCTTAGCGTGAGAGATGCGAACCGACCGGCCATATTTTTGGCGCGCCATTTCCATCCCATCCGTCATCATGTCCACGATCTTTTGCTTGGTTTCCACTTCGTCAGGAGCAGTCGTTTCGAGATCTTCCCGGTACATAAGGTAATTAGGCATTTGTGGGCTCCCTGTAGTTGGTTTGGTTCGATTGAGCTTCTTTTCTTGCGGTCACTGCACAGGCGTCACTGAATCAGCGGTCATTGCGGAGAGGCTTACGGTTGGCCCATCCCGCCGCCGGCTCAGAAACGGGCTGGTGTAAGGCGGCTTTGGATACTTGGAAGTGGGGTCCGCGACTGACTGAACTGTTGAAGGGGTCTGTGCCTGGGTTGTCGAAGGAACTGCAGCGGCAGCGAGACCAGCGCCGAGTGTGCCGACCAGCTTGCGTCGTGTGATCTTATTTTCTGAAGAAGACATTGGATCCTTAAGAGTGGTGAGGTAAGAGGTTAGGGTGATCATTCCTAAATGTTCCGGGCGGATTACGTGTGGCTTAAAGTAACTACGCCGGGTTGTGTCGCAGATGTTCGAGAACGATAGCCGTCGTTAGTTCAGGGCTTTCACGTTGAGGAAAGTGACCGACCCCGTCCAGCACGACGCGATGGTAGGGAGAAGTGAAGAAACGCTCTGCCCCATCCGTGGTGGCTACGAGTTCGCAATGATCTTCACGGCCATGCAGGAGGAGCGTTGGTATCTCCAAAGTCTTTGTTGAGTCGAGACGTGACTGCAGGTCCCCATAACGCGGATCCTGTTCCGCATGTCCCCATCGGGAACGATAACCGTGCAAGACTACATTTTTGAAGTCCCTGCCCTTCCAGCTCTTGGCTGCTGCATCCAGTTCACTTTGCGACTTGTGCGTGGTCAGCAAGGACATCATCTGAACGCATGCAGACAACTAATGGCGATTGTGCGATCTGTTGGACAGAGTAGAGACTCGAGTCGATAGGCAGCGGAAGGATCGCGCAGTCGAGGGTTCGCGCATCAAGTCGCTGCAAGGAGAGGAGAGGATCTCCGCTCATCAATTGAATAGCACAACCGGAGAACATCCTCTCGTAACCTTCGCGGAATTTCTCCAATAGCTTCGCGTTGACAAACGACGAGAAGCCGAGCCGCAGCGGCGGAACCTCATTTCGTTGCACGGCCCGCGCCATGACTAACATCTGGTCCCACTCTCGCAGCGTGTTCTCTGCATATGCAGCGACGATCCGCCCTGCCGGCGTGAGCTTCAGACCGTTCTGTAAACGGTCGAATATGGCGACATCGATGTTGCTTTCGAGTTTGCCGATCTGATGGCTCAGCGAAGACTGTGCCACAAAGACCTGCTCCGCAGCGCGAGTGAAATTCAATGTCTCGGCTGAGGCTTTGATGTAGCGGAGAAGACGGAATGTGAGGGAATCGGACACGGGCCTAGTGGCTCCGCTTGGCTTTCGTCGACCCCACAGGCCCATGCATCGACTGTGGAAAACTCGTACAAATCTAATTGTGGGCAACGAATCATAAATGTCAATTAGGCACCGCGAGGAGACCGGATTCCCCGAGGTAACCACCCTTGCACAGCCCTTGAAGAACGAGACATAGGTAGAAACTGTGGCGGAATCGATAAGAAGTATTGGACTGAACTGAGCCGAGACTTCACCCTCAAAGCTGATCGATAACGTGAGGTGTCGTATGGGAAACACGTCAGGCTTCGTTCCGTCCTTCGATAGTCCCGAATCACTCGGAACGTCTGCGCCAACAAAGAGTCAACCGCGTCAGCTTCGGAAGCCGCCAATGAGAGTCGCGGAGGTCGAGGCGCTTCTCACCGCGGAAGATGTTGCCAAGCGACTTAATGTCAGTACAGATTGGGTTTGGGATCATTCGTCCAGAAAGAAGCCCTTGTTGCCTGTCATTCGCATGGGGGATGGCGCGCTCCGCTATCGCCCTGACGGGATTGAAGCCTTCATTGACGAGCGGGAACGTTTGAGCGTCTTGCGTCGGCGTGCGTGAATTGAGCGGGGAACTGTTCCCCTGGGGAAGGTTCCTCACCAGCTTCCAAGTCCAACTGCAACCGATCCGAGCCGTGGCGAAATTGTGTGGCCTGTCCACGCTTTTCCGCTGAAAGCGCCAATAAGATTGGGATTAGCCCTATCTTTTCCCGCCACAGAACTGAGGAAATGAATGGGTACAACGCACCAACGAGGCTATGTCACACCACGGGGGAAACAGTGGTACGGATACTACCGGAAGATGGTGAACGATCCGGCCACAAATGAGCAGAAGTCCGTTCGTGTTCCAGTAAGTCTCGGGTCGAAGTCGAAGATGACGAAGACAGAAGCCCGTCAGGCCCTGGAATGCGAGATCACAAAACAACTGGATCAGCCCGGTTCACCGAATCGAATCATGAATGATGGTTCCGTTACCTTCGCACGGTTCGTCACGAACCGATTCCTGCCTCTCAAAGAAGCCGTTTGGAAAGAAGAAACGGCTAAGACGAAGAAGTTCCTTATCCAGTCCGATCTCGTCGAACCGCTAGGCGAGATTCCGCTGGTCAACTTCGACAACTTCAGCTTGCAACTGCACCTCAACAAGCTGGCTACAACCGGGTCAAAGGACCGTGTCTTGCAGATGCAAGCATACCTTCGGGACATCTTCGCCGAGGCAGTCAATCAAAACTTCCTCGTCAAGGACCCAGCGCGCAAGGTAAAGGTACCTGCGCAACTGCGAGCGACGGACACGACAACACTCAACTGGGATCAGCTTCGGCTCGCTCTTTCGAAGCTCACGCTCGAGATCGGATCTTGCTTGAGCTTGACATGACTAATGCCCTCCGTCCGAGCGAGTTGTTCGCGTTCCGATGGAAGCGCTTCGACTACCAACCTTCAACTCTCACAGTGGCGGAAACTGTCTACAAGGAATATCCGTGACTGGGGAAAACGAAGAAGAGTCTAACGGTCATTCATATCCCGCGAGAGCTCGCCGATGATTTGCAGGCGTGGCGTCTTGAATGCAAAAATCGGGCACGAGAAGCTGCGGCGAAGGACAAGACGAAGTCTGCCGTTCTTTCTCCGGATGACTTCATCTTCGCCAACGAAGTTGGAGGGTTTCTCGACACCGACAACTATCGCAAGCGAGTGCTTCACAAACTCGCTCGCGATCTCAACTTGCCGAAGTTGACCTTCCAGGTGATTCGCAGAACGATCGCGACGCTCGCTCAGAAGAAGGGAACGGTCAAAGATGTGCAGGGTGTCATGCGGCACTCGCGCACTGCGACCACCACGGATGTCTACATGCAGGAGATTCCGGCGAGCGTGCAATCAACGATTAATTCGATCAATCGTGAGTTGCGCGGTTTGAGGGCTCCGAGCCGGAAAAAATCGGCATCAGCCGGCACAGTGCCTGGGGGGTCGGCGCAAGGCTGCAAAACGCGAGCTGACGCCTTTGACACAAAATGACACAAAGTCGTTAACGGAAGGAGGGAGACTGCTTCCTGTAGCTGTTTGATTGTTAGGGGTTATTTGGTGGACCTGATCGGGATCGAACCGATGACCTCTTCCATGCCATTTCGGCAACGTAATGCAACTCATTGAAACTGAACGTCACAGACCGCACTGTGCGCTGCTGATTACACGGAAAAACCCTGTTATTGGACCCTCATTGGACCCTCAGATCGAGCCACACAATCGAGTGCTCTGTTACGGGTTTCATTACTCGCGCGATCTCTTTTCTGGGCCGATGTGAACTCAAGGGTAAAGCTGCAAGTCCCGCCTTCTTTGCTCCACGCGGATTGTCGCTGAGTGATAAAGCGATTTATCACCAACTGAGGCGGGCATTTGTGTCGGTGAACAACTCAGGGGCGTCGAGTGTCCGCTTTGGCCGTTTCTCGTCAACCTGCCGGCTTGAGGAAACCAAAGTCTCGCGACTCTCGGCCGCTAATGTTTGTGGCGTGCATCCTCATCGCGCCTTGCTCCCACGCGACGAAGCCCTTGCCGGAAGCCCTGTCTCTACGCTTTCTCGAGCACAAGATGGGTCGCGTATTCCGAAGTCTTGCGTTCGGTTATGGAAAACCCCAACGCATGGAGGTCCAGACCATCGAACAGCAGTTCTCCTTGACCGAGAAGAACGGGTGCCGACGCGATGTGGAGAGAGTCGATTAGGCCAGCTCTTAGATACTGCCGCACTGTGGCCACGCCGCCTCCGATCTTGACGTCTTTGCTGCCGGCAGCCTTCTTCGCAAGGACCAGCGCCTCCTCGAATCCGCCCGTCACAAAGTGGAAGGTGGTTCCCCCTTCCATCACCAGAGGTTCACGCTCGTAATTCGTGAGAACAAAGGTAGGTGCGTGGTACGGCGGATCGTCACCCCACCAGCCGTTCCATAAGTCGTCTGGCCATGGGCCGCGCACCGGACCGAACATATTGCGGCCGAGGATGAAGGCGCCGAAGTTCTCCATCGCCCGCTGAGCAAACATATCGTCTACATCCCCTGTGGTTCCCCCCTCCTTCCCGGCCATGGAGCAAAAGGTCTTAGTATGAAAGAACCACTGAAACATCTCTGGTCCCCGCTTCCCCAGCGGATCTTCCAGGCTCTGTTCGATCCCAGCGCCGAAACCGTCCAACGAAACACCGAATCCCGCTACCCGAACCTTTGACATCCCAACCCTCTCCCTCACTTTGGGTGTGCTGACCTCTTCGTATACTTCAGCGTGCGGTGAGCTTGCGCCGTCGCTGCTCGCTTGCCTTCGTCATTTCACTCATATCGAAAGTAGGACGTATGTCGAAAATCGACCCATACTTCACCGCCGGATGCTGCGACATGAGTTGAATGGCATGATTCATGTCACGCGCCTCAAGCACGAGAATGCCACCGAGCGTCTCCTTGGTCTCCGCATAGGGACCGTCTGTGGTCGCGACTTTGCCGTTCTTCCAGTACACGGTTAACGCGATTTCAGGTGGCTGAAGAGCTTCTCCTGCAGCAAACTGCCCGTTGGCACGCAGATGATCGTCGTACTCAAAGCATTCGTCGAACATTGCGTTTCGCTCGTCTTCAGTCATGCCCGCGTGTTTTGCTGGATCGTAGTATCCCAGGCAGATGTATTTCATAGGTCTCTCCTTATGTCGGTTGCCAGCAGCGCAACCCGCGCACTGGATTGTTCACCCTATAGTCGTTGGGGCGGAGAGGAAATCGACAGCAGAGCTAATTTTTATTTCAGTTCCCGGAGCCGTCCCAGTTCCCGGATCCGCCCCGAAAGGAAACGGCGCTCCGGCTCCTGCCGAGCCCCATCGGGAACCAGGGCAAGCGCCTTCTCATACGAAGCACGGGCCTCCTGAAGCCGCCCCAGCCTGCGACACAGATCCGCACGGGCGGAGTACGCGAGGTGATAGTTGGCGAGTTCGTAGCGCGCCAGAAGGTCATCGATGAGACAAAGTCCCTGCTCCGGACCTTCGTACATGGCGATGGCAACCGCACGGTTCAGTTCCACGACCGGAGATGGCTGAATCCGAATCAGTCGGTCGTAGAGTAGCGTGATCTGGCGCCAGTCCGTGGACGCCGCCGACGAAGTCTCGGCGTGAACTGCCGCGATGGCCGCCTGCAGGGTGTAAACACCGAAACGGCGCGATCCGAGAGCGCTCTCCGTGAGCGCGATGCCTTCGGCGATCTGATCTCGATTCCACAGGGAGCGATCCTGCCGGTCCAGCAGGATCAGCTCTCCTTCTGCAGAGCTTCGAGCGGCGCGGCGCGATTCCTGCAACAGCATGAGCCCCAACAGGCCCATCACCTCGGGTTCCGGGAGAAGGTCGAGGAGCAGTCTACCCAGACGGATAGCTTCGCGGCTCAATGCGGCTCCTGTTGCTTCCGCTGAATAACCCGCGTTGAAGACCAGGTACACAACCTGAAGTACGGCCCCCAACCTCGCCGATAATTCCTGTGACACGGGCACTTGGTAAGGAATCGCCTTATCGCGGATGACGGCTTTCGCGCGCACAATGCGTTGAGCAAGCGTCGCCGGCGTAACGAGAAATGCGCGGGCAATCTCCTCTGTTGTCAGGCCGCAGACTTCACGCAGTGTGAGCGCAACCTGCCCCTCCGATGGCAGTGCAGGATGGCAGCAGGTGAAGATGAGACGAAGACGATCGTCCTCCATCTCCTCTTCCTGAGGCGCTTCATTGACGCGCGCTTCGAGTTGGAGTGCTAGGTCACTCTGTGCCGCGTCGAGCCGTCCCCGTCGGCGCATCAAGTCGATGGCCTTGAATCGCCCAGCCGATACGAGCCAGGGGCGCGGCTTGTCCGGAAGGCCGGTCTGCGGCCACCTCTCTAGGGCGGCAGCGAAAGCCTCGTGCATGGCCTCTTCGGCGAGATCGAGATCGCCGAGGAGGCGCACCAGCGTAGCCAGAATTCTGCCCGATTCCGACCGGTAAAGAGTCTCTATGGTCCTACTCAGATCTTCGGGCGCATTCGGCGGCATGCGTGTCAAACTAGCAAACGGACAGGCTCGACACAACTGCAGTTGGCTGTTTCTCGCCGGTCTTCCAGTAATAGGCTAATGGCTGATTATGGGCAGCTTTGAACCAGCAAGCCAAAATAGATCCTAGTAAAAGGGCGCAGGGTCCTGCCATCCACTTTGACGAGTTGTCGCCATGTCGGACTAGTGACCGCGATTGAAATGGCGATATCAGGGCTTATCGCGAATCGACACCTCCGGAGAACAGGCAGCCAAAGCGGTCGTTGACTGGCTCTTCCAAGTTCTGTTTGCAACCGAGGTAACGCTCAATCGTTAGGACGGAGGCGTGCCCCAGAAGGAACTGTATTTGCTCCAGTTCACCGCCATTCACATGGCAGAGCTTTGCGCATGTTCGCCTGAGATCATGAGGGGCGAGGTCGAGCTCTAGACGCCGAGAACAACTCCGGACCCACATACCAGACGACGTTCTCCGAAATGCCGGTTCCCCAGGGTGTTCCGTGACGGCTCACTGCCCTAAACACGTCATGACCGATGCAGCTGTCAGCCACCTGTCCACGGCACCCTTCACCCAGATCGGCATGGGAACTGTCCGGACATGATTGCCCTTGCCGACAAGGTCTACGATAGCCCAATGTCCTTGTCGGACTTGGATGTCTTCCTTTCGCAGGCCCGACAGCTCGGCTCGGCGCAGACCACAGCCAAGCAGGATCGATATCATAGCGACGTCTCGGATGCTGCGTAAACCTTCCCCGTTCGACTTCTCAAGTAGCAGCCGAGCCTGCTCGAGGTTGAGCCAGTTACCCGCCCGGCAGCCCAGTTGCTTTACGCCTTTGACTCGCCTGATGCCAGCAGCAAGTTCCGGACTCAGCAGACCCGAGTCTGCCGCTCGTCGGCGAGCCTCCTGACCGCCGCAAGCCTTTGGTTGATTGTACCCGCGGCTAGTCCGAGCGATTCTAGGTGGAGACGGAAGCGGAGAACGACCGTCCGATTCAGGGCAAGTCTTGGTTCGGAACAGTACCAAGTGATGAACTGCTCCATCGCAAACTTGTAGTTGCGCCTCGAACGCGGGGAACTCAGGCTGTTCAACACTGAGGTTTTCGCATGATCGAGATCCGGCAGGCGGAGAACGATCTTCCGGACGACGTGCTTCTTGGTCCATTTGGGCATAGGCGCGGCCTCCTCTGCCACAGACATGCCCAACACTTATGCGCCTGCCCCAGGAGCCCAAGCAAATGGGCTAGACGAGCGCACAGGCGATTTTGCGCCACCGAGAACCCCGACGTGATAACTTCCGAATGGCCGATAAACTGGGAGTAAGCGGCGAGATCCGCGTTTACTAGTATTGATAACTTGCATCACTTCAGGTTTGTCTGAGATGCCTTTCCTTTTCAGCTAGGATCAGCGGATAACCTCAGCCTTCGCCAGTACAATCGCACTATCCGGTGCGGCACCCTCAAAATACTTCACCATGCGCTGCGGTTCGCTGGCCCTATAAGGCGCAAGATTATGCGCCCAACGATACCCGATCGGCTGATACCAAAGCTCCGCCAGGATCGTCAGCTTTCCTGCAGCCGGCCCCGTAGGCACCACATACCGCACGAGGCTTCCGCGATCCGTAAACCCCGGATCCTCCGCCGCATCTCCCACAACCTTGATATCCCCATCCGCGCTGGCCTTATGGAACCCCGCGGGAAGCAGCCGGTTGTCCTTCGCATAACTTGCCGCATTCAGGATTCCGGTCGTCACCTGCCCATGCGCGTCCGCAAGAATCGGTTCGAAGATCTCCACCTCATCCGGCTTCGTAATCTCCCGGTAATGCGGCTCAAATTTCAGCGGATCTTCGTCATTCGCATTCCCCACAATCGACCCGTCTGCGCGAAGTTTCCCCGATTCAAACACCACGTTTCCGTTTACATCCTTCACCAGCACATGCAACCACGCTCGCCGCGAGGGAAACGCGGTCGGCAGCTTATGCCCCGAGAGATTCTGCGCCAGCACTTCGATCGCAACCTTCCCCGGCATCGAATCCACACTCTGAATCGTCACCTTCGCCGCCTGCGTCTCGAGGAATTCCCTCGTCCTCGCGCTCGCGGCTTTCAACTCCTCTGGCAGGGCCTCTACGGCGAGGTCATCGCGGTGGTCGTTCAGCGTCATCTGGAGCACAAAGTTCGCTCCCACGAACACATGCCGCCGCGCCGCCGCGCGCATCGGTCCATACAGTGCAGTCACCGGCGTCGGGCCATTCACCTCAGGCATATGGCACTGCTGGCACGTCTGCTTCTTCTCGAAATCGCTGTGCTTCCACTCTAGGTAAGGCATCTGCTCAGGAAACCGCGGCAGCTTCGCCCCACCCGCCACAATCGGATCGGTGTACAGCGTATGGCAGCTCCCACACAGCGCCGAATCACGTATATGGTCGCTATGCACCGGAAGATACCCCGCTGTCGAAGAGTGCATCAGTGTCTGGTGTCCGTGATCCGGATCGAATGGTCCATACTCCGGCCGTTCATCTTCACGCACTGCCTTCGACACCACCACGTTGCCGTTGTACGTTGCATCCGTTCCCAGCCCCTCCTTCTCAATCTGGTGGCAAACGGAGCAGGTCACGCCGTCCTGCGCCAGGCGATGCGACTGCGAGGTCTTCCCACTCACCTTCTGGAAAGGAAACTGAGAGAACACGTGGGTATCCCGCCCGGCATCTCGATCCGCCAGGCGAATGCCCGCCATATGACAGAACGAGCACTCGTTCTGGATGTGCTGCTTCGCCTCCGGATGATCCATCGTCTCGCGTCGTATGCTCCCCTGCCAGTAAGGGTCGCGAGACGAGTTCGCCATCACGCTTGCCCTCCAATCGAATCCAATCGAGTAATCCTCTCCCGTGCTGGTCTTCATCCCGACGTGGCACGCGATGCATCGATCAGACGAATGAAAGGCTGTTGCAACTCCCTTCTCATAAGCAATGCGCGGCCTCTCCTGGGTCGGCGTCTCCTTGTCCGCGGCCACCTGCGACGCAACCGACGGCGTTGCAGGCGCGGTCGCTTGCTGCGAAATCACAACCGGCGCGACTGCCATCGCGACACCGACAAACATAAACCCGCGCGCCAATACTCTCATCGCCAACCTTCCCAGAAATGACCTTCCGCCCAATCCCACAGAACATAAAACTGAACCTGTGGGGCCCGCCCGCTCACATCCGTAAAGGGCTTGCGATATCCCACCGCGGCACGGATGTGCTGGCGTCGACTCACGGTCACCTGCATCTCCGGCAGCACATCCCAATCGGTGCTCGCGCCTGTCATGAAATTTCTCGTCGCCACGAACTCCGCCATCGGCGAAAACAACCGGCCAAGGCCGTGGTCGGGAGCGACGGAAGCGCCGGCGGCAGAGCGGAAAAACATACTTCGCGGTGCGATGTTTGTATTCACCGGCAAATCAGCGCCCAGTTCAAATTGCAGAAAGGTTCTGTTCGTAATCAACTGGTCATATGCGGCGAACGGTTCGAACTGCGTCGTTCCCGCGCCAAAGCCTCGATTACTGTCGCCGGTCGGCAGAAGGATGCCGCCCTGCAAACTCAGGATCGAGCCCGTACGTTCGCTCGAAAACAACTCCCGCTTCATCCCAACCGTGATATCTCCAACTCCACTCGTCCAGGCGCCGTTCAGTCGCGCGTAATTTACCGGAACGTCCACTTCAAGCTGGTTCTTCCCGGCAAATGTCTGCTCGTGAATCACATCGGTCGTCCATGAGCCAGGACCACTCACATTCGCCGCGGTAGAAATAACCAGCTCATCTTCCGGAAACGCCTTCTCCGTGACCAGCGCTCGCGGCAGATTCAGAACTCCCAAAGGAAAGTGATGATCGTTCTTGCAGAATGTGCGCAGGTAGGCAATCACATCGTCAATCTGCTCATTGGTTAGAAGATCGCCAAAGGCAGGCATGATCTGCGAAAAGCCGAGCCCCCTCCCGCCATGCAGAATGACAGCTTTATAGGCAGAATCCGGCTCCGGAGTCGTCTGATCGCAGCGCGTCATATCCGGCCATGTGTCCGGACGGGTAAACACAGTGGAGCTCTCTGGCGCACCCTTTCCATCCGCCCCATGACAAGCAATGCATCCCCCGTTCCACACTGCCTTACCGTTTTGTAGATTTGGATGCTTCGGAGTGACGATCATGCGTTGGCCGGGAGCATCGGTCACGATCCCCACGAAAAGAAGGACAGCCCTCAACGCCGCAAAGGCGAGGGCTACACTCCCCATCTGCTTGCTTCGTCTTTGCACGATTTGCGTCTCCTGTTGCCTAAAGAACAACGAATTCTGAGCCCGTTCCCCAATTCTGGGCCCATTCCTCAATTGTAGCGGGACACGATTGCGCGAGGCGGATCACGCGCGAGTTTCATGTCAGATGCGGAACAGTTTCAGCGATTGCCTGATCGTTGATCGTCGAGGATGACCTTCTCGTCACACACGCACGCTTAACATTCTCGTCACGCAGGACCCTCCTGCGTCGCGCCTGCAAACCGACGACTCCAACCGAGAAAGCTGGAATTTGAAGGGAAATCGACTGTTCGTCGCTCGTTTACTGGATCGGCGCCTGCAAGTCGACACAGGAGTACTGGTTCTTGAGGCGCTTCAGAAGACTGGTTACTCTTTGCACCGGCGGGTCTGCGATCTCCAAGACCCTAATCACATAAATCGATATCGCATTGTACTTAATTCAGTAACGTGGAACGTTCTTGTGGTCATCAATCAGCTAATGCCGGCCAGCGGTCCTTTCTAGATACGATCCTCGCATATGGTTTACCGGCATAGTCTGAGCCGTATAGCCGGAGCGTAGGACAGCAACGTCTCGGCCCCTTCCAGTTCTACGGCTATATAGAAGGCACATTATCGATCCATGGATTCTGAAAGTACAACCTATTCGTGGCCATGGTCGCGGTCGCGGCCGATGCCCATCCTGCTTAACTGACCCGCAGTATCAAGCAGGACAGACGTTGCGGATGGTGACTGAGGTCTTGCCGGTCTGCCGGAACTCGTTGAATTGACCTCGACTGGTGCACTTGACGTCTCAGAATAAGGGAGTGGATTCGACATGGGCTCTTCTTCGTTCTGTACGTGAAATCCGAGCTTTGTAGGTCCCTGACGAACTGACGCGGGAAGCGGCTCAGCTACAAAGCCTGAGGCGATGGTTTGCTCCCGCACTACGGGGGCTGAATATGGCAGTTGCCTACGGAATCGTTGTCTCGGCTTACTCGGCCGAGCGATCAACCCCACCGTTTGCATCGCCGGTTGCGGGGTCGCAATCACCCGAAATCCAATCCACAGTGCGGGGGCGATTGCCGCGAAGGTCCAGCAAGCAATGGAGGCGAGTAAGGTGCGGGTTCCAAAAGCCCATCTCGAGTAGACCCGGTCCCCTTCCAGAATGGACTTTACCCGTGCATTCAGGACGCCAGCCTGGGAGGTGAGGCCGATCCCAATGTGATCCGGATCATCTGTGAGGCTGGATTTCCAGCCGAATCGGACCAAAGTATCCGCATACACATCCCGCTTCTCTGGGTGGCGCCGAACAACCACCGCATCACAGGCCACCTCACGTTCAAGCCGGAGCGAAGAGAAAGCTTTGTGCATGAATGGATGAAAGAATACAATCCATCGGCACATCCTCGACACGGAATCCCAAAGGCTATCTCTGCGGCGTACGTGTGCGAGTTCGTGACACAAGATGTCATGCACTTCAAGGCTCTCCTCGTTCCCGTCATCCATTGGCAGATAGACTGCGGGTCTGAGCCAACCGAGAGATGCGGGCGAGGTCAGCCCGGGCAGGAGCCAAAGGTGGGACGTCGGAGCTTGCACTTCCACAGCGAGATCCCTAAATAGCTTTACAAGGGCCTCTTGGGGTTCACTCCGGTAACTGAGTGCACGGGCCAACTGAATGCGTTTCCATACGCCCGCTACGCCCATACAGAACAATCCAAGCAGATAGAGAAGAATCACTGGCCCCATAATACGATCGACCGTCCTGGCGCTTGCTGATGAAAGCGTGATTCCCCAGAGGCCTGATCCGGTCGTGGTGAGCCCAATAGCTCCTGACGAGCCACTCCAAGCCCTTGCATAGGCCTCTACAACACAGACTAACCAGTATGCGGCGCTCAGGGATAGGAATGACACCCAGACCACAAAGCGAATTACGGAGGACGTGGCGAAGCGGGCGATCAACCAGCAGAAGCCATATCCAACGCTGATTTTCAGCATAAAGCCACAGAGGAGCGAAAGAAGAACAATGCTTGCAGCGGTCGAGATTGGAAGAGCATTCACCGGGATGGTTCCCCCTCTTCTTTTGCTTTTCGATACTTGCGGATCAGACTCTCCATCTCTCGAAGGTCGCTACTTTTCAGCGCGTCTGATTGCAGCAGATTGACGAGCAGGCCACTCGCAGATCCGCCGAAGCTCTGTCTCAGAAGAGTATTGACGGAAGTCCGCGCGACTTCGTGTTCGCTGAGCGTCGGCCTGAACACAAAGGCTTTGCCAGAGACAGTGTGCGTCACGAATCCCTTCGACTCCATGATTCGCAGAAAGGTATGGGTGGTCTTGTAATTCGGCTGCTCCGGAGCTGGGAAGTGATTGACGATCTGTTCCACGGTCGCTTCTTTCAAAACCCAGAGCGCGTGTAAAAGGCGCTTTTCCGCCGGAGTTGGAAGAAGCGGCTTCTTGCCCTTCGGTACTCTCATAACGTCTCACCCAGGTAAATAGGCTAGCACCAATTGGGTAAATGCCAGATATTGCCGCTTGACACCGCACATCTTAATGAGTTAAGACTAACGAGACGACGCATTCGGTCAGCTTGGCTGACCACCCGTCCAGCGGCTCTGCTCCTTAGAGCAAAACCGCGAGAGATGCAGATGGGAGTTGCTCATGCCTGTTCACCGCTTGCTTGTCGGTTTTCTTGGCCTTTCGTTGCTGCCAAGCACCGTCACCGCTCAGCAACGATCTCTCGTCATCGATCCAGCGAAATCTGAGGTCCATTTCACGCTAAGCGATCCAGTGCACGCGGTTCATGGAACATTCCGGGTTCAGACCGGTACGGTTGTCTTCGACCAAGCGAATGGTCATATGACTGGAACGATTGGGGTCGATGCCCGGAGCGGCAACAGCGGAAATGGAGGTCGCGACAAAAAAATGACCGAAGAAGAGTTGAGGGCTTCGAGTTTCAGCACCGTGACTTTCGCTCCAAAGCGCTTTAGTGGAACATTGGCTCCGACCGGAGACTCCAGCATCGTCGTCGACGGAACATTTACGTTGCTCGGCACACCCCATGAAATCAGCGTTCCAATGCAGGTACATCTGGATGGATCTCAGTGCAAAGCAGCAGGAGCGTTTCCGATTCCTTACGTCAAATGGGGCATGAAGGACCCAAGTAATTTCATCCTGCACGTAGGAAAGGAAGTGACGATCGACTTGATCTTCGTGGGCACCGTAACTCCAGGGCGGTTCGACTGATGAAGCACAAAGGCAGCCGTGCGACGGCAGTCGGAGATGATCTCCCTTTCAGTTATGTTTTATATCTCTTGGGAGCGTTGATCTTGATGGTCATCGTTGCAGGAATTCTCATCTACTTTGTAGTCCTTTGAAGTGTGGCCGATGCAAGGGCTAACCCCGACTGGACATAGGCGAATGTTGATTGACCGTTGTGCCAGTTCCGTGCTGCTCTTCCTTGTGTTGTTTCCAACGACACTCGCACCCTCTTATGTTGTAGCTCAGTCCTCCCCGGCGTCTAACAAGCCCTCCCCGGCCCTCCCCGAAGCCCCCACACCTGTAGCTTTCTCCGAGGCTATGGGTGTTGGGGAGCTTCCGAAGGCAATCCTTCGGGACCAACTTAGCATCTGGAGCAGCCCGATCCAAGTGCGGCCCCACGACCTTGTCTGGCTGGTGCCGCTTGCCGCGGCGACAGGGGCGGCTATCGCTACCGACCACCGTGCGATGTCCACGGTCGTGAGCCACGACCCGGGGTTCAACCAGTCGAACGTCAATGTGTCGAATGGTCTTGTGTACAGCGTCGTTGCCGCGCCTGCAGCCCTCTACGGGTTTGGGCGTTGGCGGAGGAACGAACACGCTCGAGAGACGGGCATCTTGGGGGCAGAAGCTCTTGGCGATGGAGTCGTTCTGGAGCAGGGTCTAAAGCTCATCTTCTGGCGCGAGAGGCCGTATCAGAGCTCGGCTCGCGGACAGTTCTTCCAGGGTGCAGCCGGAATAGACTCGTCCTTCCCTTCATCGCACAGTGTGTTGGCCTGGTCCTCCGCCGCAGTTCTAGCCGAGGAGTACACGTCTCCCTGGACTCGTGTGGGAGTGTATTCGCTCGCCACCGGCGTGAGTCTGACACGTGTTCTCGGCCAGCAACACTTTCCTACTGACGTGCTGGTGGGCAGCGCAGCTGGCTGGCTGATTGGACACTACGTCGCCCGCGCACACCACAGGCGGCATTGACTGACCTACACCGAAGCGGTACAGACTTTCGGTAGCGTTGATGGTCTAACAACCATGATGAAGGAGCTTGCGATGTCAGGAACGGACCAGCAAGTCTCCTTGCAAGCCCGGCTCAAATCGGGATTTCGAACCGAACTCCCAATCCCACCAAACACAGAGAGCCATCTCGCCGCTGCATTGGCCGGAACTCTCGAGCGTACCGGGAACTTCATCCGGGCGCAGCTGGCCTATGGCATGGCCACGGCCTATGGCGTGGAAGACAGCTCTGCGATGAAGTTAGCGATCGCGCTCGAATACTTTCATACAGCGTCTCTCCTGTTTGACGATCTGCCGAGCATGGATGACGCAACGCATCGCCGCGGAGCTATGTGCGTGCATCATCTTTACGGGGAGGGTCCGGCCGTCCTTGCTGCGCTTGGGCTGATTAACCGTGCTTATGCTCTGCTTTGGAAAGCTATCGCGAGTTGTCCGCGCGCGGATGAAGCGAGAGCCTTGACCTACGTCGAGAAGCACCTTGGAATTGGTGGTCTTCTCAATGGTCAGAGCCTCGATCTGCACTATTCGGAGTTGCCTGATTCGGAGCGCTCTCCACAAAGGGTTGCGATGGGAAAGACCGTCTCTTTGATCCGCCTATCCCTTGTCCTTCCCGCGATTGTGGGAGGGGCCAATTCACGGGTAATCCGGCTACTGGACCGCCTCGCGATCCTCTGGGGGCTCGCATACCAGGCTCTCGATGATCTCAAGGACGTGCTTCATGACCCGGCCCGGGCCGGCAAGACAACCGCACGCGATACTGCGCTCGATCGACCGAACCTCGCCCTCAGCTTTGGGCGGGCGGCGGCAATGCAGCGGCTTGAGAAACTTGTCTTACTAGGAGGACAGGTTGTGAGCCGTCTGCAGAAGGCCGAACCAACACTTATTTGCCTGGATGTGCCCCGCGAGCGACTCCAGCTTGAAGTTGCAGGCATAGCCGGAGAACTGCTTGGAGTCAAACGGTGATCTTTTTGAAGCTTATCCTCACCAACCTCGGGCGGCACCGCGTGCGTACGATGATCAGCATCGCCGGCATCGCCTTCAGCGTAGCCGCCATGCTGACAGTAGTGACGATCCTGCAGGGCGCAGTCGGCATGTTTGCCGGATTGCTCTCGGCTGACAGCGAGGTGATCGTGTTCGAGAGAAACGTCTCGGACCTTTTCTTTAGCAGCGTTCCCGATGCGGCAGTAAAGGAGATCCAAGGTTTCAGCACGGTTCAGCATGCGAACCCGGTCTTGTTCGGTGTGGTATCCAGCCTCGATCATCCCATCATCACCTGCTTCGGTGTTACACCGGAGGATGGGCGTATCCGCGAAGCAACCTGGCTCTCAGGTGAGAAGAGCTTCTTTGGAAGATCTCCCGGTCAGGTTGTGCTTGGAGAACGTGCAGCCGAGTTTCTCCACGCAAAAGTGGGCAGCAATGTTGCCATTGGGCATGGGAGCTTCGCTGTTCTGGGTATTCTGCGGACCAGAAACGGATTCGAGGACGGGGGCGTGTTCATGCCGCTGCGCGAGGCACAAGACTTCTTCCACAAGGAAGGAACTTCCTCTGTCATCACCGTCAAATTGAGGAATAAGGACCAAGAGAATACATTCAAGCGCGATGTCAAAACTCGTTTCCCGAACCTGATCGCTCTTGAAAATGAAGAGTTCAACCGCTCATATTCTCAGTTCAAGATACTGAAAGCCACAGCGTGGGCGGTAGGCGGATGCGGCCTGCTGCTTGGTGGATTGGGAGTGGCGAACACGATGATCATGTCGGTCTTCACCAGGATCCGGGAGATCGCAATTCTGCGCGTCAACGGTTTTTCAAATGGTCAGGTAGCGGGCATGATCTTCGGTGAATCAGGAGTTGTCTCCATCATAGGAGCTACCGCCGGATTGCTGCTCGGTGTTGCTGCGATCTTCATCCTAAAGCTTATCCCTGCATTGCATGGCTACGTTGATGCTCAGATAGATCCACTGGTCATCGTCGCGGTCGTGGTGCTCGCCTGTCTCACCGGAGTTGCCGGCGCGTTGTATCCGGCGTTCTATGCCATGCGTATCCGCGCGGTGGAGGCGCTTCGCTTTGAGTAGCCCAACGCGAGTAGATCCCGGCTCCGTCGTCGTGCGGGCGGAGGATGTCTGGAAGAGTTATGACGAAGACACGATCCAGGTCCTAAACGGGGTGAGCTTCGAGGCGGTGTCGGGCCAAACGATTGCGCTGTGCGGGCCTTCGGGCTGCGGCAAGAGCACCTTGCTTCATCTTCTCGGCGGCTTGGACCATCCAACGCGTGGGCGAGTGATCGTCAACAGGAAACAACTCGGACCCGGCAGCAACACCGTGCAGATGCTGAGGCATGAAGTGGGCTTCGTGTTTCAGCTACATAACCTCATCGCCGACCTAACGCTTGAAGAGAATTGCCTGATTCCGACCGTTGCTGCTGGCACTCCCCGCAGCGCGGCGCAGGCGCGATTACACCATCTCACCGAGCGCACGGGTCTGACACATAGGCTTAAACATCGCATTCAGAAACTATCTGGCGGAGAGCGTCAGCGTACGGCCCTTTGCCGGGCGCTGATGAACAGCCCTCGCATTCTGCTGGCGGATGAACCGACTGGGTCGCTGGATGAGCGAACCAGCGAGCAGATTTTCACTCTACTTCTGGACGTGGTGGGGACCGAGGGCATCACCCTCATCATGGCTACGCATGACCGCGGACTCGCGCGGCGCTGCGATCGGTTGGTGGAGATGAGGGACGGGAGGGTCTGTGATTCAGTGCCTCTCTAACTCTGAACAGGTGCCTCAAGACCAAGACTTTCCGGTGGTAGCGGCAGCTGCGTGGCATGGACTCGCATGGCTCGTCGTGGCGAATGTGATTGGGGTCTGGCTGGCGGTTCTGCTTCTGGTGCCCTCGGCTGGCGGATGGCTTGGAGAGTGGACCTACGGACGGTGGATGCCCGTCCACCTGAACTTTCAGCTCTATGGATGGATCAGCTTCCCGCTAATTGCATGGCTACTCAAGGTCTACAAAGCTGATCGCCCTCCCATCGCGATTTGGAGCCGAACAGCACTTTGGATGTGGTCTCTAGCACTCACACTCGGGGCCGCCTCATGGCTGGGTGGCCACTCGAGCGGCAAGCTGTTTCTGGACTGGACGGGATACCCGCGCGTTTACTTTCCTCTCGCGATCCTTTTTCTCTGGGGCGTGCTTCTCTATGCGTTCGTGCGGAACTGGAGATCTTCGCGCGGCGCGCTTTTGGTCTGGTCTGCAAAACTTTTGGGGCTCGCGGTCCTGTTCCTGGTTCCGTTTGCCATCTACGCGGCCGCAAACCCGGCCATCTATCCTCCGGTCAATCCGGACAGCGGTGGACCAACCGGCGCAAGCCAGCTCGAATCCGTCCTGGTAATCGTCCTTATCCTCTTTCTTCTTCCCTATGGTCTTCGCGAGCGAAAGCTCGGAAACAGCCGTTGGATTGCGACGTCATGGATTGTGTTCGCGATCGAGGCGGCGCTCTGTCTAGGACTGGGCAGGGAAGACGTCAGCCATCGTCGCCCCACGCAGTTCATCAGCCTCGGAAGCCTGCTCGTTTGGGTTCTGCTGATTCCCGCCTACTATCGAGGCTTTGCATGGGAGATGAGGTCGCGTCTATGGGAAAAGGCCGTCTTGTTCTGGTGGGCGCTGCTTATCCCTACTGGCTGGTGTCTGTTCTTGCCTGGCGTGCTCGATCACCTCAAGTTTACGGACGGCCTCGTGAGCCACTCGCTGATGGCCATGGCAGGCTTCGTCACCAGTCTGTTGATTTTCGTCTTGGCGGTTCTCCTCGGGGAGGATGGCGAGGTCTTCGATTCACGATGGAGTTTTGCCCTCTGGAACGGGGGCACTCTGGTTTACGTGGCCATCATGCTCTACGCCGGTTGGATCGAAGGCAATGATCCCACGTTCACGATGATCCCGAGCGCGACGCGAAACACTCTTTATGTTCTGCGCCTCCTGTGCGGCCTTGCCATGACCGCCGCCTCAGCGGACTGGCTGCTTCGTCTGACTCGCCGGACCCAACTTCGGACCGGGAAAGAGCCGGAGAGCAGCTTGCACTTGAGCGTATCGCCAGCCCTGAAGGTGGGTGAAGCATGAGCCCGCGGACGCGCTTGCTGACGATGTACGAGGTCGCCGCCGGTCTTTCGGATACCAGCACGGGATTGCTGCTGATCTTTGTGCCCGGGTGGACCCTCACCTTGATGCGCCTGAACTCACTCCCTCAGCCGATCGAGTTCGCGGGCTTTATCGGAGCGTTCGTTTTATCCGTCGGTCTCACTTACCTCCTCACCGCCATGTGCTGGCCGCTCGCGCGCAGCAACGCAGACGTATGGAAAGCTCAGTGGGGAATCACTGCCCTGATTCGGTCGCTCGTAGCGCTTTATCTCTTCTCCCAAATCGCGCGTGGCAGGATGGAGCTAGCGTGGATTGCTGTCGCGCTTTCGGATGGCACACTGGCCTGTATCCAGTGGGTCGGACTGGCTCGAGGCTGGCTGACCGATGTGGAATGAGCGTTCCTCGACGGCGAAACTCGACATAGGCCGTCTGGACGGCTGGCGTGCGGTCGTTCTCATCGCCGCTACCTACGTTTATTTCCTGATCTTCGCTCAGTTCGGTTTTCTCAAACGGCTTGATCAACTCGGGATCGCAGGCTTGCACCTGAAGTTGGTCATGGCGGCCATGGCGATAGGCGGCATACTTTCGAGCCTGCTCGCCCCCAAAGTCTCAGCCGCAGCCCATCCCGGGTTCCGTCTACGTTGCGCCCTGGGAGGCTGTGGGTTGGCGGCTCTGATCACAACTCTGCCCCTCAGCACTCCCAGCGTTGTCACCGTCTCGTTGCTGATCGGAACATCGCTGGGCCTCCTAACCGTCACTCTGGTCACCAACCTAGACCTGTGGACCGGGTCGGCCAAGCCGCTGTTGAAGGTAGGGCTGGGGACTGGGATCGGCTATTTCCTCTGCAATGTTCCCGCGCTGTTCACGGCGTCGCCTCGCGCTATAGCTGTGGTTGCTACGGGTGTTTGCCTCCTCGCGATACTGGCTGTTCAGAGCACCGGTTTGCGAGATCCGACACCCGAAACAACTCAGAGGACCGGGGCGCAGCCGAGCTTCGGTCTGGTGCTGGCATGGTTCACAGCATTGATCTGGCTGGATTCGGCAGCGTTCTTCATCATTCAGAGTTCGCCCGCACTCAAGTCCGGCACGTGGGAAGGCGCGAGCCACCTTTGGCGTACGGGTACTCTGCATCTCGGAGCTGCGCTCGGCGCCGTGTGGCTGATCGGGCGGCGAGGTCTCTCGACCACACTGCTGTGCGCGTTCGCAAGCTTGGCCGCGGCCTGTCTGCTTCTGCTTCATCCCGCTAGCGCTTCGATCGCGGCCTTCCTGTATCCGACCGGCGTCTCTCTTTACTCTGTCGCACTCGTCGCGGCTCCTGCATTTCTTCTGCGGACCTCTTCGCGGGCCGACCGCGCGCGAAAGGCAGGCTGGATCTATGCGCTGGCGGGCTGGATCGGGTCCGCCATGGGGATAGGCATGGGCCAGAATCTGCACCGGGTGCCGCCGTCGTTCGTGGCTGCTGCGGGAATATTGTTTATCCTTCCTTGGGCGTGGCGTCTTCGAAGGGATTACCTTCCGCAGGCGACCGCGGTTCTCGTCTCGCTGGTCGCTGCCTTCGCTATGCAGCATCTTTTGGGCGGTGCTGTCGCCAACCGCCGGATCGCGGACGCGCACGATCTGATTGATCACGGCCGCGCGGTTTATATCTCGGAAGGCTGCATCAACTGCCACTCCCAATACATTCGACCGAACTCGACCGACGTGCTGATGTGGGGCCCAACGCAGGATGTGGAAGCCATCCGCCGGGAGAAGCCTCCTCTTATCGGAAATCGACGTCAGGGGCCGGACCTCAGCGAAGTGGGCAGCCGCCGATCTCTGCTGTGGCTTCGCATCCACTTCATGAATCCGCGGGACGTGAGCTACGACTCGATCATGCCTCAGTACTCTTATCTGTTCCGGGACGAGCGTGGAGATGCACTGATCGCTTACGTCGCGAGTCTCAGAACTGCTCAGAGTGCAGAGCACCTTCGCCGAGTGGCCTCCGAGTGGAAGCCTGCTTTAACTGAACCTACCAGCTCTGACATTGTCGTCGGCGCACGTCTCTTCGGCCACTACTGCGCAACCTGTCACCTCCCAAATGGAAAGGTCCGCAAGAAGTGGTCTCCCTTTTTCAAGAGACTTCCGCCAGACCTCGGCACGGACACGCTCCTATACGTTCCTGGACCAGACACCGGCCAGAATATCCGGCAGGCGAAGATCGCGCAGATCATCAAATTCGGTCTGCCTGGAACGGATATGCCTGGGCATGAATACCTCCCCGATGCTGATATCGAGGCGATCGCCGCGTCCGCCGACGCTCTGCGCGCCATGAGAGAAGCCTCGGTGGTCAGTCCAGAGAAGCACATCCGCTCCTGCACTGATCGATCGCTATCGCCCTAGCATTAGATCGGCGGCGACGAACAGGTAGAAAACCACCGAGATGAGGCCATTCGTTAGAAAGAACGCAGCGTTCAACCGGCGGAGATCTTGGGGTGAGACGATCAGATGCTCATACAAGATGAGGAGTGCCACCAGGCCGATGCCGATATACGAGATCAGGCCTAAACCGAAGAGGTGAACCACCCAGAGCAAGAGGCCAAGCATGGCCAGGTGCATGATGCGAGCGACACGAAAAGCTGCCGCGGTTCCGAGTGAGGCAGGCAAACTCTTGAGGCCGGCACGACGATCGTGCTGCTCGTCCTGACAGGCGTAAAGAATGTCGAAGCCGCCGACCCAGAACAACACCGCAAGTGTCAGAACCAGAGTGCGTGGATCGAAGGAGCCGCGAACTGCGATCCACGCCAGCGTGGGTGCCAACCCCAAAGCCAACCCAAGAACCAGGTGAGAAAAGCGCGTGAATCGCTTCGTGTAGGAATAGCTGAACAGAATCGCAAGCACCGCGGGTGAAAACCACAGTGTAAGACGGTTTAGCTGCGCGGCGAAGAGGAAGAAGAGGAGAGAGGCGACCACGATGAAGCCACCAACGAATTGGGAAGTCAGTACACCAGCCGGTATAGCTCGATTCGCCGTACGAGGGTTCTCTGCGTCGATTGACGCATCCGCCCATCGGTTGAAGGCCATGGCCGCCGTTCGTGCCGTCACCATGCAGAGGATGACGAGAATGAAAACCCGCGCACTCGGCCAGCCATGTGCCGCGAGCATTGCTCCTGTGAGCGCAAACGGGAGTGCAAAGATGGAGTGCTCCCACTTGATCATCTCCAGCGTGGTAGCAAGCTTGCGAACAAACATGGTGCCTCCGGTCTGCCGTTTCCTTTAACCCCGCATTCGTAGCAGCTTGTTCAGGCTCCAAGAAGAAGCGAGTGTCAGCATGGCATCTGATCTAGATAGTTCCGATCACTTCAGGCGAGGCCGCTTCTTCAATCCTGGCGCGCCTGAACAGCGCTTTACACAGTTCCTCAGGTGGATACTCCAGCGTAAGGTCGGCTACTGGCCACAGTTTGTTGAGATTGAGCCTGGCCCGAAGCCCTGCAATCGAATTGTTGGTCGCGATCTCGTCGTGACGTTCGTGAATCATTCCACTTTTTTAATACAGACAGGCGGTTGCAACATCCTTACCGATCCCGTGTGGTCGCAGAGGGTCAGCCCGATCTCTTTTCTGGGGCCGCGCCGGCATCGCGATCCTGGGATCCGTTTTGAAGATCTCCCTCCGATCGACGCCATTTTAATCAGCCACAATCACTATGACCATTTGGACGTGCCCACGCTGAGGAAGTTGGCCAGGAGAGATCGTCCCGCCGTCTTTTGTCCCCTTGGTTTACGCGGGCTCCTCGTCAGTGCGGGCCTGACCGAAGTCCATGAGCTTGACTGGTACGACAGCGAGCCGTGGAGGAGTCTCACGATGCACTGCGTTCCGGCTCAACACTTCTCCTCGAGAACGCCGTTCGACAGAGATCGCACCCTGTGGTGTGGCTGGGTGATTGAGGCAACAGGCAGCTTTATGTATTTCGCTGGGGACACTGGTTTCGGGGAGCACCTCGCCGAAATTGCGGCTCGCTTCCACCCGATCCAGTTGGCGTTGCTGCCGATCGGAGCCTATGAGCCCGAGTGGTTCATGAATCCCGTCCACATGACGCCGGAGCAGGCTCTTGACGCGCAGCAAATCCTAGCAGCCTCGATTGCTGTTGCTACTCATTTTGGAACATTCTCGCTGGCGGACGACAGTATGTCGGGCCCCACAGACCGCCTTCAGGCAGCTTTGCGCACCCGTGTACCGCAGCCGGCTTTCCTGGTGCTTGCCGAAGGAGAGAGCTGCCACTTAGCCGATGTATGTGCGGGCAAAGGAAAGCAGGATCCACCCTCCGAAGGCTAGATGGAACGATCCACACGATGAAAGAGAGCGACTAGAACGGCCAAGAAGGCCAACGCACAGTAGACTGCTGCTGCGTTCCCGTCGACCTCGATACACCTACCTGATACACGGAATCGGAACGGCGGGATCCCGTTCGGATCAGAGAGCGTTCCGCCATACGCCTTTCGGAATGCCTGTGCAAACACGAAACCAAGACTGGGGATGGCAGTCAGGATGGCCGCCAGGTAAAAGCGCTCCTGCACGTACGCTCCAGGCCACCAAACAACAAGGACCTCAATGATGGCGCAGAGAAATTGATTCAGACTCTGCCAGACAACATGAAATCGTGAGTGGCCAGGCCATATGGGGTTGGTTGCATGTGTTTGATTGATATCAATCAGCACGGTAGCAACTCCCTGAATGGCCGCAATAACCGTGAGCAACACTCGTACTGTCATCATTAGAAGGGCGCCTCGTCAGAACCGTAAAATGCGTTGACCAGCTTTCAGCAGAGATAGAACGTTGCTGTTGCCACACTGCAGGAGATTTGCACGTGAAGAAAATCCGTCACTAAGCATAGAGTCGAAGTTTGACTTTTTCGACGCCCACGGGAGAGCCGGCATCAGTGACGTGCTTCCATGATGCATGGATGCCAGCGTTGAGGCGTGCTTGACACAACACCTCTTAATGTTCTAAGACTATGCTGTAAGCTTCGAGACGCTCACCTGACTTGACGTGGTAGTTCATGCAGTTGGGGATTGTGAAAGTTAGGGTGATTGGATGAGGGAATTTGCAGGGGCGATTTGCGGCTTGGCGTTCGCGGCAGCCGGTGTTCTTCCACAGGCACACGCACAAGACAAGGGAAAGATGGACGAGCGACTGAACGCTGCTGCGGCAGCGATCGAGGATGTCATGGCAGCTCCTGATCACGCTATTCCCGAGACGGTCCTTGGAGGCGCGCACTGCGTCATTGTCATTCCCTCTGAGAAGAAGGCAGCTTTCGGGGTTGGCGCGCAGTATGGTCAAGGCGTAGCAACGTGTCGCACCGGCCATGGGTGGAGCGCTCCGGTCTTTGTGAAGCTAGCAGGTGTGAGCTTTGGTTTCCAGATCGGCGGACAGGCGACCGACCTGGTGCTTCTCGGAATGAACCAGAAGAGCGTGCAGGATGTGTTGCACAGCAAGGTGAAGCTCGGTGCGAACGCGTCAGCGGCAGCTGGTCCCGTCGGTCGCGATGCACAAGCAGCCACCGATGTGCAGCTGAATGCGGAGTTTCTTACCTATTCACGCGCTAAGGGTTTGTTCGCCGGTCTCGATCTGAGCGGCGATGTTCTTGAAGCAAATAGTGACGACTTACGGGCAGAGTACGGCAAGGGCGTTCGCGCCGACGCCGTTCTTCATGGCTCCGTGCGATCTCGTTCCAACGCTGTGCACTTTGTTCACACGGTAGCCAAGTACTTCGTTATCTCCAAGAACTGGAAGACAATGACTCCACCAAAAAATCCTAGTCACTGATAACTGGGAAGGGCTTCGGCTCTCCCGTCTCCTCTGTCGGGCTTCAGTACATTTGAAAGCAATTGGCTGAGGGTTTTGACACCTTCGCGCTTCAGAACAGTTCCGAGCTCAGCCTCACTGCGGTAACACGGGCAAAGCCTTCACCATACCCGGTGCCTGATCTTGTATTCACTGGCCGTAAGAAAGTCATTTTGTTCACGGGTGCTCTTGGAACTGCGAATATCATATTTCTCTGATGAACAGCAACCGAAAACAACAAGAGGAACAGGATGGCAGGCGAACGCCGCGTTCGACCCTCCCGATCTAACTGGATAGGTGACTATTGAAGGACTCAAGTTGCAATGCGAGTGGAGAGGGCTTCACAAAGTTAGAATAAAGACTAGCGTGTCGTACGCTTTCCACGACCGACAGGCAGCCGGCCCGCACTCGCATTTAGGGGATACCCATGCGCGGGCTAAAGATCACAATGGACGGTCAGATAGCCGTCCTCGCGGTAGCGGAAAAGGGTTCCTTTGAGGCAGCCGGGAAATATCTCGGCGTTGGGAAATCCGCGGTTCGCAAACGAGTTCGAGGTGTAGAGATCGAACTGGGGACTCCGGTCTTTCGTTCCGCTGCAAACGGGATGCTGCCGACAGACGCCGGCAGTCTCTATCTGCCTGTTGCGCGTGAGTCGATCAGACATGCCTCCCTCGGCGTAGATCGCGTCAGGGCATTTCTGAGAGTGCAAACGAAAGATTTACACATCGGGTACTCCAGCCATCTCAACGGCAAGCTCCTAGCCATCATTTCCCAGTTGCAATTGCGGCCGAATGACGCTATCCAGATCAGCAGGGAGAGTCTGCTAACCCACCAAGTAATTGTTAGCGTTCTGCAAGGCGACCTGAACATCGGATTTGGCTATTTACCTCTTCATGAGCCTGACCTTTTCGCACACCAGCTCATGGAGGAGCCGCTGATGGTGTGCCTGCCCACAGGTCATCGGCTAGGCACTCAGAGGGCCATCGAGCCGGCGGAATTGGACCTGGAACCCTTTATCGCAGTGGGCCGAAAGGCCCTCCCTGGCAGGCATGAGGATATCGTGACCCACTTTGAGAGCCTCGGGATCACGCTCAAGGTCGTAGCGGATGCCTATCTACCAAGAGAAGCCTTATGGATGGTGACCCAGGGTGTCGGACTCGCGGTCATGACTCGCTCTTCAGCCGATTCACTGCGATCGGGCATCGTGGTCAGGCCGCTAGCGGATAGGCTGCTCACGGTGAAGAGCGGCGTGTTCATTCGGCGTGAACACGATCGCAGTGACAACATGATCAGACAATTCGTCGACCGAATTTGGACCGAAACCGCTTCTCTGCGGATGAGCAATCACCGCGCAGATCGGGGGCTCCAATCCTAACTATCTGATCGATCGTACTTGGAGGAGCATTCATGCGTCGCAGCAACTGGCTCGTTTCAATACTCGGTCTCCTCGTTCTCACCGCTTGCGACGATGCGAAGAAACCGAATGATGCAAATCTCACGAAAGCCATCAATGAATATCTGTTGAAGCATGGCGAAGTTTGTACGGTATTCGATCGCCAATTTCCAGTCGATGTTCCCCGGACGGAGCAGAAAGAACAGTTTGGAATTGGTCCAAAGCTGGTGGTTTTGGAGCAGGCGAGCTTGGTCCAGGCAATCGACACAACAGCAGTCGTTCACGGGATGCTCGATTCACTGCGGGGTTCGACTCCACCCCAACCGGTGAAGCGATACGCACTGACAGGGGAGGGCCAGAAGTATTTTCGGCAGATTTCCGGCACCCTCGGGCAGTCCAGAGGATTCTGTTACGGGCAGAAGACCGTCGATACCATCGTCAAGTGGACTGAGCCGGCAGAGGAGGGCAAATCCTCTCAGACTGAGGTCACCTATACCTACAGGATCGTGAATCCCGCAGCCTGGGCGGGACGCCCGGATGTGCAGCAAGAATTCCCGGACGTCCGAGCGAATCTCGAAGGGGCATCGAAGACGACCGAATTGGCTGGATTGCAGTTGACCAGCAGGGGTTGGGAAGTACCGGGACATTAGTCCCTTGATATAGAGATGACTGGTGAACAGTCATCTCTCAGGCAGATGTGCGAATTTCTGTGATTTGGCGCCATCCGTCCTCATTCTTCACATGTACGATCACGTCGATGGACCTTTCGCACTCCTCCTCAACGTCATGCAAAGGGACGCTCCCTCCCGAACCACGCATGGCAAGCTGCGCTAGACGGCGGAGCGCATCTTTCGCGCTATTGGCATGAATGGTGGTAAGCGATCCATGATGGCCCGTATTCAAGGCATCGAGGAAGACGCGTGCCTCCGGGCCGCGAATTTCGCCTACGATGATTCTGTCCGGCCTGTGGCGAAGGGCCGCCTTGAGCAGGTCGGCGAAGCCGACCTGATCCTTGTGCGTATCAAGCTGGGCCTCGGCAGAGATGACATGCGGCTTCTTGATACAGAGTTCGGCGACATCTTCAAGGATCAGGATGCGGTCGTCATGTGGGATGAACGTCGATAACACATTGGTCAGAGTCGTCTTACCAGATCCGGTTCCACCGGAGACCAGGAGATTGTCGCCGCGTCGGACGCAGTCTGCCAGCGTCTCGGCCTGTAAGTCCGTGAGCATCCTGCGCTCAATCAGGTCATGGATGGTGAAGTTGCGCGAGATGAACTTGCGGATGGTCATCATTGGGCCTGGGTTGACGACTGGCGGGATGAGCGCTGCCATTCTGCTTCCGTCTGGCAGACGCAGGTTCATGATCGGAGCATTCGCATCAAGCTTCTTGCCAAAGCGATTGGCAATCACTTCGAGTCCAGTCAGCAGCGCACCATCCTCGAAGTGGATACCGGGCTGCAACTCGATGTGACCTTGCTCTTCGATCCAGACTGAACCGTCGGGATTGACCATGATCTCGGATATGACCATACTCAGTAGCAAATGCTCGATTGGTTTCAGGAACGGGATGATGATTTCAAAGCTCAAGACGGTATCCTCTCCGGATCGAAGGCGATCCTCTCCTGGTCGAACCAGGACATGGCAATGGGCAGGAAGTCGGGCTTGAGATAACAGTACGTGGGTGGCAATGGGCTGATGCCGTCGAAGGCGACGACGACAGACTGTGCATTCTGGAGATCGAAGAAGACCTTCTCCTCAAAGAGCGGCTCCATATGCTTCTGGTACTGTTTGGACGCGGAGACAGAGCCTTTGCTGGATGAAGTGCGGCCACTGAGCCATCCGACGTTGGCGTTGGTGGAGGATTCGGAGACGGTGTAGCTGATCCGGGTGCGGTCCGCTTTCCCGCACAGCTCTGAGGCGTATCGCGCGGTCTCGGGATCTGTGGTTGTCAGAAAAACCTTATTGCGGAGGGCCTGCAGGAGTGTCTTGACACCTTCGTTGGGTAGCGCGTCCTTCAGACTTGAGATGCTCTGCGTGGCGACGATGGGAATGCACTTCGGCTGACGCGAAAGGGAGAGGAAGCGTTCATCGCCGGTGGGATTGTCGCCGCCGACCGTGGCGAAGTTCTGATACTCATCGCACACGAAGACGGTGGGACGATAGTGCTTCTCGGGATGAGCATCCATCCTCGGGATACGCAACTGCACGGCACGTTGGTAGTCGATCTTCATCATGGTGCCGATGGTCTTTGCCAATGCCGGGTTCAAAGCCACTGGGAAGTTCAGACCGACGACGGCGCCGGATTCGATCAACTCGTCGAAGGGTGGCAGCACGCTGCCCTTTGGATCTGCGGCGCATGGCTTGCCGTCATACAACTCCTTCGGCGGGCAGAAGACACGGCGCACGTCGGGATCGGTCTCGAAGAGCGAAAGGAAAACGACAATGCCCTGGATGATGGAGGTCTTGACCTCAGAACGGAAGAATTTCCAGTGCTCCCAGTACCAATACTGGATGCTGTCGAAGCGGTCTCGGTGCTCCGGCGGGTAAGGTTTGCGAGTGAAGACATCGAAGACTGCGGAGGTCTCCTGCGCGAGCAGGTTCTCCAGCGCGTTCGTCCATGCGATCAGATAGAAGTCTGCATCCTTATTCAACTCGAAGCCGAGCGGAGAAAGCAGGCCTTCATGCTCCCGGTACGCTTCCTTGCTCATTCCGATATAGCTGGAAGCGCTGAAACGCGATCCAACCTCTGTCAGCAGATCTTCGAGCTTGCCCGCACTGATGACGGTGCGGAAGAGATCGACCATTGTGAGATATCCGTCGCGGATACGATGGAGCAGGATCACGTACCGGACAAGGTCCGTGTAGGACTGCTGCCAGAACGGTTCCTTGCCTTTGCCCCAGATCGACGTGATGATGGAGGCAATGTTGAATGCCTGTGCGTAAGCATCGAGAGAGTTGTTGAGCGGGTTGTAACGAATGTCACCGTCGAGCGAGACTTCGACGTAGTCCTGTTCCCGCCCGCACGATTTCAAAATGCGCTGAAGCTGACGGCAGAGATCGCCTTTAACCTCCAGGACAATTCCCGACAGCTTACGCATCGGATCGTCGGCGCGGTACGCGAACAACTGGCGCATCGCGGGCAGGATCAGTCCATACGTCTTGCCACTGCCGATGGAGCCGAAGGACGCGATGCCGGTGTAAAGGCCGCGCTCTGGAATCGAGAGCCACTGCGGAGCGGCGCTCGGCGTCGGAATGAGTTGCCTATGTACCTCTCCGAGAATGAGAGACAGATCGGTTCGGGTTCGAGGGTTGGGATACGGAGGCAACGAACCCGGAGCGAGCTTCTGCTCACTCCTATAAAAATGGACATACAGTAGCGAAAAGATCATGGAGCAAGCAATGAACGGCGTCGAATAGAGGAACAGGTCGTAGCTCCAGACTACTGCGTGAAAAGCTGCAGGCCGTTCCAACTCGATCAGGCAAAGAAACGGATTCGCAGTGTTGACTGGGAACATGCTGTTGAGCACGATACCAACGGTCGCACTCATTCCGAGCGCGAGCACGATGCGGTACTCGACCAGCGGACGGACGATGTTCTGAAGTGGATCTGTTACGCGCATAGACTGATGCCTTTCTTATCCGTGAGCTGCGACGCTTGATGTCGGCTCATTCGGTTTTGTGGCAGGATCGGATGCCGGCTTGATAGGTGTAAGAGAAGACTTTGCTGCTACTGCAGATCGTGCAACGTTTGCAGCAGAGCTCGTCTTATGTTTCTGGAAGTCTTCTTCCTGGAGGAGTGCGAAGCGGAGTAGCTCGTTGACGACATAGTTCGTTTCGTTATTCGACCACTGCGCCAGTAACTCGATGTCCTCGGCGATAGTCTGGTCGATGGAGGATTGGAGCTTCGCGCGCCGAATCTTGCTGACGCCGTGTTCCAGTTTCAGTCTGCTCATGGTTATCTCCTGACGATAAAGTCTTTATCTATCCGGAATGCGATGTGGATCAGCGATTAAAACGAATTGATCCGGCTTGTATCCATCGCAGATCATTCCGTCACCTGCGTCAGATATGTTCTGGATATCTGGTTTGCCGGGGCGGGAGCGACCAGCGCGGCGGAGCCGACGCGGGAAGTGCGGAGCACTGGGGTCGCTCCCGCCCCACACCTATCCTTCCATCACCCTCCTTCTTTCGTAAGTAGTTGTCTTTGCGAGACTTCTTGTCGGAACAGAGGCAGGCCGTTAGACCGGGCGCTAGACCCGAGTTGCGGCTGTGGCTTCCTCTCGCGACGGAACTGATAGAGCGGGTAGCTGTATGGCATGAGAATGGTCGTGAACTTCGCCTGCGGCCCCTGCTGCTGAAACCGTTGACGGATGCGCTCGGCGCTGGTGCTGCCGATCTTCCAGGCAGCGCACAGCGCACGATGTTCGAGCGTGGTGTAAATGCGTTCACCCTCGTGCAGGACCGCAAGGTCGCGCAGGGTAATCGGGCGCTTCTGCGTCTCGTCGTTCTCGTGTGCGCGAAGGTATTCGAGGAAGTGATCGACCCCACTCGGCGTCATGGAAGTGACGCCGAG
Source organism: Edaphobacter sp. (assembly GCA_965277335.1). Classification (GTDB taxonomy): domain Bacteria; phylum Acidobacteriota; class Terriglobia; order Terriglobales; family Acidobacteriaceae; genus Edaphobacter. The sequence goes on along the minus strand of CBDICJ010000009.1, from coordinate 758,596 downwards.
GACGTGAGTCTCCGGGTAGAGCGCCGCGAAAACCTTCGCGGCACGCTCGAAATTAAGGTCGGAGTCGGCGAGGTAAAGCAGTTCGAAGCCGGGGAGCGCGGCGAAGACAGCGCGATATCGACGCAGGAAGCTCTCGAAACCGCTGGTGGAGAGAGTACCCTCGTCGAAGAAGCTGAACAAGACTGACTGCTCTTCATCTACGAGGATGGGGAACTCTTCGGAAAAGCGATGTGTGCCTGCTTTCGGCGAACGCGGGAGGAGGGCTTCACTTAGACCGATCGTCTGAGTGAAGAAGGCGAGCTTTGCCTCTGAGGAATCGAGGAGTCTGTCACCGAGATGGTCGAGGACGAAGTCCAAGACCATGAGGCGCGATTTGATCTGTGCGTCACCTTTAAGTCGGCGGTGCTGCGAAGCAGCCAGCCCGACTGCCGCATACACCTCCTTCGAGGTGAGGTGATAGACAAAGCGAGCCTGCCCGCAGGCGATGCTTTGGAGATGACCGAGGGCGACTGCCTTACGCAGGAGCTGCTCGGCGATAGCTCCGCGCTCCCGCTGGATGAAGCGGCCATACTGCCGGCGCAGGAAGTAGCCGGAGTGCAGGGCAACAAGGTACAGAAACGCCGCCTCGCGTTCCGTGTAACCCACGGACTGCAGCACCAGGACGGGATCGTAGCTGAGAATCATAGGTCGAGCACATCCCGCATCATGTGGTGGTCGTCTTCGATCTTTGCGGTGATGCTGGCGCGGTCGGCGGCAGCGGCATAGGCGCGGAAACCTGCCTGCGCCTTGGCGCGCAGGTGACCGGGCCGGTATGCGGCGGTCAAGACTTCGATGTCTTCATGGCCAGTGCGCGAACCCTGATCCTGATCGTCGTCCAGCTTGCGATCGAACTCGACCCGCGCATCGGGAATCTGGATGCGGCCATCGACGACGGGCAGATCCTGCTGCTTGGCAACGTGCTCTTTGGTGCCAGCCATGTCGCGCGTTGAGTCAGCCTTACGCTCGGCATAGATAGCCTTCTGGACGTCAGCCTTAATCTCGAAGTCGAGTTTGACGCGAAGGTTCGTACCGCCCTGATCCGTTATCTTCCCCGCCTCTTTGCGATATGCGCGATAGATTAGTGAGTCATGCTCCATCTCGCGTGGCTTCACGAATCCGGCGTACACGGTCTGCCCCGCCGGGACCTCGCCGCTCTTCCGTAGCCAAGCGCGACCGCCTTTGGTCAGCGTGGCGACCTCGATACGGTCGATGTGACGGCGCTTTCCGTCACGGCGAAGGTTGATATGCCGGGTCTCCACCAGACCTTTCGAGCGCAGGTAGCTAAGGTCCTCCCGCAACACGCGCTGCCTGCCGCCATAGACCGTCTCGGCGAGATCGTCAGTGCGAATGACGCGGAAGCGTCCCAGCTCCAGCATCGCCTTACGTTCCTCCGGCCTGAGCTGTACTCCGATTGTCTGCGCGGGAATGTGGTTCCGCTGGATGCGCCGGGTGTCAGGGGTTTCACGCGGGTCTTTGATCTCGCGCCGCGCGTGGGCTTCCTGCTCTTTGTGCTGCGGAGCGGACCTGGTGCGGCGTGGCGGCTCATGGTTCAGCCTGTGTTCGCTGGCACGTTCCGTGAGCGCCTTCAGCCGGCGCAGAATGGGGTGCGCCTCCTGCTGCTTCGGAACAGTGCGTTCGGTCACGTCCGGAGCGTCGGGCGCAATATCGCGCCGACGCGGTAGGTCCTGGGGTATGTCCAGTCTCATACACCCTCCCCGTCATCGCCACGCTCCGCAGGAGCAGGCGCAAATTGAATCGAGGTCTGTACTTTCGAGGACTTCGCGGCTGGCTTCTTCACTCGGTCACCGGCAGCAGACGGCGAGACGGTTTCAACAGAAACGGGCGATGCCTTTGCCTTCTGGCCGACGACACGACGCACGTCGTAGTCGGCCACGCGGGTGAAGCGGTCCATCTCCTTCTCGGCGGCTTGGCGCATGGCGCGGATCTTCGCGACAATGTCCGGTGTGCGTTCCACGTATTGGTCTTCGGTCTGCATCGTCAGCGCTCCTCCTCATCTCCGAACTGCGCGAGGATTTCGCCGGAGAGTTCGCTCTGTCCGGTGTGGATCTCCTGGTCGAGGTGCCTGAGCTTGCGGCCTGTGTCGCGTAGAAAGAACTTGCGTTCGATCCAGACGGTAAGGCCGAGGATGTTGGCAAAGAGTAGAGCGCAGTACAGCGCGATGCTCCGCAGGTAGCTGTGCAGAATTAATCCGCGCCACGGCACAAGGAAGTGCAGCTCGTGCATCGACCAGAAACCGAGCGCGAGGAAAATCAGTGTGGCGACGAAGACGGCATTGGCGATCATCGGTGTCCTTTCCGCCGCGTTGCGTGAGCGGCAAATGCCGGAAGAAAGCGGAGAAGAGTTAGCCTCTCCGCGAAAGAGAGCGGACGGCGTTAGCCGTCCTCGCCCGTATCGACCACTGCCAGCGGGCGCTCCAGCTTCAAAACCTGAAGCGCGCGGATCTCACAGACATACCGCTTTGCGGAAAACCGTTCTCCGGCCACGACGACTGGCCGGTCGTAATCGTGGACATAAAGTTCGCCTTCGATCTCGACACAGTCTCCTCGCCGCATGCCGCGGGTGAAGCCGCAAAACCACGGGCCGGGGCAGACGATCCGGTGAGAGGTGGTGCGTGGCGTCCACTCGTTGGTGGCGATGTCCCAGGTGCCGGATACCGTCGCCAGGAAGAGGACTGCGAAAGCGTCTTCGGTGATTCCCTGCGAGGGTGGCACATCGGCATCCTTTACGAGGAAGCCGCGTAACTTGAGGGTGTTTTCAAAGAGTGTCATGGCTGCACCTCCCGAGGGAGGACAACGCGGCCTAAGCCGCGTCGTCCTCCGTGATCGGCTCGGCATCGGGATTCTCTCCGCGCGAGCTCTCGGGCTGCGCCAGCTTCTTGACGATGCTGGCGCGTACCTCCCAACCCCGGCGCTTGACCGTGGTCTTCTTCTTGCCCTCACCGACCTGAACATCGAACTCGGAGCTGCGCAGCTCGCCTTCGAGCTCGACGTAGTCGCCCTTCTTCAGGTTCTTCGCGTAGTCAGCGGGCTTGCCAAAGGCGACGATGCGGTGCCACTCGGTGTGGTTCACCCACTCGTTCTTCTGCTTGTCCTTGTAGCCGGACTTGGTGGCCAGCGACACGACCGTAAAGGTTTTCTGCTGCTTGGTGGCGAAGTTCTCGGCGTCCTTGCCCAGGAACCCCTTCAGCTTGATGTTGTTTTCGTAGAGTGCCATGTCATTTCTCCTGTTTGTATTTGCCCGGATTGCCCTCGGGACACTCCTGCGCGAAGCGACGCAAGGTGCCCCGCTCCCAAGTGCCAAGCGGCGCTTTTACGGAAGGTTCGGAAAATCTTTTTGCGCTCTTGTTCTTCGCACAAAGATTTTTTGAAAGCCGTAACCCATAGGGCGGCGAAGCCGAAGCAGAGACGCGCCGTGCCGCAGGGCGCGGGGTAAGCACCGAAGCGAGTGACCGAGGGTGAGCAGGGAAAATACGGGAGAGATGGCAGTCTACGAAAACACCTGTCTGAAGGGTCCATGGCGCGTCGGACGCCCTTGCCAGCAGGCAGCAGAAGACTGTTTGTGTTCGCCAGCCACCAAGTCCGGCTACAAAAGCAGTGAGTGGGTAAACCACACCGGATGGCACTGTAGTGCCCCCGGCATCCTGACGTGCGAAGGACTTGGAGAAGGGCGATACAGCAGAAGGCGAGGTGTGTGGCTCCTCATCCAGGCCGGCGAGGGCAAGAAGAAGACTCGCTTCGGTCCGCGGTTGGGAGGTGCGCGCCAGTATCGTTAGCATCTGCGCTCGTTGGCTCACCGGACTCTCCCGGTGCCGTGCCCATCGCGGAGGATCGTATCGACGGCTGCGATACGCTGCCCGAGCCAGCGCATGACTGGAACAGCCATCGAGTTGCCGAGCGCTTTGTAGCGGGGTCCGTCCGCCGCCAGCTTGCCGCGATACTCGACCAGCGTGTAATCGTCCGGGAATCCTTGCAGCCGTTCGCACTCGCGGGGAGTAAGCCGCCTCACGGCCATCTGAGGAGTCATCACGCCATCGGCCCGGCCACCTTCGCCACCCCGTTGCATTGTCCCGACGATGTCGGTCGATGCATTGAGTTCGCCCGTCCATGCGACTGCGACATTCGCGGCATTCCGACCTGTCGCATTGGCATTGGTCCCGAGCGACTGCATCACCTCGCCGCTCAGGACATCGCCGGACTGGTTCTGTGCGAACGCGATAGCTACTTGGCCGCCTCCATTGGCATGACTCACGTCGTGACCCATGCCTCGCAGTGTCGGAGAAACGTCGCCGGCATCCGCACCGTAGTCTTTCGCGGAGAAAGCGACAGCCTGGGCGGTGCCATGTTCGAGGGTGTGCGCGATGCCATCTGAAAGGCCGCTGCCGTTCGACTGCGTACGCGCCGTGCAGCTAGCAATCGGAATCATCGGGACACCGCGTCCGGTGCCGTCCTCACTCGCATCGAAGCCTTCGGCAGAGAGCGAGTGTGCGACTAGCGTTTCGGTCGAGACGTCCTGTCTGCCCGTACCTCCAGAGTTCAGGCAGCGCGAGATGTTCTCCATCCCTGGAATCAAGCCGCCGTCGATATCGAAGTACGATCCTGGGCCGCCACCGCCATGAGCGCGTGCGCTAAGGGTGGGGGCAATGTCTTTCCCCGCTTCCCGGCGCGGCGGAGGATACCCCGACAGGCCATGCCGCTCAAGTAGTACCGCCGCGGCAGCTCGCCAGCTTCCAGCACAGCCGACAACGAAGACACGACGCCGTCGCTGGGGTACTCCGAAATGCTGAGCGTCCAGAATTCGGTAGGCGATCCCATACCCGAGTTCGACCAGCATCCCGAGGAAGGCTCCAAAAGTCCGTCCATTGTCGATCGACAAGACACCGGGGACGTTCTCCCACACCAACCATAGGGGCCGGAGTCGGCCAGCAAGTCGAGCAAACTCGATGGTGAGGTTGCCACGCGGGTCATCCAGTCCCGCTCGTTTACCGGCGATGGAGAAAGACTGGCAAGGTGTGCCTCCGGCCAGAAGTTCGATTGTTCCAGCATCGTCTGCTCCTATGCGCGTGAAGTCGCCGGCGTTGATGACATCGCCATCGGCAGGCAGGGCGATCACGTTGCGAATGGCTGCCGCCCGATGCTTCGCCTCTTTCCGGTCCGGCGCGTCATGCGGACTGGGCATGTAGATGGGCCGCGATGCGCGGTAGCGCGAGCGCAGCAGCCAGCAACAGAAGGGATCGATCTCAGCGAACATCGCTGGCTGCCAGCCCAGTGGCTGCCACGCGACCGAGACCGCCTCGATGCCTGAGCACACGGAAAGATATCTCACGCGGCGCTCCGTGGCCGCGGTCCTGGCTTTCGCCGACAAAGCACATCGAGCGAAGCGAGAATGTGCGCTGTCGTCGTATTGCGGCCATAGAGCACCATGTCTGCGTAGCGGACGGGTGCGAGATCGCCGGCGCGATCTACCAGCAGCAACGGCAAGTGCGAAGCGCATGTGAGGATGCGATGAATCAGGCGCCCAGCAAGATCGCCCTGCTGTGCGTGGATGAGCACGCCGCAGGCGGCGAGACCGCGCTCGCTCACTCTTATCGCGGCATCGCCATCATGAACAGCGGTAACGTCATAGGGATGCAATCGCAGCACGAATGCTGTGGCGGACAGCAGCTCGCGGTCGGGACAGTAGAGCAGAATGGGCTTCTTCGGTTGCATGTTTCCTAGCTCCCGAAAGCCTGGTCTTCGTGGACGTAGCTGATGACGACGCCGAGGGGATTGGTGAGCAACATCGCGTTCGGCACCTCATCGCGGAAGCCATAGACGACATTCGCGGTCCAGCGTTCCCGGCTCTGCTCCTGTTGGTCGCCAAGCGAATAGGAGACCTTTTCGAACTCAATGTGGACGCGATACGGGGCTTGCCGCGTGTCGTCGAGCACCACAGCTTTGATCTCGATATCGACGTTTGGAGCGCTGGGGTCTAGCAGGAAAGCCTGAAGAGTCTTGGCTTTCGTCACGCGCGCCAACGTCGCGCCCTGCAATTCGTTCGAGAAGAAGTTCAGCGACTCGGCAAAGTCACGTTGCAGCGTGACGTGATTGCGACCGTAGTAGAGCTGCGCCCAACGCGCGAGATAGTATTTGCTCACGCGCTCGACAGGAACCTTCGAGAAGTCGGCATAGCTCACGACCTGTCCGCGCCCCATGTCCGAGACCGAGATGACGAGCGGCTTCAGCCGCAAGGCAGCGGTCTGCGCGCGATAGAGGAGCGCGAGCAAAGCAAGCGCGACGACTGAGAGCACGAGAATGGAGACCTTGAGGTAAGTGTTGGTGACGACCGGCTCCGCGTACAACTCCAGAAATTTGTGACCGGCATCGGTGATTGGGCGCTGCGTCTCTGTTCTTGTCATGGCTAGTTCCCCATCGGGTTGACCCAGGTGCCGGTGCGCCCGCTTAGGATGGCACTGGTAAGCTCCGGGATTTTGACCAGGCCGTAGATGCAGACGAAGAGCGTAATGAGCAGCGCGGGCAGGATCGTGAAGGCGTTGGTGATGCTGATATTGCCGATGGCATGAAACATCGACGTAAGAACCTTCGAGAAGACGAAGATGAACGCTGATGCAATGACCTGATAAAAGCTGAAGCCGATGAACGCTTTGAGCCAGCCCCAGAAGAGCCAGTCCATCTTGGGCACGATGAACCACGGAATGAAGATCGGCCCGATCAGCACACAGACAGCAGAGGCGACGTAGCCATACGCAATTACGGCGAAGGCGACGGCCTCCATCGCAGCAAGAATGACCGCGATGAGCAGATAGGTAAGGTCTTCGAGGACGTTGAAGCTGCCGGGAGGCGCGCCAAGCTGCTGCTCTTCGCTGGCGACGGCATTGGCGATCTGCTGGGTCTGGTCGGACTCGATCTGTCCGGAGATGTTTAGGGCTTCTTTGGTGATGAGGTCGCTGAAGCTGTAGCCGGTGCCGGGGATTGGGGTCGAGTAGTAGGTCAGCATTCCCAGGCCGAACGAGATCATCAGGATGAGGTCGGCAAACTTGGCAAAGTGAAAGCCGCCGTGTCCCTGCGAAGCGGACAGGGCGGCTTTGATGCCGAACCAGACAATCAAGATCGTCGCCAAGCCACGGAAGATGTCGAGTCCTGTGGCCTGAAGGGCGGCGCTGTGCGACGAGAGCAACTGCGAGATCGCCTGGCCTAGAAAGGTGAAGGGGTTCTGTTGCATGGCTCAGTGTCCTGTCGTCGAGAGGGAGATGGAATGGATCGAATCGCTGACGCCACTGTTGACCGTCTGCATCGTCGTCGGGAAGTTTTGTTGGAAGTAAATCGCGTTATTGATAGCGCGGTTCTGCCCGTCGATCTGCTGCTTCTGGGCGAGAAGCTGCTGCTGGATCGAAGCGGTGAGAAGTTGATTTGTGTCCTGCTGGGAGTGAACCTGGAGCAGCGTGGCTGAGTTGATCTTGCCGAGCAAAGCGTTCGTGGTCTGCTGGTTGGGATCGGTGGAGAAGGTGTCGGACTCGAGATTGGCGAGCTTCGAGGCGAACGACTGGGAGTCGGATCGGATCGTGCCGAGCGTCGCAAGCGTGTTCGTCGTCGCGGTCTGCGCCAGCTCCGAGGTCGCGTACTGATTGGCGACCGTCGCCTGGGTGCGGGAATCGAGAGATGAATAAGTCCCTGCCGGGTAGCTCTGCGCCTGCACATAGGCGCTGTTGTAGCCCTGCCTCGCGCTGGTAAGCGCGCCGTAGTTGAGCGCGTTTACCAGCGCGGCAGTGTTGCCGTAGGTATCTGTTGTCGCCTGCAGACTGGACCACTGCGACCAATCAGCCCTATACCGCGCGGCCAGATTTTGCGGCAACTGTGCCATCTGAAAAGCGAGGTTGTACATGGTGACGACCTGGTTGCGGGTGGCGACTGCCGTCGTATAGAGCTGCGAGGCCTGCGTGATCTGCTGAATTGCATGCGCGCTCTGTGTCGGATCGAAGACGATGCCGGAGCCGAACTGCGCGTGCGCTTGAGGCGCGAGCGCAGCTGTTACGGCGAGAGAAAGGACGTGCAGCTTAGTCGACTTCATGGTCAAACCTCCGTGGAGCTATAGGTGGATAGAAAGGGCAAGACGACGCGCTACATCACTGCCGGCATATCGTGGTTCTCATAGGCCGGCAGAAGCATGTCCTGGGTGATGTAAACCTTGATCCGGTGACCCTCGCGGATCGTTATCGTGGGCGGGATGTTGATGTAGCGGTCAAGCACGTTGGTGCTCGATTGCGAGAGACTCGAAGCGATGCCGGACCTGTACGCTTCTGAGCCGGATTGGTAGAGACCCTGATTGGAGTTGGAGGACTGGGCAGCTCCGGCGATGACGCCGAGAGCAATTGACGCGCCGAAGATCTCGGCATAGTGGTTGTTGACCTTATCCTTGAGCCCGGTGGCGCCGGCCTGATCGAGACCGTGGAACTGGTCGAGATCGACTGAATATTTGTCTGGCATGAGCATCCGGTGAAAGGTAAGGGCAACTCGCTTCTGGCCGAGCCCGGAGACCTTCTGCACAGTGCCGAGAATGAACGTGCCCTCGGGGATCAAAATGTGCTGGCGGTCCTCGCAGTAGACAGGGTTGGTGACCATCACCTTGACATCCCCAGTGAATTCCGCATCGAGACGGTCCACCAGAACGGTGTCGATGGTGGTGCCTTCGAAGACGACGAAGGGCTGGCCATGCGCGGAGTTCAGGTTCACCTCGGGCGCACGTTTGTTGCCGGCCGCTGGGATGGCAACCTGCGCAGCAGGAGCCTGCGGCAAGCTCGAAGAGCGAGCCGAAGCGTCTACGCTGGTGCCCGATGTTTCTGCCAATGGGCGCGAAGCGCTGTCATTGGCAGAAACCAGGTTCGACGCAAAGCGGGCCTTGAAGGCCAGCGCCTTTTCCGCATCCGCAACCGGGTCGCGAGGCGGCTCGGCATTTGCGACTGGCGCAATCGGCGGCAACTGCGAAGCAGGAGACGCAACGTCTGCCGGCGCAGGATTGGTGTTGGCCGCCATGCCTGTTTGTAACGTTCCTGCACCCGCCCTCTGCACCAGTGCCTGTTGCTGGCTCTGGCGCTGGTCCGCGCTCAAGTCCTGCTCCAGCTCTTGAATCTTTCGCTGGTTCAGGTCCGTGGACACGGAGACGGGAGCAGGCGTGACATCCTTCGCGATAGGCCGGGCATGGTTCTTCGAGAACATGACGGCCATCAAGATGAGCACGGCTAGTCCAGCAATGATGTAGCTCTGCGCCTGTTTGGGCACAACGCCTTCGGGCTGGACGCGCTTGTCGCGGAGACCGGAGGTGTTCTCAAGAGGCGACGGTGAAGCCGGCTGCTGTTCTGCTGGGGAGATTTGCTTCTCGTCTGACATCGCGCCTCCTACCGAGCCTTCCGCTGAAAGTCGAGCTTGTGCTTCCCGATTTCGAGGTAGCCGTGGTCGACGACCGTGGGAAGAACATAGGTACCGTCCTTCAGCTGGAACGTGATGAGGTCGGGCTTGCCGTCCTTCAGCTCGTAAACGGAAAACTTCTCAGGGGCCGACGACTTGACGTAAGTGAACTTGTCATCGTGGTAGATCGCGGAAACGTCGAAGGGCTTATCGTCGTGGTAGGCATAATCGAACTTCAGCGCGGACGTGGGATAGTCGGCGCGGAACTGCTCGATCGCCGCAGCAGCGTGGGTCTGTGCTAGCTGCGCCTGGGCGCGGGCGGCTTCTACCTCGGTGGCAGACACGAGCTTGCTGACGCCGTTGGCGGCGGCAAGCGAGGAAGGATCGGACGGCTGGATCACGACCTTCAGGTCGGGATCGCCGGACTCGACATCGTCAAGCGTGAACGAGTAAACCGTACCCTTGTCGGTGATCAGGTTGAGGTTGGATCGAATGCCTTCCTTTGCGGGGTGTAGGAAGCAGTAATTGCCGACCGTATCGATGATCCAGAAGTCTTTATCTCCAGTAGCGACCTCCATGATCTTCTCGGTTGCTGGCAATTCGATCAGCGTGGTGTAGCGCATCTTTGCGTGAACACTCACGATGTCGTTGGCGTGGTATTTCACGAAGCGGACGGTCTGCTGACTGTGAGCCACGGTCGCGGCCAAGCCTAGTAACAGCGGGACAATGGGTGATGGGCGCATGATTCTCCTTATGTATTAAGTGGGTTGGGATAGTCTTCAGCCAGGCGCAGCAATCCCTGCTCCGGGCCGAAGCGGGCGAAGTAATCCTGTTTGCGCATGTTGTCGCGCGCGTTGTTGGTCGCCATCCAATAACCGAGTGCATCGACTTCGAGCACCAGCTTCTTGGTGCCGCGCGGCTGGATCAGCAGCAGCTCGCGCTTTGGGACGAGCGACTCCAACAGCTCAAGCTGCGTATCGTTCAACTGGAAGGTATCGGCGTACAACCTGCGGTCGATGTTCGGGTTCGACAGAAAGATCTTGGTGGGGCAAGACTCATTGACGATGTGCAGCATGTCGGACGCAGCCAACTCTACAACCGACTGCGTGGCCAGGATCATGGCGGCATTCTTTTTCCGCCACGTCTTTTCGGCCCGAACGATCCAGTCGCGAACGACACGGTTCTTGAGAAAGATCCATCCTTCATCAATCAGGAAGATCTTGAAGGTCCCGATGATCTCCGGTCTCTCGATCTCCGCAGACGCCCGCTGTAGGACGTAAAACAGCAGCGGTTCCAGAATGTCTGGATATTCGGACCAGCCATCGAAATTGAAGGTCTGGAAGCGGGAGAACGTCAGTGTGTCGTCGATGTTGTCGAAGAGGTATCCAAACTGCCCGGCCCCTTGCGGCCCAGATTTCGTCCATCTGTGTAGCCGTTCGCCCAGCGGCCCAAGAATAGACGCGAAATTAGTCAGCGTTCGGATCTCGCGTGGCAACTTGTAAATGCGCTCCAGCGCAGCGTAGAGCGCCTTTTCATCGGCGGTGGTCAGCTCATAACGGCCACCGGCCTCTATGAGTACCCGAATAAACAGATAAAGAAAGTTCAGGTTCTCATGCGTGGGTTCGAGCGAAAACGGATTGATGCTGAAGCCCGGATTCTTCAGGCCGACATTCATATACGTTCCATTGAAGGCGCGTGTGAGCGCCTCGTAGCTGCCTCCGAGGTCGAACACGAAGGTCAGCGGCTCGTACTTTTGTGCGGACTGAAGAATCGTCGAAGCCGCAAAGCTCTTCCCCGCGCCCGTTGCGCCCAGCATCAGGGTGTGCGCCACATCGCCTGCGTGCAGATTCAGAAAGTACGGAGTGCCGTGCGTCGATTCAAGAACTGCGAGGTACTCGCGTTCGAGATGCGGGTTCCACTTGGAGCCGGTATCCACCGTAAAGAGAAACGACAGGTCGGCATAGTTGGAGTTGAGCGCCCACTGCTTACGAAGGTTGAACTGCTTGTTGCCTGGCACCGTCGCAAAGAACGCATTGAGCAGGTTGTAACGCTCTTCGTACAGCAGTCCATCGTGCTGGGTGAAGAGCTTCTGGAACTCGGCGACAGCGTGCTCAACCTTCACTCGGTCCTCGTCGTAGATCACGACTGAGAGTGTCAATTCGCCAAAACTTTTACCTTCCATGCCCATCGCAGTGAGGGCGTTGCCAAGCTCCGCGACGGCAGCGGCTTTCGAGTCATCGACCAGATTGTCCTGGTTTGCGGTATTCTGCCGGTCTTGAAGATTCGAGACGAAGCTGGTCTTCGAGTTGTGGTGGTGTCGGCGGCGCGACGCGATCTCTTTGCGCGCTTTCGCGTTATCGACTGGATGCCACTCGGTGACGACGTGGAAGTTCGCCGGGATGTCGAGCAGGCCATTGAGGATCCGAGGCCGGGTCTCGCCGGGAAGCTCTTTCAGGGTAAGGACGCGAACGTAATCGTCGTCCATCCGCAGGTAGCCGCGATGCGCTTCCAGCTCCGAGCCGCAGACCTGCCAGTCCAGATGACGCGCACCGCACAGCGGAGCGTCATCGATTTTGGAGGGGCGGAAGTTGACGAGACGCCGGACAAGCCGGAAGGTCTTCTCCGCCCCTAGCAGCTCGACCGTGGTGAGGTCGCGGAGCTGCCCACTTAAACTCTGTACTTTCTGCTGCAATCTCAGCCGGTCGCGCTCGATCTGTCCATTAAGCAGCGTGCGCTTTTTATTGCCGGAGAACAGGGCACGCAAGTCGCGCAGGGACGAGCGCGGCCGCTTTGGCAACTGCGCGAGCGCGTGCAGCAGGCCGGTCTTCTGGTAGCTGCCGTCGATCATGACGACCCAGTAGATCTCGATGCTGTAAAGGCGGTCTGCCTTCGATCGCAGGAAGGCGGTGCGTTGCTCTACAGCGGCGCGAACAAGCGGGTTCTTATACTCAGCGTGTGGAATCGCTGGCCGGTTGCGCTTGAAGAGAATTTGGTAAAGACGGCACTTGTCGTCAAGCGAACGGAAGGCCGCTTCGAGACGTTTGACCGCGTAGTCACGACCGGCGCGGTCCAGGCTCTCGTAATCGATGCCGCCGATGTGCAGTGCCGCGCCGAGGTCGCCCGACTTCGTCAGGAAGCAGTGCTCGTCCCAGAAGCCGTAGAGGTTCACCTGGGCGGCGAATGATCCGGCCTCCTTCCAGTCTTTCGTGATGTGGTCAACTCTGAGCATTGCGCTTCCTGATGGTGATTTCGGTGGGTTCCCACTTCATGGGGTCGTATCGCCGGCGAAACTTGCCGGAGTTGAAGAGCACCCGAAGAATCTCGACATCATGTTTCGTCGCAATGCGGGCGATGATGACGCCCACGATGAAAAGGCCGATTCCGCCGAGCAAGGAATGGAGCAGAGAGAAGATCGCGCCCCCGGAGATCAGAGCGACGAAAAACAGCCGCCGCTCCGCTCCGAGAACCGTCAGCGGGCGGTTCATGGCCTTGAACACCGGACTCACCCTTCCGTCCGCTGGCTTAGACATGGATCACCTCCCCTCTTCCGTTGTTCATGGAAAGAGCCAAGCCATGAAGTTGACTGCACCGATGGCCATACCCACGCCGAAAACGATCCCGGCGAGGGTCTTCTTGGACTGGCCTTCGCCGTAGGCGAACATCAGTCCCCCGACGACGATTGCGACCAGCGATAGCCCGGTCGCAATCGTGCCGGTAAAGGCTGTTTTGAGGACGTTGACTGCGTTGTCCCACGGATCGCCACCGGTTGCTTGGGCATAGACGGGCAGTGCCGTTAGGAAGAGCAGCGAAGGTGCTGTCCACCTCCGCCAATGCGCGCGCACCGCCGAAGGGCGGGGATGCGAACGTTTCGAATCGATGAGTGTTTGCATGTGCTCCTTTCATTTGCGTAACGGTCGAGTGGCACTTCCCGTTGCAATGTCTGGAGCGAAGGTAAGGCTGGGGCAGGCAGGTCAGAGTGGAAAAAGAATCCACGCGGTGTCCAAAAAGGACACCCTAAAAAATCCCGCAAAGAGCCGCTGCGGTAGGTGGTGAAACTAACGTCTAATACCTCAGAATGAATCGGGTTGAAGCAGTGGCTTCAGCGCGCAGACTGCGCAGATATGCTCATTCCCACGATGACCAGCAAGACTCCGCGGGCACGGCGCGGGTCAAGGCTGAGACGATCACAACTCAGGACGATGCTTCGCCTTGAGGCGCGGCGGGTACGCGGGTACACTCACCGCAACGTGGGGATGAGTACGGGAGAGGACCGCTTCGCGATCCTCTCTTTCACTCTGTCCAGCCTCTGCGAGGCCGCCTCATGGAACTCAGCATCAAGTTCAATGCCAAGATACCTGCGACCCGCCAGCAGCGCCGCCGCACAGGTCGAGCCGCTTCCAGTGAAGGGATCGAGCACCAGTTCGCCGGGTAACGTGAAGCTACGAACTAGTGGAGCTAGAGCCGCTACCGGCTTCTGCGTGGGATGCAGCTTGTTGCCGCTGTATGGCATATCCATCACGTCAGCCAGTGGTCGCTTCGGCAGTGGAGGTCTGCCCTTCGCCAACAGATATGCCTGCTCGTGCTGATAGCTGAGGAACCTTCTCTTCGAACTGTAGGTCTTGCGGAACACGATATGTCCGACAGGCTGAAAACCCGCTTCTTTCCAAGCCTCGAAGAAGGCATCAACCTTGGTCCATCCGTAGAACATGATGGCTACGCGGTCCTGCTTCAGCACCCGGTACGCTTGCTGCATCGCGGGCTTGAGCCAGTCTGCGTTGGCGTCATTTTGAATGGTGCGTCCATCGCGGTCGCGGTAGTGCACCAGATATGGCGGATCGGTAAGGATGAAATCGACGCTGTCCGCAGACATCTGGCGCATGACCTGGATGCAGTCGCCGTGAGTGATGGTATTGGTGAGCTGATGCTGAATTGGAGTTTGTGCTTGCATGATTGTGATCTCCTTTGTGGTCCCGGAGTGATCTCTCAGGACACAGCCCCGTAGGGCGCGAGAGATGGCCGCTCCCAAGGCTGGCAGGATGCTTTTTCGGGGGAACCTTCAGGGGGAGCCGAAACCCGGAGGGCGTCTGCCGGTCACATATTCTCAAGTGAGGGATTCATCGTCGCGGCAGACGAAGCAGAATCCCGCCAGTCGCCGGGCGCAGCCTGCCTCTCTCTCGCGGTGCCTGAGAGAATACGCAGGAACACTACGGAGATTGATCAGCTTACAAGCATGGAACAGCTACCCAGTTCCCTCGCAATATGCAACGCAGTCGACTCAAGAGCAGGCGAGAACACACAGGCAGAACGCTGCACAATGGTAGCATTACGAGATCGGGAGTACGGTGGCCGTTGTAGAAGGCGCTTACTTGCCGGCAAGTATCCGTTGTGCGTGTTCCAAGGCAGCGAGGGCGACGAAACTGCTGAGGCTGCGGCGTTCCAGCTTTGCCGCCTTCTCCAGCAGCCGACGTTCTTCCTGGGTGTAATAGGAAAACACTTTCGCTCCAAGTGGGGACTTGCCGGTGCGCCGGGAAGGAATGTGATCCCTTTTGGCCACCGGCCTCTATGGTACTACTGCACTGCATAACAGAGGCATTGTGCCCGATCTCGTGACCCAATGACGAGAAGGCACCGGAAAGAAAAAACCGACTTTATGCGACGTTCGTAAACCTATGTAAGAGTTTGATCGTTGGTCTGCTTGCGAAAGGGTAGAAGGTCTTATGGCAAAAGGAAAACACCAGTCTCACGTGTTGGACGTGGGCGAAGCAGTCGCTGGGAAAGCAGTATTGTTTGAGGTACTTGGTACCAAGCGCACCGATCAGGAGAAAGAGGGACGGACGCTACGTATAGCGGCGCTGTCTCTCGAAGAGATCATCCGGTACATCAGAACTTGTCACCCGGATTTCGACATCGCAGGAGTGAAGGTCAAAGGACAGATCGAGATCCTGTCCAGTTCAGAACACCTTGGTTAAGCGTTCGCTCCTGTGGTTTTGGACAAACCGAGTGGAGGGGGCCGGAAATCGGCAGAAAACACCCTGTTAGCGAAAAGATGATTTTTCGTCTGGACCAGGGCTGCTTTTCGGGAAACTCGTTCCTGTAGAAGGAAACGGATTATCCGGTTCACACCGGCCTGTACGGCCCGCCACTGAAGGGCTTTGCTGTTTCTGGACCTCATTTTACCCCTCAAACGGTAAGGAAAATGCGTGGCAGACTCGCTGCACATTGGCCGATTCTCTTTCTCTCTTCGTTTCATATCGAGCCGTATTTTGATTTCGCAAATCACCACCGCAAGAGAGCACCGACGGTGGGTGTCTCATCAAAGGCGTTGGAGTCCCTGCTGAACCCCGTATATGGGTTGCCTCTTCACCGACATGGTGTAATGTGGTGAAGAGAACAACCCATGACCATGCCAGCGAAGAAACCAGTTGCCAACGGCAACACACAAAGCGCCGCCTGTGTACGCGCCTCCATCAGTTTCCCACCGGAAATCTACGAAACTCTCGAAACGATCGCCAAAGAGAAGAAAGTCTCTCTGGCCTGGGTGGTGCGTGAGGCTGCGGAGAAGTACATAGCGGACAAGTGGCCGCTCCTGGTGGGGTCCTAGAGTGTGGCCGATCACGTTAATCGCGCAAAGCGTTCCCTTATCATGGGGGCTGTCCATTCCAAGAATACTGGCCCCGAAATGGCCGTCCGCAAGATCGTTCACGCTCTCGGATATCGCTACCGGCTTCACGTCTCGACGCTTCCCGGTCGGCCCGATCTGGTTTTCCCGGCGAGGCGTAAAGTCGTTTTCGTACATGGGTGCTATTGGCATCGGCATACGGGCTGTCGATATGCCACTTCACCGAAAACCAATTGCGAGTTCTGGGAAGCGAAGTTCGCGGCGAATGTCTCCCGTGATCGTCGGACACAACGGGAACTGAAGAAGATGGGTTGGGCGGTATTTACGGTATGGCAATGCGAACTGAAGAAACCCGAACGATTGACGGAGCGGCTCAATGACTTTCTTTCGAATGGCGAATGAGCAAAACATTGCGCCGCGCCCGATCGGAATCGACCTGTTCGCCGGTGCTGGAGGACTGTCTCTCGGGTTCGAGCGAGCTGGTTTCGATGTGGTCGCTGCTGTCGAAATCGATCCGATACACTGCGCGGTCCATGAGTTCAACTTTCCGAACGCGGCAACGATCTGCAAGAGTGTGACCGATCTCGACAGCGAGGAAATCCGCCGAAAAGCCGGAGTCGGCGACCGGGACATAGATGTCGTCTTCGGTGGCGCACCTTGCCAAGGATTTTCACTGATCGGGAAACGCGCTCTCGACGATCCGCGCAATAGCCTGGTGCACCACTTTGTACGTTTAGTGCTTGAACTTCGGCCCAAGTATTTTGTATTCGAGAACGTCAAAGGACTAACGGTTGGGGCTCATAAAAAGTTCCTGCAGGAGATCATTGAAGCGTTCCAAGCGGACGGCACTTACAGTGTCGTTACGGACTACCGCGTTCTGAACGCTGCGGATTACGGCGTTCCTCAAGATAGGCGGCGACTTTTCTTACTCGGAGCGCGAAAAGAACTCGCCCTTCCCGTGTACCCTGAAGCGCGGCGAAGGGTGACCGTAGCCGAGGCGATCGGCGATTTACCTGAAGTTGAGGAATTTCCCGCTCTCATCGAAAGCGATTGGATTCCGGCTAAGTACAAAACATCCTCGGCCTACGCGAAGAAACTGCGCGGTTTGCTGAACGATCCATGCGACTTCTCGCACCGCCGCGAATTCGATCGGCATATTCTTACGTCCAGTCTCCGCACCTATCACACTCCCTTGTCCCGAAAGAGATTCGCTGCGACCCCATGCGGAGAAACGGAACTCGTCAGCCGATTCCATAAACTCGATCCCGATGGCGTTTGCAATACCCTCCGCGCGGGGACGAATAGCGACCGGGGTGCGTTCACCTCGCCACGGCCAATACACCCATACACACCGCGCTGCATCACGGTACGTGAGGCCGCGAGACTCCATTCATACCCCGATTGGTTCCGCTTCCACGTCACGAAATGGCACGGCTTCAGACAGATAGGAAATTCGGTGCCGCCTTTACTGGCTCAGGCGGTAGCGGAAATGCTGATTGCGGCTTTGCACATCCATCCGACGGTTCCAGGGGTTGCCCTTAGCCTCGGCGATTCCGCCCTTCTGTCCTACACGATGGCCGATGCCTCCAAGTATTTCGGGGTTCCTCGGAATACCATCGCTAAACGTGAACGGCTCGTTGATCGGATTGCGCGGGAAGAGCAGGGGAGACTTTACGCATGAATGACGGTGTGGAACTGCCGAAGACGGCCAAAGCGGTTGCACGATACAAGCAGATCATCGAAGCGGTGTTTCATCGCTACTGGAAGAAAGGTGCAACGGAGTTCGTGTTCGGACGCGACGACCTCCGGCAAGTTTGCGAAGCGCTCAAGATTGAACCACCGAAGAATCTAGGCGATATCATCTACGCCTTCCGTTATCGCCAAAGTCTTCCGAAATCAATTTTGTTGACACAGCCTCACGACAGAGCATGGCTAATCCTCGGCGACGGCGACGCAAAGTACCGGTTTCGTCTCAATAAACTCACTCATATAAAGCCTACGAACGGGCTTCTCATCCGCAAGATCCCAGACGCAACGCCGGAAATCATCTCGGGCTATGCTCTGACCGATGAACAAGCTCTTCTTGCCAAAGTTCGTTACAACCGGTTGATCGACATATTCCTGGGTGTGACCGCTTATTCGCTGCAAAACCATCTCCGAACAAAGATCCCCAACTATGGTCAAATCGAAATCGATGAACTGTATGTCGGTCTCGATAGCAGGGGCGCTCAATACATCATTCCGGTGCAAGCCAAAGGCGGTTCGGACATCCTCGGAGTCATTCAGACGATTCAGGATGTCACATTCTGCCAAACGGAAAAGCGCTATAGCGATTGCATCCCTCGGGCGGTGTCGGCGCAATTCTTGGCAAACGACACGATCGCACTTTTCGAGACGACGTTCGACGGCGATGAAGTGTCGATTATGCGCGAACGACATTACAAACTTACGGAAGCCGATGCGATCACGGCATCCGATCTGAAGCGCTACAAGACTCCTGAACCCGACTGATCTCTTGCTTCAAGGCAGCTCCCATTTCAGAGGACGCGGCGCAGTGAACGCATATGGATGAACCCGGCAAGATAGCTCAAATCGGCGCGGACGATTTTGCCCGGCGGTTTTCGTTGCGGGCTGCCAACGTCATGTGGCTACTTGGCGCAGGGGCGTCGGCTTCAGCAGGTATACCGACAGCCGCGGACATGGTGTGGGAGTTCAAGCGGCAATTGTTCATCAGCCAGCGGCGCGTCTCGCAAACCTCGGTGGCCGATCTATCCAGTCCAGCCATTCGTTCCCAATTGCAAGGGCATATGGACTCCCTGAAAACGATGCCGTCTCCCAGCGCTGCCGATGAATACGCCGCGTTGTTTGAAGCAGCCTATCCAGCGGAGCAGGATCGGCGCATTTATGTAGACGCCAAAGTCAAAGGCGCAAAGCCATCTTACGGTCATTTGGCATTGGCCACGTTCATGCGTGCCGGACTTTCCAAGATCGTCTGGACTACAAATTTCGATTCGCTCGTCGCCGATGCTTGCGCGAAGGTATACGACGGTACCGGTGCATTAACGACAGTGGCTCTGGACGCTCCCGATCTTGCGTCGCAAAGCATCGGCGACGGGCGGTGGCCTATCGAGGTAAAACTGCACGGCGACTTCAGGTCGAGACGGCTGAAGAATACCAACGATGAACTTCGCCATCAGGACCAACGATTGCGCCAAGTGCTCATAGAAAGCTGTCATCGCTTCGGTCTTGTGGTGGCGGGGTATAGCGGACGGGACAGTTCGGTCATGGATGCCCTCGGTCAAGCCGTCGCGCAACCGGGTGCATTCCCCTCGGGTTTGTTTTGGCTGCATCGTGGGGAAGAGCCTCCCTTTGGCAGAGTCGTGGAACTCCTAACGCTTGCGGAAAAGGCCGGGGTGGAGTCCGCACTTGTAAGGATAGAAAATTTCGATGAGGTCATGCGCGATCTCGTGCGAACCGCGAAAGGTATAGACACTTCGGCTCTTCAATCCTATGCGACCGACCGACGTAGGTGGAGTGCCGCTCCAAGTCCTCAAGGGAGCAAAGGCTGGCCCGTGGTGCGCCTCAACGCTTTACCCGTCGTTTTATCTCCCACTGTTTGCAGACGTGTCGTCTGCAACATTGGCGGCTATGCGGAGGCTCGCGCCGCAGTCGGTATAGCGGAAGTCGATCTTCCGGTCGCTCGCGTAAGGGCCGGAGTGCTGATTTACGGTGCCGATGCAGATGTACGCAAAGCGTTCGTTCCGCATGGCATAACCGAATTCGACTTGCACACGATCGAAACCAAGCGTTTGCGGTACGACTCAGGGGAGCGGGGATTGATGCGTGAGGCGTTGACCCGCGCAATCTGTAGGGAAAGAAAGCTCAAGTCCATCCGCCGTAGCAGTTCAGACCTGCTGATGCCGGTGGATGTCCAGGAGGAAACTTGGGAAGCTCTTCGTGGTCTCGTCGGAAAACTCAGCGGAACGGTTTTGGATTTTCCAGAGCTACAGTGGTTTGAGGGAGTAGGTACACGTCTCGATTGGGCGGACAACCGTCTCTGGTTGCTGATCGAACCTCGGACCGTCTTCAATGGAATAAGTGCGAATAACAAAGCAGCGGCTACAGATTTTGCGAGAGAGAGAACGGTCAAACGGTACAACCGGCAACTCAACGATCTGTTGGCGTTTTGGGCGGGCTTGCTGGCTGGAAATGGAACTGACTTGCGGGCGTTGGGTGTTGGAGATGGCGTCGATGCCGTTTTTAGGCTCTCTTCGGACACTGGGTTCTCACGGAGGGTGGGGGTATGAGCAGTCAGATTGCGCCGCACATATGGCTGCCGGAGCCGAAGCTATCCTTTCACCCCGATCGAACCAGCGATCGTGAAACTCACCCGCTTCGCGGGCTTATTAGATTTGGCCCGCATTCGAGCGGTTTGGTACTCGATCCAATTCGCGTCGCTACATTGGCCCCTGCGGGGGAAAGCTCCCGGCTGTACGGCTTGATGAAAGAACTCAATCTCGCCGCGAAACCTACGGAACGTGCCGACTACTTACCCGAATGGCCCGGCTTCCACAGCATCTTTGGAGTGCATATCAGGGGCGCGGGCAAGGGCTGCCATGTCGAACTGGAAAGAGAAGTCGAGAACGAGTTCAACGGATCATCGACGCCACACATCGTTTTGGCGGATCGCCTTGTGAGAGCCATTCAGTCTCTCGAAGCTCACCGAGATGCATTCGACGTTCTTTTCATCTACATACCGAAGCGTTGGGCGCGGGGCTACGTTGGCGGTCCGGGTGAGGACTTCGATCTGCACGATCATTTGAAAGCCGCTACTGCGGCCCGCCGCATTCCTGTTCAATTGATACGTGAGGATAAGGGTCTGGCATACCCGCATCGGGCCAGTGTCATGTGGCGTATAGGGTTAGCACTTTACGCGAAAGCTGGGGGCGTACCTTGGAAGTTGGCCGACTCAGATCCCGAAACGGCTTACATCGGTATCTCTTATGCCATCCGACCACCTGAGACGGACGGTGCGCGATTTGTAACCTGCTGCAGTCAGGTTTTCGATGCGGAGGGGTCGGGTCTGGAATTCGTCGCCTACGACGCTCATGAAGTGGAAGTGCAACGCGACAATCCCTTCTTATCGCGTACAGAAATGTTTCGAGTTATCACCCGCTCGATGGACCTTTATCGCCGTCGCCATGCCGGAAGCTCACCAAGGCGTGTAATGGTTCATAAGACAACCGAGTTCAAGAAAGACGAAGTGGACGGAGCGATGGAAGCTCTGCATCTGTGCGAAGCCGTGGATTTGGTGCAGATTGTCGAAGATATAGCTTGGCGAGGCGTTCGAATCGAAAGCAAGCCGTCTAGGAGCAAAGGGGAGCCTGCGGCGTTTCCTGTCTCTCGCGGGACGATTGTCGGTCTTGGTGAACGTGAAGCTCTCTTGTGGATTCACGGTGATGTGGGTGGAATAAACGAGCGGGGATCGTACTTCCAAGGTGCCCGCAGTACACCTCGTCCTCTCCGCCTGGTGCGACACGCTGGGCACGGAACGTGGGACGATACGGCTCGGGCGATCTTGGCTCTCTCAAAGATGGATTGGAACAACGATGCGCTTTACGATCCGCTGCCGGTCACGATCGGCTATGCGAAAGTCTTGGCGCGAGTGGTGAAGCGAATGAGGGGATTGGGCAGTTCGCCATATCAGTTTCGCTTCTTCATGTAGCGCTGGCGATCCTCATATGCTCAACACCTGTACAGCATGGTCCTACTTACATTCCATAAAGATGCCATCTCTTCGACGCGCTCACCTGCCTCGATCATCTTTCGTGCTTTGATGACTTGAGTTGGTGACAATCTTTTTCGGCGGCCAACCTCCAAGCCCCTTCGACAGGCTTCCTTCATTCCTGCCTGAGTACGTCCGACGATAAGCGCGGGCCTCCTCAGACACCTTCGGCGGGTCGTTTGGACTTCGAGAGGAGACTAGGGGCGCTGTTCTTTATTTGGGCAGTGCATATCGATTCACCCGAACCTTGCGTGTCCATTTAGGACACCGCGTGGAATGTTTTTCCACTCTGGCAGCGCCGCTGCGCTCTACGCTTTTCTGAGACCGCCACATCTACCGGCGTTGTCGGCGGTTCGGGAATCATCCCTCCACGCCGATTCGGAGCGGATGGAGAGCGCGCGAGTCGGGCCGTCTGGAAGGAGCAGATCAAATGCGGGAAGATAATACAGATCGGGACGAGCGGCTACGGGAATTCGAACCGCTGCTGGACAGCCAGCAGGCAGCTGCCCTAATGCAGGTTCATCCGGAAACACTGAAGCGAAGAGCGCGACGCGGAGAGATTCCGGGGGTGAAGTTCGGTAAGGTATGGCGTTTCCGCGCTTCCGGCCTGGACGCCTACATCCGTAAACTGATGCGATAAAGCGCGACTCAGCCGCTGAATCTATGGCACCATCGGAGTCAGCGGTCTGTGGCGTTTGAAACAGGAGGAACACATGTTTCAACGTACACGGTATCAACAAGGAACGATTGCCCGCGTAAAGCGCAAGCAGGGCCCGGATTGCTGGATCTTCCGTTGGCGAGAAACCGACACCAACGGGAAGCGGGTTCGCCGTAAAGCTGTCCTCGGCACGGTGAAGGAGTATCCAACCGAGTCGAGCGCGCTGAAGGCCGCCGAGTCTTTACGCATCACCATCAATGGAGAGCAGCCTCAGCCGGCCCAGCAACCGGTTTCGGTAAGAGCTCTCGTAGACCACTTCAAGCAGCATGAATTAAGCCTTGTCCAGGGCGCCGAGGACGAAGAGGAGGGCCGGGCGTATTCGACCCGTTCCACTTACATCGATATCCTCGATTTTCATGTGGCTCCGAAGTGGGGCGACAACAAGCTGCACGAGGTACGAACGGTCGGAGTGGAGAAGTGGCTGCGCAAGCTGAAGCTGGCCAGAGGAAGTAAGGCGAAGATCCGTAGCATCATGAGCGTCCTGTTCAATCACGCCATCCGTCACGAGTTCCTGCCGCAGGGCGCGAACCCGATCACGATGGTGCGGCAGAGCGCGAAGCGGATGCACGCGCCGGACATCCTCGATGTGCGCGAACTGATCGGTCTGTTCGACCAGCTTTCGCACCGGGACCGGGCGATGGTGATGCTCGATGTCGTTACCGGTCTACGCCGGAGCGAACTGATCGGCCTGAAGTGGTCGGACGTCGACTTCGAGCAACTGGAGCTTTCCGTCACGCGGTCGGTCTACCGTCAAAGGGTAGGCAGATGCAAGACCGAGATCTCCCGTAAGCCGGTACCGCTCGACCCCTGGGTAGCCGAAGAATTGCTGACCTGGAAACGCGCCACTCCCTACAACCAGCCGGAGGACTGGGTCTTCGCAAGCACGAGGAAGAAGGGAAAACAGCCGTACAGTCCCGACTCCATCCTGAAGCGGTGCATTCAGCCAGCGGCAACGCGGGCGAAGATCACCAAGCACATCGGGTGGCACACCTTCCGGCGCACCTTCTCGACCTTGCTGAAAGCCAATGGCGAGGACATTAAAGTGGTGCAGGAACTGCTGCGGCACGCGACGGTAAAGATGACGCTTGAGGTGTATGCGCAAGCGGTCACTCCGGACAAGCGCAAGGCTCAGTCGAAAGTAGCGGGGCTGCTGCAGGCTGGCGTGGGGGCGAAATGAGAGGAATGCTCTTATTGGACCCTTGTGGACCCTCGGCCAATTTCGCAAAACTCGTAAGTTGTTGAGATATTTGGTGGACCTGATCGGGATCGAACCGATGACCTCTTCCATGCCATGGAAGCGCGCTCCCAGCTGCGCCACAGGCCCACTCTCAAGAAGAACTCATTCTATTCTGGCCGACCGCACGGTATTAGTCAACGCCCGTTGCTGTATTGCCTCCTCCGAAGCTCAAGAGGAGCGTCCTTGCGCGCGCGAGGTGCGTCGTGCTTGCTTCATTGCGGCGCCTACAGCGAGACTCTGATACGGCGAAGGCCGCGAACCGCGCTGCAAAGAAAGACTCCGTCCGCGCCTAGGAGGTCTGGCAGCGATAGAACACGCTCTTCCGCGGTGGAGCTGGTGAGCAGCAGATGCCGGCGCAAGACTCCCGGCAAGACGCCGGAGCTCAGAGGCGGAGTCACCAGCCGCTCTCCCCGTTTAAGAAAGACGTTGCTGATGGCTCCTTCGGTGACCTCGTCTCTTTCGTTCAGGAAGATCACATCGTCGAAGCCGTTCGCGCGCGCCTTCGCATACTCCTTGTCGTAGAGTGAGCGATGCGTGGTCTTGTGGCGAAGAAAGACATCTCGCGAAGAGGTCCGCTCCGTCGATAAACACGCCAGGCACACGCGCTCCGCAGGCTTTTCCTGACCGAGCATGGTCGCGGTAATGGTCGTTTTGCCCGACTTGTGCAGCAGCAGCCGCACTCGATACCGGCCCTCGGCGGGTAAGCGCTCCGAGAATTTCGCCAATGCCCTGAGGATCGCCTCGCGATCGAACTGGAAATCGAAGTAGCCGGCGGAGGATTCGAGGCGATCCAGATGCAGCGGGAGCAGGAAATAGTTTTCTTCCCAAAGCATGGTTTCAATGAGCTGAAACTCATATCGGTCGCGGACGAGGAACTCCGTCTTCAGCTTGCACTCACGGTACTCCTCACCAGCGTCGGAGTCGGCAACGATTCCACCGCCGACTCCCATATGCGCGTGTCCGTCTTTCAAGACGAGAGTTCGAATCGCTACGTTGAATGCGGAGGACCCTTCGGGCGAGAGGAAACCGATGGCGCCAGTGTAGATGCCGCGCGGCCTATGCTCCAGTTCGCGGATGATCTGCATGGTTCGAATCTTCGGCGCGCCGGTAATGGAGCCGCTGGGAAACAGAGCTTTGAAGATTTCATAGCAGGAGAGACCGGCGCGAAGCGTGCCCGATACGGTGCTGGTCATCTGCAAAAGAGTGGCATACCGCTCGACCGAGAAGATGTCCTCGACATGGACGCTTCCCATCGAGCAGATGCGACCCAGATCGTTGCGCAGCAGATCGACGATCATCAGATGTTCCGCTCGATTTTTTTCATCGTGCCGCAGGCGGAGGGCTGCGGCGGCGTCCTCCGCAGCGTCAAGCCCGCGCGGCATGGTGCCTTTCATCGGGCGAGTGGTGATTTTGCCGGCTTCGATTTTGAAGAACAGCTCCGGCGAAAGCGAAAGAATATGCCGGCCGGCTAGGTTCAGAAATGCGCCGTAAGAGACCGGCTGCTGCTCCACCAACACCGCGAAGGCCGCTTCGGGAGGAGCTGTAACGGGCAGCGAGACGCTGTCGGTGAAGTTCACCTGATAGGTATCGCCGGCCTTGATGTACTGCTGGATGCGATCGAGGCAGGCGCGGTAGTTTTGCTCCGATAGGTTCAGTTCGACTCGCTCGGCGAGGCGCGCAGGCACTGCA
Organism: Edaphobacter sp.; assembly: GCA_965277335.1. Classification (GTDB taxonomy): domain Bacteria; phylum Acidobacteriota; class Terriglobia; order Terriglobales; family Acidobacteriaceae; genus Edaphobacter. Next base: position 733,090 of record CBDICJ010000009.1, on the reverse strand, counting down.
ACTACGGAAGCCGCCGCCACGGAAAGCTCCGACGCTTGCTCCATCGCGCCTGTCTCATGATGGAAGACGACAGGTTTGCGATAGACACCGAACCAGGCCAGAGGCAGCGCTCGATCTTCGAGATCGATTTTGAGGTCAATGTTGTCGAAGCGTTCGAAGTGGTAGCCGCACTCGTAGCTGAGATATCCCGCGACGTGGAAGCCGCCGATGAGGGCTTGATCGATCTCCCGGAACAGCTCGGGAATTTCACCGAGTTGCGACGCGCTGAGGATGCGCACCGGATCGAGAAAAAGCATGCTCTTGTTGTTTGTCGAGTTGAAGCGCGAGGTGTGGAGCAGAACGGAGTTCGCTCTATCGGCGGCGACGGAATAAAAATATGCGGGAAGCGGCTTCCACGTTGCCAAGCGTTTTTGCTCCTGCTTACAGAGACCCTCTGCGCAACAGAGAAGCTCCTCATTGCCGCAACGAGGAAGACCCTCTTACGGCGCTTGATCTTTGCTCAGAACGGCGACACCGTACTCCTCCAGCTTCACCGAACTGACGTTGCCTCCGCCGAGAACATCCGTCATCTGCTTCGGTAGAGTGACCGTCGCTGGGTTGGCGGCAAAGTTGATGAGAATCCAGACGGTCTTCTGCCCATGCGAGCGAACGGATAGTTCCACACCCTGAGGCAGCGTGACCGGCGTGGGATGGATGCCGCTGCTCTCCACCATCCACTTCGCCGCGGCGGCGATCGTGTTGTCGTCGAGCCACGCCCCGATGTAGGTGATGCTTCCGCTGCCGACCTTCCTGGTGATCGCCGCGGGCTGTCCATCAAGCCAGCCGTTGCTCTTGCCATAACGCATCAGCACCTGCGCCTGCGGGTCTTGCGTCGGGAAAGATCGCACGCTCAGCTGCTCGGCCCAGATCTTGCCGGTCCCTGCGCCCCAATCGCCGGAGACCGGCACGTCTTGGGTGAGCGCGTAGTACTGCTCCACGCGGCCTCCCAGGATGCCCGCAAGCTGCCCCGGCTGCCGCTCGGTCTCCAGTCCATTGTCGACGTTCTTCATGCCGCTGCGCTGGCCCAGCACAAGATGACCGCCGCCGCGAACATAGTTCATCAGATTCATCGCCTGCTCATCGCTGAGGAGATTGATCGCCGGCGCGACCACGAGTTTGTATTGACTGAGCGAGACCGAGGGCGAGACGATGTCGACACTGTGGACCAGCGCCCGCAGCGGCCCGTAGTAGCTGAGCAGCGCCTCGATCGGATCGAACTGCTGATTGTGTCTCTGCCAGTTGATTGCCCAGTGGCTATCGTAGGAGTAGAGGAGCGCGACTTCGGAGTGCGGCTCGGTTCCGCTCAGCGCAGACCCTGCTCTTTCGAACTCCTTGCCGATCTGCGCGACCTCGGCATAGAGAGGAACCGGCGTGCCGTCCGGGCCAAGGAGCGTGCCGTGATACTCCTCCTGTCCGTTCAAGGCGCTGCGCCACTGCCAGTACGAGACAGCATCCGCTCCGTGGCCGACGTCGTGCCACGCCATCGCGCGTACCTCGCCTTTATTGAGCGCGTTGTTGTCCTTCGACCAGTTCACGAAGCCGGGCTGCGTCTCCATCACCCAGAAGTTCTTGCGCAGAAAGCCGCGCGTCAGGTCGTGCGCCGCGCCGTTGCGAACCGGATCGAGCTGGCCGGTGCCGACATAGTCGTCCCACGCAGCCAGATCCAGATCCTGGCTGACGGTGTAGTGATCGTAGGCATCGAAGAAACCCATCATGTTCGTCGTGATGAACTGCCGCGGATCGCGATGCGCTTTGATCTTGTCCAGCTGCACCCTCTGGTAGCTGCGCCATGTATCGCTGACAAATCGCCTCCAGCTCAGCAGCAGGCCCGGATTGCCGCCGGAGGTCTCGATGGGAATCTGGCTCCAGTCGGAGTAGGTCTGGCTCCAGTAGCTCGTCGTCCAACGCGCGTTGAGATTTGCAAGCGTTCCGTAGCGCGCCTTCAGCCACTGCTCAAACTGCAGCTTCGTCTCCGGCCCATAAGACTCGTTGGCGTACTCATTGTCGATCTGCCAGCCGATCACGTTGGGATCATGCCCGAAGCGAACCGCCATCTTCTCCGCCATCTCGCCGGCGAGCTCGCGATACTTCGCATTCGACCAGTCGAACTGCTGCCGGTTGCCGTGCTCGTCCTTGCGGCCGTCCTGCTTGGTGCGCAGCGTCTCGGAATACTTTGACGTGAGCCATGCGGGAGGCGCCGCGCTCGGAGTGCCCAGCACCACCGCGATACGATGCTTCTCCGCCATGCGAATCGCGCGCTCCACCCAGTCCAGGTCGTAGCGGCCTTCGCTTGGCTCCATGGCGCTCCAGGCAAACTCCGTGATGCGGACGAAGCGGATGTGAGCCTGTTCCATCAGAGTCAGATCGGCGTCCCAGCGCGACTCCGGCCATTGCTCCGGATACCACGCCGTGCCCAGATAGAGTGGAGGCTGCGGTCCCGGATGGTTCTGCGGCGGTATGGCCGCATTGGACGATAAGACAGTGAAAGCGATAACGAGGAACGCAGCGAAACGCTGAAACAGTTTCATGAATGCTCTCGGTTGAGATGAGTGCCTGGAAAAATCCTACTCTCCCGGCATTTCTTCGGCTACCCGCCGGCCTGTAAGAACCTGTCCAGAAACTCAAAAGAGCCGTCATCTCGACCGGAGTCACCGGGATCCCCGGCCGGGTGCCCCATATCTCGATTTTGAGATGTGGGCCTACAGCGAACCGGGGCCCCCGACGAGCGCACTTGCTCGCTGGGGTGGTAAGCCGTGTAGTTTTATCGCACGGCGTAAAAATCGTCATCTCGACCGAAGCCGTGTGGTTTTATCGCACGGCGTAGTGGAGAGATCCCAGCATTTCGCCTTTGTTGTTCCCTGATTCACCCACGGATGTCACAACTCAAGACTTCATAAACACGTTCTAAGAACCTGTCTAATAACTCCTTAAAATCGTCATCTCGACCGAAGCACCGGGGTCCCCGGCGAGCGCTTTTGCTCGCGGGGGTGGTAAGCCGTGTGGTTTTATCGCACGGCGTAGTGGAGAGATCCCCGCATTTCGCTTTTGTTGTTGTCTGCTTTCTTATTAGATTTGAACCCTAAAGCAGTATTAAACAGACTCTCAGGAAAGAAACGCAGCCCCCGTAGTGCCGCAGCGTCTACAGTTCCCGACGGGCTTTCCTTTTCCGATCCGAAGAGGCACACTCAAGGGATGGTTCGTGTCGGCGTCGATGAACATCTTGCGGATGAGTTGCTGGCCGATCTTCCGCCCGAGGCAAAGGTCGTCAGGATACCGCGTCAGCCAACGGAGGCGCTCGAGGTCGACTTTTGGATTCTGCCCTTCGCGCGAAAGGTTGCGCAGGAGGTCCTGCCTCATCTGCGCGGCGTGAAGGTGGCGCAGACCATGATGGCAGGCGTTGAGTGGGCGCTTCCCTGGATGCCGAAGGAGATCGTGCTCTGCGATGGACGCGGAGTCCACGATATCTCCGTCTCGGAATGGGTTCTTACGGCGATTCTGGCTTCGATGAAGCGTTTTCCCCTCTACCGCGACCTTCAGCGGCAACAGAAGTGGAGATTGGATGCAGCCGCCAGCGATCCGTTTCTGACCTTGGACGGCGTTCATGCTGGGCAAGGCGAACTTCTCTGTGAAGATCTCGAGGGGAAGACTGTTTTGATCGTGGGTTATGGTTCGATCGGCGCGGCAATTGAAGGCCGCCTGCGACCGTTCAACGTGCCGATCCTGCGCGTCGCTCGCACCGGACGGGAAAACCCGAAGGTCTATGCCACTGGCGACTTGCACCAGCTGCTGCCGCAGGCCGACGTTATCGTTCTCATTGTTCCCCTCACGGAGCAGACTGAATCTTTGATCGGCGCAGCGGAGCTTGCCCTGATGAAGCCAGGCGCGCTGCTGATCAATGCCGCCCGAGGGCCTGTGGTCGATACGGAAGCATTGGTGTCCGCTCTGCAGGCGCAAACCCTTCGCGCGGTGCTCGACGTGACAGACCCGGAGCCGCTTCCTCCCGGCCATCCTCTATGGTCCGCGCCGAACTGCATGATTACCCCGCACATCGGCGGCTCGACTCCGGAGTTTATTCATCGCGCCTTCCAGTTCGGAGCCCAGCAGGTGAGGCGCTTTATCGCGGGTGAAACACTGGAGAATGTAGTCACCGAAGCCGGGTATTAGTTCAGTCCCAAATCGACCTTTGGCTTTCGATCGCTCATCAGGAAGGTAGACTGCGGAAACGATCGCCTACCGCGCCACCTTAGCGGACAGACGATTTGTCCCTGTCGGCTTGTTCCTGTCGGCGCTAATCGACCCGAGACTTGAGCCTAGCGACGGCTGTCGACGCGAAGCTCATCGGCGTCGTCTTCGTCGTCATCTTCGTCTTCGTCCTCGTCGTCATCATCTTCTTCCTCATCGTCCTCATCTTCGTCCTCAAGCGCATCGTCCTCTTCGTCGACGTCTTCGTCCTCATCCTCTTCCAAAGCTTCGTCGTCATCGTCCGCGTCATCGTCTTCTTCGTCGTCATCTTCAACCGCATCATCATCGTCGTTGACGACCCGCTTGGCCGCAGCATACAGAAGAAGGTCATCGACGGTCTCTTCTTTGCAGCCGCTGAAAAAATTTCCAAAGAGGTCAACCGTGCCCGGACCTGAGGGAAGAGAGGTTGTGTCGGAGGGAAGGATTGCGGTCTCGGTTGCCATGAAGAGTCTCCTGGAGGAACTTGGTACTCGGATAGGATGCAGCAGATTGAAAAAGGTAAGTGTGAAAATCTGATTTTGCGTCGGATGTCGTCTCATGAAACTGTTTCGGACCAGACGCTACGCCTCGGAGAAGGGCTGCAACTGCGCCTCCGACGGCGGCCGCGTACACAGACTGACCGCCACCAGACTGGCCACCGAGACGATCAGGGCCGGGAAGATAGCATCCCGCTGGCTCACGATCGCCGGCAAATTGTCATGGATCAACGGCGAATCCCAGAAGATCGTAATCAGGGTGCCAGCCGCGATACTGGTCACGGCGGCAGCAGCCGTGGCGCGCTTCCAGAAGAACGCGGCAAGGATCACCGGCGTAAGCGCGGCGGAGTAGATCGTGTAGGCATACAACGCCTTCTTCAGCACCGACTCGGTATGCAGCGACTGATAGAGCGCCCACAGCCCGAGGAACACAACCATCAAGCGGCTGACGATCAGGATGCGTTTGTTGCTTGCCTCCGGCGCCAGATACCGGACAAAGACATCGTTCACCAGGTTCGTCGCCGGCGAAAAAAGATAGTTGTTCGCGGTCGAGATCACCTTCGCGAAGATCGCCCCCATCAGGATCGCGCCCAGCAGCGTAAGCGCGGGAGTCCCGCTAAGCCCGTGCAGCCCCGTATAGGCGAGGATCTCGCGCGGCCGGGCCTGGACCTCCCCGGTCGGAAACAGCACCGAGCCGACCACAGCCATGGCGACGATAACCGTTTCGAGAACAATCGTTCCGACGAACCAGCCCACCACCGCACGGCTGGCGGCCTTCTCCGATTTAGCCGAGAAAAACTTCTGATACATCGACTGGTTGCCCAGCAGCAGCAGGCAGGTCGGCAGGAACAGCTCCATCGCCTGAAGAAAGCTGAAGTCCCCGAGAATCTGGAAGTGAGTCGCCGGCAGGCTCGCGCGAATATGCGCCCAGCCTCCGGCATGATGGGCCAGCACCGGCGTCGCGATCAGCAGCGCAAAGGTGGCAATCAGGCCGATCGCGACATCCATGTAAGCCACCGAACTCATGCCCGCAATCGCGGTGAACACGATGACGAACGCGGCAAGGATGTATTTGCCAAGGTCGGCAGTGATGGTGGTCGGAAAAATAAGGTGCAGGATATCGCCGCCGCCGATCAGCTGGTAGCTCGTGATCGCGGTGTACGTAAACAGGACCGCGATCACGCCGAGAATGCGCGCCGCCTGGTTGTAGCGCGCTTCGAGCAGGTCGGGAATGGTGTACTGGGCGAACTTGCGCGCGCGCGGGGCGACAAAGTAAATCAGCAGCAGCCCAGCCCAGCCCCCCGCGCCTTGCCACAGCGCTGCGAAACCGTGCCGGTAGGCGTTCTCCGCGCCCGCCAGCAGCGAGCCCGACCCGATCCAGCTCGACAGCAGCGTGAACACCAGCACGAACGCCGGCAGCGAACGGCCCGCCACCAAGTAGTCGGCCTTGGTCTTCACCTTGCCCAGACGGCCGAGCGAGACAACCAGCAGAGTCAAAACGATAACGGCAAGGACGATCGCGTAAACATTCATGGAGTCGATGACAGAGGACTGAGGACAGAAGCCAGAAGCCAAGTGTACTGTCTGGCCAACGGTACTGTCAGCCGAGCTATAGCAAACCTCCTGAAGCTGTAAAGAAAGCCTAAGCTGCTCGCGCTGTTTCCTCTCCCATTTCCTGTCTGGGTGAACAGCATTCTTGAAAATTTCCCGCTCCACAGTATCAGGAGATTTGCCCTTCGAAGGCCGGGTGCCCCATCCTTCGCGTTTTTGCGAAGGGTGGGATCATATACCCTCGTAATCACCATACCGACGGGGCTCAAACGTTATCAGGAAGCCAAGCAATTCCACTTCATCACCTTCAGCCCCTGGCCATGCCGGTTTGTGCGGTAAACAGAACCTGCGATCGCATTCGCCCCACCCGGGGTAGACTGTTGGCTGTATCTCAAACAACTTCTTGCAGAAGGCGAAACTATGGGTAGAGTGTGGAATCAGTGTGCCGTCGCGGCTTTGGCCGTGACCTTTGGAACTCTGGCAGCAGGCGCGCAAACCGCCCCGATCACATTGAGCGTCGACCTCACCGATGCTCCCCGCAAGATTCTCCACGCCACCGAGGTCATGCCGGTCCAGCCCGGGCCGATGACGGTGGTCTACCCGAAGTGGATTCCCGGCGAACACGGCCCCACCGGACCGGTCGAAAATATGGCCGGCTTCTTCATCACCGCCAACGGCCAGCCCGTGCCGTGGGTCCGCGACAGCGTCGACATGTTCGCCTTCCACATCACCGTCCCGCAGGGCGCGACCCAGCTCGACATGAAGATCGACTTCCTCACGCCGGCTTCGCTCTCGGGATTTTCCGCCGGCGGCTCGACCAGCGAAAATCTCGCCCTGCTGAGCTGGAACACGCTGCTCGTCTACCCCGAAGGCGCCAACGCCGCCGATGTGATGGTCACGCCCTCATTGAAGGTTCCCGCCGGATGGAAGTTCGGCACCGCGCTAGACCGCGAAGGCGATTCGGCCGGCGTCGCGAACTTCAAAACCGTCAGCCTGGAGCAGTTGATCGACTCGCCGGTGCTTGCCGGACGCTTCTTCCGCGAGGTCGCGCTCGCCCCCGAGATCACCCCGAAGCACTATCTCGACATGGCCGCCGACGGCCCCGAAGAACTCGATCTCTCCAAGGAGCACATCGCCGAATTCGATCGCCTGGTGCGCGAGACCGGCGCTCTCTACAAGAGCAGGCACTTTCACTCCTATCACTTCCTGGTCACGCTCAGCGATGAGGTCGCGCACTTCGGCCTCGAGCATCATCAGTCCAGCGACGACCGCGTGACGGCGAACACCTTCACCGACGACCGCGAGTTCGTGCTCGACGGCCTGCTGCTGCCGCACGAGTTCACCCATAGCTGGAACGGGAAATATCGCCGCCCCGCCGGCCTCGCCACCCCCAACTATCAGGAGCCGATGAAAGGCGACCTGCTGTGGGTCTATGAAGGACTCACCGAATATCTCGGCGATGTGCTCGCCGCGCGCTGCGGCATCTGGACGCCTGAGCAATACAAGCAGCGCCTCTCCACCATCGCCGCAACCTATGACAACCGGCCCGGCCGCACCTGGCGCGACATCCAGGACACCGCCACCTCCGCGCAGATTCTCTACGGATCCGGCGGCGGATGGGACAACTGGCGGCTCAGCGTCGACTACTACGACGAGGGCGAACTCATCTGGCTCGACGTCGACACCACCCTCCGCAAGATGACCGGCGGCAAGAAGACCCTCAACGACTTCGTGGCGAAGTTCCACGGCCTCGGAGGCGATACCGGACCGAAGGTGGTGCCCTACACCTTTGAGGATGTCGTCGCCGGCCTCAACAGCATCGTGTCGAACGACTGGGCCGCGTTCCTCCGCTCGCGCCTGGACTCGCGCGCCTATCAAGCTCCCCTGGGAGGTCTCGAAAATGGCGGCTACAAGCTGACGTACTCCGACAAACCGAACGCCTGGAGCGCGCTCGCCGATGCCGAAAGCGAGACCTTCGACTTCTGGTACTCCCTCGGCCTGCACGTTCGCAAGTCGGGGATTGTGTCCGATGTGCTCAAGAACGGTGTCGCCGATAAAGGCGGCTTCGGTCCGGGAATGAAGATCCTCGCGGTCAATGGCCGCGCCTTTACGCCCGATGTGTTGAAGGCCGCGGTGCACAACTCGAAGGACTCCGGACCGGCAGTCGAGCTGATCGTCGAAAACACCGGCTACTACAAGATCATCAAGCTGGACTATCACGGCGGCGAGCGCTATCCGCAACTCGAGCGCGTCTCCGGCGTTCCCGACCGCCTCGACGAGATCCTGAGACCGGAGGCAAAGTAAGCGGTGCCGCGGCTTAGTGTCCCGGCTCGAAATACGTTGCTAGGCGTCGTCATCTCGACCTCGAGCAACGGGATTCCCGGCGAGCACATTTGCTCGCTGGGGTGATAAGCCATGTAGTTTTATCGCACGGCCTAAAAATCGTCATCTCGACCGAAGCCACCGGGGTCCCCGACGAGCGCTTTTGCTCGTTGGGGTGGTAAGTCGTGTGGTTTTATCGCACGGCGTAGTGGAGAGATCCCCGCATTTCGCCTTTGTTGTTGTCTGTTTTTGGACCGGCGATATATCTCACAGATCTTCAGGCGGCCGTCTTCGGCCCTGTCTGTGCCCCTGTCTGTGCCTTCGAGACACCCTTCGCCGACTCCGCTGCCGGCGCAGCCGGAGCAGGGAGCAGATCGGACACCGCTGCCGGGGAGAGATCGATCTGTCCACTTTCGATCAGGCGTCTCGCCGCGCCGGCCGCTTCAATCTCGCTGTCGATCTCGGCGCCCAGCAGCAGCGTCAGCCCGGAAAGGTAAAACCAGGTGAGCAGAATGATCACGGCTCCCAACGATCCGTAGGTCACCGAATAGTTGCCGAAGACATGGACGTAGATACGAAGTCCGATCGAAGCCAGAAACCATCCCAGAATGCCGACCGCGGAACCGGGCGTAAGCCAATGCCAGTGCGGGTTCTTGAGATCGGGCGCGAAGTAATAGATCACCGCGAAGAACAGCGACAGCAGCAGCACGGCGACCGTCCAACTGATCACCCTCGCCGAAACCGCGACGATGGCCGCCGGCAGATGCTGCTCGATGCGGAAGTGGGCCACGCGGGCAAAGTAATCTCCTCCCAGCAGCGCCACCAGCATGCACGTCACCAGCACCAGAAGAACGACCGTGACCCCAATGGCCGAAAGGCGCGCGGCGAAGTAGGATCGCGTCTCCTTGACCTTGTACACGGTATTCAAGGAATCCTGAATCGCCGAAAACCCCACCGACGCCGACCAGATGGCGAAGATCAGTCCGAAGGTGAGCTTGCCGCTGCTGGTGGCCGTGGTGATCTGGTTGAAGGTGTCCAGCACCGTTCCCATCGCGGCGTGGGGAATCACAATCGAAAGATAGCCCAGCAGCGAGTAGTAGATCTTCGAAGCCGAACGAGCCGCCAGGCCCATGATCGTCGTCGCGGTAAACAGGCTGGGAAACAGCGCGAAGAGGAAGTAGAAGCCGAGTTCGGCGGCGCGCCCCACCAGATTGTCGTCCAGCATCCCCCGCCAGGCGTGCTTGGCGATCACGCCTGCGGGAACGCCTTCAAGGTTCCACAGCGATCGCAAGGGAGAGCGCGAGACCATGTCCCAGACCCGCCGCTGAACCTGCGGGGCGGCGGAGTGCTGGCCGCAATGTTCGAGGATGGGTTCGACGGGATGCATGGCGCTCTCCTGGCAGGGTGGAGACAGGCTCGATAGAGCGGAGATAAGTGAGACCGTCTCTACTCTTTTTGATGCGGCTCGCAGCTCGTCTGGTGGCTGCGCGCCGCTCTGCCAGCCTCGACTTCCATCGCAAACAGCATACACGGCATATATTTAAACCATGTCACCGACTCGCAGAACATGGCGCAACCGACCCGTCCCCATGAAAAAGATGCACCAGTTATGGCGGCAGGTGCGCGCCAGCCACGAGCAGCCCATCACCGGGCGGCCGCGGCCCGTGCAGCTAGTTCCGCCCAACGAACTGGGAGTTACCTTCATCGGCCACTCGTCCTTCCTCCTGCAGGTAAGCGGGCGCAAGGTGCTCGTCGATCCTGTATTTTCGAAACGCCTCATTCTGCTTCGACGGCAGCGCCGCCCCGGCGTTCTGGTCAAAGACCTGCCTCCCATCGATCTGGTCCTGCTCACCCACGCCCACATGGACCATCTCGACCTTGCCTCCCTCCGGCGCGTTATCCGGGCGACCCGCAGGCTGACCGGAACCTCTCCCGAAGTCGTCGTTCCGCGCGGCGTGGAGGATCTTGTCGCCAGACTCGGCTTCGCGAAGGTGCATTGCCTCGCCTGGTGGGAGCAGACCGAAGCCCATGGCCTGAACATCACCATGACCCCCTGCAAGCACTGGGGCGCGCGCCTGTTCCGCGACACCCATCGCGGTTACGGCGGGTACGTCGTCCAGGGCGGCGGCCAGTCGGTCTATCACTCCGGCGACACCGCCTACTTCGACGGCTTCCGCGAGATCGGCGAGCGTCTCAAGCCGCAGCTTGCCCTGCTCCCCATCGGCGCCTACTTTCCCGATACCTATCGCTCCGTGCATACCAGCCCCGAAGAGGCGCTGCGCGGATTTGTCGAGCTCGGCGCCGCGCGCATGGTGCCGATGCACTTCGGCACCTTTCGCCTGGGCCGCGAACCCATGGAAGAGCCGGTGCAGCGCCTGCAGGCGGAGGCCGCGAAGCTTGGCATTACAGGCCGAATTAAAGTTCTCGAAGAGGGCGAGACCATGCACCTTCTACCCGAAAAGCGCATCCCATAGCCTATGACTACCTCCACGGTGAATGCGAAGGCGAGCGGAACATTTGCGATCGGCGGCGACATGTCCGTCAACCGCTTGGGATACGGCGCGATGCGAATCACCGGCCAGGGAATCTGGGGCGAACCCAAAGATCCTCAGACCGCCAAAAAGGTCCTGCAGCGCGCCGTCGAGCTAGGCGTCAACTTTATCGACACCGCCGACTCCTATGGCCCCGAAGTCAGCGAGCGTCTGATCGGCGAAGCTCTCGCCCCCTATGCCAAGGGAGTTGTCATCGCCACCAAGGCCGGCCTCACTCGCCAGGGCCCAGATAAGTGGCTGCCCGTCGCCCGTCCCGAATACCTCCAGCAGCAGGTCGAGATGAGCCTCCGCCATCTCAAGGTCGAGCGCATCGACCTCTGGCAGCTTCATCGCATCGACCCCAAGGTTCCGGTCGAGGACTCGCTCAAGGTGATCAAAAAACTTCAGCAGCAAGGCAAGATCCGTCACGTGGGCTTGAGTGAAGTGAAGCCCCACGAGATCGAGCAGGCCCGCAAGGTCGTCGATATTGTCAGTGTGCAAAACGAGTACAACCTCGGCGACCGGAAGCACGAGGATGTTGTGGACTACTGCGAGCAGAACAAGCTTGCCTTCATCCCCTGGTACCCGGTAGCGGCCGGCAAACTGGCGCAGCCCGGAGGCAAGCTCGACCAAGCAGCGAAGCAGCACGGGGCCACCGTCTCCCAGCTCTCGCTCGCCTGGCTCCTCCACCGCTCTCCGGTCATCCTCCCCATTCCCGGCACCTCTTCCATCGAACACCTGGAGGAAAACATCGGCGCGGCTGGAGTAAACCTCTCCGACGCGGAGTGGAAGCAGATCGAAGACTCCGCAAAGTGACCTCTGGAGCCTCTGGTTAGCTCTCGTTTTCGAGGGCACAGCTTCCGTCGCGGCGTAAGTCAAGCAAAAGAATCGGCTTTGCCCTCAAGGGACTCTCGACGAAGCCAGCCTACTCAGTCAGCGCTTCTCTATCTCGGCTGCGGGCGGCAAACTTTTCCACAGGGAAAACCTGTCAAGCCCCCCCTTGCTCTAACCCTCTCCCCATCAGCGACATAGCCGTTGCAAAATAGTTTCACTCGATCTGCTACAATTAAAGCAAAGAAGAAAAAGCCCTCGCTCCATTCGAGCCGGGGGCTTCCTCCTTTAAGAAGCACGAGCGAAGTCATAACTCCTTACGCTGGACGAATTTGCGCGTAAGTCCTTTGTTTGAACGAATTTAGCGGGTATGACCTCCGCTAAGCCTCAGATTCTAAATCGTTTACGCGCAGGCAATAGGGAGGGGGGAGGGGGTACCCTGACGGTTGCCTTCGTTCTCCTAAGCCTTCGGCGCGTTCCTCTCCAGAGGCCTGGTGGTCAGCTCTCCCTGCGGGTCGTCCTTGACCTCCCAGCCGGGCAAGATCTGCGATCCCGTAATCAGGCGCGCCCCGTCATTGAAGGTTAGATACGTCCACGCCCACTGCCGAAACACCGCCAGACGATTGCGAAAGCCGATCAAAAAGAAGATGTGGACCACCAGCCAGGTCATCCAGGCGGGAAAGCCGCTCCAATGCGCCTTGAACGGCCACTGGATATTCGCGACCGCGGCCTTTCGTCCGATCGTCGCCATATCGCCCTTGTCGAAGTAGCGGAAGTTCTCTTCCTTACCCGCGCCGTCGCTGCCTGCGCTCGCGGCGATCAGCCGCCCAATCCGCTTGGCGGCATAGCGGCCCATCTGCATCGCGGGCTGCGCCACCCCGGGCACCTGCTTGCCGTCCTGCTCGAAGTGCGCCAGATCGCCGCAGACGAAGATCTCGGGATGACCGGGCGGGTTCAGGTGTCCATCCACAAAGACGCCGCCGCGGCGATCGACCTCCGCGCCCAGGAGCTTGCCCAGAGGCGACGCCTGCACGCCGGCCGCCCATAGCGTCACCAGGGCGTCCACACGCTCCTCGCCAACCATCACATACCCCGGCTGGACATCGCTGACCTTGGCGCCGGTGCGGATCTTGACTCCCAGATTGTTGAGCTGCTCGCGCGCCTTCCGTTGCAGGTCTTCCGGGTACGACCCGAGAATCTTATCCGATCCCTCGAGGATCAGAACCTGCGCCATCGAAGGATCGATGTGCCGAAAATCCTTCGTCATATAAAGCCGGGCAATATCGCTGATCGCGCCCGCAAGCTCAACCCCGGTGGGACCGCCTCCAATGATGACAAAGTTCAGCGCCGGATGGCTGCCGGACTCCATCATCTGCCGCTCGGCCAGTTCGAAGGCCAGCAGGACCCGGCGGCGGATCTCGGTGGCATCGTCGACTGTCTTCAATCCGGGCGCGAGCTTGGCCCAGTCGTCGCGGCCGAAATAGGAGTGGGTCGACCCGGTGGCGATGATGAGGTAGTCGTACTCCAGTTGCACGCCGGTCTTCAGATCCACCCGGCGCTCGGACAGATCGAAACCGACGGCCTCGTCCATCAGCACCTCGATATTGCGATGATCGCGCAGCATCGAGCGGATCGGCTGCGCGATATCGGCCGGCGACAGCACCGCCAGAGCCACCTGATACAGCAAAGGCTGGAACAGATAGTAGTTCCTGCGGTCCACCAGCGTGATATCGACAGGCAGCTTCGCCACGCCCTGGGCTGCGTTGATCCCGCCGAACCCGCCGCCGAGGATCACGACCCGCTTACGTCCGCTTCCCTTCGCTACTACCGCTTCCGCCATCGTTCCCGCCCCCGTCCCCGGCTCGTCTGCTGCTTCTACTCACTAGGTTCAAACTTATTTGGTTCAGATGCCGCGCATGGACGGGCTCCTCTCTATTCGATGCATGGTTCGGGAAAATACGTCAATTTCGCGTTGCCCCGTCAACAGTCCTGCTTTCTGGTCGTCGTTCGCTGGACCAGCTATCATTTCGACCGGATCTCGAGCAGAGTCGAACGGGATCAACGACCTCCGTTCGAGCAATCTACACGTTGCACAATGTCTTGACTGGATCGCAAGCTTGACAGCCCAGAAGTCTTACGGCTGCTTCTGCAAAGTGGTCGCCAGGAAACCCTGAGTTCCAGTAGCCGCCGCGAGGTTCGTGACCTCGGCAACGCCGGAGAGCTGCTCCGGAGAGATCGTCAGCAGGCCGTTTATGTCGGAGATGTAGGACGCCTGCGACGCAGCGTACGTAGGCGGAACCGGGCAGCGGCCGCGGTCCGGGCAGGGCTGTTGCCAGGCATCCACGGTCTGGTACACCTGCACCGTGGCTCCCGCAACCGCATGTCCCGCCAGATCGACGACCAGCAGCGTCATCGGACTCAGCGTTCCAGCCTCATCGGCGATCTGGTTTGCCCCGCTGACCGCGATCAGGCGAAGCTGCGACGGATCGATCCCCCAGCCGGTAAACGTGGCGCACACACTCGTCCACGCACATCCGGAGAAGCTTGCCTGCGCTCCGGCGGCAATCGGGCCGAGGGTAGCAACGGTCCGCGCCACGCTTTGCGCATCGACCAGCGACTGCGAAGAAGCGATCGCCACCGCGCCTGAGGTTGGCGTCCACGCTACTGGCAGACCCACCGTCGAAGCCAGAGTATCGGTCACATTGAGCTGCGGCGTCCACATCACGGTCGCACCCGCGGCTACGTACTCCGCCGCCTGCACCGGAGCGACGGTCTGTCTTCGAACGAGCGCGGCGAAGGAAGCTGTCGCTGTCCCGTCTACCCCCGTCGCCTGCAGCACGATCGCGCCCGCGGCCTCCGGCATGACCAGCGTCGAAGCGATCCCATGCGCATCGGTCGATACCGTGCAGACCGCGCCCGCGCAGGCCCCAAACTGCGCACTCCCTCCAACGACGGTAAAGGTGATCGCTTCGCCCGCGACCGGTGTCACGCCATCGATTCCCACTACCTGCACCGCGAACGCAGTTGCCGCCGTCTGCCCCACCGCCACCGTACCGGAGGGCGCCGTCAGCACGTTCAGCGCCGCCGCCGGGCCGGCATAGTTGAGCGCTCCGGACATCGTGCTGGTTCCACCGGTGGAGAGATCGGTCACGGAGATGTCGGCCGCAAGCGCCGCGCCGGAGCCCAGCATCGCCAGCGACGGCACGATGGCCACGATCGCATTCGCCGTCCAGCTCGACACAACCGCCGCAACCCCGTTCACGGTGACGGCATCGCCGGGTCGAAATCCCATGCCCGCAATCGTCACCGTCCCGCCGCCAGCTCCCACCGCCGCCGGAGCCACGCTGTCCGCATACAGCACACGCGCCTGGTAGTGGAAGTCGGGACGTCCATCTCCCCGCTGATCCGCGATCGCAATTCGTAACTCATCCTGTTGCGTACTTGAAACCGCCAACGTCGTCATTCCGGTAGCGAAACCGTTCAAAGCCATGCCTGCCGCAGCCACCCCAGGCAACGTTCCCAGCGTGTCGGTTGCGTTCCATACGCCGATCACCGGCAGCGCCTTCGCCGTCGTCGCGAAGCCCTGCTCATTCTCCGCCGTCACCTCCACCGTAAGCGAGCGGTTCGCCTTCACCGCCAGCGAGGTCCACGCCGCATGGCCATATCCGCAGAGCAGCCCCGGCCACCATCCCGTTGCGGCAACCGGATTCGGCGCAGCCTCGGTTCCGTCTCCCGACGTATCGCAGGCTTCAGCCGACGCAGAGGTGGCTGCGTTGAGGAAGGCATTGCCGTAGCTGGGAAAGATCCCCTCCGGCGTTGGGACGTCAGCTCCCGAGGGCGCGACGGTGTTCGCCGGATACGGCCCCACCGCATACTCCCCCGTATACAACGGATTGATCGCTTCGGTCTCGAGAATCAGCACCTGCCAGTCTCCCGGAAGCATCGGCACGCGCTGCACGTTGTAGTATCCCTCGTAGTTCTGGTCCGTTGTGCCCTGCGTTCCCGCAAACGTAGTATCCGCGCCGGTCACCGGGTTTCCGTTCGACTGCCGAAACAGCGCGCCCGAGACTGACGACGAGGTAAACCAATCCTCGGCCTTGGAGGGGTCGGTGTACTGCCGCCATCGCCGGACCAGCATGTTCACGCCTTGCATGCCCTGCCCGTTCGGAAACAGCAGCTCTCCGGAGAGCTGGTTTGCATTCAGCAGCGTATCTGTCTTGCCCGACGGAGCCGTCCCGTTCGCGATGAAATAAAGCTGGCTCAGCGCCGAGATATCGTCTGGACGCAGCGTAAACGGCTGCGGCAGGCACTGGTAGGTATAGGGCCCGCAGATAATATCGATCGGATGCATCACCGGCCAGTGCAGCGCCTGATTCAATGTCGGCTGCGAGCTTCCCGTAAACACATTGTCGTTGGTCTGCGACCAGCCCAGCCCAAGCACACGCCCGAACGCGCGCATCAGCTGGTATTGCATCTGCATCTGCTGCTCCGGCGCCGAACCCGTGCAGCGGCCGTTTAGCACCAGAACCGCATGCTCGATATACCCCTCCGGCACGATCGAATCGACGCTCTCGGTCACGCCATTCTGCAGGCATCCGCTGGGATCGCTGGCTCCGTTGCCCAGCAGCAGATCGGTAACCGAACCGTCCGTATCGTAAATCACCGCAATCTGCACTGTCTGATAGTTGCTGCTTGCGACGTCGGCGGGAAAAATGAGACCCGACTGCCCTAGATAGGTGTTGGCGCCGCTCACATGCTCGTTCAATGTGCCGCCTTGCGACAGCACAAGACTCGCCGCCGGAACGTTCCACACCGCCGCCGCCGCTGCTACCAGCGCGTCCGCCGCTGCGTGGTTCACGGTCGCGCTCAGGTCTCCGGGGTCGGTAAAGTACATAGGCTGGTTCGTATACCACACCACCGGCACATGCTGGGAGTAGAAGAACGGCGGCCCCGTCACCCACCTCGGGCCGCCCGCCCGCAGTTCTCCCGCCGAACCCGCCAGCAAAGAGATCAGAACCAGCCAAGTCCGCAGTCGCAGCCCGCAAGGTCCCGCAACTCTACGGTGCCACATGACGCGCCTTTTCCCATATCGTCAACATGCCCACCACAGCATTCACCGACGCCTGCTGCGCGGGGATTGAACCTTCCGTTACCTCGCCGGACGCCCCCGCAATCACAGCCGCACTCGTCGCAACGCCAGCTCGCAGGGCAACAAAAGCCGGCGGCGTCGCTACAAACGGCACCGGAGGCAACAAGCTGTTCGCTCTCGCCGGGCTCTCGCGCCGGTACGCCACCGCACGAGGCAGCTTCGCGCCCAGCCAGCGCAGATCGACAATGCGCGCCGGCGCAGCGCTCCCAACGTACGGCGTAGCGCTCCCGCCTTGGAGGATAGGAACTGCGCCATTCAGCCCATCGATCGGAGAACTCAGCCCCGCCGCGCTCGGCGTATGCAGCAGCATCAGCAAGGACTGGCCAACGTGGTAGCGCCGATCCCCTACTGCCCACAGTCCCGCCCATTCGCGCAGCGTATAAACCCCAGCCGAGCACCCGCGAATAGCCGTGTCGACACGAAAATCCACCTCGACAACCCCGGATGCCGCGGGACGCACCGCCAGAACCTGCCCAATGAAGATAACTCCCGCGCGGCCGGACATCTGTTGCAGCACATCGGTGACGTTCTGCGAAGAGGCCGCCCCCGCGGCCGACGAGCCAGATACGTCCTGCCTCTGCGCAGACCCAGGCATCAGCAACCCAGGCATCAGCAGCACAGCCGCAAAACTCACCTTCAGCCATCGCGAACTCTGCATCCTGCACGCCATCTTCCGCCCTCCGTCCTATCCTGTTTCTTCGTCAGGAAGGGCGTAGCAGCGAGAGGTGACCTGTTTCGAGACACGAGCACGGCGCGCCAAATAGGAAACCTCTGACAAGTAGCGGCGCCATGGAAAGCGACAACCTATTCAGAGGTTCCCTGACTGGTGAATATCGGTGCGAAGCATTGCTGCGATCTACTCGTAGCGCAGCGCCTCGATCGGGTTCAGGCTCGCTGCCTTCCACGCCGGATAGATGCCGAACAACAGTCCTATCCCGCAGGAGCTGGCGAATGCCGCAACGATCCAGAGCGGGGAAAGCAAGGACGGCAGCAGGAAGTGCAGACCCAGCGCGATAGCGCTTCCAACCAGCACGCCGATGATGCCGCCCACGGCGCACAGCGTGATGGCCTCCAGCGTGAACTGCGCCAGGATGGTCTGGCGGGTCGCGCCGATGGCTTTGCGAACGCCGATCTCGCGAGTTCGTTCGGTCACCGAGACCAGCATGATATTCATCACGCCGACGCCCCCGACCAGAAGCGCTACGCTGGACAACGCGAACAACAGGAGGAAGAGGCCGCCGGTGATCTGGTTCCAAAGCCGGGTGAGCGAGTCGGTGCCGAAGATGGCGAAGTTGTCCGGCGCCGCGTTGGCGACCTTGCGGCGGCGGCGCAGCAGTTCGGTCAACTCATCTTCCACCAGCGGCCGGTTCTTCGGGTCGTCGTACTTCAACGTGATCCAATAGTCGAGCTGCTCGGGATGCATCCGGTGGAAGGTAGTGATGGGGAACATGGCCTTATTATCCTGCGGGTTCTTGCCGCCGCCGAAGGGCTGCTTCTGCGGCGCGAGGACGCCGATAACGGTGAAGACCATGCCATTGGCCTGGACCTCCTTGCCGATGGGACTCTGGTCGGGGAAGAGCTGGTCGGCGGTGTCGCTGCCGAGGACGGTGACGCGGGCGAAGCGGTTCTGGTCGAAGTCTTCAAAGAAGCGGCCTTCGCGCAGATCCTGATCGTTGACGATCTTTTCGGTGGGGGTATCGCCTTCGAGAATGGTGTTCTGCATCTTGTTGGGGCCGGCTTTGATGGCGGTGGTGCCGCCGCGGCCAGGGGCGGTGTTGTCGGTATATTGCAGGGCGGGCGCGACGGCGACGACATGAGGAAGGCTCGCCATGGCCATGGCATCGTCGTAGGTGAGCTGCTTGCGCGTGAGCATCTCGGTGGTGGGACGCTGGCCGAAGACGGGAAAGCGGAAGACGAAGAGGACGTTCGAGCCGAGCGATTCGACGAAGCTGGAGATGTTGCTGTTGAGCCCGTTGACCACCGAGGAGATGACGATAACCGTCATGACACCGATAACGATGCCGAGGATGGTAAGGCCGCTGCGCAGCTTGTTGGTGCGGAGAGTGTCGAGGGCCATGATGACGGTCTCTTTGGTGTCGGCGATGCGCATAATGGGTTCTCGGTTCTCGGTTCTCGGTTCTCGGTTCTCGGTTCTCAGTTCTCAGTTGTCAGTTGTCAGTTGTCAGTTGTCAGTTCTCAGTTCTTGTTTTTAACTGTGAACTGAGAACGGATAACTGACAACGCCTTTCTAGTCTGCTCTCAAGGCGACGATGGGATCGAGCTGGGCGGCCTTGCGGGCAGGATAGACGCCGAAGAAGATACCTGTGGAGGTCGCCATCAGCAGGCCCACGAAGACGCTCCACAGGGCGATGGTGGAAGGAAAGCCGACCAGGACAGTGACCACCTGCGCGACGACGATGCCGCCGATGACACCGAAGACCCCGCCGACCAGAGCCATGGTGGCGGACTCGATGAGGAACTGGATAAGGATATCGCGGGGACGCGCGCCGAGGGCTTTGCGGATGCCGATCTCGCGGGTGCGCTCGGTGACCGAGACCAGCATGATGTTCATGATGACGATGCCGCCGACGACGAGCGAGATGAGGGCGATGGCTCCGGCGACGGCCCCAAACGATTTGGTGACCGTGGAGAAGAAGCCGACCAGGGTATTGTTGGTGTCGAGTTCGAAGGAGTCGGGCGCGCCGGGGGCGTCGTGGCGGCGGGAGCGGACCAGGACGCGGACCTCGTCGGCGGCGTCTTCGAGCACCTCGCCTGCCTCGCCTGCCTTGATGTAGATGGTGAGGGTCTTCGATGTGCCGTAGCTCTTCTGATACGCGGTGAGGGGGACGGCGACCCAGTTGTCCTGGCTGTTGCCGAAGGTGCTGCCCTGCTTCTCGCTGATGCCGATGATGGTGTAGGGGGTGCCGTCGGCGCGAAGCTCCTGGCCAAGGGGATTGACGCCGGGGAAGAGGTGGTCCTGGATATCAGTGCCGATGATGGCGACGTGGGAGGCGTGCTCTTCGTCGGCGTCGGTGAAGCCTCGGCCCTGCTCGATGTTGAGGTTCTGCAGGGCGGGCATCTGGGCGGTGTAGCCGCGAATGCTGGTATCGGTGACCGATTGCGTTCCGTGGACGATCTTGCCCCGGGTGGCCTGCTGGGCGCCGATGCCGGTGCAGCGCTTGCAATTTTCTTTCACGTATAAATAGTCGGGGAAGAGAATGTCCTTGCGCTTCTGATAGCGTTCGTAGTCCTCGGAACTGGTGATGATGGCCGGCGTCTTCGAGACGGTGAAGACGTCCGCGCCGTAGCTGGTGAACTTGGTGGTGACGAAGGTGTTGGCCCCATTGACCAAAGTGACGACGGCGATGACGCTGGCCACGCCGATGACAACGCCGAGCAGGGTGAGCACGGAGCGGAGCTTGTTCGCCCAGAGCGACTGCAGCGCGATCTTCACGGCCTCTTTAAATTCCATTGCGGCAGTATTCCTGAATACGCTTGAGACTACCAGCCGAAGCTCCGCAAAGCGAGACTTCGCCTGTTGTCCTCTACGCAATCGACGGGGCTTTGGTTCATCGCCGCGAGACGGCCTAACCCCGATCCCCACCGATCTCAAATAAAAAGACCATCCCCTCAACTTGTCTTTTCATCCGTGTTCCTCCGCGCCAATCCGCGGTCGATTGCTCTTCGCCCTTAATCGGTGTAAATCGGTGTTAGGCATTTTCCTGCTGGGATACACTGTACCTGCAGGCGGCTGGATGATCGCTGCCGCTCTCACTCACAAAGTGTTGGGCGGGGGAGGAAAGTCCGAACTCCGCAGGGCAGTGTGCCGGATAACGTCCGGGACGGAGGTTTCAAGACCTCTGGACGGCAAGTGCAACAGAGAATATACCGCCCCAGACTGGTGTTTTGCCTGGTGATTTGCTTCGGCACATCCGCAGGTGGTCTGAGGTAAGGGTGAAAAGGTGCGGTAAGAGCGCACCGCGCGTCCAGTAATGGGCGTGGCAGGGTAAACCCCACACGGAGCAAGACCAAATAGGCAGGGATTTTGCCGCTTCTTTCCAGGCGGCGAAAGCGTATCGGCCCGGTGCGCCCAGGCGGAGAGACTTGATTCAAGGGCCGAAACCTGCGGGTAGGTTGCTAAAGCGCCGCAGTAATGCGTCGCGTAGAGGAATGATCGTCTAAAACAGAATTCGGCTTACGGGCCGCCTGCCCCGAACCCGCCTAAAACGGGTTCGGGCTTCTTAATGATAGGTCCTGCCGGACGGGCCGCCTGCGCGGCGCGCGGCCACTTCGTGGCGGGTGTACTCCTTCGGGTGGGTCTCCCGTTGGTCGGGAAGATCTCTCATCCCGACCACCGGGAGGACGCAGAGGTTCGTGCTATCGAGGAAGGGTATACATGTCACGAAGTGGCCGCGCGCTGCGCAGGCGGCCCGTCCGGCAGGACATTGTCTTTGGTGTTAGCGGATGGCGGCCATGGCGGCGCGGAAGAGGGTTTCGAACTCGTGGGCGGCTTCAGGGCTTTTGGTGATAGCGGTTTCGATGGCCTTCTGGGCGGTGGGCCTGGGGTAGCCGAGGTTGACCAGGGCGGAGAGGGCGTCGTCGCCGGCGATGCCGTAATGAGGAGCTGCGCCGCCGGAGGTGGGGATAGCTGCGGCTAGGTCGTCGAGCTTGTCTTTGAGTTCGAGGACGACGCGCTCGGCGGTCTTTTTGCCGATGCCCGGAATGCGGGTGAGCGTGGCGTGGTCGCCGGAGCGGATCGCCGCCACGAGGCGGTCGGAGGCAATGCCGCTGAGCACGGTGATGGCGAGCTTGGGCCCGATGCCCGAGATGGTAAGGAGCTTCTCGAAGAGGCGCTTTTCCTGCGTCTCGGAGAAGCCGAAGAGAGCGATCTGGTCTTCGCGGACGTGGGTATGGATGTGAAGCGCCGCTTCGGCGTGTTCGGCGGGGAGAGCGGAGAAGGTGGCGACCGAGATGGTGACGTCATAACCTACGCCGGCGCACTCTACGGTCGCCTGGTTGGGAGATTTAGCGAGGAGGCGTCCGCGGAGGTGGGCGATCATACTGAGGGTGATTGTAGCGTGCGGAGTTCCGGCAGCGGCCGCGGTGAGTCCCACTGCCATCGACAAGCAGCCCGGAGAGTACGTGACCTGCCATGAAGCTAGTCGGTCCGCATGCTGCTCGCTCGCTAGGGCTTCGGCTTGCCTTTGTCCTTCAGATTGAGCGCCACTGCAGCGCGGATAAGATCCTTCAAGGCCGTCTGATCGATCTTGTCGCCTTCGTGGATGTCGATGGCGCGCCTGACATTCCCGTCGAGGCTGGAGTTGAATAGACCGGAAGGGTCCTTCAACGCAGCTCCCTTGGCAAATGTCATCTTCACCACGTTCTTGTACGTCTCTCCCGTGCAGACGATGCCGCCGTGAGACCAGACGGGAGTTCCCATCCACTTCCACTCTTCGACGATCTCAGGGTCTGCCTGGTGTATGATTGCGCGCACTTTCGCGAGCGTCTTCCCGCGCCAGTCGCCAAGTTCCTTGATCTTCTCGTCAATCAATGTAGAGGCAGATTCCACCGGGACAGGCCTTTTCATGGACAGCTCCCACTCTCGCACCTATTTTCGCTGCGCTCAGCGTACCCTGCAACCTCCGCAATGGGAAGCCTCATCTGGTCCGCCGGTCGCTTTATCGCCGCTAACATCAAGGAGTGCGTCATCGCGAACTCACTCATGGAGACCTGAATGGCAACGAAAGAGCGGGTTCCCGGAGGAAGCCCGAATCCTGAGATCAAGCGGGTGCCTTACCAGAGCAGCTTCAGGCTGAACTGGGTCTGGCGAGAGGAGGTGGAGGTGCTGGTGATCAGGCCGGCGGTGGGCGAGACGCCGGTCGGTGTGAAGGTAATCGCATTAGGCGCGGCGAAGTTGGCTCGATTCAGGATATTGAACAGGTCTGTCCGAAACTGCAGGTTGAAGCGCTCCCGAATCTGCGCGTTCTTCAGGAACGAGAGATCCCAGGTGCCCAGGCCCGGCCCGATCAGCGTGTCCCGGCCCAGATTGCCATAGAAGCCGCTGTTGTTCGGCGGCGCCAGAAAGGCCGCGGGATTGAACCACTGGGATGGTTGGCCGAGAATGACCGGGCCATGAAAGTTGGGGTTGAGAAAGGGGCGCACTGGATTGCGGGTATCGCCGTTATTCGACGGATTGTAGCTAAGCTGCGGCGTGAACGGAAAGCCGCCCTGGATGGTGACGATGGAGTTGATGTTCCAGCCTCCGGCGAGCAAGTTGGGAAGCGCGCCGATATGGCTGCCGAAGCGCGCGCCGCGGCCGAAGGGGAGGGCGTAGACCTCGCTGATGACGGCCACATTGCGGACGTCGAAGTTTGCAAGGCCCCGGTCGGCGCGCAGGTTGAAGGGGTTCGAGACCGTTGCGGGTTCGCCGCCCGAGGTAGTGGAGTTGAGCGAGTCGCCGTCGTCGATGGTGCGCGACCAGGTGTAGACGCCGCGCAGAGCGAGGCCGCTGCTGAAGCGTCGATTTACGTCAACCTGGAGCGCGTTGTAGGAGCTGTCGCCGCGCGAGAAGTAGGTCCAGGTGTTGGCGATCGCGGGATTGGCGCGCACCGCGGTGGGGACGTAGTAAGTTCCAATGGGGACTGCCGTGCCAGCCAGGCCGGCCGGAAAGTTATTGGGATAGGCCGCGGGGCAGGGTGCGTTGGGGCAGATGACCGGGAGGGGCTCGTTGGCGTCGATGCCTATCAGCTCGTGATAGCCGTGCGAACCGACATAGCCTACGCTGAGCGCAGTGTTCGCGGTCAGCTCCTGTTCCACGCGCAGCGAGTAGGAGAGGAGCGTCGGCGTGCGCAGGTCGGGCTGGACGCCGCCGGGAACCAGCTTGGAGCTGACGATCAGAGGCGTGGTGCCGACGCGGTAGTTCGGCTGGCTGTAGGTGGGATTGAAGGGCGCGTTCTGATCGGTGCGATAGCCCAGCGCGTCCTGCAGATCGTTATACATGCCGAAGCCTGCCTTGATGACGGTGCGGTTCGCGCTAAACGGGCTGTAGGCCACGCCGACCCGCGGCTCGGGAAGGAAGAGGGCGTGATTCTCGGTGAAGACGGAGCTTGAGACCTGCGGCTGGGTGGAGATGATGCCGTTGGGATAGGTGTAGTTGGCGGCGCGGCCGTGGGCTTCGTTCCACCCGGAGCTGGACTCGCCGCGAAAGCCGATGGTTGCGGTCAACTGCCGGCGGAAGCGGATGGTGTCCTGCAGATAAAATGCGCCGAAGTAGGCGCGCCAGTTCATCTCGGTCGGCGCGGGATCGTAGAGCAGCGTGCCGGCGGTATTTTGCAGCAGGGTTTGGAGGCTGGTGAAGGTCGCCTGTCCGTATTGGCTGAGGGCGAGAGTCTCGTTCGATTGGAAGCGCTGCAGCCACACTCCCGCGCTGAACTGGTTGCGGCCTCGGGTGAGGGAGACGTGATCCTCGTAGGTGAAGAGATTGCGGAACACGGTCAGGTTGCTGCCGTTGTTGCTTCCGGCGAGGGCGAGCTGGGCGGTGGGGTTCGACGCCGCAGAGCCGCCGACGACCACTGCGCCGAGCGGGCGGCCGGCGAGGAAGCCAGGCAGCGCAGCCGCGGGGGTGCCGGGCGTGGGCTCGCCAGTGAAGAAGTAGGCCGCCCGCGAGTAGCCGATGGTGCCCTGGTTGAGCAGGCGCGGCGAGAAAACGTGGGTCTCGCTGAGGCTGGCGACTTGCTCGCGCAGGCTCTCGACATCGGTGGAGTAGAGGTTGGTGCTGGTGAGGGTGGTATCGGCGCTGTCATCGACGGTATAGATCGCGTTGAGGGTGTCGGCGGGCGAGAAGATATGATCCACGCGCGCGGTGCCGAAGTCGTCGCGGATGGTCTGCAGCGGGCTGTTGAAGGCCTCGGAGATGCCGCCGAAGTCCGGCGCGTTCGGGCTGGGGGTGGGCCAGGCGGAGATGAGGGAAGACACGCCGACGAAGACCAGCCCGGAGGCGGGGCACGGATTAGGCGCGGGCGTGACGAGGCGGCAGGGGAGCGAGCCTGCGCGGGCGTTGTTGTCGGGCACCAGATCGACCCCGGTTTGGTGGAGATGCTGGATGAGGCCCTCGAAGTTGACGAAGGCGAAGCTCTTGGCTGTGTCTGTGGTTTTGCCGGGGCGACGCAGCGGGCCCCCGAGCGAGCCGCCGAACTGATTGCGCTGGAAGCCGGGCGCGGAGCCCTGATCGAAGTAGTTGGGCGAGTCGAGCGCATTGTTGCGCAGGAACTCGTACGCGGTGCCATGCACCTGGTTGCTTCCGCCCTGCGTGACGATGACCACCTGCGCTCCGGGATGCTTTCCGTACTCGGCCCCGTAGGTATTGCGCAGGACGTTGAACTCCCGGACGGCATCGACGCCAAGCACCTGGCCGCTGGTTCCACCCGGCTGCATGTTGTTTTCGGCGGCTCCGGTGAACTCGACTCCGTTGAGTAGGAAGAGATTCTGCTGCGGCCGGTTTCCGGAGACGGCGAAGTTGTTTCCGTTGGTGGAGTTGGAGACGCCGACGCCTCCGACTTTGGCCGAGGTGAAGTTCACCACGCCCGGGTTGAGCGTGAGCAGCAGATCGTAGCTGCGCCCGTTGAGGGGAAGGTTTCTGATCTGCTCTACGCCGACCAGCCCGGAGATATCGGCCGTGCTGGTGCTGACCGGTGGTGCATCTCCGCGCACGGTCACCTGCTCGGTGACGGCTCCCACGTGAAGGCGAAGGTCCAAAATTGCATCCTGCCCTACAACTAAGCGAATGCCGGTGCGCACCTCTTGGCGGAAGCCTTGTTTTTGCACATCGACTTCATAGTTTCCAACGTTGAGGGAACGGATTTCGAATCGGCCCGCCGAGTCGGTGAGGGTCTTGCGCTCGAGTCCCAGGTCCGCGCTCCTGGCGATGACCTTGGCCGAGGCGACACTCGCTCCCGTCTCGTCGGCCACGGTTCCAGACAAGGCCGCTGAGACCTGGGCGGAAGCCTGCGGAAGCAAGAAGCTTACGAAAAAAGCGCACCCGAGCAGAAATGCCGCTCCGCGCAATCTCACCTTGCCATCAATTTTCATGGTCGCTTCCCGTGTATTCGATTTTGTACGATTGTCGGAAACGGTTTATTACCGTTTCTGCAGTATGCCTGAAGCCGACCGGCAAGTGCAAAGGAGAGGGAAGAGAGAGTAGGAACCGCAAAAGCAGGATTGCGCAGGGGGAGCGGTTCGGCGTGGGACCCCAACTGCGGACAAGTTCAGCTTGATGTGCCGGTGATGGTCTCGATGAGACGGGCAGCCCCAGAGTAGCGGGCGAGCTGAAGCTGTCTGACCGCTCTCGAATGCCTCCGGGATGCGCGATGTGAGACCATTTCCCTGGTCGAGGATTCTGTATGAGGATCAGGCGCGCGAAGGTGACAGTTGGGGTCTGCGGGGGAGTTGCGGCGTACAAGGCCGTGGAACTGGTGCGCCTGCTGCAGGAGACCGGATATGACCCATATGTGGTGATGACGCGGGCGGCCGAGGAGTTTGTGCGGCCGCTGACCTTTGCGGCCATCTCGGGGCACAAGGTGATTACGACTCTTTGGGGGGAGGAGGCTGGGACGGGGTCGGCGCAGTCTCGCGTGGAGAACGGCGGCGGGGAGCACTCTTCGGTGGAGCATATCGAGCAGGCGCAGACCACGCGAGCGCTGGTGGTGGCTCCAGCGACAGCGGACATGCTGGCCAAGTTTGCCCATGGACTTGCGGATGACTTTCTTTCGACCATGTTTCTGGCGACGACGGCTCCGGTGATTGTGGCGCCGGCCATGAACGTGAATATGTGGGGGCATGCGGCGGTGCGGGCCAATGTGGAGATGCTGCGCGGACGCGGAGTGAAGATAATCGAGCCGGGAAGCGGATATCTGGCGTGCGGGATGGTGGGGGGCGGAAGGCTGGCCGAGCTGGGGGAGATTGTAGCGGCCGTTACGGAGGCGCTCGAGAGCGGCGAGGAGAATTCAGATCTGGCCGGGGAGACGGTTTTAGTGACGGCGGGAGGAACTCGCGAGGCAATCGATCCGGTGCGGTTTATCGGGAACCGGTCGAGCGGGCGGATGGGATATGCGGTGGCGGCGGCGGCGCGCGGACGGGGGGCGCGGGTGATTCTGGTGAGCGCGCCTACGGGCCTGGACTGTCCGGAGGGGGTGGAGATGGTGCCCGTGGTAAGCGCGGCCGAGATGCGGACGGCAGTAATGGAGCGGCTCGAGCAGGCGACCGTGGTGGTGATGGCGGCGGCGGTGAGCGACTTTCGGGTTGCGCAGGCGGCGGGACGGAAGATAAAGCGGGAAGAGACCGGAGAGGTAACTCTCGAGCTCGAGGCAACGAAGGATATTCTGCGCGAGGTGGTGAACCGGCGCAAAGCGGGGACGCTGGTGGTCGGGTTTGCGGCAGAGACAGAGAACGCGGAGGCAAATGGCCGCGCGAAGCTGGCGCGCAAGGGCGTGGATGCGGTGGTGGTCAACGATGTTTCGCAGCCGGGAATCGGGTTCGATGGCGAGGAGAATGCTGGGAGCTTTTTGACCGCGGGCGGGGCGGTGGAGTGGCCGGTCATGCGAAAGACTGCGATGGCCGGACGAATTCTGGATGAGCTGAAAAAGATGCGCATGGGTGAGCGGCAATCGTTTTCCGGCGGAAGCGATCGGCCCGGCGGAAGCGATCCGGTGAACCCGCTAAGGCGAAGCGAACGGGCGGGCAGCGGCAAGAACTTGTAAACTAACGGAACATGAGTTTTCGCAAAACAGTTCTCCTGCTTGCCGCCTTCGCTTCCGTTATCTCCCTATCCGCAATCGCACACGCGCAGGTTGGCGTCTATGGCGAATTCACCGTGAACCGGCTGACCGGGATGGCTTCCTCGCCGGAGCCGACGCCGAACATCACCAGCTCGCGGGCAAACTCGGTCGACCCGCTGGGCGGCACGGGGGGCGTTTACTACGATCGCTGGAAGCTCGGACCGGTAAAGATCGGCGCCGACCTGCGCGGGAGCATTCTGACGACCAGGCGCGGCGCGTATGTAAACTTTAACGGCGGCGGAGCGCGCATCAACTCGGTGCTGGGTGGCGTGCGAGTGGTGTTTCATACGCCGGTGCTGGCGCTGAAGCCCTATGTCGAGGGCCTGGCAGGGCTGGGCAAATCGGACTACGGGCTGCTCTATAACGGCGGGGGCGTCGCTTCGAACGGCATCGTGGGCAACAGCACGGTGCTGCGGAACAACTTCGAGTACCAGGCGCTGGCGGGGCTCGATATCAAGCTGCTTCCCATCCTGGACTACCGGGTGGCCGAGCTGGGCTATGGCGGCCTCGATCCGTTTGGGACCTACAGCCACAACTATCCGATCAAGTCGGTGAGCATGGGATTTGTGTTCCATCTTCCGTTCTAAGTTGATTCAAGAAAAAAGCGAGCCTGCCGGAAATTTCTATGCGCGTAGCTTTGTTTGGAGGGACGTTCGATCCGCCGCATCGCGGGCATCTGGCGATCGCTTCGGCGGCCGCGGATGCGTTCGCTTTGGATAAGGTTCTGTTCGCGCCGGTGGGGCGGCAGCCGTTGAAGACCAAGCGCGGCGCTTCGAGCTTTGCCGACCGGATGGCTATGGTGGAACTGGCCTGCGCGGCGGATGCCCGCTTCGAGGTCTCCCTGGTGGATGCTCCGCGCGAGGATGGCAAGCCGAACTACACGGTGGACGCGCTGCGGACCTTGCGCGAGACACTGTTCAACGACACGCTGTTCAACCTGGTCGGCGCGGACAGCTTTCTGCACGTGCGGCAGTGGCGTGAGCCGGAGCGCCTGCTGGAGCTTGCGGAGTGGATTGTGGTGAGCCGGCCGGGCTTTGCGCTTGACGGGCTCGACGGAATGAAGTTGACCGCGGAGGAGCGGGCGCGGGTGCATGTGCTCCAAGGCGTCGAGGAGAATGTTTCGGCGACGGATCTGCGAGAACGGCTGGAGGCGGTGGCGTGCTGTACCGACGTGCTGCCGCAGGCGGTGGCGGAGTATATCGAGCGGCATAGTCTGTACCGGTGAATCTGCGGGATGCTGGCTTCCGCCGCGGCAACCCGCTACCATGGAGGTCCAAGGAGACTCATGGCCTCACTCGAAAGCAATCAGCTACTGCTCGCCGCCGCGGCCGCCTGCGAAGACAAAAAGGCAGAAGATATTCGCATCCTGGCGCTCGATCCGGCGGAGAGCGGACTCACCGACTACTTCCTGATCTGCAATGGAACCAACGAACGACAGAATGTCGCGATCACCGATGAGGTGGAACTGCGGCTGAAGCGGGAGTTTGGCGCCTATCCGAACTCGGTCGAGGGGCGCCGGCAGGGCGAGTGGATCCTGATGGACTACGTCGACTTCATCGTCCATGTGTTCTCGGCGGAGAAGCGGGCATTCTATGGCCTGGAGCGTCTGCGCAAATCGGCGACGACGATCAGCATCGAGGATCTGAACGCCGAGGTGAGCGAGCGGATTGCGGCGTCTCGCGCGAAATCCAGCAAGTCTGGTAGGACGGCGGTAAAGAAAAAGACGGCCGGTGCGGCTCCCGCAGCAAAGAAGAGCGCGACAAAGGCAGCAAAGCGAGCCGTGCCAGCCAACTCAGCCAAGAGCGTTCCCCCGAAAAGATCTCCGGCGGTGAAGAAGAACGCGATGAAAAAGACATTGTCGAAGTAGTCCTTCCGCAGGGCTGTGCTTCGACGTTCGAATGACACTTCCATGAAGATTATTTTGACTGCGATCGCTCCGCGGCGGGCACGCGCGAAGACTGAAGCGGCCGACCGGCTGTTCGAAGAGTATGTCGAACGGGCTGCGCGGTATATTCCGTGCGAGACGCTGAGCTTCGAGACCGAAGCCGGGTTTCTGGCCTGGCTGGAACGTCAGGATCGCCAGGCGGGGAGAACGGCGGCATTCGTAGTGCTGCTGGACAGCCGCGGGCTGATGGTCACGTCGGAGGAGTTCGCCGGGCATCTTAAGCGGCTGCGGGATCAGAGTGTGCAGCGTGTTGTGCTTGCCCTGGGACCTGCGGATGGCTGGTCGGCTGCGGGGCGGTCGCGCGGCAATCTGCTTATCTCCCTCGGCCGGGTAACGCTGCCGCATTCGCTCGCGCGGGTGGTGCTGGCCGAGCAGGTCTATCGCGCGCTGACTATTCTGGCGGGGCACCCCTATCATTCCGGGCATTGAGGACAGAGTTGCGGGGATGGCGCGGGCATGGTCATCTATAGGAATGACTGAGACATCGCGGCGTGGTCTGGTTCTGATCAATACCGGCCCGGGCAAAGGCAAGACGACTGCGGCGCTGGGGACGGCGTTTCGCGCCGCCGGCAGCGGCATGCGAGTGCTGATTCTGCAGTTCCTCAAAGGCTCGTGGCACACCGGGGAACTCGATTCGGCGCTCCGGATGGGCGAGGACTTCGTCATCAAGCAACTGGGACGCGGCTTCGTGAAGGTCGGCGGCGCCGAGACCGATCCCGAGGACCTGCGCATGGTGGAAGAGGCGTGGGAAGAGGCAGCGGCGGCGATTCTCTCCGGCGACTGGGATCTGGTGGTGCTCGACGAGATCAACTATGCGATCGGATACAAGATGCTGGACGCGGAGAAGGTCGCCGAAGTGCTGCGGCAGAAGCCGGAGAGGGTGCATGTCATTCTGACCGGGCGTAACGCTCCTAAGGTGCTGGTGGAGCTGGCCGATACCGTGACGGAGATGCGCGAGGTGAAGCACGCGTACGAGAAGGGGATTCTGGCGCAGCGCGGAATCGAGTTCTGAATATGGCCGCCCGATACAATAAAGACGGTGCGGCTTGCTGAGGGAGCTTCAAGCAGTCAGTCAGTTCAGGTGAGTTGGTTTCGATGAGTTGGTTCAAACGCGAAGATAACGAGATCGTCAACGATCCGCAGAAGACGGTTCGCACCGAGGGCCTTTGGATTCGCTGCCCGGAGTGCGGCAAGATCCTGTTCAAGGCCGAGCTGGAAGCGAACCAGCAGGTGTGCGCCCATTGCGCCCATCACTTCCGCATCGACGCGCGGGCGCGGATCGAAACCTTGCTGGAGCCTGGGTATGAGCTGGTGGATCTGGAGCTGCGGTCCACTGACCCGCTGCAGTTTACCGATCTGAAGCCATACAAGCGGCGGTTGACGGAGGCGCAGAAAAAGACCGGGTTGAACGATGCGGTCGTGAATGCGACCGGCAGACTGGGCGCGCATGACGTGGTGCTGAGCGTGATGGAATACGGCTTCATCGGCGGGAGCATGGGCGCGGTCGTGGGAGAGACGATCGCCCGCGCGGTGGACCGTGCGCTGACCACGCGGCATCCATTGATAATCGTCTCGGCCTCCGGCGGCGCGCGGATGATGGAAGGAATCGTGTCGCTGATGCAGTTGGCGAAGGTTTCGGCGGGTCTGGCGCGCATGGATGACGCGGGTATTCCTTACATTTCCGTGATGACCGATCCGACGACGGGCGGGGTGACGGCGAGCTTCGCCATGCTGGGAGATCTGAATATCGCCGAGCCGGGAGCGCTGATCGGATTTGCCGGGCCGCGTGTGATTGAGCAGACGATTCGGCAGAAGCTGCCGGCGGGATTCCAGCGATCGGAGTTTTTGCTGGAGCACGGATTCCTGGATGCGATCGTGCCGCGCAAGGAGATGAAACAGTACCTGGCGCAGGCGCTCCACTGGATGACGACGGGGCCGCATAAGGACTCCGGCGAAGACATGGCAAGCTAGAGCGGAATAATGATCTCTGGGCCCACAGAAACGGTCGTCCTCTCGACCGAAGTCACCGGGGTCCCCGGCGAGCGCACTTACTCGCTGGGGTGGTAAGCGACAGACGATATCCCGTCTGTCGCGTAGTGGAGAGATCCCCGCATTCTCCTTCGTGCGGACACACGTCTGGTCTCTGCGCTGGATGCCGGCTGTCGATACACTCGATGACAGATGAAATTGGCAGCACCTTCGCATACGGCTCTTCGGGTGGCGCTGCGGCGCGCGGCGCACCAGATGTATGACGCGCGGCCGCTGGTGCTGGACGATCCGGTTGCGGTGCCGATTCTTGGCCAGACATACGCGGAGGAACTGCGGCGCACTCCTGTGCGGGGCGACCGGCCCTTCTCTGTGTCGCTGCGGGCGTTTCTGGTGGCGCGGAGCCGGTATGCGGAGGACATGCTGGCGGCGGCGATCGCGCGTGGCGTCACGCAATATGTTTTGCTGGGAGCGGGGCTTGATACATTTGCGTATCGCAACCCTTACCCCGAGCTTCGCGTCTTCGAAGTGGACCATCCGGCGACGCAGGCATGGAAGCGCGAACTGCTGGGCAAAAGCGGGCTGCCGAAGCCGGATAACCTCATATACGCTCCGGTGGACTTTGAGAGCGAGGCATTGGGAGAGCGTCTGGGGGCGGCAGGCTTCGATGCCGGAACTCCCAGTTTGTTTGCGTGGCTTGGGGTCGTCCCGTACCTTACGCTCGCGGCGTTTCGCCGTACGGTGCACTTTCTCGAATCGCAGCCTCAGGGCAGCGGCGTGGTGTTGGACTATAGCCAGCCGCGGCATGCGCTGCCCCCGTTTGAGCAGCTTGCCCATGACTCGCTGGCCTCGCGGGTGGCGCAGGCGGGGGAGCCTTTCCAGCTCTTCTTCACGCCGGATGAGATGGCCGCTCAGTTGAGCGGGTTCTGCAGCCTGGAAGACCTTGGCTCGGAGGAGATCAATGCGCGCTACTTTTGCAATCGTTCGGATGCGCTGCGCGTGATCGGGAGCGCGGGACGTTTGCTGAGTGCATGGCGCTGATGCTGGCTGATGCGGTTCCAGCCGACTCGGCCTACGCCGGCTCCGGCACGCTCTGTCGAACAATCGGCGCAACTTTCGTTCCGAGCAGCTTGATGGCATGCATGAGCTTTGCATGCGGAAGGGCGGCAACGCTCATCTGGAAGCTGATGCGACTGATGCCGCCGAGCGCTTCGCTCATCCGCAGCACCTTCTGCGCTACGGTTTCGGGATCGCTGACCAGAAGCGCTCCGGTAGGACGGCGCAAAGCTTCGAACTGGCCGCGAGTCACCGGTGGCCAGCCGCGCTCCCGGCCTATTTTGGTGAAGGCCTCAGCGTAACCGGGGAAGAAGTCGTCCGCGGCCTGCTGGTCGGTGTCGGCGACGTAGCCCAAAGCGTGAATGCCGACCTTGAGTTTTTCCGGAGCGTGACCGGCGCGGCGGCCAGCCTCGCGGTAGAGATCGATGAGCGGATGGAAGCGGTGAGGTTCGCCGCCGATGATCGCGACCATCAGCGGCAGGCCGAGCGCTCCGGCGCGCGCGAACGATTGCGGCGTGCCGCCCACGCCGAGCCAGATGGGAATCGAATTTTGTAACGGGCCTTGTATGGGTCTGGGGTACACACCCTGCCCGGTAAGCGGAGCGCGGTGCTTGCCCGACCAGTGGACGTGCGTGTGCTCGCGGATCTCGAGCAGAAGGTCGAGTTTTTCGGCGAAGAGAGAATCGTAATCTTCGAGCGCCAAGCCAAAGAGCGGGAAAGACTCGATGAACGAGCCGCGGCCCACCACGATCTCCGCGCGCCCGTTCGACAGGAGATCGAGCGTGGCGAAGTTCTGGAAGACGCGCACCGGGTCGGCGGCGCTGAGCACCGTGACGGCAGAGGTCAGGCGGAGGTTGCGGGTGCGCGCGGCGGCTGCCCCCAGGATCACGGCCGGCGCGGAGTCGAGGTATTCTTCGCGATGATGCTCGCCGAGGCCGAAGTGGTCCAGACCCACCTGGTCGGCGAGCGCGATCTCTTCGAGAAGGTGGCGCATGCGCTCTTCCGCGCTTGCCCCCGCGCCGGTGATAGGGTCGGGAACCAGCGCCGCAAAGCTGTCAATGCCGATCTGCATCGTCGTATGCTCCCTCTGGATTGCGCGAAGCCGTTTACAGGCTTGATGTGCTCGCGCGCGAATAGTTTCAGGTGGTCGGATTTGCAGCCGGACTTCGGATGAATGCATTGAGCTGCGAAAAGATCTCTCCCGCCGACCAACGGGAGGCCTCACCCGAAGGGGTATACACGTCACGAAGTGACCGCCCCGCGCGCAGCGGGCCCGTCCGGCAGGACATATTACGCCTCCGCTGGCTTATCCACCTGCGTCTGATAGACCTCTTCGACCCGCTCCACCGTGTCGATCTCTCCCACCGGCTTGTCCGTCCTGATCTTCAAGATCCGCGGGAAGCGAAGCGCAAATCCACTGGCATGACGGCCGCTGCGCATGATGTTGTTGAATGCCACCTCAAGCACCATCAGCGGCTCGACCGTGCGGAAGAAACCCTGATCCTCAAGCGTATGCGCCATCATCCACGCGCTCATCTCGGCGATCTCGGCGTCGGTCAGGCCGGAGTACGCCTTGCCGACGTTCAGCAGCTCGCCGCCCTCGCCCCGCACCGCGAAGGTGTAGTCGCTCAAAATTCCCGCGCGCTTGCCATGCCCAAACTCGGCTCCGGTGACAACAACATCTAGGGTGGCGAGTTCGCGTTTCAGCTTGACCCAGGCGAGTCCGCGCCGTCCCGGCTGATAGACCGAGCCCGCTGCCTTCAGCATCACGCCTTCGTTGGCGCGCGCGCGGGCCTCGGCATAGGCGCGGTCGATGTCTTCGGCATTCTCGACCAGCCGCGAGGGCGAGATCATCAGCCTCTCCACTGCTGCCGGGGCGTCTGCGCTGTCCTCCGGCGCGAAGATCGTCTTTTGCGAATCACGCGCGCGTTCGTCGACCGCGACCGGCGAGACGACGCGCTCAACCAGCCGCTCCACCACCGCCTCCAGCCGGTTGCGCCGCTCGCGCAGGGGCAGCTCCAGCAGCAGCTCTCCACCCGCAGACATCAGGTCGAAAGCCATGAACACCACCGGAACCTGCCGCCTCATCTCGTTTGAAACACGCTTTCTACCGATCCGCGTTCCCAGCACGGCGAACGGCAGCGCTCGCCCCTGCGCGAGATCCCAGCCGAGAATTTCGCCATCGAAGATCAGCCCCCCATCCCTCTCCGGCCGCACCTGCGCGAACGCCTCTTCCAGCTCGGGGAAGCTCTCGGTCACGTCCTCGCGGTTGCGCGAGTAGATCGCCACGCGCCCCGGCTGTTCCGCATCGCCGCAATGCACCTGCGCGCGCATGCCGTCGTACTTGTCCTCGAGAAAAGCTTCCACCGCAGCCTCACCACCCGCCACAGAACCGGGTGCCCCATATCTCGATTCTGAGATGTGGGCTTCCACAAAATCCACCAGGGGCACATCCACAAACTCCTCCGCATTGACATCGATTCTCTGTGGAACCGAAGCCGCATTCTCGATCGGCTCGGCATCCCCCTCCACCGCAACCGCGACCTCGGCTTCGCGCTCCGGATCTAGTTCCAGCGCCTCCCGCAGGCTGTCGCTCGCCTTGCTCTTGCGAGCTTTCTTCGCCTTCGCCGCCGGCGTCTTCACGGGTTTTCCGGTGAATCGCTCCACCGCCTCCTCTGGCGTCTCCACCGGCGAAGCCAGCATGAATCCCAGCGGATGAAACAGCCGCATTCTCGCCTCCTCCAACGTTCCTGCAAACGCTCGCCGCACCGCGCTCGCCAGATCCGCCTCCAGCATCACCGCGCGCCGCACACTCTCCACCGGCGCTCCCGCCGCAACCGCAATCGCCTCCTCCACCAGACTCTGCTTCACCCCGATCCGCATATCCCCCAGCATCAGCTTCAACAGATACTTCACCTCCAGCGGCGTGGCCCGTCGCAGCATAGCCTCCACCAGCGCCGCGCGAATCGCCGTCGTCTTCGCCACCGCCATCGCAGCAAACACCTCCGCCACCTCTTCCAACGTCAACCCGCCATCGTAAGAGGAAATCGTTACGGGATCGGGTGAAGAAACAGAGGCCGAACCAACCCCGGAACCGGGTGCCCCATATCTCGATTCTGAGATGTGGGCATCGTGCGCAGCACGACCGTCTTTTCTCCCGTTCGCCGCCGCCCCAGCCAGCAAATCAAACGCCGCCGCTCCCATATCGCCATGCCTCCGGTAAGCAGCCGATAACGCCGCATCGCCAGCCCCGCTCACCGCCAGCAGCGCCTTACTCAGCAACGCCCCCCCGGCATTCAGCTTGCGCGCATCCGCCTCCGCAAACGGCGCCCCCGCCAGGTACATCGCAAACAACCCGGCATCTTCGCTCTCCGGCGCGGCCTCATGCACGCCGGCAATCGCCTGAGCAATCGCCGCGCGCTTCTTCAGCCGCCCCGCCTCCCCCGCCAGTTCCTCCGCCAACTCCGCTACCGCCAAAAATAACGCCATGCTCGAATCCCTCCCATCCGACACTTTAGAGTGGATGCGGAATTCCAGACTCCTGGACCCAGACTTCTTGACCCAGATTTCCGGACACTTTGTTTGAGGCACTTCTTCCTGCATGGTGTCTAAAAGAATATGAGGCTCCTCTCTCTCCTTCTGCTATGCGCCTGCAACATCTCTCCCGGGCAACAGCCCGCCGCGAATCTGCGCCAGATCGATCACTTCGAGATCACCAGCCAATCCAGACTGGTGGCGCTGGCCAAACTCGGCGCAGCTACAAGGACCACGCTCCTGGTGGAGGCGGGCGATATGAGCTTCCTCGCGCAGCCAATCGCGATTTCAGCAGACCACCAGACAGTGGACGAGGTTTCTCTGAAGATTCTAAGAGGGAAAGAGCATTACGCCGTGCGACGCCTTGGCTCACTTGTTGTTCTCTATCCAATGCAGCCATTGCAGCCGATCAATCGATTCTTGGCGCTGCCTCTCGGCCCTATCTCCTTCAGACAAAAATCGATCTCATCGCTCGATCCGCTGATTGGCTACTACATACGGCTTGCGACGGACTGCCATCCTCAGGGCTTTGGCTGGGCCGGCCCTCCGCTCGATCTTGACATCCCGGCGTTCTCGCTCGATCCCGCGACGTTCGAAACGATCGTCGAGCAGGTCGCCAAAGCCTCGGAACCGACCATGTGGGTCGTACTGCCAGACTCCGGCAAACCCGGTTGCATCGATAATCCGGAACATCAATGGGAGATCGGCTTCTACAGCTACGGTCCGGACGGCTTCCATACCTCCGATCCAATGGACAGACCAAACTCTGATGCGCAGGTATTCCGGCAATCGGCTGGCCCGGAGCTCGTAAAATAAATCAGTCGCTCAAAGACCCGGAAGATCTATCGCATAGGACGAAGCACCTTCGTATGTCGAACGGAGTGGTTCCGCATCCGCGAAGTCTGCAGTAACATCTAAAGAGCAATGAACGTAGCCGCAAATCCGGTGTTTACGCCACGCGTAACCGAGTCGACTCCCCCGAGCTCCGACCGTCACGACTTTACCTAGCTACGCCTTCTTCATCAGCCGCTTCCCGGAACAAAGACAACCAAAGACTTTGCTAGAAGGATTTTTCTACATGTTCGACCGCCTCGACCAACTCGAAGCTCGCTACGAAGATCTCGGCCGGCAGATGTCCGACCCCACCTTGGTCCAGGACCAGAAGAAGTTCCAGTCCATCGCCAAGCAGCACCGCGACCTGGAGCCCACCGTAGAAAAGTTTCGCGAGTACCGCAAGATCAGCGACGGCATCGCCGAAGCCCGCACCATGCTCGCCGAGCTCGACCCCGACATCCGCGAGATGGCTCAGGCCGAGCTCGACACTCTCGAGCCGCGCCTCGCGCCCGTCGAAGAGCAGCTCAAACTCCTTCTCCTCCCTAAAGATCCCAACGACGAAAAAAACGTCATCCTCGAGCTCCGCGCCGGCACCGGCGGCGACGAGGCCGCGCTCTTTGTAGCCGAGGTCTTCCGCATGTACCTCCGCTTCGCCGAGCAGCACAAATGGAAGGTCGAAGTCCTCTCGCAGACCGAGTCCGGCATAGGCCACGGCCTCAAGGACGTCACCGCCATCATCGAAGGCGACAACGTCTACTCGCAGCTCAAATACGAGTCCGGCGTCCACCGCGTCCAGCGCGTCCCCGCTACCGAAACCCAGGGCCGCGTCCACACCTCCGCAATCACCGTCGCCGTCCTCCCCGAGGCCGAAGA
The DNA here is from genome assembly GCA_965277335.1 of Edaphobacter sp. GTDB lineage: Bacteria > Acidobacteriota > Terriglobia > Terriglobales > Acidobacteriaceae > Edaphobacter. Next base: position 694,889 of record CBDICJ010000009.1, on the reverse strand, counting down.
GGTCGACATCAAAATCGAAGCCAAGGACCTCCGCATCGACACCTTCTGCTCCTCCGGCCCCGGCGGCCAGTCGGTCAACACCACCTACTCCGCCGTCCGCATCACCCACCTGCCCACCAACACCGTCGTCAGCTGCCAGGACGAAAAGTCGCAGATCAAAAATCGCGAGAAGGGAATGCGCGTCCTCCGCGCCCGCCTCTACGAGGTCGAAGCCGAGCGCATCCACCAGCTCCAGGCCAAGGACCGCAAGCAGCAGATCGGCTCCGGCGACCGCAGCGAAAAGATCCGCACCTACAACTTCCCCCAGAACCGCCTCACCGACCACCGCATCGGCCTCACCAACCACCAGCTCGCCATGGTCATGGAAGGCCAGATCCAACCCACCATCGACGCCCTCATCGCCCACTACACCGCCGAAAAACTCAAAGCCGAATCCGAAGCCGCTTGACCCGCGCGTTCAAGCTCCAGCCTGGGTGGTCTATGGAGCTAGGAGATTCACTCGCTGAAGCAGCTTCTGATAGCGCGGGTCACCCCGAATCGGGTCGAGCAGCGGGTCTGTCTGGAGCCACGCAATCTCAAAGCAACGCTGGTCCACCGCCCGGTTCAGGCTGGAGAACGCATCGTCCATGTCCTTTGCCAACACATAGCTCCGTCCGGCTTCAAACCACACGCAGCCATCGTCGCCGTACCCGCGTAAGGCGTCGATGCGCGCCCGCCAGTAAGCCTCCCATCCGTCGCGTTTATAGATCGCCCGCAGCCTGCCCGCATCCAGCTTCGGCCAATCGCCCGTCAGCGCTACCAGATCGTGATCCACCGCCTCGTCCCGCATCCCCTTCATCGCGTAGGCCATGGCGATCCAGTGTTCCACGGCGCCCGGCAAATTCGGGTTCAGTTCGCCGGCGCGCTGCAACTGTTGGATCGCTTCGTCGTAGTCGCGCGCAAGGTAGAGCGTCGCGCCCAGACGCCGCGTCATAAAAAACGACAGCGGGGCCAGATCCAACGCGCGGCGCATCGGTTTCACGGCTTCCTGCGGCCTCCCGGTTGCATCGAGGTACACCGCATACTTCATATGGGCGAGGGGGTAGCTGGGGCTGAGCGCGATGCCGCGAGTCAGGTTCTGCTCGGCTTCGCTCCAGTTCCACTCATAGATCGTCTGGATGCTGCCCAGCGCGGTATAGGCTTCGCCGTTCGCCGGGTCGAGCGAGATCGCACGCTTCGCCGCCGCAATCGCCTTCGGCATCACCTCGTCCAGCCGTCCGATCCCGAAGGTGGTCCCGGCTTCCAGGGCATCCGCGAGCCCGGCGTACGCGGAGGAATAGGAGGGTTCGCTCGAAATCGCCTGCTGGAAGTAATCCGCCGACCGGCGATACTCCCCCTTGTCGAAGAAGTAGCGTCCCCGGAGGTAGGCGTCGTAGGCCGCGGCATCGATGCCGGTGCCGGATACAGCCCGGGCCGCCGCCGGGTTGAGGACAACCTTCGCCTGCGCGGCAATCTCTCTGGCAACACTGTCTTGCAGCGAAAGGATGTCGCTTGACGGACCTTCGAAGCTCTGCGCCCACAGATGCTTGTCGCTCCTGGCATCGATCAGTTGGGCCGTGATGCGCACGCGCTCGCCCGACCGCACCACCGATCCCTCCACGACCGCATCCACCCTCAGTTCATCGGCAATCTGCCGCAGGGATTTGTGGGTATCCTTGTCCGCCATCACCGAGGTGCGCGACACAACCCGCAGATCGTGAATGCTGGCCAGCTCCGTAATCAGCTCGTCGGTCATTCCATCGGCAAAATACTCCTCCCCCGGATCGCCGGAAAAGTTTTGCAGCGGAAGCACCGCCAGCGACCGGATCGGCGCATCGGCGCCAAGTTGACGGTGAATCAGCCACGCGGCCAAGAGCAGCAGAGCAAGACAGCCTGCTGCCGCCGCTGTCAGGCGCAGTCTGTGCGGCGTCTTATCCCTTAAAAGCTGCGTTCCCTCCGGTGCAGATACCGCAGCCGCCCTATGGATTGGAACTTGATCCAACACCTTGACCTCGGCGATGAAGCGATAGCCGGCAGCCGGCACGGTCTCGATAAATCGCGGCTCACGGCTGTCGTCTTCCAGTGTTTTGCGCAGCAGGCCGATGCTGCGGGTCAAAGCGCTTTCGGTGACGTTGGTCTCCTGCCAGACCTCATCCAGAAGCTCATTTTTCCGGATCAGGCGGCTCGGGTTGCGCAGCAGATACAGCAGAACGCGGAGCGCCTTCGGCTCCAGCGCGACGGTCAGACCATCGGCACTGAGACGGAAAGCCTCGTCATCGACCTGAAATCTGTCAAATCGATAGACCAAGTCCTTCTCCAGGAATTCGAGTGTGCGGGCGTGCCAGACCCATCATATGGAGAAGCATTTGAGAAAGATAGGCGTTCCCTCCGACTTCCATCATGACCGCGGACTACGTTTTGGGTCATGTTTTGAAGCATCAGGAGGCTTCACCCATGAGACTCACCCGCATTGCATCCTTGTGCTTTACGTTCTCTGTCATCACCGCCGGCGTATCGTTGCCGGCTTCCGCCCAGCTCCCATCGAACGCAACCTTATACGCCGCAGGCCTCAACGGGCCACGCGGACTCGCCTTCGGCCCCGACGGCACTCTCTATGTCGCCGAAGCGGGTACTGGAGGCACCCAGTCCACCGGCTCCGCCTGCACCCAGCCGCCTCCGCCCGTCGGTCCCTACCTCGGTGGAACCACCGCCCGCATCTCGGCAATCGACAGTCACGGCAACCGCACGACGCTCGCCAGCGGCCTGCCCTCAGCAGTCGCCTCCACCGGAGACCTCGAGGGGGTCGCCGACGTAACCTTCCTTGACGGCAAGCTCTACGCCCTGCTCGCCGGTGGAGGCTGCTCTCATGGAAACCCGACTCTGCCCAACGGCATCGTCAAGGTCAACCCGGGCAATGGCAAGTGGACCTACATCACCGACCTCAGCCTCTTCTACCTGGAGCATCCCGCCGCCTATCCCGATACCGGCGACTTCGAGCCCGACGGTCTGCCCTACAGCCTGATCGCCCACGACGACCACCTCTTCGCCGTCGAACCGAACCACGGCACCCTGACCTCCTCCACCCCCGGCGGCGCGACCACCCAGATCATCGACCTCTCCCTCTCCCAGGGGCACGTCGTTCCGACCTCCATCGTGGCCCGGGAAAACAATCTCTATCTCGGCACCCTCGGCCTCTTTCCCGTTCAGCAGACCCTCGGCCGCGTCATCACCCTCTCCAAGGATCTCGGCTTCCTCGACACCTTCCCCGGCCTCGAAACCAAACCGGCCGACTTCAATAAGTTCCGCGTCGCGAACTCCCGCGCCGGCTTCACTACCATCGTCAGCCTCAAGCTCGGCCCCGATGGCCTGCTCTACGCCCTAGAACTCTCCGACGCGCCAGGCTTTCCTACACCCGGCAGCGGCAAGGTCGTTCGCCTGAACCGGAGCGGCAGCATTCAGGAGATCGTCGTCGGTCTCACCGTGCCCACCGGCATGACCTTCGGTCCCGACAACGACCTGTACGTATCGAATTTGGGAGCAGCGCCCGCTGGGGCTGGCCAGATCCTGCGGATCACAGTGCACTAATCCGCATCGGAAGCGGCACACCTGCTGTGGCTGGGTTCGGGAGACCCGCCGCAGCAGGCGTGACGCAAAAGCGATCGAACCGCGAACTATCAGGGACCGGATACGAACTTGCCTTCAATCCTGCTCATGCCGGGTTTGCGCTTATCCTCTGTTAAACCGTGGGGTCCAGGCCAACCCTTGCGCGCGCTTTTGTCTCTGATAGCCAACAGGGTGCGAAGACTGCCATCGCGTGAAATTCAGCCTTCAGGGCGTCGGCAATAACCTCGAAAGCCAGGTTACAGGCGCAGCCCATGGGAGGTATGTCGCATGAGGCTCCAAAATCCTGCATCTCAAAAGCATTCTCAACTGCGCAGCGCCATCTCGCATCTCGCCCCGTTGCTTTGTCTCCTCATCCTCACCTCGTGCGGCGGCCGCAATACCGCAGGCCCGCTCTCTTCTTCTCTCAGTCAACCCGCATCGCAGCCGGACGCGACCGCAAGCTCCACTCCTGCGACCATTCCGGAAAGCCTTCACATCGTGATGGTCATGGAAGAGAACCAGGGATATTCGTCCGTAGTCGATAACACCTCGGAGTGGCCCAATCTCAACCGCCTCATCCGCACCGGCGCCTTGCCGACAAAGTATTACGCCGACTCGCACCCGTCCATCGGCAACTACTTCATGTTGACCGCCGGACAGACGCTCACGAATAACGACAGCTCAACCCAAATCTATAACGTCGACAACATCGCCCGCCGGATGATCGCTCACGGCATCTACTTCAAGGTCTACGCCGAGGGCGTCGGCCGCGGCTATCGCGGCAACAACACCGGCTCCTACCTCCTCCGCCACAATCCGTTCGCCATGCTGGAAGACACCGCCGGCACCAGCGCCGAAGCCTATCAATACATCTGGCCGTTCTCGCAGTTCGCCATCGATGCCGCCAACGGTCTCCTGCCCGCGTTCTCCTTCGTCATTCCCGACATCTACGACGACGCTCATAACGGAACTCCAAATCAGGCCGACGCATGGCTGCAGAGTCAGGTCGTCGCGCCCATCTCCGTCCGCCCCGCCTTCAAACCCGGAGGCAACGGCCTGCTGGTCGTCGCCTTCGACGAAGCATCCACCAGCGATACCGCCTACGGGGGCGGCCACGTTCCTTGCGTCCTCTGGGGGCCGATCGTCAAGCCCGGCTACAGACAGACCTCCGGTGCCGTCTACCAGCACCAAAGTCTGCTGCGAACCCTCTTCGCAGCCATGAACCTGCCAAACCCACCCGCCGCCTCCGCCAACGCTCCTCCCATGGCAGAGTTCTTTCGCTAGAGAGCAGCACGACATTGCAACCGGTCCCAATCTCTCGATTTTGAGAGGAAGGCCTCGAGCCGGCCACCGCCGCAAGTTCGTCTTCTTCTCCCTCCCAGTCCTGTTCTACGGCATTCTCGCGATCGCCTTTCAGAGCCTGTCTAATAGCTCCTTAAAATCGTCATCTCGAGCGAAGCACCGGGGTCCCCGGCGAGTGCTTTTGCTCGCTGGGGTGGTAAGCCGTGCGGGTTCTATCGCACGGCGTAGTGGAGAGATCCCCGCATTTCGCCTTTGTTGTTGTCTGTTTTCTTGTAGGTGTTTAGTCCCGGCATTTGATGGATTGGGTTGAGAGTAAATCTGTCTGGGGTTTGGGTCCAGAGTTTGCAGAGGTATTCGTAGGGCGTGAGGCCTTTGAGGGTCTTGAGTCTTCGGGCGAAGTTGTAGGCTCTGAGGAAGTCGTTCAAGTGCGCTTTGAGTTGGTTGTGGGTGTCGTAGAAGTATCGCTTGACGGTCGCGTCCTTGATGGTACGGTTCATTCGCTCGACCTGTCCGTTGGTCCAGGGATGGTTGGGTTTGGTCAGCCGGTGTTCGATTCCATGAACGAGACAGAGCCGGTCGAAGGGATGGCCGCGCCATCTGGCGGTAAGCCCTCCGCGGTTCTTCGGTAGATCGGCGAACTGGATGCCGTTGTCGGTGAGGACTTTGTGGATGCGATACGGAACAGCTTCGATGAGGGATGCGAGGAAGGCGACTGCGGCTTGCGTGTCCGCCTTTGGAACGAGTTCAACGACGGCGAACTTGGACGTTCGGTCGATGGCCACGAACAGGTAGAGCTTGCCTTCGGCGGTCCTCACCTCGGCCAGGTCGATATGGAAGAAGCCGATCGGATAGATGTCGAACTTCTTCCTGCGAGGCGTGTCGCCCTCGACTTCAGGCAGTCGGCTGATGCCATGACGCTCCAGGCGTCGGTGAAGAGAGGAGCGGGTGAGCTGCGGAATCGTAGCCTGAAGAGCGTAGAGGCAGTCGTCCAGCGGCAGCAGCGTGTGCTTGCGAAACGCCACGATGATGGCCTCCTGCTCCACCGAAAGAACCGTCGATCTCGAAACGGTTGGGCCGGGTCGGCGGTCGGCAGTGGACTCGCGCTTCTTCCACTTGGCGACTGTTTTTGGGTTGATGCCATGACGCTTGGCAAGAGCCCTCATGCTCTCTTGACTATGTTGTATCGCTCGACGGATCGCCTCTGTCGTTGTGGCGCTCCGGTGTAGAACCTGTCCCATAGTGCCTCCTTCTCCCGCTCAGAAAAGTATTCACCATCAAATGCCGGGACCAAACATCTTAGGGACTGCTACGGGGCTAAAGCCTCTTGCACGTATATAGGACAAGCTCATCGGTAAGATTTGTTGCGGGTTCACCGATAGCTAGGTCCACCATCTCTGCGGCATCACGAAACGGGTTTATGGCGCTCAAAGGTCCAACTAGAGATCGTCACGAAATCCGATTGTGGGTGGACGCGAAAACCATTGTTCCTGTAGAAGTGGAGCCCCACCGGGTAAACGCGGAACCGGCTTGCATGGTCTTGCTGGCCCGGTCTACAGCGGAGACGACTGCCCGCGTGAAAGTCAATGCGTGGAAGACTTCTTCGAAGGATTCGCGCAGCTGGGTCTGACTCTTGTCTATGACGAAGAAACGGCTTACAACGAGATTCTCCAGGTCGATGCAGAGTCCACCAGCATTCCTCCGGCATATCGACTGGTCGCGCCGGACTGATCAGGCCCTTTTCGCCTCTGCATAACTCCCACTTTGCAGAAGATATGCTGACCCTCGCCCACTGTGCCGGTTGGGGCCGACTTTTTCGAGTCGAAGCGACCAATCCGCGTCATTCACGATTAATAGAATTGATCGTCGATTGCATTCCAGTCGGCCTCATGCTGCAGCCCATCATCACAACAGAGGACGGCGCAAACCTCAGCTAACTGACAGAAGGAGAAGCTACGAATGCATTCGTATCGAGGCACCCGGCGAACGTAAATGCCGCCAGTGACGGGCATCACAGATCGATCATCGCCAATCTCGCAATCAACTGCAGGCGGCACGAGAGACACGCTTGTGAACCGACGGCAAACGGGTCCTCACCGATCGGATTGTCGGAAGGGACCCGCTCAACTGCCGAGATGCGCGTTTCCCGGCACTCATCTGAATCGAGCGCCCACTTAGCGCACTACAACGTAGGTGAGCAGGACGGCTGCGATGGCGAGAGCGGCAATACGCACGCGATGTCTCTTGTCCCAAACCCGATGTATCCGCTGCCAATCAGCAGCACCTTCTGCAACGCGACTATTCAGTGGAACCAGGAAAAAGATGGATGCCACCGAAGCAAGAAGCCAGACCGCATCCGCTGTAAGCAGGATTCCGAACCCCGACGTGTGCCAATGAAGCCAAGTCTGAATACCGAATAGTAGGATACAAACTGGGTACCAGACCGGCATCACTTTTCCGAGCACAAAAGCAAAACGGCTAAGCATCTTCAACTGCGGTTCGGGGTCAAGTCGCCACGCGGCGGGGTTTACGAACGCAGAAACAGAGAACTCGACGCTTACCAGAGAAAGTACGATGAAGATGGTGGCTACGTTGAATATGTGCATGAACGGCTCCTCTTGATTCCTTCGCTTGAAACTTCGGCTTCGACAGCCAAGGGAACGCCCGCTCCAGCATGGGCTGATCGCGATCCGCTTCTCACGGCCGACAAGAATGATCGGAACATTCATTTAAACGGCATGGATCAGCAAGAGGCCGACGACGAGCATGACCGCGCAGCTTACGCCATGAACGGAGAACGCTTTCGACTTCGACCCGCCCGAACCCAGAATATTGATCATGTCGCCAAAAGGGATGATGGCGAAGACGAGCAGAACTATGCCTACCGTCCGGCTGTTCGCGGTCATCATCATGGTCAACACGACCAAGCCGGATGCGACATCCCGAGTTCCTTTCAGACGCAGCCACGCGCGAGTGTCAGCATCGGCTGCAGGCGGCTTCAGACCAAAGGATCCCAGGATTCGTTCAGGAGATACAAGGTAGAAACAACCGATCACAAGGATCGACACAGCGATGAGAGCAGCGAGAGAAAGCAAGATAGCGTTATACATATTACATACCTACGATCTAGAATCTAGCGACGCTACATACGATGCACAGTGTTCGCGGAAGATTTAGTTGCGCAGCACAATTTCTAGCGACGCTATAATTCCTATAGATGACAATCACGCCGGCGAACAACCGAATCGCGGAACGAAAAATGCGGGACAGGCAGGCCCGCCGGGCACAGATAATCAGTGCCGCTCGACGAATCGCGGAGCTTGAAGGGTGGTCCAACGTAACCGTTCGGCGGTTATCCGACGAGATCTCCTATAGCCAACCTGTTTTGTACGCTCACTTTGGAAGCCGCGAAGGAGTTCTCACTGCGGTGGCTGTCGAGGGTTTCCAGGAGCTGGGCCTGGCTTTGGAACAGGCACGGAAACGGGTTAAGCGTGGAAGCATGGTCGAGTCGGTCGCGGCCGGATATCTGGGGTTCGCCGCGGCCTCACCCGCACTGTATGAAGTAATGTTTTCGCTCAGTTTGAGCGTACCATTCGGTGACGCGGCTACTCCTCCAGAACTGCGATTCGCGTTTTCCCAAGTCCTGGAGTTGTTTCAGGGGCAGAGTTCGAAGCCAGAGGTTCTCTCTGAGCTGTTTTGGGCGAGTCTCCACGGCATCGCCGAACTTACAAGAACCAAGCGATTTCCGCCCAGCCGTCAGAAAGCGCGCGTGAGGGCCCTCGTGGAGCTCTTCAGTTTTCCAAGGGAGAAGACGGCACAGGTGTAGGAAGCGCGTTGACAGCGCCCCATTCAACGACGTCAATGCTCTTCGCCAAATAGGTGAGCGTGCCGCTTCCTCTGCCCACGGTGCGGATTCGTCCCGACAAGTCGCATTCTCGAAAGTGATTCGTTTGCTGCGGAACGCGTTTTCAGAAGACTGATTCGCGAATCTGCTCGGCTGGGCGGGGCAGGTGTCTCCCGGTTCATCGGCCAAGGAAGCTGTCAAGAGAAGGGAACCCGTAAAGGTCTCAATGCAAGGCTGAAGCCCATTTACGGCTAGAGCCGCTGCGGCTCCAGTCGGCGGGCGCGAACGTACTCGCGTGGAGAACTACCCCACTGCCGCTTGAAAGCCGCACTGAAAGCACTTTCAGATTGGTAGCCAAGCACTGGCGCAAGCGAGGCAATCGATTCGTCTGGGTCTTGTATCCGTTTCGCAGCGAGCGTCATCCGCCACTTTGTCAAATACTCCATCGGTGAGCTTCCCACGAATCTCTTGAACGTCTGCGCGAAGGCTGTTCTTGACATGCCAACGGTGTGGGCGAGGTCCCGCACGGTCCAGGCACGCGCAGGTTCCTGATGCATCGACGAGAGCGCCGCCCTCATGCGCTTATCTGCGAGTGCGGGGAGCCAACCTCGGCCGTGGTGAGACTCGTCCGTCAGGTGCAGGCGAAGAGCTTCGACCAGCAGGGTATAGGCGACCTGTTGTGCTACAAGAGTGCCTCCAGGTTGGGGATCTCGCATCTCGCGCAGCAGGCGCTCCACCGCCCAGCGCATGGATTCCCGCTGCATGTCGTTGTCCACTTTTACGATTGGCGGAAGAACGTCCAACAGAAACCGGCCATCTCCTTCAAGCGCGAAATAGTTGCCCAGCAGAAGGAAGTTGTCACCGGGGCTGGCAGAGATCACGCCGTTGTATCTCTCCACAGAAGAGAGGAACTCCCACGCGTCTCGGCTCGGGGTGGTCAGATCGCTTCCGATGACAAAAGACCGCCCATGCGGCAGCAGCACACAGGCGCCAGCCCGCAGTGGAACGGGCTCTTCCACGCCATCCATCGACAGCCAGCACTCGCCTCTGACAACGCTGTAGCATTTCAGCCCTTCGTGAGCTTCAAACCGGAGCGACCACGGTTCGCCCGCAGTGAGAGCGCCAGTCACGTAATTCCGAGGTTTGAGCAGCGAGAGAACGTCAGAAAGCGGATCCATAAGAGTGTACGATCGCGACGATTTTGTGAACGCCACAGTATTGATCGTACCGTCGGACATCATTATAGTCAATTCTGGAGGGCGGACAGTCACGAACGACTGCGGATCCGGCCCTCCTGGAGACCACACTGGAGAAAAGCCATGAACACTGCTGGACAGACGCCAATCAGGACAAGAACTCTTCGCTTCCACGAGTACGGTAAACCGCAGGATGTGCTACGGCTGGAGCAAGCAGAGCTTCCAGGTCCGCGTCAGAACCACATTCGTGTGCGCGTGAACGCCTGCGGGCTGAACCCGGCTGACTGGGCATTGTGTGAGGGATTATTTGCTGGTCTGCTGCCGCGTGGAGTAGGACTGGACGTCTCCGGGATTGTTGAGTCAATCGGCGATGGTGTACAGGATGTTGCGGTTGGCGACGCTGTTCTCGGACGCGTCGACTTTGCCGAGTACACCAGCGCGGGCGCGGCGGATTACGCGGTCCTGAACTTCTGGGCACGTCTCCCGTCCGGCCTGGACTTCATGCAAGCAGCAGCGCTCCCGATGGCGGTTGAGACCGCGTACCGTAGTCTCGACAACCTGGAAATTACGGCAGGCCAGAGCCTTCTGATCCACGGGGCGGGAACCATGGTGGGTTTTGCGGCTGTACAGATGGCGCTGATGCGTGGCGCCCGCGTCATCGCGACTGCTGGTTCGACCTTCGCCGATCGGTTGCGTGCGCTCGGCGCAACGGTGACCTCGTATGGCGATGGCTTGGTGGATCGAGTGCTGCAGATTGCCGGCGGTTCACCGGATCTGGTTCTGGACGCCGCACCGCCTAGCGGAGTCTTGCCTGATCTCGTCAAGATTGCTGGCGACCCGAAGCATGTTTTGACGATCACCGATTTTGCCGCTGCAAAGGAGCTCGGCGTACGGGACGGCTTGGGAGAAGACGCTACGCTGCGATTCGACGTTCTGGGCAAGTTTGCGCAACTTGCAGCGGACGGGAAGTTCGAAGTCCCGGTGGCCCGCGTGTTCGCTCTGGAAGACTGGCGTGCGGCGCTCGAACTCAGTCAAGGTCAAAATCCTCGCGGTAAAGTCATGCTTTTACTGCGTGCGACCGCCTAAAGTCCGTCATCCCGCTCTGATCAACGCGCTCCATAGGGGGCGCGTGCGGGACCGTCTTCCTCCTTGCACTCTTCGCTGTAGCGTCCGTGAAGCTTCCGAGACCGCGCTTTTCTGGGTACTGATGCCCAATAGGGATCATCGTCGATTCACCGCGCGCGATGGTCAAAACCAACTCTCGCTTTCTTGATGAATTCCCAGTTGCTCCCGATCCAATGGACCAGATTCCGCATCGGCTCCAAGAGGCTGAGCCCAAGCTCGGTTAGTTCATATTCCACTCTTGGTGGGACCTCAGGAAACACTTCACGAGACAACAAGCCATCGCGCTCCAACTGGCGCAAAGTGGTTGTGAGCATCCGTTGCGAGATCCCGTCTACCGACCTTTGAAGCTCTGAGAAGCGGGCACGATGGTTTGGCTTTCTTGAGAGCGTGACGACGAGCAGGACGCTCCATTTGTCCCCGATCTTTGCCAGAAACTCGCGAAGCGGTTCCGTCTCATCACTCCGGCAGGTGAGAGCCACCGGCCCCATAATGCTGTTTATGCTGCCCTTTGCCATGCGTTACTTCTACCTCAGTTCCTAAGCTGAATGTGCCGTCTTCTATTTTTGCCACTCTCATTCCATTATGTAGGTATTCAAGAGGAACCATGAGGCACATGGTTCAAAGTCGCTCATGCGCTTTTATCGCTCTTAGGCCCAGCGCACATCAACAGGACGCATGTGCGGTCAGTTTCACGAAGTGAAGGAGAAGCAATGCGCGTATTTCTCACCGGCGCTACCGGACTTATCGGAACCGCCCTTGTTCCGGAACTCATCAACGCTGGTCATCAGGTACTCGGTCTTACACGGTCGGATGCGGGAGCCCAATCTCTTCTCGCCGCTGGCGCCGAAGTCCTTCGAGGGAGTCTTGAAGACCTGGAGACTCTCGGCAAGGGAGCCGCACAGTCCGATGGAATCATTCATTGTGCCTTTGACCACGACCTCGCGAAGTTTGAGGAAAACGGCGAAGTCGAGAGGCACGCCATCGCGGCTCTCGGCACCTCGCTTGCCGGCTCCGATCGCCCCTTGCTTGTTAGTTCAGGGCTCGGTTTGCCTTCACCAAAACGTCCGATTACGGAAGACGTCGATCCGCCGGCTGTATCCTCCTCTCCTCGCAGTCCGGAACAGGCTGCTCGCGCGATGAGCTTGCAGGGCGTAAACGTGACCGTAGTGCGCGTTCCCCAGGTACATAACACTGTAAAGCAAGGCCTCATCACCACCCTCATCGCCGTAGCAAGGCAGAAGGGAGTCTCCGCATACGTGGCTGAGGGACTCAACCGCTGGCCGGCGGCGCATGTCACCGACGTTGCACGTCTTTACAGGCTCGCCTTGGAGAAGCGCGAACCATCTCGATACCATGCGGTCGCCGAAGAGGGCATAGCACTACGGGACATCGCCGCCACCATCGGCCAAGGCCTAAAGGTCCCAGTCGTCTCCATTCCATCGCAAGAGGCAACTGCCCATTTTGGCCGCATCGGTGGGTATGCTGGTCTAGACCTTTCAGCGTCAAGCGCGCTCACGCAACAGCGGCTCGGCTGGCTGGCGACCGGGCCAGGGCTCTTGGAAGATCTCGACAACATGCGCTACTTCGAAAGTTGACATTGGCAGCCATAAGACTGCTTCTCGATAGCGGTTGATCACCGCCGCGCGTCGTAAGACCAGCCTGTCCCGAATTGAGGCAGATACAGGTCATCGCGGCTCTGAATACGCTCACAGCCTACCGCCAAGCGCCTGATGGAAGAGGAGCAAGGTTGGAACGAAAGCGCCTCACGAATCGAAGCGATCTCGTTGTAGAAACTCTGCATCGTTTCCTGTCAGACCAGCAGGCCGCCGCCATCAACGGGCAGTATCTGTCCCGTCGCGTAGCTGTTGAGCATGAGGTAAACATAAGCCTGAGCGGCTTCCGCTGGTGTCGCGGCGCGGGGAATGGGCAAGGGCGCTACCACTGACTGCAGCATTGCCTCCGGCATCCGCTTCAGTTGTTCGGTGAGGACGTATCCCGGATTCACGGCATTGACCCGCACCGGGGCGAGATCCATGGCCAAGCCTCCGGTCAGGTGTTCTACCGCTCCCCCCACTGCGGCTGCAACGGGCGTGCCCTTTCTCGGACGATGCCCGATCATGTCACTCGTCAGCGTGATCGAGCCGTCCTGAGCGATCGTTTGGCAGCAGTGCTTCACCGCGGCAAGTGCGCCCCAGAAACGCATCGACAGAAGTTCTTGCGCTTGTGTCAGGTCCAGCTCCTGGATAGAAACAAACATCGGTCCACCCCAGTCGCCTGCCGTGATTGCCAGATGATCAAATGCGCCAACCTGTCTGAAGAAGTCTTTGACGCCGCCCTCGTCGCGTAAATCGACAGCATAGCCCGTCGCACCTTCCAGGCGCTTAGAGGCCGCTTGGACGTTCGCCTTATGACTTGATCCAAGGACAACAGAGGCACCCTGCTCGTGAACGAGTTCGGCTATGGCGTAGCCAATGCCGGTCCCGCCACCAATGACAACGACGCGTTTTCCTTTGAGCGACATTGCTGTTCCAGTCATGTTCTATCTCCTTTGGAGGTTAGGCCCGGGCCCCTGCTGTGGAGGACTTGGCTGCTATCGTCGAGGACTTGGGTCCAAATGCCGGGGTCATCTTCGCAAACTGTTTAAGCGCGAACCCCGGAGCGACGCGGCTCAGAAGGTTCAACACGTTTGCAAGACCCGGACGTACTTCTGGTTTGCCCGCTTCGATACCGGCGATGGCCTTGTTCGCGAACACCTTCACATCCATGCCTTTCGGCACCTTCATCTCTCGTTCGAACGCCTCATTTCTAAAGAGCGGCGTTTCGACGCCAGGCGGAATCAGCTCGACGACCGTCACACCCGTATGTTTCATCTGCACGCGCAAGGATGCAGTGAAGGAGTGGAGAGCGGCCTTCGCCGCGCTGTACACCGGCGATATGGGGAAAGCAATGAGCGCAGCTCCCGACGATACATTCACAAGAAGCGCACCCTTGCGGGTTTTGAGATGCGGTAGAAACTGCTTCGCCATCCGAATCGGACCGCTCAGGCAGACCTCAATTTCCTGCGTGATGTCGTCCAAGCCTTGCTCTACGTTGAACTTTTGAATGCGCATGATCCCGGCATTGTTGAGGTTGCAGAGCACGCATTGGGAACGGCTCACGGGTAAACCTTGGAAAAGTCCAATCAGCAGCCGCGCATGAAAGCGGTGTTGAAAGTCGCTGGCATCAAAGGCACGTTCGTTTTCAAGACTTGAGGCACACGTTAGAAACGCTGTTGGCGATGAATGGGACTGCAATGCCGTTGATTGCTCGGCAACTTGGTCATTCATCAACAAGGATCACTGAAAAGCATTAGCCCACTTTGACCCGGCATACGTCGCAACAACGATTCGAGCCAACAAGCTTAGCTTTGGATTTGGAGGGGCCGGTTAGAATGTTGAGATGCGAAGCAAAGGATCGTTCTAGCACCGCGCAAACAAATCGGTGAACTGGCTAAAGACTATTTACGGGTTTCCCGAACATCACGTCGCATTGGCGTGGTGGACAGCATTGGTTGTGGTCTTCATATTGCCGCCAATCGTCCGTTCGGCGAAGCTATTGCCTATTTGGGGAAGACATTTCCGAAGAGATCAGCTAGCAATACGAATTCGCGTTCTTGAGCGGATTCAACACAACACGTTTGAACTACTCCTCTATCTTGCCCACGATGTCATTGACGTAGCTCTCGATATAGCTTGGACCTGCCTTGGCGTTATGGTCTTTGTCTGGAGACCCGGCGCGGTTTCGGGCGCATTCCTAATATTCTTCACTGCTTTGGGCGTTGGAGGTGCTGTTCTGGGCAGAGCAATCAGGGTCAAGCAACTGCTGAACGGTTTGAACCCTTACGACACTGAAATGTTGCACCTGAAAGCCAAACACGATAAGTTGTGCATTTCGCTGAACAAGGTTAGATCGCTACCGTCAGGGCAGTGAGTCGTCGAACGCTGTTGCCGTGCCAGCGCCCGCCAGCAGGACTGGGAATCGTCCTCTCGTTTAGGTATCGAGCAAGCGACCGGAGCGACGTGGAACGGTCCTCAGCGACCGCAGTGGCTCTCTCAGCTTCAAGGATAGGCCGGAAGTCAGCAGCGCGGCTCTGAGCGGCCCTAGACCTCATCAAAACACTAGCCTTTGCGCCAGTCACAGAGTGGGAGCCGATCAGCTTGGTTGGATTGCCCAACTTAATACCCCTAGCCTTTGCAGCAGCCAACGCCAGCCGGGTACGTTGGCTAATCATTCCAGTCTCCCACTCTGCGACAGCAGCGAGTATGTGAACAGTAAGGCGGTTGCATTGTGGGAAGTCAATGGCAGTGAACTCAACCCCCGCTTCCATAAGCGACGATATCCAAACAGGCCAAGGTACGAAGAGCCTTTCTGGTTGCTGCCGTCAACAAAGGGGAGATTGCACCCCGGCACTGAAAAGCTCTATGACTTACGTGTGACGTACGAAGCTTCCAGAATTTAGCTAAGTTGTTGATGTTATGGTGGGCACAGCAGGATTCGAACCTACGACTTCCACCGTGTGAAGGTGTGGTCGAAGCGACCGGACGCACATTCTAAATGGCTTGTAAGCCGGAAGACTGGTCAAAAATCGGTATTCTGGCCTGTATTTGGCATCAAAATGGCATCAACTCTTTAAACAGTGGGCATGGGCTGACCCGTGGGGGTTCAGCCCTTCTCTTTCTGCTTTAGAAGGCGCACCGCCAGATCTTCATCAAAGCGCATTGGCCTTGCGCATGGCTAAATTTATATTGTTCTCATAGACGGGAAGGATTATAGTGATTGTGGAGATGCTCACATGGATACCATGCTCGAAAACCTGACTACGAATGAAGCCGCCGTCGCAGCCGGGGTTACGGTTGCCGAGATCAATCGGGCCATCGATAGGAAGATCCTGCCGACGAAGCTGTACCGCACCTCCGAGAGCCGAACAGTTCGCAAGGATGCCTGCCTCTGGATCGCCTTCTACTTTGAAACTGCAGATTCCCTGACCTCTTCCGCTCGAGTGAAGGCTATTCAAGACGGATTTGGTCGATGCAAGTCATGGCCAGAACTGAGGAATTGCCGCGTGGAAGAATCGCGCACGGTTGAGGTGTCTCTGAACCGCATTTGGGTGGACGTGGACCGGCGCCTAAACCAACTGAAAGATGCACAGGAAATGGTGGTCGAAGATCCGGAGATTCTAAGCGGGACGCCGGTCATCAAGGGCACTCGGATTCCTGTCTATGACGTGGCGAGTCTGGTCGATTCGGCTACCCCAATGCAGGAGCTCCTGGAACTGTATCCACGCCTCAAGAGTGAGCAATTTGAGTTGGCTTCAATCTATGCGAAGGCAAACCCACAGAGGGGACGCCCCAAGCGGAAACCTTTCCCCAAAGGGATACAGGTTTCCGTCTCGAAGTTTCGACTTCGAGAGGCCTCATAGGCGAGTGAGACATTGCACAAGATCCTGATCGATGAAAACTTGAGCCCGTCGCTGGAAGCGATGGCCCATCAAAGCGGGTTCATTTGCTCTCATGTGAATCATTTGGGCAAGACGGGTCAGAAGGATTGGGAACTCAAGCCAACGATCCTCAATGGGGACTGGATCATGGTCACAAATAACAGTGTGGATTTTCGGGGTCCCTACAACGATCCAGGCTCAGCGGGTGAATATGCCGATGTGCGTCTGCACGCTGGATTAGTCTGCATCAATGCTCCAGGCGGTCTGAACCTTGATCGCCAGAGGCAGCTGTTCAGAATTGTCCTCGACGAATTGAGGGATAACGGAGATCTGACGAATCAGGTCCTAGAAGTGAACCTCAACAAGAGTGGTGAGATCGAGCTTCGCCGGCGGGCACTCCCTGCCGGAACCTGATTTTAGCGCACAGGCTTTACCGCCGGTTACCAATCATGTCCCGACGAGAATAAGCCGTTGAGAGGGCCGTGTCGCAGCAACGTAAAGCATCTGTTGCATCCTCCAAGAGATTCGTCCTCTCGCGCCTGCGAATGTCCGGCACATCGATGAACGTGGTCCCATGCGTGCTTCCCTGAGATGTGTGCACCGTCATTGCGTAGATCGATTGAAGGCGGGCCACACTCGACTGGAAATTATGTAGATGTTTCCATCGAATCCGCGACTCCGTAGCCTCATCTTTTATCCGCGCAATAACCTTCTGGAGCTCACCGTCGTCGGCAGGGATATGGACCATCTTCTCGTTTCCATCGATATTCCGAAGACGGGTCAGCCATGTAGGGATCGTGGCCGTCCACTTCGGAACACCGCTGGCTTCTTCGATCTCGTGGGTGAGAGTGCTCCGATCGATAGCTAGCACCGTTGCCTCCTCATTATTAGCAAAAAAGATGGACTCCTCGACCACAACTGGAGCACGGAACAGGGCCCTTTCACCTGGCATGAACGGGGTCGGGATGTTGTCACCGTAGCGCCAATGGCGGATTATCTCGTTGATCTGATGAACGCGGCGATTGGTCCAGGCGAGATAGCGGAAAGCATCGGGATCGGCTTCAAATTCCGGCGAGGTAAAAGCCTTCGCATCCAGCGGTGCGCTGCTTCTCCAGGGAGGAAGACACCATGCCCACTCGCTAGTGCGGTCTGCTTCAACCAGGACCAGTCGGAGGCACCGCCCTGACTGCATAGGATGATGCCCGCTGCGTCAAGGATCGGATTCCCCGTCGCCTGCCGCACGATGGTGGTAAGGTGTGAGGGATTCTCTGTCGCAAACATCTGGCTCTCAGCTTCTCCGACTGGAGGCAATTGCGCGGGATCTCCGACGAACAAGACGAAAGCATTTGGCGAATGACGCTTAATATGTCGGAACAGTTCGAGATCGACCATGGAGCACTCGTCGACGACCACAACATCGGCTGTGACCGGCACCGCATCGCGATCTCTTTCGAAAACGAGCCGGTCCGTCCAAGGTTTCGGTGTAAGGCTGAGAATGCTATGGATCGTGCGACAGGGCACGTTCTTGATGTCGGCCTCGTTCAGCTTGCGTGCGAGCACCGCCACCGCCTTGTGCGTCGGTGCGCTGAGAACGATGCGCTGGTGCTTCGCGACGACGTTCCTGGTCAGCCGTTGCATGAGGTAGGTCTTGCCCGAACCAGCGTGCCCGTCAAGAGATAGAACTCTCCTGGAGCGTAGGCGGCTTCAACCTTACGGAGGGCCTCTGCCTGATCGACTGTGAGTTCAGGATCGGGCGCCTCTTCTGCATCTGGAGCAGATGCGGACACTGGCTTAACAAAAGGGTCTGCCTTTGCAGTGACCGGCGACGGGAAAAATGCTCCTTGCGATTCCAGATCCATGCCCGACTGGCTGAGCTTGCGCCTGCGCCGTGCCTCGTTGATCGTGCGGCCGACACCTGAATCCGAACCTTTCATCGCTTACTAAAATGTAAATGGCCTTCTCGGTCATTATCAGAAGCTGGCGAGGGCAGGGGCGCACCGGGTCAAACTCCTGGGCGCTGATATGGGCGCAGCATGAAATCGTTTAGCTGACCCTTGATGATGGTTTTTACAGAAGGAGATCCCGGTGGACCTGATCGGGATCAAACCGATGACCTCTTCCATGCCATATAAACTAATAGCCTTAATTTATTGAATCCATGGGCGTCGATGGCGATTGACAGCACTAATAAGTATTCAAACGACATATATCCTGCAGCGTTTAGCACCCTCACCAACACCCTTAAGTTCTTTTAGCGAGTTGGGGCTTGAGCTCATGCAGGGCCGAAAAAACTATCTCAACTGTTCCCTTGAGCTATGGACAAATGTAGACGACAATGCTTCTAGCGGTCCAACCATATGTTCCGAACACGATACTGCTGTAGCACATTATGCTCTGGCCACCTCGGCAGTCAGGTTCTTGCGCGGCAGTGCCAACTGGCGCTACCACACAAGAACAGTTAGTGATCAGGTTGGAAGCCAAGCGCCATCGATCCGATTAGTAATCAACTTCATGAATCGGACACTTGTCCCCTAACGTGATTCTGATCGCAACCTCCATGAAAAGCTTTAATCAAGGGAAAAGTACGGGATCGATTTAGGAAAGCGAGGAGATTTTTCAGCGTCTGAAGATCACCATGCGCTTAGCAAGATTCAACAGACCTTTCAGCTAAAAAGCTTGACAGTCGCCAAAGGCTTCTGATATCAACGCTCGAGTCGATAAAAGCTTTTATCCAGGTTCCGACATTTGATGGCAGATTAACAAGATGCTCATCTCAACCAAGACAAACGAGGAGCTTATGAAATCCGAAAACCAGTCTGGCCTCTCTCTTTCGGAAGAACCATTATGCTAGTGGCCCTGATCAAGTTCATCGCAGCGACGGCCGCGAACGGTTCGAATAACGGCACCACTCCAATGACTCCTGGCAGACACTACTAAAGTGAGCGCCGGAAACCAGGGATCCCAACGCATACAACGCAACTGGAGTTCCCCTCAACTTAATGTTGGAACGAGTATGAAGCAGGACTTACGACATCGATCCGAGAGGTCACCACTTCTTCGGCAATGGAGTGTGCGCGTCGTAGCAAGCTTGTAAAAACTCGCCTTCGGAATCCGGGCAGTCGCTTGTCAATCATCCTCTAGGACCTCGTAATATGCCTTTGCTGAGTAACCTGGATTATGCACGAGTCATGGAGCAGACCAACGATGCGGATTGTTGCAGGAGTCGATTTCGGAACGCTAAGCACACGCGTTACCCTGATTAGTAATGAGACTGGCCGGTTAGGTACCGCATCTGCCGCATATCCCCTACATCGCAAGCGAGAAGATCCCGACTTTGCCACCCAGTCCCATGACGATCAGATGAACGCCCTGATTCAAGCGATGCGTAAGGCGTTAGCGGAGACCGGAGTAGACGGCAGCGCAGTCGAGGCGATCGCTCTGGACACAACAGGATCAAGCGTCATTCCAGTAGATGCCGAGATGAAGCCATTGGACGACTATTATCTGTGGTGCGATCATCGCGCTCTCAAAGAAGCGCAACAGATCACTAAAGTGGCGCATGCACACGGGCTTGAAGCGATTCAGTGGTCCGGTGGCGTGTACTCGCACGAGTGGGGCTTTGCCAAGTTACTCCACTGGCTACAAAATAATCCTGAGAAGCGAGCGCTCTTTGCATCCGCCTTCGAGCATTGCGACATGGTTGCCGCCACTCTGTGCGGCATCACAAGTCCCCAGCAAGCAAAGCGCAGTGTATGCGCGCTTGGGCACAAATGGCTTTGGAATCCGAAGTGGGGCGGTTTTCCGCCGCAGGAGTTTTTCACTGAAGTCGACCCCCTGTTTGCAGGAATCCGCGAAAAGCTAGCAGGTGAGGTGCTCACCTCCGATCACTTGGCCGGGACCTTGTCTCCACCGTGGGCTGAGCGCCTCGGTTTGAGCGCAGGCATTCTGATTCCAGTCGGAGCATTTGACGCGCATTGGGATGCAATCGGTGCAGGATGCCGCGAGGGAGACGTGGTCAACGTCGTTGGGACATCCACCTGCATCATTGCGATGCAGACTCGCACCCAGGTCATCCCCGGTGTATGTGGCGTCGTCCCCGGCAGCGTTCATCCGGCGTATACCGGGGTGGAGGCGGGCCTGTCCGCTGTAGGCGACATCTTCGAGGCGATCGCACGCAGGGCTGGCACCAACGTGCAAATCTTGTCCGAAGGACTTGAAGAGTACCGTGCCGGCCAGACCGGATTGATGAGGCTGTCCTGGGACAATGGCGATCGGACTGTGCTCGTCAAATCGGAGCTTGGCGGAATCACGATCGGCTGGAACCTCCTCCACACCGCGAAAGACGAGCTCTTTGCCGCCATCGAAGGCACCGCTTTTCATACGCGCATCATTCTCGATCGACTGGCCGAGAATGGTGTTCCCATCGAACGCGTCATCAATGCGGGAGGCATTCCACAAAACAACGTCACTCTCAATCAGGTCTACGCGGATGTGTTCAACAAGGAGGTGCTGGTTTCCGACGGCATCCCAACCAGCATCGGTTCGGGCATCTTCGCACAACTTGCGGCCGGCATCTTTCCAAGCATCGAGGAGGCACAGAGCCGAATGTGCCTGAAGCACAAATCCTATCTTCCGAATCCCGGCAACGTTGCGCTCTATGAGCAGCTCTATCGCCTCTACCGCAGCGTCTATTTCGCATTCGGTGATGACTCCGCATCCGCTTCCAAGCTTGCCGACGTGCTTCCCAAACTCCGCGAATATGCATCCAGGTCACATCTAGAGCCACACTTAGAAAGCTTCAAACTTCCATCAGTTATAGAGAGACCATGACCGCCCTGGCAATCCTATTCACCACGCAACTCACCCAACTCGCACCGATAGACATTCTGATCCTCGTCCTTTATTTTGTGGTCGTACTCTTCATCGGTTTTTATGTGAAAGGGTCCACCCGGACCAGCGAAGATTTCTTCCTGGCCGGTCGCGAGATGACTGCCTGGATCGCCGGACTCAGCTTCGTCTCGGCAAATCTCGGCTCCCTGGAGTTGATGGGATGGGCCGGAGCAGCCTATCAGTACGGAATGCTCGCAACCCACTGGTACTGGATCGGAGCCATTCCCGCGATGTTGTTTCTCGGCATCGTCATGATGCCCTTCTACTACATCTCAAAAACTCACTCCGTCCCCGGCTACCTTCAGCTTCGCTTCGGCGAAGGCGCCCGCGGAGTCAGTGCCGTCAGCTTTGCATTCATGACGATTCTCATGTCGGGCGTCAATATGTATTCCATGGCTCTGGTCATGAAAGTCGTGCTCGGATGGAATATCAGCTTCTCCATCTGGATCGGCGCAGTCACTGTCGCCATCTACGTGATGCTCGGCGGGCTGCGGTCGGCCATTATCAATGAGGTGTTGCAATTCGTGCTGATATGGGCAGGAGCCGCGCTGATCCCGATTCTCGGCTTGTGGGAGGTAGGCGGATGGACCAAGCTCAAGGCGCAGATTGCCGTAAACGTCGGATCGAGCGACTACACGCATCTCTGGACCACGCTAGGCTCCTTCAAAGACAATCCCATGGGCGTCCACTGGACGGGCATCGTCTTCGGACTCGGCTTCGTCATCAGCTTCGGCTACTGGACCACCGACTTTCTCGTCGTTCAGCGCGTGCTGAGCGCCAACAATCTGCGCGCCGCAAAGATGGCCCCGGTGATCGGCGCTGCGTTCAAGATGGCAGTTCCCTTCATCGTCATCGTTCCCGGTCTTCTCGCTCTCGCTGTCCTCCGCGATCCGCATACCCATCAGATCATTCACCTCGTCGGGGAGAATCAGGTCGATGCTGCCCATCCTTACAGCTACAACGAAGTTCTCCCTCTCATGCTAATCCGCTATTGTGGTCCCGGCCTTCTCGGTTTGGGCATCACAGCGCTGGTCGCCGGATTTATGAGCGGCATGGCCGGCAACGTCAGCGCCTTCTCCACCGTCTGGACCTATGACCTCTACGGCGCCTTCTTCAACAAGAAAGCAAGCGACGCACATTACGTCTCTATGGGCCGATGGTCGACTGTTGTCGGCGTGATTGCATCGATCGGCACAGCCTATTTCGTGATGCACGCCGCCTCCATCATGGACTACGTGCAGGCACTCTTCAGCTTCTTCATCGCGCCGCTCTTTGGCACTGTCATTCTTGGGATGCTCTGGAAACGCGCCACGAAAGCCGGCGGATTTTGGGGCCTGCTTGCCGGCACCGTTTCGTCGATAGCAATGTGGCTTTACACCACATATGGCGGCCAGCAAGCTCTGGCGCGCATCGCGTTGTCCGTGGACGCAAAGCCAATGGCAGAGAATCTCTACCGCGCCTTCTGGAGTTGGCTCATCTGCGTCGTTGTCACCGTCTCAGTCAGTCTGCTCACGCGACCTGTTCCCGAAACTCAGCTCGCAGGCCTGGTCTACGGCGCGACGACGATCCCCGACGACGGGGCAAAATCTCTTTGGCAAAAACCGATCTTCTGGGCAGCTATTGTGATTACGATCTTCTTCGTCTTGAACATAATCTTCTTCTAAGGTATTGGACACGCAACTATCGGAGGTTTTCTCATGGCGGAAGGTACAGGACGTGGCGAGTCTCTCTCCATCTGGTTCTTCGTCGGCGGTCTCACTTTGCTCTACGGCATCATTCTTCTGCCGTATGGAGCGTATGAGTGGTTTAGTGGGCATGAGAGCTCGACTGTACTCAGCAACCTGCATCCCACTTTCTGGTGGGGTCTGCTACTGACACTCTTCGGTGGCTTTTACGCCGTCCGCTTTCGCCCCGGAAAGGGATAAGGCTCGACGCGCCAAACTTGGAGACAGGACATGCGACTTAAACAACTGCGCGAGGAAGTCCTTGAAGCAAATCTGGAGCTGGTCCGTCGAGGGCTGGTGCTCTACACCTTCGGCAACTCGTCAGGCGTCGATCGCGAGCAGGGCCTCGTCGTCATCAAGCCCTCCGGGGTTGACTACGACAAACTCAAGCCAGAACACATGGTGGTAACGGATCTGGACGGCAACGTCGTCGAAGGGAACCTGCGGCCCTCGTCCGATCTCGACACCCACACCCTGTTGTATCGGGAGTTTAGCGAGATAGGAGCCGTCGTTCACACGCACTCCGAGTTCGCCACCAGCTTTGCGCAGGCGGGACTGCACATTCCGGCATTTGGCACGACCCACGCGGACTACTTTCACGGCCCGGTCCCTGTCACGGCTCCGCTCTCCGACAAAGCGATCGAAGGGCAATACGTTCGCGAGACAGGTGCGGCGATCGTGGCGCGATTTCGCGGAGAGCAAGACCGCGCCGCTATCGATCCTCTTGCGGTGCCTGCCTGCCTCGTCCACGGGCACGCCCCCTTTGTCTGGGGAAGAACGCCGCACGAAGCCGCCCACAACGCCGTAGTGCTCGAGGCGGTCGCGCGCATGGCGTATCGCACTCTTTCACTCGAGGCGAACATGCAGGAGGTGTCACAGACCCTGCTGGACAGGCATTACTTTCGCAAGCACGGCGCCAAAGCCACCTACGGACAATCTCAAGGAAAGCGCACAAGCGCCGAGTGATCGGACGGCTTTCTCTAAGAATCTGTCTACAAACTAGGTAGAACGGCGTACGAGTTGATGAGCGAAGGCGATATGGATCATGGATTCAGCCGAGGTGTGGCAAAGTTCGTAGTCTTTGGAGAGGCGGCGTGACCAGTTGAGCCAGGCGAAGGTTCGTTCGACGATCCAGCGTTTGGGCAGGACTTGGAAGAGGGGTTGCTGGTTGCGTTTGACGATCTCGACGCTATATCCAAACATGTCCTTTGCCCAGTTGATCAGCGTGCCTGTATAGCCGCCATCGGCGAAGACAGTCTGGATGGTATCGAATCGGCGGAACAATCGCATCAACACGGCGCGAGCCGCTACCCGGTCCTGGATGCCGGCCGAGTGCACGACCACCGCGAGCAGGTTGCCTTGCGTATCTACCGCAATATGCCGCTTACGCCCTTTGATTTTCTTGCCTGCATCGTAGCCGCGCCGCCCCCTTTTAGCGCCGTCTTCACTGACTGCGAATCGAGAATCGCCACGGTGGGCGTAGCGTTTCGTCCGCCTGCCTTGCGGCCCTGTTCGCGTAGAGTCTGTCCTATGCGCTCCCACACTCCGCTGTCGCGCCACCGCCGGAACTGCTGATGCACGGCCTTCCACGGAGGAAAATTGCTGGGCAACTGCCGCCATTGACAACCCGTCTTCACCACGTACAGCAGCCCATCCACCACGCGCCGTAGATCATACTTGCGCGGCCGACCTCCGGGGTGACGATCTCTCCACGATGCTTGCAGCAGCGGCTCCAGTTTTGCCCATTGCTGGTCCGTCAAATCGCTCCCATACATCCCGTGACCTTAGCCCAAGCTAACCCGCACCGCATATGTCGTCCAGGGTTCCTCAACTAGTTTGTAGACAGGTTCTAAGGAAAATCGACAACCGGAGTGCATCGCGTTGGCACCGGGCCGCACTCTGTCAGAGATCGTAAATATGGCAGAAGCATCGCAAGGACTAATTGTGTTGACGCATCTTACTTAAAACCTATACCTTGTCAGGAAAGCTTTTCCGAAGGAATTCTGATTTCCATAACTTCTGCAAAATGTGACGTCCCAAGCGGCGAATCCTGGAGAGGGATCTGTGAAAGTCTCAAAGCGTCTTAACGTCTGGTTTGTAACAGGCAGTCAACACCTCTATGGAAAAGAGGCCCTCACGCAGGTAGCGAGCAACTCCAGGGAGATCGCCAGTTCCCTCAACGCTGAATCTGTCATACCCTACGAAATCGTTCACAAACCCGCGGTCACAACCCCCGAAGAGGTTAAAGCTCTCTGCCGGGAAGCAAACGCCGACGAAGACTGCCTTGGTCTCGTCCTCTGGATGCATACCTTCTCGCCGGCAAAGATGTGGATCGCCGGCCTGATCGCGCTCAACAAGCCAATCCTGCACCTCCACACGCAGTTCAATCTTGCGCTGCCCTGGTCTTCCATCGACATGGATTTCATGAATCTCCATCAGGCCGCGCACGGAGACCGCGAATTCGGCTTCATCACGGCACGATTGAAGCTGGCCCGGAAGGTAGTCGTAGGTTTCTGGCGGAATTCCGAGACGATCCTCGAAGTCGCCACATGGACAAGAGCCGCTGCGGGCTGGCATGAATCGCAAAATCTAAAGGTCGCTCGCTTCGGGGACAATATGCGGGACGTCGCAGTCACCGAAGGCGACAAGGTCGCGGCTCAGGCCCAGTTGGGATACAGCGTGAATGGTTACGGAGTCGCCGATCTCGTCGACCGGATCCAACAGAGCTCTGAAGCAGAGGTGTCGAAGCTTGTAGACGCCTACCGCGAAGACTACTCCATTGCCAAAGAGCATGACCGTCCAGAGGCTCTGCGCGCCGCCGCAAGAATCGAGCTGGGACTGCGCTGTTTTCTGACTGAGGGGGGCTTCGGCGCGTTCACCGATACCTTTCAGGACCTGCATGGGCTCGACCAGTTGCCCGGCGTCGCGGTTCAACGACTGATGGCGGACGGATTTGGCTTCGCGGGCGAAGGGGACTGGAAGACAGCCGCGCTGGTTCGGACCATGAAGGTTATGGCTCTCGGCCTATCGGGAGGCACCTCTTTTATGGAGGACTACACCTATGATTTCAGCGGCACGCCGAAGGTCCTGGGTTCGCATATGCTCGAAATCTGTCCTTCCATCGCAGCCGGGAAGCCATCGCTGGAGGTGCACCCGTTGAGAATCGGGGGAAAGGCCGATCCTGTCCGGCTCGTCTTTACGGCTCCCACTGGCCCAGCAGTCGTCGCATCTCTCGTCGATATGGGTAATCGTTTCCGCATGGTCGTCAACGAGGTGGACGTCATCCAGCCTGAGCAGCCGCTTCCGAAGCTGCCCGTAGCACGTGCCGTATGGGTGCCTAGACCAAGTCTCAAAATTGCTGCTGCTGCCTGGATCTATGCGGGAGGCGCCCACCACACGAGCTTTAGCCAGGCGCTGACCCTCGAACACGTTGAAGACTTTGCAGAGATTGCAGGCATTAAATTGATTGTCATCGACTCGGAGACTCGCATTCGAAATTTTCGCTGCCAACTCCAGGAAAGCATTTCTGGTTATGATCGTCCATGACTCTCAAGGAAAGTATGCTGTCCGCTTGAGGCAATCGTACCGGCGAGCTAGTCATTCAGAATTAGCGAAATATGAACACTGATGAATTTTAGTTTATCAGGGGCCTGAAAGCACTGGCGGATTACATCTATAGTAGAGGTCTCGAAGCAGGGATCTACACAGATGTTGGTCAACAAGGAGGCGAACGGCCGGCAGCACTACGCAACTTCATTTCCGTGACGCCAGAAAATTTGCTGAATGGCCATACGATCTCGTAAAGCTAGTCAGGCAGTCAATTCCTAACGGCAGAACGACGAGTGAAGTTTAATGAGTATGCGATCACGATGATCGCGGTGCCTCTAATCGCCAGTGCTGACTTGGCAAATATATCAAAGTCTTTCTCTCGATATGATGAATAATCGTGAAGTCGTTGGCGTTGATTAAGACTCTTTCAGCGAGGAAGCGACACCCGTCGATGAGCAACGCCCAGGGCTTTACAAGTATGTCTTAGAACTCCGTACCTTATGGGTAAAGAAGCGCGATTATGGTCTTGAACCGGACAGGCTTCAAGCAGAGATGACTTCCAGCCCGATAAAGAGAGACGGGAAACTACATTAAGTGCTAGAGATTCTTGGACTCACGAGGTTATGGGAAGTTTTCTCGAAGGATACACTGCGACGCTGAACCTGAACCCTTTTTAATCGGCAATGTTGATTCTTACACGGATAGATTGAGGGCAGTACTTTCAAGGCTGAACCCCAGCTATACGCAGTCTGGATTTTCAGGCACAGGCTTGTGACCGCGATCATTAACAAGTCCATCGTAACGTGACTTTTGCAGAAGGTGAAGTCAGTGGCTAATCTAACTCGTCGTCAATTGCTAATATCCGGGATTGGCTTTTCCACACCCTCCTTATTGTCTGATCCTCTGCTGGATTGGGCCGGCAATTTCAGTGAACAGAAAGCTCTGTCGGTTCACAACGTAACCGCACCCCCCTTCCATTCGCCGGAAGTCGAAGCCGACAACAGGATCACATTTCGCATTTGGGCTCCTCGTGCTTCGAAAGTTGAGCTTCGCGATGGAGACCTATACCTTCGGCAAGGACAAAAATATCCGCCTGCATTTATGAGAGACCCCGAGGGTTTGTGGACAGCTAGCTCCGAACCGGTACCTAGCGGATCTTATCGATACCTTATGGATGTGGACGGAATTCCAACGGTCGATCCCATTAATACAAGTGTCAGCGAGTCTAACTCGATGGTTTGGAGCCTCGTAGTTGTTCGCGAAAGCGACGCGGAGCGGGAGGCAGGAAGAACATCACGCGGATCAGTCTCGTCGGTTTGCTATTACTCCAGTACACTTCGCCGTGATCGACGAATGCACGTCTACACACCTGCTGGATATGGATTACATTTGACAAAATACCCGGTCCTCTATCTGCTTCACGGGAGCGGAGATAGCGATAACACATGGTCCTCAGTGGGTAGAGCGAACTTCATTCTTGATGCCATGATTTCTTCGAAGCAGTCTACTCCGATGGTCGTCGTCATGCCCGCAGGGCACCTTTCACGCGGAGAAGATAGTATGCCCAGTCCTAAAGAAAAAGAAAAGTTCACTGAAGATTTTGGAAAAGACATCATGCCCTACATCAACCGCAATTATCGCGTGTTCCCGGATCGGGCACATACAGCACTTTCTGGAGTATCGATGGGAGGTGAACAAGCCATCAATTTACTTATGTCATATCCCGCAAGTTTCGCCTATGCAGGGATATGGAGTGCCGGTATCTTTGAGCGATCGCAAAGTTCATCGCTCGACAGGGAGCGAGTTGTAGCGATTGACCCTATTTGGATACAGAGAAATGCCAGCATGTTAGAGAACAAGAACCTGAAACGAGGCCTGAAGCTGTTCTCCTTTCAGATTGGGGCAGATGACGGCTTAATTAGCATCGCGAGAGCGACTGTTTCTATGTTTCGAGCTCATGGCTTTAACGCAGTATTGACGGAAAGTTCGGGTGGACACAGTTGGTACAACTGGCGTGCGTATCTCGCAAATTTTTTGCCACAGATATTCGCTTCTAAAGGGAGCTGACGGTATCCTACAGAACGACTCGATACTGAACCAGGTCTATGCGGGTGTACTTAGAAGATCCTGTTCACCTCTCTCAATGTAGACATCAGCCATTCCGTAATGACGAACTTTGCAAGTTTATGGCTAGCTAACTAAATCTTGACATCTTTTTGTTTCATGCTGTACAAAGCTCGTGGTAAAAAAGCTTTTCTTGATTTGGTTCAACTTTGGCTTTTCACAAGACCGTCATTATTACCATAGGAGAGAATAGCATGAACTTCTACAAGCTAAAAGTTTCATTTGGGTGCTGGGTGCTTTGCTCCTCACTGCCCGTACTGCTAACAGTGTGCTCTCCTGCAAACTGGGCCCAGTCCAAAGTGCGAGATCAGAAAAAGGGTGTCGGAACCTATCAGCACGCCCATGTGGACGCGGACCTTGTCGATCTCAAAATCGCCTGGTACTACGATTGGGGCGTGACACCCAAGGGTCTTAATGCCCCGCAGGGCGTTCAATTCATTCCCATGATCTGGGGCGAGAAAAGCCTGAATGCCGTGGATGAGCAGGCTGCAAAAGCAACCGGTGCCAAGGTCCTCCTTGGGTTCAATGAGCCTAATGAGAAGGAACAGTCAAATATGACGGTGGAGCGAGCGCTCGCTGCATGGCCGGAACTGGAGTCGCTCGGCATGCGTCTCGGCAGCCCGGCCGTCGGTACTGGAGATGATCTGAAACCGGACGGCTGGCTAGCCCGCTTCATGGCTGGAGCGGAGAAGAACCACCTTCGCGTAGACTTCATCTGCATTCATCCCTATCAATCGAGCTTCGATCCGGAGATCGCGACGCAAAATCTGGTTCGCGAAGTTACGCGCATTCACGAGCTTTATCATCGCCCCATCTGGGTGACGGAATACGCGATGGTCATTTGGCACGGTTCAAAGGGTGAAACTCCCAGCTACGAGAAGCAAGCTGAATTCATCACAAGATCTTCGGCGGTGCTGAGTGCTCTTCCATTCGTGGAGAGATATGCCTGGTACACGACGATACCAAACCAACCCACATTCTCCGCGTTCACTGAGGACGGTTCTGAAACTCCCGTAGGTGCAGCCTTGAGAGCGGCGCCTTGACCAAGGATAATATCCCGAGCAGTTCACTTGCCCAGCTCGCAGCTGTTCTCATTCGATTTAAGGGCTATATCCCTACGGCAGGCTAACGCAATCGCTTTCCGCATATATGTGCAAGCTGCGGGGCCGCGAGGGTCTATGAAAACGCTGACCTACATAGGTACGCGGGGCATGCGATGGTGTTGCAAGAAAACCTTTCCAGATATTTCTTGACAATGCTGGCACGAGTAATTAGCTTGATTGACGCCCTAGATCATCTATTTGAGAGGCCGTTCAATTATGCCGGACATGACAAAGAAAAAAGCTTTGCCAAGCATTTCAAAGATTCTCCTCCTGTTTGCAATCCTGCTGTTTGTGGACAGGCCAGGAAAAGCTCAAACGGACACTGCGATTTTGCAGGGCGTTGTCGTCGACCCTCAGGGCGCTGTCTTGCCGCAAGCTACCGTTACAATCACCAACAACGCGACTTCAAATTCAAGAACCTCCCAGAGTAACGCGAGCGGATCATTCGCTTTCGTTGGACTTTTGCCCGGTACATATTCGCTTCGTGCAGAACATCCTGGGTTCCAAGCTTTAAGCCTGCCAGATGTAGTGCTGAATGTCGGTGGTCGCAATCAAGTGACCTTGCATTTGATAGTCGGCTCGGTAGGTGAAACGGTGACAGTCGAGGCCGGACAAAGTCCGCTGGAAACCACGGACGTCGGTGTCTCGAACGTCGTGAGTCAGCAGGAGATCAAGAACATGCCTCTCAATGGGCGCAGTTTCCAAGATCTCATCCAACTCTCCCCCGGCGTTACGAGCAATAGCCCGCAGAGCACCAAGCAGGCTGGTCAGCTGTCAGTGAATGGTCAAGCAAATACTTCCAACAACTTTATTTTGGATGGTGTAAGTGTCAATGCCTCAGCCGGTAATAACGGCGGCTTCACCAATCTGGGGGCTGCCGGAGCTGTGCCGGTCGGGACTGTGGTCGGTACGACTCAGAGCATTGTTCCAGTGGATGATCTACAGGAGTTTCGCGTCGAGACGTCCAGTTACACCGCGGAATATGGAAGTGGTCAGGGAGGCCAAATCATCTTTGCTAGTCGCTCTGGCACCAATCAGTTTCACGGTGGCGCATTTGACTATCTGCGCAATACCGCGTTCGACGCCAATGACTGGTTCAATAATTATTACAGTGTGTCAAAGCAGCCGCTTCACCAGAACGACTTCGGCGGTTTTATAGGTGGCCCGGTTTGGATACCTAAGCTATATGACGGTCGAGGTAAAACCTTCTTCTTTGCCGATGATGAATCCTTGAGACTTTCGCAGCCGGTTGCCGCCACGATCGGGTATGTCCCGAACGCAGCGCTGCGTGCCCAAACTTCGGGGCCCATCCAGCTTGTGATGAACGCGTTTCCTACTCCCAATGGACCTGACCTAAGTGGCGGCAATCCAGCCACCACTCCGGGGCTGGGCGAGTATATCTCGGGCTACTCTTCGTCGAATCACTTCGACTCCTACAATCTTCGCCTTGATCAGGTCTTTCCTCATGGAGAAGAATTTTTCGTCCGAGCAAGCAACACGCCTTCCGGTCAAAGTGGTACCGGTCTTGCACAGCTGAATGGCAACATGCAAGATACGCGCAGTTACACCGTGGGCCTCACCAGCGCGATCAATCCCCATATCACCAACGAACTAAGAGCCAACTTCACCAACAACAGTGGCACTCAGTCTGGAAACGTTCAGCAACAAGGGGGTGCGCAGCCTATCAATCTGCTCACAACTTCAGGCTATCCTTCCAACCAGGCCACCTATGACATCGGGTTCGATGTCTATTTTCCCGTGGGTGGCTTCTACTTCGCCGATTACCGCGGCATCAACTCCACACGGCAGTTCGAGGTGTCGGATGCACTCAGCTTGACCCATGGAGATCATCAATTTAAATTTGGAGGCGATTTTCGCCGGCTAACGACGACAAACCTGCCGGAAAGCCCGCTGGTTACCCCCTCCTTCTATTCCCCCGCTACCTTAATCGCAAATACGATCGACTACGGATATGTATACACTTACGCATCCAGCTATCCACAGTACCTGCAGTATGCCTTATACGCTGAGGATAATTGGCGTGTCAATCCGCGGTTGACGGTTTCCTATGGGCTGCGATGGGATATAAACCCCGCTCCCACGGCCCGACGCGGTGCATCGCCGCTTGGGCTGGTGAACCAGGACAACCTGAGTCAAATCGCGTTGAGTCCTGTCGGGGCCCCCATTTACAACACCTATTATGGTGACTTTGGTCCCCGTATAGGTGTCACCTATATGGTCAACCAGACTCCGGGATACGAGACGCAGCTACGTGCAGGAACCGGATTGTTCTATGACACCGGTACAAATAACACGGATGCTTTGGCCGGATATGTCGGACCCGGCTTTTCATCCGGAGAGACATTTTGCCCATACTCCTACTGCATTCAGGCCGGAAATTTCTCCTTTCCAGTGCCACAGCAGTTTAGAAACCCGCCCATCCAATTCCCTCCGGTGGCACCCTATACAACGACCGCCTATGGTTTCCCGAAGAATTTCGCTCCTCCGTACTCGATCCAGGGCAATGTAACCCTTCAGCAGAACTTCGGTGCAAGCAATGCGCTCACATTAGCTTACGTGACCTCACTGGGCAGAAAAGGCGTTGCCGACAACGAATACTATGTGCATCCAATTAACCCAAACTTTCAGTATGTGTATCTGGCACACAATGCACTCCGGTCGCAGTACAATTCCGGCCAGATAGTGTTCCAGCACCGTGTCACGAACGGACTATTTGCATACGCTGCCTATACCTGGGCGCACAGTACCGCTCAAAACCAGTTCAACTTGTTTGCGCCTTATGTGCATGGTACAGCCTCGGGCGATCTCCGCAACAACTTCAATGCGATGGTCACCTGGGACATTGCGTTTCATTCGCAGAACACTATAGAGCGTACTCTCCTTGCAGGTTGGGGCACGGACTTCCGGCTCGCGATACGTGGCGGCTTTCCAATTACGCTGACCGGGCTAAACACTCCGAGTCCACTGCTTGGAGGTGCGAACGCAACTACCGGGGTCAATTATGTTCCAGGCGTTCCAGTGTACCTATATGGTACCTACCAGGGGAAGAATATTCCTGGTGGTAAGATGTTGAACCCTGCTGCCTTTGTAACAGCCGCAGCCGGCTCGCCTGGCGAGGTTCCAGTGAACTACTACCGTGGTTTTGGCGAGAACCAGATAAACCTGGCCCTCCGACGGGATTTTCCTCTTTACCGTGAAACACACCTTCAGTTTCGTGCAGATGCGTTCAACGTTCTCAATCACTCGCAATTTGGAGCGATTGACGCCTATCTGCCAGACGTGACCTTTGGTCAGGCCACCAATACGCTTGCCAATGCCCTGGGCGGTTCTGGCGGAGGACTGGCTTCTCAATATCAGGCTGGGGGGCCGCGGTCCTTGCAATTAGCTTTGAAGCTTCTCTTCTAGTTTCGGTGAAGAGCTGGATGATATCCCAGCCATCCAGCCTCTACTGATCTGGTGTGTGGGCAACGAGAGGACCACTTCGACGGAACAAATATTCGGTCCGCTTAAAGCTTGAACCGCTCTCTGCATACTATGCGGGCTTTAGCTCAGGATCTGAGAGGTGACGAAACATATGAGCTCTCATGTCCAGATCCGTGGCGGAGAACTGCTCATCCTGGATGACCTGGTTTCACTCGCAGGGCTTCGCGCCGCCAGCTCTGATGACCTATCCGATTCCGGCATGGTGATGCATCTTTGTCCGCAGCGATGTCGCCAACAGTCAAATACTCGATTATGTGGAGGGAAGGATGTCGCTGATAAGTCGGAATCGAAGAGATTTTTTGAAAACGAGCAGTGCGGCGGCGGCTTTGACGGCGGTCTCCTGGACTGCAGCGAGTTACGCGAGCATTGCAGGAGCCAACGACCGCGTGAAAGTTGGAGTGGTGGGGTGTGGCGACCGGATGAAAGGCGCATTGATCCCGGCCTTCCTGCAACATGCGAAGGAGATGAACTTCGAGTTCGCGGCGGTGTCGGATATCTGGAACCGGCGACGCGAAGAAGGCGCTGCGTATGTCGAGAAACTGAGTGGAAGCAAGATCGTTCCGGTGCGCAATAATGACGAGCTCTATGCGCGCAAGGATGTCGATGCGGTGTTAGTGGCTACGGCGGACTTTCAACATGCTCGGCATGGCGTGGAGGCTGTAAACGCCGGGCGGGATGCGTACGTGGAAAAGCCGACCGCTCACACGATGGAAGATGCGCGCGCGTTCCTTGCCGCGGTGAAGAAGACCGGCAAGATCGTTCAGGTTGGCACGCAACGCCGCAGCACGCCGAGTTATCAGAAAGCGTATGAGTACATCAAGTCGGGCCAGTTCGGCGATATCGTGATGGTGGAGATGACGTGGAACGTCAATCAGCCGGGACGTTGGCGTCGTCCGGATGTGGTGCCTCTGTTGAAAGAAGAGGATACGGACTGGAAACGGTATCTGATGAACCGGCCTTATGCGCCGTTTGACGCGCGGAAGTATCTGGAGTTCCGCCTGTTCTGGCCTTATTCGTCCGGCATTCCGGACCAGTGGCTGGTCCATCAAATCGATACGGTTCACTGGTTTACCGGATATCCGCATCCGCGCAGCGTTGTGGCCAATGGTGGAATTTATCTGTGGAAGGATGGACGCCAGAACTGGGACACCATGACGGCTGTCTTCGACTATGGCCCGCTGAACGATCTCACCAAGGGATTTCAGGTGCAGTATTCTTCGCGTTTCACAAACTCGGCTGGTGGAGTGAAGGAACTCTACTACTCGAATGGCGGAATGCTCGATATGGCCAAGCAGACCGTCTCGCCGCAGGGGGGGCTTCACGCGAAGGAAGCCAAGGAGATGGGATTGAAGGAGAATCTGCTGCCGAGCTTTGCGCTGATGCAGGATGCGGACGCGGTTTCGACGGCGGCTGACACGAAGGGGGATCCGCAGACCTCGGCGAACATGCGAAATTGGATGGAATGCGTGCGCTCCAGGAACACGCCCAACGCAAGTATAGAAGCCGGCTATAGCCACTCCATTGCACTATGCATGAATATTGCCGCGATTCAGACCGGACAGCGCGTGACCTTCGACGATAAGACGCAGCAGGTAATGGCTGGAGGCAAGGTCTATGCGTAGGCTGTTGCTGTGCTGTTTGCTGGGGAGCTTTGGACTCGGTGGAAGCGCGTTGGCGAAGGAGGCTGCGATGGGCGTGCAGGTCGTTCCCAACGAGGCGCGCCAGCGAGTCGATGTGACGATTGACGGCAAACCCTTCACGTCTTATGTATGGCCGTCTGCCCTGAAAAAGCCGGTGTTGTATCCTCTGATCGCTTCTGATGGCGTTGAAGTGACGCGAGGCTATCCGCTGGCTCCGCGTGAGGGAGAGCGGACGGACCATCCGCATCATGCGGGGGTCTGGTTCAACTACGGCAATGTGAATGGATTCGACTTCTGGAACAACTCGGAGGCGATCAAGCCAGAGAACCGAGCCAGGATGGGAAGCATTCATCAGCAGCAGATCGTTTCCGTGAAGAGCGGCCACGATCGCGGCGAACTGGTAGTTCAGTCGGTCTGGATTGCGGGGAACGGTGAAGATGTTCTGAAAGAGACGACGCAGTATGTCTTCTCCCGCAAGAGCGACGAATGGATGATCGACACGAACACGACTTTGACGGCAATCGATCGCGTCGTATTTCACGACGACAAGGAGGGCTTGCTCGGGATTCGAGTGGCCCATTTTCTTGAATCGGCTGGTGAGAAGGGCGGCACGTTTACCGACGCGAACGGTAATCCCACCAAGGTAGAAGACTCGAATGTGCCCGGAGCGACGGGTGTGTACTTGACGAGCGAGGGCAAAGAAGGCGACGCAGTGTGGGGAACTCGCGGACGGTGGTGTTCGCTCACCGGTTCCAGGGATGGCCATATTGAGACGATCGCAATCTTCGATCATGGCAGGAACCCAGGTTATCCGACGTATTGGCATGCTCGCGGATACGGGCTGTTTGCAGCAAATCCGCTGGGCCGAAGCATCTTCGATCCTAAGTCTTCGGCGTTCAATTACACGCTGGAAAAAGGCCAAAAGGTTACTTTTCGTTACCGCATCTCACTGCTTCCGCATGCCGCGACCGCAGCGGATATGAACCGCGAGGCGGATAGGTTCGAGATGAACTATCAATAAAGATTACTCGAACTCCTGTTGTAACATCCTTCGGCGGCGGAACTTGACGCCAATTTCAACCATTCTTTCCTCAATTGTGGCCAAGCCAAGCACTCCTGCTTCAGCTTTTTACCGGAGATCTTCTACGATGCGCATTCTCAAGACAATTTACATTGCTGCTCTTTCGATAGTTCTCAGTCTGACGGGACGCACGTGCTTGGCCCAACAACCTGAATTGCCGCGTGCCCAGCAGCAGACACATGATCGCAAAGACAATTCCTTCTTCAGCAATGGGCTTGCTATAAAGCCACCTATGGGATGGGCGAGCTGGAATAACTACCGGTTAGATATCGCCGAGAACGACATCCGGGATGCCGCAGATGTGATGGTCTCCTCCGGTCTGAAAGACGCTGGCTACGAGTACGTCGATGTTGATTCCGGCTGGTTCTTCAACAAACGGGATGCTGACGGTAACATGATCGCCGATGAAAAGCGATTCCCTCATGGCATGAAGGCGCTTGCGGATTACATCCACAGCAAAGGCCTCAAGGCTGGCATTTACACTGACGTGGGTGAAAAGGGATGCGGAGAGGGAGGGAGTTCTTCGCACTACTACAAGCAAGACGCCAAGCTCTTTGCTGAGTGGGGTTATGACCTCGTCAAGGTCGATTCATGCGGAGCGAAGAAAGACAAACCCACCATGCGTTCGCTCTATACGCAATTCAGCCAGGCTATGCTCGCAGCTCCGCGACCAATGGTCTACAGTATCTGTAGTCAGGGAGAAGGAGAGCCTTGGCTCTGGGCAGCCCGCGAGGGGAACTACTGGCGCGTTGGCCACGACGTGGACTACTACAACTGGATTAATCCGGCCAACAATTATCTCTGGCAAGGTGTCTTGTACGAATTTGATCGGGCTTCGTCACATCCGGATATTGCCGGACCTGGGCATTGGAACGATCCTGACATGTTGCCGGTCGGCGGAGTGAAGCAGGGCCACTCGCCGCAGCCTGGGGGGCAGTCTCTGACCAACGATGAGGAGAAGAGCCTTATGAGCATGTGGTCCATGCTCTCCGCCCCGCTCATTGCTGGCGCGAAGCTGCCCACCATTCCGGCGAGCTCGCTGCAGGTCTTACTGAACCGAGAAGTCATAGCCGTCGATCAGGATCCCGACGGCATTCAGGCACATCTCGTCGAAGAGCAGGGACCAGGGATGCAAATTTGGGAGAAGCCTCTTCGCGCACTCGGAGCTAAACGCAGCGCGATCCTTCTGCTTAATCGAACGGAGTATGTGCAAAAGATTACCTACCGCGCAGTCGATGCTGCACACGATGAAACATTTGCCGTTCGCGACCTGTGGGAGCACAGTAATGCCGGCGGCGACCTGAAGGAGTACACCGCGACCATCCAGCCCCATGGTGCGTCCATGCTCGTGCTGACTTGGAATCCAGGAGCACAGAGCAAATGAAGCGACTGCTCTCACCACTGGCCACGGGAATCACTTTTAGCCAAGCCGGTATGCAGCACTTTCGAAAGAACCACTGTTTTCTCTTACCAATGCAACCGATCAGGAAAGAATCTCGAACTATGCCGCGTAAAAAGTCGCTCAATCTAGCACTTGTCTGCCTTGCAATCGCGGTCTTTTTCTGGGTCCCCGTCGCGATCTCCCAAGCGACGCCCCAGACACCATACCCCGCAACTAAAATGCCATCAGTGCTCTACGGCGCGGCCTATTACAACGAGTACATGCCATACGAGCGGCTGAACACAGACGTCGATCTCATGAAGAAGGCGGGTATCACTGTCGTGCGCATGGGCGAATCGACCTGGAGTCTGTGGGAGCCGGAAGACGGCAGGTTCGAGTATGCGTGGATGGACCGTGTCGTGACTGCCATGGGCAAGGCTGGCATCGAGGTCATCATGGGAACGCCCACCTATTCGATCCCGACCTGGATGTATAGAGAGCATCCTGAAATTCTTGCTCGGCCCCTCGGCGGCGCTCCGGTCTTCTATGGCATGCGGCAAAACATGGATTACGACAATCCTGATTTTCGTCGGTATGCTGCGCGACTGATCAAGAATCTGGTGGAGCATTATCGCGACAATCCGACGGTTATTGGTTGGCAGGTTGACAATGAAACCGGCTCGAATAATGCTTCCAACCCCGATGTCTTTGAAGGGTTCCGAAATCACCTAATCAAGAAGTTCGGAACGACAGACTCGCTTAACAA
Source organism: Edaphobacter sp. (assembly GCA_965277335.1). Classification (GTDB taxonomy): domain Bacteria; phylum Acidobacteriota; class Terriglobia; order Terriglobales; family Acidobacteriaceae; genus Edaphobacter. The sequence goes on along the minus strand of CBDICJ010000009.1, from coordinate 656,566 downwards.
AGCGTGGCTTCTTAACTATTGGGGTGAGAATGTGAATGGTTGGGAGAATCTTCCGACACGCGATAGTGCGACGAGCACCGCGTACAAGCTGGAGTGGGCGCGCTGGCAACAGATGCGCGTAACCGCCTATCTCATCTGGCAGGCAGGGCTAGTGCGTCAGTCCCGCGGGTCCGGACAATTTGTCACGACAGATTTTGCCGGTTCGATGTATGACGACCGCAACGAGTTTGAGATTGCGAAGTCACTGGACATCGTAAGCATCAACTCCTACCACGGTACCCAGGATCATATGGATGGCTGGATTGATTCGGAGAATGGAGATTTCGCGCGGTCGCTGAAGCACAGCAATTATCTGGTCACAGAGACGAATGCTCAGACGACGGACTGGGACTCTGCATTTCAGTTTCCGCCTTACGACGGCCAATTGAGCATGAATGTTTACACACATCTTGCAAGCGGAGCCGACATGGTCGAGTACTGGCACTGGGCCTCCATTCCTTCGGGGCAGGAGACATACTGGAAGGGCGTGCTCTCGCACGATCTGCAGCCGAACCGCGCTTACGCCGAGGTAACTCGAACCGGGCGCGAGCTGAAGGCAATCGGACCGCATGTGGTCAACCTCAGAATAAAGAATGACGTGGCGATTCTTTATAGTGTCGACTCATCGGTCGGCATCAATGCGATGCCTTTCTCACACAATGGGCCGCAGTGGACCTCAGGAGGAGCTCCGCAAAATTATGGAACGGTGCTGAAGCAACTTCACCGCACCTTATACGACCTGAACGTCGGCACAGACTTCCTGTTCCCTGAAGACCCAGATTTCTCGCGGTACACGCTCGTGGTCGTGCCACCGCTATATGTCGCGGATAGCGCGCTTTTGAACAAGTTGTCTGAGTATGTAAAAGACGGTGGTCATGTGCTGATGATGTTCAAGAGCGGGTTTACCAACGAGAACACTGCGGTTCGCTGGGAGCTGGCACCGGGGCCGTTGCGGCAGGCGGCAGGGTTCTCCTACCAGGAGTTTTCAAACCTCGAAAAGCCGATCGGACTTAAGGGTGACCCGTTTGGTGCTGGAAGCGGAAACCATGTGAGTGACTGGGCCGAGTTCCTGATCCTTGATCACGCGAAGGCGTTAGCATACTACGATCATCCCTTCTTCGGGCGATGGCCGGCAATCACTCGAAATCACTTTGGACGCGGAGACCTTACCTATGAGGGGACACTGCTATCCGACGAGCTACAGAAGAAGGTCATGCTGAATGAGCTGAAGCTGAGCGGACTGACAAGCACAGATCAAGACTTGCCTGATCCGATTCGCGTGAAGCATGGATTCAATCAATATGGGCGCAAAATTCATTTCTACTTCAACTACTCAATCGCGCCAACGACGTTTGTGTACCGGTATGCCCAGGCGCAGGATCTGCTTACTGGAGACAAGCTGAGCCCAGAACTCTCCTTAACGCTACCTGCATGGGGAGTAGTTATTGCCGAGGAAGTTCGATAACAACGTCGCATTACAAGAGCATCATCAGCTTAGATGAGGGACTAACTTGAGCCGTTTTCCATGCCGTACCTGTGTCGTTCTTTTACTGTCTTTATGCGCCGGCGCTTTGGCACAGATCTCTTCGCCCGCGACGACTGTGATGCGTGTGGACACGAAGGATGTCCTGTCCGACATCTCCCGCCGGCCGCTAGGGATCAACATCAATTACATGACCGATCGTCCCTCTCTCTTCGCGCCGGGAGCACGACAACTGGCCATTGCGCTGCAGGATATGGGTGTTCACTACCTTCGCTATCCCGGTGGAGAAAAATCGCAGAGCTACTTGTGGTCCACCCCGCCCTACGAGAGCTCGAGGCCGAAGCTGTCGCGCACTGGACCGAAGGAGTTCTGGTCGAGTTTACGTGCGTACACGAAGCCGGATGGCAAGACGCTCATCGATCCCATGAGCTTCGATGATTTCATGACATTGTGCAGACAGATCGGTTGCGTACCGGATATTGTTGTGAACCATAACTCCTATCTCGGGCCGAAGACAACTCCTGATGCGACCGTGCCGACTCGGGACCAATTGATCCAGACGGCAGCGGCCTGGGTGCGGTATGCCAATGTAACCAAGCACTATGGTGTGCGCTACTGGGAAGTAGGGAACGAGACCTATTTGAAGGCCTACAACGGACCTCGGCAAGAGCCGGCTGCGTATGGCGAGGATGTCCACTCGTTTTCCCAGGCAATGAAGCATGAGGATTCGTCCATCAGGATTGGCGCCAGCGGAGACAAGTACGAATATTACCATGAAGTGTTAAAGGCGGCAGCGGACGACATCGACTTCTTAGTTGTCCATACTTATCCCTGTTGCGCCTCGTATGCGGCGTACCAAAAGACCGCGAGATTCGACGGTGCGGTCGAGCCGGCGCGGAAGGCGCTGGCGGATCTGATCCCTCCCCAGCGCGCACACATCGGCATGGCCTTGACTGAGGTGAATGCGCTTGATTTCCTTCCCGGTCACAAGGACGTCAATGATCTCGGCCATGCCATGCTTCTCTTTGAGATCCTCGCGCAGTTCATGACTTATGACCCTGATGTAGACTTCGAGGAGGTCTGGAATACCCGCTGGATTGACAACAATAAGACCTCTTCACCGCCGTCCATCTTCGACATGCTCGACAACAAGAATGATTTGAACGCGACTGGCTTAGCTATGTCTTTGCTGGGCCATGATCTGCTGAACAAGATGGTATCGGTTAAAATGCCGCAAGGCGACGGACTGATTACTGGTTACGCGACGACGGACAGCTCCAATAAGGTGAGAGCCTTCATCGTGAATCGTGACTTTTATGCTCGCGATCTGACCTTGCAGATCTCAGGCATCTCCGTCTCCGAGCGGTGCTCGACGAGGGTCTTCAGCGGCAACGGTCCGGACGATATCCATCCCCGAATCCAAGATGCTGCGCCCTTGAGGATAAAAAAGGGAATCGCAACGCAGAGTCTTCCGAGGGTATCTATTACCGAGCTGACGTGCGCGAAGTGAGACTTATTGCAAGACCGATGACGCAAATTTGCAGTCAGGAGACAAAAGTGATCGATCAACGTTGCGAGAGCAAGTCGATCCTCGGAATGATCCGGAACGCGGCTCCTCTGTGCCTGCTATTGGGTGGCGTGCTGCTGACTCCTGCGGCGCAGGATTAAGGCGAATGCGGCTGACCTGAAAAAGAGCGTCGGAGCGTACCATCACGCACATGTTGACACGGGCCTCGCGGATTTTGGCGTGTGCTGGTACTACGACTGGGGTCACATCCTAAGGATATTCGTGCTCCGGTCGGCGTTCAGCTCATCCCTATGATCTGGGGAGAAAAGAACCTGAACCCAATCTTTAAGCAAGCCGCTAAGGCCACGGGCACCGGCATTCTTCTCGGCTTCATTTGATGGGGAAGGGTCTGCCTGGCGGAACGTCATTCATGGAAGACTACACGTACGAATTCGCAGGAACTTCCAGGTGCTCGGGTCACACATGCTTCGAATCTGTCCGTCGATCGCGGCCACCAAGCCCGAACTGCAAGTTCCATCCGCTTGGTATCGGCAGCAAGGCTGACCCCGTCCGTCTCGTCTTCACCGCACCCTCAGGACCAGCGGTCGTCGCCACTAAGTCGACATGGGCGAGAGCTTCCGGATGATCGCCAAAAGTTAGCTTCCTGGAGAGTGGATCGAAAGCGCGTTTCGACTTCCCTTCTCTTCGAGCGCGGAGTTTGCCTAAACCATTTGAGACTTCAAACCTAGCTCAGTTCACACGATTGAGGGAATTTTTTCAAGGTGGCCTCGAAACGCTTCGATAGCCTCGCTTGGACTTGGATGAGCTCTGCCAAAACCTCGGCAAGACGCTTCAGTCCTGGAAGCAGGACAGGCCGGTTGAAGACTGCTGAGACTCAATTTTAGATCGCAGTCTCTGCGGAAAAAAATGCTTTCAAATGTGAACCGATCTGAACAGGAGCATCCCAAGATCGATTGATTTACGCTCCGCGTGTCCAGTCCAAAGCGTTCCGCCTAGAGCTCAGAATACGCGCTTTTTCCTCCCTCTCTAAAGTGGCTTGACAATAGCAAGACAATCATATACGACTTTATGAAAAAAGCTTTCCTTGATGTAATCATGTTGAATGTTTACGGCAAGTAGTATCGAACTCATAACGGAGGTTGGATTGTTAATTGTGGATTTTTCGTTCGCCAATGCAGCCTGCCTTGTTCCAGTCCTTCTAAATTCATCTGCAAATGATTCTGAGCACTTCGCGGAGAATCAAATGCGACGTTCCAGGGTGAAGCTCGACAATCTAACATCTGTTATAGCTATGGCAGAACGACATAAACTAGATGTTGCGGCCAGCGAGATGGGGGCTAACCGCATCCGCGATACGCAAACAACTTGAGGTGGTCGAGAGCATACTCGGAGTCGCTCTCTTTGAAAAGACAAAAGGTATGCTTGTTTAACCGAAGATGGCGAATGTTTTCTCCCCGACGCCAAAATTCATAGGATATGCACTCCTTGCCGAAGAACAGACACTGGCGCCTCAAGTGCTCATACAGAACCATCTGATCATTGGGCATTCGACCTGTCTTCCGCCAAAACTGATTACATTTATCAATTAGTTGAAGTTCGAAGATCTGCCTCTGGTGCGTATCGACCATGTCAGCGGCCTGACTTCGAGTATCGTCCAACATGTACTCGAGAGCTCGATCTACGCTGGGTTTGGCTTCCTGCCGGCCAGTTCTCCAGAACTGCTGGTCCGCCCGACCCATGAAGAGCCGCTAATTGCCTGCATTCCGTCCGGGCACACGCTGTCGACGCGACCATTGGCTAACCGCCATGACTGCATGGTGAACCGATCATTGCGGTATCGAGAGAGCCGCTACCGCAACTCCAGAAAGAAATCGAAGAGCACTTCGAGGGCTTTGGCGTGCGGCTTCGCATCGTAGCCGACGCATTCGCGCCTTCCGAAGCGTTGACCTATGACGTGCAAAAGCTAGGTATCTGCTTGCTCGCCGGCACATCCGTCGTCCTCCAGCCGGGTATTACAGTCCATCCCCTTTCAACTCGGGCGTTGACGAGAAGAAGCGGCATCTTTATCCGCGAAGATAATCCATCTCCCCTCCTGCAGAAATCAGTCGATCTCGTGATTCGGCACCTTTCAAAGCCGCAGACCGAAAGAAGCTTTGTCTTCATGATATGGCGTTCATTGCAGCAATGGCATCCTTAAGCCCTTGGACGCAAACGACCTTCGTCTCAACGCCAGAGAGGTAGCGGAAATTTAGTCGAGAAAGCGTTCGCTCGACTTTGTCAGAGGACTTCCGCTTAAGAAAAGCGGGTGGCAGTTTTGCCGATCTCAAGCTTCTCCTGGCAAGACGAATTTTGCAAACATAAGCGTTACTCATGCCACGCAACTGCCAGCAAAACATAGTCTTATTAGATTGCTGCGACAGAGCAGTTCGTCATCACAAGCTGCTCCGTCGAAAAAGAGCTTGACAGTTGCTGGATTGTGTTGGTATCAATGCACGTCTGAGAAAAAGCTTTTTCGACGTGGCTCATGTTTCACTCGTACGCGGCACAAATGACCTGCCGATTTGAGGGTAGGCGAACCAGTCGAGGTATCCAAAATGCGAACAGCTTCTCATTCCGAGATCCGCCTTCTTACTGGATATCCTCTTTCGGACACGTCTTTTCAGGTGAATCGTTTCGCAACGAAAGCATTCTTTGGATGACCACCTAATCTGAATTCAGCTGAGAAAGCACGCGGAGGTTTCTAATGTTGGCAGTTTTGAGGGCAAGCTATGGCAATGCGGTTGAATCGGCCATGGAGAGATCTCATCGGAGACTCTGCGCTGTTCTTCTCATGGCAGCGCTCCCCCTTATCACCAACACGGGAAGAGCCCAAACAGATACGGCGACTCTGCAGGGGACTGTTCTCGACGCACAAGGACTTGTTATCCCGGACGCTGCCGTTACGGTCACCAATAACGCCACCTCGGATCAACGGACAGCTCAGTCTACGCCCAACGGTACATTTACGTTTATAGGATTACCGCCCGGGAACTACACGCTGCGCACAGAGCATGCCGGCTTCCAAGCTCTGACTCTTGCCGATCTGGTTCTCAATACTGCCGATCGTAAGTCCGTGACCTTGAGCATGCACGTTGGCGCTGTCAATGAAACGATAACGGTTCAGGGGGCGGAAAACGCACTACAAACTACAGATGCCGCCGTCTCGACTGTGGTTAATCAACAAGAGGTCGCGAACATGCCGCTCAATGGTCGCAGTCTCCAGGATCTATTCGATATGACTCCGGGAGTGATACAGAATGGTTCCGGATATAGCGTAAACGGCGGCGGCAGCGCGTCCAACGCGTTCATTGTGGATGGGGTAAAAGCTAACGGCGCACCGGACAATACCGGCGGTTTTGCAGGAGGAAACGCCGCGGGTAGTTCTCCGTTTTCGACCGTTCTAGGCACGACTCAGTCTCTCGTTCCCTTAGATGACCTACAGGAGTTCCGCGTGGTGTCATCGAGTTACTCCGCAGAGTTTGGGGGGTTCAACGGGGGACAATTAACGTTCACTACCGATCCGGCACAAACCAATTTCATGGCAGCGCTTTCGAATATTTGCGTAACACAGCCTTCGATGCCAATGATTGGTTCAATAAGTACTACAGTACTCCGGACAATATACTTCCGCGATCTGTGTTACACCAAAACGATTTTGGCGGTACATTCGGCGGACCGGTGTGGATTCCGAAGCTGTACGACGGCCGCAAGAAGACCTTCTTCTTTTTCGATGACGAAACACTAAGGCTTATTGAGCCGATCTCAGCCACCAAGAGCTATGTTCCTGATGCAAGTATGCGATCTCAGACCTCGGGCGCAGTCCAGCAAGTGATGAACGCGTTTCCGGTTTCGAATGTTCCTAATTCAGATATCGGTGACGGTTTAGCGCTTTATGTTTCTTCAGGCTTCACGGCCCCGTCCCAGTTCAACTCATACAATCTACGGTTGGATCACGCTGTCACTCAGAGCGAGACGGCGTTTGTTCGCGCGAGCAACACGCCGTCCAATAGCGTAACCAATGGTCTTGCATATTATAGCGGTTCCAAGCAGGGCGCGCGCACCTATACGGCAGGACTCACCAGCGCGATAACGCAAGGCATTGTGAATGAATTCAGGGCTGGGTTCACGAGTGGGGTTGGTGCACAGTTTGGAGGGGTTTCTCCAGGGCCGGGGGCAACACCGGTGAATATTGCTCAGCTTTCTGGCTTCAAGACGACCGGTTCCGGCTATTATGCTGGCCTAGACTTCTACTCATCAACCAATGGCGAGGGATTTTACGTCAGCAACTACAATGGTTTCTCAACCCAACGTCAATTATCTATCACTGATGCTCTAAGCTGGACGAAAGGACGGCACCAGTTTAAATATGGATTCGAATTTAGGAGAACAACTTCTACCAGCGAGCCAGAGCAGCCGATTTCCGTGCCGTACTTTTTTTCTGAAGCTGAAGCCATCTCGGGTATATTCGCCAAATATACCAACAATTCCTACACATCGATTTATCCAGGTTTTCTGCAGTATGCCGCCTATGCCCAAGACACTTGGAGTGTTAGTCCACGGCTAACTCTTTCTTACGGTCTCCGCTGGGACATCAACCCTCCTCCGATTGCGCGCAAGGGCAACGCACCACTCGTGTTTGCGAACCCGAACAATTTGGCTAATCTAACGTTCGCACCCGCGGGCACTCCGATTTTCAACACACAATATACTGCCATAGCGCCACGCTTTGGTGCGGCCTATGCGATACATCAGACCCCTGGACTGTCAAGTCTCGACACATCCTTTACGTTTTGTCTCGGGACATCCTTTACATGATGTGGGTGTTAGGAGGGAGTTTCGATCCAGCGTTCGACGATCGTCGAACGCTGGATCGAAGGGGTGATTTCGCGGACCAGGGTGGAGCAGAAGAAGACCAGGAAGCGTTCTTCGATGGGCTGGATCATGACTCTCTCTCCGGCCAGGGTCTTGCCGATGCGCCAGCGGCAACCGTGCAGATCGACCGTGCCCTGGCAGTCTACCTTGAGCAGCCACGCGCCTTCCGGATACTGCCATGGCGGAGGATCGGGATCATAGCGGCGTTCGCTCCTGGACCACACACTGGCTGGGGTTTTCATCCCCAGGGCTGCATGCGGGCGCACCTGGTTGTACTCGGAACGGAAGGCATCGAGCCAGGTTTGCGGCTCGGCGCCCACGCCGCCCCGCCGGTCGAGCGCCCGCTGCAGGCTGCCGTGGAAGCGCTCGACCTTGCCTTGGGTCTGGGGATGGCGGATGCCCGACCAGCACAGCCGGATGCCCTGCCGCATCATCCACACCGAGAGGCGCGTGCCCCGGAGAACGACTGCCAGTTCCACCATGGGGTGCCATGGTCCATCAGCATCGCCTCCGGCACGCCGCACCGTGCAAAGGCCTGCTCCAGCTGCTCGCGGACGAGGTCGCCGTCCAGCTTGCCGGTCGCCGCCAGCGTCACCAGATAGCGGCTGTGGTCGTCGATCACCGACAACGGCCCGATGCGTTGGGGCCAGTTCTTGGGCCCCTTGAAGTCCATCTGCCACAGCTCGTTGGGCCGTGCCCGCTCGAAGCGCTGGACCGCAGGCGCATGCCGGTCCCGCTCCCGCACCAGGTCGTAGCGAAGCAGAATGCGGTGGATCGTGCTCCGGGTCAGGCGCAACCCTTCGCGGCCGAGCATCACCTCCAGCTTGCGCGCGCCCCAGTCCGGGTACTCCAGGCGTAGCGCGATCACCCGCTCTTCCTGCTCCCACGGCGTCTGGGCGGGCGAGCTGCGCGGCTGCCGGCTGCGCTCTGCGATCCCCGCCAGCCCATCCGCGGCGTAGCGCTTGAGCCACAGCGAGCCGGTCGGCCGGGAGACGCCGAACTCCGCGCACAGCACGCCCAGCGGCTTCTCCCGCAGAGACGCAGCCAACACAAAACGCACCCGCTGATCCTGTATGTCCATCGCCTTCCATGCCATCCCGCAACACTCCACGCCCGCTCAAAGCAAGCGCAAAAGTGTAAAGGATGTCCCGAGACATTATGGAAAGCATGTCATGAGACTGAACACCCTGGACACGAGACTCAACTTCGAATTGGCGTTGGGTTGTTCAACGACGCAGGGACGAATGATAGCAACGCCCTTAGCAACTATACCGGCCCTGGCAACTCAGCAGGATTCACGGTTTGGGGGCCAAACCCCTATGGAGTACCCGTCACAGGAAACGTGACCCTTCCGATTCCACTGCAGTATCGGTTTCCAGCAATCACATTCCCTCCGCAGGCCCCTTACACGACCGCAGCTTACGGCTTCCGTCCGAATCTAGCTGTTCCGTACTCTATTCAGGGCAACGTGAGTCTGCAGAAGAACTTCAGTGGGAGTGATGCCCTAACCTTAGCATATGTAACGACCTTAGGCCGGAAGTTGCCGTTCAGTAATTGGATTCCGGAGCAAAACTACAACCCAACTGTTTGGGATACTTACATAAGCCTAACGGGAAATGCGATTCGGACGAACTACAACTCAGCTCAGATTACATACCAGCACCGTGTCACTAACGGACTCTTTGCCTACGCTGCGTATACATGGTCGCATGCTCTCAGCAATATTCAATTCAACCAGTTGACACCGCTAACCTACGGTCAATCTCCGCAAGATCTACGTAACAACTTCAATGTAGTTGTCACTTGGGACGTTCCCGTTCATTCACAGAACAGGGTCGAAACAGCACTGCTTGCGCATTGGGGTACGGACATTCGGCTAGCAGTGCGCGGAGGTTTCCCGATCAACATATTTGGACTAAGTACTCAGCAGTCGCTTTTAGGCACCACGAAGCAAATTCCAGCAACAGGAGTTAACTATGTCCCTGGTATTCCCGTTTATCTGTATGGTACGTACAACGGGCTGGCGATTCCGGGCGGTAAAATGCTAAACCCGGCAGCATTTACCTCGGCGGCACCAAATACGGCTGGTAATGTACAACAAAATTACTATCGCGGATTCGGAGAGTGCCAGGTCAACATGGCTGTTCGACGGGAGTTTCCGATATATCGCGAGCAATTAAAGCTGCAGTTCCGAGCCGAAGCATTCAATGTGTTCAATCACCCAGATTTTGGATCGATCGACACGTACCTGCCGGACCAACAAGCAGGAACGTTTGGACAAGCGACGACGATGCTGAGCAATTCTCTGGGGGGGCAGGCGGCTATATATCAGAATGGCGGGGCACGAAACTTGCAGTTGGCTCTCAAACTACTTTTCTGAGGCATGGACAATGCGCTGGACGGCAGAACAGCTATTCAACTGACCATACTCGTCTTAGATTGGTGCAGATGCCCGTGTCGAGATGAAAGGATCCGGTAAGGGGTGAATTCCGTGCACATTAATCGGTGCAAAGTAGGGATTAGTCCAAATCGGTTCATCGTTCTGATTAACGAGGTGGCCTGCTTTGCATAAGCGGTATTACCTCGCAATCGCCGTGGCAATACACGGCCGCATCATTAGGAGACGCCTACCAGGCCTGGAAGTTGCGACGCAGAACGTGGCTACACCGAAAGCTAATTTGACCGGGATGGGGTGTCCGTTTCACTCAGGCTAACGCGATGCAAGATGATGCTTTGTGACATATATTGTTAAGCCCGGACCCTCCAATCAAAAGACAAACGCTTGGGACTGCAAGACTGGAGCGGCTGCCCACATCCACCGCAACAACGAGGAGCTTATGAAAAACGATCTCGCCTATGTATCGACCTCCCATCATTTTGGCAAAGTGACATTGCTATTCACTTTGAGCGTGTTCACCGCAGCAACCGCAGCACATGCGACAACCTACTTTGTGAGCAATTCTGGCAATGATTCGAACTACGGTACTTCGCCTTCAGCTCCTTGGCAAACACTGGCCTACGTAGGTTCAAAGACATTCGCACCTGGAGACACAATTCTACTCAAGGGTGGCGAGACCTTCGCGGGTACACTGACTATGAACTCAAGTGGCGCTCCGCATCGACCAATCACGATTGGTTCGTATGGTAACGGCGCTGCCACCATCAACGCAGGATCAAGCGATGGTATCGACAGCACAAATGCCAGTTATGTAACTGTTCACGATCTAACTCTTTTCGGGACTGGCGGATCGAATGCCTACAACTTTGGCATATCGTTTACCGCAGCTAGCGGTGCGCAATCAAATATCGCCATGCACGGGGTGACGGCATACGGTTTCGGCATAGGTATTAGTGTTGACAGCAGCGGTGGAACCTACACGGGGGTCAACTTGTCGCATATCATCGCGTACAACGACAACTACTGGGGGATTTTTGTACAGGGTTATAATAATAATTCGTCGCCGTACAGCAATATTTCCGACGTCACAATTGATTCTGGCACTTTCTATGGCGATGGAAATGCAAGTAAAGGCTATGGCGCAGGGGTTTTACTTGCCGCGGTTGATGGCGCCGTCGTCAAGAATTCGACGGCTTACAACAATGGCGACATTGGATTCTGGTGCTATTCATCTAACAACATCAAATTTACGCACGACAGTGCGTATGGAAACCTAGCATCGAATGGTGACGGCGGGTTCGATCTGGACGAAGGCACGACAAATTCTACGATCGAATACAGCTACGCTCATGACAATCACGGTGAGGGATTTGAACTTTGCGCTCTTAGTCCAGCGGGGCAAAATGACGCTAACCTAACGGTGCGCTATAACATCAGCGAAAACGATCACTATCCGATCGCCTTTGGCTGCTCACCTCCCGGCGGGTTCATCGGCGTCTATATCTACAACAACACTATCTACACAAACCGCGCTGACGGACTGGACTACTGGGGCGCGTTCAACTTATGGGATCAGCCAGAAAGCGACATTGTTATTGCCAACAACCTCGTCTGGAATGCCAATGCCTCCGAGTACGATCTCCAATGGAGCGCGGGATCACCGGTGCTCAATTTCAATGCGTACTATGGCCCGGCCTTCGAAGCTTACTACGATGGTAGTACATATACAACTTTCAATGCCTTCCAGATAGCCACAGGGCTGGAAGCAAACGGACTATTTGGGATCAATCCCGATTTCGCCGGGACACCAGGAGTTAAAGATCCTAATGCATACAAACTCAGTTCGAGTTCAGCGCTGCTCAATACTGGAACGAGCATGAAAGCGACCTACGGTATCGATCCGGGAGAACATGACTTCTACGGCAACGAGCTTCGGCATGGCGGCTTCAGCATAGGCGCTTATCAATCGGGCAACCACGATTGAAAGTAAGCTCACAATTTTCACTTGTTATACCGTCCTGATAACTCGTCCTCACGACGAAAGGCAGTTTGCCAGAGGAAAATATAAGGTGCCCCCATCCGAAAGGGAAGAACGAGGAGCTCATGAGAATCGATAACCGACATGTGTTTAATTCGTTTTTCTTTAGAGTAGCGTACTTCATCATGACTTTGATCGCGTGCATCGGGGGAACAGCCGCTCATGCAACGACCTATTATGTCAGCAATTCTGGCAGCGACTCCAACAACGGCACCTCGTCCATGACACCCTGGCAAACGCTAGCTCACGCGAGTTCGCACTCATACAGCCCGGGCGACTTTATCTTGCTCAATGGAGGACAGACCTTCACTGGCCCCCTCATCATGAATTCGACCGGCAACTCCAGTGGCTGGATAACAATTCGTGGATATGGGATCGGAACGCCCACAATCAATGGCGGTACCGGCGACGCGATCGATAGTGCAAATACGAGTTATGTTCTTGTGGAGAACCTGGCCGTTTCAAGCACCTCTGGTGGCTCCAGAGGTTTCGGAATTGATTTCAATTCCACGAGTGGAGCCCAATCGAATATTTACGTGTACAACGTTAGCGCTAATGGGTTCTCAACAGGAATCACTTTCCAGACAAATGGCGGAACGTATAATTACGTGACTTGTTACAGTTGCATCGCTTACAACAATGGTCACTGGGGTCTTTATGTAGACGGTAATAACAACAATGTGTCGCCCACTGGTAATATCAACAATGTGGCAATTACTTCAAGCACTCTTTATAGCAACGGGGCTAACAACAAGAGTGGAGGTGCGGGAGTTCTGCTCCAAGGTGTCGATGGAGCCACGATCCAGAATTCCACGGCTTATAACAACGGCGACATTGGAATGTGGTGCTGGAACTCCATGGGGGTCGTCTTCAAGAACGATACCGCTTATGGCAACCTTGCCTCCAATGGCGACGGCGGCTTCGATTTGGATATCGGTACTACCAACTCCACCATTGAGTATAGCTATGCATACAACAACAGCGGTGAGGGCTTTGAGATGTGCGCCGATTCAGGAGATCCAAGCTCCAACTTGACGATCCGCTACAACATCAGCGAAAACGATCATTATCCCGTTGCCTTCAATGGCGCGCCTTTCAACAACGTCTCTATCTATAACAATACGATTTACACTAACCTGACGAACGGAATAGATTATTGGGCTGCCCTTAATTCGTGGTCTACCACTCCGACCAATCTCGTTATTGCTAACAACCTGATTTGGAATGCTAATAGCTCCGAGTATGACTTGCAGTGGGGGACCGGAGGCATAACACTGAACTACAACGATTACTATGGTTCGTTTGAAGCCTACTTCAATGGAGCAGCTTACACGAGCTTAAGTTCTTTCCATACTGCCACGGGGCTCGAGGCGAACGGTCTCACCGACTACCCCGATTTTACCGGAACACCCGGCTCAAAAGTGGCTAGCGCTTATCAGCTTAGCTCAAGCTCACCGCTACGCACGGCCGGTGCCAATCTGCAATCCCTGTATGGTATTAGTCCGGGTACGCAAGACTACTACGGTAACACCTTACCTCCCAGCGGCTTTAGTATCGGAGCTTATCAATAACAACCATTAATGTATCTATTGCTGGGGTACAGGAAGCGAATCCGAACCGCTTTCAATCTGCAAAAGGTTAGCAAATAAACATCTGAGCAACGCGTGTGACCGGAAGCATTCAAGCTACTAGATCATGCGGAGACCACTGCTCTAGTTGCTGCGCAGAGTTCGAAAAGAATTAAGTTGCGTCTTGCTTTGAGGATAAAGGGATCACTCTGCATAAAGAGTGATCCTCTGTTCGGACGACGTCGACACAGGACAGAAGCGATAATCTTGTGAGAAAAGATCAGTGAAGCTACCATATATATAGAGGGATTATATGAAGAGTGGCGCACGGTTTTTACTGGCGCTGATTACGATCCTCGGTTCTTCGGAGCTGCTTTTGGGATCAACACCTCTCGTGCATTCAGGCTCGGTTTGGCTCGATAATCGCGGCCAGCAGATACAGGCACATGGAGGCGGGGTTGTCCTGTGGAAGGGAACGTACTACTGGTTTGGCGAGGACCGAACCCGAACAAATGATTCGAGCAAACGCTATGTTGCCTGTTATTCGTCCAGGGATTTGGTGCATTGGAAGTTTCGTCGTCAGGTGCTTGCTCTCGCTGATCCTGAAAATCTCGGACCGAAGTGGATATTAGAGCGACCCAAAGTCTTCCCTAATCCGCGCACCAGAAAATTCGTACTTTATGCTCATTTGGATGATGGTCGCTACACGTTAGCGCGAGTCGCTGTGGCAGTGAGCGATCGCATCGACGGAGACTATCATTATCTATCGAGCTTTCGGCCACTGGATGAAGAAAGCAGAGACATCGGCCAGTTCATAGATGACGACGGCACGGCATATCTTATCTTTGAATCGCGGCCGACCGGTGGGTTCTTTGTCGCAAAGCTTTCCGATGATTATCTCACTGTTGAGAAGAAGATGAGCTTTCTGCACGCTCCACTCGAAGGAGGCGCTCTGGTTAACTATCAAGGGTTTTATTACATAGTGGGTTCGCATCTTTCGGGCTGGGACCCGAATCCGAACGTGTATGCGATATCGTGTTCGCTAACCGGGCCCTGGACCGAGTTCAAGAACATCGCTCCACAGAATACGAATACATACGGATCCCAGTCCACGTCTCTCCTTAAGATCGTCGGATCCGGGAAAACCACGGTGATCTTCATGGGAGATATATGGCGGCCGGAACAATTGTGGGATTCGCGCTATTTATGGATGCCTCTTGAAATCGGCAGTGGCAAACTTGTATTGCCACCACCGCATGAATGGACGGTAGACGTCAAGACCGGAAAAACATCTCTCACACAATAAACGCTGTGCCATAGCGAAAGCTACGCGATAACTTCCCGACTGGTGGGCACAAACATTCACGGTGAATTCGGTTCTCAGAAGTGGCTTCTCGCCTATCGTCTCGCGGAATCTCCGCGCACGGTCACCGTACCCATCTGGGTTCTCAAAGAAATTCTGATAGTCAAGACAGTAAGCGTCCGGTCTTGCACGCATATACAAGCGGCCGGCATGAGCTGAAGATGTCTGCATATCAGATGTTACACTGAACGGCTCATTGAGTGTGGCTTCCCCTCGGCGTCGTCGCAGCGTAGAAGAGCGCAGGCGGATTGTGGAGGATTCGCTGGCTCCGGGAGCTTCGGTGGCGCGTGTGGCTCGTATGTATGGAGTGAACGCTAACCAGGTGTTCGGCTCGCGCAAGCTGTATGCGAGTGGACGTCTGGGCGCTCCGGCTGGACCTGCTTTGAAGCTGTTGCCGGTCAGCGTGGCGGAAGAGCCAGCGAGCGAGATGCTGACGACAACAGGACCTTCTTCGACGGGTGTGATCCATATCGAGCTGCCGGGGCGGGCCCTGGTCTGCCTAGTAGGCACGATGGAGAAGCTAACAAACTTGTCCGGCGCGGTCAAGTCAAAGTTATATCCTTCTGCAAAGAGTAAAGCGTTATCGCCCCTGAGCCAGATGGGCTTTTCTGACAGCTTCGTCGGGTAGAGGCGACTCTGCTTTTGCTTCGGGAAGCTTGTGTTGGACGGATAGGGTTCGAAGCCGTCATGTCCGACAAGGCCATTCCCTTGACTCGCAGGAGTTTGGAAGCTAAGATTTTTGGGCAGTGTAGAAAAGCTTTTATTCAACGCGAAATGCTGCTAAATCTAATTAGAATGTTAGATTTTTGAGAGGCTCCAATGCCGTTTATCTCTCGCCGTACTGTGCTTCATTCCGGTCTCGCCCTATCTGCCACTTCGCTGATCGATCGCTCTCTTCTCGGGGAGGCCTTTCGAGCCGCGCCGGCAGACGCCGCAGGCTCGGGTGACGGAAGCGCAATGTTGCCTCGTAGGAAGCTCCTCATGGATCCGGGGTGGAGGTTTATGTACGGCAACGGAATCGACGCATCTCGTGATCTAGGATTTGGGAGTGATCAAGGCGATCTTTCGAAGGCAGGCGGCTTTGGGTTTGCAAAGGCGAAGTATGACGACTCAAAGTGGCGCATTCTTGACCTACCGCACGATTGGGCGGTTGAGTTGCCATTCGTGCGCGATGAAGGTTTGCAAGGGCACGGATACAAGCCATTGGGACGCAGGTATCCGGAGACCAGCGTCAGCTGGTATCGCAAGACATTCGCCCTGCCTTCAGAGGATCTAGGCAAGAGAGTAGTTATTGAATTCGAGGGTATTTTTCGAGACGCTTTACTCTTCGTGAACGGCTACTTCATCGGTCGCAATGATAATGGATATACCCCATTTTCTTTTGACCTAAGCGACTATCTCGTCTACGGTGGTGTCAACGCAATCGCTGTGCGTGTGGATGCAAGCTTTGGGGACGGGTGGTTTTACGAGGGTGCTGGTATATACCGGCATGTCTGGCTGACAATAATGGATCCAGTCCATCTTGTGCAGTTGGGAAGTTACGTCAGGACGGAGGTGGAGGGAAAGGTAGCGACGCTCAAACTAGCCGCCTCAGTGAGCAATGAGTCGGCGTTTGCCACAAGTACGACGGTGCATTGGAAGATCCTCGACAGTGCGGGCAAGGTCGTAGCCAGCGCAGAGACACCCGAGCAAACGGTCCCAAAGGCCGGCGAGCGCGAGTTTCTCGCCACGGCAAAGCTTGCCGAGCCGGCACTCTGGTCTCTCGACACGCCAAACCTCTACACTGCCGTAGTGCAGGTCGAGGGTGCGGGTAAGGTGCTCGACGGAGAGCGGGTGACCTTCGGGGTCCGTACGATTCGCTTCGATGCCGATAAGGGTTTCTTCCTGAATGAACAGCCTGTCAAGATCAAAGGCACATGCAACCACCAGGACCACGCGGGCGTGGGTGCGGCGGTGCCGGATGCGCTGCAGTGGTATCGTCTGGCAGTACTGAAGGGAATGAGCAGCAACGCCGTGCGCACCTCTCATAACATGCCCTCACCGGCATGGGTCGCGGCATGCGATCGCATGGGCATGATGATGATGTGTGAGACGCGCAATGCAGCGTCAACGCCCGAGGGACTGGAGCAGCTGTCGGCCATGATTCGGCGATACCGCAACTCGCCCTCTATCATTCTGTGGTCAATCGCCAATGAGGAAGGCGCCCTGCAAAAGGAGGCCATAGGTGAGCGTGTGGGCGCGACGATGGTGGCGCACGCACATGCCATGGACCCGACGCGACAGGTCACGGCTGCTATCAATAACTCTTTCGAGACGGGGATTTCGAAGGAGTTGGACCTGGAAGGATTCAACTACAACCTGAAGGCAATCGATGCCTATCGGGAGAGGCACCCGCATATGGCGCTCTTTGGATCTGAAACCGCGAGCACGGTTTCTACCCGTGGGGTTTATCTCACCGATAAGCTACGAAATTGGGAGAGTGCATACGACGTCAATGCTCCCAGCTGGGGTGAGACCGCTGAGGAGTGGTGGAACTTTTACGCAAAGCGAGACTACCTGGCTGGCGGGTTCGCGTGGACGGGCTTTGATTATCGTGGCGAACCGACGCCGTACGGTTGGCCCTCCATCAACTCACAGTTCGGCATCGTGGATATGTGCGGCTTCCCCAAGGATAACTACTTCTACTACAAAGCTTCGTGGGGCACAGAACAGGTGCTACATCTATTTCCGCACTGGAATTGGGAAGATCGCCTCGGCGAGCCGGTGATGGTCTGGGTCTACTCCAACCTCGAAGCGGTTGAGCTCTTCCTAAACGGGAAAAGCCTGGGCAGGCAGAAGGTAGTTCCGCTTAGCCATCTGGAGTGGAAGGTGAAGTATGAACCTGGCACGCTCGAAGCCCGAGGCAGCAGGGAGGGGAAGGTCATCCTCATAGAGAAGCGAGAGACGACCGGAACCGCATCGTCACTACGCGTGACGGCTCACCGAGGCGAAATCGACGCAAACGGAGAAGATCTTGCCATCTTCAAGGTTGAGGCGCTCGACGGAATGGGACGCACAATCCCTACTGCGGACAACCTGGTCCAGTTCAAGCTTGTGGGAGAATGTGCCCTGCTCGGGGTTGGCAATGGAGATCCAAACTGTCAGGAGCCGGATAAAGAACCAAGGCGGAGTCTATTTATGGGCCTCGTGCAAGTCATCGTTCAGGCAGGGAAGAAGCCAGGACCAATCACCCTGGAGGCGTACACAAAAGACTTTCCAGGGCCAAAGCTGCCGACAGCAAAAGCCACAGTCACCATGCGGCGCGTTGAAGCTAGGCCTGCTATTTAAAGGCAGCGGCGATGGAACTTCAACGCAAGCTAAATGATTCAACCAGAAAGTAGCAAAGGAATGACAACGATGGATCGTAGGGGTTTCATCAACGGTGTTGCGGCGATTCTCACAGTGACTAGTTCACCTTTGGCCTTCTCTGCGGGAATTGGAGGTAAAGACGCAGAAAATAATCTAATACCACAGGCACATTCTATGGCGCCGAACTACTGGTGTACGTGGGCGACCCAGAACTATATGTATGGCCACAATCTAGCTCATCTGGACACGAAGACTCTGCAGGGCGCGGAGGGTTCTACGATTGCGAATGGTGAGATGACGGAAGCAAATGTGTTCGGGCCTGAGGGATGGGCGGAGAAGTTCCTCCCACAAGTTCGCGGCGAGCTCTATTTCTTGTTTGACGCTGGATGGGAGTCGGGCGGGAACGCAACTTTTATTCTCGACACGCAGAAGTTCCCCTCCTACGCAGGTACGCCTCAGGAAGGTCTTACAAAGCTAAATGCCGCGATTATGGCGAAGGGCTGGCGAGGCGCGGCACTATGGTGTCGCAAAACTCCCGGCGGCGATGCCGACACTTCCTTGGTAGAGAGAAGCAAAAAAGCCGGAATCCGCTACTGGAAGATCGACGGTGGCGATTCCAGCTTCAGTGTTGACCGAGCCCGCAACCAGCTCGATGCGCCTCTGACGGTAGAACATGTCTACGGAGAGTGGCCGCTGAACGGGGAATGGCGGAAGGATGGCCGCTTTGAGGTTCAGACATGGACCTCGCCCCGTGTGCAGATCCTTCGCAAGACAGACGTTTACAGGACCTACGATACGAACAGTCTGCTTTCAATTCCCACCACTCTGGACCGTGCATCGCAGATGCTGAACGCGGTGCAAGGGCACCCTGAGGTCCACGCTCTGCTGAACGTGGAGGATGAGGTCTATATAGCAGCCGTACTTGGCTGCACCATGGGAATCATGCGTTTTCCCTTGTACGGACTTCGGCCTGATGGTGATGTCGATATGTTTTCCGCGGGCCCGCGAGCACTAAAGAAGCAGATGGATGAAGTGGTCCGCGCCATTCGCTGGCAGAGAGTCGCCGCGCCATACGCTGCAGGTGCGGGCTTCGTGCGGTTGTCCAGCGAGATCTTGATGGATAACTGGGTGTTCCGACCGGCGGAGACCTGGTGGTCCGAGATGATCGGACAAGATGTGAAACAGGGAGCTCCGGCCGGCTTCAGCCGAAATATAGAGCTTCCTATAGTCAAATCGAGTGGGGATAAGCCTTTCGTGATTGCGGCGCGCTTCCCAAACGGTGCAGTAGCGGTTGGCGTGCACCAGCGAACCCGAGCCGATCGAGCATGGTTCATGCCGCATGCGGATGTAACTCTCGATGTTGGAGACGCAGATGGTCCGTTCGGAATATTCGGCCGCTTTGGAAGCCTTACTCTCACCTTTGCGCGCTCGTTGCGTGGGGTAAAGGTTCTGGCACAAGACATGGCGGCCGATAAGGCGATGAATATCACCAACTCCGTCGAGATTCATGAACACGACTTGCACATCCCGGGAAATCTGATTAATAGCGTTGGGCTAGCCAAAGCTACCGCTGGCGATCTTTCTAATCCGGGAATGATTCTTAAGGTATCGTAACTGAGCTTCAAACTTGTTAGTAACAGTGCGTGGCGGAGAAGTCGTGAGGACGTTGCGTTGAGTTGATGCAAGTGTCGAGATGTCAGTAAGCAATATCAAACTTTAGATCATTTTAAGATGCGATTATTTCAGGGACACATGGTGTATGCGTTGAGTTTTCTGTGCAGAAGCGTTGTTGTGATATTGATCCTGACCTGTCAGGCGACTTTTGCAGCTTCACAGAATCCTTCTCACGATGTCATAACAAATGGTGGTTTTGAAGATGACCTCAATTCGTGGCGAGTGAAGGGTGATATCCATCTAACAACGAAACACCCCTTAGAAGGACGAGCGTCGATTCATATCGGCCCTGGGCCCGGCTCCGTCTCCCAAAGAGTTCAGGTCGGACCAGACAATCACATGATGATCTCTGCCATGATTCACTCCGAGCCGGCCGGAAGCGGCAAGCTGACTTTGCGCTTTCTGGATAAGAATGGTGAAGAACTGATGAATGTGGATTCCACTGCGGATATGAGAGAAGGCAAAGACCCTGGAAAAATTGATCATTATATGAAGCCGCACCCGCTGACTGCCAGTGTGGAGGTCATTCTTTCAAAGGAAAGCGCATCCGGCTTTGTTGAAGCCGATCGCGTTGGTTTGCAAGTGTATGAGGAAAACGATCCAGCGTTGCAGAGTAGTGTGGAACTCAGCGACATCATGAAACCCTTCTGGGAAGGAAGCACAGTTTCACGAGAGGCAGTCCTGATGCTATCTATGAACGGGAAGCCTGCAGAGGGCACGCTCATGTTTACTCCAAAGCGAATTCTATCGGTGACCGATTCCTCGATGACAGTCTCTTATGATGAAGGCACCGACTACTCCTTCGTTGGGCGAACGTTCATGCGTACTCCCCACTCACGTATGACGCAGGTGAAAAATGAAGAGCTGCTCAAGGGTGAGTTGAAGTGGAACAAGATTGGTGGGAAACAGGTGTTTGTGACCTACAAGCATGCCGACATGTGGACGGGGCCAGTCCAGTCCTATATTGGAGAACATCTCCCCAGAACCATGCGAAAACTCTCCGCTCATAGTCCGCTGAAGATCGTAGCTTACGGCGACAGCATCACCTTTGGCATCGGCTCCAGCCGGATCAACAAGATTGCCCCCTTCCAGCCACCTTGGATTGAGTTGTTCATTGAAGAGATGCAAGAGACTAGCGGGGATCGTGAGATTAATCTTTACAACTCATCGCAGAGTGGCGCAACGTCAGACTGGGCTCGGGAGATGGCGCAGAGGATGGTGGCGTCGCTTGATCCAGATATTGTAGTGATTGCGTTCGGTCAGAATGACTTTTCGAGTGTCTCCGCCGACACATTTCAGCATAATATCCTCGCAGTCATTCAAACGGTGAGAGCAACAAATCCGCAAGCGGAGTTTTTACTCGTCTCCACCATGCGCTTCGACCCCGCTTACACCTCAAGAGCAGAGTACTGGGATCGCGTCGGACAATATGATACGCGCCTGCGAGCCTTGACGGGGCCGGGTGTACAGCTTGTTGACATGACTGCGATCAGTGGCGCCGTGTTCGCAGCTAAAAAGCCAAAAGACTGCCTCAACGATCCGCTGCATCCTAACGACTATTTGTCGCGGTGGTACGCTCAGAGCATGGTAGCGGCTCTGACACCCGGCTCCAGCCACATCGTAGCAGAGTTGAAAAGATCTGTGAGCGGCACAAATAGATAGTCGAGCACCGGTCATATCTAAATCTCGATTTGAGGCTTACGTGTTGAGCCTGCGGAGACTTACTCGATGAGTTTCGCCTCACCTAATTTGAGGCCCTTGCGAGGATAATCTGTCGACTCCCGCACCACGAGAATCGTGGGGACAGTAGGATGGTACAAGGCCGTGTCTTTTTGCGGCCTCAGCTTTTGAAGAAGCATGTGAAAGCAGACCTGCGCGAGTTGCATCCGGGGAATTCTTATCGTTGTTAAAGGGGGCGAAGTAAACTCTGCGAGATGAATGTCATCCAATCCAATGACAGAAATGTCTTGCGGCACTCGCAAAGCGTTCGAGTAAAACACTTTCAGCGCACCAATCGCCATTAGGTCATTAGAGCAGATCAGAGCTGTTGGCAGCACCTTTCGCTGAAGGATACGGTTAGCTGCTTCGATCCCGCCCTCAAGCGTGTGGTGTTCCTCAAAGACATGATCCGCGCCAGCAACAACGCCGATCTCCCTCATGGAGGTGACGAACCACTTCTCTCGAAGCGCAGCTGTGGGGTCCTCGGGCGATCCAGCCGCAAAGACGATGTCACGATGTCCGAGGGCAGCCAGGTGCTGTACTGCCTGCCGTAGGCCAATCCTGTAATCCAGTTCTACGATCTCGACCCCTTGACTACCGCCACCGATACCGATCTGGACAGTTGGTGTGTTCTTCAAAAGATCGAAGATGTGCGGTGGCTCGCTCATGAATGTCAGGAGCGCGAGACCTTCGATACCATGCTGCAGCATGCGCTGTACCCATTCCGCAGAACGAACTGGGTCCGCGTTTGTAGCGCCGATGAGAACGCCAAACCCTTCCTCCATGGCAGCCTGCTCGAATCCTTGAATGAGCTCGGGAAAAAACGGATTCACTATCTCAGAGACGATTAGTCCTAATAGACGGGTGCGTCCAGATATAAGGGCTTGTGCGTGACGGTTTGGCACATACTCGGTTTCCTCTACGGCCTTCCAGACCTTACGGCTCAGCTTAGCATCGACGTTGGGCGCGCCGTTCATCACCCTCGATACGGTTGAAATCGATACACCCGCCAATTGTGCGACCGCATGAATCCCTCTCTTCGGCTTGTCAGAGCCTTTAGATTTCTTGGGCTTAAGCGCCTTGTTTTCCGGTCGATGTAGCAAGCTGTCTAAACCTCCCAAGTTGATCCCATCACTTTACGCCATTGACAACGCTCCCGCACTCAACGATGGAGAAGAGTACGCAGGTAGCTGGGTCGAAACTGCGATCTATGCATCCCCTTGATTTGCGTGTGTCTGGAAGCTACATTGTCCCCTCCCAACGAAGGAAATTTTTAACCGAATGTGAATTGCTATTACTCTCCAATAAGATGTTAGATTACTACTGATTGCACGGCACTCGAGCAATAACAATAAATGCGATTTCAAGGGCGTCGCTATCCAGCCGATCAATCCTCAGAATCGCTCGTGCACCCAGGGCATGAATAGCCGCTAGCTGCCTGCATCCCATCCGGTCATAGGCTGGTGCCACGACCATCGGTATCACCGCGCGATTCGGAGGGTCAACCGATCATTTCGATATCGAGAGCGCTGCTACCGCAACTCCGAAGAAGACCTTGAGAGCTCGGCGTGCGGCTGCGCATCACAGCCATCCGCGAAGCGGATATGCACCTCCGGCAACCCGGATCGTTATAGCAACGGATTTGCTTAGCGGTTCGTCTCGTCGCCTGCGCGTCTTCCGCGAAAGTTATATCTATATCTCACCCAACATATCGCACGTTCCTATGACTCACGATTATGTTTCCGTGAAGGTCAAAGGCGAAGTGCACTTGCTTGACGAGGGGCCTCCCTTCTACTTTGGTTATATGTAACACCAGATCGAGATATCGCTCAACCTCTTCCCTGATCTCTCGTGCGTCGAGAGAAGAATCTCCTTGCAGAGCTACCGATCCTAACCTTTGCAGGGCTCAGACTTTCGGTTCTCGGCACGCGGCGGCTTCCCTCTTACGTTGACCGGAAAAGCGACGGCTAACCCGGCACTGGATGGCGGAAATTTTACCACCGGCGTCGATTACGTTCCAGGAGTGCCGGTATATGTGAGTACCACCCCGGGCGGACCGCGCTCTCCCGGTGGTAAACAGCTAAATCCCGCCGCCTTTGTCACTGATCTCGTTGGCGGTTCCCTGGACAGGTATCAATCGATTACTATCGCGGATTTGGCGCAAGCCAGCTAAATTTCGCATTGCGGAAGCAGTTCCCCATTCATTACAACGTTCAGCTTCAGTTCCGAGCTGAGGCCTTCAACATCTTTAACCATCCGAGTTTCGGTGCGGTCGACACCGGACTCACGGATATTACCTTTGGACAAGCGACAAATTCACTCGCTAATGCTCTGAGTGGGCTTGCTGCCCAACATTAAAGCGGAGGGCCGCGCTCCATGCAGCTAGCCTTAAAGCTAACTTTCTAGCGATGAAGAACTAGATAGTGGCAGCATCCATTCGTTTGTCATGGGAGGTTAAACATGAGGCCGTCATGCAAATGTCGTCCAGACAGAAGGATCCGGTGCGGACAAACATTAGTTGAACGGAACTTATACTAACGAGACTAAAGGCCGGTGTAAGCGTCACCTTCAGGCGGTATCCACGTAAATATAAACTCACCGTGGATACCGTTATCTCCAGGTCAAACGAATTACGACATCGATTGCTGGAAGGATGCTCGAGTTCCCAATTGCACGGTCAATGCACCTTGGGACGACGCCATCTGCCCCAAATCCAGTCTCGCGCTCGGCTACAATCGGTCGACCGAAACTGTCACTATCTCAGACTGCCTCGTGACTGGCTGCTACGAACTCGGCGCGGGTTCGCCGGCGCGGCGCGGAAGCGCCGGTGCGGCTCCAAAAGAAAGCCCCTGACGAATCCGGGGCTGAGAAAGCAAGGGGCGTTGCCGCCCCAATGCTGTTAGGCTGCTTTCTGCTTCTTGACTGCGCTTTTTTTCTGCGGAGCCTTCACGGGCGTGGGCGTCTCCTTGGATTTGCTGGTGTTCTTGGGTTTGGAAGACTTCGGCGACTGTGGAGCAAATGCCGCCTCCGCCTCGGAGAGAGGATCGGGTTCGTTTTCTGGGGGAATGCTGACGTGATCGGTCAGCACGAGGCGCAGGGCGAAGCCGCTTAGCTTGTCCTCTGCGGTGTTGTCGAGTGCGGCGAGTACGATTTCCTCGTCGGTCTGCTGTGCATTCTCATCGTTCCCGGCAAAGTGGCTGGCAACTTCTTCCAGGAAGCTGTAGGGGTCAATGTGGACGAGGAAGCGGAGGAAAATACGAAGCTGCGCGGCGGAGAAAATAGCCGGAGCATTGTCGAGGATGCGGTCGAAGGTCGCGGTGCGGGCTTTGCTCAACTTCTCCCGGCGCTTCTGCTCGGCCTCATACTCTTTCTGCTGGCGCTCGTACTCGGCTTTGCGTTCCTCATCTCGACGCTGTTGTTCGGCGTCATGCTCCGTCCTGCGCTGCTTGTAGTCTGCTTGGCGCTGTTCGGCCTCTTCCTCCGTCTCCTCCTCGGGTGCTGGCTCCATGACAGAGGCCTGGTTCTCGGCTCCCTGCTTGGCAAGACAGGCGGCGGTGGCGGGGTCGTGTACCGGGCAGTGGTCATCGATGCATACGGTGATGGTCTTTCCGGCATGGCGTCCAAAGACGATCAATGCGGATTTGGTATTGGGGCATGGCGGCTCGGCGTCCGGGTTGTCGGGCGTATCGAGTTCGCGGTAGGAGTTCTTGGGCAGGGTGCCGGGGCGCTGTTCTTTGGCGGCTCGCCACGTTGTCTCGATCTGAACAAGATGAGGCCGTGCGGCTAGTTCGTGGTCGATATGCGCTACGACTTTGGTTTGATAGCAGAGTCCGTCTAGGCACTGATCGCCCTGAACGTCGGCGAAGAGTGATGTGTTGTGTCCGCTGCGGCGGGGGCAGGTCACGCAAGCTCCGGCAGCAGGGTTGAGGCCGATATCTTCGAGGTCGAACGGAGCATCGGCAAGGGCGAGATAGAGGGCGGTTTCGATCCAAGCGGCTACGCGCTTGGCGGGTAGCAGATGCGGCTCTTTGTCGTTCCAGTCCTTGCGCCAGCACTGCTCGAAGGCTGCGGCCTGATGCTCCTGCGGCAAACGGGCGATGAGGTTAGCGTGGCTGGCGGTGATGCGTTCTTCGGCGAATGCCTGGGCAACATCGGGAATGAGTTGCAACAGGGAAAGACGGGCGTAGATGTGCGATGCACTCTTGCCCGATTTAAAAACAAGCGCGGCTACGTCGTAACCGGGCATGTCGAGCAAGCGTTGGGAGCCCTGCGCCTCTTCGTAAGGATGCACGTCGACGCATTGAGAATCCAATCCAACCAGCTCCCCAGCCGAGCACTCCGGCACCGAACAGCGCACCGAAGAGTCCTGGGTGGCATCTTGAAAACGCCCACTCATCATGCGGATTCCGGCGAAGATCAGACCGCCGAAGCAGATGACCGCACCCGCAAAAATCGCGAAAGTTTTGAAGGTCGTCATGAGCGTTGTAGCCCCGGAGAAGTCCATCGTTCCCTGGGCATGAGCAATGCTTGTGACTGTGAGCGCGGCGAGCGCCGGCCACATCACACGCGTGGCGCGGAACAGTTTGCGTTTCGAAAAGGGACGGGCCAGTCGCCTGGCAAGACGGGCTGTGCTGCGGGAGATCACTACGTGGCTGCTGCGTATCATCGGCACCTCCATCGACTGGTCTCAGTCGGGAATATGCCGTGATGATTAGGCTCGGGCTACCCTCACGTCTAATACGAAATAGTTATCGGGTGATAGCTCCGAAGTATCACCTCCTTCTATCTCGCATGAACGCTTGCACTTTCCGCCGAGAAGGGTCATCTGAACCGGCTCATCTTTTACGCGTTGAGGAGGACGTTTGCCGCCCGCAAGGGAGGCTTGTACGGACGCTGGGGCTTTGCTCGGTGTCGTCTCTCTGCTGTTTTGAGGAATCTGCTTGAGAAGCCGCTTGACCAGGATAGGAACGGTCTTGGGATGGTTGACTTTGTGATAAATTAAGGCCGTATCCACGGTCCAGTCCACGCCGACAACCGGTCGAGCCGTGAGTTCTTCATCGAGCGTCGTCCCCTCTCGGATCAACGCGAAGCCGTGGCCGCCTTTGACCAACGTCTGCATCTCAGAAGGGTGCGACGCCCACGAATACTCCTCAATCTGCACCCCACTGTCTCTGAGAAGTTCCAGCAGGCGCTCGTGAGCATCAGGGTGTCGTTGGGGGTGATAAAGCACAGCGAGATTGCCTTGCAAATCGAAGGTCTGTAAGGAACCCTTCCCGGCAAGGGGATCGTCTCGCCGCAGGCAGACAACCAGCCGGTCTCGCCGCACCTCTTCGATGCGGAGATCGGGATGCCGCAGGGGCAACGTCACGAATGCGGCATCGACCTTTCCCGACAGAACTTCCTCCGCCAGATGCGCTGTATCTCCATGGGTGGGGCGCACCGGACAAGTGGGAAGAATCTCTTTGTGAAGGTCGCAGAAGGTTCGAAATACAGCCTCATCCACCAGCGGAGTACATCCGAACCGGACGGAGCGAACATCTCCGCGTTCAATCGCTATGAGCGCATCGAGAACTTCATCGCGGGTCTCCAACAGGAACTTAGCCAGGACCTTGAATGCGACTCCAGTATCTGTGGGCGGGATACGTCCGCCCTTCATCTTGCGGAAGAGACGAACCGAAGCGTTCTCCTGGAACTGTCGGGCCTGAACGCTGAGATTGGGTTGCGCGGTACGCAACTCCTCCGCAGCGGCTCGGAATCCCTGTCTCTCCAGGATCGTCAGCAAATATCTGAAATGGCGAAGCTCGGCCCATTCATACATAACGCACCGCTCGACAGGATGTAGTGCTCTTGCACTCAACTGCAAACGAGCGGGAACATCGTATTTCTGCCTGTGGAAATTCTGTCAATCCTGTTTCTACTTATCAACAGAAAAGTCAGTTTTGGCCAAACTTACGCCAAGCGGTGTAAATGCTTTTCACGGCTGGGTTTGTGTCGGGGTGATCGTGAAACCTATCACCCGATAAATG
This sequence comes from Edaphobacter sp., assembly GCA_965277335.1. Taxonomy (GTDB): domain Bacteria; phylum Acidobacteriota; class Terriglobia; order Terriglobales; family Acidobacteriaceae; genus Edaphobacter. The sequence goes on along the minus strand of CBDICJ010000009.1, from coordinate 628,471 downwards.
AAAAGTATTAGACAAGATTCTTCGGTCACGAGAGGCTAGGCACATTTCCCGGTATCTGCCGATACCGCCGAGCGCTATTCAACTAGTGAGGTGTGCCATCGATGAACCATCTAGCGAGTGACGTATCAGTCCTTGAACCAACTCAGGCTCGAATATCCACGGCTTCCCATGACCACATGCGTAAACCTCCTCGAAAAGCAGTGGAGGTTGAGCCTCTGCTTACCGCCGATGATGTGGCGAAGCGACTGAACGTAAGCACCGATTGGGTCTGGGATCATTCTTCACGCAAGAAGCCGCTGCTTCCCGTCATTCGCATGGGGGACGGAACGCTTCGTTATCGCCCAAGCGGGATTGAAGCCTTCATTGATGAACGGGAAAGACTCTCTTCCATGGGCCGTCGCGCCAGCTAAAATGGGAGAGCCCACTGTCTTCCCCCACAGAAATTGAGGAACGATGGGTATCTCGCATCAGACGGGCTCGATCGTCCAACGCGGTAAAGCCTGGTATGGCTTCTACCGCAAGGATGTGATCGACGCCACAACCGAAGATGTCCGAACCGTTCGCGTGTGCGTCCGGCTCGGCCTCAGATCGCAGATGACGAAGCTGAAGGCGCGGGATGCGCTGAAGGCTGAGGTCGCCAAGCAGACTGGGCAACTCGCAGACGGCAGAATTCTGAAAGATGGGTCTGTCACCTTTGAGTGGTTCGTTCGAAACCGCTATTTTCCACTTCGACAGGGAGACTGGCGGCCAGAGACGGCGAAGGAGAAAACAGCTCAGATTGAGATCGATCTGATCGAGAAGTTCGGTTCTCGAGCCCTCGACTCGATCGATAAGTTTGAGCTGCAAACGCATGTAAACCATCTGGCAAGAACATATTGCCAGGACAGGGTGAAGCAGGCGCGCTCCTATCTCAAGTCCATCTTCGACGAAGTCATCGAGCAGGAGTTTCTGGTCAAGGATCCGACCCGGACGTTGAAGATTCCCAAGAATCTTCGGCCAAAGGACAAGCAGATCCTGACCTGGGAGCAGATGCGAGCGATTCTGGAGAAAGCTGCCAGACGCGATCGCCTGATTCTCATGCTGGACATCACGGATGCTCTCCGTCCCAGCGAACTCTTTGCTCTCCGCTGGCAGTCCTTCGACGACGCCAATACGTTGTCGCTGACAGAAACGGTCTACCGCCGGGAGTTGAGACCCTACGGCAAGACCCCAAAGAGCCTCGGCAAGATGCATCTTCCAGATGGTCTCTCCGGCGAGCTCAAACTCTGGAAACTGGAGTGCTCCGATTCTTCTCCGAAGGCGTTCATCTTCCCCAACGCCGATGGCGGCATGATCGACACGGCCAACTATCGGAGCCGAATCCTTAAGCCTCTGGCAGACGAGCTGGGGATTCCGAAGCTGAACTTCCAGGTGCTCCGCCGCACGATGGCGACTCGAGCACAGAATCTGGGATCAGTAAAGGATATCCAGTCTCACCTCAGACACTCGCGAGCGGACACGACAGCGAACGAGTACATGCAGGAGTTGCCGGAGAGTGTGCAGCAGATGGTCGGGACGGTTTACGCGATGCTCACGTCGGCAGCAGCGTAGCAGCAGGGAGGGAAGGTTTGAGCCGGTATAACCGGCGCAGCGGATGCCAGCCGGTTGAGTTTGGCATCAAATGGCATCAAGTCCTTCTCGCCAGTGTCGCTAAATTGTTGATTTTATGGTGGGCACAGCAGGATTCGAACCTACGACTTCCACCGTGTGAAGGTGGCACTCTACCGCTGAGTTATGCGCCCCGGAGCGGGAAGGGAGATCCGATCCTTGCCTTGGCTGTCCTGGGAAAGAATAGCATCGATGCTACGGCTCTGCCACATGGCTTCCGGGGCCTGCTGACGTTTCGTGCGGAATTCGATTCTTCGATCTTTCGATCTTCGGAATGCGGTATCCCATTTGCCTGTTCTGTCGGCGGTACAATAACCTACGCGAGGATGTCCGATATTTCGTCCAATTCCGGTCGTCCTGGCCCCAAAGAGCCGCCTCCGGCCGCCGGTGCCGCAGGAATTTTCCCGGAAATCGACTCTGAACCGCAACCCGCGGCGAAGGATGGGGTTACCGATGATATGGCTACGTTGGCTATCCATCCGAGGCTGCTCGAAAATCTCCCAGATGCGGAGGTTCACCACTCCGCGGGCGGCTTCGGCCAGATGGACGATGCGGCGATCATGCTGGAGCTTCGCGCCGGCAACATGGCCGGTTTCGACTACCTCATCCAGAAGTACCGCAAACCGATCATTCACTTCATGTATCGCATGGTGCACAACCAGGCCATCGCGGAAGAGCTCGCCCAGGAGGTCTTCCTCCGCATCTACCGCTCTCGCGAGACCTACCGCGCCGAGGCCCGCTTCAGCACCTGGCTCTATCGCATTGCGACTAACCTGGGCGTCAATCACGCGCGCGACACCCGGCACGAGCGCGCCGCCTCCACGATTTATTTGGATGAGACTGACTCTGAGACCGGCACCATGCCCGACGTCGCCGACTCGACCCCGGATGTGGAGGCCAGGCTTCTTCGGCAGGAGCGACTCAACGCCATTCGGCAGCATGTTCTCGCCCTGCCGGAACGGCAACGCATGGCTGTTCTGATGCACAAATATCAGGGATTGGACTATAAACAGATCGGCGACGTGCTCAAGCTCAGCGAATCGGCCACCAAGTCGCTTCTGTTTCGCGCTTACCAGACCCTGCGGGAGAAGTTGAAGACATTTATTTAGGAAGACGTTTATTTAGTTCGAAGCGCTGCATACTCCGCGTGCATGTAACGATGTTGGAAAGGTCACAATGAACTGCAAAGACTGCCAATCCGCTCTCCTCGATCTCCTCTCTCCGGCCCTGCGCTCGAACGCGGCCGATCCCGCTGCCGCAATGCGCGCCCATCTTGGGTCCTGTCCCGAATGCGCGCGGGAGTTTGCCTCTATGAAGGAGACCTTCGCTGTGCTCGACGCCTGGCATGCGCCGGAACCGTCTACCTACTTCGATCAAAAGCTTGCGGTGCGCCTGCGGGAAGAGCAAGCCCTGCCCCCCGCCGGATGGTTCGAACGGATGAGGTCGCGCCTGCTGTTCAATACCGGCCGGCAGATGCGTCCTGCGCTCGCCGGCGGCTTAGCGCTGCTGCTTCTGGTTGGCGGCGGAGCGGTCGTCGATCTCTCCACCGTCTCGCATTCGCAGAGCCAGGTCTCGGCCACGGTGCAGGATCTTCAGATTCTGGACAAGAACGACCAGGCCATTCAGACCATGGACCAGCTCTTGCAGCCCGATAACTCAGGCACCGATGCGGCTGCCCCTCCCAGCAGCTAACTTCCGATTCGCGGGCAATCATCCCGCGAGGGCAACCATCGCGGGCAGGGAGGCCCAGGAAAGTCGGAACGCGAGTAAGCTGCCGCACATAGAATAAAGTTGTCCCTGCAGGCGGACGAGGCTCTGCCACGCGCTTACCCATGCACTCCTCAACTAAATTCCGGTGCAGTCTTCCACCAGCAATCCTGGCTCTGCTGCTTGGCGCGGGCGCCTCGATGACTGCGATGGCTGCGACGCGGCCTGCTGTTCTGCGCAGCTCAGCCTTCCCCGCGCATTCCATGGCGGCCGGCCAGCAGCGGTCTGACCCCAGGTCTGACCCCAGGTCTGACCCCAGGTCTGACTCCAGATCTGACACCAGGTCTGGGCCTGGCTATGAGTCCGGTCCCGGCACAGGCGTTGGTCCCCGGCGCAACCAGGAGCATCTTGCCCAGTGGATGGATCGCCATAGCAATCTGTCCCTGCCCGACCAGCAGCGTGCTCTGGAGGCGGAGCCGGGCTTTCGCGATCTTCCTTCGCAGACTCAGCAGCGCATGCGCGACCGGCTCACGCAGCTCAACAGCATGTCGCCGGAGAAGCGCCGCCGCGTAATCGAGCGCACCGAAGCGATGGAGCGTCTCACGCTTCCCCAGCGACAGCAGGTCCGAGGAGCCATGCAGCAGCTCGGCAGCCTGCCCCTGGATCGCCGCCGCATGGTTGCCCGCGCCTTCCGCGATCTGCGCGAGATGCCGGATCCCCAGCGGCGGGCCATTCTGAGTTCAGACCAGTTTCGCGGCCAGTTCTCCGATCAGGAGCGCAACACCCTCTCCGATCTGCTTGCCGTCGAACCATATCTACCGGTCCCCGGCCCCAGGAACGGCCCCGCTTACGGCAAATAAGCGCTTCGAGCCGCTCAGAAGCATCGATTCTTCAAAAACGATTGAGAACTTTGGCGCTCTTCCACAAAGCAGTCACTGCGACGCTTCCCGCGGCATGCGTTCAGTTTTTAAAGAAGTTTTTCGCCAGGAAGAGGACATTCGCAGGTCGTTCGGCGAGGCGGCGCATGAAGTACGGATACCACTCCGGGCCGAAGGGGACGTAGACTCGTACGCCGAAGCCCTCCGCGGCAAGCTTGCGCTGGAGGTCGCGGCGAATGCCGTACAGCATCTGGAACTCGAAGGCGCGTTTGTCGATCTTGTTTTCGCGGACGAAGGCGCGCATCTGCTCGACGATCGCCTCGTCATGGGTCGCAATGCCGCAGAAGACGCCTTTGCCGTTATCCGAGTAGGCGACCATCTGCTTCATGAGCTTGACGTAGTTGGCATCGACGTCTGCCTTGGCGGGAAAGGCGATCGCGGGGCCTTCCTTGTAGGCGCCCTTGCAGAGACGGATGCGGATTCCCTGGCGCAACAGACGCTCGGTGTCGGCCTCGGTGCGAAACAGGTACGCCTGCAGAACGGTGCCGACGCTGCCGGGGTACTGTGCGGCCAGGCGCTCGGTGATGGCGAGGGTGGCCTCGGTGTAAGGCGAGCCTTCCATGTCGATGCGGACGAAGGAGTGCACGCGAGCGGCATGGTCGACCATCTCGCGGACGATGCGTTCGGCGAGCGCGGGGTCGAAATCCATGCCCACCTGCGAAAGCTTGACGCTGACGTTGGCGTTGAGCCTGCGGGTCTCGATGGCATCGAGAAGCAGGTGGTAGACCTCGGCCGAGTTGCGCGCCTCGGCCTCGGTCGTCACGCTTTCGCCCAGGGAGTCGAGACTGACCGCGATGCCCTCCCGGTTGACGCGTTCGCAGGCGGCCAGGGCCTCGTCGACCGACATGCCGGCGACGAAGCGGCCGGACATGGTGCGGCCGATCGAAGAGCGCTCGGAAAAGGCGCGGAGAGCTTTGTTGCCGGAGAGAGCGATGAAGGCGGACCGCAGCACTGTTACCCCTGTATTCGCCGGGGGGGCGAATGGATCGAATGAGTCTATTCTTTCACGTCAGTGTGTTCCGGGCGAAGGTTTGGACGGCCGTGTGCGATCATCGTGACGCTCCAGATTCCCAGAGGCTCTCTCTCAGAACCTGTCTAATAACTCCTTAAAATCGTCATCTCGACCGGAGCAACGGATGGTTTCATCATCCGTTGCGGAGTGGAGAGATCCCCGCATTTCGCCTTTGCCGTTGCTTGTTTTGCGAGGACGTAAATCGCTACGCAGTTTTAAAAACAAATTCTTAGGAATACGGCCCTCTACCGGCCTGAGTTTTTCGCGCGCGCGCGGGTGTACCGCTCCGGAGGCTGCGGAAGCTGCGAATCGCGCACTGCCGCCCGGTATCCGCCCATGAAGATGGAGTACATCACCGCCAGCGCGCAGCCTACGCCAAAGCCGAAGCCAAGAAAGAAGCCGAGGATGGCAGGCCAGTAAACGTTCACGATACGTGGAGTCTACCGCGGCCATCATCTCTGAAAGAAGTCGCCGAAGTACGGCGGCAGGCTTCCGCATCCTATTTATATGCTGAGCTTGAGCCTTCGCGCGCATCCTACATCCAGACATGCATCCCGGCATAAACCCAGCCATCTCGCATGATCCAGCATGATCCCGCATGATCCAGGAGGAATAATGAACAACTTCAAGCGCTGGTGGATTGCTCTCGCCGGTATTCTGCTCCAGATGGCTCTCGGCGCGGTGTATGCCTGGAGCGTCTTCCGGACTCCTCTGGCCAAGCTCTTTCACTCCACCATCTCCGAGGTCACCCTCACCTTCACCATCGCCATCATGGCCCTCGGATTCGCCTCCTTCTTCGGCGGCCTTTGGCTCAAGCGCGTCGGTCCCCGCGTCGTCGCCATCACCGGCGGTCTCCTGTACGGCGGCGGAGTCTTTCTCGCCAGCTTCTCCCATGGTCTGTGGTGGCTCTACCTCTCCTACGGCGTTATCGGCGGCATAGGGCTCGGCTTCGGCTACATCGTTCCTATCGCCGTGCTGCTCAAATGGTTCCCCGACCGCCGGGGTCTGATGACCGGCATCGCCGTCGGTGGCTTCGGAGCCGGCGCGCTCGTCACCGCTCCCATCGCCACTCGCCTGATTCAAGACGTAGGCGTTCTGCGCACCTTCGCCTATCTCGGCATCGCCTTCCTCATCGTCACGGTCGCCGCAGGCTACTTCATGCAGAACCCACCCGAAGGTTGGCAGCCCGAAGGCTGGACACCCACCCAGAACCAGCTTACGCAACGGAGCGCAAAGGCCTTCACCTTGGCCGACGCGTTGAAGACCTGGCAGTGGTGGGCCTTGTGGCTTCTGCTCTTTCTCAATACCTCGGCAGGAATTTCGATCATCTCGCAGGAAGCTCCGATGTTTCAGATGCTGGCCAAGGTCACCGCCATCGTCGCCGCCGGCATGGTGGGTATCGTCAGCATCGGCAATGCGGCTGGCCGCGTCTTCTGGGCCTGGGCGTCGGACACGCTGGGCCGCCGCACCACCTTCGCGGTGATGTTCATCCTGCAGGTCGCTCTTTTCTGGTTTCTGCCCGCTCTGCATTCGGTCGCGGCGATCACCACCGTTGCTTTCATTATTCTGCTGTGCTACGGCGGAGGCTTCGGGACCATGCCGGCCTTCGCGGCGGACTACTTCGGTTCGGAGAACGCAGGCTCGATCTACGGCCTGATGCTCACCGCCTGGGGGTTCGCCAGCGCCTTCGGCCCGCTGCTGATCGCTCACATGCGTCAGGTCAGCGGAGACTATGCCGGCGGGCTCCACGTCATCGCGCTGGTCATGGCTGTCTCCGTCATTCTGCCGCTGCTTGTAAGACCACCCGCAAAGGTGGGGGGACCCGCCTCATCTCCGGTCCGCAACTAGGCAGGGCTCGCTTCTTCGCAGCATCTCCGATCTTCGTCCACTGTTCAAGTCCGCGAATTTTCCAGTATTAGACCAGTTTGAACCTATGGCCCTCTTGCCGCTTTACCCGTGCACTGAAACGATTGGACGGAGGTTCAACATGGCTAAACAGAGAGGATCTCCTGATCGCCGTGGTATGGGCGCTCAAAGTGACTTCATCGCTGAACCGTTCGTGCCAAGTGAACAGTACATAACGGAACAAAGGATCAGAGTTCAGAAACTGCTTGACGCAGGCATGAGTGCTGAAGAGGTAGCAAAGATGTTTTCCGTTCCCTTCGATTTGCTTCAGGTGAAAAGCCCAATCCATAGCCATTCGTAGAAGATGAACTTCCAAACTGACCGCACTACTAAATCTCCGTCCGATTTGCCCCCTGAAGTTGTATAGGGTACCTTCGTTTTGCTGGCTAAAAATGATGGAGGATTGCGAGTGTCTACGGCAGAACCAAGTGTGAATCTGGATTCAAGTCTCCGGGAAAACCGCGTCTTCCCCCCGTCAAAAGAATTCAGCGCAAAGGCCCACGTCCAGAGTCTCGCGCAGTACGAATCCATGTACCGCCGCAGCATCGAGCAGCCCGAAGAGTTCTGGGCCGAAGCCGCCGCCGAACTCGATTGGTTCGCGCCCTGGATCAATGTGACCGAAGGCGAGGGCGCCCGCACGAAGTGGTTCACCAACGGCAAGCTCAACCTCTCGCACAACTGTGTCGATCGTCACGCGCTCGGCGCTCGCAAGGACAAAATCGCTCTCCTCTGGGAGGGGGAACCCGGCGAGGTCCGTAAGCTGACCTACGGCGAGCTCCACCAGCAGGTCCAGCGCTTCGCCAATGGGCTCAAAGCGCTCGGCATCCGGCGCGGCGACCGCGTCGCCATCTACATGGGTATGTGCCCGGAGCTTGCCATCGCCCTGCTCGCCTGCGCCCGCATCGGAGCCGTTCACTCCGTCATCTTCGGCGGCTTCGCCGCCCACGCCATCTCCGATCGCGTCAACGACTCCGGCTGCGTCGCCATTCTCACCCAGGACTCGAGCTACCGCCGCGGCGCCGAGGTCCAACTGAAGTCCATCGTGGATGAAGCTCTCGCCAACTGCTCCACCGTCAAGAACGTAGTCGTCTTCCGCCGCTCCGGCTCGCCCGTTGCCATGCAGGCCGGCCGCGACCTCTGGTGGCACGACCTGATCGACCAGGCCGCACCCGACTGCCCGGCCGAGTGGATGGACTCCGAAGACCCGCTCTATCTCCTCTACACCTCCGGCACCACCGGCAAGCCCAAGGGCCTCGTCCACACCACCGGCGGCTACGGGGTCCAGACCTATCTCACCAGCAAATACGTCTTCGACCTGCGCGACGACGACATCTTCTGGTGCACCGCCGATATCGGCTGGGTCACCGGCCACAGCTACGTCGTTTACGGTCCGCTGCAGAATGGCGCCACGGTCGTGATGTACGAGGGCGCTCCCAACTGGCCCGAGAATGACCGCTTCTGGAAGATCGTCGACGACCACAAAGTCACCGTCTTCTACACCGCCCCCACCGCCATCCGCGCCTTCACCAAGTGGGGCGACTCCTGGGTCCAGAAGCACTCCCTTGCCTCGCTCCGCCTGCTCGGCACCGTAGGCGAACCTATCAACCCCGAGTCGTGGATGTGGTATCACCGCGTCATCGGCAAAGAGCGCTGCCCCATCGTCGACACCTACTGGCAGACCGAGACCGGAGCCGTCATGATCGCTCCTATGCCCGGCGCAGTTCCCGCCAAGCCCGGCTCCGCCACCCGCCCCTTCTTCGGGATTGTGCCTGAAGTGGTTACAAAAGAGGGGATACCCGTACCCGACGGTCAAGGTGGCCTGCTGGTCTTCCGCAAGCCTTGGCCCTCCATGGCCCGCACCATCTACGGCGACCAGGCCCGTTACGAGGCCGCGTACTGGAGCGAGATCCCCGGCAGCTACTTCACCGGCGACGGCGCGCGCCGCGATGCTGACGGCTACTTCTGGCTCATGGGCCGCGTCGACGACGTCATCAACGTCAGCGGCCATCGCCTCGGCACCATGGAGGTCGAATCCGCCCTGGTCGCTCATCCCAAGGTCGCCGAAGCCGCGGCCGTAGCTCGTCCCCACGAGATGAAGGGCCAGGCCATCGCCGTCTTCGTCACTCTCGAAGGCGGCCACCAGCCCAGCGAAGAGCTGCGCCAGGAACTCCGCCAGTGGGTCGCGAAAGAGATCGGCGCACTCGCCCGCCCCGACGACCTCACCTTCACCCAGGCTCTGCCCAAGACCCGCAGCGGCAAGATCATGCGCCGCCTCCTGCGCGAACTCGCCACCACCGGCGAAGTCAAAGGCGACACCACCACCCTCGAAGACTTCACCGTAATTGCCAGGCTCAGGGAACGCGACGAGTAGATACTGTGGTATATACCTCGGTCAGGAGGTCCTATGCCGGCAAACGACAAACGAGCAAGACTCTTTCAGAACGGCCGTAGCCAGGCCGTACGACTGCCCAAGGAGTTTCGCTTTACAGGAACAGAGGTCCGCATCCGTAAAGCAGGGAAGGCAGTCATCCTGGAGCCGATCGACAAAACTTGGGACTGGTTCCGCCGACTCGACGAATTCGGGCCTCTCGATGAGGACTTCCTATCCGCTATCAAAGAGGAAGTTCCGCAACAGAAGCGGCTCAAACTGGACCGCCTCTTTCGTTGATGCGTTACCTGCTCGACACCAAAGCTGTCATTTCCATCCTGAATCGTTCCGATGGTAAGACGCTCAAAACGATGCTCCAGCATAGAAGCGAGGAGGTTGCCACCTCATCGATCGTGATGCACGAGCTCTTCTACGGCGCCTGCAAGAGCCAACGGCAGGCGAAAAATCTTGCGCTGCTTGAGGCCCTCCAGTTCACCGTCCTCGACTTCGACACCGCTGATGCGCGCCAAGCTGGCCGGTCCGCGCGCAATTGATCATGCTGGGCAAGCCCATCGGTCCCCATGACATCCTTATCGCAGGGCAGGCCCTTCGTCATGGCTTAACGCTGGTGACGGCAAACACAAGGGATTTCTCGCGCGTTCCCGGCCTGACCCTCGAGAACTGGTCCCGCTAACGCCTCAACCCTCTACAGCAGGTTCGTGCTCGGCTTCATCGGCAGCGTGAAATAAAACGTCGTTCCGCCTCCCGGTTCGCTGGTCGCCCAGATGCGCCCGCCGTGCTGCGTCACGATGCTGCGGCAGATCGCCAGCCCAAGGCCGGTCCCGCCCATCGCGCGTGAGTCCGAGGCATCCCCCTGCTGAAAGCGGTCGAAGATGTGCTCCAGCTTGTCCGCCGGAATGCCGCGCCCCTGGTCGCTTACCTCGATCAACGCCTCGCGGTCATCCAAGGCCCGCGCCGTCAGACGAATCTCGCTTCCCGCCGGCGAAAACTTGATCGCGTTCGAAATCAGGTTGTTCAGCGTCTGCAGAATCCGGTCCGGATCGGCCCACACATTCACGCTGCTGGCCGCGAACAAGATGCGGATATTCGGCTTCGGCGTCCGTCCCTGCTGCACCCCCGCCGCCCGCCGCAGCAGGTCTTCCGCGCTGCACATGGTCGAATGCAGCTCCGTCTTGCCGCTGCTGATCCGCTCCAGGTCCAGAATGTCGTTGACCAGCCGCACCAGCCGGTCCGAGTTGCTGATCGCGATCTCCAGCATCTGCTGCGTCTTCTCCGGACGATTCGCCAGCGCGCCGCCCGCCAGCAGGCCCAGCGCCCCGCGCAGCGAGGTCAGCGGCGTCCGCAGCTCATGCGAGACCGTCGAGATGAACTCGTCCTTCATCTTATCGAGAGCACGGCGCTCGGTTGTATCGGTAAATGCAACCACCACACCCACGGCCTTCGCCTCGTCGGACTCCGCATGCGAATCGATCTGCGGCCGCGCCACATACTCCACCGGAAAACTCGTGCCATCCTTGCGCCAGAACACCTCGTTGGCCACGCGGACCGTCGCGAGGTTGGTCAGCGTCTTCCGAATCGGCGAGTCCGCCTCAACATAGCGTCCGCCATCGGCCTTGGTATGGTGAATCAGCGGATGCATCTTCCGCCCCAGCATCTCCTCCTGCGTGTACCCCAGCATCTGCGCGGCGGCCGAGTTCACCACCGTCACCTTGCCTTCGAGGTCGAGGCCGTAGATCCCGTCTCCAACCGACTCCAGAATGGAATCCGACTGCCTCGTCAAGGTACGCAGCCGACCCTCCGCGCGCACCTGTTCGCTGATGTCCACTCCGAAGCCCAACACATACGGCGCGCGCCCCGCCACCACGATCAGCTTGTTCCGGTACGCCACCACGCGCAACTCACCATCGGCATGCTCGAGATGCAGCAGCCCCTGCGCCTCGCCCGTATCGGTGATCTTCTTGAGATAGGCAGGCAGCGCCGCCTTGCGATCGGGCATGATGAACTCGGAGAGGTTATGCCCCACCATCTCTTCGAGCTTTCGTCCCAGCGTCTCCGCGCCATGATGATTGATCGAGATCAGGTTGCCGCGCAGATCGTGTGTGCACACCATGCCCAGCGATCCTTCCACCAGCTGCCGATACCGCGCCTCGCTCTCCCGCAGCGTAGCCTCAGCCGCGCGTTGGGTGGTGACGTCGATGCCCGTGGCGATGATGAATGCCACCTCGCTCTGCTGATCGAGCAGCGCCGTCGCCGACCACGCAATCCGCCGCAGGCTGCCGTCGCGGTTCAACCATTGATTTTCAAACACGGCCGGAAAGTGGCCTGCGCGCAGCCGCTCGAAGGTCTCGATCGCTTCGGGAATCTCCTGCCGCGGAATCAGTTTGTCCCACGCATAACGGCCCACCAGCGCGGAAAACTCGTACCCCGAGGCCGTCTCACACGCCCGGTTGAACCGCACGATGCGTCCCGCCGGATCGAACACCGCCACCAGCGCGCCCACCGTATCGAGCACTGCGGAGACGAAGTTTCGCTCCACCGTCAGCGCCGACTCCACCCGTTGCCGCGAACGCGCGGCGCGATCCATCTGCCGTATCCGGCTGTTCAACTCCAGCCGCGTAATCACCTGCTTGCTCAGAATGCTCAGCGCCGACATCTGCTCGACGGTCAGCGCGCGCGCCTGCCGGTCCAACACCAGCAGCGCGCCGATGCTCACCCCGCCCGGCGTCGTCAACGGAGCGCCGGCATAGAAGCGGTACGGCCGCCCCTCCACCAGAATGCCGTCCGGCGCAAAATCGGGGTCCGTCCGCGTATCCGGAATCTCGTACACCGTATCGCCCAGAATTGTCGTCTCGCAGGGAAGACTCCCCAGCGAAAGCTCAACCGACTCGATCCCAAATCTGGACCGCAGCCAGATCCGATCCGACCCCACAAGAGAGACTGCGGCCACCGGCGTCTCGCAGATCTGCGCCGTCAACCGCGTCAGATCGTCGAGAATCGAATCCGGCGCAGCATTCAGGACCTCATATTGGTTGAGGGCTTCGATCCGCAGAGCTTCGTCTTTGATCAGAAGGGCGTTCATCTCACGTTTTCATGCTAGAGATGCGCAAACAATTGCGCACTCCTACTTTTGTGGCACCAACTATTTACGGCTTTGGCAGAGCACAGCATTCTTTGGCCGCGGCGGGCTCATCAGCGCTTGCATCGAGCGCCACCTTCCACTCGCCGTTTGGCATCTTCTTCCACACCGTCATGTAGCGGCCCGAAACCACCACAGGCTGGCCAGCCTTGTCCTGCGAGCGCCCTTCATAATGCCCCCACGTATATCCCATATCGTTCGATGGTCCCATCTGGGCTCCTTGCGGAGTCCAGGTAAGCTGATACGTCTTCGGGTCCCATTGTGCGCTGGCTGAAATCGCCGCGCGCCCAATCACAGCCGGCTTGCCGTTATTCAGGGTTACGCCGTCGTCGGAGAACCAGCTTGCGAAGGTTTTACCTCCGCCTGCGGCAACAGCCTGGGAAAACCTACCGTCCAGCTCCAGCAGCAACATCGTGCTGGGGCTAAGCATGGGTTGACTCAGCGGGTTTGAAATGCCATTCGGGCTTTGAGAGAGAGCGTCATAACCGGAAGCTCCCGGCGCGGATGTGCCGGGCGCAGGACTGGTCTGACTGCCGATCTGGGCAAAGACAGAGATGACCGAGAGAAGTAAAACAGAAAAACTGCAAAGAAGCATGGTGTGTATGCTACCAGCGCTTGGAATCGTCCGATTGTACAGGTAGCTTGTCTGAAGTCTTTTTTTGCAAGACTGGTATTCTTCGCACTTGATGTTTAAGACGAACATGGCACGCATATTGTTGCTTGCGGCGGTGATTTTCCTGGTTCCCGGGATCGGCCTGGGAGTGCACGCCGGTCCGACTCCGCATGCGGCCGGTATTCTCCTGCGCTGCCTCGGCATCGCCTCTCTGGCCCTGTTCTCGCTTGGTCGCCGCTCGCTCACCCCCTGGATCTTCGTCGCGATGGTGGCGGGCGCGGAGCTCGGCTTCGATGTCCCGGCCTTTGCCGTCAGCCTCCGCGTCTTCAGCGACATCTTCCTGCGCCTCATCAAGACCATCGTCGCGCCTCTGATCTTCGCCACCTTGGTCACCGGTATCGCCGGCCATGGCGATCTCAAAGGCGTAGGCCGCATCGGCATCAAGAGCCTGGTCTACTTCGAAGTCGTCACCACCTTCGCCCTTGTCATCGGCCTCGCCGCCATCAACCTGAGCCAGGCCGGCGCCGGACTTTCCCTTGCTCCCGCAGCCTCGGTCAGCCAGCCCGTCACCGCGCCCCCGCCCACTCCTTGGCAAGACTTTCTCCTACACATCTTTCCGGAAAACATCGCCAAGTCCGTCGCGGAAGGCCAGATCCTGCAGGTAGCCGCCTTCGCCGTCTTCTTCGGCATCGCCTTGGCCTGTCTTGACGAGCGCAGGCGCGCCCCCGTCCTCCACCTCTGCGAAAGCCTCAGCGAGGTCATGTTCAAATTCACCAATGTGGTCATGTACTTCGCTCCCATAGGCGTAGGCGCGGCCATGGCGTTCACGGTCGGGCAGATGGGCCTCGGCGTTCTCCTCAACCTCGGCAAGCTGCTGCTGACACTCTACGGCGCGCTCGCCGGCTTCGGTCTGCTGGTGCTCCTCCCCGTCGCGCTGCTCTTCCGCGTGCCCGTGCGCCGCTTTCTTGCAGCCGTTGCCGAGCCCGCAACGATTGCCTTCGCTACCTCCACCAGCGAAGCTGCCCTGCCTCGTGCCATGGAAGCGATGGAGGGCCTCGGCGTACCCCGCCGCATCGTCGCCTTCGTCATCCCCGCGGGCTACAGCTTCAACCTCGACGGCTCCACGCTCTACCTCGCCGTGGCCGCCATCTTCGTCGCCCAGGCTGCGGGGGTGCGCCTCTCGCTTGGCCAGCAGCTTCTCATGATGTTTACCCTCATGCTCACCAGCAAAGGAGTCGCCGGCGTTCCCCGAGCCACTCTGGTCGTCCTGCTGGCCACCGCCGCCACCTTCCATCTTCCCACCGAACCCATCTTCGTCATACTGGGCATCGACGCCCTCGCCGACATGGCCCGCACCACAGTCAACGTAGTCGGCAACTGCCTCGCCAGCGTCGTGATCGCCAAATGGGAGGGCGAATTCGGCGTCGAACCGGTCTCGCCGGTCGTCCTCGAAGGCGTCGCCGACTGACTGCTTCGACTCTCCGAAGCTGAGAAGCAGATCAACACCGGCTCGCAGGCGAAGGTTCAGGCCGGACGTCTCAATCGTTCAAAAGTCATTCTTTGCAAGGCCTATCCGGCAAGTCCACTACATAGCCGGAGGATGATGAGGATCGATAGGATCGGTCGGGTCGGGCTCCGTCTTGCCGCCGCTCTCTCCCTTGCTCTTGGCCCCGGCAACGGGATTGACCGAGTCCCGCAGCTCCTTCGACGGCTTGAAAAACGGGACCCGCTTGGCCGGAACGCTCACCTTTGCGCCCGTCTTGGGGTTGCGGCCCGTTCGGGCGTTGCGCTGCCGCGTCCGGAAGCTGCCGAATCCGCGAATCTCAATCTTGTCGCCCGTCTTCAAAGCTCCAATGACGGCGTCGAACAGCGTATCGACGATCACCTCGCCGTCGCGGCGGGTCAGGTCACCGAGAGCGGTCACTTTATCTACGAGGTCGGCCTTGGTCATGAGCAGGGTTCCTTTCCTTCGAGGGCGGGCGAGCAGAGCCGGACAACCGTTCTTATTGATTCGTTCTTATTGATTGTAGACGGGATGGTTATCGAAGGGGTATCCGTCGTACCCAGGCAGAGGATCGGTTCGCATGCTAGATTTGGATGCACAAAACCGGTCGAGCGTCAGACAGGAAAGGCAAACAGCTCCCTTTTCCCGGCTCCAGTCCGCGTACGACGTGTCAACTTTCCGGCATTCCTGGTCTAGTTACCCGTAAACCCGGTTCAGCTACCCGTAAACCCGGTCTTCCCGGTCATCCCAAGGCGCCATGCCTTACTTCCACAGGAAGTAAAACCCCGGCGAAGGGTTCAGCAATTGGCTTGGGTTCGCAAACAGATCCTCCCCGTTGTCGACCAGCAGCGAAAACAGCCCCCGCTTGTCCTTCGATGGCCGCACGACATTCGGTTCTCCCGAGATTCCCGCCTCCTTTGCCGTGTCCAGCAGCGCCTCCCGGAAGTCTCCGATCTTGTCGATCAAGCCCAGCGGAAGCGACTGCTCTCCGGTCCACACCTGTCCCGTCGCCAGTGGCTTGATCTTCTCGTCGCCGGTATGCCGGCCCGTCGCCACGTCATGCACAAACTGGCCGTACATATTGTCGACCAGCGATTGAAAATAAGCCTCCTCTTTTGGAGTCAGATCGCGGCTAGGATCGCCCGCATCCTTCAGCTCGCCCGCATGGATCACCACGTTCTTCAGCTTCGCCCACCGCAGCAGGTCGCCGTAGTTGGTCCACTCCATGATGACTCCGATCGAGCCGACCACCGACGCGTTGTTGGCATAGATCCGGTCGCACCCGCTCGCAATGTAGTACGCCCCCGAAGCTCCCACCGACTCGATCGCCGCCACCACCCGCTTATGCTTCTCCTGCCGCACCCGAAGCACCTCGTGGTAGATCTCCTGCGAGGCGGCCGCGCCTCCGCCCGGCGAGTTGATATGCAAAATGATCGCCTTCACCGAAGAGTCGTCGCCGAACCTTCGCAACTGGTCGTCGATCGCATCCGGCGACAGAATCGCTCCGGACAGATCGATCACCGCGATCCGGCTGGAACTCAGCCCCAGACCCGCCGAGTCGCTCCCGCCTACCGACCGCATCGTCAGCCACGCCATCGCCGTCGCCAGCAGAAACACCGAGACCAGCGATCCCGCGATAATGGCCAGATAAAACCAGACCGAACGTCGAGGCGGCGCAGGCGGAAGTCCCGCGTTGGGCGCAGGCGGAAATCCCGGACTGTAGGAGCCATAGGGACCGTACGAATAGCTCGGAACCGCGCTGTGAGGAGTCGCGGGCGGCGGTGGCGGCGGGGGGGTTGCGAAGTCTTCCGGCATGCTGTGGAGTTTAGCAGGGACCGCTTACGGCGCGTCTGTGTCTGCTGCCGATGCATGCCGGTGGAGCCCGTCGCGCCGCACGCTTCAGAGCGAACGAATTGTGAGGTTTGCCACAAAATGACCTCCGCTGCGTCGAATAGTTGCAGTATGATGAATGGCGGCGCCCTCCCACGCAGCTAACCGTTGATCTGCAAGCGATAGAAGAAAAACTGGCGAATCGTATGGCGCATCCGAAAATCAGCATCGTTATTCCCGCATACAACGAAAGCGCGCGCATCGAGCATGCTCTCGAGCGAGTCCTCTCCTGCGTCTCTCAACAGGGTTGGGACGCCGAAGTGATCGTGGTCGATGATGGCTCCAAGGACGATACCGCCGCCATCGTCCATCGCTGGAAGAACAGCCACCCTCGCCTGCATCTGGTCCAGAACCCCGGCAATCGCGGCAAAGGCTACTCCGTGCGCAACGGTCTGCTCCAGGCCGCCGGCGACATCGTGCTCTTCACCGACGCCGATCTCTCCGCGCCCATGGAGGAGGCCGAGCGCCTGCTCGCCGCCATCGCCGACGGGGCCGACGTCGCAATCGGCTCGCGCTGGATGGATCGCTCCCGCCAAACCATTCAGCAGCCTCTCTATCGCCAATTCTTCGGACGCTGTTTCAACTGGGTCACCCGCATCGTTATGGGCCTGCCCTTCAGAGACACCCAGTGCGGCTTCAAAGCCTTCCGGCGTTCGACGGCGCAGGTCATCTTTCGCCTTCAGACCATCGAGCGCTGGGGCTTCGATCCCGAGATCCTCTTCATCGCCCGCAAGCTCCGCTACGTCATCCGCGAGGTCCCTGTGACCTGGGGTCATGACGAACGCAGCCGCATGTCTTATCTCAAGGACGGCATTAAGATGCTCGAAGACATGGCGCGAATCCGAGCCAATTCCATCGCCGGACGCTACGACGCCGCCATCGCCGCCATGAAAGACACCAGCGCCATGGTTACACCGCAGGTAGAAAAAGCTGTCGAAGTGCGCGCCGACGCTCGCGGCCCCATCGCCGGCTAAAGCCGTTCTCCTTCAAAACTATAGAAATAATCGGGTGCCCCATTCATCGCGTTCTCTACGATGAGTGGGATTGCGGACTACATACCTCGACGCGATTTGCTCTGATCTCCTGAGTCATTCATTCGCGCCACACTCTGTTCCTCTCGACTGAAGCGAGAGCAAAGCATCTCAGGCGTAGCGCCTCCGATGCCACTCCCACGCGCTGGCGACGATCTCGTCCAGATTCGCGAACCGCGGCTTCCATCCCAGCTCTGCCTTGATCTTGTCGGCGCTCGCGACCAGCACAGCAGGATCTCCCGGCCGGCGTTCGCGCTCCTCGACAGCGATCGGCCGTCCCGTCACTCGACGCACTGACTCGATCACCTCAAGCACGCTGAAGCCCTGTCCGTTGCCGATGTTGTAGATCAGCCGGCTCCTCTCCTCCACCAGCTTCCCCGACCTTCCCCCCGATTGCTCCCCAGACTGCTCCCCAGACTGCTCCCCAGAAAGCTCCCCCGACAGCGCATCGAGCGCCAGCAGGTGAGCCGCGGCTAAATCCTGCACGTGGATATAGTCGCGGACGCAAGTTCCGTCCTTCGTCGGATAGTCGCGGCCGAAGATCTGGATGCTGGCGCGGCGGCCGAGCGCGACATCCAGAACCAGCGGGATAAGATGAGACTCGGGTTCGTGCGCCTCGCCATAGCCTTCGATCGCGCCGGCTACGTTGAAGTAGCGAAGGCTCGCATAGCGGAACCGATGAATTCGATTCATCCAGGTAAGCATCCGCTCCACCAGCAGCTTGCTTTCGCCGTACGGATTGGTGGGAGC
This sequence comes from Edaphobacter sp., assembly GCA_965277335.1. Classification (GTDB taxonomy): domain Bacteria; phylum Acidobacteriota; class Terriglobia; order Terriglobales; family Acidobacteriaceae; genus Edaphobacter. The sequence continues at coordinate 609,949 of CBDICJ010000009.1, read as the reverse complement.
AAGCCTGGCATCTTCGGGGATGGGCGTCTCCTCCGGTTCCCCGTAGCAAGCCGCCGTGGAGCTGAAGACCAGCCGATCATGCCCGGTGGCCAGCATCGCTTCGAACAGCGCCAGGGTTGAGGCCGTATTGTTGCGGAAGTAAATCTCCGGGTATTTCATGCTCTCGCCGGCTTCAATTAACGCGGCGAAGTGCATCACCCCATCGAACTTTCCTTCCCGCAAAGTCGCTTCCATGAGAGGTCGATCCGCGATATCGCCTTCGACGAAGCTCGCTTTCGCCGCCACGTCTAAACGCTTGCTATGGCATAGGTTGTCGTACACCGTTACCTGGTGGTTCCGGGCCAGTAAAAGCCGGCTGACGGTGCCTCCGATATAGCCCGCTCCGCCGGTAATGAGGATCTTCATTCCATAGCTCCTTCTGCGTCCTCTTCCGCGTCCTCTTCTTGGATACCACAAAAGTGCAAGTGTCAATCACTTACAGACACGGCACTATACTTGCAGTAGGTGATCAGCAGAGCGCCGTCAGATGCATCGAATAGGCATACGGATGTAGGTGTCGGCTACAACCATTTTATCTAGCTTACGTCTCTTTGAACTAAAGCCCACGACCTCCGTAGGTCGTAAAACTAGAACCGAGTCGGATCGAATCGCGTCGATCCGATGATGTGGCGCTCCGGCAGGCAATCTGGAGCGGGTTCTTCCCGCACCGTCCCCGACTGATGGTCAGGTCCGGTCTTACTCTTCCGCCTCTTCGCAGGGGACACGTCAAGGACTTATTATGGCAAAGCCGCTTCGCAGTGATCAGCCCAACCCGCAGAATATGCAATTCGCACACTTCGGCGTCTTAAACGACGGCAGCCAGAGCAAAGCTTCGCTCTTCAGCTCTATCGCGCTCAATATCGTGATCGCTCTCTGCGCGATCATCATCGGGGCCGCGGCGAAGAAGACGATGGACAATCATATTAAGCTCACCCATCTAGATGAGCCTCTTCCTATTAAGAAGCCGGACCCGCCGCCGATGAAGTTGAAGCCGATTCCCAAGCTGCCCACCCCTCCGGTCGTCAAGGTCGAGCCTCCGAAGATCAGGATGCCGGAGGTCAAGCTGCCGGACATTCCGAAGCCACCCGAGATCAAGATGGTGCAGCAGGTTCCAGTCATTGTTCCGGCGCCTCCCAAGCTGGTCCAGCCTCCGCCTGCGCCAAAGGTGGTCAGCCTCGCCCAGGCCCGTCCTGCTTCCGTGGTAAACAACTCTCCCCATCCGACCGCGGTCTCTCTCGGCGCGCGGGATAATCCGATTGCGCCCTCCGACCGGCCCTCGACGACCGCCATCAATCTTGGGAACCGGGGTATGTCAGGCATGCCGGCGTCCAACAACGGCATGGGAGCAGCCTCCAAGGTTGTCAATCTTGGTTCCGGCTCGGCCGGCAGCCAGAACATGCGGGGCAGGGATAATGCCTCGAGCGGCGTCGTCGGCGTCAAGCTCGGAGTGACGGGTGGCACCGGTCCCAGGAACTCTACGGGCCGCACGCCTGGCGTGGTTAACCTCGGTCAGAATGAGCCGCCGCCGATGCCGAAACCCGCGGATCGAACCTCAGCGGTCTCCAGAAGCGGCCCCAAGGTTCTCTTTAAACCCAAGCCGGAGTACACTGCCGAGGCTATTCGGTTGCGCATTGAAGGTGTTGTGTCCGTCCGTCTTCGCGTATCGTCCTCGGGCGCTGTCCAGGTCTTGGGAGTCACTAGCGACCTGGGCCACGGTCTCGGAGAGTCTGCCGTGCGTGCCGTCGAGGCAACACGTTTTCAGCCGGCAACCGACGCATCCGGCCGTCCCGTCGATTGGGAAGGCGTTGTTAACATCGCGTTTCAGCTTGCCGGATAGGAAAAACAATCGTTGGTTGATTGTCCTCTCATGCAATAGCATCAAGTCCAATACCAGGCTGACCTAAGGTCACCGCAGGAGCTGTACATCATGATTCTCGGCAAACAGTCCACCGCCGCTCTGCTACTGGCGCTCTTCGTCGCAACGACGCTTCCGTCGCAGGCAGGTGCGGGCGTCCTCCACCTGGGGAAAAAGAAGAAGAGTACGGAAGACATCTCGTCCGACCGCAAACCCACCGCGGCACAGAACGCGCTGATCGATAAAGCGATCGGCCGCGAAAAGGTCGTCACCAAGACCATCCAGCTGCGGGCTCCCATCGTCGAGACCTACATCCAGAACATGCGTCCGGATCCGGTGCTCGGCCAGATTCCCGAGTCCGATCAGCACTTTCTCGGTCGCGTCGATTTCAAGAACGTCATCAACGATCAATCGTATGCGGTCAACAAGCAGACCTCTCAAGGGACCGACAACGCGGGCAAGCTCGGCTTCTTCAAGCACTCGGTCTCATATGTAGGCAGCCTCGGCGGCAGCCTGCACCTCTCGTTTCATGAGGCGGGTTTCGTGCAGATGCTGCTGATGGATTCGAACGGCTTCGACCGGCAGCACTATACCTTCGGCTACGTCCGCAATGACTTTCTCGGCAATACGCCGACCGCGGTCTTCGATGTGACGCCTATCGAGGGAAAGAAGGCGTTCGGGCGCTTCTTCGGCCGGATCTGGATCGAAACTCGCAGCGGCAATGTCGTCCGTTTCAATGGCGATTTTGCGGGCACCACGGAAGATCAGAAAGAGTTCTACCACTTCGACAGCTGGCGCACCAACGTGCAGCCGGACCTCTGGCTTCCCACCTCTTTTTATGTCGAAGAGAGCGATCCGAAGAGCGTCTCCAGGACGCTTAAGTTCAAAGCCATTAACCACATCTGGGGCTATGTGCTGAAGGTTCCTCCGCCGGAATCGGAAAACACGTCCATGGACGTGGTGGGAGCTACCGACGTCAGCAACGACGCCCAGGATGTTAGCCCGCTCGGCGCGCAGCGCGCCTGGGTGCAGCAGGCGGAAGACAACGTCGTCGAACGCATGTTCCAGGCCGGTCTTCTCGATGCGCCCAGCGAATTCGACAAGACCTTGGAAGCCTTGGCAGGCAATATTCTCGCCTATAACAACATCACGCTCTCGCGTCCCATTCGGTGCCGCACCCTGTTGACCGAGCCGTTGGAATCGCTCGCCATCGGCAACACCATCGTCATCTCGAAGAGTCTGCTCGATACCACCGGCGTCGTCACCCAGGATGGCGCGCAGCAGATGGGAAATCTGAACGCCATCCTGGCATTCCAGATCGCCCACATCATTCTTGCTCACAGGCTCGATACCAAGTACGCCTTCAACGATCGTCTGCTGTTCCCCACGACCTCGGTCTTCAACCGCATCCCCATGCACCACACCGACGCGGATAACGCCGCCGCCGCTAAGAAGGCGATGGAACTGTTGAACGCCAAGGAGCTCGAAGGCGGCCAGCAGTACTTCGGCCTCTACCTGCAGCAGTTGCAGGAGCGGGTAAAGAGCCTGAAGGCCCTCAACGAGCCGATGATCGGAGATGGTCTGGTCAAGAGCGACGCGGATCAAACCTTCTGGATGCAGGCCATGATGGCCAAGTCGCCCAAGCTCGACATGAAGGACCTGAAGCAGCAAGCCGCCATGCCGCTCTCCAGCTTTTTGCGATTCGATCCGTGGACCGATCAGTTATACGTCCTGCATGCTGCTTTCGAGCCGCTTCTCACTCCCGCCGACAAGATGCCGTTTGAGGTTGAACCGGTTTACCTGAAGCTGAGCTACTACAAGCAGCCGGCGGAGCCAACCGCTGCCCCCGCGAATAACCCTCCGGCGGCCAACGCTCCGGCGGACAACACGGCGCCAAATGCCGCACCGGCAACGGCAGCCGCGCCTCCACAGAACTAGTCTTCCTCCACAGAACTAGTTCAAGGACAGTATAGAAAAGACACCCCGTCCTGGTTCCTTCTTTGCTTCTCTCCTGATCGGCGATAATCTATCGGCACGGCATTACGCAGAACGATCAAATTTCACGGAGGCACTTTGTTGAAGCGGCATACTCTTTTTGGCTGTTTCGCTTGCGTCCTCGGCCTGGCAACATGGTCGCACGCACAAGCCGTTCCTACCGCCTCCCGCATCGGAACGATTCAACTCGGAGTTGGAGGATCGTTTACCACTCCTGACTACACGACGGAGTATGCCAAGGGTCTCACCGTCTATGGCGATTTCGACTTTACCCATCACATCGGCGTGGAAGGCGATATCCACTTCACTCTCATCACCCCGAAAGACATTGGAGAGAATACCTACCTGATCGGTCCACGGTATACCTTCTTCCAAAGGAGTCGCGCGGCGGTCTACGGCAAGGCGCTGTTTGGGGTGGGCCAGTTTCAGTTCCAGCAAGGCACCTTTGGCAATGGATCCTCGGCAACCTACGGTGTCTATGCATTCGGTGGAGGATTGGACGTCCGAGCGACCCACCACATCAATGTGCGAGCCGTCGATTTCGAGTACCAGAAGTGGCCGGGATTTGCCCCAAGCGGCCTAACCCCGACGGTTCTAACCTTTGGCGTAGCTTACGCCTTTCGATAGCCGGCAGGAACACGACAGCCGGGAGATCGCGAAGCCCCTGGCCCAGGCTCTTTCTCTCATGGCGTATCCCGCCGAGATTTCCACAGAAAAACCTGTCAAGTCCCCTTTACCCCTAAATCCTGCTGCGTCAGCAACATAGCCATTGCAAATGAGTTTTGCTCCGTCGTGTACAATCAAGTCAGCGAAGAAAAATTGAAAGCTCCGGTCCTCCAGCCGGGGCTTTTCGCCGTTAGCAGGAGGATGTTTCCTTGCAAGTCCTTTGTTTGGCCGAATTTGCGCGTAAGTCCTTTGCCTGGACGAATTTAGCGTTCATCGCTTCCGCTAAATCTCACAAATGAAAGCACTTACGCGCAGGCAATAGGGAGGGGGGAGGGGGGTACCCTGATCGGTGTGGATAATCTAGGATCTGCCGCGGTGCCACTCTCCCTGGGACGAAGGACCAGCCCTCAAGCAGGTTGAAACAGATTTCAGCGCTCTAGAAGTGATAAGCAATGCCGATGGCAGGCGTCGAGATGATCTCGTATCGGTTCGTGTTGAAGATATTGCCTGGAACGCCAAAGGTCGGAGTCTTCACCACGAACCCACGATACTCCGCGCGTATATCGAAGCTCGGGCTAAGCTCATAGGCTACGCCCCCGCCGAAGAGGCCTCCGATCCCCGTCGTCTGTTTCGCGTCGAGATTGGTGGTGCCAGTGTCTTTAAGTGGGGAAAAGATGATCGCCCCCGGGCCGGCTTCAAGAAACGGATTGAAGTTCTTGAAGTTCAGATTGAAGACATACGCTGCGCTGACCTCCTGCTGCAGGATATGAATGCCGCCGTAAGCCTTGCCGAAGACCTGGTAATATTGCGTGTTCTGCGCATAGCCATAGTTGACTTCCAATGCGCTTCTGGGGGTGAGCATGTAACGATAGCTGGCCAGTAAACCCAGAGTCATGCTTGAATTCTTCTGTACGCTGTTTCCTGTAACCTGCGGGGCAAACGGCACCGTGGCGCTGATGCTTACATCCTGCCGGCTCTCCTGCGCATAACCCGCAGCCGCGGATAACATCAGTGCACCCAACAACAACATCGTCTTCTTCATTCGTCAATCAATCCCTTCGAATTCGCTTCCAGACCCTGACCCGCAGGCAACCCATCTGCAACAACGCGGAGCGCCGTAACCACTGTCCTTCATTGTAACCGCAGCGAAGGATTCGAGCTTTTTTTGGCATGTGTTCTTGTGATCGTGTAAGAGGGATTCGTTGCGGAGATTATGTTCCCCGCTCCGGCTCAAAGCAGTACGGGTCGCCATGCTCTGCCGCATAGGCCTCCACTACCTTCAGAAAGGCCAGCGCGGCGTGCGACAGGTTCGCCTGCCGTCTGTAGACCAGCCGCAGCTTGCGCTCGATCTGAAGCTCCGGAACCTGCACACGCACGAGCGCGCCGCGCTCCAGCTCCGGACGCACCGTCAGGCCAGGCACCAGCGCGACACCGTTCCCCATCTCGACAAACCGCTTGATGGCTTCAAGCGATGGCAGCTCCACCCCCATCTGCAGCGGCGTCCTATGCTTTTTGAAGGTCTGGATCACCTTCTGGCGTTGAGGCGAAGGGATATTATGCGCGATGAAGTTCTGTGCGCCAAGCTGCCGAATGGAAACCTTCCCCGCCGACGCCAGCGCATGGCGGGGATTGACCACGAACGCCAGCTCGTCCCGGTAGACGACCATCGATCGAACCTGGGTATCGTCCGGCCGAAACGACAGCACGCCCAGCTCCACCGAATGCATGAGCACCTCGTCTGGAATGCGGCTCGCCAGCGTCCGCTGCACCGTGAGCTTGATCCGCGGATTCTGCCTGCGGAACTCGTCGAGCAGCGGAAGGAGATACAGGCAGGTGTACTCGTTCGCCGCCAGGTTCAACCTGCCCCGATGCAGTTCCCGCAGCTCCGAGAGAGCTCCCTGGGCATCCGTTCGAAGATTCAACAGCTTCGTCGCATACTCCCGCAGAATTTCGCCCGCATCTGTGAGTGTTCCGTCGCGGGAAGACCGCTCGAAGAGCACCTCCCCCAGCTCCGATTCCAACTTGGCGATTGCCTGACTGACCGCCGGCTGAGTACGATGGAGCCGTGATGCTGCTCGCGAAAAACTTCGCTCCTCCGCCACTGCCAGAAACGTCTCCATCTGGACCAGGTCCAAGACTCACCTCGCTGCTGCCTCAAATTTGCATCTTGAATGCAGTAATTAGAATTCATGATGTTCCTTCAATTCATCATAAGTATGCATTATGATAGCGTCCAGATAGAGAGTGCTCCTTATGTCCTCGTCTAATCACATCGTCTTCTTCGACACCACGCTCCGCGATGGCGAACAGTCTCCCGGCTGCACCATGCATCACGACGAGAAGCTGCGCATGGCCCACGAACTTTCAGCTTTGGGCGTGGATGTCCTCGAAGCTGGATTTGCCATCGCTTCCAAGGGCGACTTTCATGCGGTGGAGGCCATCGCGCGCGAGGTAAAAGGGACGCGCATCGCCTCGCTTGCCCGCTGCAAGCGCGAGGATATCGAAGCTGCGGCGCGAGCGGTAGAGCCCGCCGCCAGCAATCGCATCCACGTGTTTCTGGCCTCGTCGGATCTTCATCTCGAAGCGAAGCTGAAGATCACCCGCGAGCAGGCGCTCGATCAGGTTGCAGAATCCGTTCGCCTTGCGCGCAGCTTCGTCGACGATGTCGAGTTTTCGACCGAGGATGGCACGCGCACCGATCCGCAGTTTCTGATCCAGATGATTACTGTCGCCGTACAGGCGGGAGCCAACACGATCAACATCCCGGATACGGTCGGCTACACCACGCCAGCCGAGTACCAGGCGATCTTCTCCACGGTAAACTCGCGCGTCCCCGGCATGGAGAACGTTATTTTGTCCACGCACTGTCACGACGATCTTGGCATGGCGGTGGCGAACTCGCTTGCCGGCATTCAGGGCGGGGCCAGGCAGGTCGAGTGCGCCATCAACGGGATCGGCGAGCGCGCCGGCAACGCCGCCCTGGAAGAGATTGCCGCGGCGCTGATGGTTCGTCGCGACCAGTTTCCCTATACCAACAACATCAAGATGGACCTGCTCTATCCCACCAGCAAGCTGCTCTCGGAGTTCATCAGCTTCGGCTGCTCGCCAAACAAGGCAGTCGTAGGGGCGAATGCCTTCGCTCATGAGTCCGGCATTCATCAGCACGGCATGATGGCTAACCCACTCACCTACGAAATCATGACGCCGGCCTCGGTCGGCGTGGCCAACACGAATCTGGTGCTTGGCAAACATAGCGGCCGACGCGCTCTTGCGGATCGCCTGGAGAAGCTCGGGCATACCCTGACACGCGATCAGCTCGACGAGGTTTACCATCGATTCACTGAGTTGGCCGACCGCAAAAAGTCTATCTACGATCAGGACCTGCTTGCTCTGCTGCAGCCTGGTAAGTTCTCCGTCACGGTCCAATAACTCACACGCAAAAGGATTCGGTCATGCGCTTGAAAATTGCTGTCCTCGCCGGCGACGGCATTGGCCCTGAAGTCACCCAGGAAGCAGTCAACATTCTGCGCGCCGTGGCTGAGCTTGGCGGCCATGATTTCACGTTCGTGAGCGGACTTATAGGTGGCATCGCGATCACTGAAACCGGCTCTCCTTTGCCGACGGCTACGCTGGACTCCGCTCTGGAGTGCGATGCCGTCCTGCTGGGCGCGGTGGGAGATAACAAGTTCGGCGCGTTGCCGCCCGACAAGCGTCCCGAGGCTGGCCTGTTGCAGATTCGCCAGGCACTGGGCGGCTTCGCAAATCTTCGCCCGTCGATTGCGTATCGCGCTCTTGCGGAGAGTTCTCCGCTGCGTCCTGAGGTCATCCAGGATGCCGACATCCTCTTCGTGCGTGAGCTTCTCGGCGGTCTTTACTTCGGAGCGCCGCGCTGGTGGAACCGTGAATCCAAGGAAGCCATTAACACCATGCGCTATACCCGCGACGAGATTGTCCGTGTAGCCCGAGTCGCTTTCGAGTTGGCCTCCAAGCGTCGTCAGAAGGTCACCTCTGTCGACAAGGCTAACGTGCTGGAGGTCTCGCAGCTCTGGCGCGCCACTGTGACGGAAGTTGCGAAGGAGTATCCGTCGGTGACGCTCGAGCATCAGCTTGTCGATTCCATGGCGATGCACATCATGAACATTCCGCGCCATTTCGACGTTGTGCTGACGGAAAATCTTTTCGGCGATATTCTGTCGGACGAAGCCGGCGTGATCACCGGTTCGCTGGGCATGCTGCCTTCGGCGACCATCGGCGGTGCGGTCAATCTCTACGAACCGGTGCACGGCTCAGCGCCGGATATTGCGGGCACAGGGAAAGCCAATCCCCTGGGCGCTATCCTTACCGCGGCCATGGTCTTGCGCCACTCCGCCAATCTCGAGCAGGATGCCAAGGCTGTCGAGCAGGCGGTTCATCACGTTCTGGACGCTGGATATCGCACGGTCGACATAGCGCGCGGCCAGCAGCCCGGCCAGACTCCAGTCAGCACACGTGAGATGGGCAAGCTGGTCCACCAGGCGCTGACGGAGTCGATCGACCGCCGCCAGGCCATGCACGCTGTATGAGTCAGCCGATGGAACCGCGAACGAAGCTGATCCTGATGAACGCTGCTGTGGCTGTCGCCCTCGTTGATGAAGTTTGGAAGAACGCGCCAGCGGCAGTAGTCTTGATTGTGGGAATTTTTATGTTCACGCTGGTAAACATAATGACGGTATTCGCGGCACGGAAGTCATCGCAGCTCACCCGCAAATAAACTCCTGTGACTATTCGTCTCAAATTCGCCGCTGTTCTGCTTGCCTTGACGCCGTTTGCCATGCTCGGTCCATTGTCTTCGGCGCAAGGGAAAAAAGAAAAGAAACAGCCTAAGGAGAACGTTGAGTGGCTGTGGCAGTACAGTCCTCCACCAGCGGAGGGACGCGAAAATCAGCTTGTGCTGGATCCGCGGTTCCGTCCGTTTCTGGCGCAATATCTGACAGCTCCGCAGACCTTCTGGGGCAGTCCGAAGGCCGGCTATAAGCCTCTCTCCGAGACTGCACTGGACTTCCTCTCCGTGCCCGACAAGGTCCTCGCCGACGGCAACCGGTATCTCTCGATCACCGGCTGCGTCTTCCGCTTTTGCCCGGCGCGCGGTCTGCTGTGGATCGATCTCGGGCTTGCTCACCCGCTCATTGTCTTTGCGGCAGTCGACTGGGTAAAACAGAGCAAAACTCCAAACGAACCGGGAGCGGACTATACGATGTGGATCTTCGCGAACCATCCACTCGACGCCGATCACATTCCCGCGGCCCTGATTCATAGCGTGGCCCGCTGGACCGCTGAGCCTCCCTCCGGCAGCACTGTGATTCAGCACATCGGCACCGCCATTCTGGTCGATCCCGATGGCACACCGCATCCAGTTTCGCCAGCCGCAGTCGGCGCGAATACATTCACCAACTCATCCACCGGCCAGAAGGCACACTCATGAATACAGCAGCGAAGACCTTGTTTGAGAAAGTATGGCAGCAGCATCTGGTCGCCGAACCCGCGGACGAACCGAGCATCCTCTACATCGACCTCCATCTCATACACGAGGTCACCAGTCCGCAGGCGTTCGACGGTCTGCGCATGGCAGGTCGCAAGCTGCGCCGGCCCGACCGCACAATCGCCACAGTGGACCACAACGTTCCCACAAGCAGCATCGAAGACCGTCTTCATATAGTCGATCAGATCGCCTCGAAGCAGATTGAGGCGCTGCGCACAAACTGCGCTGAGTTCGGAGTGGAACTGTTTGATGTGCAGTCGCCCAGCCAGGGCATCGTGCACATCATTGGGCCTGAGCTTGGCCTGACGAAACCGGGCATGACCATTGTCTGCGGCGACTCGCACACCAGCACCCACGGAGCCTTCGGAGCGCTGGCCTTCGGCATCGGCACCAGCGAGGTCGAGCACGTCATGGCTACGCAGACACTGCCGCAGGACAAGCCGAAGACCTTCCGCATCAACATTGAGGGTGTGCTGCCCACCGGTGTGTCCGCGAAGGATATCGTGCTTCATATCATTGGCGAGATCGGAACAGCGGGAGCGACGGGATACGTCGTTGAGTATGCGGGCTCCGCCATTCGCGCGCTTTCGATGGAAGGTCGCATGACGATCTGCAATATGAGCATCGAGGCGGGGGCTCGCGCCGGCATGATCGCGCCCGACGCCACCACGTTCGATTACCTTAAGGAGCGCCGCTTCTCTCCTTCAGGCAAAGCATGGGACCAAGCGGTGCGGCACTGGTCAGAATTTGTGACCGAAGAAGGAGCAATCTTTGACCGCGAGTTGACCCTTCACGCCGCCAACATCACTCCCACTGTCTCTTGGGGCACCAGCCCCGGCATGGTGACCGGAGTGAAGGACGCAGTGCCCCTGCCCCACCCCAACGCAAGCGAAGCGGACCGAAAGGCCTTCGAACGCGCTCTCGAATACATGGGGCTTCATGCTGGCGAGCTCATCGAAGAGATCAAGATCGACCGCGTATTCCTTGGCTCCTGCACGAATGCTCGCATCGAAGATCTTCGTGCGGCAGCCTCCATCGTGCGCGGCTATCACGTTGCCACGACCGTCCGAGCGATGGTCGTTCCCGGTTCCCAGGCGGTCAAAGCGCAGGCCGAAAGAGAGGGCCTCGACAAGGTCTTCACCGAAGCGGGTTTTGACTGGCGCGAGCCCGGCTGCAGCATGTGTCTTGGGATGAACCCCGATATACTCGCCCCGGGGGAACGCTGCGCCAGCACCAGCAATCGCAACTTTGAAGGCCGCCAAGGGCGCGGCGGCCGCACTCATCTCGTTAGCCCCGTGATGGCCGCTGCTGCCGCAATCACCGGGCACTTCACCGATATTCGCGACTGGAAGTTCAACAAAAAAGAATCGACCACGGATAAGGGCAGATAAAACGGAATTACTTTCTCATTTTTTTACATCCGCGCTCATCCGTTCTTATCTGTGGTCCCTTTCAGGAGATTTAACATGCAGCCCATCAATGTCCTCACCAGCCATGCCGTCCCGCTTGATCGACCGAACGTCGATACGGACCAGATCATCCCGAAGCAGTTTCTTAAGCGCATCGAACGCACTGGCTACGGCGATTTCCTCTTCTATGACTGGCGCCGCATTCAGGAGGGGCCCAACGCGGGCGAGCCTCATCCGGATTTCGTTCTGAACAAGCATCACCACAAGGGTGCGAAGATCCTGATCGCTGGAAAGAACTTCGGTTGCGGCAGTTCGCGCGAACATGCCGCCTGGGCGCTGACCGACTTCGGCTTCCTCGGCGTCATCGCGCCCAGCTTCGCGGATATCTTCTTTTCCAATGCAGGCAAGAACGGCATGATCCTTGTGCGCCTCTCCGAAGCTGATGTGCAGACGCTGATGGAGCGATCCACGAGAAACCCAGCGCACAAGATCACTATCAACCTCGAAGCTCAGACTGTGACCGGTGACGAAGGCTTCAGCGCGCACTTCGATATCGATCCATTTCGCAAGTATTGTCTGCTGAACGGCCTCGACGATATCGGGCTTACGCTCCGGCACGAGTCTGAACTCGATACCTACGAATCGAAGCACGATGCGGAGTTCTGGCTCGAACCGCGGCCTGCCCTCGCCTGAAAAGATGCCGCTGGGCTGAGGTTCAATAACATCATCATCGAAAGGCTGCCTTTGAGCAACGAAATCAATCCGAAGAGATACTCGATTCCACTGACCGAAGGGCCTGATCGCGCCGCCGCCCGTGCCATGCTGCGCAGCGTAGGATTCAGCAAAGAAGACCTGCACAAGCCCATCATCGGCGTCGCCAATACCTGGACCGAGATCGGTCCCTGCAACTTTCATCTGCGCGAGGTCGCCGCAGCCGTAAAGCAAGGCATTCGCGAGGCCGGCGGGACCCCCATGGAGTTCAATACCGTTACTATCTCGGACGGCATCACGATGGGCACCGAAGGGATGAAAGCGTCGCTGATCTCGCGCGAGGTGATTGCTGACTCGATCGAGCTGGTGGCGCGAGGCAACCTGTTCGACGGCATCGTCTGCATCGCCGGTTGCGACAAGAACATGCCCGGCGCCATCATGGCCCTGGCGCGGCTCGACATTCCGGGAATGATGCTCTACGGCGGCAGCATCGCGCCGGGTCATCTGAAGCAGCCCGACGGCACCAGCAAAGACATCACCATCCTCCATGTCTTCGAAGGCATGGGTTCGCACGCCGCGGGCCAAATCGACGATGACCAGCTCGAAGCTCTCGAAGCCGCTGCCTGCCCTGGCCCAGGAGCGTGCGGAGGTCAGTTCACTGCGAATACGATGGCGATGGCCGGCGAGTTTCTCGGCATCTCGCCGATGATGCTCACCGGGGTTCCGGCAATGGCGGCCGATAAAGCTTCCGCCAGCCGCGAGGCCGGCCGCATGATCATGGATCTTTGCCGCAATGACCTTCGGCCTTCGAAGATCCTTACTCGCGAGGCGCTGGAGAATGCGATTGTCGCCGTCTGTGCGTCGGGTGGCAGCACCAATGCCGTGCTGCACTTGGTCGCCATTGCGAGTGAGGTCGGCATTAGGCTCTCGGTGGACGATTTCGACCGGATTAGCGAGCAAACGCCCTTCCTCTGCGATCTCTCGCCCGGCGGCAAGTACGTTGCCAAGGACTACCAGGACGCAGGAGGCTCAAGACTCCTGGCAAAGCGCCTGCTCGAGAAAGGCCTGATCAAAGGCGACAATCTCACAGTGTCGGGCAAGACCATCGCCGAAGAGGCCGCTCTCGCTGTTGAAACCCCCCACCAGCACGTCATCCGCACCTTCGATAATCCGCTGAAGCCGACCGGCGGCCTCGTCATCATGAAGGGCAACCTTGCTCCCGAGGGCTGCGTGATCAAAGTTGCAGGGCACGAGCGCATCCATCACACCGGCACCGCCCGCGTCTTTGACTCCGAAGATGCCTGCCATGCCGCGGTCGAAGCTGGGAAGATCAATCCCAACGATGTGCTGGTAATTCGTTATGAGGGTCCCAGGGGTGGGCCTGGGATGCGTGAGATGCTTGCTGTAACTGCAGCAATCAAAGGGATTCCTGAGCTTTCTGAGACGGTTGCCCTGCTTACCGACGGCCGCTTCTCCGGGGCTACACGGGGATTGATGGCCGGGCACGTCGCTCCTGAGGCTCAGCTTGGCGGGGCAATTGCGGCGGTTCAGGAGGGCGACACGATTACGTTCGACATTCCCAATCGCAAGCTCACGCTCAACGTTGCCGAGGAAGAGATCGCCAAGCGTCTTGGGGCGTGGAAGGCTCCAGAGCCGCGCTATAAACGGGGCGTATTTGCGAAGTATGCCAACTCGGTCAGCAGCGCTAGTGAAGGAGCGGTGACCGCCTAAGTTGGGTGTTGTCTCAAATTTCGCGAGTTCCGCGATCGTGTCTAGTTTTATGGAGTGCAGCATGTTCAAGAATGATGAAATCCCGAATACGACCCTCACCGGAGCGGAGATTCTTTGGGCCACGTTGGCTGGAGAGGGGGTGGACCGGGTGTTTGGTTATCCGGGTGGGGCTATTTTGCCGATCTACGATGCGCTGCGTAAGTTCCCGATTCATCACATCTTAGTTCGGCATGAGCAGGGAGCTTCGCATATGGCGGATGGCTATGCGCGGGCTTCGGGCAAGGTGGGGGTGTGCATGGCGACCAGTGGGCCAGGGGCGACCAATCTCGTCACAGGCATTGCGACGGCGATGCTGGATTCGATTCCGATGGTCTGCATCACGGGGCAGGTGTCGTCGAAGGTGCTGGGCAGCGATGCCTTCCAAGAGGTTGATATCACGGGTATTACGTTGCCGATCACAAAGCATAACTTCCTGGTGACACGCGCGGAGGAGATTGCGCCGGCGGTGCGGGAGGCGTTTCAGGTGGCGCGGTCGGGGCGGCCGGGGCCGGTGCTGGTGGATATTACGAAGGACGCCCAGCAGGGGACGGCGGCGTTCAGTTTTGAGGCGGCAGCGCCGACGGCTTATCGGCCGCATCCCATGCTGCGGGCGGAGTCTTCGTCGATTCGGCAGGCTATCGATCTGATTCATAAGGCCAAACGGCCGCTGATTCTGGCTGGGCATGGAATTACGCACTCGGAGGCAGAGGCGCAGGTGCTCGATTTTGCGGAGCGGCAGCAGATTCCGGTGGCGTGTACGCTGCTGGGATTGGGATCTTTTCCTACGAACCACCCTTTGTCCCTGGGAATGATGGGGATGCATGGGGAGTCATGGGTGAATCATGCGATCCAGCAGGCGGATCTGTTGCTGGCGTTTGGGATGCGGTTTGATGACCGTGTGACCGGCAACCTAAGTCATTATGCGCAGAAAGCAAAGAAGATACACATCGAGATCGATCCTTCGGAGATCAATAAGAATGTGAAGGTGGACGTGGCTTTGATCGGCGACCTGCGGGAGACACTGGAGCTTCTGCTGCCGCTGCTGCCGGAGCGTTTGGATGCGAGTTGGATGCGTGAGATCAACGAGATGAAAGGTGACGCGGCGGTTCACGACATCATCAACCTGCCGGATAACGGGCACCTCTACGCCGCCCATGTAATCAATGACATATGGCGTGAAGCCTATGTTGCGGGACGGGAGAATGACACCATTATCGTGACCGATGTGGGGCAGCACCAGATGTGGGAGGCGCAATACTACAAGCATGATCTGCCGCGGTCGCTGATCACGAGCGGAGGGTTGGGAACGATGGGGTTTGCGCTGCCGGCGGCGATTGGGGCGAAGGTGGCTTGCCCAGAGAAAGATGTCTGGGTGATTGCCGGGGACGGGGGGTTTCAGATGACTTCGGCGGAGCTCTCAACTGTTGTGCAGGAAGGACTTGCGATCAATATTGCGGTGATCAACAACGGGTTCCTGGGCATGGTGAGGCAGTGGCAGGAGGCGTTTTATGACAAGAATTACGCGGCTTCGCCGATCCTTTCGCCGGACTTTGTGAAGCTGGCGGGGGCGCATGGGATCGAGGGAGCGCATGTTCGCGAGCGGAAGGACGTGATTCCCACGGTGACGCGGTCGCGGACCAGCGGTAAGGCTTTTCTTATCAACTTCCAGGTGGAGAAGGAGGATGGGGTGTATCCGATGATTGCGCCTGGCGCGGCGCTGCATGAGATGGTGCGGCGGCCGGCGAAGGACCCGCTGCTTGAGACCTCGGAGGACGAGTAAACGTTGTTTTTGCGGATATTTTTTTTGGGATGGCCAGTGGGCAGGATTTTGGCGGATTTGCTGCTGTTTTTGAGGGGGGTCGGGGAAAAACCAGTGCGCAAAGTGTGTCGTTATCCTTCGATTTAAGCGCTTTTTGTCCGCGTAAAACGTGGAATTAAGCGTCTCGGTTTTGCCTCTGAAAATTTTGCCACTTTTTCGAAGATTATTTTTGCGGAGGGTTGGGATGCGACAGGGTTCGGCAGTGAGGGCAGGCAAAAGGGCCGGTTCGGCGCTGGGAGGTCTCTTGGCGATGCTTCCGCTGTCGATGCCGGTCCTGGCCGCGGAGCACGACCATACCATCAAGATTCGGATCATCAATGCACAGACGGGAGCGCCGGTTACAGACGAGAGGTTGAATGTCGCGCTGAAGGTGGACCAGATCGGGTCGGTGGCGATGGCGACCGACAAGAAGGGGATCATCGACGTGGAGGCGGGAAAGGCTACGATCCTGCGCATTCTTTCGAACATGTATGCGGACTGTCGTCCGCGCTCGGAGACGTATACGAATTATTCGGTGGCTACGATTCGCCATGAGGGCATTACGACGGGGAACCTGTGCAGCAATGCTCAGCCGAAGGCTTTGCCGGGGGAGTTGATTCTGTTTGAGATTCCGAAGAGGTATGTTCCGGTGTATCCGCACCCGCCGGCGAGTTCGCTGCCGCACTCGGATGAAAGGCCATCCCCGCAATGAATGGCACAGTTCAGGCGACAAGCGTTCTCCTGGCTCGGCGAGAGAGACGGTCCTCACCCTGCGCCGAGTTGACATGCTTTGTGAGGCCACTCTCACTTGGGAGCGCTTGAGCTATTGACTGTGATCGATCGAGGGAAAGATGCTGCATACGTTTGTAGCTTTGGTGAGCGATAAGCCGGGCGTGTTGACGCGGGTGGCTTCGCTGTTTCGGCGGCTGAATATCAATATCGTTTCGCTGACCGTGGGCGAGAGCGAGCGGATGGATGTTTCGCGGATGACGATTGTGTGCGAGGCTCCGGACCATGCGGCGCATCGGATTCGGGCTTCGCTGTATAAGCTCGAGATCACGGTGGATGTGGATGAGGTAAGCCGGAGCGAGGCGGTCATTCGAGAGCTTTGCCTGATCAAGGTGGCGGCGGGGCCGGGGCATCCGCTGGGACAGGGTTCGCGGTCGCAGATCTTCGAGTTGGCGAATGTGTTTCGGGCGCGGGTGGTCGATCTGGCGCCGGAGTCGGTGATGCTGGAGATGACGGGGAGTTCGAGCAAGATTGAGGGGCTGGTGCAGGTGATTACGGAGTCGGGATATACGATCCTGGAGATTTCGCGGACGGGGCGAATGGCGATGCGGCGGGGGCACCATACCAGCCGGGTGTTGAAGGCGCTGGGGACGGCGGATGAGGGTGCGGCTCCGGGGATGCCGCTGTTTGAGGAGAAGCCTGGGGAGGATATTCTTCCGAATCAATTTGAGGATGTGCATGAGGAGGAGGAGTAGAGTTTTCGCGGATGGGTGCGTCAGATCCTGAGCTGGTTTAGAAGCGGAGCTGGCCGATGTAGGCGGTGTAGGGAGCGATGGTGATGGCGTCGAGGTGCAGGGTGCCCATGCCGCTGTCGGAGCGCAGGACCGTGCGCAGGAAGCTGCCGCGCAGGTGAAGCCGGGCGAGGTCGGCTTTGAGAGAGAGCGTGACCGGGTGTGCGGTGAGGTTGCAGAGGATGACCAGGGGCGGGTTGAGCGATGACTTCGATTGGGGTTGGCGAACCCAGACGAGGACGTTCTTGTCGTCCTGGTCGATGGTGGTGCTGGAGCCTGCGGCGATGGTGGTGTTGCCGTGACGGAGCGCGGTGAGCTGGCGATACCAGTGGAAGAGGGAGTTGGGATCTGATTGTTCGAGAGCGGCGTTGCGCGGTTCGGGCGCGGGGTTGCGGGCAGCAGGCGTAGGCGGAGGTGCTGGCGCAGGCGCCGGTTTGCCGCTGACGGCCGCAAGGGGCGCGTCCCAGGCGATCAGGGGAGGGAATGTGGGGGTCGGGATGCCTGACTGCTGGACATCTTTTCCTTGGACGTTTCGGTCGTAAACACCTAATTCGTGGACACCTAGCTCCTGGACACCTAGATCCCGGACACCTAATTCCTGGCCGTAGTAGAGGAGGGGTTCGGCGCGGGAGGCGAGGAGGATGGTGGCGAGGACTTTGGCGATGGCCAGGTTGTGCTGGCCGTCGCCGTAGCGGCTGAAGCTGCGCTTTGCGCCGGGACCGTCGGTGGCGAGCAGGGGCAGGCTGCGACCAGCGTCGGCGAGGTCCTGGGTGGCGTCGAGGACGGGGCGGAGGGCGGAGGCGGTGAGATTGTCTGGAATTTTGTTTGGGTGTTTGCCAGCTTCGCTGAGGCTGGTGTCGAGGACGAGATCGAAGGTCTGGGTGCCGGGAGACTTGTAGGTGCGCTGGCGGGGCTGGATGGGGAGGGTGGGGTCGGCGTCGCCGATGAGGATGCGGTGGCCGAGATAGCTGTCGATGACCTTGCGAAGCTGGGCGGCCTGGGCGTGGGCGGTGTCGTCGCTGCCGCTGAGGTGGAAGCCGGCGATGCCGCGGTTGAGCCAGAAGCGGGCTGCGTCGGACGCCTCCGTAGCGGGAATTCGGGCGACGGGAATTCGGGGAGCGGCAATTCTGGGAGCAAGGTCGAGGAGAACGCGGAGGTCGCGGCGGCTGGCCTCGCGCAGGAGGGCGTCGAGATCGTCGAGGGTGCCGAGGGCCGGGAGGATGGCGGTGGGGTGGGCGGGGTCGGGCTGAAGGGGAGTGAGGAGGAGGGCGTCGACGCCGAGGGCGCGGAGATAGTCGAGACGCTGGGTGAGAGCGTGGAGCGGGCTTTCGCCGGGGGCTGGGCTGAAGTTGGCTGGGTCGACGTGGTAGAAGACGGCGTGCTTCCACCAGAGGTTTGTCGCGATACCGGAGCCCTGCCAGCCGGGGCGAGCGAGGGTCTGGGCGAGGGTGGGCGCGGCGAAGGTGTGAGCGGCGAAGGCGCAGAGAGAAAGGCAGAGCAGGCGGCGGAGAGTCAGCAGGGGGATCATGGCGCTTTTATCTCCGATGCTACTGGAGATATGGGGTGAGCGGAATTGGCGTTATTTGGGCTCACTACACCAAACGTCAAAAATCGTACGCTAGCGATCTGACGCAGTTCGTGCAACTTGTGGCAAAGGCGTTTCACATTACCTACCGCTTCTGATCCTCTTCTGAGAAGGCCCTTCTGCTCATAAGTCATGTTGAAAGGATGGCCCCTTTACGCCGGGAATCCGCCTTCGAAAGCGAGTTCAGCTAAAGGGCGCCGGTCGCTGGGCACCTCGCGGGCGCGTAGCTCCTCCGGTAAGCCGGTTAGATCAGCCTGTCTACCGACTGCAAAGACAGCTTCGACTTTGTAGCCTTTCGGAACGCTCAACTCTTCGAAGGTTCGGTCGGCGTCAAAGCCCACCATGCCGTGCACGTACCATCCCATCAGTGAGGCTTGAAGGGCGAAATACCCGGACGCGGTACCGGCATCAAACGAGTGGGTGGGCGAAGGAACCTCGTTGCCACCACGAGGGGAATGCATGGTGGAGTTCGATACCATAAAAACTAGAGCGGACGAATCTTTTGCCCAGGACCGGTTGAATGGCACAAGGAGGTTTAGGAAGCCCTCCCACGCAGGGGTATCTCGCAAGGCATACAGAAACCGCCACGGCTGAGAGTTGTACGACGAGGCTGCCCACCGTGCAGCCTCCAACATGGTGAGGAGTTCTTTCCGCGTGATCGGCTCACCTGTAAAAGCACGGGGTGACCAACGTTCGAGAAACATTTCGTGAATGGGATAGTCGGGCTTTCGATGGTTTGTCATTCGGTCTGCACTCCTTCGGAGCTTCGCTTCCTACGAACTCTTAATGCTTCACAAAGGCATAAACGCAGGCGGCGAGAAGAACGATACACACCAGCAACCCCACGAAAAGCTGAGGATGCATTCCCAGAACTGATCCGTTCTCCTTCGTAAACTCAGGATCGCTCCAGCCCGTACCCGGAAAGATAGGCGACAGAAGCATCGCCAGAAAATAGAGTGCCGCTGCGACAGCAGCCAGGGTGAAGTGCAAAAATGTCAGTGGGCCTGTTCCGAAAAGAAGAAATAGCGAGTACACGCCCAGCCCCACGCCTAGCAGCATGGTTTGAGCATTGTGAAATTTGGCGTGGGGCGGCCAGCGTGGATTATGGATGTGCTGCTTGGCTGTAAACGGAATCACCGCGTCCGCGACATAGCCGCCGAAGTTGAACACGGCGACAAGCGCGACAATCCATTTCGCGACTTCCATAAGGCTCACCTCTTGTGAAGAATGATCTTCCGATGGAATAAATTACATGACATAATGGTTATATCAAATATTTATGACCGACAACAAGCTTATCGTTCCGTTGCGCGATCGGGAAACTGACTCCCCTGGGGACCTTGCCTTCCTGATCGCGCAGGTTGGTTCGCACGCGCAGAACTCCTTTGGAAAGCGGGTTGATCCCCTGGGTCTCCGGCTGGCGCACGTGGGCGTGCTCAAAGCGATATTCGCAGCGGATGGCCTGACTCAGCGCGAATTGGGCGATGCTCTCGGAATGTTTCCAAGCAATCTGGTTCGGCTGATCGACGAGCTAGAGAAAAAAGAGCTGGTACGACGTGGTCACAATGCGTCCGACCGGCGTTCGTATACGCTGGTCCTTACCAAGAAGGGACAGAGCATCACGTCGGAGCTGATCGCGCTGACGCAAGCGCATGAAGATTACATCTGCGCTGCACTGGCTCCACGTGAACGCGAGGAACTGACGCGACTCCTTCGCAAGATCGCCACCGAGCAAAGTCTTCAGCCGGGTGTTCACCCTGAACTTCCCGGCCTGAAATCCCGTCGAGCAACAAAGCGCAGAACTCCATAACCCGAAGGTGCCGCTTAGTCCTGTGAAGTCGGCATTCTCGGAAGTTTGGGAGCTGGAGCCATTGAAGGCGATTGTTCCCGTTGCAAAACGAACGTTTGTGCAACGGGAACGTACCTGAAGCTAAATCCCAGCATTTCGTGTTGCAAAAAGCTGTTGCGATTGCTGCTCCATTGGCGACAGGTTTGCGCACCAGACCCTTAGCGTACGATTTTTTAACGTTTGGTGTAGTGACCCCTACTTGGGCGGGGACCTCTCCGCTGCACCGCGAAAAGGCCTGCACGGGCTTACCACCCCAGCGAGCAAACGCGCTCGCCGGGGACCCCGGTGCTTACCACCCCAACGAGCAAAAGCGCTCGCCGGGGACCCCAGTGCTTACCACCCCAACGAGCAAAAGCGCTCGCCGGGGACCCCGGTGCTTCGGTTGAGAGGACAGATTTCCCTTCTTCGGATCAAGAACGAAGCGCGACGAGATAGAGAGCGGTTAGTCAATGTCGAAGGTGACGCCCTGGGCGAGGGGCAGGTCGGCACCGTAGTTGATGGTGTTGGTGGCGCGGCGCATGTACTGCTTCCATGCGTCGGAGCCGGATTCGCGGCCGCCTCCGGTCTCTTTTTCGCCGCCGAAGGCTCCGCCGATCTCGGCGCCCGAGGTGCCGATGTTGACGTTGGCGATGCCGCAGTCGGAGCCGGTGGCGGAGAGAAACTGCTCGGCCTCGCGGAGATTCATGGTGAAGATGGAGGAGGAGAGGCCCTGGGGGACGTCGTTGTGGAGGCGGAGGGCGTCACAGAGATCGGTGTACCGCATGACGTAGAGGATGGGGGCGAAGGTCTCGCGTTTGACGATATCCGGCTGTGGGTCGGTTTGCGTAGGAAGTTCAACTAGCGCCGGGCGGACGTAGAAGGCTTCCGGATTTTCGGTGGTGATGCGGTCGCCGCCGGAGATGGCAGCTCCGTCTTTGCGGGCCTGGTCGAGAGCGCTCTGCATGGCCTCGCAGGAGCGCCGGTCGATGAGCGGACCGACGAGGGTGTTGGGGTCGCGGGGATCGCCGATGACGACCGAGGCGTAGACTTTTTTGAGTCTGGGGATGAGCTGGTCGTAGATGTCGGCGTGGACGATGAGGCGGCGGAGGGAGGTGCAGCGCTGGCCGGCGGTGCCCATGGCGGAGAAGGCGATGGCGCGGAGGGTGAGGTCGAGATCGGCGCTGGGGGCGACGATGGCTGCGTTGTTGCCGCCGAGTTCGAGGATGGCGCGGGCGAAGCGGGCTGCCAAGCGCGGAGCAACCGCCCGGCCCATGGCGGTGCTGCCGGTGGCGGAGACGAGGGGGATGAGGGGGGAGTCGACGAGCTGCTGGCCTACGGCGGCGTCGCCGATCAGCAGGGTGGCGAGGCCCTCGGGGACTGGGCAGGTGCTGGCGGCGAACTTCTTCGCGGCGCGCTGGAAGATGGCCTGGGTGGCGAGGGCGGTGAGGGGCGTTTTTTCGCTGGGCTTCCAGACGACGGAGTTGCCGCAGACCAGAGCCAGGGCGGCGTTCCAACTCCAGACGGCGACGGGGAAGTTGAAGGCGGAGATGATGCCGGTAACGCCGAGGGGGTGCCAGGTCTCCATCATGCGGTGGCGGTGGCGCTCGGAGGGAAGGGTGAGGCCGGCGAGCTGGCGGGAGAGGCCGGTGGCGAAGGTGCAGATGTCGATCATCTCCTGGACCTCGCCGTGGCCTTCGGTGAGGAGCTTGCCGGTTTCGATGGTGACGAGGCGGCCGAGGGGGTCCAGATTCGCGCGGAGCTCTTCGCCGAGGAGACGGACGAGCTCGCCGCGTTTGGGGGCGGGGATGGCGCGCCACTCGAGGAAGGCGATGTGGGCCTGGGCGATGGCTTTGCGGGCGGCCTCGGAGGAGAGGGTGGGGACCTGCGCGAGGAGTTCGCCGGTGATGGGGGTGTGGACGGCGAGGTCGCCGGCGGTGGCGAGAACGCCGAGTTGGGTGAGGATGGATTCGACTTCCTGGCGGATGGTCATGGCTTCTCGTTGGTTAGAGGTTGCGGGAGTTTGAGGCAGAGAACGTGATCCATGAATTTCCAGTGACGGCGTGGCCAGGCTGCTGGAACCGGGCCAGACGCTTGATGTCGATCCCGTCTCTGGCCACCACATCAGAATCAAAAGTAAGTCTGCAGCCAAAGGCGTACTTAACCTGCTTCTGGTGCATGCGGGACGAGGTTTAGGCTGGCCACATTTATACTAGCTGAATAAACTTCATGACAAATAGCTACGCAGCCGCGACAGGGGATAAGATCGCGGTCTCCGAGGGTCTGGTTCCGAATCTCCCCGAGCCTGAAAACAGGAGATTTTACCCTGCGTTAAATGGCATTCGAGGGTTCGCGGTTGTATTAGTGTTTTTCCAGCACTACATCACATGGTCGCCTTTCTGGCTGCAATGGGGGTGGGCTGGGGTCGACATATTCTTCGTTCTCTCGGGTTTTCTGATCACTGGCATCCTCTACGACACACGTCATACTAAACATCGATTTCGTAATTTCTACGTTCGTCGCACACTGCGGATTTTTCCGCTTTATTACGGAATCCTGATAGCTGTGGCTCTCTCGACCCTGATTTTTCACTGGGTATGGACTCGCGGTTGGTTCCTTTGGCCGTTATACCTTGGGAACTTTGGGATCTTCCAACCTAATCGGGATTCCATGACCCTCCTCACGTCAGGGTTACATCCATCATTTCATCTGCATTTTGGACACTTCTGGACTCTATGTGTTGAGGAGCAGTTCTATCTCGTATGGCCGTTTGTTGTGTATTCGATCAAAGATCGAGTCCGTTTGCGCAATCTTTGTTTCGTGGTTGTTTGTGCTGCTCCGCTTTTACGGCTTTTCTGCTTTTTAGTATTGCCTCGCCCGCTGATCCAAATGGACTTTCTCTATGTTTTCACTCCACTTAGAGTGGATGCGCTGCTCCTCGGCGGTTTCATCGCGCTTTGCCTTCGAGGGCCCGAGGGGTCTCGGGTCATGCGCGCTGCGTCTCCCCTACTGTGCAGCTTCATCGTTGCATTTGCAGTCGGCGAAGCGGTATCCCTCCTGGTCAGAGGCCATGCACTGAGGGCCGATGCAGGAAGGCCCTGGATTGAAACGTTCGGCTACTCCTTAATCGCTATCTTCGCTATGGGAATTCTTGTTCTGTCATTGGACGAAAAAACTTTTTGTTTTCGCCTTTTCAATGTCGTTTGGTTGAAGCGCCTTGGCGAGATGAGCTATGGACTTTACATCTTCCACCAGCTTTTCTACGACGTTTATCTTTTGATACCGAAGCTTATCTTCGGCAAGTATGTCCCGCACATTGGTGGCCTTCATGCGTTGACAAGCTTTGTCTGTACCCCGATTATCGCCTATCTAAGCTATCGATTTTTTGAGTCAAAGTTTCTTCTTCTGAAAAACCGATTTGCGGCTTGATAGCTTTTACTCGTGATCAGCCTCTTGTCTGAGCAGGAGGCCAAATGCTGATTTACGAGGCTGAGGTGCCGGGTGAGAAGAGATTGTGGAATATCAGTTGGGGTGAGCGGTGAGGAATTTTTTGTATTCGCGGTCGAGAGAGTTCATGAAGGAGTCGACGAGGGTGAGTTGGCTCTGGACGATCTCGATCTTCTGCTTGATGTCTTTCGCCTCGTCAGGGGTCGGGTCGGGGTCGTCTTTGCCCTCGTTGATAAATGGAGCGAGGCTGAGGATGAGATCGCGGACGGCCTGCTGTTCGGAGGTGTGCAGCCCCTCCTGCGCGTTGTAGATGTTGGCATACTCCTCGGCCCTGGCGTAGGGCATGTAGGCGAGGGCGCCGGTGGATTGGGTGGTCTTCCAACTCACGTCGTCGAAGGTGTGTATCGCGACGCCGAGCGATATGTGTGGGTCTTCGGGGTCCTTGTGATTCTTGATGATGTACTTGAGGACGGTGACGTCGTGTTTGAGATTGTCCTGGTTGTGGTGCAGATCAGCGATGCTGTCCTGCATGCCTTTGGCATTGCTTTGGATTTCGGCGTGGAGGCTGGCTTCGGCTTCGTGGACGAGATGGCGGTGGTGCTGCCATTCGACGAGGCCTTCGAGCGAGAGGGCGATGAGCAGGCCGATGGTGATTGTGAACAGATGCAGCAGAAAGTCGCGCCAGCCATGAATGGGTTCATGGGGAGGATGCACATCGAGCACGGGAGGGACCTCGTCGAGTTTCACTGGTGTTTAGCGTAGCAAAATCGGCGGGTCGCTGGTGTGCTTTGGAGATCGGTTTCACGAGACCCGGCTGCCATTCCTGGGGCGTCCCGCCGGCAGAAAGCAGCTTTTCACTTCGGCGCCATGCGTCCGCGTCATGCTGCGGTAGTCTTCACCAAGGCGATCTAGTCTCTGTAGTTCGCCCGACTCGAAGACTGAAAAAGGAGAAGATCATGAGCACTGTTATTGCGCCGCCGTTTACCGATCCCGAACTTGCCGCTCGTAAAGTGCAGCTCGCCGAAGATCTCTGGAATACGCGTGATCCTGAACGCGTCGCTGCCGCCTATACCGAAGATAGCGAGTGGCGGAACCGTACCGAGTTCCTGCATGGCAGGCCGGCCATTGTGGAGTTCTTGCGCCGCAAGTGGAACCGCGAGCTTGACTATAAGCTGAAGAAGGAGCTTTGGGGCTTTCGCGAGAATCGCATCGCCGTCAAATTTTTTTATGAGTGGCATGACGACAGCGGGCAGTGGTTCAGGAGCTATGGGAACGAACTCTGGGAGTTCGCGGAGAGCGGCCTGATGCGCAGTAGAGAAGCGAGCATTAATGATCTGCCGATCAAGGAGAGTGAACGCTCTCTCCGAGCATGACTCAGGAGTTTTCGCATTGCCGTCACGATGCTTCTGCTGTAAGTCCTAAGACACTCTTCTATGTAACCTTTTCCACATGGTCGGCGTCAGATACGCGCGTCTACAAGGCGTGCTAAACCGCATAGGCGGCAAAGCGGAGGACCTCTCATGCAACTGCACTCGCGGCTTACTCTGGTGCGTCCGGCTGCGCTGGTACTAGCGCTGTTTCCGCTGCTTCGCGCAGTTCATGCGTCCGCCCAGGCAACGCCTGCGGCAGCATTGCCAACGCCAAAAGCTGTTCTTGTCGAACTCTTCACTTCGGAGGGCTGCTCCAGTTGCCCACCGGCTGACGAGTTGTTGCGACAGATCAGCGGTCATACTACTACGGCGGGCCAGCTCATTGTTGGGCTGAGCGAACATGTCAGCTACTGGAACGGCCTTGGCTGGAGGGATCCGTATTCTTCCGAGCAATATACCGCTCGGCAAAGTGAGTACGGCGCGCATTTTGGGTTGGACAGCGTCTATACGCCGCAGATGGTGGTGAACGGACGGGAGCAATTTGTTGGAGGCGACCGACACGCCCTGGTGGCCGCTTTGCATGCAGAGGCACAGCACACGCAGATAGCCTTGCACATTGTGTCCGCCCAAGTAACGGATCATCGTGTGATTTTCAAATATTCTGCCGCAGACCTGCCCGCACAGGGTTCGCTCGATCTCGTCGCAGTGCTGGTTGATGATATGGACCGTTCCAGCGTGCTGCGCGGCGAAAACTCCGGTCGTGAGCTGATCCATGTATCGGTAGCCCGGGCACTGGCGCCTCTCGGAAAGCTGCAGGCGACGGAAGAGCGTGGGGTAAGTTTGCCGCTGCCTGCATCCTATTCGACCGGCACAGGACATCACCTGGTGATCTTTGCGCAACAGGCAGGCGCCGGCTCTGTCGTGGGCATCGACACGAGGCCGATCTAGAGCCTGCTTTAGAACTCCTCGACACTTCGGTTGTCACACGAAAACAGACAACGACAAAGGCGAAACGCGGGGATCTCTCCACTACGCCGTGTGACAAGCCCTCGCGACTTACCACCCCAACGAGCAAAAGCGCTCGTCGGGGACCCCGGCGACTTCGGTCGCGATGACGATTTGAGGAGGTTGGAGATAATAAAGGTATCTCCGGGTGCTGATCGAACCTATTAGGATATCGATAGGAGAACGGCGATATCTTGACGAAGCACGGAATCACGGTGGAAGAAGCCATTGAGACGAAGCGTCAGAGAGCTTCCTGGCTGGTCGGCCTGACCAGCTTCTTCTTTATCCTGCTTCAGAGCGCGTGCGCCGCATTCCTTGCGCTCAGCGGCTTTCGTTTGCTGATCGGCATCGGTTCGCTGGCCGCGGCCTCGTCGGGCCTTAAATTTCTCATTGCGATTCACTCGGACGCGATTCGAATTCCCATGATGGTTTTGGCGGTCGCAGGATCCGCGGCGAATCTGTATGTGATCTGGCGCATTCGCACTTTGCGAGCAAGGCCGTCCTCGAGCTGGCGAGTCAGCCCGGCGACCCCCGAGAAGAAGCGGTCGGAATCGATTCAGATTGTTCTCGCCATACTCACGCTGCTGCTTATCGTCGTAGAGATAGCCTTGCACATCCACTTGCATGGCTCCTAATCTCCAGCATCTTGTGTTGCCGCTCCGCGCGCCTCTCCGATCTCTTTGTCCAATCTTGCGTGGAGCCGGTCGCTGAAGCCTACCGGAAGCTCGAAGACTCGATCATCCGCGGTGAGAACCAGGATGTTTCGCGTTGAATCGAGAATGGCGGAGCAGATTTCGCAGTGCTCCAAGTGCTTCTGAACCTGCGCTTTGATCTCCGAAGACAAGGAATTATCCAGATAGCCGGAGATGTAGTCCCAAACGTGTTTGCACTCTAGGACCATTGAAACCACCTCCTCTTCGGATTGACGCTCTTCAATTGGGGAGCCAGTGTCTTCTGGAGCATGATGCGCGCGCGATGCAGGCGCACCTTTACGGCTGCCGTAGTGAGTTCCAGCGCCTTGGCTGTCTCGTCGATACTGAACTCCTCCACATCTCTCAGAACGAGGACCTCGCGGTAGATTGGGGAGAGGTTCTCCACCGCGGCGCGCAGCATCTCACGAATCTCTTTGCGCTCCAGCGCTTCGGATGGAACTTCGCGCCAGTCCCGCAACATGGCCGGCGCGACGTGCCCTCCCTCCTCCGGAGTTGCATCCAGCGATTCCAGTCGCATCTGGCTTTGATGGCGCAGACGGCCGCGCGCCTCGTTCAAGGTGATGCTGATGAGCCAGGTGCTGAACTTGGCTTGACCTCGAAAGCGCGCGAGATGACGGAACGCCTTCAGAAAAGCCTCCTGGGCCACGTCTTCCGCATCGGCCTCGTTTTTCATGAAAGAGAGCGCCATTTTATAGACGCTACGCTCGTACGGCCGGATGAGGACGTGATACTGCTCCGTGTTGCCGGCGAGAATGGACGCGATCATCCGGGTCTCATCGATGACTGGCAGATCGGCGCACATGGTTAGGGCAAATCTCCTGATACTGTGGAGCGGGAATCTTGAAGAATGCTGTTTTCCTTGAGAAAAAACAGCGCGAGCAGCTTTACCTTCCTTTACACCTTCAGGAGATTTGACCTAGTCAAGCCTCTTCCTGCGAACGCGACATAATGGTGGATGGACGACAACCAACCTGCGCCATGGTGGAGGAGGTATGGAGAAGAATGTCCAAACGTTCTATCTTTAGAGGAGAAACAGCGGGAATGGTTACAGGTCATCGACCTCCGCTGCCGCAGATTTTCTATGATGACAAAGCCCTTCTATATTTCGATCGATTTCACGCTTGACGTGAGATGCCAGGCGCTGCACTGTCGTGCTCGCCGCGCGAACAAGCCTCTCTTTGGTCGCAGATCTCTGCGCCTGGTTTTGCTTCCGCTCTTGTATGTCGGGGCTTATGCGGTGCGCGGATGGAGTCAGACGCCTGCTCCCGCGTGGCAGGGCGTTCTGCAGGATGAAGCTGCTCAGCATATCGCTCAGGCGAAGGTGGAGTTAGACGCAGGGGACGAACACAAAGCGGCGACGACCAACCCGGATGGATCATTTATTTTCGACTCGCTGTTGGCGAAGACATATCATCTTTCCGCTCACGTGAATGGCCGGGTGTATCGCAGCTCTGCATCGATCAAGATTCCGGCGGAGGCCGCAGCGGTGACGCTGACGTACAAGGCCGACGGTGCGTTGGTGGTTGGAACGCAACAGGAGAAGGCAGCGGCCGGCGGGGAACAGTTGACCAGCAAGGCTGTGAGTGAGATTCCTCTCAATAAGAGAGATTTCAGCCAATTGCTTCTGCTGGCGGCGGGTACTGCGGCGGATTCGAGCGGGGCATCGAACTTCACCCAGCAGTTCGCCATCAACGGGCAGCGCGGGGTGGAAGCAGTGTTCGCGCTCGACGGAGCCGACTCGAGCGACCCGGAGCTGGGTGGAGGAACGTTTACCAACTTCAACGTCGATGCTGTTCTCGAGCTTCAGTCTCTTTCGGGCGTGATGCCTGCCGAGATTGGCCGAGGCGCCTCCGGCTTTACCAACATCGTGACCCGCTCGGGCACGGACGCAATCCACGGGTCCGTCTTCGAGTTTCTCCGGAACTCCTCGCTGGATGCGCGCAACTACTTCGATCATTCGTCGCCGGTGAATCCGGGGCGGATTCCGCCGTTCAAGCGGAACGAGTTCGGTTTTACGAATGGCGGCCCAGTCTTCCTTCCTCACCTCTACGATGGCCGGGGGAAGACATTTTACTTTGCGGAATACCAGGGCTTCCGCCAGGTTCTCGGAACCACGCAGGTCTTCGCTGTGCCGACGGCTCAGCAGCGGGCCGGCCTCGATACGACAGCGTTCGCGGGCGACACGCTTACCGTCCCAGTCAACGGCGCGATTGGAAGCGTTCTTGCACGGTATCCTCTGCCGAACTTTCCTCAAGGCACGTTCGGCGCGAATACTTATGCCACCTCCTCCAAGGTCGTCACCGATGCGGATCAGTTCTCCATTCGTCTGGACTATCAGCTTGGGGCGAAGGACCACATCTTCGGGCGATTCACGCTCGATAATCTGAATGGCCCAACTACCAACCCGGACCAGACCGTTCTCGATCCAAGCTTTGGCGTGGAGTATGTCGATCGGCAAAAGAATGGAGTCGTCACCTGGGTTCGCACGGTTTCGCCGCGACTCGTCTTTGAGTCCTCGATTAGCGCGACACGGACGACGCCGTCGTTTCCGACGACCAATCACACGGACCCGGCGATTAAATTCAACGACGCTCTGTTCGAGCCGTTCAATGCCGCCGGCGGCACGGTGACGAGAGCCTTCGGCAACCTGTTCCAGGCTCGCGAAAACGTCTCGATCACCACGGCGGCACACGCCTTCAAGGCAGGAGCAGAGGTTCGTCTGAACCGGGATTCGACCTACTTTGGGACCTCGCCGAACGGAGAGTACGACTTTGGCGGCGGCACGGCGTTCTCGCCTGCTGAGATCAAGTCGCAGAGCGGGACGCACGATGTGCACGTGGGTGATCCTCTCCCCGATACTCTTTCGGCCCTGCTCACAGGGAGTCCCTTCGCTTATACGCGGGCCGTCGCGCCATCGTATTTTTCGAACGGAGACAATATCGGGCCTGCCGCGGATAGCCGCAGCGCGTTCGCGGCCTATGCGCAGGATGCCTGGAAGGTGACGCAACGCATGGTGCTTAATTACGGTCTGCGGTATGAGCTGTATACGCCCATCTCGGACCGTGCTCGCCGCGCCTCCGGCTTCTATCCCACGGCGGATGGGGGACAGGAGTTCCTGGTCAATCCCCAGCCGCGCTATCGAACGGCGATGAATAACTGGGGGCCGCGGGTTCAGGTGGACTATCGTTTCAGCGACCGCTTTCGAGGGCACGCGGGCGGAGCCTTGACCACCATCCCGCCGAACATCTGGCAGGTAAACGACCTGACCGGCGGTCTTCCGTTCGTGCTCTATCCACGCGTGACGGCCGCGCCGGGAGCACAGATCCCTTATGGATTCCAGATCGATCCGTCGCAACTGCCGCGTGTGTATACCCCTGCCGGGGCGGATATCTTCGCGAGCGGACGACCGAACGACGTGCCCGCAAATACGGTGGTCGACATCGGCAGGCTGGAGCGCGATATCGCCTCTTTGTCCGGCCAGCCGTCCCCGCTGAATGTCCAGGCAATCAGCCGGACCTTCGGCAATGCCATGCTGGCGACGTGGACGCTCGGGCTGGAGCGCTCGGTTGGCAACGTCACGGCTTCGGCGAACTACGTTGGCACGACGGCTTACAAATTGCCGCGCGTCTCTTTCCCGAATGCCTATCCTGGAGCTACGGCTGCGTTCGCGCGCTTTACCCAGTTCAATGCAACGGGCGTTCCCGTCGGCGGCTTTGGCACGGAAAACGAGGTCACAGCGAGTTCGCATTCCAGCTATCACGCGCTGCAGCTCTCAGCCGCGGGCCAGAGCGGGCATGGCGGACCCGGTTTGCAGGCAAGCTATACCTGGTCGAAGTCGATCGATGACACGAGCTCGGTGGCTGGGACGTCGACCACGAGCACAGTAGGAGCGATCGCCCAAGCCGCGCCGCAAAACCCGTTCGATACTCATTCGGAACGAGGCCCTTCGACCTTCGACCAGACGCATTCGTTCTCACTCAGCCTGACCCAGGAGATTCCGCTGCAGACGCTTTCCTTTCTCGATGAAGTGAACAGGAAGGTCGTGGAGGGTTGGCAGCTGATCAGCATCTCCAGCATCAGCAGCGGGACGCCGTTCACGGTGTACTCCGGCCTGCAGCAGACCGGCGCGGGGTCGGCCAACTCCGATCGTCCGGACCAGATCGCCCAACCTGCGCTGTCGACAGCTCGTTCCAGGCGCGAGGACTACTTCGGGCGCGGAGACAACAACGCGTCCTACTTCTCGATTCCGATCAACGTAGCCGGGGGGAGCGGGCCGAATCAGGGGCGCTTTGGCACGCTGGGGAGAAACACCTTCCGGGGACCGGCTTTCTACAACTTCGACATGTCCCTGGTGAAGGACACGCCGCTAGGCAAGCGAAAGTCCGGAAGCGAACTGATCAATGTGCAGTTCCGGGCGGAGTTCTTCAACATCTTCAACATCGTGAATATGGGCCTTCCCTCGAATACGATTCTGGGCTCCGGATTCGGTCTCATCAACCGAACTGCGGGAAGCTCTCGCCAGATCCAGTTCTCCTTGAAGCTTGCCTATTAGCCGGGCTGCGATTTCACATTCCTCCCCAGTGCATCCGATTACCGAATTTCGATATCGAGGCCGGTGTCCGGGTCGTCTGTCTGCACGACCAGCGGACCGGGGCCGGCAACAAACTTCACCCGGCGCCCGTTCACAAGAACAGAGCTTGGCTTCCTCTCGAGGCCGTTGACCTCGACCGCAATCTGGGTCCACCAGGCTGGGAAAGTTCCTGTATGCCGCCCGATGTGAACCGAGAGAGCACCGCCATTCAAGGCCGCGCAGGTAAAGCTCATGCGCAGGAAGGCTCCGCTCCGGTAGGCGAAGCTGGAGCCGTCGTCCTGATAGAGACTGCCTTCGCAGTGCGGGCCGGGGAAGACACGCAGGGTCAGCGGACCTTGCGGCTTCTCATCCGTGCTCTGGACCAGAGGCGCGATCGGCAGGATGGTTCCTGGACGTACGAAGACCGGCAAGCTCGCCAGCTCCGGATGAATGCGGACGGCAGGCAGGCTTGGCCCCGCCGCGGCTTCGGGCTGAAGGCCTCCCGCCAGTACGCGCGCCTTGGCCGCACCGACCTGCTTGCCAGTCCAGAAGTCGTACCAGCCGGCGCCTGGAAGCTTGGCGTCGTAGTCATCCAGCTTGTCTGGGAAGGGAGGAGGGGCGACCAGCAGATCGGGGCCGACCATGAACTCGCCTGACGTATCGACATCGACGTCCAGCGGGTGCCGGTCCGGCGCTGCATCGGGAAACTCCAGGAAGAGAGGGCGCTCGAGTGGAAGCCCTGTATGCGTGTTCTCCTCCATCACCGTATAGAGGTACGGAAGCAGGTGGTAGCGCTGGTCGATGAATCGCCTCCGGATGGCCTCCTGCTCCGGCCCGTTCGCCCACGGTTCGTGATCTCCGGTTCCTTTCTCGGCGTGGTCTCGATCGATCGGCTGGAAGGCTGCGATCTCGATCCATTTGGTGAGAAGCTCAGGCGAGGGCGTGCCGGCGTATCCGCCCACATCCGCTCCGGCCAGCGAGAATCCGCTCAGGCCAAGGTTCTTGAGCATGGACGTGGTGAGGCGCAGATGATTCCAGGTGGCGGAGTTGTCGCCCGTCCAGGTTGCCGCATAGCGCTGGCCGCCCGCATAGGAGGCGCGCGTCAGCACAAAGGGGCGAGTCTCCGGCCGAAGCTTCAGAAGGCCATCGAAGGTTGCCCGCGAGTTTTCCATCCCGTAGACGTTATGAATCTCACGATGGGTCGCGGTTCGTGTCGCGAAGCCCGGTTCCTCGATGCGATGGACCACATCGTTCGGCATCGTCTTGAGCGGAGTGAAGACGGACGGCTCATTCATGTCGTTCCAGAAGCCATCGATCCCGAGTTGAACGAAGCGTTGATAGAGGCCGCCCCACCACAGCCTTGTCTGCTGCCTGGTAAAGTCCGGGAACACGCTTGGTCCCGGCCAGACCGGACCGACAAACGGCTTGCCATCGGGGTTTTTGACGAAGTGATCGCCTGCCATGCCGCTATCGAACGCGGCATACCCGTGCCCTGGAAAGTTCGCGATGTGCGGATCGGTGATCGCGACCACGTGAAACATCTGCTGGTGAAGATCCTTCACCATGGCCGCCATATC
Organism: Edaphobacter sp.; assembly: GCA_965277335.1. GTDB lineage: Bacteria > Acidobacteriota > Terriglobia > Terriglobales > Acidobacteriaceae > Edaphobacter. The sequence continues at coordinate 576,576 of CBDICJ010000009.1, read as the reverse complement.
CGGGAACCTTGTGCTATCGATGGTGAATGGCCGGTTCTTCTGCTGGTAATCGATGTCCATGTATACGGCATCGGCCGGGATCTTGTCCGCGCGCAGGCGGCCCGCGATCTCCAGCACTCGTGCCTGGGACATGTAGCTGTAGCGCGACTGCTGAAATCCCAGCGCCCAGAGCGGCGGCAGCGGCGTCGGTCCGGTGAGCCACGCGTAACTTTTGAGCACCTGCTTGGCCGATGGCCCATACAGCAGATAGAGGTCCGCAGGCCCGTTCTCCGCGCGATACTGAAACCGGTCGAAAATGGTCTTGCCGAAGTCGAAGGAAGAAGGCCAGGTATTGTCGATCAGCACACCGAGCGAAGTACCCGCGCAATAGCTGAGATAGAACGGGATGTCCTTGTAGAGCGGGTCGGTCGACTCCTGCCAGGCGTACGCATCCGTGTTCCACATCTGGAAGGCAGCATTGCGGCGATCGAAACTCCCGGTCCTGTCTCCGAGGCCGAAGTAGTGCTCCTCCGCCGGCATCACCTTCGCGATGCGGAAACGGTCGCCTGCGAATCGCAGCGGTTCTGCATCCTGCTGCAGAATCTTTCCTTGCAGATCCTTGAGCGTCAAAAGGCCGCTGGCGCGATCGACCGCAATCCGAAGGCTGGCCGTGTGAAATCCCGCGCTGTTCGGCTCATTGTCTTGCACGACGGCGGACGTAGCGATCCGCGCCTCCGGCAAGACGGCCCAGGACGCATCTTCCGGCAGCACGCCAGTCCGCGACGCGCGAATGCGCAAGACATCGTCCCGCAGGGCTGTGATCCGCATGATCAGCGGACCGTCGTGAAGTTCCATTCCATTCGGCACTGGCGTGACGCTCGTGATCTTCGAAAACGAGACTTCCTCAGCAGAACCAACAGGCTCGCCCTGCGCCGAAGCGCTTGTCGGAAAGATCCCAACTGCCAGCAGGAGGGTCAGGCCGACTGCCGCTCGTATCAGTACCATTCGCTTCTCCATACAGCTAAGGCAAAGCTACCAGAACGATGCCGCAGCCGGAACTGCACGCGAAGGGCGAGGATGCGGTCGCCGGGAGTGCGCTGTACCCGAACCTTTATCACTCGACCGTTCGTTGCATCGGACCGCCATCGGCATCCGATAGAGTGACCGCGCCAGAGGCACATAACCCTGCTTTTTGACCGCGAGTTGCCATCCAAATCGACGCTCAATTAAGCCAATCCGAGGTGAACCCATGCAGCTCTCAAATCGTCGCACTCTCGGCCGGTCCGGCCTTCCCGTCAGCCCGCTTGCGTTGGGCACCATGACCTTCGGCAACAAGGGTTGGGGTTCGGCCGATGAGGTCTCCCGGGCGATCTTCGACGGGTATGTCGAAGCTGGCGGCAACTTCGTCGATACTGCCGATGTCTACAGCGGGGCAGGAGCGAGGAGTTGCTCGGCAGCTTCATCGCAGAGCGGAAGCTGCGAGATCGCATCGTGCTGGCTACCAAGTTCAGTTTCAACGGAGGCAACGGGCGCAAGAATCTCCATCGTGCCCTTGAGGGCTCGCTGCGGCGGCTCGGCACCGACTATGTGGACCTCTACTGGATGCATGTCTGGGACACGGTGACGCCGGCCGAAGAGCTGCTGCAGTCGATGAACGATCTTATCCGCGCGGGAAAGATTCGCTACTTCGGCCTATCGGATGTGCCTGCCTGGTATGCCGCTCGCATGGCTACGTTGGCGCAGGCCTATAACGTGGCCGGACCGATCGCTCTTCAGCTGGCGTATTCGCTGGTGGAACGGAGCATCGAGCATGAGCACGTGCCTGCCGCGGCAGAACTCGGCATGGCAATCACGCCGTGGAGTCCACTGGCGGCGGGATTTTTATCGGGCAAATACATGCGGGATGGCCATGAGAACGTCTTGGCCGGAGGCGGCAGACTGGACTCGAACAATCAGCCGTTCCGGATGTTTACCGACCGAAATTGGAAGATCCTGGACTCGCTTCGCGAGGTGAGCCAGGAGATGGAGAAGCCGATGTCGGAGGTGGCGCTTGCCTGGGCCTCGGCGCAACGCGGCATGACTTCTCTGATTATCGGCGCCTCCAAGCCGGAGCAGCTCGAAAGCAATCTTGCCTCGCTTCAGATTTCTCTCTCGCCAGACCACCTGGCGCGATTGCAGCAGGCGACTGCCTTCGAACCCGGCAACTTCTACTCACTCTTTGGAGAGCAGGTAAACCGGAGCATCTTTGGCGGAATCAGCGTGGAGGGATGGTCCGCTGGGCGGGGATGTTGAGGGACTGACCGACGTTTATGGGACATGGTTAATAGTCGGGCAGCTTGAAGCTTTGCAGGTGGGCGATCGCTTCGGTGGCGCGGGCGCGGAGTTGGACTAGCTCCTGCGGAGCTTTTTTTCGCAGCGTGGTGTAGGGCATCTGCAGGCGGAAGTTGCTGGAGAGGATGGATTCGTTGCGCTCGAGGAAGGTCCAGTAGAGGGCGGTGAAGGGGCAGGAGTCTTCGCCGGTGGATTTCTTCGGATCGTACTTGCAGTGGCCGCAGAAGTTCGACATGCGATTGATGTAGGCGGCGCCGGAGACGTAGGGCTTGGTGGCGGTGAGGCCGCCGTCGGCGTAGGTGGCCATGCCGAGGACGTTGGTCTCGACGACCCAGTCGTAGGCGTCGACGTAGGCGAACCAGAACCAGTCGGTGAGCTGGCGCGGAGAGAAGCCGCAGAGGGTGGCGAGGTTGGAGAGCACCATGAGGCGGGTGATGTGGTGCGACCAGCCTTCGCGGATGACCTGCTCGACGACGGTGTCCATGCAGTGGAGGCCGGATTTGACGCCCCAGTAGACGGCGGGGAGAGGAAGCGAAGCGTGGAGGGCGGAGGGCGTGGCTCCGGCGTAGGGGTCGGGTGAAGACGAGTTGGCCGGAGCCGGGTAGGGATCTTCGGGTCTGGAGGATTTCACCTTCTTGCGGGGCGAGGGCTTCGCCTGCGCGGGCGTCTCTGTCGGCACTTCGAGCAGGCGGTAGCCATCGGTCTGCTGGTGGATGTGACGCATGAACTCGCGCCAGCCGAGGAGTTGCCGGATGAAGCCTTCGGCGCTGGGGAGCGGGATGCGGTCTGCGCTGCTGGCCTGCTCGACATCGTGAATCAGGTGCGCGGGAAGCAGGCGGCCGAGGTTGACGAGGGCGGAGGTGCGGCTGTGGAAGAGCTGCAGGTGATCGTCGCGCATGGCGTCTTCGTAGGGGCCGAAGGTGGGGAGGAGATGCTGAAGGGCGAAGCTCCACATGGCATCGCAGTCGCTCTGGGTGGTGGGCAGGTCGAAGCCTTCAAGCGTGCCGAAGTGGTGCGGGTAGGTGCGCTCGACCATGGCAATGACTTCGTGAGTGATGTCGTCGGGAGCGAAAGCGGGCGGTGTAGGGATGGGAGTCTGGTCTCGGTAGGGCTTGCGGTTTTCGGTGTCAAAGGAGAACTGGCCGCCGGTGGGTTTGGCGTTGGACATGAGAATGCTGGTTTGCTGCCGCATGTAGCGGTAGAAACGGTCCATGACATAACTGCGGCCCGCTTTATAGGGGCCGAAGACGTCGGTGAAGTCCTGCGTGGTGGAGAGCCAGGTGGTGTCGGGCACCTCGCGCAGCTTGAAGCCGCTTTCGGTGGCGTGGGCGAGATCGAGGCGGAGTTCGCGCTCGGCCGGCTGCATGACGGTGAGTTCGGGGAGGCGGAGCTTCTTTTGCAGCGTGGTGAGAGCCTGGCCGTGGCTTTCGGGGGAGAAGTGGTAGAGGACGGCGCATCCGCGAGCGGCCTGCTCGAGCGCGAAGTGGCGCATGTTCGAGATCAGCAGGGCGAGTTTTTTCTTGTGGTAAGGACGGCGGTGGGCCTTGGCGGTGGACTCGACGATGACGATGCCGGTGGCCTGGGCGGGCTGCTCGGCGAGAGGGCCGGTGCGGTCGGTGTAGCGGTCATAGGGGACGTAAATCCAGCGGCGGTTCTTGACGTCGGCGGTGGCGGGATGCGCGGCTTGGATCTGCTGCTGAAACGTTGGCATGACCTACTTTGTTGCGGCGCTGGAGAGTGAAGGCTGGAGGCTGGAGAGATGCGCTTTCATAGGCTGAAAGTTTGGCGAGGAGGAGAGGATGGCTTCTTAGAATCTGTCTACAAACTAGGTAGAACGGCGTACGAGTTGATGAGCGAAGGCGATATGGATCATGGATTCAGCCGAGGTGTGGCAAAGTTCGTAGTCTTTGGAGAGGCGGCGTGACCAGTTGAGCCAGGCGAAGGTTCGTTCGACGATCCAGCGTTTGGGCAGGACTTGGAAGAGGGGTTGCTGGTTGCGTTTGACGATCTCGACGCTATATCCAAACATGTCCTTTGCCCAGTTGATCAGCGTGCCTGTATAGCCGCCATCGGCGAAGACAGTCTGGATGGTATCGAATCGGCGGAACAATCGCATCAACACGGCGCGAGCCGCTACCCGGTCCTGGATGCCGGCCGAGTGCACGACCACCGCGAGCAGGTTGCCTTGCGTATCTACCGCAATATGCCGCTTACGCCCTTTGATTTTCTTGCCTGCATCGTAGCCGCGCCGCCCCCTTTTAGCGCCGTCTTCACTGACTGCGAATCGAGAATCGCCACGGTGGGCGTAGCGTTTCGTCCGCCTGCCTTGCGGCCCTGTTCGCGTAGAGTCTGTCCTATGCGCTCCCACACTCCGCTGTCGCGCCACCGCCGGAACTGCTGATGCACGGCCTTCCACGGAGGAAAATTGCTGGGCAACTGCCGCCATTGACAACCCGTCTTCACCACGTACAGCAGCCCATCCACCACGCGCCGTAGATCATACTTGCGCGGCCGACCTCCGGGGTGACGATCTCTCCACGATGCTTGCAGCAGCGGCTCCAGTTTTGCCCATTGCTGGTCCGTCAAATCGCTCCCATACATCCCGTGACCTTAGCCCAAGCTAACCCGCACCGCATATGTCGTCCAGGGTTCCTCAACTAGTTTGTAGACAGGTTCTTAGAGACAACCGGCCCGCATATTCGCTATGCCATCGCCCACGGTCACTGTAAGCGCAACGAGGTTGGAAGTAGGCACCGGCGCCCAGTAACGGCTTCGTCAAAACACAATGATGCATTATTGTGTTCATGAAGCGAAAAAAGTTAGTCCCTCATGCCCCCGCAAGTGCCATACCGAGCACAGGGTTTATCTTGGTTAGCCAGTTGCTCGGATGCGCGAGGCTTGGAATCAGCCCAATCCTACCCATCAGCCGATGCACGATGTACCGCGCCATCAGGGAGGGTCGCCTGCCGGCTCCGATCAAGCTTGGCCCAAGATTCAATGCTTGGGCCGCCGCGCAAATTAGGGCCGTGATAGCTGACTTGGAAGCCACTGGGCAGGTACTCTGAGGGCCACGGGTAAGCAGCGGCGGCAGATGGAAACTTGGCTTAGGGCACACACTCGAAAGGGAGCGAAGTGCGCTGAGTGCTCCGTAATATTCAGCATGGATCAAGGGAATGGTAAACGGCTTGCGTTCTTCCCAAATGGCGCTGGCGGGACGGCTTTGTACATATTGTGTAACATTTGTGGTGACAAATACGAGAGGGATGGTCTTTCCGCGATCCCCAATGTCCGAAGAGACTCAACAATAACAGCGATGATGAGCCCGCACGCACGGTCTTAGGCGCCACGATGGCTTCAGTAGCACAAAACAAAAAGATCAACCGTTATGGCGGTTGATCTCAATAAATCTGTAACAAAGATGCTTCAATGGTCTCAGAGGCTTTCTCGCACGTCAATAGCTTTTTGTCCGTCGAAGTCATCGCTGCCGCTGCGCACGGCTGGAAGCTGTTCCCAATGGCGGCGGGAACTAAGACCCCCATCGTCAAGTGGGGTACAACGGAGCTAGCTAGCAGTGACCTCGATCAGATAGCGCGTTGGGCGATGAAATACCCCGGCTGCAATTGGGGGTGCGCCACCGGCTCGAAGTCGGGCTTCTTTGTGGTCGATCCCGATAACATCGACGGTTGGATGTGGGCCATGAGTCAAGGCCTGCCAGCAACCCATACTGTCAAGACGGGAAAGGACGACCATTTCGCCTACCACTACTACTTCAAGCAGCCAGCCGGGATGCGCATCCGGAATAGCCAAAAGAAGATCCACCCTGGAGTGGATGTACGCGGCGACGGTGGATTAGTTGTCATTCCCCCATCACTCCATCACAGCGGCAAAAACTACCAGATAGAGGCCGCCGGTGCATGGGAACTAGCCGATGCACCTGAGTGGCTCATCGAACTGGTGAAGGACACCACGCCCGAGAGGCCCGTGGTGGATCTCAGCGATCTACCCCCGCTAACTCCCGACCAAATGAAGTACGGGGAGAACATTTTTCGGAAGCTCTGTCGAGAGTTCGCAGCGCTGCCCGCCGGCACAGGTATCCGCAACGCCGAATTCAATAAGCTCGGATTCTCAGTCGGCGGATTTATCGCGAGCGGTTGTTTTGACGCTGAGTTCGCGGAGCAAGAGGTGCGCGAGGCTGCCGCAGAGTACATGCTGCAAGACGGTGAGCGGGAGGTGATGCGCACCTTCCAGAGCGGTCTCGAAGCTGGCCTGGGATCTCCTTGGGTGCCAGAAGAGAAGTCGCCAGAAGATGCGGGCTTCGGACAGTCTCCCCTACCGGAAGGTGCCAGTCTCACGGCCCCAGCCGGTACTCCGCACCTCGATCTGAAGGGAGTTGAGGCGTCACTCCTGATGCTCAAGACGCAGGATAGTGTCGCTCAGATCTTTGAGCTAAAGCAGGCCGGCAAGCTGCTCTTCAATCACTCACGGGGTAAGTGGATGGAGTGGGACGGGACGCGCTGGAAGTTCGAAGATACAAAGAAAGCCTTCAGCTTTGTTCGCGACCTCGCTCGCTCTGTGAATTTTGGCGGCGCTAGCTCGCTCGGATCCGCATCCTTATGTGGCGGCGTCGAAAAGTTCGTCCAGGCCAGCCGCGTGTTCGCGGTGGAGGGCGGGGAGTTCGACCGTGATAACTATCTGCTCAATACGCCGGCGGGGACGTTGGACCTCCGCACTGGAGAGCTACACCAGCATGAATCGAAGGACAAGATTACGCACTGCACGGCTGTGGCCCCCAGCGCGGCGGGCGACGCTGCATTTGAGGAGTTCCTATCGGAGATCACGCTAGGCGACCGAGAGCTTAGTGAGTTCCTGCAGGTATCGCTAGGTGCCTGCCTCTCTGGAGCCCTGGAGGACCATTGGATGCTGTTCTGGATTGGTCAGGGGCGCAACGGTAAGAACACCCTGGGCGATCTGGTAGAGGATGCGATGGGCGACTATGCCGTAAAGATTCAAGCGTCAACCCTGATGGCGAAGTCCTTTGAAAGTCACCCGGCTGAAATCGCACAGTTGCAAGGGGCTCGGATCGCGATCTCATCGGAAATTGACGCGGGGGATTTCTGGCACGAGGCGCGGATTAAAGAGCTAACTGGCGATGCCACGCTTCGTGCCAGGTTCATGAGAGAGAATTTCTTCACCTTCCAGCGCACCCAGAAGCATCTGGTCTATGGGAACTGCCGCCCGCAACTGCAATCTGTGGGTAGCGCCATCAAAAGTCGCATCAAGATCGTCCCATTCAAGGCCTCTTTCCTTGACCGCGAGGATAAGGACCTCCCCAGGCGACTGCGGGAAGAGCTTGGGTACGTTCTGTCGTGGCTGATTGAAGGCCACAGCAAATGGCTCTCCGCCGGTAAGAAGCTCCCCCAGTGCGCCGCTGTGGAGGCCGAGAGCGCCGATTACTTTGCTTCACAGTCAACCCCTGAGATGTGGCTGGCGGAGCGCTGCGAGATCTTTTCACGGATGACCGCCCGAACCTGCAGCTTCCCAGGAGTGCTGATCTATACCGTGATTACTCTGAGTGGAAGAAGCGCCGTGGAAAAGCGCCGGTGTCTCAAACTTGTTGGGCAGAAGTCATGCGGGGCTCTGAGAAGGTGAAGACTACCCTCGGCGTTCACTACCGAGGCCTTTGTCTGCTCCCGATGCAGTATGGCGACGTGCCGTTTCCGCCGGTGGTCAATGTGCCGCTACCTCCTAAGGCGGTATTTCATTGAGCCTGACGGTAATTATCTATGTTGTTGATTCTTATAGGGACTATGAACCCTATGAATATTTACTTATCTATCCGTAATAACAGCCGTTTTTTATAGGGACAAAGAAGTAAGGGTTCATAGGGTTCATAGTCAAGAGAGAGATGAGATGAGCGAGCGCAAAGATCAAACGATGGATATGGATAAGGCCGAAGATGACTTGAGGTTGACGCCCAAACAGGCCGCCTTCGTGCGCGAATTCTGTAAGGACAGCAACGCTACACAGGCTGCAGTCCGCTCAGGGTACAGCGCCCATACGGCTCAGGAGCAAGGCTCACGTTTGTTATCGAAAGCTATGATCAAGGAGGCCGTCGAGCGCCGTATGACCGCCAGCGCCGCCCTAGCCGAAGTTGATGCTGCCTTAGTGGTTCGTGAATTATTTGAGGTCGCCACTGCTGATCCAAGGGATCTGGTGAGCTTACATCGGGGCGCGTGTCGGTTCTGTTTCGGCATAGACAACGATCGGGCCTGGACTCTCGGTGAGTATCGAGATGCGTTCTACGCTGCCAAGGCCGCCGATCCCAATGCCGAGGCGCCTCCCATGCGGGGAGGGACCGGCTATGACTTTACGGCTGAGCCGAATCCTGAGTGTGGGGAGTGCCGGAGTTTCGGAGCCGAGCGCGTTTTCGTCAAAGATACGAGGAAGATGACAAGGGCTGCCGCCAAACTGCTCGCCGGTATCAAACAGTCTAGGGATGGCTCGATTGAACTCAAGCAACGCGACCAAGATGGTGCAGTAATCGCCCTCGGTCGCGTCGTTGGTCTATTCCGAGATCGGCAGGAGATTAGTGGACATGGAGGCGGCCCGATCGGCCTTACAGCCGTGCCCCTCAACACCCTGACCAACGATCAACTGAAAGAGATTTTACGCAGAAGCGGCCATCCGGCTTTGGAACTCAGAGAAGGGACGACAAATGACCACGCATGATGACGAATACCGCACCAAACTACTCGAGGCGGCAAGGCAGATCCAAGCCAAGGAGGAAGCTAGGGAGATGACGGATCAGCAATTAGAAGCGGTCCTGTGCTCTCACCTGGGCTTGCCGCCGGGGACTGCTTTTACCGATGAGCAGCTTCAGATGATCATCGAGCATCGCTGAGCCCCTGAGAGGGCAGCTAGGCGCGACGAAGATGGGCAGCGGGCCGCCTGTACGCTCACGGGGGCATCTAGGGTTCGCTGCCCATCTTCGTCGCGCCTAGCTGCCGCTGGTGTTGCGAGCTAGAGTTGCTACTATTTGCAGACCTCTTGAAACACCTGATCGATCAGGCTATCGGATTCTATGGGCCTGAGAACGCCATCGAGTACAGACTTACCCGCATAGTCATTCTTATAAATTTCGTAAAATTTAGACCCGCACAATCCTTCAATTTTCATCTGGCCACTTTTAGCAATGAACTTTGAGACGTTGCGACCATTTGGGGCTCGGTTACCCTGTACTGGATTGGTGACTTCGACGGCGAATTGCTGCCCCTGGACGGTGTACAAAATTTCACTTTGAAAAGTCACTGTCGCTCGCCTCGGTCTATGGTTTGGGGTGTCCATAATAAATTCACATTCGACCATGGTTAGGCGCTTCTCCCAGCCCGGTGTGAATGATCCCTGATCCATGAAATGGAAGTAGCAGCCCCTACCTGCCATGTCGGTCGGCCCCATCATGCCCTGCGTCAGGGGGATATGCATCATCGTATTTCCATTCCCCAATAAACACCCTCGATAGTAAAGAACGGTCTTTCCACCCCGGTGACTCTGTTGAGCTCGCCGGCAAACATGAGAACTGGGTTAGCGGGATCGCCGTTAGAGAATGCCACCACGGTTTGGACTTTGACCCGCATGATGATGAGGGAATCGCATTTGATAGCAGGTGTGTCTTGAATAGCTGACATATCGAGCCGTATGCATGTCGACCGCGTTGGTTTCATATTGGAGTATGTGGAATCTATGTCTTAGTTTATCTAGCTGAATGAGAGCTAAAAGTACTTCGCTCTGCGCACAGCTTCGAAGAAGCGGAGCGAGTCACTCATGTGTGCTTCCCAGTAGGACCATAGGTGCCCCCCTGCGTATTCGAAGTACTGGTGCTCAATTCCAGCCAAGTCGAGAGCCTTATGCAGGGCACGGTTCGCTTCGATCAACGTATCGCTGGTCCCGCAATCCATACGCAGCGGTGGCAGGATGTCGTGGTTGCGCAGCATCCAATACAAGGGATCGAGCTCCGCCTCTGTCGCATTCGAGAGGTAATGCGACAGAGGCTCCTCGACGAAGGCCGCCATCTGACTGACATGAGTAATGGATGAATGTGCCGAGATTGCCGAAAATCGTCCCGCGTATTTCGCTCCGAGCCGAAGCGCGCCGTAGCCTCCCACGGAGAGACCGCCCAAGAACAGACGAGGCTTGGCGATCAACTTGGGAGCCGCTATTGATGCCGCAGCAATGACATCGTCCATAATCCAAGCCTCAGCATTCTCACCTTCGACGTCGAGGTATCCGCTACCGTCGCCCCACAGACCATCCGAGGGCATAGCGATGATCAGCGGCTGAATCTCACCGATATTGATGAGGTGTTGTGCGGTCAAATGCACACCAGCATGGAACGCCCATCCCCAATGGCTGTTATATACGCCATTGAGAAGGACCAGCATCGTTGTTGCGTCGGCAGACTTGAGCTGCTCGGGGATGAAGAATGTGATGTCCCCACGCCGCTTCAGTGAGGCACTTTTGACTGTCATGTGACGCAGCCCGTCACGCTCAAATCGAGGATCTGACATCTCTACCGTGCGGAATTTGTGCATACTTTGGGAATCTTTCATCTTGAGCCGTGTAAGTCTAGAATTCGATCACGCCTTTTATATTCAGTCCACCGCGAAGCCCATTGAAGCCTTCTTCCACTTCGTTTAGGGAGTACCGATGCGAGACGAGCGCACCGAGATTGAGCTGCCCTTCTTGATAGAGCGATGCCAGCCGGGGAAAATCCCGTTCTGGCACGCAGGCTCCGTATAGCGGATTGATGTACCACTTATCGAACTCGAAGAGCTCCATGTCTGCCGGTATTAATTGCTCGATGCCACTGACGCCGATAGCCATTCCTCCACGGCGCACCATGGCTACTGGAGATATGCCAAGCTCGGGAATCGCAGTGCATTCAAATGCATAGTCTGCTCCTCTTCCTTCCGTTAGTGTCTTTACTCTCGCGGCGGCGGCGAGCAACCCGGCGTCCCCACGATCCGCCAGGATCACATCGGTTGCTCCAAAGGCCTTGGCCCGGTCTAGCTTGCCAGGTGCGAGATCGATTGCGATGATCTTTCCCGCTTTGCGAAACACTGATGCCTGAAGTACCGATAGGCCGACGCCACCACAGCCGAGGACCACGACCGAGCTGCCCGGTTCGACTTTCGCGACGTTGACGACTGAGCCATAGCCCGTCATTACACCGCAGCCCATGATAGCCGCGATCGCGAATGGAACAGATTCTGGAATGCATGTGACTGCCTGGTATGGCACCAGCGTCATTTCTGCCATTGTGCCGAGCCCGAACATTGGCTTCAATGCCCCACCTACGTATTGATAGCGTTCGGGTGGCAGAATGGGCCGTGCTTCGCAAATATTATTTGCGCCTCTTTTGCACTGGAAACACTGACCGCACGGGATCGCCCAGTTTAGAACTACATGATCTCCGGGCTTTACGTTCTCTACGCCCTCGCCGACCTCTGCGACGATGCCAGCGCCTTCGTGTCCGACGATCAGTTGCTCTTTCCGCCATGTGTGATCTAGGTCGGTGTGACAAATGCCCGATGCTTTCATCTGGACGAGGATTTCGCCTCGCTGCGGCGAAGAAAGTGAGAAGGAATCGATCCATGTCTTTCCAAACCCATCGGTGATCAGACCATGTACCTTCATCGGAGCCTTTCTGTACTCCTGCGACAAGCGGATGAGCTAGCTAGCTTGTTCTTCATTTTGCGTACTTGCGAGCCACGCAAACCGTAATAGGCAATGAAGACGTAGCAGATTGCGGGAACGATGAGTGCATGGTGCACGCCGATTTTGTCGGCGACCAAACCTTCGACAATGGGGATCACTGCGCCACCTGCTATCCCCATGATCAGCACCCCGGCTGCCGTTGGCCGCATCGAGCCCGTCTTTGCGACACCCAGGCCGAAAATGGTCGGAAACATTACGGAGTTGAACAAGCCAACGAGGATGATGCTGGTTGCAGCCATGCCGCCGGATGAGCACATCGAAATCAGCACGAGCAGGAACGCGCATGCTGCGGCGGATGCCAGCACTATTTTTGCGCGTTCTTTGCGTAGAATGACCGCGCCCGCGAAGCGTCCGGCCATTGCGCCGCCCCAGTACAGTGGGAGGGCCTTTCCGGCTGTCTCCACCGTCAGTGCTCCGATGTCTGGAAGCACGAGATAGTTCACAAGGAAACTGCCAATTGCGACCTCTGCGCCCACGTAGAGGAAGATTGCGAGCGCGCCGAGCAGGACATGCGGCAGCTTGAAGATGTTGCGGAAACGGTGCTCGGTGAAGTCGATAAGAGGCGCTGTCTGCAGGCCATTACCGATGGATGGAAACCTGACGAACAGCAAAAGGACTGCCATTACAGTAAGCGTGATGCCGATGCCCACGTATGGCAGGCGGAGCGATTCCGACGATACCTTATGCGAAGCGCTGATATGCCGGAAGACCAGGATGCTGCCAATGTATGGTGCGATCGTTGTGCCGACAGAGTTAAATGCCTGCGCGAGGTTGAGGCGGCTCGATGATGTGGAATCCGATCCCAGGCCGGCGACAAAACCATTTGCTGAGACCTGCAGACTTGTCATGCCTGCGGAGATGACCGACAACGCGAGGAGAAAAAGTGCGAACGAGGAGATCAATGTTGCGGGAATGAAGACGAAGGCGCCGAGGGCCATCGTGAGCAGGCCGCCACTCATCGATGCTTTGTATCCGAAGTTCGCTAAGAGCTTGCTGCATGGAAGCGAGAAAACCAGATAGGCTGTGAAGAAGCAGCACTGGACCAGCATCGCCCTTGTGTAGTCTAGGCTGTACACAGCCTTGAGTTGGGGGATAAGGATATCGTTCAACGCGGTTACAAAACCCCAGGAAAAAAACAGGCCGTTCATCACGGTCATTGTCCGGAGGTACGTCTCTCGGGAAAGCTCTGTCGCAAATGCCTTTGACGGCGTTTCGACTGCAATTGGGATCATTTGGACGTGGCCGATCGAAGGTTTCTACAGTTATTCCCTGATTGCTCCGCAGAAGAAAAAAACGCGGAGTACAAAACGGTAACGTTGCTCTCTGCTCCGAGCCAGCGAAATGTTGGAGTGTTGAAAAGCGAGCCGCGATCTACCATCTGACGGCGAGATTCAGGAAGCGGAGAGACACCAAACTCAAGGCCACATGCGACTGTCTCCGAATTCCAAGGTTGATCGACGCGCGATTTGTTCTCCTCCCACATCGCCAGCCATGGGAAGTCCTGCGGGTTCCAACGATAGCCGAAGCGCATCTTGCGTTGGGGGCAGAACACTGTAAAGCCAGCCGCAGATGCGTGGCCTTCCATTCGGTGTGTTGTTAGGGATGCGGTCCTGTTTCGATCCGCAAAGATCGATAGGTCGCGAATGCTGTTATCCAGCGAAGGCGCTGCCGGCCAAGTGAAATCGGCGTTCCGTTCCAGCGGGCTATGCTCCATCGTTGCGTTAGAGACGCGTGAGTGGGTGGGGTTCATGCAGATGCGCGTTACACCGGGAATGAGGAAGGGGGGGCCTAACGTGACATGCTGTGTCCATGCGATGGGTCGATCGATCGGCAGGAAGTTCTCGACCGTCTCGGAAAAGTTCACCGAGTTGCCGTCCGCACCGAGGTAAATCGAACGTGAAATCCCCAGCGATGACTTCTTGAGGTGTGCAGTCGCATGGATCTTGTCATCGGCGATGTAGCAGTCATATGGGGCTGTGCTGGCTTCGCCGTGCAGCTCTAAACCTGCGGCGCGCTCCTCCTCCGATGGATCGCCAAACGTGTCGAGGCAGATGTGATGGCCCATCACGTTTGATAGAAATTGCCCGTCGCGTTCGGGCGTAGCAACCTCCGGGGGATCTGCTCTGCTATGTTCCTTGGACCATGGGGGAATCCAGAGCGGATTAATGCCGGCCTGTTTGTGAAGCATTTCAGCGATGTTGCAGCCCTTGGCGAGCACGGTCACGCGCAGCGTGTCATTCTCCAGCTGGAAAGCGTCACGTCCGAGAAATTTCACTGCGGTGGCCTCGTTTCCATTACGCGTCGAGAACGATTGAGGTGATTGGCTTGCAGCTACAGGGCAAGCAATTCCCGGGGTCTGGGTCGGCTCCGGTTGGATGTTCATAGGCAATTGTTCCGCTGAGGAGCGGCGTCATACAGGTGCCGCAATCGCCGTAGCAGCACCCCGCGCTGATGTAAACGTCGTTATCGAGAGCGAGCGTCAGCAGCGACTCTGCGGTCGGAATCCAGGGTATTGTCTTCCCTGACCGACGAAACTCTACATGAATGTCGCTCTCGAATTCGGTAACCACTTCTTCCCTCGTCTTCATGAAAAATTCGCTTAGCCGTCAATCAGCTTCAGGTCTGCTCTCGTGTTTTCGTAGGTTGTGTTGTACGCGAGCAGGGAAGGATCGGGCTCGATGTCCCAACGCGAGCAGGCGATCTTATAGATGTCCGGCCACCAATTACGGTGTTCGGTTAAGCCTTCTTCCCTCCAGCGGCGCCAATCTACCAGCACCTTCGACCACGCTCTGTTCCCGAACTCCAGGGTTTCCGCCTGCGACCCCAGTTGGGGCACGAGCCAATCTCTACCAATGCTGGCATGCAAAATTTCGTCAGCCCAGTCGTAGTCTTGAATGTGCGAAGAGAGTTTATTTGACGACGCAACCGCAATCTCCCACTCGTTTTCCTTACCGTTTTTCTTCGGCATCAATCCCTGTTCGATGGTGAACAACACGGCATGACGTTCGAGGGGAGTGAGAAGTGTATTTAAGCTATTCGACCATGTGATGTTGAACGGGATCGTGCTCCAGTCGATACCGAGCGAAACAAATCCCAGTTCGCCCATCATTGCGTGTCGAGCTTCATCCCAAAGCTGGCGGGTCATATCGCGGTAGTAACGCCATGGCTTACCTTTCACTTCGGAGAGGATGCTGGACATCATCTCAGGAACGTCGATCTCGCGCATGCGTTTGAAGTAGAGCATGAGCACCTTCGGCAGCGGAGGGATCGCTGGATCAAAGAGCATTGCCTCCGCATTCACACCCATGTTGTATGGATCTTTGAAGCGGGAGTCGCGCTGTACAGCGCTGTTGTACTTGCGTGGTGTCACTGCGTGGTGGGTAAGTTCTATCTGAGCTTTCGGTGATGTTCCGTCGATTCCTCCAGACACCGACAATATCTCTGCGAGAAGGTTCTTCCACAATACGATCGTTTCTCGCTTCTCCGCTGAGACTAGGCAATGCAGCACCTGCTTGCCATAGTCGTTGACGTCCTTGAACTCCAGCGACGCGAAGCGGGCTACGCGATACGTTGGATGATCGAAGAGACGATTTGTGTCGGATGTGAGTTTTTCCAAACCCGCGCAGATACCGGGCACGCCGAACTCATAAATAGCTACGAGCAGCGACTCGAGATCGGGACTCGACTCTGCTTGATCGAAGAATAGATTCAGTGCGGCATCGGGCGTCTCGTCGAGGCCGTAGGGAGGCTCGCGCATTTCACGAATGCGCGAGGCGATCGCGGCGACGTGCTCGGCGCAATAATGCGCATGCAGACTAAACGCCATTTTGATCTCATAGATCGGCGTGCTTGCAATGGAGGAGACCATGATGCCGTGGAGGCGCTTCATTGCCCAGTGCAAACGTTTGAGGCGAGCAACCACCTCTTGAACAGAGAGCCCTTTCGATTTGGCCTCAGACATTGCGTGCAGTCCCACAAGTACCGGAAGGCCGGCATAACCTGTGTACTGATCGCTATAGGAGTTCAAAGCATCCTCGTTCTTAGCGTCCGAGTGCATATATCTGTCCCTCCCAAACAAATATTGTGTTCTGCATGTGTGATGATCCTCTGTTTCGTTGCGAGTGCATCAACTCTGGTCACATCGGAAACACCTTCATAGAATCCGGCTCGATGCATGCCGAAGCCTCACGTCCTGTATGTTGCATTAGGTGCTCACGTTAATAGTCACGACCAGACGTCCGACGACAGTGCTGCCCTGGAGAATGTCGAGAGGGACTGTGACAATTCCTGTGTTGGGGAATCCACTCAACACCAGATTGCCCGTGGCCGTATTCCCCGACGTTGCTGTGACGTTCGTGCTGCCATAGGCCGAGCTGAACGTAATCGAACCAGTCGGCGCGCCGGTCGCAGCCCCATTCACGGCGACCGTGATCGTAACGCTTTGGTTGTGATGGACCATCGCCGGCGGCGTTGCAGTAAATGCAGGTGTTGTTGCGATCGAGCCGCCGGTGATTGCACTTCCAAGGACGTACACCGGATCTGGACCAACACTGAACGTTACGTTGCCGCTCACGGGCGTGAGCGTACTCTGGCTGCCGTCCCAATTGGTGACTGTGACGGCTGCCGTGCTTTGTATCATTAGAGTCGTGTTCGCCCCAGGGGCCCACGCTATGCGCTGAAGGCTTCCTGAAGAGTTCGTGAAATCCAGCGAGTAGACGCCGGTTCCCCAGTTATCACTGCCGTTGTAGGTATACCCGGCAAGACTGCGGGCCAACACGGCGTAAGCCGTGAAGCCCGGTTTCGGGGAGAGCGTAGTCGCGCTTGCGCCGGGATTCAGCATGAGCCCAAACGAGCAGTTTCCAGTTGGATCTGGGGAGCAGTCGTCCTGGAAATCGTAAAACATGTACTGCGAGATACCCGACTGCAATGACAATGCGGCGTCGCGCACAATGTACTGTGCCTGCTGAAGATTCGTATAGAGACCGGAATAGTTAGGCCAGCCCGTTTCGGTGAGCCACAACGGCAGAGACGATCCGTGACTCGTCAGAAGGCTATTGACAGCCGCAATAACAGCATTATTGTTGCCTTCGGGTGGCGCTGGCGTGGGAAAGGTGTAGTTGTGGATGTCGACTACGTCCAGATAGCTAAGACCGCCAAGACTGACGAACTCCTGGAGCCAGTTGTAGGAATCCGGATTGCTGCCGATCCAGTCCTGGGTGAAACCGCCGAGCGTCGGGCCGACGACTCGCGTACCATTTGCGACATCGTGAATCGCGTTTGCTGCAGGCACAAGTAAGGCGTAGTAGCATGCCGGGGTTGTGCCGCACGCACTATTATTAGTCCCGGCGACGTTGAATTCATTGAAAATATTAATGTCTGCGGCGCCATAGTAGTGCTGTGCCGCCGCCGCCGCAAATGCGGCAAACGCAGCGATGCCTGTTGGGCTGCTCGGAGTCTGGCCGTTATCGTAGAGCGGATTGGAGTAGCCCAAGAGGAGTAGCGGTCTGACGCCCCCACCGTTCAGGAAACCGACGAGCTGATCTGCGGCCGGAGTCCAGGTATAGACACCCTTGCTCAACTCAATCTGCGACCAGATCAGGTCAAGGCGCGCACTCGCCAAGCCTGCGGCGCCTATAGCTTGCGGCACCGTCGACGCTGCCGTGTAGTAATGGATGTTCGCGCCGAATGGGTTGGGTTTAGCGCTGTTATCGACATAGCCGTTCGTTATCAACGAGAACGGTGCGGTGTAGGCCGAATTCGTCGAAGTCGTCATTTGCAGGGAATACCATCCCGGGTTGACGTTCGGGAGCGAAAAGTACGCCGGACCGCTAGCAGTGTTGACTGGACCACCACTTCCGAGCGCAACACCATTCAAATCCGCCGCGGTCCAATGGAACGATGGCGCTGAAGAGGCGGCCTCCACATAAGCGCCGCTGCCGTAGATGACGTTAGGATTCGGGTATAGCACCGAGATGGAATCCTGGGAGACTTCAAATCCGGGATTAGAAACCAGGTTCGTGGACGTGCCGTTCTGCACGACGGAGATATCGTCGTACCACACTGTGCCTGTATTCGTGCTGTAAAGCGCAAAGGTCATCGACGTTTCGTTGGCGGGGGTAGTGTAATTCCACGCGATCTGTTGCCAGCCGAATGTGCCGGTCGGCAGGCACGTCAGCGTCGCAAAATTCTGGTCGAGCCCGAAGCAGTTGCTCGGAGTGCCCGATGCAACATTGCTGCCTTGCACCCAGGCCGACAGGTGGTACAGGGTAGAGGGCTGAACCGGGATCATCTGAAAAAACCCGCCGTTATCGCCCGAGGTGAACGTTGCGTTGACGAATTTAAGCGATTGAGTGCCGCTGTGATACACCGTCTTATCGGCAGTGAGCGTGACATTGGAACCGTTCGCAAAGGCTGTCCAAGAGGGGAATACTTGCGATTGCGCCTGCGTGGCGGATGCCGGCTGACTCCACCCAATCAGTAACACTAGAAACATGCAGGCGAGCCGCGTAGCGGGATTAACGAATTCGCGACCACTGACAGGAAACACCGTTGATCTTGACGTAATGCACTCCTCTCGGCCCTATCGAGTCGCCGCGGACTGAGCCGCGATTAGGGCATGCAGCCTAGCTGCACAAGTTCCAGTTACGTTTTAGAGAGTCGCCTCAGTTTGCGATTTCTCTGTGGAATGCGAAAGATTGTAAAGTTGGAACGTTGCAATTTGATCCAAAGAGCTCTGCAGCACAATTCAAACGGTCACGGCGATCTGCTTGGCGGCGCATTTACGTTGATAAGTGACTCCTTTAGAAAAGATCACGTAGCTACGTTCAGCCTTGTACTCGAATCTCGCGGCCCTGCCAAAACGGTTGGCGCAACGCACGTTTCATTACCTTGCCTGTTCCCGTCTTCGGCAATGGCATCTCAGAAAACTGCACAATGCGAGGCATCTTGTATTTGGCAATTCGCATGAGAAGGAATTCGATAAGCTGTACTTCGCTGACCTGCTGGTCCTCTCGAAGCACGATGATGGCCGCGGGTACCTCTCCCCACCGTTCATCCGGCGCGGCGACAACAGCGCACTCCAGCACGGAGGGATGGGCAGCGATTGCCTGTTCAATCTCGATCGATGAGATGTTTTCGCCGCCGCTCACAATGATGTCCTTCTTCCGATCGACAATTTTGAGCCAGCTTTCGGCGTTCCACACTGCCATGTCTCCAGTTTTTAGCCAGCCATCCGTGAATGCGGCAGCCGTTTGCTCCTGGTCACGATAGTAGCCATCCATCACATTGTCTCCACGAACCACGATCTCTCCGACCGTATTGCCGTCATGTGGGACATCCGCCATGTGTTCATCGACTACCTTGGCTTCCATTCCCAGCACCGACCAGCCTGTTGATGCAGCACGCCGCAACTTCTCTGCCGAATCTAGTTTCTCTGATGACCATTTCTCACGGGCCATGGAGACGACTGGGCCGCTCTCAGTAAGACCATAGCCGGTGAAGATGCTGGCGTCGAATAGCTTTCCTAATGCGGACTGTAGGTCGGATGAAGGAGCCGCGCCGCCGATGATGATTTCTCGCATGCTAGAGGTATCGAATTTAACATGATCCGCGAAGTTCACGAGCATGTTCGCCATTGTCGGAACCAGGATCATTCGCGTAGCCCGTTCCGATTGGATAAGCCGTAGTACCAATTCCGGGTCGAATCGCCTTACCATCACTTGCCGCATTCCGCACATCGTTGCAAAGTGAGGGAATCCCCACCCGTTCGCATGGAAGAGAGGAATTGTATGAAGCATCACGTGCTCGTCGTTATGGTCGAGGGTGCCAGCCAGTGATAGCGCATGTAAGTAGAGGGTTCGATGCGAAAGCACCACGCCTTTGGGTTGCCCTGTACTCCCGCTGGTGTAAAACAGTTCAGCATGTGAGTTCTCATCGATGCTTGAGAGATTGATTCGATCAAGAGGTTGGATCTGAACGAACTCATCCCAGCTTTGATCTAAGGGGGAGTACGTCTCCCTGATTGAAATATAACGACAGCCCGGACTGGACGCGCGAAGGACGTCAATCACTGGCAGAAATTCTTCTTCATAAAAAAGAACTTTGGGTAGCGAGTGCTCGAGAATGGAGAGCAGTTCGTGCTTTTGCAGACGCGCGTTCAGTGGCATCAGGACGGCGCCGACCGTTGGAACGGCGAAGTAGCCTGCCAGCAGTTCACCGTTGTTGAAGCTCAGAAAGCCGACCCGGTCTCCTAATCGGACGCCGCTCGCCACGAGGCCGGCTGCGAGTCGTGCGCAGATGTCTCCTAATTGTTCGTAACTGCGCCGCTCGGTTCCCGCGACCAGACCGATCTTATCTCCATAGAGATCGATAGCTCTATAGAGGCAACGCACGGGGCTGAGTGGCACATTCATCTGCTGTTTTCCTCTTGCTACGATCGACGATCTCATTTCCAAAACGAATTGTCTTGTACTGCAGTCCATCGAAATGTGAGCCTGGAAATAGAACCAGCGTTCACTGACAGAGTAGGCCGATTATGACGACGCGATCTTGGTTAATTCAGCTACGACTGGTTTTGGGTTTCCTTCAAAATCCAGAATTGAAGTATTCATTGTGCAAGGAAATGAGTCGTGACCCATCCAAATAATCAGGCCGCCACATGAGGGGAAGCGTGCCTTGGCAGCGGTGAGCGCGATCTTCAATCCGGCCGTCTGTCGATCCTGGCTCCAGGCGACAAACTCTTCCAGATCCTTTGGCTGTCTTCCCTTCTCCGAGACAAACTTTGGCCAGTCGATCCACCACATTTGACGATTCCACAAAGGATTGTCTTCCGTTCCGGGGACCTCTGGAAGATTGCCTTTGTATCTTCGAATGATAGAGACGGGACTAGTCGAAGGACATCCCATCTCGGAGTGAAACATTGCATCGTCCTTGTCCCACAAGGTCTTCCAGTCGCCATCTGCAGAACCATCAAAGGTCCACGGCCCATGCACATCCCAGAACTTTCCTTTGCCACAATCTTGCAGGTTAAACATGCCAACTGGGCCTACTGGGTTGGTTGCCAGAAAGCGTCGAGATGGATCCCTCGTTGCAACTACTTCCCGAAACCGATTTATCACCGGAAGCTCGCGAATGGTAAGCGTGGGTTGGCTACTCTTAACCCCGTTTTTGTCGTCCTGCAATTCGTTGCCGCCGCACCAGAGCAACAAGGAAACATGATGCTGCCGCCTGTCGATGTAGGATTCGGCAATCTCTTCCAACCTTAGGATGTCTGCATCGCCGTCCGGTGGATAGTTGTCAAGACCGGAACTGGAGAGTGGAAACTCCTGCCAGACCAACAACCCCTGCTCATCACACAGGTCATAAAAGTCCTCTTTTTCAAGAACTGCTCCGCCCCAGGCACGCAGCAGATTCATCCCGCAGCCGACGTAGGCAGCAATGCGCTTGACGTAGTCCTCTTTCACTACGTCCGCAAAGTTCGGGCGGATAGGAGTCCAGTTGGCACCGAAGAGAAAGACTGATTTACCGTTTACGACACACAAATACGGATCAGCATCAACAGGTGCTCCCTCTGTCCGCCTCCATTCCACATGCTTGAATCCTAGCCGTCGTGATTGCGTTTCAATCGACTTTCCACCATCGTCCAGCAACTCCACGTCGAGACCATAGAGCGGTTGCTTGCCCATGCGATTGGGCCACCACAAAGCGACCGGCAGGTCCGCCCATTCAAGACCGCTTGCAGAGAATGTTTGCGCCGCCACATCTGCCTTCTTCACCTCGCGAGTGCCGTCCATTAATTTGATACGAACGGTGTCGCCTCCACTGACTTGGCCCCAGACTTTGAGTTGTCCTTTGCCGGAGGAAAGATCAACATCCGTCGTGCAGTGTAGCTGCTGGATCTCCGCACCGCGAATGACCTCGAGCGTCACCTTATCCCAGATGGCTGTTTGTACGATGCGGCTTGTCCAGTCCCACCAATAGTAAAAACGAGGCTTCCATGATCTGAACCGAGAGGTGTAGCCGATCTGACCCATCCATCGTGGAGCTAGAGTGAAGCGAACAGCCAGAATATTGCCGCTCGGATTCAAACCCTCTTTCACGTCTACTTTGTGGGAGACGAAGGAGTTCTCGAAGGAGTAAATCGTTTTGTTGTTAAGCAGAATGTCTCCACAGTAATCAAGTCCGGCAAAGTGCAAACGGATGTGATCGCCTTCATGGAGCCATTGATCGGGAATGGCTGTCTGATAGACCCAATCGCGATTTTCAACCCACTCACAGCAACGTGCGTTCAGCGCTACGTCCCAGTCCTCGATAATGTTAGCCTTCAGCAACGAAAGCTGGACCGACCCGGGAACCTCTGCTTTGATTGGACCGACTTCTGATTTGCTCAGGCCCGCCAAGGCTTCCACTTGTCCGAGGTTACTAAAGAACGGATTGTAGCCACGTAACGTCCACGATAGCGTTGCAAGATCATGAACAGTCTTGCTATGAGGAGAGTTGGCTGGATGTTCGACGGAACCAATCCAAGCCTCTGCTTTCCTGGAGGATAAACCCGCGACAACTCCCCCCATCGTGCCCATCTTTAGTAACTCTCTTCTCGTCAGATTGTTATGGCCTTCTTGCACTTGCTCTCCTTTCTGAATGATGAGGCATGATCAAGTGTCACAAACACTTATTCCTAGCGGAGTCTATTGGGGAATAACGGGTAAAAGAATCGCTGAAGGATGCTCGCTGTCATGAAGGATTACATTCGTGGCCTTGATCGGATCTTTTTCAAGTTCGGGAGTGGCCGCGGTATTCGCATTGCGATCGAAACGAGGGTTATTGCTACTGGAGACTTCGATGCGCAAGCGATGGGCCGCCAGAAATACATTGCTGGTGGCGCCTGCATCTACCGTCACCTTGTAGACTTCTCCGGGCTTCATCAACTCCTGGGTCTCGGGTGAGTTCCGATAGCGCAGTCTCAAAATACCGTCGGTGAGATTCTGCGCGTAGCCATCAGGGCGCACATCTATTAGTTTGACCGTAAGATCCGTATCCACGGCCGAGGAACGCACGTAGAGCACGACTGGAATCCACCCCGTCACTTCAAAGTCGCTTTTGAATGGGGCAGTGGTGTAGACGAGAACGTCGGGACGTTGCTCCACGGAACGTTGATCGTGGACACCTAACTTCCCATTGGGATCGCAGCAAAGGTTTCCGGCGGTCGTCGGCACCGGATTTGCAGGATCGTAGACATAATGATCGCCCGTCTCATTCCTAGGAGCTTCCGGGCTCAGAGATCCGTTTCCCGTGAGTGTGTTTGCGCTTCCCCTCGAGTGCAGGTAGTAGCGAGTCGTCTGCGCCCTCGCAAGAGGCCAATTGTCTTCATCGCGCCACACATTCTTGCCCATGACAAAGATTTTCACGGGCTTTCCCTCTGTGAACGGATTCGCTCCACCTTTCAGTTGGTAGTCATACCAACGAAGCATGAGGATAGGATCAAGAGCCGCCTGCGGCCCGAAGTCGACATCACCGGCCTTCGCTGAAGCCCCGTGCGTCCACGGCCCGATCACTAATCGTTGCTTGGTTCGCGCCGTAGCGGTGCCGTGCTGGCTTACGCTTTCGTAATTGCGCAACGCCCCCGAGATAAAGATGTCGTACCAACCGCTCAAATACAGTGCGGGAGTGAGCATGTTCTCTGGACGCGAGTCGATCGTCATCAACTTCCAGTAATTGTCGTAGTCGGGATGCAGTCGCCAGTCGCGATAGAAGTCGATCGAGTGCAGGTCCGCAGGTGGTTTGTGCGTTACGGGATCAGCGTTGACGCCACCCGACCAGCTATCGGCCAGAAGCTGCTCAAATGCTCCGCCCTGATAGATCGCGCCCTCATGAAAGTTAGAAGGGACCATAAATGGAGCGATGCCGGCCAGGTGCGGTGGAGAGGTCACAGCAGCCATCACTTGCGTAATCGCTGCATAGGAGCCGCCCCACATGACGACTCTGCCGTCAGAGCCCGGGATTGTCGCAGCCCATTCGACCGTGTCGTAGCCATCGTTATCGTCGTTCTTGAAGGCGTACCACGCTCCCTCGGAGTCAACGCGGCCGCGGCAGTCCTGAACAACAGCGATGTAACCGTGAGCTGCGATGACACGCTCGATGGATTCCACCGCGGCTTTGCCATATGGAGTGCGAGCCAGCACGACGGGATATTTTCCATCGCCCTTGGGCCTATAGATATCGGCTTGAAGTCTGATGCCATCTCTCATCGTCGCTGGCACATTGCGTTCCACGAAAACGTCCGCGGGGTTCTGAGCCGCTGCCATCCTCCCGGTCAGAAGAATCAATTCAAACACGAAGAAGCATATTGCCCAGTTCGCCCGCTTTTTCACTTACCCTCCGGCTGGAACTGTATCCATGAAACCTCTAACAGGAACGCGGAAGCGAAAGACATTCTCTTCGTTGTTGACATATCAGAAGGCTAACTTCAGACCAAATTGGATGATCCTCGGGGACACTGTTGTCGAGCTGATGTAACCATAGGTCGTAGAGTCAACAGTAGCGTTTGGCGCCCCAAAATTGACCCAGTTGAACAAATTGAAGAATTCCGCGCGAAACTCGAGGTTAATCCCCTCGTGTATCGAAGTCTGTTTGATCAATGAAAAATCGACATCTTTTTGGCCGGGGGTTCGAATAGGTAGGCCCCGCCCCAACTGACCATAATCCAGCGGACCAGGTAAGACAAAAGACGATCCGGGTAGAGCTGTGTCCGTCCCCGGCATCAGTCCGGGGGACTTAAAGTAGTGCGTCAGTCTCTTCTTGTTCGGTCCACTACCTTGGACGTCAACTAATGTTGCGCCGGGCGCCAGGTCCGGCGTCAAGTATCCTTGCAGCTTGACGGCACTGTATGTTGTCGATACGCCGAATGTGATAGGCCGGCCGGACTGAAAGGTCATAATCGCCGCCGTTTGCCATCCCCCGGCAAACTTGTCGAGGAATGATGCCCGATTCTTCAAAGGATCGGGGAGTTGGTAAACCAGGCTGGTCGTCGAACGGGTCTTCCGATCCCAGTCCGATAGTCCCCAATGATTGTTAAGGTTGTTGTCTCCGGGCGGTTGCGCGTTGCCTGCGGAGCCACTCAATCCGGATGTGCCTCCGCCTGGGCCATTTGAATCAAGGGAATTATTGTCCGCGGATCTCCCAAATGTGAAGGATGAAAGAAACTGCAGGCCATGACTCAAGCGCTGATTGAAGGTGAGCAGAAGGGCGCTGTACTTGGAGCTGCCGTTAAAGAGATCTAAGGCTAGCCCCCGGTCTGCCAAAACGCCTGCGAACGGCACCCGGTCCTGAATATTAGCGGTGGTATTCGTCGTAATGCCACGTATGGGATTCGAGGGACTTGCGATGCCGGGCTGATTCCCACCCAATGAGTTGAGCAATCTTAGCCCATGCGAACCCAGATAAGCGATTTCGAGCAGGGCGTTTTTTCCGAGCTCCCGCTCGGCGCTCAGATTGAACTGCTGTACATAGGGATTTCGCGCGTTTGGATCGAGCACTTGGTTGTAATAACCCACCGTTGCACCCGGCACGTATTGACGAGGTTGCCATAAGGGGTAAGCATTGTCGGGTGGCAGGTTTATGAAAGTGAAGGGGTCCTGCAGCGTCCCAAAGGCCTGAAATGAGAGCTGTTCAATGTTATTAAAAGGTATCCCCCCGGCCTCGTTATCCGCAGCGGCAGTTGAAGAACGGGGATAGAAGATCCCGTAACCTCCACGTAGCGACCAATGCGTTAACGGTTGCCAGGCAAAGCCAACGCGCGGACCGAAGTTCTTCATGTCCGTCCCGTTCACGAGCGTGTTATTCACGAGAGATACACCAGCAGGGATGGGGTGGCTCGGGTTGCGTCGTTGATAGTCCCGCGCCAGAGTGAATCCCGTGTATCCCTGAGCGGGGGTTGGAGTGCCGAAGCGCCCTTCCGCAGAGAGCGACGGATCAAACGAGCCCATCCGACCATAAATGTCGTGTGGCCACTCAAAATAGTCCCACCGCAAGCCAACGTTCAGCGTCAAGTTTTTGGCGAGCTTAATATCATCCTGAACGAAATAGCTCATGTCGTTAAAACGGTAAGATTTCTCGAAGCTTCCGGTGGCCGCCCCGGTATCGAGGAGATTGCTATACGGTAAGCCCAGGGAAGCAAGACCATTTCCGGCGGCGTCTTCTCCTATAAGGAAGTCTGCGAAGCCATACGTCAAGATAGCCCCTGATTTGCCGGAATCCTGATCTTGCGGCAGGCGGTGGCGGGTAAAAGATCCGCCGAAGCGAAGGCTATGCTCCCCGATAACCTTCGAAACCGTATCGGCAATGATGTACTGATTCTCGGCGTTCGCGGTGTAAGCGTTTATGGTACTTGCCGATATTCCTGCTTGGTTGATGAGGAACCAGGGAAAGTGTGAGCCTCCATCCGGCGCAGGCTTAATTCCGACATCAGATGCACTGAGTGGGTCCGTTCTATTGGTAACGAGTGCGACCCGCAGGAAGCTGGCGCGTACCTCGTTAACGAGTGTAGGCGAAGCAGTGAAAGTGTGCGACAGTGTAAAGTTCCGATTCTGGTTTTTTGTCTCGTTGGAAAATCCAGGCAAGTTTCCGACCACACTATTCGAGGTGACATTAGAGGTAAAGAACTTTCCGGATAATAGCTGGCGGTTTGAAATCTGGTGGTCGAGGTCGAGCACATATTGATCCTCGTTGTAATGGCCGGGGAGACTGAAACTGGCATTTGAGTATACCTGGCCCCCACCGGCCCCACCCAGGCCATCGTTCAAGGAACTCGCCGGGAACGATGGAAACAAGTATTTGCCATTCGGCAATTTAGCTTGCAGGATGTTGATGGCCACCGGATTGATGTTCGAGCCGTCAGGGAGAACGCAATTGATTTTGAGAGCACAGACGCCAACGGGGAAACCGGTCCGTCCGCCATAAATTCCACCCAGGGCGGTCCTCAAGGCAGCGGTATTGCTACGGTCGCCTTGCGGTAGCAGAGGATAAGAGGGCAAGGTATAGACGAACCCTGGCGACGCCCCATTGATTTGCCGAGTGCCCTGATAACCAAAGAAGAAAAAAGTCTTGTTTTCTCGAATGGGACCGCCAATTGTGCCACCGAATTGGTTCTGTCGCAGAATCGGTGCCTTGTTTCCATTTCCAGCCTCAATTTGCGAGGCCTTGTAGAAGTATTCGTTCGCGTTTAGCGCATCGTTGCGGAAAAACTCAAATAGATTTCCATGAAATTTGTTTGTACCGCTCTTGGTTACGAGGTTCACGCTGGAACCACCGGATTGGCCGTATTCGGCCGAGTAGAGGCTCGACTGGACTTTAAACTCCTCAACTGTGTCCGGCGACGGAACCGCAATAAAGTAAGCTCCTCCCGTCACAGCGGCTACCGCGTTCGATCCATTAAGATTGATGCTGTTGTCGTAGTAACGGGCTCCAGCAACTGAGAACCCCTGGGTACCATTGCCGAACGATGCCGCGACTGGTACATCCGAGACTACGCCCGCCTGCAGTGTGAGAAGTTGGGTGAAGTTCCGGGTTACCAGTGGAAGAGCCGCAACCAGCTTACTATCAAAGACATTTCCCGTGGTCGCGGACTCCGTTTGCAGCAACTCCGCCTCGCCGCTGACAGTCACCGTTTCAGCGGTTCCCCCCACGAGGAGAATCAATTGTCCAAGGTTGGCCGTTTCAGTCACGGCGACAATGATGGGTTCACGCAAAAGGCGCTTGAATCCTTCACTCGTAACCTCTACGCGATAGCGGCCGGGATCAAGGAGTGGAAAGAGAAAGACGCCATCTGACTTACTCACGCTTACACGTTTCAGACCGGTATCCAGGTTGATCGCAGTGATGTTTGCTCCTGGGATGTACGCCCCGCTGGGATCTGTGACGGTCCCGGATATCGCGCCTTTAGCGCCCTGAGCCCATCCGACTCCAGCTCCGCTGAAGACAATCGAAAGAGCCAGGAACAGGTATAAGGCGCACCTATATCGGCGATTTACAACTGTCGGGACCTGGAGTTCCTGTTTCATCTTCTCTCTCCTTTGTCTTAAATGCTAGTTGAGATCCCCTTCTTGCAACGTTACAATTTTTTGGCCTATCTATAATTTGCTTCGGCGCTGACCATGATTTAGCACACCGATTGATGAGTGAATCGTGACCAGATGAAAACTTTACGAGACCAGAGGCGAAAGTGTCAAGACTTTTATCGTTCTAATTCAGGATGCTCCTGGCCTCCAGATGCACGCTCACCGCCTTCAGCATCGACCCGCCCAGGCCGTGCTGCCTCCAGCAGATGGCGGAAGGCGCAGCACCGTCGTCTCGTCTGGCGCAGACGCGATGCCAAGATCGAAGCCCACGAACCGGCGCACCGCTAGAGACTCGTACAGCAGCTCTTCCACTCCAGGGTCCGAGAGATTGAACCACTGCTGCACGAAGTACGTCCGCAGCATGATCGAAAGACACAGCGGCTGACCGCCGTTGCCAGCCTTCGCATAGAAGAACGAACCAAAGACTCCATCCCAGACCACGGGACCACAGTCTCCATCTCGTCCAGAAACCGCTCCCGGCGAGACTTTCGGCCATACTTCTCAAATACACCCTGCGCCGCCAAGCTCTACTGCTTCATCGCAACCTACCTCACAGATATAAGACAATCAATCAGACTGTGGACGCCGAACTTGTGCAGAGGCTCCTTAGATTGCACAGAACCCCGCTCTTCTGGTGTTCAACTACTATTTTGGGGGAAACCTGCGATTTTATAGTTAAGTCATACTTGCTTTTCACTTTTTGTAACGTTATTATCATCTTGAGTCCTTGTTCTACCTGCGCGCTGCGACTTCAAAGGCTCTAACGGAGAGCAACCCCGACGCGGAGACGAGTCCAGTGAAAAAGAGAAGTTCCGGAAATGTTTTTCGCATGGTTGACGTGGCCCGCTTCGCAGGCGTATCCGTTTCAACGGTCTCCAACGTTATCAACAATCACGCGGTCGTCAGGCCGGAACTTGCCGCAAAAGTTCGTCAGGCGATGGCGGCCATCCAATTTTCTCCAAACCGAGCTGCTCGAGGGCTGAGAACTGGCCAAACGGAGATTATCGGCATGCTCATTCCGGACGTAACCAATCCTTTCTATGCTCAGGTGCTCCGGGGTACGGAAGATTACCTGAATGAGCGCGGTTATGAGTTGATGGTGTGCAATTCTAATCGTCGCCCAGATCTGGAACAGCGGCATTTAAGCGCGTTGCATGCACAGCGGGTGGACGGCATGATCCTTGTTCCAAGCAATTCGTATGCAGCGCGCGAGATTCTGATGCGCAGTTTACCGCCGCTTGTCTTCGTGGATTGTGTCCCGTTTGATTCCAAGGCAAATGCAGTCGTGATTGACAACACAGCCGCAGCCTACAAAGCGACCCGCTATCTTATTGGGCTGGGCCACAAGAGAATCGCATTGATTGCGGGGGAACTCGCCTATACATCCATGTTAGAGCGCGTGGATGGCTACCGTAATGCAATGCGGGAAGTAGGTCATGCCGAATATACAGTTCAGAGCAACACAGACGTTCCTGGGGGCTATAACAGCACGAAGGAGTTGTTCAAACTAAACCAGCCACCTACGGCAATCTTTGCTCTCAACAACCGTATGACCTTGGGCGCGATTCAAGCACTGCGTGACTTGAACATTCATTGCCCGAACGATGTTAGCCTGATTACTTTCGATGATCCTGAATGGGCTAACGTCATCTCTCCGAGGCTGACTGCAATCGAGCAGCCTTCGTATCAGATCGGCCAAAGCGCTGCAAGCCTCCTCCTAGCCTCGATCTCGTCTCAGCACGATCAACCGGACAGAGATACTCATGTCATCGAATTAAAATCCAATTTTCTTATTCGTGAGTCGACTGGACCATGCATTAAAGACTGACGCTGCCTGAAATGATGCGACTCGACTGCACATAAGGCTGTGACTGAGGACAAGATCGATGAAGCGTTCTGAGATTAACGAGATTCTCCATGACGGTCAGGCATTCATGCGTTCGATGAATTTCTTTCTTCCACCGTTTGCACAATGGCATCCGCAGAACTGGAAGCAACATGACCAGAAATCAAGTGAGATCGTGAACAACCATCTCGGTTGGGACATTACAGATTTTGGTTCTAACAACTATGAACGTACAGGCCTATTGCTTTTTACGATGCGTAACGGCAGCGAGACGGAGATGCGATCGGGCAGCGGAAGGCTCTACTGCGAAAAGATTATGATTGCCGGCGCCGGGCAAGTGACGCCCCTGCACCACCACAAGTACAAGTTTGAGGACATCATCAACCGCGGTGGCGGAAGGTTAAGCGTCGAACTTTATAACTCAACTGCTGACTTGCAACTTGCAGAGAGTGACGTGACTGTCACGATCGATGGCATTCGACGCACAGTGAAGGCAGGGCAAGAGATTGCCCTAAAACCGGGAGAGAGCATTGCGCTGCCCCCGCTTCTTTATCATGCATTTTGGGGTGATGGGCAACGCGTTTTGGTAGGAGAAGTCTCATTGGTCAACGATGATATATCGGACAATTTTTTTTTCACGGCAAAAAGACGCTTCCCGGAGATTGAAGAAGACGAGTCACCTTTACATTTTCTGGTGGGCGACTATCCCCGTTTACACCAACTTGACGCCTAATCAGGTGGCTTCTGCTTCGCTTTTGGAGTTCAGACCTTTCCTGCCGGAGGTTGAGTGGGATTGGACTGAGCGAATTTGGAACAGGAGCAGACGCATCGGGAGCATTCACAACTAAAGATGGAGGTCAGGACGCTTTTTGGATCGACGGCTTCTTTACGGCTTCCTCCGCAAGCCAGGCGGCTGGAGCAGTACTTCTTCAACTCAGAAGCGCTCGCGTAGAAGCGCGTGATATCCCTATCAACGACAAGGTCATGCCAGCACAGTTCGCCGCATTTCAGTGAATGGGGCGAGCCGAAGGGCGAACGTTTCACCTCCCTGAAGGACGTCCGAATGCCGATTTTGGTGGTTGGCGGCACGATGTACTCGGTCTTTGCTGAACGGTCCAGAGCGTGAAGCCACTGTGCTCATCCGCTCATCGAGCGCTTCTTGGCTTATGTTGAACGTCTCACAAACGCTCTTTCTTAGATCGATTCCGAGGGTCCAATAACAGCAAGAATCTGTGTAATGAGTCACGTAGAGTGCGGTCTGTCGCGTTCAGTTTCAATGAATTGCTTTGCGTTGCCGTAATGGTATAGAAGAGTTTATAGCTCGAACCCACTCAACGAACTTGACTGGCGTGCCTCTAGGCTCCAAGTGCCACCAATGGCCTACTGAACGGTATCGATAGCGAGTTCGTGGGGTTGCAGGCCTTCACCAAACCTCATACCCGCAAGAGCGAAGTATGGTTCAATCTCCTCAAAGGTATCCTTCAGCATGTTCACGAGCCAAATCCCGGTCGATCGCACTCACATTAAACGAGTTCAATTCAACCTTTGGCGTGTTCCAAGTGCTCGCGCTAGAAGGCACCGGCAGCGGGATCGAGAATGGCAAATTCGCCGGACCACAGGGCGACCCACGCATCTTGTTCGACGAGGATTTCCAAGGAATAAATGACGCTGCGAAGCAGTTCGGCGA
Organism: Edaphobacter sp.; assembly: GCA_965277335.1. Lineage (GTDB taxonomy): Bacteria > Acidobacteriota > Terriglobia > Terriglobales > Acidobacteriaceae > Edaphobacter. The sequence continues at coordinate 544,847 of CBDICJ010000009.1, read as the reverse complement.
ATTGGTGAAGAATGCGGAATCGCGGGGCTTCAAGATGATCACCTTCTGGGATCAAATCGAGTTCGAAGAGAAGCTAAGAGCGTTCAAGGGCTGACGTATGAACCTTCTTTCACTTGCCATCACTTCCCCGTGAATTCATGTTGCTGCGATTCACTCGATAGCGCGTCACCCTTGTGGCTTACCTGAACGGTTCTTCTGGAGAGGGCGCCGAATGCTGCGTCGGACTGCCGCCGTCGATGGGGTAGACCCAACATTGCTGCCACCGGGGGCAATCTGCCTTTGATCGTACCTGGGGTCACTACACAAACTTAGTAAGACAGCTTGTGCTGCCATGACAGATGCGGCTATTTGCTAGTTAAGCCATACGACGCGAGAGCCGATCCATCGGTGCGATTCAACAGAACCATTGCTCCATGTTGAGCCCTGAGCGTGAAGGCGACACGCGCCTTCGTCGCCGCATCCTCGATGTCAATTTTCTGGTCGTCGAGCGATTCAGAGGAGAAGCTGAGAAAGAATACTGGAATCAGATATTGGAAATCCAGGCTCTGAAAACAGCACCGTTTCGCTTTGGGCATGTATTCGTCCAACTGAGGAAGTGAACAGAGCTGCTATCAGCAGTGTGCGAGATAAGAAATACATAGGCGCAATGCTATCGTTATCCCGCGTACAAAGGAGCGTTTGCTTGCAAACAGTTAAGAATGGCCCGAAATGGAAGCTCGTAGCTGTTGCGGCATTCTGTGCCGGAAGTTTCGCATTGCCGCTCATCGCCGCGCCACGCATTGCATTTCCTGCGCCACGCCTACAAGCGCCACAACCGGAGACCATGACCGTTGCGGCCACCGCCGGTGGCATGAGAATACACACCAGCCGCGAGGTCGTGCAGATCACCTTTTGCGGCGTTGGTGTGGTCCACGTCGTCGCACAGCCGGCGGATGCTCCTGTTCGCCCTCCCGCAGCCCAGCCCTGGATCGTCGCCCAATGTAGCCCGGTAAGCACCAGGTTCGACCAGACTACCAATACTTCGAAGGTCGGCACAGCGGAGCTGAGCGTCAGCGCGAATCTCACGACCGGAGCTCTCAGATTTGAGGATGCGAGCGGAAAGGTCATTCTGCAGGAGAGCGACCTCCAACCTCGGCGATACGAGCCTGCCTCGATCGGCGGAGAGACTGTCTATCACGTAAGCGACCGGTTCTCCCCGGAGTTGCTCGAAGGACTCTATGGCCTTGGACAACACCAAAGCGGCGTCTTCAATTACCGGGGTTCCGTCGTAGAACTCGCGCAAGCGAACAGCGACATCGCCGTCCCGCTGCTGCTCTCTACGGACGGTTATGGCTTGCTCTGGAATACGGCATCCAAGTCCTATTTCGATGACCGCTTCTCGCGTGAACTCAAGCTGTCCGCAGAGGCCGCGGACGGAGTCGACTATTACCTCTTCTACGGGCCGGAGATGGACACCATCATCCACCATTATCGCGACCTGACGGGCCATGCGCCGCTGTTCGGCAAGTGGGCCTATGGCTTCGTGCAGTCTAAGGATCGCTACACTTCCGCACAGCAGCTGCTCGACATCGCCGGGGAGTATCGTTCACAGCATGTGCCGCTGGATGTCATCGTGCAGGACTGGTTCTGGTGGAAGCGGCAAGGCGATCCGGTGTTTACGGACGAGTATCTGAAGCCGCATCCCGATGTGCCCGGCGCTCTCCGCACCTTGCATGAGGAGCATGTACATGCCATCATCTCCGCCTGGGCGGTCCTCGATCCGAAGTCCGAGAACTGTCGCGAGATGGCGGAACAGCATCTCCTGATTCCCGGAACGCCGGATTATGATCCGGCTGATTCCAAGGCGCGCGACTTCTACTGGGACCACTTCATCGGCAAGTTGTTTGCGCAGGGCTGGGATGGCTTTTGGCTCGACAGTTCCGAACCGGAGACTTGGGGCGGAGAGAACGATGCCACGCTCGAAAACAGGCGACTTTCCATCGGTTCAGGAGCCCGCTACCTCAACATCTTCCCGTTGATGCATTCCGGCAATGTCTACGACCATTGGCGAAAAGCGACGGACGCGAAACGCGCTTTTATTCTTACTCGTTCGGCGTTCGCCGGCCAGCAGCGGAACGCGACGGTAGAGTGGTCGGGCGATATCTTCGGCACTTTTCCCGTCTTTAAACGGCAGATCGCCGCAGGCCTCAACTTCGCTCTCTCGGGGATGTCCTATTGGACGACGGACATCGCGGGATATACCTCGCCATTTTCGGATGAGCCAAACAATCCGCAATACCAAGAGCTTTACACGCGCTGGTTCGAATTCGGCACCTTCTGTCCCATCCTCCGCACACACGGGCACCGCAGCGCCAACGAACTCTTCTCCTATGACCCGCAAACGCCCACGTTGATCGCCTACGACAAGCTGCGTTCCAGGCTGCTGCCTTACACCTATTCGCTTGCCTGGCGGGTAACGCACGAGGACTACACGATCATGCGGCCTCTCGTTATGGATTGGCGCACGAACGAGCGAGTGCGCTCTATCGACGACCAATTCATGTTCGGGCCATCGCTCCTCGTCAATCCGGTCACCGTCGCAAGCGCAACCCAGCGTCTGCTTTACCTGCCCCCCGCCGCCGCGTGGTATGACTTCTGGACCGGCGAGAAGACAACGGGAGACTTGCAAGTTCTCGTTATAAGGCACCGCTTGATCGCATTCCGATCTACGTGCTTGCCGGTTCCATCCTTCCACTTGGGCCGGAGAACGAATATGTCGATCAGCATCCCGACGAACCGACGGAACTGCGCATTTACCCGGGAGCCGAAGGCAGCTTCACGCTCTATGATGATGCGGGCGATGGTTACCGCTATGAGAAGGGGGAGCACGCCACGATCTCCTTGCAATGGGACGACTCGAAGAAAACTCTGAACTTCGGACAACGGCAGGGTCGATACCCAGGGATGCAACAGCGAAGGGTGTTTCATGTCACACTTGTGGCTCCGAATGCTGGTACCGGATTCGCGGCCAGCGCACAATTCAGCACGGTCGTTTATACAGGTGCGCCTGTCCGGCTCCCTCTCCATTAGCGCTTGCAGCTACGCCTTGAAGAACTCGGATTGTCAACCGCAAAGCAAAACTACCTCATGGGCTCGGATGCGATAAAGGGCGGCGGGATGAATGCCGAAGGTGCGGGCGACCTCGCGAACTGATCTGCCTTGTTTAAGCAGGCGTTGAGCGAGTGTTTGCTGGTCAGCCTTCATTTTCGATTGCCGGACGGGCTCACCCTTGCGCTTGAGATGATCGACCAGGCCGGCCACACCACGACGAAGTTCCTCGATAGCCTCTTCCCTCGTGTCGCAAGTCCGCAACACTGATGCTCACCAACGAGGGGTAGACACAACATTGCTGTCACCGGGGGCAATATGTCAGGCAGTTTGCTGGTCGTAGCTGAGCAGCATTTGCGTGCCGACCGTTTTGGGGCCGAACCGGGGTGGGTCGATGGGAAGCCTGGAGTTGAGGTCAAGCCGGAAGCTGCCATACGGGTTGACGTGCCCATAGACGAGTGGGGTGAGACGTCTCCGGTTGTCGGCGTTGAGCCGGTTTCGCCAGGCAGGCTCTCGGCAAGCGATAGTCGAGTTTATCAGCATCGAAGTGGCGGTATAGGCTCAAGAGCCGCAAGTATGCCGGCTGTTGTAGTAATCATTCGCTTGTTGCCTGATGTAGGTCTCCTTGAGGCATATCCATGTGGGGGCAGCTATGGGGGCAGGCCGATCATGCTGTTTTATAGTTCCTCACATTTTCAATAGCTTATAACGTAAATTCATTAGTGCTCAGCTCCACCATAGAATCAAAGGCGCTTAGCTTGAAGATCTGGGAACAACAATCTACGTCGGCTTTTGTACTCGGCCACTGAGAATCTATTTAATACCGCTTTAGGGTTCAGATCTAACAAGAAAACAGGCAACAACAAAGGCGAAATGCGGGGGTCTCTCCACTAAGCCGTGCGATAAAACTACACGGCTTCGGTCGAGAGGACGATTTTTACGCCGTGCGATAAAACTACACCATCCCAACGAGCAAAAGCGCTCGCCGGGGACGGCAGCTTCGGTAGAGATGACGATTTTAGAGTTATTAGACAGGTTCTAAGAACGATCCCCTGGCCAACCTTCCCGATGAGGCTGCCGCACGCAGGCTCGGCGAGAAGGAGTTTGGACAGCCTAACCTCGGTCCGGCCGATGCAAAGGTGCCCGGAGTAGGCGATCTCTTCTCCGCCTTCTACAACGCGCGCCTGACCGGCAGAGCAGATCCGCTGCCGGCCGAGTACGCGTTGATTCCAGCATCGGCAATTCCCTCGCTGCCTCACTTCGGCGGCAATGGATGCCGTATTTTGCAACTCACGCCGGATCAATCGTATGGAATTGCGTGGTCTTCCACGGAGGACGCAAGACCTGACCAGGTATCGCGAATGAGATTGCGGCCGGCGTATCCCATTACGATTGCGGCTATGGCGGTTCCTGTACACCAGGAGCAAAGCTTTCCGAAACCGATGACCTGTCGACCGGCATTGAACCCACTCGCGGCAACATCCAACGTGAGTTTGACGCCCAGGAGCTTTTTTTCCACCGCACTGCGTCTTGCGGTGAGGATCAGAACCAGCGTCATTCCAAAGCTGGCCAACCCCAATAGCCCGTCAGGGATGCCGAGTGGGTGAGCAGCCTTCGAGGACGTGATTTTCTCGGAATCGAAGATAGCCGACGGAGGATCAGGCAAGGAGGACAACACGCCGGTCTGATACAGAACCACTGGAATGAGGGTCGCCAGTGTCGAGCAACAGGCGCCGATCATCACCGCATCCCCGGACTTCGAGGAAGTAATGTTCGAGGAGGTAATGGAATGCTTTCGACTCTTCACGAAACTCTCCGCTTGGCAGCGAGGGCTACACCGCCGACGGCCGCGAGTGCAAACGCAGCTCCGACCAAAAACCAGTTGCGATGCAGGAGAAGATCCACTTCTATGCTTGTCCTTGTGGAACGGTCCGCAAACTTTCCTCTCGCGCTGTGTTTCCCGGGAACATAGTGATAGAGATTATTTGGTGCGTTTGGATCCTTCGGCTCATTCGGGATCTGCTGTGACTTGTAGCCAGTTTTGCCTAAGTAGCGATCCAGGAGTCCGGGAATAAATTTCTGGCCGATGATTGCCGCTACGGTCGGCGTGCCCACCCAGTATTCACGGCGTGGGTTTTTGGCCAGTCCGGCTGCCACTACCACCTCAGCGGTCAACTCCGGCTCGTAGATGGGTGGCACAGGCTGGGTCTCGTTCGGCATGCGATTCTTTACCCAATCGAACTGCGTTGTATTCATCGCCGGCATCTGAATCGCAGTCAGCTTGACGTTGCTGTTGTCGTGGTGGAGTTCGCAGCGCAATGAATCGGTGAAGCCATTGATGGCGTGTTTGCAGGCACAGTAAGCAGATTGCAGCGGAATGGAGCGATAGGAGAGCGCCGAGCCGATCTGGATGATCGTACCCCGGTCTCTCGGGAGCATTCGCTTGAGAGCAGAGAGGGTTCCATGCACGAAGCCGAGGTAGAGTACGTCGGTCACGCGCTTATAGTCGGAGGGCTCCATCTCCTTGACTGGGGAGAAGACGCTGACCATGGCATCGTTGACCCAGATGTCGATGGGTCCGAACTCTTCCTCAACACGGGTCGCCGCTGCATCGACGGCATCCGCGTCGGAGACGTCGAGCGGCAGAACGATGGCCTGGCCTCCCAGCGCCTCGCACTCCTGCTTTGCCGCGTCGAGTGCCTCCGGGTTTCGGGCGATCAGACCGATCCGTGCACCGCGCTTGGCGAACCCATGAGCGATAGCTCTCCCCAGGCCTGCGGAGGAACCAGTGATGACGACTACTTTTCCGGTAGACATGAGCATGCCCTTCCATGCGCTGAAATTGTCGAAGCTTGCAATCGCTAGGTCGCAGCTTGCAATCGCTAGTTGGATGCATTATTCAGCGCGCACAGTTTGTGTGTTTCCCAGGTTTCGTCTTAACTCCTGACAACTTCATCAGCAATTTTCGCAACCTAATAGCTTAGTGGAGAAAGCGGAAGACGTGCCGTACGCAAAGGTACGAAAGAACGCGGCCTGAGAGAGACGTTCAAGCCCGCGCATTCACCCGCTTTCTTACGACATCCCGCTCTCTTACGATATGTTGAAGGCCGGTGTGACGTTTTAGTTTGGAGCCCGCCGCATCGTTCGAGGGATATGGCGGCGGGCCTGCGCGACTGCGATCTGTGGCGGTTACATAAGATGGTGTGAAGGTTTTTACGCAGTTCTAGAAAGATGGCGATAGGCGTGATGTGGATGCAGGCTAAGATTACGGGTTCCAAGGTCAGGGTGTACACGGTGCCTACGGACGCGCCGGAAGCGGATGGCACTTTCGCTTGGACCAGCACCACAATGATTTTGGTGACGCTCGAGGCAGGCGGCAAGAACGGCCTGGGGTACACCTATGCTGCCGCTGCGACGGGCTACCTGGTGCAAAGCCTGGTGGAGAAGGTAGTCAAGGATCAGGATGTCTTTGCGCATGGTGCGATCCTTCAATCGCTGTATTCCTACGTCAGGAACTCGGGCGAGACGGGCATTGACGTCATGGCGATTTCGGCCATCGATAACGCCTTGTGGGACCTGAAGGCGCGGCTGCTGGAAAGCGCGCTGGTCAATATTCTGGGTTCGGTGCGACCCGGAATTCCGGTCTATGGCAGCGGCGGATTCACCTCCTACAACGATGAGCAGCTGAAGCAGCAGTTGGGCGGCTGGGGCGAGTGCGGAATGGGCATGGTCAAGATGAAGATCGGCACGCACCCCGAGGACGATCCACGACGCGTGGAGCTGGCGCGCAAGACGATCGGCCCGGAGGTGCAGCTCTTTGTCGATGCCAATGGCGCCTACACGGTAACCCAGGCAATTGAACTGGCTCATGTCTTTTCGGATCAAGGGGTCCGCTGGTTGGAGGAGCCTGTGAGTTCGGACAATCTCACCGGCCTCCGCCAGATCCGGGAGCGTGCGCCGCTTGGCATGGATGTTGCCGCCGGCGAGTATGGCTATTCGGCCTGGTACTTCAAACGCATGGTGGAGGCTGAGGCCGTGACCATCCTGCAGGCAGATGCGACCCGATGCGGCGGCATCAGCGGCTTTCTCCACGCAGCCTCGCTCTGCTGGGCCGCCAACCTCCCGCTCTCGTCCCACTGCGGCCCCAGCATGCACTTGCATGTCTGCTGCGCGGCGCCGCGCGCCATCCACATGGAGTACTTCTACGATCACGTCCGCATTGAACAGATGTTCTTCGACGGCTTCCGTGAGCCCGTCGAGGGCATTATGTCTCCGGATTTATCACGTCCCGGCATGGGCCTTGAACTCAAAGAGAAGGACGCAGCTCGCTACCTTGTTTCCTGACAGAGCTTTTCCCCATCTCGACCTAAACGCAATTGCACTCATTTCCTAAGGAGAATCATCATGGCCAAGCAGGTTTCCGACCTTATAGTTGAACGGCTGATTGAGTGGGGCGTCGACACGATCTTCGGTTTGCCCGGCGATGGTGTCGATGGTTTCTTTGAATCCTTACGCACACACAAAGACAAGCTGCGGTTTATTCAGGTGCGCCATGAAGAGGCGGCCGCATTCGCCGCTGTGGGCTATGCCAAATACACCGGCCGGCTGGGGGTCTGCTGCGCCACCTCGGGTCCGGGCGGCGTGCACCTGCTCAACGGGCTGTATGACGCCAAATGCGATCAGCACCCGGTGCTCGCGATCACCGGCCACACCTTCTCCGACCTGATCGGGATGGATTATCAGCAGGACGTCGATCTCGACAAGCTGTTCATGGATGTGTCGGTCTTCAACGAGCGCGTCATGAGCGCGCCGCATGCGGTCAACGTCGTCGATATGGCGGTGCGGACAGCCTATGGACGTCGCGGTGTCTCGCACATCTGCATCCCGAAGGATATCCAGGAGTGGAAGGTCTCAGACGATCACCGCAGCAATGCCAACCCCAAGCATCACAGCGCCGACTACAAGGTGGGGTCGTTTGCCAAGCCGGCCCCCTCCACTTTGCAGAAGGCTGCGGACCTCATCAACGATGGTTCCAAAGTCGTCATCTTTGTGGGCCGCGGCGCGCTCGGCTGTTCTGAGGAGGTCTCACAGCTGGCCGAGACGGTAGGTGGTCCCGTGGTCAAAGCCCTGCTCGGCAAGGCGGTGCTGCCGGACCGCAGCCCGTACACGACCGGCGGCTTGGGGCTGCTGGGCACGGCGCCATCTGTCGATGCGATGGAGGAGTGCGACACGCTGATCATGATCGGCACCAGCTTCCCCTACATGGACTTTCTGCCGAAGGCGGGCCAGGCGAAATGCGTGCAGATCGACATTGACGCAACCCGCATCGGCCTGCGCCACCAGGTGGAGGTAGGCCTGCTGGGCGACGCAAAGAGCATCCTTCCGGCGCTGCTCCCGCTGCTCAAGAAGAAGAACAACAAATTCCTGAAGAAGAGCCAGGAGCGCATGAAGGACTGGTTCAAGCTGATGGAAGAGCGCGGCACCCGCAAGGATATGCCGATGAAGCCGCAGGTGGTCACCCATACTTTGAACAAGCTGCTGAAGGACGATGCGATCGTCTCATCCGACTCAGGCACGATTGCCACATGGACAGCGCGGCACGTCGATATCCGCGGCACGATGATGTTTTCACTCTCGGGCTCGCTTGCCACCATGGCCAACGGCCTTCCCTACTCAATCGGTGCAGCCGTGGCCTATCCGGGGCGGCAAGTGGTCTGCGTCGTCGGCGACGGCGGCCTGACGATGCTGATGGGTGAGATCGCGACTCTGGTGAAGTACAAGCTGCAGGTCTGCGTGATCGTCATCAAGAATAACGTGCTGGGTCAGATCAAGTGGGAGCAGATGATTCTCGAAGGCAATCCAGAGTTCGGCGTGGAGCTCGAACCGATCGACTTCGCCATGGTCGCCACCGCATGCGGCGCCAAGGGCTTCACCATCAACCGTCCGGAAGATGCGGAGAGCGTTCTGCGCGAAGCCTTGAGTCATACCGGGCCGACCGTGGTGCAGGCTGTCGTCGATCCCAACGAGCCGCCCATGCCGGGGAAGGTCAGCACCCAACAAGCGATCAAGTTTGCCGAGGCGCTGGCGCGCGGAGAAAAAAATGCTATCGGCATTATCAAGACCGTGCTCACAGACGAGATCCGTGAGGTGATCTAGCCTATGGCGAACGAGACAACGCTTTCCGTGGAGGATCCGAAGCAGGATCTCGCGATCGTCGCCAACTTCCTCCGGGAAGGACGCTTTCAACGCAGCTTTTCCCTGCTCACTGCGGTGACCAGCCTTGTCAGCGGTCTGGAGGTGGCTTACGAGCACTACCGCGGCAGCTACAGCCGGCGTGTGATGTACACGCCGGTCATCCTCAGCGTGCTGCTGGCGATGGCTGGTTTCGCCGGCTTCTTCAGCCGCCGGGCTGCGCGGAGCGTGCTCCGGTTCATTGCTTTGGTCACTCTCGTGGATGCAGGCGTCGGTTTTTACTTCCATGTCCGCGGCATCTATCGCAAGCCCGGCGGCTGGCGGCTGCCCATGACCAACATGATTATGGGACCACCCATCTTTGCACCGCTGCTGTTCGGCACAAGCGCCTACCTCGGGCTGATTGCTTCGTACCTGCAGCGCGAAGAGAGCACGGGCGATGCATCCACCAGCGGCAAGGACGGGTGGCTTGCGCGTCTGCTGCCGGACCGCGCAGGCCGTGAGTTGATCAGCGCTGAGCAGGACATTCGCGAGGGCAAGTTTCAACGCCAGGTCGCCATCGTGACCGGCATCAGCGCGCTCTTGAGCGGCTTTGAGGCTTACTATTCGCACTACAAGAACAACTTTCGCTACTGGGCGCAGTGGACGCCGGTCGTTCTTGCGCCGGTACTGGCGGGCGTAGCGTTCGGTTCCGTCAAGAGCCGCCGTCTGGCGACGACCGCGCTTCCCGCGCTCTCCGTCCTCGCCGGAGCGGATGCCGCCGTAGGCTTTTTCTACCATGGCCGCGGTGTCCTGCGCAGGCCCGGCGGCCCCAAACATCTCCTCTACAACATCATGTACGGTCCGCCGATCTTTGCGCCGTTATTGTTCGGTGCTGCGGGGATGCTGGGCGTTCTGGCGAGCCTGCTGCGCAGGAGGCAACGATGAAGACCGCGGTCCACGCCACTGATACCGCGCTGCTGCCGCGCGACGCGAAGACTGGCGAGGCGCTCGCGCCCAGGAAGCAGCCCGGGTATTATCCCGGCTTCAGCACCATGTCGCAGAGTCCGTTCTGGGATGAGACTACGCGCGACTTAATCGACAAGCGTGTGGAGAACTCACCCACACGTTCCTTCTTTACGGAGGAGGCTTGGAGGTTCTGGAATGCCGTCTTCGCGCATTTGATTCCGCAGACGGATCGCACCGCCGATCGCCAGATTCCCCTGATCCCGATGCTCGACGAGCGCCTGGCCAAGAACAAGACCGTGGGGTACCGCTATGAGGACATGCCGCACGACCGCCTGGTGTATGAGATCGGCATCGAGGCGATTGACAAGGAAGCCGAGCACCGGTACGGCGGCAAGTTCCTGCTTCTGCCGCAGCTCCAGCAGGACACGGTTTTGCGGGCGATCGCAAAAGGCAAGCCGGAAGCCGCACCCGAGATCTGGGCGAAGATGTCGGTGACGCGCTTCTGGCAGATGATCATGGGCGACGCCATAGACGCCTATTACGCGCATCCCTGGGCGTGGGATGAGATCGGCTTCGGTGGTCCCGCGTACCCCCGAGCTTATACGCGCCTGGAACGCGGCGAGCCGGAGCCGTGGGAGGTGGAAGAAGATCGCTATGACTGGCTAACTCCAGCGATGGCCGTGTCTGGCGAGGTTTCCGCGCCTGACGAAGACGAGACCCAGAGCCACCAGGGAAGCGGAGGCACACATTGAAGATGCCTGTTCTGGGAGCTTTTGAAGCTCGACGGTCCGACGAGCACAGAGTGGGCCCTCTGCAGACGATCCATGCGCCGATGCGCCGCTTCAAGGATGAAGACGAGGTGGACTATGTCATCGTCGGACTCGGCTCGGCTGGCGGCGTCCTGCTGCAGCGGCTTGCCCGTGCCGGCTTCAACGTCGTCGGCCTGGAGTCGGGTCCGTTCTGGGATACGGAGCGTGACTGGGTCAGCGATGAAGCCGGCTCGCATAAGTTGTACTGGACGGAGCCGCGAGTCACTGGAGGTTCCGACCCGCTCGCGCTGGGAGCCAACAACTGCGGCCAGGGCGTAGGTGGGGGTTCGGTACACTGGGCGGCCTTTACGCCGCGCCTGCACCCCTCCGACTTCAAGGTGTACACCGAGGATGGCGTGGGTGCGGACTGGCCCATTGAGTACGAAGACCTCAGGCCTTACTACGAACAACTCGAGCTCGAAATGCCTGTGGCCGGTCCTGCCTATTATCCCTGGGGGCACCCACACGGATACGCCTATGGCCCCCATCCCATGGGGGGCGTCGGAAATGCGCTCATCAAAGGTTGCACCGCACTCAACATTCCCGTATCCATCGGCGGCCCGGTCGCCATTCTCTCCGGTTCGCATGGAGACCGTCCGCACTGCATCTACCGCGGCTTCTGTATTCAGGGTTGCAAGGTTGGCGCAAAGGCCAGCACGCTGGTCACGCACATTCCCGATGCAGTGAGAAGCGGCGGGGAAGTTCGTCCCCATTGCATGGTTTCAAAGATTGCGCTGGGCAAGAACAATCGCGTTACCGGAGTTCATTACATCGATCGTGACGGGGAATTGCGCTTCCAGAGAGCCAAGGCTGTCATCGTCTCAGGCTACGCCATAGAGACACCGCGGCTGCTGCTGAACTCCGCTTGCGCTGGATATGAAAAAGGCCTGGCCAACTCCAGCGGGGTCCTGGGGAGATACCTCATGGCCCAGGCCGGCAACGTCGTAATGGGGCGCTTCGACCAGCCCGTACGCATGTACAAGGCTCCTCCCGCTCATGCGCTTACCGAGGAGTTTTATGAGACGAACCCGAAGAACGACTTCGCCCGCGGCTTCGCCATCCAGACCGTCGGCCCGCTGCCTCAGGCCTTCGGCAAGCAGATGCTGGCAGCCAAGCAGGCCTGGGGATGGGGACTGCGCAGGGAGATGATGGACTACAATCACTGGGCCGCATTCGGGCTGCTAGGCGAGATACTGCCGTGGGCGGACAATCGCGTCACGATCTCCGAGGACAAGGATCGCTTCGGCCTGCCGGTTGCCCATGTCAGCTTCAACCTGCATGACAACGACACGAAGCTGATCAAGGCTGCACGCAAAAAGACGGAAGAGGTGATGCAGGCAGCCGGCGCGACCGAGGTGGTGCAGGAAGCGCGCTATGCGCATCTCGTCGGGGCCTGCCGCATGGGCGCCGATCCGCGCAGCTCGGTGGTCGATAAGTTTGGCCGTTCCCACGACATTGCCAACCTGTTCGTCTGCGACGGCAGCGTGTTCCCGACGCAGGGCTCTGCCAACCCTGGGCTTACCATTCAAGCGCTAGCCGCGCGCACAGCCGACTACCTCATCAGCCAGGGAGACCGGGTGTTTACAAGGAACGATCGCGACATGACCCAGCCGCCGATTCGCCGGGAGCTTGCGCCACCGGAGACCTGGGGAAAGGGTATTCCTCGCCTCAAATAAGACATTAACGCACCATGCTCTTCGGGATTCCAGGCAAGCAAAGTTCCGATCACGATATCTGAAACATTGGCCGCGCTGCAACGATCGAATCAGATCTGTGACAACGTTGTCTATTTCACTTCGAAACGTATATGATCTGGCTGCGCACGTCAACATCGTCTCTAGAGGTGCTCGTGATCTACAGGAAGCGGTTGCGATCAAAGACATTTTTCAGCGCCTGCCTGCTGGCTGCCGTCAGCGCGCTGGGAACTGCCCAGCAAGCGGATCTGACCAGGACGACGAATTCGGCCTGCGACGTTCAGAACCCGAAGAAAGCTCTTCTAGACTGGGCCGATTTTTCACGATACAGAGAGGACAACGCCTCGCTGGATCTGCCAACCGCCGGGCAAAAGCGGGTCATCTTCTTCGGCTCGTCCACCACCGACAACTGGGGGCGGCGGTTCGATTCGTCGTTCTTTCCCGGAAAGCCGTATCTCAATCGCGGCATCTCAGGAGAAACGACTCCCCAGATGCTTCTGAGATTCCAGCAAGATGTCGTAGCCCTGAAACCGGTCGCGGTGGTCTTCCTGGGCGGCTCGAACGACGTTGCCGGGAACACTGGCCGTATGACTCTCGAGATGACGGAAGACAACATCAACTCAATGGCCGCAATCGCACAGGCTAACGGAATCAAAATGATCCTGGCGTCGCAGCTTCCAGTCACGTCGTTCTTCTGGAACAGGTGTCTCCAACCCGAAGCAGACCTGCTTGCCCTCAGCGCATGGGAGAAAAACTTTGCCGCGAGCCATCAACTCGGATACGTAGATTACTACACGGTGCTTGCAGCTCCTGATGGCGGCTTCCGTGCCGGTCTAAGCCTAGACGGAGTACATCCGAACAAGAAAGCATACGAAATCATGGCTCCAGTAGTAGAGAAGGTCATCGCAAGTGTCCTGAACCACCGGTAGGGTTGCGAACGCGTATGCGACGCCTCTTCGAGCGGAAGGTTGAAGGTAAAAAACACTGCGTGTCCTGCACCTCCGAGCCATGACTGGTGCGGGAGGTCAAATTCAGAGTCATTCGACAAATCTCCGGAGCGTAGGATACTATTTTCTCGGGTCAGGACGGCTCCATTTTGACAACGATGTCATTTATTCAAAAAAGATCGTTACGAAACAGGCTTCGCACCGTTGACTATGAAATCTCCGCAAGGTGAATCAAGTGATAAGTCTGGACTCTAAGATCAACAGCCTCTCACGCCGCAAGGCGTTCGCCATGGGTTTATCCGCAGCGCTCACCTCTGTGGTTCGACCGTTGCACTCCCTTTCCTCCTTTGGCGGGAGGCGGCCCGACCTGAAACATGCGGGAGACCAAGGAGACGGAACCTACCTCAATCCCATCGTCGGAGGCAACCATCCGGATGCAGGAGCGATTCGAGTCGGCAACGACTTCTATATCACTCACACCAGCTTTTCCTATACGCCCGGCCTAGTGATCATGACTTCTCAGGATCTGGTCACTTGGCGGATTGTGGGAAGCGCGCTGAACCGTTATTACGGGGAGATCTGGGCGCCCTATCTTTGCGAACATGGCGGCCGGTATTACATCTACTATCCTCGCAGCGGACACCTCGAGGTGGTCCACGCTGCCTCTCCTCTTGGGCCTTGGAGCGATCCGGTATCGCTGAATATCGGTGGGATAGATCCGGCGCATATCGCCACTCCAGAGGGCAGGCGATTTCTATACTTTGCGGGCGGCTCACTCGTCGAGTTGGCCGCTGACGGTCTGTCGGTCATCGCAGCGCCTCGGAAGGTCTTTTCCCCATGGCCCATTCCCACTGCATGGCGTATCGAATGCGAATGTCTCGAAGCTCCTAAAGTAATTTTTCGAGACGGTTACTACTACCTTAACGTTGCGGAAGGCGGAACAGCGGGACCGCCGACGAGTCATATGGTTCTATCGGCGCGAAGCAGGAATGTGGATGGCCCCTGGGAGTATTCCCCTTATAACCCGATCATTCATACGAAAAGCAAAGAGGAACAATGGTGGTCGACAGGACATGGCAGACTCATCGATGACGCAAGCGGTGGGTGGTGGATGACATTCCATGGCTACGAGAACGGGTATCGTACCTTGGGCAGATCGACGCTTCTGCTACCGGTGGAATGGACGGCAGACAAATGGTTCCGCATACCGAAGGGAGTATCGGCAGGTCAGAAATTGCGCATGCCTCCTGGCAAGCGAAGCCGCAGTTCCCTCATGGAAGGGGATGACTTTACCTCGGCGACCTTGGCATTGGATTGGCAGTTCTGGAAGGGCTACGATCCCGATCGCTTCAAGACAGGGAATGGGCAGCTCTTGTTGAAGGGGCAGGGATCTTCTTTGAACGACTCTCCGGTGATGACTGTAGGCGCGACCGATCATTCTTACATGGTCGAAGTCGAGGTGGAGGTAGTTGACGATTGCGAGGCGGGACTTCTGCTGTTCTATGACGAGGCTCACTCTCTCGGATTGAGAATCGGACCTCGGGGCCTCGGCCTTCAGCGTTCGGGAGACATTAAGAAGGCGATCAAGCGAGCGACGCTGCGCATCGCCAACATCGAGCAGGAGGTGGATTTTTACTACAAATTGCAAGGCGGAGAATGGACCAAGGTTACCCGTTCCGAAGATGCCGCGTGCTACGAACACAATATTCTCGGAGGATTTCACGATCTGCGGCCTGCTTTCTTCGCACTGGGAGACGGGCATGCCATCTTCCGCTCCTTCCGGTATTTAAGGGGAAACGACGCTGTATTTCCGAAATGACTCCAGACGGAGCCACCATCTGCACTCGATCAGGGGAGCGTCTCCCGATATGATCCATGACGGTCAACCTCATTTTACTTTGTCAACCTCGATAGACTTGACAGGTTTCTATCACTTAGGTATTCTTTCAAATTGAATTATGACAACGTTGTCAAATGTACTGTCAGCAATGTAATCAGTGTCAGAGATATCAACGCGATTACTGGTGTTCAAGGAGAGCAACTGTATGATCAGGCCCCTGCAAACCGCTCCTATTCGCTTCTATCTTATAGCCGCCCTGCTTACTTTCGCGGGCTTACCAGGCTATGGGCAGTCGAGCGTAAACCTTCGTATTATGCCGCTCGGAGACTCAATCACCGCCGGCGCTCAAAGCACTACCGGCAACGGCTACCGGGGACCGCTCTCGACCGCGCTGGCCGGCCAGATAGGCATCCTGGACTTCGTGGGGACGCAGTTTGACGGAACCATGAACGATCCCGACAACGAAGGCCATTACGGTTACAAAATCAGCGACATAGCCCCCCTGACAAACGCTTCTTTAAGCACCTATAAGCCGAATCTCGTCCTGCTCGATGCCGGCATCAACGACCTGGGGCAAAATTACCAGATCCCCACCGCTCCCTCGCGGCTGGCCTCCCTCATCGATCAAATCCTTGCAGCCGAGCCGGACGCGACCGTGTTGGTCGCCCAACTCATCATCAACGGGGACCCCACTCTCGAATCGGAGCGCGAAACCTTCAATAGCCAGCTACCCGCGATCGTGCAGGCGCGGGCCAGCGCGGGCCAGCATGTCGCTCTGGTCGACATGAGCGCCCTCACCACGGCGGACTTGTCCGGCACCCTGCACCCCAACGACAGCGGCTACCAGCTCATGGCCAAGGCATGGGACGCCTCCATCCAGCAAGCAATCGCGAACGGTTGGTTTGCGGATCCGCTCGCCGGCAGCGCAAGCCGCCCGACGGGAACTATCTACTCCGGCGTCCCTGGCATGTGCCTTGACGACTTCGGCGATTCGGGCACCGCGGACACCAAGGCCGACGTCTACGGCTGCAACCCGACGGCAGCCCAGCAATGGAACGTGAACCACGGCAGCATTGCCATCAACGGCCTGTGCCTCGACATCGTCGGCGGCGGCACGGGTAACGGAACACTCGTCGATGTGTGGCATTGCACCGGTGCCGCCAACCAGATCTGGACCGTTCAGAACGGCACCCTGGTGAACCCCATATCGGGCCGATGCCTCGATGATCCCGGCGGGAGCACCACCAACGGAACGCAGCTTGACATCAAGGACTGCGACGGCAGTCCAGGCCAGCAGTGGCGCGTACCGTCGCAGGGCGCCGTCGTTTCCGGCGTCGCCGGCCAATGCCTGGATGCCTTCGGCGGCTCCAGTGCCAATCGCACCAAGGTGGACGACTATGGCTGCAATGAAACTGCGGCCCAACAATGGACCGTCACGAATAACACCCTGACCTTCGACGGCAAATGCCTGGATATTACAGGCGGGGGCACAGCCAACAGCACACCGGTCGAGCTGTTTACGTGCTTGGGGGGCGGGAACCAAATATGGGTTCCAGTGAATGGGACGCTGGTTAACCCGGCTTCGGGCCGGTGCCTCGACATCCCCGGGGGCGTGGGTAACGGTGGCCAGCTCGATATTTTGGACTGTAACGGAAGCAGCAATCAGAAATGGGCGCTCCCGCCGGGAACTCCCAACTCGTAAACCCCATGGGCGCTCCTACCACCCCCTTCGCGGCAGACGGATTCTTTGGAAGATCCGGCCGCCCTGACGCTGGAAACAAACTGCGTGAACCCACGGGTTCACTCCCCACAAAGCTTGAACTCCACAGGAGAACTCGAATGAAACGCTTTCAGCCGATGTTCCTACGCAGCTTGGCGCCTCTTGGCATCCTTGTGCTTAGCTCTTTCCTCTCAAACCCAGCGAGAGCGCAAAGCATTGCCGCCGCTGCGAGCAATGCAGCCGCAGCTAAGGCTAAGGCTCAGGCGGCGGACGCCCAGGCGCAAGCCCGAGCGGTCGCGGCCTACAACGCTTACAACGCGGCATTCCTGGTACAGGTCAATGGCCAGGCTTATTACGCCGATACCCTGACCAGTGTCGGGATCCAACCGCAAGCCGAATGGGGAGGAGCGCTGGCCATCACCGTCGCGGAAGATGCTTACGAGCACACCCATACTCAGGCAGACCGTAACCTTGTTGTCTCCCTGCTGAATAATCTCGCTTACTACAACGGCCCTAATTCGCTGTTTGGAGATTGGCAGACCGACGGGTGGGACGATAATCTCGCATGGATGGTGAATGCGTTCCTGCGCGGGTATCAGCTTACCGGCTATACCTCCTACCTAACCGAAGCAGAGATCGGTTGGAATAACGGCTACAAACAAGGGTGGGATACGACGGTCGCGGGCGGCGGCATCTGGGAAAACACAGACAAACAATCGAAGTGCGCTCTCAGCAACGATCCGTTTGTTTTTGAAGGCGTCACGCTCTATCAGATCACCGGCGATGCAACCTACCTCACCAAGGCTGAAGGAATTTACGCCTGGGTGCGCTCGACTCTCTTTGTATCCAGCAGCAGCAGTACCGTTCCTGGAGCACCGGGACAGATCCACGGATGCGTCGATAATAAAGGTGCGTTGCAAAACACGGCGGACGACAATGTCTATGACAGTGGAGCCTTTCTCACGGCAGCCAATGCTTTATATCGCGTCACGGGAACTCAGACTTACTACAACGATGCGCTGCTTGCCGCAGATCACATCGTCAATGAAGGCCCTGTGCTGCATAGCGTCGCTGAGGCGCCCGGCAGCCAGTGGGCGTACTGGTTCACGCGCGGTCTGAGTCAGTTCGCGACGGACGCTAACCTTTGGCCTCAGTATCACTCATGGCTGCTAGGCAACGCCAACGCAGCGTGGAGCGAGCGCAGCAAACTCAATCTAACCTGGAATAACTGGGTAGGTCCCACAAACGACGCCGGCACCGATGCATTGGAGATGTCGAGCGCGGCGGCGATCTGGCAGCATCTGCCGCCGGCAAGCGTCAAACTTTCCGGGACTTACGCGGTTCAGAATGTGTCCAGCAATCTTGCCGTTGCCGTCTCCCAGGGCTCCATCGCCGACAAGGCGCCGATTGTCCAGTCGGCTTTCAGCAGCGGCGCTCCCGAGCAGCAATGGACTTTTGAGGCGAGCAGCGGCGGCTACTACCAGATCCGAAACGTGAACAGCGGCAACGTCATCAGCGTTGCAGGCGCCTCAAGCACCAACGGCGCGGCGATTGTGCAGCGGCCTGCAGCGGGGATCATACCGGGCGACGACCAGTGGCTTCCGTCGCTCAACCCGGATGGCACGTATTCGTTCTACAACCTCAACAGCCTTCAGGCGCTCGATGTCCCAGGCGGCAGTTCCACCGATGGAATTCAACTCGACCAATGGTTCGGCAATAACACGAACGCACAGGAGTTCTACCTGGTTCACTTGTCCAAATAGCGGCGTACCCGACGGACGGCATGAGACCGGCAGCAGAAGCAGGTCTCATGCGGTCTACTCCAGCAAATGCTTGAGCGCGGAGACTCCCCACGCTCACCTCACGCAAGTTCAGGAGAACCCGAATGAAACGCTTACGCTCTATTTTCCTAAGCAGCCTACCGGCCGGTGGCATCCTTGCGGCCGGCCTCTTCCTGTCAACCCCTGCGCAAGCCCAAAATGCGCAAGCTGCCTACAATGGATACAACTCAGCCTTCCTCGTGCAGGCGAATGGGCAAACGTATTATGCCCACACGCTCACCAGCGCCGGCACGCAACAGGACGGCGAATGGACAGAAGGCCTGGACGTCATGGTGGCGATCGACCGCTACCAATACACCCACGCGCAGGGCGACCGGGATTTCATGATCTCCCTGCTGAACAGCCTCGCCTACTACAATGCGCAAGGTGGGCCGAATGGAAACTGGCAAGGCGATGGCTGGGACGACAATCTCGCGTGGATGGTGAACCCCTTCCTGCGCGGCTACCAGCTTACCGGGATATCCAGTTATCTGGACCAGGCGAAGGCGGGTTGGAACAACGGATACACCCAGGGTTGGGACACCACGGTCGCGGGCGGCGGCATCTGGGAGAATACGGACAAGCAATCGAAGTGCGCCCTGAGCAACGATCCATTCGTCTTTGAAGGCGTTGGGCTCTACCAGGCCACGGGGGATGCCACTTACCTGACCAAAGCCGAGACCATCTATGCCTGGGTGCGCTCCACCCTGCTCGTCACCAGCGGGCCAAATGCGGGACGGGTGCATGGCTGCGTGGGCTCAAACGGAGTGGTGCAAGCCGACGACGACAACGTCTACAACGACGGATCCTTTCTGGAGGCGGCTACCGAGCTGTACCGTATCACCGGCAACCAGGCCTATTCCAACGATGCCAAGATGGTGGCGGATCACACCGTCGCGCAGGGCTCCGTGCTGCGCAACAACGACGAGGATTCCGGCAGCCAGTGGGCGTACTGGTTTACCCGGGGTTTGAGCGATTACGCTACCGAAGCCAATCTCTGGTCCACCTACGGTTCCTGGCTGCAGGGCAACGCCAACGCAGCGTGGAGCGAGCGCAGCAATCTGAATATCACCTGGAACGACTGGGGAGCGCCGACCAGCAACACCACCGCCAGCCCCGTGGAGATGTCGAGCGCGGCGGCAGTGTGGCAGCATCTGCTCCCTCCCGGCGTCAGCCTATCGGGAAACTATGAGATCCAGAATGTCGCCAGCAGTTTGGCTCTAAACGTTTCGGGCGGCTCCACCACCAATGGCGCAGCGATCATTCAGTATCCTTTCACGAGCGGCGCGACAAACGCTTTATGGACGTTTGTTCCGACCAGCGGCGGCTACTACCACATCCAAAACGTGAACAGCCGTGAAGTGGTCAACGTCGTCGGAGGATCCGGCATGAATGGTGCGTTGATCGTGCAATGGCCTGCGGGTGGGCTGAGTCCGGGCAATGACCAGTGGATGCCGGTCAAAAACCCGGACGGCACCTACTCCTTCTACAATCTCAACAGTCTCCAGGCCCTCGACGTTCCGGGTGGAAGCACGACGGAGAAGACCCAGCTGGACCAATGGTTTGGCAATAGCACCGCAGCGCAGAAGTTCAACCTGATTCCTCAATCTTAGGAGTTTGGATAGGAACTGTCTCACAAGCCCCGGCGCCTTCGGAGAGGCTCCACCTTTCCGGAGTGCGGCGTTTTCTATGCTGGATGGTTTCGCCTGGAGTTCTCTGCAACGCAGTCAAGGCTGTCTGCGAGCCGAGGCGCGGTCCTGGACGGAAGCTTCCTAGAAGAGCACATAGCTTTACCGTATCGGCAACTTTCCAAAGTACAAGCTAATGAGCCCTTGTACGTCCCATTGGCAATCGCCGCCTGTCCCATGGGGCCCGTGGATTGCGGCCCGCCGAACCCTTCCGCTGGAGCGGGTCGTCCGTATTCGTAGATGCCGAAGCCTTGCGGTTGCCAATGGGATGGGACAGCCATGGTGGACCACTTATTGGCGTTTTGACCCTTGTCGCACATGAACTCCCACTTCACCGGGTCGTCCTTGCTCAAGCCGGATAGATACTGAGTTTCAGTCTCCGCAGCTCTTGCTACTGAAGCCAGAAGGACTAACAAAGCAGCGTAGCAAGCTGACAAACACATCAGAAACTTCTCAACAGCCATATTCTCGAAGCAGCCAAAGAACCTGTTTAAATCCTGCTTTACGGTTCAGATCTAACAAGAAAACAGACAACAACGAAGGCGAAATGCGGGGATCTCTCCACTACGCCGTGCGATAAAACCACACGGCTTACCACCCCAGCGAGCAAAAGCGCTCGCCGGGGACCCCGGTGGCTTCGGTCGAGATGACGATTTTTACGCCGTGCGATAAAACTACGGCTTACCACCTCAGCGAGCAACAGCACTCGCCGGGGACGGCCGGTTGCTTCGGTCGAGATGACGGTTTTAAGGAGTATTAGACAGGTTTTAAGAAATGTGCATTTCGACGGGTACCAGGCGACCGATGCGGACTTAAGGCGAGAGCTTGAGGAAATCGCGGCGCTTCATGCCATTCCCCCTCGACTGAATATTAGCGGCGCGATGGATAGCAACGAGCGTCTTCTCTCCCGTGCAGGGGCACTCCTGCGAACATACGAAGGGCCGCCCGGTCTCGGACTGCTGCGGCTCAAGGCGAACCAAGCAATCCATAACCGGGCGGCCCGATGTTGCTCCAGGCAGCCTACTCAGCTCGTGCCACTAGAAGTTGATCTTGCCGGAGATCTGCAAGTCGCGTGGAAGCGATCCGTAGGGGCCTTGTGGTCCCTTCTGGATGGTCCCGAAGTTATCGTTGGTCGGATCGGTGCTGTAGTTAACGTTGTAGTTCCAGTTCGGGTGATTGAGCACGTTGAACGCATCGAGCCGCAACTGAAAGTTAATTCGCTCGTTATAGGCGAATCGCTTGGACACGCTGACATCGAATTGGTGACTGGCCGGGTTACGTATCCCCGTGTCGATAATGTTGCGCTGCACGGCATATTGATTCGGGGACCTGACCAGAGCTGGGGTTGTGCAGCCCGCTTCTACGTAGGAAGGCCCATCGATAAGGGCGCCTGTGTCCGTATCCTTGTAGGCCACACAGGGAGTGATCCCTTGCAGGCGTTTGTAGGAGTGTGTCCCATCGACGGGAAGATCGTGCGGCTTCACTGCGATCGGGCCCAGCTGCTCCCAGTTGTTGACGTTGTTGTTGGTTAGGGCGAAGGGATACCACTGCGTGTAGATATACAGCGGGGCCACTTGCCAGCCGCCCACCAAGGCATCCACCAGCCGGTTGGTATTGCCCAGGAACATCTTACCGCGGCCGATCGGGAAGTAGTACACACCGGAGAAGGTGATCGCATTCGGAACATTGTTGGTGCCGATGTTACGCCCGTACACGCGATAGATAGGATCGATGATGTTGCCGGCCGTCATGCTCTTGGACCAGGTATAGGCGAAGTGCAGGCTGAGATTCTGGGAGACGTTGTGGGAGGCGGTGACCTGGAGCGAGTTGTACCAGGAGTGAATCAGGGGCAGGTGGTCTTCGGTGATGTCGGTGAAGGCCTGGAAGGGCCTTGTCAGTTGATATGCCTGGATGGTTGAGTTGTTGTAGTAACCGCTGCCCGCGAACCCAGGAACATGGTAAAAAGGGCTGGGAACCACGGCTGGATAGGAGTTGCCATCGCATAGCTGGCGGTTTCCACCCTGTTCGACGTCGCACGCCGCATAGGATGCCGCCGAGGGATGATTGATATTGTCATTCCCTTCCAGATTGTATCCCCTCAGTCCCGAGTAGCTGATATCGAGCACGTCCCGGCTTGTAAGCTGCTGCTCCACGGACACACTGTATTGCCAGAGTGACGGGACCTGGAAATTCGGATCGGTGAAGCCGAACGAGCTTCCGGGAGTGGTGGCGAGTCCGAGGCTGGAGCCGGTCTGCTTGAGAGTCGTGGCATAGGGATCGGCTAAGGTTCTGCCGGGATTGGCGGGATTATTGAGGGCCGGCGTCATGCCGTTATCCGTGGAATTGTTGAAGCTGGTCTGGGCGCCGAAGCCAGTTCTTCGGTTGTTTGCCTCATCCTGAATGAACATCTCGCCGAAGCCGGCGCGCAGCGATGTTTTGTTGGTGAAGGCATAGGCGGCGCCGAAGCGGGGCTGGATGTTGAGTAGGTTGGTTGCATACGCGCCACGCGGATTGCCGTTGACCCCGGCGAACTCAATGCCTCCCCGTAGCGGACCGTTTAGACCGGCACGATTGGTGATCTGGGCGTCGAGAGGATTGATCGCTGTCGTATTGAAGGCGTAGTTGAGCTGGTTGTGGCGTTCGGTGCGCGCTCCCTGCAGATCGTAGCGGATGCCGATGTTGAGGGTCAGTTTGGGCGTGATCTTCCAGTCGTCCTGAGCCCAGAAGGCATAGTAGTGCTGAGAGAAGAAGGGGCTGTCCTGGAATGTAAGATTTCCCGTCTTGGGGTAGCCGAGGAGCAGCTCCGCGATGGAGTTGCCGGAGGTCATGCCTGGCGCTTCGGGCGAGTTGTAGTAGTGCTGCGTGAACATATTGCCGAACTCGAAATAGTTGTTCTGGACGTCGCCGATATTGCCGCCGAATTGATACAGCCGCATGTCGAACCCGGCGCGGATGGTGTGGCGGCCGCGGATGAGGGTGATGCTGGGCTGATATCCGAGGTTGTGCGAGTCCGCGGCGCCGCCGGTTCCACCGTTACTAAAGTTGGGATAGCCGTCGGGGTTTATGTTCGGAAAGCGGTCCGTGACGAAGACATTGGAGATGTAGTGCTGGGAGAAGCCTAACGAACCCAGGTCGAACCCTCTGACCCCCTGGTTGGCACCCTGCTCTTCGGTTCCCCCGGTCAGCTTGTTGTCAAGGACGAGGTTGGGCGAGAAGGTATGGATCTCCTCGATGGCGTATTGCTGCTCTTTCGGCTGTACCGAGACGGAGTTGTTGTTGGCTGGACTGCTGCTCGGAAGCCCGTCTGGACTTTGGGTGGCATAGCGCTCGAACCCTGTCCAGCGAATGGTTCCGCGGTCTTTCGAACCGAAGACCTGGTCGAGCTTGAACAGGCCGTTGCGGGTGATGTCATTTTCGATGGGCAGATAGAAGTAGTTGTTCTGGTACGGAGCGTTGCCCGGTCCGGGATTGTAGTTCGGCGTGTACTCTTTATAGAATTGCCCGATCGCGACGCCCACCGGGTCCAGGCGGTTCTGTGGAATCACATTGCCGGGAAAGGGGCTATGGGCCATCTTTGTCTTTCCGTCCGCCGGATCGACGACGCTGACCAGAGGCGTCAGCGGGTCGTAGATGATGAGCGGCATGAGCGAATGCGTATTCTGGTCGTAATACTGCGCGCCGGCGAAGTTTCCCGTGAGCCACTGCGGGTTGGGGATCGAGTAGATGGAAGCGCCCGTGTTCGGTAGCGCCTCGTAGGCCTGCTCCCATTGAGCGGTGAAGAAGGTCTTATTCCTGCCGTCGTAAAGGTGGGGGAGGACGACCGGGCCATCGGCCTCCAGGCCGAACTGATCGCGGCTGTGGCGGCTGGGGATAGGCGCGGTGCTGCCCGGCTGGCTCTTCGCGTAATTGTATTGGTAGCTTTGAGCATCGAGGAAGGGACGCCTGGCAAACTCGTAGAGGGAGCCGTGGATGCTGTTGGTTCCAGACTTTAACGCGACGTCGACCGCGCCGCCGCCCGCGCGTCCGTAGGAGGCATCGTAGGCATTCAACACCACCTTGAACTCGGAGATGGTATCGAGCGGCACATTGGAGGCCGACTCTCCGTTGGCGGTGTCATTGGTGCCGCCGTCTATATTCTGCTGCACGACCGCCTGGGGGATACCGGTCAGGTGCAGGTTGCTGCTCACGTTGTCCTGCTGGCGGGGATACTGCGGATTGCTGGTGTCGTTGGTGCCCGGGCTGAGCCCGAATAACTTTTGATAGTTGCGTCCGTCGCTCGGCATCTCCTCAATGCGCTCGTTGCCGATGATCTCGCCGCGGTCGGCCTTCGACAGCTCAATCTGCGTTCCCTCGCTCGCGACGGTCACGGTCTCATTGACGTTTCCAACCGGCAAGGCAAAGTCGTTCTTCGAGGTCTGGTCCACGCGCAGGCTGATGTGGGTCCTGCTGACCTCCTTGAAGCCGTTCTTCACCGCAATGATCGTATACGTTCCAGGCTTGAGATAGGGAACCGTGTAGTCGCCGGCTCCGGTCGTTTTGGCAATGGTGTCTTCCCCGGTATCCTCATTGTGGATGGTCACCGTCGCTCCCGCGATCGAAGCGTGAGAAGTATCTTCAACGTGGCCTACGAACTGCTGGCCTGTTTGGGCCGCTGCCGGCCGGCTGCCCGCAGCCAGGCACAACAATAGGGCAATAAGTGCGCCGAACGACAAGGCGTTCGCAAATGGCTTCTTTATACGGCTGGCGAGAACGGCTGGTACGCTTTGCATGAGGGGCCTCCAAAAATCCAACAACTCTGTTGATTGACTGTGAACTGAGCGGCTCTACTTGGTTTCGACCGGGGATCACATTTATTTGAACCATCGGATAGGACTGGCGACACGAAGCGACTGAATGTGCCGGGCAGTTACACTTTTTAGGTACATTGACAACGCTGTCAATTGAACAGCGTACAATTTATAGAAACCAAAAGACAGCTGTCAAGCATTATGTTTTCGAACGAAAACTCTGAATCTAAGACGGTGCAGCCGCTCTATGACTTACTGCCTCCACACTTCGCGGACGGGCCTGTGTACCGCGGAACTCGCGCCGGCATACCGCCGTGGACGATTGGGACCTTGCCAACACAAATGCATCCGCATCGGGATGATGGCCTGGAATCACCGAGTTAATACGTCCCGGACACTGCGGACGCCGGGGACGAAGCGCAAGTCGGAGACAGCCAAGAGGGTAACATCCCATCGGCCGCAGTCGTCCCGCCGAGCCGAACAGATCGACGCCTCGACCAAAGATGGTTGTCTCATACGCCAGACTTAGGGGGGCAGGAGTTCACCTCTCCACGAGCATCGTGAGCCAACTATCTTTGGCTCTGGAGATTTCGGCTGGTCTCTCCCGAAGCAGCCATCCTCCCCGCGACCGCGTAGTTGTGGTCTCCAGCGGGTAGCATCCGAAGCACGTAGGAAAACTGAGTCGGATCGGACCAGACCATATATTGCTCCAAGGGGCGCGGACCGCAGCTGTTCGAGCCCACGCCCAAGGTACGTGTGTCGAGCGTGAGTACGGTGGCGGTGCTCGGCGGCAGATCGACAGAATGGGCCGGCCCATCGAGCTGTTCATCCGAAAGCGGAAGCGCGGAAACCTGCATCAGATTGCCTTCACTGACTGCCATCAGGCTCGGTAGATTGTTGCCCCCCAGCGCAGCCCAACGAGTATCCTCGTGGTTTCCCGCTTCCATCGGCTTTGGGTACGGGGTCAACTGCTCTTGAATGGAACTTGCATACAGTCCTACGTCGGATCCGCGATCACGATCGGAGTAGTTTTCCATAGGTCCACGCCCAAGATAGGTGAATTGGTCGTAGGTCTTGTTCAGCATCAGACGCACGCCTATTCTTGCCAGCGGGATTCTCTTCCCCGCAGGCACGAAGTTGTTCTGCACCGCAATGGACCCATCACTCGCGATGGTGTACGCAGCCGTGTGCGTTGCCGACCATCCTTGACGTCCTTGTTCCAGAAGCGTCGCTTCTATCAGGACCGATGAGTCGTTGAGCTGGGTAGCCTTGATGCTCTTCACCGTCGTCTCGAGAGAATTGATTCCGTAAGCATCCCAGGCCTTCGATGCCCACACATCATCGTTGCGATGCGGAGCCCGCCAAAGATAAAGCTTAGGCCCTCCACCCTCGACCAGCATGGCCGTACCATCGCGTGTGATCTGCGAGATCGTGCCCTGGCTCTTGCTGAATACAACACTAAAGCGATCGCCCGACACCGTGATGGCTTGATCGTCTTGTGTCAGCCGCATAGACCCGATCGCCTGTAAGGACGGTCTCCTGGCTGTGGACGCCACGGGTAGCTCAAACTGCTCTGTGGCGACCGCGTAACCGGCTCTTGCCCATATCTCCGGCTTCGCTAATTCGAAGGAGAGTTGCACGAAGTACTCGCGTCCGGGCTTGGGAGATAAGACCTTGTAGGGCAAGGTCACTTCTGTACTCGCGCCAGGCGATAGGTCGACAGGGGAAAGTATGCCCTGATCGATCGGAATACCGTCTTCGCTTAGCGTCCAATGAGGCACGAACTTATTCAAATTGGTGAAGGCGTACCGGTTCCGTATGCCGATCCTTCCGCGCTCCAGGTCGACCGGGGTGAAGCTGACCCACTGGTAAGCTCGCTTCAACTCAGGGTAATGAGGCTTCGGCGTACGGTCGGAAAAGACCACGCCTTTGTGAATGAAATACTTATCGTTCGGGTAGTCTCCGAATCCTCCTCCGTAGGCCATGAACTGGTGGTTCGGATCGCGGCCATTCCAGATTCCCTGGTCCTCCCACTCCCAGATCGCTCCGCCCATCAGGGTTGGATATTTGTCGAACAGATCGTTGTAATCGCCCACCGAACCCATGGAGTTGTTCATCGCGTGGGCGTACTCGCACAGATAGAAAGGCTTGGTCCGCTTGGGATCCTCTGCCGCGGCTTTCAGTTCGCGCACATTGGTGTACATGTGACTTTCAATGTCAGTGGGCAGGTTGGGCCCGCCGCCAAACGGCTCATAGTGTGTGGGCCGGGTAGGATCGATTGCCCGCACAGCGGCCAACGCAGTACGGAAGCTGCTGCCGCCGCCACACTCGTTCCCGAGCGACCACACGACCACAGAGGGGTGGTTCTTCAGGTTCTCCACGTTCGCGACGTTTCGGTCGACAATGCTCTTTTCATAACGCGGTTCCCGATCGAGCACATTCATGTACCCGTGACACTCCACGTTCGCTTCAGCCACGAGGTAAATGCCATATTCATCGGCAAGTTCATACCATCGAGGATCGTCGGTGTAATGCGAGGTGCGTACATGATTCGCATTGACCTGCTTCAATAGTTCGAGGTCGCGAACCATCCGCTCTTCTGAAACATAGTGACCAGTGTCAGGCCAGTTCTCATGACGGTTTGCGCCCTTCAACTTGACGGGCACACCGTTGATCATGAAGACTGCATTCTTTATCTCGATCTTGCGGAAACCGGTGCGCGCGGAAAGAACTTCAGTGCGCTTTGCGTGATTCATAAGAGAAAGAACGACGGTATAGAGATTCGGAGTCTCGGCGGTCCATTTCGCAGGGTCTTTCACCGGAAGCGACGCTGATACCGCACGCTCCTCTCCCGGCCCCAGCGCGGGTACGTCTACGAATGTCTGCGCAATGCTTGCCGCTTTTCCCTCGCGCGGCACGAGTTCAACCTGCAGGCGGCGTGCCGGAGCAGGAGCAGCGGAGTAGTTCCGAATCTTCGCGGACACCGTAAGAACAGCATCGCGGTAGCTGGGGTCCAGGTCGGTCTTCAGTGAGAAATCCCGCACGTGTACCTGCGGTGCACTCCAAAGCGTGACATTCCGAAAGATGCCGCTGAGACGCCACATGTCCTGATCTTCCATGTAACTACCCGCGCTATACCGGTAGACCTCGACGGCGAGCAGATTCTTGCGCCCGGGAATCACATAGGGCGTGAGGTCGAACTCCGCGGGATTCCGGCTGTTCACGCTGTAACCGACCTTCTTTCCGTTGACCCATAAAAAGAAGGCAGAATCGACTCCGTCGAAGGTGAGGAAGATGCGGCGCCCGCTCCAGGAGGAAGGAACATCGAACTCACGGCGGTAGCTGCCTACAGGATCGCGTTCGAGGAACGTCGTGTAGTCACGGGGTGGCTCGCTGGTAACTCGGGGCCAGTCCTTCTTGAAGGGGTACGTAAAGTTAGTGTAGATCGGTGTGCCGTAACCCTGAACCTCCATGTTGGAGGGCACCGGGATCTCTTTCCACGCACTTACATCGAAGTTTGGCTTGTAGAAGTCGACCGGGCGCTCCTCCGGGCGGGGCACCCAGTGAAATTTCCATGGACCATTCAAGCTGCGAGCCCAGACGGATGCCCTTCGATTACCGATGAGAGCCTCGCTGCGATCCTTGTACGGCATCAGCGTGGCATGGTAAGCCTCTTTGTTGATCCCGAGGATCTGCTCATTCTCCACCTCCGGCGGCGTGACCGCTTGCTGAGCCTCCAGCAGCGGCGTCAAGGCAAATACCACGAGAAGGGTCCAGAGTATCCGACGGCAGTAGCGCATCTGAGTTACCTGATTCTGGTGTCCAACGACATCCGGTTTTGTGAAGAAAAGCGAGTGCTCCTCGCACATAAAAGGTGGGAGAGAAGTTGCCGCAACACTGCTTTCTGCGTCACCCCTACCCAACTTAAAAATCTGCGGCGATGTTCCATAGCGGGAATTAGATGGCACGGCTCCGCAACGGCCTCGGCGGCGGTCATGCCAATGTTCGGAAAAGGAGGGCCTGCGTTGGCACAGGTTTTCTCCGCTTTTTCTTGCACGCCTGGCCTTCTCAGGGGCCGTGCAGATGCTCCAAGCTCATTCCCACTGCTCGGTGCGTTCTCTCGGCGGGCACTTTCCAGTCAGAATGACAGCGTTGTCAAGGTACAGCAAACAATCTACTCAAAGAGAATCATGTTTGTCAAGAATTCACCTTCGTCTACCAGAGTTGGTGCTTGAGTCTTCCTCATTGCCATCTCTCAGCCGATCTCGTTACGGGACACGAGTGAAGTCTGTTGCATTCTGCGCTTCCCAGGATGACGACGACAATCCGTTTCGCATCGAGGTTCGCCTCTTCTACCAACCGGCACCGAGTTTAGCGCACGAGTTGTCCACCCTCTCTGGCACACGATCGGCAATTTAGAAGTCGGCATTCGGATGCAACGCCTCGATCCTCAGAAGCGTGCTTCGTCTTAAGGGTAATAGGAAGACTTCGTCTCTCAGCTTCGCGAAAGAAAAGCGCTGCTCCGAATGCGTGCCAGGAGGACTCGGATGGTCGATGCTCTTCATACTCTGCGATTTCAGTCAGTCCGCACCGAAGCCCGCCAAGAAAGCCGTCGCTGCGAATAGTAAGGTATCCCCCACATAATTGACTCCCTCCACGGCAAGTGGAGTGTGGATCTCGGTCGCGAGGATTGGAACGTAAAGGAAGACCGTGAGGAGCAGAAGCACTGTGCCCGCACTGGCGGCGGCCATTCGGCAGAAGCCGCGAATCATCAGCCCAACTCCCGCGGTGAGTAAAGTTATCCCGATGAGGTAAGCAAGCAGCGTCGGTTCTGGCACCCAGGCTGGCATCCTCTTTTCCAGCGGAACGCCGGGCACGCACTGCGGGGAGAGAAAGTGCTCGATCGCGTAGAAGACGAATGTGCCCGCAACTAGGAATCGACCTAACCCGATAAGCGTCCGCCGCGTCCATTGCCGTCGCGGCCAGACGCTGCCTGCCAGCACCATCGCTCCGCCGGCGAAGGCCGTTTCGCGCACGGTGAGCGTCCAGAACAGCCGCTCATGCAGGTGCTTCGGCAAGCCGGGCAGGTCGATTGTGGCGACGATGATCAGGAACAGCAGCGCCAGCAGAGACGCCGACCAGCGCACATACCGCCACGCGATGAAGCTTACAGCCGCAGCCAGCAGAGCCGCGCCCACGAAGTAGGTCCAGAAAAGAGCTCCCGGCATCCAGCGAGGTACGATGACCATGAGATCACGTGCTGCCAGAAAATGTTCCGCGGCAAAGATCGCGAGCGCAACGGCTTCAAAAACGGGCCCAAGCACCAGCACCTTGTCTGCGCCCGAAGCGGCTGCGAACCGCGCCCGGACACGAGCGAGGCCCGCCACCAGGGCCGCGAGCCCCACCCCAATCATCCCCCAAGTCTCTACTGACATAGTTCTCTCTTGTGATTTTGAACTGCGCGTGATTTTGAACTATGCGGGGCCGGATCAAAGCCTCCGTTAGGGTCATCGCGGCGATACGCGCACGAGTCATAGAGAAATCGGTTCAGCTCCTTTTTCATCGGTCGAGGAGAGGGGCAGACGCAGGAGCTTCCGCGAGGGTTAGAAAAGGACTTTGGCCCACAGGACAATGCTGCGGCCCACAACGCTTTGGGGCGCGTTGTTCGGGGTTTGCACGCGGGCGTTCGAGCGGTTGAGGAAGTTGGGGGTGCCGATGTCCAGAGTGTTGGTGTCGAGGATGCCGACGTCGTTGTGATTGCCGATGTCGTTGACCTCGGCACGAAGGACAATTTTGCCGCGCTCGAGGTGAAGGTACGAGGTCCCAAAGCCCTTCTCGACGGCGATGTTGTTAATGGTGGTACCAGGGTTCGAGAAGCTGTTGCGGCCAATCTCCTGGCGGAGGTTCTGGTTGAACGGCTGGTAGGGGATCACCCAATGCACGGCGCTGAGGCTGATCGGGTTCAGCGCGCCCGCCGAGTTGTTGGCAGCAAGATCGTAGAAGACGCCTGGGGCGCCGCCGATGAACGTGCCGTCGATAGCGGCGGTGTTCAGCGGAGCGGTAGGGTTGCCGACCAGTGGGCGATCGTTGAACGCGTTGCCGTCGCCGTTCTGATCGATGCCCGCGGTGGTAAAGGTGCTGTAGCTGCCGGTCTGGAACTGCTCAACCCCGGAGATGGTCCAGTTGCGGGTGGCAGCGCCGAGAGCGGCGTTGGCGAAGTGGTTGCCGCCGTGGAACCCCGCGGGCGCCCAGACGTAGGAAACGGAGAAGAAGTGGCGGTGATCGTAGGCCGACGGCCCCCACTCCTGGGCCATGCCGTCGGGAGCGAGGTTGGCCTGGTAGGAGGTGTTGGGATTGGCGCCGGTGGCGAAGATCTCGGAGCTATTGTCGAGGTTCTTTGAGAAGACGTAGTTGGCACTGATTTGCACACCGCGGCTGAAGTTGTGAGTGTACTCAACCTGGGCGGCATTGTAGTTGGAGGCGGCGAAGTTGCCGCGGGCAGTAATCGCTCCGCGAGTGGGATTGAGGCGGTCGCCGCTACCGTCGGGAGCGAAGTAGTTGAAGTTGCGGTTGGCGTAGAGCTTCTTGCCGAGAGCGCCGACGTAGCGAACAGCGATGAGGTTCGAACCGAGCAGAGAGCGCTCGACCCCGAGGTTGTATTGCATCGTGTATGGGTTGACGAAGTTGCTCACGACACTTTGAACCGATGCGGTGGGATCGAGCACGACCGGTATATTGGCGATCTGCGAGGCGGCGTTGGGCAGACCGTTGCCTTGAGTCGAGGTGAGGAGGCCGGAGATGACGTTGGGCGCGGACTCGCCGGCGTTGGTCACGATGTTCGAGAACGGACTATCGTAGAAGATACCGAAGCCGCCGCGGACCACGGTTTTGCCGCTGCCAAACAGACCAGTGCCGGCGGGTGAGTAAGCGAAGCCGATACGGGGAGCAATGTTGTTGACGTCATTTTTGACCTTGATGACAGTGTTGATGGCCTGGTAGGGGTTGGCGGGATCCAAGCCTGGGAACGGGAGCGAATTCTCTGGATTCGTGAGATAGTCGTAGCGCACTCCGAGGTTGAGGGTGAACTGCGGGCTGAGCTTGACATCATCCTGCGCGAAGATGCCGCTGCGCCAGCCGTGGGGATCGATGCGCGTACTGCCGAAGCTCTTGGTTGCCTGGCCGGATGGGCCGAGTTGATTGAGGAGAAAGTTACCCAAGGAGCTGACCCCGGATCCGCTCTTTTGAAACGAGAGCGTGCCGCGAGTATTGAGTCCAATGAGGTCAGTCTCGATCTGGCGGCCGATGTCGAAGCCAACGCGCAAGGTCTGCGGTCCACGGGTGATCGAGACCGTGTCCTGAACCTGGTAGAGGTCTTCGTGGCGTCCTTGCGGGAAGGCTTGATTGAAGCCGAGCGAGGAGTTCCCGCTGCTGTCGACCGCTACATTGGCGATGTCGAGAGTGGGGAAGTTGTAGAGCGGGTTCGCGAGAGTGGAAGGGATGGGCGAGAAGGTGAAGCCGAGCCGGTCCTCTGAGCCGCGGAGCTCGTTGACTATGGTCGAGCCGAAGACGTGGGTCCAGGTACCGGCGCCAAGCTCGATCGGTCCGCCCTGCTGGGTATCGAATCCGACGAGCGCGCCGGAGTTGGCGAAGAAGTCCGGCGTGAGGCTGCTGCGATCGTGCAGATAGCGGAAGGCGAAGCTGTCCTTGGAGCGCGGGGTGAAGTCGATGCGGTACAGCCACTGGGTGTCTGGGCTGCTCTCGCTGGGGCTGGGGCGCTGAAAATAGCCAGTCGTGATGCTGCAGGGGTTGACGCAATTGGGCTGTGCGCCGACGTTGATGGTGGTGACGACGCCGTTGCCCGGAAAGGAGGTGTCGGTCGTCAGATAGCTGCCATTCCCGAGGTATTGGTCGAGAAGGGCGACCTGCGGACCGCCGATGGCCTGCAGTTGCGCGTAGCCGGCGGCGTCGGGAAACTCGAGGCGGCTGGCGGTCTCGCGGCCGTAAATGCGAGAGAGGAAAAGACCGCCGAAGCCAAAGAGCTTATCTTTCCAGATGGGGCCGCCAAGAGTGAAGCCGTACTGGTGCTGGTCATACCGGGCCTTCTGGAACCCGGGGGATTGACGGCTGACACCGTCGATGGCGTTGAGACCGGAGCCGTTATAACGTTCGTAGACGCTGCCGTGGAACGTGTTGGCGCCGGCTTTGGTGACGAGGTTGACAATGGCGCCGCCGGCGCGGCCGTACTCGGCGGAGGCGTTGTTGGTGACGACAGTCTCGTTCTGGAAGATGTCCGGGATCTGAGGCTGGAACGACTGGCCTCCGATCCCGACATCGTTGATCTCCTGGCCGTCGAGGAGGAAGTTATTGGCGCGGGGGCGTGCGCCGTTGACTTCGATGTTGATGCCGTTCGAGAAGCCGCTGTTCTGGCTGACGAGCTGCACGCCGGGGACGGTAAGGGCAAGCTCCACGGGGTTAAGAGTGAAGATGGGGACGTCCTCCAGCTGGCGGCTGGAGATGACGCCGGCCAGCTGACCGTTTTCGGTGTTGATGCCGGTGTTTTCGGCCTCGACGGTTACTTCCTGGTTCGATCCGCCGACGGTAAGGGTGACATCGTTGCTGGTGACAACGGAGGCGCTGACGGTGAGATTATCGGTCACCGAGTTGTTGAAGCCGCTCTCGGAGACGGTGACCTGGTAGCGCCCGGGCTGGAGGGCGTCGAGGCGGTAGGCGCCGTCGGCCTGCGATTTGGTGGTGCGGGTGTCTTGGGTATCCTTGTTAGTTGCGGTCACGGTCGCGCCGGCGACGACGGCGCCGGTTGAGTCGCGGACGACTCCCGCAAGGATGCCTTTGCTGGTCTGGGCAGAGAGCGGTCCAGTAAGCAGCAGGACGAAGGTGAGAGTGAGGCTAAAGAACAGCGCGGTTTTTTTCTTCAGAGATCTCCATAGATGACTTAATAGAACCTTCATGTCACTCCTCCAGAGTTTGCAGCCATGTTTGTCTTGAACTTTGTTTTGAACATTTCTATGCCGGTACCCCTCGCGGCCTTCCGAATGCGCTCGTCCGTTTCGTCCCCATCACTGGCCTCCACCAAAGATGAGAGTTTTGTCTCGCCGTCGAAATTGAGAGAACTAGGGAGCCTATACAGGCGTTCTATTTGCGCTCTTGAAATTTCTCCCGGTCACCACTGTCGCTGAGAAAGTGGCGAGGAGCAATACCCACTTGACCCGATTTCTACATACCACTTACACTTCGCGCAGATGAAGAGAGTAGCCTCGGGAATTTTCCCAGTAATCGCCATCGATCGAAAGGCCCCGAACGCCCTGCACAGGCAAATCTACGACGCCTATCGCGTGGCCGTGGTCGACGGCATACTGCGTCCGGGAGAGCGGATACCCTCGAGCAGGGAGCTTGCCTCCGAACTTGGAGTCTCGCGATTCCCGATTGTCAATGCATACGCGCAGTTGATCGCCGAGGGCTACTTCGAAAGCCGCGCTGGCTCGGGCACGGTCATCTCCACTTCACTCCCGGAGCGCTTTACCGTAAGTCAGCCAGTTGGCGCGCGTTCGGCGACGCCCCGACTCGGGTCTCGGACCATCGCGCGGCACACTTCCGCCCTTCCACTCTTTAAAAAGCCGCCGTGGTTGTCACACCCGGGTGCATTTGCCGTCGGGCAAGTGGCTTTGGACCAATTTCCGATCAAATTATGGTCGAATTTAGTAGCGCGCGGCTGTCGAGATCTGGGTGTCGATTCGATGGGCTATGGCTCACAGATGGGTTCCATGTTTCTGCGGGAGATGATCGCGAACTACTTGCGAACCGCACGGTCGGTGCGCTGCGGACCGGAACAAGTCATGATCGTCAGCGGTTCCCAGCAGGCGCTCGATATTTCGGGGCGAGTTCTCCTTGACCCTGGAAGCTCGGTGTGGGTCGAGGAACCGGGTTATCAGTTCGCGCGCGATGTTCTGACGTTATCCGGTTGTCACCTCGTGCCCGTGCCCGTAGATAGGGAAGGCCTGGATGTTGCCGCCGGAATCAAGCTCTGTCGAAGGGCGCGGGCGGCAATCGTTACACCCTCTCATCAATTTCCACTGGGTATGACCATGAGCGCCGCGCGGCGCTTCCAACTGCTCGACTGGGCCAAGAGCACGGGTTCCTGGATCATTGAAGATGACTACGATAGCGAGTTCCGGTACGAGAGCTCGCCGATCGCATCTTTGCAGGGGCTCGACACCGACGCCAGCGTCATCTACATCGGAACCTTCAGCAAGGTGCTGTTTCCCTCCTTGCGCCTCGGTTACGTTGTGATCCCACCGGATCTTGTCGACCGCTTTGTCACGATACGCCGTGCTATGGACTTTGGAGCCCCAACCTTCCATCAGGAAGTGCTTGCAAATTTCATCAGCGAAGGACACTTCGCGCGCCATATTCGAAGGATGCGAGTCCTTTACCAAGAGCGGAGGACAGCTCTGGTCGTCAGCCTCGCCCGGGAGTTAGGACCGCTGGTCGAAGTGATCGGGGATGAAGCTGGTTTGCAATTGGCGGTTACCTTGTCAAGCGCAACCTGCGACTGGGAGATCGCTGAGCGCGCAGCTCGCCAGAATCTTTCGATCTGGCCCCTTTCTACCTCCTATCTAGGTGAGGCAACCTATACCGGCTTCATCCTGGGCTTCGGCAATACGCCTGTTCCTGAGATACCTCGCCACGTTCGGAAGCTGCGCAACCTGCTCGTCACTCGTTAGAACGCGCAAATGTCTTTCCAATGGTACTCACCATGGAAACCTCTCCAAGTAAGACCTTGAGGGGATCCATCTATTTCATGACGAGTTCTTCGTAGTTTTCGAAGAGATTCTTCGAACCTGTTTAAATAGGTCGAGATGACGATTTTTAGGAGTTATTAGACAGATTCTTCGAGACATCCTAAGGGTCAGTAACTCGCCACAATCGGATCTTACCGGACCAGCAGTTGCCTGGTGTGGGTGGCTGAGGTTGCTTCGGGGACGCTGCCGTCGTTGACGATGACCTCCTGGGGGATACCTTGAAAGACGACGCGAATGGAGGCGCTGGAATGGCCGGCGATGCGCAGTCGCTCGGTCTCGGTCAAGGCTCCCGACCGGACCGTGACCGGCACCTCGGCCGCCGCGCCGCCATCGTTTCGCACCTCGACGGCGACCAGCCAGCTCTTTTTGTCCGCTTTCTCCTGCTTCTCTTCGAGCGCGCGCGGCGTGACGCTGGCAATGGCCAGATCCGGCAGGCCGCGATCCCGGTATACCCAATCGTCGAAGAACCAGTTCAGATCGCGCTGCGCCGCTCGTTCGAGGACCCGTTGGAACTCTTTGGGGTCGGCGTCCTGCCTGGCATCGTTGCGGTAGAGCTGCAGGGCCCGCTTCAGCGCGTCGTCGCCTACGATCGACCGCAGCATCCACAGGACCGATGCCGCCTTGGTCCGGTAGTAGATCTCGTCGCTGGCTCCTATGAGACTTTGGCCCAGGCTTTGGCTCAGGCCCTGGCCGGTATCGTCTGGAGCGTCCCGCGCCACCGCCGGTTCGGCCAGCGCCAACGTATTTGCCTCCCGGTCGAGCTGCTGGATCGCGGCCTCGCGCCCCTGGGTCTGCTCCGTCCAGAGGAGCGAGAGGAACTGCGGCACGCCTTCGTCCAGCCATACGTGCGACGAGGTGAACCAGGCATGGGTGAGGGAATGCAGCAGGGGCGGGGCCAGCAGGGCAGGGTCGGCGGCGCGCATGGGCGAGACGAGTAGGGCATCGTCCTCGAAGGGCTGGGCCGGGTGGTCTGGGATGTTTAAGAGGTCGATGATGTTGAGCATCCGCAGCGGTCCGGGGCCAATCCACGCCTGCAAGAGCGGCCGCACTTTTTCGGCGGCAGCGTCGTAGTTGGGCAGGGCGTCGTAGTGGTCGGTCACGGCGGAGATGAGGCTGTCGCCGGTAACGGTGCCGGCCCGGTCGGTGAGGAAGAGGCTTGGCGTGCGGAAGCCCAGCCGGCGCGAGGCAAAGTCGGCGGTGGCTACGCCGGGCGACTGAGCAACCGGCAGACCGGTATTTTCGCGGACGGCGGTCAACGGCTCGCGGCGGCCGCAGAAGAAGGCCGCGTCGGGCGTGTCTCCGGTGTAGTCGATGGCCAGGCGCAGATGCATGCTGGCGTCCGCCTGCCTGCGCCGCTGCCGGCCGACGCTTTGAAACAGCTTGGCGCCATCGCCGAGAAAGACCGGAGCCGCCGCGGTGGGATACCAGAGGACGTTGCCGAAGCCGCGGAGCGCGGTCCGCTCGGGCGCGATGCGATCCCAGTCCGCGGCGGCGGCCTGGTCCTTGGGCGCGCCGATGCGCTCGAGCCGATTGCCGGACTGCGCGATCTCTCCCGAGTAGAAGCTGGTCAAGGCGGCAGTTGCGCCGGGAGCGAGCGGCTGCGGCAAGGAGACGACCGCTTCGGTGGCTTTGCCGGTGTGGTCGGCGTCGGTGTCGAGGGTGTGCTGGGCAAAGGCGAGCGAGGCGACGCGGCCGGCGTTCTCGATGGCGAAGCTGTCCCAGTGGAGCGACGAGGAGAGTTGGAAGAAGAGCCTGGCGAGAGGCGCGCCGCCGGTGTTGCGCACGATGAATTTGGCGCGGACGGCGAGCGACGACTTGGCCGGGGTGAGGTGGACGTCGAGGTCGTAGGCGGTAAAGGTGAGGGCGGTTCGCTCGGCGTCGGTGATATTGGGTATAGGCTCTTGAGTCCGGGCCGGAGCGGTTTTTTCGGCGTGATTGTCGGTGGGAGCCGGGGCGTCTTGATCTCTCTTGAAGAGAATCGTTCCGTGCGGTGCGGGTGTGCTTTGGTATGCCGGATTCTGCGTGGCGGGTGCGGTTTGGACGCTGGTCTGGATGCTGGTTTGGACGCTAGTTTGGGCGCTGCCGGGCAAGAGAATCGCAGCGAAGCAAAATGCGAGGCGTACGGACAAGACTGAGTTCCTCTTCACGATCCCAGCCCCTTGCGCGCCTTCGCCGGTTTGCGTTCGACGGCGGGCGCGGCAGGCTGTCGGCGCTGGCGCATGGCCTCGTACATGACAATGGCTCCGGCGACCGAGACGTTGAGGGAAGAGACCTGGCCCGCCATCGGAATTCGCAGCAGATGGTCGCAGGTCTTCTTGACCAGGTCGTGCAGCCCGGCGCCCTCGCGGCCCAGCACCAGAACGCAGTCGGTGTTGAAGTCGAAGTCGGTGTAGTCCGGGGTGCCTCTCTCGTCGAGGCCAAGCACCCAGACGTTCTGCTTCTTCATTTGCTCGAGGGAGCGGACGAGGTTGGTGACGCGAGCGATGCGGACGTGCTCGGATGCGCCGGCGGAGGTCTTGGCTACGGTGGCGGTGACGGGAGCGGAGCGGCGCTCGGGCAGGATGACGCCATCGACCCCGGCTCCCTCGGCGGTTCGCAGCAGGGCGCCGAGATTGTGCGGGTCTTCGACGCCGTCGAGGGCGAGGAAGAACTTGTGGCGGGGGCTGGCGTCAGGAGCGAGGATGCCGGGAGCGAGGAGGTCTTCGATCCCGAGGAAGGCGCGTTCGCGGACGACGGCGAGGACGCCTTGATGGGCATCGGTCCGGGCGAGCCGGGTGAGCTGGTCGCGGGATTCGAGGGAGACGCGAATGCCGGCGGTGCGGCAGAGTTCGATCAGGCGTTCCAGGCGCTCGTCGCGACGTTCGCGGGCTACGCTGATGTGATCGAGCTGGCGCGAACCGGAGCGGATGGCCTCCTCGACAGGATGGAGACCGTACAGAACTTCCATGGATCAAGTTTACCGCTCCTTGAGCGGATCGAGGAGGGGCTTTGGTGCAGAGCGGATTGGGTATTCGCCAGTGTCTTACCACCTGTTTAAAACTATAGATTTGTGGTATCGGTGATGTAAGAACAGGCAACGGCAAAGACGAAATGCGGGGATCTCTCCACTACGCCGTGCGATAAAACCACACGGCTCCGGTCGAGATGACGCGTTCTTCGTAGTTATTAAACAGGTTCTTACCACTCTACCGAGCAAAAACGCTCGCCGGGGACCCCGGTGTCTTACCACCCCACCGAGCAAAAGCGCTCGCCGGGGACCCCGGTGGCTTCGGTCGAGAGGACGGTTTCTTGCAATAGGCCAGTTCGACTTTAGAATGTTGGAAGAGCCGAGCGGATGGTTTCCGTTTGCCTTTCGGCACACGTGGGCATGCGACTGAGGAAAAATGTTGGAGCGTGCCGCCAAAAAGCGAGTCTTCTCACGCGCAACGAGCGTCTGTATTCCTGTGAATGCCGGTTCGATCTCGCTGCGCGCGGAACAGACGGCTCAAGTGCGCGATGACAACGCGGCGATTGCGCGCGGGTTGAAGAAGCAGAACCCCGAGATGCTGGATGAGTTGATCGAGCTGTACCAGCACCGGCTGCTGCGCTATCTGCTGTTTCTGACGGGCAGGCGCGAGGTGGCTGAGGATCTGTTTCAGGAGACCTGGATGCGGGTTCTGCTGCGCGGCTCGCAATATAACGGCAAGGCGCGGTTCGATACGTGGCTGTTTACGATTGCGCGCAACCTGGTGATCGACCTGTCGCGTAAACGCAAGATGGCCAGCCTGGACGAGATGTGCGAGGGAGGCTTGGGCGGTGGGGAGGAGAGGCCGTTCGAGATTCCCGGGCCGGGGCCTTCGCCGCTGGAACAGTTTCAGACGCGCGAAGATTGCGCCGAGGTGAGCGAGGTTCTGCTGAAGCTGGAGCCGACGTACCGGGAGGTGCTGGCGCTTCGTTTTTACGAGGAGCTTTCGCTGGAGGAGATTGCCGCGGTGACGAGGGCGCCTCTGTCGACGGTGAAGTCTCGCCTGTACCGGGGGCTGGCGGCATTGCGGCCGGAGATGGAGCAGCTTCGCATGACGCCGCGCGGGGCAGCGGAGGCGCGGCCATGACGGAGCAGTTCGATCGCGCTTCTGCATGCGAGGTGAGAGCGGCGCTGGCGGAGGGGAGTGCTCCGGCGCGGGCTTCGGTGGTGAACCGGACGCACCGCGTGGTGCGGGAGCGGGCGAGGTCGATGGCGGCGCGGCGCAGCCGGATTCGCAGCCTGTGGATTCCGCTGGCGGTGTGCTCGTCGCTGCTGATCATTCTGTGCACGGCGGTGTGGAGCGTGCTCGACCAATATGATGTGACGCCGAATGGTATTCCGGACGCCGGGAATCAATATCTGGTGCTGTGCCTGTGGTTCTTTCCCGTGTCCATGGCGCTGCTGGCGGTGGTCTTGCTGC
This sequence comes from Edaphobacter sp., assembly GCA_965277335.1. GTDB lineage: Bacteria > Acidobacteriota > Terriglobia > Terriglobales > Acidobacteriaceae > Edaphobacter. The sequence goes on along the minus strand of CBDICJ010000009.1, from coordinate 504,074 downwards.
GCCGTAACAGGAAGCGATCGGATTCTGACGCAGAGGCGGTTCGATGAACAGGCACGGAGAGCGGGACGGCAATGTTTTGCGGGAGGTCGCGGCCGGCGGCGAAGATGAGCTGAGCATGATCCCGGCGTGGTCGGTGGTGCTGGCGGTGATCGTGTTCGGCGCGGTGCAGTATCTGTTTCACGGCGTGCTGCCGCACCACAAGCACGAGATGCTGCCGATGCGGCTGCTGATGGGCTACTCGTGGGGCACGGCGTTTGCGAGCTACGTGCTGCTGGTGGGCTATGTGAGCCGGGACGTGAAGCGGCGCAGGATGCCGGCCGGGTTGTGGATGCTGATTGTGGTGGTGCTGCCGGGCGGCATTGGGGCGGTGGTGTACTTCCTGCTGCGGCAGCCCATGCTGCTGCCTTGCCCGCATTGCGGCACGGAGCTTACCGCGGGGGTGCACTTCTGTCCGCAGTGCCAGTTCCAGCTTGCGCCGGTGTGCGGGCGCTGCTTTCGCGGGGTGCAGATGACCGATGTGTACTGCGCGCAGTGCGGGCACGACCTGGCGGAGGACCATGCGCCGGCGCGTCTGCGCGTATATAGTGACTAGAACCGTCTCCTGTTCCTTGGCATGGGATCAACTCTTAAATGCCGTTTTCCTTTGAGACAAACGGCGTTCCGATCTTTCGATCTTCCGATCTTCGCTTCGGTTTGCACCTCCAGGAAAGCGATTCCCGTCACTCATGTCACTGACCGCGCTCATTGTCGATGATGAACCGTTGGCCCGGCAGGAGCTGCAGTATCTGCTGGAGCGGGCGGGCGGTGTCGAGGTGCTGGCGCAGGGAACCAATGGCATCGAGGCGGTGGAGCTGATTCGGACGCACAAGCCGGACCTGGTGTTTCTGGATGTGCAGATGCCGGGGCTCGACGGCTTCGGCGTATTGAAGAAGCTGCTGGACCGCAAGCTGCCGATGCCGCAGGTGGTGTTCGCGACGGCGTTCAACCAATATGCGGTGCGGGCGTTCGAAGTGAATGCGGTCGATTATCTGCTGAAGCCGTTCGATCGCAAGCGGGTGATGCAGACGATCGAAAAAGCGTTGGCGCGGCGCGCGGCCCAGGCTGATCCGGCCGGTCTGGCGCAGGAGGCGGGGGCGAAGCTGGACGCGCTGCTGCGGCTGCTGGAGGAGCAGGCCCATGTCCATACCCAGGCTCAGGCTCCGAGTCCGAAGGCCAACGCAGGCAAGGTGATCGTGCGGGCGCAGAGCCGGTTGTTGCTGGTGGATCAGCGCGAGATCTGCTTTGCTTCGATTGCGGAGGGGACCATCAGCGTGGTGACCCGCACCGTGGAAGGCCACTCGAACTGCCGGACGCTCGAGGAGTTGATGGACCAGCTGAATCCGGAGACGTTCTGGCGCGCGCATCGCTCGTTCGTGGTGAATCTTCAGCATATACGCGAGGTGGTGCCGTGGTTCAAGTCCAGCTATCAGTTGCGCATGGACGATGCGCAGAAGACGGAGATTCCGGTGAGCCGGTCGCAGACCAAGCGGCTGCGGGAGCTGTTCAACCTGTAGGGGTGTCAGGTGAGGATCAAAGCAGGTGCTTCGATGCCGGAGGGCATGCGGGGATAGCGGAATGTGATGGCGTGAACAGGAAATCTGAGCGTCATTGCAGGGATTGCGTGGGCGCAGGCATCAGAGAGCCTACGGAGGAATTTCTATGCAAAGACGCGAGTTTATTTCGAGCGCGACGGCGGCGGCGCTGGTGGGCGGAGGCATGGGAGCTTCGGCCGAACAGAGCAGCGCAAGCGGGGAGCAGAACAAGTCGACGGACGCTGCTTCGGTACAGCCGGAGTTTGGAGGCTCGACGGAGACCTCCTCGGCGGGAGCGGCGACGCGGATTCCCAGGGTAACGCAGGCCAATGCGGGGACGATGCGGGGGGAGATGCTGTATCGGCAGCTTGGGGCGACAGGGGTGGAGGTTTCGCTGATCGGGATGGGCGGGTCGCACCTGGGGCTTCCGGACGTGCAGGAGGATGAGGCGATCCGGCTGGTTCACGAGGCACTCGATCGGGGGATCACGTTTCTGGACAACTCGTGGGACTACAACGAGGGACGAAGCGAGGAGCGGGTAGGCAAGGCGCTGGCGCAGGGCGGATATCGCCAGAAGGCGTTCGTGATGACCAAGATCGACGGGCGCACCAAAGAGGTTGCGGCAGCCCAGATCGATACGTCGCTGAAGCGGCTGAAGGTCGACCACATCGACCTGCTGCAGCATCACGAGGTTTTGCGGTATGACGATCCCGACCGGATCTTCCATGAGGGCGGCTCGATGGAGGCGGTGATGGCGGCCAAACAAGCGGGGAAGGTGCGGTTCATCGGGTTTACCGGGCACAAGAACCCGCACATCCACCTGCAGATGTTGGAGGTGGCGAAGCAGCATGGATTCCACTTCGACACGGTGCAGATGCCGATCAACATCATGGATGCGCACTTCCGCAGCTTCGCGCAACTGGTGGTGCCTCGGGCGCTGGAGGAGAAGATCGGCGTGCTGGGGATGAAGTGCTTCGGCGACAACATCATTCTGAAGAGCGGGACGGTGCAGCCGATGGAGTGCCTTCGCTACTCGCTGAATGTGCCGGTGTCGGTGCAGATTACGGGGATCAATAACAAGATGCTGCTGGACCAGGCGTTCGCGGCGGTAAAGACGTTCAAGCCGATGAATGAGATGGAGGTGGCGCAGTTGATCTCGAAGAGCGAGGAGGCGGCGCGCAACGGGGCGTATGAGCTGTTCAAGACGACGGCGCATTTCGATACGACGGCGCGACATCCGGACTGGCTGGGGTCAGACAGCATGGCGGTGCAGAAGCTGGCGCCGCAATTGCCGGCGTAAGGCTGGATCTGAGGGGAAGGAAAACTTAACACCGATTTGCACCGATGTGCACCGATCTGAATGGATCAGAGGGAAAGAGGCTGTGAGTTCGTTCGGCTGCGCCTCTGTTAGGGGACGGGCTTGGGTTTTCTCAATCGGTGGCATCGGCGAAGATCGGTGTTATGCCTTGGTGGAGATGGCTGTGGACAGGAGGCCAGCCGGTCTTTATGCTGCGTGGGTAGGGGTTGAGCGACCCCCCGAGGATGACGCTGCATGATGTTTGGCCGGACGATAGGGATTTCCAATACGAGGTTGTCTTGTGCGCGTGCGGGGTTGGCCGCGGCGCTGGCTCTGCTTGCGGTTGGGTGCGCGAAGCATGAGGAGGCGAAGGCTGCGGAACCGGCTCCGGTAAAAGCGATGAAGCCTGCGCCGCCGACGCCGATCGATGTGAAGAAGACGGAGCTGGGCGAGGCGGCCTGGAATCCGAAGTGGGACGTGATCGTGGAACAGGCGATCCCGGCTGCGATGTTGTCGCCGCGGGTCCCGCAGGATGTGCGGCGGTTCTGTCCGCGTTTTTATCAGATGGGCGATGCCGATAAGCGGGCCTTCTGGGCTTATTTCTTTCAGGCGCTGGCCGGGGCGGAGGCCGGTCTCGATCCGAAGATGCGGGTGCGGCACACCGAACCAGAGGTGGCGGTGAAGGATGCAGTGACGGGCGCGGCGGTGCGGAGCCAGGGATTGCTGCAACTGACCTATGAAGACCAGAGGCGATATGGGTGCGACTTCGATTGGGAGGCGGACCGGAGGCTCAAGCCGGACGATCCCGCGAAGACAATCCTCGAGCCGAAGAACAACCTGGAGTGCGGGGTGAAGATTCTGACCAAGCAGATTATCGAGAGGCGCAAGCCGCTGCTGGCGCGGTCGGGATACTGGTCGACGCTGCATCCGGGGACGCCGGATTACCGGGTGTTCGCGAAACAGATGACGAATGCGCCGGCGGCTTGCGGGGTGGGGACAAGGTCCGCAAAGAAGAGAGGCGCTGCCGGGTAGATTGGGATCGTGGCGGCGATGGAGGGAAGACGGTTCGCGCCTTGACGCGAAGGCCCACATCTCAGAAATCGAGATATGGGCACCCGGTTTGGATCACGACCTCAGAACTTGAAGCGGTAGCGGAGTTCGGCGAAGATCTCGCGGGGATCGTTGTGGTGAAAGCCGCCGAAGGTGAGGCTGTTGTCGAGCAGGACGCGGCGGTTGGCTACGTTGGTGGCGGTGACCGAGGCGGTGATATTTTCGGCGAAACTCTTGCCCAACGACAGGTCGAAGGTGGTGTGCTGGGGCAGGTAGTCGTTGGGGTAGGGCGTGGTGGGGTCGGGGTTGCCGTTGTGGAAGCCGGAGCCGTAGTAGACGTTGGTGGAGGCCGTTGTTTGGAACGGTAACGTGGCGTTGAAGCCGAGATTGAGGGTGTTGCGCTGGTCGTGGTCGACGGGCGTGTAGGTAAAACCGGCGTCGCAGGCGGGGTCGCCGACAGGGATGCAGATGAGGCCGCCGGTGATGGCTCCGCGCTGCTCGGCGATCTGGTTGGAGTAGGCGAGGTGGGCCTGGCCGAGGCGGCCGATGCGGGGGCTGCGGAGGCTTAGCTCCCAGGCACGGATGAGGGCGCCGTCGACGGTGACGGGGTAGTAGATGCTGGAGTCGCCGACGTTGGAGTGGTCGAGAAAGTTATTGACGCGAGTCTTGAACGTGTCGGCGTCCAGCAGCCAGCCGTGGTAGGGAATCTGCACGCCGAACTGGTGCTCCTCGTCGCGTTCGCCGTGCAGGGGGGCGAAGTCGGTATTGTTGCCGTTGGCCAGTTGGACTACCGGGCCGGAGGCGGTGAGCAGAGGCGGCGGCTGGTAGAAGCGGCCGTAGAAGCCGCGGAAGACCCAGTTGAGCTTGGGGATGCGGAGGGCTGCGCCGACGCGGGGGGAGGTGACGTTTTCGGTGAACTGGCCTTGAAAATGGGTTTGACGGAGGCCGCCGATCAGGGTGAGCCAGGAGGTGGCTTTGTAGTTGTCGGAGAGGTACTCTTCGAGGACGCCGCCCGAGGCTGAGTCGGGGATGCGGAAGGGCGGGGTGGCGGAGCCGTCATTGAAGATGCCGCCGAAGAGGTAGCTGTCGTGCTGGCCGAAGGAATAGAGGCCGGCCTGGAGGGTGTTGCGGGCTATGTCGGTGGTGATCGAAAGTTGCGCGCCGCCATAGGTGGAGGCGCGGTGCGAGGTGGTGGCGACGGGGGTGTCGGTTGGGTTGGCGTCGTAGTTGGCGCGGTTGTCGTGAAAAAAAGGTGAGGCCTGGAGGACGGTGGATGGGTTGAAGGTGTGAAGCCAGGAGAAGGTGGTGAGGGCGTCGGTCTCGTGCTGGGTGTCGCGCAGGCCGCTCGAGTCGAACTGCTGGTTTTCGAAGCTGGTGGGGTCGGGATCGTAGGGGATCTGGAAGAAGTCGTTGCGCGCCTGGGCGACGAGGCGGAACTGGTCTTTGGGGGTGCGGTTATAGAGGAGAGAGGCAAAGCCGCCGTAGCCGTTGGCGGCGTCGTGGAAGACCTGACCGATGGGCGGGGAGAGGCCGTAGTCGCTGCGGTTGCCGTTGAGGCTGGCGTACCAGGCGAACTTCCCGGTGTGGTCGCCGAGGTTGAGCTGGTCGTTGGTCTGGAGGAAGCTGCCGGCGGAGAGGACGAGCTCGGCCTGGCGGTTGCGCTCGAATCCGGTGCGGGGGACGACGTTGAAGACGCCGTAGGTGCGGTCGCCGGTGTCGGCGGTGTAGCTGCCGCGCTGGACCTCGATGTAGTCGATGTCTTTGGGGTCGATCTGGGCGCTGAGGTTGCTGGCGATGTTGGTGTTGGGAATCTGGACGCCGTCGATGAGCCACGAGACCTGATGGCCGCCGCGCATGTGGAGCATATCGTGGGTCATGTAGGCGCCGGGAACGTAGTCGGTGATCATGGCGAGCGAGTTGGTGCGATCGGCGCCGGGGGTAAGGGCGATGTCTTCGCGGCTGATGAGGGTGGTGGGGGTGACGGTGTTGCCGTTGGCGGCGTTCGCATCCGTGGTGACGGTGGTGGACTGCTCAATTGAGGCGAGGGGAAGCTCGAAGTGGAGGATGGGGGCAGTGCCGGAGGCTAGGGTAATGGTTTGCCTGACGGTGGAGAAGCCGGGCTGGGAGACGATGAGAATGTAGACGCCGAGGGGGACGGAGGCCAGGGTGAAGGAGCCGTCCTGGGCGGTAGCGGCGGATTGGGTGAAGGCGGAGCCGGTGGCGCGGAGCTCGATGTGGGCTCCGGCGAGAGGACGGTGCTGGGGGTCGTGGACGACGCCATGAAGCTGGCTGAAGAGGGAGGCTCGGGCCGCTGGGGGAAGCAAGAGTAGCGCGAGAAGGCAGAACAGGACGAGTTTGCGCATGGGTCTCCGGTGTCAGAAAAGCTGACAGAGCTGGACGTTCCTGTGGAGGTTCCGGATGGAGGCTCTCCGTGGACGTTCTCGGGGAGGACAGCGCGATTACGCCTCTCGGGGTAAGGAGATGCGGAACCGGCGCCGGCGAAGAGACAAGGGCAAATCTCCTGAAGGGGGAAAGGAAGCCTAAAGCTGCTCGCGCTGTTTTCTCCCCCATTTTCTGTCGGGATTCGTCGGGAAAACAGCATTCTTCAAGGTTTCCCGCTCCGCAGGATCAGGAGATTTGCCCCAGGAGATAGCTAAAGAAGTTCCGGGGAGGAGGGAGGGCCGCGCTTCTGGCGGGAGCGATCGAGAGCCACGCGGGCGCGGGCCTGAGTCTGGGGTTTGCCGGCAGGGTGGCTTACGATTGCTGCGAAGACGAGCGAGGCGGCGTGCAAGGAGATGTCGCCGTGTCGTGCCTGGGTGACGGCCGCGGGGCAGAAGGGGCAGCGTTGCGGGGTGGCGGCGAGGCGGGCTCCGGGGCCGGAGTCGGCGTTCTGCATGTTGCCCATGCAGTGATGCGCGCCGTTGCGTCGGCAGCAGGCCGGGAGATTCGCGCCGCTGCCTTCGGTGATGGCAAGCGCGGGCGAGATCAGCGAGAGGCTGAAGAGGAGAAGCAACGCGATGCCGAGGAGACGCCGCACAGGCTGATTGTAGCCGATGGCGGGAGGAAGACTCTGTTCGGTTCTGACGTAAGGAGAGGCAACGACAAAAACGAAATATGGAAATCTCTCCACTACGCGACGAACGATGAGACTATCCATCGATTCGGCCGAGATGACGATTTTTTTGGTTGGTGGAAGAAGACGGTCTCGCTGCTCTCCACTCCAACGAGCAAGTGCGCTCGTCGGGGGCCCCGGTGCGCTCGATACCCACATCTCAAAATCGAGTGTCAAGTCTCGACACATCCTTTACGTTTTGTCTCGGGACATCCTTTACATGATGTGGGTGTTAGGAGGGAGTTTCGATCCAGCGTTCGACGATCGTCGAACGCTGGATCGAAGGGGTGATTTCGCGGACCAGGGTGGAGCAGAAGAAGACCAGGAAGCGTTCTTCGATGGGCTGGATCATGACTCTCTCTCCGGCCAGGGTCTTGCCGATGCGCCAGCGGCAACCGTGCAGATCGACCGTGCCCTGGCAGTCTACCTTGAGCAGCCACGCGCCTTCCGGATACTGCCATGGCGGAGGATCGGGATCATAGCGGCGTTCGCTCCTGGACCACACACTGGCTGGGGTTTTCATCCCCAGGGCTGCATGCGGGCGCACCTGGTTGTACTCGGAACGGAAGGCATCGAGCCAGGTTTGCGGCTCGGCGCCCACGCCGCCCCGCCGGTCGAGCGCCCGCTGCAGGCTGCCGTGGAAGCGCTCGACCTTGCCTTGGGTCTGGGGATGGCGGATGCCCGACCAGCACAGCCGGATGCCCTGCCGCATCATCCACACCGAGAGGCGCGTGCGCCCGGAGAACGACTGCCAGTTCCACCATGGGGTGCCATGGTCCATCAGCATCGCCTCCGGCACGCCGCACCGTGCAAAGGCCTGCTCCAGCTGCTCGCGGACGAGGTCGCCGTCCAGCTTGCCGGTCGCCGCCAGCGTCACCAGATAGCGGCTGTGGTCGTCGATCACCGACAACGGCCCGATGCGTTGGGGCCAGTTCTTCGGCCCCTTGAAGTCCATCTGCCACAGCTCGTTGGGCCGTGCCCGTTCGAAGCGCTGGATCGCAGGCGCATGCCGGTCCCGCTCCCGCACCAGGTCGTAGCGAAGCAGAATGCGGTGGATCGTGCTCCGGGTCAGGCGCAACCCTTCGCGGCCGAGCACCACCTCCAGCTTGCGCGCGCCCCAGTCCGGGTACTTCAGGCGTAGCGCGATCACCCGCTCTTCCTGCTCCCACGGCGTCTGGGCGGGCGAGCTGCGCGGCCGCCGGCTGCGCTCTGCGATCCCCGTCAGCCCATCCGCGGCGTAGCGCTTGAGCCACAGCGAGCCGGTCGGCCGGGAGACGCCGAACTCCGCACACAGCACGCCCAGCGGCTTCTCCCGCAGAGACGCAGCCAACACAAACCGCACCCGCTGATCCTGTACGTCCATCGCCTTCCATGCCATCCCGCAACACTCCACGCCCGCTCAAAGCAAGCGCAAAAGTGTAAAGGATGTCCCGAGACAATATGGAAAGCATGTCATGAGACTGAACAAATCGAGATATGGGGCACCCGGCACCCGGCAAAATGCTCTTGCAATGGAAGAGAGAATCTCCACTGTGCTGCTCACGATCCCACCGTGAGCAGTTTCGGTCGAGAGGACGGCGCATTGAGTTTGAGACAGGGTAGAGAGCGAGATAGGAGGAAGGGTGTGGCGGGCACCCGTCGTGTGGTGGATTGACGCCCCCGGTCGACTTACTTCGATTCGGATTGGGAGTTCTGGACGATGAGGTCGTTGGTGACGCTGAAGGCGCCGGGGGCGGTGTTGGCCTGGATGCCGGCGACCTGGGAGTCGGATTTGTTGAGGACGACGCCGTAGAGAGTGACCTTCCCGTTGTTTACGATGATGTGGATGGCGTGGAAGCCCAGCGGAGGACTGTTGGTGATGCCGCCGGCGGCAAGCGCGATGCTGTTGCCCGGTCCGATGGCGCGCCCCAGGGTGCCCTGGTTGGCGTTGTATTTGCGCAGCGACGGATAGGTGTAGATGCGGTTATAAACCTCGGCGCGGACGCGGTCGTCATTGGGGGAGTACGGCAGAACCTTGATCTGGTTGTCGACCGAGGTGATGCCTTCGATGTTCTTGACGGCGCGGCCGGCATCGGCTTTGAGAACGGGCCGGGAGGCATAGCCGTTGAGGGTCAGCACTCCGTTTTTGATGTCGAAGGTGAGCCAGTCGAAGACGGACTGGGTGGAGAGACCGGCGAGCTTCTTCTGGACCTGATTGACGATGCGGGCGGTGTCTTCCTGCGACGCGGCCTGACCGGGTGCGGGATTTTGCGCGAGAGCGGCTGGAGCGGCGATCGTGAGGGCGAGGAAAGCGGCTGCAAGAGAAGGCGGAAGGCGGCGACTCATGGGGTTCTCTCCGTGGTTTACGAGAAATGGGCTTCGGGCAGAACGATACCCTACTGCGGGGCCTGCGTCCAGAGATTCAAGCCGAATGGGAGGGCTGGATTGCTGAGGGCTGGCTGAAACTTGCGTAAGTGTTCACTTGGCAACTAAGAATCTGTTCAAATACTGCTTTATGGTTCAGATCTAACAAGAAAAAACAGACAACAGCAAAGGCGAAATACGGGGATCTCTCCACTACGCCGTGCGATAAAACTACACGGCTACGGTCGAGATGACGATTTTAAGGAGTTATAGACAGGTTCTAAGAATCTGTCTACAAACTAGGTAGAACGGCGTACGAGTTGATGAGCGAAGGCGATATGGATCATGGATTCAGCCGAGGTGTGGCAAAGTTCGTAGTCTTTGGAGAGGCGGCGTGACCAGTTGAGCCAGGCGAAGGTTCGTTCGACGATCCAGCGTTTGGGCAGGACTTGGAAGAGGGGTTGCTGGTTGCGTTTGACGATCTCGACGCTATATCCAAACATGTCCTTTGCCCAGTTGATCAGCGTGCCTGTATAGCCGCCATCGGCGAAGACAGTCTGGATGGTATCGAATCGGCGGAACAATCGCATCAACACGGCGCGAGCCGCTACCCGGTCCTGGATGCCGGCCGAGTGCACGACCACCGCGAGCAGGTTGCCTTGCGTATCTACCGCAATATGCCGCTTACGCCCTTTGATTTTCTTGCCTGCATCGTAGCCGCGCCGCCCCCTTTTAGCGCCGTCTTCACTGACTGCGAATCGAGAATCGCCACGGTGGGCGTAGCGTTTCGTCCGCCTGCCTTGCGGCCCTGTTCGCGTAGAGTCTGTCCTATGCGCTCCCACACTCCGCTGTCGCGCCACCGCCGGAACTGCTGATGCACGGCCTTCCACGGAGGAAAATTGCTGGGCAACTGCCGCCATTGACAACCCGTCTTCACCACGTACAGCAGCCCATCCACCACGCGCCGTAGATCATACTTGCGCGGCCGACCTCCGGGGTGACGATCTCTCCACGATGCTTGCAGCAGCGGCTCCAGTTTTGCCCATTGCTGGTCCGTCAAATCGCTCCCATACATCCCGTGACCTTAGCCCAAGCTAACCCGCACCGCATATGTCGTCCAGGGTTCCTCAACTAGTTTGTAGACAGGTTCTTAGAGAACAGGCAAAGACAAGGCGGAATGCAGGGATCTCTCCACTCCGCCGTGCGATGAAGCCACACGGCTTACCACCCCACCGAGCAAACGCGCTCGCGGGGATCCGGGTGCTTCGGTCGAGAGGACGATTTCGACAGGTTGCAGATAGTTTTGCAATAGCTTTTTAGAAGCGACGCCGGCGGCGGGAGTTGAAGTCGAAGTTGTAGACCAGGCCCAGGCTCAGAGCGGTGGGGTTGATGGAGCCCGAGGCAGTCACCGGCGTGTTCCAATGCTGGAACTGGGCGTCGGCTTTGACCGCGAGGAAGTGGGAGAGATCGAAGTCGAGGCCTACGCCGGGCGAGTAGATGAAGGTGTTGGAGCTGATGTAGTCGAGACAGCAGCCGACGGGAAAGCCGCCGTTGAGATAGTCGATCTGCCCGCGGCCAACCAGGAAGTCGGCGTAAGGATGGAGGCGATCCAGGGGGTACTCGACCCTGGGACCGAGGAGAAAGCTCTTCTGGCTATCGATGTGGCCGGAGTCGACGGGATAGGTGCCGCGAATCTCGAGCGCCGGTTTAACCAGCCGGAAGCGAAGAAAGGTGAGGTCCGCCCCGGCGGTGATGCCAAGGTTCTTGCCGCCGGCGAGGTTCGTATAGGTCCCCGTGGCTGCGGCGAAGGCGGAGAGTTTTAGCTGCTGCGTTCCAGCGGGAAGGCTCTGGCCAAAGGAGCTAGGAATAAAACCAAGCTGGGCCAGCGCAACGATAGCTGTGAGCCGAACCAGCTTTAGCAACGATTGTGTGTCCTTCATTCCATCCCCTTGCTTCTGTTCTCTTCCACCAGCTTAAACGTAAATGCCGCACTCGTGTTCTTCCGGCCGGGCAGGGCCAAGGCGCGACCGCGATCTCCGGGACCTTCTTTCACGGGCGGAAAGCCGCGGCCAGCCGGCAAAGAGGCCGCGAGCGTACAGAGACTGCAGGTCCTGCAGATTTCCGCTGCAAGAGTTATCGGCAGAGCGCCGGCGATGTTTACCGTAGGATGTGCGTATGGAGGGCCTCGGCGGATGAGCCTCTGGGTTGAGCGTCTGGTGCGATCTCTCGCCGCAGCAGCGATCTTGCTGGCGCTGGTGTATGCGGGGGACTGGATGGTGCTGCGAAGCCGCATCCCGCGCGGGACCGCGTTTGGCGTGGTGGAGGTGAACCAGTTTCTGGCTACTCCGCTAAAGGGAAACAAGGTGGAGTACGACCTGATGGGAAGCTCGCCGGTGACCTGCAGCCGGTCGATCTTTCCGCAGCAGGGCAACTCCGCGTGCTGGTGGCTGAAGAGGCATACGTCGCAGTGGGAGTAGGGGGCATCGGTCATCGGTCATCGGTCATCGGTGCCGCGAGCGACCGGCTTTGATCCCTGCTCGCGAAGGGAAACAGCAGATCTCTCCCCTTCCCTCGGGGTCCGGTCGAAATGGCGCGTAGATGTTTGCAGGCTACGACCGGGAGGCGAGACGGCGGCGCAGCGTGGCAGCTCCGCCGAGCACCCCGGTAGCGAGCAGGGCCAGCGAACCTGGCTCGGGAACCGGCTTCGGCGAAAGATCGAGCGCCTCGAAGTTAAATTCGTCCAGTCCGTCGGTCCAGGCAAAGTCGCCGACGGAGTTCATGACGACGGCATCGACCGAACCGAAGGCAAAGAAGCCGGCGTGGCCATCGAGTCCGGCAAAGACCTGCGTGCCTACGCCGAATGCCTCGTATCCGTTGTTGCAGGCCCCTTTGCCGGCCTGAGCCAACGGCTTGCAGGAGATTCCGTTGTCATAGTCCAGCGCCGGGGCAGCCGCCGACACGCCAAATTCCTGGCCACCCACGTAGGTTTTGTAGCAGTACGAGAGATCGCCGCAGCCGGTCTCGCCGCGGATCACGACCGCTCCCTGCGCGTCGATGCCGTAAACGGAGTTGCTGTTGGCGTCGCCGAGATTGAGGACGCGGTAGGTGTCGGCGAACCCAGACAAGGGAGAGGCGAACAGGAGAGCCAGCAAGGCAGAGAGCAGGACACCGGGGCAGAGCTTGGAAGAGGCCATCGTTTTCATCCTTTTCGATCCTTTTCAATTCTTAGCTTTGATCTTTAGAGAGACTGCTTCTATCCGAAGCGGCCTCGCGATCCCAGTCGACCAAGCGGCAGTGACCAGGGCGTTGCTCTCTCCTGTAGCAATTCTTTGCCCATTTCGGGAAAGTGTAGTTTTGCCTGAAAACACGACAGCGCGAACACGCAAAAGTATTCATCTCGTAGGCAAAAGTTTTCCACTTGGCTGGGCTTTTTAGGGAACCGTTGGCGAGGTGAGGCGATGGGCTGCTGGAGAGTCTTAGCGCACACTGGCTTCGGCGATAGCCTGGATCCCCGCGAGGTTCGGCGCCAGATTCTCGAGAATTCCATGCCGCTGCTGGAGATACGCGGGAGTGTTATACGACAGCCAAACCTGTCCCTCGGCGTCTTCCCAGGCCAGCGCCTTGAGCGGCAGGTCCAGCGCCGCAGTGGGGGAGGCCACCATGACCGGCGTGCCGGACTTCGCGTTGCCGAAGATCAGCAGCACGGTGGGCCGCATGGTCAGACCGGCCTGTGCCGCCGCGCCGCTGTGGTCGATCTCGGCGAGGATGGGGATGCCGCGCGCCTGCACCTGCTCTTTGAGTCGGGCCAGCGTCTCCGGAACCGGGTGCGGGCTGCGCAGGTGAACCATTCCGTGATCTGCTTCCGGGCTCATAGGCTCCTCGTGCGGCGAGGTTGGTGGGGGCGAAACGATCGTATCATCGTAGTTGATCGGTAGCCGATCGGTAGCTGATCGCGCAGCATCTCGGGTTCCAGCGGCTTTTCTCGGAGGTTCGCCGTCCAACCTCCAGCGTCCGAATCGCAGGCAGGCTGGGGCGAGTCGAGGTAACGCGGGGAGTGCTCACAGGCATGGCAAAAGAATGGATCGGGAGTCTGGCGGAAGAGATCAGGAAGAAGAACCACGAAGCAGCGGAGGCTTTCGGCAGAGAGCAGCACAAGCGAGCCATCGTGGAGGCGCAGGCCCAGCCCTTCTTCGCCGCACTCGCAGCCAGCCTCGAAGCGAATGTGAATGAGATCAAACGCGAGCTGCAGGGCGATGTCACCGCTGCGGAGACGACGGTGCAGCGCGTCAGCCCCAGCGAGATGAAGCTGTTGCGCAGCCGCTTTCCCTGGTTTGACGCGCAGGTCGCCCATCAGGACGGCTCCATTGTTCTGGACTACGCGAAAGAACGCGGGGTTGGGGGCGATCCCGCACTCGACCGCAAAACCTGCCACTTTGCCTTCGAGGTGGCCGAGGACGACACGTTCTCCGTGCGGGAGGCCTTCGGGGATCGTCCTGCGCGTTTCCACGAGCCGGAGGAGTTGGCCAGGCATCTCACCGAGATCCTCTTCGCCGTGTAGCTCCTGTTGATAAAGTTCATAACCTGCGAAGTTCACAACCTGCGTCGGCCACCCCGGCCGTACAAGTCGATGTCCTCTCAAGATCGGGTGCGAGAATGCGGACTTATCATGACTAATCCTTGGCATGGCTCAACTGAAAAGCCTGCGACGCAGCCAAAACGCTACATTGACGAGCCCGATGAGTGCCGGGACTTCGATCAGCGGACCGACCACTCCGACAAACGCTTCTCCGGAGTTGAGCCCGAAAACAGCGACCGAGACGGCAATTGCTAGCTCGAAGTTATTCCCGGCAGCGGTGAATGACAGCGTGGCCGACTGCGCGTAGTCGGCGCCCAAGCGTTTTCCCATCCAGAAACTCACCAAAAACATGATCAGGAAGTAAATGACCAACGGAACGGCAATCTTCAGCACGTTCAGCGGCAACCGCACAATCAAGTCACCCTTGAGAGAAAACATCACGAGGATGGTGAACAGCAGCGCGATCAGGGTTAGCGGACTGATGCGCGGAACGAAACGCTCGCGATACCATTCCTCCCCCTTTGCCCGAATGAGTACGTACCGCGTTAGGAAGCCTGCAGCAAAGGGCACTCCCAGGTACAGACCAACACTTTTCGCAATCTGCCAGATGCTGATATCGACGACGCTTCCTTGAAGGCCAAACCACTTGGGCAACACTGTCAGAAACGCCCACGCATAAAAGCTGTAGAAAAGCACCTGAAAGACGCTGTTGATGGCAACCAGTCCGGCGACGTAATCTGTATCGCCTTCCGCCAGTTCGTTCCAGACCAACACCATCGCGATACAGCGGGCTATACCGATTAAGATCAAGCCCCGCATGTACGCCGGTTCCCCGCGAAGGAAGATTACGGCGAGCGCAAACATGAGCGCGGGGCCAATGAGCCAGTTCTGCACCAAGGAAAGACCGAGCACCCGCCGGTTGCGAAAGACCTCTCCCAGCTTTTCATAGCGGACCTTCGCCAGAGGCGGGAACATCATCACGATCAGGCCGATGGCGATTGGAATGTTCGTCGTACCCGTTTGAGAGCGATTTACGAAGCCAGCGGAGCCGGGTACAAAATGCCCAAGGCCGACACCTACGGCCATCGCGAGAAATATCCAAAGTGTGAGGAAGCGGTCGAGGAACGAGAGTTTTTTGCGTTGTGTTGGGGCGCACGTGCGGCCTTGCGTCACAGTCGTGGCCACTAGGAAGCCTCGCAGCACAGCTTAGATACAGCCGTGGGCAACGGAGCGCCATCGAGCGCGTATTTCGCCGGAGAGCAGCAGGCCTTGGTGAGGCGTGCACGGTCTGCCTGCATCGCCTTATCATCCTTTAGGGAGTCCAGAGTTTGCCGCAACACCTGTGAGGCACCGATGTGCGGAGGCATGACGATGCGGTAGTGCATCCACTTTCCCTCGCGCCGGGCTGAGACGATGCCAGCGTTACGCAGATACGCCAGGTGCCGGGAAATCTTCGGCTGAGGAGCGCCGAGAATTTCCGTGAAATAGCAGACGCAGACCTCCTGTTCTCCGATCAGATTGAGCAGCCGAAGACGTGTTGAATCACCGAGAGCCTTAAAAAAGCGGGGCAGATCGAACTGAGCTTTACTAGCCATGCGTAATGTATACGCCTTGACGAATGTGAACACAAGGAATATATTCACCTAACCGAATATGTCGGAGGTGAGTATGGCGGAAATTCTTGATTCAGTCCGTTCGAAGTATGGCGCAGTCGCAAAGAGTACGCTTTCCAGCAACGATGCAGGTGTAAAGGCTGTAGCAGAAGCGTTCGGCTATTCCGCGGAAGAGCTAATGTCAATCCCTGCTGAAGCCAATATGGGTTTGTCATGTGGGAATCCCACTGCGACCGCTCACCTGCAGCTGGGTGAGGTTGTCGTGGACCTCGGCTCCGGCGGCGGTATGGATGTGTTTCTGGCAGCGAAGATGGTCGGGCCGGAGGGTCGCGCCATTGGTATCGATATGACAACGGCCATGATCGAGCGCGCCCGCGCAAACGCGATAGCCGGTGAATACACCAACGTCGAGTTCTACCAATCCACCATCGACAACATTCCACTGCCGAATGCTTCGGTCGATTGCGTCATCTCAAACTGCGTTCTTAACCTTGCGCCGGACAAGCCTGCGGTTTTTCGCGAGATCGCTCGCATTCTCAAACCTGGCGGCCGCCTTGCGGTGAGCGACATCGCTCTCAAGGGAGAACTACCGGAAGCCATTGCACGGAGCATGGCGGCATACGTGGGCTGTATCGCGGGCGCTATCCGGATGGATGACTATCGGGCTGGGTTGTTGGCCGTAGGCTTCGAGCATGTGGAGATCGTGGACAGCGGCTCAGACCTTAGCGCTTATGCGAAGGTGGAGAACCAGTCCGGCTGTTGCTCTCCATCAATGACTGCGTCCTGCTGCTCATCCTCGCCAGCAACCGATACAGCCACACTCCATGAGGAACTCTCAGACCTTCTGAGCAAGTATGACGTAAACGCCGCAGCTGCAAGTGTGAAGGTCTACGCCATCAAGCCCAAGATCGAATCGACAGAAAAGGCTGCCGCGCCATGCTGTGCGCCCGGCTGCTGCTCATAAGGAAGAACCATGCTCAAGGTAATCTTCGCTTGCGTTCACAACGCCGGGCGGTCGCAGATGGCCTCCGCATTCTTCAACCGTCTCGCAGACCCACAGAGAGCCGAGGCTGTGTCTGCCGGCACTGCGCCGGGCGAACGCGTCCATCCCGAAGTGCAGGCCGTCATGCTGGAAGTTGGAATAGACCTCAGCAACGCGAAGCCTCGTAAGCTCACTGAGGAGTTGGCGAAGGATGCTCAGCTCCTCATCACGATGGGGTGCGGGGACAATTGTCCCTATGTCCCCGGTCTGTGCCGCGAAGACTGGCCCCTTCGCGATCCAAAAGGACTGCCCACAGAGGAAGTTCGCGCGATACGTGATGAGGTCAAGCAGCGCGTTCAGGAACTTATCGAGCGGGAAGATCTCGGTTAGTCCTGATAAACGGGCTTAGCTTCAGTGGAAAGACGCCAGAGGCACTCCTCAGGGCTTAGCGAGCGTTTGGTGTCGTAACCCCAAGAACAAAAGATCACTTTTCCGTCGAGGCACTCTCCCCAGATCGACCCTGCATCCAAGTCTGTCAGGTGTTGCAGGAGAGTCCCTTGTCGAAGAAGAAGCAGCCGTCAGTCCTCGTAATTCCTCCAGTCGCGGATTCCGCCATGGAACCCGCTCTCGATCCCGCTGAATCCGCTAAGGCGGCGGGGTTGCGGTATGTCTCCGACGCCCGGCCCGGCATCGCGCGAAAGAAATGGCGCAGCGGGTTCCGGTACTTCGATGCCGACGGGGTGCTGGTCAAGGATGCCGAGACGCTGGGCCGCATCAAGTCGCTGGTGATTCCTCCGGCCTGGGCTGATGTGTGGATCTGCGCCAATCCCAAAGGCCACCTGCAGGCGACCGGGCGGGATGCACGGGGACGAAAGCAGAGCCGGTATCATCCGCGATGGCGCGAGGTGCGGGATGAGACCAAGTACGAGCGCATGCTGATCTTCGGCGCCGCCCTGCCCACCATTCGCGCTCAGGTGAGCCACGATCTGGCCCGGCAGGGGCTGCCGCGCGAGAAGATTCTGGCGACCATCGTGCGGCTGATGGAGATCACGCTGATTCGCGTAGGCAATGTGGAGTATGCGCGCCAGAACAAGTCCTACGGGCTGACCACGATGCGGGGCAAGCATGTCCAGGTGGACGGGTCGACGGTCACCTTCAAGTTCCAGGGCAAGAGCGGCGTCAAGCACACCATCGACATCGACGACCGGCGGCTGGCGCGCATCCTCCAGCGCTGCCAGGACATTCCGGGGTACGAGCTGTTTCAGTACATGGACAGCGATGGAACCCATCACACGGTCGATTCGGCGGACGTGAACGAGTATCTGCGGGAGGTGTCGGGCCAGTACTTTACGGCGAAGGACTTTCGCACCTGGGCGGGGTCGGTTCTGGCCTGCAGGATGCTCGAGGAGTTCGAGGCGTTCGGGTCGGAGACGCAGGCGAAGAGGAACGTGGTCGAGGCGATCAAGGCGGTGGCGGCGCGGCTGGGGAATACGCCTTCAGTCTGCCGGAAGTGCTATGTGCATCCGGCTGTGCTCGACACCTATATGACTGGAGCGATGAAGCCGCGCGTGAAGAAAGAGCTGGAGGATCTGGAGCATATGGTCCGGTCTTCGGAATCGGACTCTGAGAAGCTGCGCGAGGAAGAGCTTGCCCTGATCAAGCTGCTGCAGCAGCGGGTCGAGCTTGCGGCTGCGTAGTTCGCTGGCATATGTACTCTCACGCCCGTCTGCTCCAGGTGATCAGCGCGCTTCGGTCGAAGTTTTCCAGCAGGCCGGCGATATTCTCATAGACCTCGATGCATCCGGCGTCGAGCAGATCGCTTTTTGACCAGCCGCCAGAGGTGACGCCGATGGTGCGAATGCCGGCTTTTCCGGCGGCCTCTGCATCGTAGGGCGTGTCCCCCAGGGCGAGCACGTTGGCCGGTTTGGCGTGGAGCTTCGTGAGCGTGGACTCGAAGATGTCGGGGTGCGGCTTGGAGCGGTCGGCGTCGTCGGCCGAGGTGCTCTGGTCGATGAGGTCGGCGATATTGGCGATCTTTTTGTATGCCTCGAGGTCTTCCTGATGGGCGGAGGAGGCAAGGGCGGCGCGGATGCCGGATGCTTTCAGGCGGAGGAAAAACTCCCGGACCTTGGGGAAAGGCTCGACCTTGGGGAGATACTCCTGGCGGAAGAGGAACCCGCGATAGGCCTTCAGCGGCTCCTCGATCATCGGCCGCTTCCACCAGGGCACGAAGACGGGGATGAGTTCGTCGCCGCCTTTGCCGATCTGGCGGCGCACGGCCTCGAGCTCCAGCGGGATGTCGATCACCGCGAAGGCGTCCTTCCAAGCGGCGGCATGCAGCCAGTTGCTTTCGACAAGGGTTCCGTCGATGTCGCATAGGACTGCTTCTACCATCGTTGCTCCTGCTCGACCTCGGTCATGCTGATTTGGATGCGGCGGCGGGAAATTAGCTGTCTTTGCGATAGAGCAGGTTTTTCATCGCCTGGCGCCTGGCCTCGTTGGCTTCGGCTGCGGACTTGCGCTCATCGGCCGTCATGCGGGCCTTTGCGGAAGCGCCGGTTGTTTTGGAGGCGCTTGGCTCTTCGCTGGACGCATCGCTGCATTGGGGACAGCGGTTGGCAAAGCCGGGTTTGTCCGGTTTCAGCTCGAACTCTTCCTGGCAGACGGCGCAGATTTTGATGGGAAAAGGCATCTTCGGCTCCGTCCTAAGTGCACGCCCAAGTACACCACGATCGGGCCTCCCGATGCCAGTGAGCGGAAGCATGGCCACTTGACAAAATACCTGCCGGATCCGGTCTCCAGAGGTTCTCCGGCGCGAGCGCAGACATCTCCCGCGCTACGACCGGAAGCCGCGAGGGTCCAGAGGTCCAGACCTAACTCTTGTGTTTCGAAGATTTTGACGCACTTTGACGGGGGGTGGGGGGCAGAGCCGGAGGTGCAGCGAGTGGCAGGGTTGGACCTCGCCACTCGCTGGGGTTTGGCTAAAGATTTCGGGCCCGGTTGCCGGTGACGAGGCGCAGAAGCAGGGTGAGGATAACGGCTCCGACGATGGCGACAAGGATGGTGTAGATCATGCCCCCCTGACCGGTGAAGCCGACGGCGCGCATGATGTAGCCGCCGATAATGGCTCCGACGATGCCGATAACGATGTCTCCTAGGGTGCCGTAACCGCTGCCCTTCATGAGTTTGCCTGTGAGGAAGCCTGCAATGAGACCAACAATAATCCACCAAATGATAAACATCCGCGTTCTCCTTTGTCGTGCTGAATTTAGGGGCCCGGCAATGCGAGGTACGAGTGCAGGCTAACGTTATACGCTAAGAGCACATTGCATGGAGGAGTGGCGTTCGGGTCGATACCTGCGGCTCACATCCTGGAGCTGACAGGAAGTGAGAGTGCCTCCGGTGGGCTTGGGGTTGTGCGCCGGGTGCTGATGGCTTGCCTGGTTCGCGCATTTGGAGACGGGGAAGTCACATGCTCATGCCGTGTTCTCCGGCGATGGTGAAGGCTGGAAGCAGGTTTGTCCCCATAGTCTTCGGTTCTGCTACGAAGCCGCTGAGGAGGAGATGGACGTGCTCGGGCATGAGGACGTAGGCGTAAAGGATGAGGTCGTGGGAGCGGCGGGTTCGCTCTATTACTTGTTCGAGGGTGTGTTTGGTTTCGGGGTCTTGCAGGTAGGGGCGACGGTGGTGACAGCTGAAGGTGATGAAGTGGAGCTGGCCGGTAGTCTGGCGGCGTTCTAGGCCTACGGGCATGGTTGGATATTATAGGTTGGGGAGGAAAGGCGGGTCGTGCTTCCGCACGAATGCCCACTCATGCGGTGAGACTGCATGAATGAGGCACTCGAGGTATGGGTTGAATCTTATGTATGGGCCACCCGCCTCATAGTCCTACCCGTTATCTTTAGTAATGGCTCGAGACCCAAATCATGAACTTCGGAAAAAGTATGAGCAAAGCCTAGGGGCTGAACTGGGTAGTGTTTTTTCTGAACTCTGGCAGGAGCTCGTTTGGCTTCACACTGTTTGGCAAGAATATCGAACGATATTTGGCACGACTCCGGAACAACTCGATATTGTAAATCAGGCGGCCGGAACCTTCTTTTACGTCGTTCAGAAGACGATGTGGGAAGGTGTGCTGCTGCATTTTGCGCGTATGACTGATCCTGCGCAATCCATGCGAAGTAAAAATCTATCAGTTACAGCTTTGTATTCGCTCGTAAAGCCTGAGCTTCAGGCCGAAGTGGCTCGGTTAACTGATGCGGCTCTTCGGGAAGCCAAATTCGCCAGAGATTGGAGAAATCGGTACATCGCGCATAAGGATCTACCGCTCGCTCTCGGTAATCAAGCCGCTCCTCCTTTGGAGTCCGTTAGCAGGGAAGCGGTTGAGTTGGCGTTGAGGTCTCTCGACGATCTGCTCAACGAAATTGACCGGAGCTACAACGACAGCACTACGATATTTCGCGGCAGTGAACCTCACACTGGAGCAAATCGCCTTTTGCATGTCCTACAGAAAGGGCTAAAGGTGGAAGAAGCGGAGGAACTTGAGTTCAGACGGAAATGGGGTCTCACGTGACAATCAGCACATAGAAAAGCAGTTCGCGCTTTGGCGCGAATGCCCACCATGCGGTGAGACTGCATGAATGGGGCACCCGAGGTATGGGTTGGATGTTATGTATGGGCCACCCGCCCGCTTCATGTGCGGGCCACCCGCCTACAAGCCAGCAATTTCCGCTTTGCGTCACTTTGATTATTCAAACCCCGCGCGATGATATAGACGCAGCCAACAAGGGTCGCCCAGTGACCGAACATTGGCTCTCCGGGCCTGATACCGAACGCCACGGTAAAACCGTAGGACAGGCCAAAGAGCACCTCTAGCCAGCCATACCATGCTTGGCTCTTCTGCTTGAACCAGTGGGCCAGACACCCCATGAGTAAAACGCCAACTCCAGTGAGAAACTGTGCGCCGTGCAGACCTGTAACTTCCGCCACACCAATAAAGAAGTTACCAAAGAGATGAAACTTGGAAATAAAGATGAAAGCAATGCAAGTGAGCAGGCTAAGGAATTGTAGAAGCAACGAGGCTTGTTCATTCCGATCCATTTCCTTTGGGTTTCGGACATTTCTTGCTAACCAATCTTTCAATCGCACCGCACCCTCCATCTACAACTCAACCAGAACCATAAACAAAGATAAATACCACCATCAGCATTAGCACTGTCTTCAGGAGAGCCATACGCTGGCGCGATTGGGATATCGGCGTCGTTGTCCAAATATTGGGCAATTCTGATAGTGCGGAATGAGTGCTTGCCAACGGGCTCTGTGGAGGAGCATGTCGCCTCCTAAAGCCAAGCAAAGGCTGCCAACAAATGCGGCTCCTTGCGGAGTGATCCGCCAACTTCCAGGCCGGCAGCTATTCGACTGTCACGCTCTTGGCCAAGTTACGGGGTTGGTCTACGTCGCAGCCGCGGCGGACGGCGATGTGGTAGGCGAGGAGTTGGAGGGGGACGACTTCGAGCAGGGGGAGGAGGAGTTCGGGGGCGGGGGGGATGTAGATGGTTTGTTCGACGAGCTGGCCGATCTCGTGGTCGCCTTCGATGGCGATGGCGATGACGCGGCCGCTGCGGGCGGTGACCTCTTGAATGTTGGAGAGGGTTTTTTCGTACTTGAGGACGCTGGAGGGGTCGGTGGGGTCTTTGGTGGCGATGCAGACGACGGGGAGGGATTCGTCTATCAGAGCATTCGGCCCGTGCTTCATCTCGCCGGCTGGGTAGCCTTCGGCGTGGATATAGGAGATCTCCTTGAGCTTGAGGGCGCCTTCGAGGGCGATGGGGTAGTGGATGCCGCGACCGAGGAAGAGGAAGTCGTCGGCGGTGTGGAAGAGGCGGGCGAGCTCTTCGCACTGGGCGGTGAGGGAGAGGCGCGGGCGGGTACGGCGGTCGGAACCTGCCCATGACGATGGAGCCGGCGATCCCACCCATAACGATGGAACCGTCATGGATGGGGCACCCGGGATGGAGGACGAGGTGGGGGTGAGGGCGGCGACCCCCTCGGAGGAGCCGGTTTGGCCGGGGATGCTGAGGTTGAGCATGCGGTCGAGCTTGGCGGGGATTTTGCTGAGCTCGTCGACGAGGTGGAGGGATTCGGCGTCGGTGATAGTGCCGCGAACCTGCGCGAGATGGAGCGCGAGGATAAAGAGGGCGGTGAGCTGGGCGGTGAAGGCCTTGGTGGAGGCGACGCCGATCTCGGGGCCGGCGTTGGTGGAGATGGTGCCCTGGGCTTCGCGGCTGACGGCGGCTCCGATGACGTTGCAGATGGCGAGGGTCTTCGATCCCTTGGCGATGAGCTCGCGCTGGGCGGCGATGGTGTCGGCGGTTTCGCCGGACTGGGTGATGAGAAGGCCGATGGCGCGGGGGTCGGCAATGGGGTCGCGATAGCGGTACTCGCTGGCGTAGTCGACGTCGACGGGGAGACGGGCGAGGCGCTCGATCATGAACTTGCCAGCGAGGCCGGCGTGCCAGGAGGTGCCGCAGGCGGCGATGGTGATTTGACTGGCGTTGCGGAAGTCGGCCTCGGTGATCTGCATCTCGGCGAGGTGGACGCGGCCGGTCGAGAGGGAGACGCGGCCGAGGGTGGTGTCGCGAATGGCGCGGGGCTGCTCGTTGATCTCCTTGAGCATGAAGTGCTTGTAGCCGGCTTTTTCGGCCTGGATGGGGTCCCAGGTGATGCGCTGGACTTTGAGCGGGATGGGTGCGGCTTCAAAGTCCGTCAGCGAGACGCCGTCGCGGGTGAGAACGGCCAGTTCGCCGTCTGCGAGGAAGTGGATGTTGCGGGTGTGGTGGAGGATGCCGGGGACGTCGGAGGCGAGGAAGAACTCGCCTTCGCCGATGCCGATGACGGCAGGCGGCCCCATGCGGGCGGCGACGAGTTTGTTGGGCTCGTGGGCGGAGAGGACGCCGATGGCGAAGGCTCCGGTGATGCGCTTGACGGCGCGGCGGACGGCTTCTTCGAGGGGTATGCTGGGCTTGCTGCCGTTGCCGGGGAGGGTCAGGACGGCTTCGGAGTTGTTGGCTTCGGCGGAAACCCACATCTCAGAATCGAGATGTGGGGCACCCGGACTCGTGACACCGGGACCTGTGACACCCGGACCTGTGACACCCGGATTTGTGACACCCGGATTTGTGACACCCGGATTTGTGGCGGTGGGGATGGCGGCGAGGTTGAGTTCGTCTTCGATAAGGTGCGCGATGATTTCGGTGTCGGTCTCGGAGACGAACTTGTGACCCTTGGCGATGAGTGCGTTCTTGAGGGTGAGGTAGTTTTCGACGATGCCGTTGTGCACGACGACCAGGGTGCCGCTGCCGTCGCGGTGAGGGTGCGCGTTCTCTTCCGTCGGGCGGCCATGGGTGGCCCACCGGGTGTGGCCGATGCCGAAGGTGCCGTCGATGGGTGAGGCGGCGATGACGTTCTCTAGATTGCGGAGCTTGCCGGGGGCGCGGCGCAGGGCCAGGCCTTCTGAGCCGCCGGCCACGGCGATGCCGGCGGAGTCGTAGCCGCGGTATTCGAGGCGGCGAAGACCTTCAAGGATGACGGGGACGACAGACTGAGGACCGATGTAACCGACGATTCCGCACATGAGATGAGTTTAGTTGGGTGTGGAGAGATTTGGGCGGGCAGAGCTGTGTAACTTTCGGGTGAGGGTTTAGGGTGGGGAGATGAAGGATTTGCGGAGAGTATGGATTGCGGTTTCGGCGGCGATGCTGGTGTTGTGCCTGGTGGGCGGCTATCTGACACGCGGGGCGATGGCGCATCTGCCATTTCTGAACGGCGGCGGTGGGGTTGGGGTGGGAGAGCCTGCCGGGCTTGTCGACCAGAAGCCGTGGCAGACGGTGCAGGCGCTGGCTCCGCTGGCGGTTTCGGCTGAGGAGCAGATGCTGGCGCGGGAGGCTCAGCGGTTGGCGGATCATGAGGTGGACCAAGCGTTTGCGATGGCGCTGCGGCAGGCGTCGATGGAGACGCGGGCGCTGACGGGCGAGGCGCTGGTGCTGCAGCAGAAGGTGGCTGGCCTGCAAGGGATCGTGAAGGAGGACCAAGCCAGGGTAGACAGTATGACGGCGGCGGCGAAGGGCGCGGGGCCTGCTGCGAATGCGGACGATCTGGAGAGTGCGAAGGCGCAGTTGCAGCTGGACAGCGACGAACTGGCGGATGCGACGGACGACTTGGCGAGGGTGAGCGGTGACAGGCGTGGGCAGATTCAGCAGGAGCTGTCGGCTCGCGAGGCGGCGATGAAGAAGTTCGACGCGGAGATCGATGGCGGCGGACAGACGGCGGTGGTGTCGGCGAAGAGATATGGGACGCTCTACGGGCGTGTGGCGGCGTGGTTCGATCAGAGGACCAGGGTGGGGCTGTTGGGCCAGGCAAAGGCGGAGGCGGACAGGGATGTGGCGTCGCTGACGGCGCAACATGAGGCGATGGAAGGCGAGTCGAACGCAGTGGCGGGGCAGCCGGCGGCGGCGAACCTGCCGGGAGCAGGCGCGGGGAAGGGCCGGGCGGCGAAGTTGGCACAGATGCATGTGCTGGCGCAGATCCACGGGATTCTCGATGACCGCATACAGACGCAGAAGCAGCTCTCGGCGGTGTATGGAAGATGGATCGACCAGGTGAAGCTGCAGCACAGGATAGTGGTTCACCTGATGCTGCAGTCGGTGGCGCTGATCGCGTTCCTGGGGCTGTGCGGGGCGCTGCTGGCGGCGGGTGTGCGGGCGATGCTGAACCGGATGAAGATCGACAGTCGGAGTCTGCACACCATGGAGACGATTGCGAGCCTGGGGATTCAACTGGTGATGCTGCTGCTGGTGCTGTTGGTGATCTTCGGCGCGCCGAAGCAGATGCCGACGATTCTTGGGTTGGCGACGGCGGGACTGACGGTGGTGTTCCAGGATTTTATTCTGGCGTTCTTTGGGTGGTTCGTGCTGATGGGAAGGAACGGAATACGGGTAGGCGACTGGGTAGAGATCAATGGCGTGGGCGGAGAGGTGGTGGAGATTGGATTATTCCGAACCTCGCTGCTGGAGACGGGCAACTGGACCGACAATGGGCATCCGACGGGGCGGAGGGTGACCTTCATCAATAACTTTGCTATCTCGGGGCAATACTTTAATTTCTCGACCACCGGGCAATGGATGTGGGATGAGATCAAGGTGAATGTTCCGCAGGGCGAGAATAGCTACAAGATGATTGAAGCCATCCATGCGGCAGTGGAGAAGGAGACACGAGAGAATGCGAAGCTGGCCGAAGAGGAGTGGCAGAGAGCGACCAAGGCGCGCGGGGTGAGCCATTTTGCGGCGGCTCCGTCGGTGAATTTGCGTCCGGCGGCATCGGGGATCGACATTCTGGTGCGCTATGTGACACGGGCCGGGGACAGGTTTGAGTTGAGGAACCGGCTGTATCAATCGATCCTCGATGTGCTGCGATCTGCTGGGCAGAAGGAGGGGAAGGCTTTGCCTGCGGGCGGAAGTTCGGTGTGACCCGCGGTTTACGGGCGAGTGGTAGGGTGTAGGTTCTGAGAGGATGGCCGGATGCATATTCTGGTGATCAATAGCGGATCTTCGTCGATCAAGTTTTCGATGTTCGATGGGAATGAGGGGGAGCCTCGGTCGCTGTTTGAAGGAGAGGTTGCGGGGATTGGAAGCGGGAAGGTGGAGTTCAAGTTTCGCGATGCCGCGGGGCGGGATTTGAGCGGCGGGCGCGAGGAGGTGCAGGCGGCGACGGCGTCGGAGGCGATTGGACTGGTGGTAGAGGCGGTGAGCGGGGCGGGGCAGCCGAGGGTGGATGCGGTGGGGTACCGGGTGGTGCATCCGGGGGCTAAGTTGAATCGGCATGTGCGGATCGATGATGAGGTGCTGAAGGATCTGGAGGAGGCGGTGGAGTTTGCGCCGCTGCATGATCCGGCGGCGATCGAGGTAATCAAGGAGATGATGGCGAAGTTTCCGAGTGTGGCGCACTATGCATGCTTTGATACGGTCTTTCACGAGACCATGCCGGAGGCCGCGACCATGTATCCGATTCCAGTGAGATATCGCGAGCGTGGCGTGCGGCGGTATGGGTTTCATGGGCTGAGCTGCGAATCGATTGTGCGGCAGCTCAGGGCGGAGAAGATGATAAAGTTTCCGCGGCGAATGGTGATCGCGCATCTGGGGAGCGGATGCAGCGTGACAGCGGTGGTGGATGGGCGCTCGGTGGACACGACGATGGGGCTGACGCCGACGGGCGGGGTGGTGATGGGGACTCGGCCGGGAGATCTTGATCCGGGGCTGGTGCTTTACTTGCTGCGGCAGATGGAAGGCGACAAGGCAGCGGCGTTGGAAAAGATGCTGAACCACGATGCCGGGATGGTAGCGCTGTCTGGGCTGCCGAACGACATGAAGGCGGTGCGGGAGATGGTGGCGAAGGGGGATGCGCGGGCGAAGCTGGCGGTGGAGGTGTTTACGCGGAGCGTGAAGAAGGTTGTGGGAGGGTACGCCGCGCTGATGGGTGGCATGGATGCGGTAGTGTTTACCGGAGGCATTGGGGAGCACGATATGCGGTCGCGCGCGGAGATTGTGGGCGGACTGGATTTCCTGTGGATTTCTGTCGATTCTGCGTTGAATAAGGCAACCGGCGATGCCTTGCGACGAGTGAGTGCATCTGAATCAGCAACGGCAGTGTTTGTGGTTCCGGCGAAGGAAGACTGGATGATCGCGGTGCATGTGCATCGCCTTTGCAGGCAGGAAGATTCGTAGCTTAATCTGTTACATATTTCTGCAAGATTCTGAGTGCACCTCGCAGCTAATCTCAAGGAGGCGACTATGAGCAGCACGTCCAAGGAATTGTCCAAGGAAGAGAATCACAAAGCACAGCCTCTTCCGGCGGATGAGTTGCGCAAGATCAATGCGTACTGGCGCGCGTGTAACTACCTCTGCGTGGGCATGCTGTATCTGCGCGAGAATCCGCTGCTGCGCGAGCCGCTGAAGCCGGAGCACATCAAGAACCGGCTGCTGGGGCACTGGGGATCGGACCCGGGGCAGACGTTTACGTGGGTGCATCTGAACCGGCTGATTAAAAAGTACGATCTCGATGTGATTTATATCTCGGGGCCTGGCCATGGAGCGCCGGCTACGCTGTCGAACAGCTATCTGGAGGGCGTGTATTCGGAGATCTATCCGGACAAGAGCGAAGATGTGGCGGGGATGCAGAAGTTCTTCAAGCAGTTTTCGTTTCCGGGCGGCATTGGAAGCCACTGCACGCCGGAGACGCCGGGCTCGATTCATGAAGGGGGCGAGCTGGGGTACAGCTTGTCGCATGGGTTTGGGGCGGCCTTCGATAATCCCGATTTGATTGTGACGGTAGTGGTGGGCGATGGCGAGTCGGAGACGGGACCGTTGGCGACCTCGTGGCATGGGAACAAGTTTTTGAATCCGGTGCGGGATGGCGCGGTGCTTCCGGTATTGCACCTGAACGGTTACAAAATAGCGAACCCTACGGTGCTGGCTAGAGTCACGCCGGAAGAGTTGGATTGGATGTTCAAGGGGTATGGATGGGAGCCGCACGTCGTTGAAGGCGATGATCCGGAGAAGATGCATCCGCTGATGGCGGAGGTGATGGAGAGGTGCGTGAGGAAGATTCGCGCGATCCAGGAAAAGGCTCGCAGCGCGCCGGCGGGGACCGAGCCGGAGCGTCCGCGGTGGCCGATGATTATTCTGCGGTCGCCGAAGGGGTGGACGTGCCCGAAGGAGATCGATGGACATAAGCTCGAAGGCTCGTGGCGAGCGCACCAGATGCCGATTCTCGACCCGCAAAACAACCCCGCGCATCTGGCGCTGGTCGAGCAGTGGATGCGCAGCTACAAGCCGGAGGAGCTGTTCGATGAGTCGGGCAGGCTGGTCGAGGAGTTGAGGGGGATGGCTCCCGCGGGACAGCGGAGGATCAGCGGAAATCCGCATGCGAATGGCGGGCTGCTTCGCAAACCGATGGAGCTGCCGGACTTTCGCGACTATGCGGTGAAGGTGGAGAAGCCGGGGCAGATCGAGGTCTCGCCGACCGAGGTGCTGGGACAGTTTCTGCGGGATGCGATGAAGCAGAACATGACGAGCTTTCGCGTGTTTGGGCCGGATGAGACGGCTTCGAACAAGCTGCAGACGATCTACGAGGCAAGCGGCAAGACGTGGATGGAAGAACTGCTGCCCGAAGACGCAGATGGAGGCTTCCTGGCGCGGGATGGACGTGTGATGGAGATGTTGAGCGAGCACACGCTTGAGGGCTGGTTTGAAGGCTACGTATTGACAGGGCGGCACGGATTTTTCTCGACCTATGAATCGTTTGTGCACATCATCGATTCGATGTTCAACCAGCATGCGAAGTGGCTGGAGAAGAGCAAGCTGGAGCTGCGGTGGAGAGCGCCGATCTCTTCGATCAATCTGTTGATTACCTCGCTGGTGTGGCGGCAGGACCATAACGGCTTTACCCATCAGGACCCGGGATTTCTGGATGTGGTGACGAACAAGAGTCCGGCGATTACACGGATCTATCTTCCGCCGGACGCGAACTGTCTGCTGAGCGTGGCGGACCACTGCCTGCGCAGCACGGATTATGTGAATGTGATTGTCGCGGACAAGGCGGCGCACCTGCAGTACCTCGACATGGATGCGGCGGTAAAGCATTGCACGAAGGGGATCGGGATATGGGATTTCGCCAGCAACGATGCGGGGGAAGAGCCGGATGTGGTGATGGCTTGCGCGGGCGATATTCCCACATCGGAGGCATTGGCGGCTGTCGCTATCCTGCGCGAGAGGTGCGCGGGCCTGAAGATTCGGTTCGTGAATGTGGTCGATCTGTTCCGGTTGATGCCGGAGACCGAGCATCCGCACGGGCTATCGGAGAAGGAGTTCGACAGCCTGTTTACGAAGAGCAAACCTGTGATCTTCAACTTCCATTCGTACGCTTCGCTGGTGCACAAGCTGACGTATAAGCGCACCAACCATGCGAACTTTCATGTGCGCGGGTACAAGGAGAAGGGAAACATCAACACGCCGCTAGAGCTGGCGATCCTCAATCAGATCGATCGGTTCGACCTGGCGATCGATGTCATCGACCGGGTGCCGCGACTGCAGATGACGGCCGCGCATACGAAGGAATGGTTGAAGGACCAGATCATCGAGAGCGTGAACTATGCGCATGAGAACGGAATCGACAGCGAGGCGATCCGCGAGTGGAAGTGGCCTCTATAAGGGCGACTCCGAGCAGTCTCAGGTCCCGCCACGTCTGAGCTCTTTGGTCTTGAGGATGATGAGGTACTCGTAAAAGGACTGCAATGTGGCGTAGGTGAGGCCGGCGACGCCGTCGAGGATGGCGCCACGAAGTACGACCATATAGAGCCACTTTAGAAGCGGCCGAGCGGGCAGCAGATAGAAGATGGCCTTCTGGTGAAGGCGGCGGGTGTGGAAGTCGGGGCCGCGCAGGGCCATTCGCAAGGACGGATGCTGCAGGCCCTCTTTGCGAACGATCAGCTCGGCTTCCATGGAGGAGTACTGGTTATGTTTCTCGACCCAGCGCGCGATGCCCTTGGAAAAAGGATAGTGGTTGAGAGGGTAGCTGAGATCGGCGATAACGCCGTCCACTTCGATGACCTCATTGACTGCGCGGGTGTAGTGGGCGCGCTCGGGGCGCACGAGGCGTATGTAGAAGGAGGAGATCTGCGCATGCTTAAGCCAGGTGTCGAAGAAGAAGTCGCGACGGCGGAGGCGAAAGCCTGAAACGAGGTCGGGCGCGGCCAGGGCGAGCTGCTGCATCTCGCGCGAGAGCTCCGGCGTGGGGCGTTCGTCGGCGTCCAGCAGGAAGACCCAGGGATGTTTGAAGGGAGTGGAGGTGAGGGCGGCGGTGCGATGGGTGGCGTAGTCGTCGAAGGTACGGGTGTGCAGGTGAGCGCCCGCGGAACGCGCGATGACGGCGGTGTTATCGGTGCTATGGGAGTCGAAGACGTGAATGTCGTCGCACCAGGAGACGCTGGAGAGGCAGCCGGGCAGGTCAAGCTGCTCGTTGCGGGTGAGTATAAGGACGGAGATCATTGCCGATTCATCATATCTCGGATGACCTGCAGCCTATTCCTTCAGCTTTCTTGGAAGGGACGCAGCGCCAGAACGGCGTTTAGGCCACCGAAGGCGAGCGAGTTGGAGAGGGCGAGCTTCGGGGTGGCTTCGCGAGGAGAGCCAAGGATGATGTCGAGCTGAATGGCGGAGTCGATCTCGGTGACGCCGGAGTTGGCGGGGAGGAGATCTCCTTTCAGGGCGAGAACGGTGGCGAGCGCTTCGAGTGCGCCGCTGGCTCCGATGGAGTGACCGTGCAGGGCTTTGGTGGAGCTGATGGGAATGCGTGTAGCGAGCTCGCCGAAGAGCTGGTGAATGGCGGCGGCTTCGGTGATGTCGTTGGCTTGGGTGCCGGTGCCGTGGGCGCTGATGTAGCCGACCTCTTCGGGAGTGGCGCCGGCGTCGGCGAGGGCCTGGCGCATAGCGCTGGCGGCGCCTTCGGGGTGCGGCTGGGTGATGTGGCTGGCGTCGGCGGAGCTGCCGAAGCCGACGATCTCGGCATAGATGGTCGCGTGGCGCGCCTGGGCCGACTCGAGGGTCTCGAGCGTCAGCATGGCGGCGCCTTCGCCGAGGGTCATGCCGTCGCGGTCGGCGGAGAAGGGGCGGCACTGGGTTGGAGAGACGACCCGCATGGAGTCCCACGCGCGCAGGAAGCCGAAGGTCAGCGGGGCTTCGTGACCGCCCGTGATTGCGGCCTGCACCATGCCTGATCGGACCATCTGAAAGGCGAGGCCGATGGCGTGCGTGCCGGAGGAGCAGGCGGTGGATATGTTGAGGACCGGACCGGTGATCTTCTGGTCGATGGATATGTTGCTGGCTCCCGCCGATGCCATGGTGCGGATGACGGTGAGGGGATGCACGCGCGCGTCTTTGGTGTAAAGCTTCGCGGTTTCGGTCTCCTCGGCCTGGCGACCACCACAGGCGCAGCCTACGATGATGGCGATCTTCTCCGGCGCGTAGTGGCTGGTGAGCTGCGACTCCAGTGCGGCCTGACGAGCGGCGACGATGGCGAACTGCGTAGTGCGGTCGGTTGAGACGACGATGCCGGAGTCGAGATGCCGGCGCGGATCGAAGTCTTTGACGGCGGCCGATTGAGTGAAGCGCAGACCCTGAGATTTTCCGGGAGCTTCAGGGTAGGGCGGGAACGGGGCGACGCCGGTAGCGCCGGCAAAGAGCGATTCGCGGAACTCCGCTACAGAATTGCCGATGGGGGTAATGCATCCCAGACCGGTGACGACGACACGATTCACTGCTTCTCCCTTGCGGTGCTCTCTTCGATTGTAGATTCCCGGTCGCGCCAGCGGGAGAGTGAGCCGATTTTCCTTCAGGCCGCATCGCGGCGGCACGCTCACGCGAGGCCGCCAATTTGGCTGAGATTTGCGATTACGATGAAAGAGAGCCCTCATGCAAACACCTCTCCAACTTCGTCCAGCCACGCCCGCAGATGTCCCGCAGATCCTCTCTTTTGTTCGCGAACTTGCCGTATATGAGCGCGAACCCGACGCCGTTTACGCGACCGAGGCCGATCTGCTGCGCGATGGCTTCGGCAGCACCAAACGATTCGACTGCCTCATCGCGGATTGGACTGAATCGGGCGCCACTACTGCCGTGGGATTCGCGCTCTATTTTCACAACTATTCCACCTGGCGCGGCCACGCCGGCATCCACGTCGAAGATCTCTACGTGCAGCCAACGCATCGGGGCAGGGGAGTTGGCAAGGCCCTGCTTACGCGCATAGCCGCAATCGCGGTAGCTGAAGGGTGCAGCCGACTGCAGTGGGACGTGCTCGAATGGAATACGCCCGCCATCGGCTTCTACCAGGAGATGGGCGCGCAGATGCTGATGGACTGGCGCACCATGCGCGTCACCGGGGCTGCCTTACAAGAGTTAGCCACGAAGTCGGGAGAGACCAGTTGACCAGGCGCATCAGAGTGATTGGCGGCGGTCTTGCCGGACCTGAAGCGGCGCTCCAGGCAGCAAAGCGCGGCTGCGAGGTCGATCTCTACGAGATGCGTCCCGCGCGCTCCACCGAGGCGCACCAGACCAGCGATTTCGCCGAACTCGTCTGCTCCAACTCGCTGAAGTCCGAGAGTGAAAACACCGCCCCTTGGCTGCTGAAGCAGGAGATGCGCCGCGCCGGTTGCATTCTGCTCGCCGAAGCCGATGCCGCCGCAGTGCCAGCGGGGCACGCGCTCGCGGTCGACCGCGTCGAGTTCTCCAGGCGCGTGGCCGAACGCATTGCGGCCGAACCTCGCATCGCGGTCCATCGCGAGGAGGTTACATCGCTTGATGAAGGCGACTGCGATACAGTGACCATTCTCGCCAGCGGTCCGCTTACATCTCCGGCGCTGGCTGCGGAGCTTCAGCGCCTCACCGGCTCCGACCACCTTGCCTTTTATGATTCCATCAGCCCGATCGTGGACGCCACGACGATTGACATGTCGAAGGTCTACTTCGCTGCCCGCTACGACAAGGGGACTGCCGACTACATCAATTGCCCGTTCACGAAAGAGGAGTACGAGCGTTTTCTGGAGGCTCTCACGACTGCCGAAGAAGTCGAATCGAAGGATTGGGAGAAGTTTCCCGTTACTGGAACTGCCGAAAAGCTGCAATACTTCGAAGGCTGCCTGCCCATTGAAGAGACCGCCCGCCGCGGTCGAGATACGCTTCGCTTCGGCCCCATGAAGCCGGTGGGCCTTACCGATCCGAAGACAGGACGATGGCCGTATGCGGTCGTGCAGCTTCGGCAAGAAAACCTTCGCGCGGACAGCTACAATCTTGTGGGCTTTCAGAATCACCTCAAGTACGGCGAACAAAGCCGAGTCTTGAAGCTCATTCCGGGATTGGAAGACGCTACGTTTCTGCGCTACGGCCAGATCCACCGCAATACTTACATTCACGCTCCGTCGCTGCTCACTGAGACGCTGCAGCTCAAAGCACACGCAAAGATCATGATCGCCGGACAACTCAGCGGGGTTGAAGGATACACCGAGTCCATCGCGAGCGGTATGCTGGCCGGTATCTACGCCGCCGCCCTCGCCCAGGAGCGCACGCCGGAACCAGCACCGCGCCTTAGCGCCAACGGCTCGCTTACGCACTACATCACTCATGCGGAAGCGAAGAGATTTCAACCTGCGAATATCACCTTCGACCTGCTGCCGCCGCTTGAGGAAGAACTCCGCAAGAAGATCCGCGACAAGAAGGAACGGCACAAGCTTCAATGTGATCGCGCCTTAGCCGCCTGGAAGATATGGCTGGAGTCTGGCGTTGGCTAGTGCGTTCCGGCCGCCATGCGGAGATGCCATCCAACTGCAAGGCACTAAGGTATTAGCATGCAAACCGGCCGTGCATGACGGCGCCTACTCCGCTTTCTTTTTGTTTCTCGCTCTGATTTTGAACCAGATCGGACTGCCGATGAAACCGAAGTTTTCGCGTATTTGGTTGCCTAGAAAGCGTTCGAAGGAGAAGTGCATCTTTACGTCCTTGTCCGTAAACAGCACGAAGGTAGGCGGAGCCACGGCGGCCTGGGTCATGTAGTAGATGCGGACGCGCTTGTTCATCGGCACGCTTGCCTTTTGAAAGTCGACCTTTTCGAGGAAGCGATTCATCTGCCCGGTGGTCACGCGCTTGCGACGCTCACGCGCCACCAGTTCTACCTTCTTGAAGACAGACTCAATGTTTTTCCCATCGACTGCCGAGATGAACAGCAGGGGCGCGTAGTCGAGGTACTTCAGCTTGTCCCGAACATCCTGCTCGTAAAGCTTCTGATCCGCCGGGGGCTTGCCGTCAAATACACGCATGCCTTCGCGCCCGGTCTTGGTCATCAGATCCCATTTGTTGACGACGATGACTACGCTGCGCCCGCTCTCGTGCGCATAGCCGCCGATATTTGCGTCGAGCGCGGTCACGCCTTCGGTGGCATCGATGATGAGAAGCGAGACATCGGCGGCTTCCAGGTGTTTGCGAGCCATGATGACTGATAGCTTCTCCGCCATGAGCTTGGTCTTGCCCTTGCGGCGGATGCCCGCCGTATCGACGAACCGGAAGCTGTGGCCATCGCGCTCGACGACTTCATCGACGGCATCGCGCGTAGTTCCGGCAATCGGCGAGACGATGGCGCGATCGGTTCCGGTCAGCGCATTCAACAGCGTGCTCTTGCCGACATTCGGCCGTCCGATGATGGCTATCTTTGTCTCCCGGCTCTCGTACTCTCCGTGCGAGCGCAGCCTGCGCGCCCGCTTCGCTGCCGGCAGGATCGAAGCGCCCGCGGCTGGAGAATAGTCAGGGCCAGTTTCGTCCTCCTCCGCCTCATCCGTCTCTGTCAGCATCACCTCTGGCTCTTCTATCTGCGCCGCCTCCGGGAGTACGTCGAACACTGCGTCGAGCAGATCGCCCATGCCTGACCCATGCTCCGCGGAGATCGGCAGCACATTGCGGAAGCCGAGCCGGCGGAAGTTTTCCGCCTGCACCTGCATTGCTTCGGTGTCCATCTTATTGACCGCGAGAAACACCGGCTTGCCGCCGCGCAGCAGCAGACGCGCCAATTCCAGATCGGGCGAGGCAAGCTCTGTCCGTCCATCCACAACCATCACAATCGCGTCGGCCTCTTCAAGGCCCACCTTCGCCTGTCGGAAGATCTCCGACGGGATCAGCGCCTCATCATCCGGCACCACGCCCCCCGTGTCGACGATGCGCGCGTCGCGGCCCATCCATTCGATTTCGCCGTAGATGCGGTCGCGCGTAATCCCCGGCTCGTCGCCCACAATCGAACGCCGCGAGCCCGTCAGCCGGTTGAACAGCGTGCTCTTGCCTACGTTCGGACGCCCGCAGATCGCAATCAGCGGCAGCGCGCGGGCTGTCGCGCTTTCGGTTTCGGTGCCCATCCGCGAGGCCAGCAGCTCGATCTCGCGCCAGTCTTCGGAGTCGGAGTCGGAGTCGGAGTCATCCAGCAGCCTATCGCGTCCAGTGACGTTCGCCGAACGCGGCGTCTGCCGCCCCACGATTCCATCCGCCGGGCGCTCCGGTTTCGGGCGCACTGCCACCGCAGGCTTCTTCGGTGTTGCGGTATCGGAGCGAATCGCATTTCGCTTCTCCCGCTCGGGGGACTGCTTTGTCACCCGAGCAGACTTGTCAGCCGCTGCTCGTTTTGTGGAAAGCACCTTTCGCTTTCTCGGATCGACAGCGCCCGTCGTCGGCGTAGCCCTCGGCGCGCGTCCCTTCTTCGGCCGCGTGCTCGCCTGCCGGTGCTTCTTGCCTAGCCGCTTCTTATCGTTTTTTTGGGCCATCGTGGTGCCTTCTCTCGACGCCACAGCGCCTCAAATCATTATAAGGATGAGAATTGGTTCTTATGCGAGATGAACTGAACCTCAAGTCGCGTGACGGTGTAAGCACAATCACGCTTAATCATGCCAGTCATTTTCCGCCATCACTGCTTCAGAGTTTCCTTCTCTTCCAACGAAGGGACGCGCGTGAGCCGATGCACCTTCACGTTCGAGAAAGACGGCCTGGAGGCAAAATTCTGGCTGATTCCTAAAAATCGAGTGGCCTACAATGATGGATACGATACCCCCACGCTCCGCGAGTGGCTGGAGGCTGTCGAGTTCAACAGAGATCGCGTCACTTGTCCTCTCCCATCCAAATCGGCCCCGCTCGTCCGGGCAATCGTAACGCCACGGACAAATTTCCGAACCTCCACGACTTCTTCTCCCCTGGGGGGATCCTTTCCCATTCGAGCCTTGCGTTCGAGCACCGCCGCGGGCAGTACGACATGGCGCGGGCCATCGAGTCCGCGTTCAAGGACAAGCGGCACCTCATCGTCGAAGCCGGCACGGGTACAGGCAAGACGCTCGCCTATCTTCTACCAGCCCTGCGACTGGCTCGAGAACGTAATCAGCGGGTCATCATCTCCACTGGGACAAAGAACCTCCAGGAACAGCTCTTCTTCAAGGACGTTCCTTTTCTGGAGTCGCTGCTCGGGCCGCTGAAGGTCTGCTATATGAAGGGGCGAGCCAACTATCTTTGCCGTCACAAGCTCTACGCGCTGCGCGATCATCCGATTCTGAATGGCCTGGAGGAGATTGATCAGTTTCATCAGATCGCCGCGTGGGAGAAGACCACTGAAACGGGCGATCGGGCGGAGCTTGACCATCTCCCGGAGTCTTCGCCGCTCTGGCACAAACTCGACGCACGCACCGAAGTGTGCCTGGGACAGACCTGCCCCGACTGGGAGCGCTGCTTTGTCACCGCCATGCGCCGCAAGGCTCTCGAATCGGACATAGTGATCGTGAATCATCATCTCTTCTTCGCCGACCTCAACATCAAGCAGCAGGCAGCGAACGCACCCGATGCCGGCATTCTCCCCGAAGCCGTCGTGGTGATCTTCGATGAGGCGCATGAGCTTGAAGACGTCGCTTCGAACTACTTCGGGATCAGCCTTTCGACGCAGCGCATCGAAGAACTTATCCGCGATATCGACATGATGCTGAAGGCCAAGCAAGCCAGCACCAGCGCGATCGAAAACGCCTGCGCCACTCTGAAGGAGCGCTCCCGCCTGTTCTTCTCCGTGCTTCCTTCCGACCCAGGCGGGATGCCGAACGGCGGAGGACGGATGCCGTTCCTGCATCGCGAATCCTTCCTGGAAGAGAGCGGCGACACCTATACGGCAACATTGAATGCGCTCACTCGGCTCGAGGGCGAACTCGATCGCTTGAAGAATGTTGAAGAGTCCTCTGGCCTGCGCAAGCGCGCCGCCGACATCCGCGCGCACCTGAGCTTCTTGCTCGAATCGCCGGACCGCAACACCGTCTTCTGGATCGAGCGCCGCGCTGCTGGGGGCGTTCGCAATTTGGCCCGCGGCCTAGCCCAAGCCTCCTTCCACACTTACCTGCAAGCCACGCCGATCGACGTCTCCGAGCTCCTTACCACCACGCTGTTCGACAACTACAACTCCGTCATCCTCACCTCGGCGACGCTCACTGTCTCCGGCAGCTTCGACCATATTCGCAGACGGCTCGGCCTGCATACCACACGCGAGCTGATCGTACCTTCCCACTTCGACTACGAGCGGCAAGCCCTTCTCTACCTGCCGCCGAACATGCCCGATCCACGCGAGCCCGATTTTTCCGAGCGCGCCGCCGAGCGCATTCGACGCGTGCTCGAGATCACGCAAGGCCGCGCGTTCTGCCTGTTCACCAGCTACGCGCAGATGCGCAGCGCGTATGAGCGGCTTCTCGCCGAAGTCCCCTATCCGCTGCTGCTGCACGGGACGGCTCCGCGGCATGTTCTGCTGCAGCAGTTCCGGGATACTCCCAACGCCGTCCTCTTCGGCACCTCCAGTTTCTGGCAGGGAGTCGACGTACAGGGCGAGCAGCTCTCCTGCGTCATCATCGACCGCCTCCCCTTCGCTGTGCCGTCCGATCCCATCGTCGAAGCCCGCATGGAGGCGATCGAAGCGCTCGGTGGCAAGCCCTTCTTCGACTATCAAATCCCCAACGCCGTCATCACACTCAAGCAGGGCTTTGGCCGCCTCATTCGCAACCTGAACGATCGCGGCGTTCTCATGCTGCTCGACCCGCGGATCCAGCGCCAGCGGTATGGCCGCATCTTTCTCGAATCGCTTCCACCCTATCGCCTGACCCAGGAGATTGCGGAGGTCGAGCAGTTCTTTGCGATTCCCTCTGTCTCGAAGACATAGAACAACTCCCTCCCTTCCTTTGTCATCTCACCTTTTGACTGCTCTCACAGGACTGATTTCCCTCCGTGAATTTCAGTCCGGCAGCTTTCGGAAGAACGTCTTCCCCTTGAAAGGTCCCCTACCTCATGACTCGCCTTCGCTCCTCGATCCTCGCCGCAGCCTCGATTGTCGTCCTCAGTTGTTCGTGTAGCCTTCCCCACTTGAGCGCCTTGGCGCAGTCCGGCACGGTCCAGTCTGCGGCCGACAACTCGAAACAGAATGCAGACCAGAACACGACGGCCGACAACCAGTCAAACGCGAAAGTTGACCGTCAGACCACTGCAAAGATTCGCCGGGTGGTTATCGCTGACAAGAATCTCTCCACCTATGCGCACAACGTCAAGATCATCACCTCAAACGGGGCGGTTACGTTGAAGGGACCGGTCAAATCCGACGAGGAGAAGCAGCAGGTTGCCTCCGACGCCGCAACGGTAGTCTCCGCCGACAAGGTCACTAACAATCTCACCGTCAAGCAGTAGCCACTTGTCCCACGCAAGCCAAATCTGACTGCAAATTCATCCCAGAGTCATTTCCAAAGTCATTTAAAGGAGCAACAAATGTCCAGCAAGCACATCGCGGTTTTCGGTATCTACGCGACTCCCGGCACCGCCGAGGCGGCCGTCGATCATCTTATCGGCAAGGGCTTCAGCAACTCGGCCATCTCCGTTCTGCTGCCCGATGACGACACTACCCGTGCCTTCGCACACGAGAAGCACACCAAAGCTCCCGAGGGCACGGCAACCGGTGTCACCACAGGCGGAGTTATCGGCGGCACACTTGGCCTGCTCGCCGGTATTGGGGCGCTTGCCATTCCCGGCGTGGGGCCGCTGATTGCGGCTGGACCCATCATGGGGGCGCTCGCCGGCTTAGGAGTTGGCGGAGCGGTAGGCGGCATCGTCGGAGCTCTCGTCGGCATGGGCATTCCCGAGTTCGAAGCCAAGCGCTACGAGGGCGCTGTGAAAAAAGGCGGAACGCTGCTCTCGGTTCACTGCGACACGTCCGAGCAGGTCGACGCGGCCAAACGGGGACTGAAGGAGACCGGCGCACGCGACATCTCGTCCACCGGCGAGGCAGGCTCCGAGCACACCTCGGGCGCGCGCGGCACCTATGGGAATCTCACCAACGACGACACGTCCACCGATCGCGATGCCATCACAGACCGCAATCTGGTCGACCGCGATGTTGACGCTCGAACTCCGGATGCCCGCAACCCTGATGACCGAACCCTTGACGACCGAACCCTGGGCGACCGCAACCTGGCCGGTCATCGCACTGTCGCCGGCGATCGCACTCTGCTCAACGATCGTGACGCCATCATTGACAACCGTGACGCGGCTGCTGACGACAGCGACCTTGCTACTCCAGATCGAACGATTAACCGCTACTGACTCCTGCATCAGCATCGTGAGGGCCCGCTTCGTCCGGAGCGGGCCTTTTCGTCGTTGGTCTGCGTGGTCGCGCAGGGTCCATAGCGCGCCGGCCTCGCAGGCGGCCTGACTGCACCGTAAAATGAATCTCGACGCCTATGGGACGCAATCTTTTCATCCTCGCCGGCAGCCTTATCCTCTTTGCCCTTATCTCCTGTGGCATCTCGTACACCAACATCGCTCAGCAGCCCGGCTCTCCAGGCGACGTTTCGCTCTGGCGGACGATGGGCCTGGGCTTGTTCGTCATCGGTCTGCTGATCGCGCTTGGAGGCATCTTTTCCGCACTCTTCGACCAGGCCGAGCGCCGCGCTGAAGAGGGTCGCCGGGCCAAACGCCGCCGCCCTTAGCCAAATCAGGTCCCCGCACCCTGTTTCGGGGGAGACGATACAATCAAAGCAGGCTTTCGCCAATGCCCATCAGCCATTATGTCGCTGATGCGGCCTCACTCGCGGCAATTCGAATCGATTGAACAGATCAGACAAATCGAAGGGATCCTCGGAAACATGTTTGAAGTCACTGTAGAAGCCGGCTTCTCCTCCGGCCACTACCTCCGCAACTATCGTGGCAAGTGCGAGAATCCGCACGGCCACAACTACAAGGTCTTCGTCACTCTGATCGGCGAAGAGCTTGACGAGGCCGGCATGCTGCTCGATTTCAAGCTGCTCAAGCAGGTGATGCGACCCACCGTCGAATACCTCGACCACTTCATGATCAACGATCTCAAGCCCTTCGACGAGGAACTGAATCCGAGCGCCGAAAACCTGGCCCGCTACTTCTTCCAGCAGACCAGCGCTCAGGTCCGCGACATGACCGCGGGCCGCGTCCGCATCAAAGACTGCACCCTTTACGAGACCGACACCAGCTTCGCCCGCTACTACGAGTAGGCCAATTTTAGAAGGAGTCGCCATGACGCAACGTACCTCGACTGGCGTCGCGAACCGGACTGCCGTTAGCCACGCGTGATGCAACAATTCGCGGCTGCTGCGCGCCTCCACGGCATTTGCTTCGCTGACCTATGCACCTGATCGAACTCTACAAATCCGTCCAAGGCGAGTCCTCCTTCGCGGGCCTGCCGTGCATCTTTGTGCGGCTCGCCGGCTGCAACCTTCGCTGCGCCTGGTGCGACTCCGAATATACCTTCACCGGGGGCAAACCCTACACCGCGGACGAGATGATGGCCCAGATCGAAGCGTTTGCTCCCTGCAAGCTGATCGAGTTCACCGGCGGCGAACCCATGCTTCAGGCTAAGGAACTGCTTGCGATGATGGATCGCCTTCTCGCGCAGCAATACACGGTAATGATCGAAACCAGCGGTGAGCGACCCCTAGCCGATGTCCCCAAAGCCGTTCATAAGATCGTCGATGTCAAATGCCCGGGCGCGGGGGCGGCGGCCAACAGCTTTCGCATGGAAAACCTGGCCGCGCTCACCAGAAACGATGAGGTCAAATTCGTCCTCACCGATCGCGCAGACTACGACTTCGCGCGCGACTTCATCCTCAGGCACAACCTGAACGAGATTGCCGGCGGCGTCCTGCTCAGCCCGGCCTTCAACAAGACGCCGAGTCCTCTCCGAACCATCGACAACGCGACCCTGGATCCTCGCGCCTTGGTCGAATGGATGATGGCGGATGGTCTGAACGCCCGCCTCTCGCTGCAGATCCACAAGTTCATCTGGGAGCCGATGAAGAAGGGCGTCTAAAGCGGATTGCGTGTTGGTTCCTAGCAAGACAGTTAGGTTCTTTGATTTCGGCGCTTGCGAACAGTTGTGAGCCCCTCCGCTTGGGACAAGGACGTCCGGGTTTCGTCCTGGCCAGACCGCAATCCAAGACTCCCCGTAAAATGTTCTCGAAGCAGGATCTGGAGCCGCACCTGAAGATACTCATTCTCTCTCCGCATCGCGACGACGCAGCGTTCTCCCTCGCGATTGCAATCCACAACTGGCTGACTGGAAGGCATACGGTCACGCTGCTCAACATCTTTACCCGCAGCCGCTACGCCCCTTACTCGGACGCCGACTTCGTGCACGAAAACGACCAGCTTACGTATGTTTCCGCCATGCGCCTCCGGGAAGACGAACTCTTCCAGCGCCGCATCACGCAGGACCTTTCCAAGGGGCTTAAAAGCAATCTCCATAGGATCGACCTCAATCTGAAAGATGCTCCCATTCGTCTTCGCTGCGCCGTTGAGGCCGTCTGCAGTACGCCAGTGGACCCGGCTGATCCGGCCATCGAGAAGATTCGCAAAGCGCTCACCAAGCAAGCGGAATCAGGCGCCATGGAAGCCGTGATCGTCCCGGCAGCCCTGGGCAGCCACGTCGACCACCTCACCGTCCGGGAAGCGGCTCTGCCGTGGACGGCCAGCCTTCCGAGCGCCTTCTATGAGGACCTTCCATACGCCGCAAGCCACCCCAACGCTGCGACCGAACTTGAACTC
The DNA here is from genome assembly GCA_965277335.1 of Edaphobacter sp. GTDB lineage: Bacteria > Acidobacteriota > Terriglobia > Terriglobales > Acidobacteriaceae > Edaphobacter. Next base: position 461,824 of record CBDICJ010000009.1, on the reverse strand, counting down.
CTCCGCAACTCCTCCGCTGCCCGGCAGGAGCCTCTGACTGCCGTCCTGTGCCAGCTCGATTCCGCCGTGTCACGCAAACGAACGCTCGTGCTCGGTTATGCGTCACAGATCGATGCCCAGGCCGGGGACCTCATCAGCAGCTTTGCCGCTCAATATAACGGCGGCGAACGCCTCTGGGCAAACCAGGCATGGAGCAACATTGCCGAGGACCACCTCCTCAGCTTCCCAGCGGGAGAGCTTCCGTGAATGGAAGGAAACAGAGGGTTGCGCGGCACACGCGGCGCATCAAGAGCAAATCTCCTGATACTGGGGAACGGGAAACTTTGAAGAATGCTGTTTTCCCTGACAGAACATGGGAGAGAAAACAGCTCGAGCAGGCTTACCTCCCTTTACCCCTTCAGGAGGTTTGCCTTAGCCCAGCGCCTTTCGCACAAACCGCCTCACCGTTTCGGTGACTATCCCGTAGACCACATGGGTGGCCATTTCGCTGGTCTTCTCCCGCGTCGTCTGGTCTTTCGGTTCAGCCGAGAGGCCCATCGCCGGCAGCGCATTTTTGTGGGTCAGTGAAGCCAAAGCGGCTCCGAAGGCTGCTCCATCCTTTTGCGTGGCCGCGGGATAATATTCCGCCAGAGCTCCATAAGCGGCTCCGGTCAGCGCCCCGAATCCCCAGTGGATAGCCTCGACCGCTGCTACTTTCTGGGCTCCTGCCAACGCGTGCCCGGTGAGTTTTTCCGCCAGCACCGCGGGAGGCTCGGGCTCGCCATGGGTTCGCGGCGGATAAAGTTTTTCCGCGACCGTCTTCGCCGCCGTCGCCGCCAGGCCGCCGATCAGACCGGCCAGCAGCCCCTTCGCCAACGACCTGGGGTAAGTCTTGTTCAACAAAATCTCCGGTTCACTCACTGATTCAGCCATTTGAAAGGTTCCTTGTCTCCTAGGATGCGCTCCAACGCACTTAGGTAGTGTGAGAACGAGCGTTCTCGCGGAGCTTTACGGAGGGTACGAAAGAGCCTGGTTGTCTTTGAAACGAGATTTTCGGGGTGCCGGACGACGCGCGCCTGACAGAATCACAGGTCTCTAGGAGGTGTGGGACAGAAGAACGAACGTCTGCCCGAACCAGCGAAAGGATGATTTCAGTGAGCGGTGGCGGCAGGGGAGTGAGCGGCCCGGAGTCTGGTGACGCCTTCGACCATATCGCCTACAGTTTTCAAGCTGCCCAGAGCATCGTCCGGAATTTCGATAGAGAAGACCTCCTCGACCTCGAAGGAGATGTTGATTTTGTCGAGGGAGTCGATGTTGAGTTCGTCGAAGGTGCTGGCCAGCGTGACCGAGCCTGGCGGCATGTTCTTCGATTTGGCGATTATTTCGATGCAGCGGTTCGCGGTCTCGTTCATGGTAATTACATATCCTAGCCTAGCGTCAACTTACAGCCAGAACGATGCTGCTGTAAAGACGCATGCCATGCCGGGGTTAACATCAGACGGTAAGAATGTGCAGACCGGCGGCGAAAAGGCCATTGGATCCAAACACGTGCACGGGAGAATCCCCGATGTGGGTCTGGAGCAGACCTTCGAAGAGATGGGGACGGCGTTGGAAGGTTTTGAGGACGCGGATGCGGAGCCGCGGGTGATGATCCAAGAGCAGAAGACTCCGCGAGATCAGGGTGGGAAGGCGATGGAGACGGCGGTGAGCTTGCTGGTAAGCGGTGAGGTCGTTAGTTTTGAGCGCCAGCGACAGGGCAGCAGCTTGACGAAAGCAGAGGGCGAGACCTTCGCCAGTGACGGCATCGACCGAACCGGAGGCGTCGCCGATCAAAGCGATGTTGCCGGAGGTGACCCGGTTCAGCCTGCGGCCGAGGCTGATGGAACCGCGTGGCCTGTCGCTGGTTTGAGCTCTGGCGAGATGGCGCTGCAGGGCGGGGTAGTGGGTGAGGGCATCGACTGGGCTGCCAATTCTGCTTGTGGCGAGGAACGCGATACAAACTTCGGTCGCGGAGATCGGGGTGGCGTAGGCCTGACCGTAATCGCTCCAGTAGACCTCGATGAAGTCGGTCCAGGGAGAGATCGAGTAGTGCTGCCGGAGACCGACGCGACGGGAGTGGATCGACGATTCGGTCAGACCGGCCCAGGCGGCTATGCGGGATTGCGGGCCATCGGCTCCGATGAGGTAGCGGGTGCGGAGCGTCTGGCGGTTGGTGTGGACGAGGGTGCTTGCGGGGCTGGTAGCGATGCGCTGCACTGAATTTCCCCAATGGAAGCGGACGCCGAGGGTGGCGGCGCGATCGAGCAGGAGTTGGTGAAGAAGAGTACGGCGTATGCCCCGGCCCGGGCCGCCGGGAAATGCGGCTTCTGCGATGAGGTCGGGCGCGGGGGAGGCGGCCTCGTTGATGAATCGGACGCCGCGCAGAGGGTATGTCTGGATCTTGTTGAAGTCGCGATCGGGATCGAATCCGATTGCCGCGAGGGCTTTGAGAGAACCGGGCGTCAGGCCCTCTCCGCATGCCTTATCGATGGGCGGTTGCATGGCGTCGATGAGTTCGACCCGCAGGCCCTGCCGGGCCGATGCAATGGCGCAGGCCAGACCGGCTGGTCCCGCGCCAACGATGAGAACCTCCGAAGGTGAATCCGTCCTGCCGCTCATGAGGACGACCGTTCCCGATTACCACTGCAGCAGAACAAGCTCCGAACAGAAGGCTGGGCCCATGGCGGCAAGGATGCTGTAAGCGCCGGACTTGCCGGGCGCATGGACGAGCACGTCTTCGAGAACGGCGAGCACGGAGGCGGCGGAGAGATTGCCGACCTCGCGAAGGCTGCGCCAGGAGGGTTCGAGTGCATTCGGTGGGAGGTTGAGCGTTGTCTCCATGGCTTCGAGGACCTTGGGTCCGCCGGAGTGGAAGATGTAGCTGGAGATGTCATCCATGCTTAGACCGTTATCGGCGAGAAAGGATTCGACGTTGCCGCGAAGATGTTCATTGACGACTTTGGGGACCTCGGGCGAGAGGACGATCTTGAAGCCCATGTCGCCGATATCCCAGCCCATGATGTGCTCGGTGTGGCGATAGAAGGTTGAGCGTGTGTCGAGAACACGGGGGCCTCGGTTGCACGTAGTACAAGTGCGTTTGGCATAAGGGGTTTCGGCGCCTGCGAGGACGACGGCGGCTGCTCCGTCGCCGAAGAGGCCGCAGGAGATGAGGTTGGCGACGGACTGATCATTATCCTGCCAGGTGAGGGAGCAGAGTTCCACGGATAGCAGAAGTGCATACTGGTCGGGAAAGGCGCGGACGTAGTCTGAAGCGCGGGAGATACCCGCGGCTCCGGCGACACAGCCGAGGCCGAAGATGGGTGTGCGTTTGATACTGGTGGGGAAGGGCATCAGGTTGATAAGACGGGCGTCGATGGTAGGGCTGGCGATGCCGGTGACCGAGGCGAAGAAGAAGGCGGAGATGTCGGCTGGGCTGAGATCGACGCGAGCGAGGGCGCTGGTGACGGCCTTCTGGCCAAGCTCCACGGCAGCGACGATCCAGGCGTCGTTGGTGGGACCGAAGCCGGAGAGGTTTTCGTAGACGTCGAGGGGGAAGACCAGATTGCGGAATTCGACGCCGCAGTTGACGAAGAGCCGGTTGATGAGCCGAGGCTCCTCCATCCTATCCTTCCACCGAGTCGTGAGTGCATCTGAAATCGCTGCCTGAGAGTAGCGGTGAGGTGGATAGGCCGTGCCAACAGATGCAATGCGCATACTTATAGGAACCCTCTGCGGTGATCGAAGTTGAAAGTGCCTTGCGGCGTCAAGAAAACGTATACCGATACGTGCCGGGCAGGGCGCGGGGCTCTGCACGAGGCGATGGCTTAAAGGTACACTCTGGCGCTGGTTCGGTGTTGGATTTCGGCTAGGGCGGGCGGCAGTTTAGTGGAGACGGGCAATCTGGCGCCGATACAGCGTGTTTTGGGGAAACTCCTGGGAGAGGCCGATGAGAATTGCCTTGCCCTGCTGGGTGTGGCCGTCGCGGAGTTCGCCGACCGCGAGCATGAGGCGCGCAAAGGGCGCAAGATAATGGCCTTGCTCGGCGGTGAGTTTGAGCAGGCGCACGCCTTCGTTCTTGTTGGTTCCAGCGCCGGTCATGCCGAGAATCCACCGGATCGGGGCCGCTTTCAAGCTGAGCATGTAGTTTTCAACGCCGACCGCCAGATTTGCGTCGTACAGTGTGGGATCGAGGGCGAGGGCTTGTTTCGCGTATTTGCTCGCCGCTTCGCTGTATTTAAATGCGCCGTACTCGTGTCGGTCGATCAGCGAGGACCAGTCGGCGCGCATGCCGGAGGTGAGAGCTTTGACGTAGTAGGCATTCGCGTCCTTGGGGTTGTGGGCGAGAGCGGCGTCGGCGAGACGGTCGGCCTGGTCGGCGCGGTCGTCGAAACCCTTTTTCACGACCGGGTCGATGTCGGGCCGCTTGCGGGATTCGAAGCGGTTGTCATCGGCGAACAGCTCGATGTCGAGCACCCCGAGCCGGTCGAATTCGGTGAAGATGTAGGCGGCTGCGTCGGAGGCAGGTCCCAGAGGATCCTGGGGATGAGTGGTTATCCACTGCTGAAAGTGCTCGTGGGCGCCAGCAAAATTCAGGTTATATAGATCGTGGTAGCCGTCGTTAAGCGGAGTTCCGGTCAGTGGAGTGCTGAAGGCGAAGAGCGGAGAGACAGCGAGAGCAATGAGGAGAAACTCGCAGAGCAAGAGCAAGCTGCGCCGGGTGAGTTTTGCTGGAGATTGCGTGGCCGGTGCTGCAAGAGGTGTGAAGTACATCCTTTTCTTTTACCTCATTCGAATGGTGCGCGCAGATTTCGTCGGCAATGAACGGATCCATTTCTGGCGCCAGGAGCAGAAACCACAGGTTGCAACTTCCTCTGGTGGGTGGATGCGAACTGCCGAACCTAAGATGCGAACTGCCGAATCGACGCCCGGAAGAGCGGCTCAAACGAACCACACCGACATAGAAGTGGAAGTTTCTTTCCGTCCTGCACCTCAGATTGGGAACTTAAGTGGTACTCGATCCTGAAGTGACCGCAATTCTTTGCAGTGTGTGCGCTTTTTAGCACACCTAACCCGTTGATTTCTATGTTTCTGGGTTTGGTCCTGCACCTGCATAAAGGGTGTTCAAGAACTTATGTTGCACTCTACGGCGAAATGCCCGGACCGGTAGATTCCGGCGCAGGCAATAAGTCGGCTCATCCACGCTACCGCGGCAAAGATCACCGTTGAGCAACACCCGCTCTATGCGGAAATTCAGGAGGAACTTGATGAAGCTTTTCTATAAACTCTCTGCTTTGGGAGCGGTGTTCTTGGCTGCAACCGCTTTCGCGTCTGCCGACACTCTCAACCTCGCAAGCTACGCACAGAATGGTGGCAATGGCGGCAACAACAACTCTCCGCTCTATACGATTGCTCCTCCCAGCTATGCTGTCAGCAACGGATTCACAAACAAGAATGTCTCGGGAATCGAAACGCAGTATCTGCCCATCACCAACTCTTCCGTATGGGCTCTGCCGTATGGCAACTCGAGCTGGGTTTCGTATGCCCAGACCGGACCGCAGCAGACGCCCGGCAACCCTTTTGTAAGCACCCCGAATGGCAACTACTTCTTCAACAGCACATTCAATATCGGTTCGGCTGATCCTACCTTGGAAACCGGCTATCTCAACGTTCAGGCTGACGACACGGTGACGGCCTTCTTGAATGGCATTCAGTTGAACACGCCGACGGGAACCGCCTATCCGCATTGCTCGAATGGCGTACCGACCTGCACCTATGTCACGCCCATCCAGCTTTACTCATCGGACTTCGTCGCCGGTCAAAATGTTCTCACCTTCCAAGTAACCCAAGCGGCAGATTCGTACTTCGGTCTCGATTTCAACGGCGCTGTCTCGCCGGTGCCGGAGCCAGGTTCGCTCTTGCTGCTGGGAACGGGTCTGATCGGCTCTGCCGGAGCGTTCTTCCGCCGCATGCGTTCGTAATTCATCACGGAGGCAGCTAGGATTCATTCTTTCCATTGCAGCACTGATTGGAACAGCCGCCATTCTCTGGCGGCTGTTTTGCTGTCTAACCAGATTTTCTGACCAGATTTATAGACAGCCAACTTGCTTCTTCTTCGTCTCCGCAACATACCAGGCCACTGTCTTCTTCAGTCCTTCGTGGAAGTGGGCTTTGGGTTCGTAACCAAGTTCTTGCCTGGCGCGGGAGATGTCCGCCAGAGAGTGTTTGATGTCGCCTGGCCTATCCGAGCCATAGACTGGCTTGCCGGTAAAACCGAGATATTCGGCGATGGTGGCGTAGACCTCGTTGAGGGTATGTGCGTGGCCGGTGCCGACATTGAAGACGCGGCCTGTAGCGATTGCTCCGGGTGCGTGGCAAGCCAGAAGATTGGCGCTGACGGCATTATCGACGTAGTTGAAGTCTCGACTGGTGAGCCCATCGCCGAAGATCGTGGGAGTTTCACCGGCCATCATCTTGAACGTGAACTGCGCAATGACGCCAGAGTAGGGGGAATCGGCAGCCTGACGGGGTCCGAAGATGTTGAAGTAGCGAAGGCAAATACCTTCAAGGCCGTAGGACCGGTAGAAGGACTGAATGTAGTACTCGCAGGTGAGCTTCTGGACGGCGTAAGGCGACAGGGGACGAGGGAGCATGTCTTCCTGTTTGGGCTGGGTAGGTTGATCTCCGTAGGCGGAAGAGGACGCCGCGTAGACGATGCGGCGGACCTTCGCGTCGCGAGCCGCGGTAAGCAGATTCAGAGTTCCATTGATATTGGATTCATGCGAGGCAACGGGGTCCTTGACTGAGCGCGGCACCGAGGCGAGCGCGCCCTGGTGAAGGATAAAGTCGATCCCTTCACACGCGGATCGAATACCGGCCACATCTTGCAGGTCCACCTGCTGGAATGAGATGGCGTGGCGGATGGCCGCAAGGTTCTCAATCGTTCCCGTGGAGAGGTTGTCGATGCCGCTTACCTCGTGGCCTTGTTCTACCAATGCATGAGCAAGGGATGAGCCGATAAATCCTGCGATTCCTGTAATGAGATAACGGGCCATGTGTCCTCTGTCAGGCGTATTGCTGGAGGTGTCGTTGCGGAGAGTGGATGTACTGAAGAGAATCTTATCCTGCGGCGATGTCCGACGCCACATACCCGATCGGACCGGGTGAATGCACATATTTTTTCAATCGCACAGGCAAGCGTCCATGCAACTTCTGTGCAGCCACGGCGGCGTGTGATTCGCTGTCGGACCTCTGGTGCGCACGGATTTTTCAAAAGGAAACTGCGCGTGTGGGCGCGAAGAAGTTTCTGCTGCATAAGAGAATGGAATGGATGGCGTTCTGGCCAGTGGCGTTTAACCTATAAGTTGTAACCGTGGAATGGTGCGGCGGATGCAGGGGCAATGCGATAATCGTCGTCATGCCGACTACGATTGAAGTTGCTCTCCCTCACATTGCCCAACAGCGCCTTGAGCGCCTGAAGACGCGCACAGCTCAAATCGGAGTCATTGGATTAGGATATGTCGGGTTGCCACTATCCTTGTTGCTGTCCGATGCAGGATTCAGGGTGACCGGCTTCGATATCGATGAGAAGAAAGTGAATGATCTGGAGGCGGGGCGGTCGTACATCTTTCGCATTGCACAGGAAGAGATTGAAGCTGCGCGTAAGCAGGGATTGCAGGCGACGACGGATTTCTCTCGTTTGTCTGGGATGGACGCGATCATTTTGTGCGTGCCAACGCCACTGACGGAACATCGTGAACCGGATCTCAGCTACGTTGAGAATACGACCAGGGCCACGGCTCCATGGATACGCGAGGGTCAGTTGATTGTGCTGGAGAGCACGACGTACCCAGGTACGACCGAAGATCTGATGATTCCGATCCTGGAGGCGCAGAACACGCAGGGGCTGAAGGTGCAGAGCAAGGGTTCGGCCCAGGAACACGGCGTCGTGTACGTCGCGTTTTCGCCGGAACGCGAGGACCCGGGCAACACTACCGTGGCCCGACACGACATTCCTAAAGTGGTCGGCGGCCATGAGCCGATTGCAACCGAGCTGGCGGCAGTGCTGTATGAAGGAATCTTTACCAGAGCCGTGCGAGTCTCTTCGACCCGCGTGGCGGAGATGACCAAGCTGCTGGAGAACATCTATCGCTGCGTGAATATCGCACTAGTGAATGAGTTGAAGCTGCTTTCGCTGCGCATGGGCGTGGACATCTGGGAGGTGATCGACGCTGCGTCGACAAAGCCGTTCGGATTCCATCCATTTTATCCGGGCCCAGGGCTTGGCGGACACTGCATTCCCATCGATCCATTTTATCTAAGCTGGAAGGCAAAGGAATACGACTTCAACACACGGTTCATCGAGTTGGCTGGAGAGGTGAATGAGTCGATGCCCGCGCACGTCGTGCAATATGTGGGAAAGGCTCTCAATCAGCAAAAGAAAGCCGTCAACGGATCGCGAGTTTTGATGCTGGGCATGGCGTATAAAAAAGACATCGACGATCTTAGGGAGTCGCCCTCGTTGACGGTGATCGAACTGCTCCGCGCGGAGGGTGCGGAGGTGCTGTACAACGACCCCTACTTCCCGAGCGTCGGCAAAGGACGTCATTACAACCTTAATATGACTTGTACGCCGCTGGACGAACTCGATCAGTATGACTGCTTGCTGATTATGACGGACCACTCAGACTACGATTACAACGAGATCGTTACCAAATCGAAGCTGGTTGTTGATACGCGAAATGCGACTAAGGGCATTATTTCAAATAAGATTGTTCGCTGCTAGCTGAATTCAAAGTTCTTGATGAGGGGGATTATCGCAAGTGCGGCGCTCTTTCGCGGCCGCCTGCACTCTCCGCATCTTAAGTCATCGGCTTTTTTCGTGACTCACTCTTTTTTCTTTTCGCGATTGTGCAAAAGATTGCTCATACTGCGATTGATTCATGTTATAAAAATTGAAGTTCCTTCAGAGTAGGTCATTTGAGTTTGTTCGCAGCCCGATGCTTTTTTCGTGGCTGACGAGATTTCTGGTGTAACACCCCCTGCCTTAAAACTGAAACCACTTCGGGCGAACGGTTCTGCAGCGATAGCTGCAAAGTATCGTCGGAATCTTGGATTTAGCGCTTCTTTGGCTGATGCTAGCTGAGGAGACAGCAGGATCGCGCTTGCTTATGTTTTGCGGAACTCCTGCGTTTGCTTCTAGAAGTTTGGTGAATTTAATGTAGTCATTTTATTCTGCTGGTTCTGATGTGTTATAGGATCGCTCTCGCGACCTATTTCTCTCAGGCAGGCACGAATATCATCCAATTTGTAAATCTCTCTTATTTGCCATCTGCACCGTCTGCTATGCGCCGAGACGGGTTCGTCTTCAAAATCGGAGAATCGGCCAATTCGAGCTGTATATCGCGAGTCCCCCAAAAGTGGAATTGCTGCATACAGAAGCTCACCTCACACTTCATGAGTAGAGTCTCAAGATGGTCCTTTGACTAACTGACACTGAAGAATCTGCTACATTTGCGCCTCTCGGCGTGCAGGCACACTTGCGCCTGAAAGTTGAGAGAATTTTGCCTCGATAACACGGAAGTGGCATATGCGGCTACCCGATTGGGTAGCTGTGGTAACCACTTCTCCACTGTAACGTTCAGTCCGAGTGCGACAACAAAGCTGCTGTTTCGACGGCGCTACGTTGGTTCGGTGTTGACAAGTCTTGATTTATTTTGAGGTGTCGTTTGGGAAAGGTATTTCAGAAATTTGCGGCGAGCCTAAGCTCTGTTCTTCTCCTTGTTGCTCTGGGTTGCGGAACTGGCCTGGTTCAGTTTCATGGGACACCCAGTATCAGCCAGGTTACTCCCCAGACGATCGCTGCGGGTTCGAAGGCGCTGACCATGACGGTCACGGGAACGCAATTTACGAATCAGAGTGTCATTCTTTGGAATGGCAGCGCCCTGCCTACGTCTGTCATCGACAGCAATACACTTTCTGGCGCTGTAGCCAGCAGCAGTATCGCCCTGCCATCGACAGTTCAATTGCAAGTACAGAATCCCCAGAACATGGCGTCGTCTCAACCCGTGCCGGTAATCGTTGCGACGCCCGCGAGTGCGGCATCATCGTCTTTGTTGACGATTTCTGTTTCCTCGCTGCCTCAGGGGACGGCTGGCGTGCCGTACTCCGCGACACTGACCGCGACGGGGGGTACTGCCACCTACACCTGGAGTGTGACGGCGGGGCAGCTTCCGGCTGGACTTACCTTGTCGGCGACAACCGGGATCATCGCAGGCACACCGGTTTCCAGCGGTAGCTTCTCCCTTGGTATAACGGCATCTGATTCAAGTTCCCCTGCGCAAACAGCTACGGAGAGCCTGACCTTCTCTGTGGGTGCTCCAGTTCCTGTGGCGGCGCCGATACCCAACCCAACTCCCACACCCACGCCAACTCCAATTCCAACACCTACGCCAACTCCAACTCCAACTCCCACACCAACTCCAATACCTACGCCCATACCAACACCCACACCCACACCCACGCCCACGCCCACACCCACGCCAACTCCCACTCCAACACCTACGCCCACTCCAATTCCCACGCCCACGCCCACTCCAACACCCACTCCCACGCCAACTCCAACTCCAACTCCCACACCAACGCCAACTCCCACACCAACGCCAACTCCAATTCCAACACCAACACCAACACCAACACCAACGCCAACTCCAACACCCACACCTACGCCCGCTCCAACGCCGCTGACGGTTACATCAGCGTTTCCCGCAGGCACAATTGGGTTAGCATATTCGGGTTCTCTGCAGGCAAGCGGAGGGACTGCTCCTTACATCTGGTCCGTCAACAGCTTGCCAGCCGGACTCAGCCTGGGAAGCAATGGTGCGGTATACGGAACCCCGACTATAAGCGGAACTGTCGATGTTACAGCTACCGTCTCGGATTCGAGCAGCCCGGCGCAAACGCAGTCGATCAAGATCACACTCGTAGTTTCACCGACAGCCTTGGCGATTGGCACCTCTTCACTCCCTGGTGGAACCAAGGGGACAACTTACCTATCTTCGTTGCAGGCCAGTGGAGGCACCGCACCCTATACCTGGTCGATCAATAACGGAACGCTGCCAACTGGACTCACCCTTGGAAAAGATGGTGTTATCTCCGGTACCCCCACAGCAAGCGGAACATCAAGCCTGGCAGTTGTGGTTGTGGACTCTGGAAATCCAGTACAGATGAAATCAGAAACAATCTTGATCGCCGTGGCTCCAGCACCTCTGACGATTGCGCCATCCGGTCTTCCAAACGCGACAGATGGGGCATCCTACTCGAGTTCGCTGCAGGTAGGTGGAGGCACATCACCGTATAGTTGGTCCATCACATCGGGTAGCTTGCCGTCTGGATTGAACTTGAATCCCAGTACAGGTGCGATCTCGGGCACACCCACTGGAGTGGGCACAGCGAAATTCACAGCTACCGTGAAGGATTCGGGCAGCCCCGCGCAGAGCCAGTCCGTTGTCGCTTCGCTGGTCGTGGAGCCGTCGTTACTGGCGATTTCCTCTTCCAGTTTGCCGTCTGGGACGAGCGGAGTTTCGTATTCGGGCGGTCTGCAGGCGAGTGGAGGAACTGCGCCTTATAGCTGGGCGATCACCTCGGGCAGCTTGCCTTCCGGAATCATTCTAAATGCGGCGACGGGAACTTTGTCCGGCACGCCGACGACTAGCGGCAACTCCTCAATCGGAGTAACAGTGAAGGACTCGGGCTCGCCAGCGCAAACCGCGGCCGCCAACCTGTCGATTTCCGTCGCCGCGGCAACGGTGCTGCTGAAGATCACCTCATCATCTGTAGCGGGGGCAACCACGAACCAACCTTATAGCGCCACCCTCGCAGCCACTGGGGGAACTGCGCCTTATAGCTGGACGATCACCTCGGGCAGCTTGCCTTCCGGAGTCAGTCTAAATGCGGCGACGGGAACTTTATCCGGCACGCCGACGACTAGCGGCAACTCCTCAATCGGAGTGACCGTGAAGGACTCGGGCTCGCCGGCGCAAACCGCGGCCGCCAACCTGTCGATTTCCGTCGCCGCGGCAGCGGTGCCGCTGAAGATCACCTCATCATCTCTAGCGGGGGCGACCACGAACCAACCTTATAGCGCCACCCTCGCAGCCACTGGGGGAACTGCGCCTTATAGCTGGTCCATCACTTCGGGCAGCTTACCTTCCGGAGTCAGTCTGAGCGCGGCAACCGGAACTCTGAGTGGCACACCAACAGTAAGCGGCAGCTTCCCGGTTGGTGTGACAGTCTCGGATGCAAGCACTCCGGCGCAAACCCAGACAGCCAAAATCTCTCTGGCTGTTGCAGTCGCGCCGTTAGCCATCGGCAGCTCAACGCTGGCCGCGGGGACTGACGGCACTGCATATTCTTCCTCCATGGCAGTAACGGGGGGTACGCCAGCTTATACGTGGAAGGTCAGCAGCGGCTCGCTGCCAGGAGGGCTTAGCCTCGCGGCGACGACGGGTCTGATCGAAGGCACGCCAACAACCGCCGGTGTCTTCAAGTTTACTTTGAGCGTGAGCGACAATAGCATCCCGGTTCAGACACAATCGGCTGCAACTTCGCTTACAGTGAACGCTGCCCAGGCACCGGTAGGGCCGGGGACCACATGGTACATACGGACGGATGGTGGAACGCGCTACAGCTCTCGCATGACGGCTGGCCAGTGTGATGGCCAAGCGGATGTGGCTTACCCTGGAACAGGTACTAACCAGCACTGTGCCTTCAATGACGTGCGCTGGCTATGGCAGGATGGATCATATGATGCAGGCCCAGGCGCCTTCCCTGCTTGGGGATGGGTCATCGCTGGCGGCGATACAGTAATCATCCGTGGATCCATCGGCAGTGGGGTGAGCTGGCGTGTGGGATGGAACAACAGCTCGGGCGCACTAGATTCGGCTACCGGACTTTACTTTGGCTTACAAGGAGATCCGTATAGCTCAGGCATCCCTGTGCCTCCATCGGGCACGGCTTCGCAGCACACGCGGATTCTAGGCGAGAACTATGCTTCGTGTACGAGCCAGAGCGCCAGAACGCAGCTCCATGGTGGATGGTCCGTATTTACCGTGCTCAGCTTAGGTGGAGCATCCTATGTAGATGTAGGATGCCTGGATATTACGGATTACTCTAATTGTGGCAGGGACATGGATACCGTTGGTTGCTCCGACGGGGCGCAGGACTTCGCTCGGTATGGGATTTCGCTCTCGAATGCTTCGACTCATGACACTCTCACCGATATTCGCATCCACGGCATGGCTTCAGACGGCATCTTTGGTCCCACCGGCGACGGGTTCGTGGCGACAGACCTGGCGATTGTAGGCAATGCAGATGCAGGGTGGAATGCGGATGATGGTGACGGAACCACCGGTATCGGATCACTTCTTATTGAGAATTACGATATCAGTTGGAATGGGTGCGTTGAAGAGTATCCGATTGTAGATTCGGTTCCTTACTTCAGTTGCCGAGATCAATCGACCGGAGGGTACGGAGACGGCTTCGGAACCGCTTCGGTGAACAGCCCGTCTCCCGGCTGGCAGGTTACCTTCGACAACGGGGTGGTGAGTTATAACATGCAGGATGGACTGGACGCGCTCCATGTGGGCGGCACAGGTTCGACTATGACGATCACGAGGACGCTTGCATACGGCAACGAAGGGCAGCAATTCAAGGCGGGCGACGGAGCAATAGCCACGATTCAAAATAACGTGATCGTCGGAAACTGTGAGGCAGTAGCGACGGAGACTATCCCCGGCAGGCCAGTACCGACTAACGATAATCTTGGAAACTGGTGCCGCGCTGGAAATACTACGGTGCTGATGAATGTGATTCCCGGCCATCCCGCATCCTTTCAGGACAACACGCTCTTTTCAGAAGGGTCCGTTGGTCTTGAGGTAGAGTATGCAACGTCAGACACCGGGGCAACCAACACACTCAAGTACAACAACAATGTGTTTGTGGGTTTCTACAACACAGGCAACCAGGCCAATACGACACCTATGTACAGCAACTCAGATCTGAAGATGCTAACAAATCCGGGCTCTAGCTGGACCAACAATGCAACCTTTGGCGGAAGGAGCAACTGGACATGCCCAGCAGCCGGAGAGAGCAACGCGATATGCACCGACCCCGGATTGGCGGATGAGGCCTATCACGCATACGGCTATGGCAACATGACGCCAGCGTCAGGCTCCAGTGCTGTCGTAGGCCAAGGAGTGGCTGTCCCCGCCATCACGCTGGACTATACTGGCCAGACTCGGAAAACTCCTCCGAGTATTGGAGCCTATGAATAGTCGCCTGAAGCTGAAATTGGTTTGCGCGCTTCTTCTCGGCTTCGCGTGCCTTCCAATGTCCGCCGCGACGTGGTATGTGCGTCGCGACGGAGGGACCAGATACTCTTCCCTTTCAACTGGAGGTCAGTGCGACGGCAAAGCGGATGTGGGCTATTCCGGCAAAGGCAAGAACCAGCATTGTGCATTCAACGAGGTGCGCTGGCTTTGGCAGGATGGATCGTATTCCGCCAATCGGCCTTTTCCGGCATGGGGATGGGTGATAGCCGGTGGCGATACCGTCATTATCAGAGGCGCTATTGGAGACGGAGTGAGTTGGCGGGTGGGGTGGAACCAAAAATCGGGCGCTCTCGATCCGTCCAATGGGCTGTACTACGGACTCCAAGGCGATCCATATGGTTCAGGAACTCCGCCGCCGCCATCGGGTAGCGCTTCGCAGCACACGCGGATTCTAGGCGAAAACTATGCCTCCTGTCGCAGCGCAAAAGCGAAGACGCAGATTCATGGCGGTTGGGCCGTTTTGAATGTGCTCAACCTCTCTGGGTCATCGTATGTGGATGTCGCCTGTCTGGACATCACGGATTTCTCAGCGTGCGGTCGAGCAACGCAGGCGTTCGGTTGCGATTCAACACAGGACTTCGCTCAGAACGCAATCGTCTTCTCGAATACCTCGACTCATGACACTCTGACCGATGTGCATATCCACGGCATGGCAACGAATGGTATATTTGGGCCGACCGGAGATGGCGTGATTGCGGACTACATCGATATCCTGGGGAATGCCTCTTCGGGTTGGAACTCCGACAAGAGCGATGGAACGACCGGAAAAGGATCGCTGCAAATATCCCACTTCAATATCACAGGAAATGGCTGCGCAGAGGAGTATCCGATTACTCATTCTTTCCCGTACGGGGACTGCACCGATCAAGACCACGGAGGATATGGCGATGGCTTCGGCACAGCTACCGCTACCAGCGAACCTCCTGGCTGGCAGGTAAACTTTGACCAGGGAGTCGTCAGCTACAACACCCAGGATGGGTTAGATGCGCTGCATATCTCTGGAAGCGGCTCCAGCATGACTGTAACTCATACTCTTGCGTACGGAAACATGGGACAGCAGATCAAGGTTGGGGGTGCATCAGTCACGTTGGCTCACAATGTGATCTTTGCGAATTGCGCAGCGATGAAAGCGGCAATTCCCGGTTTTCCGCTCGGCTTCAATGCTAAATTAGACCTATTTTGTCGAGCGGGCGATACGGCTGTGCTTATTAACGTTTCGCCTTCGACTTCTGCGGTTTATCAAGACAACATCCTGTATTCAGCGGGTACGATTGGGCTTGAAGTGGAATATACAGATCCGGGAAAAGAGACTGGGACGGAGGCAATCAAATACGATCACAATACATTCGTTGGTTTTCCCAATACGGATGGGCGGAACCCCACGCCGATTTACAGTAATACGGATCTGAAGATGTTCACCAATCCCGGAGCGAGTTTTAACAACAACACCACCTACCACGCAAGAGAAAATTGGAAGTGCCCTGCCACTTCGTTGCATGAAGTTGCCGGTTCCTGCAGCAATCCGCACCTCAAGGATGAGACGTGGCATTCGTACGGCTATGGTGATGTTTCATCCTCCAAGAGTGCCGGTAAGACTTCGCTGCAAACTGAACCAACGAGTCCACCGCATCCTGAATTGAGAAACTCTCTGGGAGAGTCACATGGTTCTATCGCGTTGAAGTCTCTAGGTGCAGCAATCCTAGCGACAGGCGCATGGAGAGGGGTGCTATACCTTCGTGACCGGAGAGCCCAGACCTAGCTGCGTCTCAGACACCTCACCCATAGAGCAGCCCCATGACTTCGACCTAAGACCGACTCGGATTCATGCCTCATTCCAAGTCCGAAGCAGAACTTCTTTTGAAGTTCCCGCTCGCTCAGTAAATAGAGCTTTCGATCTCCCGGATTGGCGATGAAGCAGCGTCAAGATGTATCTTGATGTGGTTATCAGCAGTCGTACAAAAAATGATTCATCATTGAATACCAGGAGAGATATGCTGCGCGTCGGTGTCATGCTGGATTCGTACACGTCCAGTGCTTGGGTGGCCAAGGTTATCGACGACATTCAGTCAAGCGGGTTTGCGCGGGTGGAACTTGTCGTACTCGATCAACGCTCGGAGCAGAGCACGTCATTACGGAGGAGTTTTCGCAATCGCTGGAGGTCCATGTTCTTTCGTCTTTACGAGCAGTGGGATTATCAGCGAAATAGAGCGGATCCTGACGCATTTGCGCCGACGGATGTTTCGTGTCTCCTCGATCGGGTTCCGTCGGTTTCCGTCCATGCCAATAGCGAGAGCTCTATCGACAGCATTCCCGAAGACCAACTGGCCGAGATACGCAAAAGCAAACTGGATGTTCTCATCCAATTTTACTCAGGCGAACTTAGAGTCGGCATTCTAAGCGTCGCTCGCTACGGAGTTTGGTCCTTTCACCATGGCGGCAGACTGGCGGATCGCAGCGGATCGGCTCTTTTTTGGGAGCTAATCGAGAGAAAACCTGTCTCAAAATCGACTTTGCAGATACAGACTGATTCGGTCGAAGGCAGCCGCGTCATCTACCAAAGCTACGCCTCCACAGACCAGCTTTCGCTTTATGGTACTCGTAACCCCGTCTACTGGAAGACCGCCGAGTTTGCCCTGCGTCGCCTGCGCGATTTATCTATGCACGGTATCGAATACATTTATTCTCTTACCGCTTACAGCGAACGAGAAACCGAGCCGGCGGATAGCCACCCGTCGGAAAATAATCTCCGCATGGTTCTCTTCATGGGCCGTTATCTAGCTCGCTGGCTACAAGCGCGTATAGCGCCCTTGCGGCCCGGCTCAGGCAAGAAATGGTACATTGCCGTCCGCCAAAAGGCTGCGGCTCACCGCTTCGATGATCCTTCCAACTATCGACTCATGCGGTCCCCGGCAGATCGCTTCTATGCCGATCCCTTCCTGGTCCAAAGAGATGGTAAGACCTTTCTCTTCTTTGAAGACTTCCGTTATGCAGATGGACGCGCCGTCATCTCTTACTGCGAGCTCGATCCAGATGGTACACCAGGTCTGCCCGCGGAGGTGTTGCGCTGTCCTTATCACCTTTCCTATCCATTCGTCTTTGAGTATGAAGGGGAGATGTATATGATCCCGGAGACCAAAGAGAATCGGAAGGTGGAACTATACCGGGCAACGCACTTTCCGACCACGTGGGCCCCTGAAGCAGTGCTGCTTAGCGATATCTATGCAGT
Organism: Edaphobacter sp.; assembly: GCA_965277335.1. GTDB lineage: Bacteria > Acidobacteriota > Terriglobia > Terriglobales > Acidobacteriaceae > Edaphobacter. Next base: position 444,193 of record CBDICJ010000009.1, on the reverse strand, counting down.
GGATGCCACCGTACAGAAGGTGAACGAAAAATTCTGGCTGTTTGCCGGAGTATCCAATGGAAAGTACTCCAATTCCGACGAACTCTGTCTCTTCTTTGCTGATAGCCTGACTGGTCCGTGGACTCCACACCGAGATAATCCTGTACTCTCAGATGTTCGGCGATCGCGCCCGGCAGGAGCTTTGTTTTACGACGAGGGGCGCCTCATCCGTCCCTCCCAGGACTGCGGCAAGGCTTATGGGTATGCCCTCGTCTTCTCGGAGGTGCTCACACTCTCTGAGACAGAGTACGAGGAGCGTTCCATGAGCCGGATTGAGCCGAACGTGGTGGCGGGCTGCGTGGGCACCCATACGTACAATCGGACGCAACAGTTTGAAGTTGTTGACAGAACTCTTCCCGCAAAACTGCTAATAACGGAGGTAAATTAAACGAGATCGCCTTTCGATAAAGAAGCGGGACTCCGGCGAGACAGTCATTCTGTTATCGAGATGATTTGTAAACGACTTACTGGTATTCAGCAACATGGAAGAGGTTCAGCTGGCCACTCTCCCGCTCCTTTTTATCAGTCCGAATGAGACCAGCCGCATGTCAGGCATGATGGTCAAGACAGCTCGATTTGTTTGGGGATTACGCTCCTCGCGGTGAGTGGGTGTGTCGGCATTCAGTAGATGTTGCCAGACATGAGAAGAGGATCGCCAAGTATGAGAGCCAGGTAGAAAGAAGGTAAGAACATGGTTGTTAATTCCATCACCGTAATCGTCCCCCACTACAATCGTCCGGATCTCGCTCGCGAGGCGCTGCTGTCGATCCACGCACAGACCGTGAAGCCCGCTGAAATATTGTTGGTTGACGACAACTCCAATCCCGAAAATCGAGATAAGCTCGAAGGGCTGTCGAGCTTGGCTACAATTATCACGACGCCCAGGAACGTCGGTCTTGCGGGCGCGCGGAACTTCGGCGCAGAAAACGCAAAAGGCGAGTGGCTCGCTTTCCTCGACGATGATGACTGCTTTATGCCGGACAAGCAGGAGCGCCAGGTCCGATATTTGGAAGCTCATCCTCAGGTGAAGGCGCTGGGTGGCGGCCTAACGATGAGGACGCCGGAGGGAAGAGAAGAGTATTGGGGCGGCAAGCCAACGCGCCGATTGAACCTGGCACACGCTCTCTGCTATACCGCCTCTATGGCGCAGGCTCTCATGATCCGCCGCGATGTCTTTCTTGAACTAGGTGGCTTCGACTCTCGTTTGCGTCACCTTGAGGATCTCGAATTTGGTATTCGCCTGCTTGCTTCCGTCCATGAAACTCACTTTTTGGCCGAGCCCCTGTTCATCTACCATCGGGGCGGCGGACGTCAGCAGCTCAGTTTCGAATGGCGCAAGATGTTCAGAGCCGAAATGAGGATACTCGACATCCATGCCGCCCTGGCACGTCAGGAGTTCGGCCCACTTGGTGCGATCCGTCTCAAGGCGCGCTGCTGCAAGAAACATGGACTTTGGAAAGGACAGTTAGAAGGGCGATCGGTCTGGGCTTGGGGTTGCGTGCTAGAAACTCTTCTTGGCCGTATTAGGTAGAGTTCGTCGGCTATCGGGTAAAGCGAACGAGGCCGATAGTTTTACCGGATTCAGTCCAACCGAAAAGTAGATCCATGGGTAACATCCGAGATGTTTAATACACGAAATGTTGATAAAACTGCGAAGGCTACATGCACCCGTGGTAGGCTCGCAACAATTCATGTACCGGAGGAGCTTCGGTGAATGCCTGCTGAAGATAAAGTAGTGCGTTACACTTTTGAGGGTTTATTCGAAGTACTCGCGCCAGGTGATCGCGCCACATCCAGATGGCCGCCTGCCGTAGTTGCATCGGTATTTCAAACCGGATTGAACTTGATGCGGGATTTGGAACAGAAGGGTGTCCGGGCAGTCGGTATAGATTGCAATCCGTCGAATCCGGGCTTTCGCTCGAAATACGGACGGTCATTTCTCTGTCCTAACCCCGACAATGAGCCCGACAACTGGGTGGCGTTCATGGTGTCGCTTTCGGTTGCGATGGGCGAAAGGCCGGTGCTCATTGCAGCCTCCGACATCTTCGTCTCCGCGATCGGAAAACATGCGCATACCTTGGCCGACCACTTCATCATCTCCGAATCCGGGTGCACGCTTCAAGCAGCGCTTGCAACCAAGGAGACCCAGTATGCGCTTGCACAAGAATCTGGTCTGCCTTCGCCGCAGGCGGCCTATGTTCAATCAGTGGAGGAACTAGACCAGTTTTGCCAGAGTGCCCGGTTTCCGGCGCTCCTGAAGCCCCGCCATCATCGAGAGTGGCAGGCGCTGCCTGAAGGAAACCCTCTACGCGGCAACAAGACCATATCCGCGAAGACGCCCGAAGAGTTGATCTCACACTACAAAAAGGTTTGCCCGCTGGTGCCGGAGGCTGTCGCCCAGGAGGAAATCGTTGGGCCGGATTCGGCTAAATATTGCTATCTGTCAGTGTATGCGAGAGATGGGCATCGCCTCGGCTCCTGTGTGGTTCATGAGCTGCGGGCCTACCCACTTATGTACGGATGCGCTACCTTGGTTGAGCCTGTCATCGATGAAGAGATTGACAGGGTCTGCAACAACTTCTTGTCATCGATAGGCTATGTCGGGATCTGTGAGATCGAGCTAAAAAGAGATATCCGCGACGGTCAGCTTCGTCTCATTGAAGTGAACCCGCGGTTCAGCGGCACCGGAGATAGTGCCAAGTATGCAGGAGTCGAGACGGGGTTTATTCACTATCTCGATCTCATCGGCCAGACTCCTTCTCCGGTGGTTTCTACCAGATTTGGCTTCCGTCACGTCATGTTATCCGCTGAGCTAACCGCGTTTCCTAAGTATCTTGAAGAGGGCCTGATCGGTTGGAAAGAGTGGATACGATCGTTGAGCTATCCGATGGAGTACTTCGACTTCGATTTATCCGATTTTTCAAATGCGCGCGGAACGGCTGTGAAGAGCGCTCGAGGATTATTAGGGGGACTGTTGCGCACGTGGCATCTTCGACGGTGAGGTGTTGCTGTTCGCCAATGGCGATGAATGCTGAATGTTCGTCATGGTGAATGCCTCCCTGACCCTGAGCGGCATGAATCTTTTCATAGCTACATCGAGAACTTTAGCGGATCGGTTTCGGAGCCCGGCTGCGAGACGCGCCTGAGGCTAGCAATTTCCGGTAAGCGGCAGTTATTTTGTCCATCATGGCTTCAGTGGTGAATTTTTCCAGTACAAAATTTCTTCCTGCTTCGCCCATTGTGTCGGCCTGGAATCGATTGGAGATTAGCCGCAGGATGGCTGCGGACATGGCTGCGGGATCGTCAGAAGGAACGATGAAACCACTGACCCCATCTTCCACAGCCTCCGCATTCCCGCCGACATCGGTTGCGACGACGGGAAGGGATGCGGCCATGGCTTCGATGATGGCATTCGAGAAACCCTCGCTGCGAGAGGGAAGTACGAAGATGTCCGATGAAGATAGATGCCGGCGCAAATCGGTGACACCGCCGAAAAAATGGAAGCAATGAGAGAGGTTCAGATCTCGGACGAGATTCTGTAGCTCCAGGAAATATTCCGTCTCCAGCACGTCACCAGCGATGCTGAACGTGACAGTGGGAAAGTGCCGCGCAATCATGGCGGCTGCCCTGATAAAGACGTCATGTCCCTTAACGCGGCGGATGTTGCCCACTGTTGTGACACAGACAGTGCTCCGATCCTTCGCGGGTCTCGAGGCTGTATTCCAGTTGGCAAGGTCAAGGCCGTTGTAGATCGTCTGGACGCGAGCGGGGTCGATCCGATCGACCTCGACGCAGTGGCGGCGAACCTGTTCCGACACGGCGAAGACTGCATGAGGAGCGCCGGACATGAGCCGATAGGCGACATGATGCTTGCGGCCTCTAAGGATCCCCATGTCTCTGCGGCTCCAAATCAGTTTCGCTCTCGACATGGTGCGGGTAACGAATCCGGCCCAGATGTCGGAACTTTCAAAGAACGTCTGAACAATCTGAATCTTCTGCTGTTTGAGAAACCGTCTGAAATCGAGAGCAGCTTGAAAGGCCCTCACATCGTAAGTGCGATCTAAGGGCAACACGTAGATGGGACACGGTTGCGAATCGAAGATGGCGCTTTCGGGATGAATAGAAAAGGTCAATATGGATACGCGATATCCATATCGCGGCAGGAGGGCAGCGAGCTTGAGCACAATGCGCTCTCCCCCTCCAAGTGTCTTCGGAATCTGATCGAGCACGAGCAGGACGTGAGGAAAGGTAGCATCTTCTGCGTTTGCGCTATCTGAGAGTTCCAGCGGTAAAGCCGAGATCATACTCATTGGATTTTGTGAACCAGAAGACGGCAAACAGAGTTTAGGAATGCAGAATGACTTCTCTTCCGTTTGACGGATATGAGGAAGCGGCGCTAGGCGCAATTACCGGCAATGTCGACGAGGACTCCGATTGTGTAAGTTGAAGTGCACGCGCCCCTGCCGCTACTAGCACCCACAGAAGTCCGGTGATCTCAAGATAGGTCCACCGATCGCCGAACAGATTTGCAACGATACAGGAGCACATTGCAACGAGGAGACCGAGGCCAAGCCCTTGATAGAGCGGATCGTTCGCTCGTCTGAAGAGGCGAAACGACAACGCAATCAATTGCTGAAGCAGGAACAAGGCAATGATAAGTCCGATAAGACCGGTTTCCACCAGAATCTTTACATACCAGTTGTGAGTATCTTTCAGGTTGTCGACATGCTCTCCAAGTTGGAAGGTGGCGAACCCATTTCCGACGATAGGGCTACTGAGAATCGAATTCTCCGCATTTTGCCAGAGATCGACTCGTTCCTGAGCGGAGGCCTCAAGGTGTCCGTTGGAAGTCTCGGTCATATTGACGCGCTCACGGACAGCAGTAGGCACGACTGCTTGCCAAACCATCAGAAATACTCCGAGAATGAGCAGCAGTTTCCGATCTTTCAATATGCCAAGAACGAGGATGCTGAAGAGCACAGCGATATAAGCCCCGCGGGAAAACGTGTACATGGTTGCAAACAACGTGATTGCTACCAGCCCGTAGCTCAGCAACTTAAGCTTTTTCCTCTTGAGAAATTGTGCAAAACCCCAGAAAAACATGGTGAACTGGGCGAGAAATGCTGCGGTTTGGTTGGAGCCATAAGCAAGTGGACCGCCGCTGCGCTTATCCTCGTCGAAGTTCCCCCAGGTCCTCGACATGCTCTCAAGTATGCAGCTTCTGTCGATGAACAGCAGGGCGACAGCGGTAATCAAGACAGCTGTCCTCACAGCTTTTCTATCCTCAATGACCAAGCCTGCCGCAACGAAGACCAATGGGATGAGCATGTAGTCTTTCCAGGTGCTGAAGTTAGGGTCTGAGAGCCAGAGGGGCGCTGGAGCGTTTCCGAGGGCAGTGCCGATCCACATCGAAAGATAAAGATAAACGCCGAATACTAGCCATATCCCATAGAGTCTCGACTTCGGGAGGCGCTTACCGTGAATCAATGCGCCGAGGATGATTGCAATGACCAGGATCGTCAGCATGTTATTGCCCAGTGGATAGTCGAGGAAGTGGTCCCGCATCGTGCGGTACGGGAGGAACGGCATCATGTAGTAGAGGCCAAGCAGCGGCCGTCCCCCTAACGAGATGAGGATCATGATCCAGAAGCCCAGATAGGCGACGAGCGGAATGAAATGTCCAATCCCCGTTCCAAACATACATTCTCCGAACCGTCTGCCGAATCGACACAAAGCAGATTCAATGCAACTTACAGAATGAGCTTACTAAAGCCAGACCTTGTCTTGTCCTGCGATGAAATTGTAGAACGCAAGTGCTGCAGCCGCATTGAGCATGACAAATGTGCTGGCGATAGCGACTGGTTTGAACTTTAGTGTAGACGGGCGCAAGGTTCCGCAACACGCCAGAGCATAGAAGATTATCTGGGCCCAGAATGCCACATGATAGACGGTTCCTCTGGCCAAAAGAGAAGCCAAAAGCACGATAACCAAAAGCAGCGGGACCAGCAGCCGAAGAAGCTTATGGCTGATGAAACGAAAGAGCAGTGGATTTGAAAACGAAAGTAGCCAAGGCGACAGTTGCAGCAACTGGTAGTTCCCGGTCAGAGTGCGAACTTTGCGCGAGAACTCTCTCCGTGCTTCGCTGAAGACCCGATCGCGGACGATGGCTGAGGACTGAAACACGACCCGTTTGCCTCTGCGAGCCACATTCATCGGTACAAACACATCATCAAGAATCGTTCCTGTGGGGATCTCCGTGTAGAGTTCGCGGCGAATTGCATAGATGGCGCCGGTTACGCCCACTACCGAACCAGAAGCAGACTCGAGTTTGCGCACGGCTTTTTCGATCTTCCAATAAATTCCGAGGCCACTTCCAGAGGCCAGGCCGGGTTCAGCCTCCAGCAGCAGTTCACCACTGGCCGCGCCCACCTCGGGATCCGCGAAACAGGCGGCCAACTCGGAGACCGCGTTCGCGTCGACTGCCTGCCGCGCGTCCAGGAAGACCAGAATATCGCCAGAGGCCAGCTTTACAGCCTCATTGAGCGCGTGTGCCTTCCCATTGGACTCATTGAGAATGACGGGAACGATACGATTCGCCTGATCGCGTAAAATGTCAGCGGTCCGGTCTGTCGATCCGTCCGACGCAATGATAATTTGAAGCCGCTCCTGCGGATAGTCCAAATGGCGAAGATTTTCGAGCTTCGCGGGAAGGCTCGCCTCCTCATTGCGTGCTGCGATGACGATAGAGACGCTTGGCGTGATGAAGCGTTTGAGCACGGGCCGTCGACGCAGGCGGACAGAGAGCCAAAGCCAGACGGCATACCCGAAATATGCATACGCAATCAGCGCAAAACAGAGCCAGAAGAGCAGTTTCATCGTGCGCTCCGGCGTGGTGACATCCCAGAGAGATTATGCGGGGCGCCCATTCGGTACAGGCTCGCGGATAGAAAGAAAAACTGGCGCGCCGTTGTTCCGTAGCGGTCATGCAAAGCTGAATTGTAGACGATCGTCCCGGGGGGCACAGGCTCCTCTTGGCAGTACAGGCTTACGACTGCAGCCGAGAGCGCTGCGTTCTTGATAATACGGCATGCCGGGGGGCCGGACGATAAAGGGCTTTTGATACCAAAGTGGTAGGGGAAACCTGCTTTTGGATGCCATGATTGGTAGTAATCACGAGATTCACCATTATCGGCGTCGGCTCCGCAGGCTGGTAACATCTCTATGGAATATAACCGAGTGATTGATCTCTAGATGGCTGGTCAGAGGCATATGCCAGCGCCATCGTTCTAATAGGTGAAGGAGTATCAGCTTGCAGTTGCGTGCTCGACATATCGCTCGAAACGTGCTTTTTAACTGGTTCGGAACGATAGCCAATATGGCGGTCGGCTTCTTTCTTTCGCCATTCATCTTGCATCGGCTCGGGAATCTTGATTATGGCGTCTGGGTTCTGGCAATTTCTGTCGTGGCCTACCTGGGCCTCCTCGATCTCGGCATGCAAAGTTCGGTGCTGAGATTTGTCTCCAAAGGGCACACGCAGCAGGATCATCAGAGCGCCTCGGAGGCGATCTCGGCGGCACTTTGGGTCCGATTACAAATTAGCGCGCTCGCATTGCTCTTGAGCGTGGGCCTCGCCGTTGTGTTTCCTCTCATGTTCAGAGAGGTTCCGGCCGCGCTTGCGAGCGACGCCAGGAAAGCCATTTTGTTGATCGGGGCGACAACTGCAGTCACGATGTCAGTCGGTGTGATGGGCGCCGTGCTCTCGGCTCTGAACCGTTACGACCTGCAGAACTATGTGAGCCTGACCCAAACGGTAGTGCGCGTGATTGCAGTCGTGGCCGTATTGCGCACTGGCCACGGCATCGTTGCGATTGCTGCCTGTGAACTCGTCGCAGCATTGGTTGGCAACATGCTTTTGGTGTGGGTTGCACGCCGACTCTATCCTGAACTCCGCATTCAGCTCAACAGGCCAAAGAGGGAAACACTTCGAAAGATCTGGTCTTATAGCTCCTACGCCTTCCTCACAACGATTGCGGTCCAACTGGTCTATCAGACAGATAATATGGTTGTTGGGGCATTTGTTTCAGCTTCCGCGGTAACTTATTACGCGATCGCTAACTCGCTATGTCGCTATGCCGGCCAGGTAATTGGCTCGATTAACAACACATTTACGCCAGCCGCAAGCACCTACGAAGCAGCCGGAGACACGGCGAGCCTTCTCATGCTCTACAGGAACGGAACTCGCGCCACGATCATGGTGTCGCTGCCCATGATGATTACGCTGATCGTTCGCGGCTCCAGCTTCATCGGCCTTTGGATGGGACCACAGTATTCGCACAGCTCTGGTGTCGTTCTGGTTCTTCTCAGCATTCCTCTTTTCTTCTCCTATGCCAACCGAACGGCAGCATCGATCGCCTTCGGCATCGAAAAGCACAAGACATTAGCCAAGTGGGCGATCGGTGAAGGAGTTGCAAATCTGACGCTGAGCGTGATGCTGGCCCACTGGTATGGAATTTATGGAGTAGCCATCGGAACAATGGTGCCCAGCTTGTTTGTGCATCTTGTCTTTTGGCCAAAATATATCTCTAAGCTCGTCGCTGTCGGGCCATCCGAGGTCGTTTGGCATGTATGGGGACCGATGATTCTGACCTCTGTTCCTTTTGCCGTTGCTTCCTGCGCCATAGAAGCATTCTTGCCGGCGCATAGTCTTGCAATGTTTTTTCTGCAGGTTATTGCTACGCTGCCGATTTTTTTCCTCGCGGTCGCACTGGTCTTTCGAACCTACGTCCGCAAGCAAATTTTACCTAGAGTTCGGATGTTTTTGTTTGCGGAGTCAAATTAGCGTTATGAGAGGGCGATGCTTTTATAGATATGCTGGCTTACGAGTACGCCTCACTCCGAGAAAGAATGCCGTGACCATTCTTTGTCGCATGCAATACCGAGTTTCTGATTGTTTGGAGGATGGTTAGTGATGATAGGAAAAATCTTGCAGCCTGTTTTGCGTCGTTTTGGTTACGATCTCATTCCATTTCCCACGCGCGGCTGGCACTTGCGGCAACATTCATTGCGTGCAGGCGTATCCGAGGTCCTCGAATCGATGCAGATCAATTGCGTGATAGATGTAGGCGCGAACTACGGACAATACGGTGAATTTCTGCGTCAAATAGGATATAAAGGTCGCATTGTTTCCTTTGAACCTGTTGCCAAGAGTTTTGACTTGCTGGCAGAACGCGCAAAGAGTGATCCTGCCTGGCAGGTCCATAGGTTAGCTGCCGGGTCCGCAAATCAGCCGGTCGAAATGAATGTGATGGACAGTGATCAGTTCAGTTCTCTCCTTCCGATGAATTCTTATGGGCGCTCACGATACCCTGCACAGACGGTAGTAACGCGTGTTGAGCAGGTAAACGTTGTACGACTTGATTCTATGATGGATGAAGTTACTGCGGGACTTGATAATCCGCGAGTCTACCTCAAGATGGATACGCAGGGGTATGACCTTCAAGTTCTGGAGGGCGCGTCAGGCTGCCTGCCACTTGTCTTCGGATTACAATCAGAAATCGCTTTACGGCCTCTCTATGAAGGAATGCCGAACTATCTAATTTCTTTGGCACAGTTGAATGCACTCGGATTTGTCATCACTTCCGTGGTTCCCGTGTCTCGCGATGAGAACTTCCATGTAATTGAGTTTGATTGCTTGATGAGCCGAAACTCGTAAAACCTGAAGTCCTGATAAGTTTTTGTCTGAGGCTTAATCTATGAGGATTTTGGCATTGCTCCCCTATTTACCTTACCCGGCGGTCTCCGGTACAAGCTTGAGGAGCTCGTCCATGTTGGATATTTTGGCAGCTGTTCATGAGGTTGCGCTGGTATCTTTTTTTGGACGCGATGATTCGGAAGCTCTACTCTCTTCGTGGAAGACTTATGAGCGTTTCATTCAGGTGCCGATGACAATCTCTCGATTGTCCGATGAGAAGCTATCCCCAGAGGGTAAACGACTGAAGGCAATGGCTCCGATCTCTCGATTCGGTATGCCTGAATTTCTGGGGTCTTTTGATTTGCCGGCTATGTGGAATTGCATCGCCAAGCTTAATATTCAGCAGTTTGATGCAGTGCATGTTCGATATGCCTACATGGCGGTTTACGCTTTAGCGCTTAAACGAGTAGCACCCCACCTCCGGCTTATCATCGACCTCGATGACATTCCATCAGTCATTGCTTTTCGAAAAGTGACGTTTCCAACCAAGCCATCAAATGCACGGATATTTTTATGGGAGATAAAAGAGCTACTTAGGACGTATGCTTTCGAACGTGGCGCGCTTCGCACATTTGATTCTGTGTGGGTATGTTCTAAACATGATCGCCACAAGATTGCTCGACAACTCGGAGCCGATCGCGCCTTGATTGTAGAGAATGTGGTCGACACGATGAAGCTAGCTTCTATCGAGCGTCGAACTGTCGAGTCGGCTCTGCTGTTCGTTGGAGACTTCAACTATCTACCGAACAGACAAGGAGCTGAATTCTTCATAGAAGAAGTATGGCCTGCCATCCGATCGGCAGTTCCAGACGCTCAATTATGGTTAGTAGGTTCGAACAGGCAGGCTAAAATTCTTGAATGGAACGGACGAGAAGGCGTCGTAGTGACTGGATTCGTTGCTGACGTTTCACCATACCTCAGCCGGGCAATGATGTCGATTGCCCCGATTCTTGTAGGGGCTGGAACGAGATTGAAGATTCTTGAGGCGATGGGCGTAGGATTGCCAGTTGTCACCACAAGTGTAGGCGCTGAGGGAATTGAGGCCACCAACGGAGTTGATCTTATAGTTGCAGATAGCGCGCGAGATTTTGCGAACGAATGTGTGCGTCTTCTGCGAGACCCGGCTTCAAGGGATCGACTCGCTGAATCCGGAAAGTCGCTTGTCAAAAATAAATATGATATCTCGATCATGTCCCGAACCGTGCTGACTTGCTATGCGGATCTTGCTGTGGACAGCTTAGAGCATGGGTACGCTGATGAACATTGACATAATAATTACAACCTATAATCGGGCTCAGCTGCTTACTGACTGCCTGAAGAGTGTTCTTCTAGCCACCCGTCCGCAAGACCTGAATATCAGGTTAGTCATAGTAGATAACAATTCAACTGATAATACTAAGGAGGTTGTGCAGCTTTTTCTGGAATCACGCGAGCTTGCCATAAAATATATCTTTGTTGCACGCCCTGGCAAGTCTGCAGCACTCAATGAGGCCCTTGCGCAAACAGATGGGGAGCTGGTGGGCCTCATCGACGATGATGAACAGCTTGACCCTGACTGGTTCGAAATCGTTGCGCGTGAATTCTGCACTACTCCGCAGATTGACTATATCGGTGGACCCTATCATGCCAACTGGGAGCAAGCGCCGCCGACTTGGCTTTCGCGTAAGTATAGCGGCGCTGTTGGGATTGTTCATTACCCCAAACGGATTGCGTTCTCGCATGAGTTTGGCCAGATGTTGATGGGGGGCAACGCCGTGATTCGCAGAACGACTTTGCAAAGAGTGCTGCCGTATCCCGAGCAGTTTGGTAAGATAGGCAAAAAGATCCGAAGCGGCGAGGACGAAGTTATCTACCATCGTCTGCTTGGAATTGGGGCGATTGGAATCTTTGTGCCGGAACTGATTATTCACCATTGGATCCCGGTCCACCGTTTAACAAAACGATATTTTAGAAAATGGGTGATAGGGCGCGGTATTTCGATAGGTTCGCAAATCCGCGAGAGGGGATTTAAAGAAACCGGCATGTTAGGCATTCCCAGATATCAATTCGGTGCTGCCGCTCGGTCTCTTTTGCAAATGCTAGTAGCCAAATCACAGAGAGAACGCTTTACTGCGCAACTCACCATACTTGATTGTTTTGCGACGCTCTACGGTCGTCACTTCTACTGACTATGGAACTTATCGAATAGAAGGGGCTGAGGGAAGCTCTTGACGCTAGCACTAGACTCGAGCGAATGTAGGAAGAAGGACTTTGCATGAATAAGTTTTCGGTCGATGTTGCACGGTATAGGGAAAAAGGTTATGGGGGAAAGGAGTTATGGCTGAACCCAGCCGTATGGGCGATCGGGTGTTATCGATTAGGAAACTGGTTGAACGTGGCCAGACCGTTCGTCCTGCTCCGCATTCCCTTAAAGTTGATCTCTTTCACTGTAAACAAGTTCTGCGAAGTATTCATGGAGATGTGTATCGACCCCCAGGCGTCTATTGGGGGTGGACTGTACATCGGGCACATAGGCGGAGTCCACATTAATCCGCAGGCAGTCCTCGGAAAAAACTGTGACATTGCGCATCGGGTTACGATTGGGACATCCGCGATGGGGCGCCAAGGCGCGCCAATTCTCGGCGATGACGTTTATATTGGCACTGGCGCCACGCTGGTTGGAAAAATTAGAATAGGCAGTGGCGCAAAGATCGCCTCGAATACTCTTGTGATGAGTAACATCCCCGATGGTGCGACAGTCATGGGAGTCCCTGGGCGTGTTGTGATGCGAGCACCCAAGGCCGTCCAGCCTTCACTAGCCACGAGTGAGGAGATAAGCGATGCAAGTTGATACAGAGCGTCAGGAGACAAGGCGCTGCATCAAAGACGCTGTGTCCCGTCAGGATGCTGCAGATGTGGTGAAGCATGGGAGGGATCTGCTGGCAGTCTCGAGTAAGCCGGCCGATGTTATGTATTGCTCCACAGCGTTCGCTCAGATTCAGGATTTGATCAAGGAGCAGTTAGGCGCAAGGCATCTGAAGGTGTACGTAGTTCGTTCGGTCACAGTGGAACCACTTTTGCCGTTCCTTGCCAGTGAGGCTGTGCTGTCAAATTATGTGCTTGATTTGCAGGTAGGAGGTTATGGCTCATATGTCGATGAAATGATGAACCCGCAGAGCGCGCTGGCAGTGTTTCAGCCTGACGCCGTTATGGTCCTTCTGGATCTAGAAGAAATTGCGGGACGGCTGCCGGATTTGTGCGCGGATGGTACAGGCGCAGGGGTGGAAGAGGAGATAGAGGAGTGTCTGTCGCGGGTAAGGCAACTGCTGGTAAGCTTTCGGTCGACCCATTCTGCAAGGCTGCTGCTGCAAGGCTGCGTCGTTCCGGATATTACATCGATTGGCGATGTCGGAGATGCGAATTTACCGTTCAGTCTTACAAACGCTGTGATGCGGCTCAATCAAGGCCTAGCGTCTCTTTGTCGAGCAATCTCTGACTGTATTTTTTTCGATGTAGATCGTCTTGCCGCCCGCTATGGACGAGCGCGATGGATTGATACAAGGATGTTTCTAGCTTCCCGTCTTTCGGTTTCTTCGGATTCCTTCCGAGGCTACTCTCGTGGTCTGGTTAGGTCGCTCTTGGCTATGTTCCGAGCACCACGTAAGGTCTTGTGTACGGATCTTGATAACACGCTGTGGGGCGGCGTGCTTGGAGAAGATGGTCCTGACGGAATTTCTACCGGAAGCGCGTTTCCTGGGAACTGCTATCTCGCTTATCAAAAGTATCTGAAGCAATTGTCTAGGCGAGGCATTCTGCTTGCGATTGTCTCAAAAAATAACAAGGCGGATGTCACGGAGGCTTTCCAAATTCGTTCTGCGGATCTTGCTGTGAGCCTGGACGATTTCGTTGCAACTAAGATCAGTTGGAATGAGAAATCGGACGCGCTTTGCGATCTGGCGAGGGAGCTGTCTCTTGGACTGGATTCGTTTGTATTTGTTGATGACAACCCCGTGGAATGTGCAGGAATTCAAAAGCAATTGCCAGAGGTAGCTGTTATCGCAGCTCCGGTCGAAGAGCCATGGAAGCTTGTCGAACTTCTTTCGGAGCAATCATTTTTCGATGCGGCTGTTGTAACCGATGAGGATGTCAATCGTGTAGCTGAATACAAAGCCCAGGCGCAACGATCCAGGCTTGCCAGCAATGCCGGCGGTCGCGATGAGTTTCTTGCTTCTTTGGGAATCGTATGTACGTTCCAGAGTGCGCTTCAGGCGCCGCTTTCCCGGTCGGTGCAATTGCTGGCAAAGACGAATCAGTTCAATCTGACGACGAGACGTTGCTCCGCAGCTGAGATTGAAGAATTCGCCGCATCAGCAGGGGGCTACGCAGTAGTGGTTCGAGTGCGCGACCGTTTCGGGGATGCGGGAGTGGTCGGGTTAGCTCTCGCGCGGAACGAAAGCGACACTTGCTATATAGATTCGCTGCTACTATCATGTCGAGTAATTGGCCGGGGGATCGAGACCGCACTTCTGGCGCACCTCAGTGAGCGCGCTCTGCTAGGCGGCGCTCAGCGGCTTGTGGGTGAGTTTATCGCAACCAAAAAGAACGCTCCTTGCGCGAGCTTTTACGCAGATCACGGTTTTACAAGAAGCAATTCGATGGGCGATACTGACCCCGAGTCCGTCTTCTACGAACTTCATCTATCCCATGAGGCTCTGCCGAGCCCTAAGTGGATCACTCTGGAAGGAAATGAAGCCAATGATCTCTCAGCAAGTGCCGCCCTCTCTTCGTGACATTCTCGCCGACATCTTCGAAATTCCGTCGGATCAAGTCACGCCGGATTTGAGCATCGGCATGCTTGATAACTGGGATTCATTCCGACATCTGCAAGCAATCTTGGCTATCGAGGGGGAGTACGGGGTGCAGTTCGATCCGCAGCGAATTCCTGAACTCACAAGCGTGTCTTTGCTGCAATCTGAGTTGGAAAAGAAGGGAGTTACACTTTGACCTCGGACCTGCCCACGAACCTCGGTTTTAAACTCCTGCACGTGGGTGTTGCTGTACCGTCTCTAGGTTTGACCACGGAGATGCTATCGAAACTATTTGGATATAGAGTCGTATCTGGTCCTTTCGATGATCCGATCCAAAAGGTAACTGTTAATTTTCTGGCGCAGTGTGACAAGGATGTAGCGGAGATCGAGTTGATCGCGCCCATCGCCGACGATTCGCCAATCCGGTCAATACTGGCGAAGGAGGGTGGGAGCGCTTATCACCTCTGCTTTGAAACCACCGATATCGAAAGTGCGCTTGCTCATGCCAAGAATCATGGCTGCATCGTTGTCTCTCCACCAGTCCCGGCAGTAGCTTTCGACGGCAGAAGAATCGCATGGATTTACACGCGCTCGCGCCAGCTATTCGAACTGGTCGAGGCCGAAGTAGTCAATCAAGAACCCGCGTGAGGTGTCACGCAACCTTGAGCGCTGAAGCAATGTCGAAAGATCGAGCGGAGCCGCTCCAACGGAGACTCTATCTGCTTTATCACGAACTGCGACCCACCCCGAGTCGATACTCGTACGTGATAAAGCCCGCAGACTTCCAAAAGCATGTCGATTTGTTCGTTCAGTTGCGGAACAAGGAAAACCCGGAACTCTGGCCGGAGCTGACCTTTGACGATGGCCATATTTCTAACTTCGAGTATGCGCTGCCTGTTCTTCAGTCTGGAAATCTGAGTGCGCGGTTCTTTATCACTGTAGGTTGGACAGGAAACAGACCTGGCTACATGGGATGGAATGAATTGCGGCTGCTGCATGAAGCCGGTCAGTCGATCGGTGCCCACGGTTGGACGCACACTCTGCTTACGCACTGCACACCGAAAGAGCTGCAGACTGAACTCGGCAGTGCGCGGCTTACCCTCGAGGATAAGCTCGGAACTCCGATTACAACGATGTCTCTGCCGGGAGGGCGCTATAACCGGCGCATTCTCGCGGCCTGCGAGGAAGCTGGCTATACGGAGGTCTATACCTCCATTCCAAAGGCAGAGGAGGCGCCGATTGGACCTCTTATCGGCCGATTGAACCTACTTGGAGATATGTCACTGGAATGGATCTCGAATCTTTTTCAACCCAGCAGCAGCGCCTTGTCCAGCTTAGGACGCCAATACCGGGTGAAAGCGGCCGCGAAAGCTTTGCTGGGGGATCAAATGTATGAAAAGCTTTGGGCTCTTATCAATCGGAAAGAGCTGGATCGCGGTGATGCCGGGTACAACGCAGGATGAGGGTCTTGCATATCATTAGCAGTGGCGGGATGTACGGTGCAGAGGCCGTGATCCTGAATATGTCGCGCGCTCTCAATGAAGGTACGCATCAGAGCATGTTGGGTGTTTTCTCGAATACTTTGAACCCGAATCATCAGCTTTACGAAAGGGCAATCAAGGATGGCATCGAGTCGCATCTGATTCCCTGCAATAGCCAGATCGATCGAACAGCGATGATGAGGATTCGCCAGCTAGCGGCTTTAACCTGCGCCGACGTTGTTCATGCCCATGGATACAAGGCAGACATTTACGTATATATTGCGTTGCGCCAGTCGGGAATTCCGTTCATTTCAACATGCCACACCTGGTACGACAACGACCTGCCTGCCTTTGTTTATGGCGTGGCGGATCGCCTTGTGCTGCGGAAATACGCGCGGGTTGTAGCTGTCTCCAATGAGGTGCAACAAAGGTTGTTGAAGGCCGGTACTCGACAATGTGACATTCACCTGGTTCGGAATGGAATTGACCTGCGCCCATTTGTCAGTGCGGTACGGTCGATTCAGAACGATTCGACATCGGGCCGAACACACAGAGTTGGCTTAGTGGGAAGGCTGGCGATCGAGAAGGGAATCGATATCTTCTTACGTGCCGCAGCGCTAGTTCTGGTTCACTTTCCGGAATCGAAATTTGTTGTAGTTGGCGAAGGTCCGGATAATGACAAGCTTGAGGCGTTGATCGACGAACTGAAGATTCGGCAGAGCGTATCCATGCTGGGACGCAGGGATGATATGCCAGCCATTTATGCTTCGCTGGATGTAATGGTCTCATCGTCGCGGCAGGAAGGACTGCCAATGGCGATCCTCGAAGGAATGGCAAGTGGGCTGCCGCTGGTTGCAACGGCTGTTGGGGAGGTGTCGAGCGTAGTCATCGATGACCGCACTGGTGTGCTCGTACCCGCGGAAGACCCAGACCGGCTGGCGGCCGGCATTCTTGATCTGTTGCGCGATGCCACAAAACGGACCCGTTTTGGCATTGCCGCAAAACAACTCATTCAAGAAGAGTATTCAGCCGAACGAATGGCTACCGATTATCTCCGCGTCTATGCAGAGGCGATTGCAGCCGTGAAGAACGGCAAGGGAAGTCAATCGACGGCGTTTCCGTCGCCGCAGGAAAAAGCGAAGTGAGCGCAGATGTCCGGCGCCCCCGCGTCTTCATGATGGATCTTTGGGCGACGGTGCCTTATTACACGGCTTATCTCTCACAGGCGCTGCTCAAGCAGGGTGTCCATCTGACGGTTGGCTCTATCTCCTACTACCTCGATCCGGATTGCTTCTCAAGTCGTCGGATCAAACTAGATCCAGGACTGCTGGACATAGTGGGAAGATTTCGACTGCCGCGCCTACCGCGCAGGGTACTTAAGCTGATTGAGGCGGTCCTGAATCTGTCCGCGCTCACAATCCGGTTTTTCATCTCGCCGCATGATGTGATCCATGTGCAATACCTGCCGATGCTGAAGTGGCGTCTTCCGCTTGACCTCTGGTTTCTGGAGTTCTGTCGTAAACGAGGTTCGAAGATCGTGTTGACAGTTCACGACCTGCTTCCTCACGACACCGGCGAGACTTACAAGACCACCTTCATTGAGCTTTACCGAATGGTCGATCAAATCATCTGCCACTCAGATCACATCCGGACAAGGCTTGGGGTGGAGTTCTCCGTACCTGAGCAGAAGATATCGGTGATTGCTCATGGACCGTTTTTTTACGACCTACCCGCACCTGGTTCTGAACAGGCACTGGAAGGTTTTGAGATTGAGCCAGGCAAGGTCCTGGTTTTATGGCAAGGGATCGTTTTTCCGTACAAAGGCGTTGACCTGCTGTTGCACGCCTGGCAACAAGTGGAGGCGGAGGGTGAAGATGCCTGTCTCGTAATTGCGGGCACTGGCGCGCCAGAACTGCTGGACCAGATTCGGGAGCAGGTAAGGCATCTGGGCCTGACGCGAGTGAAGTTGTACTTCCGCTTTATCTCTACGGAAGAACTGGTGGCGCTGTACCGAGCCGCGGACATCGTCGTTTATCCCTACCGGGCGATTACGACCAGTGGAGCGCTCGCGACGGGACTGGCCTTGGGTAAAACGATCGTGGCAAGCAATCTTCCGGTCTTCCGCGAACTGCTGAAGAACCGGGAGAATGCATGGCTTGTCGACCCACAAGACGCTGGCGAGCTTGCCGGTGCATTGGTCGGGTTGACGCAAGATCCAGAGCTGCGACTGCAGTTCGCCCAGAAGGTGCGAGAGATGAACTTTGGCGATCAGTCCTGGCTCAGCATCGCGAAGAAGACGATGCAAGCCTACGAACGTGCCTTCGTTCACTCAGCCCAAACGTAATACGGGTGCCTTGTTCCTTGTCTTCTCTGCGTGTCGATTTGCCGCGTGCACCGAAGCGCCTTTATCCTAAGCTGTTGAATTGCAACTGAGGCATGTACGTAAAGCGATGGCGATGCTGCGCGGCATCAGCTCAGCAAGCTCAATTCCTTGTCGGCGTCCTTGGCGGTCTGAGTATTCGGAGCCAGAGCGGCGGCTTTTTTCAATTCGACGATAGCATTGCTGTTATTCGCTAGCTTGGTGTAGATCATGCCCAGGTGGTAGTGGATCGAGGCGTTGTTGGGATCGACCTTGACCGCGTCCTCGAGCAGGTCGCGACCCGAGGCATAGTTCCCCTTTTGATAGTAGATCCACGCCAGAGTGTCTGCGGTGCTGGGAGCGTTTGGCAACGCGCGGCGGGCGACCTGGGCGAGCGAAAGGGCGACATCGAGATTCTGCCCGTTCTGGACCATGAGATAGGCCAGGTTGTTGGCGGCAACGGGTTGTTCGGGCTGGATGGCCAAGGCTTTCTTGTAGTTGTCCATGGCCTTGTTCTGGTCGCCCTGAGCCTCCTGGAGCGAAGCCAGAATGGTGTACGCCTGCGCGTCGTTGGGGTGCGCCGCGGCCCACTGCTGCCATGTGGCGATTGCCGCGCCGGTGTCGCCGTTCGCAACCTGAGCGCGGCTATAGGCGATGACCGCTGCGCTATCGTTCGGATTGAGCTGCATGGCCTTCCCGGCGGAGGCAACGGCTCCGGCCGAGTCCTTTGTCGTCATCTGAAGGTCTGCCAGAAGGGTGTACATCTCCGGATTCTGGGGAGATTTGGCGATCTGCTCCTGGACCCGAGAGAAAGCCTGGGCCGGCTGCTTTTCAAACAGGAGGCAGGAGACCAGCAGATGAAGTGCGCGCGCGGAGTTGGGATTGAGTTGCAGCGCCTGCTCAAGCAGCGGCTTAGCCTCTGGCACCTTCTTCTGCACAAGCCGAAGCTGAGCCATCTCGAGATACGCGGTGGAGTTTGTTGGGTCGAGCTTAATGGCTTCGTGGAAGTCGGCGTCTGCCTTTTGGAGATCGTCGCGGCTGCCTTCCGAGATGCCGCGCCAGATATAGGGATTGGAGGCCTGGGGCGTCGCCGCGATGGCCGAGGTGGCCAGCTGCTCCAATGTTGTGAAGTCCCGGGCTTCTATGGAGATGTCGGCGAGACCGGCCTGGGCTTCGAGATTACGAGGATTGAGCTTTTCCGCGTCCCGGTAGTTTTGCTGTGCGGTGGTCATGTCGCCTTTGGCGTGGGCGGCCCGGGCGAGCCAGAGTTTGACGCCGACGCTGTCCGGGCTTGTCTTGGCTGCCTTCTGAAGGGTATCGAAGGCTTGATTGGTCTTGCCGTCGTTGAGCAGCAGCATGCCGTTTAGAATGGCGACCTCGGGAAGGCTGCTGTCGGTTTTGGCTAGTTCAGCGCCAACGTCGCGAGCCTTTGGAATGTCTTTGCTGAGGATCAGCAGACGCGCATAAGAGAGCTTGAGGGGAGCGCTCTTGGGATGCTTGGCGACAAGTTCGGCGTAGGCTGTTTCGCCCTTGGCAAGCTGGTTGGTATGGATGTAGTAGTTGGCGAGCAGACCGGCTCCGGCTTCGGTGTCGAAGAGGTCGTCGGTCGCCTGGCGATAGGTCGCCTCCGCCTGGGCGGTATCGTTCTGCCGCAGATAGAGATTGGCGAGGGTGGCGCGCGCCATCAGGTTTTTGGGATCGGCTGCAACGGCTCCCTTCATCTGATCGAGAGCGCCGGCAAGGTCGCCTTTCTTTTGCAGCAGAGCCGCAAGCACGATGCGAGCATTGATGTTCTTGCCGTCTAGTTCAACCGCCTTGCGAAGCTGCTGCTCCGCATCAGGCGCAGTCGCCGGATCGCTGCTCTGGATCATGCCGAGAGAGGCGTGAAAGCTGGCGCGGTTTGGCTCGATGCTCAGAGCATGCTGAATCTGGGTCAGCGCCTCTGGGCGGTTGCCTTTTGACGCAGCAACGCCGGCGAGAATGGCGAACGCGTCGGGGTTATTGCTTTGAACAGCGAGAATCGCATTGGCCTGTTCCGCCGCCTTATCCGGCGCTCTGCCCGCGAGCAGGAGGTTGCCGAGATCGATGCGCGCCTGAATATTGCTGGGCTGCAGATCGACCGTGCGCCGCAGCTCTTGAAACGCCGGCTGGAACGCGCCTTCCTTCAGGTACACCTTCGAAAGCTCGTAATGCGCATCGGCGAAGTTGTGGTCGACCTTGAGCGCGTTGGAAAGCTGGATGACCGCTTCCTTGTTCTTGCCTTCGCCGGCGTAGCGCTTACCGCTCTGCAGATAGCGTTGCTTCTCTTTGTTGGGATCGCGATGGCAGCCTGAGGTGAAACCGAGCGTGAGAGACACTGCCAGAACTGCCGAAACCCGGGACACCGGAGAAAGTGAAAATCTCATCGTACTGTTTCCTCAATGGTTCTTTGATCGATCTCAATCGGAACGGTCTGCTGATGTTATTGTCCAACACGGAAGAGTATCGTATCTCGCAAAGTACGTACCACTTTCGTGTGCTGCTAATTGGGAATAAACCTGGGCAGGTATGGCGCCATGTGCTGGGTAAAGTGGACGGCACGGGTGCTGGCGGCATCGACCGACTCATTGGGCAGGATCGGCGTGATCACGCGGACCAGCGCGCCGTCGGTCCGATTGGTGCGAATCGCATCGGTGACCATGTAGAGCTTAGCGAGGTACTCGTTGGGAACGCTGCGGCCATGCGCCTGGTACCAGTAGATGACGAATTGCCTGGACTCGCCATTGCCGATGACGTACTCGCCGACTCGATAGTTTTTGCCGTTGACGTCCTTGATGTCAACGTACTTCTGGGAATCGAAGGTCCAGCCGGCTCCCGGCAGGCAATGCTGGGGGGAGTGCATGGTCTGTCCCGTGCGCTGCGTCGCGAAGTAGCCGATGAACAGGCTGACCGGTGGAGTAGCCACAGTGCTGGAAGCAATCCCGTCGGCCGATGGATTCGCGATTCTCTGTTGCGTGGTGTAGACGCGATTCAGGAAGTCGCCTTTGCCGAGCACGGCAAGCGTGTCATCGTCCAGCGGAAAGTCCTGCGCGCTCCAGGAGCCGATGGCCGGGGAACTGAAGGTCTCGGGCATCAGCCGAAGAGGTTCGCTGGAAGGGACCGAATCGGTGTCGCCGCGGCTCTCCAGCACGAAGGCGGTTGCCAGGAGGAGGACCATAATGGTCCAGAACTTTGGGGATTTCATAGGGCCTGCGCTTTCGCCGGGGAGAAGAACCGCATAAGGCGATGGATAAGATAAAGACAGCCGAGCGAGATCACGAACATCACCCATCCGGAAAACTCATGAAAGAAGCCGAGAGCTTTGACCGGGTCCCAGTATTGCACGCAAAGTCCCGTGCCGACGATGCGCAGGACGTTCGCGGCGACCGCAATCGGAATGCTGGCCAGGGCCAGGAGGACGCGCCGCCGAGTGGTGCGCTCGAGAAAGTAGCCGTAGAACACCGCTAGGGTAAACAGGCTCATCAGCGAGCGGATGCCGCTACAGGCTTCGGCCACCTCCAGTTTCATCACCGGAAGCTGAATGACGTTGCCTTCGAGCAGAACTGGCACCCCGAGCACAGGCAGAATATCGCTGGCAATGCGGGAGGCGAAGAGTTGGAGGGGAAAGGTGATTTTATTGAACAGGATGGTAGGGAAGGGGATCGCGAGAATCAGGACCAGAAGAGGGAAGCGGAGTTCGCGAAGCATCTCCCAGCCGAAGAGTGTCCAGATGAGGCCTGCCAGCAGGAAGACGAAGGAGATGCGGGCGGTGAAGAGGTCCACCCCGTAGATGCCGAGAATAAGAATGGCGATCGAGGCGACGACGAGAAAGATTCCGCTCCAGGACTGCCGGACCGGAGTCTGCCGCAGGACCTTTCGTTTGTCCCAAAGAAGGAAGATGGCGAAAAACGGCACCAGGAAACCGTGGGAGTAGTCCGGTATGGTGTACCAGTCATAGACGAGCTTGAGGGCGACTCTATAGTAGAGAACTACCAGCAGGACAACGATTGCCGCGTAGGGCGCCCAGGCAGACCAGGGCGGGGAGGCGGCTCTGGCCTGCTGAGCGGCGGAGGTCGTAGGGAGACACGCAGTCGGATCTAGCTCGACATCGGTGCGAGTGGACATTTGTAAGAGGTTATACTTCACGCATCATTCGTATGCAATTGCCGTACCGGAGCGCAAGAGGGGTTTTGCCCTGTTTGCGGGCATAGGGCCACCAAAGTGGTAGGGAACATGCCATGGAAGGGAAAAATATTTCCCACCATGGCTGCTACTCTGCATACATACAATATGGCACGAAAGATGGCTGCCGGATTCTGCTGGGAACGGAGTGTCTTGTCATTTTGAGAATCAGCGGGTTTACAGACGCGTTTGGCACTCGTCGTGCAGATGTACTTGAGGGCCTCTATTTGTCTGGCTCTGTCCCTGAAGCTATCTTGTCCGGAAGACGATAAGGTAAGTAGAAGCAGTCATTGCGAAAGCGAATCAACTATGGGAGCAATCTGATGAAGCGGTATTGTCCGATCTTGGCTGTAGGCCTACTGTACCTTCCGTTCGCTGGGAATGCGCAGGCAGCCCAGGCAATCTCGCAGCAAACGCCAGGCGGAACTCCGCCGGCGGCGACAGCAGGGCAGCAGGCCACGTCTCCCGCGTCGGGAGTGGCGTCCGCAGAGTACACCGGGCCGATCGATGCTGCACGGTATGTGATCGGGCCCCAGGATTCGCTTCAGGTGACGGTGTGGAAAGAGCCGACCTTGTCGGGAACATTCCCGGTGCGGCCCGATGGAATGATCTCCCTGGTGCTGGTGGGGGACATGCCGGCGGCGGGACGGACGCCGATGGCGCTCTCCGCCAACATCACAGACCGGCTCAAAAAGTACATTCAGGACCCGGTCGTGACGGTCGTAGTGCTGGGAGTGAACAGCCAGAGGATCTTCCTGGTAGGCGAAGTGGGCCACGTCGGGCCGGTGATGCTGACCCCGGGAATGACCGCGCTGCAGGCGATTGTGACTGCGGGAGGGCTTACGCAGTTTGCGAGTTCCAAGCACATCTATATCTTGCGAACCGTCAACGGCAAGCAGCAGAAGATCCCATTCAGCTATAAGCAGGCGCTGAAAGGGAACAATGAGGGGGTTACGCTGGTTCCCGGAGATACGATCATCGTTCCATGAAGAACGCTATGAAGATCCGAACGACCATATCAGCGCTGCTGTTGACTCTGGGTCCGATGGCGTATGGACAAGCTCTGCCCGCCGCTGTCGCCGCTGCGCCTAGCGATCCTTTTCTGCCTTCCCTCGATGGCATCGTTCATTATGCGTTGACTGCGTCCGAGTTGGTGCAGTTTGGGTATTACAGTCCGGGTACGGTGGGCGAGACCACCGCGCTCTCGGGGAACCTCTCCTACCAGAGCAAGAGCACTGTTCATCCGTTCAGCCTGCTCTTTGCCGGAGGTCTTCTGTTGGGAAATCAGCCGGGCCAGGCTGCTGTCTCTACGTACGAGAATCTGGCGGTCTCTCAAGGGCTGGTGACGCGCACCTGGATCTTCAATGTTTCGGATAGCTTCAGCTTGCTGCCGGAATCTCCAATCACCGGGCCGTCCGGTGTCCCGGGCGTAGGCGATCTTGGCGTCGTTCCGATTGAAGGACCGGCCTATGGTCCGGGCGGCGGCGTATTCTCGCTTGCCGGCAAGCAGGTCGCGAACACGGTATCGGGCAGTGCGGAGCGGCAACTGGACCATGCCACCTCGATCAGCGGGTCTGCTGGGTGGTCTGTGCTTCATTTCCTGAATAGTAACGGCAGCAACGGCGGGGGCAGCCTGAACGACTCGCAGATCTCCGGCACCGTGGCGCTGAATCGTCGCATCGACGCGCGCAGCTCTGCCAGCCTGAACGCAGTCTATTCGACCATCTCCTATACCGGCTCGTCGATTGGGCTGTATCCGGATATCGAGACTCGCGGTTTGAATGTCTCCTACCAGCGGACCTTGAGCCGAACCTTGAGCGCGAGCGTCTCGGCCGGCCCGCAGTGGGTCTCCAGCTCCAACAGTCTCCTGATTCCATCCGCCATCAATTTGGCGGTTTCAACGAGCCTGTCCTATGTCCGCAGGTCTATCCATGGCTCGGTGGCCTACTCTCGAGGCGTGAATGCCGGCTCCGGGGTTCTTGCGGGCGCCCTCTCGGACAGTGTTTCCGGTGGCGTAGGACGCGCTTATGGAAGGAACTGGGTGGCGTCGCTGAGCGCAGCTTACGTTCGAACCTCCGGCCTGACCCAGTTTGCCATCGGGCCCGGTTCCCCGGCCAATTCGACCTTCAACACCTCCAGCGCCGGGATGCAGGTGAGCAGGCGCATCAACAACCCGCTCTCCGCCTATGCCAGCTATTCGATTCAGGACCAGTCCTACAGCAACCTGCTGGGCGCGCAAAACCCCTTCAGCGGCACGTCGCAGATCATTGGAGTAGGCATCACCTTCACTCCCCGTTCAACTCGCCTGGGGCAATTTTAGGAGTCAATTATGCTCGGTCATCGCGTCATGACAGTACCGGATTATGTCGCCATTCTGAAGAAGAGGTGGTGGATCATTGCCATCCCCGTGGTCATCTTCCCCATCGTTGCCTATGGAATTACTTTTCTGATTCAGCCCCAGTACATCTCGCAGACCCTGGTGCTGGTCGAGCAGCAGAAGGTGCCTGACTCCTATGTGAAGCCCGTCGTCACCGAAGATCTAACGGGCCGGCTGGCCTCCATGAAAGAGCAGATCCTCAGCCGGTCGCGCCTGCAGCCGATCATCGAGCGATTCAATCTCTTCGCCAACTCGAAGATGACGATGGACGACCGCATCGACCTGACCAGAAAAAACATCGGCATCAACCCGATCGAGTCGACCATTGCGCGAACCAATGGATTGCCCGGGTTTTTCATCTCCTTCAAGGCAGGCGACGCGCGCACGGCGCAGCTGGTATGCGGCGAGATCACGTCGCTGTTCGTTAGCGAAAATCTGAACGATCGTGCCGCCTCTGCGGAAGGGACTACGAACTTTCTGAAAGGCCAGCTCGCCGACGCCAAAGCCAAGCTGGATGAGCAGGACGCCAAACTGGAGAAGTTCCAGCAGACCTACATGGGCAAGCTGCCTGGCGCAGAGGCCTCCAACATGAACATGATGTCGACGTTGAATACGCAACTGGATGCCGCGACACAGGCCTTGGCCCGAATGCAGCAGGACCGGAGCTACGCGGAGTCGATCCTCGCGCTGCAGCAAAGCCAGACGTCCCAGACCACGGAACATGGAGGAGTGGCACCCGGAGCGCAGCAGGCCGAGCTTGAAAGGCTTCAAAGCCAAGAGGCGGATCTGACCTCCCGCTATACCGACGACTATCCCGATGTAGTGACGGTTCGCCGGAAGCTCAAGGAGCTGCGGCAGCAGATGGCCAAGGCTCCGGCGGCTGCTCCGGCGCCCTCGGTAACCTCTGCGAAACCGACGGACTCGGTGGCCATCCTGCAGCTTCGGGCGCAGATTCGTGCCATGGATCAGGGAATCGCGCAGAAGAAGAAAGATCAGGCCGGAATCGAGGCTCAGTTGCGCCTGTATCAGGAGCGCGTCGCTTCAAGCCCCGCAGTAGAAAACGAATATAAGAGCATCACGCGGGATAACCAGACGGCGCAGGCGTTCTATGACGACCTGCTCAACAAGATGAACCAATCCAATATGGCGACCGATCTGGAGAAGCGCCAACAGGGGGAGCAGTTTCGCGTGATGGACGAGCCCAACCTGCCCGAAGAGCCCGCGACCCCGAAGCGGCCGGTGTTTGTCGGCGGCGGACTTGCCGCTGGGCTTGGGTTGGGGCTGTTGATCGTAGGCTTGCTGGAGTATATGGATACGGCGCTTCGCAACGAGCGCGACATCTGGGCGTTCACGAAGCTGCCTACGCTCGGAGTGATCGCCTACAACCAGGAGCTCGAGCCGGTCAATGTAAAGCGCCGTTGGTTCAGGCGCCGAAGTTCCGATCTTGCCGTCGACGCCAAGCCGCTCATGAATGCGGGTAGATGACGATGTATAACTCCTTCTTCAAGCTGCAGAGCAGTCCATTCGGCACCAGCCCTGATCCGCGGTTTCTGTACATGATGCCGCATACGCGGGAGGCGCTGGCCTGCCTGGAATACGGCATCTCGGCGCGCAAGGGCTTCACGGTCCTCACCGGCGAGGTGGGCACAGGCAAGACGACGCTGCTGCGCCGGGCTCTGAGTTCCTTCAGCGGGCGGAGGGTGTCGACGGCATTTGTCTTCAATCCTCGGCTGGATGTGCTCGATTTTCTCGAGTTTGTGTTGACCGACTTCGGCATAGTGCCGACCAATAGGACCAAATCGGGAATGCTGCTGCAGTTGAACCGCTGGCTGATCGAGCGCTTCCGCATGGAAGAGACCTGCGTGGTGGTGGTCGATGAAGCGCAGAATCTCTCCTGGGAGTTGCTGGAAGAGATCCGGCTGCTCACTAACCTCGAAACCTCGTCGGAGAAGCTGCTGCAGATCGTATTGTCCGGGCAGCCCGAACTCGACGAAAAGCTGCGCCACCCCAGTGTGCGGCAGTTGCGACAGCGAGTATCGTTGTGGTGCCGCACGCAGGCCCTGACCGAAAGCCAAACGCATGCCTATGTCGCCGAGCGGCTGCGGATCGCGGGAGCTGCCTGGCCGCTGTTTTCGCCTGAAGCGCTAAGTGTTGTCCATCGATGCAGCCGAGGCATTCCGCGCCTTATCAATCTGCTTTGCGAGCACGCGCTGATCGTGGCATACGTCGAGCAGGTGCAGCAGTCGACGGCGGCTATCGTCGAAGGTGTGGCGGCGGAGCTGGAGCTGGATGTACAGCCGTTCATGGTCTCATCCATGGCGCTCGGAGGCGCAGGCGCACAGCCGTTGTCCAGCCGGAAAGAAGAAAGTTTCATGAGCGGTTTTAGCGGAGAGACTCCGGGAAGGCACGAACGATGAGCCGCATATACGACGCACTGCAGAAGGCAGAATCCGAACGCAAGATCGAATCGCATGACCCAAAGCCGCGATTTTCAGAACAGCGAATCCCGGAACAACGAAATCCGGACCAGCGAATCCCGGACCAGCGAAATCCGGAGCCGGCGGAATTTGCCCAGCCATTTGCCGCTCCGCCATTTGCCGCAACCGCCCTCGCCGAAGCCGAGCACGACGAGGCCTCCGAACGCCTGCAGGCAAATTTCAACGCGGCCACCTTCGCCCCCCGCCCCGGAGCGCAGGCGCTCGATCTAGGTCAGGTCGTGGCTCGACCCTGGTCCCCTTCGCTCAAACAATTGCCGGCATTGCTGGACCGCGGACCGGCCGTGGAGCAGTTTCGCAGCCTCCGCTCGCGGCTGTTTGAGTTGCGCGACGTCAAGCCCCTGCAGACAATTCTGGTCACCAGCGGCATGCCGCAGGAAGGCAAGAGCTTCATCTCCACCAACCTCGCTCTGAGCCTCGCCCGCCACAAAAATAGCAAGGTGCTGCTGATCGACGGCGATATGCGGAGGTACACCATTCATCAGCTGCTGGGTTGCGAATCTCACCCCGGGCTGGCGGACTATCTCGCCGGCAAAGCAAGCCCGGTCGAGGTCCTCCAGCGGCCGGAGGTGTCTCAGGAGACCAAAGGAACCGCCAAACCGATGCTCGCGAATCTCATGTTCATCGCCGGCGGCAACGGCGGCGATAAAGCCGCGGATCTTTCCGGCAGCCCGCGCTTTGGGGAGCTGCTCCGTCTGGCGTCGTCCTGTTTCGACTGGATTGTTATCGATTCCTCGCCCGTGCTGCCGGTCTCCGACGCTGCCAACCTGGCGCGGTCCTGCGATGGAGTTCTTCTGGTTGCGCGCGAAGGCGTGACCAAGTTTCAAATCGCGCAACGCGCCCAAAGTGAGTTGAAGGCGGCGAATCTCCTTGGCTTCATTCTCAATGCCGTGCAGCAAGCTCCCCACGTCGACAGTTACTACGGCTATGACTCCGCCAAACTCTAGAGGCACGAAAGAGGAGCGATTGAAGCGATGATCCGGCTCTTGAATGTGTACTATCCCACCCGCACCATCGTTCTCCTGCTATGTGAAGCGCTGATTGTCAGTGGCTGCTTCCTGCTCGCGATGGTGCTGCTGGTGGGGCCGGACACCTATCTTGTTTTGAACTATGAGTATGGCGGCCTTAAGATCCTCGGACTTACGGCGCTGACTCTGCTTTGCTCGTACTACTTCGACCTCTATGAGCCGCAGCGAATGACGGCGCGCTGGGAGATCTACTTTCGCCTGCTGCTGGTCCTCGGCTTCCTGTCGTTTCTGCTCTCGGCGATCGTGTGGTTGTTCCCGGACGCCGATATGGCGCGCTATGTGCTCCTGCTGGGTCTGATCTTTCTTACCATCGCGCTGGTGGCCTGGCGCAGCGCGTATGAGTGGATTATCGGAAGAGAGATGTTTCGGGAACGGGTTTACGTGCTCGGCGCGGGAGAACGCGCGCAGCTCATCGTCGACCTGCTGCGGTCGCGCAAGGACGCCGGAATGGAGGTGGTCGGCTGGGGCGGCTATCTGGCGGAGAAAGCAGAACGCAAAGAAGCCTTTAACGCCGCCATGGAGTCCGTCGGAGGGCCGAAGCCAAAGGTGGATCGAGTGATCGTCGCCCTCGAAGATCGGCGCGGAGAGCTGCCCCTGCGCGAACTGCTGAACCTGCGATTTCAAGGCGTTCTAATCGAAGAGGCCGGCAGCCTGCTCGAGCGGCTGACGGGAAAGCTGTATCTCGATGGACTTCGCCCAAGCAGCTTTATCTACAGCGAAGGCTTCCGGGTTAAGCCGTCACAGCAGATTGCCCGGCGCATCGTCTCCACCCTGACCGCGGCATCCGGCCTGCTCCTGTTTCTTCCCATCTTTCCCTTCGTGGTGCTTCTGGTCCGGCTTTCTTCGTCCGGCCCGATCTTTTTTCGGCAGACCAGGGTAGGTCTTGCAGGCAAGAACTTTACCGTTTATAAATTCCGCACCATGCGGACCGACGCCGAGGTCTCCGGGGCCAAGTGGGCAACCAAAGATGATCCGCGCGTGACCCGAGCCGGCATGTTCATGCGCAAGACGCGGCTGGACGAAGTCCCGCAGCTTTGGAATGTGCTTCGTGGAGACATGGGATTCGTGGGACCCCGGCCGGAACGGCCCGAGTTCGTCCCCTGGCTCTCCGAGCAGATCCCTTACTTCAACCTGCGGCATATGATACGGCCGGGGCTGACCGGCTGGGCGCAGGTGCGATACGGATACGGAGCGACGCTGGCGCAGAGCCGTGAAAAGCTCGAGTTCGATCTCTACTACATCAAGCACATGACCTTGGGGCTCGATCTGCTGATTATGTTCGAGACCGTCAAGACCATCATCCGCCGGCAGGGCGCGCAGTAGTCGCGAACGAGCAGATGGATCAGGCGCAGGTAAGGAACACCTTGATTAAGTCTCTACCGTCTCGCGTAACCATGATGAGTTTGATGACTTTGATGACTTTGTTCTTGAATCGGGGTTCTCGGTGAAATCGGCGTTAGGCCCAATCTTCCTGAAGGTGTAAAGGGAGCCTAAGCTGCTCGCGCTGTTTTCTCTCCCATTTTTTCTCAGGGAAAACAGCATCCTTCAAAATCTCCCGCTCCACAGTATCAGGAGATTTGCTCTTGGCCTCAATCTCGGCAAGCTCTCAAAAGACCCGGGTTCGAGACGCGAGAGCAGGCTTAATTGTCCGCTCCTCCTCTTTCCTGGCAAGTTGCGGAATGCGCAGAGGTCTGGGTGGAACCTCAGGCATGCCGGCCTCGCTAAGCTTGTAAAGCAGCGAGCGGTAGCTAATCTGAAGCCATTTTGCCGTCTTCTGCCGGTTCCAGCTATTCTCTTTCAGCACCT
Source organism: Edaphobacter sp. (assembly GCA_965277335.1). Taxonomy (GTDB): domain Bacteria; phylum Acidobacteriota; class Terriglobia; order Terriglobales; family Acidobacteriaceae; genus Edaphobacter. Next base: position 413,870 of record CBDICJ010000009.1, on the reverse strand, counting down.
TCAAGATGATCTGGCGCTCTAGGTCCTGGGTAGCCTTTTTGGTGATGTTTTTCAAGGAAACCGACTCGCTGACATCAATCTCCGTGACGATCCCCCGGGGGGTATCGGGCATCAACTCCGAAACCAGCGCCTCCTCGCTGCCGATCAGGACATAGCTGCGAATAAGGTTCTCGAGTTGGCGGATGTTCCCTGGCCAGTGATAGTTCTGCATGAGGCGGACGGCGCTCTTGGAGAGCAATTCCGGTGTATTGTGGAAAATCTTTGCATAGTGCTCGATGAAGTAGTCGATCAAAATCGGCAGGTCGGCGATGCGTTGGCGCAAGGGTGGCAAGTTGATCGTCACCGCGTTGATTCGGAAAAGGAAGTCCAAGCGGAAGGAGCCGTCTTCTACCTGGTTTCGCAGATCGGTGTTCGAGGCCGAGACCAGCCGGGTCGAGATGGTGCGGGGTTCATGCCCGCCAACCCGCACAAAGGTGCCGTCCTGGAGTACCTGAAGCAACTTGGATTGAACCGCGAGATCGAGGCTGCCCACCTCATCGAGAAACAGAGTTCCATGGTGGGATTGCTCGACACGTCCGAGTTTGGTCGACATAGCGCCCGTAAACGCCCCCTTTTCATAACCGAAGAGCTCGGTCTCCAAAAGCGAGTGGGGTATCGCGGGACAGCTTACCTTGACCAGAGAGCCGCGGCCATGGAGAGAATAAGCATGCAGGAGACGTACGCAGATCTCTTTGCCGGTGCCGCTTTCACCTTGGAATAAGACCGGGACATCAGTCTCCGCTACGCGCTCCAGCTTGGTTCGAACCGCTTGCATGGCTGCGGCCTTGCCGAAAATAATGTCGAGGGGAGGCAGATTAAGAGACGCGGCGGATTCAGCATGATGGATCAAGGGCATCTTTCCTTCTGGGTACGAGGACACCGTACAAGGTGATAACGTTCTTCCTCCTGCACGTTGGGCACCAATCGACAGACACTCGCAGCGCGAAAGTCACAGGATGAGAATGCTCCATGGTTTGGAGGAAGAACTTCATAAAGGTTGCCAAAGGTCACACCTTTTCTTGGGATTTTAAGGTCACCAATGGCCTCTTCACTAAAGTAATGCGGTCAAAAAAATGCTTATTTTCCCGCCGCAAACCTGTCCATTAGCATGTAAGCTATGCCTACTCGGAACGGGAGTGGAAAAGCTTTGTCCCTTTTGTCAGCAAAGTTCGTAACATTTTTTGGCAAAAGGGGGTCGAAACAATCTAGAATCTGCTCCAGTGGGAAACAGTGCAAGACCTCCCCGCTTGTGCAGCGACCTTACGGGACTTAGTGGATGGGGGTCCGCCGCGATGCGGGCCCAAGAAGCAAATGCCAGGTCCGGGCAGCAGAATCCAGACCGGCCATAGGGGTACTTGTATGTCAGCTTCGCTGTCTTATCCAGTGTCTGCCTTGAAGTCGCATCCGAAGTTGCGTTCCCAAATCCTCATACTCGAGCCTGATCTAGCCGTGCTGGATTACCTCCGGTTGACGCTTTCCTCGAAATATTCTCTCAGCCTGTTTTCCGATGAGCAGATTCTCCTCGATCGATTAGACCGACTGGATAAGGCCGAGCAGCCGGATCTTTTGTTGCTCGCTTTGCATGCCAACCGCGACCCACTGCCGCTTCTAACCCATATTCGCTGCACCAAGCCGCATCTTCCAGTGGTTGTCCTCTCCTGCTCTGCGGATCTTCGCGACCTGGAGATGGTGATCCGTCTCGGCGTTCGCGCCATCGTGATGAAGCCCTTTGTGGGAAGCGATGTCGAGGAGGCGATTGAAGAGCATCTTGCCTCCGCGGAGAAGAAGATTCCCGCCGCCGATGCTCTCAAAGAGATTCCCCTCAATGAGACCCATTCCTTTGTGCGATCGAGCAAACGGATGCGCGATCTCGAGGCCCAGGCGTCCCTGGTGGCCCGCGCGGATATCCCGCTCCTGATCCTCGGGGAGAGCGGCACGGGAAAAGAAATTCTCGCGCTCTATACCCACAAGATGTCGGCACGCAGCCAGAGCATCTTCTTGAAGGTGAACTGCGCCGCCGTTCCGGCCGATCTGCTGGAGAGCGAGCTGTTCGGCTATGAGCAGGGCGCATTTACCGGAGCAGTCAAGACCAAGCCCGGAAAATTCGAGGTCTGCACCGGAGGAACCATCTTCCTAGACGAGATCGGGGAGATGCCGGCGATCCTGCAAGCCAAGCTCCTGCAGGTGCTTCAGGATGGAACTTTTTCGCGGCTGGGCAGTCGTTCGCCCATGAAGGTGGATGTGCGCGTGATCGCCGCCACCAACATCAATATGAAAGAGGCGATGGCGCAGAAGACCTTTCGCGAGGACTTGTACTACCGCTTGAACGGCTTCACCTTGAGCATTCCGCCGCTGCGGGAACGCAGAGAAGAGATCCCCGTGCTGGCGGAGTACTTCATGCGCAAGGGAGCCAAGCGCTACGATCGGCAGCCGCTGCCGCTTTCGGCCAATCTGCTGCATGCCCTGACCGAACACTCGTGGCCGGGCAATCTGCGCGAGCTGGAGAACGTCATCAATCGCTATCTTGTGCTGGGAGAAGAGAAGTCGATTGTCGATGAGCTCGCTCCCTCTTCCGCCTACCAGGGAGGCGCCGCGACCTTATCGCAATCGCAGGAGCCGTCGAACGGCGCTGGACTTAAGGCCATGGTGCGCAATCTCAAGGGCGATGCCGAGTCGACCGCCATCGCGCAGGTGCTCGAAGGGGTGGGTTGGAACCGGAAGGCCGCGGCTAACGATCTCCAGATCAGCTACAAGGCGCTCCTGTATAAGATTAAGCAATATGATCTGTCACCCCGGAACCAGGCATAGGGCTTCATGAAGGCTGACAAAGAAGAGGATCAAGAGACATACCGGGTTGTAGTCCGGTATGAAAATCATGCCGTTCGGGGTCTCATTGAGCCTAAGGACCTGGGATCGATCGACCAGCTGCTGCGCAACGATCCGGTTTACCCGCTCGACTCCATTCGGCTTAAGCTGCTCGATTCGGCGCAGGTCCAGGAGGTCTCGACCAAAGACGCCAAGGCTGTCTTCTTCGTCAAAACCTTTGACGGCGACTTGAAGCACAGGGCGTTGCACTTCCATGAACACGCGCCGGTGGTGCAGGGGCTATGGGTGCGGGTCTACTTCTACGATGGCGAGATGATTGAAGGAATCATCAGCAACACCCGAGACTTTGTGCTGGAATCGGGGTTTTTCCTGCGACCAACCGATCCCAACGGGAACAATCGGCTCGTCTATGTGCTGAAGGGCGGGCTCAAGGATTTCCACGTCCTGGGCATGCGAAACACCTCGAACCCATCGAAAACCTTGACTTCGGCTGCTCCCGCGAAACAATGATTCCTGCAGAAGATTGATTTCTTGCAGAACAAGTCCGCTCAGTCATTACAGCATGGCCTTCAATAGATCGACCTCTCGCCAGTCGCCGCGCTCGATAGCCTCGCGGATCTGCCTTGGAGTCTGGCCCTTTTTCGTCTCCTGGTAGGCAAAGACTGTCTCTTTCATGCAGGTAGAGCAGGCCGCCCCATGAGTGCCTTCAAAGCAACTGTGCAAGCTGTTATGGTGCATGGCCAGATCGCACCGGCAGTAGCAGGGCTGTTGATGCAGGACCAAGGGGATCGCTGCCGCCATCTTGTACACAACCACCTGATAGGGATGAGTAAAATATTCGCCGGTCAGTTGATTGCCGCTAAGGATGGGAGGCAGGCGCTTTACTGGCGCGACGGCGTTGTAAGCGGGAATCTCCTCAGAAGGATTGGACCACTGGGCCGATGCCGCCATCGTCCCCAGCCCTAATGCGATACATCCGAGCATTCGCTTCATAGCTCTACTGTAATTCGGCATCTGGCTTTTGGGCAAAAAAGACGGCACGAACGTGGATTGACTCGTGCCGGGAGGCCAGTGACGCAACTTGTGTCAGTCTGTGTTGCCCGACTGAAAGATCTCACGGAGGCGGAATGTTCGCGCTCGCCGTTATAAAAAAGATACCACAATACGGATTTGAAAACAAAGAAATATGTCTCACCATAGAAATAATGCCGTTCACAGGGATATCCGGGTCCCATATAAGCTTCCTATTCTATGTAAACTGATCAATACAAAGGGATTGAGCCGCAGGATCTCCGTCCTCGGATAAAGTAAGCCAGAAGCCGCACCTCCATCCCGAATAGGAGAGGCTTTCTAAGAACTGATGAAAAGAGGCTCAGACAGGTAGCGCTCTTGAGAGGTGCTGTCATGGCAAATGATCGATCTCAGTCATCAGCGCAGTATCCCGCTTGGTAATTCCACCGACATCATGGGAGATGAGCGCAAGCAGGACCCGGTTGTAACGAATGTCGATGTCCGGATGGTGGTCGGCGGCTTCGGCAAGCGTGGCGATCCGGTTTACGAACTTCATGGCAGCGGCAAAATCGCTGAATGTCCAATCGCGGACCAGCTTTCCACCCTGTAACTTCCACTCCGGATGCTCCTGCAACACGTCTTGAATCTCTGCTTCGGGCATAACCGATCGAATGGCAGGTTTCATAACGGCGCCTCACGCCTGCGATCCTAAGGCGTTCTCTTCGAGTGCGCAAGTGCCGGGCGGCAGAGGTGGATAAGATGGATCGACAGTCCTGCCGGAGAAACTCTGGAGGCCTCGTTGCGCAGATCGGACCAGGTCTCTACCGGCATGCCGAGGAAGACCTGGACGATCTGCGGATCGAACTGCCTTCCGGCGCAGCGGGCGATCTCCTTGCAAGCCGCCGCGAAGGTTGTTCCCTTGCGGTACGGGCGGTCGGAGGTCATCGCGTCGAGGGTGTCGGCGATCGCGAAGATACGCGCTCCGAGCGGGATGCCTTCGCCTTCGAGGCCGCGCGGGTAACCGGTCCCATCGAAGCACTCCTGGTGTCCGTAGACGATCTCGGCGGCTTCGCGGAGGAAGGGAATCTTGCGGACCATCTCATAGCCGCGCTCGCAGTGCTGCCGCATGATCTCCATCTCTTCGGAATCGAGCTTGCCGGCTTTGAGCAGTACGGCGTCGGGCGTGGCGATCTTGCCGATGTCGTGGAGAAAAGCGCCGCGGGCAATCACGCGAAGTTCCTCGCAGTCGAGCCCCATGGCCTGCGCGAGCGCAATCGTGTACGCGGTGACGCGGCGGGAGTGGCCTTCAGTCTCCTCATCGCGCAAGTCAAGCGCGTCCCCCATCGCTTCAAGAGTGATATCGTAGCTGCGCTCCAGATCCTGCATGGTCGAGCGCAGGCGGCCGGTGCGGGCGGAGACGATCGATTCCAGATTCTGGCGGTAGATGGTGTTTTGCTTGCGCAGACGGCCGTGCTCGATCGCCCGCAGGACGATGCTGTCGAGTTCCGAGCGCTCGAAGGGCTTCGGGAGATAGTCGATCGCACCGCGGCGAAACGCGCTCGTGACCACGTGGGCATCGTGAATGGCGGAGAACATGACCACGGGAAGGCCGGGGTGATCGAGGCAGATCTGGTCGAGCAGAGTGAGGCCGTCGGTGCCGGGCATCATCACGTCGGCCAAGACCAGATCGTAGTCTGGATCCTGCGCCAGGCGGGCGATGGCTTCGTCTGCGTTCGAGAGGACGGTGGGCGCGTAGCCGCTGTGTTCGAGCAGGGCCGCAACTACGCTGCGGACAGATTCTTCGTCGTCGACTATCAGAATTCGTTCCGGCGGCATGAGCGTGGGCCACTTCGCGCGAGTTGCGCTTCTTCTCTGGGGTTATCGGCTTGGAGAGGAGATGGATTAGCTAAAATCTTCGGCGCGGCTACCTTGTGATTGTCTAAAACTGTATTTGTAACCCAAAGGGGTCGTCATCTCGACCGAGCAACCGGGTCCCCGGCGAGCGCCTTTGCTTGCTTGTTTTTGTCCTGACGCGAACTCCTGCGTAGCTCTAAAAAACGTTTGAGATCACTTCTTCCTCTGAGCCGCTTTGCGCACAGCTGCCCAGCCAGGCTTGGTGACCTGGCGGCTGCGCCCGAGCGCGAGGGCGTCTTCCGGCACGTCCTCGGTAATGCTGCTGCCTGCGGCAATGTAAGCTCCGGCGCCAATCGTGACGGGAGCGACAAGCGTGGAATCGGAGCCGATGAACGCGCCGTCCCCGATCGTCGTCAGGTGCTTGTGCACTCCATCGTAGTTGCAGGTGATGGCTCCGGCCCCGATGTTGACGCCTTCGCCGATCATGGCATCGCCGAGGTAGTTGAGATGATTCGCCTTCGAACCTTTGCCCAAAGTGGCTTTTTTCGTCTCGACGAAGTTGCCCACGTGCGCGGACTCGCCGATGCGGCTCTCCGGGCGAAGATGGGCATACGGTCCAAGAACCGCGTGGTCGGCGACTTCAGCTGTGTCCAGAATGCAGCCGTTGCGGACCAGCACGTCGTCTCCCAGCCGCGAGTTCTGGATCACCGCGTAAGAACGTATGCGGCAATCGGACCCGACGCGGGTTGCGCCGAGCAGCTGCACGTAGGGTTCGATCACGGTATCCGAGCCGACCGCGACCTCGAGGTCGATTACGCAAGTTTCGGGGCGGAAGATCGTGACGCCTGCCGCCATCAGGCGCTTGGCGGCAGCGAGCCGCATGGCCGCATCGAGGTGCATCATCTCGGCGATCGTATTGGCTCCCAGAACCTCGTCGACGCTCTCCGCCTGCAGGGCGACAACACGTTCGCCGTCGGCTACCAGCATGGCAGCCAGGTCCGTAAGGTAGAACTCGCCATGCGCGTTGTTGTTCGACAGGGAATCGAGCCGCTCGAAGAGAGCGTGAGTCTGAAAGCAATAAATGCCCGAGTTGATCTCGCGGGTCTCGGGCGAGTGCAGTTGGCTGGGCGTCAACGACCTCTGCTCGACGATAGCCGCGACCTCCGGTGCGTTCGCGCTCTTGCGGATCACGCGCCCATATCCGGCAGGATCAGGAGGCAGGGCAGTGAGGATGGTCATGGCGGCGTGTTCGCGAAGATGCGCATCGCGCAGCCCGGCGAGGGTTTGAGGACGGATGAGCGGGACATCGCCCGAGAGAATCAGAAGATGCTCAGGCAGCGGCGCGCCGGACAGAGCGAAGAACGCCTTAAGCATCTGGATGGCGTGGCCGGTGCCGCGCTGCTCCGCCTGCAGGACGAACTGCACGCCGGTGGCTTCGACGGCCGCGCGCACCCGCTCCGCCTCATGGCCAATGACGCAAAAGATGTCTTCCGCGGGGACGATCGTCTCTGCGGCGGCGATCACGTGGAGCAGCAGAGCGCGGCCGCCGATCTCGTGAAGCACCTTGGGGCGCTTGCTCTTGAGTCGCGTGCCTTTGCCGGCGGCCATGATCGCAATGGCGAACTCTGGGGTGCTGGGAATGGCCATAGATGTTTATGGTCTCACGGTCGATTCAATGGGAAAAGTGTCGCAAGCTGCTTCGGGTCGCATCCTGAGTTCATCCTTCGCATCCCAATCCTGTCCTCTCGACTGGAACGCAGCGAAGTGGAAAGATCTGCTGTTTCACCGATCAATAGAACACGCTAGACCACGCTGCGAACGTTAGGCACGAGGCGCACCAGGATCCACACACCAGCTTCTATGCCTGCCGCATCCCGCGGATCATCTTGGCAGTCGTAATAGCCTGCCCGACATGCCGCTGCGTATGATCCGCGCAATGAACCACCAACCCACCCACCGTGCTCGGCAGCATCGAGCGCCCGACGCTGCGAGCCTTTTCATAACTGTCCACCGGGATATCCAGGATGCGCCGCCGCGCCTCCCCCAGAGCAGTCCGCGCCTTCGCCATCACCTCCTCCGTCGATGCGGCGCCGTTCATCTCCCTGCCCAGTGCATCGATCTGCGCCTCAGACAAGCTCCCACCCTCCGCGTACGTAAGCAGCCGATCAAGACTGCCACCCATGTGCCGCAGATGAAATGCAACCGGCGCGATGTCGTACGGCCGAGCATGAATCTCCGCATCGCTCAACTCCGCGCACCATCTCTCGATATCCTCTCCCGCCTGCTCCAGCGCATGCAGCACCTGGCGCCGCACCGCATCCACCTCCGTCAACGTCCCTCGCAGCCATGGCTCTACCATCATCCAACCTCCTCCGTTCTCTCGACCCGAAAGCCGAAGCACCCGGCCTTTGCATCGCGTACAAACACATACTCCACCAGCGGGTCCCGCAGCATCTCCTCAGCCATCTCCGGCTGCGCACCGGCGATGACAAACTCACGCCGCCGAACTATCTGCGCCGCGTCATATCCGTCGAGCACCGCCGGAAACGGCAGCAGCTCCACTGGATAACCGGCAATCTCCGCGTGGCGCTCGCACTCCGCCTCATGCACGAACACCGGGCCAGGCTGCGGTATCGTGCCAAAGCCGTCAAACGGATTTAGCGTAAACAGAAGCCGGACCTCCTGCCCCACCACGAACGGCCTCAGGCAGTGCCGGCACGGTCCATGCCCCGTTGCCACCTTCGCCGTTACCGGATGCCCATACCCCGGCGAAAGCTTCGTCGTCCTCACCTCATCGGCCAACTCACTCGCAATCGCAACCACTCTCAACTCGCTCATCGTCTCTCTCCAGTCGTCCAAGCTGAACCACTAAAGCCATCCTGACAGCGCCCACGCACCCGCACACTCCGAATCGTCTCCTCAAACTCAACCGGCATCCCGACCCAACAGAAGGCCACCCGAAGGAGTTCACAAGTCACGAAGTGACCGCCGAATCGGGGACGGCGGATTCAAGGAGCAAGTGCAACAAATGGATTTCGAACCAGGGATGGCAAGTTGCGCGATGTGCGGAAGAACGTGGTATTGAAAAGCTGGAAAGCAAAAGGCGCTTTCCACTTTCCGACACCGCCGACGACGGCGACTGAACATTTCAAAGGACTTCAATCTCCGGAATTTGTTGCACTTGTAATCTGAACCTGCCGCCCCCGCAAACAGGTCTTCGTTTGCGGGGTGACTGAGCGCAGTGGGCCCGTCCGGCAGGACAATTCTTTCAAAGCCCCTTCGCCTTGCGAAACTCCCGCACCACCTCTCCCACATCCCGATGCTGCGCATCCACGGCATCGTTCATGCGCTGCATCTCGTCCGCGTTCACCTTCCCCGCAAGCCGCTCCATCGCCGTCTCAATCCCAGGATGCTGCGCGAGTGAGTCGTTCCGCACCAGCGGCACCGCCTCATACGGTGGAAAGTAGTGCCGGTCATCCACCAGCGCCACAAACCCCAGCGCCCGTATCGGCCCGTCGGTCGAATTCCCCGCCACCATGTCCACCTGCCCGCTCCCCAGCGCACGATACAGCAGCCCCAGGTCCATCGTGCGGGGAGAACCCGCGAACTTCAACCCATACGCCGCCTGCAGTCCAGCCAACCCATCCGGCCGCGACTCGAACTCATAGCCCACACCCAGCCGCCATCCCTTCGCGCTCGGCGCCACCCGCACCGCATCCGAGATCGTCTTCACCCCCAGCCGCTGCGCATCGTCCCCCCGCACCACCATCGCGAACGTGTCCTCGAACCCCAGCCCCGGCCCCACCTTCACCCCATATCGCGAACCGTAAAGTCCGCTCACCGTGCGGAACACCGCCGCCTCATCCCGCTGCCCCATCGGCGGCAGAGGCTGCTTCAAAATCGCCGTCAGCGCCGTCCCCGTGTACTCGACATAACCATCGATCCGCCCGCTCACCAGCGCCTGCTGGCAAAGATAGCTCCCCGCCAGGTAAAAACGCCGCGCCACTGGCTGCCCGGACACAGCCTCGATCTCCTGCGCGAGCAGCTCCCCCAGCACCACCTGCTCGGTGAAGTTCTTCGCCCCTATGGTCACCCGCGAAGACCTCGGCGGCGCACACGCAGTCAACCCAAAAAGCGCTGCCATCAACACCGCCGCGCACCCGCGATGATGAAAAGATATGGCCTGCCGGCTGGCCCGCCTGCGCGGCGCGCGGTCACTTCGCAACGTGTATACCCCTTCGGCTGGCGCTCCCGTTCGTCGCGATCGAAAATCTTCAAGCGGACCATCGGGAGGCCCGGGCGAAGCCGGTATACCCCCCACGAAGTGGGCGCGGCCCACGTAGAGCGCCCGCGCGGCAGCGCACAATCTCCTCACGCCCGCCTCACAGCCGTCCGCTTCTCGAGCCAGCCCAGCCCGGCGTCCGCCACCAGCGCCAGCAGCGCCGCCGGAATCGCCCCCGCCAGCACCAGCCCGTTATCCACGCTCGCCACCCCACGAAAGATCAGCTCTCCCAGGCCGCCCGCGCCGATCGCCGCCGCGATCGTCGCCACCCCCACGCAGGTCACCGTGGCGGTTCGCACTCCGGCCAGGATCACGCTCGCCGCCAGCGGGAGTTCCACCTTCCTGAGCCGCTGCATGCTGCTCATTCCCATCGCATTGGCAACATCCACCAGCGCCGGGTCCACGCTTCCAATTCCCGCATAGGTATTCCTTAGAATCGGCAGCAGCGCATATCCGGTCAGCGCCAGAATCGCCAGCCGGGCCGCGTTCTCGCCCAGCCACGGCACCGGCAGCAGCAAGCCGAACAGCGCAAGACTCGGCACCGTCTGCAGCACATTCGCCACCCCGATCACCGGTTTGGCCCAGGCCTGTTTGCGGGTCAGAAAAATACCCAGCGGAAGCCCGATCCCTGCTGCCAGCAGCATCGCCGACAGGGTCAGCCAGAGGTGCTCGAAGGTCAGCCTCCCGATCTCGTACCCATGCGCCCGCAGAAAAGCCATCATGCCGGCATTCCATTCGGTAAGGCCCGATGCACGGCCCGAACATACTCTTTGACATTCTTGTCTTCCGAGTGGGGAACCTCGCCCGCAGCCAGATCCGCAACCACCGCGCCCTCCGAAAGAAAGACCACCCGCTTCGCCAGATACAAGGCCTCGTCCAGATCGTGCGTCACCAGAACGACGGTCTTGCCAACGCGCTCCAGCAGCTCGCGCACCACCGTCTGCATCTCCGCCCGGGTCAGCGGATCGAGCGCGCCGAACGGCTCGTCCATCAGCAACACCTCGGGATCGGTCGCCAGCGCTCGCGCCAGTCCCACCCGCTGCCGCTGGCCGCCGGAGAGCTGCCACGGATACCGCGCGCGAAACTCCTCATACCTCAGCCCGGCCAACTCCAGAACCTCCCGCACCCGGGCCGCCATCTCCGCCTTGGGACGTCCCGCCAGCTCCAGCGCCATGCCGGCGTTGCGCTCGATCGTCATGTGTGGAAACAGCCCAGTCTCCTGGATCACATAGCCGATGCTTCGCCGCAGGGCAACCACATCGCCTTCGCGCACATCCTTGCCCGCCACCAACACCTCGCCCGAGGTCGGCGTTACCAGCCGGTTCACCATGCGCAGCAGCGTCGTCTTCCCCGACCCGCTCCGCCCCAGCAGCGCGGTCGTCGTTCCCGCTTCAAGCCGCAGCGAAATATCCCGCAGCAGCACACGCCCGGCCTGTTCGCCCGAGCCTGCCGGCAGCGTGTAGCTCACCTTCGCGAACGCAACGCCGACTGTGGGCATGTCCCCTACCGTAATTGCTTTGTCTACTCCGCGTCTTCCGGCGCAGCCTCTGAAGCCGCCGGCTCCGCCGCAGTTCCCGGTTGTCCCTTCACCCGGACCACCGTGATCTTCTCGAAGCCTTCCTTGAAGGTCGGCGGCTTCAGCCGCTCCGCCATCTTGTGCATCACCTCATCGGTCACCTGCCGGTCGCGCTTCGAGTTGCGCTCCAGGCACACCGCCAGAGGCACATCGAAAAACACCGCCTGCACCTCGTACCCGAAGCTCTTGGCCATCTTGATCCACTGCCTGCGCTCGTGCGGCGACAGGTTCGTCGCATCCACATAGTTCCACGGCATCTTCGCGATCAGGCGCGCCCGCAGCAGACTGCGCAGCGTCGAAAACACCAGCCCTTGGTAGCGCTGCTCCGTAATATCGTCAAACAGCAGCGTCCGCAGCAGGTCGCTTGACAGTGGAGTCACGCCTCGCCGTTTGTACCACGTCGTCTTGCCCGAACCCGGTAGACCAATCGCCAGCACCACATAGCCTTTGGGCGACTTCAGCGCCGTCAGCTCCGCGGGCGGAGTGCCCAGCGACTCCGGCTGCGTCTCCATCACCATCTTAGGCTCAATCCTGGGCTCAGCGTCAGCTTTCGGCTGGAATGCTGCATCGGGCTCAGGAGCAGTGTCTGGCGCCGTGGCCGCGGCAGAGGCGTGCTCAGGAACCTGTTGCATCGGCGCTGCCTGATGTTCCGCATCCGCGCTCGCCGGCATCTGTTCCGCGTGAACCGGCAGAGCCTCCGGATAGGTCGGTCTCAGGGGGGCTGGCTGGTTCGAGGGCAACTCCTGCCCACTCTTCCCCGTGGACTCCGAATCATTCGGTCCACGTCTAGGGCGTCGTCTCATTTTTTCGCTTATCCATTCGCGCAAATCGCGCATAGGACGCTTGTAACACAGCGCGGAAGCACCCCGCAAATCTCCGCACCTCCGCCGTCACCTCTCCGGAATGCGCAACCCGCTGCCGCGAAAGCGTTGCGGCTGAAGCGGCTCGCCTTCATTTGCGCCTCCCCTCCCTGGGTGGTAGCATCCGGCTTGATGGGGCGCGGCGGGTTTTGCCGCTCTCTCAACGTGTCCAGCGTCAGAAATACACCGCAGCACCAGACAGGAGCATCGCAAACATGGCAGTAAAGGTAGGCATCAACGGCTTCGGCCGTATCGGACGCAACGTCTTCCGCACCGCTCTCGGCAATCCCGAAATCGAATTCGTAGCCGTAAACGACCTCACCACCCCCGCCACCCTGGCTCATCTCCTCAAATACGACTCCATCCTCGGCAACCTCAAGCAGGAGATCACCCACGGAGCGGACTTCATCGCCGTCGACGGCAAGCAGATCAAGGTCTTCGCCGAGCGCGATCCTGCCAAGCTCGACTGGGCCTCGGTCGGCGCGCAGATCGTCGTCGAATCGACCGGCTTCTTCACCGACGCGGAAAAAGCCAAAGCCCACCTCGGCTCGACCGTCAAGAAAGTCATCATCTCCGCCCCCGCCACCAACGAAGACATCACCATCGTCCTCGGAGTAAACGACGGCAAATACGACCCCGCTAAGCACAACATCATCTCCAACGCGAGCTGCACCACAAACTGCCTCGCCCCCGTCGTCAAGGTCCTCAACGACACCTTCGGCATCGCCTCCGGCATCATGACCACGATCCACAGCTACACCAATGACCAAGTCATCCTCGACACCCCGCACAAGGACCTCCGCCGCGCCCGCGCCGCCGCCCTCAGTATGATTCCCTCGAGCACCGGCGCCGCCAAAGCCCTCAAGCTCGTCGTGCCCGAGATGGCCGGCAAGCTCGACGGCTTCGCCATCCGCGTCCCCACCCCCAACGTCTCCGTCGTCGACCTCACCTTCGTCTCCGAAAAACCCATCACCGAAGCCAGCATCAACAACGCCATCAAGAAAGCCTCCGAGGGCGAGCTCAAGGGCATCCTCGGCTACACCGAAGAAGAGCTCGTCTCCTCCGACTTTAAAGGCAACCCGCTCTCCAGCATCTTCGACTCCAAGCTGACCAAGGTCGTCGGAGGCAACACCGGCAAGGTCATCAGTTGGTATGACAACGAGTGGGGCTACTCCAACCGCGTCAAAGACCTCATCTCCTTCCTCGTCAAAAAAGGCCTGTAGCTCTTGCGCATCCTGGCCACTTCGCAAAATGCTTCATCTGTGCAGCTAAGCGCAGATGAAGCACTTCTAATTAACAATGCTTTGAACGAAGCACTGAATGGTATTTATCTATCGGAGTTTCAGACTCGACTTGGTGTCGAACGGGAAGAAGCGCAGCAGTAACTCCGGGATTTTGGACAGCTTCTTGATAAAATAAGGTGAGCTATGGATAAGACGATCCGCAAAATAACCAGTTTTGAAGAGGCGAAGAACGAAGAGTACCGCTACTGGCAAAGCGCTCCACCTGCGGAACGCATCGCAGAGGCTTGGAAATTGAGCATCGACCAATACAGGCAGAAGGGTATTGAACCCGATGGACAGGGACTTAGAAGAACTCTTGTCCGCTTTGAACGGACATAGTGTGCGGTATGTCATTGTGGGCGGTCATGCGATAGCGGTTCATGCTCAACCTCGTGCAACCAAAGATCTGGATATCTTCATTGACCGGAGGCCAGACAATGCAAAGGCCATCTTTGCCGCATTGACGGCCTTTGGAGCCCCACTCGGGGATACAACCCCCAAAGACTTTGAGAATCCCGATTCCATTCTCCGAATTGGTGTTCCTCCAGTCTGCGTGGATATTCTCCAGAACATCGAAGGTATCGATTTTGATTCGGTCTGGAAGGCAAGCTCCGAACATACTGTCGACGGTTTTCGCGCTCGATATATCTCTGCAGAACATCTCATCGTAAATAAACTTGCCGTTGGAAGGCCGCAGGACATCGCCGACGTCGCAGCGATTCAGCAAGCACAGGCAGCGAAGAAGACGTCTCGCTTCCCGAAATAGTGTCTTCATCTCAGATTTGCGCCATTTCATCATTGTGTGGGGCTAGAGACGATGTTCATCCTGAGCGAAGCCTCTCGCAGTCTCCTCGCGAGAGCACAGTCGAACGACATGCGTTTGTTCTTCCTGGACACACCAGCAGAATCTGTCCCTGGTGAGAAAGAAGCATCCAACTGCAAGGAGCTAACCAATGCGCGTAAGCCTTCTACTTCTCCTGCTCCTCGCCGGCTGCAACGACATCGCCCGCCAGCCCAGCACCGACGCCGCCAGCACCAACTTCGACAAGCGCGTCCGTTGCGCCCAGCTCTCCACCACCGGCAAGTGGGACAATCTCCCCGACGGCCCCTACCTCGACCAGACCTACTACTCCCCCTCGCTCGACACCTGCGTCTTTGTCATGAAGCAGGCCTATCCCGACGACAAGGACGGCAACATCCGCAACGACTACTTCATCGTCGACGCCCTCACCCGCAAGCAGCTCTGGAGCAACGACCCTAAGGCCGGCGAGACCGAAGACCAGCTCGACGTCAAAGTCAACCAGGAGCTCGGCAAACTTCAGGCCACAAAGTAATCGGCCGACCTTCGCCTGCCCGCAGCGGCAGTGGACCAGCATTTATACTTGGCCCCATGTCGACCCAGGAACTGCTTGACCAAGGCCTGATTCCCACCCCCGGAAAGCGTATCCGGCGCGGCGGCCTGCAGGCTCTCACCGGCATCCGTTTCTTCGCCGCCGTCTGGGTCATGGCCTTTCACTATGGAGCGGCGTTCACCGCCCGGGCCCGCATGCCCCATCCCGTTACCGTCTTTCTCGAGCACGGCGAGCTCGGCGTTGCGCTCTTCTTCGTGCTCTCCGGCTTCATCCTCTTCTACACCTATCAGGGCAATCTCCAGACCTCCCGCGATCTCTACAAATTCTTCGTCGCCCGCTTCGCCCGCCTCTATCCCGTCTACCTGCTCGCCATCCTCATCGCCATCCCTCTCCACCGCCGCTTGCCCATTCACTTCGAGTTTCTCATCTTTCCCATGCTGCAAGCCTGGGCGCCCCCCGCAAGCGACGTTGGCTACTCCTGGATCATTCAGGCCTGGACCCTCTCCGTCGAAGCCTTCTTCTACTGCTGCTTCCCGCTCCTGCTTCTCATCTTCCGCCGCCGCAGTTGGTCCGTCTCGGGTCTTTGGCTGCTCGCCGGACTCCTCTTCGCCGTCAATGTCGGATTGCGAACCCCCACCTTCCATCCCGCCGTCCCGGCCTACTGGCTTACGCGCCACATGATTCTCCCCGTTCTCTGCCTGCCGGAGTTTGCCTTCGGCATGTGCCTTGGCGCGCTCTTCCTGCGCAAACGCGCCCTCCGTCCCGACGCGGTCACCAACGACTGGATCACCTTCGCCGGCCTCGTCCCCTGCTTCGCCCTCATCTCCGCCGGCTTTGGAACCTGGCTCAGTTCGCTGGCCGCCATCTTCGGCTTCGGCTGGGCCATCTACCGCCTCGCCGATGGCCACGGATGGCTCACCACCGCACTCTCCAGCCGCATCATGCTCCTGCTCGGCGGCGCAAGCTACTCCATCTACCTCCTGCAGTCCCTGGTCCGCGAAGCCAGCTTCCTCTTCTTCGCCGGCCTCCACCCCGGCCTCGACGCCATCCTCTCGCCCTTGCTCCTCATCGGCCTCTCCTGCCTCATCTTCCTCTTCTACGAAGAGCCCATGCGAGACCTCGTCCGCAAACTCCTCGTCCGCAAACCAGTCTCCAATAACGTTGCCGCCTAACCTGAATAAAACTCAGATGTCGTCCTCTCGACCGGAGCGCAGCGGAACTCTCTACAATCCGAATCTCCGCTGCTCCACCGGCATCTCAACCGGTATGACCCAGCGCACGAACATCCCCGGCACCAGTCCCTTCGAGCCCGTCATCGGCTTCTCCCGCGCCGTCCGCATCGGCAACCACGTCCACGTCTCCGGCACCGGCCCTGTCGGCGCGGATGAGGCCGACGTCGCCGCCCAGACCGATCAGGCCCTCACCATTATCGCCGCCTCGCTCAAGGACGCCGGCAGCTCCATCGAGCACGTCTATCGCACCCGCATCTATCTCACACGGGCGGAAGACTGGGAGGCGGTCAGCCGCGTCCACAGCAAGTTCTTCAGCATCACTCGCCCCGCCGCCACCATGGTTGTCGTCGCCGCGCTGCTCAATCCCGTCTGGCGCATCGAGATCGAAGCCGACGCCTTCATCCCCGACTGACAAACGCTCAAAGACCCAGTCATCGCCCTCAAAGCCGATAAGGCACACGAACTCCCGGATAATCCGCAGGAAAGTCCTTGGTGTTTCGTGTAACGAGGAGTCTCCCATCGACCTCAGCCGTGGCCAGGATGATCGCATCCGGAAGCTTGATCTTCCACTCGCGGCGCAGATGGACTGCCCGATCCGCGACCTCCGGTGTGATCGCAAGATTGCAAAACTCATGCAAAAAGACACGTGTCTTCGTCTCATGTTCCGGCAGCACTCCAGCCATGACCTCCATCCAGGTAATCACGCTGATCGCAATATTGTCATACCGCTCCATCTCCCGCCGCGCTGCCGGCACGCCGCTCAGGTAGTCGATCAGGATGTTGGTGTCGAACAGTGCGATCACGCCTTCCACTCGCTCCGCACCTTCTTCTCGTATTTCAAACTGTCCATAGCGCGTCTGCCCCAGAGACCGAAACCTTCTACACGCTTGTCCTGTTTGTGCGGCTCGAGATACGCAGAGATTGCCCTCCGCACCAGCTCGGCGCGAGACACATGCCCCGCCTCGCTCAACGAGTTCAGCAAGTTCAAATCCTCTTCCGGAATATCGACCAGCGTGCGCATCGTCGCTCTCTCCTCGTGATATACCGTAACGATATCACTGCCAGTTAGAAGACAACGTGAGGGTCACCCGAAGGGGTATACACCCCACGAAGTGGGCGCTCGCCGCGAAGGCGGCCCGTCCGGCAGGACCTGTCTTTGCATCTTTCAAGCCATCTTTCAAGATAAAATCCGTAGCAGCACACACAAGGACCCCATCCCATGCCGAAGCTGTCCATCCGCGATCTCGACCTCACCGACAAGCGCGTCCTCCTCCGTGTCGACTTCAACGTCCCGCTCAAGGACGGCCGCATCACCGACGACACACGCATCCGCGAGACCCTCCCCACCATCGAGTACGCCCTGCGCCACAAGGCCAAGGTCATCCTCTGCTCGCACCTCGGCCGTCCCAAGGGCAAGCCCGTCGAATCCATGAGCCTCCGCTACCTGGTCGACCATCTCCGCGGCCTGCTCGACCACATCCTAGGCGACGACGAAAACGTAGCCTTCTCCCCCGACTGTATCGGTCCCATCGCCAGCGAGATGGCCGCCAACCTCGAATCCGGCCAGCCCCTCCTGCTCGAAAACCTCCGCTTCCATCCCGAAGAAGAGGCCAACGATCCCGCCTTCGCCAGACAGCTCGCGTCGCTCTGCGACATCTATGTCAACGACGCCTTTGGCAGCGCCCACCGCGCCCATGCCTCCACCGAAGGCGTCACCCACTTCGTCAAGCAATCCGCCGCCGGCCTGCTGATGGAAAAAGAGCTCACCTACATGGGCAAAGCTCTCACTCAACCCGACAAGCCTTTCGTCGCCATCATCGGCGGAGCCAAGGTCTCGGACAAAATCCAGGTCATCGACAATCTGCTCGAAAAGGCCGACGCCATCATCATCGGCGGCGGCATGGCGTACACCTTCCTCAACGCGCAGGGCCAGGCGACGGGAAAATCCCTCGTCGAAACCGACAAGATCGACATAGCCAAAGCCGCTCTCGAAAAAGCAAAGTCCAAAGGCGTCCGCTTCCTCCTACCCGTAGATCACATCCTCGCCGACAAGTTCGCCCCCGACGCCAAGACCCAGACCTTCTCCGGCGCCGGCCCCTTCCCCGCCGATCTCATGGCACTCGACATCGGCCCCAAGTCCATCGCCCGCTTCGAAGCCGAGATTGCCGAGGCCCGCACCATCCTCTGGAACGGTCCCATGGGCGTCTTCGAGATGCCCGCCTTCGCCCGCGGCACCAACGCCATCGCCCACGCGGTCGCCCGCAATCACGACGCTACCACCATCGTCGGCGGCGGAGATTCGGTCGCAGCGGTCCAACAATCCGGCGTCGCCGACAAGATCACCCACATCTCCACCGGCGGCGGCGCCAGCCTCGAATTCCTCGAAGGCAAAACCCTCCCCGGCGTCGCCGCCCTCACCGACAACCAAAGATTTCGCTAAAGGCAAATCTCCTGAAGGTGTAAAAGGAGGTAAGCCTGCTCGCGCTGTTTTCTCTCAAGGAAAACAGCATTCTTCAGAATTTCCCGCTCCACAGTATCAGGAGATTTGCCCTAAAGGCCCTCCGCCAGTGTGCCGGTAGAACTAGGGCGTACTCGGCGAAGTCACACCTAGAACCACCGCAGACACTCATCTCCACGCATCTCGCCGGTAAACTGAGAAGATTATGGACAAGTTTGTCGTACGCGGCGGAAATCCTCTTCTCGGCACGATCAAAATCTCCGGAGCCAAGAACTCCGCTCTGCCCTGCATGGCCGCCGCCATCCTCACCGCAGACGAAGTTATCCTCGAAAACATCCCCCAGGTCCGCGATATCGAGACCGAGCGCAAGCTCCTCACCAGCATGGGCGCCGAGGTCGAACTCGGCTACGGTCGCGCCCAGCACCGCACCCACATCCGCTGCGCCACTCTCTCCGATCCCGTTGCCAAATACGAGATCGTCAAGACCATGCGCGCCAGCTCGCTCGTCCTCGGCCCGCTGATCGCCCGCACCGGCATCGCCCGCGTCGCCATGCCCGGAGGCTGCGCCATCGGCGGCCGCCCCATCGACCTCCATATCAACGGCCTCGAAGCCATGGGCGCCACCATCACCCAGGACCACGGCTATCTCGAAGCCCGCACTGACCGGCTTAAGGGCGCGCGCATTGTCTTTGATAAGATCACCGTCACCGGCACCGAAGACCTCCTCATGGCCGCCACCTTGGCCGAAGGCGAATCCGTCTTCGAAAATTGCGCCCGCGAACCCGAAGTCACCGACCTCGCCGCCCTGCTCATCGCCATGGGAGCCAACATCGAAGGCGCAGGCACCGGAACCATTCGCGTCCAGGGCGTAGCCAAACTGCACGGCGCGCGCCATCGCATCAACCCAGACCGCATCGAGGCCGGAACCTTCCTCATCGCCGGAGCCATCACCGGCGGCGACCTCAACGTCGACGGCTGCGAACCCAGACACCTCGGCGCGCTCATCTCCAAGCTCGAGCAGTGCGGCGTTCGCATCGATGTAGGCGCAGACAACATCCGGGTTCGCAGCGGCGGCGAACTCAAGGCCGCCGATATCACCACCGAAGAGTACCCCGGCTTCCCCACCGACATGCAGGCCCAGTACATGGCCCTCGCCACCCAGGCCGAAGGCACCAGCACCGTCACCGAAAATATCTTCGAAAACCGCTTCATGCACGTCCAGGAGCTTATTCGAATGGGCGCTAACATCACCATCTCCGGCCGCACCGCCACCGTCCGCGGCAAGAGCCCGCTCCAGTCCGCCGCCGTCATGTGCTCGGACCTTCGCGCCTCCGCCTCGCTGGTCCTCGCTGCCCTGGTAGCCGACGGCGAAACCATCCTCGACCGCGTCTACCATCTCGATCGCGGTTACGAGCACTTCGAAGAAAAGCTCCGCGGCGTAGGAGCCCAGATTCGCCGCATGGGAGACGTCTTCGGCAGGCGCTAACTCAGCCCTCAGCAGGTGTACATCATTGACATCCCGACCAGCGGGAGGACCTATGCAGGTCATCCTGCCGAGAACGGGACACACGCCACGAAGTGGCCGCTCGCCGCGCAGGCGGCCCGGCCGGCAGGGCAGTTTTTCGATGGAACCGTTCGGAATCCGACCTATTCTTCCAGCGCCTTCCTGTACCAAAACGCATCCAGCCCCAAGCTCCCATAAAATCCCGGAACCTCGCCGACGCGCTCATATCCCAGCCGCTCATAGAAGCCAATCGCGCCCGCATTGCCCGTGAATACATGCAGCGCAATCCAACGCGCCCCCGCAGCCGCCGCGCGCCGCTCTGCCTCCCGCATCAACCTGCCCGCCAGTCCTCTTCTTCGCCAGGCAGGCATCACATCGAGCGTGACCACATATCCCAGCCACCCATCGCCAGTCCGCTCAAGATGAATGATGACGAATCCAGATATCTCCCCATATCCTCCTTCGGCAAGCAGCGTGATCGCCTGGCTTCGCTCCGCGAACGACCGCATCGACTTGCGATCGAAGCGGAACTCAGGCGGAAAGCAGATCGTATCCAGCCGGAAGATCGCTTCAAGGTCCGAACGCCGGTAATCGCGAAGGGTTATCTCGTCAACATGCTTCACCATAGCGAAAGACCATGCCCAACGAGAATATAATCTGTCTGCGAGGCGCTCTCCATCCTGCCGGATTAAAAGATGAACTTGCCGCTGATCTGAAGCTGCCGCGATGAGCCGCCGTCACTGGTGGCGAAGCGGGTCGCGAGAATCTGCCCGAAGGTGGAAGAAGCAGTGTTTGCACTCGTCGTTCCCGGAGCAACAGGCTGCCCGAAGTTTGGGTGGTTGAGGATATCGAATGCGTCGGCGCGCAGATTGAACGTCAGCCGCTCGGTAATCTTCGTACTCTTCTCCCCCGAAAGATCGATATCCGCAAATCCCGGACCAGTGACGCTGTTGCGGGCAATGTTGCCAAGCCCCGCCGTAACATTCTGAAAGCTGCACGTTGGCGTTACCCCCGCGGCCGGGCAGACGGTGGACTGAATAAACGAGACGTTCGCGCTCGCCCCCTGGATCTTCTGCGTCGCAATCGGCCCCACCTGATTGGGACGAATCACTCCAGCCACGCCGGTGAACGTCGACGTGTTGTAGGTGATGTTGACCGGATTGCCCGTCTGATATTGCACAATCGTCGACAAGCTGTAGCCCGCAACCAACCGGTTTCGCGTGAACGGAAGCGCGTAAATAGCATTGCCGGCATAGTGGTGCCGCGTGTCGAAGTCCGAAGGGCCGTAGTTGCCGGCCGGATTGGTGCTGTCCTGAAAGGTGTAGCCGCCCTGCGACCCGAGCGAGTTGGTATCGAGCGACTTCGAATACTCGTAGTTCATATTGAACTGCAATCCATGACCGGCATTCTTCGTCGCGACCAGCCACATCGCGTTATAGTTCGAGTAGCCGACGTCATTGACCTCGGCGATATTCGAGTTGGACGATCGGCCTGCGTCGATGGGGCTATTCGCGGACAGAACCGGAAACGGCCGCGCGCCTGCCGCATTCGGCTGGTTCTCATTTGTCACCGCGCGCAGATGCCTCCCCACTGAACCGTAGTAGCCGATCGAGGTCACAATCCCCCACGGCGCCTGCTGCTGCACGTTCAGGTTGAACGTCTGCGTATAAGCGTTCTTCAGGTCGGGATTGGTCGAGCTGATCGAGATCCCCGCCGCCGTTGCCGAGGAAAACAGTGTTCCCACCGCGATCGGAGCCTTCGCATTCGAGTACGAAACCTTCGTGCTGAACGGAGGATTCGAAGCCAGACCGCTGACCACCCCCGAGACCGGCTGATCCGCCATATAGGCATACCCGCCCCGCAGCACCGTCTTTCCCGTGGAGAAGACATCCCAGGCGAAGCCCACCCGCGGCTCGTAGTTGTAATTCTGCGGATAGATGTTGCCCACGCCATTGGTCCCGGTTCGAATCAGCGACGCCGAGCCCGGATCGAAGATGACCAAGCGGTTCGCACCCTCCGTCGGCGTCCCGTTCCACTCAAAACGAAGCCCATACTCCAGCGTCAGATTATTGAGAAGTTTGAAGTTGTCCTGAACGAACAATCCGGCGGCATTGACATAGATGCGGCTGTCGATGGTCTGCGGCGTAATGCTGAAACCCGTGGCCAAATCCTGTTCGAAGTGCGCCGTGGTGTCATACGTGACAGTTCCGGTATCGTCGGAAAAGCTCGCACCCAGAAACCGGCGGAACTCGCCCCCGAACTTGATACTGTGCCTGCCCTTCAGATACGTTGCCGCATCGGAGAAGACGCCGAAGGTATCCGTCCTGCCCTGAGGAAAGCCGGCCGGACCGCCAAAGTTCAGGCCGATGTCGTTGACCGTGATCTGCGGAATGCCGACTGCCGTCATAATGTCGTCGCCGATGTGGTAGTCGGTGGGATTGAGCGGCGTCGCCGGATTGAACGCAATCGCAATCCGGTTGAATCCCAGCCGCGCCTCGTTGACGAAGTTCGGATTGAAGATATGCGTCTCATTCAGCGTCAGAATCTGCCGCGTCGCGGAGCGATGATCGCCGAAGCCGGGAATCGTATTGCCCTGCAGATTGGGCTCCGTGCGCACGTCCCGCTGGTAGGCATAGAACCCATGGATCTGGTCGTTCTTGCTGATCTCGTGCAGAACATCGATCGTGCCCTGGTCGATATTCACCGGCCCCGGCGTGAACGCCACATACTGGCTGCCGACGTTAGGAGCCGGAATCAAACCCAGCAAAGCCTGCGCTGCCGGCGCTCCGCCGGACGCAATCGCGCTGCGGACAGCCGGCGAAAACACAGTCCCGTTCTGAAGCAATCCCTGCTGCTGCCGTAGCCCCTCATAACTGGCGAAGAAGAATGTATGATCCCGCCAGATCGGCCCGCCCACCGCAGCTCCGAAGTTGTTCCGCTTCAAAGGCGCCTTCTTGCCCGTCGAAGTTCCATTCGGCCGATTGAAGTAGTTGCGCGCGTCCAGAGCCTCATTGCGAAAATAATCGAAGACCTCGCCGTGAAACGCATTCGTGCCCGACCGTGTGCTGATGTTGACGATCGAGCCGGAGCTTCGGCCATACTCCGCGCTGAAGGTCGAGTTATCAATCTTGAACTCGGAGGTAGTGTTGATCGAAGGCTGGAACGTGATCTGATTCTGGCTCATGTCGTTCAGGTTCACGCCATTGATTTGAAAGTTCACCGAGTCTTCGCGATTGCCGGCGGTGATAAACGAGTTCGCGCCCAGGCCGCGGCTCGCGCCCGTCAAACTTCCCGCCGTCGGAGCCACCACGCCTCCCGGAGTCAACACCGTCAGATCGAGAAAATGCCGGCCGTTCAAAGGAATATCCTGCACCGTCTTCGGATCGATCACCTGACCGACCGTCATCGTCTGCATCTCGATCTGCGCCGCTCCGCTGTCCACCTGAACGGTTTCGCCCGCCGAGGCAATCGCAAGCTGCGCGTTGATCGTCGCCTTCTGGTCTACATCCAGATGAACCTGCTGCACCGTGTAGAGGCTGAATCCCGAGGCTGAGATCTTCACCTGGTACTCGCCCGGCTCGAGCGAAGGCACCGCATACAGCCCCGCTCCATCGGTGACCACCTCGCGGTTCAGTCCCGTAGCCATGGCATGCACCTGCACCTGCGCGCCCGGCAGAACCGCGCCGCTCGGATCGGTCACAGCTCCGGACAGCGTTGCCGTTGACTGAGCCAGGCCAACCCCCGCCCCCAGCCACAACAGCGCAACCACGCCAAACAACATCGTAGAGAGTTGATAGAGAGATTTCACTTCAGCCTCCTGCGAAACCCGCAATCGCCCGCGATCGTCTCGCGAGAGGACTACGGTTGGTATAGCAGGGCTTCTAACCGGATGCGAGGTGCACGACGATCCGGCGACCCGAGTCGACGCCGATGAGTTCGGCCTCGCGGACTACGCTCATTCCAGTCCGAGCGCAGCAAGAGACCGATTCCACCATGGAGATACAGGTTGTGATATCTAAAGTTTCATGAGTCTCCTCGTGTGTCAATATGGATCCCCTATCAAGACCCGATGTTTTCTCAGTCAATCTTCACACGGCTCGGGCCGCTCCGGACAAGACCTGCCTCCAGACCCGAACAGCTTCTTGGGCCGCTGACAGAGGAGATGACCAAAGGGGTACAAGAGTTTGGCTCTATCCTTTCATTCACCGAATAAGATGGAGTGCGGTCTAAGTCACATCCCGGCAGCGCTTCGCCGGATCACCGGAAGCCCGCCGGGAACCAACGCGGAGGAGCAGGAGAACCTTGCATTCCACCGACTTGCAGCAAGAGCAGAGTAGTTCGGTTGAAAGAGACGCAGTGCGCGCGCTGGCGCCCGTCTTCTTCTACTTTGTCGCCGCCGGAATCGTTACTGTCATGCTCGGCCCTCTTCTTCCCGAGTTGATCCAGCACTGGCAGATTCGGGATGCGCAAGCCGGCACCCTCTTCCTCGCCAACTTTTTCGGTCAGTTGTGTGGATCGTGGTTCGCCGCGCAAGACCTCAAAGCCAGCATTCTGTACGGATCGGCGCTCACCGCCGCGGGATGTGCCGCTCTGGCATGGCTCAACTTCGGGCCGGCGCATATCGCCTTCTTCGCCATCGGCCTCGGCATCGGCGCAGGTCTCACTGCCGGCAATGTGATCGCTGGGACCGTCCTTCCAGCCTCGCGCGCGCGCTTGATTACCATGCTCAACGTCGCCTGGGGAGTGGGCGCTATCGCATGCCCTCTGCTGATTCGCGCAACCGCATCCGGCGGCGTGCAGCGATTCCTCTACCTTGCGGCGTCCTGTCTCGCCATAGCTTCGCTCTTCTCTCTCGCCATCCCAAACCCCGCGTCTTCCGCGAATGCGCCTGAAACGTCACTGCAGCGCGTTCCTCAAACCCGGAGCCTCTCGAAGTCCGGCCTGCCCCTGCCTGCGCTTCCCCTCATCGTCTTCTCCGCTGCGATGTTTCTCTACATCGGCATCGAAAATTCCTTAGGAGGATGGCTGCCGAGCTATGCCGTTCGAAGTCATGCCTCCCTGACAGCGTCCTCGGTTTCGCTTTTATTCTGGACAGCCGAACTGGCCGGGCGCCTCCTTGTCGTCGCGCTCATTGATCTGCTCAGCGAAGCCGTGCTGTTCCGCATCTTCCTCGGCTCGCTTATCTCCATCGAAGTGCTGCTCTGTCTCGCCACTCATCCATCGGCCAACAGTGTCATGGGGCTGACGATCCTCGCCGCCCTCAGCCTCGCGCCTCTTTATCCGCTGATCCTTTCCTTCCTGTTAGGGCGGACCGGCAATCACGCTCGCCTTGGAGTGCTCTTCGCCAGCGCCTCCTGCGGCGGCGCTATCCTTCCCTGGCTTACAGGCGTGTTTTCAAGCCAGTTTCACGGCCTCCGCGCCGGACTCATCGTTCCCGCAACCGGAGCCTGTCTGCTGCTCCTACTCTCTTTCCTCATGACAGCAAAACCGCCCGCACCCATCGAACTACCCTAATAAGAGCTATCACAGAGTGTCAGACCTTCTTAGGGCAACTACCCTTGCTGGCTTTCTTCTCTTTGCGTTTCGGCGTAGGCTTCTCTTTCGGCGGCGGTTTGGGAGCCAGGAACAGTTTTCTCATGCCTTCCTCAAACCGCTGCCACGTCTCTGAGCCTTCGTGGTATTCGTGTTTCACCGCTTTTTCTCCGCACTGCGACGATCTGCCCAAGCCATCGCCACCAGTGCGGCCACCGCACCGGCGACGAGGATACAGCAGCAGACCACGCTGAGGATTCTGATAAGCATGACACCCTTCCAAACCTTAGGCCACTCTCTCGACCATTGGCAAGCTATCTACATCGTTTCGATCACAATCGCTCTGTTGAGCACTTTTGCAATTGTCGTGTTCGCGTTTCACATCCAACAGCACAAGCACGGACTCAAGGTGAGCAACTACATATACGTTATGGCGTCCTTACTCGCCGTTGTGTCAACGATTGTCATCGTCGTAAAAACGCATTCCCTGGATGCGGAAAAAGATCGTTTAGCCAAAGCAGCTACGGACGCAGCTAGCGTGCAGGTTGCTCAAGCACAGAAAGTTGCTGAGCAGGCAAAGGCAGAGGCAGCAACGGCCAACCAGCGCGCACAAGAGGCGCACGATAAAGCCGTTACGGTGGAGGGTGAGAACCTGAAACTTACTGGTCGTGTGGGCCTTGATGCTACTGAAGCAAGAACGGCAGAAGCGGCGCTGGAGAAGGCTAACAAAAAGACGTCTGACTTCGCACACTCTTTGCAAGAGCAGCAAGGCGTGATGCAGGAACAAGCAAAGTTGTCTCCAGTTCTGAATCCCTTTCAGATACAGACCCTGGCTAGTGAGTTGGCTCCATTTCGAGGACAGGAAGTTATCCTTCACTCGACTGGTGACACGACTGTCCTCAGAACAAAAGTATCTGTAGCGAAGGCCTTGCAGGGCGCAGGCATCACCTTTCCAAGCAACTCGATGGACATGGGGTCTCTGTATCAGGGGGTCTCTGTCGTCATACACTCTCCCCAAAATGTCCCACCGCTCGCGGAGGCTTTGGTCAAAGGTCTGCGGCAAACTGGAATAGATGCCCATCCCGTCTCCCTAGAAACTATCCCTATAGGAAAAGTCGCTCTGTACTTTGGGCCTAACTAACACGTGTCTCAAGTATGTAGTTGCCCTTCTTAGCAACCGTCCAGTGGCTGCTTGATCTTCTAACCTGCCCGTAAACCGTCATCTCGCCGGAGCGCCTCACAACCCGCAGTCCTTTCGAGCGGAGCGCGCCACAAACCGATGTCATTTCGACCGGAGCGCAGCGAAGTGGAGAAACCCGCTCTCTACCCCAAAAATCTCCATCTCACCCTACCGCACAGACGAATCTACAGTTCTTATCAACACATCCTGCCGTCGCAAAGAAAAGAGGCCAGCCAAAGCTGACCTCCGTGAGCGCAACCTGCGAGCGATCCAAGCTTCTTCTATCGCCGTTGCTTGTTTGTCACTCCGCAGCACCGATTCAAGAGAAATCTGCGGTTGCTTTCTCTTGAATCGGTGGCCTCGGTGAGAATCGGTGTTGAGTCTTCAGTTTTGGACTGTCGACGATTTAGGACTGCCAACGATTTATTTGACGGGAACGGTAAAGTGATCGCGAAGCTGAATGAAGCCGATCACAACGAGTGCAGCCATGGATGGTCCGAACAGAATATACATAAAGCCTCCCTTGAAAAATCGATTGATACATCTGGTTCCCTGCAACTTCACTGCGTGATCCTCTACGCAGCGCGAGAAAAGCGGCGACGGGCGAACCCGGCAACGGCAACCAGTCCGGTGCCGAAGGTAGCCAGTGTGGACGGCTCGGGTACTGGGCTGGGATCGGTGACCATAAACGACTGGCCATTCTCTCCAGCATTCAGATAGAACGAGTTCGCATAGTTCACGTTCTGGTAGCTGCTCAACATGCGGCTCTGCAGCGTCTGCATGTCGCTGTTCAACGCATACTGCTGGTTGCCGGGGACGGTGAAGTTCCAGATCAACTCCTGAATGTCCGAGTCCATCGCACTGTTCCCCGATGGCATCGAGCCAAACAACAGACCGTAGTACGCCTCTTCTTCCCGAGTCGTATTGCCGGCAACAGCCTCGACAGTAGCGGTATAGGTAGCCGGTACGCTGATCTCGTGAGTAAAGTCGTCGCAGAATGCTTCCACCGAACCGATCGAAGTTCCATTCTGGGCCACTTTTACCTGAGTAAGACCAACGTAGAAAGAGCCATTGTTTTCGCCGGACGCGTACGGTTCCACTGTCATGCTGATCGTCTGTCCGACATAGGGCGAAAGGTTAAGACCATCCGCGTGTGCGGAGATCGAAGAGGATGCGAGAGCAACGAGGCAGATCGAGGACGCCAGTAAAACAGTCTTCTTCACTTCTTATGTCTCCTCACTCGGTTTCGAGTGTTCTATGGATCAAGTGCTTGCGATGTGCTGTTGCTTCCTCTTTAGCAACTGGCTGGCCAACTACGGATCGTTGATTCTTGGAGAAAACTCTCGATATTTCTCACCTCGCTCAGGCAACTCCGCACGTTGCCCTTAGCTCAGTTCCAAAAGATTGCCACCAGCTGAGTAAACATTTGCACATCAGGTTTGCAGCATTTGCTCGTTCGACATCGCTCGAAGAACAAAGATCGGAATCGCAGGTACACCAACCAGATTCCGCGCTGCGGACGAAGACAGGCGTCATCCTGCACCTGCGTTCCAAAGCGAACGTCGGAATTCCGTTCCGCGGCAGGTCTGACCTGTCCCGAAGATTTCCACAGAGAAAACCTGTCAAGTGCCCAAGCCAGGTAAACTACATACTGTCAGCAACATAGCCGTTGCAAAATAGTTTTGCTGGATCCCGTATAATAGGAACATAAGAGAAAATCAAAGCCCCGGGCACCCACCCGGGGCTTTCTCCATTGAAAAGGACGAATCCAGCCATAACCCTTTTGTTCGGACGAATTTGGACGTAACCTCTTTGTTTGGAAGAATTTAGCGGTCAACTACTCCGCTAAATCCATGCAATGAAAAGACTTACGCGCAGGCAATAGGGAGGGGGGAGGGGGTCGCTTCCGCGCCTTCGGGAAGTCCGTAAAGACCAACGGGTCGCAGTCACTACCCCCAGCGCTCATTCACGAGAGCGGTGCTACGGAAGAACTGAGACACCTTTGACTATTCTTCATTCAAAGATTTGGCGGCTATAGGTCATACCGCAACAGTGAACGTATCCTCGCTGCGAGTCACAGCCCGATACATCGTGTCGCGCTCGAAAGGCTCCCGCCCGGCCTCCGTAATCAACCGGATCAGGTCCGTGCGCCGCATTCCCTGCGGAGTCGTCGCGCCGGCATCGTGGTAAATCTTCTCTTCGATCACGGTGCCGTCGATGTCGTCCGCGCCGAACCGCAGCGAGATCTGCGCCATCTTCGGCGAGACCATCTGCCAGTAGCTCTTAATGTGCGGGAAGTTGTCCAGCAGCAACCGGCCGACCGCAATCTGCCGCAGATCCAGCATTCCCGTGGTTCGCGGTATGTGGCTCAACGCGGTATTCTCCGGGTGAAACGCCAGCGGGATGAAGGTCTGAAAGCCGCCCGTCTCATCCTGCACGGTCCGCAGCTTCAACATATGATCGACCCTATCCTCGTCGTTCTCCACATGCCCGTATAGCATGGTCGCGTTTGAACGCAGTCCGATCCGGTGCGCCATGCGCGCTGTATCCAGCCACTCGCTCCCATCGATCTTGTGGTCGCAGATGATATGCCGCACTCGATCCGCGAAGATCTCCGCCCCGCCGCCCGGCATCGAATCGACCCCCGCCGCCTTCATTCGCTCCAGCGTCTCCGGAATCGTCATCTTGCCGCGTTTCGCGAGAAAGGCGACCTCGACCATCGTAAACGCCTTGATGTGAACCTTGGGAAACCGGACTTTGAGCCCGCTAACCAGATCCATGAAGTAGTCGAACGGCAGATCGGGATGCAATCCACCGACGATATGAAACTCCGTCACCGCCTCCGAATAGCCCGAGGCTGCCGTCTCCCATGCCTCTTCGAGCGCCATCGTGTAGGTGCCCGCTTCACCCTTCTTGCGGCCAAACGCACACAGGCGGCAAGAGGCGACGCACACATTGGTAGGGTTGATGTGCCGGTTGACGTTGAAGTACGCGATATCGCCGTGCAGCCGTTCTCGCACCAGATTTGCCAGCCAGCCCACCGCCAGGATGTCGCCGCTGCGGTACAACGCAACGCCATCCTCGAAGCTCAGCCGTTCGCCATGCTGCACCTTCTCGGCGATCGGCCGAAGAGCAGTATCGTCAGTCTGAAAGGAATGCCGCGGACGCTGGTCGAATCGCTGAGTGCTCATACTACGATTCTATGCCTGCCGAAAGCTTCAGTGCCCAGCAGGCTGACTGGAATCCACCATTCTGGGCTGAACTACCATCCCATCGTAGAGCGTTGCGCCTACAAGGTAGTCTCCGACCGGTCTAGCCAATCGCAGATTCCATCCTGCCTTCCAGTAGCGGACGGTCCTATCCGGCAGGTGCAGGGCGAAGACCAACGTGCTCTTGTTGTTGCTGGTAACCAGCAGACGCTGCGACGGCTCATCGAAGTAGATATTGTTCACGTCCTGGACGTAGAGATTCTTCAGAGTCTGCCATGTTGCTCCCTGATCGTCCGAGACGAAGATCCCCTGGCGCCCTCCCATCCACACGCCGCCTGCATCATCCACCGCCAAAGATCCGAGTTGGTCGATGGCCTGCGGTAACTGCATGGCGGTCCACTTCTGGCCTGCATCGGCCGAGATCATGGCCGACCGCAAATTTGCCACCACAACTACGGATTTCGCCGTAGCGACAAAGTTCCAGTTCTGTCGCGCAGGCCCCTCCACCAGCTTCCAACTCGTGCCCGCGGATACGCTTTGCAGAAGTCCCTCGGAGCTGGCAGCGTAGAGCGTGTCGCCGGAGCGGGCAATCGCATTGATGCTGGCCTCGGACAGGTTCATGTCTTCGGCCCTCGTCTTTTTCACGGCTGCCTTTCGGATCTTCTGAGCAGGCACACCTTTGCCTGCTGCTCCGCGTGTCTTCCGTTTCGTTGGAGCGACGGGATGCTCTTCCGGTGGAGCGGACACATCTTCTACCCGGCTCCACAGCTCAGCTTGCAGACGGTAGATGCCATGGCCTGTTCCTGCCAGAACGGTTCCGTCGGCGGCCTGGCCGAGGCTGAACACGTCGTGGCCATTCAATCCGGCGCTCTTCTGCATCCATTTCAAACCACCGTCGTCACTGACAAACACACCTCCCGAGGTTTTGTCGTTCACGACGCCGACATAGAGGGTGGTGGGGTGCTGGGCATCGCCAACATATGCGGTCACCTGACGTGCAGAGAATCCGTTGTTTGATGCGGCGAACGAGCTCCCTCCGTCGTTGCTGGCCAGGACACCACCGCGATCCGTCGCGAGCAGAACACGGTTCGGATTCTTTGGATCGACGAACACATCATTGACAATGACGTCCGTTCCGGTCGTTGGTTTCCAGGTGGTCCCCGAATCTACCGTACGAAACAGCCCTTCCGTCGTGCCGGCGAAGACGATGTTCATGCTTTGCGGATCCTGCATGAGCACTCGGGTGCGCCGCGCGGTCGAAGGAATCCCCTGTACCTTCTTAAACTCTTCCCCTGCGGTCTGGCTCTTGTAGATTCCCGAACAAGCGCTCGCGTAGACAACCTTAGGGTCCTTCGGATCCACAATGATGGAAAACACATCCGAATCGTCAATGATGCCCTTCTTCATGTTGGTCCAGTGAGCTCCGCCGTCGGTCGTCTTCCACGGAAGATGCCAGGTTCCCGCATAGATGATCTGGGGATCGACCGGATCGATCGCAATCGACTCGACTTCATGGAGTTCCTGGCTCCCTTGAGGACTGATCAGCGTCCAATGTTCGCCGCCGTCGTTGGATCGGTATACTCCCTTGAGCGTACCCGCAACCAGAAGCTGAGGATTCGACGAAGAGGGAGTAAGCGCTCGAATGGACTGTCCCTGCATGTCAGCATCGCTCTTCCAGCTGACTCCACCGTCGTTGCTGATGTAGAGACCGCCATCGGCGCTGCCCAGAACCCAGGCCCCGATGACGATATGCATTGGGTTGGCGTGATCCACCACGATCGAGTCCAGAGCCAGGTCGTCTCGTTTTCCCACTAAGGCAAGTCGCTTCCAGTTTTCGCCGCCATCGCGCGACTCGTAGAGCCAGCCTGTTGCCGTACCCAGGTAAAGATGCCTGGCGTCTTGTGGATCGGCGGCAAAGGCTCGAGCGTCTCCCCCATCGGGTCCTAGTGGAATCCAGTCGGCAGCATGGAGGGGAAGGCAGAAGGCAACACAGAGAAGGGCGGCGGCAGCTTGGAGTGCGTAACGTCTGTTCAAAGGGATCTTCCAGTCTGGTTTGAAGGAATCTAAGGCAATCTTATGGGTTTCGCTGTAGCTCTTTCAACACAAAGGCTGACTGGGAATCATCCCAGTCAGCCTTTGTGCCTTGTTTCGATGAATTTTACTTCTTGTGACGGCGACGCCCTGCAGCCGGCTTGGCCTGCATCGCGCTCTCATCTACTGGGGTGAGACCGTCGGTGCTCAGAGTTGCGCCTGCGGGAACCAACGTTGTCGCCGCGGTTTTACCGTCTGTCGTGCCGGTATAGACCGAGATACGGCTGGCGTCGATGCCCTTCTCTTTGACCAGGTACTCCTTCGTATGCACGGCGCGCTCTGCGGCAGCCCGATCATGCATCTTCTCGTTGGAGGCAGCGTCGCCTACAATAGCGATCTTCGCATCGGAGGTGCGCTGCAGGTTGAGAGCGATCTCATCCAAGCAGGCTTTGGCTTCGTTGTCGACGCGGGTCGGACGGCGCTTGTCGCGTTCGAAGTTGATCGAGCAGAGATTGCTGGTGGTAGGCGCTGGCGGCGGCGGAGGTGCATTGACCGTCACCGTCGTCGTCGAGGAGGCGGTTTGTCCCTTATCATCCACAACATTGCAGGTTACTGTGATGGTTCCGGGAGCCGCACCCGTCGTGCTCAGCGTCGCGGTAGAGGAACTGCCGGAGACCGTTCCAGCCGACGAACTGTAGCTGTAAGTCAAAGGCCGGTTCTGCGGGCTTATGCCGCTCGCAGTAATCGTCGAAGAATCTCCGGGCGCAACGGTCGAAGGATTCGCGGAGCAGCTGACGGTTGGCGGTTCAAACTGCTTCACCGTGTAGCTCGCCGTGCAATCCGCCATCTGGCCAGGCTTGTTGCCCTCGGAGACGTGTCCCTTGACCGTATAGGTCCCGGGCGTAGCCGACTTCGTATCGATGTTGGCCGTGCTGGAGGTGCCGGAGATCGTACCGCCATCCGCCGACCAGTTATAGGTCGCCGTCTTCTTCGGGTTCAGGTTCGCAGCCGTTCCAGTTACCGTGATGGGGTCACCAGGGAAGACCGTAGTTGGCGAAACCGTGCAGGCATACGTAACCGGAGGAGGAGGAATGATGTGACCGAAGTGCGCTACGATACCGGTGCTCAGCTCAGCTGCGCCCAGGTTCGCGCGGCCGCCTATCGGTCCAGGCGTGGGAGGGGTAGTTGCAGGGCCGAAGTCGGTGTGAACATAGCGGTAATCAGCCTGGAAGAGACGGTACGAGAACATGTGATTCAGGAACGGAAGATCGTAGTCCATGCCGCCACCCACGGCCAAAGTTGGTCCCCAGGTGTAAGGATTGTGATATCCGCCGGAGTCCGAGTCAGGTCCAGTCAACCTGGAACCGCCGGCATTTGCGTGTGCAAAGACGGTGAAATTGTCAAGCGGCAGACGGAAGATCGGTCCAGCGGAACCGGCGTACAAACCATCGTTGTTGCCGTCCGGATGCGCAACAAAGGTAATTTCGGCGCCAACATACTTGTTGAAGTAGTATGCTCCGCTTCCGATTGCACCGTAGTCGATCGAAGAATAGCTGATGCCTTGGGGTTTAATCTGCCCGTGGGCGCCAAAATACGAATATCCCAGGAAAACATCGATTCGCGAAGGGTTAGGCCCCACCGGGGCGGTTGTGCTGGGAGTCTGCGCACTCAGACTTGCGACTCCGAGACAGACTGCAC
Organism: Edaphobacter sp.; assembly: GCA_965277335.1. GTDB lineage: Bacteria > Acidobacteriota > Terriglobia > Terriglobales > Acidobacteriaceae > Edaphobacter. Next base: position 379,943 of record CBDICJ010000009.1, on the reverse strand, counting down.
ATGCAGCCAGTACGAACCGGCGTGTATTACGTAACGGGCGATAAACCATTCGAGTTCCTCCACTCAAAATCTTGCGTTTTAAGAGCCTTAAGTCAGGGATCGTTCAAATTCTTCGATTCTTCATAGCTTACTTCAGTTGCTACGACACTCGGATAAAAATACGCTTCCCCAACTATCTTTTCAATACTTTACCAACCAATTAGGGAAAAACAGCGAATTTGACAAGCATGGCGAACCCTTACAGTAACCAACCTCCAGGCCACGCCTTACGTCAGATTCAGAGTCTTGCGTACCGTACCGCGCTCCTGCTGTATCTTCTCCTGCAAGAGAGTGATGGCATAGAGCAACTGCTCAGGCCGCGGAGGGCATCCCGGAACATACACATCCACCGGAATTACCTGATTTACCCCTTGCAGCAGTGCGTAGTTATTGAACACCCCGCCCGAAGTCGCGCAGGCACCCATGGAAATTACCCATTTCGGCTCCGGCATCTGCTCATAAAGCCGCCGGATGACAGGCGCCATCTTCTGCGAAACTCGGCCTGCAATGATCATCAGATCGCTTTGCCGCGGCGAAGGGCGGAACACCTCAGCGCCGAAACGCGCGATATCGTATCGCGACCCGCCCATCGACATCATCTCGATGGCGCAACAAGCCAGCCCGAAGGTCATGGGCCACACCGAGTTCTTTCTCACCCAATTGATTGCCGCGTCCATGGATGCGAGAACCACGCCCTCCGGCTGCTCATCTCCCCAACTCACCTCGCGCAGCTTCTCTTGATTCTTGCCGAAGCTGTCGAGTGTGCCGAAGAGATAACGATCGTTCTTCTGCGGTGTCGATGTCGGACGTCCGTTGCTGGTAGTTTGATTGTCTGGTGTGCCCATATTTGTAGTATAAATGGCCTCCGGCAGGGTGACTTGTTGCATAGTTGGTGAATGTACAGCAAGTCCGCTCCCACCAAAGCCTACCGTGCATTCTCCTGTATCGCGTGTATGAGCGCTTGACGCAACTCACGCTCCTCATCCTTATCCAACTTGAGACCGCCGCGCGTCAGGTAGAAGACGTCAATCGCCATCTCCCCTTCGGTATCCACCAGTGCCACCTCGATATTGCATCCCTGGGCGGCCAGCGCGAGACTCAGCGCATGCAGCAGTCCGGTCGTATCCTGCGCTACCACCTCGACCAGCGTACTGTGCGACGAAGCATCGTCATCGAACTCAACCCGCGTCTTTACCTTTACCAGGGAGGCCTTCCTTCTACCGCGCCGTCTGCCGCTTAGCAGCTTTTCCAGCGAAACCGTGTCCGTGATTACGTCGCGCACACTCTTCACGAAAGTCTGATGTTCGGAGGCATTCATCTCCAGCGTCCGAAAGCTATCGGTAAACCGGAACGTATCAATCACCACTCCCTGCCGGTTCGAAAATGCGTCCGCCGTCACGATATTCATTCCCCACGCGGCCAGCGCCCCTGCTATGGTCGCAAATAGTTGCGGCCTGTCTTGCGTCACAATCGTCATTTCACTCACCATTGGCGCATGCCGGAAATCAATCTGCACAGCGTCGTCCCCGAACCGCATTGCCATATTGAAGTGGGATCGCACCTGTTCCGGTGTCCGGGTCAGCACATACCGCTCCGGGAAGCCATCCAGGAATTCCCCGACGGCGACTCGCTGCCCGGGCAGCAGCGCCACCACACGATGCACCAGTTCGCTTTCCTCTTGCGGCCCTAGCCGCTCATCATCCACGCTGCGGTCCAGGTAGTTCGCCGTCGCGATATAAAGCCGCCAGATGTTCTCCGCTTTCCAAGGAGTTAACGCATCCGGATGCACCGCGTTGATGTCCGCAAACGTAAACAGCGTCAGCATCTTCAGAGCTTCAGGAGTCTGCACCTTGCCCGCAAACGCCCAAACCGCCTCTACGTCGAAGATGTCGCGACGCAGCGCAGCCGACATCTCCAGATGATTGGCAATCAAGTTCGTCACCAGCCCGCTCTCATAACCATCCAGATCGAGTCGTTCCAGTACGCTTTGCGCCATCCGGGCGCTCTCTCGCGTATGGTCTCCCGTGCTCCGACCCTTTCCTGTGTCGTGCAGCAACGCGGCAAGGTACAGCAGCCCCGGATGGGGAAGTTCGCGCAGCACTCCGCCAAAACGGGTCGCCCAATCCGCTATCCCACCGCTCTGCATTGTCTCCAGCCCATGCAGCGTATCGATCAGCACAAATGTATGCTCATCCACTGTGTACCGATGATACGCATCGCGAATGACGAGAGCATCGATTCCATGAAACTCGGGAATGAGCAGTTCCAGCACACCCAGCGCATGCATAGACCGCAATGCATCCCCTGCATGCCTGCCCGTCAGGATCTTTTGCAGGTGACGCCACAGCGCTGGCCCCTCCTCAAGTTGCGCCGACAAAAACGGCAACCCGTGCGATAACCGCTCCTCAGCCTCCCTGCCCAGCTTGCATCCTGTCCGCGCTACGGCCGCAAACACCTGCAGCACTACATCCGGATCCAACGCCGGCTCATGTCCAAACTCGTCGGGTGCTTGCAACACCACCTGACCCGAATCCAGGCGAAACCCGTCATGCTGCGCCTCCGCCTTACGCCCCCGCTTCAAGCCCAGCAGTTTCGCAGGCGCGGGGTCCTCGTCCATCATCTGCTTCACCCGCCGTTGGACACTGCGCGCATGACGAAAGTAAAGTCGCATCCAGTAAGCGGCATCTGTCTTCTCTGCCACTGGTCCCGTCATTCCGACCGCACCCTCTGCCGCCGCATCCTGCGCCTGCCAGTCCAGCGTATTGTCGTCCCGCTCATGACGGTAGTGCAGGAAACATCGCACCAGCCAAAGAAACTCGATTGCGTTGCGAAACTCGTCGGTCTCTTCCCGCGACGCGGCTCCTGTCCCGACTTCGTCACTCTTGTGCGCCTTCATCGCCGCGCCACGCAGCCCTGTCATCCACCCACACACATGCACGTCCCGCAAACCGCCGGGACAGTCCTTGATGTTCGGCTCCAGATGAAATAGCGTTCCACCGTGCTTCGCATGGCGTGCTCGCGTCAGTTCCATCAGCCGAGCCGTGATCGCCTTGTGCTCCCGCTGCAACAGCTTCGGTGCCACCTCGACCGAAAGTTTGTTGTAGAGCGCCGCGTCTCCACACACCAGCCGATGGTCCATCAGCGAGACCGCGAACTCCGCATTTTCGCCGTTGAAACGCTCGCACTCCGGCAGCTTCCGCGTCGCCGGAGAAACTCGGATCCCACAGTCCCACATCTCCTGGTTTACGCGGCGAATGGCGGCCTTCACATCCTTCTCCGCTACCCGTCCGTCCAGCAGGAAAAGAAGATCGACGTCCGAATGGGGAAACAGTTCCTGCCTTCCATACCCGCCCACCGCCACCAAGGCGACGCCGGCCTGCAAACATTGATCGCTCTGCACCGCCAATGCCCACAGCCCGAGCACCAGATCATCCAGCGCTGCGGCACGTGCCGCGATTGTTACTGCACCCGAAGCGCCTCCTGCTTCGAACGCGCCGCGAACCTCCAGCATCCGGCGCTGGTACTGTTCGCGTAATCTGCTTGCTGTAGTCTCGTTTGTCTGCATTTAATTATTCGCCAGCGTGAGATGCAAGCGTCCGCATCTCTTGCAGAAAATTCACCTTCTTCTCAGGAGAAATCAATACAAAATCTGCCTGTCCATACTTGACCTCAATCCGATCAAGCGATAATGCCGCAGAAGCCAGCAGACTTCCGCTCGGGCATGCCTTGTGGGGACTTATCCGACCAAGCTTGTGCTGCCCATCTATCCGGCACTTTTGTCGCTAAAGCGCAATCTCCCCGCGCTCATCATTGCGAATCCGAATCGCCTCATCGATCTTCGACACAAAGATCTTCCCATCCCCGATTGTTCCCGTCCTGGCCGCTCCGGTAATCGCAAGAATCGCCTTATCCAGCATCGCGTCCGACACCACAATCTCCAGCTTAACCTTCGGCAGCAGATCGACCGAGTACTCCCGCCCGCGGTAGAACTCCGTGTGGCCTTTCTGCCGCCCATGTCCCCGCGCTTCGGTGATCGTCATACCCTCCACGCCAATCTCCACCAGCGCATCCTTCACCGCTTCCAGCTTCGATGGCTGAATCACCGCTTCAATCTTCTGCATATCAAAGTCCTTCCTAAAACGAAAGAGTTCAGTTCTATCAATGCGCCCAATCGTATCCTTCTTCGCCGTGTTGCGATATATCCAATCCCTCGCGCTCGGCTTCCTCACTCACCCCTTACCCTAATCACCTTATCGACAAGGGACCAAAATCACCAGCATACCGGCAGTCGATAAATCCACGCAGTGGCCCCCCCGAATTGATTAAAAATGCTGCATGCCGATTTCAATCAATTCATGCCTTCAACGGCCACGCAATCTGACCGCCGCGATGATAGGCCAGATTGCCGATGTGTCCGGCACGCGCACAGGAGACTCCCGCTTCAACGGGAGCGTTCGGCTCCTTTCGGCTCTTAATGCAGTCGAAGAAGTTCTCCACGTGAGAGATGGTGCCGTCCCGGAAGCTGCGTTCTGTGAGTACGGGATTCTGATCGCTCTTCACGCCTTCGCGATAGAGGCTGAACCCGCCGCGGGTCAGCTTCAGCGTTGCGTCCGTGCCGCGGAACTCCAGACCGCCGTCGTCGATCGATGACGCCATCATGCCCTCGTAGACGACGTCGAATCCGGGGTAGCGGAATGCGGCTTGGATGGTGTCGGGACACTGCCATTGCTCGAAGATGTACTTATCGCCGAGCATCTGCGCCCTGGACGGCTCATCCGACTTCATCGCCCATTGCGCCACATCGATCCAGTGCGCGAAGAGGTCGGTCATCGCTCCTCCGCCAAAGTCCCAGTACCACCTCCAGTGGCTGTATTTTTCAATGCTGAACGGCTGATCGGGAGCCGATCCCAACCAGCGCTTCCAGTCGAGTTGGGCGACGTCCATGGGCTTGGGCACCCAACTGACATTGTAGTTCTGCCACCAGTAGGTCCTCACCTGGACTACGCGCCCAAGACTGCCTCCCTGGATCAGATCGACGGCATTGCGAAAGTGACTCCAACTGCGCTGCTGCATGCCGCACTGGAAAATCTGCTTGCTGGAGCGAACCGCATGAATCAACGGCGCGCCCTGCTCCAAGGTATGCGTGACCGGCTTCTCCAGGTAGACATCCTTGCCTGCGGCGATCGCATCCGTCGCGACGCGAACGTGCCAGTGATCGGGCGTCGCGATGAGTACGGCATCGATATCCTTGTTGTCGAGCACCTCGCGATAGTCGACATGGGTGCTGGCGAGCCCGTTCGATCTCACCTTGACGGCATCGCAGTGCGGCGCATACACGTCGCTTACGGCAACGATCTCGTAGGAGCCCAGAGCATCGGCAGCATCGAGCAGATTCCTCATCCTCCCTCCAGCCCCGATGACTCCAACGCGCAAAATATTGCTGGCGCCAAATGCTTTCGTCGAGGCGAGAGCTGTCAGCCCGCCTCCGATGAGAAAACTACGTCGATCGGGTCTGTAAGACATGGTGCTCCTGTCAATTTTGGTTTCAATGATGTTATCAACGAAGGCTGCGCAGCCGCGGAGTGCCGGCCACTCTCCGCACGGAGTATGCTGAACCATTGTCTACCCTGAACTGGGCAGGTGAACCCAGCGCGACGAGTTTTTCGAACACACCCGGCGGTTGTCCACGCCGATACTCTCATTCCATGCCTTCTGCGACCATCATCGGCTCAGGACCCAACGGCCTTTCCGCCGCGATCGTCCTCGCGTCCGCCGGCGTTACCTCGACTGTGTGTGAGCGCAACGCGCAGATTGGAGGGGCATGCTCTACCGGTGAGATCACCTTGCCGGGCTTTCACCACGACCTGGGTTCCTCGGTCTACCCCATGGGGTTTGCGAGCCCTTTCTTTCGTTCCTTGCCCATCGACATCCCCTGGATTGAACCATCCGCGCCCTGCGCCCACCCGCTCGACGATGGAACCGCCGTCCTGCTCGAACACTCCATCGAAGACACTGTAGCCAATCTCGATGCATGCGACCGACGCAAGTACCGCTCCCTGCTCGATCCTCTCGCCTCCAACTTCGCCAAACTTGCCGGAGAGATACTCGGACCGGTCCAGCACATTCCGCACCATCCATGGGTGCTCGCCCGGTTCGGCCTATCGGCGCTCTTACCAGCGGCATCCCTGGCCCACTCGCGCTTCACAGGCGTTCGAGCCCGTGCTCTCTTTGCCGGCATGGCAGCTCATTCCGTCCTGCCGCTCGAAACTCCAAGCTCCGCCGCCGTAGCCCTCGTGCTCATGGCTGCCGGACACGCGGGCGGATGGCCCATTATTCGCGGAGGCGGCCAAACCCTGACCAATGCGCTTGCCCGCCATCTGGAAGATCTTGGCGGCCGCATCGAGAGCAGTCATGAGATCACACACCTTCCTAAAACCGATCTCACACTCGCCGATGTCACTCCCCGGCAAATTCTCCGCATCGCAGGATCAGAACTCCCGTCTGCCTACCGCGAACAACTCAATCGCTTCCGCTACGGCGCCGGCGCCTACAAGATTGACTATGCTTTGAACGCGCCGATCCCCTGGACTGCTCCTGAGTGTTCCCGTGCTGGTACCGTCCACCTCGGCGGCTCGCTGGACGAAATTGCCGCATCGGAAGGTCACTTCAACTCCGACAAGCCTTTCGTTCTTCTCGTCCAGCCGTCGCTCTTCGATGCCAGTCGTGCTCCCGAGGGCCAACATACCGCCTGGGCCTACTGCCACGTTCCGAACGGCAGCACGAAAGACCATCTCGAATCCATCGAGCGTCAGATCACCCGTTTCGCTCCTGCATTCCGCGAGTGCATTCTGGCCCGCTGCGTCTCGCCTCCTGCTGCGCTTGAGAGTTGGGATTCGAATCTGGTCGGCGGCGACCTCTCTGCCGGCGCAATGAACATGAAGCAGCTTCTCTTCCGACCCACCTCATCGCTCTATCGCACGCCTCTGCCCAGCCTGTATCTCTGCGGAGCGTCTACGCCTCCCGGCGGCGGTGTTCACGGCATGGCCGGCTATCATGCCGCACGCGCAGCCCTCGCGCATCTGGCCCGATAACTCTCAGGGAGTGCTTTGCTCAGGATGAAGAAAGCGCACCCACAGGTCTGTTCCTCTTCGACTGAGACCATTTATGGTCCATCTTGAGGTGGGCCGCTGAGCGAAGGGTCGTCAACAATCCCGAAACGGCCATCGGGAGAGCGGGTAAGAGTCGGGGCATAAGTGCCGAGAAGCTTGCGCCGCCACCACACTCCCTGGGCTCTTTTCTCTGCCGGAGTGCTGAACCAGTATTGCCAGAGAACGGCACGGATAAAGCGAGGAGGCGCGTCAGGGAATGGATTGCCCGCGAAAAGTCCAAGCACTGTGCGATCGTTCTCGAGCAGGAGTTCTTCTGTCCTGGGGACAATGGGATACTCCCGCCACGACCCGAGCGAGGCGAACCATAGATTCCAATCGAACCGCGGCTGATAAGGAGCGTAGATGCGCGGCCGCTCTTCCACATTCTGCGGCTTGTAGCGGAACGGATAAGCTGCCCAGTGGTCGCCGTCGTTAGAACCCTGAAATTCGAGCTCATAGCGGTGCGGCGTCATGACGGCGAACAAGCCGTATTGGTTGGCAACGCGGAACGGTTCGAGCGCAGCAACGGGACCACTTGGGAGCGGCGCTGTGTGCCAGAACATCCGCACCAGCGGGACTGTAGTCGCATAGAAGGTCCAGGTAAGGGCGACGGCGTACAGCGCGAGGCGAAGCGAAGTAAACGGATGCTCTGCTGAGATCTTCGCTCGCTTTTCTGCATTATCCTGCATCTGCGAATCTGATTTCCAATGCCGAGCAACACCGCTGCTCAGACCGTCTCGCCAGCGTGCCGGAACGAAACGCTGCAGGAATGTATCATCCAGAAGCAGAAATGCGAGTACGAGCACAAGGTAGTTCAGGAAGGCATAGTTCGCAGTGGCAATCACTCCGATCTGCCAAAGGGTGACGATAAAAAAACAGGCAATACGCCAGCGGCGGGAAAGAAAGGCCATCCAGACGAGGACTAGTTCCATTAACAGCGTTGCTGCAGCAGTGGCAATGTGGAACCAGTGCGGCAGGTGCTGCAGATACCAGCCGACCCAGGTAGGCAGGGGTCCGTTCTGATAGTACTCATACAAGGCTGTCAGGTTCCGCCATGTGGGATCGCCGCTTTCCAGCTTGACCAAGCCCGACTCGAAGTAGATCCGGAACCACTCCCAAAGCAGCAGAAATATGGGGGCGCGTGCAGGGGGCTGCTCTGCTCCCCAGCCCGGGATATATCCGGACGGCGCGAGGAAGAGCGAAAGAAAACCCGCTTCCAACAGCATCCCGTCCGACTGGTAATCGGAAAAGTCCTGTGCCGCGCTGACGAACGAGAGAAAGCATAGAAAGCACAAGAGCAGCATCATCCTGGGCCAAACGTTCGCAATCAGCAGCAAGGAAGCAATCAGTCCAATCCAGCAGAGAGCCATCAACATTTGATCGCTGCTGGAAAGCCAGAGCAGCGTGGGAGCATACCAGAACCGCAAAACCCCAAGACTGCGTATCGCGGGGAGAAACTCTCCGGCAGGAAGAATTCCTTGTGATCCGACAAGACCGCGCACCTGAAAGAGCAGAGAGAAAAATGCGGAGCAGTAGATAAGACCAATTGCCCGAAGAAAGAGCCAGCGAGCGCCGATGTGGTTCGCCGCTCCACGGGACGAATCGAACAGATAGCCGAGAACGCGTCTGACCTTCTCCATAGCTGTCCTGCGTACAGAAGATTCGGGTCTGGCGGGACGCGTGACAGTCACGCCGGCCGTTATCGAGTTCGCGGAAGCCCTTTTTAGTTAATCGGGATCTAGCTCAACCTGATGCCCGATGTGGGGGTTGGCCCGCCGTGCTTCGGTCGAGAGAGCAAATAACGAATGATCGACTTAAAATGGCTAGAGTTCGAGGCGGGAGTCGTCGATGGCGAGCCGGACGTTGCCGTCGGATTTAGTGAGGCGGCGGACGGCTTCCATCTTGTCTACGCTGGCCTTGAGCATTACGACGGCGATGGGTATCGATTTCCCGGCGGATTTGATGGTGCGGATGGCGGTATCGCGGTCAATCTCGCAGACCTTCATCAGGACGCGAATGCCGCGTTCGACGAGTTTGGCGTTCTTCATGTGCACGTTGACCATGAGGTTGTCGTAGACATAGCCAAGCCGGGTCATGGCGCCGGTGGTGATCATGTTGAGGATCATCTTCTGGGCGGAGGCAGACTTCATGCGGGTGGAGCCGGAGATGACCTCGGGGCCGACCTCGGCGACGACGGTAGTGTCGGCGACATCGGAGAGTGGGGTGTTGAGGTTGCAGGTGATGGCGGCGGTTTTGGCGCCGCGGGCGCGGGCATACTCGACGGCCCCAACGACGTAGGGAGTGCGACCGCTTGCGGAGACTCCGATGACGATGTCTTTGCGCGTGGGCCGGCGGCGAGCGATGTCGCGCTGACCGATCTCAGGCGAATCTTCGTTGACGTCGGAGGCAGAGGCCAAGGCCTTGGGACCGCCAGCCATGATGTACTGGACCTGCGCGGGAAGCGTGGAGTAGGTGGGCGGGCACTCCGAGGCGTCGAGAGAAGCGATGCGGCCGCTGGATCCGGCGCCGACGTAGATAAGCCGGCCGCCGTCGCGGAGGGAGCGCGCAACGGTGTCGATAACGATGGCGATCTCCGGCAGTGCTTTCTTCACTGCGGCTGCGACTTTACCATCTTCGTGGTTGATGATGCGGGCAATGTCGAGGGCCGACTTCGTATCGATTCCCTCCGAGGCGGCATTGGCGGTCTCCGTAGTGAGATCGTTGAAATCTGCTGCATCACGGTTGACTGACTTTGGTGTGGGAGCTTGCTCAAGCATGGTAAGGGTAGCCATTATGTTCCTACTGAAATTCTGTTTTAATTTTAGTCTTTACGTGCAGGAAAGGGTAAGAAAGCTCTCCTGGAAACGACTTATCATAAAGGGCCGAGGTTCACCCCGAGCTGTGAGCATGTAGGGTGCCATATTGACATTGGTGAAAAAGGGAAGGAAGCGGGATAAGACGGGGGAGTCTCATATAGTCAATCGGCTAAACTATAGCTCAGCCTGTGATTGATGAGATGCATGCAGGACGGATTGGTTATCTCTTGCATAGTTCTCCATTGTGCACGGGGCGAGACGCTGGACCTACTGTGCGCCTGAACAAATAAATGGAAGAGGGCAGGATTACAAAGTGAATAACGACGACCCAACGGGGCGGGATCTGGAATACGAGGAGACCGGGGTGGAGGAGGCTACTGCCTCGCCGCGGGAGCCGCGTTTCGGTCGTAAAAAAAGTGCGGTCCACTCGTGGGTTCGGGATCTGGTGATTTCGGTTTTGGTCTCGGCGTTCATCATCATCTTTTTGTATCAGCCGGTGCGGGTAGAGGGCACCAGCATGCTGCCGATGCTGAGGGATCAGGACAGACTCTTCATCAACAAGATGGCGTACCGGGTAGGAGAAATTCACCGTGGAGATGTGGTGGTGTTCCTGTATCCGCGCGACCACTCGAAGAGCTATATCAAACGGGTGATCGCGGGACCGGGCGATGACCTTCGTATAGATCATGGGCAGGTTTATGTGGACGGAAGACGGACGCAGGAGACGTATGTGCCGAAGCGGTTTGAAGATGACCGCTCGCAGCCGGAGATGAAGATCCCACCAGATGAATATTTTGTGATGGGAGATCATCGTTCGATTTCGAGCGACAGCCGCGACTTCGGGCCGGTGGATCGGGGATTGATCTACGGCAAGGCGGCATTTGTGTACTGGCCGATGGATCAGGCGGGTGTGGTTCGGTAGATTGTCGAGTGCGTGCGGCGCAGGTTAGAATCAGAAGCTAGATAGCTGGGAATCGGAATTTGCAGGTTTACGGAGAAAGATCTTGAAAGCTCGCATGACACGTTGGATCTTCGCCCTGAGTACGTTGTTCGCGCTGGCTGTGTTCTGCACGCCGGCTAATGCACAGGATAATGGAAATCATCATCACCATCACCGTCATCATCACCACAGGCATCATGATGACCATCCTCGCCAGTAACCTCGCCAGCAACTTGGATAGAGGCGGTGGAGGGGAAGTAACGAATCACAAAACATAAGGCCTCGCCGGGAATTTTCCTGCGAGGCCTTTCCATGTGCGAGCGCGGTTCAGGCGCGTGCGTTGCGGATGATGTCGGCGAAGGACCTGGGCTGCAGGCTGGCCCCCCCTACCAGCGCGCCGTCGATGTCTTCGAGACAGCAGAGGCCAGCGGCGTTGTCTGGTTTGACCGAGCCTCCGTAGAGGATGCGGGTGGAGGCGGCGAGGGCTGCGCCGTGGGATTGGGCGATCTGGGAGCGAATGATCTTGTGGGCGTCTTCGGCGATCTGGGGGGTGGCGGTGAGGCCGGTGCCGATGGCCCAGACGGGCTCGTAGGCGATGACCAGCGGCGCGGCGGCGGCGGGGTCGACGCCTTCAAGGGCGATGGAGACCTGGAGGCGGAGGACCTTTTCGGTGAGGTTGGCCTGGCGTTCGGCGTGGAGTTCGCCAACGCAGACGATGGGGATGAGGCTGTGAGCGAGAGCGGACTTGAGCTTGAGATTGACGGTGGTGTCGGTCTCGTTGAAGTACTGGCGGCGCTCGGAGTGGCCGATGAGGACGTGGGTGGCTGCGATGGCGTTGAGCATGGCGGGGGAGGTCTCGCCGGTGTAGGCGCCTTCGTCGAGCCAGTGCATGGTCTGGGCGCCGGCGGCTACGTCGGTGCCGGCGATGCGGTCGATGACGTGGCCGAGAGAGGTGATGCTGGGGAAGAGGGCAATTTCGGTGGCGGTGTCGTTCTTGACCAGAGGGAGGAACTCTTCGAGGAAGATGAGGGACTCTTTGGGGGTCTTGTACATCTTCCAGTTGGCGGCGATCAGAGGTTTACGCATTGAGATTCAGTATTCCATCTTGCTTCGGTTGTGGGAAGTTCGGAGGACCATCGGCCGATTCGGGGTTCTGCCGATGACTTCGCCCGGTATACCCCTCCCCTCCCGTCAAAAGTGCGCAAAATCTTCGAAAGAAAGCAGATAGTCTGGGACTTCGTATCTTCTTGCTGACACGCAAACGGCCCGGCTGGTGGGCCGGGCCTCTCCTTGCTCGTGATTTAACTGTACTGCGGGTGTCAAGCGACGGCGGGAGTCGGCTTGATCGAAAGTCCGTGTCCGAAGGTCCGGAGATGGGGCGCCCGAACCCTTCCCGCCACGAAAGCCAAGAACCTGTTGAATACTGCTTTACGGTTCAGATCTAACAAGAAGACAGACAACAACAAAGGCGAAATGCGGGGATCTCTCCACTACGCCGTGCGATAAAACCACACGGCTTCGGTCGATATGACGATTCTTAAGGGTTATTAGACAGGTTCTAAGGGGCGAGGGGTTGGTTACCCTGATGGGTACTCCAGAGACGTTTATTTGCGGACAGGAAAAATCTTAGGTCACTCCGGTGATTGTTCTTAACCCAAACGCGGTTCTAAGGCGTAAACCTTGAGAACTCGGGACGCACGTTGCTCCTGCAAGGAGAAAGTCATGAGAATCAAGTCTGTTGCGCTTTGTCTGACGATGCTGGCGGCCGCCATTCCTGTCTGGGCCGGCGCCCCCGCGAGTTCCACTGCTGATTTTACGCTCTCCAATGCCTCGGGAATTCCCGGCGCCACACTGCAGCCTGGATCGTATACGATCCACGTGGTCAACCATCTTGCGGATCGCGTGATCCTGACGGTGGATGCGGCGAACGGGGACTCACACACCACGTTCCTCGGAATTCCCAACAAGAGCATGCAGAAGCCGTCCAGCAGCGGGCCAGTCCGCTATACCAACCCGGTCGACGGCGCCGAGTATCTGAAGGGCTGGTACTTCCCCGGCGCAGCCACACCGGTCGAGTTCGTCTATCCCAAGGCGACTGCCGTGGCGATTGCGACCGCAAATCCCTCGAAGGTGCCGGCGATTGATCCCGCTTCAGAGGGCAAGCCAACGGACAACAGCCTGTCGAAAGACGACATGCAACTGCTGACCTTGTGGATGCTTTCGTTCCAGCAGGTTGGGCCGGGAGATCAAGCCTCAGCCATCAAGGCGGAGCGATACCAGGAGACGGCGAGCGTAAGCCAGAAACCTGTTATCGCGGCGCTGCCCCATACCGCGAGCTTGATGCCGCTGGTCTGGCTGCTCGGCGTGTTCTCTCTGGTGGCCGCGGCGATCCTGCGCATTGTGCGATGGCAGGGGCGGACGAGTTCCTCTCTGCTGCGGTGAACGCGCGCATGCTGGCCCGTGTGGAACGTCTCTTGTGGGCGATCGGCGGCGTTTGCGCCTGCACCTTCCTGGTTCTGGGGGTGCAGGCGAGAGGATACCGGCGGACGGCGGAAGCGATCGCGCGGCCTTCCGCCGGCGTACCCGAGTCCGTGCCGGGAAGCGTCTCTGGAGACCTGCCCGGAGCGGGGAAGGGAAGCGTGATGGGCAGGATCGATATTCCCGCTCTTGCGCTCTCCGCGCCGATTACCGACGACTTCGACACCGGCAGTCTGCGTCATGGCGTGGGGCATATTCCTGGTACAGCCGTGCCGGGGGGCCTGGGGACTGTGGGGCTGGCGGGACATCGGGACACTTTCTTCCGGCCCTTGCGCAACATCGCGCCGAAGATGGAGATTCGCCTTACCGATCGAACGGGCACGTATCACTATGCGGTGGACTCGACCGAGATTGTGAGTCCTGACAAGGTGCAGGTGCTGGATATCGCCGCGCGGCCTGAGCTGACCCTGATTACCTGTTTTCCGTTCGATTATGTGGGAGCCGCGCCGAGACGATTCATCGTTCATGCTCATCTGTTGTCGGCTTCCCCGGATGCGGCGCCGATTGCCCGGTGAGAGTGCACGATGAGCACAACGACTTCTCTGGAGATGGTTTTAAGAAGCTGTCTAAATACTGCTTTACGGTTCAGATCGAACAAGAAAACAGACAACAACAAAGGCGAAATGCGGGGATCTCTCCACTACGCCGTGCGATAAAACCACACGACTTCGGTCGAGATGACGATTTTTACGCCGTGCGATAAAACCACACGGCTTACCACCCCAGCGAGCAAAAGCGCTCGCCGGGGACCCCGGTGCTTCGGTCGAGATGACGATTTTAAGGAGTTATTAGACAGCTTCTAAGGGCAGCTACTGAGAGGAACTGCAGTCGAGCATGACGATCGTATCGCAGGAGCGGTGAGGCCGTCATGGTTCAGCGCAATCGCGTCGAGGTATAGAGTCCGCAATCCCACTCATCGCAGAGAACGCGATGAATGGGGCACCCGATTGTTTCTGTACCTGGTAGAGAGTCCGTAACCCCACTCATCGCAGAGAACGCGATGAATGGGGCACCCGATTGTTTCTGTACCTGGTAGAGAGTCCGCAATCCCACTCATCGCAGAGAACGCGATGAATGGGGCACCCGATTGTTTCTGTACCTGGTAGAGAGTCCGTAACCCCACTCATCGCAGAGAACGCGATGAATGGAGCACCCGATTGTTTCTATACCTGGTAGAGGGTCCGCAATCCCACTCATCGCAGAGAACGCGATGAATGGGGCACCCGATTATTTCTATACCTGGTAGAGAGTCCACAACCCCACTGATCGCAGAGAACCCGATTGTTTCTATCCCTGAAGGAGAACGGCTTTAGCGGGGGCGGGGCGCGGCGGTGTTGGGGTGGAGGACTTCGGAGTGGCGGGGGGTGGTCTGGAGGACGAGGCGGGTGTCGCGGACGAAGCTGACCTCGCGGCCGCGTTTGATCCAGCGCTGATAAATGGAGATGGCTGCGCCGTAGTAGCCGATGCCGGCGGCGATGTTAGGTTGGCCAGCGGCGGTTCCGATGATGAAGCCGATGGCGCCCAGGCTGTTGGAGGCGACGGCGCTCTTGCCGAAGCCGCCGCCGCCATCTCCGCCGTCGCGGTCGAGGGGACGGGCAGCGAGAGCAACGAGGATAAAGGGAACGAGAAGCTTGTCCTGGGGTTTGGGTTTGACCTGGCCTTCGGAGTCGAGGGCGAGCTTCTGGTCGGCGGCGGAGTCGGCTCCGGTGAGCGAGGCCTGAACGTTCTGGGTGGCTCCCGAGGGGAGGATGAGCTGGCGGAAATCGAAGTGGAGTGCTCCGGCGCGGCCGAAGCGGCGGGCGGGTTTGGCCTGAGTGACGGCTCCGATCATGGTGGCGCCTACGGGGACAGCGATGGTGTGGTCGGGGTTGTAGATGGGCTCGGCGACGGTGGCTTTGATCTCCTGGCCGGATTTGGAAGAGGCGGAGCTTAAGGATTCGCCGAGGTAGGCCTGGATGATCCAGGGTTTTGCTTCGGCACTCGCGGAAGCGCCGGGCGCAGCCGGCGGGTCGGGAGGCGTGGGATCCGGCGGCGTTGAGGCGAGCGCGGTCGTTTGCGGAGGAAGAGAGAGCGGCTCGGAGGTTTCGACCGTCCAGGCTGTCTTGGTTTCGATGCGCTGGGGGTGATAGGGAAGCTGGGTGTAGAGGAACTGGACGAGGCGGTCTTTCTTATCGGGGCCGGTGATGATGGCGAGGCGGTCGCGGGCGAACTGGACGCCCATGTCCCAATACTGATGAACGAAGCCGCCTTTGCGAGGCGGGGGCGCGACCAGGCGGTAGATGGGCGCGCCGTCGGTGGCGGCGCCGGTGACGATGGGGATAGTGACGCCGTCGGCGAGGGTGATGCCGGTGAAGCGGACGATGGGGATGGAGAAGGGGGTGAAGTCGGCGCGGAGGCGGGAGTCGATGCGGTGAGCGTGATCGGGACGCAGGGCGGTGACCGCACCGGTGACGATGGTTTTTGCGGGGAGGACGAGAGTGTTGCCGGCGTAGACGGGGTAGATGAGTTCGGCGCGGATGGGTTGGCCGACGCGCATGGGGAGATGGTCTTCGATCTGGACGGGGAGAGGGGTTCCGGCGGGAAGGGTAACTGTATTGCTTTGACACGTTGCGAGGCAGGGTGTCAGCAAAAACGGCAGGAGCAGGAAAAATCGATCCATCATCTGCTTAGAAGATAGCTGAAATTGCATAAGTGGACCTGAAGGCGCGAAGAGGTGCTGTTGGAGAGGACGCGGAGTTTTGAAGCACTTTGCGCTGGAGATCGAAAGAGCAGAACTCCCTTGCGATGAGGTGTCCGGGAGCGGAGCAGGTTTTGGTGAGCAAGGGCCGACATGCATACCAGTGAGACTTCACGGAGCGGATTTCGGTTCGAAAGAAAACCCACATCCGATGCTCGAACGTGGGTTCTCGTTGCAAGTGAAGAGGTTTGGAGGTTACTTCGACTCGACTTTGTCGTGCCATGAGTGGGCGTGTTCGAGGGCTTGGTTGACGTTGCTGATATTCTCGACGCCTTTGGTGTTGAGCCAGTCTTCGAAGGCTTTGGGGCCTTGCTTGGCGAAGATGGGAATGCCGTCCTTCCAGGTGGCGCGGCCGCAGAGGACGCCGTTGAAGGTGGTGCCGGATTCGGCGGCCAGCTCGAGGGTTTCGATGAAGACAGGGTTGGAGACGCCGGCCGAGAGATAGATGAAGGGCTTGTGGGTCATAGTGGCGGCGTCGCGAAAGTGCTGCAGGGCCTCGGTGCGGGAGTAGGCTTTTTCGCCTTTGAAGGCTTTGGTGCCTTCGACGAAGGCCATCTCCACGGGAACCTCGACCTTGAGGACGTCGACGTTGTAGCGGGCCTTGCCGAACTCGGCCATGGAGCCGGAGACGACGTCGGGCTTCTTCCTGGCGTAGGCGAGGGACTTTTCATCGCCGCCTTGGGCGTCATAGCCGACGAATTCGAGGAAAAAGGGGATGTCGTGGGCGATGCACTCGTCGCCGATGCGCTCGATCCAGGCGTGCTTGAGGTCGTTGATGGGCGATTTTTCGAAGGGGGTGTAGTAGAGGAGAATCTTGATGCAGTCGGCTCCGGCTTCTTTGAGGCGGCGCACGCTCCAGACGTCGAGCAGGTCGGGCAGGCGGCCGGCGGTGTTGGAGTCATAGCCGGTCTTCTCGTAGGCGAGCAGAAGGCCTTTGCCGTTGCGGTGCTTGGAGGCGGGGAGACCGTACTCGGGGTCGAGGAGGATGGCGGAGGCGTGCCTGGTGAGGACAGAGGTGACGAGGGTCTTGAACTCTTGCAGGTCGTGGGCATCGGCATCGGCGCCGCGCTCCTTGGCGAGGGACTTCTGCAGCGAGCCGCGCTGGTCCATGGCTGCGGCGGCGATGATGCCGCGGTCGTTCGAGACGGCTTTGAGTCCAGCTAATTTTCCTGGGGTCAGCTTGATCATTGTTTCGTGTTCTCCTGACACGGTTGGAGGAATGAAAGACTACGAAAGCTCATTTTACACAGCGAAGGCGACCGAAGGCGTACGAAGGCGTAACACCGATCTTCGCCGATAACACCGACCTTCGCCGATAACACGATCAAGCCGGATGCCCCAGAATTGATCCGCTTACGTGCAATGTCAAGACGGGGCTTGAGAGCGTGATTTGCGACATCCGTTTGAATCAGCTTTCGGCAAGAGGATTTGCGACGTAACCGAAGCTGAGGCGCAATTGCCCGACTGTGGAAGAATCGAGAAGTGGGGCAACTCGCATCAAACCTGAGCATGCGTGGTTACTTGAATGCGTGGTCACTTGGCCTCGTATATCCACACCTGATATCGGAGAGCAAAGCATGAGATTACAACTGTCGGCTTTAGTCGTGGCTATCGCGGTTCTCGCTGGATTGAGCTCAGCCTCGGCGCAGACTACCGGCTTCCATGGCGCGCCGGCTTCGAGCGCGGAACAGGCGAACCCTTACCCCGGCCAGCAGAATTCGGCGGCAGGCCGCACCTTGTATCAGCAAAGTTGCTCTGGATGCCACGGGGCGAAAGGCCAGGGGAATGGGAACGTTCCCGGGCTCGCCAGTGGAGCGGCGCAGAACGCAAAACCGGGCGAGGTTTTCTGGTACATCACACGCGGCGATATCAACAATGGCATGCCGGCGTGGGCTTCGCTTCCCGAGCAGCAGCGCTGGCAGATCATCAGCTATCTACGAGTGCTGCACGCTCCTGGCGGGATGAACACGGCGCTTGCCGAGTCGCCCGAAGCGCCAGCGACAGCCAAGTTCGATGCCCCGCGGCCCACCCCTCCCTTCACCGACTTTCGCTACGAGAAGCCGGGGACAGTGCGCAAGATTACGGTCGAGGACCTGCCCAAGCCTTTCGCCACGCAGTCCGCCGGCAATGGCCCCCATGTGGTCGCCCGGCCGGACAATGTGTGGCCCCAGGCGCCGCCGAACTTCAAAGTCCAGCTCTATGCTACCGGGCTTGAAAACCCGCGTCTCATTCGTACCGCGCCGAACGGCGACTTCCTGGTCGCGGAGACCTCAAAAGGGCAGATCATGCTCTATCGCGGGATTACGCCGGACGGAAAGCCGAAGCTGAGCAGCGTCTTTGCCAGCGGCCTCAACGAGCCGTTCGGCATCGCATTTTATCCTGCGGGGCCGAACCCGCAGTGGCTATATATCGGAAACACGGATTCTGTGGTGCGCTTTGCGTACAAGAACGGGGATATGGAGGCCAGCGGCGCGCCGCAGCATCTGACGGATCTGCCCAGCAACGGGAGGGGGCACACCACACGGGATATTCAGTTTTCGCCGGATGGCAAGAAGATGTTCGTCTCGGTGGGATCAGGCTCGAACGTGGACGATCCGGATACGCACCCGAAGGAGAAGAACCGCGCGGATATTCTGGAGTTCAACCCTGACGGAACGGGCCAGAAAGTCTATGCCTACGGCATTCGGAACGCCGTGGGCCTGGCGATTCAGCCGGAGACCGGAGAGTTGTGGTGCTCGGTGAATGAGCGGGACGCGCTGGGCGACAATTTAGTGCCCGATTACATCACCCATGTGCAGGCAGGCGGCTTCTACGGCTGGCCGTGGTGGTACATGGGAGCGCATCAGGATCCGCGGCACGAAGGAGCGCATCCGGAGTTGAAAGATAAGGCGATTGTGCCGGATGTGCTGCTGCAGCCGCACAATGCGTCGC
This sequence comes from Edaphobacter sp., assembly GCA_965277335.1. Classification (GTDB taxonomy): domain Bacteria; phylum Acidobacteriota; class Terriglobia; order Terriglobales; family Acidobacteriaceae; genus Edaphobacter. The sequence continues at coordinate 360,794 of CBDICJ010000009.1, read as the reverse complement.
TCGAGATGACATTTTATGAAGGCGGGCAGTTTCCGGCGGAGTACCACGGGGACATCTTCGCCGCGGAACACGGCTCATGGAACAAGGCGACGCGCGTCGGCTACGAAGTGATTCGTGTGCCGCTGCATCAGGCCGGCAAGGCGGATGGATCGTATGAAGACTTCCTCACGAACTTCGTTCTGCCCTCGGGCGATGCATGGGGGCGTCCGGTTGGGGTCACCACGGCTCACAATGGTTCTCTGCTGGTGACAGACGACGGTTCGAACTCGATCTGGCTGGTGACCTACACAGGAAAGTAGCGCCGGGGGCTGGCGCTCTGGAGGCCGTAGAGGATCGCGGCGCGGCAAGGGTCGTAGGAGCGCTCTGGAAAGTAGTCGATGATTGGGTGCTGAATCGGACAAGGTGAGCCTGAGGTCTCCCCCTTGTCCGCGCAGCGTATCTTTTAGCGAGTAACGAATCTACGGCTAGCGAGTAGCGAATTTACGGCGAGCGATGCCGAAGAGGCCAAGCAGCCCAGTGCCGAGCAGCACGAAGCTCTCCGGTTCCGGCGTTGCGGCTGAGGCTACGGAGCCGATCTCTACGTTGCCCAGCTGCGATTGGATCGGGTTGCTCCCGCCGAGGCCGTGGAAGAATACGGACTCATAGGGCGATCCGAAGGTGTAGCAGCCGCTGGACTGGTAGCAGATGGAGTTGAAGTCACTGCCGAAAAAGAAGAGGGAGTCGTAACCGGTGTCGCCCGCAACGTAGTTGAAGAAGAGGCCTGAAGCGGTTGCGGTGAGGTCTGAACCGTAGACGGTTTCCGAGGAGTTTACCGCGGTCAGGGTGTCGGTGTGGGTGGGGTCTGCCAAGGTGAGGCTGTAGCCGGTGATATCGGAGCTGGCCAGGGTGCCCAGGTTGCCGTCGGTGGTGATGGTGCCGTTGACGCTAAAGGTGGAGAAGACATTGTTGACGTTGTAGGTGATCGGCGCGGCGGAAGCGATGACTGGGATGGCGAGGATGGAAGCGAGCAGAAGGGCGACTTTCATGTGGTTCTCCTTGGGAATGGCCGGTGAGGGAATGGCCGGTGAGGGAATGGCCGGTGAGGGAATGGCCGGTGAGGGAATGGCCGGTGAGGCGCACGGGACTGGAGCATGTTTGTTGCCAAAGGCGGAACGGACGCAAAGGTAGGTAGAAGGCGAGTTGCGTACGCGTACCGCCAATTTTCTGCGCAAGGGAGTGCGGTTTCTGGGGAAAGGTTTGCCGTTCAAGGCGCGACATTCAGGCATGGCAGGAGGCGATGGGAGCGAATCCCGCGTCTTCCAGCGAAGGTGGTGGGACTTCCACTGGCTGAAGTTTGGGTGCCAGCGCGAACTGCGTGTCAGCACAAAGTAATCGCCGCATCCGAACTTGGCGGCCTGCTTAAAACCCATGTCTCAGAATCGAGAGAGGGAGCACCTGGGTTTTGGCCGGTGTTCTGACGTTTTCCCCATCGTGTTCGTCCTCTAGTGGGCAGCGGCCGGGTTCTGGTCGATGTCTTTGCGGCGTGAGGCGATGATGCCGAAGACGGCGATGTAGACGTAGCAGAGGGTGGGGAGGATGAAGGCGTGCTGGACGCCGATACGGTCGGCGAGATGGCCTTCGGCGAGGGGGATGAGAGCGCCGCCGACGATGGCCTGGACCATGAGGCTGGAGCCTTTGCTGGTGAGTTCTCCCAACCCCGCGAGGCCGAGAGTGAAGATGCTGGGGAACATGATGGAGTTGAAGAAGCCCACGGCGATGACGCTGACCATGGCGACGTTGCCGTGGCTGAGCATGGTGGTGATGACGAGGGCGCAGGCGATGAAGGCGGCGGCGGCGAGCGCCTTGCCGGCGCTGATGCGGCGCAATACGGCGGATCCGATGAAGCGGCCGACCATGGCTCCTCCCCAGTAGAAGGAGACATAGTGGGCCGCAGTACGTTCGCTGAGCGAGAGGACCTGCGGAAGACCGAGATAGTTGATGAGGAAGCTGCCGATGGAGACCTCGGCGCCGACGTAGAGGAAGATGCCGAGGGCGGCCATGAGGAGGTAGGGCTGATGCCAGATGCCGGCTCTGTTTTCGGCCTGGGCGGTGTTAAGTTCGCCGGGGCGGAAGTCGCGGGTGAAATCGGTGGTGGGAAGTTTGACAAGAGCGATGGCGACTGCGAGGGCGAGCAGGGTGAGAGCGATGCCGAGATAGGGCAGGCGCACGGAGGAGGCCTGCTGGGCGCGGTACTCCTGCAGCATGGCGGCGGAGAAGTTGTTGAAGTTGGAGGGAACGGCCTGGGCGGCTCCGAGGATTAGCGCGCCGCCGAAGAAGGGAGCGATCGTGGTGCCGAAGGAGTTGAATGCCTGGGCGAGGTTGAGGCGGCTGGCGGCGGTGGCCTGGGGGCCGAGATTGGTGACGTAGGGGTTGGCCGAGACCTGGAGGCAGGTGATGCCGGCGGCGAGGATGACGAGCGCGGAGAGGAAGAGCGGGAACGACGCGGTTGTGGCGGCGGGGAGGAAGAGCAGCGCTCCGGCGGCCATGACGACCAGGCCGATCACCATGGTCTGCTTGTAGCCGCGCCAGTCGACGAGTTTGCCGGAGGGAAGAGCGAAGATGAAGTAGGAGGAGAAGAAGGCGAATTGGACGAGCAGGGCCTGGCCGTAATTGAGGCTGAAGATGCCCTTGAGGTGGGGGATGAGGATGTCGTTGAGGCAGGTGAGAAATCCCCACATGAAGAAGAGCACGGTGGCGATGCTCATGGCGCGGATGTCGGTCGATTGCGGATCGCGGGGGAGGGTCTTCTGCGGGGTTGCTGTGATCAAAGAGGATACCTGCCTTCGCCGGGCAAATATGCCAGCGAAGAGATTCTACAGGCAAACGGCAGGAGCGTCTGGCATTCGATGGAGAATGTAACAAGTTAGAGGCTTAACACCGATCTTCGCCGATGGCACCGATCTTCGCCGATGGCACCGATCAGGAAGAGCGATGCAGGCTCTTCGGCTGCGCGGTTCGCGGTGTGCTTGATCTTTTCGCTGGCACTGGATGAATGGTGCGGGTTTACTGGGCTGCGTCGAGGATGGCGCGCTGGGCGGCGAGGAGTTCGTGGATGCCCATTTCGGCGAGGTCGAGCATCTGGTTGAGCTGAGCGCGGGTGTAGGAGTCTTTTTCGGCGGTGGCCTGGGTTTCGACCAGTCCGCCGGACGCCAGCATGACGACGTTCATGTCGACCTCGGCGCGGGAGTCCTCTTCGTAGCAGAGATCGAGCAGAACGTTGCCGTCGACGATGCCGACGGAGGTAGCGGCGACCATCTGCTTCAGGGGAGATGTTTTGAGAGATCCGGCCTTGACGAGCTTGCCGAGGGCGAGGGCGAGGGCTACGCAGGCTCCGGTGATGGCCGCGGTGCGGGTGCCTCCGTCGGCTTGGAGGACATCGCAGTCGAGGATGACGGTGCGCTCGCCGAGGGCTTTCATGTCCACCACGCTTCGCAGAGAACGCCCGATGAGGCGCTGGATCTCATGGGTGCGGCCGCCGACCTTGCCGCGTTCGCTCTCGCGGGCGGTGCGGGTGAGGGTGGCGCGGGGGAGCATGCCATATTCGGCGGTGACCCAGCCGCGGCCGGAGTTGCGGAGCCAGCCGGGAACGCCCTGCTCGATGGTGGCGTTGCAGAGGACGCGGGTGTGGCCGCACTCGATCAGGACGGACCCTTCGGCCATGGCGATGTAGTGGGGCGTGATGCGGAGGATGCGGAGGACGTCGGCGGGGCGGTGGCCGGGGCGGAAGAGCTGGGGCGGCGGGGCGGTGGACATCTTTGGATTATAGTTGTCGATTTTTTTACAGGTCTTTCCCAGGTCGGGGCTGGAAAGTGCCAAATGGGCCAGGGGAGAGTGCCGAAATGGGACTGGTTCCAGAAGGGGAAACCTGAATTTGGGCGCTTTTTCGAGAATTGCCTGCGCATAGTCCTAATGTGGGACACGCAGAATCTGCGGATGGAGGTAGGATGTTCCAGTTAGTAGCTCGTAAGCAAGGACTTAGCGAGTAAGTTCCAGTTTGGCACGTGAAGTGATTACAGAAGTGCATCTGCTGTAGTTACTCAATCGAGCAGGGAACGGCGGAACAATGGAATGCAGCCAATGCAGAGCTACACAGCCACGGGGCCTCGGATTGAGTCAGGGATCGAGTCAGGGATTGCGTCAGGGATTGCGTCGGGGAAGTTTGCCGCGCTACGGCATGTCATGCGCCAGATGAATCTGCATGGTTCGGGGGTGCCGGCTGTGCGTCGCGCCGCTGCTGCGCCGGTGGAAGCGGGGGCGGCGAATGCAATCGCGGAGATCGCCGAAGGAGCGGGGCTGGCACACGATGCGGGAAATCTCTTGGGAGCATTGAGTCTGTACTCGGATCTGCTGGCGATGCCGGGTGTGCTGCACGAGGAGCACCGGGAGTATGCGGCGGAGCTGCGGATGCTGAGCGATCGCAGCTGGGCCATGATCGATCGGCTGGTGAATCATGCCAAGGCGGCCCGGAGATCGAAGGCGAGTGAGACGGCGTTGCTGCCGGATGTGGTGGACCGGTGCAAGGGGCTATTGAGCAAGATCGCGGGGCGGAAGGTGGAGATCTCTTATGGAGTGGGCGCATTCGAGCGGGTTTCGGCTCCGGTGGAGTCGGTGGAGCGGATTCTGACCAACCTGGTGAAGAATGCGGCGGAGGCGACGCCGTGGATGGGTGCGATCTCGATTCATGTGGAGGGGACGAATGAGGGCATGGATGAGGACGGCAATCATGTGCGCCGACGCGTGGTACTGACGGTGCGGGACCGCGGCTGCGGAATGGATGCGGCGGCGGTGCGGCGGCTGATGCAGGCGGGCGGGATTGCCAAGGCGAACGGGCGCGGGCTGGGGTTTCGGGTGGTGCGGGAGCTGGTGGCGATATCGGGCGGATGCCTGGAGATCGACAGCCAGCCCGAGGTAGGCACGAGCGTATCGGTGGAGTGGTATGGGATGGCAGAGAGTGAGACCGGCGAAGTATTGGCGTGGGGAAGGGCCAGGCGTGGGAGCGAGGCGGGAGGGAAGACGGTGCTGAGGGGAGAGGCGGGATGGATCGCATGTTAGGCGCTGCAGGCTTTGGTGCGGCAAGGTTGAGAGAGGCAGGGAGGTTGAGCGGAGTGAGGGAGGTGAATGTGGTTGCGAATGGGATGACTGTGAATGGGACAAGGACAGGGATGGACGGTATTGCGCCCTCTGGAGTGCTGGTAGGGGTCTCGCCGGTAAGCCTGGTTGTGAGGGAGCAGGTCGTGGGCAAGACTGCGCCGGTGGAACACTTCGAGCTGATCCATGTGCTGGTGGTGGATGATGACGAAGCGGTGCGGAAGGCGTGCTGCCAGGTTGCCGCTGGCATGGGGTTTCCGGTGATGGCGGCCGATAGCGCGACCGCGGCCCGGGAGGTGCTGAAGCACCAGAGGATCGACCTGATGCTGCTGGATTTGAAGCTGCCGGGCGGAGGCGGGCTGCCGCTGCTGGAGCAGGTGAAGGCGCTGCATCCGGATACGGCGGTGGTGGTGATGACGGCGTTTGCCACGGTTTCCTCCGCGGTGGAGGCGATGCGGATCGGCGCGGGAGATTACCTGACCAAACCGTTTCCACTGGAGGAACTGACGACGGTGCTGGAGCGCACGGGGCATCGGCTGCATCTCGATGTGCAAAGCCGGTTGCTGCGGGAGAGGCTGAGGACGCAGCAAGGGATGGGCGGGCTGGTAGGGCGGTCGCCGGAGATGGAGAAGCTCTATCGCATTCTGTCGAAGGTGGCGTATTCCACCCATCCGGTGCTGATTCTTGGGGAGAGCGGCACGGGCAAGGAGCTGGTGGCGCGTTCGATTCACTTCAATGGGCCGAATGCGGCAAAGCCTTTTGTGCCGGTGGACTGCGGGTCGCTGGCTCCGACGCTGATCGAGAGCGAGCTGTTCGGGCATGTGAAGGGAGCCTTTACCGGCGCGGACCGGAACAAGGAGGGTCTGCTGGCTGCCGCCGATGGTGGAACGGTATTTCTGGATGAGATCGGAGAGCTGCCGCTGGATCTGCAGGCGAAGCTGCTGCGCGCGCTGCAGGAAAAGGAGGTTCGTCCGGTGGGAGCGACGCAGGCGAGGCCGATCTCGGCGCGGGTGCTGGCGGCGACCAATCGCGATCTGGCGCTGATGGTGGAGCAGGGGCGGTTTCGCAAGGATCTCTACTTCCGGTTGAACGTGGTGAATCTGCGGATTCCGCCGCTGCGCGACCGGCGCGAGGATATTGCTCCGCTGGCGATGCACTTTCTGGAGGAGATGGAGAAGGGGCGCGAGGGAAAGCGGAACTTCTCCGATACGACGCTGCGAGTGATGGCGGAGTACGACTGGCCGGGTAACGTGCGGGAGCTGGAAAATGCGGTGGAGCGGGCGTGCGCGCTGTCGTCCGGGCCGGTGCTGCATATGGGCGATCTGCCGACGCAGTTGCAGAACTTCCGTCTGCAGCAGGGGCCGGCGATTCGGAGCTTGGAGGAGGATGAGATGGAGTTCGGGGAGGCGCCTCGCTTCGGCGCGGGAGGGGGCAAGGCGGCCATTGTCTCGATTGCGGAGATGGAGAAGCAGGCGATCCTGGAGACCATTCGGCAGTTGAAGGGCGACAAGCTGATGGCGGCAAAGCTGCTGGGGATTGGGAAGACGACGCTGTATCGCAAGCTGAAGGAGTATGGGATCGGGGAGGGGATCGGGGAGTGAAGGACTGATGGGCGCTTATCCTGGATGCCTCCCTCACGGTTTCTCAGGAAAGTGTTGTGTTCAGACGCGGACAGCACCATACCGTTTTCAACCGACACAGCGGCATGACGGTTCATGGAATTTGGAAGAGAATGCTGTTTGAGAGGGGATTCTATGCAATGCACGCATTTGGGTGAGATTCGAAAGGTCAAGCCTTCGGCTAAGGGCTGTGAAGAGTGTTTGAAGATCGGTCAGCATTGGGTACATCTGCGGCTGTGCCTGGAGTGCGGGCATGTGGGCTGCTGCGATTCGTCGATCGGCAAACACGCGACGAAGCACTTTCATGCGACGCAGCATCCGATCATGCGGTCGTTCGAGCCGGGTGAGAGTTGGGGCTGGTGCTATGTGGACGAGATGGAGGTGAATGTGGCCTAGAACGTCGATTGAGTGAGGAAGCCGAACTTCATCAGGAATCCCAGAACGACTGCGAGGACGAAGGCGATGGAGGTTGCGGGCGCGGAGGTGGTGAGGCGCTTCATCGCGGCTTCGAAGCAGAGGATGACGAGGTAGAGAGCGAACGCGAGGACGAGACCGTCCGCGACGAACATTCGGGGGAGAGCGGGAGTGGAGTGAATCACGTATTGGAGGTGGAGCACAGGAAAGAAAGAGAACGCGCCGAAGACAAAAAGGAAGAGAACAAACTGCACAATGGCGGCAAGAACGATTTTCATGGATGGACTCTTGCAGATGAGTTTAGCGCGGTATCAGAGTTCGAAGCTTACTTTATGGAAGACTCGAAGAGTTCGTAGCGGTGCTCCAGTTCCCACTGCTGCGCGGCCTTTTCGCTGGATTGAAGAAAGCTGAGGCACCTCTGCGTGGGCTTGGCTGCGCCCAGCGGCTGGCCTGAGCAGGCCGGGACGGCTCGAGTGAAGAGGTCGGGATGCGGCCACAGGCTCTCGCCAGGAAGGAAGCTGTGCTCGAGGCTGGTGCGGGCGGAGTTCTTCAGGTCGAGGTAGGAGAGATTGAACTCGAGCGCTGCGCGGGTGTATTCGTGCGTGAGGTCAATGCGGGAGACGCCTTCATCGTCGGTCGAGAAAGCGATGGGAACGCCGGTAGCGCGGTAGGCGGGAAGCGAATGGCGATTGGTGGTGACGCCGAGGATGGTGTCGTTCGAGGTGAGGTTGACTTCGACCATGATGTGACGGTCGGCCATCTCCTGCAAGAGAGCGTGAGGATTGTCTTCGTACATCACGTCGACTCCGTGGCCGATGCGCTCGGCGTGTCCAAGGTCGACGGCTTCGCGGATGTGAAAGCGGAGACCTTCGGGCGGAACGAGGCCGGGAGCAAGTTCGCCGGCGTGAAGCGCGATGTGGACCTTGGGGTAGACGCTGTGAAGATAGTCCAGCATTAGCATCTGGCGGTGGTACTCGGACATGGACAGGTAAGCGTCTTCAGGTTGAACGAAGTTGAGACCGACGACGCCGGGATCCTGCGCGGCGATCTCGAAGGCGAGCAGCGTCTGGGCAAAGACTCGCTGCGGCGGAAAGGCGCGCAGTACCTGGTAGAGGAAACGGATGGTGACGGAGCAGGCGGCGCGGGCGCTGGGCTGGCCGCAGTCTTCAATCTGGTTGCGTACTGCGAGAGCATCGTCCAACTGCTTGCGGTCGGCGGCGACTTCTTCGCGCAGGCCGGCGGCGAGCAGGGTATCGCGGAGGCGGCTGAGATCTTCGCGGCTGGTCCCGGTGGCATCGCCGGTGCGGTTTTGCGCAGGATCGGCGGGTGTGGCGGGCCAGTCGATATGCGAGCTGATCTTCGCGACGCCGGTGAAGCTGGGGGTCTCCATGACTTCGAGATACTGCTCGTTTTGCGCGGCGGCGCGGGTGGCGACCTCGTCAAGCCATTCGCCGATGCGGGATTTGCTGATGCCGTTGAAGCGATCAAAGGTGGCGAAGAACTGGTCGTGGCCGCTGACGCCGGAGGTGGGCATGAAGCTGCGCATGGAGAAGGAGTCGATCAGCGCGTCGTAGAGCTTCTGATCCGTGAAGACGTTGTCGGCGCGAACGTTGCCTTCGCCGCAGACGGGCTGTGGGGGGATGCTGCGCGTGGTGGCGATGGGTTTAGTGAAGCTGAGGGTTGCGAGGTGAACGCAGAGTCCTTCAGCGGCTGCGTCTTTCAGGAAGGTTTCGGCGTAGACCGCGCCCGCAAGATGCATGTGGAGGTCGGCGCCCTTGGGCATGCCGGCAAGGAATGCGCGAAGCTGGAGAGGGTTCTGCCGGGCGGCGTCGAATGTACGGCCGGCGCGCTGTTCGCGGGGCGTTGCGGCGGCTGCGGAGGCTTTTTGCGCGGGATGTCGGAGAGGTTGAGAGACGGCTGCTGCGACGTGGCACAGCAACAGAAGAACGAGGACAAAGGCTTGGGCGATACCAGAGGCTTGGGCGTGACGGGACATGACGGGTCCTTGCCGTTGCGGCATAACAAAGGCCCGCTTCGCGTGTGCCGCTATTCTACAGCCGGCGATGCCCACACCCTTCGCCCGCAGTTATAAAGGCAGGTTATGCGCTGATTGCAGTCACTTCGGCAGGATCTACGTTGACGAATCGACCGTGCTGGCCGCGATTCTGGAAGCGGACAACGCCGCTGACCTTGGCGAAGAGAGTGTCATCCTTGCCGCGACCTACGTTTGCGCCGGGCTTGAGCGGGGTTCCGCGCTGGCGCACGATGATGCCGCCGCCGAGGATGGCCTGGCCGCCGAACACCTTGACCCCGAGCCGCTGGGCATTTGAGTCGCGACCGTTTTTCGAAGAACCTAAACCTTTTTTATGTGCCATTTGATCGCCTCTTTCGCGCCGCCCTCAAGGCCTGTGCGCTGAACTGAAATCTTGAACCAATGTCGGAACTGCCGGAAGATGCGTTACTTGGCTTCTTCCTTGAAGCTGCGGCCGTTGACGAGAATCTCGTTGATTTTGACTTCAACGAAGTTCTGGCGATGGCCCTGCATCTTTTTGTACTGCTTCTTGCGCTTGAGCTTGAAGACGAGGATCTTCTCGCCGCGGCCTTCGCCGACGACGGAGGCGAGCACCTTGGCGCCGGTGAGATCGGACTCGAATTTGCCCTCTTCACCGCTAACGGCGAGGATGTCGGAGAACTCGATGGCGCCGTTATCGTGGGCGGTGGTCTCGATCTTCAACTTCTCTCCGGGGGATACCAGATACTGTTTGCCGCCGGTGCGGATCACTGCGTACATAGCGAAAACCTCAAGCGCAGCGCGAAGTGGCGCTGACCGCTTCCTTCAAATAGATTGTGCTGCATGGGGCGCGTACAGAAGAACTGCACTCAAACCAGCCAGCCAGGAATCTTCGCAGTCTCGAGAAACCGACCGCCAGTCCAGAGCCTTCCGTCCCTGCAACCCTTGAACTGAAGACACAGGAGCTGCAGCGCCAAACTAAGTGAGTGTATCGTGTTCGTGCCCTGCGGGTCAACGGCCGGTTGCCCGCAGCCGTCGGCCGCGTACTATCCCAGCCAAATCTTCGGACTGGAATCCGGGGAGTGACTGAGCCATGCAGACCTCTCCCCCTCCCCCCAAATGTGTGCAAATTCTTCAAAGCAGATGGCTTAGCTCTAGACTTCGACTTGGCTTACAGGTTAAGAGCGGAAGCCCGGCGGTGGCCGGGCCAGATGCTTTATATAGGATTAGTCTATCAGCCGTGTCAAGAGACGATCTCCCTTTAGTAGCAGTTCGGTTTTGATGAGTGATTCGGCCTGGACTTAGCAATTGAGGGACTACAGTTTTGGAACTCTGGAGCTCGTAAGTGGCAACCTGGAACTTGATCGCTGATGCGTTGACGACCAACCTTCCACTGAGCTATCGGCGGCCAAGCAACCGTAATTATATGAGCGGGGAGATGTGTCTATTTCCGCCACCTCTCCCCGCCGGCTCATTTTGCTAGAAGTTCTGTGAATCGATCGTTGTATCGATCTTGACTTTCTCTCCTGTAACCGTTCCTTTATACGTGCCTTGGGGAGAATGTGTCTTTGGATCGAATGCCTCAATGGAGAACTCCCCGATAAACCTGCTTCCTTTCCGGTCTACAGTAACTACCTCTTGAAAGCGGTAAACACTCGTCAGGTTTACACCGTCAGCATAGCCAAGCGCAAAATGATTGAGTTTGTAGGTGGAAGGGCCCACTCGTTCCCAGACACCCTCGCAGACGGCCCCGACAGAAGGTGGACGGGTCGAGTTCATGAACTCCGTGTGATCGCTGTGCCACATTGAATAGCCCTTGTCCGAATAATTGTCAGCTGGATCTTCGAAATCCATCTTCCAAAGCCCCACGATGGGCTCTAGACCGAAGTTGCCATGTGCTTCATCACCGATTGCGTCTTGAGTTGCGGCTGCGAGTTGGAGTTTGCCAAGGCCGGAACCTCTTAGCACGGGGTAGGAGATATGTTTCGGCAAAGCCCCGCATTGGGCAACGGCATGAGAGCTCATCGAGATTGAGACAACACAAAGACCGGCTAAACAGAAAAACAAACGCATGCGCTTCATACATCCTCCATGACGGCAGTTGCCGACGAGGCGAACCATAGCAGGGCCTGCGCTATCGTCCTCATGAGTTGTGCCTGAAGTGTTCCTCATCCGATCTGAGGAAATAAGCGACTGTGCTCTTGGGACTTACTCGAACCGGTCTCGGTCTGTTTTCTTGGAAATCTTCAAAATACCAGGAAGCCCGGTCTCTTGAGGTAAGCTTTCTCCGTATGTCTGATGCGCTGGCCAGTCCATGACACAACGCGCGGTTCGCTTTGGCGATTTCGAACTTCGTCTTGACGAGGCTACCCTGTTGCAGCGCGGTCGCAGGCTAAAGCTGCAGCCGCAGCCCTTTCGTGTTCTCGCCTACCTTATTGCCCGGGCGCCCTCGATCGCGGGCAGAGAGGAGTTGGGAGAGCACATCTGGAGCGACGGCGTTCACGTCGACCTGGACCAGAGCCTCAACTATTGCATCCGCCAGATCCGCCAGGTGCTCGATGACGATGCGATGCTGCCTCGATACGTGGAAACCCTTCCGCGGCAAGGCTACCGCTTCATCTGTCCCGTTGAAGTGGTCTTGCCGCCGCTAACTGCAGCTCTTCCGGAGCTACACCGGGAGAACCGGTCAAACGAGTCCGACCTTCCCTTTATCCCGCCAGCGGGGGGAGACGCCTCTGCAAGTTTGGACCCTGCCGAAGGCCACGTAAACTCCGTTTCGGCCCTGCTTGCCGGCGGCAAGCGCCGGGCGGTAATAGGACTGACGGTCCTAATCTTGTCCGTTGTACTCCTGGTAGCTATCGGACATTTCTTTCGTGGCTCGCTTCCATGGCGACACGTGGAAAGCTTGGCTGTCCTGCCGCTGGAAAACCTCTCCGGTGATCCTGGGCAGGAGTATCTTGCCGACGGTATGACCGATGAACTCACCACCATGCTGGCAAGAGACTCCAGCCTGCGAATCGTCTCCAGGACTTCGGTGATGCAATATAAGGGCGCACGCCGTCCTTTGCCAGAGATTGCGCGGGAGCTTGGTGTTGACGGTGTCATCGAAGGCTCGCTTGCCCGCTCCGGCACGCGAATCCACATGACCCTTCAACTTATCCGGGCCGACACAGACTCTCACCTTTGGGCGGAAAGTTACGATCGCGACGTGAATGACTCCACCATACCGGATGAGGCCGCACGGTCCGTCGCCCAACATCTCGACAGGACAGTAAAGACTGCTGAACCGGTACGCTTCATCAATCCGGCAGCCCACGACGCTTACCTTCGCGGCAGATACTTGTGGCCGACCGAGCGAATGGAAGAGTCAGGCGCGTACTTTCGCAAAGCGACGGAGATCCAGCCCGACTACGCCGAAGCATGGGCCGGCTTGGCCAATTTTTATGGAGAAGGCATTGCGGGCGGAGTGCTGGATCCGCGAACCAACATGCACCTGGAAGAAGAGGCCGCAGAGCGCGCAATGGCTCTGGCGCCCAACAGTGCCCTTTCCCACCAGGCCAGGGCCGCCGCATACCTGATTGACCGTTGGGATGCGAAGAGCGCCGACCGAGAAGTTCTGTTGGCCATCAGCCTGGATCCGAGCGATGCCATGTCGTTTTATCTTCGTGCAAACGTGCTCGAAGCTCTGAGTCGGTTTCCGGAGGCGATTCAGGTCGAGAAGAAATCGATGGAGATTGATCCGTTCGAGCGACGCGAGGGTCTCGCTTCCATCTACCTGTATGCAAGTCTGTACGATGAGGCACTTGCAGACATAAAGCTCCGGATGGAGACGGCTCCGGACGATGCCGCTCTGCTCGACACGGCTGCCGAGGCTTGGCGATCAAAGGGCAACTACGAGGAAGCCATGAAGCTGCAGGCCCACGCGTACGTGGTTGCAGGTGACCCACAGTCGGCAATTGATCTCCGGCGCGCCTATGCGCTTGGTGGTGCGCACGGCCTGGTTCGATGGCAGCTCAGGCGGCGGCTGAAAGAGGCGAAAAGTCGCTATGTTTCTCCGGTTCAGCTGGCCTCGTACTATGCCCAACTGGGCGACAAGGAGCATGCGTTGACCTTGCTGGAAGAAGGTTACCGGCAGCGTTCCACGGACGTCCTATGGATATCGGACGAACCTGAATATGACTTCCTTCATGGAGACAGCCGTTATCAGACGGTCGTACAGCATCTTGCGCAGTCCCCGATTCCTTGAGAGATCGAGGATAGAGAGATAACGGCCTTCGGGTGGTAGTCGTGGAATTTCTGCTCTGACCGAGGGCTTGGATTGGGTCAGTTCATCCAGCGTTTGTCGTTTGGGTCTGTAGGGCTGCGGCGTTTGGCTTCGTCGGGGTCGACGTAGCGGCCGTCTTTGTCGAAGTGGACTTCGCGGTTCTGCTTGCGCATGTAGACCTCGAACTTGCGGGCGGCGCGGCGGCGCTTCCAGCGGTAGTAGCCGTTGCGCACGCCGAAGTAGCGCTCCGAGAGACCGAAGGCGAGACCGCGGCGGGGAGCGAATTTGACGTAGAGAAAGCCGCAGAACGCGCCGGAGAGCTGGACGAGAGCGCCGAAGGTGTCGGCTTGTTTGAGCAGGAGGGCGATGGCGATGAGGATGTAGATCGCCACCATGTATTTGGCTTTGATGCGGAGGAGAAACCAGAAGAGGAATTCCTGGTCGCCGAAGAGCATGGCGATGGCGATCATGAGGCCGAAGATGCCGCCCCAGGCGCCGATGGCGACGATATCCGGGCGCAGGCCGAGGATGTGGGTGAAGGTGAGGGCGGAGGCGATGAGGGCGCCGCCGACGACGGATGCGGCGTAGAGCTCAAGGAGCCAGCGGCTGCCGAGGGAGGACTCGAGCAGCGAGCCGATGAACCAGAGGGTGAGCATGGCGAAGAGGACGCTGAGCAGGCCCTCGTCGACGAAGGCATAGGTGGCGGGCTGCCAGATCTCGCCGTGGGCTACGGCGGCGGGTTCGAGGAGGAGATGGCTGCGGAGGAGGTAGGCGATGCCGGGAGCCAGCCAGTGCAGCAGGCCGAGGGTGAAGAAGACGGCGACGTTGGCGAGGACGAGCTTTCGGGTGACGCCGGTGAAGGCGGGCAGGCTGAGCGAGATGGGGCCGGAGCGGGGCATGATGGCTGATCTCATCATAGGGGATGGACGGGGGTTGTGGTTGGAGCTGGGGGGAACGTGCTGCAACCGGATTGTGACTGAAGGATGAGGGGTTCAGGCCGCAGCATCCAGAGCTTGTTTTGGCGGCCATGGGGCCGGCGCCGAGAGATTCATCCGGATGCTCAATCGGGTTGCGGCGTTGGGTAGGCCGCCTTGGCTCCGCACCTCTTTCCACCAGAGCCCGAGGGCAAAACTTCTCTCTTTTGCTTCGGGAGTTCAGCAAGAGTATGCATGTTTGGCCGCGCAGGTTGCCGGGATTTCTCCTGCCCGTTGCAAGGGGAACCGGGCCAGCCACGCAGGGGAGCGCGGCGGAACTGGGGCACGGCGGTTCGTTACTTTATCCGGTGCATCATGGGGTGATTGGGCGGGGCGCCCTTGCAGTCGACGTCCGTAGTTGGTCCTCCAAGTGCTTCATTTAAGGACAGGCCCCCCTCTCTCCCTACGGATTTTAACAGTTGAATCACATGGAGGATTTACCTTGAAACTGCAACTTGCGATCGCTCTATCTCTCGTTACCGCATGCGCGTCTCCTGCGTTCTGCGACACCATCAACTTTGCCGGCCCCGATACCACCTACGGCCACTCAAAAACCTACGGCTCCGTCACTGCCTATGCCTTCAATAACAACGGCTCGAACCGCAACCTCTATGGCAAAAACGATGGCGGCTCCGAGCACGGCGTCGGCATCTCGGGTAATTCGGATAACGAAATCAACAGCGGCTCCTTCCTTCAACTGAATACCTCCAGCATTAGCGGCCCCTTCTCGCTGTCGATCGGCAGCACCCAACTGACCGAGGGCTTCGGCGTTTACTTTTCGAGCGTGTTGGGCTCGATCGGAACGCTCCAGCACGACTACACGGATCCCGGTACCGATCCATTCAGCACGATGAACTTCTCCGTTCCCGTAGGCGATTTCATCTCGATCCGCGCGGATGGCAGCGGCAACGTGCTGCTCGACAGCCTGACGACGGCGGCGACGCCTGAGCCTAGTTCGCTGTTGCTGCTTGGCACGGGCATTCTCGGTGCGGCTGGCTTCCTGCGCAGAAAGCTGTCTGCCTAAACCCGATTGCTGCGAACGGCTTTCCCGAAAGAATCCGGCTCACAGCTAAACCGCAATTCGAAGCAGCCCTCGTCTCGACGCGAGGGCTGCTTTCTCTGCGGCTACCGGTAGGTTCAACAACGGCGAACAGCACGATCACTTGGCGGCGGGTGCGGCGGGTCGGGGGCCGCGTGCGGGAGTGGGCAGTACGGCGATGCTGCGGTGGCCCGCCGAGTCGCTGGAGCGGACGCCAAAGACCACGTTGTCCTTGGAGATAGCCAACTTCAGGCTATGGGCGGGTCCGGCGTCGGCGTACATGGTCCAGAGGGGCTGTTCGGTGGGGCGCCAGACGACCTGGTAGGTAGTGTCTGGGGGCGCGCCTGCGGGTGGATCCCAAGTGAGCTCAGAGTTGTTGTCAAGCGCGGTGGTGAGGATGCGAACGTTTTGCGGAACGCCGGGCGCGGAGGCGAGGGTGGCGAGGGTGGCGGCGTTGAGCCGGGCGACGTTGGCGACGTAGTTGAAGTCGACAAACTGGAGCAGGTCGCCGTACTGGATGCCGTTTTCTATGCGGACGTTCTGATGCTGGTGGTTGAAGTTTTCCGCCCACTCGGTGAAGCGGATGGCGGGGAAGCCTTCCTGATTGAAGCTGGTGTGGTCGCCGCCGCGGAGGAAGCGGTCGCGGCGAAAGATGAGGACGGGGTGAAATGCGGGGATGACGCGCATAAGGTTGTTGTGCACGTGCGGCGGCATGGCGCTGGAAGGAGAATGCTCCGAGGTGGTGCGGAAGTAAGTGGCGGCGATGTCCGCGACGGCGCGGGCTAATTCGCGGGAGGGGGAATCGCTTTCGGCGCCGAGGGTCTGGATGGCGTGGAGCTGGTCGAGAGTGGCGTTGGCGGGGACGCCTTCGGAGAAGACGCGGACGGCGTTCTTGTCCTGGATGTTGGGGGGCTCGGTGTTGCCGGGTGTGGTGTCGCCGCCGACGATGTCGTTGTTGAGGACGGCTTCGAGCTGCCAGTTCTGCGATCTTGCCAGTCTGGCCAGGTGACTGCTGCCGTTGAGGCCCTGCTCTTCACCGGCCACGGCCACGAAGACGATGGAACTGGGAAATTTGAGTTGGCTGAGGACGCGGGCGGATTCGAGGGAGACGGCGGTGCCGCTGGCGTCGTCGTTGGCTCCGGGGGCGGGGTCGTGGGAGTTTTCGTTGGTGCTGTTGCGGGAGTCGTAGTGGCCCGTGACGAGGACCATGCGGGCGGCCTGGGCGGGGTCGGAGCCGCGGAGGATGGCATAGATGTTGGAGATTTTGGTGGGCTTGGTGATGCGGGCGTAGGGGGCGGTGCTGGCGGGTTCGATGAAGTCGTCGCGCTTGACTTCGAGACAGTTGCCGCAGGCCGCGGAGTAGCGCTTGAACTCGGATTCGATCCAGTTGGCGGCAGCGCTGACGCCGGTGTTGGGCGCGAGGTCGGTATCCATGCTGGAGAGGGTGCTGCGGTTGTTGAAGCTGACAAGCTTTTCGATGGTGGCGCGGATATGGCCGGGGGAGACCTGCTGGAGCGCGCCGGCGATGGCCGGGTCGATGGGGGCCGGAGGGATCGGCTGGCCAGTAGGAAGCGACGGCTGCTGCGCATGCAGCGATGCGGGGAGGAGAATAAGCGGCAGCAGCGAAGCGGCGATGGCGAGGCGGAAGACGCGGGAGGCTACGGTCACCTTCATTCTCCTTCGGGAACCAGGGTCCCAATCAATCCTACGCTTGACGAATGGACCGGATAACCGCCAAATAAAAGCGGAGGGTTGGCGGCGCTGTTTTCTATAATTCCATAAGCGGGTGGCGAAAGTAGCCCCGGAGGCTCGATCATGGCTGTTGTTTGTCCCGAATGCGATAACCCGATTGTGGTGGACGTAAACGAGGTAGAAGAAGGCGAGACGGTGCAGTGCGATGAGTGCGGCGCGGACCTCGAGATCGTTTCGGTGGACCCGCTGGAGGTAACGAGTATTGAAGAAGCCGGTTACGACGATGAAGATTTGAGCCATGCCGTCGAGGAGGAGGACGAGTAGCCGCGATGGTTCGAAACAGTAGCCGTATACTGGAGGACATGAAGCGCAACGGTATCTCGCTCCGTTCTTTTGCCGGCTCCGCGGTTCTCGCCTCGTGTTTGGTAGCAGGTTTTACGCTGAGTTCGTCTGGGTTGCGCGCGCTTGCGGAACAGCGCGGCCCGGAACAGAGAATCGTGCAGGGCAAGGTCGTCGACGGCAAGAACGGCACGGTTAACGGCGCTGTCGTCTATCTCAAGGACGACCATAGCATGTCGGTGAAGAGCTACATCACCGACGCTGATGGGAGCTATCGGTTCGGCCAGCTTGCGCAGAACACGGACTATGAGCTTTGGGCGGAGAGCAACGGAAAGAAAAGCCCGGTGAAGACAATCAGCTCCTTCGATAGCAAGAACCAGTTCTTCATTGATTTGAAGATCGCCAGCAAGTAGATACTTATGGCGCCACATGGTTCGCAAAAGCGATGGCGCTGAAGGGTAAACAGCGCCATCGCTTTGGTCAAAAGCTGGCTAGAGCGATAGCAAGATAGATGTCCTGCACATAAAATGCAGGGAAGTCTTTCCAGCCGCGGCGGACGATGGAACTGTCTGCTGCTCCGGTCGAGAGGAAGACTTCTTCCGTATGGGTGCAATGATGCAGAATTGCCCTAATCCGCGATGCCTACATTGGGGACGTCGATGCCGAGGGCGGTGGCGAGGGCGATCTGATGGTCCTGCTCCTGGAGCAGGATCTGGCGGATCTGCTCCGCGGTAGCGAACTCGCCGAGCTCGTCGCATTGCTTGACGCGGCGGCGGTAGTTACGGATGGTCTCGTTCTCGTTGTCGAGGTCGAATCGCAGCATGTCTTCGGCCTTCTCAGAGGTTTTGACGGGCTTGGGCACGGTGACGGGCATCCCGCCGAGATAGTCGATCTGGTTGGAAAGAATGATCGCGTGGGAGAGCTCTTCGGTCGCGTGGACGGCCAGTTCATCGGCTATGTTCATGTAGGCGGCTCCCTTGAGCACCTGGGAGTAGTTGATGTAGGCAATGATGGCCTGGAATTCACGAGCCAGGTCTTCGTTCAGAAGGTCGATAAGTTTTTCTCGGGTAATCGGGGATTTCGATGCGGTTGCGTTCTCGGGGGACATGTCTTCTCCGTTCTCTTGCGATAAACCACAGTGTACAAGTTGAGATGCAGAAAGGTCCTGAGATGATCGCGTAGAGCGGGATCTCGCGACAGCAATCGGCTGCGACCGCCCATGGCTGCGATGGCGCGTCGGCATGAGCGAAGGCTCCGCAGCTTTCGGGCACATTTCAGCCAAACGCCAGCTCTTTGCTGCGCAACAACGTGACGATGGCATCGAGCGCGGACGCCCAGTGTTCTTCCGCAGCGCGCGGATCATGGCCGACAGCTTTGATGTAGAGGCTGACTGCGAAGCCCTCCCGCGGTCCGGTGAGGTCGACCAGAGCGGGGCGAACGATGCAGTCCAGCATTGCGTATGGCTGGTACAGCAGAGCGGCGTGCCGGTTGAGGCGGTGTAGCATCTGCTCCTGCTGATGGAACGAGGCAAAGATCGACCGCTCGCGCCAGAGAATGTCGATGTAGCCGCCGAAGCCTGCGGGCGCATCGTCGGCTGTGATGTCCAACTCCAGCCGCAGTTGCTCCAGCTCCGCCGGGTCCGACGGCCAGGCGTCGCACTTCGCCGTAAACACAGGCGAGCGGGAGGCGTTCAAAGCGCGCAGCGCATGCATGAGCGGAGGATGCTGCTCGGCCTCGGGAAGATGATCCAGATCGTACGGGTTCTCGCGCAGATCGACGAAGCGGCGGTTGCCGGTGGGATCCGATGAGTCAGACCACGGAACAACCAGGACGGGATCGTCTGCGGAACATTCGACGGACCATTCGGAGAGCATTGAGAACTATCTTAGCTTCATGTCCAGCGCCGGTTGCGCGAGGTCGCTCAGGCATGGGCGAGCAGGAAGCGCAGCAGGGTATGCTCGGCCCAGTAGCCATCGTAGCCTTTGGCTCTGTCCGGTTCGGCGAGAAAGGCGCAGTGGCCGCCATGCTTGCTCTCGGTCAGCGTGATATTCGGGTTCGCGTGGATCTTTGCGCGGGTCTCTTGAGTCAGCCGAACGAAGGGGTCGTCGATCGCATGCAGGATGAGCGCAGGCACGGCGATACGGTCCAGCACACGCGCCGCCGCCGCGCGAAAATAATAGTCGTCCGCGCCGCTGAAGCCGGAGTACAGCGCTGTGATGCGATCGTCGAACTCGCGCAGCGAATGGATGCCGGTAGCGCGATGGGCATTGTAGACGCGCGGAAGCAGCTTCGCTTTCCGGCGAAAACGCCGTACCAGCGCGCGAAGAAACTTCAGTTCGTACAGCCGGTTCTGCGGCAGGTGCAGCGCGTCGGCGGATTGCGCCAGATCGACAGCAGGCGAGACGCCGATGACGGATCGGAGCTCCGGCGGCGGTGCTGTGCCGAGTTCGCCCGCGAGCTTCAGCACTAGATTGCCGCCCATCGAATATCCGATCAGCGACATCGACCGCAAGCCTTGCTGCGCGACGAAGAAGTTCATCACGGCCAGAACATCGTTCGAAAGGCCGGAATGGTAGAGCGTGGCCGACAGCGCTTCGGTGCCGCCGCAGTTGCGCATGTTCATGCGAATGACATTGCACTTCGCGCGCCAGAGTTTGTTGGCGTTGCCGATGACGTACTGCGAATTCGACGAGCCTTCGAGCCCATGCACGATGATGGCGGTGGGCCGCGCCGCCCGTATCTCCTCCGGCTGCCAATGGCAGTCACATAGCACGTGGCTCGCGATCTGGTTCGAGGTGGCCGACGACACTTCGACCAGTTGCGGCTCCGTTGCAGGCAGGCTGCTGGGCCTGGGAAGGTAATTGCCCATGATGGTCTGCAGATGTCCGTTGCGCAGAAAACGACGCGGATGAAAGAGACTGGGGCTGGCGAGAGCGTTCTCCTGCTCGGCCGCCATTACAGTTCGCCTGCTGCGACGCGACTGCGCGCCAGAAATGCGGCTGCGTTCAACGCGCCGGTCGGCTCGTCTTCATGCTTGAAGTAGACGTAGACGTCGCGTTCTTTTGCGAGTGCGGTCAATCGCATGGCAAAGGATTTGAGCTCGGAGTCGGTGTAACCGCCGTTGCGCCGCAGCCGATAGTAGGCATGGGTGACTGCGGTATGGACTTCGGGAGTGGCGAGGTCATCGCTTTCGGCAATGCAGAGCGCGATGTTGTGCTCGCGAAGTATGGAATAGATCGTTTCGTCAAACCAGGACTCGTGGCGGAACTCGAAGGCTATCGGCGTTGGTCCGGTGACGTGCAGCGCGGGAAGGGTAAGGAATGCGCTGAGCCGCTTTGCATCGGCTTTGAAGTTCGGCGGTAGTTGGAAGAGTAGCAGCCCGAGCTTACCGGCTTGGCGGACGGGCTCGAGTGCCGAGACGAACTGGGCAACGTCGGTCTCACAATCGCGCAGCCTACGAAAGTGCGTGATGCGCTGCGGAGCTTTGAAGCTGAACCGAAAATCTGCCGGAGTCGCCGCTAACCAGTCTTCCAGCATCTTGGCCGTAGGCAGCGTGCGAAAGGTGTAGTTGACCTCGACCGAGTTGAGTTGTAAAGAGTAGAAATCGAGCAATCGCCTGGCCGGCGTACCCGCAGGATAGAACTTTGGCTTCCACGTCAAGTATGCCCAGCCGGAAGTTCCCGCGTAGAGACGCGCAGGGTACAGAAGAGCGGCGACCGGTGCTGGCGGAGGAGGCGCTTTCGGTATGCGGGGCAAGATTGTTCCGCAGCTCGGTGGAGGGATTGAGAGGTTTGGGGCGGCTAGTGGGTTTCGAACCCACGACATCCGCTGCCACAGAGCGGCGTTCTGCCACTGAACTATAGCCGCCGTATACTGCAATTATAGCACTGGCGTTCTGCGGGCAATTCCGCAGGGAGAAGGTTTGAGGGTTGCCGATGGCCTTTACCGCGAAGCCCGAGATCCTGTCGCCGCGCATGAAACGCGGCGGCAAAGCGTTCGACGATGAGAATCTCGATCTGCTGTCCCACGTGCTGGACGACTTCATTCGCATTCCGGGAACTTCGATCCGCTTCGGCCTGGATGGCATCGTCGGCTTTATCCCTGGCATCGGCGACCTGATCGGAGGTCTCGCCTCATGCATTATCATCATCGCGGCCTGGGTGCGCGGCGTCTCCTACGTCACGGTGGCCCGCATGGTAGCCAATGTCGCGATCGAGGTCGTGGTGGGGTCGATCCCTGTCCTGGGCGACATGTTCGACATCGCCTGGCGGGCCAACCGGCGCAACTACGCACTTCTGACCGGCAGTGTCTACGAACCGCGAAAGCACACGATGCAGAGTTGGCTCTTCCTGGCGTGTCTGTGTCTTGTGCTGGCGGCCTTGGTGGTTCTGCCTCTGCTGTTGCTGACGTGGGTCTTCGGGCACCTGCTGCACGACATCTTCGGGACGGACTTTCACAGCCACTTCCGCAGCTTTTGAAGCAGCGCCGCAGAGACGATGCGATAGACTGAGAGCAGTCGGGGCGTAGCGCAGTCTGGTAGCGCATCTGGTTTGGGACCAGAGGGTCGGGGGTTCGAATCCCTCCGCCCCGACCAAGATGGAAGCTGCCGGTTAGATCGAGTGCGACGACCTTGATGTCAGCGAGGACAGTCACGTTCTAGCTACAGCCGGGTAATCGCCGACTTATTGACTTGGAACTGTCTTCAGCAGCTTCAACACATTATCGGTGGTCTCCGTTTCACTCATCCGCGGGAAGACTTTTTCGACACAATAACGATGCGCATCGGCGTCCGAATCCGTCATAGCATCCACGACAAGCACGACATCGTAGCCATAGTCATAGGCGCTGCGTGCGGTTGACTCCACGCCGGCGCTCGTTGAAATGCCCGCAAGGAAGACCTGGGTTATGCCACGCTTGCGCAAAGTCGCATCCAGGTTTGTACCAATGAACGCGCCTCGCCGCTGCTTGCTAATGACATAATCGCCAGGCTGCTGGTCCAGTTCAGGAGCAAGGTCAGTCCAATCGTCCGAAAGCGGGAATTTTCGAGGTCCGGCATCGGTACGGCCCGGAGCCGCAGCGATCACGTTGACGAGAACGACAGGTAGACCTCGGTCGCGGAAGGCACGCGCAAGCTGGGCCGCGCGGTTGGTAATTTCACTCGCGGGATGGACGGTTGGCAATGCTAGTATGCCTTTCTGCAGGTCAATTACGACCAAGGCGGCGGCTTTATCGAAAGTTGTCAAAGGCATGGTCTCTCCTCGTTGTGATCGGGGTTTTGATCGATGTTTTAATGCGGGTTTGAGTGCGAACGAGTTTGGAGGCGAACCGCACATCGCGCCGGTTGTGCGCAGTCCGCTACGTGGCTTGTTTCTTTGCAAAGTTCACGCTTGCCATGATGCTGATTGCAGCTATGCCTGCGAAGAAGATCACCACTCCTAAGATGCCTCCGCTTGAAAGTTTCCCGAAACGAAACAGGAGGTAGCCGACGATGAGATTGAAGAGCGCCCAGACGACGTTGACCGTAGGCGAGGACAATCCTCTTCCGGGAGGCTTCGCGAATGGCGTCGGGAAGGGATCACCGGAGATGCCATGGACGAGATGCGGCACGACATTCGCGAGAAACGATCCGGCAAAGAAGCAAGCGGCATAGTCATACCAGGTCATGGTGTTTGTCCTTTCGAGGAACGCATAGAGGAAAGACTATTTAGCTGCTTCGAGCGCGTTGGGACCGAGGTCTACATCGCGCATGGGCAGCAGACCCTTCTTCTGGTAGATCGGCCGCATGACCGCTCTGATCTTCGGGAGTTCTACCGTGAACCAAAGCGACCCTGCAAGACAGAACATGCCAGTGATGATGACGGTGTGGGGCGCTCCTATGC
Organism: Edaphobacter sp.; assembly: GCA_965277335.1. Taxonomy (GTDB): domain Bacteria; phylum Acidobacteriota; class Terriglobia; order Terriglobales; family Acidobacteriaceae; genus Edaphobacter. The sequence continues at coordinate 337,436 of CBDICJ010000009.1, read as the reverse complement.
GGTCAGCGAGCGCGCCAGCCATCAGGCTGCCGAACGGGGCGGAGCCGAAGAAGGCCATGGTGTAATAGCTCATCGTGCGAGCGCGTTTATCTTCCGGCACAAGCGACTGAATGATGGTGTTGCTGACGGACGCAGCCTGGAGCATGCCGAAGCCGACGCAGACCATGAGAACCAGCGACAGCCACAACGTGTGCGATAAGCCGAAGAGAACGAGTGCGCCTCCCAGAATCGCAGTCGCGATCTGCAGCATGCGCGTGAGCCCAAGGATCGATTTGCGGATCGCGAGGGAAAGCGCCGACACCATGGCGCCGATTCCCGATGCGCCCATAAGCCAGCCGAGGGTTGCCGCGCCGCCGTGAAGCACCTGTGCGGCAAACATCGGCAGCAGCACGGACCAGGAGTAGCCCATCAGGCTGACCAGGGAAAAGAGCAGCAGAATAGTGCTGATGGGACGAAAGGTGCGGACGTAGTCCCAACCTTCGCGCATCTGTTCGAACATATTGGCGTTATGACGCGGGGCGTTTAACGGCTTGAGGTGCATCAGCAGCAGGGATGCGATCACGGCAAAGTAGCTGATGCCATCGATCAGAAAGCACGCCCCTTGGCCGAAAGCTGCGATCACCAGACCAGCGATAGCCGGGCCGACTAGCCGCGCGCCGTTATTGATAGAAGAGTTGATCGCGATCGCATTGGCGAGGTCGTCGCGGTTGTCGACCATCTCTACCAGGAAGGATTGGCGCGCAGGCATATCGAGCGCATTGATCACGCCCTGGAAAGCGGTGAGAGCGATGATCTCCCAAAGTGTAATGACATGTGCCAGGGTGAGCGCGGCCAGGGCGAGCGACTGAACGCTGGCAGCGGCTTGTGTCCACAACAGCAGCCGGCGACGATTAAGCCGCTCGACCCAGACGCCTGCAAATGGTCCCAGCACAAATGAGATAATCTGCCCTGCGAAGCTGACGATGCCTAGCAGCAGCGCGGAATGGGTCATTTGATAGACCAGCCAGGTTGTCGCCAGCCGTGTCATCCAGGTGCCGATTACGGAGATGCTCTGACCAACGAAGAAGAGCCTGAAGTTGCGGCTTCGGAGCGCTCGCCATGCGTGCGACATCGGGCCGACAGGCTGAGAAGTGGCTGCGGTCTGTTTCAAAGGCTGCGCTCCCCTCTCATCGCTGCTCACTTTCCGCCAAGCGCCTGATAATTCTTCCGGCCTCAAACAGTGTCTCTCGCTCTTGTTCGTCAAGCTGGGCGATGGCTTGCGCCAGCCACGTCCGCTTCGCGTCGCCCGCGCTCTTTTGCACGGCGGATCCCTTGGCAGTCAGCTCAAGATTGACCTGGCGGCCATCGGTGGCATGCGGCTTACGCTCGATCATGCCCATCTCCTCGAGCGCTGCGACAATAGGCCGCATCGACTGCGGCCTCATGCCTTCGGCGCGCGCCAGATCGGCGGTGGTTGCGGGACCCTGGTTAGCGAGGCGCTTTAGAACGCTGGTCTCGGTCCATGAAAGCTCATTGGAGGCGGCCGCCGCCCGCGCGCGACGCACCAACAGGCCGATTGACTGGGAGAAGTCGCTTACGGCGATGTCATAGGTCTTACGCGCCATGAAGTCACTATAAAGACAAAACAGCCATTCTTGCAAGTGTATCTTGCAAGTTAACCTGTGCATAATGTATTTCAATGTAGAAAGACTTCGCCATTCCACCTACGGGCTTCGACGCAAAGGCAGAGCGGGCGGGAGGAAAAAAACTCAACATACGTCACATTCGACGCTGACCCAGCGCGGCTGCTCTTCGCGTTCACGACAGCTACGGCATAACCGGTAAAACTAGATGCGAAGGCTGGAGCGGAGAGCAGTAGATGCGCTGCGTTGCTTTGATGAAGTCGGCTGGCTTGGCCTGGTAGATGCTGGGAACAAACTTCTGAGGATTGCGGTCGATCACGGGAAACCATGTGGACTGAATCTGGACCATCATGCGATGACCCTTTAGAAAGACATGATCATGATCGCGCAGGGGGACATCCCACTCCGCAGGCTGATTGGAGACCAGCGCATGCGGATGTTCAAAGCTGACAAGATAGCGGCCGCGCCGGACCTCCATGGCGATTGGCAACTCGTACCCATTCAGCGATTGCGCATATTGGCCGGGTTTGGGTCCTTCCTCCGGATCCCAGGCATCCTTTTGTGCATCCTCCGGATAGACGTCGATCAGCTTTACGACAAAATCGCTATCGGTTCCGGAGGTCGATGCGAACAGGATGGCGGCAAGGGCTCCGGTGACGGTGACATCATGGTCAAGAGGCGCGCTAACGAAGGTCAGAACATCGGGACGCTTGTCGACAAACCGCTGGTCCGCCGCCTCCCACGTTCGCCAGTCGCCTCCGGGATAGGTGGGCGAGATGGGCCGCTCGCGATAGGGCACGGGGTTTGCCGGGTCCGACGTGTATTCCCGGAAGGATGCTCCCGCAGGTGCGGGCGCAGTGAAGGTCAGACTGCCGTCGGCGTTGAGATAGACGTTGGTGGGCCGGGATTGCTTCGGCGGCCAGACCGGGTAAGTATGCCAGGTGTTGGAGCCGGTTTGGAAGGTGCTGGCCTGCCAGACCGGCTTGTTGCCGGTTCCGTGGAGATAATAACGAAAGAAGGGCGCCTCGATATTGCTGCTGAACTCATGAGAGGTGTCGTGACCTCCGAAGGGAATAAGCCCGATGCTATTGCCATCGGATCGATGCCATCCGCCGTGATACCACGGGCCGGCTACGATGAAGTTGGTATGGTCGGGATCGTTTTCCTCGGCATGGCGGAAGATCTGCCAGGGGCCCCACGGGTCTTCCTGATCCCAGAAGCCGGCTACATTGAGATTGGGAACAGTGGAAGCGTGCAGTTGCCGAACCCAGGCTTCTTTCTTCCAAAAGTCGTCGTAATCAGGATGCGCAACGGTATCGTTCCAGAAGGGAATTGTGCCGTGAAGGTGGTCTGCGTTGACATTGGATACGGGACCAAGATTGAGATACCACTGGTAGGTATCGTAGGTGTCGAACTGAAAATTAGTGTTTTTATTTTTGTCGGCCTGTTCCAAGACGGAATATTCGAAGTCGTAGCTCTCGCGCAATGCGCCATACCGGTGCATATCGTCATTCATCCACTGATCGACGGGCGAAGCCTGTTCGCTCATGGCCTTGAGCGCCGGATGCGGATGCAGAAGAGCCATGGCGGTCGTCAGTCCAGCGTAGGAAATGCCCTGCATCCCGACCTTGCCATTGCTGTTCTTGACGTTCTTCACCAGCCAGTCGATGCTGTCGTACGCGTCGGTGGTTTCATTGGTGGCCTTCGGATCGTTGAGGTCGACCACGGAGCTGAGTTTGAACACACCCTCCGATTTAAAACGGCCGCGTAGATTCTGGAACACGAAGATATAGCCGTCGCGCGCAAGCTCTTCCATATAGAACGGGATCTGTTCGGGAGCTTTGTCTGGAACGCCGTAGGGGGTGCGCGTCAGTAGAATCGGCAGCGGCCCTTGCTGACTGACGGGCGTGAGGATGACGGTCTGAAGATGTACGCCGTCCCGCATAGGAATCATGACTTCCTGCAGATGGAAGCTCGGTCTGGCGGCAGATTGCTGCGAGTAGCCAGAGACCGCGAGGAGCAAGGTTATAAGGCAAATCGCCGATGAGCGCATGCAGCACCTCCGTGGTTGTTCAGCCGAGAACGATTGCAGCAAATTTAGGAATGAGGCTTGACCGACGCCGAGCTGTCCAGCTGCTCGAAGGTCAGATTGAGAATGGGATATCTCTGCCAGTTGCGAAAATCGAAGTGCCACCACTCAAACGGATAGACATTGAATCCTTCCGACTCCATGGTGCTTCGCAGCAACTCTCGATGCGAGCGCTCGAGCGCTGTTCCGCCAGGATAGGAGGCATAGGAGCGCTTCGACATCTCGTCATACCCGCCGGGCATCCCCACCAGCTTGCCGGTCTTTAGGTCGTAGAGCGTGAGGTCGACGGCACAGCCGCGATTATGGCGCGAGCCTTCGGCGGGATTGGCTACGAATATTTTTTTGTCGGCGGGGGTTGCGTCCCAGAACATCTTCGTCACATACCAGGGACGGTAGGCGTCGTGAATCAGCAATCCATAGCCAAGGGGGCGGAGCTTTCCGGATGCTCGGGCCAGTGCCTCAGCTGCCGGCCGCTGCAGAAATGCGCGCGCTTCGCTATAGACCGGTGTGCCCAAAAAATTTTGGTTGGTTGCATAGCGGATGTCCAACTTGATGGTTGGATCGTAGGCGGTCACATCGACCAGATCGGAAGGCAGGGAGGACCCCGTTTCGACGGGAGGTCTCGCCGCTAGCGCCTCGCGGCGCAGCTCCGGCACCGGCTTGAGCGGGGTGATCTGGAATATCTGTTCCTGCTGCTGTTCGACCGGGGCAACCGACGTCGGATGTGCAGCGACAGGGGGAGATTGCGCGGCGAGATGCGTGATTGCTGCCAATCCTGCGCCTGCGATCAGCATTCTTGCGGCTGGAAGAAGTTTTCCGACTTTCATGGCGCTCCTAAAAACGCAATTTCACCTGAATCTATGGCCGGCTGTCCCATTGAAAGAACTGCGGAGACGCTTCATGGACCAACTCTCGTGAGCTCGGCATCCGCCTGCAGCGTAAAATTTTCGACCTCCCCGCGTCTGGTCCAGAGGTAAAACGCGCAGGCCCCCACCGTGAGGACTAGGCCGATTCCAAATTCGGTCGTGACATACAGGCTTTTACCGACAGGGTTTGTCATGCGATCGAAGATGGCCTGGATGAACAGATTGTGACTTGCATGGAGCATGGCCGCGGGCCAGAGGCTGCCGGACTTCAGCCGGAACCAGCCGAAGATAAATGCCGCTCCTATCACCATCAGGGTGAAGCAGCTTAGTGCGTAAAGGCGCGGCGTGCCGGCGTTGTAATCGGCAAACAGAAGAATCGGATAGTGCCACATAGCCCAGATGCAGCCGCTCAGGAAACATCCTCCAGTGAAGCCGAGGCGGCGGACCAGCCGGGGCAAGAGAAATCCTCTCCAGCCAATCTCCTCGCCAAGCGCGCGAGCCATGGAGGCAACCACGCCGAAAGAAGCATACGCGGGGAGTGCCAGCAGCCACGTAGCTGCGCGGGGCCAGTGGGGAAATCCGAAGGCCGCGCTCGACTGTGCCGCAAATGCCGAGAACGCAAACGAGCCGCCGATCGACAACCAAGCCGCGACGTAGACAGGCAAGCTGTAGAAGAGCGGCAGTAGATAGGCCCAGACTTCGTAGCGAGCGGGACGCCAGTTCCACCCGAGCGTGGCGATATCGATGTGAAGGATCCGACATGCTGCGAAGGCGGCAAGCGCCGGACACCACATCAGAACGGCCACAAGCATTCCGTTCCCTGTGCCGAGGTGTCCGGTGTGGATGATGAGCGAATAAGGCACGCTGCTGAATGCAACAACGATCGCGACAAACGCAAGTATCTGCCGGGAGAGAGCAGAGCGTTCCGATGAGCTGAGCTGGTGTTCGATGCGTGTCATCATAATCTAAGGGGTAGCGGGGGCAGCCGGCTTGAGAGGAACTGCAGTCGGTTTCGAAGCTGATTCTTTCTGGCGTTGAAAGTGAGCGCCGGCGAGTTCGAATCCAGAGATATCCCCAGCCGCGTCCTGGGCAAAGGTCAAGCGCGTGCGCTCGTCCCCACGCCGATCGAGGCGGGTAAGGAAGGTGTCGTATTGAAAATATTCGAGAGGCAAGGTAGCCCCGTGGAAGCGAAGCGCCAGACGCCCATCTTCGATAGAAACTCCGGCGTCCCCGTAAAGTGGATTTTCATAATCAGCTGCGTAGGCGCTTAGATCGTGAGATGGATGCGTGTTTGGATTTCGTTTCGACTCCCATGACGCGATCTGCGCCTTCTCCTGGGCGTGGGCGTCTGCATCGTTCTTTTTGAAATGAGCGCTCCAGTCCTGCTCGGGGAGGTGCAACAGCATGTCCGCGAGGTGATACCCGAGCGCCTGACGGTAGGAGTCGCCGCCCATATTGACGAGAACCTCGTAGCCCGTATGAATCTCGGGAATCAGCACCGTGAGCGCTTCGAATCCGTCGATATCCCCGGGGTGCAGGATCAGTTGATGCCCGCGATAGTCCTGAACGAACCAGCCGAGAGCATAACTCAGCTGCATGGAGTCGGGGAAGAACTCATTGGGAATGTCTCCGGGGGGAATGACAATCTGGGGCCGGTGCATCTCCTGCATGTTCTTCGATGAGATCAGGCGTTTGCCATCGAAGACGCCATCGTTGAGTTGCAGAGCGATCCACTTCGCCATGTCGCGGACGCTCGAGTTGATTGAGCCCGCCGGCCCGGCATTGTCGATGTTTCTCCACGGAATGACTTCAACGCTTTCGTTCCTCAGCACGTGAGGAGTGGCGTAATCGGGCGATTTCTGAGCATCGATGGCGCTGGTGTCGGATTCGCTCATGCCGAGAGGCGCGAAGATGCGCTGCTTCACAAAGTCGTCCCAGGTGCCGCTGGACGCACGGCCTACAGCAACCCCGAGGGTGACATACATCACGTTTTGATATTGAAATAGCGCTCGAAACCCGGCATCCGGATGGATATAGGCCGCATGACGCACAATTTCATCGCGGGAGATTGGCGTCCCGTACCAGATCAGGTCCGCGCCAGGCAGGCCGGTGCGATGGGTTAAAAGATCGCGCAAGGTTACATATTCATCCGCCATGGGATCGTAAAGATGAAAGAATGGAATGGACTTACCTACCTTGTCGTCCCAGGCCATCTTGCCTTCATCGGCCAGCATGGCGATCGAGGCAGACGTAAATGCCTTGGTGCAGGAGCCGATGTCGAACAAAGTATCGGGAGTCACGGGTTGGCGTGTCTGGATATTGCGAACGCCGAACCCCTTCAAATACACGGGCGCGCTGCCCTGCACGATGCCGACCGCAACCCCGGGAACCTTCCAGTCAGCCATCGTGGTCTGAATGTAGCGATCGAGGGAAGGCAGGTCTTCCTGCTGCTGGGCAACACCGTTCGAGCCGATGGCAACGAGCAGCACGACGATCGACGCTGTAGCGAATCTTGCAATAGTTCGCATTTTGCTGTTTCCTTCGTAACGAGTGACGAGCATGGTTTATGCGACAGTGTTCCTCAGAAAAACATCCGTGGGTTCGTCAGTCTAAGTACGTGAAAAACGCCTTTACAATGGAGCAAGATTCACCTGCTCCATCGCTGGTACGGGAACTCCGCTGACAGATTCAGATGTCTTCCACTCTTCCTGTCTGACCGTGAGCTTTTCAATCCGCTTTTTATTCACTGTAAAGCCAATGCCGGATGAATCCGGAACTCGAATGGTGCCTTCCGGGCTTGCTTCCACCGCTGGCACGATGATGTCCTCTTCCCAATAACGTTTGCTCGCGGAAACATCTCCCGGCAGCACAAACCCTGGCAGGGAAGACATGGCGATGTTATGGGCGCGCCCGATTCCCGACTCGAGCATTCCGCCGCACCATACCGGCACATCATGCTCTATGCAATACGCCTGGATTCTGCGTGCCTCGGTGTGGCCCGATACGCGGCCTAGTTTGATGTTGATGACCCTGCATGCGCCGAGCTCGATCGCGGCCTGCGCATCCCGCAGATTATGGATGCACTCATCGAGACATATGGGCGTCTTGAGCCGGCGCTGCAGCTCGGCATGCTGGTAGATTTCGTTCCATTCGAGCGGCTGCTCGATGTAGGTCAGGTTGAAGGCGTCCAGTTGTTCCAGCAGCCCGAGGTCCGACATCCGGTACGCCGAGTTCGCGTCCACAGTAAGGGCGATCTCCGGGTACCTGTTTCGCACCGCGCTGACGACCTGGATGTCCTGGCCCGGCTTAATCTTCAGTTTGACTCGTTGGTAGCCGGCGGCGAGCTCCTGAGCGATTCGTTCGAGCAGCTTGCCGATGTCCTTGTGGATGCCAAGCGAGACGCCGGACGAGATGTCGGTCCGTGTGCCGCCCAGCAGTCTGGCGAGACTGACCGTTTGCTGCTTGGCCAAGAGATCCCAGATCGCGGTTTCGACCGCGGCCTTCGCCATCTCATGGCCGCGCACCGGTTCCATGGCGCGCAGAGCGGCTTCGGGGCTGTCGATCGTCTTGCCTAAAAGGAGAGGGACGAGGAAATTCCGCAGCACGATCCATGCGGTGTCCGTCGTTTCGGGGTTGTAAAAGGGACCCTCGCCGGCGGTCACTTCGCCCCAGCCGCTGCTGCCGTCCTTCGCGTGAAGCTCCAAAAGCAGGATGCGGCGATTGTGGGTTATGCCGAAGCTGGTCTCAAAAGGGGCTACTAACTGCATGCTGATTTCGCGCGCATGAATAGCTGCGATTTCCATGATGTCTCCGGCGTACCTATGGCTTGCACTGAAACGTGTGTTTCACAATAACAGAAAGAACATGGCGAGAAAGCGGATTCAAGTAGGAAAACTACTCCGCTTTCAATCTTGCCGTCAACTGTTATCGGCAAACTTCGCTCATCAGAGACGGGCAGGAGGCTTGAAACAATTGGACCCATTTGCGGCGGCATTCGTGAACTTCGAGCAGACCGCAGCGCGCGACTAGCCATCGAACCAGCGAAATCCGTGCTTTTGCTCTTCCTCTACCTGCCGCAGCAGGGTCAGCGTTCGCGCTCGTTTAGAGCTTGCGCAGGCCATCAGAATGGCATTGATGAGCGCCAGCGGCGCTACGTAAGACGCGCCGAACGAGTGGGCTTCCACGGACGCCAGAAAAAATTCATTCGCATGTTGCGCGACAGGGGAAAGATAAGTATCCGTGATTCCGACACAGTACGCTCCGCCGCGCGTTGCCCGCTGTATCCCTTCGACGGTCTGGCGAAGGCCCCGGCGGAAGCTGATGGCGAACATGAGGTCTGTTCGCGTGGCGCTGAGGCTGACATAGGCGGCATGACCAGCGGCTGTCGCGATCTGCACTGGTAGGCCGAGCACGAGCAAATGGTAGTGGAAGTACTGAATCAAACTCTCCGCCAAGTCGCCCCCGACGAGAATGATCCTCTTGGCGGCGTAGACTCGCTGGGCCACGCGGGCGATGCGAGACAGGTCAAGGCTGTTGCGCAGCGCGTTGAGGTTGCGCATATCGTTTTCAAGCGAATCGCGGATCATTCCCGTGACGCTTGAATCCTTGGGGCTGGCCTGCATGGTATCGAGAGAAGTGGCATTGGCGATCGAAAGCTCATGCAGGTATTGCTGGAACTCCTTGTAGCTGTCGAAGCGCATGCTTCGCGCGATGCGAACGATGGTTGCGGGATCGCTGCCCAGGCGGGCCGCCATGTCGCGAACGCTGAGCAGGACAAAGCTGCGCGGATGCTCAAGGACCGGCCGGATAGTCTCCCGCCGCTTGGGGCTCAGTTCAGCGACGCGTTGGGCGAGCGATCCACGATTTTCCTGCGGGGCGTTCTGCGGCTTTTTTCGTGTCATGGCTAATAGGGAGAATCTATTCGGCAGTGTGAGAGTGTCAAGTCTTTCTTTGGAAGCTGCGGCCCAAACCTTCAGGCGAAAGAAATGAAACAAAAACGTCAGATTCATCCTCTCCGCTGAGCACGTCAAATTGCTCAGCAAACAAAAATAAGCATAATTTTATTGACAAGGCCTGATATTGGCGCGAGACTGCTTCATATTTCACATCTCTCCCGGTGTAACGTATGTTTCCGAATAGTCCATAAACGGGCGACGCATATTTACCTGTTTTTTCTGGAGGCGCTACCATGATTCGATATTGTCCGTTCCCTTCGATCCAACTCGCGCTGGCGGTCCTTGTCCTTGTGCTCCTGTGCCGGCCGCTAGGCGCCCAGATCTCCGGGACGGGAGCAATCTCGGGGGTTGTGCATGATTCCTCGGGGGCCCTCGTTCCCGACGCTTCCATCACGGCCACAAACCTGGCTACCGGCTTGATCCGCCACCTGGTTTCGAGCACGAAAGGCGACTTTGCGATCCAGATTCTGGAGCCGGGCCATTACAGCCTCGCGATCTCAAAAGAGGGATTTGCTACTTCGAACTTCCCCGATATCGTTGTCAACGTGACCCAGGTCACCGGCATCAACGTCAGTCTTACCGTGGGTTCCGCGCAGGAGACGGTGCAGGTGCAGGCAACGGGCGAGCTGCTCCAGACTGAATCAAGCACGCTCGGATCCGTGGTGACGGGAGAGCAGGTGCGCAATCTTCCTCTGGTCTCGCGCAACTACACGCAGATTGTCACCTTGTCGCCCGGGGTCGCTTCCGATGTGACCGATGCGGGCGCGTTCGGCCGAGGCACGACGACCTTCGTCTCGGCAGGCACCACCTCTACCGACAACAATTTTCAGATGGATGGGGTGGAGATCAACGACCTGCAGAGCAGCGGACAGTTCAGCGGCGGCGTCGCGATTCCAAACCCGGACACGATTGCGGAGTTCAAGGTGCAGACCAGCCAGTATGACGCTTCGTATGGACGCAACGCCGGAGCCAACGTCAATCTCGTCACCAAGACAGGCAGCAATCAGTTCCATGGATCGATCTGGGAGTTCTTCCGCAACGAAGCGCTGAACGCCAACAACTACTTCCTCAAGCAGCAGGGTCAGCCTCGCCCTGTGCTGCGCCAGAATCAGCCGGGGTTCACTTTTGGCGGCCCGATCAAGAAGGACAAGGTATTCCTCTTCACGTCCTATCAGTCCACTCGCCAGGTCAACGGCGTCGATTCACAATGTTCCACCTCGTTGAATACGCCTCCGTTGACCAACGATCGCTCCGCCGCGGCGTTGGGGGCGCTATTTGCTGGGCAACCGACGTTTGTCCAAGAACTAGGCTTGAAGAATAAACAGGGCATGCCTCTCGGCCCGAACGTGCTTCCGGACGGATCGAACATTGCGCCTCAGGCGTTGGCGCTGTTCAACCTGAAGCTGGCCAACGGGCAATATGCGATTCCAACGCCGCAGCGCATCAACCCCTCGCTGCCCTTTGCCGCGCAAGGAGTGAGCACGATCAGCGATCCCTGCCGCTTCAACGAAGACCAGTTCATGACCAACGGGGACTACGACCAGACAGCGGCCACGCAATGGCAGGTTCGGTTCTTCTTTGCCAACAGCCAGCAGGCCTACACGCTGCCGATGGCGAACCTTGGCGGTGCGACTGCGCCGGGCTTCCCCCAGGACACCCCGAATCACTTCCGCAACTTTTCCATTCTCAACAACCATATCTTCACTCCGAATCTGCTCAATCAGGCGGAGTTTGGATTTCACCGGACCTGGGTCGATACGGCGCAGCAGGAGCAGTTCCAGTTCTCCGATCTTGGCGCGACGGTTCCGTCCTTCGACACGCTGCCGGAGATCGGCTTCCTGGGCGGCATCACGCTTGGCGGAAACGGCCAGACGGTCGTGCTGGCGCAGGATACCTGGGTCTACCAGGACACGGTATCGTGGACGCGCGGGAGACATGCCTTCCGTTTCGGCGGCGGCGTGACCCGGGTGCATAACGACATCGACAGCTTCCAGTTTCTCGGCGGATTCATCTTCGGCACCTATCCCGACGCGCTGCTGGGCCAAAGCGCCGCGCAGAATGGCACGCCCTTCAGCAACATGTTCCTATCGATCGACCTTCCTGCCGAGTTGCAGCGCAAGTTCCGCACGCTCGACTACAACGCCTACGGCCAGGACGACTTCAAGGTGACCCCGCACCTGACGTTGAATCTTGGCTTCCGGTATGAGCGCATCGGAGACAACTCGGATGACCTGGGACGGCTCTCAAACTTCGATATCACTCGCGCCGACCCGAATCCTCCGGCCGGCGGCAGCCTGAATGGATTCGTCGTGGCCTCGAACTTCTCCGGGACCATTCCGGCTGGCGTGGCCAAGTCTTCGAGCCGGCTGGCGATTGCCGGCAATGGACAGAACACCTTGAATCCGCGCGTTGGTTTTGCATACCAGTTGCCGGATGCAGACCGTGTGGTGTTGCGGGGCGGCTATGGGATATTTCATGAAACCCCGACCGGCCAGCCCAACCTGCAGCTGCTGCTGAACCCGCCGTTTGCCGACTTCCGGCAGTTGCAGGGGGCAAGCAATGGGGCGGCGAACTGGGCCACTCCGATCGCGCCCTTCACCGGCAGCTTTCCCAACTTCACGCCCTACTCGCCTACGAGTGCTCTGAGCCTGTTCACTTTTGCCAATAACTTTCGCCCGGCCATCATTCAGCACTTCAGCCTGAACACGCAGACGTCGCTGACGAGAAACACGGTGCTGGAGGTCGGCTATCTTGGCACCCGAGGGCAGCACCTGGGCATCATTCGTCTTGCGAACCAAGCGCTCTCTGCAAGCCCGTCCAATCCGATCCGGGGTGAAACGACCAATACGTCTACCAACGTCGGTTTGCGAGTCCCGGTCCCGGGCCTCGGGACCAGCACCTTCAACCAGGTCGAGTCGACCGGTTCTTCCTGGTATCACGGGCTGCTGGTGAACTTCACGCAGCGTTTCAAGAACGGCTCGCAGGCTCAGGTCGCCTATACGTGGTCGCGCAGCCTCTCCGATACGGTCGGAGCCTCGACCGGGGTCAATGGAGGAGTCAGGACCGGCGATCAAAACGATCCGCGGGCGGACTACGGACCGGACTTTTTCAATCGCCCGAACCGCTTGGTGGCCAACTTCCTGTACCAAATACCGACTCCGTTCCGCGCGACGTCGCTGGCCGGCGAGACGCTGGGAGGCTGGGGCGCGACGGGGGTCATTGAGATTCAATCCGGTCACAATCTATATGTCACCAACACGAACGCGTTCAATGCGTTTGGGATCAGCGGGCAGGAGGGCGACTTCGGCGAAATCGCACCCGGCTGCCGGAACGATCAGCTCGGCACACCCGGGTCGGTGACCAGCAAGCAGACGACGTACTTCAACAAGAGTTGTTTCTTTACAACCGCCAACGGCGTCTCTACATCGGTTCCCTATCCTGTGATTGGCTCGGATGGAATTGCCACTGGATTCGGCAACACGAAGCCCGGCATCCTGCGAGGGCCCGCGCAGAACAATGTGGACTTCGCCTTACAGAAGCGTTTTTCCTTCAACGTCTTCAGTGAACATGCCAACGGCGAGTTTCGCGCGGAGTTGTTCAACGCCCTCAACACGCCGCAGTTCAGCGATCCAAATCTTATGCTGGACTCGCCGAGCTTCGGCGTGATCAACACTACCTCGGTTGCGCCCAGAATCATGCAATTGGCGGTGAAGTTCAGCTTCTGAGGTCGCCGCGAAAACTGCGCAACCGCGGTTGCAATGAGGGAGAACAACAAAGGCGGAGCCGGAGATCTCTTCACCCGGCTCGTGTCCTGCGAGGGTTCGATGGTCGCGTGAAGGGTTCCCCTGCAGGAGTCCTCTTCGAAGCGAAGAGCCGGAAACAAGAAGTCAGCTGAGGTCGAAGATGTGCAAGGCGTTTGTAGCGTTCGTCATCTCCTTTTTCGTCTGCGCCGGGGCTCGTGCGCAGAGCGAGCAGCCGCTTCTGATGCAGCAGCCGACGCTCAACGCCACTCATATCGTCTTCGCCTATGGTGGAGATCTGTGGAGCGTGGAGCGCAAGGGAGGCGCTGCGGTACGGCTGACCAGCGGGCCGGGCGCGTCCTCGAATCCGAAGATCTCCCCCGACGGGAGATGGATCGCCTTCACCGGACGCTATAACGGGAACCCGAACGTTTACGTGATGCCGGCCGAGGGCGGACAGCCGCGCCAGCTTACCTACAGTCCAGGATGGGACCTGGTCGAGGGCTGGACTCCGGATGGAAAAAATATCCTGTTCCAATCTCTTCGCGACAGCTTTTCCATGCGCTACAAGCAGCTCTATACGATCTCTGTCGACGGAGGATTCGCCAAGGCATTGCCGTTGCCGGCCGGCTACGAGGCATCGTACTCGCCCGATGGCACTCACCTCGCCTATACTCCCCTGCCGCGTGAGATCTTCTTCGGTGGGCAAAACGTTCTCGTGCATGCATTCTGGTCGCACTATCACGGAGGCCTTGCCTCGCCGATCTGGATCGCCGACATGGCCGACTCAAGCGTGGTGAAGGTGCCCCATGAAAACGCCACCGACTTCAACCCGATGTGGGTCGGGAACAAGATCTATTTCCTCTCCGCGCGTGCCGAGCCGGTCTCGTTGTATGCCTACGATCTGGGAACAAAGGCCGTCTCGCGCGTGATCGCCAACTCCGGCATGGACATGATGTCCGCCTCCGCCGGGTTCGGCGCAATCGTGTACGAACAGTTCGGCTCGCTGCACCTCTACGACCTTGCGAGCGGGCAGGAACACCCGGTGCACGTAACCATTACCGGCGACTTCCCGGAGGTCCGCCCGCACTTTGAAAAGATTGCGGACCATATCATCAACTCGGGAATCTCTCCTACGGGCGCGCGCGCAGTCTTCGAGGCGCACGGTGAGATCCTGACCGTGCCGGCGGAGAATGGCAGCATTCGCAACCTGACCAACTCGCCCGGAGTCGCCGATCGCTCGCCAGCCTGGTCGCCAAACGGCAAATCGATCGCCTACTTCTCCGATGAGTCCGGCGAGTACGCGCTGCATATCAAGGACCAGAGCGGCGCGGGGGCCGCGCGCTCGATTGGCCTGGGAGCGCCGTCCTCCTACTTCTTTCAATTGAAATGGTCGCCCGACAGCCGCAAGCTCGCTTACATTGATAAGCGGCTGAATGTCTGGTATGTCGACCTCGACCATCCCACGCCCGTAAAGGTCGATACCGATACCTACTTCAACTTCAGCCCCGGACTCGATCCTGCCTGGTCGCCCGACAGCCGCTGGATCGTGTACACCAAGCTGCTGAAGAACCGCATGCGCGCGGTCTTTGTCTACTCGCTCGAGACCGGGAAGACAAGCCAGATCACCGATGGACTGAGCGACACTGAGCATGCTGTCTTCGACAAGAGCGGCAAATATCTGTTCTTTACGGCCAGCACCAACGCGGGGCCGGGCAGCTTTCTGCTGGACATGACCAGCGATACCAGTCAGGTGACGCGCAGCGTTTACGTCGCGGTACTGCGCAAAGACCTTCCCTCGCCTCTCGCCCCGAAGAACGACGAAGAGACGGTTGCCGCAGCCGCAAAGCCCGAAGCGGTCCCGACGACGCCGGCAAGCGAGCCAAAAAAGATCGAGGAAACTCCGGTCCAGATCGACCTTGACCACATCAACCAACGCATCCTGGCGCTTCCCATTCCCGCAGCCAACTACACCGACCTGCAGGCGGGAAAGGCGGGAGAGATCTTTTTGCTCGAGGAGATGGTTTCGCATCAGTCCTTCACGCTGCTCAAGTTCAGTCTCGCTACCCGGAAGCCAACGCCGCTGCTGGCTGGAATCGAGTCAGCGAGCATCTCCTTCAACGGCGAAAAATTCCTCTATCAGCAGGGCAAGAAGTGGGGAATCGCCTCCACTGCAGCCGCGACAAAACCCGCCGAGGGGCTTCTGAACATGGACGCGATGCAGGTCTGGAGAGTGCCGCGCGCGGAGTGGAAGCAGATGTATGACGAAACCTGGCGGATCGAGCGCGACTACTTCTATGCCTCCAACTACGCTGGCCTGGATCTCGCCGCCGCGGAAAAGGAGTACGGACGGTTCGTTCCGGGTATTGCAAGCCGTGAAGATCTCAACTATCTCTTCCGCGAGATGCTGGGGAAACTATCGACGGGGCATGTCTTCGCCGGCGGAGGCGATGTGCCGAATACCACGCCGGTGAGCGTTGGCCTGCTCGGAGCCGACTACGCCGTCGAGAATGGCCGCTATCGCTTTCGCACCATCTACAGCGGAGAGAACTGGAATCCCGAGCTTCGGGCGCCTCTAACGGAACCGGGCATCACGGTGAAGGAAGGTGACTATCTGCTTGCAGTCAATGGCCGCGAGTTGCATGGCAGCGACAACGTCTACAGCTTCTTTCTCAACACAGCCGACGAGCAGGTGGTACTCAAGGTGGGGCCGGACCCGAACGGCTCCAATGCGCACGAAGTGACCGTAGTCCCGATCGCCACGGAGATCCCGCTGCGCGGCCGAAACTGGATCTTCAGCAACCTCCGCAAGGTCGACCAGCTAAGCGGCGGACGAGTTGCGTATGTGTATCTGCCCAACACCGCGGAGGCCGGGTACACCTCGTTCAATCGCTACTTCTTTGCGCAGGTTGGAAAGCAGGGGGTGATCGTCGACGACCGCTACAACAGCGGCGGCCAGGCGGCGGACTACATCATCCAGTATTTGCAGCGAAAGCTCTGGAACTATTGGTACACGCCAAACGGAGAGGTTTCGACTGAACCCGGAGAGGCGATCTTCGGCCCCAAGGCCATGCTCATCAATGAATACGCGGGATCCGGCGGCGACCTGATTCCGTGGTTCTTCCATCACAGCGAAGTAGGAACGCTCGTCGGAGCGAGAACCTGGG
Source organism: Edaphobacter sp. (assembly GCA_965277335.1). Classification (GTDB taxonomy): domain Bacteria; phylum Acidobacteriota; class Terriglobia; order Terriglobales; family Acidobacteriaceae; genus Edaphobacter. Next base: position 320,997 of record CBDICJ010000009.1, on the reverse strand, counting down.
GCGGCGAAGTCGGCATCACAGGTTATCCTCCGCTGATCGATGGAGGAATGGTGACTGCGCCGAGCATCGCCTTCTTCAGCACAGAGGGGAAGTGGGGCATTGAAAACGAAGGCGTCTCCCCCGATGTTGAGGTTGCCGTTGATCCAGCCGTCTGGCGCCAAGGCCATGACCAGCAGCTTGAGCGGGCGGTGCAGGTGATTCTCGACGAACTGAAAGCGCACCCTCTGCCGACGCCGACGGTGCCGTCTTTCCCGAATTACTCTCAATCTCATTAAACTGTCCCGAAGAGCGGAAGAATCACCTAGCGATTTCTGACACAGGCGTAGTTCGACTTATACCAAATCGTAATTCCGAGAAGGAAGAAAGGCCCCCATGAACCTGAAGAGCCGGATGCTCCAATTCTCTGCGCTTGTGCTTGCGCTGTTCGTTGTCCATGCCATAGGCCAGGGCCCCGCGAAGCTTCCGGCGATCCCGCCCACGGTTCAGACCACGAATAGCTCGTCCGTCTCCGCACCCGCTGCTTCTGCTCCCGCGGCCATGACCAGTGAAGATGTGAACGCCTTTCTCGACGGCGTGGTTCCGCTTCAGTTGAAGAGAGAGAACATCGCCGGTGCCATGGTCCTTGTTGTGAAGGATGGCAAGGTCCTGTATTCCAAGGGCTATGGCTACTCCGATGTAAAAGACAGAAAGCCAGTCACGACCGATGCTAGCCTCACGCGCCCGGGTTCTGTCTCCAAGCTGTTCACCTGGACCGCCGTGATGCAGTTAGTCGAGCAGGGTAAGATCGACTTGGACCGGGATATCAACGACTATCTCGACTTTAAGGTCCCCGCGACGTATTCCAAGCCAATTACGATGCGCAACCTGATGACGCACACGGCTGGATTCGAAGAAGCTATCCAGGGTCTGATGACGGCGAATCAGAAGGACATTCCTTCGTTGGGCGAATATCTCAAGAACTACGAGCCGCGGCGAGTCTTTCCGCCGGGCTCTACTCCCGCTTACTCCAACTACGGGGCAACTCTGGCCGGGTACATTGTGCAGCGTGTCTCCGGAATGTCGTTCGACGACTACATCGATAAGAATATCTTCCAGCCGCTCAACATGCAGCACTCGACCTTTCGCCAGCCTTTGCCCGACAGTCTCAAGCCGCTGATGTCGGGCGGTTACCGATTGGCCTCCGGAAAACCCGAGCCGTTTGAGATCGTCATCCCAGCTCCGGCCGGATCTCTCAGCTCCACGGCAGACGATATGTCCCACTTCATGCTCGCGCATCTTCAAGGCGGCCAATATAACGGCCAGCGTATCCTGCAGCCGGCTACCGTCGAACTCATGCACTCGCGTCAGTATGCGCCCAACCCGGCCGTTAACGGCATGTGTCTTGGCTTCTACGAAGAGACGCGCAACGGGAAACGGATCATCGGCCATGCCGGAGACACCAACTTTTTTCATAGCGACCTGCACCTGATCCCCAGCGCAGGCGTTGGCTTCTTCGTCTCCTACAACAGCGCAGGCAAAGGCGAGATCAGCCCTCGCACGGCGCTCTGGGACCAGTTCCTCGACCGCTACTTTCCCTATTCCATTCCAGCCGCGCACCCTCCAGCAGACGCCGCCCGGGATGCCAAGCTGGTCGCCGGTCAATATGCGGCCAGCCGCGGCGCGTTCACCAATGTCTTTAGCTTCAGCGGATTTCTCGGAGAGCTTACCGTAAGCGCTAAGCCCGATGGAACCATTCTTACCGACGACATGAAGACCATGGCCGGAGAGCCCAAGCAGTGGCAGGAGATTGCCCCGCTGGTCTATCGCGAGATCGGCAATCAGGACCTGCTTGCCTTCAACCGGAATAGGAACGGCGACTTGCGCGGATCGATAGACTTTCCTTTCGAAGTCTTTGACAGGGCCTCTTTTCTAAATAGCAAGTCGTTCAACATGTTCCTGCTTGGCTTTATCCTGGCTGTTACTCTGCTTGCTCTTATCTCCTGGCCCATCGCCGCGTGGATACGGAAGCACTACCACCGCCCCCTGGTACTTACAGGAAGACAAAGATGGGCCTACCTTGCCATCCATCTTGTCTGTCTGTTGGATATTGTTTTCTTCCTGTCGTGGCTGTTTGTCATCACCTCCATCGAAAAGAATCCTCTTGCCGCAGGTCCGAATCTTAATCCGTTTCTCCATCTGCTCCAGGTCATTGGCTGGATGGGAAGCCTTGGCACGCTCGTAGTTCTCTATTCCGTCTTTCAGTTACGCAGTGCGGAGAGTCGCTGGTGGTTATCGAGGCTTGGGTATGTGGCGGTTGCCTTAGCGGCTATCTCGTTTTCTTGGCTCCTCTTCCACTGGCACTTACTCCACTGGAGTATCCGGTTCTAAGAAGGTTGGTTATAACAATTATGAAGTTACGGTCTTTACTTTCGACAACCAGCTTATGCGCGTCACTTAGTCTTGCATCCGCGGTGATCCCATGGGCGCCGCTTGCCGCTCAATCCTTCACCATCGAACAGGTCATGAGTTCTCCATTTCCTCAGGAGCTTACCTCCGCGAGACAGGGATCGACTGTGGCCTGGGTGTTCAATCTGAAAGGGTCGGAAAATGTGTGGATCGCCTCCGGTCCATCGTTTACACCCCGCCAGATTACGCACTACGAGGGAGACAATGGCCAGCCCATCGCCTCCCTGCAACTTGCGCCAGACGGTCAGACCGCAGTCTACGCGCGAGGAACGGAGGTCAACGCCGACGGCCGTTCGGCGAACGCGACAGCGGACCCCAAACAGCCGCAGCAGCAGGTGTGGGCCGCGAACATCGGCAACGGCGCTCCGCAGCTGCTGGGTGACATGGGTTGCGCATTTGAAGGCTGCGAAGATATCAAGATCTCTCCAGATGGAAGGTGGGTCGTGTGGGCTGCGAAGCACGAGTTATGGATCGCACCGCTCATGCTCACAAAAGCATCTGGCTCCGCCAAAGCCAAGCAGCTTACCGATCTTCGTGGAGATATCTCCTCGCCGCAGTGGTCGCCAGACAGCCAGCATCTGATAATGGACGTCAACCGAAAGGATCACAGCTTTATCGTGATTGCCGACATCGCAGGCGACACAGTTCAGGCCTATCACTACATCGCGCCCTCGGTAGACCGCGACATCTATCCGCAGTGGTCGCCGGATGGCAAACACATCACATTTATTCGAGTTCCCGGTCAAGAAGTTAAACGCCCCCTGATACCCGTGCGCAACCAGCCCTGGAGTCTCTGGATAGGCGATCCCAAGACCTACTCGGCAACCCCACTCTGGCAGAGTGGAGGTGGATCGAGGGACTCCCTTCCCCTCTTCGCAGAGCAGTCCTTTCATTTCGCGGCCGGGGATCGCGTCATATTCGATTCCGAACAGGACGGCTGGAATCACCTTTATTCAATTGCAGCCACGGGTGGAACACCTGTTCTTCTTACTCCAGGCGAGTTCGATGTGGAGGACGTTTCTCTGAGCGCCGATAGCAAGACGGTACTCTTCTCCTCCAACCAGGGAGACGTCGATCGCCGCCACTTATGGCGCGTGAGTGTCTCGGGCGGAGAGCCGCAGACGGCCCTTACCCAAGGCGAGACTATGGAATGGACACCGGTAGAGACCGGAGATGGTAAGTCGATCGTGTGTCTTGGCTCGACGGCTACTTCGCCAGCCCTGGTCTATCAAGTTGCAAATGGAAAGAGAGAGTTAATCACAAAGAACTCGCTGCCTAAGAACTTCCCCACTGACCAGTTAGTCGTTCCGAAGCAGGTCATCTTCAAAAGTGAGGATGGATATACCATCCACGGCCAGCTTTTTATGCCCAAGGGACAGACCAAGCCCGGGCCGGGGTTGATCTACACCCATGGCGGACCGCCTCGCCAAATGCTCCTCGGCTTCCATTACCTGGACTACTATCACTTCGCCTATGCTGAAAATGAATATCTGGCGAGCCTTGGATTTACCGTTCTGTCCGTGAACTATCGCCTGGGCATCATGTATGGCCATGACTTCCGCACGGCGCCCAACACCGGCTGGCGCGGGTCCGCGGAATATAAAGACGTTCTCGCCGGAGCCAAATATCTGCAAGGCTTGCCCACCGTCGACCCGCATCGTATCGGGCTGTGGGGTGGCTCTTACGGAGGTTTACTCACTGCGTTGGGACTGGCGCGCAACTCGGACATCTTTTCCGCGGGTGTCGACTACCACGGCGTGCATGATTGGGAGGTGCTCTTGCCGGACGAGCAGGAAGGCGCGGCCTCAGCTCCAGACCTGAAAGCAGCGCGGAAGCTTGCCTGGGAGTCCTCGCCGAATTCATCTATCAGTCAATGGAAGTCGCCGGTCCTACTTATCCAGGGGGATGACGACCGCAACGTTCCCTTCAGCCAGACCGTCGACCTAGCGCAACGGCTGCGCGACAATCATGTGCCATTTGAGCAAATCGTATATCCCGATGAGATCCATGATTTTCTTCTTTGGAAGGACTTCATCCGTTCTTATGAAGCTACCGCAAAGTTTTTCCAACAACATCTAGAATAAGACCGCTTGAGAGCAAGCTCCAGCAGAGTGGGTTGGACAAATGGGTTCAACTACGGCTTTCTTATAACTAAACCGGATCTCCAGAGCACTACGGTTTAGAGCGATAGTGTGGATGTTGTAAGGTAGAGGAGGCGATTTTTCAGCGGCGCAGATCAGATGGCACGAGCTTACGAGGATGACTTGCGCCGTAAGATATTCGAGGCGCATGCGAAGGGTCATGGCAGCTTCCGGACGTTGGCTGGGGTGTTTGGCGTAAGCCTCGGCTATGTGGAGAAGATCTTCCGTCAACGAGCCCGGACGGGGTTGATGGAACGGGTGCGTTACCGCCCGGGCCCGAAGAGCCGGGTGAGTGCGGCAGTGACGGCACGGATGGTCGAACTGGTGGGGCTGCAGGCCGATATCACGATAGCCGAGTTGCGCGAGCGGATCGCGGCTGATACTGGCGTAGCCATGAGCTGGTCTTGGGTCCGGGTATGGGTGGGGCGGCTTGGGCTGCGGCTGAAAAAAAGTCGCTCCACGCCGTCGAGCGCGACACGGAAGCGAACCGAGAACGCCGCAGAGAGTTCCTTGAAACGATCCAGGCCATCTCGCCGGAGAGGTTGATTTATCTGGATGAGAGCGGTGTGACGACCTCGATGACGAGGCTCTACGGGCGCTGTCTTGGAGGCAAGCGCATCCGCGAAGCCACGCCCGGAGGTCACTGGAAGATTCTGACCATCCTGCGCGCCATGAGCGTACGTGGCCTGATCGCCACGATGACCATCGAGGAGCCTACCGACAGCGACATCTTCCTGGCCTATGTGGACCAGGTGCTCTGCCCGGCGCTCGGACCGGGGGATGTCGTCATCATGGACAATCTCTCCTCACACAAAGTGCAGGGCGTACGCGAGAGGATCGAACATCAGGGAGCCAGCGTGCTCTATCTGCCACCCTATTCGCCCGATCTGAACCCTATCGAAAAGGCTTGGGCCAAGCTCAAGCAACTGCTGCGCTCCGCTAAGGCCAGAACCAAAGAGGCGCTCGACCAGGCGATCACGGAACTACTTCCAAGGATCACAGAACAAGATGCACAGGCTTGGTTCAGATTACGCCTCGGTACATTATAGTAAAAATGCTATCGCTCTAGCGATGCTGAGTGAGTTATGGATTTGGTGATTGGGGCACGAACATGCCTGCTCAACCAAGCCGCTCTCAATCAATTCATAGGATCATGCCTGCCATAAACCTTTGGAGATTTAATTACCCACTTGAACATCCGAGCCGAGATCGGCCAGCGTGGTACGCAGATACTTGTGCGGATTTACTGGGGTACTGCGAATGCGCACTTCATAGTGCAGGTGCGAGCCCGTCGTGCGCCCGCTGTGCCCCACATACCCGATCACCTGGCCTCGCACGACCGTCTGACCGGCAATCACCGCAAAACCCGACATATGTCCGTAGACCGTCTCCACGCCATGACCATGGTCGATCACAACCTCGCGGCCATATCCGTTGCCCATCTCGGCTTTAATCACAATGCCGTCACCGGTAGCGCGGATAGGCACGCCGTTCGGGGCGGAGATGTCGATTCCGGTGTGAAACTCGCCTTCGCCGTTGCCCAGAATCGGGTCTTCGCGCTGACCGAAGCTGCTGGTGATCGGTCCCATAATCGGCCACAAGGTTGGAATATAGGAAGCATCCATCATGCCGCCGCCTTCCAACAGCGGGTTCGAAGTGTAGCTAGAGGATCCCAGATTCGAGATAGCCCGGGTCGCCGTGCCGCTCATCGCCGAGTTGCGCAGCGCGTAAAAGGCGTCCACCGACTTGAAATATGCCTCGTCCGTCAGATCGGCTCCGGTTCCCGCCAGGGGAGCGATCGCAATCGACTGCGCAACCCCCGCCGACTTGACATGCCGCCTGCCGGTCACGCGCTCCATCGGTGTAGCCAGTTTGTTAGCCGTCAGGCCGTACAGCGCCGAAACCTCGCTGGCTAGCGACCCCAGAGACGCAGCTTCAACGTCCTTCTCGTGCGCGGCCTTCTCCAGGTGCGCATAGTCCTTCTGAAGCACATTGTGGTCCTGCCGAAGCTGGTTGAAGTGAGACGTCTTGATCAGCATCCGCGAGTACGAACCCGCCAGCCCCGTGATCGTAAACATGCCGATGACCGCAGCCGCCACAAAGATATACGCGTAGCGCAGCGGCACTGGCACCTTGTTCAGGTGACCGTCTTCGTCGCGACTGACGAACATGATGTAATAACGCTTCTTAAGCTTCAAGCACAGACCCTGGCCCAGATTTGTCCGCGAAGCAAGCCGCGGCTTGAAGAGATCTTGCGTCAGGATAAATCAACCGAGGCAAATGAAATTCACCAATCGCCATTCCAGACTGCGTTTCTCTCATGAGCTTCCTCTATGAGGGTAACAAAGCGGATACTCCTGCGCAACCGCCCTTTCGTCATCACTTGGCCATCCAGCTACCACGAAAGTGTCACAATCTGCCTTCCATGTATGCTGCCTTCAGCGTGAAAAGACCACCGCAGATCGCCGGAGAGCTCGACCTGATCGATCAGATCCGCTACATCTTTCCCACAAAAAACAAAGCAATCCGCCAGGGAATCGGCGACGACTGCGCCATCCTGCGCCCTCCAGCCGGCAGCGATGTGCTGGTCACCACGGATCTCACACTTGAAGACCGGCACTTCCGCCGCGACCTTCACCCCCCGGAATCGGTCGGCCACCGCTGCCTCGCCCGCGGGCTGAGCGATCTGGCCGCCATGGGAGCCACTCCACTCGCCGCCTTCCTCTCTCTCGCGCTACCTGGGCCGATGCTCGCGGAAACCTCCGGCCGCGCCTGGATCGCGCGATTCTTCGGTGGTCTCCAGAAACTCGCCGAGTTGCACAACGTATCGCTCGCCGGGGGAGACACCTCCGAGTCGCCCCATGGGAGGGATGGCCTTTTCGGCCTCATTCTTGCCGATATCGTGCTAGTGGGCTCAGCCCCTCGAGGAAGAGCGCTGCGCCGTGCCGGAGCCTCCGCGGGAGACATAATCTATGTGACTGGACGCCTGGGCGGCGCCGCGGCGGAGTTGGCCTCCGTGCTGCGAAGCAAGCGCATGGTGAGCGTAACCTCAACCGAAGATCATCCGCACCTCTTTCCCGAACCGCGATTGGATGTGGGCGAGGCTCTGCTGCGGCGCCAACTTGCGACGGCTTGCCTCGACATCAGTGATGGTCTGTCTACCGATCTGGCGCATCTTTGCCGCGCCTCCAGGCTGGGTGCGGAGGTGGAAGAAGCTGCTTTGCCCATCCATCCTCTGGCTCGCAAGCTCGGGGCGGCTTCCGGATTGCAAGCCGCGCTCCATGGCGGTGAGGACTATGAGCTGCTGTTCACCGCGCCGGCTTCGCAGCGGCTGCCATCCTCGCTCGCCGGAGTGCCGGTCACGCGCATCGGAAGCATGATTCGACTGCGCGCTGGACGACCGCGTATGACCCTGATTCAAGCCGACGTCAACCGAGTCGCCCTCGAAGCGCGCGGATGGCAGCACTTCGCTCCGGCTCCCAAACCAGTTAAGGCAGCGAAGAAGGCGCCCTGAACTGCTACCATCGATTCGATTTGAGTCGATTCGAACTTCAAAGACTTTCTGACCTATGCGCGAAGCCACCAAAATCATTCGTTCCACCCTGACGCCTAGCGTACCCGGCGAACCGCTACACCAAGGACCTGTCTTTGCTTCCCCCTATCACACCCCGGGCGATCCATCCGGGACGCCCTACACCTACGCGCGTTCGCACAACCCCACCTGGACGGCGCTCGAAAAAGCCATCGGCGAAATGGAATCGGGAGAGAGTTTCCAGGCCGGCGCACTGGTCTTCGCCTCCGGCATGGCGGCGTGTGCGGCGGTCTTCGGAGCCCTGCTGCGGCCCGGCGATATAGTCGTTCTTCCCTCGAATGCGTACTACACTGCGCGCGTTCTGATGCAGGAGTACTTCATCAAGATGGGGATCATGCTGCGCATGGCTCCGACTGCCGGAGATGCGCAGGCGGATCGCCTCGAAGGCGCGCGCCTGCTGTGGCTCGAATCGCCCAGCAACCCCACGATGGAGATCTGCGACCTCGCGCGGCTGAGTGAAATGGCGCATCGCGCCGGGGCGCTGGTCGCGGTCGACAACACGACCGCTACGCCGCTGGGGCAACGTCCTCTGGCCCTGGGAGCGGATCTCTCCGTGGCCTCCGACGCGAAATCCATGACCGGGCACAGCGATCTCCTGATCGGTCACGTCGCCACGCGCGATCCTGAGCTGCTGGCCAGGATCGATCAGTGGCGCACCTTGACCGGAGGCATTCTAGGGCCGATGGAGGCGTGGCTTGCGCTGCGCTCGATTGCGACCCTGCCGCTGCGGCTCGAGCGCTCCTGCGAGAACGCCCAGCGCATCGCCGAGTTTCTCGCTACGCGCGGCGAGGTGGCGAGCGTTATGTACCCAGGGCTGCCGACCCATCCGGGGCACAAGATTGCCGCCCGGCAGATGCGCTACTTCGGGCCGGTGCTGAGCTTCGTGCTGCGGGACCAAGCTTCCGCCGAGACGTTCCTCGCGAAGGCAAGTCTTATCACTGAGGCGACCAGCTTCGGCGGAGTCGCAACTACTGCGGAACGCCGCGCAAAATGGGGCGGCGATGACATCGTTGACGGCTTCATCCGCATGAGCGCAGGCTGCGAGGCCGTCGAGGACCTGATCGACGATATCGCGCAGGCTCTGGATGCCATTCGATGACGCCCGACACCGAGGCCGATTCGATCCATCCCGAACAGTTCGCCCGTGACTGGAGCGCCGAGATCCTGAAGGTGCCTCCGCTGATTGCACCCGCGCGCCAGTTCATCTATCCACAGCAGATTGCCGGCGAAGAAGATGCGCTGGCTCGCGGCGCTTTGCAGCTGATGGTTCGTCCGGCTTGCGATGGAATGTTTCTCGCAACCTGCGCTTTGGGATTCAAAGATCCTTCCATGCTCACCGGCGTCTTCGCCTGCCCCAATCCTCAGGAGATGTGCGCCATTGCCGGGGGATATGGATATGTGATCCATACAATGCAGCCCCAGCACTGTACCCACCTCGCGATGAAGCCCGTGATTGAGGTGAAGCCGCTGGTCGCGCAGGAGCTGCTTCTGTTCGTCGGCTTTCACACCGTGACTGCGTTGGGACGCAACGGTCTGGCGTGGGAGTCGGCCCGGCTTAGCTGGGAGGGTCTGCGCATCACTGAAATTGACGGCGGCACGCTGCGCGGCATGGGTTGGAATCTGCTGACCGATCGCGAAGTTGCTTTCTCGATCGATCTGCTTACCGGTCATCATCAGGGTGGAGGCTTCGCTCAGCCGCCGCAAAGGCAAAGAAGCTGAGAGCCGCATCGCCCTGCTTCAGCAAACGAGTCTGTTCCAGCCCACCGAAGCGCGTAGACAGCTTGCTTTTGCTGCTGTGCTCGGCGATCACGAGCGCGTCCTGCGCCAGCACTGCCCGGCCGCGAATACTGCCGAAGAAGTTGAGCGTGCCGGAGTATTCTTCCTCGGCCTCATACGGTGGATCGAGGTAGACAAGGTCGACCGGCTGCGTTAGTTTGCCGAGGCTCTGCAGCAGCGCGCCGACCCCGCGGTCTTCGAGCGTAAAGTCACGGTTTATCTTCAACGCGGAAAGATTCTGCCGGAGGGACCTCAGCGGCGCGTCGGCCTTCTCCGCGAACCAGACATGAGACGCGCCGCGGCTTAGCGCTTCGATGCCGACAGCTCCCGTACCCGCATACAGATCGACGAACCGGCAGCCTCCCAGACGTGGCGACAGAATGTTGAAGAGCGTCTCACGCAAGCGATCGCTGGTGGGACGCGTCTGCAGGCCTCGCGGCGCAAGCAGTTGACGAGATCGATGGGACCCTGCAATCACGCGCATGTCAATATGGTAGCCGCAGGCGCTATGTTAGCCGCAGGCGCTCCCATCGCAAGTCGCCGGCGCGCGGGCTAGTCGAGCGGCAGCGCATACAATAAGGAATATGCGCGGGTGGTCTTTTCCGATCGGCAGATTTCTCGGCGTGGAGGTTCGCATCCACACCTTCTTCCTCATCCTGCTGGGGTTGTCGATCAGCTATGCCTCCATCTCCGGAACCACCGGCGGCCGCGGCTTCGGCCTGTGGCTTCTTCTTCTGCTCGCGGTCGCCGTGCGCGAGATAGCGCGGGCGATCGGCGCGGCGTGGTACGGGCTCGAACTGCGAAGCGTGCTCCTCCTACCCATCGGCGGTTTGATGAGCTACGCAACCCCCGAAGCCACCGAAAAGGCCGCAACGCCGGAGATGCAGAAGCGCATGGCCGTGATCGGCCCCATCGCCAACGTCGGCTTTGGCCTTCTGCTGGCCGCCATGACCCTCACCGTCGCTCCCCAGGTGAACCTCGTGCAGCGTCCCTGGATGGCCCCGACCCACCTGCTCCGCGCCGCCGTCTGGGTGAACCTGCTGCTCGGACTGGTCAATCTGCTTCCTGCGGCCCCGCTCGACGGCGGACGAGTCTTCCGCGGCGAGTTCGCCAAGACTCGCGGCGCCATCAAGGGCACCCGAGCCGCAGCAGGACTCGGCCAGATCATAGCCGTCGTCTTGATGATCGCCGGATTCGTCCTGCCCAATATGTGGCTGATCATGATCGGAGGATTCGTCCTGATTGGCGCGCACATGGAAGATCAGGGCTTGCTCTTGCAGACCGACGTGGACGCAGTGCGCATGCGCGACGTGATGCTGACGCAATACAGCATGCTCTCAGCCTCGGATACGCTGGAGGACGCGCTGCAGCGCTCCGTGCACACCTTGCAGGACGTTTTCCCCGTCGTGCGTGGGTCGAACCTCGTAGGCGCGGTCTCGCGGCAGAGCATCGTCGAGGCGCTCCAGGCCGACGGCAATGGTTATGTGCAGGGCGTCATGACGCGTTCCTTCCAGACCGCCCAGCCGGACGACTCGCTGGTCAAGACTCTGCGCCGCATCATGGCCGGTCAAGGCGCGCAGATGGTTCCCGTGCTCGAAGGCGACCGCATCGTCGGCATCATCACCCCGCAGAACCTCGCTCACTCCATGGGCATGCTGAACCAGCGCCGCAAGCTGCGGCAATCGGAATAATGTCCGCCGAGGCCGACGCGCCCCCGAACCGCAACTCAGACAAGCCGCTCGCCCCAGGTCTCTACCTGGTGGCCACGCCCATCGGCAATCTCGAAGACATCACGCTGCGGGCCTTGCGCGTGCTGCGCTCGGTCGACCGCATCGCCTGCGAAGACACGCGGCAGACTCAGAAGCTTCTCAACCACTTCGAGATCCGCACCCCAACAGTCAGCTACCACATGCACAACGAGGGACTGCGCGCCGAAGAACTGCTTGCGGAGCTGAAGCAGGGAGCCCGCATCGCCGTAGTCAGCGACGCCGGAACCCCCGGAATTGCCGACCCCGGGGTCCAGATCGCCGCCGCCGCCATTGCCGCCGGCATCTCCGTCTTTCCGATTCCGGGAGCCAACGCTGCCATCAGCGCATTGATCGCAAGCGGTCTCCCCGCCGAGCAATTCACCTTTCATGGCTTCCTTCCTGCAAAAGCAGGCCAGCGAAAGACCGCGCTCGAGCAACTCGCACGCGACGGCGCAACGCACGTCTTCTACGAGGCTCCGCATCGCATTCTGGACGCCCTGGGCGATGTGGAGACAGTCTTCGGAGCTTCGCAGCACGTCGTCGTCGCGCGCGAACTGACCAAGCTGCACGAGGAGTTTTTACGCGCCGCAGTAGGCGAACTGCGATCGCAACTCGCCGCGCGAACGAGCATTCGCGGGGAGATCGTGCTGATGCTCGCGCCGACAAAGTCCGAGAACGCTCCGGCCAAACAGCGGCCCAGCATAGCCGCTGAAGTCTCCACTCTGATGAACTCGGAAGATATCAGCCAGAAAGACGCATTGAAGCGGGTCGCCCGCGAGCGCGGCATCGGCAAGAGCGAGGCCTATCGCGAACTGCAACGCGAGCAGAGCCGCCGCCCAGGGTAGCGCCAGTTGGTGCTGGAGATACTCGACGCAAAAAACATGAGCGACTGACAAGCCTGCCTTTTGATATTCCAGCGCCGCATCTCCAGCCCGTGCTCGGCAGAGGCTCGCGCCCAGCCATTCCTGCCATCCTGTTCTCTCTGTTCAAAATTGCCGAAGAGCCGACGGCAACAGAGAGACAAGCGTTTTTCTCATGGCTCCTGCAGGGCTTCCGATTTGACAGACCTATAGGGCGCGACCTAAGATTTCCGGCGCTAGTGCAAGCTCAATCCATTGGAAGTCGAGATCATGATTATGACGAACCTCTTTACAGGTAGGCCGCCTGCGCTCGCGCAGCTCTTCGGAACACTCCTGCTGGGAATCAGTGCTTTCGGAGCGGCCGGCGTGGCTCAAAGTGGAGCTGCTCCGAACCTTGGGACCAACGTGATGGTCTTCGATCCCAGCATGCCGACGAGCCAGATCCAGGCAGCCGTCGACGCCATCTCCACTCAGCAGGTCAGCAACCAGTTCGGCACCCAACGCTATGCGCTGTTGTTCAAGCCCGGCGTCTACGGCAGTGTCGCGGAGCCGCTGATTATCCAGGTAGGCTTCTACACCGATGTGGCCGGCCTGGGCGCATCGCCGACCGATGTGACGATCAATGGCCATGTCGATGTGTACAACCAGTGTTTCCCGGTCGCTCCCGGAGCGCCTTCGAACTGCACCGCGCTCGACAACTTCTGGCGCTCGCTGTCTAACCTGACGATCAACATTACAGGTTCTTCGGGCTGCCGCAGCTCGGGCGATTTCTGGGCGGTCTCGCAGGCCTCGCCGATGCGGCGGGTCAACGTCGCCGGCGGCAATGTCACGCTTTTCGACTACTGCACCGCCGGTCCGCAGTACGCGAGCGGAGGCTACATCGCCGACTCCCAATACCAGGGCGGCACCATCATCAACGGGTCGCAACAGCAGTTCTTTGTGCGGAACAGCAACATCGATGGCTGGACCAACGGCGTCTGGAACCAGGTCTTCTCAGGGGTTGTCGGAGCGCCCGCCCAGAGCTACCCGAACCCGACCTACACGACTCTGACCAGCACCCCGGTCAGCCGCGAGAAGCCCTTCCTCACCGTCGACTCCACTGGTAAGTACAGCGTCTTCGTGCCGGCGCTCGAGCGGAACTCTACCGGAACCACGTGGTCGAGCGGGACCACCGCCGGACAGAGTCTGCCCATCAGCCGCTTCTTTATCGCCAATCCAGCCACGCCGGTGGAGGAGATCAACGAGGCTCTGCTGTTTGGCAAGAACCTGATCCTGACCCCGGGCGTGTATCAGTTGAAGAATTCCATCAACGTTCTCTATCCCAATACAGTCGTGCTTGGCCTCGGTCTGGCGACGCTGGTGCCGCAGACGGGACGGGCGGCGATCACGGTGACGGACGTGGATGGCGTCAAGATATCGGGCCTGATCCTCGACGCCGGCCCGGTGAACTCGCCGGTGCTGCTGAAGATGGGCTACGGTTTGTTCGGATTTCCGCTGCCGCGCGGAGGCTTCTTCCCACACGTGAATAACCCATCATCGCTGAACGACGTGTACTTCCGCATTGGCGGAGCGACCCTGGGCAAGGCGACGACAAGCCTCGAGGTCAACAGCGCCGATGTGATCCTGGATAACATCTGGGCGTGGCGCGCCGATCACGGCGACAGTCCCGTCGGTTGGACGCTCAACACGGGCGACCACGGCCTGGTGGTTAACGGCGACCGCGTGACCGCAACTGGCCTTGCGGTGGAGCACTACCAGAAGCAGCAGGTGCTGTGGAACGGCAATAGCGGAGAGACGATCTTCTACCAGAGCGAGCTGCCTTACGATCCGCCGAGCCAGGCCGCGTGGATGGACGGCGCAGCCAACGGCTATCCGTCCTACGTGGTGTCCAATCAGGTCAACACGCACCAGGTCTATGGGTCGGGCATCTATTCCTTCTTCAATCAGGGCATCAACATCATCGAAGACAATGCGAGCACGGTTCCGAACACCAGCGGAGTCGCCGTTCACGATACCGGCACGGTCTTCCTGAACGGCAGTGGGCAGATCACCCACGTCATCAACGGCGTAGGCGGGACGGCCAACTCGAGCAACGGAGGCACACTGAATACGGTTGTCTCCTATCCATAATGGTCATTGCAACGGAAGTACAAGGGCGGCGCTCGAGGCGTCGCCCTTGTACTGTGAAGACAGAAAATTTGCGATTGATTGAAGCTGTGAATACGGCGCGTCATAAGCTCGCGGAGGTGACGCAGTAGCTGTGACGCTCCTCCTCAATGCGAATTGACTTCAAGCAAAAGACTCGGCTCCACTCTGCATTGGGACTCTTTGGTCTTGTGCCACTCGGAACCATTCACGTAGTCAATCTCAGTCAGCTCCACCCAACGCACGGCCTGAATCTTACGCGTCCAAACCTCGGAGTTCTGCAGGCTGACAGCTCCGGCACGGCGCTCGAGGGAAAAGATCTCCGAAACATCGCCGTTCCTATCTGTGTGGGCAACGGGCGTATAGGCGACGTTCCCGGAGACTCCATAGATCGTGACGCTGGCCTTCGCAATCCCAGGCGCCTGCAAATGATCGAAGGTGAGCTGGAGCCGTTGCCCGAAGCCATCCTGCTTGCCACTCCTTATCGCACGCTCCACAAGACCGGATTGCCGTTTCGCATAAAAACCGATAGGGCACTCCCGGCTCTCTACAGGCGCGGTCAAGACAGCAGCAAAGCGGTCATGGTTCGATTGAGCCGGTACACTCGCGGCAGCCAAGAACAGGATGGAAAGCAAAGACAGATCGCGCATAGCCGACCTCCCTCAACGAAACAGTAGATTACGCCTTCTGCAACATCGTTCGCAATCCTCTTGCGTCTGCAGGCGAAGCGGTCAGCGATCTCTTCGTGTACGCCCGAACCTCCCTATGTTTGCTTCCCGGCACAACTTCGCCGTACCATCGCCGTTGAGTGGAACCTTCCAAAAACAAACCGAAGCCCGACCTCAACCGCGCCTCCTCCGAAGCCGAACGCCTGGTCTCCGCCGGCAAGCTGGAGGATGACGCATTCTTCGAGATGAAGCTCCGGCCCACCCGCCTCGCCGAGTTCATCGGCCAGGAAAAGGCCAAGGAGCAGCTCGCCATCGCGCTCGAAGCGGCAAAGTCGCGCGGCGAGGCGCTCGATCACGTTCTCCTCTTTGGGCCGCCGGGACTGGGCAAGACCACCCTCGCCACCATCATCGCGAACGAGCTCGGCGTCGGCTATCAGCAGACCTCCGGCCCGGCGATGCAGATTCAAGGCGACCTCACCGCCATTCTCACCAATCTGCGCGAGAAGCAGGTCCTCTTCCTCGACGAAATCCACCGCCTCCAGCCCGTTCTTGAAGAGAAGCTTTACACCGCGCTTGAAGATTACAAGCTCGACATCATCATCGGCCAGGGACCGGCGGCCCGCACCCACGTGATGGAGATCCGCCCCTTCACCTTCGTCGCCGCGACGACCCGCCCCGGCATGTTGTCCTCTCCGCTGCGCAGCCGCTTCGGCATTCTCCTCCGCCTCGAGTTCTACACCGACGACGAGCTCCGCTTCGTGGTCGAGCGTTCGGCGGAGGTCCTCGGCGTTCCCATCGACCGAGACGGCGCGGCCGAGATCGCCATGCGCTCGCGCGGAACGCCACGCATCGCCAACCGCCTGCTGCGCCGCGTCCGCGACTACGCCCAAGTCCGAGCTCAAGGCATCATCGACCGTCCGACGGCCGAGGCCGCGCTGGCGCTGCTCGAAGTGGATGCCCACGGCTTCGACGAGCTTGACCGTCGCCTGCTCCGCACCATTATCGAGAAGTATGATGGTGGCCCTGTCGGCCTCAACACTCTCGCCGCTGCCTTGGCCGAGGAGCAGGACGCGCTCGAAGAGGTCTACGAACCTTTTCTGATCCAGATCGGGTTTCTCGACCGCACTCCTCGCGGCCGCGTCGCTACCCGCCTCGCCTACGAGCACCTCGGCATCGAGATGCCCCGCAAAATGGGCCTCTTCGGTTGACCGGTTCTACTGCCGAAGCGATGGCGGAAGCAGAGAACTGCTCAGCGTCTTCGGCTGTTCAGTGAGATAGTACGTTGGAATCTGGAGAAACTGCTCCTCTACCAGAATCAGTGTGCGGAAGTCGAAGCTTTGCACCTCGGTCCGCGACTCCATCTGATGGCGCAGGATCGCTCCGCAGAGCGTAGAGACGAAGGTTTCGGGATCGGCGGTGTGATTCGTAGCCGGTTCGGCGCCGGCGGCGGGCAGCGGCAGCGCGGCCGTGGATCTGCCCGGAGGATCGTTGGGCAAGGGCAGGGTCTTGGTCTCCAGGTTGAACCGGACTTTCTCCGCATTCGCGGCCCGCGCCGCTGCTTGGGGGTGCGATCTGCCTGGGCCGTTGCGGTAGAAGTCCGCGTAGAAGCGCGTGAAGCGAAAGAGCTGGTCAACATACGTCGGCACATACGGGCTGATCAGGCGCTCGTGTTTGGCAAACGCCACGGCTGCGGGGGAGAGCGACAGGTCGTTATTTTGGCCCGGAAAGCGAGAGTGGAGTTTGTCGCAGAGGAAGGCGCGCTGCGCCTCGGCAAGCGAGAGGTCGCGCATATACACCCGGTCCTGCAGCGTGTAGGGAACGCCGTCGACCCGGCGGCAGGACTCGGGGTTGAGGAACTGGTCGTGCCAGATCAGCGAGACGTGATCGCTGGTGACACCGGTGTCGGTCTCAAGCGTTGCGCTGAGGTGGTCGAGTCCGGCCTCGAAGGCGGGCAGCGTGTTCTCCGGTCGCAGGCCGCGTCCTCCGCGATGCGCCGCGACGTCGAATTGCGCGAAGTACGCGGCTTCTGCGGGATGGGCCTGAGCTTCCTGTTTCAAGACTGACCGCAGGATGTCAGGGCGATCGGAGATGATGCCGTCGACGCGGAGAGCGATGAGGGTTCGCATCTTTGCGGGATCGTTGGTGGTCCACGGAACTACTTTAAATCCGGCTTTGTGGAGTGCGGCTACGTCGACTGCGGGGTTGGAACCGAGGAGGGTGGCGTCGAGCGGGGACAGGGTTGGGGTTGGCGCGCCGTGAGCTTTGGCGTGGGCGTTGGCGGCAATCATTAGGTTGAGAAAGGGATCGGAGGGCATGGTGGTGACGAGAACGCGGTGTGGAGGCTTGCTGCACAGAAGATGTGAGGGAGGACAGGAGGAACGGTTGGCACAGACTTCCGACGCTATTCGACCGAGCCTGCTTGCTGGAGAAGCGACGAAAGATTTCCTTTATGTGCTTCCAGTTTGCTTTCAGCGGCGATTCGGCTCAAGGAGAGTTTCTGCATAACAATGGCAATTTTTACGCTGCCGGCCTCTTTCAGAAGCGCTTCGGCTTCTGGCTGGCCGATGCCGGTGGCGGCCATGAGGATGCGCTGAGCGCGATCGATGAGCTTGGCGTTGGTAGGCTGGACGTTGACCATAAGGTTGCCATAGACGGCTCCGGCCTTGATCATGAAGCCGGTCGAGATCATGTTGAGGACGAGCTTGGTGGCGGTGCCTGCCTTGAGGCGGGTGCTGCCGGTGAGGACCTCGGGACCGGTGACCGGGGCGATGGAGATATCGGCCGTCGCGGCCATGGCGGAGTCGGACACGCAGGTGAGGGCGATGGTGAGCGCGCCGAGTTTTCTGGCGTGGGCGAGAGCTCCGAGGACGTAGGGAGTGCGGCCGCTGGCGGCTATGCCTACCAGGGTGTCGCCTTCGTGGAAGCCCGCGGCGGCGAGGTCGGCTGCGCCTTGTTCGGGAAAGTCTTCCGACGATTCGCTGGACCTTCTGAGTGCGCGGTCGCCGCCGGCTAGGATGCCCTGCACCAGGGTGGGGGGGACGGAAAAGGTGGGAGGGCACTCGCTGGCGTCGAGTACGCCGAGCCGGCCGCTGGTGCCCGCTCCGATATAGAAGAGGCGGCCACCAGCTTCGAAGCGCTGGGTGATGGCGTCAACGGCTGTGGCGATCGCTGGCAGGACAGCCGCTACAGCTGCGGCGACCTTGGCGTCCTCCTCGTTGATGAGGCGAAGCATCTCCAGAGTCGGCAGTTCGTCTATGTGCTCGGTGCCGGGATTACTGGCTTCGGTGGCTAGCGCTGCCAGGTTTGTTTTCGCTTCCATGCCGCTACTCTCCCCCTCCTCACAAAAACATGCAAAGTATTTGACTCAGGGACTTTAGCAAGGGACCAACTGCGTCACCGAGTACCTTTTGGGGGAGTTATGGATTCCCTTCAGGAACGCGGAACCTCTGGACTGTCCTGCTTAACGGTTACTCTCGCTGCTATCTTTAGTTTAGCGGGTTGAGATAGGTCAGGGTGTGAGAGCTTTTCCCCTCAGTACTGACCGTAGCGGCCTCTGATGGATTCGAAGAGTTTGGCGGAGTCGTAGCCGATACCGTCTTTGAAGACGATTTCGACCTTTTCGATGTCGTTGATGTTGGCGGCGGGGTTGCCGTTGAGGACGACGAGGTCGGCGTTCTTGCCGGGAGCGATGCTCCCGACGGTGGATTGCCGGCCCAGGTAGGTCGCGCCGTTGAGGGTGGCGATCCTGATGGCTTCAAGCGGGGTGAACCCGTCGGATTCGACGAGGAGTTCGACCTCGCGCTGGTCGCCGAAGCCGGGGAGAACGCCGCCGTCGCCGGTGGGATCGGGGCCGGCCAGGAGGAGGCCGCCGGCTGCTGCGAACTTGTGCTCGAGCTTGGCGTCATGGTTGTAGATGAGGGCGCGGGTGGGATTGGCGGGTCGAGTGAGTTCAAGGTTGCGGGTGTAGAGGTAGGCCTCGCGGGTGGGTGGGGACATGGCTTCTAGGACGCGGGTCTGCAGGTGAACGTGGGTGGGAACGTCGCTTTCAAAGACGGGCAGGGTGCTGGTGATGGCGACGTGGTGGGCGATGAGGAGCTTGATGAGGCCGGTCGCGTCGGCGCCGTCGGGGTCCATGTTGGCGAGGGTAGGGTTGCCGTAGGTTTTAGGGCAGAGGTCGGGCTGTTTGCCGGGGTCGTTTTGCGTGTTGACGAAGAAGCCGTGTTCCAGGTTGTCGATGCCGATCTCGGCGGCCTCGGGGTAGGTGATGGCGCAGAGATGTCCGGTGATCTTGAGGCCGTGTTTGTGGGCTTCGTCGACGGCAGCCTTGAGCTCGGCGCGGGTTAGGTTCATGTAGGCTTTGTAGCTGGTGGCGCCTTGGGCAGCCCAGTAGTCGACGAAAGCGCGGGTGTCCTCGGGGCCGGTGAGATTGTGCATCTGGAGGAAGGGGCTGTTAGGGCCTTCGAGGTAGGGTGCGGTGACATCCATGTGGGGGCCGGGAAGGCGGCCCGCGTCGATCTCGCGGCGGAGGTTGAGGTCGACGTACGGCTCTACGCTACCGGTGGTGCGCATGGTCGTGACACCGGCGGCGAGGTACATGCGAGGAGCGGTGAAGGACATCTGCGGGACCAGGAGAGGCGGCTCGGCGGAGCCTTCAACGGTCTCATCGGCGCGGGCGATGTAATAGAGGTGATCGTGCATGCCAACAAGGCCAGGGATGATGGTGTGACCGTGGAGGTCGATGACCGTGGTGCTCGGACTGGCAGTGGTTTCTTTCACGATGCTTGTGATTTTGCCGTTCTCGAGGAGAATGGACTGGTCTTCGAGAGGGGCAGCGCCGGTGCCGTCGATGATGCGGACGTGGGTAAGAAGGACTGCTGGGGCGTTGACTTTGACGTACTTGAGGACGTCTGGGGAGAGCGCCGGGGATTGTGCGTGGAGAGAAGGTTGGAACAGTATCAGGGACGCGGCAACGGCGAGGCACGAGCGCATGAGTTTCTCCGGTGGGTGCGATCTTACCTGAGATCTCAGAGCCGCATCCGGCGATTTGTGGACTGGAGCCGTAAGATAGGAGAGATCACCAAACGCAAAGGACGATTGAGCAAGATGGCAATGGGAACGCAAGAGGTGTTGGCTGGACAGGTTGCGGCGGCGGCGAAGACGGCTGGTCTGGTTGTCGATTCGAGCGCGATGGGGCAGGATTTTTCCGGCAACCCTACCACGCGGTTCAAGCTGGCGCTGCTGGGCGACACGGCCCGGACGCATCTGCTGGAACTAAGCGACAAGTTTGATTTCAGCCGGGCGGATCTGCTGGCCGAGGTCGGCGTATATCTGGCGGAGACAGCGAAGCGGCTTAAGAACCCGCGGCCGGACTGCTACCTGACCCTGCATGGTCTGCCGCTGCGCTTCGATAAGTTCGCCTGGCCGTTTCACGCGTCGACCTCGGGCGCGGACACGTTCCTGGTGCACGGCGAGGTCTGGCTGGAGGACGGGCAAGACAGCCCGCTGCATGCGAAGGTCGCCGCCGCCATGACCGTGACCTTTGCCGAGATCGTGAAGGCGCCGGAGCAGCCCTTTGCAGAGACCTTTATCTATAACGCGGTGCGCAAGACCATGGACCAGGGACAGCTGGAGCTGGTGAAGAGCGGCAACCGCCAGCCAGTGCCGGTGACGACGCGGTATTACAGCATGTGGCACAAGAAGTTCAACTTCAACGACACCAGCGAGGTGCAGCGGACCGATTACCTGGCGGCGAAGGTCTTCTGGCTGTCGGGGGTGCTGGGCGCCGGAGAGCCGGTGTGGGTGCTGGACCCGCGGGACGCGCAATATCTGAATGCGACAGTGGCGGAGCTTGAACGGCCAATCAAGGGACTGGTGCAAGAGGGGCTTGTGCAGGTTGCGAAAGATGGCGAATATGTCACGCCGACCGAACGGCTGATGGACCGCCGGGAGAGGTATACGGCGGCGATGGCCCAGGCGCTGGCGTCGATCAAGCCGAGCTTCAACGAGGAGATGCGCGGCGGTCATACAAATATGTAGGTCATGCAGGCGGGCCGATACGGGGGGAGGACATCCCCCTTTTTCCTCTTCCTCTGCAATTCTCTGCGCGTTGCTTCCCATGACTTCAAGAAAATGGGGAAGATAGCGGCTTTGGGTTCGGCACACAACGTGCAGTGCTTCACACAGACGTTCCATGCGAACGGTCAGATTCTTCCCGGCACGACGGCCCCCTGCCCCCCTTGGTGTCCATTCCGACTCCCGTCTGCGATGCGCCAATTCGATTCCAGGCAATACCAACCCACGGAGGAGTGCAGCAATGAGACTATTCTGTCGCCTGTTCGTCGTCGCCCTGATCGTCGGGCTACCCACCATCGTCAAGGCCGATCCGCTCGATTTCCGCATGTCCGTTCTGGATGGACCAATTACCGGCGCTTTCATCACCGACACCCGTCCCTTTCAGGTCAGCTTCGGCGATTGTCCAACGACCGACCAAAACCTTGTGGGGGCATTAGGCTGCTTCACCGGAATCAACGACACCGGCGGCCGCATCACCAGCATTGACCTTACCTTTGACAACACCATCTCGCCAACAGATACAAGTGATGACTTCAATTACCTGGACGGCCAGTCTCCTAACTGCGTCCCATCTGCTTTCTTCGACAATGCCAACAGCCCCTGTTTCCTTAATGGCGGTATGCTCGATCCGACCGCGAAGTACATTCTGGACTTCTCCGGGGGTACAGGGATAGCGAACGGTACGACCTTCTACATCGCGGAGTACGATGCAAGCCCGAACGCTTTTCAAGGCGGGGTGGGCATGGTGACATTCACTGCAGACACACCGGAACCCAGTTCCATCCTGCTGCTCTCCACCGGCATCGCGATGATGGGCCTGTTCTTCTTCCGGCAGCGAAGATCAGCCACGCCGCTGCGCTTCCACCGGTAGGTCAGGCGAACCCGCATCGGAGCCACCGACAACGAACCAGGAGAGAGGCCATTCCTTCGGGCGTGAGCTTCTCTCCTCTGCGTTAACGGCAGCACTGGATCTTCCGGTTCAGGATACTTTCTTCGGGCGGCCGACGAGTCTCAAACTCCTTCACTTGGCTCCGGCCGACTCCGCGAGTACCATGGCCTTGAGCTAATCAGGCCCCAGGAAAAATTCTGCTTCGGAAAGACCTTCTATGCCGCGTGTCTGGCGAATGCGTCTGCTGCTGCTTTGCTGTCTGCCTCTGTTAGCTCAGGCTGTGAACCACGGCCCTACTCAGGCAGAGGAGGCGACCTCGGACGCGGCCGTTCAGATCAAGCTGGGCGAATCGGCAGCGGAACTTACGGGTCCCTGGAAGTTCCGCACCGGCGACGACATGGCCTGGGCCCGGTCCGACTTCGACGACTCTGCCTGGAAGTCGGTGGATCTCACGCCTCCACCGGACGGCGGCCTGACCCCAGGCTGGACAGCATCCGGTTATCCGGGGTACTCCGGCTATGCCTGGTATCGGCTCAAGGTCAATCTCCAGGGCGCCACCCGGTCCCTCGCCTTCAAGATGCCCGATAGCGCCGACGATGCCTACCAGGTCTTTGTGAACGGAATGCGTATCGGCGAGTTCGGCTCCTTCTCCGGCCGGCACGTCACCGCTTACGTTACCCAGCCGCAGGCGTATCGCCTTCCCAAAAGCGTACGCAACGGCGTCATTACCATTGCGATACGCATGTGGATGGATAGCGCAACGCCGTTCAACGCTCCCGATGCCGGCGGCCTTCGCGGTCCTGCCGAAATCGGTTTTGCCTCCGATATCGCCGCCCAGATCCGACTCGACTGGGATGACTTCGCCCACGACGTGGGCAGCGGCTTTCTGGAGATGCTGATCCTGTTCATGGCGCTGGTGATGGCCCTCTCCCTTTTTCTGCTCGATCGCCAGGAAAAATCATATCTATGGCTGGCGATCGTCTGCCTGGTGACGTTTCTCGTCGACGCGAACGTGCTCGGCGCGAACTTCACCACGTGGATCGGCCAAACCGCGAGTGTCGTCCTTGGCGACGTCGTCCTCACTCCCATGCGCATCGGCCTGTGGGTGATCTTCTGGGGCTACTGGTTCCGCATCTGGCGCATCGCAAAGCTTCAGACGGTGGTCTGGAGCCTCGTGCTCCTGCTGGCTGTCGGCACCGCGATGCTTCGTCCTCCGCTCTATGGTCAGGTCATTCCTATCGCTGCCAAGGGCTTTCTTGTCCCATTCCTGCTTGTCGTCAAGCTGCTGCTCGGGGTTCTGCTCTTCTCTGTCGCCTGGCGCGGCTTTATCCGTCAGCGGGCCGAAGGAGGCTTGGCCTTCGCTGCCGTTCTCCTGGCCGCCATCGCCAACTATCAGCATGAGCTCCGCCTGATCCACATCAAGACCCGCACCTTATTTCTCGGCTTCAGCATTAATCTCGGTACCGTCTCGACGATCCTCTCGCTGCTCATCATCACCGTCATGCTGCTGCGGCGATTCGTTCTCGCGCAGCGCAGAAAAGAGCAGTGGAAGCTCGAGATCGAGCAGGCCCGACACGTCCAGCAGGTGCTCATCCCCGACATTCTGCCCGAGGTCGCCGGCCTCACCATCGAAAGCGAGTACCGCCCAGCCCGCGAGGTTGGCGGCGACTTCTTCCAGATCCTTCCCGGCGAAGCCCCCGGCACCGCGCTTATCGTCGTCGGCGACGTCACCGGCAAGGGGCTGCAGGCCGGCATGCTGGTTGCGCTGATCGTCGGCTCCATCCGCACCGCCGCCCAGCACACCTCCGACCCCGCCCTCATCCTCACCCTGGTCAACCAGCAGCTCTGCGAACGCGAGCATGCCAGCGCCACCTGCCTGATCCTACGTATCGCCCCCGACGGCAGCTTCACCGTCGCCAACGCCGGCCATTTGCCCCCCTACCGCAATGGCAAAGAGATTGAGATGGAAGGCGCCCTTCCGCTCGGCATCCTTCCCGACGCGGAGTTTCCCATCACCTCCTTCCATCTGCGACAGGGCGACACCCTCTTCCTGATGTCCGATGGCATAGCCGAAGCCCAGGACGCGCACGGCGCCCTCTTCGGCTTCGATCGGGTCAACGAGCTGCTCAGCAGACCGATCACCGCGGCGGAACTCGCGCGAGCCGCCCAGCAGTTCGGCCAGGAAGACGATATCCTCGTCCTGCGCATCGAGCGTACCTACGGCCAGAAGACCGAGCTGCATGCCGAGCCACAGCTACTCGTCGAGCGTCGCGCGCACGTCTGAGGGTTACGCCGAAAACGCGGCGCAGGCGCTCTTCTCGTCCGGGTGCAGCTTCGTGTACTTGGTAATGCCAACCATGGTGAAGACCTTCTGGAAGTGCGGCGTGAGGCCGAAGGTCTGAATGGTCTGGCCGTTCTTGCTTGCCGCAATCATCATCTGGATCACCAGCGCGATTCCGCTCGAGTTCAGGTAGTCCACCTTCGAAAAATCGAGCAGGATGCGCTTCGTGCTCTCGGGGATGCCCTGGTAGGTCCCCAGCACCGCCGCCTTCGAGGCGCTTGTGATGTCTCCCGCAAAGCGCAGCACCGTGATCGGATCGCCGGCGCCGCATGGCACCTCTTCCATCTTCACTCCCGTCCCCTTCTCTTCCATTGCCTCTCCCTTTTGCCGGTCTGACTTGTTTGCCGGTCTAATGTTTTGCTGGATGAAGATGGATCACCATGCGCGCATAGCTTCCCGCAGGCGGCGAACTTACCCACTCGACCTCGTCGACCAGCGACTCGATCAAAAACATTCCCATGCCGCGAGCCTCTTCCTCTTCGTGCATCTTCCTGTCGATATCCGGGGCGGTGGTGGTGGTATGCCCTTTGGGACCTTCGCCGGTGTCCAGCACCTTCACCTCAAGGGTATCCGGACTCACCGACAGAATCACCCCTACGCACAGCGTCTCGTCCAGCTTGTTGCCATGCTCCATCGCGTTGATGCATGCCTCGGCGACTGCGGTCTTCAGGTCTTGAATGCGCTCTTCGCTGAAGCCCATCAGCTTGGCCACACTCGCGGCCGTGCCCATCGCTATTTTTTCAAATCCCAGCCGGGAGGGCAGGCGGAGTTCTATGCTGCTCCGGTGCTCATCGGTCGGGTGTTGGTCCGTCTTTTGTTGCATAGAGGGTTGTCTCCATTACGAGTTTCTGAATAATACGAGCGCAGTCATATCATCGGACTGCTCCTGCCCATCGGAAAATCCCTCTAAAGTTCTCCAGACATGACGCAATGCACGCTCCGGCGTAGTCTCCTCGCAGTCTAGAAATGTCTCGAGCAGGCGAGCTTCGCCGAACTCGTCCTCCCCGTGGAAGACCTCCGTCATGCCGTCAGTGTAGACCAAAAGCCGCGCGCCGGGCCGCAGCAGGAACTTCTCCGGTACATAGTTCGAGAAGGGTAGAATGCCGATCGGCGTTCCCGAAGCCACGATCGTCGTCAGCGCCTCTTCGCCCGTACCTGGGCCATTGATCAGGAACCCCGGATTATGCCCTGCATTGATCACCTCCAGCGTGTGATTCGCCGGGTCCAGCCGCATCAGCATCGCCGTTACATAGCGCCGCCGCGACTCCGCGCCCTCGCCGTAGTGCAGCACATTCATCTGCGTCGCGATCTCGTAGAGGCTCAGGCTCGCCTGCACCATCGCCCGCAGCGTCGACCGGAACGAGCTTCCCACCAGCGCCGAGGTCAGGCCCTTGCCCGCCACATCGGCGACCACCAGCACCACCTCGCCGGTAGGCATCTCCATGATGTCCAGATAGTCGCCGCCTACTTCGTAGCAGGTCATCGAACGCGCCGCTACCATGTAGTTCTCGATGGCCGGCATCACCTGCGGAATCAGGCTCAACTGGACCTGCCGCGCCGATGCCAGATCGCCTTCCAGCCTCTGCCATTCGAGCGTGCGTTCATGGAACCGCGCGTTCTCGATTGCGACTGCCGCCTGCACCGCCAGCGACTCGAGGAAGTCGGTCTCATCCAGATCCAGCGCGCGATCGTCGCAGATAAGGACGATCAGGTCCGTCAACGGCTGGCCCGCCTTGTCGCGCAGCGGAAATCGCATCCAGGTCTGCTCCTCAATCGCGCCGCCACATTCCGAGGTGCTGGAGGTGAGCGATGCCTGAACCTCCGGCGTAACCTCGCCATACGTGTGGGCGAAGTGCGTGAAAAAGGCGCCATCGATCTCCAACTCCCGCACTACGATCTGCAGCACGATGCGCAGAACCTCGTCGAGCTGAATCGTCGAATGAATCTGGCGGCTGGCTTCAAGTAGCGCCTGCAGCCGAACCACCTGCTGCTGCGCTACGAGAGCTTCACTGATCTCCATCGAGTGCACTCCTTGCGCTCATCGCGCGGTTTCCTGCTCCAGGCCGCGACCATCCGTTCTCAGGGACACAGGCCATCATCATATTCCCAACGCGCTTCTTAGCCGACATCGGCGGCAGTTCGAGAGGATGATTTGTTTCCGATCTTTCCGATCATGGTACCCTTCTCCCGCCGGAGAATCCGGAGTTTTATCCGCAGTCCGGCATCTTCATCGGGAGAGGTTCGAATGTCCGCAGTCACACGAAGAGGTTTTCTCCAATCCGCCGCCACGCTGGCCTGCGGCTCTGCCTTCCTGCGCAGCACGAAGCTGCTGGCCTCGCCGTTCGGCCTGCCCATCGGCCTGCAGCTCTACTCCGTGCGCCAGATGCTGGCAAAGGACTATGCAGGCACGTTGAAGAAGATCGCGTCGCTCGGCTTCCAGGAGGTCGAGGCCGCCGGCTACTACGGCCACACGCCGCAGCAGGTCAACGACGCCATGAGCGGCGCCGGACTGCATCTCGTCAGCTCGCACCACTCCTCCTTCGACCTCAGCAAGGACTTCGATAAGATCCTCGACTTCGACAAACAGGTCGGCTGCCGATATATCATCTGCTCCTTTCCCGGTTACAAGGATCCCGCCAAGGTCAAAGGCAAGTCGTTCGCCGGGATGCTCGACGCCTTCACGTTGGACGACTACAAATGGAATGCCGACCAGTTCAACCACTGGGGCGAGAAGGCCAAGGCCGCCGGGCTCAAGTTCGGCTATCACAACCACACCATGGAGTTTCAGAAGAAGGATGGCGTGGTGCCGCTCGACGAGATGATCCGCCTCACAGATCCATCGCTGGTCACCTTCGAGCTCGACTGTGGCTGGGTGATCGTCGGCGGCGCCAATCCAGTCGACTACATCAAGCGCTATCCCACCCGCATCTCCATGCTCCACGTCAAAGACTTCAAGCACACCGACAAGCCCGCCACCATCGCCGCGCCGCCGCCCGCCGCTCAGTTGGGCCAAGGCACCCTGGACTATCGGCCAGTGTTCGAAGCAGTGAAACAAGGCGAGATCAAGCACTATTTCGTCGAGCAGGAAGGCTACGACATGCCCCCGTTTGAAGCCCTTAAGATCGATGCCGACTACATGAAGAACCTGAACGTGTAAGTTGGATCTGAAACGCACCGCCCGGGAGCTGTTTGCCGAGACACTTCGCGGATTGAATATTGCGGAAGCGATGCAGGACCACGTGAGATGCACGCCGGACGCGATTGCAATCGACGGTCATTCCTACCTGATCCGAGATTTTCGCCGCGTACTCGTGATCTCCATCGGCAAGGCAGCCGTTCCCATGGCGGAGGCGCTTCTGTCACAGCTTCAGCCTGCACTCGGCGCAGGTCATGCGGTCGAAGGCCTCGTCGTCGGCTCCTCTCTCCCCGAGACACCAGATGAGCGATTGCAATTCTTTCAAGGCAGCCATCCGCTTCCCGATGAGAGATCGCTGATCGTGGCGAAGGCCATCCTGCAGCTTCTCACGGCATGCGATCCAACCTGCCTCGTCTTCTTCTTGATCAGCGGAGGCGCATCGGCGATGGTGGAGCAGCCGCTCGTCGATCGGCTCTCACTGGAGGAGGCAAGAGATCTTCATCAAGCGCTGGTCCACTCCGGCCTCCTCATCACGCATATGAACGCTCTCCGAAAACACTTCTCCAGCGTCAAAGGCGGCCGGCTGGCCGTAGCGGCACAGGGAGCAACCCAGTGCACGCTGTTGATCTCCGATGTGCCCAGCGATGCGCTGCACGCTGTCGGCTCCGGGCCTTCTCTCCCCGACCCGACGACCATCGCAGAGTGTCGAGAGATCATTGACTCCACCCCCTCTCTCAACCTTTCCGGCAGCCTCCTCGAATTCTTCAGAGGTCCTCTGCTCGAAGAAACACCAAAGGCGGACCACCCCACGTTCCGGCTGTCTCAATCGGTCGCTCTGCTCTCCAGCGACGATCTATGCGTCCTCGCGGCGAAGGCTGCACAGGCCATGAACTTCCATGTGGCGATCGACAGCACCTGCGACGACTGGGATTACCGCGATGCGGCGAAGTACCTGCTGCATCGTCTCGAACAACTTCGCAAGCGCCATCCGCGGATCTGCCTTCTCTCTGCCGGAGAACTGTCGGTCAAAATAGCAGGGAAGCACGGGACCGGCGGCAGAAATCAGCAGTTCGTCCTAGAGTGCGCGCGTCTGCTTGGCGAGATTAATCTGAATGCAACGGTGCTCAGCGGAGGCTCGGACGGCGTGGATGGAAACAGCGCGGCAGCCGGAGCCGTCTGCGATGAAACCACCTGGGCACGAGCAGCCGTTCAAGGCATCGACGCTCAAGCCGCTCTCGAGCAGTTTAACAGCGCTTCGGTCTTCACCGCGCTCGACGATGCCATCGTCACAGCTCCCACGGGAAACAATGTTCGCGATCTGCGAATCCTGTTGAGCGCCGCGTAGGTTGAAACGAATGGGCCGGGACTTCAATCGCTGCGTCCGTTGATGGCGTCATCGAGAGTGATGTTGTTCTTTTCGAGCAGATTCCCCAAAGCCCGGTCCAGCGCGATGCGAGCCTTCATCCAGTTGCTGCGGGCCACGATCTCGGTCGACCGCGCCTGCGCCAGAAACGCCTCGTCCTGAACGACGAGCAGGTTCGTGGACTGTCCCAGCGCGAGCTTGTCGCGCTCAGCATCCAGCAACTGCTCCTGATAGCCCTGGCTAGCAACGGCGGCGTTGTAGGCGGCCTCCGCTGTCTGTAGCGCAATCACCGCATTTTCGATCTCTTCCCGGATCTGGTCTTCGAGCCGCTCCGTCCGCGCCGCACTCTGCCGCAGTTGGATCGTGTCGCGAGCCGCATCCGCCTGCGCGATCCGGTTGCGCAGCGGCAGCGTCAGTTGCACTCCGGCCTGGTAGATCGTCGCCACGCGCAGTCCGCCAAGGGCAAGGTTCTGCGGAGTCGTTACCGCGCCCGTCCCGGCGGCGGCAGGAGAACCCAGCGGCTCATACGACTGTTCTGAACTTCCGCGCGTCTCCGCGTTCGCATAGACGTTCAACTGCGCCAGCGCATTGTTTCGCGAGCCCTGCACGCTGATCTGGCCGGACTTCACTTGAAGATGCGCTTGCGCAAGGTCCGGCCGATTGGCGAGACCCTCTGCCTCAAGCTGCTCTACATCGATGGGCTCAAGCTGGTTGGGCACGGAGATGCGATCGGTCGGAATGATGCTGGTGAACGACGTTCGGAACGCCGACGCGCCCGGACGGATCATCTCGTTGCGAAGAATCACCTCCTGCTGCCGATAGAGTCCTTGCGCCTGCACCAGGTCGAACTCCGAGCTGGTCACCAGCGCCTGCGCGCGCGTCAACTCGATCGGCGCCAGCGTCCCCTGCTCCACCTGATCGCGGTCGTCCTGGAAGAGCTTGCGCGCGGCACGCAGCGCCTCCTGCTTCACCGAAATATTCTCGCCTAGCGAAACCAGATCGTAGTAGAGGCGTGACGTTCCATAGACCGTATCGATGAGCTGCTGCTGAAAAAGCAGATGCGAGATCTTCCGGTCCAGATTGGCGATGCGCAGATAGCGAAGATTCACGCCCCGGCCGAAGCCGCGCAGCAGCGGCTGCGTCAGCGTCACCGAGGTGCTCGGCGAATGGAACGGATTGTTCTGCGACTGAGAAGAGTAGATGACCTCCGAATCGTTGTTCACCGTGGCCTCAAGCTGCGTGCCGAGCGAGAAGCCCTGCAAATAGGCGAAGTTGGCGGTGATGTAGTGCAAGGTGTCCGGGCCGCCTGTGTTTCCGGCTGCCCCCGAGCCTCCAGCGCCTGCCAGGCCCGTGCCCGCGAAGTTTCCGATGGTGACGATATTGGAGCGCCGCAGATACCCACCCTCCGCAATCAATGACGGATCGAAGTAAGGAATATTGGCGCCGGCCGAGTAGGTCAGGGCTCCGGTCTGCGCCAGATTGGTCTCGGCCGCGTTCGTGGAGTTCAGCGAAGTCAGATCGTCGATCGTCGGCGTGATCGGATTGGTGCTGGTCTGCGACGTATTCAGCAGCGGGCTGCCCGGTCCTCCGATTCCCGGAGGCGACTCCATGAGGTTATAGTCGATGCCGCGCGTGCTTCCGCCTCCGGAGGCGCGCACGATGTCAGCTTCAGCAAGCTGCAGATTGTATCGTTCCACCTCGACTTCAAGATTATTTTCGATCATCAGCGCAAGTGCGTCGTGGAGCGAGAGATAAAGTTTGCCGTCACGGATAAGCGGTTTGAGCCTCTCGCCGTTACCCGGAAAGAGTTCGGGCACATGCGGCCGGCGATACGGCCCGAGAAAACCGAGGAAGTTCGGACGCAGGCCGGTGATCCGATCCCGCGTCGGCTGTGTCTTACTCGATTGCGCCTGCTGCACAGCGGCTGAATCGGCGCTCGGCGCAGGAGGCTGCGCGCTGATCGAAGGCGCAACCGGCAGATCGGGCACAACTGTTTTGACCTGGTCGGCGGCAGCCTGCGCCTGGGCTGCGGAGACCGGGCCGACGGTAGGCAGGTCCTGTTGCTGCTTCTGTTGTTGTATCGTGGCCGGCAATGCTGGGGCTGGCGTGATCTGCGGCGAAGCGGATCGCGGCGGAGGCGGCACTCCCTCTCCGGGCTGCTGCGCTTCGGCAGTCAGCATAAGGCAACTGAGCGCGAAGCCAAATACCGCCGCCCTTGCAAGCCGCACGAGTCCTCGGGCTCGCTTCAACACAGCCTTCCCCACTCTCCGCTTGCTTCGCGTGACCGCCTTGGAATCTTCCAGGAAAATCATTGCTTGCCGCCGTTCTTGGTATCGCCGCCTTTCTGCGGTTGCGCAGAGGAGCCAGACTTCGAATCGACCTGTTTCTGATTGCCGTACTGCCCAGCATCCCCGGACGATGAATCGTTTTTTTGCCCGCCCGCCGAACTGCCGTTCGTCCCCGCAACCTTGCCTGAGCGCGTCTGTACGTTGACTCCCTCTTTCACCTCGTCGGTGACGGTAGTGACCAGCAGGTCGCCGGGTTTCAATCCATTCAGCACCTCGACGGAGGCGCCGAAGTCGCGGCCAATCTCGATGGGCTGCAAGTGAATGGCTCCGTTCCGCACCAGCGCGACTTGATTCTTGTCGCCGCGAACCACCACCGCATCGCCTGGAATATCGATCTCCGGCGCACCGTGCATCTGCTGAAAGCTCACCACGACATACATGCCGGCCAGCAGCTTTCGGGCCTTGTTGTCGACCTGAACCTCGGTCAGCAGAGTTCGTGTATTGAGGTCGATAGAAGCGGCAGTCCGGGTCACCGGTCCATGGAAAGTCTGCTTCGGAAAAGACTGAAAGTTGAGTGAGGCTTGCTGACCGACGTGCACCGCGGTCGAATAACTCTCCGGGACGCTGACGAGAATGCGCAACCTGCCGTCCTGAGCGATGCTGAAGAGCGTTCCCCCTTGCGCGCCTCCGGTGGAAGGAGTTGCCGATGTGTTGGCGTTGCCCGAGGTGCCGCTGGTATTCGTGCTGCCGGACTGGGTCGGGCTTCCCGCGCTGGAGGGAGCGCTGGCCGTGTTTTCTCCGCCGGAACCCTGGGTGGAGATCAGCGCGCCTACATCGACATTGCGCGCCGTAACGACGCCATCGAAGGGCGCAGTGACTCTCTCGAACTGCTGCAGCGCGATCACATGGCCGAGGTTCGCCTCGTACGATTGCACATTGCGTTGCGCCGCCCCTACGTTCGCAATCTGCGCATTGTAATCGGTCTCTCGCTGGTCGCCGTCCTGGCGGGAGAAGACGCCTTTCGCGACAAGCACCTTCCATCGATCCCAGGTAACGCGAGTCAGGGCGAGCTGCGACTGCTGCTGCGCAAGTTGCGACTGAGCCTGACGCAGCGCAGCGCGAGCCTGATCCACCTGCTGGTCCAGATCCGGCGCGTCAATAATCGCCAGCACCTGCCCTTTGTGAACGTGATCGCCGATATCGACATAGCGCTTTGTCAGATAGCCGTTGGCGCGCGCGTAGACATTGGCCTGGGTCAGCGGAATGGTCGTTCCGGGCACGGTCAGGTTGCTCGCAGGAGGAGCGGTCTTGACCTGGATGACTTCAACGACAGGCTTGGCGTTCTTCTCGGACTGGGACTGCTGTTGCGTCTGCTTGTTACGCTTGTGCCGCGGCAGGTATCCGAGGAGGAAGACAAGAAGAAAGAGAAGGGCGACTCCGACCATCGACCAGAGAAGGATGCGATGCATCTTGCGCTTGTGCTCTTCTTCCTCCTGATGCCGTTGTTCTTCGCTGCGTGTCGGCTTGTGCAGGGGCAGCTTCGCGGTGCTGTCGAGAGTATCGCCATGCCATTGACCGACGGTCTCGTTTTCATGCTGCTGTTTTTGTTCGGCTTTCTCTTTGTGTTCACTCATTCCGCCGTCTTCCCCTCGTATTCCGTATCGATCGCCTTGTCGTAATCAACGGGCGCCTGCTTGCGCAGCAGCGAGTACATCACCGGTACCACAAATAGCGTGCCGAAGGTCGCGAGCAGCAGGCCGCCAATGACCGCGCGTCCGAGCGGCGCATTCTGCTCTCCGCCTTCGCCGATGGCAAGCGCCATGGGAAACATGCCAATGATCATGGCGAGCGCGGTCATAATCACCGGACGCAGACGGGTATAGCCGGCATTCAAAGCGGCATCATGTTCATTCTTCCCGGCTGCGCGTTCGTCGTTCGCGAAGACAACCATCAGGATCGAGTTCGCCGTCGCCACGCCGATGGTCATGATGGTGCCCATCAGCGACGGCACGGAAAACGTCGTCTGCGTCGCGAAGAGCATCCAGAGAATGCCGCAGAACGCGCCCGGGATGGCGAACAGGATGATCAGTGGATCGAGCCAGGACTGAAAATTTACTGTCATCAGAAGATAGACAAGCCCCAGCGCGAAGATGATGCCGAGGCCAAGACGCCGAAACGACTGCTGCATCGTAATCACCTCGCCGCGCAGCGTAAGCGTGGTTCCGACGGGGAGCTGTTTGTTGAAGCTCGCCATGATCTTCTGGATGTCGCTTGCGACGCCGCCCAGATCGCGCAGATCGACGTCCGCATAGATGTCATAAACGGGCTGAATGTTGTAGTGGTCGACGACGATTGGCGTTGACTGACGGCCGAAGGTGGCTAAATTGCCCAGCAGTTGCGAGGCGTTTCCGCTGGGCGAGGTGACCGGCGTCCGCGCCAGCGCCGGGAGAGTGTCGACGCGGTAGATCGGGGTCTGCACCACCACCTGGTAGTTGACGCCATTCTGCGGATCCAGCCATTCGTTGGGAGCGGCCTGAAGCGTGCCGCTGAGCGAGATGAGCGTGCTCTGCGCGACATCCTGCTGAGTCAGGCCAATCTGCCGGGCCTTGTTGCGGTCGACGCTAATCTCCATAGTCGGATAACTGACCTGCTGGTGAATGTGCGAGTCCACTACGCCTGGGATAGCGGCTATCTTCTTCTCAAGATCCTGGGCAAGCTGGTAGTTGTTCCTGGCGCGGCCGGTCACTTGAAGGTCGATGGGAGCAGGCAGACCGAAGTCGAGGATCTGGTTCGTGATGTTCGCAGGGGTAAAGAAGAATGTGCCGTCGGGAAACTTCTGCTTGAGATCGGCGCGCAAGGTGCGCATGGATTGCTGGGTGTCGCGCGGCCCGGGCTTGAGCGCGATCAAAATCTCGCCGTCGGTGTTGGAGATGGTGGCGTTATTGCCGAAGGCGAGGTTGATTCCGCCAGCCGGCAGTCCGATATTATCGATGATGGTGTTAATGCGATCGGCTGGAATTTGCCGGCGAATCTCCTCTTCGATCGCCGCGAAGTATTGCTCCGAGTCTTCAATCCGCATGCCCTCGGGAGGATTGACATGCAGGCGCATCTGTCCGGAGTCGACATAGGGGAAGAAGTCCTGGCCGATGACCAACGCGAGCGGGAGGGAGCAGAGAACAAATGCGCCGAAGATGGTGAGCGTCAGTGCGCGGTGGAATAGACACCATTCGAGTATGTTCTTGTAGTGCTCGCGCATCTTTTCAAATTCACGATCGAACCTGGAATGAATTCGCCAGATGAAGTTGCGCTTCTCCTCGGCGCGGGCGTACTCCGGGTCCTGATAGAGCTTGAGCTCAGCCGGGAGCAGAAAGTGCATCATCGTTGGCACCAGCGTGCGCGAAAGGAAATAAGAAGCTAGCATCGCGAAGGCCACCGCCATGGCCAGCGGCGTGAAGAGGAACCTTGCCGCGCCTGTCAGAAGCACGACGGGAATGAACACAATGCAGATGGAGAGTGTGGAGACGAACGCGGGGGTGGCAACCTGCTGCGCGCTGTCGAGAATGGCATGCACCAGCGACTTCTTCCCATGCATATTGCGGTGCGTGTTTTCAATCTCCACCGTGGCGTCATCGACCAGAATGCCGACCGCAAGCGCCAGTCCTCCCAGCGTCATCACATTGATCGTCTCGCCCAACGCGGTAAGGATCACAAGCGATGTCGCGATCGAGAGTGGAATGGAGGTGCAGACGATCAGCGTTGAGCGCCAACTGCCCAGGAACAGCAGGATCATCAGGCCGGTAAGCGCGGCGGCAATGGCAGCTTCGCGAGCGACCTCCGAGATGGAATCGCGGACGAAGATGGATTGATCGAACAAGGGCACGATCTTCAACGACGTCGGCAGGCCGGCTTTCACTTGAGGCAGCGCTGCCTTGACGCCTTTGACGATGTCGAGCGTAGAGGTCTGGCCGTTCTTGAGAATCGTCAGCAGCGCGGAACGCTTTCCGTCCTGCCGCACGACATTGGTCTGCACCGCGTAGCCGTTGCGGACCTGCGCTACATCTTTCATGAACACAATTGACCCGTTCGATGCGCGGATGGGAAGATCGTTGAACGCGGAGACCAGCCTCGGACTGCTGTTTGTCTTCACGATGTACTCGCGGTCGCCCATGCGAGCGGTGCCGGCGGGGATGATTAAATTCTGCTGGTTGAGCGCAACCGAGATGTCCGAGGCGGAAACATGCCGCGCATACATGGCGTTCGGATCGGTGTCGACCATGATCTGGCGCACCTTGCCGCCGTCGGGCAAGGGAATCGAGGCCCCCTTAACCGTCGCAAGGCGCGGCCGGATAAAGCTGAGGCCCAGATCGTACAGGTCTTCTTCATTCAACCCCTGACCCGAGAGACCGAGCTGCAGAATCGGCACGCTCGATGCGTCGTATTTCACGATGGCCGGCGGAAAGGTGCCGGGAGGCAGAACACGAAGAATCGTCTGCACGATCGAGGTCACCTGCGAGATGGCAAGTTCCACCTTGACCGTCGGCTGGAAGAAGACCTTGATGACCGAAACGCCCTGGTACGATTCCGATTCGGTGTGCTCGATATCGTTCACCGTCGTGGTCAGAGCGCGTTCGCAGACCGTGACGATGCGGCCTTCCATCTCGTCGGGAGGAAGTCCGGTATACGTCCAAACAATGGTGACCACCGGAATGTCAATGTAGGGAAAGATATCTTTGGGCGCTTCAATGGCAGACCCAATCCCAAGCAGGAAGATGAGGAGCGAAAGGACGACAAATGTGTAAGGGCGCCGAAGCGCCAGCTTCACGATCCACATGGAAAGGTGACTCCGCGAAAATAGGAAGGAGTTGAAAACCTGCTGACGAGTGTTTGACGCTCGGACGATCTAAATAGCCGCACCGAGACTATTTAGATCGATGTTCTGAAGTGATCCGTATGTCTGACTGCTGAAGGAATCGATGCATCAGGCGGGAGTTCGGCTCATTATTCCAATGCTCAAGACTATCCAGCGCCAGCCGCGGCAGTTCTGTTTGATACCACTGCATCCGCTCAGCATAGCGGTGGAGACTTCGTATCGAATTGAGGTCCACAACGCCTTCAGGGAACGACAGAGAACGTCGCGTGTTCTTGTGCGGTCGAATCGTCTCCCACCCAAAGGTCGAAGGCCGCCGGTTCGACCGACCATTGCTGCGTCTGCGGGCTCCAGAACCCGAGATCGCCGGCGTGCAGCGTGAGGCGAATCGCGCGCGTCTCGCCCGGAGCCAGATGCACTCTGGCGAATCCCTTCAACTCCCGGCGCGGCCTGGATGCGCTGCCGGAGCGCTGGTGGGTGTAGAGCTGGACAACTTCATCACCGCCGACCAATGCGGTGTTCCGGACGTCGATCGACGCCGTGAGCGAACCGTCGCGAGGCATGGCGGCGTGATCGATCTTGAGGTTCGTAAGCCGGAAGCTGGCATAGCTAAGCCCATATCCGAAGGGGTAGAGAGGAGCGCTCGAGCCGTCCCAGTACCGCGTGTCCGGATCATTGGGAATCTGCGTCAGGTTCTGCGCGTAGTAGACGGGAATCTGGCCGACGCTGCGAGGCCAGCTCACAGGCAGCTTGCCGCCGGGGTTGGCATCGCCGGTGAGAAGATCCGCGATCGCATCGCCGCCTTCGGTGCCCGGGTACCACGCCTCAAGAATGGCGGAGACGTGCTGCGATGCCCACGTGATATTCAGCGGCCGTCCATTCAGCAGCACCAGCACAATAGGTTTGCCCGTCGCCACGGCAGCCTCCAACAGCTCCTCCTGTTTGCCCGGAAGCGTGAGCGTCAACCGCGAAGCTCTTTCGCCGCTCATGTTCTGTGACTCCCCCATGACGAGAACCGCCACATCCGATTTTTTTATCTGCTCCACCGCATCCTGAAACGCAGCGTCGCGCTCCTGCCCGGTCGTCAACTCCGGCTTCGGACTGGCAAATTGCTCATCGAAGATCGACGGCTGCCCGCGCTCGATCTCCACGCCCTTCGCATAGTGGATCGCCACCGTCGAGCCCAGCTTCTTGCGCAACCCTTCGAGAACAGTGACCGTGTCGGAGGGATTGCCGTGGATGCTCCACGAACCCATGGTGTCCGGCTTCGAGTCCGCAAGCGCTCCGACAACCGCAATCGACCCGACTGTTTTCTTGAGCGGCAACACCCTGCCCTCATTGCGCAGGAGCACCGCGCTGCGTTCCGCTGCGATTCGCGACGCCTCACGCTGAGCGGGCGAGCCGAGCTCCGCATTTGCGCGCTCAACCGAGATGTAAGGATGAGTGAACAGGCCAAGACGATACTTCGCCAGCAGAATATCGCGCACCGCATCGTCAATGGTGGACTGTTTGACCAAGCCCTTCTGCACGGCATCAGCCAGGTGGTCGCGCATCACCGTGCTGGTCATCTCCATATCCACGCCGGCATTGACCGCCCGCACCGCTGCATCTTCCGGGTCTGCGGCAAAACCATGCGTCGTAAGATTGACAACCGATTCCCAGTCACTGACCACGAAGCCTTTGAATCCCCATCTCTCCCTCAGCACATCGTGCAGCAGGAAACGATTTCCCGTAGCAGGCACTCCGTTCAAATCCATATACGCGCTCATCAGCGAGCCGGCGCCCGCCTGCACCGCGGCCTGAAACGGCGGGAAGTACACATTCCACAGTTGCTCATCGGAGATATTCGCCGAGTCGTAGTCCCGGCCGCCTTCGGCTGCGCCATATCCGGCAAAGTGCTTCACGCACGCGAGAATGTGGTCGGCGCTTCCTATTGTGTTTCCCTGGAAGCCGCGAACCTGAGCCGCCGCCATGCTCGATCCGAGATAGGGATCTTCGCCCGCGCCCTCCATCATGCGCCCCCAGCGAGCGTCCCGCGCAATGTCGACCATCGGCGCGAACGTCCACCGTATGCCGACCGCGCTTGCCTCCCGGGCCGCCATGCTCTGGGCCTTCTCCGCCACCGCAGGATCCCACGAAGAAGCGAGCGCGAGCGGAATCGGATAAATCGTGCGAAAGCCGTGGATCACATCGTAGCCAAAGATCAGCGGAATATGCAGCCGCGTCTGCTCCACCGCGACATGCTGCAGGCGGTTGATCTCGACCGGATCGGTAAGAAAGAGGAATGATCCCACCTGCTCCTTCCGAATGCTCGCATCGTGCGAAGCCGGTTCGGTATCTTTGAACGACAACTGCGTCATCTGCCCAAGCTTCTCTTCAAGAGTCATCTTGCCCACAATTTCATTCACGAAGCGTATTGCCTGCGCGTCGTTCGGAGCCGGCGGCGCGCTCTGTGCCTGGGTCGCTGCTGCGGCCGGACTGGCTGTGAGTGCGAAGCTCATCACCAGCCATGCGGCGAGTGTCTGGAAGAGGAAGGCGCGGATGGCGGATGAGATAAGCATAAGAACTCCGAGTACGATCTGGTGCACACGTTCGATCAGAGAGGATGCCCTCGGGAAAAGAACCCTTGAGCGTCTGCTCCATCTTGGACCTTGCGAACAGCTAACCTATTAGACAAGCGTTTGTCTTTGTTGTCCACTCCGGCTCAGATCTTTCGGGGTAAGCAGGAGACTCCCGTCTGCGTCCATGGCCCGGTCAATACAATTCAGTGCCACATCAGGCAGGTCTCGGCTAG
The DNA here is from genome assembly GCA_965277335.1 of Edaphobacter sp. Classification (GTDB taxonomy): domain Bacteria; phylum Acidobacteriota; class Terriglobia; order Terriglobales; family Acidobacteriaceae; genus Edaphobacter. The sequence continues at coordinate 281,872 of CBDICJ010000009.1, read as the reverse complement.
ACTGTTGGCTGCAACCATTTCCCTCTATGCCGAAGAAGACCCCCCTTCCGGAAACCGGACGCCGCGTGAGCCTCAAGATGCTGGCCGAGTATCTGGACCTTAGCCCGGCAACCATCTCGTTCGTGCTGAACAACTCGCCCGGCCGTTCCATCCCGCCGGCCACGCGGGAGCGCGTCAAGGCGGCGGCAAGCCAATTCGGCTATCAACCCAGCGTCATCGCCCGCTCGCTGCAGGGACTCAAGACGCAGACCATCGGCATTCTGCTTCCCGAACTCGGCGAAGGCTATCACTCGCAGGTGCTCAGCGGCGCAGCCGAGGTGCTCATGCGCGAGGGATACTTCTTCTTCACCGCCCATCACCGCCACCGCGAAGATCTCATCGCCGAATATCCCCGGCTTCTGCAGGCGCGCGGCGTCGACGGCATCCTTGCGATCGACACCCATCTCGATGCCGTGCTGCCCGCCCCGACCGTCACCGTTGCCGGCCACGCCAGCTTGCCGGGAGTCACCAACGTCGTGCTCGACCACCATCGAGCGGCCGAGCTTGCGCTGGGCCACCTGCACCGGCTTGGCCATCGCACCATCGCCTACATGCACGGGCAGCCCTTCAGTTCGGACTCCATGGCGCGCTGGAAGTCGACCTTGCATGTAGCGCGCGCGCTCTCTCTCGAGGTGTCGAAGGATCTGACCATCCAGTTGGACAAAGACCTGAATACGCCGGAGCTTGGATACCCTGGCATGGAGCAGCTTCTGCGGCGGCGGCGGGATTTTACGGCGGTGCTTTGCTTCAACGACGTCTCAGCCATCGGCAGCGTACGGGCGCTCCACGACGCCGGTCTGAGAGTGCCGGAGGATGTCTCGGTGCTTGGCTTCGATGACATCCAGGCAGCGAGGTACATCGTTCCCAGCCTTACTACGATTCGTCAGCCGCTCGAGCGCATGGGAGCTCTCGCCGCCAGTCTTCTGCTGAAGAAGCTTACCCCGGAACAGCAGCCGGAAACCGTGAAGGTCGATCCCGAACTGATTGTGCGCGAATCGACAGCCCAGGCCCGAAGCGCGTTGCGCACCGGCACTCATGAAGGCTAGTGTCCGGTCTCTGAAGTTCCGCACCATAAGCCCGCCTGATGATCAGCTTCTGAAGCTTTGCAATAAAAATTCGTCAGCCCGACCGTAGCGCAGCGAAGTGGAGGATCTGCTGTCTCAGCGAGGAGCCGGCTCGTATGATCTCAGACGGATGCTCCAGATTTCAGGCACAGAACGCTGACCTCCTTCCGATAAAAGCATGGGCTCGACCGGCGCACGAGAAAGACACGTATCTATCATGGGAAATAGAGTTCAGAAAGTGCCAACGAACTCAGTTGTCCTGCCGCTCCATGGCGTAAGAAAGAGGAAGAGCAGATAATCGGCTACGAACACGGAAAGCAACTACCACCATGTCTCATGCGCTCTACCTCGCTCTCTTCACCGCGCTGGTGCTCGGCTTCCGTCACGGCTTCGACTACGATCACATCGCGGCGATCACGGATGTAGTCAGTGTGCAGTCATCGCGGCGCACGGCCATGCGGCTCGGCATGATCTATGCGCTGGGGCACGCCGTGACCGTGGGGGTGCTCGGCTCCGCGGTCATCCTGTTCGGCGTACATCTTCCCGCCGGAATCGACCGCTGGGCTGAGCGTCTGGTCGGATTGACGCTCGTTCTTCTCGGCATCTACGTGTTGGGCACTCTGATCTTTCAACCCGCGAACACGCTCCCCAAAAGCCGATACATGCTGCTGCACCACGGCTATCACCGCCTGCAGCACGCGCTGCGTCGAGACGCCCGTAAAACGCCATACCCAAGCTCGGCGAATCCATCCTTCGATGCTCGGTCTGTCTTCTTCATCGGCGTGGTGCACGGCCTGGGCGCGGAGACGCCAAGCCAGCTGCTCATCTTTCTTCTGGCAGCGAACCTGGGCGGGGCTGCGCTCGGCCTCCTCGGTCTCGGCATGTTCCTCGCGGGACTGCTGGTGATGAACACGATGATGACAGCCTCGGCGGCGGGCGTGTTCGGGATCTCGCGACACCGGCCCTGGGTGCTTCGAACCGTCTCCGCGCTGACCGCCGTATACAGTCTGGTGATGGGCGCCGTCTTCCTCAGCGGACGCAGCTCCCTCTTGCCCTCGATAAATTAGTGCCCTCGGACATTCAGCGAAGCCGTGCGCTCGACCGAAGTAGGGAACGCTATCATCAGATCGTCAAAATGCGGACACACCCATCCGGAACACCCTGGCCGTCGCTAGACTTCGAGCAGATCGAGCGTCTTCGAGGTAATGCGCTGCCGCAAGGTGAGAAGCTGCTTCCACGGATCACGGCTGAGTCGAGCCTTCCATCCGTCAAAATCAGCAACCCGGAAGAGAGGACGTTCGGCGAGCTTCAGGTCGCTCCAGTGCAGGGGAACCGACACCGGTGCGCCGGCCCGTGCACGTGGTGAAAAGGCGGCCACCGCCGTCGCCCCTCGCTCATTTCGCAGATAGTCCAGATAGATGCGATCTTTTCGCGCGGCTTTGCTCATCTTCGTAAGGTAGAGGCTGGGTTGCTCTTTCTCCATCTGCAGCACGAACGCATGCGCGAACTGCTTGATCATGGCCCAGTCGTATTCCGCGGCCACGGGCGCGACCACGTGCAGTCCCTTGCCGCCTGTGCTCTTCAGGAAGCTTTCGAGGCCCATCTTCTTGAGCTTCTTGCGAACCTCTTCCGCGCTCGCCGCCAGTCGCGGCCAGGGAATCGCCGGATCGGGATCGAGGTCGATGATGATGCGATCGGGATGTTCGAGATTGTTGTTGCGCGAACCCCAAGGATGCACCTCCAATACTCCCATCTGCGCCAGGCCCGCCAGCGCCTCCGCCGTCGAAAGCGTGATGTAGGGTTCGATCTTTCCGGTCTTGTCCGCAACATCCACCGACCCGATGCCTGGTGGAAGCATATGGTTCACATGCTTTTGATAGAAGCACGGCTGCTCACTGCCTTCCGGACATCGCACCAAAGAGAGCGGGCGGCCTTCCACGTGCGGCAGCATATGGGTTGCGACTGCCCAGTAGTAGTCGGCCAGTTGCTGCTTGGTCAGGCCGGACTCGACATCGAGAATCTTGCCGGGATGGGTAAGCCGTATCGGGACGGCTCCCGCTGTCGGCTTGCTCGGCGTTGCCGAGACCGCCTTCGAAGCGACGCTTGTGTCCACGGTATGGAAAGCTCTTTTCGCACCGCGTCGCTTCGGAGCGGTCCCTGGATCTTCACGCCGCACCTCGTCCGCAGGCTTGTCTTCGCGAAGTCCCTTGAACGAAGCCTGGCGCAGCAGGTTGTCGGCAGTCCAGGTCGCGAAGTTGACCTGCGCGACAAGCTGAGGCTCGACCCAGATCGCGCCCCGCTTCGCCTCCGCGGGCATAGCATCGAAGGGGTTCTTGGGCTGGCGCAACTCATCCAGCTGCTTGCGAATGCTGCGATGCGTCTTCTGCGTGAAGCCGGTGCCGGTGCGCCCGGCATAAATCAGTTTTTTACCGTTGTAGTACCCGAGCAGAAGCGCGCCAACACCATCGCTCCCATTGGACGGCAGCGTAAAGCCGCCAACCACAAACTCCTGCTCGTGAATGCACTTCAGCTTCATCCAGTCGCCGTTGCGGCCGCTGGTGTACTTGCTGTCGCTTCGTTTGGAGACGATGCCCTCAGCATGCAGCTCGCAGGCCTTCTCGAACATCGCCTCGCCGCTGCCTTCGATATCCTCACTGAGCCGCAGAAACTCGCCGCTCTGCTCCAGCAGGTTTGCCAGCACTCTCTTGCGAGTGCTCAGGGGCAGGCCGCGAAGGTTGTGACCGTCGCAATGCAGCAGGTCGAAGAGAAAGTAAGTCAACGGCCTCTTTACTCCGTCTTGAAACGCAGCCTGCAGGTCGGCAAAGCTGGTCGTTCCATCTTTGGCGAGCACAACCAGTTCGCCGTCGAACAGGGCCCGTTCCACCGGCAGCGCTTCCATCTCATGGGCAACAGTCTTCATGCGATGGGTCCAGTCGAGCCCTGTCCGCGTAAGGAGCTGGACGCGGCTACCGTCTTTGCGCGCCTGGATGCGGTAGCCGTCGAGTTTCAGTTCGTGCATCCAGCCGCTTCCGCTAGGCGGAGTCGTGGACTGCAGCGCCAGCTCCGGCGCGATGAACTCAGGCAGCTCTTCCGCCGGCGCGCCCTTCAGCAGCGACTCAAAAGCTGCACTGTTGACCGCTTTACGCGCAGGCCGCTTCGTCGCTGGAGTTGCTCTCTTCCCGGCGGCAGTTGGTTCCACGGCAGCCTCGCGGTCCTGCCGATACCAGGCGCTCCCACGCGCGGTCTCCTTTGAATTCCAGACATGGTCTTCGCTCTGCGCGATCTGCTCCAGACTGCGCCCCGTCACCACGCTGTTCGGCTTCTCCTCGGTGATGCTGGGATCGCCGCTGCCGCGCTCGAACTCGTCATGCTCCTTGATCAGCAGCCAGTTGGGTTTGCGCTCGTTCGCAGCTTTGCCGCCCATGCGAACCAGCGTCCACTTACCCTTCATCTTGGTGCCGTGCATGATGAACTTTAGCGAGCCCTTGCGCAGTCCTTCGTCGACATCGGTGTGACCGGCCTGCGGCTCCCATGTTCCCTGGTCCCACACCATCACCGTGCCGCCGCCGTACTGGCCCTTCGGAATGATCCCTTCAAACCCGCCGTACTCCATTGGATGATCTTCCACCTGTACGGCAAGACGCCGGTCGCCGGTGAAATAACTAGGCCCCTTAGCGATCGCCCAACTCTTCAGCACACCATTCCAGCCCAGGCGAAAGTCATAGTGAAGATGGGAGGCCGCATGTTTCTGAATCACGAACGGCAACTGCTGCCCGCTTGGCGCCTCCGGCTTGGCGAACTTCTTCCCCTGTGCTCCTCCGCTTGGCTCTTCTGTTATTTCGAAGTCGCGCATCGAGCGATATCGCGCAAGCTGCTCATCCACCGCATCCGCGGCAGCAGCAGGCGACTTCGACCGCGCTTTCTTTGTTGTCGTCTTCTTGGTCGCCATCGTGTCAAGCCGACTTGCGAGAGCGGCTCGCCTTCGCCTTCGTCTCCTCAGGTTTTACCAGCGTGATACCTTTCTTGGCCGCTGCCGTAGCCTGCCTCGCCGGCGCTGTCTTCTTCGCGGCGGGAGCTTCGTCGCCGCGAATGCTCTTGCGCAATGCATCCATCAGATTGATCACCTTGGCGGACTTTGGTGCAGGCTCGTCACGCGGAATCGGAGCGTGCTGCACCTTGGCTTCGACCATCTCGCGCAACGCAGCCTCGTACTCGTCCTTGAACTTCTCCGGGGCAAACTTCGCGGCCTTCCGCTTGATCAGCTCCTTCGCCAGCGAAAGCTGATCGTCATCCACCGCAACCTTCTTGATGTCGCCGAAGTAGTCCGCCGGGTTCCGCAGCTCCTCGGCATAGCGCATCACGTAAGCCATCATGCCTGCGAGCTCGTTATCGCCCGGGGCGGCAATCGCTACCAGATGCTCGCGTCCTCCGAAGGCGATCTTGCCCAGCGCCACCTTCTTCGTCTGCCTCAGCGCCTCGCGAACTACGGCAAATGCCTCCGCGTTGGCATCATTCTCCGGAACGACGAAGTATGGCTTCTCAAAGAACTCGGGATCGAGCTCCTCCGCATCGACGAACTGCGTCACCTCCAGCGTATGGCGCGACGGAATCCTTAGATGTTCGATCTCTTCAGGCTCGATCGTGACGTACTCGCCTTTGCGATACTCGTAGCCTTTCACAATGTCAGAAGTTTCAACCGGCCCTTCGTCTCCGGATACCTTCTGGTGTTTAACGCGTTCGCCAGTCTTTCGGCTGAGTTGATGAAACCGAATCTCGCTCTTCGCCTCGGTCGCCGGAAACAACTTGACGCCGAACGAAACCAGCGAGATTTGAATATGACCTGACCAATAGGGACGCGGCATACGCAGTCCTCCTTCTACTTGGAAGCAACCTGTGGCGGGAAAGATGCTTATTCGCTTCGGGAACGCTCTGCATCGAAGCACTCATCCAGGTAGTCTGCGTAGTCTGCAAGGAATTGCAAACTACCGTGCCGCAGCGTTCGTCTTCCGGCGACGGCCTCTGCGGTCCGCTTCGGCGCATCTTAACACAGACCGGCGGTATCCCCTGCCTTGAGCAGTCTGATTTACGCTCTTTCTATGGCGATGCCGTCTGACGCGGAGTTCCCTCAACCTTTGAAAGAGACGCAATGAAGCTCCAGCTTAGCCAGACGATCTCTGCCCAGAACACCGATCTGGTGCTGCGAGAGTTGGAGATCTGCCTTCGCGATACTGCAACTGACGTCGCTCGATCCGGCAATCAGCTTACCGCGTTCGGGATCGGTCCATCGCATCGCACGAAGAACCACAAGGACAAAGCAATCCTCGAGGTACGCCTGGAACGAGACTTAACCGTCGTTCAGGTCGATGCGACTTTTCAAGCGTCGGCCTTGCTGGGCGATCAGCCTCAGGACAGTGTTGTCCGTTCCAAATTCGAGATGGTCTTCTCCTGCCTCAGGGCGCAACTCAGCGCCTACAGCGGCGCACCAATCAGCCTATCGAAGGAAATCCAAACCAGCCCCGGTTCGGTTGTCCAAGCCAGTTTCACCAGATCTGCCGAACCAATTGACCCGCCGGAATCCCAGCCGATCTCCCTCTCCGGCACCCCTGCCGCACCCGTGAAGATGCCGCTACCGAATTCCCCGCGGCATAGAGAGACTCACAAGATTCAGAAGTTTCAGAAGGTTCAGGAGATTCAAGAGGTCCAGAAAATACAAGAAGATCTCGAACTCCCGGCAGTTGACCGCATTCCACCGGTCCACCCATCGCCTGGGTCGCTATCGAGCTATGCTGAACCGAAACATTCCACGCCTATCTGGGTGATTCTCGTCTGTCCCGCTATCCTCTGCATGCTGCTTGTGCCAGTCCTGCGCCAGAGATACCGTTGGCATACCGCGAAAACATCAAATTCGGCAAGAGTTTCTCCCCCGGAAAACAGTCAAGTCGTAAAGCCTTCTTTCCCGCAACCCGCGACAGACAAGGTCAACTCTCCAAGCCAAAGTTCCTTCCCGCAAGCCTCGACATTGTCCAATCCGCAAACTGAACCTGCACCCTCGGAAGCATCAACAGCCACTGTGTTCAGTCGTGGTCCAAACTCATCGCTCAGGCAGCGGCTGGAGGACTGGGGAGTGGCGCTTCGCTCTCGCGATGCAGCTGCCCAGGCTGCCTTCTACTCTTCTCGCGTGCATCCTTATCTGAAAAATCAGGATGTCGACAACAAATTTGTCCTGCACGACAAACAAGCTTCTATCCGAAGGCGGCAGGGATTGTGGACCATCAAACTGGAAGAGATCAAAGTTGAGAATGAAACACCGTCCACCGCCCGAGTGCATCTCATCAAACATGTCATGGATGAGGCCAACGGAGCTCCGGTGAAAGAGCGATCGGTACCTTCTCAACTTCATCTCAAACGAGTCGGCGGCCAGTGGTACATCACAGCGGAACGCGACCTGCCCTAGGCCTTGCATGTGGCTCTCCATCACGTTTTTTGCAACTGACTTTTCCGTGGCGCTTTCGGCATTGAGAGGGCATAGAGTTATCCTCCAGATATCGATGAGCGGAAGATGCTTGGCGGGACAACCCAGGTCGCAGCCATCGCACTTTAACTTTGCAAGCTTAGACAGAACTGGTAGAGTGCCGTGGGATGACTCTCTCGTAAAGCTGCCATTTTGATGGATCGAATGCGCGTGAAAGTTCATCAGCTAAGTTGAATTGACGGCTGTTTCAAAGCACGGCAATGCTCGACTTGTCAGCTCTGTATCCAAAAAGCCGCAGCCGCAACTGCAACACTACTTGGAGGCTTCCATGGAACTACATAACTTAAAACATCGGATGTACGTTCTGGCATGCGTGGCGCTGCTAGTCCTTCTCTCCTCTACGGCACACGCGCAGTTCAATGCCAGCCTCTCGGGCACAGTGACCGACACGACGGGAGCGATCATTCCGGGCGCTATGGTCACGCTCAAGAATACTGCGACCCAAGCTACGCGCACCTCCACCAGCGGAAGCGGCGGGACCTACCAGTTCAGCGAACTCCCGCCCGGGAACTACTCGCTGGCCGCTACCGCCAACGGGTTCAAAGCCTACGCGCTCGACAGCGTCACGCTGGCTGCGGAGACTCCGCGCAATATCGACGTCAAGCTGCAGATTGGAGAGTCCAATCAGACGGTCACGGTCTCCGCGAATGAGGTGCCGGTCCTCAACACCTCCGACGCCAACGTCAGCACCAGCATCTCCTCCGCCGATGTCACCCGGCTGCCCGCCTTCGGACGCGATCCATACGAGCTTCTGCGCCTCAGCGCCGGCGTCGTCTCCGATGCGGCCCGCAGCGGCTCCGGCGCCAGCGTCTCCCTGCCCAACTCGCAAGGCACTGGGCAATCCAACGCCGGCATCTTCCAGACCGAGAACCAGATCAATGCCGCCGGAGCAGGCCAGCGCCTCACCTCCAACACCTACCTCATCGACGGCGTCAGCGTCGACAGCCTCTCCCACGGCGGCGCCGCTGTCATCACTCCCAATCCGGAGTCGGTCGCTTCGATCGATATAACATCCACCTCTTTCGACGCCTCTGCCGGCCGCAACGTCGGGCTGCATGTCCGAACTGTAACCAAATCGGGCACAAACGACATCCACGGCAGCCTCTTCTTCCAGTACGACGAGCCGGGCCTCAACGCCTTCCAGTCCTACGGCGGACCCAACGGCGCGCTTCCCATCCGCGTCGAAAACAAGCAGCGCGAGTACGCCGCCAGCGTCGGGTTTCCCATTCTCAAGGACAAGCTCTTCTTCTTCGCCTCCTACGAAGGCGCGAGCAATCTCAACGCCGGCTTCTCCGAGCAGTACATCCCCACGCCGCAATTCCTTACTGCACTCGCTGCCACACGCGGAGGCGGCATCGTCAACGGCATTGTCAACGGTCCCGGCGGTGCCCCGGCGGTCGTCTCCGTGCTGCCGACCCTTTGCCAAAACCTGCAAAGCCCACCCTCCGGTTCTACCGCTCCGGTCTGTAACCAGGTTGCCGGCGGCGCCGACCTCGGCTCTCTCTCTGGCGGTCTCGGCACCTTCCTGCCTGGCTATGACACAACTAACCCCAACGCCCCTAATCTAGTGACCGGCGGCGGTCTGGACGGCGTCCCCGATGTCGAGTTCGCTCAAGTCCGGACCCGCTCCACCTATCGCGGCAATCAATGGAATGCCCGGGTAGACTGGAACGCCTCCGGCCGCGACCAGCTCGCCATCGCCGGGTTCTATAGCAAGCTCGCGCAGACCAGCCCCGACGCCAGCACCGGAGCACAGCCCCTCTCCAATCTTCCCTTCAAGCCTCTTACCGCCTCCGCCACCCTCATCTACATCCACACCTTCGGCGCCAATCTGATCAACGAGGCACGCGGAAACTTTACCCGCTTCTCCGACAACCAGATCACCGATGCCGGCACCGCTGTCGACTTTGGTATTCCCCGGCTGGAAGTGCAGAACTACACCTTCGGTCGCCTCTACGCCGGTCCTATCCAGGCCTCGACCGTTCCAGGCATCCTCGCCCAGAACACCTACGAACTCCGCGACACGCTCATTCAAACCATCGGCTCTCATACTGTTCACTACGGCTTTCTGTATCGCTGGGAGCAGGATAACGACAACCTCAGCGGCGCCTCGCGTCCCGACTACGTCTTCGATCACATCTGGAACTACGCCAACGACGCCCCCGTCTTCGAGTCCATCGCCGCTAACCCAAACACCGGCGGAGTCGCCAATGGACAACGCTACTTCCGCGATCACGACATCGCCGCCTTCGTCCAGCACGACTGGAAGGTCACCCAAAACTTCACGCTCAACACCGGCCTCCGCTGGGAATACTTCGAACCCCTGTACAACAAAGGCTTCGGAATCAACGAACCCATATTCGGCCCTGATTCAACCACCTTCCTCACCGCCGCGCGCCTCGCTCCCGTCAACCATCTCTACAACACCAATCACAACAACTGGGGTCCAAAGTTCGGCTTCGCCTGGTCACCCAGCGCCGCCAACAACAAGATGGTCGTCAGCGGAGGCTTCGGCGTCTCCTATGACCGCCTCGACGACGGCCTCTACCTGAATAACTTTCAAAACGGTCCCGGATACGGGCAGTTCAATCTTTGCTGCGGCACCGATGCGGCTTCGGCCGCGAAAGCCAACATCCTGTTCGCCCGCGGATCCTCGCGTTCTGCGTTCAGTTACCCAATGAATCCCGGCCTTGCAGTCGGCACCAACCCCACAACCGGTCTGCCCAACGGTCAACTTGAAATTGACGTCTACGGTGCCTCCAGCCACACTGCCCAACCTATCCTGTACAGCTTCTCTTCGCAGATCCAATACGAACTCCCCTACCAGATGGTCGCAACCATCGGCTATCAGGGCTCAGTCGGCCATCACTTCCCGCGTCTCGTGGATCAGAACTTTCTCTATCAGACCTGCTCCGCACCCGCGGCAGATGGCTCCTGTCCTTCCACGGCAACGCTTACTCCCTTCAGCAACAGCTACGTGCCCACCACCGATGTCAACACCAACTACAACGGCCTCAACCTCCTGCTCAGCAAGCGCATGAGCCACGGCTATAACGTCAACGCCAGCTATACCTATTCGAAGAGCCTCGATCAGCTATCGAATGAAGGCCCCGGAGCTCTTTCCAACCAGACCGACCCTGCCCACCCCGAGACCGAGTACGGCCGGTCGGACTTCGACAACCGCCATCGCGTCACGCTCTCCGGCAACTGGGACCTGCCGAAGTACAACCACGGCCAGGGCCTCGTCGGTTCCATCGTCAGCGGCTGGCAGATCAACGGCATCTTCCAATATCACACCGGCTTCCCCTGGACGCCCGTCACCGGTGTGCCCACCGTCGCTCTCGTTCAAAGCGCATCCACCATCCAACCCACTCGCCCCACCGCCTACTTCGGGGGGGCAGGCAACTCCTGCTCCAACAGCGCCTTCATCAATGGCTCCAACTTCCCCGGCGGCGGCAAGAGCTTCTTCCAGATCGGCACTCCCGGACCTCCGGGCATCGGTCGCAACTCCTTCACCAACCCCTGCTACCTCGACACCGACCTGAGCGCCGCAAGATCGCAGTCGTTCAGCGTCTTAGGCCACGAAGCAGCGGTACGCTTCCAGGCCAACTTCTACAACGCCTTCAATAAGGCCAACCTCGCGCCTATCCTCGCAGGAACGCAAAACGCCACCATCGAAAACTCGCTCTTCGGTCTCTCCCCCGCAGCCGATGCCGGACGCGTCATCGATTTCTTCCTCCGCCTTGATTTCTGACCGCAGATTTCTGACCGCAGATCGAGCCGACCAGCATAAAGGAGATCTAAGCCCACAGTAGGAAGCTCCCGGAAAAAGATCGTCGCTTTGCACTGTTGAGGCGTCTAAGGAACAATAGATCCATGCGACTTCGCCTCTGCAAAGCGGGAACCCTGATACTGCTCTCAACCCTCGCGCCCAGCATCATGGCGCAAGGCAACCAGAGATCGCCCGCGCCTTCCACCACGACCATCAGCATCGACGCGAAAGCGCCCACCACGGCCTTTCCGCACTTTTGGGAGAAGACCTTCGGCTCTGGCCGCGCCATCCTCTCTCTACGCGAAGACTATCGCGATGACCTGCGAACCGTGAGGTCCGCGACCGACTTCGATGCCGTCCGCTTTCACGGCATCTTCATGGACGATGTCGGCCTCTACGACCCCAACGCTAAGACGCAAAACCCTGGCCAGGCCGCTCAGTCTGCGGTCGAGCAATCCCCCTACAACTTCTCCTACGTCGACCAGATCTACGACGGCCTTCTCGCCAATCATGTCCGTCCATTCGTCGAGCTGAGCTTCATGCCCAGGAAGATGGCCTCCGACCCAGCCGCGCTCCACGCCTTCTGGTACAAGCAGAACGTCTCGCCGCCCAAGAGCTACGCGCTGTGGGATGCGATGATCACCGCCTTTGCCCAGCATCTGATCGCTCGCTACGGCATCGACGAGGTCTCCCGCTGGAACTTCGAAGTGTGGAACGAACCGAACCTTGACTTCTGGGCCGGCAAGCCCGCGCAGCCCACCTACTTCGAACTCTACGACCACACCGTTCTCGCTCTCAAAAATGTGAGCAGCCGCATCCGCGTCGGCGGTCCCTCCACAGCGCAGGCCGCCTGGGTGACGGCATTCCTCGACCACTGCAAGCAAAAAAATATCCCTGTCGACTTCGTCAGCTCGCACGTCTACGCCAACGACACCGCCAAAGACGTCTTCCACACCAGCGAAGACATTCCGCGCGACCGCATGGTCTGCCGCTCCGTCACCAAGGTGCACGACGAAATCGCAGCCTCGCCGTTTCCCCACGCGCCGCTCATCTTCAGCGAGTACAACGCCAGCTACGCCAACGAGCCCGACGTCACCGACAGCATCTACATGGGGCCGTGGCTCGCCGGCACCATCAGCCAATGCGACGGCCTCACCGAAGCCATGAGCTACTGGACCTTCTCCGACGTCTTCGAAGAGCAGGGCGTCGTCAAGACTCCCTTCTACGGCGGCTTTGGCCTGCTGGCCGAGGACAGCATCCCCAAACCTGCGTTCAACGCCTTCGCCATGCTGCATCAGCTCGGCGATCGCCGCATGAAGATCGACTCCGACTCCGCGCTTGCAACCCTGCGCAGTGACGGCTCCCTCGCGCTGGCTCTTTGGAACTACGCTCCCCCCTACGGCACCGGCGCAACTTACACTCCCCCTCCTGCGGACTTAGGCCCATCGAAGACCTTCCACCTCAAACTCGCCGGCACGCCAGGCGCTGCGCAAGTACAGATCTGGCGGCTCGATGCCGATCACGGCAACGTCAGCAAGACCTACGATGCGATGGGCCGCCCTGCCTTTCCAACACGCGACCAAATCGTTCAGCTTCGCGCTGCAGGGCAGCCTTCGCCGCCAGAGCAAGCCGCGCTCCAAAACGGCACGCTGTCCATCACCATTCCGCCTCAAGGACTCGTGCTCATCAGAATTCCCGCAAATTCAACCGAACGCTGAGATCTTGCTTTCTTCCTGTTACTCAAATGAATCCATCTCTGCCGAAACGTACGATATATCTACATGAGTGATCGCCCCACGACTTCAAATAAGATCACGCGGCGAAGTGCGGCAAAGTTGCTGGGCGGGGCTCTCCTCTCAAACCTCGCAGCTTCCTCCATCACATTGGCGCAACAGCCGACGACGGCGACGCCTGCGCATGCACCCTACAAACGGCTTCTCAACGACGAAGACCTCTCATTCCTCGATGAGTTGGAACACGCCGCCTGCCTCTTCTTCACCGAGCAAGCCGATCCGGCGACCGGCCAGGTGCTGGATCGCGCCACCAACAAGACCTCGACCGGAGAGTTGGACACCCACTTCGCCTCCAGCATCGCCGCTACCGGCTTCGGCCTCACCGCGCTCTGCATCGCGGACCGGCGAGGCTACTTCAAAACGGATCGCATCAAGAGCCAAGTGATCACCACCCTGCAGTTTCATCTCAACAGCATGCCCAATGAGCACGGCTTCTTCTATCACTTCAACGATGTCAAAACCGGCAAGCCCCTCATCAACGTGGAAGTATCGTCCATCGACACCGCCATCCTGCTGTGCGGCGTTCTCACCTGCCGCGCCTACTTCAACGACCCGAAGATTACCGACCTCGCATCCCAGCTCTACAACCGCGTCGAGTGGCCCTGGATGCTCAACGGCGGCAAAACCTTCTCGATGGGCTGGCGGCCCGAGACCGGCTTCATCTCCACGCGCTGGGACCACTACTCCGAGTTGATGATGCTCTATTTGCTCGCGATTGGATCGCGCACCCACCCCATATCGCCGGAGTCATGGAGCGCCTTCACGCGGCCACCCATCACCTTTGGGTCCTTCGCCTACATCAGCGGGCGTGATCCGCTCTTTGTCCATCAGTATTCGCATGCATGGTTCGACTTCGCCGATAAACGCGACGCCTACGCCGATTACTTCACCAACTCCATCACCGCCACCCGCGCCCACAAAGCGTTCTGCCTCGGCCTCAAGCGTGGCTACAACGATAATTACTGGGGCGTCAGCGCCTCCGATTGGGAGCACGGCTACACCGCTTGGGGAGGGCCTCCGCTCATGGGCCCCGTCGACGGCTCCGTCGTGCCCTGCGCCACCGCCGGCTCGCTTCCATTTCTGCCCACCGATTGCGTCCGCGTTCTTCGCGCGCTCCGGGACGACTTCGGCAAAGATGCCTGGGGGCGCTACGGCTTCTGCGACTCCTTCCATCCCGACCTGCACTGGTACGACCCCGACGTGCTCGGCATCGACCTCGGCATCGGTGTCCTCATGGCGGAAAACCTTCGGACCGCTTTCGTCTGGGAAACCTTTATGCAGAACCCCGAGCCGGTCGCCGCCATGAAAGCTTGCGGCTTTCGTGCTCGCCGTCCCGTCTAGGAAAAGCCTCACCTAACTTGGCGCCGGTCCATTCTCAAGCAGCATCAGCAGCCCGGCTTCATCGACCACCTTCACGCCTAGCGAAGTCGCCTTATCCAGCTTCGATCCCGCCTCTTCGCCCGCGACCACGTAGCTGGTCTTCTTGCTTACGCTTCCTGAAACGCGCCCGCCCGCCGACTCGATCTTCTCTTTCGCGACCTCGCGCGTAAGATTCGGCAGCGTCCCTGTCAGCACAAATGTCATTCCCTCCAGCGTCGAAGTGGTCACTCGCTTCTCAGCGGTGAAGGTCAGCCCTGCGGCGCGAAGCCGTTCGACCAACTCCTGATTGTGCGTCTCGGCGAAAAATTCAACGATTGCCTGCGAAACCCGCGGCCCAACTTCATTCACCGACTCGAGCTCTTCAGCGGTCGCGGCCATCAGCATGTCCATCGACCCAAACTGAGCCGCCAGCAGTTGTGCCGTGCGCTCTCCCACGAACCGCAGACCCAATCCAAAGATCACGCGCGCCAGCGGAGCCGATTTCGACCGTTCAATCTCATCCAGCAGCGCCTGCGCGGACTTCTCTCCCACGCGCTCAAGTGTCAGCAGTTGCGCCTTCTTCAAGTGGTAGAGGTCGGCGATGCCCTTCACATAACCAGCCGCCAGAAGCTGCGTCACCATCGCGTCGCCCAGGCCTTCGATGTTCATCACACCCCGCGCCGCAAAGTGCAGCAGCTCCTCACGCAGCCGTGCCGGACAGTTCGCATTGACACAACGCCAGTCCACCTCACCCTCGGCTCGCACCAGCGCGCTTCCACACTCCGGACATGCCTTCGGGAAGGCAATCTCCTGTGTGCCCCGCGGATGCGAAGCGTCGTCCACCACCGCAATGATCTTCGGAATGACATCGCCGCCGCGCTCTACCTGCACGAAGTCGCCGATGCGAACGCCCAGGCGGCCAATCTCGTCTGCGTTGTGCAGCGTCGCCCGCGTCACCGTCGTGCCTCCAATCGAAACCGCAGCCAGCGCCGCAACCGGCGTTACCTTGCCCGTCCGCCCCACCTGGAACAGCACGTCTTCCAGTCGTGTTATCCCGCCCCGCGCCGCAAACTTGTATGCGATCGCCCAGCGCGGCGCCTTCCCCGTAAATCCAAGCCGCCGCTGCTGCGCGGTCGCATCCACCTTAATAACCACACCATCAATCTCATACCCAAGCGTGTCGCGCAACGGCTCTGCCTCGCCGATAAAGGAGATCACCTGGCCGATGTTCTTTACCGTCTTCGCATATGGGTTCACGCGAAACCCCAGCGACCGCAAGGCATCGAGCGTCTTCGATTGTTGCGGCAGCAAAAACTCGCCGTCCTTCAGCAGGAAGTACGCGTAGAAGTCGAGCCGGCGCTGCGCCACGATGTTCGGCTCCAGCGTACGAATCGTTCCCGCTGCCGCGTTCCTCGGATTTGCAGCCGGCGTCTGTCCCTGCGCCTCGCGCTCTTCGTTGAGCTTGACAAAAGCAGCCTGCGGCATCACCACCTCGCCGCGAACCTCGAAGCTCTCCGGCAATCCCGCAGCCGCAAGCTTCGCCCCCGAGATGCTCAGCGGCACCGACCGAATGGTGCGAACGTTGCTCGTGACATCTTCGCCGATAGACCCATCGCCGCGTGTCAACCCGCGCGCCAGATGCGTCGATGCATGCGCTGCATGATTTGATTCAGGCCCATAGTGCAGCGCCAGCGACAGACCGTCCAGCTTCAACTCGCATACGTACCGCACGGCCTCCGAACTTGGCAGCGCATCCCGCACCCTCTGGTCCCACGCTCGCAGCTCCTCCTCGTTGTAGGCATTGTCAAGCGACAACATCGGCCGCGAGTGCGGCATCTTCACAAATCCCTCGCGCGGCTTGCCTCCTACGCGCTGCGACGGGGAGTCCGGCGTAATCAGCTCCGGATGCGTCTGCTCTATCTTTTTGAGCTTGATCATCAACGCGTCGTACTGCGCGTCCGTCAGCTCAGGAGCATCCAGCACGTAGTAGAGATGTTCGTGGTGGCGAAGCTTATCGCGCAGCTCCTGCAACTCCTGGTCGGGCATAAGCGTAGGCGGCATAGGCAAATTATAAGGACGGACTCCCGGCGATTCGGCCTGCATTCCATCTCGCGTCGATGCACGATCGGGGGAAGCGGTATAGTGGTGTGCTACTGCAATCTTTCTACAACGATTTCATCTTCGACGAAGTTTCGCGTCATGAACATTTGCTTCGGCATCTCAAGCCTATGCCCTTTCGTCTTCGCCGCCCGCCGCAGCCCCCGCCCGCACAGGAGGCGCAAAAGAATCTTGATCGCCCCAGCGCCCAGGACATATACGAGCAGGTAGCCAACAACGCCCGCCAGGAGCTTGGCCGCTCCAGCGTCTCGCTCGCCATCTCCGGTCTAGCGGGCGGCATCTTCATGGGCCTGTCCGCGCTCGGCAACGCCATCGCCATCGCGCTGCTTACGCCAACCGGCGCAAGCCCGACGAAAACCGTGCTCTTCGTCGCCAAAATGTTCTATCCGCTCGGCTTCATCGTGGTCATCCTGGGCCGCTCGCAGCTCTTCACCGAAAACACGCTCTACCCCGTCGCTCTGGTCCTCGCGGAAAAGAAGCACCTCTGGAAGACGATCCGTCTCTGGGCCACCGTGCTTCCCGCGAACGTCCTCGGCGCGCTCGCCTTCGCCGCGATCGTCTCTCTCACCGGAGCCCTCCGCCCCGATATGGTTCAGGCCTTGGCCGGTCTCGGCGCGGAGGCCATCCACAACCCGCCCGCCACCATCTTCTGGAGCGGCGTCATGGGCGGCTGGATCATCGCCACCGTAGCTTGGCTCGTCTCCGGCTCCCATTCCATCACCGGCTCGGTCATGATCATCTGGATGCTCACCTTCGTCGTCGGCCTGGGCAACTTTGCCCACTGCATCGCTGCCAGCGGTGAAATCCTCACCACCGTCCTCACCGGCAAAGCCGCATGGATTGCCTACCCCAACTGGCTCCTTTACGCCGTCGCGGGCAACATCTGCGGCGGCGTCGGCATGGTCACCCTGCTGGAGTACGGTCAGGTCATCTACGGCAAAGATGCTGAAGCCGAAGCGATTCCCGCCGTTCTGAAGGAAGAATCGAAGCCCGAAGATTCGCTCCAACCATAAGCTCTCGCGCGATCTCAATTCGCGGTATTTCCCTGAGTCTTTCCTCGATCGTGCTCATCCATACCAGCCGTAGGTAACGCATCGGTGACAATCAAGGAGCTTCCTCATGCCTGATACCGTAAAAATCGTTCGCTTCCACAAGACCGGAGGTCCCGAAGTACTCCAGTTCGACGAACTGCCGCTGCCTGAGCCGGCCGATGGCGAGGTGCGGCTCCGCGTCAAAGCGATCGGGCTTAATCGCGCTGAAGTCATGTTCCGCCTCGGACGATATCTCGAGCCTCCGGTTCTTCCGTCGACCAACGGCTACGAGGCCTCGGGCATCGTCGAGGCGGTCGGCCCCGGCGTCGACAAGAGCTGGATCGGCAAGACCGCAAGCACCGTACCAGCCTTCCTGCTTACCAGATATGGCGTATACGGCGAAGTCGCCATCGTTCCCGCGTTTGCCTTGGCCGCTTACCCCGAAAGGCTTTCCTTTGAAGAGGGCGCCAGCATCTGGATGCAATACTTGACCGCTTATGGAGCCATCGTCGCCCAGGCCCACGTCACGCGCGGCGACTTCGTGCTCATCACCGCAGCCAGCAGCAGCGTCGGTCTTGCCGCCATCGAAATTGTCAAAGCCGAAGGCGCCATCAGCATCGCCGCCACGCGCACCTCAGCGAAAAAGGAGGAGCTTCTTTCGCTCGGCGCAGACCACGTCATCGCCACCGCGGAAGAGGACCTCGTCGCTCGCGTCAACGAGATCACCGGCGGCAAAGGTGCGCGCGTCATCTTCGATCCGGTCGCAGGCAAAGGCATCGAAGCGCTCGCCGGCGCTGCGGCCGATGGCGGCATCCTCTTCGAGTATGGAGCCCTCGCGATGGAGCCGACACCCTACCCGCTCATGCTTGCGCTCGGCAAGCACCTCACCATCAAGGGCTACACCCTGCGCGAGGTGATCGCCGACCCCGAAGCCTTCCGCAAAGCCAAGCAGTACACCTTCGATCACCTCGCCGACGGCAGCTTCAAGCCCCGCATCGACAAGACCTTCCCCTTCAGCGAAATCGTCGCCGCCCACCGCTACATGGAGTCCAATGCACAGATCGGCAAGATCGTCGGCACTCTCTAAGAATCTGTTTACGCTAATAACTCCTACAAGTCGTCATTTCGACCGAAGCCGCGCGGTCTTATCGCGCGGCGGAGCGGAGAAATCCCCGCATTTCGCCTTTGTCTCTGTCCTTTCACTTATCGATAGACATCATTGCAGCACTTACTAAACTGCTTTGAACAAACCCCGCAGCCAACGCTGCTACGATTGAATCAGCATGGTTCTTCCCTTCGTCCGCGAGCTCCTCGCAGACCTGGAGCACTCTGAAGCCTTCGAGCGTGTACGCCGCCACTTGAGCGGAGGCACGGGCCGGAGACGTGTGTCCGGCCTTACCTTTACCGCGCTCTCTCTCTATCTGCCTTACTTCGTCCGCGCCGCCCAGGCCCCCAGTCTCATCATCGTTGCCGACAACAAAGCCGCCGAGGCCCTTCACGCCGCCGTGCTCAGCGCCTGCGAGCTCACCGGCGCTCTGCCCGCTGAATCCGTCCTGCGCCTTCCCGCTCACGACGTCCTCCCCTTCGAAAATCTTTCGCCGCATCCCGATATTCAGGAGACCCGCGCCGCCACGCTGTGGAAGATCGCAACAGCTCAGGCCCGCCTCGTCATCGCTCCCGTCGAAGCCGCTTGCATGAAGCTCTTCTCCCGCGACTACTACCGCGCCCTCGCCCTACCTCTCAAAGTCGGCGAAGAGTACATCCCCGACATGCTCGTCGAGCACCTGTTGTCGGTTGGTTACACGAAGGTGGACGTCGTCGAGATGCCCGGTCAAGTCACGCTTCGCGGAGGCATCCTCGACGTCTACTCCCCCGAGACCGAACGCCCCGTCCGCATCGACTTCTTCGGCGACGAGATCGAATCCATCCGCACCTTCGATCCCGACACCCAGCGCAGCAGCTCCACCCTCGACCACGCGTTGCTCCTGCCCCTCACCGAAACTCCCGTCACAGATAAAATCCTCACCGCCATCAACGCCCGCCTCACCCGCGCAGGCACGGCAGGCGCGGCCCTCGAAGGCGGCGAATTACCCATCGAACTTCAAACCGCCATCCAAAGTTCGGGTGCCCCATCCTTTCCGGCTTCATCGGAAAGGGTGGGTTCCACAACCTCCAGCGACTCCTCCTATCGCCGCGGTTCAGAAGCAACCATCTTCCCCGGCTGGGAGTTCTTCGCCCCAGTCGCCGGAGCCAACCTCACTCTGCTCGACCTGCTCAGCGCCAGCGGTCCCGCTCCTCGCGTCTTCCTCGAAGAGCCCGCCATGATCAAAAACCAGGGTGAGCGCTGGTGGAACAAGATCGAGCAGCGCCACGATCGCTCCGGCATCGGCAACCTCATCCGCCCCGAAGACATTTACCTCTCCCCTTGGGACCTCGACGACCGCCTGCACAAATTCTCCGGCATCGAGCTCGACCAGCTCGGCGCAGTTGATATCCTCGACGCCGATCGCAGCGACCTCTCCGAAGTCGACTTCGCCACCCGCCCCACCCAGCGCTTCCACGGAGCCATCCCGGCGTTAATCGACGCACTCAACGCGCTCATGAAACAGGAGGCTCGCATCTTGCTCACCGCTCCCAACCAGGGCGAAGTCGAACGCCTCGCGGGACTCCTGCAGGAGTACCAGATTCCCTACCGCCTCGGCTCCCGCAGCGAAGCCCCCGGCGGTTCCACCGTCTACACCGAGTCCAGCTACCTCGGCGGAAACACGATCGACCTCCGCACCCCCGTCATCGTCAAAACCGCCATCGCCTCCGGCGTGCAGATTCTCGATCTTGATAAAACCACCGCCCGCCAGATCGTCATCTTCGGCGCGCAGGATGTCTCCGACGATGCCGACATCTCCAGCCGCCCCGTCCGCCGCGGCAAATCCAAAGCCGCCGCTTTCATCTCCGACTTCCGCGATCTCGCCGTAGGGGATTACGTCGTCCACGTCGAGCACGGCATCGCCCAGTACTGCGGCCTTCGCGTCATAGATGAAAAAATAGACAGAAATAACGAACCGATAGCCCAGCCGCCCCTCGAACTCATGATCCTCGAGTTCGCCGACGACGCCAAACTCTACGTCCCGCTCACCCGCCTCGACCTCATCCAGAAGTACCGCTCCAGCGAGACTGGCCCGCCCCCCGAGCGCAACCGCCTCGGCACCCAGGGCTGGCAGAAGACCAAGGCCCGCGTTAAGAAGGCCATGGCCGACATGACCGCCGAGCTGCTCAAGCTCTACGCCCAGCGCCAGGCCGCCGCCGGTACGCCCTTCTCCCCCGACACCAACATGCAGCGCGAGTTCGAAGACGCCTTCGATTTCAACGAGACCGACGACCAGCTCACCGCCATCGCCGACATCAAGGCCGACATGGAATCTACCCAGCCCATGGATCGGCTCCTTTGCGGCGACGTCGGTTACGGCAAAACCGAAGTCGCCATGCGCGCCGCCTTCAAGGCCGTGCAAGACTCGAAACAGGTGGCAGTCCTGACCCCGACAACCGTGCTCAGCTTCCAGCACTTCGAATCCTTCAAAAAGCGCTTCGCCAACTTCCCCGTCAACGTCGAGATGATCTCCCGCTTCCGCACCCCCAAAGAGCAGAAGGTCATCCTTGAAAAAGTCGAGCAGGGCAAGGTCGACATCCTCATCGGCACCCACCGCGTCCTCTCGAAAGACTTAAAGTTCCAGGACCTCGGCCTGCTCGTCGTCGACGAAGAGCAGCGCTTCGGCGTCCGCCACAAAGAGCGCCTCAAGCAGATGCGCGCCGCCATCGACGTCCTCAGTATGTCCGCCACGCCCATTCCCCGTACCCTCCACATGTCGCTCATCGGGCTTCGGGATATGAGCGTGATCGAGACTCCGCCCAAAGACCGCATGGCTATTCAGACCATCGTCGCCAAATTCGACGAGAAGCTCATCCGCACCGCCGTCGAGATGGAGCTCGAACGCGGCGGCCAGATCTACTTCGTCCACAACCGTGTCGAAACCATCTACGACCTCGCCGCAAAGATCCGCGAGCTCGTCCCCCAGGCCCGCATCGTCATCGGCCACGGCCAGCTTCCCGAGGCCGAGCTCGAACGCGTCATGCTCGCCTTCATGAACCACGAGTACGACGTCCTCGTCGCCACCAGCATCATTGAAAACGGCCTCGACATCCCCCTCGCCAACACCATCATCATCGATCGCGCCGACCGCCACGGCCTCTCCGAGCTCTACCAGCTTCGCGGCCGCGTAGGCCGTAGCAACCGTCGCGCCTACAGCTACCTCCTCATTCCAGCCGACACTGAGCTCACCGAGATCGCCCGCCGCCGCCTCGCCGCCCTGAAGGAATTCTCCGACCTCGGAGCCGGCTTCAAGATCGCCGCGCTCGACCTCGAACTTCGCGGCGCAGGCAACATGCTCGGAGGCGAACAGTCCGGCCACATCGAAGCCATCGGCTTCGAGATGTACACCTCCATGCTCGAAGAGGCCGTCCGCAAGATGAAGGGCGAGGAAGAAAAACCTGCTCACGCCTCCACCGTCGTTAACCTCGGCATCTCTGTCCGCATCGACTCCGACTACATCCCCGAAGAGAACCAGCGCCTCCGCATGTACAAGCGTATCGCCGGCGCCGAAACCCAGGCCGACCTCGCCGACGTCCGCGCCGAACTGCAAGACCGCTACGGCACGCCCCCCGACACCGTCCTCAACCTCCTGGCCGCCGGCGATATCCGTCTTCACTGCGAACAGCTCGGCATCTCGCAGCTCGACCGCAAGCGCACCCAGGTCGAACTCCCCAACCCCAACGGCAATAGCGCCCGCGGCTCAGGAAAAGCCCAGCCCCTCAAGACTTTCGTCGAGATGCTCCACATCAAGTTCGCCGCCGTCAACGCCGACCCATCGCACTTCATTAATGGCAACCACAAGACGGTAGACCCCGCGACCCTGATGAAGCTGGTAAGCCGCAACACCAAACGCGGAGCCCAGTTCACTCCCCAGGGCACCCTCCGTTGGCCCCTGCCCTCCGCCAAAGCCGAAGACGTCCTCGCCGAAGCCCGCGCCCTGCTCGACGCCCTAACCCCGACCCTTACCTAATGGTGCGATGCCGCGCGGGCGCCCGACGCGGCCCGCGCTCACTTCGTGGGGTGCCTACCGGCTTCGCCCGGGCCTCCCGATGATCGGCGCAGTGATCTTTCCTCGCGACCAACGGGAGCGCCAACCGAAGGGGTATACCCGTGACGAAGTCACCGCGCGCCGCGCAGGCGGCCCGGCCGGCAGGCCACCTCATCTTCCCAAACCGCGACTCAAGTCCACATATAGGCGGATATACGCTTCTTTTCTACGGGCTTGCTCTTCTTCAACCTTGATATATGATGTACTGCAAGCCAAGCCAAGCTAGCAGCGGCTCAGGACAGTCCTGAAGAGGTGAACGATGGCACGTACGATTCACCTTGGAGAGTTGACGATCACCTTCCTGAAGAGCCGTCACGAAACGCAGAACTGTCTTGAGGCCTTCGAGATCACCCTGCCGCCCCACGTCGGCGTCATCGTGCCTCATCTTCACCACGCCTGCGACGAAACCATCCTCGGAATCGATGGCATCACCTTGTGGACGGTCTCCGGCCTGCAGACGCAGATCGGCCCCGGCGAAAAGCTTGAAATCCCACGTGGCGCCCCGCACGGCTTCCATAACCTGCACAGCCACGGCGCGCGCTTCCTCTGCATCCACACCCCCGGCTGTCTCGGCCCCGAGTGCTTCGATGAGCTTGCCTGTGTCATGCGGCAGGACGGACCCACCAACTACGCCGCCCTCGGCGCCATCATGACCCGCTACGGCGTCATTCCCGCCCACCTCTAGCGCACCCTCTGGCCAACGCCGTACACTCTTCCCATCTATGAAGATTGTGAAAACTGTGAAAATAGTCAGGGTCGTCCGTCTCCTCGCATTTCTCCTGCTCGCCGGAGCCCTTATGGCCACACCAGACGCCCAAGCAAAACCAGCCCAGCGCCTCTCCGCCGACGGCGCACAGCAGACCTTCCAATCCGTTGCCGACCAATACTTCTCCGAGGTCTACTTCCACTTCTCCCCAACTGCCGGAACCTCCGCCGGTCTCCACCAGTACGACGACAAGCTCGAGGACTACTCCGCCGCCAACATCGAGCGCCAGATCGCCGCCCTCCACGCCTACGAAAAGAAGGTCGAAGCCATCGACCCCACCGCCCTCGACGCCTCCGTGGCAGGTGACCGCGAGATCCTCCTCAACAGCATTCGCAGCACCCTCCTCTCGCTCGACGTCATCCGTCCCTGGGAAAAGAATCCCGACGCCTACTCCTCCGGCATCACCAACTCGGTCTTTGTCATCATGGAGCGCCCCTACGCCTCGGTCGACACCCGGCTCCGCGCCGCCGTTGACCGCGAGAAGCAGATGCCGCAGGTCCTCGAAGAGGCGCGCAAGAATCTCAAAAATCCGCCCAAAATCTACACTGAAATCGCGCTCGAACAGATCGACGGCCTCGTCAGCTTCTTCCAGAACGACGTCCCCTCAGCCTTCAATCAAGCAACCGACGCCGACACCAAAGCTGAGTTCGTCAAATCCAACGCCGCCGTCATCGCAGCTCTCCAGTCCTACGGCGCATGGATGAAGTCCGACCTCCTGCCCCGCTCGGGCGGCGACTTCAAATTCGGCGCCGACACATTTGCGAAAAAGCTCCGCTATGACGAGATGGTCGACATCCCGCTCGACCGCCTCCTCGAGATCGCCTACGCCGACCTGCACAAGAATCAGGCCGAGTTCGCCCGCGTCGCCAAAGAGGTCGACCCCGCCAAGACGCCGCAGCAGGTCCTGGCGGAACTCGCCGCCATCCACCCCGCGCCCGGCCAGCTCCTCGACACCTTTCACGCCACCTTCGCCAGCCTGATCCAGTTCATCGACGCGCACCACATCATCACCATCCCGTCCACCGTCGAACCCACGCTCGAAGAGACTCCGCCCTTCATGCGCGCCACCACGCAGGCCTCGATGGACCCTCCCGGCCCGTTCGAAACCCACTCGACCAAGGCTTACTTCAACGTCACCCTGCCGGAAAAAGACTGGACCGCGCAGCACGTCGCCGAGCACATGGCCGCCTTCAATGCCGGAACCATCATCAGCACCAGCGTCCATGAGGCTTACCCGGGCCACTACGTTCAGTTCCTCTGGATGCCGCAGTTTCCCTCCGACATTCGCAAGATCCTCGGAGCCAGCACCAACATCGAAGGCTGGGCTCACTACTGCGAGCAGATGATGCTCGACCAGGGCTACGGCCAGCCCGGAACCGAAGCTCCCGGCGCTCCAAAGATTGACGCCCGCGAAGCCAATCTCATCCGCCTCGGCCAGCTTCAAGACGCGCTTCTCCGCGACGCCCGCTTCGTCAACTCCATCAAGCTGCACACCGGCCAGTTCACGTTCGACCAGGCCGTCGACTTCTTCGTCAAGGAGGGCTACCAATCCCACTCCGTCGGCCTGATGGAGACCAAGCGCGGCACCGCCGACGCCACCTATCTCTACTACACCCTCGGCAAGCTCGAGATCATGAAGCTCCGCGCCGACATGATGAAGAAACAAGGCGCTGCCTTCAACCTCGAGCAGTTCCATAACAACTTAATGCGCCAGGGCTTCGCGCCGATCAAGATCATCCGCAAAGCCATGCTCCACGACGACTCACCCGTGCTGTAACCTTCAAAATGGCATTTTCCTATGGTAAAATACCATTTATGAATGCCACCGCAGAAATAGACAAAGCTGGGCGCATCGTTGTCCCCAAGAAGCTGCGCGATGCTCTTCACCTCATTCCAGGCACGCGCCTGAAGATGCATCAAGAAGGCGAAACTCTCATCGTGCAGACTGAATCCCAACCGGGCCGCCTGTATGAGAAGGACGGGACTCTGGTCTATGACGCAGGCGGGTCCCCTCCCGGCGACGTTCTCGATTGGATTAGAAGAGACAGGGAAGATCGAGATCGTGCCATCCTTGGAATGCTCAAGAAACGATGATTTTTCTCGATACCTCTGTCGTCATTGCAGCCTCCATACCGCATCATTCTAACCACGAACGTGCTCGGACTGGCCTCGCTGTAGCAGAATCACGCGGAGCCGGTTGCGCAGCTCACTCGCTCGCAGAAGTTTTCTCGGTTCTCACGCGCATGCCGGTGCCTTACAAGGTGCCACCTTTGACAGCAGCCCAAATGGTGCAGCATCTAAGCAGGCGATTCAAAGTGACCGCTCTAACAGCCTCTGAGCATTTGGCGACTATCATCGAAGTCTCTCAGCGTGGCCTCACCGGAGGCATCCTTTACGACGCGCTTATTATGGCCTGTGCGCGCAAAATCGACGCCACTCGCATTTACACCTTCAACACGAAGCATTTCCGTCTGGTCGCACCGGATCTCGCTCCCCGCATTGTCGAGCCCTGAATAAGACGGTCAATCCTATCTCGTGAGCGTCCTAGTTATCCGGCGCAGCCACGCCAGTTCATCCGGCGTAAACCGGCTCCGCTCCATCGCCGCCACGTTCGTGCGCAGATGCTTAACCTGCATCATCGACGGAATCACCACCTGAATCCCCGTGCCATCTGTAACTGCATTAAGCACAATATCCGCCAGCATCGCATCGTCCACCACTTGCAGCTTCTCCCGTAGTCCCGCCGGAGTCAGTTCCTCCTTCGCCAGGGCCATCAGCCGAGCCTTGCTCTCCATCACCCGCTGCACCCCTCCGAACGGATGATTCGCCACCGCCGCCACATCGCTACCGCACCCATCCAGCTTCTTCGCAATCTCCAGGTCAAACAGATTGCAGGGAAACTGAAAGCTCCGCAGCCCCTCGATATTCGCTTCCAACGCAAGCTCGATGACCTCCGGCTCCGACGAGATTCCAACCCGGCGCACTTTACCCTCCCGCACCATCTGCTGCATCGCGGCAAGCAGGTCCTCCTGCTGCAACACGCTCACCGGCGCGGAGTGCATAAACAACAAATCGACATAGTCGGTCCCAAGCTTTCGCAGACTCGTCTCCAGACTGTCCCGCAGCACCGGCACGGAAAACTGGTTCGCCGAAAATTGCGCTCCAATCTGCTTCTGTACCGCCTTCCGCGCGCTGGGAATCAGCCGCAGCACCTTGCGCGCGACCGGCTTGATCGTCTCTTTCAGAAAGCTGGTCTGCGCGGGCATTATCCCGAATTTGGTCGAGATCACCACCGTGTCTCGGCGCCCCCGCAGAAACTTCCCCAGCAGCGCCTCCGACTCCCCATACCCATACGATCGAGCCGTATCGTAAAACGTAATCCCCGCGTCATAAGCCGCATGCAGCGCAGTCAGCGAGTCTTTGCGCCCCACCCGCCCCAGCACCGCCGAGCAGCCAAATCCCAGCGCTGACGAACGCATTCCTCCGTTGCCGAGCTCGACCGTGCGCACGTTCAGAAGTAGCGAACCTGGAACAACAGCCGCTCCGACTTCTCCGGCGGCAGCGCCTTGTGGTAGCAACTGCTGTCCTGCCAGAAGCCCGTTCCTGCCTTGCCCTCGATGATCAGCACCTTGTCCTTGGGATAGTGCGCATACACCACATTGTCCTTCTGATTGGCGGAGCCGAAGAGCCACGACGTCGGCTTATCCTTGTGGCTGCCGGTGATCATCACATGCGCGCCGTTGTTCCGGTCTGTATCGAGCAGGTAGTACGCGGCATAGGCGAAGTTGTACGAGTGCACATCGAAGTGAAACTCCGTCGTCTGTGTCGCGATCTTGCGAGCTTCAAGCGCAGCATCGGAAGCGAAGCTCCAGAACAGATTGATCTCCCACCGCGTCGGCGTGTAGCCGAGATAGCCCGCCATCACGCTCAGCGCGACCGGATCTTCCGCCACGCGATTGGCCACAGGGAACTGCTTCGCATTCGCGACCAGACCCATCAGCACCAGCTCTCCATTGGGCAGGTGCGCTTCTTTCACGTCCGCATAGTGGAAGTGCTGTTTCCCGCCCTTCGAGATCGCTTCCAGATCGGCCGTCTCGGCAATCGTTCTCAGTTCAGCGACGACATCCGGCGGCAGCATCACCGGGCAATACACCGCGTTCTGCTGGATATCCGCGACCGCCTTGTCTCCATTCACCTCTGGAAAAATTGTCTTGCTTGTGTCTTGCTTCTTTTTGCCTCGCAGCATCCGCGACTGGGCGCTATAAAGGCTTCGTACGGTATGGAAGCGGCCGAACGCATAAGGCATAAGACTCCAGCCTTCACGCCGTAGGCGGCCTATCGCTTGCTTCGCGAACGACATTTCTGTACCTCCCGAAGTGACAATCTCTCCGAACCCGATCACTGCCCGCCTGCTCCATCATACCAAGAGTCCTGCAGCAGGAGATGCGCTGGCCTGCCGGCACCTTCCAGCTGCTTTCTCCTGCGTGCATGGCACGAAAGCCTGATCGATCACGCGGCGAATGATAGCGGCGGATGATAGAGGCGAACGATAAAAGCAAAGCAATTCACGGGCTGCGACAATCCGATTCGTGATTGCCTTTGCTACGATTGACGCAGACCCAATACGAAAGAGCCTTCCCCCCGATATGACGCAACAGAAAATCCGCAAAGCTGTCTTTCCCGCCGCCGGTATGGGCACACGGTTTCTGCCCGCGACCAAGGCGCTGCCGAAAGAGATGTTGTGCTTGGTCGACAAACCCCTGATCCAATATGGCGTCGAAGAGGCCGTCGCTGCCGGCTGCACCGAGATCATCATCGTGACCGGCCGCGGCAAGTCCGTCATGGAGGACCACTTCGACAGCAGCCCGGAACTTGAAGCCTCCCTCGCCGCAAAGAATAAAACGGCGCTGCTCGAGATTGCACGCTCCGTGTCGAAGCTCGCCAAGGTCACCTACACCCGCCAGGCGGAGCCGCTCGGCCTCGGCCACGCCGTGCTGATGGCCAAGGAACTCGTCGGCGACGAACCCTTCGCTGTCCTCCTGCCGGACGATATCGTCGACGCCACCGTTCCCTGCATGAAGCAGATGGTCGAAGCCTTCCACGAGACGCAATCGACCATCCTGGGCTCGGAGGTGGTCGAAGGCGCGGCAATCTCCTCCTACGGCTGTCTCGATTGCACGCCCGACCCCAAAAATCCGCGCCTTCTCGCCGTCAGGAACATGGTCGAAAAACCGAAGCCCGAAGCAGCGCCCAGCCAGAACGCCATCATCGGCCGCTACATTCTGACGCCCCGCATCTTCGATATGCTCGAGCACATCACCCCCGGCGCAGGCGGCGAACTCCAACTCACCGACGGCATCAAGGCGCTGCTGCAATACGAGAAGGTCTACGGCTTCAGCTACGAAGGCAAGCGCCACGACGCCGGCGACAAGCAAGGCTTCCTTCGCGCCACGGTCGAGTTCGCCCTGAAGAACAAGGACCTCGGCCCCGACTTCCGCGACTGGCTAAAAAATTTACCTCTCTAGAACCGTCCCCGCTACAATCGTGGGAGACGCACACCCGGGGCGAGTAGCTCAATTGGATAGAGCATCAGCCTTCTAAGCTGACGGTTGCAGGTTCGAGCCCTGCCTCGCTCACCAGACCCTACGCGCATCAACCTCCATACTGCACAGGCGCGGCTAGATCTTTCCCAGCGTCAGCTTCGCGATCGTGGCGAGCTGCATGAACGAAGTTCCCTCGTAGATCTTTCCGATCTTGGCATCGCGATAGAGCTTTTCAACGGGATAGTCCTTAACAAATCCCGACCCGCCGTAGACCTCCACCGCCAGGCTCGCCACCCGCTCGGCCACCTGCGAGGTGAAGTACTTGCACATCGCCGCCTCTTTCAAAAAATCCAGTCCTGCATCCTTCAGCCGCGCCGCGTTGTAGATCAACAGACGCGCGGCTTCGATATCGGTCGCCATCTCGGCCAGCTGAAACTGCATCGCCTGAAACTCCACCACCGTTTTGCCGAACTGCTTGCGCTCCTTCGCCCATTTCACCGCGTGTCCCCAGGCTCCCTCGGCCAATCCAAGCATCTGCGCGCCGATGCCGATGCGGCCTTCGTTCAAGGTCTCGATGGCGATCTTGTATCCTTTGCCGGGCTCACCCAGCACCTGCGACGCCGGCACAGCACAATCGCTGAAGATCAGTTCGCAGGTGCTCGAAGCGCGAATGCCGAGCTTGTCTTCTTTCTTGCCCAGCGTGAACCCCGCCGTGCCCTTCTCCACGAGGAACGCAGTGATGCCCTTGTACCCGGCCGCCGGATCGATCGTGGCGAAGACCAGGAAAAGGCCGGATTCCTTGGCGTTCGTAATCCAGAGCTTCTGGCCGTTGAGAATATAGTCGTCGCCGCGTTTGGTGGCGCGAGTCTGCAGCGCGAAGGCGTCCGACCCCGAGGAGGCTTCGCTGAGCGCGTAAGAGGCGACAGTATCGGCCGCCAGCCGAGGAAGATATCTCTGCTTCTGCTCGGCGGTCGCCCAGCGAATCAGCGCATTGATGCACAACGTGTTCTGCACGTCGACCATCACGCCGACCGAAGGATCGACCGCGGAGATCTCCTCCACCGCGAGGATCGCCTGGAAGAAGCTGCCCCCCGCCCCGCCATACTCCTCCGGCACCTCAATGCCCATCAGTCCCATGCCGAACAGCTTCTGAATCAGCGCCGCGTCCATCTGCTGCGCCTCGTCCATGCCGCGGACCAAAGGCGTGATCTGCTCGGTGGCGAAGCGCCGGACGGTATCGCGAAACAACTGCTCATCTTCCCCCAACTGCGTTAGCGCTGCCGGACTGCCGTGCTGCATTCCCACACCTCAAGATTAAGTTCAAGAAGGTGAGTCTAGCATCTGAAAGCGACCACCGAATAGCCGTTCATATTGGGCCGTACAGAACTCTACCAATACGTGAAGCTCCGTTGTTGCCTGGTTTTTGGTTGTCATTCCGCAGCGTAGCGGAGGAATCTGCTGTGAGCGTTCTGCCAATTGATGCCACCGGTGAAGGCGGTGTCAAGTTTAGCTCTTACAACCTGTCCAGAAACTCAAAAGAAGTCGTCATCTCGACCGAAGCAACCGGGGTCCCCGGCGAGTGCTTTTGCTCGCTGGGGTGGTAAGCCGTGTGGTTTTATCACACGGCGTAGTGGAGAGATCCCCGCATTTCGCCTTTGTTGTTGTCTGTTTTCTGGTTAGACCTGAACCGAAAAGCAGTCTTTGGACAGATTCTTAGAATCCGTCCAAAAACTGATCGAGGCGCAATCTGGATATGTCCCTCTTGGTTTACGGAATTTTGATAGAGTCTTGGGCAGGACGTGCTTGGTTCCGGCAGATTTGGAGGTTTGATATGGGGTCGAAAACACCGTTGAGTTTTACCTTTTATATTGCGGCGCCGCTTGAGAAGGTCTGGGATGGGTTTGTCTCGAAGGAGATTAACCAGAAGATCTTTATGGGGGCTGAGTTCGAGGCGGATTTGAGGCCTGGTGGGGCGATGACGTGGTCGGGGCCGGGGAAAGATGGGAAGCCGATGCGGTATGTGACGGGCGAAGTGCTGCAGGTGGAGGCGCCGAAGCTGCTTGAGTACAAGTTCGGCATGGGAATGGGCGAGACGATGTCGCGGGTAAAACTGGAGCTAACGCCGGAGACGGAGGCGGTGAAGGTTACGGTGGTGAACGATGAGTGGACGGAAGACGACCCGGCCTATGCGCAGAATGCGGATGGGTGGCCTCGGATTCTTTCGCGATTGAAGACTCTGCTGGAGACAGGGAAGACGTTTCGGCCGCATTGACGGTTCTCAAAGCTTCCTCAGTGCTTCGGGGCACCAGCTGCTCTGCCGCTCTACTTAGTTTTCGGACAGATTTTTCATAGGGCCTGAGGGACCCACACCGTTTTCATCTGCGGACACGAGGTATGGCTCGAGAGCTTCGGCTGCGAGAAAGGACTTCGAGCGCTGCGTGGCTCCAGAGAGAGAGTCGAGCGTTTCTTTCCATTCGACGCTGAGGCGAAGCTGAAGAGCGTAGTCGACAGGTAATACTCCAACCTCAGCATAAGAGAGTGTCTAACCGGCCGCCTTGACCACCCGCCCCCGACGCGCGACGATCGAAAGCTTTTCCGTGTTGAGAATCTTGCGCGCCTGCTCCTTCGCGTGGTTCGCCCAGGGGCCGATGGGATCGAGCCGCACATACGCCAGCCAATGGCCCAGAGCGCGGCGCCGCTGCCCCTGACGCTCATACGATAGAGCGAGATTGTAGTGCGCGTCGGCATACTGCGGCACCAGAGCCACCGCCCTCTGATAGGCAGCCGTCGCCTCCGGGAGCCGCTGCATCTCGTCGAGAACATTGCCCAGGTCGAAGAAAGCCAAAGCATACTCCGGGTCGGCCTCCGTGGCGCTGCGATAGAACCGCTCGGCCGCCTCATACTGCCGAAGATTGTAGTGAATGGTGCCGAGGTTGATCAGCGCGGGAGCATGCGCGGGGCGGATCGCCAGAATCGACTCGTAGATCTCCATCGCCTGCAGCGTCGTG
This sequence comes from Edaphobacter sp., assembly GCA_965277335.1. Classification (GTDB taxonomy): domain Bacteria; phylum Acidobacteriota; class Terriglobia; order Terriglobales; family Acidobacteriaceae; genus Edaphobacter. Next base: position 249,655 of record CBDICJ010000009.1, on the reverse strand, counting down.
GCCGTAGACTCTTCCAGACGCACGGCGCGCAGGAACATCTCCTGCACCTCGGCCGCCTGCCGCGCGGCATTGTCTCCGCAGGCCCCCACCACGCGAAGCTGGCGCGCGGGCGACGTCTCGAAGTCAAACGCAAGCTGCTGTGTCACCGGGTCCATCAGCGCCCCGCCATGGCGGAAGCTGAGCCGCGATCCCCGGCGAACGAAGCTGGCCTCCGACAGCGGATTGCGCATCCCCGCCACCCGCTGCATGGCGTTCACCGAAGCGCGAATATTTTTCGCCGAGATGCGAGCGCCCGCCTGCAGGTCGCGCAGCTTGCGCAACTGGCTCAGAGCCTCGAAGCTATAGTCTTCGCTGGTGGAGATCAGCTCTGCTCGCTCCCACGCCACCAGTTGGCGCGCATGCAAGTGCAGTATCCGAAGTACATCTTGACGGCTATATCGGGTCACGTGGGTGTCTCGGTCAGCCCCGTCCTGCATGGGATGCAGCAGAATCTTTCTGGAGTATGACTTCTAAATCCGCGCCAATCAAGCCTGAATCCCGCTAAGCCCATCACAAAGCGGTGGATAACCTGTACCAAATATGGTTCGTGGCGCGTTGTGGCTCAGCCTCTTTCGCAGCCCGCTCGCCGGATCTCCCGCCGTCCAACCACAGGATGAGCCGGAGACGCCATTGGCTGCCCCGGGAGGACTCGAAGGGCCAATCGGCAAGGTTTGGTCTCGTTCTCTCCAACACTTTAGTGTTAGTTCCCCAACAAAAATTCTATGAAATCCCTCGAAATAGGCGTATTTTGCAAAATCTTTCTTACACCTTCGAACTATGGTTCCCGATTCGGAACTGAGTGATTCTGGTGTCGGGGTAACAGCCGCGGAGCTTACCCTCGAGTCCCTCCCCCTCTTCCGGCGCACCTAGGCCTGAGAGTCAAGAGACGCGAACGTTCACCATCGTTGCAGTTCAGGCAGCACCAACATAGTTCTCGCTTCATAGCAGGAAAAGCCAACCGGCGCGAAGAGGAGCTTCTTCACGCCCTCGAGATCGCTCACGCCTCTTTGCGCCTTCCTGCCGGTTTTGTCCGGGCTATTCACAAGATTTACGGAGATGTGTATGTCGCGCTGCTGCACCACTTTCAAAAGCTGCTTTGGTTCTCTGGCATCCGCCTCAAAACCGGTCTCGATCGCCTTTTTGACCGCGATGGCTTTGCTGATGACCCTTCCTTTGACGGCAGTCCACGCGCAGACGTCCACCACGACTACACTCACGGTCAGTCCTTCCAGCGCGGCAAATGGATCCGTGTTCAATATGACGGCGGCCGTAAAAGCCGGGACCACATCGCCCGCGGGCGGCACGGTAACCTTCCGCGACACCTATGCCGGCGTCACCCAGGTGCTGGGCTCCATCCAGGTGCAGTCGGCCAACGGCGCCAAGGGCACAGCAGTATTTCAGCGTCAGCTCGGTGGAATCGGAACCCACTCCGTCGTGGCCACCTTCAACGGAACCAAATCCTATTCCGCCAGCGCTTCAAGCGCCAAAACTGTAACCGTAACAGGTCTCTATCCAACTACCGGCAGCCTGATCATGACCTCTGGAACGGCAGGGAACTGGTCGCTGCAGGCCACCTTCGTTGGCACGGGAAATGCCGCTCTTTCGCAAACCGGAAATGTGTCTCTCTTTGACACGTCCAATAGCAATCTGTCGCTGGGCGTGGCGGGTTTGGGTGCGACAACCGCAGGGCAACAAACCGTGGCGGGCAGCACCTCGCCGGTCGCGGTGGGGAACAATCCCCAAAGCGTAGCCGCAGGCGACTTCAACAACGATGGCTATATCGATGTTGCCGTGCTGAACAGCGGCGGCAATACAATCAGCCTTCTCGAAGGCGATGGCCAGGGCGGCTTCACCGCGGTGGCGACCAAGGCGGCGGCCGGCAATGGGCCAGTGGCGATGGTAGCGGCGGACTTCAACGGAGATGGGAACCTCGACCTCGCCGTAGCCAACAGCGGGGACGCGACGATCTCGATTCTGCTGGGCAAGGGCGACGGCACCTTCAACACTCAGGTGACCTACAATTTGCCTCTGGTGGATCTATCGACGATCGCTGAGACCGCGCTGGTCGTCGGAGATTTCAATGGCGACGGCAATGTCGACCTGGCCGTGGCAGAGAGCACGATGTTTCTGGGCTTTCTGCCGACCAATGGCGTAGTCAATGTCATGCTCGGGAACGGAGCGGGCGCCTTCCCCAGCGCCAACATCACGCAGATCTCGGTTGGAATCCTCCCCTCGTCTATCATGGCAGGCGACTTCAACGGCGACGGCAATCTCGACTTTGCCGTCACGAACCAGTCCGACAACACCATCACTGTCATGCGCGGCGATGGCAGCGGCACGACCTTCGTTCAGGCAGCAGGATCGCCGACTTCGACCGGAGCCGGCAGCAGCCCTAGCTCCATGGCTGCCGCGGACTTCAACGGCGATGACGTGCTCGACCTTGCGGTAGCGGACAGCGGCGGTAACAAGGTAAGCATCTTCAAAGGCAACGGCGATGGCTCCTTCACGTTGCAGACAAACCTTCCAGCAACGGGAAGAGCTCCCCAGTCGATCGTCACAGGCGACTTCAACTCCGATGGCAACGCCGATCTTGCGGTAACCAACTCCGGCCAGACCACCTCAAGTCTCCTGCTGGGCAACGGCGACCTCACCTTCCAGAAGCAGACCACGGCGTCTGTCGGAACCAGCCCCGCCGGGATCGTCTCCGGAGACTTCAACGGCGATGGCGCCAGCGACCTGGCCGTGGCCAACAGCGGCAGCAATAACGTGAGCATCCTGCTCAACCAGTTGACCGAAACCGCGAGCGCATCGTTTCCGGGCATCTCCATTCCAGGCAGCGGAACCAACCATTTGATCGACGCGAACTACGCGGGAGACACACACTTCGCCGCCAGCACCACCAATGCCATCCCGCTGGCTTCCTCGCCTGTAAAGACCCAGACGCTTCTGAGCATCTCGAACGCCAACCCCGCCCCCGGCCAGCAGGTGGCGATCACAGCAACCCTCACGCCGTCGCTCGAAGGCAATCTGGCGCCGTCGGCCTCCGAGACCATGGTCATCACCGACAACGGCGTGACGATCGGAAGTCCTCTGCTTAGGAGCGGATCGGCAACCCTCAACACCACCACGCTTACGCTGGGCACGCATATTATCGTCGCAACTTACGCGGGCGATGCCAACTTCGCTACCAGTGCCTCATCGTCCATGACGATCACGGTAGGGAAGACCACGCCGGTCCTTACCTGGGCCACACCTGCCCCGATCAGTTATGAAACGCTGGTCTCAGGCGCGCAGCTGAATGCCACGGCATCTGTGCCAGGCTCCTTCAGCTACAGCATCGCCCCGTATACGTGGCTGACGGCGGGCAGCTACCCGATTACCGCTACCTTCACCCCCACCGATACCAGCTTTCCCACGCAAACGGCGACAGTGACGCTGGTCGTGAACCCAGCGACGCCGCAGCTCAACTGGGCGACCCCGGCGCCAATCACCTATCCCACCGCACTGAGCGGAATCCAGCTCAACGCTACCGTGGCGGTCTACAATCAAGTCCCGCTGTCCGCCTTCTACAACGTCCACGGTATCTATACCAACGGCACGACCTTCAACAATGGGGGATTCGATAACGGTGCCGGAAACAGCGGCAACGCCTACTCGTCGAACCTGCTGGGTAGTTCCGTCACTTGGAATAACATTACCTACCAGCTCGGGCCCGTCAACGCGCTCGATGCAGTCAGCAATACGACCATCAGCCTCCCTCCCGGACACTATGCCGGTCTTGTCATGCTTGGCGCGATGGTCAACAATGTCACCCCCACCTACAACTTCATCATCACCTACACCGACGGAACCACGGCATCCGTAACCCAGAGCCTGAGCGACTGGGTGTATCCCCTTAATAATCCCGGCGAGTCGGAGATCACCTGCGTCCCCTACCGCAACACCGCCTCGGGCGGCCAGGATGCCCACCTGACCTGCGTTTACGGCTATGAGCTTCCCCTCGACAGCACGAAGATTGTTCAGAGCGTCCAGCTTCCGCAGACACGCAACATCGTCATGCTCGCCATGGCTCTGGTGACTCCGCCGGTGCCGGGCGTCATTACCTACACGCCGCCGGCCGGCTCCGTTCCTACTACCGGCGTCAATACGCTCTCCGCCTCGTTTATTCCCACCGACACGGCAGACTTCACCAACGCCAGCGCGAGCGTGCTGCTGCTCGATAACCCGGCGAACGCCACCACCCTGGTCTGGCCCACGCCCGCGCCCGTTCCCTACGGCACCGCGCTCAGCTCCACGCAACTCAACGCCGTCGCCCAGACGACCCCGGGCACCACCTCGGTTGCGCTCTCGGCCTACTATCGCGTGAATGCATTTCAAAGCGACGGATCGATCTTCGGGACCGGAGGTTTCGACAACAATGGAGACGCCTTCTCCTCCAACCTGCTCGGCTCCTCCATCGTCTGGAACGGGCAGACCTACCTGCTGGGTCCGGCCAATCTCCCCAGCGCCGTCACCAGCACGATCATCACGCTGCCTCAAGGCAACTTCGCTGCGCTTTCCTTAATCGGCGCAGCCACCACGTCCGGGCAGACCGCGCAGCCCTTCACGATCACCTATACCGACGGCACCACGGCAGTTGTCAACCTCAGCATCAGCAGTTGGCTTCGTCCGGCAAACTATCCCGGCGAGACCATCGTCTCCACCACCGCCTACCAGAACACCGGCGGGGGAGGCCAGATCAACGGCAACGTCAATCTGTACGGATACCAGATCCCAACCGACGTCACCAAGGTAGTGCAGAGCGTCACGCTGCCCAACAACCGGAATGTCGTTATCGTGGCGATGTCGCTCAATACCTCGTCGACTCCAGCGGTTGTGCCCGGCGCCTACGCCTACACTCCGCCCGCGGGAACCGTCCCCGCCGCCGGTACGGTTCCGCTCAGTGTCGTCTTCACCCCTGCCAATCCGAACTTTGGAACAGCGACCAAGACCGTCAACCTCATCGTCAACAAACAACCGCTGCTCGTCAGCTCCAACGCCGAAACTGCCGTCTTTGGGTCCGCAATTCCTCCTTACACCTACACCATCACCGGCTTCGTCAACGGCGACACGCAGGCCGGCTCGGTAAAAGGCGCCCCGGTTCTCGCGACCTCTCCCGCGAGGCCTTCCACGGTCGGTGCCTACCCGATCGCCACCTCCATCGGTTCCTTGACCTCCAGCAACTACAGCTTCACCTTCGCCAGCCAGCCGCTGACCATCACACAAGCCGCGCCGACCGTAACCTGGGCGAATCCAGCCAACATCACCTATGGAGTCGCTCTCACTACGGCCCAGCTCAACGCTACGGCATCGGTAAAGGGTTCATTCACCTACACTCCGGCCGCGGGCAACGTTCCAGCCGCCGGCCTCGACACGCTTTCAGTCACCTTCACACCCACCGACACGACCAACTACTCAGTCGTCACGCAGACAGTCCAGATCCAGGTCGCGCAAGCTGCGCCGGTCGTCACCTGGGCCAACCCCACGGCGATCACCTACGGCACTGCGCTCTCCACGACTCAGTTGAACGCCAGCGCTTCGGTTCCAGGCTCGTTCAGCTACACCCCGGCCGTGGGCAACGTTCCCGCCGCAGGCAAGGCGACCCTCACCGTTATCTTCACGCCCAACGACGCCGTCAACTACACCCCCATCACCAAAACCGTGCAGCTGGTCGTCAATCAGGCAAACCCGGTCATTACCTGGGCCAATCCGGCAAGCATTCCCTATGGCACGGCGCTCTCCACAACCCAGTTGAACGCCTCTGCCTCCGTAGGCGGTTCCTTTGTCTACACTCCCGGTGTCGGCAACATTCCGAAAGCCGGCACTGACACCCTGACCGTCACGTTTACCCCAACCGACACGGTCGATTACACAGCCACAACCGCTTCCGTCCAGATCGTCGTCACTCAGGTGACACCAACCATTACTTGGGCGAATCCAGCCTCTGTCGTCTACGGCACGGCGCTCTCATCAACCCAGCTCAACGCCTCGGCGTCGGTAGGCGGATCGCTTATCTACAGTCCGGCTTCGGGCAGTATTCCAACCGTAGGCACAGATACTCTCACCGTCACCTTCACGCCTTCTGACGCCATCGACTACACCACGGCGACACTGTCCGTGCAGCTCGTCGTCACCCAGGCGACACCGATCATTACCTGGGCCACCCCGGCAGCGATCACCTACGGCACCGCGCTCTCCACGACGCAGCTCAACGCATCCGCCTCGGTTCCGGGAACACTGGTCTATGCACCCGCCGCAGGCAATGTTCCGGCTGCCGGCACCGATACCCTCTCCGTCACCTTTACACCCAAAGATACCGTCAACTATTCGTCGACCACGCAGACCGTACAGCTAATCGTCAACCAGGCAACACCGGTCATCACCTGGGCCAATCCAGCGGCGATCTCCTACGGCACTGCACTCACTACCACGCAGTTGAATGCATCCGCTTCCGTCGGAGGTTCCTTCGCCTACACGCCCGGTTCAGGCAGCATCCCGGCCGCCGGCACCGACACTCTCTCCGTCACCTTCACCCCCACCGACACGGCCAACTACACCACCGCCACCAAGACGGTCCAAATCGTCGTCAACCAGGCAATTCCAGTCATCACCTGGGCCAACCCTGCCAACATCCCCTACGGTACGGCCCTCTCCACCACGCAACTTAACGCCTCGGCCTCAGTTCCCGGAGCGCTGGTCTACACCCCGGCCGCAGGTGCTGTCCCCGCAGCCGGCACCGACACCCTCTCGGTCACCTTCACCCCAACCGACGCGACAGACTATGCCTCGGTTACCAAAACCGTGCAGCTCGTCGTCACCCAGGCCGCACCCGTCATCACCTGGGCAAACCCGGCAGCGATCACTTACGGCACGCCCCTTTCGACAACTCAGTTGAACGCGTCGGCCTCCGTTCCCGGAGCGCTGGTCTACACCCCGGCCGTAGGCGCTGTCCCCGCCGCCGGCACCGACATCCTCTCGGTGACCTTCACTCCCACAGATTCAAAGAACTACACCACAGTCACCGCCACCGTGCAGATCGCCGTCAATCAGGCCACACCCGTAATTACCTGGGCAAACCCGGCCAGCATCCCGTACGGCACAGCGCTTACGACGACTCAACTCAACGCGACAGCCTCGGTCGGCGGTTCGTTCGCCTACACCCCAGACGTAGGAAATGTCCCGGCTGCAGGCACCGACATCCTCTCGGTCACCTTCACGCCGAAAGATAGCACCAACTACTCCCCGATCACGAAGACCGTCCAGATCGTCGTCACCCAGGCCGTTCCGATCCTAACTTGGGCGAATCCAGCATCGATCCCGTATGGAACGCCACTTTCGGCCACGCAACTCAACGCCACGGCGTCTGTCGGCGGTGCGTTCGTCTACACTCCGGCCACCGGCAGCACGCCCGCAGCGGGCACCGATACGCTGTCGGTCACCTTCACCCCCACCGACGCCGCCAACTACTCCAGCATCACCAAGACGGTTCAGATCGTCGTCACCCAGGCGGCCCCAATCATCACCTGGGCCAACCCTGCCAACATCCCCTACGGTACGGCCCTCTCCACCACACAACTTAACGCCTCGGCCTCAATCCCCGGAGCACTGGTCTACACTCCCGCATCCGGCAGCGTTCCCGCAGCAGGCACAGACACGCTCTCGGTCACCTTCACCCCCACCGACGCCGCCAACTACTCCAGCATCACTAAAACCGTCCAGATCGTCGTCACCCAGGCAGTGCCCGTCATCACCTGGGCGACGCCGGCCAGCATTCCTTACGGCACAGCCCTCTCGACAGCCCAACTTAACGCCTCGGCCTCAATCCCCGGAGCACTGGTCTACACTCCCGCATCCGGCAGCGTTCCCGCCGCGGGCACCGACACGCTCTCGGTCACCTTCACCCCCACCGACGCCGCCAACTACTCCAGCATCATCAAGACCGTCCAGATCGTCGTCACCCAGGCCGCCCCAATCATCACCTGGGCGACCCCGGCCAGCATTCCCTACGGCACCGCCCTCTCCACCACACAACTCAACGCCTCCGCCTCAATTCCCGGATCACTGGTCTACACTCCCGCATCCGGCAGCATTCCCGCAGCCGGCACAGACACGCTCTCGGTCACCTTCACCCCCACCGACGCCTCCAATTACTCCAGCATCACCAAGACCGTCCAGATCGTCGTCACCCAGGCCGCCCCAGTCATCACCTGGGCCAACCCTGCCAGCATTCCCTACGGCACAGCCCTCACCACCACGCAACTTAACGCCTCGGCCTCAATTCCCGGAGCACTGGTCTACACTCCCGCATCCGGCAGCGTTCCCGCAGCAGGCACCGACACGCTCTCGGTCACCTTCACCCCCACCGACGCCGCCAACTACTCCAGCATCACTAAAACCGTCCAGATCGTCGTCACTCAGGCCGCCCCAATCATCACCTGGGCCAACCCGGCCAGCATCCCCTACGGCACCGCTCTCTCCACCACGCAACTTAACGCCTCCGCCTCAATCCCCGGAGCGCTGGTCTACACCCCAGCCGCAGGCAATGTCCCCGCAGCGGGTACCGATACGCTCTCGGTCACCTTCACCCCCACCGACGCCGCCAACTACTCCAGCATTACTAAAACCGTGCAGATCGTCGTCACCCAGGCGGCCCCAATCATCACCTGGGCCAACCCGGCCAGCATCCCCTACGGCACCGCTCTCTCCACCACGCAACTTAACGCCTCCGCCTCAATCCCCGGAGCGCTGGTCTACACCCCGGCCGTAGGTGCTATCCCCGCAGCCGGCACAGACACGCTCTCGGTCACCTTCACCCCCACCGACGCCGCCAACTACTCCAGCCTCAGCAAGACCGTCCAGATCATCGTCACCCAGGCCGCCCCAATCATCACCTGGGCCAACCCTGCCAGCATCCCCTACGGCACCGCCCTCTCCACCACGCAACTCAACGCCTCGGCCTCAGTCCAAGGAGCACTGGTCTACACTCCCGCATCCGGCAGCGTTCCCGCAGCCGGCACCGACACACTCTCGGTCACCTTCACCCCCACCGACGCCGCCAACTACTCCAGCATCACTAAAACGGTCCAGATCGTCGTCACCCAGGCCGCCCCAATCATCACCTGGGCCAACCCTGCCAGCATCCCCTACGGCACGGCCCTTTCCACAGCCCAACTCAACGCCTCCGCCTCAGTTCCCGGAGCGCTGGTTTATACCCCGGCCGTGGGCGCTGTCCCCGCAGCGGGCACCGATACGCTCTCGGTCACCTTCACCCCCACCGACGCCGCCAACTACTCCAGCCTCACCAAGACCGTCCAGATCGTCGTCACCCAGGCCGCCCCAATCATCACCTGGGCCAACCCTGCCAGCATCCCCTACGGCACGGCCCTTTCCACAGCCCAACTCAACGCCTCCGCCTCAGTTCCCGGAGCGCTGGTCTATACCCCGGCCGTGGGCGCTGTCCCCGCAGCGGGCACAGACACGCTCTCGGTCACCTTCACCCCCACCGACGCCGCAAACTACTCCAGCATCACCAAGACCGTCCAGATCGTCGTCACCCAGGCCGTCCCAATCATCACCTGGGCCAACCCTGCCAGCATCCCCTACGGCACAGCCCTCACCACCACACAACTTAACGCCTCGGCCTCAATTCCCGGAGCGCTGGTCTATACCCCGGCCGTGGGCGCTGTCCCCGCAGCGGGCACCGATACGCTCTCGGTCACCTTCACCCCCACCGACACCGCCAACTACTCCAGCACCACCAAGACCGTCCAGATCATCGTCACCCAGGCCGCCCCAATCATCACCTGGGCGACCCCTGCCAGCATTCCCTATGGCACGGCCCTCTCCACCGCGCAACTTAACGCCTCCGCCTCAATCCCCGGAGCGCTGGTCTACACCCCAGCCGCAGGCGCTATCCCCGCAGCCGGCACCGTCATCCTCTCGGTCACCTTCACCCCCACCGACAAGGTCAACTACACGACCCTGACCAAAACCGTATCCTTGACCGTCAACCAAGCCGCTCCCGTGATTACCTGGCCGGTCCCGCAAGCCATCAGCTATGGAGTCGCCCTCTCAATCGCGCAGCTCGACGCGTCGTCCTCCGTACCCGGCGCCTTGGTCTACACTCCCGCATCCGGCAGCATTCCCGCCGCAGGCAACGATACGCTCTCGGTCACCCTCACCCCAACCGACATCACGAACTACTCCTCCGTCACCCAGACGGTACAGCTTACCGTCAACCAGGCCAATCCCGGAATCACCTGGAATACTCCCGCTCCGATCCCATTCGGTACCCCGCTCTCCAACCTTCAACTCGACGCCACCTCGCCAGTTCCGGGCATCATGGTCTACACCCCGGCATCAGGCGCTATCCTTCCGGTCGGCACCGACATCCTCTCGGTCGCCTTCACTCCCACCGATAGTTCGAACCAGTCCAGCGCCACCAAAACCGTCCAGCTTGTCGTCACGCAAGCGACCCCGATCATCACCTGGGCGGCTCCGGCCAGCATCGTCTACGGCGCCCCGCTCACCAACGCTCAGCTCAATGCGACTGCCTCGGTCGACGGCAAATTCACCTACAGCCCAGCTCTCGGCAGCATTCCAGCCGCAGGCGCCGACACCCTCTCCGTCACCTTCACGCCCACCGACACCACCGACTACACCTCCGCCACCAAGTCCGTCTCGCTCACCGTCACGCAAGCCACGCCAACCGTCACCTGGGCCAACCCTGCAAGCATCCCCTACGGCACGTTGCTCTCATCCACGCAGTTGAACGCCACAGCTTCGGTCGGCGGTAACTTCGTCTACTCCCCCGCATCCGGAACCACGCCCGCCGCCGGCACCGACACTCTCACCGTCACCTTTACTCCTACGGACGCAGCCAACTACCTGCCCATCATCAAGTCGGTTCAGATCGTCGTCACCCAAGCCGCTCCAGCGATCACCTGGCCGACGCCATCTCCCGTCCCCTACGGTACGGTGCTCTCCACCACGCAACTCAACGCCTCCTCCCCAGTCGGTGGCGCCTTCGTCTACACACCCGCCGCCGGCACCACGCCCGCTGCCGGAACCGACATCCTCTCGGTCACCTTTACCCCCACCGACGGCTCCAATTACTCGCCCATCACCAAAACCGTGCAGCTTGTCGTCAACCCAGCCACCCCCGTCCTTACCTGGGCGACCCCCGCTTCGATCGTCTACGGAACAACCCTTACCAACCTTCAACTCAACGCCTCTGCCTCGGTCCAGGGCGCCTTCGCCTACACTCCGGCCGTAGGCAGCACTCCCGCCGTGGGCACCGACACGCTCTCCGTCACCTTCACCCCCACCGACACCGCCAACTACTCCAGCATCACTAAAACCGTCCAGATCGTCGTCACCCAGGCCGCCCCAGTCATCACCTGGGCCAACCCTGCCAGCATCCCCTACGGCACGGCCCTTTCCATCGCCGAGCTCAACGCCTCCACCACCGTCCCCGGCTCCTTCGCCTACACCCCAGCCGCCGGCAGCATACCCGCCGTGGGCACCGACACCCTCTCGGTCACCTTCACCCCCACCGACACCGCCAGCTACTCGACCGCGACCGCATCCGTCCAGTTGACCGTGACCCAGACCGCTCCCACTCTCACCTGGGCCACCCCTGCCGCAATCACCTACGGCACCGCGCTCTCCAGCCTCCAGCTCGACGCCACGGCCTCCGTGGATGGCGCCTTCGCCTACACCCCCGCCGCCGGCAGCATACCCTCCGCCGGCGCCGACACCCTCTCGGTCACCTTCACCCCCAAAGACTCCGCAAGCTACTCCACCATCACCAAAACGGTTCAGTTGACCGTCAACCCGTTCACTCCGGTCATCACCTGGACGACCCCGGCCAGCATCCCCTACGGCACCCAGCTCTCGATCACGCAGCTCAATGCCTCCACCACCGTCCCAGGCTCCCTCGCGTACACCCCAGCCGCGGGAACCACCCCGGCCGTCGGCACCGACACCCTCACCGTCACCTTCACTCCCACCGATAAGGTCAACTACACGACGGCAACCAAGACCGTCCAGCTCACCGTCACCCAGGCCACCCCCGTCGTTACCTGGGCAACCCCCGCCGGCATCACCTACGGCACAGCGCTCTCCATCCTCCAGCTCGATGCATCCGCATCCGTACCGGGAAACCTCGTCTACACGCCGGCCGCCGGCGCCATACCACCAGCAGGAACAGACACCCTCTCCGTCACCTTCACCCCGAACGACACCGCAAGCTACAGCTCCGTCATCCAGACCGTGCAGTTGATCGTCAGCCAGGCCACCCCCGGTCTTAGCTGGAACACTCCCGCTCCCATCCCCTACGGAACCGTGCTCTCCGCGATCCAGCTCGACGCCACCACCACCTACGACGGCACCCTGACCTACACCCCGGCAGCGGGCACTACTCCCGCGGCGGGCACCGACATCCTCTCGGTCACCTTCACTCCCACCGACCCAAAAAATAATGCGAGCGCGACCAAAACCGTCCAGCTTGTCGTCACGCAGGCGACGCCAACCATCACCTGGGCCACTCCGGCAAGCATCCCCTACGGCACGTTGCTCTCATCCACGCAGTTGAACGCCACAGCTTCGGTCGGCGGTAACTTCGCCTACTCCCCCGCATCCGGAACCACGCCCGCCGCCGGCACCGACACCCTCTCCGTCACCTTCACCCCCACCGACGCCGCCAACTACTCCAGCGTCACTAAAACGGTTCAGCTCGTCGTCACTCAGACCGCCCCAGTCATCACCTGGGCCAACCCTGCCAGCATCCCCTACGGCACGGCCCTCTCCACCGCGCAACTTAACGCCTCGGCCTCGGTCCAAGGAGCGCTGGTCTACACTCCCGCATCCGGCAGCATTCCCGCCGCAGGCACAGATACGCTCTCGGTCACCTTCACCCCCACCGACGCCGCCAACTACTCCAGCGTCACTAAAACGGTTCAGATCGTCGTCACTCAGACCGCCCCAGTCATCACCTGGGCCAACCCTGCCAGCATCCCCTACGGCACGGCCCTCTCCACCGCGCAACTTAACGCCTCGGCCTCGGTCCAAGGAGCGCTGGTCTACACTCCCGCATCCGGCAGCATTCCCGCCGCAGGCACAGATACGCTCTCGGTCACCTTCACCCCCACCGACACCGCCAACTACTCCAGCGTCACTAAAACGGTTCAGATCGTCGTCACTCAGACCGCCCCAGTCATCACCTGGGCCAACCCTGCCAGCATCCCCTACGGCACGGCCCTCTCCACCGCGCAACTTAACGCCTCGGCCTCGGTCCAAGGAGCGCTGGTCTACACTCCCGCATCCGGCAGCATTCCCGCCGCAGGCACAGATACGCTCTCGGTCACCTTCACCCCCACCGACACCGCCAACTACTCCAGCGTCACTAAAACGGTTCAGATCGTCGTCACCCAGGGTTCTTCCGTCATCGCCTGGCCCACCCCCGCGCCCATCACTTACGGCACGCCGCTCTCCAGCGCACTGCAGAACGCCACGGCCACCATCGGAGGTTCGTCTATCCCAGGTTCGTTCGCCTACAACTTTACCGTGGGCAGTATCCCGGCAGTCGGCACCGACACCCTCAAGGTCATCTTCACCCCGACCGATACAGCCAGCTACACGACCGCAACCGCATCGGTACAACTTGTCGTCAACTCGGCCACTCCGGTCATCGCCTGGCCTACCCCCGCGCCCATCACTTACGGCACGCCGCTCTCCAGCGCACTGCAGAACGCCACCGCCTCATTCGACGGCACGTCAGTCCCAGGTTCGTTCGCCTACAACTTTACCGTGGGCAGCATCCCGGCAGTCGGCACCGACACCCTCAAGGTCACCTTCACCCCGACCGACACAGCCAGCTACACGACCGCAATCGCATCGGTACAACTTGTCGTCAACTCGGCCACTCCGGTCATCACTTGGGCCACTCCCGCGCCCATCACCTACGGCACGCCGCTCTCCACGCTGCAGCAGAACGCCACAGCCTCACTCGGCGGTTCGGCCATCGCAGGCTCCTTTATCTATAGCCCAGATTCGGGCACGATTCCCGCCGCAGGCATCGACACCCTCAAGGTCATCTTTACTCCGACCGACGCAACCAGCTACACGACCGCAACCGCCTCCGTGCAACTCGTCGTCAACTCTGCCACTCCCATCATTTCCTGGACGACCCCTGTCAGCATCCTCTACGGCACATCGCTCTCCGCATTCCAGAACGCCACAGCCTCCATCGGAGCTTCCTCACTTCCAGGTTCGTTCGTCTACAACTTCAATACCAGCACTGTCCCGACAGTGGGCACCGACACTCTCACCGTTACCTTCACCCCCACCGATTCCACCAACTACAAGTCGATCTCCCAATCCGTGCAGCTCACCATCACCCAGGCAGCTCCCGTCATCAACTGGCAGCCAACCCCGACAATCATCACCTACGGCACAGCGCTCGCCACGACACAACAGAACGCCACGTCATCGGTCGGCGGTTTATTCACTTACAACTTCACTCCGGGAACCCTCCCGGCTGCGGGAACCGACACCCTCTCCATTATCTTCACGCCAACCGATACCACTGACTACTCCACCGTCACCCAAACCGCACAGATCACCGTCACCCAGGCCACCCCCACCCTCACCTGGGCCGCCCCGGCAAGCATCGTCTACGGAACCGCCCTCTCCCCCACTCAACTCGACGCCATCGCCTCAACCGCCGGAACCTATGCCTACACTCCGGCCATCGGTACTGTCCTCGGCGCCGGCGCCCAGCAGCTTTCGGTCGCCTTTACCCCGACCGACACGACGGACTACGCCGCCGCCACCAAAACCGTCACGCTCGTGGTCACGCAGTCTTCCCTCACCATCTCCGCCAACAACGCCACCCGGCTCTATGGCTTAGCCAATCCCACTTTCACCGGCAGCATCACCGGCATAGAGAACGGAGATTTCCTCGTCGAAAGCTTCTCCAACACCGCCGGCATCTCCTCGCAGGTCGGTCAGTATCCCATCATTCCCGCCGCCAGCGGAGTCAGTCTTGTGAACTACTCCCAGACCATCCAGAACGGAATGCTGTCGATCACGCAAGCCCCCGCCATCACCACAACCACCCTGAGCGCACCCTCCCTCGCGCAAGGTCTCAACGAGACCATCACCATCAACGTAGCCTCGACCACAAGCGGAACCCCCACCGGCTCCGTCAACCTCTTCGATAACGGCAAGCCTCTGGCAACCGGTACTCTCACCAACGGGGTCGCCACCTACTCCACCACCGCGCTGCCCATCGGAACCCACGTCATCCTCGCGGTCTACAGCGGCGACACCGACTTCAGCGCCAGCTCCGCTTCGGCAAACTCCGGCGCCAGCACCGTCACCGTCACGCCGCCCGACTTCCTCTTCCAACTCACCAGTCAGGCCACCGTCGAGGGAACCTACGGCACCACCCGCCAGTTCACCTTCCACATCACCCCCATCGGAGGCTACTACCCCGGATCGATACAGCTCTCCGCCAGCCCCACCGGCCCCATCCTGGCGGATTACACCTTCTCCCCGGCGTCCGTCGATCAGTTTGCCGGTCCAGTCGATGTCACCCTCACGGTGGCAACGGAAAAACTTGCCTCCCTCGACAACTCATCCAAACCCGGCAAACTGTCCGGCAACCTATCCCAGGTAGCCCTCGGCCTCTTCTTCCTCCCGCTCCTCGGCCTGCGCTACTCTCGCCGGTCGGGCCGGAAACTGGCTCGCCTCATCTCTTACTCAGCTCTATTGCTGCTGTCTTTAGGAGCGATCGGCACTCTCACCGGCTGCGGAAGCGGATACTTCGACCGCGTCAACCCCATCACCGTCACCGCAACCAGCAACGGCATCCAGCACTCCGTGAACGTCGCCTTCCATATCGATAAGTCACCCCAGTAGAAATGGCAGCTTCGAGAAAGATGAACAGCATGAGGAACCACTCGTTTTCCGGAAAAGTCGCGGCGTCGCTCACGGATTTCCCCGTGCGGCTATCGCTTCTTGTTCTGGTGTATCTCGCAGTCTTCGCCGGATCCCGCCTTCATGCCCAGGCCATTCCGACCGCCAGCAGTCCCGGATTCCTGCAGGTCGGCGGCACCTTCAACCTGGTCAGCTCCGACTACGGCACGCCCCGGCTCAAAGGCGGTGGCGCCTATATCACCTTCGACATCAGACCTCGCTACGGGATCGAAGCCGAGTTTCGTCAAGCCAGCGACTCCAATCCAGTCGATGCCATCTACGAACGCACCTACGAGATCGGCCCCCGCTACGTGCGGCACTACGGCCGCTACGCTCCCTACGGAAAAATCATGTTCGGCCGCGGCGTCTTCCGGTATCCCGCTCCCTTCGGCGATCCCGGCGCCCAAAACACCGCCGCCATCCTGTACTACAACATGATCGCGATCGGCGGCGGACTCGACTACCGGCTGCTGAATCATGTCAACCTCAGAGGCGACTACGAATACCAGCGCTGGTTCGGCTTTCCTGAAAACGGCCTCACCCCCAGCAGCATCGGAATCGGCGTCGCCTATCGCTTCCACTAAAAACACTCCAAGCATTCGAAATCATCCGCCCAGCGGGAACATATCCCCCAGGGTCCGGTGTCTAACCACAGTAGAGTGAGCGAGCACTCGGCCGCCGGCGGCGCAGTTTCTCTTCCACCCTTGCCCCTCGCCGGCTTGGGAGTTGACCTGTCTTTCTCCAAAGTCGTACTGTAAAGGACACCCGATATGCAGGCGGGCACGATAGTGGGCAATCTAGCAAGCGCGATTGGCATTCCCACCGAGGATGCAGCTCTGGTCGCCGACCTCAAAGCCGGCTCCGAAGAGGCATTCTCCGTCCTCATCGCGCAATATCACCAGCCGCTCTATTCACTGATCGCCCGCAGCCTCAACGATCCCGACGACGCCGCCGACATCACTCAGGAAGTCTTCATCAAAGTCTTTCGCAGCATTCGCGGCTTCCACGGCGAAGCCAGTCTGCGCACTTGGCTCTACCGCATCGCGCTGCACGAAGCCTCCAATCAGCGCCGCTGGTGGTCCCGTCACAAAAAGCAGGAGATCACCATCGACTCGCCCAGAAACTCTCCGAGAGACTGCGGCGAGGACGACGAAGACGGCGGCCTCTGCCTCGGCGCAACCCTCGCCGACCACACCGATTCGCCCTTCGACCAGGTAGCTCAGGCCGAGACCCGCGAGCGCGTCGAAGCGGCCCTCCGGCAGCTTCCCGAGGTCTTCCGCACCGTCGTTATCCTGCGCGAGATCGAAGGCTTCGCCTACGACGAGATCGCCGACATCCTGAACGTCAACCTGGGCACGGTGAAGTCGCGCCTCACCCGCGGCCGCTCCGCCCTGCGCGCTCTTCTGGCGAACGAAAGTGGGATTGCCTCCCGAAATTCCGCACCGTATGCTGCTCTCCAGACATCTTCTGTACATCAGAGTTCGAGCGACACGGTGACACGATGACATCCCCTGCCTGCCGGAACTGCCGGCCTTCCTTCTCCGCCTATCTCGACAGCGCCGTCAGCGGCCGCAAGATGCAGGAGATCGCGCAGCATCTCGAAGCCTGTCCCGAATGCGAGGCTGAATTTACCGCCTTGCGCGCCGCCCAGCAGTCTTTGGCGCTTCTGGGGCGGGCAAAAGCACCCACCGATCTCGGTCTCAAACTCCGCCTCGCCATCTCGCGCGAGCACGCCCGGACAAGGTCCAATTGGCTCGACACCGTGAGCCTTCGCTGGGAGAACTCCGTCCGTCCCATGCTGGTGCAGGTCTCCGCGGGTTTCGCCGGCGCGGTCGTGCTGATCGGCGGCATCGCCCTCCTGCTCGGCCTCTTCGCCGCGCCCGAGCCGGTCATGGCCAACGACGAGGCTCTGGGCGCGATGACCTCGCCCCATTATCTGTACTCGGCCGTCAATCCCCGCCCCATCGTCAGCGGCCACGACTCCCCCATCATCGTCGAAGCCTCCATCAACGCCGAAGGCCGCGTCTACGACTACACCATCGTCTCGGGACCGGAAGACTCCGCGGTGCAAAAGCAGGTGGAGGACCAACTCCTGCTGAGCGTCTTCGAACCCGCCAGCGTCTTCGGCGCCCCTGTCCGCGGCCGCGTAGTCCTCACCTTCTCCGGCATCTCCGTCCGCGGCTAATCCAGGCCGCGAACCCCTCTCCTCCCCAATCAAACCAATTGACATATCACCGGGTATGAGAATGTACCCGCGCAGTTGCGTATCCGCGCAAAAACCGTCATCTCGACCGAAGCACCGGGGCCCCCGGCGAGTGCTTTTGCTCGCTGGGGTGGTAAGCCGTGCGGGCTTTATCGCACGGCGCAGTGGAGAGATCCCCGTATTTTGCTCAGCCACTCGAGTATGAACTCCCCCAACCGTTTGCCACTTCCCCCTCCGCTCCCTTAAACTCTCTGAGGAGCGTCGAACCTCTATCGTGCCTGTCTCCCACAAATCGTCCTTTCTCCGGCTGGCGATCTTGCCTCTCAGTCTCGCCGGAACTCTGTTCCTCAGCTCCCAAGCCAACGCCCAAACCAACGCCCAAACCAACTCCCAGCCCGGCTCGTCCTCCAGCAGCGACACCCTCCCCAGCGGCTCCATCTCCAAAGACGCAACCGGCAAACCAGTCCCCCGCATCACGCAACCCGAAGCCGGCGGCTCCGCCATCACCCTCGAAACCAGCGAGCCTCTCTTCGACATCGCCGCCGGCCTCAACGTCTGCGGCTACGACACCGATCTAAACAACTCCAGCCCCGTGCGCTTGCAGATTCGCGAGGAACTCAACCGCGGAATCGCCGCCTCCGCCCCCGCCCGCGCCAGCCGCGACGCCCTCTGCGGCTACATCCGCGAGCACACCCTCGCCGACAGCAGCCTCAACCTCGCCCAGTACATCTCCCTCGCCCTCTTCCTCTCGCCTCCGCCCGAACTGACCCCCATCGCCGGCGAAACCGAGCTGCCCCCCGACTCTACCCAGGTCGTCAACATCCTCCCCCTGCTCCGAACCTTCGCCACCGACGTCAATCTGCACAACCTCTGGATCGAGCACCGTCCCGAGTACGAAGCTCTCCGCGCGCGCGTCCACGACCCGGTCACGAAGATGATCCTCGACACCAACATCTACCTCGGCCTTCCCGTCAGCAGCTACGACGGCCGCCGCTTCCTCGTCCTGCTCGAGCCTCTGCTCGCCCCCTCGGCCACCAACGCCCGCATCTACTCCAGCGACTACATCGTCGTGGCCTCGCCCGCCGCCAATCCTCCCGGCGCTGTTCACATCAACGACCTTCGCCACATCTATCTCCACTACGAGGTAGAGCCGCTCGTCTACTCCCGCGCCTCCGCCATGGAGCGCCTCCAGCCTCTGCTCAAAGCCGTCCAGAACGCGCCCATCGAGTTCACCTACAAGTCCGAGATCGTGCCTCTGCTCACCGAATGCCTCATTAAGGCCATCGAGGCCCGGACGCTCGAGACCGGCATCGCCAAACCCACCCGCCCCGTCGCCACCAAGGAGCGAGTCGACCTCGAGCGTTACGACGCCCAGATGGCCGTATACAACCGCGAGACCGAGGCAGCCCGCCGCAAAGTCGTTGACCTCGATATGCGCCAGGGCTGGATTCTCGCCGACTACTTCTATAACGAAATCGGCGCCATGGAGAAGGACTCCGGAAGCCTCAAGGAATACATGGGCCAGATGGTCTACGGCATGGACGTCGACCACCAGTTGCATCAGGCTCGCCAGATCGCCTTCCTTCCCCAGGGCAGCGGAGATGTCCTGCGCCGCGCGCCCGCTCAGCTCACCGGCCTCCAATTGGCCGAGAGCAAGATCTTCAAAGGCGATCTCGCCGGCGCCTCCGAGATCGCCAACCAGGCCCTCGCCAACCCCCACGGTGACCACGCCCAGGCCCACTACGTCCTCGCCCGCGTCAACCTCATGCAAAGCCAGCCCGGCGCCGCCATCGGCGACTTTCAGCAGGTGCTCACCACCTCCAAAGATCCCCGCACCCTCGCCTGGTCGCACATCTATCTGGGCCGCCTCTACGACGTCAACCAGGAGCGCCCCAAAGCTCTCGCCGAATACCAGGCCGCCCTCTCTGCCCGCGACTCCCAGCCAGACACCAAAGCCGCCGCCGAAGCCGGACTCAAAAAGCCCTTCTCCGCGCCCAAGGTCCAGCACCAGGTCCCCGACGACTCCGACGACGCCCCCCTCGACCCCAGCGGCAAGGCCGAGAAGGAAGCCTACCGCCCTCCCCCGCCCCAATAGCGAAATCGGAATCGGTCTTGGCGCGTCCGTCCACTAGTGTGCTCCGGACCTCCTCCCTCCGGTAAAGTAAATGGCAGAGGAGTGGAATGACCACGCGACCGACGCGACCGAAGAAGGCAGAGCAGCCGGAGTCCAGCCCCTCCCCGACCTCGCTGCTAGGCCACGTCTTCCAGCGTCCCGAACTCCTCACCTGGGCGCTCACCCACCGCTCCCTCGCCTTCGAGTCCAACCCCGAAACCCTTCCTCTGCCCAACGCCGACAACGAGCAGCTCGAGTTTGTCGGCGACGCCGTCCTCGGCCTCCTTGTCGCCGAAGCCCTCTTCCGCCGCTTCCCCGCCTCCCGCGAGGGCGAACTCACCCGCCTCCGCGCCTCCCTCGTCAGCCGCCGCCACCTGGGCGAGGTAGGCGTTCGTCTGGACCTGGGCTCGCTCCTGCGCCTCGGCCGGGGCGAAGAGCGCAGCGGCGGCCGCGCCAAGCCCGCCATCATCGCCAACGCTCTCGAAGCCGTCATCGCCGCCCTCTACCTCGACTCCGGCCTCGCCGCCGCCCGCGCCTTCGTCGATCGCCACATCGTCGAACCCGCCCTCCCCGACCTCCACCTCGCCCTCCAGGCCGGCAACACCTTCTCGGGAGCAATCGGCGACCACAAGTCCGCCCTGCAGGAGCACCTCCAGGCC
This sequence comes from Edaphobacter sp., assembly GCA_965277335.1. Taxonomy (GTDB): domain Bacteria; phylum Acidobacteriota; class Terriglobia; order Terriglobales; family Acidobacteriaceae; genus Edaphobacter. Next base: position 228,621 of record CBDICJ010000009.1, on the reverse strand, counting down.
ACCGGCTCCGGCCAGCCCCGCTACGTCCTCACCGACCAGTCCGGCCCCGACCACCAGAAGCGCTTCCGCATCGAAGTCCGCATCGACGATACGTCCGGAGGCTCCCGCGCCCTCGCCGAATCCGAAGGCGCCACCAAAAAGCAAGCCCAGCAGGAGGCCGCCCGCCTCGCCTTTCAACGCCTCCTCGCCGAGTCCCGAGCCCCCCAGGAAACACAGGAGACCCTGAACGCACCGGCGCAAACGCACAATTCACCGGTCACGGAGATCGCCAAATGACCGATCCCGTCTCCGAAAATGCCTCCCCACGTATGCCTCCCCAACCTCCCCTGTCCCTGTCCCAGTCCCTGTCCCCGCCCCAGGCGTCTGAGTCCCAGGCGTCTGACTCCAAGTCCCAGACCCGGGTGCCCCAGGTCTCGACTCTGAGACCTGGGTCTTCCCAAGCCACTACCGATCAGCAAAGTCCCACCCTTACCCCAAGTCCCACTCTCACCCCAAGTCCCACCCTAATCCCAAGTCCCACCCAAATCCAGGACGAAGCCCCTCACCGCGTCGAAGCCGACAAGCTGCCCCGCCGCCTCGCCCACCATCACCAACCATCCGGCGTCCTGTCCTCCCTGCAATCTCTCCTTGTCCTCATCGTCATCGCCATCTTCATCCTCTCCTTCTCCCTCCAGCCCTTCCGCATCCCCTCCGAATCCATGGAGCCCACCCTTCTGGTCGGCGACTTCCTTTTGGTCAACAAGCAGTCCTCGGCCCCCGGCGCCTCCGGCGGCATCCTGCCCTCCGCCGCCATCCACCGCGGCGACATCATCGTCTTCCACGATCCCGTCGACTCCTCCCTCCACCTCATCAAGCGCGTCATCGGCATCCCCGGCGATCACCTTCATCTCCACGGCGGCCATGTCCTGATCAACGGCCACCCCCTCACCGAACCCTACGCCGTCTACCGTCCCAGCCCGCCCGACAACTTTCGCGACAACTTCCCCCGCCTCCGCACCGCCGAACCCGACATCGACTCCCACTGGTGGATTCGCATGCGCTTGCTGATCGACAACGGCGACCTCATCATCCCCACCGGCAGCTACTTCGTCCTCGGCGACAACCGCAACGACAGCGACGACAGTCGCTACTGGGGCTTCGTCCCCCGCAACGCCATCGTCGGCAAACCCCTCGTCATCTACTTCTCCCTCCGCCAACCCAGCCCCGACGACTCCAACACCCTGGCACCCAGCACTCTGTCCGGCGTCCCTCTCGCCGCCACCCCTAGCCACCCCCGCACCCGCCTCAACACCCTCCTCGACTTAGCCCGCTGGTCCCGCACCTTCCAGATCGTCCGCTAACCCACAAAGTCGCAGAACGAGTGTATGGAAAAGAGGCCGGGTGCCGGGTGCCCCATCCATCGCGGCCCCATGCGATGGGTGGGAATGTAAAACTCTCCCCATCCAATCCCTCCGCCTCAAGACACCACCCACCGCGCCGGGTGCCCCATATCTCGATTCTGAGATGTGGGCATTCGCGCCACGCGCGAACCGCACTCTAACCTCACGATCCTTACGTCTTCCCCACCACCCGCCGCGCTACACTAATACCTGCATCCGCGGAGACCGTCGTGACCAACGCCACCCAAACCGAAGCCACTGTCCCAGACACCACCCAGCAGGACCAGCCCGAGACCCCCCTCGAGTCCCTCGCCTCCATCTGCACCGTCCTCGCCATCGGTCTCTTCGTCATGACCTTCATCTTCCAGAACTTCGAGATTCCCTCCGCCTCCATGGTCAAGACCCTGCTCATCGGCGACCACGTTCTGGTAGACCGCGTCTCCCTCGCCCCGCCCGCCAAATGGGCCCCCTTCGTCTTCTATCGCAACGTCCGCCGCGGCGACATCATCGTCTTCTTCAAACCCGGCGAGCCCGACCTCTTCCTCGTCAAACGCGCCATCGCCATCCCCGGCGACCACCTCCACCTCCGCAACGGCGTCGTCTACCTCAACGGCGTCGCCCAGAACGAGCCCTACGCCGGCATGCCCGTATCCGACGGCAACCCCCAGCACGCCTTCGACCCCTACCGCGACGACTTTCCCGCCGTGCCCGCCGACAACTACGGCAACGTCACCGCCAGCTGGGCCAACGACCTCCCCACTCATATCCAGGACGGCGACCTCGTCGTCCCCCCCGGCAAGGTCTTCGCCATGGGCGACAACCGCACCGAAAGCCTCGACGGCCGCTACTGGGGCTTCGTCCCCCGCGAAAACATCGTAGGCCGCCCCATGTTCGTCTACTGGTCCTTCGAAACCCCCGCCGACCAGATGGACAAGCAAAGCATCGGCCAGCGCCTCGCCTTCATGGGTCACATCGTCGTTCACATCTTCGACGAAACCCGCTGGAAACGCACCTTCCACGTCATCCGGTAAATCGCGCGAAGGTGGGTGGTAAGGGACAGACAGCCTCACCGCGCGCACGCAGCGGAGAGATCCCTGCATTACGCTGCCATTTTTTTGCTACCCCGTAAAAGAAAACGTATTTACCTCGAAACTCTTCCAGCGTGAATAAACTCGCCAAGGGACAGAGTGCATTGAATCGCCCGAGCCATCCCACCAGGGGGGCAGCTCCCCGGAAGACCCCATGTCCGTCCGCCAGCAAATCCGTCCCATGCTCACCCTCGCCCTCCCGCTCATCCTGGCGGAGGTGGGCTGGATGTTCATGGGCATCGTCGACACGATCATGATCGGCCACATGGCCAACCCAGCTCTAGCCATCTCCTCCGCCGCCCTCGGCCAGGTCCTCTACAACACCATCGCCTTCGGCCTCGCGGGCGTCCTCCTCGGCCTCGACACCACCCTCTCCCAATCCCATGGCGCAGGCCGCTTCGACGAGGCCAACCGCTGGCTCCTCCATGGCCTCCTCCTGACCGCCGCCCTCGCCCTCGCCCTCATCCTCATCCTTGCCTTCGCTCCTGTCCTCATGCTGCGCCTGCCCATCGACCCTCAGGTCCTTCACGGCTCCGTCGCCTTCCTCCGCGCGCTCAACTACGGCACTCCCGGCCTCTTTCTCTCCTTCACCCTGCGCCGCTACCTGCAGGCCTTCAACCATGTTCGAGCCATCGCCTGGTCGGCCGTCACCGCCAACCTGGTCAACGCCTTCGGCAACTGGCTCCTCATCTATGGTCATACCTGGGGCCACGCATGGGGCCATATGTGGGGCCACTCCTGGGGCATCGTCCACATCCCCGCTCTGGGCGTCGCCGGATCGGGCCTGTCCACCTCCATCTCCCGCTTCTATCTCGCTCTCTTCATGGCCTTCGCCGTCTGGCACTTCGAACGCCGCCACCGCTACGGCCTCCGCAGCCTCCGCCTCCACTTCGAACCCAGCCGCCTCCGCCGCCTCGTCCTCCTCGGAGCACCCGCCGGAGGCCAGATCTTCGTCGAAATCTCCATCTTCGGCCTCGTCACCTTCCTCATCGGCACCATGGGCCGCCTGCCTCTCGCCGGCCACGAGATCGCCCTCAACTGCGCCAGCTTCACCTTCATGGTCCCCTTCGCCATCTCCGCCGCCGCAGCCGTCCGCGTCGGCCAGGCCATCGGCCGCCATTCACCGGGCCAAGCCATTGGCCGCCATACCCCAGCCCAAGCCATCGGCCGCCATACCCCAGCCCAAGCCATCGGCCGCCACACCCCGGCCCAGGCCATCGGCCGCAACATCCCCGCCGAAGCCGCCTCCGCCGGCTGGGCCGCCATCCTCCTCGGAGCCTCCGTCATGGCCTGCTTCTCCGCCGTCCTGCTCCTCTTCCCCCACGCCATCGCAAGCAGCTTCACCACTAACCAAGCCGTCATTGCCGCCACCATCCCCCTGCTCTTGGTCGCCGCCATCTTCCAGTTCTTCGACGGCCTCCAGATCACCGCCACTGGAGCACTCCGCGGAGCCGGCAACACCCACGCCGGCCTCATCGTCCAGATCGTCGGCTACTGGATCATCGGCCTCCCCATCGGCTACCTCTTCGCCTTTCGCCTCCACCACGGAGCCGTCGGCCTCTGGCTCGGCCTCTGCGCCGGCCTCATCGTCGCCGGCATCACCCTCACCACCATCTGGCACCGAAAAACCAGGGCGTAGCAAGTAGGGAGTAGAAGCCCGCCGGGTGCCCCATATCTCGATTTTGAGATGTGGGCCTTCGCGCGCCAGCGCGAACCGTCTCTCGCCTTCCTCTCTGCCCGCTACACCCTGCTCCCTACACCCTGTCCTTCCCGCAACCTCGTCTTCGACCGCGTCGTCAACATCACCGCCGCCGTCACAATCATCACCCCACCCACCCACGCGCTCGGCCCCAGCCGCTCCCCCAGCACCAGCACCCCCAGCAAACTCCCAATCAGCGGCTCCATATTCAGCAGCACTCCCGCCTGCGAAGCCGGAACCTGCGTCATCCCCCAGTTCCAAAGCAGCGTCGTCGCCGCCGTGCACAACACCCCGCTCCCCGCCAGCGCCAGCCACACCTTCACCGAGATCCCCGCCACCGGCGGCATCCCATACCGCAGCGGAACCCACACCATCAGCATCACCGTCCCCAACAGCAGCCCATACGCCGTCACCACCACATGCGAGTTCCGCTCCATGAGCCGCTTGTTCAGCAGAATCCAGAACAGCGCAATCGTCAGCGAAACCACCACCAGCACATCGCCCTTAAGAGAAGGTCCAGCCGAAGCCCCGCCCCTGCCGCCCAACGCAATCAGCGCCGCCCCGCACGTCGACCCCGCCAGCGCCATCCAGCCCACCCCGTCCATCCGCTCATGCGCGAATACCGCTGCCCCCACCGCCAGGATGACCGGCATCGTCCCCACCATCAGCGCCGCATGGCTCACCGTCGTAATCGACAGCGCATAAAACTGAATTAGAAACTGCAGCGGCACCCCAAGAAACGAAGCCGCCAGCAGCAACCCCCACTCCCGCCCATTCAACCTCGGCAGGTGCGTCACCAGCAGCGGCAGCAGCACCACCATAGCAAACAAAAACCGGTACAGCACCATATGCGCCGAGCTCATCTCCGCCAGCGCAATCTTGCCAAAGAAAAACCCGCACCCCCACAGCGAGCTCGCCGCCGCACACGCCGCAAACCCGAGTGCTCGTCGATTCTCTAAGACCGGCATACTTCACTCTCACACACGAGAAAGGAAAGTGTCCTGCCGGACGGGCCGCCTACGCGGCGAGCGGCCACTTCGTAGCGGGTATACCTTGTGGTGACGGAGCAAGCCTGCTGGTCCTCCCGATGGTCGGCGCGAAAATTCCTCATCCGACCAACGGGAGGGCCATCCGAAGGGGTACACTCGCCACGAAGTGGCCGCCCGCCGCGTAGGCGGCCCGTCCGGCAGGACAAGCCTCTACCAAACCCTGCAACTATTCACCGGCACCATCGCCGACCCCTTCTTGCACCCAAACGCCGCCGCAAACCCCGGCTGATTGACGATCGCCCCATTCGCCCGGAAGTGGTCCGGCGAATGCGGGTCCGTCAGCACCTCGGTCCGCACCATCTCCGGCCGCGAGTTCTCGCACCAGTTCTGCGCATACGCAATATAGAACTGCTGCGGCTTATCGAATCCATCCATCTTCGACGCCAGATCGACATGGTCCTTCTTCGCCCGCTCCAGGTAAGCCATGTAAGCCAGCACCAGCCCGCCGTTATCGGCTGTATTCTCGCCCAGCGTCAGCCTCCCGTTCACCTTCACATCATCCACCGCCGTAAACCCGCCATACTCCTTCGCCAGGCAATCCGTGCGCGCGACAAAGTTCTTCGTATCCTCAGGAGTCCACCAGTCGTTCAGATCTCCCTTGCCATCGAACTTCTTTCCCTCATCGTCGAAGCCGTGCGTCAGCTCATGCCCAATCACCGCGCCGATGTGCCCGTAGTTCACCGCGTCATCTTCCTTCGGGTCATAGAACGAAGGCTGCAAGATGCCCGCCGGGAAGTTGATATCGTTCATGCTCGGGTCGTAGTACGCGTTCACCGTCGGCGGCGTCATGCTCCACTCGTTATGGTCCACCGGCTTGCCGATCTTGGCCAACTGGCGACTGTTCTCAAACGCGTCCGCTCGCTCCGAGTTGCCCAGCGCATCGTCGGGCTTCACCTCCAGCTTCGTATAGTCCCGCCACTTGTCCGGATACCCGATCTTGTTCGCCACCAGGTGCAGCTTCTCCTTCGCCCGCACCTTGGTCGCCGCCGACATCCACTCGCTCTGATCGATGTCCTGCTCCATCGCCGCCTCGATGTCCTGCACCATCTGCAGCATCTTCGCCTTGCTGTCCCCGGCGAAGTACTGCTGCACATACACCTTGCCCAGCGCCTCGCCCAGCGCTCCATTCACCGAGTTCGAGCAGCGCTTCCACCGCGGCGCCTGCTCCGGCTGTCCGCGCAGCTTGCGGCCGTAGAAGTCGAAGTTCTCGTTATCGAACTGCTTCGGCAGCCGCGCCGCATACGTCGTCAACACGTGATAGCGCATGTACGCCTTCAGCGTCTCAAGGTCGGTTCCGCGCATCTCCTTCAGCAGGGCAGGGAAGAACTCCGGCGTCGAGTTGTTCAACTCGCTCACCCGCGGCGAGCCCATCGCCTCCTCGAACTCGCCGAAATTCACTCCCGGCATCGTCGCCTCGAAGGTCGCGATCGGCTGCAAATGGTAGGTCTTCTCCGGATCGCGCATCTCCGTCACCCCCATCGAAGCCTTGGCCAGCCCCATCTCCAGCTTCATGATTCCGTCCGCGTCCTTCTTCGCCTGCTCCGGTGTGCTCCCCGCCAGCGTCAGCATCTTGGCCACATGGGCCATATACTCGTCCCGCAGCGTCGCATCCTTGGTGCCGGTGCGCAGGTAGTAGTCCTTCTCCGGCAGTCCCAAACCGCCTTGGCTCACGAAGGCGATCTGCTTGGTCGCATCCTTCAGGTCCTGCTGCTCGCCGTAGCCGAAGAACACATCGACCCCCATCCGCTGCAGCTTGCCGATCAGCTCCGGCAGCTGCGCCTTGCTCTTCACCGCGTCGATCTCCTGCAGGACCGGATCTACCGGAGCCAGCCCCTTCTGCTCGATCAGGTCCGTGTTCATGCACGCCTTGTAGTAGTCGCCGATCTTCTGTTCATCCGGAGACCGCCCCGCGCCGCCCTCCGCCGCCTTGTTCAAGATTCCATTCAGCGACTGCGTGTTGACGTTATACAGCGCATAGAACTGGTCCACTCCAGGCTGGTCTCCCGGAATCGGATGGTTCGCCGCAAACTTGCCGCAGGCAAATTTGTAAAAGTCATTGCAAGGATCGACAGTCTTATCGATCGAAGTCGTATCGAAGCTTGGAATTGGCACATACACCTGAGAGGGCTTGCTGCTATCGCTCGCTATCTTCCCCTGCTGCGCCCACCCGCCGCTAAACCCCGCCACCGAAGCCAGCGCAATCGCCAAGCCAAACTCAGTCCCGCGCCCAAACCCGCCCATCCCCGTTGGTTTCCCGCTAAACGTCTTCCTACTGAACATGCCATTCTCCCGAAAACTTTGTAATCGCACTTCGCTTTCGCCATCACCGACCAACCTACTTCATCTTTGTAACATCCGGCAAACCGCAATTTCTTCGAAATATCGCTACAGGTGCGGGTGCCCCATATCTCGATTCTGAGATGTGGGCCTTCGCGCGGAGCGCGAACCGTCTTCTTTGCCCCAATGAAAAAAACGCCCGAAAGCTGTAAGTCTTCAATAGGTGAAAATCGGTGGTATGCCTCCGCTTTCTTAAAGCACCAAAATAATCCGCCGCCTTGCATCCCTTGGCGGCTCTCCTCCGTCTGTGAAACAGTATTGCTACACGCGCGGCTGAATCCTATACGCGCCCCACGCCATGCCGGTTCCCCAGCAGCCCATCCCGCACCTTGGCTCCCGCCTCCTTCCCCTAAGCCTACTCCTCGCCTTGTCTGCCTGCCCCATCCTCGCCCGCCCCGCCGAGCCGCCCCGCCGCATCCCCCTCGACCCCCTCGGCTTCCAGACCCTCTCCCCGCAGTTCCTCCTCGCCGGCAGTTCCATGCTCACCCTGCACTACGTCGACGACACCCACCTGCTCATCACCTTTAACGTGCGCCGTCTCATGCGCCGCCTCGCCGACGACCCCCTCGACGACCAGGACCGCAACGTCGACGCTCTCCTGCTCGAACTTCCCTCCGGCCGCATCCTCGCCCGCACCTCCTGGCGCCTCCACGACCACGCCCAATACCTCTGGAGCATCGGCCGCGGCCGCTTCCTCCTCCGCGTCCGCGACACCGTCACCCTCGTCGCTCCCCTCGCCAACCTGACCTCCGGCGAACCCTTCCGCGAACACCCCTTCCTCAACACCGAAAACCGTCGCATCGCCGAGATCCTCGTCTCCCCCGACGACAGCCTCCTCACCATCGAGACCGTCAAACGCACCCCGCCCATCCCCCGTCCCAAAACCCCGCTCTTCGGCCCCACCCCTGCGCCTCCGCCGCCGCCGGTCACCTCCGTCCAGATCAACTTCTACCGCCTCCCCGAGCCCGCCAGCCCCGCCGGCGCCATCAAACCCCAGATCAAACCCCAGTACGCCGGAATCATCCACGCTAACGCCACCGGCACCATCCCGGCCTCGAGCGCCGGCTACCTTGCCGTCCTCGACCAGGGCAGCTCCCACTGGGCCTTCGACTTCGACGCCTACAGCGGCAAAAAGATGGAGCTCGCCCCCTTCGACTCCGTCTGCCGCCCCACCCCCTTCTTCGTCAGCCCCAGCGAGTTCATCGCCTTCGGCTGCCGCACCGGCAACACCCGCCAGCTCCTCGGCGGCTTCAACCTGCGCGGCGAACAGACCTGGCAGCAGAACCTCTACAGCGACTACGTCTCCCCCTCCCTCGACTTCGCCTTCTCCCGCGGCCGCTTCGTCCTCAGCCGCGTCCTGGTCCACTCCGCCGTCACCCCCGACCAGCCTCTCCTCGTCCCCGAAGAGATCGGCGCTCAAACCCTCGTCGTCTACCAGGCCAGCAGCGGCCGCCAGCTTCTCCGCGCCGAGTGCTCTCCCGCCGCGCCCGCCGGCCAAAACTTCGCCCTCTCCCCCGACGGCCTCCACCTCGCCCTCATCCACGACCACGCCATCGAGATCTACCCCCTCCCCGACCTCACCCGCAAAGAAGACACCGACCTCAAACTCGCCCAAGCCGCCGCCCCCGAGGACACCACCCTCCCCGTCCACTTCTCCGCCGAGCAGCAATCCGCCGCCGCCTCCAACGCCGACCCCGACGAAAACACCGTAGAATCCACCGCCGCCGTCACCAGCCTCACCCAACCCGCCAGCCTCCCCCAACCCGAAACCACATCCAGCGCCCCAGCCCCCACCAGCTCCAACCCACCCTCCGCCGCCCCCACCGAAGGCGACCCCGCCCCCACCCAGCCCCGCCCCCGCCCCACCCTCTACAACCTGCCCACCGACTCACCCCACACTCCCAAATCCAACCAGCCGCAGTAGGGCGCACGCAAAAAGGGCCAGCCATGGTCTCCCACAAGCCAGCCCTTCATTTTCCTTTAATCGCCGCAGCCGGAGGTCCCGCCCGCTTTGTTCTCAAACTAGGAAGAAGTCGTCATCTCGACCGAAGCTACGAACAGTCTCACCGTTCGTAGCGCAGTGGAGAGATCCCCGCATTCGCCTTTGCCGTTGTCTGTTCTTGCCACCGCTCTTGCCACCGCCAAACCGCTGCAAGATCCCCGGCCCCTAAGCAGCCTTGTTCGGAGCCACAGCCTTCACCCGCGCATTCAACCGGCTCTTGTACCGGCTCGCCGTATTCTTATGCAGCACGCCCTTCTGTACGCTCTTATCCAGAATTGAAGCCGTCTCGCGATACTGCGTCGTCGCCGCGGCATGGTCTCCCTTCGCGATCGACTCCCGCAGCAGCCGCAGCGTCCCCCGCAGCTTGCTCTTGTTCGACCGGTTTACCACGGTCTTGGCCAACGTCTGACGTGCGCGCTTCAACGACGAAACATGATTTGCCATAAACTCTCTTCTCTAGAACCCACACAAAGGTAGGGAAAAATGGGATGCAGTCTCAAAGCCAGCCCGACTCCACAATCGAGTCACGCCCTGAGTCCATGCTAAAGCTAGAAGCACGTAGGAAAGCCCGCCGCGCCCTGCAATATCCAAGTCTACGGAACTCCCGCCCCTCAGTCAACCTGCCTTCTTGTTGTCCCTCCCCGAAGAGGAGAAGAGGATCTGCTTTTCCAATCACCTTTCGCCTCTTCAAGTCCCCATCCCGCACAATTCATCATTTGCCCCTTGACGCACTCTCCCGGCGCGTTCTACTCTTTGGCCATCTTCGACGCATTGGCTCCTCTCGCCATCTCGGTCGCAGTCACAAGAGCGCACCCCCTGCGCTGCAACCAATCGCCCGCTTCCATTCATCCAATCTCCCAGTTGTTCGCCCAGACAGACACCAACCCAGCTTCCCCTGACGGAGGTCAGCACCCTACTTGATCAAAAAATCCCTGGACATCACGCCTGGCATTGAGCCCCTCTACGGGACCCACGACGAAAACCTCCGCCTCCTCGAGGACAAACTCAACGTCACCATCGATCTCCGCTCCGACGCCATCCACGTCACCGGCGACCCCGCCAACGTCGACCGCGTCCAACAACTCTTCTCTGACTTCGACGCCCTCCGCAAGTCCGGCGTCCACCTCCACAACGGCGAACTCAACGGCATGCTCAAGCTCCTCGTCGCCGACCCCGCCGTCTCCCTCAAATCTCTCGTCGACGCCTCCAAACAGCGCTCCACCGGCATCAAGCGCATGGTCCAGCCCCGCTCCCCCAACCAGCGCAAGTACGTCGAAGCCATCGAACAGTCCGACATGACCTTCGGCCTCGGTCCCGCCGGCACCGGCAAAACCTACCTCGCCGTCGCCATGGCCGTCTCCGCCCTGGTCACCAAAAAAGTCAGCCGCATCATTCTCGTCCGCCCCGCCGTTGAAGCCGGGGAACGCCTCGGCTTCCTCCCCGGCAGCCTTCAGGAAAAGGTAGACCCCTACCTCCGCCCCCTCTACGACGCCCTCTACGACCTCCTCGACCCCCTCAAGGTTGACAAGCTCCTCGAATCCAACGTCATCGAGGTCGCCCCCCTCGCCTTCATGCGCGGCCGCACCCTCAACGACGCCTTCATCATCATGGACGAGGCCCAGAACACCACCACCGAGCAGATGAAGATGTTCGTCACCCGTCTCGGCGCCAACGCCAAGGCCGTCATCACCGGCGACCTCACCCAGACCGACCTGCCCAATCCCAAAAAATCCGGCCTCCTCGAAGCCCTCCACGTCCTCGACGGCGTAGAAGGCATCCGCTTCTGCCACTTCGAAGACGTCGACGTCGTCCGCCACCACCTCGTCCAGCGCATCGTCCGCGCCTACGATAGCTACGGCAAAGCCCAGCAGCAGCTTCCCCTCCACCTCGGCGAAGCCGCCCTGCCCGACCCCAACCTCGCCCCCCAAAACCTCACCCCACAAGCCAAACCCATCCCCAAACCTCAATAGCCGGCAGGCAAAGCCGACGGTGCCCTATCGTGCAGCATCACCGCATGATGGGCCGCCGTCTGCACACGCAAACGTCTTCCCTCACAAATTCCTAGAACCTCTTTGAAAGAACCTGTCTAAAACTACGAACCACCCTCTTCCGTCGTCATTGCCTCAATTCTTGCTTGTCATCCCGCAGCGTAGCAAGAAATCTGCTGGTTTGCTTACCAATCGGTGTCATCGGTGAAAATCGGTGTTAAGTTTCTACTCCCTGCTCCTACCCCCTACTCCCTGTCTCATCCATGCTAATCTTGTCCCAGCGAGGTCGACTCATGCCCACCGCGGATCTCTCCCCCAGCGTGCTCTCAAAACTCCGCATCCTCCAGGAAAAGCTGGGCGCCGACGACCTCGACTCCGCCCTCGACAAGAGCCTTAACATCGCCAACTTCGTGGCCGACACCGTCAGCGACCCCGACAGCAAGCTGCTCGTCGAACGCCAGGGCGAATACACCGAACTCAAAGGCATCGCCTGAATGGCGCTTCCGGAGAGTCCCTTTCTGCCCAATCCGTTCAAGACGGCCGCCTACGATCCCGAACCCGATCGAGAAAAATTGCGCGGCCGCATCACCCTGATCGCCGCCGTCACCTTCTTCGCCATCGTCGTCTTCTACCTCTACGAGGCAACCAAAGCCGGCCCCACCACCACCTGGCCCCAGATCAAGGAGGCCATGCAATCCATCCTGCCCGCGGTCACCTCGGTCCTCGGCACCGCCCTCGGCTTCTACTTCGGCTCGCAAAAGCGCTGATCTCCCGATGACCACCATCGAACCCGCACACAACCTCTCCAACCCCATCCTGGGTGCCCCATATCTCGATTCTGAGATGTGGGCCCCGTCCGCAGGACGATCGCTCTCCTCCCCTCGCCGCCAACCCCCGTCCTTCTCCCAAACCGACAAAAATCCGGGTGCCCCATATCTCGATTCTGAGATGTGGGCCTCGTCCGCAGGACCACCGCTCTCCCACCACATCCTCTTCCTCCTCTGCCTCGCTCTCCTATCCGTCACCCTCCCCACCCACGCCGCCCAGCCCACGGCGAACTGGCAGCTCACCTGGAGCGACGAGTTCAACGGCCCCGACAACACCCCGCCCGACCCCGCCAAGTGGAGCTTCGAAATCGGAGGCAGCGGCAACGGCAACAAAGAGCTGGAAACCTACACCGCCCGCGCCGCCAACGCCCTCCAGCAGCACGGCAGCCTCGTCATCACCGCCCGCAAAGAGAACCTCACCGGCCCCGACGGCATCCCCCGCCCCTACACCTCTGCCCGCCTCCGCACCCTGGGCCGCTTCAGCCAAGCCTACGGCCGCTTCGAAGCCCGCATGCAGCTTCCCACCGGCAAAGGCATCTGGCCCGCCTTCTGGCTCCTCGGAGACGACCTCGAATCCGTCGGTTGGCCTCGCTGCGGCGAGATCGACATCGTCGAAAACATCGGCGACCCCGCCAAAATCTACAGCACCATCCACGGCCCCGCCTATAGCGGCAAAAAGAGCATCTCCGCCCCCTTCCCCCTACCACCCGGCGAGTCCGTCCACACCGCCTTCCATCTCTACGCCGTCGAGTGGGCGCCCAAAGACCTCAAGTTCTTCTTCGACGACCACCTCATCGCCGAGCGCACTCCCGCCGACCTTCCCATGGGAACCACCTGGGTCTATAACCACCCCTTCTTCCTCCTCCTCAACCTGGCCGTAGGCGGCGGCTGGCCCGGAAACCCCGACCAAACCACCGTCTTCCCTCAGCAGATGCGAGTCGACTACGTCCGCGTCTACACCCGCCCCCCGCCCGCCTCCACCTCCCAAACCGACAAAAATCCGGGTGCCCCATATCTCGATTCTGAGATGTGGGCCTCGTCCGCAGGACGACCGCTGTCCTTCCTTCGCCCCCCGCCCGCCTCCACCTCCCAAACCGGCAAAAATCCGGGTGCCCCACATCTCGATTCTGAGATGTGGGCCTCGTCCGCAGGACGACCGTCTTCCTCCCCTCGGCACGAACCCCCGTCTTTCTCCCAAACCGGCAAAAATCCGGGTGCCCCATATCTCGATTCTGAGATGTGGGCCTCGTCCGCAGGACGACCGTCTTCCTCCCCCACCCACCCCCCATCGAAGCCCGGCGAATGATCTCCATCGACCTCCCCTCCACCTCCAAAGCCACCCTCTCCACCCCGGCCCTCTCCCGCTTCCTCAACCGGGCCCGCGCCGCCATCCCCCTCCATGGCGAAGTAGAAGTCCTCCTCGCCGGCGACGCCACCCTCCGCCGCTTCAACAAGGATTTTCGCGGCAAAAACCAACCCACAGACGTCCTCAGCTTCCCCGCGCCCCCCGAAATCTCCGCCCGCCACGCCGGCGACCTCGCCATCTCCCTCGAAACCGCCGCTCGCCAGGCCGCCGCCTACGGCCATACCCTGCGCGATGAGACAAAAATCCTCCTCCTCCACGGCCTCCTCCATCTCTCCGGCTATGACCACGAGACCGATAACGGCGAGATGGCCGCCCGCGAAGCCTCCCTCCGCCTCCAACTCCGCCTTCCCGCCACCCTCATCGAACGAACCCAATACCCCCCTTCCCAACCGGCAAAATCGCCGTCTCTTCCCTCCGCAAAGAAACCGTCATCTCGACCGAAGGCGGCGTCCTTTGCCGCCGCAGCGGAGAGATCCCCGCATTCCGCCCACCCCGCCTCAACATCTCCGCGAAGCGCGCAGACCTCCGCCAAAGCCCTTCCTCATCCCCACCCAAAACCCCGGTCATCTAAACTGAAGATGGCCGCCGCAGCGGAGAGATCCCCGCATTCCTCCCCCACCCCCGCAAATCCCCGCACCAAAACCAGCCGAGGAGCCCAATGACTCCCGCCTACACTCTCGCCCTCGTCCTGCTCCTCGCCATCCTCGCCCTGGCCGCCTACGTCGACCGCATCTACTCCGAGATGGGCAAGTTCCTCGCCCGCGAATACCAGGACAACATCGACGCCTGGGAAGAGGTCGTCGAACCCCGCCTCCGCCTCGGCCGCGAATCCATCGCCCTCTCCGCCTCCATCCTGCGCCAGCTCACCCTCGCCGCCCTGGCCCTGCTCTCCGGCCTCCGTCTCTACACCCGCACCACCCTCGGCCCCACCCTCGCCCTTACCCCCACCTCCTTCGAGATCGCCCGCGCCGTCTTCGAGCTCATCCTACTCATCCTCATCTTCGACCGCCTCCTCCCCCAGCTTCTCTTCACCCGCACCCGCGGCCTTTGGATCGCCCGCATCCGTCCCCTCCTGCAGGCCCTTTTCTATCTCATCCTGCCTGTCACCCTCCTCCTAGGCCTCCTCCTCTCCATCGCCGCCCTCGCCGAGCCAGAGGACACCACCGAAGACGATCACCCCTCCGAGGCCATGGACGCCCTCCTCGAAGCCGGCGAAGAAGAGGGCATCCTCGAACAATCCGACCGCGAGCTCGTCCGCTCCGTCGTCGAGTTCGGCGACAAGATCGTCCTCGAGGTCATGACCCCCCGCCCCGAGATCTTCGCCGTCCCCGGCACCCTCACCCTCGAGGAGTTCACCGCCGCCATCAACGAACACGCCTTCTCCCGCGTCCCCGTCTACTCCGGCTCGCTCGACCACGTCACCGGCATCGGCTTTGCCCACGACCTCCTCAGAATTCCCGACACCGACGCCGCCAGCCGCACCGTCGCCCAGATCCAGCGCCCCGCCGCCTTCGTCCCCGAGACCAAAAAAGTACCCGAGCTGCTCCGCGAGATGCAGCGCGAGAAGCAGCACATGCGTCTGGTCATCGACGAATACGGCAGCGTCGCCGGCCTGGTCACCATCGAAGACCTCCTCGAAGCCATCGTAGGCAACATCGCCGACGAGCACGAGGAAGGAGAGGTCGACGACACCCCCATGCGCGAGCTCGATGGAGCCTACGTCGTCTCCGGAGCCTTCGAGCTGTCGCGCCTCCGCGAGCTCTTCGCCAGCGAGTTCGAAAGGCCGCTCACTACCCGGTCGGAAGACATCGACTCGCCCGAGGAGAGCGCCAGAACCGCAACCCGCAGCGACTCCGCCTCCCGCGAAGCCAGAGACACACGCGAAGCCAGAGACACAAGAGACACACGCGAAGCCAGAGACGCAAAAGACACCCACGGCACAACATCCACAAGAGACACCCGCGACCCAAGAGACGTCCGTGACCCAAGAGACGCCCGTGACCCAAGAGACGTCCGTGACACAAGAGACGACCCCACCGCCCTGCGCCTCCCCGAGCACTACGAATCCACCACCCTCGGCGGCCTGGTCTCCGAGATTGCCGGCCACATCCCCCTGCCCGGCGAGGTCGTCGAAGAAGATGGCCTGCGCCT
The DNA here is from genome assembly GCA_965277335.1 of Edaphobacter sp. GTDB lineage: Bacteria > Acidobacteriota > Terriglobia > Terriglobales > Acidobacteriaceae > Edaphobacter. Next base: position 212,735 of record CBDICJ010000009.1, on the reverse strand, counting down.
CGAAGTCCTCGCCAGCACCGACCGCCGCATCGACCGCATCCGCGTCAGCCTCACCCACCCCCCCGATTGACGCCTGAAGCACTTCACCTTCTGAGAACCTGTCCAATAACTCCTTAAATCGTCATCTCGACCGAAGCACTGGAATCCCCGGCGAGCGCATTTCGCCGGGTGCCCCATATCTCGATTTTGAGATGTGGGTCTCGAGCGCACCGGGGCCCCCGACGAGCGCACTTGCTCGTTGGGGTGGAGCAGCGAGACCGTCTTCCCTCCACCAACCAACAAATCGTCATCTCGACCGAAGCACCGGGGTCCCCGGCGAGCGCTTTTGCTCGGTGGGGTGGTAAGTCGTGTGGTTTTATCGCGCGGCGCGATCCCCGCATTTCGCCTTTGTCGTTGCCTGTTTTTGGTTTCGCAAACCTCCTATGGAGTATTTGGACCTATTCTGAGGACTTCCAACAGCCATTCCCATTTTGGAACTGCCGAAAAAAAATAGTTGAATCGGGTGGCAAATTTTTCAACCGCCAAATACATGCGGTAAAAACTCCGTCTACGCGAACAAAACGACGCTTATTTGCGCCTTTACGCGGCCACTATCTAAGCCATTTTTTGCAAAATACCCCCATTTAACGCACTTTCCCCACGTCAAACTCGCCCCAGAAAAAATTCCGCAAAAGCTTCGATCAATCGATCGAAATCTTGCGCAGCAGCTTGAAATCGGAGAGCATCTTGCCGGTGCCAAGCACGACCGAAGCCAGCGGATCGTCCGCGATCGAGACCGGCAGCCCCGTCTCTTCTCTGATCCGCTTGTCAAGATTTTTAATTAGCGCCCCGCCCCCCGTCAGCACGATCCCCCGGTCGGAGATATCGGCCGAAAGCTCCGGCGGCGTGCGTTCCAGCGCCACCCGGATCGCATTGATAATAGTAGCGATCGACTCCGAAAGCGCCTCCCTGATCTCGGAGTCGTCGATCGTGATCGTCTTCGGAACCCCCTCGATCAAATTGCGCCCCTTGACCTCCATCTGGATAGGTCGGTCGAGAGGATATGCCGAGCCAAGCTGGATCTTGATCTGTTCTCCGGTGCGCTCCCCGATCAGCAGGTTGTACTTGCGCTTCAGGTAGGTCATCACGGCTTCGTCCATCTGGTTGCCAGCCATGCGCACCGAGCGCGAATAGACAATGCCCGCCAACGAAATCACCGCGATATCCGTCGTCCCCCCACCGATATCGACCACCATATTGCCGCCCGGCTCGGTGATCGGCAGCCCCGCGCCTATAGCAGCAACCATAGCCTGTTCAACAAGATGCACCTCGGAGGCCTTGGCCCGGTAGGCGGAGTCCATCACCGCCCGCTTCTCGACTTGCGTGATCTCCGACGGCACCCCGATGACGATCCTGGGATGAACCATCATCTTGCGGTTGTGCGCCTTCTGAATGAAATAGTTCAGCATCTTCTCGGTATGTCTGAAGTCCGCGATGACGCCGTCCTTCATAGGCTTGATCGCAACGATATTGCCCGGAGTCCGGCCAAGCATCTCCTTGGCCTCCTTGCCGACCGCCTCGACCTCATTAGTGATCTTGTTGACCGCGATGATCGAAGGCTCGTTGACGATAATGCCTTTGCCATGAGCGAAAACAAGCGTGTTCGCGGTGCCCAGATCAATGGCGAGATCGTTCGAAAACAGGCTGAAAAGAGACCGCATGTTATGAATGCGGGAGTAGCGCATCTGAAAGTTATTCGATGACATAGATAGTCGAGATCGTTCCTGAAAAGAGACTGTCACCAGTGTATCGCTTTCGCAATAGCTATTTCAGCACGTGCCTAATCAGCCATGCCGATTGGCGCAGCATCGCGGGTGCAGAGCAGTCTGCAGCAGAAGAGGGCAGACGGATAGATCAGGATGCTGACGTGTCGCGTATAGGCGAAACCGGCGAGGAAGGGGAGCGTGCAGGCGGCTACGACGGCGAGGAAAATGGCGCTCTGAGCTCTGAGTGGTGAGCGGATCGTGCGCCCGGGACATGCTGCCCGATTCTGGTGGGAGTAAAAGAGGAGATAGATGGCGGAAAGGATGGCAATCCAGAGCATAAGGCGGAAGAGGAGCAGGCCGGCCTCTTCAAAGAGCTTCATGGCGCCGTGGCTTGCGGTGGAACCATATTTGACACACGAGAAGAAGAGGATGTCGAGCTTGCGCAGGTCGCCCTCTAGGGTCTGGCGCGGATGGGTGCGGAGATAAGCGAGGGACGCGTGTTGATGGAAGTCATTGAAGCTCCACTCGTTATCGAAGTTATGGCCACGGTTTAGGACGAAGTCGTACCAGTCGAGCGAGTCGCCTTGACGTGGCGGATAGTTCTGTAGAAAGGCATCGTTGTTGCCTTTGTGCAGGTTAATGCCGTCGAAGCTCGTACCGAAGCTGTAGCGTCCGCTGGCATGGTGCTGATGAAGCGCCCAACCCAGAGGCGCGGCCGCGACCAGGAGCATAACGAGAACTCGCAATGAGGAACGGCGTTCAAGAAGGAAAAAGCCGGCCAAAAGCACGAGGAGGGCGGGAAACATACCGCTTTTTGAGAGATAGAGGCCGTCCACCGCCAAGGCAAAGAGGAGAGCGCGTAGTGTGGCGCCGGGCCATTCGGCGGGTGCTCGATTTGGGAAGAGAAGTAACGCGACGGCTACGGCGAGAAAACTATAGGAGTAGCCTTCGTCGACCAGCATATTGGAGATGTCGGCGAGAAAAGGAACGATGGCAAAGGGCGCGAGGATGAGAAGCACAACCCACAGCCTGCGCGGCGGCGCGGCGGGCAGCCACTGCCAGACGAGGTAGATGGAAAGTTCGATAGGGAGCAGCAGAAGCAGGGCTTTGAAGATAGCGACTCGCATGTAGCGATCTCCGAAGAGGCGCATACCGAGCGCGACGGTGAGGGCGGTGGCGGGCATGCGAGCGGCGTGAAAGCAGATCGGGTTCCCGCGCGTGCCCATGTCTTCGGTGCAGACGGTTAGGCCGTGGCCCTGAAGCAGGCTGCGGGTCGTGGGGCCTACGAGGTTAGTCATAGCGAAGAGGGAGCGGTGAGTCTTTGCGTGATCAAGTGCGAAGACGGCGGTGAGAGCGGCAAGTATGGGAAGGATGAGGAGCAGGATCAGCAGACGCCGTGGAGGTTTGGCTATGTAGTGGCTACTTGCTGGTGCTTCCTGCATGTGCCCCACTTTACTGCATGATGACCGGATGGGACATGCCACGCTTAGGTCCTGTCAAGCACCAGGTTCCCCCTGCCTTCAGGGGTGGGGAAAAATAATAGATGATGCGAGGCGAAAGTAGCAGCAAAGGCGAGAGTTGATCTGCAAATAGATACAATTGGGGGTAATTGCCGGACGGAGATGAAGATGATTATTGGTGTGCCGAAGGAAGTGAAGGACCATGAGAGCCGGGTGGGCGTGACGCCGGCGGGTGTGAAGGCGCTGGCGGAGGCTGGGCATAAGGTTTTGGTGGAACATGATGCAGGTGCGCTGTCGGCGATGACCGATGACGAGTATCAGGCGGCGGGAGCGGAGATTGTGGGTTCGGCGCATGATGTGTGGCGGCTGGCGGAGATGGTGGTGAAGGTTAAGGAGCCGGTCGAGAAGGAGTATCGGCACTTTCGCGAGGGGCTGGTGCTGTTTACGTATCTGCATCTGGCCCCGCTGACGGAATTGACCGATGCTCTGCTGAACGCGAAGGTGACTGGCATTGCGTATGAGACAGTGCGGGATCGAATGGGCACGCTGCCGCTGCTGACGCCGATGAGCGAAGTGGCGGGAAGGATGAGCGTGCAGGTGGGCGCGGCATATCTCGAAAAGGAGCATGGCGGGCGCGGGGTGCTGTTGGGCGGCGTTCCGGGCGTGTCACCGGGTGATGTGTGCATTATCGGGGGCGGGATTGTGGGGACAAATGCGGCGAAGATTGCGCTGGGGATGGGCGCGAAGGTGACGCTGATCGATCTCAATCTGAACCGGCTGCGCGAGTTGGATGACATCTTCGGCGGGCGACTGTATACGGTAGCTTCGAACAGCTACAACATCGAGCGTGCGGTGCGTGAAGCGGACCTGGTGATTGGTGGTGTGCTAATTCCGGGCGCGGCGGCACCGAAGATCGTGACCAAGGTGATGGTATCGAAGATGAAGAAGGGCGCGGTGATTGTGGATGTGGCGATCGACCAGGGAGGGTGCATCGAGACGGCGCATCCTACGACGCACTCCGAGCCTTCGTACAAGGTGGATGGCGTGGTGCATTACTGCGTGACGAACATGCCTGCGGCGGTGCCGAATACGTCGACGCTGGCGCTGACGAACGCGACCTTTCCATATGTCCTAAAGCTGGCGCGTCTCGGGGCGAACGCAGCCATCGGCGATGACAAGGGCATAGCCGAAGGCGTGAATACGTTCAACGGTGTGCTGACATATGGTGCCGTCGCTGCGGCGCAGAAGCGAGAGTGGCAGGCAGTGGCAAAGCTGGTGTAGCTGATAATGTGGCCGCGTAGAAGCGCCGATGGCGGATGCTGCGCCCTATAATCAGGGGGACTGGAGAGCGCGGTGATGGCCACGACGGCGAATCGGCGGAAGGTGTGGATTATCGCGCTTGGCGCCTCCCTGCTGGTTTTATTTGTTGCGCTGGCGACTCTGAATGCGTTCCGGTTGAGCTTTCTAAACCCGACGACTACGCAGCAGATTGCTGTCTTCACGGGCTTGTCGGTGGTCGCGTTTCTACTGTTCGTGGTTGTGTTGGTGATGCTGGTTCGTAATGTGCTGAAGCTGTATGCGGACCAGCGCAGCAGCGTTATGGGGACTAGGCTGCGCACGCGGATGCTGTGGGGCGCGGTGTTGGTGAGCCTGGTTCCGCTGGCATCGATGTATGCGTTCAGCTATCTCCTGATGAACCGTTCGGTGGACCGGTGGTTTTCGCAGCCGGTGACTGGGATGCGAGATCTGAGCAGCAATATGGCGCTGGAGCTGGCGCAGTATACGACATCAAATGCGCGGGCGGAGTCGGATTCGATCGCATCCGGATTGCCGGACGCCGCGCCGGGGACGGCGAAGGCGCAAGGAAGTTTGACTGAGCGGCACGCGCATGGGCGAGAGGTGCTGGGCAGTCGCGGGGCGGGGCGGGGCTCGATGCATGGGGCTCATGGAGCGGCGCGCGGGCCGGTCCATGTCGCTGCGTCTCCGACGGCAAAGCTGCGTCATGACGCGATTCTGACGGTGCTGCGGCAGCACGAGATTACGCTGCAAAACGGGTTCGCAATTGTGTACCGCGAAGGGCGCGTGATTGCGGCAGTCCATCTTCCGCAGAAGGCCGGGGCGCCGGCGGAGGTCAAGACGTGGTTGCCCGATCAACTGACGGAGGACGCGGACAGCCCGTCGAATGCCCAGAAGATGGCAAACCCGACCGAGGGTACGATTCTGGCGGTGGCGCAGCGCAATGACGAGCCGGTGTTTTCTCTAGGGACAACGGATTATGCGCTGGGGACTACGACCGTCAAGCAGGGCTATACCGTCGTGGTGGGTTTGCCGATGCCATTCGGGATGACGGCGACCATGGCCAGGCTGCGGAAGGAAGCCGATGCCTATGGGGTGCTGTACAGCGAACGGCGGCAGATCCGGGATTTATACATGCTGTTGCTGCTGATGATGACGAGCCTGGCGCTGTTTGCGTCGAGCTGGCTGGCGCTGCATCTATCGAAACAGGTGACCAGGCCGGTCGAAACGCTGGCGGACGCGATGGAGGCCATTGCCGCGGGCGACTATGGACATCGTGTGCAGGAGAGCGCGACCGAGGAATTGGGCGAGCTGGTGCGCAGCTTCAATCGGATGGCGGCGGATCTTGAGGATAGCCGGCGGACGGTGGAGCACTCGACAGTGCAGTTGAGCGCCGCGAATACCGCGCTCGAAGCTCGGCGGAGTGAACTGGAGACGATGCTGGAGACTATTCCGAATGGCGTGGCGACGCTCGGCGCAGATCGGCGGATTATGCTTGCCAATCGGGCGCTGAGCGAGATGATGGACCCGGGAGGGCAGCGACCATTTTCCGGCAGGGGGATGGAGGAGGTGTTTCCGGCAGAGGTGGTAGAGGTGCTGGACCGGCTGATCAAGCGCAGCCACAGGATGGGATCGGCTTCGAGCGAACTGGAGATTACGGGGGCGGCAAAGGATAGATTTGGCGGCACGATGCATCTGCTTGCGACGGTGGCCCTGCTGGAGATGCCGGGCAGGACAACGCCGCGTGAACATCAGGAATATGTTCAGGGGTATGTGCTGGTGTTGGAAAATGCGACGGAACTGCTTCGAGCGCAGAAGCAGTCGGCGTGGAAGGAGGTGGCGCGACGGGTAGCGCATGAGATCAAGAATCCGCTGACGCCAATCAGTTTGAGCGCGGAGCAGATTCGGCGCCACCTCAATCGACTCGCGCGGGTGTTGGTTTCGCCGAGTTCGCAAGCGGACGGAGCGTCGGAATTACCGTCAATCGCGGTAATTCGGAGGTGTAGCGAGGTGATTACGTCTTCGGTGGAGAGCATGCGTTCGCTAGTGGACCAGTTCGCTGCGCTCGCCGAGTTTCCAACGGCGCGGCCGAAGCCGGCAGACCTGAATACGATCCTTGAGAGTTCGTTGTCGCTGTTTGCGGGGCGCATGCAGAGCATTCGGGTTGTGCGCAATCTGAGCCCCGGCCTGCCGTTGGTAATGGCCGATCCGGACGCGCTGAAGCGGGCGTTGGGCAATCTGATTGACAACGCGGCGGAGGCGATGCAGCAGAGCCTTTATCGCGAGCTTCGCATCACGACGATTTTGCTGGAGAGCGGCATGGTGGAGCTATCGATCGCCGATAGCGGGTCGGGGTTGACCGACGAGATGCGCGAGCGGCTGTTTCTGCCGTATTTCTCGACCAAGCAGCGGGGAACAGGGCTGGGACTGGCGATTGCGGCAAAGATCATTCAGGAGCACCAGGGAACGATCCGCGCGGAGAAGAATGAGCCTGTTGGAGCAAAGTTTATCGTCGAGCTGCGGCCTGCGAATTCACTTGACAGCGATCCTGAGATTCAGGGGACTGCCGAAATGTTTGCCGCGGTTCCGAATGGAAACCGTACGGCGTCCATGTCTGTCGACGAGCCGTCCGCAGCGAAGGTGGAATCTGTTGGAAAGATGGGGTCGCAGGACGAGTTTGCTTCTACGACCGCGGGAGATCCTCAATGAATCACGTTCTCATCGTCGACGACGAAGCTGAGATCCGGGAGTCCCTCGAGAGTATTCTGCGCGAAGAGGATTACCTCGTGACCGCGGCGGCCACGGCCGGCGAAGCGCTGGAACTGCTGCGCGACGCTGCTTACGATGTGGTGCTGCTCGATATCTGGCTGCCGGATCGCGACGGTCTAGACACATTGTCCGAGATTCGCGAGATGGAGCGAGCGAATGTTCCGGAGGTGATTATCATCAGCGGCCACGGCACGATTGAATCGGCAGTGCGCGCGACTAAGCTGGGAGCCTACGACTTCCTTGAAAAGCCACTCTCGCTTGAGCGCACCCTGATCGTGCTGAAGAATGCGATGAAGGCGCGGCAGATGCGGGAGGACAACCAGGAGTTTTCACGCCAGCTTGCGAAGGGAACCGTGACGGGGAACTCGGTTCCGATGAAGGCGCTGCGCCAGCAGATCAAGTTAATGGCTCCGACGAACGGCCGCGTGCTTATCTATGGCGAGTCTGGCGCGGGCAAGGAGTTGGTCGGGCGGGCCATGCACGCCGAGAGTTTGCGAAGAGACCGGCCGTTTGTGGAACTCAACTGCGCGGCGATTCCCGAGGATTACATCGAGTCGGAGCTGTTCGGCTATCGTCATGGAGCTGTACCCGGCGGACCAGCGGAGAAGCGCGGGACGTTTGAACGGGCGGACGGGGGAACACTCTTCCTAGATGAAGTGGGCGATATGAGCTTGAAGACGCAGGCGAAGGTGCTGCGCGCGCTTGATGAGCAGCGATTTCTTCCGGTTGGCGCCTCGCATCCGGTGCACGTCGATGTACGGGTGATCGCCGCAACCAATAAAGATTTGGAGGAGGAGATTTCGCGCGGCAACTTCCGAGAGGACCTGTTCTATCGGCTGAACGTCATTCCGTTCTTCGTGCCTCCGCTGCGCGACCGCAAGGAAGACATTCCGCTGCTGGTAAAGGAGTTTCTGCAGCAGTTCGGCGTGGAGTACGGCCGCCCACATGTGGAGATGACCGACGACGCGTTGACTGTCCTGAAGCAATATCTCTGGCCGGGGAACGTGCGCGAGCTGCGCAATCTGGTTGAGCGAGTGCTGATTCTGAATCCGAAGACCCAGCGTATCGAACGCAAGCACCTGCCAATGCTGGTGTACCGGGACGTTTCCCGCGATGGCGGCAAGACTGCCGGACGGGTAGAAGAGTTTACCTCGCTGCTGCAGGCGCGCGAAGCCTATGAACGCGACTACATCTTGAAGAAGCTGGACGAGGTCCATGGCAATGTCAGCCGCGCAGCGGAAGGACTCGGGTTGGAGCGAAGTCATCTCTACCGCAAGATGAAGGCGCTGGGCGTGAGCGTAAGAGAGTAAGCAAAGCCGAGACCTGCGAGTACAGTCTAGTCGGTCCTGCTTCCGTCAAATGCCATCGTGCGGGTGGTTCGCGGCATCTGCTTGAGCAGCAGCCATGCAGCGGCCAGGTTGCACAGCGGATAGATCAGCAGATTGTAAGGAAAAGGAATATGAAAGATTCTGCCTGCCATGTCCCCCCATGCGTCGAGCAGGTTGAGAGCGAGTAAAGCGTAGATGGTCCACGATGGTGCGCTGCGCCATACTGTCAGAATGACAGCAGGCAGATAGACCAGGAACAATGGCCAGCCGTAGTCGAACAGCCGCGTCTCTGAAGCGCCAAGCATGGGCGCAAGCAGATACGCAGCGGCTCCGTAGAGCGCGGCTATGCAAAGGTAAGGCTTGTCGCGTGGCAGGAGCGCGCGCAAAGGCAGCCTCCACCACAAGCAGAGGACGATGCAGAAGCCGATGCCGAACGAAGAGAACAAGGCGCTCAAGGTGACTGTCTGGTACCACCAGTTGTAGTGGCTGTAGCCGACCTGGTGAAGATCTCCGGCGTGAATCCAGCGAGGCACGTTCCAGGTGCGTATGGGATCTAAGAGCGGCATGGTGTTGGACCATAGCGTGACGCCGAAGACGTTGCGCGATAAGTTCCAAGGAATCTTGCCGAGCAGGTAGAGTGTGTCGTTCATGTTCTGATGATTGGGTAGAGCATGACGGGTGAAGAACTTGCTGCCAGCCATGCCCAATCCGGCGGCCGCGAGATGCAGGAGACCCGCGCGTCTTCCGGCAAGACGCCAGAGCACCGGAACGGCGATCAGCGCGATCAACAACGTCGATTCGCGCGCGAGAAACATCACGGCCAGAGTCACCGAAGCCCAAGCCCACGCTCGCCTGCGCAGAAGCAGGAGGTAAACGATGCATAGGGCAGCGTGGGGCAGGTCCGCCAGGCGATAGTCGATTAGGATCCGAGGCCAGAAGGGTATGACGGTAATGACCAGCGCAAACCAGAGGCCGTGACGCCTCCGGAGGACCAGTGAGAGCACACCATAGAGAAGCATCCATCCGCTCAGAACGCCGAGGAACAGAAAACCCTGTTCGATCGATTGGCCGGTGATCTGCGTGAACACGCGGACGGCCGCGGGAGCGAGGAAGCGCAGCGCAAAAGGCTTCATCTCCTGTTGTCCGCGGGCCATGGCGAGATAATGCTCCTGATCCAGATCGCCCCCGCCGAGGTGGCGCGCTACTGTCCAGAGCGCGGCCATGGCGAGCGTCACCAGAACGACGATGAGCCATTGCGGCAGAGCTGGACTGATTCGCTCCACTGACGCGTCGCCAGACTTTGTCGGCTGCCTTGCCGGATTGTGAATGTGCATAGATTTCTTCTTGGGAGATGCTGCGAACCGCATCCTGAGTGGTTGCTTTGGAACTTGTTTGGCTGCGACAGGGGAGCGAGCAAGAGCGGCTAATCTTCGGACGACTGCTTCTCCGCGATCAGCTCCAATTGCCGCCGCCAATCGAGGTCCTCGACGAACCCTCGGCTGGAGCGCCACTCTTCCTGCACTTTGACGAATAGTTCCAGAAATACGCGCGTGCCGAGCAGCGCCTCAATGTCCTTGCGGGCCGCTGTGCCGATGCGCTTCAGCATCTCGCCCTGCTTGCCGATCAGGATAGCCTTCTGTCCGGTGCGTTCGCAGAAGATCGCGGCCGAGATCCTGGTGACGGGAAGCTTGCCGTCCTTCGACTTCTTCAGCGAGGCTGGCTCTTCGTACTTCTCGATGACGACTGCGGTTGCGTAAGGAACCTCTTCGCCGGTCAGCAGCAGGATCTTTTCGCGAATAAGTTCGGCGACGAGAAAGCGCTCGGGCTGGTCGGTGAGCTGATGGCGGGGAAAGTAGCGCTGGCCTTCTTTCAGTTGTGCGACGATCTTTTCGAGTAGAAGATCGAGGCCTTCCTGCTTGCGCGCGGAGATGGGGATGACATCGGCGAAGGTGTGGAGCGCGGACCAGTGCGCGATAAGGGGCAGCAGGTCTTTCTTCGGCAGGGCGTCGATCTTGTTCAGCACGAGGATGACGGGGCAGGCGAGCTTCTTAATGAGTGAGAGCGCGAAATCGTCTTCGGCGGCGGACATGGCGCGGCGTGAGGCGGTGAAGGTTTTGTTTTCGCCTTCCGGCCGCGGCAGGCGGTGGGTGGCGTCGACGAGGAAAAGCACGGCGTCGCGGCTTTCGAGCGCGTCGTGCACCTCCTGCATCATGCGCTTGTCGAGTTGCGTGTCCGGTTTGTGAATGCCGGGGGTGTCGACCAGGACGACCTGCGCGGCGGGATGTCCAAGCTCGCCTTTGGCTTTCTTCTTCAGCAGCACTTCGAGCACACCGTGAATGCGGGTGCGCGTGGTCTGGGGCTTATGGGTGACGATGGCAAGCTTCTGCCCGAGCAACGCGTTGAGCAGGGTAGACTTGCCCGCATTCGGGCGGCCGACGATGGAGACGAAACCGGAGCGAAAGGCCATTCTCCTTATTATGCTCTGTTGGCGCAGCGGAGGTTGCATTCGGCGCGGCTGAAGCCGCGCCCCCTTCAAAGCGAGACGTAATCAGAGGTTCCCTGGAGCAGAGTCGAGACAGATATACCCACGTCCGTAAGGCGGCATGGAATACGGCTTGCGTCTGTTGCGCTGAGCTCAGGGGGGTACCCCCTCCCCCCTCCCTAATGCCTGCGCGTAAGTTATTTCCTTTCTTGAACTTAGAGTGAACGATGAACGCTAAATTCGTCCAAACAAAGGAGTTGCGTCCAAATTCGTCCAAGCAAAGGAGTTACAGCCAGATTCGCCTTCCATAAATGGAGAAAGCTCCGGCTGAGTGACCGGAGCGTTCTTTTTTACCTTGTAGTTTAATTATACATGCGGGAGCAAAACTAATTTGCAATCGCTATGTTGCTTGTTTGAAAAGGTTTACCCGCGTTCTGGACTTGACAGGTTTTTCCCTGTGGAAAACTTGCACGATGGGCGACGGACTGTGAAGCTTCACTCCTCCTAGGACGAAATGCGGGGATCTCTCCACTGCGGCGCAAAGGCGCGCCTTCGGTCGAGATGACGCGGGTTTAGTTGGGGGGAAGGGAAGGTCGTTATGCTGGTGCTCTTTGAGCATCTGTCAGATATTTCGTAAGGTTCCGGTGGAAGCAAGAATCTGGCAACCGGAAAGACGACATGCGGGGATCTCTCCACTGCGGCGCAAAAGCGCGCCTACGGTCGAGATGACGCGGGTTTGGTTGGGGGGACGGGAAGGTCGTTATGCTGGTGCTCTTTGAGCATCTGCCAAATATTTCGTAAGGTTCCGGTGGAAGTAAGGATCTGGCAACCAGAAAGACGAAATGCGGGGATCTCTCCACTGCGGCGCAAAGGCGCGCCTTCGGTCGAGATGACGCGGGTTTGGTTGGGGGTACGGGAAGGTCGTTATGCTGGTGCTCTTTGAACATCTGTCGAATATTTCGTAAGGTTCCGGTGGAAGTAAGAATCTGGCAAGGAGAAAGACGAAATGCGGGGGCCTCTCCACTGCGGCGCAAAGGCGCGCCTTTGGTCGAGATGACGCGGGTTTGGTTGGGGGTACGGGAGGGTCGTTATGCTTGTGCTCTTTGAGCATCTGTCAAATATTTCGTAAGGTTCCGGTGGAAGTAAGAATCGGCAACCAGAAAAACCAAATGCGGGATCCCTCCACTGCGGTGCAAAGGCGCGCCTTCGGTCGAGATGACGATTTCGAACGGGTTTGAAGATTTACAAGCAGGTTTAAAGGGAAGGCCGCTCTGGCTCGGTGAGCAGTGCGCTCATTGGGGAATCGCTCTGCTCCGGTTGAGTATTTACTCGTGGCGGAGGGCTACTACGGGGTCCATGCGGGAGGCTCGCATGGCGGGCAGGAGGCCGGAGACTACGCCGACGACGGCGAGGATGAGAAAAGAGACGAGCATGATGGCGGGGGAGGCTCGGAGGATGATGTCGCCTTCGTGGTTGGCGGTCTTGTAGATGTCGGAGTAGAGGGGCATGGGTGGGATGAGGTAGGAGACGGCGACGGCGACGGCCATGCCGATGAGGCCGGCGAGGAAGGTAAGAGTGAGGCTTTCGAGCAGGAACTGAGTGAGGATGTCGCGATGTTTTGCGCCGAGGGCTTTGAGGAGGCCGATCTCGCGGGTGCGCTCGGTGACGGAGACGAGCATGATGTTCATGACGCCGACGCCGCCGACGCCGAGGGTCATGGCTCCGATGATGCCGAGGAGAAGCTCGAGGGCGGTGCTGAACTGCATGATCTGGGCGGAGTCTTCGACGGTGTCCCAATCGGGGACGGCTTTGTCGTCTTTGGGGTCGAAGTGGTGGCGCTGGGCGAGGACGGCGCGGACGGCCTGGAGGGCCTTGATGTGGAGTTCGGGCGAACTGGGCTGGAAGACGATGCTGTCGGGGTCGCGCTGGTTGGCGAGCAGACGCATCATGCCGAAGGGGATGAAGGCGTTCTCGTTGTCGGGGCCGTTATTGGAGGAGTCCTGGATCTTGTTTTTGAGGACGCCGATGACCTGGAAGACGTGGCCTTCGATCTCGACCGATTCGCCGACGGGGGGGAAGCCGTTGAAGAGTTTTTGCGCGGCGTGGGGGCCGAAGATGACGACTTGGTGGTGGTCGGTGAAGTCGGAGGGTTCGAAGTAGCGGCCCTGGTCGATGTTGAGCTTGCGCATGCCGCCGTAGGGAAGCTCGATGGCTTTGATCTGGATGTTGACGACCTTGGCGCCGTATTTAAAGCTGAAGCCGCTGTCGGTTTCGGAGCTGACGGCTTTGAGGAAGGGCACGGTGTCTCGAACGGCCTCGGTGTCGCCGTCGAGGAACTTTATTTTTTTGCCGGAGCGCTCGCCGCCGGCCTGCATGCTGGTCTGGCCGCCCCAGACCATGATGACGTTGTTGCCAAGTCCGAGGAAGCCGTTGAGGACGCCCTGGCCGAGGCTTTTGCCGTAGCTGAGCAAGAGCACGACGGTGACGAGTCCCCAGACGATGCCGAGCATGGTGAGGCCGGAGCGCAGGCGGTTGCGCAGGAGCGAGTCGATGCTTTGGCGGACGATTTCGGTAAGGTTCATGGTGCGCTCCTTTCTCGGGAAGAGACAAAACTTTACACGGATCCACACGGATGAGACGGATCAGGAACAAGCAAAGGCAAGAACGAAATACAGGGGTCCTTCACTCCGTTCAGGATGATGACGAAGAACGGGCAACAACAGCAGCAGATCCCCTACGGGGATGACAACTGGAAAGGCAGATGCAAGGGCAACAGCATGAGAACAAGAAAAGCAAGTGCAAGGACAACCGCAGATCCCCTTCGGGGATGACAACCAGAAAAGCAAGTGCGAGGCGACAGCAATCGCAGACTCCTCCGGGATGACAAGAAAAAACGGCTACTCGGTTCTGAGGCATTCCATAGGGCTAAGGTCGGCGGCGCGCACGGCGGGAACCATGCCGGCGAAGAGGGTGATGGCGGCGAGCGTGGAGAGCGAGGCTGCGATGGCGATGGGTGAGATGACGGGGTGGGGGACGAAGTCGGGCAGCGGAACGAAGCGCAGGAGCAGACAGATGCCTACGCCGCAGGCAAGCCCGGTGATGCCGCTGACTAAGGTGATGATGGCGGATTCGACGAGGAACTGGCGGCGGATGTCGACGGCGGTGGCGCCGAGGGCTTTGCGGACGCCGATCTCGCGGGTGCGTTCGGTGACGGCGACGAGCATGATGTTCATGACGCCGATGCCGCCGAGGGCGAGGGTGAGAAGGGCGACGGCGCCGAAGAAGAGGGTCATGACGTGGAAGATGCGCTCGGTGAATTTGGCGCCTTCGAGGGTGTCCCAGATCCAGAGCGCTTCCTTGTCGCTGGGGTCGAAGTGGTGGCGTTCGGCAAGGATGCGCTGGACCTGGGCGAGGGCTTGCTCGTGGAGTTCGGGAGAGACGGGTTCGACGACGATGTTGTTGACGTAGCCGCGGATGATGCCGGGCTCTTCGGCGGGCGGGAAGTCGCGGGCCATGGCGGAGTAGGGGGTGAAGAGCTGGGTGTTGTCGGGGCCGCTGCCGTAGCTGCCGTTCTGCTTTTTCTTTTCGAGGACGCCGATGACGGTGTACTGGTAGCCGTTGACCATGAGGGGCTGGCCGATGACGGGCTTTCCGGGGAAGAGCTGGCGGTTGGCTTCGGCTCCCAGGATGATGACGCGGGCGCCTTCGGCTTCGTCCTGCTGGTTCATGAGGCGGCCCTGGTCGACGGTGAGGGAGCGGAAGCGCTGGTACTGAGGCCAGACACCGCGGACGCCGCGGCTGGCTGCGTTCCACTGGCTGACCTCGGAGACGCTGCGGCGGAGCTCGGGGCTGACGGTTTTGACGAGGGTGGCTTGCTGCTGGATGGCGATGGCATCGTCGACCGTCATGCGGATGTCGCGGCCGGCGGCATATCCTCCGGCCTGGGCGCCGGTTTTGCCGCCGAAGAGGATGGCGATGTCGGTGCCGATGGTGCGGAGGTGCTGCTTCTGATCGATGTTGAAGCCGATGCCGAGGCCGACGAGAAGGATGACGGAGGTGATGCCCCAGACGATGCCGAACATGGTGAGAAAGCTGCGGAGCTTGGTCTCCCAGAGCGCGGAGAGGGTTTGCTTGAGGATTTCGCGAAAGGGCATGGCGCGCCGGCCTCCTGGTTCGACCTGCGCTGTGATACGCAGTGCGGGCGGTAAAGGTTCCTTGCCGGGAGATTGGGCGGGATGGGTTAAGATGGAGCGGGGTGGCGAGTCGATCCCAGAGGCCCGGATGGTGAAATCGGCAGACACAGCGGACTTAAAATCCGCAGACCTTAACCGGTCGTGGGGGTTCAAGTCCCCCTCCGGGCACCAAATCATCAATAGTTTACGAGGATTTTGCGCCACTGAGTTGGGACAACGTTTTCGCTTGGTGGCTGTTCTGGTGGCAGTTCTGGTGACTATTGGTTTCTGCGGTGCCTGTTCCTGTGATCCGCTCGACACTTGAGAGCCGATGTTCAGGGGTCATGTGGCTGTATCGCGCCGACATGAGGATCGACTTGTGACCGGCGAGTTCCTGAATCTCCCGATCAGGCTGATGAGAGTACCTTCCGGATCCACCTCCAAAGCAACGAAGCGGTCGCTACCTTATACTTGTGCATCTCCTCTTCCAGGTATTCCCATTTGAGAGCTGATGGAGTGGATCAATGGTCCAAGGCTTACTGTGTTGTAGAGGGCAGAGGCGTAACCAGGGCGCCTTGCTGAGAGCCGGATTGTTCGGACTGTTTAGCCTCTTTGTCTCAGGTTGTACGAAGCACACCCAGCAGGTTCAGGTGCCGGCAGGGGCGGGAGGGCACCTGCGGCCCTATACGGGGACCATGGAGCCGGATGATGGTCAGTGGGTGCGCGCGACCAAGGATTATGCGAACACACGCTACAGCCCACTGCACCAGATCGACACTGGCAATGTCGGGGCGCTCAAGGTCGCGTGGACGTTTGACACAGGCATAGCGCGGGGGCAGGAAGCGGCGCCGATCGTGGCCAAGAATATGATGTACGTGGTCTCGCCCTGGCCGAACAAGCTGTTTGCGCTGGATTTGAGCAAGCCTGGGGGAGCGCTGAAGTGGACCTTCGAGCCAAATCCCTCGCGCGCGGCCAAGGGTTCGGCCTGCTGCGACTGGGTGAACCGCGGAGCTGTGTTCGCCGACGACAAAGTGATCTACAACACGCTGGACGGCTATACCGTGGCTGTGGATGCGAACTCGGGCAAGCTGCTGTGGCGCACCCATCTGGCGGACATCACCAAGGGCGAAACCATGACGATGGCCCCGATGGTGGTTCGCGACAAGGTGTATGTGGGGGACAGCGGCGGCGAATACGGGGTGCGGGGCTGGTTGACGGCACTCGATCTCAAGAGCGGCAAGGTGGTGTGGCAGGCGTATAACGACGGGCCAGACAAGGACGTTTTGATCGGCGAACAGTTCAAACCTTTCTATCCGCAATATAAGGGCACCGATCTGGGGGTGAAGACCTGGCCGCCGGATGCGTGGCGAACGGGTGGGGGTACGGTGTGGGGCTTTCTCGCTTACGATCCAGGGAGCAACCTGATCTATTACGGCACTGCGAATCCCGGACCCTGGAACGCGGACGCCCGGCCCGGCGACAATCTGTGGACGGGTGGTATGTGGGCTCGCGATGCCAATACGGGACAGGCGAAGTGGTTTTATCAGATGTCGCCGCACGATCTCTACGACCATGACGGCATAAACGAGGATATTCTGCTCGATCTGCCCATGGGGGGAAGCACGCGCAAGGTGCTGGTGCGGCCCGATCGCAACGGGTACATGTATGTGATCGATCGCGGCAATGGCGAGGTGCTCTCGGCCACGTCCTATGTGTACAACACAGTTTCAAAGGGCGTGGACCTGAAGACGGGCAAGCTGATCAAGATTGACGAGAAAAAGCCGCAGGTGGGCAAGGAGACCGTGGGTATCTGCCCGATGGCGCCGGGCTCCAAGGATTGGCAGCCGAGTTCGTTTTCGCCGCGCACGGGTCTGGTGTATGTGCCTCACGAGAACATGTGCATGGACGAGGAATATACCGAGGCCAACTACATCGCGGGGACGCCTTACATCGGCGCGATCGCCCGGTATTATGCCGGTCCGGGCGGGAATATGGGCGAACTGATGGCGTGGGATCCGATCTCGGGCAAGAAGGTTTGGACCATTCCGGACAAGTATCCGACCTGGAGCGGCACCGTGGCGACGGCGGGCGACCTCGTTTTTTTTGGAACGATGGACGGCTGGTTCAAGGCGGCGGACGCGCGCACGGGCAAGATCCTGTGGCAGTTCAAAACGGGTTCGGGGATCATCGGGCAGCCGGTCACGTACCGGGGGCCGGACGGCAAGCAATATGTGGCGATTCTTTCGGGCATCGGCGGCTGGCCGGGCTCGATCGTAGATGCGAATCTGGACACGCGCGATGACTCCGCGGGCAATGGCTGGGGCAGCGCGATGAGCGATCTGAAAAAGGCGACGACGCCGGGAGGAACGCTCTATGTGTTCGCGCTTCCTTAGGCTCTGCGTGATGGTGGGTCTACTCTCGAGTGCGGGGTTGCTGGCCGCGCAGCCATTGCGGATCTGTGCCGACCCCGATGATCTTCCGTTCTCGAACCGCGCCGGACAGGGATTCGACAATCAGATTGCGGTCATGGTGGCGCATAGCCTCGGCCGGCAACCGGTGTTCGTGTGGGCGCGCAGCCGCCGCGGTTTCCTTCGCGAGCAGTTCAATAAGAACGTGTGCGATGTGCTGGTGGGGGTGCCCCAGGGGATGAAAGCGGTCGCGACTACGGCGCCGTACTATCGCTCGAGCTATGTTTTTGTGACGAAGCGGCGCGAGCACCTGCGCATTGCATCCTTCAGCGATCCGAATCTGGATGGGCACCGGATCGGACTCCAGGTGCTGGAAGAAGATCTTTCTCCACCATCGGTGCCGCTGATTCGAACGGGGCATGCGGCGCAGCTGATTGGATTCAATTCCTTTGGGGCAGGAGCGGGGGACGTGGTGCGGGCGGTCGCCGACAATCGCGTGGGGGTATCGGTGGTGTGGGGGCCGATCGCCGGATACTTCATCAGCAAGGACCGTCTGCCCCTGACCTTGGAGCCAGTGAGCCCGGCGGTGGATGCCTCCGGGATACCGTTTACCTACGCGATCGCTATGGGAGTGCATAAGCAGGACATCGCGCTTCGGAATGCGCTAAGCACCGCGATCGTGCAGCTGCGGCCGCAGATCGACGGAGTGCTGGCGCGATCGCATGTGCCTATGCTTCCGCTCGAAGGAGGCGCGTGATGAATCGGATCCTTGTGGTTGGCTTGAGAGCGGTTGGCTTGAGTATGGCGGTGCTCGCGGCTGGGGGATGCAAGCGGGAGCAACGCATCTTCGATCCCGGAGCGACGCAGGCGCAGCTCGCCGATGGGACGGCATTGACTCCGATCCATGCGGGCGGCACGTTTTCTTCCAGTCCCGGTCATGCTCCTGCGGAGTATCAGCGCTACGAAGAGAGTGCGTATGCGGTCGCGGAAGGCAAGCGTCTCTACAGCGCGTATAACTGCGTGGGTTGTCATGCGCAGGGGGGAGGGGCGATCGGCCCGGCTTTGATGGATTCAACCTGGATCTATGGCAGCCACCCGGCCCAAATTTACTCGGATATTGTGCAGGGCCGGCCGAACGGGATGCCGAGCTTCGGCGGCAAGATTCCGGAGTACCAGGTATGGGAGCTGGTGGCCTATGTGCGTTCGATGAGCGGGCAACTCCCCAGCGACATCGCGCCCTCGCGGTCGGACAACATGGCAGTTGCGAAGGCGGAACAGGCGCGCACGAAGGAGCATCCGGCGGATGAGAATGAGCAGCCTATCGAGCATGCGCCGCAGGGGAGGCCGTGATTACGCTGCTTCTGGCCATACCCGGATTTACGGGGAACCAGACTTCGCTCAACCCGGTTGGGCCGGGAGCGCAGCACATCGAGCACGAGTTCGCGCTGATTTTCTGGATCACCTCCGTTGTGTTCCTGCTGACGCTGCTGTTGCTGGGCATCTCCGTCTGGCGCAAGCGCTCCACGCTGGACATGATGCCGGAGCCGCAAGCGCCGGACGAGGCGAGTGAGCGCTTCGCGAGGATGGCAGTTTCAGCGGCGATGACTGTGACCGTGGTGCTGCTGTTCATCATGATGATTGGCAGCTTTATGACTAGCCGCGCGATGGGCAAGATGAACGGTGAGCAGGCGCTGACGATTGACGTGTACGGGCACCAGTGGTGGTGGGAGATACATTATCCGAACGTCGAAGCGGACCACATCGTGGTTACGGCCAATGAGATTCATCTACCAACCGGGGTGCCGATCCGCATCCATGGCACTTCGCGTGATGTGATTCACAGCTTCTGGGCGCCGAACGTTCAGGGCAAGCGGGACCTGATTCCGGGCTACGACACCGACATTGTGATGCAGGTGAATCAGGCCGGTCGATGGCGGGGCCAGTGCGCCGAGTATTGCGGCGAGCAGCACGCACATATGTCGTTCTACATGGTGGCCCAGCCTCAGGCCGAATTCAATCAGTGGCTGGCGGGACAGATACAGAGCGCAACCGAACCAACCAACGCGCAGACCCAGCACGGCCGGGAGGTGTTTTTGACGCATGCCTGTGTGATGTGCCATACCATTCGGGGCACGACGGCGGGCTCGCGGGTTGGCCCCGACCTGACGCATCTGGCGAGCCGCTCGACGATCGCCGCGGGCGAATTGCCGAATACGATTGGGAACCTGGGGGGTTGGATCCTGAACCCGCAGAGCGTCAAGCCTGGCTGCCGGATGCCGCCGAATGAGATGCCGGGATCCGACCTGCAGGATCTGCTTGCTTATCTGGAGACGCTGCGATGACGCCCGCTACGCTTGCCGCGCCAGCGCAACTGACAGAAGCCGAACGAAAGCAGGCCGCGCAACTCGAGCGCGTCTGGGCTGAGCCGCGCGGCTTCGTGGGATGGTTCAAGGCGGTCCACCACACAACGATAGGGATGCGCTATGTGACGACGGCCTTCTGCTTCTTCCTGATCGCGGGAGTGCTGGCCGGCGTGATGCGGCTGCAGCTTGCGTTTCCTGAAGCGCACATTTTGTCCAACGACAAGTACAACCAGTTCTTCACCATGCATGGCAGCACCATGATGTTTCTATTTGCCGTGCCCATGATGTTCGAGGCGTTGAGTGTTTACCTGATTCCTTTGATGGTCGGGGCGCGCAACATCGCCTTCCCGCGGCTGAACGCGTACAGCTACTACCTGTACCTCTTCGGCGGCATGATGTTTTATATTGCGTTCCTTTCGAATACGGGCGCGGATCGCGGCTGGTTCTCGTACGTGCCGCTGGCGGGTCCTGACTTTGCGCCTGGCAAACGCGCGGACTTCTGGGCACAGCTCATCACCTTCACCGAGGTCTCAGCTTTGGCCGTAGCGGTGGAGATCCTGGTCACTGTTTTCCGCCTGCGCGCGCCCGGCATGTCGCTCAATCGCATTCCCATCTTTGTGTGGGGGCAGGTCGTGGTGGCGACCATGGTGATCTTTTCTCTGCCGGGCGTGTTGCTTTCGAGCACGATGCTGCTGCTGGACCGCACCGGCGGAACACAGTTCTTCAACCCGGCGGTGGGCGGCGATGTTCTGCTGTATCAGCACCTGTTCTGGTGGTTCGGGCATCCCGAGGTCTACCTGATCTTCATCCCCGGAACCGCGATCGTTTCGACCATTATCACGACCTTCAGTCGAAGACACATCTTCGGCTATCTGGCGCTGGTGCTCTCGCTGGTTGCGACGGGCTTTCTCGCATTTGGCTTGTGGGTTCACCACATGTTCGCGACCGGCATTCCGCAGATCGCGGAGAGTTACTTCACAGCGGCGAGCATGATGATTGCGATCCCAAGCGGAGCCCAGATCTTCTGCTGGATTGCTACCCTGGCAACCGGGCGCGTGGTGCTGAAGACTCCGCTGTGGTGGGTGCTGGGATTTTTCTTTACCTTCATCATGGGCGGCATGACGGGTATCTTCGTCGCCTCGGTCCCGGTCGATTTGCAGGTACACGACACCTACTTCGTGGTGGCCCACTTTCATTACGTGTTGATAGGAGGGGCGGTGTTTCCGCTGTTTGGGGCACTGACGTACTGGTTCCCAAAGGTCACGGGGCGGATGTTGCATGAGGTGCTCGGGCAGGTGAGCTTCTGGATGTTCTTCATCGGCTTCCAGATAACGTTCTTTCCCATGCATCTGGTGGGGATTCGCGGGATGCCGCGCCGCGTGTACACCTACCCAGCGAACATGGGTTGGACGACGCTGAATCAGATCGAGTCGATCGGATACATCTTCCTCTTTGTCTCTGTCCTGATCTTTCTTTGGAATGTCTTTCAATCGCGCCGCACGGGCGAATTGTCAGGACCGAATCCCTGGCACGCCGGAACGCTAGAGTGGGCGACGACCTCGCCTCCGCCGAAGTACAACTTTCTCCATCTGCCTACGGTGAATGGACGCGAGGCGCTGTGGGATGCAGCCCCCAACCAACCTATCGTCGTGGGCCTGGACGAAGATGCCCGCAGCTTTCTCACGACTCGCTCCCTCGACGCTGAGCCTGACGCAAAAGACGAGTTTCCGGCGCCAAGCATCTGGCCGTTTCTGGCTGCGCTCGCCACAACGGCGGCGTTCGTCGGAAGCATTTTTACACCCTGGGGCATCACCATCGGCGCGGTTCCGATTGCCATCACCATGATCGGCTGGTTCTGGCCCGACAAACAAGCAGCGGAACGCCGGCGCGCGAGGGAGATATGGCAGAGCGAGTAGAGCGCGCGGTCCTGGACGTCTCGAAGCTGCCCACCGTGGTCTTTGGCACACGCAGCATCACCTGGTGCGGCATCGTCGGCATGATGGCCATCGAGGGCACCGTCTTCGTGCTGATGATCGCCTCGTATTTCTACCTCCACTCGCGGGTGGGGGAGTGGCCGCCGCATGAGAATCCTCCGGCGCTGTTCTGGGGCACGCTGAATCTCGCGATTTTTTTGTTGAGCATCCTCCCCAACGAGTGGTACCGGCGGCGTGCCCGCAAAGGCGACCTGCGCGCTGTCCGGATCGGGCTGGTGTTGCTGAGCCTCTTCGGAGTCGCCAACGTGGTGGTTCGCTACTTTGAACTGCGCCACCTGAACTGCGACTGGAGCCTCGACGCTTATGGCTCCGCCGTGTGGATGCTGATGGGCCTGCACGTCACTCACCTGCTGACGGACCTGGTCGATACGATCGTGCTCACTGTCTTGTTCTTCACCTCAATGGTAGAGGGCAAGCGCTTCATGGACGCCTCCGAGAACGCCGATTACTGGTACTTCGTCGTCCTCTTCTGGGTGCCGATCTATCTTGTCATCTACTGGGCACCGAGGTGGCTCCATGCCTGAAGCTCTGGTCCACAAGCGCAGCCCCGAAGATAAGCGGCTGGATCGCCGGTTGATCGCGAGCCTGTTCCTGTCCCCTTTGGCCGCGCTCACCAATACCATTGTGGGCTTCACCGTCTCGCACTGGGTCTGCGATGTGAATCGCAAGACGACGGACTATGTGGTTTGCGCGTGCGATTTCGCCATTTGCGTGCTGGCCGCGCTGCTGGCTTTCACCGTACTGCGCAAGCTCCCCCCGGCCGATGACGCCCAGCCCGAAACAGGCCGGCGCCGCTTCATGG
This sequence comes from Edaphobacter sp., assembly GCA_965277335.1. GTDB lineage: Bacteria > Acidobacteriota > Terriglobia > Terriglobales > Acidobacteriaceae > Edaphobacter. The sequence continues at coordinate 189,916 of CBDICJ010000009.1, read as the reverse complement.
CGAAGGTCGGTCTGGCGTTCGCGGCAATGGCCGCTCTTGTGGTTGTCGCTGGACTGCTGGCGACCCTGACTGTTCAACCCTGCGACTGACCATGCACCCACCCAACCCCAACTCGCTCCCGCTGCTCGGCGTGTTCCTGCAACGCACGACGCCTTCCGTGTGGAGCGAGCCCTGGAGTTGGGAGCCCGCGATTGTCCTGCCTCTCGCCCTGATCCTTGCCGTCTATGGCGCCGGCGCCCTTCGCCGAGGCGCTCTCCAGACACTGCGTTGGAGACATGCAAGCTTCCTCGGAGGCTGGCTCACATTGTTCTTCACCCTGACCTCGCCGATTCATGAACTCGGCGAACAGCTCTTCAGCGCCCACATGCTGCAGCACGAGATCCTCATCCTGGTCTCCGCCCCCCTCATCTCCGCCTCTCATCCAGGCGCCACGTGCCTGTGGGCGTTCGCGCCGAGACACCGCGCTCAACTCGGCGGCTGGGTGAACGCCGTGGAGCACACTGCCCCGGTCGCATTCATCAGCAAGCCATCCGTCGCCTGGGTTCTCGAGACGGCCGCGCTTTGGATATGGCACATCCCCGCGCTCTATCAAGCCACGCTGAGCTCGGACTGGATCCATGCCGCGCAACACCTCAGCTTCTTTCTCACGGCTGTGCTGTTCTGGTCGGCGCTCTATGGCGTGGGCCGCTCCGCGATGAGCTACGGCGCGGGCACGATTTACGTCTTCGGAGCCGCCGCGCAGTGTACTGCCCTGGGTGCATTGCTGACGTTTTCCGCAGTGGTGTGGTATCCGGTCTACGCGGCGACGACGGCGCGCTGGGGCTTTACGGCGCTGGAGGACCAGCAGCTCGGAGGCGTCATCATGTGGGTGCCCTCAGGCGTGGTGTTCATCCTCATCGGGCTCGCTTTATTCGCAAAGTGGCTCTCCGAGTCGGATCGTCGCGTCAAGCTTGGTTCACTGGAAGCCGTGATGGAGAAAGGAAGGCAGCAGCCATGAAGGAAGTTCCTCTCACTCTGCTTGGTTGTGCGCTGATGGCCTGCACGGGCTGTCGGCAGGCGGAGTTGCACCCGGATGCGCCCAGGCTGATGATCCAGTACGGCTGCCCGACCTGCCACGTCATCTCCGGCGTTCCAGGGGCCGTCGGAAAGGTCGGGCCCTCGCTGGAATTTATCGCACAGCGCTCTTATCTTGCCGGCACGCTGCCCAACACACGCACCGACATGGAGCACTGGATCATGCACCCACAGAGCATTCACCCCGGCACGGCGATGCCCGAGATGGGCGTCACCACTTCCGATGCGCAGCGGATCGCAGACTTCCTGGAATCCAGCCGCTGAACCGCCGCTGCAGGAGACGCCATGATGTTACGCATCCTCTTGGACGTGAGCGGAGTCCTGGTAGTCCTCTTTGGGCTGCGCAAGGTCTTCCGCGACATCTTTCCTCCAATGCGTTCCGGCAGCCTGAGCGATTTCAATGGGCGGGCAGCCTCGATCCTCATGCACCACACACGACTGCGTACCGCCGTGGGACCGATCGCGCTTGCAGGAACGTAACGGAGGATTTCTAAGATATCTCTGGTCTAAAACTTAATCAGCTAAGGCGTATTCTCGGAGCATGACAGCGGCTGCTATGGATGGCTTTGCCTCTCCAATTCAAGTTGGTTCGTTCCGGATCGTCGGTACGCTCGGAAGCGGGGGCATGGGCACGGTCTATCTTGGAGAACGGTCAGAGTTGTTCGAGCAGCGGGTTGCCATCAAGTTTTTCCATTCGTGCGAGGTGGATGGGGATGTCGCTGCAGTGGCAGGCGGCGAGGAATATCTGCTGCAATCGCTCGACCACGCCAACATCGTTCGTCTGCTGGACACTGGCGTGTCCTCGCACGGTCAACGCTATCTAGTGATGGAGTATGTCGAGGGGCTGCCGATCGACCGGTATTGCGATCAGCGGCGACTTTCGGTGGGGAGCCGGATCGGGCTGCTGTTTCAGGTGATGGAGGCTGTGGAGCATGCCCATCGGCACCTGGTGTTGCACTCGGACCTGAAGCCCGCCAATGTTCTGGTGACGTTCGAGGGCAGGGTGAAGCTGCTGGACTTCGGGGTGGCCACGCCGCTGTCGGAGCGGAATGCCGCGGAAGGAACGATGCGAGGAGGCGGGTTTACGAGCAGCTTCGCGAGCCCGGAGCAGCGTGCGGGCGAACGGCTGACGGTTGCGAGCGATGTGTACGCGCTCGGGGTTTTAACCAGCCTGCTGCTTGGCGGAACGGTTCCGGAGGAGGCTGCGGTGGATGGCTCCAGGCAAGGTTCTCGCGATTCCGATGGGGAGTCGCCGGTGCGCAGGTTGCGGCGCTGCGATGGGGAGACGTTGCGCGGGATCGCGGAGAATCGGGCCACGAGTCCGGACGGGCTGATGACAATGCTGCGGGGCGATCTTGAATTTATTTTGCAGAAGGCGCTGCGGGTGGACCCTGCGGATCGTTTTCTCCATGTCGAGGAGTTCGCCAACGATCTGCGGCTTCATCTCGAGGGGCGGCCGATCGTTGCGCGCCGCACCGGCAGAGTTGAACGGATGCACAAGTGGATGCAACGGCATCGGCTGGCGGGGGCGCTGGGGATGGTGCTGGTGGGGGCGGTGGGGGTCAGCACGCTGGGGGTGGTGGGGCAGACGGCGCGTGCGGCACGGCAGAGGCGGGTGGCCGAGACGCGGCTGCACGACCTGGTGCGGCTGACGGGGACCCTTGAAGGTGAGCTGTACGACTCGGTCGCACCGCTGGCGCACTCGGAGGCGGCGAAGGACTCGCTGCTGCAGGGGGCGACGGAGACGCTGGACCGGCTGGCGGCGGATGACAGCAGGGATACGGTGCTGTCGCTTGAAGTGGCGCAGCAGTATGGCAGGCTGGCGCGGCTGCGGATGGCGCAGCAGGGAAGCAACCCTGCGCGGCGCGGCGAGTCGCTGAAGGATGTGGGGAAGGGGGCTGCGCTGCTCGAGAAAGTGCGGCCGCGGGATGGGGGCTTCGCCGCGGCGCAGAGGCAGAGGGCGGAGCTAACGGCTTTAGGGCGACAGATTTCTTCGTTGTAGACGGGGGTACCCCTCCCCTGCTAAATTGCGCAAATTCTTCAAAGCAGGCAGGTTAGCTTTGGACTTACCTCCTTGTTGAGGCGGAAAGAAGCAAAAAAGCCCCATATTTCGAGGTGGATTCTGCTAAAGAATTGCAACCGTTCAGCTTAGCTACTCAAGAGTACACGCAGCGGGTTACAGGGGCAGGTGTGGGGCACGGTCGTTTGTCAAGTTACATGCTTGTCTAAGGAAAGCAGAGAGTTGGAACTGAGCTTTATGGATTGGCTCCAGGTTTCGCGGCTGCGAGACGAGTTTGCATCGTTGAAACGCGCCGAAGAGCTTCGGCACGATGGGTGTGCCACTGCACATTGTGTGGATCGCGCGACAAGAGAAAGTTCATATTGGCGAGCATCTCCTGGTCTGCCCCCAAGGCTTTGCGTGAGTTTCCTATCGCTTGATATGCGTCGGACAGGTCGGGATCCAAAGCCGCGAGATCGAACCGTGCCCGGTTGTCGATTCGGTCGTTCGCAATGGCTTTGCGGAAGCGTACCTGTATCTCTTCGAGAGCTTTGACAGCTTCCGCATTGTGTCCAAGCTTAAGTTCCATGACTCCGAGACGGTCACGCAAGACAGTATCTAGGCGCAGAACGCGAGTGGTTTTCTGTTCGTCGGGTGAGAACGATGCGAGAGCAGCGAGTCCCTGTCTGTATTCGGCAGCGGCGAGGGCAGGATCGTGGTCCTCTTCCTGCAAACCAAGCTTCCACAGTTCGACGGCAATGCCTCTCCGACAACGCGCACAGTCCGCCTCCAGAGCAAGTCCTCTTTTGTCGTAGGAGTCCGCACGCTCATAGGCTTGTACAGCCTTCGATGAATCTCCGAGGTTGACTGCACCATTTTGCCCATAGAGATCGCCGAGACCATCCCACACCGAGGCAGCTTGCGCCAGCATTGCGGAGTTCGCTCCGGTATTGTGAGCGATGAGAGCGCTGGTCTCTGCTGCAGGTTTCAGATATGCGATCGCTTTTTGAGGTTCTCCAGAACCGAAATAAATCCGCCCAAGGCCAAGCTCGGCTGTGGCCAAATTTTGTTGAAAAGTAAGATTTTTCGGCTCAGATGCGAGCATCCGCTGCGCAAGTGCAACCGCCTTCTCCAAAGTGCGGATGCCACCAGGGGCATCTCCCAGATTCTCCTCATAAGGGCTTCCCAGTAAGTTCCCCAGCTTCGTATACGCTTCGACAAAATCAGCATTCGCGGAGATCGTTGTCGGACCAGTCACGCTATCGAGATACTGGAGGGCTTCGGACACCGCTTTACGTTGAGCATCTGTTGAGCCGGGAATATCTCTGAGTTGCTCGAAGTAGTCGAAGAGGAGGAGGTGGGCGAGGTTGCGTTCGCTTTCGACGCCGGCTTCGGCGCGGCGGGTTTGGATGCGGGCGATGCGGCCCTGGTGGGCGATGGCGGCGACGCCGGCGGCGAGGACGAGGAGGATGGCGGCGGCGCCGAGGATGGCGGTGCGGCGGTTGCGGTAGAGCTTGCCGAGGCGGTAGCGGAGATTGCCTTCGCGGGCGGAGACGGGCTGGTCGTGGAGGGCGTTGGTCAGGTCGGCGGCGAGGGCGCTGACATTGGAGTAGCGGGTCTCGGGTTCGTAGCGGATGGATTTGAGAACGATGGCGTCGAGGTCGCGGGCGAGGCGCGGGGAGACAGGTTTGCCCGCGCAGGGCGGCGGCGGCTGGGTTCGCAGGTGTTCGAGGTAGTGCGGGAGGGAGAGGTTGTCGGATAGATTGTCGGGGAGGTTGTGGGCGGCGTGGCTGAGGTTTTGATTCGCGTTCTTATTCCCATCCTCACTCCCGTTCCATCCTTTCCATTCTGTGTTACTGCCACATTTGATTCCGTCCTTAATCCGGTTCTTGCCGCTTGCGAGGCTTGCGGCCTGGTTTGCGATTGGGGGGAGATGGCCTGCGAGGAGGCGGTAGAGGACCATGCCGAGCCCGAAGACGTCGGAGGCAGTGGAGACGGCCTGGCCGCGGATGTGCTCGGGGCTAGCGTAGCGCAGGGTGAGGGGGCGCATGCCGGCCTGGGTCATGTCGGAGCTGGGGGCGAGCGGGGCCATGAGCTTGAGGGTGCCGAAGTCGAGGAGTTTGACGACGCCCTCAGCGGTGACCATGACGTTGCCGGGCTTGAGGTCGCGGTGCAGGATGAGGTTGCGATGGACGTAGGCGACGGCGTCGCAGAGCTGCAACATGAGGCCGATGGTGGATTGGACCGGGGTAGCCGGGTTGTCGCAGAGGGTGTCGAGACGGCCGCCGTCGACGTATTCCATGACGAGGTAGGGTGTGCCCTGGAAGACGCCGCCGTCGAGCAGGCGGGCGATGTTGGGATGTTCGAGTTTGGCGAGGGCATCGCGTTCGAGCAGGAACTGGCTGAGGGCGGGGGAGGAGGAGAGATGGCGGGCGACGATCTTGATGGCAACGGTCTGGGTGAAGCCTTCGGTGATGCGCCGGCCGAGGTACACGACACCCATGCCGCCGCGCCCGAGGAGGCGCTCGATGCGGAAGGCTCCGAGGGTGCGACCCAGCCAAGGATCGGGAGCGGAGGCGGGTTCGGGTGAGTTCTGGCGGAGCAGATGGGCTTCGGAGCGGGCGGGAGAGTCGGAGGCGAGGAGCTCTTCGATGGAAGAGTCGGAGGCGAGGAGGGCAAGGAGCTGGTCGAGGAGGATAGTGTCGGAGCCGCACCAGGAGCGAGCCTGGGCCTGGCGGTCGGAGGGAGGGTAGGCGAGGGCGCGATGGAAGAGATCCTCGGTGCGGCGCCAGCGTTCGGCTTCTTCAGGCTGGAGTTCGGGCGAGGCGAGAACCGCCGAGTCGAGTGGCGGAGGGGAGTCCACTAGAGCGCGCCTACTCTGCCGGCGTGGTTTTTGCCGGGAGGATTGAGCTCGTGGTGGAGCCAGCTGCGAGAGAACTTCAGGTCGCGCTCGGCGGTGGCGAGGGAGATGGCGAGGACGTCGGCGGCCTCGTCCATGGTGAGGGCGAGGAAGAAGCGGAGTTCAACGAGCTGGGCTTTGCGGGGATCGATCCGTTCGAGGCGGTCGAGGGCGCGGTTGAGGTCGAGGAGCTGTTCGGGGGAGGCGCCGACCCAGGCGAGTTCGTCCGAGAGCGGGAGCTTGATGCTGTCGGGTCCGCCGCGACGACCGGCGAGGTGGGCGCGGGCGTGGTCCTTGAGGATATTGCGCATCATGCGGGCGGCGAAGACGAAGAAGTGGACGCGATCGTGCCAGGTGATCTTTCTCTGGTTGAGCAGACGGAGATAGATCTCATTGACGAGGGCGGTGGGCTGGAGGGTGTGGTCTTCGCGCTCGCGGCGCATGTAGCCGGCGGCGATGGCGTGCAGCTGATCGTAGACCAGGGGGATCAGGTCGTCGAGCACTTCGGGGTCGCCTTGGCGCCAGCGATGCAGGAGCTGGGTCACTTCACCGGATGAATGGTCCATGCAGGGGGTCTCTCGAGACAAGCACTGAAACAGGTACGAAAACTGCTGTGACGCGGATGTGGGGGCCGGGAGCTCTTTTCGAGAGTATGCCTCAGCGGGGATGCGGCTGGAAGCTTTATTTATCCGGACGCACCCAATAAAGATGGGCCGCCTCTCCCGGAGCGGCCCATCTTTACGGTGTTTCGTTCTGCTTTTGTCAGGTAAGCCAGGACAGCAGAGTCTATTGCACCGTGAGTTGCAGGTTGACGGTCATGGAAGCGCCACCGCTGGTAATTAGTACGGGGAAGCGCTCCATTCACTCACGCGATTATTGCTCCTGCTGCATCTGAGTCCAGCTTCCGCTGCCGGCGCGGCCGTTGGGATCGTAGGAAGGCGAGTCGGTGAGGATGTAGTCATTGGTGTTGCCGGTGGTGCTGGCCCAGGCGTGGCCGTACTGGTTCGACATCTGAACATGCTGTCCGGTGGATGGGTCGGTGTAGATGGCCTGATCGCCCATGTGCAGGGCGAACTGCTGCGAGTTGTGATCGAGCGCGGCCGCGCGGTTGGCAGCTACGGTTGAGTGCACCTGATTTGCGTACTGCTGGACACCCTGCCGGATCTGGGCCTGTTGTGCCGCGGCGTTGGCGTTGTCCTGCGCCATGTGCGCGTAGATCTGGTTGACCTGGCTCAGCGCGCGCCGGCGAATCTGGATAAGCTGCGAGACGTATTGCGCGAGATAGGCGGTCCACTCGGGATTGATCTGAATCGAGTCCAGCATGGCGGAGAGCATCTTCTCGGAACCGTCAAGCTGGCCGACGGGAGCGTACATGACCGCAAGGAGAGGAACGTCGCTCAACTGATTGACGCCACCGCCGGGAGCGGGATCGAGGCGAATGGTGTGGAGAGCGATGATCCAGGCTTCGATCGGTTTGCCATGCAAGGTGCCGGTCGCGCGGAGCCGGCCAGCTTCCGCGGTGAGCTGCGATTGGCCCGCCCTCTGACGATTCGCCAACTGAACGGAGGCGGCAAGCTGGTCGCTGAGGCCCGGCACGGACTGCACTTCACCGACGGCGCGGCCCTCTGGAATGACCTTGGAGACGACTTCGGGAAGCGCGGCGGCTAGGGATCTGGGCTGTTCGATGGGGCAGTCGATCGCGCTGTAGGGTTGGCGGTTGGTCTGCTCCACCTGCTGCAGGACAGCCCGGTTGGAGGACCAGAGGCTGGTTCCGAGAGGGATCACCTGGAGGCCGGAGGTTTTGTCGGGGCTGAGCGCCTGGAAGCCAAACCGCCCGACGGTGTAGCTGCAGTCCAGTTTTGGCGGGATGGTCGCTGCGCCCTGAAAGCTCCAGTCGCTGGGCACCAGCATGGTCATGCCGAGCAACTGCAGGCTGCTGCCCTGGGTTTGCAGGTTGTTGACTTGGGTCGTGATGTTGACTTTTTTCATGTGCCAGAGATGCCCGTTCCCGATAGTGGAGGCGCGATTGACTCCGGTGTTACGCGGCGTAACGGTTCGGTCCTGTCCCCTTGCCGCAATGGCGGACGAACACGCAATAAGAGCCGATGCTGCCAGGATGATTGCGGATTTCATGTTCTCTCTCCGGGATCACGCCTACAAACACGCGGCGTGACCTAACAGATGTCGCGTGAGAATGGCGCAAAACCCCGCATCGTGGAAGAGAAATGATGGAACGAGAAATGCTTTCGTGACATCGGTTTTTGCGACCTTGTTGAAGAGGGCTTTCAGAGACACGCCCCGGCATCGAAATTCTTCTTTCAGACAACTCTATTCGGCTCTGCGCGGGAATATGTCGTCTACTGATGTTGGGGTATTTCGATGGCGCGTCAGTCTATGTCGTAGGCGACGGAGTGCTGCGGTTCGGACAGCACGAGGAATACTGGTTGCGTGGTGCTCGGAGCGACGTTGCAATCAGCAGGAAGGATGGGGCCTTCGGGAATGGATCCCACCCCATCGAACTTGTGGAGATGGTGTTCCTGTGGGGTTCGATCGAGGAGATAACGGAGGAACACGACGAGAGGCCCGGTCTTAACCGGGCCTCCGCCGCGAGCCTTCGCTGTATCTCGCGCAGCACGATCATCAAAAATCCCACTTCTATTTTGCCTGCGCTAACTCCGCAACAACCGCAGCAACTTTATCGAGGATCTGGTTCCAGCCTTCCAACTGACCGCTGTTTTTCGCGCTCTCCATGGGTTCATTTCCAATGTGGGTGAGTTTCGTCTGGCCGTTTCCGAGATCCTCAAAGAGGGTCACGTCGTGCGCACCGTCTATGGCCTCATGTTCTATTCCATATTCCGCAGGCTCAACCTTGTTTCCCTGCGGGTCGGAAAAGTACATGGAGGAGACGATCTTCTCGGGCGGAACAATCTCGTGGTATTCAATCGCATTCCAGAACTCCTGCCCATCCGGCGCCTTCATGCAGAAGAGAGATTTTCCGCCGACGCGAAAATCCATCTGGCAAACGGGGGCAGTAAAGCCCTTCGGCCCCCACCACTGCATCACGTACTTCGGGTCTGTCCACGCCTTCCAAACCAACTCGCGTGGGGCATCAAAAACTCTTGTAACGACCATCCGCTCGATTTCGCTAACCGTGTTTTCTGTCATCTCTGACCTCCTCTTTCTTCATTTGATTTACAACTACATCCAGTTTGTCGAAACTCTCTTCCCAGAATCGGCGATAGCTAAACGCCCAGTCGCTGACGGTCTTAATCGCCTCGGGCCTAAGCGTGCATACGCTCTCCCGTCCACGCTTTGTCTTGATGACAATCCGTGCCCGCACCAGATAGGCAATATGTTTTGAAATCATCTGCTGCGACAGAGCAAACGGTTCCGTCAATCCATGCACGGAGGCAGGCCCGTGGGAGAGCCGCTCGATCATCGCCCGCCGGGTTGGATCAGACAGAGCCGCAAAGGTTGTATCCAGTTTATGCACAACCAAATGGTAGTGGATTGTCGGCGAATGTCAACTGCTAATCTTGCGATTCTTGATTCCTGTTCGCTGATCCCTCTGAACCTGACACTCGCGCTAAACCATATCCACGGCGAAGAGTGATAAATCGCCAATGCGCTCATCGAGCTGCGTAAAGAAGCTAAATTGTCACGCATGGCAATGTCCTTTGTCATGCTCGACCGCGAACGGGTGCAATAAGGCGCCGCTCAGGTTTTCTGGCCTTCTGGCAGTTGCCTGCATTCTGGCATCCTAGTTTGCAGGGGTATGAGGGGGCGGGATGAGTTGGGATGGAAGTGGGAATCAGGAGCGGCTGTCGGGGATTTTGCTGCATGTGACCTCGCTGCCTTCCTATGGCGGGGTGGGGGATTTTGGGCCGGCGGCGTATGCGTTTGTGGATTTTCTGGCGGCGGGGAAGCAGAGGCTGTGGCAGGTGCTGCCGCTGAATCCGACGGGATATGGGAGCTCGCCTTATTCGGCGTTGTCGGCGTTTGCGGGGAATCCGATTCTGATCAGCCTGGAGCTGCTGGTTCGGGATAGGTGGCTGGCGCGGGAGCGGATCGAAGGGCTGCCGGGGCATGAGGGGCCGGTGGACTTCGCGGCGCTGCAGGAGTTGAAGCTGCCGCTGGTGGAAGAGGCGGCGGGGAATTTTCTGGATGGCGCGACGGAGGAGCAGAAGGCGAAGTTTCAAATCTTCTGTCAGCACAACAGCGCGTGGCTGCCGGACTATGCGATGTTCAATGTGCTGCGGCGGAGGTACGGGTATGCGAGCTGGCATGAGTGGCCGGAGGAGTTTGCGCGGCGGAAGAGCGAGGCGCTGTCGAAGCTGCTGCAGGAGCAGGGGCGCCCGTTGGCAGTGGAGCAGGCGGTGCAGTTCCTGTTCAACGAGCAGTGGTGCGCGCTGCGGGGGTATTGCGGGGAGCGGAAGATTCGCATCATGGGGGATGTGGCGATCTTTGTGAGCTACGACAGCGCGGATGTGTGGACGCATCCGGAGATGTTCGAGCTGGATGAGGAGCTGCGGCCGGTGCGGGTGTCGGGGGTGCCGCCGGATTATTTTTCGGCGACGGGGCAGCGATGGGGCAATCCACTGTACCGGTGGGGCTTGCTGCAGGAGCGCGGATTCGACTGGTGGGTGGCGCGGATTCGGCGGTCGCTGACACTGTACGACGTGATTCGGCTGGATCACTTTCGCGGGTTCGAGGCGTTCTGGTCGATCCCGGCGGCGGAGGAGACGGCGATGAACGGGCAGTGGGTGAAGGCTCCGGGGCAGGAGCTGTTTCAGCGGCTGAAGGAGGTGTTCGGGGCGCTGCCGTTTGTGGCGGAGGATCTGGGGCTGATTACGCCGGAGGTGGATCAGCTGCGGGAGCACTTCGGGATGCCGGGTATGCGGATCTTGCAGTTCGGCTTTGCGGATCGCGGGTCGCATCTTTATCTCCCGCATCGATATGTGCCCAACACGGTTGCTTATACAGGGACGCATGACAACAATACGACGCTGGGGTGGTGGCGGGACGATTTGAGCGAGGGGGAGCGGGAACAGGCGCAGACGTACTTGCAGCGGGTGGAGCATGAGGGGGAGATTGTGTGGGCGATGATGCGAGCGGCGGCGCGGTCGGTGGCGAATGTGTGCGTGTTTCCGATGCAGGATGTGCTGCACCTGGGGGCGGAGGCGCGGATGAACAAGCCTTCGGGGATGTCGGGGAACTGGAGCTGGCGATATGGGCAGGAGGCGCTGCATCCGGATTTTGCGGCGCAGCTTGCGGCGTTGATGGAGATGACGGATCGGGATGGGTGGGAGAAGCCGGTAGAGGGAGAGGAGGCGGGCAAGCCGGCGGAGGCGGCTTCGAAGCGGGCAGAGCTGGGTTCTAGTGTTTAGGGCTTGTTGAGGATTCGGGTGATAACGGGGGTCTCTCGACTGCGGCAGCAAAGTGCGCCGCTTACCCTTCCAGCGAGTAAGTGCGCACGCCGGGAACCCCGGTTGCTTACCACCCAGCGAGAAAAAGCGCTCGCCGGGGACCCCGGTGGCTCCGGTCGAGATGACGACTTTGGTGGTGGAAGGAAGACGGTCTCGCTGCGCTCGATGCCCACATCTCAAAATCGAGATATGGGGCACCCGGCCTGGACACAAAGGCGGAATGCGGGGATCTCTCCACTACGCCGCGCGATAGAACTACACGGCTTCGGTCGAGATGACGATTTTAGGGAGTTAGCGAAACGCGGGGATCTCTCCACTACGCCGTGCGATAAAACTACACGGCTTCGGTCGAGATGACGATTTTTAATGAGTTATTAGACTAGACAGGGTTTAAGGAAGGGTCTTGAAGGCGAGCACTGCATTGAGGCCGCCGAAGGCGAAGGAGTTGGAGAGGCAGGCTTCTACTTCGACTCGCCGCGACTGGTTCGGGATTATGTCCAGATCGCAGTCGGGATCGGGAGCCGTGAAGTTCGCTGTGGGGGGCAAGACGCCGTGATGCAGGCTCAGGATCGAGGCTACTGCCTCTATCGCGCCGGCGGCGCCCAGGGCATGGCCATGCATCGACTTGGTGGAGCTGACGGCGAGCCGGTCGGCGTGGGTGGCGAAGGTGGCTCGTATCGCCGCCGTTTCGGTCGGATCGTTGGCCTGCGTTCCTGTGCCGTGGGCATTGATGTAGCCGAACTGCTCGATGGCCATTCCGGAGTCGTGGATGGCTTTGCGCATGGCGCGGGCGGCGCCGTCTGGAGACGGCAAGGTGATGTGGCTGGCATCGGAGGACATGCCGAAGCCGACGATCTCGGCCAGTGGTCTTGCCCCGCGCGCGATGGCCTCCTCCAGGGGTTCGAGCACGAGCATCGCGCCGCCCTCGCCGAGCACCAGTCCGGAGCGGTCGGCCGAAAAGGGGCGGCAGGTGTCTTTGCTGATGACGCGCATGGCCTCCCAGGCCTTGAGGCCTCCGACGAAGATGGGGGCTTCGCTGCCGCCGGCGATGGCCATGGGGGCGCCTCCCGAACGCACCATCCAGAATGCCTGGCCGATGGCATGGGCCGAGGAGGAGCACGCGGTCGAGATGGTGTAGGTAGGGCCCTGGACGCGGTAGCGGATGGAGATGTGGCTCGCGCCGGCGTTGCTCATGCTGAGGGGAAAGGTGAGCGGGTGGACGCGGGTGCGGTGGTTGTGGAAGAGCTCCCAGTAGCCGGCCTCCTCCGCGCCGCGGCCGCCGATGCAGGATCCGGTGATGATGGCTGTGTTCTCGCGCAGATCTTCGGTCCACTCGATGCCGGCCTGGGTTACGGCTTCGTTGGCGGCGGTGAGGGCAAACTGCGCAAAGCGGTCGAGCAGGGTCAGTTCTTTGCCGGGAAATTCCTTCTCAGGGTCGTAGCCGTGGACCTCGGCTGCGTTCCTGAAGCGGAACTGGGAGGCGTCTACGGAGGTGATCGGGCGGATGGCCGATGTTCCCGCTTCGAGGGCGCGCCAGAACTCGGCCTGGTTCAGCCCCAGGGCGCTGATGACGCCCATGCCGGTGATGACGACTCTGCGCATTTAAATCGCAGGCGAAGATCCGGTCTTCGCGCTTATCGAGGGGGTTTTGTCCGCGATCATCTCTTGCATGCAGGTCACCTGCTTCGCCTCATTGTCTTCGATCTCGAACTCGCCATCGAGTTCAAAATAGTATATGCAATCGAAGGTTTCCAGTGCGGAAGTCCGGACCTTCCCCTGGAGGCCTGACAAGCTTTTTCGATTGGTGGAAGGAAGACGGTCTCGCTGCGCTCGATGCCCACATCTCAAAATCGAGATATGGGGCACCCGGCCTGGACACAAAAACGAATGCGGAGATCTCTCCACTGCGCGACAGACGATGAGATGTCTGTCGCTTACCACCCCAGCGAGCAAAAGCACTCGCCGACCCCGGTGGCTCCGGTCGAGATGACGCTTCGCTTGGTGCGTTCGACAGATTGGATTTAGCGCTGGCTGGTGGTGGGGAGGGTGGGAAGGACGACCACGGTCTTGCCGCGCCAGTAGCCGAGAATGCCGCGCGCGATGACTCTGGGCTCGGCTTCGCGCTGAGCTTCCGGTGCGTGTTCGGCGAGGAAGCGGTTGGCGCTCGATTCGGTTTCGAAGGGAAGGAAGTCGGCGGGGTTGGCGGCGATATCTGTTTTGAGGCTTTCGAGAACAGAGGTTTCGTCGCCGAGAGATTGGGTCTGCGGAGCGGTTGGGGCGAGAGGCGGATGGGCGGCGGCAGAGGTGAGGGAGGCGCTGAGAGGCAGGCAGCTCATCAGGAGGAGGAATGAGGGGAGGCCGTGTTTTCCTGGGTCCAATCGCATCCATTTCACAATGCGCGATGGTCAGGGAAACGGGTATCCCCTGAATGGGGGAGAGGGGCTTATCGAGGATAGCTTATGTGGCAGTGCGGGCCAGTGAGAGCTGGTTTTAAGCTTCGATCGATTTGCAGATTATAATGGGGGAAGAAGCGGGAGTAGCTCAATGGTAGAGTAGCGGCTTCCCAAGCCGTTGGTTGCGGGTTCGATCCCCGTCTCCCGCTCCATAGATTCACTGCATACAACTTTTGGCTGTAGGCGCTCTGCGGACCTTCCGTCGGTCGGGAGGAAGGGTGCGACCCTCTTCTGCTTAGCGGCTGGTTTTGCTTAGCGGCTGGCGGTGTTTTGCGGGGCGGCTTTGGTGTGGTCTTCGAGGGTCTGGGCTTCGGGCAGGTAGGTGACGGCCTTGGCGATCTGGGGGTCCCACTGGGCGCGGACCTTAAGGCCTTCGAGCTGGCCGAACTGCGAGGTGAAGAGCTCGCTTTTGATGTTCTCCTTGACCCAGTCGCTGACGCCGGCGATATCCGGGTCGGTGTAGTCGATCTGGTTGGACTTCAGGAAGTCCTTGAACTGCTGCAGGACGGCGTCGTCGACCACGAATTCCTTGTTGACGGTGTGGTTGGCGAGATAGTGCTTGCTGAAGTTGAAGAAGGCGTAGTGGATGAGCAGGTTGTCCTGGAAGTGATTGGATTTGATGTTGGGGATCTTTTCATCGGGGGTGATGCCGCCGCCGCCGTAGACGGTGCGTCCGGAGTCGGTGAGCTTGACTTCGAGATTGGTCTTGTTGGGCTGGGCGGAGTCGTCGCGCACGTAGTAGTAGTCGTAGAGGGAGACGTGGTTGTAGTTGCGCTGGATGAGGCGGCCGGACGGGGTGTAGTAGTGATAGGTGGTGAGGGCGAGGCCGGTGTTTTCTGTAATCTGGAAGACGGTCTGGACGAGGCCTTTGCCGAAGGTGGTTTCGCCGACGATCAAGGCGCGGTCGTGATCCTGCAGTGCTCCGGAGACGATCTCGGCGGCGGAGGCGGTATTGCGGTTGACCAGGACGACGACGGGGAACTTCTGACCTTCTTCGCCGTGGGTGACGCGATAGACCTGGTCGGGGAAGGCGCGGCCGCGTTGCGAGACGACGATCTGACCCTTCTGAAGGAACTTGTCGGAGGTGTTGACGGCTTCGTTGAGCAGGCCGCCGGGGTTGCCGCGCAGATCGAGGACGAGGCCGTGGATGTCGCCGAATTTGTCGAGCGCGTCGCCGACCTCATGGCTGGTGGTCTCGATGAAGCTGGAGATGTGGATGTAGCCGACGCCGGGGCGGAGGAAGGCGAGATCGACGGAGGGGCGGGGGATCTCGTCGCGCACCAGATCGAAGACCAGGGGGCGCGCGGAGCCTTCGCGGGTCATCGTTACCGACACGTGGGTGCCGCGCGAGCCTTTGAGGAGGTTGGCGACACCGGCGGAGTCCATGCCGTCGGTGGATTTGCCGTCGACCGAGACGATGACGTCGCCGGGCTTGATGCCGGCGCGGTAGGAGGGGGTTCCTTCGAAGGGATAGAGGACGACGATTTTGGTCTTGCCGCTGGGAATCGGCTGGGGCTGGATGGTCATACCGACGCCGTAATATTTGCCGTGCTGGTCCTCGCGCATCTGGGCGTAGGCTTTGGGATCGTAGAAGTTGGAGTGGGGATCGAGGACGTGGAGCATGCCGGGGATGGCGCCGTCATAGATGGCCTTGTCGGTCTTGTCGGTGGTCATGGGCTCGGCGTAGTTCTGCTCGACCAGGGAGTAGACGTTGGTGAAGGAGTGGAGCGAGTCGCGGAGGGTGGACTCATCGGTGGCCGACTGGGCGGCGACCTTCTGGTTGATCACAGAGCCGAGAATGGCGCAGGTAGCGAGAAACAGGCTTGCGGAGAAGAGGGCGCGGCGGGTGCGGGGAGCCATGGGCTTGGGTAACCTCAGAGAAAGAGAAGAAACGGCGTGCTGGAATGGCGCGCGCAGATCGTCCTGCTTTGGACGGAGTATAGCATCGGGGGTGAGCATGGGGAGGAGCCGGGCTTGCTCTCGAAAGAGGGATTCGCTTGTTCGGGGTAGCACGGTTAGAATTGGAACGGATACCGTTTCGACTCTTAGGCGAGTCCAAAATGGGACAGTAATGAGTCAGTGAATCGATCCGCGCAGAGGGCGTTTGGACCGGATCTTGGTGAGATGTTTGCCGGGCAGGTTGAAACAGATACGAGTGACGATGACTTTGAGAATTTCGCAGTTTGCGATGGTGTGCGGGCTTGGTTTGCTCGCGCTACCGGGAGTGATGCCAGCCCAGGCGCCGCGGTACCAGAGCCCGTTGAGTGTGCCGTCGGAGCCGCAACCGCATTACACGCTGCCGGCCGCGCAGCCGATTACACCGAATGGAACCGTGGTGGAGGATGTGGTTGTGCATGTGAACGACCAGATCATCAGCCGGAGCGACGTGGAACGCGCCGAGCAGCAGCTTGCGGTGGACGACCAGCAGACCGGGGCGACTCCGGCCGAGGCTGGGGACCGGCAGAAGAATCTGCTGCGAGACATGATCGACAAGCAACTGTTGCTTTCGCGGGGCAAAGAGCTGGGCATCAACGCCGATGCGGACGTGGTTCGCAGGCTGGATGAGATCCGCAAGCAGAACCACATGGACACGATGGAAGAGCTGGAGAAGGCGGCGGCGCAGCAGGGCGTCTCCTTTGAGGACTTCAAGGCGAGCATTCGCGACAACGTGATTACGCAGGAGGTAGTGCGGGACGAGGTGGGCAGGCGGCTGCAACTGACCCAGGGCCAGGAGCAGGCGTATTACGACGCGCACAAGCAGGAGTTTTCCCAGCCGGAGCAGATCAAGCTGAGCGAGATTCTGGTGCCGACGCCGGCGGACGCCGCCGACACGACTGTGGCGCAGGCCAAAGCAAAGGCGGAGGGAATCGAAGAGAAGCTGCGGGCGGGGGCAAAGTTCGACGAGCTGGCCAAGGCCGACTCCGGGGGGCCGACGGCGGACAAGGGCGGCGACCTGGGGCTGTACAAGCGGGGCGCGCTGGCCAAGGTGCTCGAAGATCAGACGTTCGATTTGAAGGCGGGAGAGTGGACGCAGCCGATTCGGACGCGGCAGGGCTTCGTGATTCTGAAGGTGACTGATCATCTCGCCGCGGGGGTGCCGCCGCTGAAGGAGATCGAACCGCAGATCCAGGAAGCGATGTACAACGAGAAGATGCAGCCGGCGCTGCGCGCGTACCTGACGAAGCTGCGTGAGGATGCGTATATCGACATACGGAGTGGATATGTGGACTCCGGCGCGAGCCCGCGGCAGACCAAGCCGGTATTCACGGCGTATGCTCCTCCGACGGTGAAGAAGAAGAACGCTCAGGAGAAGAGGCGGTTCGACCGGGGAACGAAATATTCGACGGCTGCGAAGCCTGGGGCTGCGAAGTCTGGGGCGGCGAAGTCTGGGGCTGCGCCGGTGGCTACGCCTGTGGCTGCGGTGACGACGACCCAAGTGCCTACGGGGAAGATGCGATCGTCTAAATCCTCAAAGCCGTCCAAGGCATCGAAGCCGCAGAAGATCAAGCGCGAGAAGGTGCGGTTCGGGCAGGCTCCGCGCAACTCGCTGCCGGCGGGGCCGCAGGAGACTGCTTCAGGGGCCGATACGGGGCTGGGGGCGGCTTCGGTTACGGGCGCTGCTGTCAATGGCGCCTCTGTAACTGGAAATGCGGGAGCTGGAAATACGGGAGCGGTGGCGTCGTCTGCCGGTCCGGAGGCTGCTCCGGGAACTGCGATTGCGCCGGTGGCGGATGGGGCGCAGACGTTCTCCAGCTCTGAGGCGGGGGCGGATACTGATCCGCTGGCTCCGAAGCCGGTGGCGACGGGGAAGACCCGGTTCAGCGATCGCGCCAAGGCCTACGATGCTGCCAAAAAGTCTGCAAAGGCAAAGAAGGTCAAGGAGACGATTGCCGCTACGCCGGTGGCCGAGACCCAGGAGGAAAAACAGGCAGCGAAGGTGCAGTCCGACCCGCTGGGCCTGAACGGCGATACCGGGAAGAAGAAGAAAAAGACGAAGGTGAAGGGAGCCCCGAAGGAGCGTTTGCAGAAGCAGGCTCCGGCACCGCCGAAGGCACCGCTCGAGGAGACGCCTTCGAAGGCTGCTGACCGGGGGACAGCTTCGGAGGGGGTGTTTGGGGCGGGCGCATCCGGTCAGACGAGCGATAAGACGACGCTGCCTCCGGTGACTGCGCCTCCGCCGGGAGCGCCTGCGGGCGATGGGCAGACGCCGGCCACGCCGGGTTCTCCCATACCGACGCCTCCACCGCAGTAGGGCATCGACCCGGTTCTTGAGTTCGCAGCATTTGGTTCCGGGATTGATGGTGAGTGGAAAACGATACATTCCCTCCAATTTCCCGTTCGATTTTGATCAGGGTACGGTTGGAATGACGCACCGATAGGCAAAGGTAGGAATCTGTCTAAAATTTCTTTCCCCATTCAGAGGGAACGGGAAACAGACAACAACAAAGGCGAAATGCGGGGATCTCTCCACTACGCCGTGCGATAAAGCCACACGGCTTCGGTCGAGATGACGATTTTAAGGAGTTATTAGAAGTTCTTAGAACCTGTCTACAAACTAGTTGAGGAACCCTGGACGACATATGCGGTGCGGGTTAGCTTGGGCTAAGGTCACGGGATGTATGGGAGCGATTTGACGGACCAGCAATGGGCAAAACTGGAGCCGCTGCTGCAAGCATCGTGGAGAGATCGTCACCCCGGAGGTCGGCCGCGCAAGTATGATCTACGGCGCGTGGTGGATGGGCTGCTGTACGTGGTGAAGACGGGTTGTCAATGGCGGCAGTTGCCCAGCAATTTTCCTCCGTGGAAGGCCGTGCATCAGCAGTTCCGGCGGTGGCGCGACAGCGGAGTGTGGGAGCGCATAGGACAGACTCTACGCGAACAGGGCCGCAAGGCAGGCGGACGAAACGCTACGCCCACCGTGGCGATTCTCGATTCGCAGTCAGTGAAGACGGCGCTAAAAGGGGGCGGCGCGGCTACGATGCAGGCAAGAAAATCAAAGGGCGTAAGCGGCATATTGCGGTAGATACGCAAGGCAACCTGCTCGCGGTGGTCGTGCACTCGGCCGGCATCCAGGACCGGGTAGCGGCTCGCGCCGTGTTGATGCGATTGTTCCGCCGATTCGATACCATCCAGACTGTCTTCGCCGATGGCGGCTATACAGGCACGCTGATCAACTGGGCAAAGGACATGTTTGGATATAGCGTCGAGATCGTCAAACGCAACCAGCAACCCCTCTTCCAAGTCCTGCCCAAACGCTGGATCGTCGAACGAACCTTCGCCTGGCTCAACTGGTCACGCCGCCTCTCCAAAGACTACGAACTTTGCCACACCTCGGCTGAATCCATGATCCATATCGCCTTCGCTCATCAACTCGTACGCCGTTCTACCTAGTTTGTAGACAGATTCTAAGAGACAGAACAATGGAGAGGGTTTGAATCGCGCGAAAGCTTCGGCTCTTGCGGTGCTGTCTGCGCGGTATGCTGAGGACGATGAAAGATTTTTTTGTGGAAGATGCCGCGAAGTTCGACAGCGCGACGGTGACGACGTATTTTGTGCTGTCGGCGCTGCAGGTGCGGGAGAAGAAGCAGGGTGGGCAGTATCTTGCGTTGACGGTGACGGACCGGACGGGGTCGCTCGAGGCGCGGATGTGGGATGAGGTGGCCGAGGCGATTGCGACGTGCTCGGAGGGCTGCTACGTCAAGGTGCAGGGCGATATCTCGAAGTATCAGGGAAAATTTCAGATCACGTTGAAGAAGCTGCGGCTGGCGGCGGACCATGAGGTCGAACCGGCGGACTATCAGCCGGCGACGCGGTTCGATGTGGAAGCGATGTGGGCGGAGCTGCGCGGGTATGTCGAGGCGTTCGAGAATACAGAGCTGCGGCGGCTGGTATTTGCGTTCCTGGACGATGAGCGGATCGGGCCTGCGTTCCGGTGCGCGCCGGCGGCCAAGCGGCTGCATCATGCCTGGCTGGGAGGGCTGCTGGAGCACGTGCTGACGCTGGTGCGGGTGTGCCGGGCCACGGCTCCCTTCTATCCCGAGGTGGATGCGGACCTGCTGGTGACGGGCGCGATTCTGCATGATGTCGGCAAGGTGCGCGAGCTCGATTGGAAGTCGAGCTTCCGCTACACGCTGGAGGGGCAGATGATCGGGCACATCAGCATTGCTCAGGGGATGCTGCGCGAGAAGGTGCAGGAGCTGGCACCGTTTCCGGAGAAGCTGCGGGTGCTGGTGGAGCATATGATTCTGAGCCATCACGGCAAGTATGAGTTTGGCTCGCCGAAGCTGCCGATGACCCCGGAGGCGATCCTGCTGAGCGCGCTGGACGATCTAGAGGCGAAGATGCAGGCGGTGCGGAATGAGTTTGCCGCGGCGGTGGCGAGCGGAAAGAGCAGTGGCGAGGTGACGGACTGGGTACGGAGCATGGAGCGGCCGCTGCTGAATACGCAGGGGTATCTGAAAGAGGACGCAGATTGAAGGAGCGCCAGGGTGTATTTGAATGATGATTTAAAGGTAAGGAGAACAGGCAAAGGCGAAATGCGGGGATCTCTCCACTACGCCGTGCGATAAAGCCACACGACTTACCACCCCAACGAGCAAAAGCGCTCGCCGGGGACCCCGGTGGCTTCGGTCGAGATGACCAATTTTGAGGAGGTTCGTCGAAACTGACGGAATCTCAAACAACCCTCCGCGAAGCCAGTGGCTCGAATAGAGAAGGGCTTAGCGATGTTGAGTCGTGCAAGAGAGATCGAACGGCCGAGGCTGCTCGCCGGTAGCGCGTTCTTTCTGTCTTCCTGGATGGTTGCCATGCAGGTGATGCCGGGGCTGGCGCAGTCGATCGCGACGCAGCCTGGAATTCAAGCTGGAGTTGGATCTGGAAGAGATATCCGGGTATCTGGAGTCTCGGTGGCGGCAGGCTCTTCGACGAGCGATGAGGAGAAGAGCGTCGCGTATGACAGCTTGCCGGATGCGCCTGGCTGGCAGGCGGCACAGGAGCGGACGGGAAGAAGGCTCAGCGGCACGGTGACGGACCCGCATGGAGCCGAGGTCTCCGGCGCCCAGGTGACTCTTTCGAATGGCGACGGTATCGCCGGGCGCACGTTGACGTCCGATGGGGCTGGGTTTTTCAGTTTTGGCGATATGGCGGCGGGGACCTACAAGCTGACGATTGCGGCGGCGGGTTTTTCGACCTGGGTGACCGACGGCATCGTGCTGCGTGAGGGCGAAAGTTATGATGTGCCCCGCATCGTATTGCGGGTCGCCATGGCGACGACAAGCGTTGACGTGGTGATGTCGCGGTACGAACTTGCGCAGGAGCAGGTGAAGGCTCAGGAGAGACAGCGGGTGCTGGGGATTTTCCCGAATTTTTTTATCAGCTATGTCTGGGACGCGATTCCGCTGACATCAGGACAGAAGTTCCGGCTGGCGTTTCGGCAGGCGATCGATCCCGAGGCGTTTGTGGGAGCGGGGTTCGGGGCGGCGCTGGAGATGTGGCAGAAGGACTATGTGGGATATGGCAATGGCGCGAAGGGCTACTTTACGCGGACCGCGGCGTTGTATGGAGACGGCTTCAACAACTCTTTGATCGCAGGGGCAATCCTCCCATCACTGCTTCATCAGGATCCGCGGTACTTCTACAAGGGCACCGGAACGACGGGGTCGCGAGTGCGATATGCGCTGAGTCGCACGGTGATCTGCCGGGGGGACGATGGCCGGCCGGAGCCGAACTATTCGAATGTTTTGGGAGCTTTGGCTTCGGCGGGAGTTTCGAACGCGTACTATCCGCCGGCGAATCGTGGGGCGCGGCTGGTGTTCGATAACGCGGCGATTGCCTTGGCGGCCAATTCGGTGGGCAGCCTGTTTCAGGAGTTTCTGCTGAGGAAGATATCGCATGGGGTGCAGCCGTAGGAGTTGGTTTAAACGCTGCGTGACAGTTCACGTCACAACAAAGAACAAGCAACGACAAAGGCGAAATGCGGGGATCTCTCCACTACGCCGTGCGATAAAGCCACACGGCTTACCACCCCAGCGAGCAAACGCGCTCGCCGGGGACCCCGGTGGCTTCGGTCGAGATGACGAACTCCGGCTTTGTACAGGTGGTCATAGCGGGCTGGAACGCGGCCATTGTTACAATCGAAGTTCAGCTTTGTTCGATTTTGGCGCAGTTTGCGTCGGGTAAGTGAGTGATATGTTGCGATTTTCTACGGCGGGAGAGAGCCACGGCGAGAGTTTGGTGGCGATGGTGAGCGGCTTGCCGGCGGGGGTCACGGTCGAGCAGGAATTTATCGATCGCGAGCTATGGCGCAGGCAGCAGGGGTACGGGCGCGGCGGGCGGATGCGGATCGAGCGCGATACGGCGCATATTTTGAGCGGGGTGCGGCATGGCAAGACCATCGGGTCGCCGGTGGCGATGGTGCTGGCGAATAACGATTGGAAGAACTGGACGGAGATATTGCCGGTCGAAGCTGGCGATTCGGGCAAGCATAAGGCGGTGGCGTCGCCGCGGCCGGGACATGCGGACCTGGCAGGGAGTTTGAAGTACGACTTTCCCGATGCGAGGTATGTGCTGGAGCGGGCGAGTGCGCGGGAGAGTGCGGCGCGGGTGGCCGCGGGGGCGATGGCGAAGTTGCTGCTGCGGACGCTGGGGGTGGAGATTGCGAGTCACGTGATTCGCGTGGGAAAGGCGGAGCTTCAGCGGAGTGCGACCTGGGAGGAGATTTCGGCGTTGCAGGCGAAAGATGAGGTTCTGTTGAACTGCGTGGATGCAGCGTCCGAAGCGGCGATGAAGGCTGAGGTGGATGCGGTGCTGCGCACCGGGGATACGATCGGCGGCGTCTTTGAGGTGGTGGTGCATGGGTTGCCGCCCGGAGTGGGGACGCATGCGAACTGGGATGAGCGGATGGATGGATTGCTGGCGCAGGCGGTGATGAGTCTGCAGGCGGTGAAGGCGGTGGAGATCGGACGCGGGGTGACGGCGGCGGAGTCGCTGGGGTCGGCGGTGCATGATGCGATCGGGTATGAAGAGCAGGGGGTAGGCGGTAGGGAAGAGGGTGCAGTAAAGGCGGGGCGGTTTACGGGGTTTACGCGGGAGCAGAATAACGCCGGAGGACTTGAGGGGGGGATTTCAAACGGAGAGGATGTGGTGGTGCGGGGATACCTGAAGCCGATTTCGACGCTCAGGCGCCCACTGAGATCGGTGAGCTTTGCTACGCGCGAGCCGGTGAAGGCGGCGTATGAACGCAGCGATGTGTGCGTGGTTCCGGCGGCGGGCGTGGCGGCGGAGGCGATGGTTGCGCTGGCGGTGGCGCGGCTGGCGGTGGAGAAGTTCGGCGGGGACTCGCTGCGGGAGATGCAGCGAAATTTCAAAGGCTATTGCGAGCAGATTCGAGCGTATTGAGTGGCGGAAAAAGTGAACGGCGGAAAAGAGAGCGACGGAAAAATGAGCGCCGGAAAAATGAGCGGCGGGAGCAGCAAGATTCATACGGTGGTGAAGTGGCCGGACCCGGTGCTGGCAAGACGGGGCGAGACGGTGACGGTGTTCGACGGGAAGCTGAAGAAGCTGGTGGAGGAGATGTTCGAGTCGATGTATGCGGCGCAGGGGATCGGGCTGGCGGCGCCGCAGATTTCGATTTCGCAGCGGATTACGGTGATCGATGTGAGCTTCAAAAAGAATCCGGAGGAGAAGATTGTGCTGATCAATCCGGAGATCGTCGAACGGGAGGGCAAGCAGGTGGAGGAGGAGGGGTGCCTGAGCCTGCCGGAGATTCGCGAGAAGGTTCCGCGGGCGGAGTGGGTGAAGATCAAGGCGCAGGATGTGACGGGGAAGTGGTTTGAGATGGAAGGCGACGAGCTGCTGGGCCGGGCGATACAGCATGAGATCGATCATCTGGATGGGGTGCTGTTTATCGATCGGTTGAGCCGGTTGAAGCGGGATCTGGTGATTCGGAGAATTAAGAAGCTGATCAAGAATGGGGAGTGGTGATGTCCTGCCGGACGGGCCCGCTACGCGCGGTGCGGCCACTTCGTGGCGGGTATACCGGTGTTGCCGGGGCCGAAGGCAGTGGGCCTCCCGTTGGTCGGCGTGAGATATCTTCCTTCCGACCAGCGGGAGGACCGCAGAAGGTGGTCGAATCGAGAAAAGGTATACATGTCACGAAGTGACCGCGCGCCGCGCAGGCGGCCCGTCCGGCAGAACAAAGAGGTAAACACGTGAAGTTAGTTTTTTGCGGGACCCCGGAGTTTGCGACGCCTACGCTCGAGAGGGTAATTGCGGCGGGGCATGAGGTGGCCCTGGTGGTGACGCAGCCGGATCGTGCGGCGGGGCGCGGGATGGCGTTGCAGGTTCCGCCGGTGAAGTCGACGGCCTTGCAGCACAGGCTGCCGGTGGCGCAGCCGGAGAAGATCAAACGCAATGCGGAGTTTCGGGCGCAGTTGGAAGCGATACGGCCGGATGCGATTCTGGTGGTGGCGTATGGGCGCATCGTTCCGCACTGGATGCTGGAGCTGCCGCGGTTTGGAAATATCAATCTGCATGGGTCGCTGCTGCCGAAGTATCGCGGGGCCGCGCCGATTCAGTGGGCGGTGGCAAACGGGGAAGTGGTGACGGGCGTGACGACGATGCGGCTCGATGCCGGGCTGGATACAGGGGATATGCTGCTGGCGCAGGTGGTTCCGATTGGGCAGGAGGAGACGGCGGTGGATGTGTATGGCACACTGGCTCCGGTGGGCGCGGAGTTGATGGTGGAGACGCTGCGGCAGCTTGAAGCTGGGACGGTGTTTGCGCAGGCGCAGGATCACTCGCTGGCGACGCTGGCTCCGATTTTGAAGCGCGAGGATGGCTGGATCGATTTTTCGCGAACGGCGCAGCAGGTGTATGACCGGTGGCGAGGATTTCAGCCGTGGCCGGGGGCGCATTCCACGCTGCGCGGCAAGAAGATCATTGTGCAGAGAATGCATGTGATGTTTCATGCCGCGGGAGGGGAGATTGGCGTGCTGCAGGTGCAGGGCGACGCGATGACGGTGGCGTGCGGATGCGGGAGGTCGGTATGCCTGGATGAGGTGCAGATGGAGGGGAAGCGGAGGATGAGCGCGGCGGAGTTTTTGTGCGGGTACCAGGGGCTGAGCGGCGAACGGTTGGGGCTATGAAGAGGCAGGGAGCAGGGGGTAGAGAAGAGGGAGTAGAAGGCGGCGCGGGTAAGGGCGGGGCTAAGCGTGCTGCTGCGAGGCGGCGGCCGGCCAGTGCGGGACCTACTGCCTCGGTCGAAGAGGCTTTGGCGAAGATCACGGCTTCGCGGCTGGCGGCGTTCGAGATTTTGAAGCTGGTGGGTGAAGGCAAAGGACATAGCGATGAGCTGCTGCATTCGTCGCGGGTGAATGCGTTGTCGCCGGAGGACAGGAATCTTACGACGGCGCTGGTCATGGGAGTGCTGCGCTGGCAGATTGCGCTCGATGCGCGGGTGCGGCGGCTGCTGCAGCGGCCGGAGCAGAGGCTGGCGGAGGCGGTGGCGGTTGCGCTGCGGTTGGGGGCGTTTCAGTTGCTGCACCTGGAGCGGATTCCGGCGCATGCGGCGCTGAGTGAAAGCGTGGAGTTGTGCCGCGCCGCGGGGGAGCCGCATGCCGCGGGCATGGTGAATGCGGTGCTGCGGAAGGTGGCTGCGGCGAAGCCGACAACTCAGAAGCGAGATGTGGAGCACCTAGAGCGTACGGCTCCGTTGCATGAGTCGGTGGAGGCGTTTGCGGAGCGGCTGGGGCATCCGCTGTGGCTGGTGGAGCGGTGGGTGGCGGCGTATGGGCGAGATGCGGCCCTGGCGATCTGCGAGGCGGATCAGAGGGAGCCGGCGGAGGGCAGTCTGTTCGTCGAGAATAAGGGGGATCTGCCGCAGATGGACGATGGATCGCGGCTGGTTGCGGAGTTGGCCGCTGCGGCGATGCCTGGAGCGAAGCGGGTGTGGGATTGCTGCGCGGCTCCGGGAGGGAAGACGTTGATTTTGGCGCGGCGGCTCGGAGGTGCGGAGGTGCTGGCGAGCGATGTGAGCGCGCGGCGACTGGCGCAGACCGAGGCTAGATTGCGGCGGTATGCGTATGCGGAGAGGGTGGAGTTCGCGGTGGCCGATGCTGCCGAGGCGAAGGAGATTCAGGGCGAGTTCGATCTGATCGTGTGCGATGTGCCGTGTTCGGGGACGGGGACGCTGGCGGGGAATCCTGAGATACGGCATCGGTTGAAGGTGGAGGAGCTGGCGCGGCAGGCGGAGCGACAAAGGCGGATTCTTGCGGGGGCTTTGGAGCGGCTGGCGCCGGGTGGGCGGCTGGTGTATTCGACGTGTTCGCTGGAGCCGGAGGAGTGCGAAGCTGTCGTCGATGCTGTAGTTGCGAGGGGTGGGGTGCGGAGAGTTCCGATGGCTGGCCTGGTTGGCGAGTTGGCGGAGCAGGGGCTGCTGGCAGTCGGGGTGGAGCTGGGGTCCGCTTTACGGGATGGAGCGCTGAGGACGCTGCCCGGGGTGCATGGGGGCGATGGTTTTTTTGCGGTGGTTTTGGAGCGGGATTGACGATGGGTGATTTGCAGGATGGCGGCGGGGATCTCTCCACTGTGCAGCGGACGGTGAGACTGTCCGCTGCTTCGGTCGAGATGACGGGGCTTGTTGGGGGGTGGGGATTAAGAACAGGCAACGGCAGGGGCGAAATGCGGGGATCTCTCCACTGCGCAACCGACGATGAGACCGTCGGTTGCTTCGGTCGAGATGACGGGGCTTGTTGGGGGGTGGGCATTGAGAACAGGCAACGGCAAAGGTGAATGCGGGGATCTCTCCACTGCGCAGCGGACGGTGAGACTGTCCGCTGCTTCGGTCGAGATGACGGGGCTTGTTGGGGGGCGGGCATTGAGAACAGGCAACGGCAGGGGCGAAATGCGGGGATCTCTCCACTGCGCAACCGACGATGAGACCGTCGGTTGCTTCGGTCGAGACGACGGGGGTTTTTCGGGGTGTAGAGGAGAACAGGCAACTGCAAGGACGATAGAGCTGGTTGACGCCTCGTTGGGTACGCTGAGGCTGGTTCTGCTCTAGACTGGAGGAAGTATATTTCAAACTTTCAGGAGCAAGACGAATGCCTCTCTCTGGCGAAGCAATCCGTACGATGAACTACGTTGACGATATTTCAGTGACGCTGCGGCGCATTCTGGCGGTGCTGCCGTCGCTGACGGAGGAGGAGCGCCAGCGCGTGTCTGACCACATCAAGGCGGCAGAGCCGAGCTATGAGTCGGTGATTTCGGCTGTGGCGAGCAAGAAGTGAGTGGGGCGGCTGGGCCGCCGGTTGCGATTCACAGGGTTGCGGTGATTGGGGCCGGGGTGGCGGGGCGCGGGTTTGCGTTGGCTTGCGCCGCTGCCGGGTTCGAGGTGACGCTCGAAGACGTGATGCCGGCGAAGCTGCGGCGGGCCGAGGTGGAGTATGCGGAGCTGACGGCTGGGACAGGATTGGGGGCGGGGCGACTGGAGCTGGCGCTGACGGTGGAGGATGCAGTTCGTGAGGCCGATGTGGCGGTGGACTTTGTGCCGGATGAGCTGGAGTCGAAGCTGGAGATCTTCAGCATGGTGGACCGGATGGCTCCGCCGAAGACGATTCTGTGTACGCCTACGGAGGTGTTGAGCATTACGGATCTGGCTTCGTGCGTGTACCGGCCGGAGCGATGCGTGGCTTTGCGAGGGGACCTGGTGCGGGGTGGGGTGGTGCGGATGGTGCATTCGGTGGGCGTGGCGGAAGAGGTGCTGGTAGGGATGGAGGAGTTCTTTGGGCGGTTGGGGGTGGACGTGGAGCGGGTGAGGGACTCGGAGGCGCCGATGCTGGTGAAGAACGCGAGGAGATAATTGTCCTGCCGGACGGGCCCGCTACGCGCGGGGCGGTCACTTCGTGACGCGTATACCTTTTCTTGGCGGGGTGAAATGCTTTGGGCCTCCCGTTGGTCGGCAACAATCTTTGATCCCGACCAGCGGGAGGGCCAGCCGACCGCCCTCCGCGCAGGAGGCCCGTCCGGCAGGACACAAGTCTTTCTGGAACTCTTTTGGGTGGGTTTGCGTAACTGACTGCGGATCATTACCGTCCAACCTTGAGCGATCGTCATGCATGCGCTTTTTAATATCATCGGTCAGATCTTTCGCTCGATCGGGGCTAACAAGCTGCGGTCGTTTTTGACGATGTTCGGGATTGCGTGGGGGGTGGGTTCGCTACTGCTGCTGATCGGGCTGGGGGAGGGGTTTCGGTCGGGGCAGCGGAGGAGCCTGGCGCAGCTGGGGACCGATGTGATCATGATGTGGGGCGGCAATATTCCGGCGCTGCCGGGACAGCGTGTGGGGCTGCATCCGTACAAACTGACGGTGGGAGATACGGAGGCGATTCGCGCGGGGGCGCCGGATGTGCGGAGCGCAACTTCGATTCTGACGCGGGCCGACCTGAAGCAGGTAAGCGATTTTACGAGCGCGGGCGGGCAGGTGATGGGGGTGGAGGCGAACTTTCCCGAGATTCGCGCGCTTCCGCTGGCGCAGGGAAGGGTTCTGAATGCGGGCGATCTGGTAGAGCGGCGGCAGGTGGCGGTGCTTGGGCAGAAGATGGGGCAGTTGCTGTTTCCGGGGCGGCCGGCGCTGGGCGCGTTTATTACGCTGAACGGATATCGATTTCAGGTGGTGGGGATAGCGAAGAAGACGGGGCGGGGGAATAACGATGGACAGAATCAGCAGATCTATATTCCGCTGACGACGATGCTGGAGTTTTTTCCGATTACGGGGGAGAACCTTCCGCACGATGCGATCTCGTCGATACAGTACCAGCCGCGGACCGAGGAGATGAACGAGACGGCAAAGGCGGAGGTGCACAGGATTGTCGCGGCGCGGCATGGGTTCGATGCCTCCTCGGTGGATGCGTTCGAGGAGTGGGACACGATCAAATCAAACCGGATGGTGGGGCTGATCTTTACGGCGATGGATGTGTTTCTGGGCGGGGTGGGGATGGTGACGCTGGCACTGGGGGCGGTGGGGATTATCAACATCATGCTGGTGACGGTGTCGGAGAGGACGAAGGAGATTGGACTGCGCAAAGCGCTGGGGGCGACGAATCGGAGCATTCTGGTTCAGTTTTTTCTGGAGGGGCTGACGTTGACGGGGGTGAGCGGGCTGATCGGGATTGCGGGGGCGGCGGCGCTGATGGCGGGGTTGGGAGGGGTGGTGGGGAATAACGAGATGGGATTCGATCCGCCGCGGCTGGTGCCGTGGTCGGCGGCGGCGGCGCTGGGATCGCTGACGCTGTGCGGGGTTGTGGCGGGGATCTATCCGGCTCGGCAGGCGGCGATGCTGCAACCGGTGGAGGCGCTGCGGAAGGAGTGATGAGAGGCCTAACACCGATTTTACCGATGACACCGATACGGGTTTAGGAGGAGATGGGCTCGCTGCTGCACCCCAATGAGCAAGTGCGCCCGTCGGGGGGGCCGGTTCGCTCGATGCCCACATCTCAAAATCGAGATATGGGGCACCCGGCAATTGAGAGAATCTCCGCTGCGCAGCGGACGATGAGACTGTCTGGTGCTCCGGTCGAGATGACCGGGTTGGATGGAGGTTCGAAATGAAAAACGGGCAACGGCGAAAGGCGACATGCTGAAGGACATTTTTGGACAGGCGATCGAAGCGATGCGGTTCAACCAGCGGCGGACCATGATTACGATCGTGGGGATGGCTTGGGGGATTGCTACGGTGGTGCTGCTGCTGGCCTATGGGGCGGGGTTTGGGCAGGCGTTCGAGAACATCTTTGCGCAGTTCGGGACGAATATGATCGGGGTGTTTCCAGGGCGGACGAGCGAACAGGCGGGCGGCTCGAAGGCGGGGGTGCAGGTGCGGCTGACGCAGGAAGATGTGGAGCGGATTCAGGAGACGGTGCCGGGGGTGATGCGGGTGGCGCCGGAGGTGGACAAGAAGGTGCCGGTGCAGAACGATCTGCATAGTTTTACGTGGGACGTGTCGGGGATCAAGCCGGAGATTCAGTCGATCCAGAGGATGGAGGTTGCCGAGGGGAGGCTGCTGACGGAGGCGGATGTGCAGCAGCGGGCGCATGTGGCGGTGATCGGGTCGCAGGCGAAGACGAAGCTGTTCTCGGGGCTGTATCCGATTGGGCAGACGATTCGGCTGAATGGGGTGAGCTTCGAGGTGGTGGGGGTGCTGGCGGCGAAGATGCAGGAGGGGGATGACGACGTGAATCGCGGCGTCAATGTGCCGTTTTCGACGATGGGGGACATCAAGGACACGAAGTATCTGGATGGGATCTGGATGGACTACAAGGGCGATCCGAAGATGGTGGAGGCGGCGCTGCGCAAGAGCCTGGCGGCGGCGCATGGGTATCGGGCTTCGGACCGGCAGGCGGTGTTTGTGGCGAACATCATGGAGCAGTTGACGCAGTTTCGGTTGATCTCGCTGGGACTGCAGGCGCTGCTGCTGTTTATCGGGGTGCTGACGCTGGGGATTGCGGGGATTGGGTTGATGAACATCATGCTGGTGAGCGTGCAGCAGAGGACGCGGGAGATTGGGGTGGAGAAGGCGCTGGGGGCGCGGAAGCGGCATATTCTGCTGCAGTTCATGGCCGAGGCGCTGGTGATCTCGGGGGTGGGCGGGTTGGGCGGGATTGCGCTCGCGTATGCCGTGGCGAAGGGGGTGGGGAGGATTACGTTCTACAGCGCGCTGGCTGCGAATGCGGAGGCGGGGGATATCCGGCTGCTGATCTCGCCGATGATTGTGCTGGTGGCTACGGTGGTGCTGGTGATTGTGGGGACGATCAGCGGGATGATTCCGGCGATGAAGGCGGCGGGGCTGGATCCGATCGAGGCGCTGCGGTACGAGTGAAACGGGTATCTGTCTCACCTTCCCGCAGCAGCGCAAGTCGCCTAATCCTGGGGAGAGGGAAATTTCAAGAATGCTGTCTACTTGAGAGAAAAAAGCGCGAGCAGGTTTACCTCCCTTTCCACCTTCAGGAGATTTGTCGTAAGCCACTCACGATGAGACTGTGAGTGGCTTACTAACCCCAGCGAGCAAAGGCGGCTCGTCGGTGACCCCGGTGCTTTGGTCGAGATGACGATCCGCATTGATCGCATTGATCGTTGGGGGATTAGGAAGGCAAGGCAAAGGATCAACGGATCAACGGGCTATTGAACGTCGCCGGCTTCGAGGTGCGATTCGAGGAAGTAGAGTTGTTCCTCGGCTTCTACGATGAGCTGATTGAAGAAGTCGGAGGTCGGTTGGTCGCCAAGGTCGTCGATCTTCTCGGAAGCTTCGCGCAGAGCCTGGCAATAGTGGCCGAGGGAATCGGAAAGCGCGCGCACGTGATCCATCCCAGCGATTATTTCTACTGGATATTCAGGAATTCTGGAGACGCAGGCGGCCTGGCGGATGGTGCCATTGGCTACGCCACCAAGTTGGGTGAGCCGTTCCGCGATCGGGTCGACCTGCTTTCCGATGACCTTTGCGACGTGATCAAAGACAAGATGAAGCTGATAGAAGTTATCGCCCTTGACGTTCCAGTGAGCAAACTTGGCCTGGGAGTGCATGTCAGTCGCCTCTGCCAGGCGCTCCTGCAAGATCTGGACAACCTGTTTTTTGATGTCGTCCGAGAGAGCGACACGATTCGGGTACATGCGATCCACCAGCTGAGTTGCGGGACCAGGGGCTGCTTTTGAGTTTGATTTCTTTTCAGTTTTCGCCATAAAGGGACCTTTCCAGTTATGTGTTTTATTGATGTTGGGTATACGTTCGACGCGCGGTTTCTCTCCGCATTGAGATGCATTCTGAAAGCCTGGTGCAGGGGGTCGGCCTGATCGCTTCTTACAGGAACTTTGAAGAGGTAGAAAAAAAGGCTTGCCGGCCGGGGCGCCTGCGGTTGGCGCGCCCGTTGGTCGCGAGGAAGAACTCTCGCGCCGATCATCGTGAGGCCCGTGGCGAAGCCGGTATACCTCCCACGAAGTGGGCGCTGCCCGCGTAGGGCGCCCGCGCGGCAGCGCACTCATTTAAGAACCTGTTTAAATACTGCTTTACGGTTCAGATCGAATAAGAAACAGACAACAACAAAGGCGAAATGCGGGGATCTCTCCACTACGCCGTGCAATAAAACTACACGGCTGCGGTCGAGATGACGATTTTAAGGAGTTATTAGACAGGTTCTAAGAGAAGCCGGGTGGGTTTTCCTGGGCTACGTGGAAGTGGCGTTCGAGGGCGAGGCCGGCGCGGGCGATGGTGCCTTCGTCGAAGAGGCGGCCGATGAGGGTGACGCCGTGAGGGACGCGGCGCGGCGGGGAAAATTTGGGCAGGGGATGGGCGGGGTCGGGCGCCCAGTCGCTGCGGGCCTCGGAGACTTCGACGAAGCCGGCGCGGAGGGTCAGGGAGGGGTGTCCGGTGAAGTTGGTGAGGGTGAGCATCTCGTCGCGGAGGGAGGGGACGAGGAGGAGGTCGACCTGCTGCATGATCCGGGCCATCTCCTGAGCGACCATGCGACGGAGGCGGTCGGCTTGGACGTAGTCGACGGCGGAGAGGAAGCGGGACTGGCGGAAGGTGTTGGGCCAAGCGTCTGGGACCTGGGCTTTGAGAGTGTCGACCTGGTGGTTGAGGGTGATCTCTTCGAAGGCGGCGGCGGCTTCGGCGAAGAGGATGAGATCGAGGTTGTCATAGGGCCAGTCGGGGAGCCCGACCTCGACGGGAGTCATGCCGAGGGTGGGAAGGGCGGCGAGGGCGGCGCGGTCTACGTCGGTGGCGGGAGCTTCTTTCATCCACTTGGGGAAGTAGCCGACCTTCAGGCCTTGCACCGGGGCTTGCGCGTCGAAGTCGAGCTTGCTGGGGATGCAGGAAACGTCTTTGCCGGCTGTCCCAGTATCCGGGCCGGTGATGGCGTGGAGGACGAGCATGGTGTCTTCGACGCTGCGGGCCATGGGGCCGAGTTTGTCGAGGGACCAACAGAGGGTCATGGCTCCGGTGCGGGGGACGCGGCCGTAGGTGGGGCGGAGGCCGGTGACGCCGCAGCGCATGGAGGGGGAGACGATGCTGCCTCCGGTTTCAGAGCCGATGGCGAAGGCGACGAGGCCGGCGGCGGTGGCGGCGCCGGGGCCTGCGGAGGAGCCGGAGGAGCCCTCTTCGAGGAGCCAGGGATTCATGGTCTGGCCGCCGAACCAGACGTCGTTGAGGGCGAGGGCGCCGAGGGAGAGCTTGGCAAGGAGGACGGCGCCAGCGGCGTTGAGGCGCTCGGTGACGGTGGCGTCGGCGGCGGGGACGCGGGTGCGGAAGGGCTCGGCGCCCCAGGTGGTGGGGATGCCCGCAGTGTCGAGGAGATCTTTTGCGCCCCAGGGGATGCCGTGGAGGGGGCCGCGGTAGTGACCGGCGGCAATCTCGGCATCGGCGGCTTTGGCCTGGGCCAGGGCATGGTCGCGGGTGAGGGTGATGATGCAGTTAATCTTTGGGTTGAGGCGGTCTATACGAGACAGGTAGATTTGCGTCAGGCGCAGGCTGGTGAGCTGGCGGGACTGGATCCAGTGGGAGAGATGGTGGACGGGAGCGAAGGCGATGGCTTGGTCGGCTGCGGGAAGGGGCGGGGTGGATTTGGTGGGGAGGAAGCGGTCTTCGGCGGGGCCGGGATGAGTGCCGGGAAGGGCGGAGTGGGTGATGGAGTAGGGGGCGATGGCGGCGGGGATGGGGACCTTGCGGGGGCCGGTGCGGCGCTCGTAAAGGGGGGCCATGGCGGAGCGCCAGTTGCCTGCGGCTTGAGCGCGGTCTTTCTCGGTGAGGGGGAATTGGACGAGTTTTTCGGCTTCGGCGAAGGTGGCGAGGGTGACCTCGGGGCCGACTGCGGGGGAGGTGCCGAAGGCGGGCGGGGCGCCGGGGGTGGATGGAGTGGCGGGAGTCTGGGCGGCGGCGGTGGAGGCTGCGAGGAGGGCGAGGGTGGTCTGGGTCAGGAATTCTCGTCGTGATTTCGGCATCGGTTCCTCTGGGGAGGATTGTAGCGGGAGAGTGGGAGGCTTAACAGCGATTTGTGACGATGACGCCGATTTGTGTGCCTGGCAGAATCGTCTTCTTTTAGCGTTGAATGGGAGCCGAAGCGCGGGTTCTCTCCGCTGCGGGGCAAGGTGCGTCGCTCCAATAGAGATCACGATGGTTTGTGACTTGCTGGGATTCAGATAAGTTTCTGGATTAGAGAGATCGCGGAGAAAGTCTCGTGCTGCATCCAAGGTCTGGCGCAAATGCCAAGTGTGAGTGCGCTGAAGACGTGGGACCCTTAAGCCAAGCTCCTTCCGAATCGCCGACCATCCGGAGACTGGCGCAGCTACGCCGAAATGATACCGATTGTCTCCATCCACGTTTCCACCAACTGAGGCCATTTCGTTACCGGAAACTTCGTGCGCCGCAGTCCAAACGCATGGCCGCCTTGCGCATACAAATGCATCTCCACGGGAATGCCAGCTTTCTTCAGAGCCGTGTAGTAAACCAAGGACTGGTTTACACCGTCGACGTCGTCATCCTCGTTTTGCAGCAAGAACGTAGGCGGTGTCTGGCGGGAGATATGGTTATCAATATCCGGATTCAACCCAGGACCGTTATCGGAAAGCGACAGATGCCCCGGATAGATCGCGACCGCAAAGTCCGGGCGGCAGCTTTCTTTGTCAGCCGTATCGACAGCCGAATACAAACGATGCTCAAAATGCACGCTCATTGCTGCCACCAGATGCCCGCCTGCCGAAAATCCAAGTACTCCAATCTTGTGCGCATTGATGTGCCATTCCGCAGCGTGAAAACGCACCAATCCAACCGTCCTCTGTGCATCCTCTAAGGCTTCGGCTGACTCTGGATATGGTCCTGATTTTGGTAATTTCGCCTCGCCCGGCACGCGGTACTTTAGCAGCACACAGGTGATCCCCTTGGACGCCAGCCAATCACACACCTCCGTACCTTCAAGGTCAATTGCAAGAATTTGATAGCCCCCGCCAGGAAATACGACGACTGCAGCGCCCGTATTCTTATCTTTTGGCGAATAGACGGTCATTGTTGGCCGGGAGACGTTGTTTATGTAGATCCACGGCCTGCCAGCAACCAGATCCTTCGCGTCCGTCTTTACAGTCTCCGGCCCCGTGATCGGTCGCGCATCAGGCACTGCACCTGGCCATACAGGAACTTGCGTGTGCCCATGCGAGGGCTGCCAAGAAGATGTCTGCGCGTTTAGACCGCAGAATCCAAACGCAATACAAAGAGCAAAGATTTGAAGGTTCACCATAATCCCCAAGGTTTAAACATACCTGCCCCGGGGAGTAAAGGGTTCTGTAAAAGCGGAGTGCCTCAAGCTGGAACCGACTCGGTTAGTAGAATTTGCTCTTCATTCAGTCGGGAACCTGCCAGCCTACGGGGGTTTGGGCGAGGGTGGCTTTGGCGGTGGCCTGGCCGCTGGTGGCGAGGGCCATGGCGGGGAAGGCGGCCTGGACGTCATCGGTTTTCGTCCAGACGGGGGTGTCTTCCATCTTGTAGTGATAGGTAACGAGGGTAGTCTTGAAGCCGTTCGCGACCTGAAGCGGGGAGCTGCTGTCGATGCTGACGATCTCGCGATGGCCGTAGCAGAAGTGCGGGGCGTAGCGGGCTCCGGCGGGGGATGGGGTGTAGCGGGCGGTCTTGACGCCGGGGTCGACGGCTTTGTCAAGCAGGAGAGCCTTGACGAGCGAATCCATCTGCTTGATCTGGGCTTTGTCGTTGGTCTCGAGAGGGAAGCGCGCGTTGGGCAAGAGGCAGTCGGTGTGATCGAGGAAGTACTTGTTGAGGCCGGTGGTGAAGTTGTCGTAGTTGGGAGCGGCCTTGCCGGTGTTGTTGCAGGCGGTGAGGAGGAGAGCGAGGACGAGGGCTGAGGTCTTGCAGGCTGTTTTAATACAAGTCCGGTTACAGATTACCTGGTCGTGCATGGTCGCTCCTTTGAGCTTTTTGGCTTCTGCGGAGGTTAGATGCGGGAATTGGATGGGAGGAGATGGTTCCAGTCAGCGGCGCGTCTGATGTCGCACGGCGATGTTTGAAAGGTGATGGACGCGGAGATGTTACTGCTAAACAGCAGATCTCTACCCTGCGCAAGAGACGATGAAACTGACTATTGCATCGGTCGAGTGCTTCGGTCGAGATGACCTTAGGTTCTTATTGTGGGAAGGAGGAAAACAATCGCAGCGGCGGTTATTCGGCGGCGGCTTCGGCGTCCATCTCTGCGAAGACGGGATCGAGATTGCCGATGGTCTTCATGGTCTCCAAAGTGATGAGATTGGCTTGAACCTGCGCCCACTTTCGCGGATTGTCTTTGGTAGTGATGGGAGCGGTGGGGTCGGCGTAGTAGGCGATGAGGTCGTGCTTGAGCTGGGCGGGGATGGCGTGGTCGGGGTGCTCGGTGAGTTTGGCGAGCAACGTGGCGTAGGTCTTGTCGGCGAGGAGGTAGCCGCCGGGTTTGACCTTGTAGCCGGTGTCGAGGTCGCGGTTGGGGAGGTAGTGGTCGATGGTGTCGAAGTGGGTCAAGGTGAGGCGCAGGGCTTTGATGGAGCGGTTGACGCTCTTGATGTAGAGATCTTCGGTGTCCTGACGCGGCCCCTGAATGGCGAGGAGTTTGAGAAAGCCGACCTTGGGGAGGACGTAGATGAAGCCGGCGAAGACGTGGCTGCGGAAACCCGGGGGATCGCGGTACTTTTCCCAGTCGTTGTCGGCAGCGGCCTGGAGAAGGTCTTTGGTGAGGGCGTCAAGGTCGGGGCTGGGCAGGTCTTCGGGGAAGTTCTTTTTGTGGAGGACGGTTTCGGCGCGGGCGATGTCGGGAAGGAAGCGGCGGGCGGCGAAGCGATAGGTGCGGAGAGCGGCTTGGCGGGAGCCGATGATGTCGGGGAGATTGAGGCCGTAGGTTTCGTAGAAGGCTTTGCTGAGGAGGAGGCTGGGAACGTTGAGGCCGACGTGGCGGAGGTAGGCGGAGGGGGCGAAGCGGCGCTTGGTGAGCTGGTTGATGTCGAAGGCAAACTCGGTCTGGACGTGGGCGTGGGGATCCTGGGCGTAGTTGACCGAGGGACCGAAGCGCTGTTCGAGACGGGGGAACTGGATGGGGACGGCAAGGTTGATGGCGGCGCTGTGGCCGATGGTGTCGCCGACGTAATGGGAGAGGGAGCCGATGGCGAAGGCGAGTTCATCGGGGGTCTGGGCGTTGCGCAGAAGCGAGAGAACGAAGTCGCCGGAGCGGACATAGTGGGTGAGGTCGGAGAAGAACTTATTGCCGAAGGGGTAGTAGCCGAAGTCCTGGATAGCGCAGCCACCGTAGGCGTAGCTGTGGGCCTTCTGGATCTGCGCCTCGGTGAGATGGGGGAAGCGCTTGAGCAGGATGGGGCGGATGGAGGCTTTCCAGGAGAGGTCGATGAGCTCTTCGTGGGTCTGGATGGAGTAGGGGACCGCAGGCGTGGCCGCGAGCAGGAGAGCCAGCAGGGCGAAGGTTTGGAGGATGGACGTGCGGCTTCGAACGCGAATGATCTTGCCTCTTGGGTGCCGGCCGGGATGCTGGCTGGTTCGGTGCGGATGCCTCTACTTTACCTGTCGAGCGCGGCGGAGGAAAGGGTTAGGCTGGCGGAGGGAGTACACCAATGGTGGGATGGAGGAGCAAGTGGGTGCGGTATGGGATGGGCGCGGCGGCGTTCGCGGTGGTGGCCTGGGCGTGGCATTACGGGACGAGACAGTCAGGCGGGATTGCGCCGGCGGGGCAGCGGCGGGATATGCCGGAGCTGGTGATGACGCAGTTGGATGGCGGGACGTGGAGGTTGGCGGACCATCGCGGGCAGGTGGTGCTGGTGAACTACTGGGCGAGCTGGTGCGGGCCGTGCTGGGAGGAGACGCCGGGGTTGGTCCGGGTGGCGAAGAAGATGGGGCCGCGGGGGCTGGCGGTGGTGGGGGTTGCGTTGGACGAGGGAGGGACGGCGAAGGTGCGGGAGTTTGTGAATGCGTTTCATCTGCCGTATCCGGTGGCGGTGCCGGAGCGGATGTCGCAGATGGCGCAGGGAATCGGGGGCGTGCCTACGACGGTGCTGGTGGATCGGGAGGGGAGGGTGGCGAAGACCTATGTGGGGGCGGTGCGGCAGGCGGACTTCGAGGCGGATGTTGGGGTGCTGTTGACGGAGCGGTGAATGCCGACTGGAGTGCGGGAAGCTGACAGCGGCTGGAAGTGGTGCGGAAGACTCACAAGGCAACGACGGTGCCCACGATGGTGCCGCATAGATCGCAGAAGATGATACGAACGGTCTGGCCGCCGAATTCCTGGTCTACGTGGATGAACTTTGTTCCGTTGCACTTCGAGCAGGTCGGTATGGTCATCAGCAACTCCTTTGGATTGATCTTGGATTGGTCTAGGCAAACAGGATTTGATGCAGGAGAAGACGGAAGTGTTCGCTGTGCGGGGTGGGGGGAAGGTTTCAGAGGAGAGGATGAATGAAGGTGACTGCAAATTCTGAATCGCCTGTTGCGAGGACAAGAACAGGCAACGACAAAGACGAAATGCGGGGGACGAAATGCGGGGATCTCTTCCGCTACGCAGCGAACGATGAAACTGTCCGCTGCTCCGGTCGGGAGGACGATTCGTTTGGTCTATCGGTAGGCTTTTTCGAGCGAGAGCGGTCACGCTGATTATTCGCTGAGGATCTGGGGTCTGGTATTGAAGTCTTCGCCGAAGAGGAAGCGTTCGACGAGCATGCAGAAGATGTGTTCAAGGGCGAGGTGGGACTCCTGGATGTTCATGGTGACGGCGGAGGGGATGATGAGGTTGTGATCGCAGAGGGAGCGCATGTGGCCGCCGTCGTTGCCGGAGAGGCCGATGGTAGAGATGCCGTTTTTTCGGGCGTGGCGGAGGGCGTGGAGAATATTGCTGGAGTTGCCGGAGGTGGAGATGGCGAGGAAGACGTCGCCGGGTTGGCCGAGGGCTTCGAGCTGGCGGGAGAAGAGGCGATCGAAGCCGTAGTCGTTGCCGGCGGCGGTGAGGATGGAGGAGTCGGTGGTGAGGGCGATGGCGCGGAGGGCGGGGCGGTCGACGGTGAGGCGGACGACAAACTCGGCGACGAGGTGCTGGGCGTCGGCGGCGGAGCCTCCGTTGCCGGCTACGAGGAGCTTATGGCCGGATTCGAGGGCGCGGGCGGTGAGCTCGGCGGCGGTGACGAGGGTGTCAGAGAGGTGCGGGTCGGCGAGAACGGCTTGCATCGTGCCGATGGATTGGGCGAGCTGCTTTTGAACGAGATGCTTCATGGATTCTCCGTGCGCCGTGATTGCTTTCACCAAGGTACGGGATGGCTGGGGAGGATGTCGAAGACAGGTGGATGTACGATGGCTGGCGATGATGTTGGAAGAAATCTGGAATGAAGGAAAGAGGAGGGGCGAGGATGATTTTCGGCGCGGTTGTCTTGGCTTTGGTCTTGGGCGGCGCAGGTTTGAGCCAAGTGGAGACGGCGCCGGTGGCAAAGGGGCTGGCGGCGGGTGGGAAGACGATGCTGTTGTGGCCCCAGGGGGCTCCGGGAGCGAAGGGTGATGCGGAGATGGACGAACCTACGCTGACGGTCTATCTTCCCTCCGGACCGAACGCGACCAGGACTGGGGTGGTGATTGCGCCGGGAGGAGGATATGTGGAACTGGCAATGGCAAAGGAGGGCACGAACTATGCGCAGTGGCTGAATGTTCGCGGGGTGGCGGCGTTTGTGCTGCAGTACAGGTTGGGGCCGAAGTATCACTATCCGGTGGAGTTGGAGGATGCGCAGCGGGCGATCCGAATGGTGCGGGCGCATGCGGCGGAGTATGGGATCGATGCCGGCCATGTTGGGATGTGGGGGTCTTCGGCGGGCGGGCATCTTACGGCCATGACGGGGACACACTACGACGCGGGCGATCCGGCGGCGGCGAATGCGGTGGAGCGGCAGGGGAGCCGGCCGGACTTTCTGATCCTGGCTTATCCGGTGATTACGCTGGAGGGGGTGGAGGCGCATCGCGGATCGAAGCTTGCTCTGCTGGGCGAGGATCCCGATCCCAAGCTGGTGGGTGCGCTGTCAGACGAGACACAGGTGACCAAGGACACGCCGCCTGCGTTCTTGTTTGCGACGACCGATGACCCTGCGGTACCGGTGATGAATAGCGTGATGTTCTATTCGGCGCTGGTGAAGGCGGGCGTTCCGACGGAGATGCATCTGTTTCAGCATGGGGCGCATGGCGTTGGGCTGGCGGCGGCGAACCCGGATTTGAGCGTGTGGCCGAGTCTGCTGGCGAGGTGGATGCGAGAGCGCGGGTATATGGCGGCGGATGTGCAATAACACGCTATGTTGAGTTTTTGACAGGTTCGAGGGGAGCGGCGATGACGGTGAACGAGTTCGAGGCTGCGGGACCTGAGTCGCTCCATGGCGCTTTGCTGGCGCTGTGGTGGGATGGTCAGGGAGAGTGGCAGGCGGCACATAAGATTGCGCAGGATGTGGAGGGTGCTGACGGAGCCTGGGTGCATGCTTATCTGCACCGCAAAGAGGGGAATACGGCAAATGCGACTTACTGGTACGGAAAGGCGGGAAAGGCTGTCGCCGGCGGCGAGCTTCGCGCAGAGTGGGAGGCAATTGCAGGGGAGTTGCTGGGGACGTGAACGCGAGCGGAAAGAGCAGGTTCGCGTGGGATGCGAATAAATTCATCTTTCCCGCTGGCAAATTTTACCAGCATAGGAGTAGAGTACGTGGAAATACAGGAACGCCTTTCCGGACGAAAGTAAAAAACCAGCAGACGATTGTGCAGTTGTGGCCTCACCAAGTGTGCGCAAGATGCTTTCGATCTTGCTGGAGGGCCGATTCTCACGGTTGGATTTGCGGGCTGATTCTTTCCTGCGGGAGCCAGATACGCAAGTCTCAACAATTATTTTGAGGTGCCCTGCGATGAAGTTTCGTCTTCGTCTGCGCCCTGTTTTCCTCATCGCCCTAGTGTGTGCAGGCGTTGCGCGCCCTGTTGCGTCGGCTCTGGGGGCGGCCATGTCAGCTTCGCCGGATGCGGCTTCGGCCCGAAGCAAGACGCCAGCATCCTTGCCGGCAGATGTTGTCATCATCCCCGGGCCACTGCGGTCGTTTTTGCGCATGGCGGGGATGAGCCAACAGACTTCCCGAGAGGAAGTGCTGCCGCTGCTCGCCCGCAATGTCTATCTCCATGGTTATCAGCAGGGCACGCCGACAGAGTTCCTGCTTCTGATCGATCGGTATGTCGATCAGGCAAGAGAGCTTCAGATTCTAGCGGGAGCGACCAGCACGATTCGAGTTGGCGGCTGCGACGATGCCGGCACCCTGGTGCAGATCCTGGGCTACCGGCTGCGGCAAGGGTGCGGCCAGAAGAACTTTTCTCTGGAGACGGCAAATCCGGAGAGAGCGTTTCTTACGATCGACTCAGGCTTTCCTCTGGTCGATCTCGAAGAGGCGCTGCAGCGAGGAACTCCCTTTACTTACTCTTATCCGGCATCCAAGATTCCGGTGATGTTTCACGAAGGAGATTGGGTTCGGCTGAGCACGGGCCATCGACTGAGATACGGAAGCATGTTGGACGTCCTGCTGAGCGATCCATTGGTAGCGCGGCTTTACATGGCGCTCTCGAAGAGCGATGAGGAGACCAGGACTGCCCTGGAGCGATCGCCTGGACTCAAGGGGCTGCTTCCCTTTGCCAGCGTACTGGACTTCTACGGAGGCGAGATAAGCATTCGCTCCGGACGCGTGATCGTGCCCGGGGGAGCGCATGCGCAGGCGGGCTGGAAGGAACTGGTGGGAGCGAGTCCCGAGTCGCCCGGAAGTTTCGTCAGCCGACTGCTTGCGAAGGACGACGGCTGGCTGGCCGCGTATTTCGATACTCTGTCGCGGGTCAGCCGGGATCAGCAGGAGCATCTCACGGATGGCTCGCGCTTGAGGCGGCTCTACGAAAACTTCCGTGAGGGCAATCCGAAGGAGAGCGCAACGCGAGGCATGTTCCGAAGGGCTCCCGCGCTCCTGGTTCTGTTTACGCGCGTGCAATGGGAGCCGAACGGCGAAGTGCATGTTCCGGGAGACATTGCAGTCTGGAAAGAGATCTTTCGCCAGAAGAGCGATGCCCGGATCGTTCGCGACTGGGCAAGCCACCCGCGTAACTGGAACACTCCGGAGCAGTTCCTGGAGGCGATGACCGCCTTCTCCTCGATGGAGAGCGCCAGCGGCCCGCTGCAGATCTATCTGATGTTGAGCGAGATCGACCGGGGACGGCAGCCGGGGAGCCGCCTGTCCGCTGAAACGGTGCGTCTGCTGGCCGGCCGGTATTCCCGATACAAGGACTGGTACCTGGTGTTTACCGAGTTCCCGGATCTCGACGATGCTTCGATCGAAAGCTTTATGCATGCGGCGCTGGCGGTCGACAAGACTTCCAACCAGACTCTGCGCGGAAATGCGCTTGGGCTTTTTCAAGGAACTGTGGGCCTGTGGCAGATCCTCGCCCGGCAAGGACAGATCCCCAAGGCTGCCATCAATGAGTCCTGGCAGAAGG
This sequence comes from Edaphobacter sp., assembly GCA_965277335.1. Taxonomy (GTDB): domain Bacteria; phylum Acidobacteriota; class Terriglobia; order Terriglobales; family Acidobacteriaceae; genus Edaphobacter. Next base: position 147,519 of record CBDICJ010000009.1, on the reverse strand, counting down.
TGGTTGCGCCGTATGCCGCGATCTCTTCTTCGACTGCGTTGTTCGATGGGGCGCGCGCGTCGCTGAATGAACTGCTGCTGGCGACCGGCGCGAAGGCGAACAGCTCGCAAGAGGAGGTTGTCGATCTGCTTGCAGGTCCGCAGCAGCAGAGCCCGGATGGCAAACGCGTGCATCTGGCGTTGACCCAGAGAATCAGTTCGGTGCTGGAGGACCAGCGCCTAGTCTCTCTGGATACTCTGTTCGCGCTCAGCGATGGGCTGCACGGGATGGCGGAGGCGGGCGGGGGTGGAGGCAAGAGCGACGGGTTACTGCCGCTTGCCGCCGAACTCCGCGAATTCGATCTGCCCCATCCGATCTTTACCAACGGTGAGAAGGTCAGCTGGGCGCCTCCAAACTACACCAATCATCATGCGGAGCTGCAGGTGCGGACAGATTTGGCGAAGATCATCCAAGCGCCGGGTTCCCGGGTGCAGCTGGAGACGGCCCGCGGCCAACTGGCGCCTTTTCTGCGCGACACTCTGGTGGGGTTGAACTATGCCTACTATGAACCTCCGGGCGCTCAGATGCTGCACCACAATCCGCTGTTTGTGCGCTCGCAGGACTTTCTTGCTGCCTCGATTCAAGGTCCGGATCAGATATGGGACGCTCCGATGCTGTTAGGGGCAGGGACACCCGCGGGCGGCGGCGCTTACCTGGTGGGTTCGCTGGCCGATTTGCCGTATGCGCTGGCGGACACAGAGGAGGATTTTATTGCCCCGGAGAATATCCAGGCTTTGATCTGGAAGGAGATGGTGCCGGATCTTCTGGTCGCCGCCACGCTTCCGCGGTGGTGGAGCGTGACGCCGAACGAACTTCACGCGGTCGCTCTCTACCAGCGTTCCGGGGAAGAGCTTTTGATCGCGTCAGCGGGAGACGCGCAGCTCAGGGAGAAGGTTCTCGATATTCTCTCCGGTCGGATGGGGCCGCAGCGTCTGGAACGAGTGCAGCAGTCTCTGCTGGGCGCGGACAAGGCTGCAGCGATGGCATCGCGAATGCTGCCGGCAGAGACTTCCTATTTGGCCGCCGAGTTTTGCGTCAGATTTCCCGGAGAGGGCGCCCGGTGGGGATCGGCCAATCGTCAACTTGCGGACCTGCGGAGCCGATATCCGTCGGAGGTGGGCTGGGAGCAGGTTTCGAAAGACTTCGGCGTTCCTCATCCTACGCTGGCGCAAACCAATGCACGAGATCTGCTGAATGTGAAGCCGGCGCCGTTTTTTGGGGGGTATTCCAGCCGGCTGTTCGGCGAATCCTGGGAGTCGAGCAATCTGTACTGGGCTCGGATGGCCGATGAGATGGGATATCCGCCCGTGGCGCTGAACCTTCTGGTGCCGGAGTTGACGCGTGAGATGATCGCAAGAATTTTTGCCACCGAGCTTGAGGACTGGCCGGCACTTCTTCGCGCGATGCAAGAGACTGGAGAGGAGTTCCGGAAGGGCAAGATCGCCTCACTGCCCTCGGCAGACACAACTTCCTCCGGGGTTCAAGGGATGGTGAGAGATGCGACTGCGCAATAGGGGAATTATGGCCAAGAGTTTAGTTCTCTTCCTCTGCTTCATTTCGTCTTCGTACCCCATCGGGGGCGTTGCGGCGGCCCAGGAGGATGCGGGACGCATTCGCGTCAGCGTCGTTCTGGTGCAGTTGAATGTGGCCGTGACGGATGGGAAGGGAAATTACATCAGCGGGCTTCGCCCCGAGGACTTCTCCATTGTGGAAGACAAGACTTTGGAGAAGACCGCGACGTTTGAAGAAGGCAACGAGCCAACCCGCAGATTGATTGAGGTGAGTCCTTCGGGTATCCGGCCACTCCCGCAGGAGAGCGGTAAAGCGCCGATATCGAGCGCCTCGGGGTCGATCGGGAGCCAGGTGATTCCAGGCCTGTCGGATGCCGGGGCTAACGTCTTCATTCTGTTCGATACCAGCAACTATATGTACCGGGGATTTGTCTTCGCGCAGGATTCGATCGCTGAATTTATCCGTTCTCTGGAGGGCGTCAACGAGGTGGCCCTTTATTCCTATAGCCGCAACCTTTCGCGTGTCGCCTCGCTTACTCAGGATCGTTCGCAGGTGTTGCGCGGGGTCCGAAATACGGTTGCCGGGGATCACGCCGCGCTGTATAACAGCTTGTTACTGACGGTCAAAGACGCCGCTCGGCTGACGGGAAAGAAGGCTATCGTGGTGTTTTCGAACGGCCCCGATGACGCCAGCCTGGTGCCGCCGGAGGACGTGGCGGAGCTGGCGCAATCGACTGGAACGATCATCTATATGATCAGCACGCAGCAGGCTGAAGATGAGCCAGTTTCCACTGCCGTCTTTGAACGCATGAGCAAGGCCACCGGCGGCAAGGCGTACTTTTCGAGAAGCTGGCGAGATGAGAAGCTGGCGTTTCGCTCGATCCGAGACGATCTGGCGCACCTCTACACGCTTACCTACTATCCACAGCCGAATCCAAACCGTGGATGGCGCACTATCACGGTGAAGCTGGTGGGCAAGAACCTGCAGAAGTATCACGTTCGCACCCGGGATGGATATCGTGTTCTGCAGGCGGCGAAGACATCGGGGCAGAGTTTGTCGTTGCCTGTCGCGGAATCTTCTTCGCAATGATGCTTATGGATCGATCTGAATGACCAGACCCTCGGAGTCGCCAAGCTCGACCAGGTTGCTGACCCGCTCGCCTACACGGGAAGAAGCGGTTGCGGCGAGAATGTTTCCGGTTTCGGTGGCGGCTCGCAGGGGGGTGCGGCCGAAGTTCAGCAGCACCAGAAGGCGTTGCTTTGCTTCGCCTCGTTCGTAGCGCAATAAGCTTTCGTCCGCAGCGGCACGCATCTCAACGCCTAGCAGCGCCGGATGAGTGTGCTTGAGAGCGATGAGCGTGCGATAGAGATGCCAGATGGAGCTTGTATCGCGTTCGAATGCTTCGACGTTCACCGAGGCGTGATCGGGCCCGATCGGCAGCCAGGGATGCCCGCTTGTGAAACCGGCTAGAGGGGAACCGTCCCATGGCATCGGGGTTCGCTCGGGATCGCGACCCATGCCGATGCCGGGTTGATTTTTCTCTGCCGGGTCCTGCACCTGCTCCGGCGGAATCGGGACGTTGGTCATGGCGAGCTCTTCGCCGTAGTACATGGTCAATGTTCCTGGAAGGGTGAGCAGGAGCATGGCGGCTATCGAAGCCTGCTTGACGCCGACTCTGGTGGCGATGCGAGCGTTGTCGTGATTGCCGAGAACCCAATTTGGCCAAGCGCCTGACGGTAGAGCGCTCAGGTACTCGGAGATGACTTCGGCTACTGATTCCGCGTTCCACGCGCTTTGGAGCAGGAGAAAGTTGAAGGGCAGATTGGCGCCGTTCAGGTCCTGGCCGTAGTACGTCATGAGTTCCTGGAGCGGCAGGTAGATTTCGCCGATGAGAACGCGGTTGGGGTAGCTGTCGACGACCGAACGCATCTCGGCGACGACTGCATGGACTTCGGGCCGATTGGCGTTGTAGACCGTGAGCAGTTGGTTGCCGGTGGATTGACCTGGAGCGTAGCCTGGGTTCGGCGGGTTGTCGCGATACCGGTCGTCCTTGATCATGAGCCACATGACATCGACGCGAAACCCGTCGACGCCTCTTTCGAGCCAGAACCGGAGGGCGTCGAACATGGCCGTTTGCACGGCGGGATTGCGCCAGTTCAGGTCTGGCTGCTCCTTGAGAAAGGAGTGGAAGTAATACTGCGCGGTGCGTTCGTCCCACTCCCAACCTGAGCCGCCGAAGTTGCTCCTCCAGTTGTTCGGTTCGTCTCGCCACAGATACCAGTCCCGCTTGTCGCTGGCGCGGGAGGACCGACTCTCCAGGAACCAAGGATGTTGATCCGAAGTATGATTGGGGACGAAATCGAGTATGACCTTCAGGCCTTTGCGGTGAGCTTCTTCGAGAAGGCGATCGAAGTCCTGCATGGTTCCAAAGATGGGATCGATGCTGCAATAGTCGGCAACATCGTAGCCGAAGTCGGCCATGGGGGAGCGGTAGATGGGCGAGATCCAGATGGCATCGACGCCGAGCCGCACCAGATAATCGAGGCGGTGCAGGATGCCGGGAAGGTCTCCGATGCCGTCTGCATTGCTGTCCTGAAAGGAACGCGGATAAATCTCGTAGACGACAGCTGATTTCCACCAGGCGAGCGGCTGCATCTAACGTTTCTCCTGAAGAAGATTGAACCGAAAGACTGCCCGCATGATCAATGACCTCTGGTACAAGAATGCAGTGATCTACTGCCTTTCCGTCGCTACGTATATGGATGCGAACGGCGATGGCATCGGTGATTTCGAAGGATTGATGGGTCGCCTGGACTATCTGCAGGGCATAGGCGCGACGGCGATCTGGATCATGCCGTTTCAGCCCTCGCCCGGCAAAGACGGCGGCTACGACGTTGCGGATTACTACGGGGTGGATCCGCGATATGGGACGCTCGGCGACTTTGTCGAGTTCACCCATGGCTGTAAACAGCGCGGGATGCGCGTGCTGATCGATCTGGTGGTGAACCACACCTCGAATGAACATCCCTGGTTTCAGGAGGCGCGGCGCGATCCGAATTCGAAATATCGCGACTGGTACGTCTGGTCGAAGAAGAGGCCAAAAGACGCCAGTTCGGGCATAGTGTTTCCCGGCGTGCAGAAGTCGACATGGGACTACGATGAGGCGGCCAAAGCCTACTACTTCCATCGTTTTTATGACTTTCAGCCGGATCTCAACACCTCCAACCCTGAGGTGCAGGCGGAGATTCTAAAGATTATGGGTTTCTGGCTGCAGCTTGGGGTTTCGGGCTTTCGCATGGACGCTGTCCCGTTCGTGATCTCGCAGAAGGGCGCGGGCATCACGAAGCCGGTGGAGCAGTACGACATGCTGCGCAGCTTCAGCCAGTTCCTTACGTGGCGAGAGGGGGAGGCGGTGATTCTGGCGGAGGCGAACGTTCTTCCGGGCACGGACATGGAATACTTCGGCGATGCCGGCGAGCGCCTGCAGATGATGTTCAACTTCGAGGTGAACCAGCACCTTTTCTATGCTCTGGCGACCAGCGATTGCCGGCCACTGATGAAGGCTTTGCGAGCGACCAAGCCGCGGCCCGCCACGGCGCAGTGGGGACAGTTTCTCCGCAATCACGACGAGCTCGATCTGGGGCGATTGGAAGAAAAGCAGCGCGAGGCCGTCTTTGCGGCGTTTGGTCCCGAGGCGGATATGCAGTTGTACGGGCGGGGCATTCGGCGGCGGCTTGCCCCCATGCTGCAAGGAGATCGGCGTCGGCTGGAACTGGCCTACAGCCTGATGCTGACCTTGCCTGGCACTCCTGTAATTCGGTATGGGGACGAGATTGGGATGGGCGACAATCTGAAACTGCCGGAGAGAAACTGCGCTCGCACGCCGATGCAATGGACGATGGAGCCGAACGCCGGCTTTACGAAGAGCGATCGACCGATTCTCCCCGTGATCGGCGATGGTCCGTATGGATTTGAGCACGTCAATGTTGCCGACCAGCGTCGCGACCCCGATTCGCTTCTGAATTGGATGGAGCGGATGATTCGCATGCGCAAGGAGATTCCCGAGATCGGCTGGGGCGATTTTTCTTTTCTCTCGGCCGGAACGCCGGAGGTTCTTGCGATGCGGTACGCCTGGCGCAACAACGCGGTGCTGCTTGTGCATAATCTCAACGGCGAACCGCGCGAGGTCCGCTTTCGATTGGAGGCAGGCGAGGAGGAGTGCGTGCTCGTCAATATGTTGTCCAACGATCACAGCCGGCCCGATATCGGCGGCCGCCACTCCATGCTGCTGGAACGCTACGGATATCGTTGGTTTCGAGTTTGCGGCATGGATTACCTGCTCAAGCAAAGTGCCGTTTGAGAACCCGGCCTATCGAGCCCGGAAGGACCGGCACGTTTGCTTTGCGGCGTTGGTTGCTGTTCTTCTAAGGATCGCCGGCGAATACGGAGTTGTCGTGCGGTGTTTTTTTGCAGCGGAAAGTTGAGATTGGAAGATGAGAGCGTTGCTTCTCTCCGAGTACAACCGTTTGCAGGTGAGGGAGGTGCCGAACCCGATCCCCGATCCAGACGAGCTGCTGATTCAGGTTGCAGCATGCGGCATCTGCGGAAGCGACGTACATGGATACGACGGCTCGACCGGGCGGCGAATTCCGCCGATCGTGATGGGACACGAGGCGGCTGGGATCGTGGCTGCGGCGGGCGCGGAGGTCAGCGGATTTTCGCTCGGCGATCGGGTGACATTCGATTCCACCGTCTATTGCGGCGCGTGCGAGTATTGCGCGAGGAGTCAGGTTAACCTGTGCGATCACAGACAGGTGATCGGCGTGTCCTGCGGAGAGTACCGGAGAGCGGGAGCGTTCGCGGAGTTTCTGACGGTTCCGGCGCGGGTGGCGTACCGGCTTCCGGAGAATCTCTCGTTTGAAGAGGCCGCGATGCTGGAGGCAGTGTCGGTGGCGCTGCACGGGGTCGCGGTGTCGGAGATGAGCGGCGACGAGACGGTGCTCGTGATTGGAGCGGGGATGATCGGCCTGCTGCTGTTGCAGGCGGCCAAGGCGGCGGGCGCATCACGGGTGTTTGTTTCGGATGTGGATGCTACGCGTCTGGAGCTGGCGAAGGAGCTGGGCGCGGATGAGACATTGCTTGCGTCTGGAGCTGCTTTGATTGAGGAGATTGTGAAAGATACAAGTGGGCGAGGCGTGGATGTGGTGCTGGAGGCGGTGGGTCGCGGCGAGACGATTGCCGCGGGCATCGATTGCGTGCGCAAGGGTGGAACGGTGACGCTGGTGGGCAACATTTCGCCACAGATTGAGCTTCCACTGCAGAAGGTGGTGTCGCGGCAGATACGGTTGCAGGGGTCGTGCGCTTCGGCGGGAGAGTATCCCGAAGCGATGGAACTGATTGCCAGCGGCAAGATCAAGGTAGCGTCGCTGATCACGGCGGTGGCGCCGCTGAGCGAGGGACCGAGGTGGTTTGAACGCCTGCATGCGCGCGAGCCTAACCTGATGAAGGTGGTGCTGGATCCGCGGAGCTCGGCGGCCGCAGAAGGGACCGGCCAGACGCGATGACCTCTCCTTTGTTTAATCTCACGGGACAAGTAGCTCTGATCACGGGAGCGAGTCGAGGCCTGGGGCAGTACTTCGGACGCGCGCTGGCCAATGCAGGCGCGGACCTGATTGTGACCAGTCGGCGCAAGGACGATCTGCTGCCGTTTGTCGCGGAGATCGAGGAGCTGGGGCGGCGCGCGATTCCACTGGAACTGGATGTTCGCGAGCAGGAGAGTATCGAGACGATGGCGGCGGCGGCGGAGACCAGCGTGGAGCGCGTCCATATTCTAATCAACAACGCAGGGTGCAATGTGCGGAAGCCGGCGTTTGAAGTGACCTGGGAGGATTGGAACCTGGTGCTTGAAACCAATCTTCGCGGCAGTTTTTTTGTGGCTCAGCAGATCGCGAGACGGATGGCGCGGCATGGGTATGGCCGGATCGTGAATGTGGGTTCGGTGACGAGCGTCTTCGGCTATGCCGGGCTCGCGCCGTATGGGGCCAGTCGTGGCGGAATTCGGCAGCTTACGATGAGTCTGGCCGATGATTGGGGGCCGCACGGCATTACGGTGAACTGCTTGGCTCCGGGTTGGTTTCAGACAGAGCAGAATAACGCGCTGTACGAAAACAAAGAGTGGGTGGACTATCTGGTCGACCGCATTCCTCTCAAGCGTCCTGGGGAGCCTCACGATCTGGATGGCGCTGTTGTCTTTCTTGCCTCCGAGGCGAGTCGGTATATGACGGGCCAGACATTGTTGGTGGATGGCGGGATTTCGACAGGGGCCACCCGCGCTACGGTGCGGCCGTAGCCTAAGCAGGATGCGAGATAAGGAGAACCGATGAGTGTTTCAGGTTGGGTTAGGCATCGCACGGCGTGGTTGCTTGTCGCCCTCGCTGCTGGGATCACGCCGCTGGCTACGGTCGCTCAAAGTGTGCGCGAAGGCGCCGGGGGAAGATTGAAGGTCTTCTTTGTGGATGTCGAAGGTGGGCAGTCGACCCTCTTTGTTACCCCGGCAGGCGAATCGCTATTGATCGACACAGGATGGCCAAGCAACAACGGTCGCGATGCGAAGCGGATCGTGGCGGCGGCCAAGCAGGCGGGGTTGACCAGGATCGATTATGTGCTGCTCACGCATTACCATGACGATCATGTCGGAGGCGTTCCGCAACTGGTCGCGCGGATTCCGGTGGGGACTTTTATCGATCATGGACCGAATCGTGAACTCGACCACGGTGTTACCGAGCGCGGTTATGCGGAGTACCAGAAGGTCTTGACGGCCAGCGGGTCGAAACGGATTCTGGCACATCCGGGCGACGTTCTGCCGATTGCGGGCGTGACGGTGAAGGTGATCAGCGCCGATGGGGATTTGATCGCGCGTCCGCTTGCCGGCGCGGGCGAGGCAAATGACTCCTGCAAGGTATCCGAGGTTCGGCCGTCCGATCAGACGGAGAATTCGCGATCGGTGGGGGTGGAGATCACTTTCGGCAGGCTGAAGCTGCTCGATCTTGGGGACCTAACGTGGGATAATGAGATGCAGTTGATGTGTCCCGTGAACAAGCTTGGACGGGTGGAGGTCTACATCGTCTCGCATCATGGGTGGTATCAGAGTTCCAGTCCGGCGCTGGTGTATGCGATTCACCCGCGGGTTGCGATTATGGATAACGGTGAAAAGAAGGGCGGGTCAACGGCGACGCTCGAGAGCATCGCGAAGAGCCCTGGGCTGGAGACGCTGTGGCAGCTTCATTTCTCCGATGAGGGAGGGCTGAAGAACAACACGGCGGAGGAGTATATCGCCAATCCTGAGGGTACCGATGCGGGTCATTACTTGGAGTTGATTGGGGCGCTCGACGGCAGCTTTGAGGTGAGGAACTCGAGAACGGATCGTGTAAAAAAGTACGCGGCGGCTGAACGCTAGACAGCGGGCTGCGGAGTTATCTGCTCGAGTTTGCCCAGCAGGAAGAGATAACCGGCGATGCCGATAACAAGATAGATGGCCGAGATGCCGAAGGCCCACGCATAGGATTTCGTTGCGGCGACGATGTAGCCGGTGAGGATGGGCGCGGCGATTCCGGAGATCTGGTTCGAAAGGTTGACGATGCCGCTGACGGTCCCGACTCTTCCGCGCGGGGCGATCATGGAGGGAATCGACCAGCCCACGGGCGCTGCCGCGGAGAGCCCGCCCAGGGAGAGGCTGATCCAGAGAAGAGCGCGGACGGCAGTGTGGGCGTGGGCTGCGCCGAGAATGCCGAGGCCGAAGGCAGTTCCACAGACGAGGACTACTTTGCGCACGCGGCCTGCGTCCCACCCGCGCTGGATGAGAGCGTCCGACCCGAAACCCGATGCCAGATCCGTGAAGGTGGCGAACAGCCATGGAACGCCGGTGTAGAGGAACGAGTGCAGCAGGTCGATGTGCAGGGCCGAGGAGAGATAACTGGGAAGCCAGGTGAGGAGAAGGTAGAAGACGTAGTTGTAAGACCCGAAGCCGAGCGCCAGTCCCAGCACCTTGCGCTGCCGGAGGAGATAGCCGAGGGAGGTTTGCGCGGACTGAGCCTCTTCCTGGGGAGTGGACTTGGGCTGCGGAGAGATGTATTGCCGCTCGATGTCGGTGAGGTCGGGATCTTCGTTCGGATCGTGGTAGATCTTCGAAAACAGCAGGAAGTAAAAAAGGCTGATGAGACCGGTGGCGGCGAAGCTCCATCGCCAACCGAACTTCAATAGAAACACTCCGATGAGGGGAACGCCGATAGCGGAAGCGAACTTGGCTGCGGCGTCGAAGATGGCGGTGGCAAAGCTCCTCTCCTGGGTGGGATACCAGTAGGCGATGGCTTTGGCGTTTGCCGGGAAGGTGGGCGATTCGCCGACGCCAAGGAGCAGGCGGGCAGCGAAGAAGCCTCCGAGATTCGGAGTGATCGCGGCGGCGAAGGAGGCAACGCTCCAAAGCATGGTGCTGATTCGGCCTACGCGACGGACGCCGAAGCGGTCGAGAATGACGCCAACCGGCAACTGGCACATGGCATAGGTCCAGTTGTACGCGCCGGAGAGATAGCCGAAGGCCACGTTGGAGATGCCGAAGGTGGTGTAGAGGGCAGCGTGAGAGACCGAGAGGTTGACCCGGTCGAAGTAGTTGACGAGAACGCCGAAGCCGAGCAGCCATGCGATGCGCCACCGGCGTCTCGGAGGGCGGGTTTGACGAGGCGAGTTGGAAGGAGTCGTCAGCGATCCGTTCCGGAGTACGGTCATTCGCAGGCTTGCCTTAGCCGAGACTGTCTCTTGGCGGGGTCAAGGGGCGTGCTGTTTGCAAGCATAGAGGATGCTCGGTTCGTGAGGTTGACTCCGGATCGTCTTCTGAAGAGAAATTTCTGATTGCCCATTCAGGTATGCTGGAGGTCCTCTATGTCCGTATCGCCTTTTGCGTCGGTAGTCCGCAAGCGCATCCAGGTTCAAGGGGTGGTGCAAGGGGTAGGATTTCGCCCGTTCGTCTATAACCTGGCTCAGTCGCATCGGCTGACAGGATATGTCTTCAACTCCTCATTGGGCGTGACGATTGAGATCGAAGGAAGAGAACAAGAGGTCGAGGAGTTTCTTCATGCGCTGGAGTCCGATCCTCCGCAACTGGCTGAGATAGCCGGCATTATCGTCTCCGCGGTCGAGGCTTGCGGGGACACGGCGTTCAGCATTCTTCCCAGCCGGGGGCAGGCCGGTGGGTTCGCTCTGATTCCATCGGATGTGGGCACCTGCGACGCATGCTGGCGCGACTTTGGCGACAGGGCGAACCGGCGCTACCAATACCCATTTACAAACTGCACGCATTGCGGTCCGCGCTACACCATCATCGAGGATGTTCCTTACGATCGCGTGAAGACGACGATGGCAGCGTTCACGATGTGCTCTGCTTGCAAGGCGGAGTATGACGATCCTGGCGATCGCCGGTTTCATGCTCAGCCAAATGCGTGCAGCGTGTGTGGACCCTCGCTGGAGTTGATGCCGAGCGGGACTTCGCTGGGCGACGGCTTGTTCTCGGATCGAGATTCGGCTTCTAGCATTCGTAAGGCTCGGATGCTGTTGCGGGAGGGAAAGATCTTTGCCGTCAAGGGCCTCGGAGGCTTTCTGCTGGCGTGCGATGCGACCAACCAAGCTGCAGTCGCGGAGCTGCGGAGGCGCAAACGTCGTCCCGACAAACCGTTTGCGCTGATGGTGCGCGATGTTGCGGCAGCCCGGACGCTGTGCGAGGTGTCGGTGGAGGATGAAACGGCGCTGCGACACTCGCGGAGGCCTATCGTAATTCTTCCCCGGCTCAGCGATGCGCGACTGGCGGATGGAGTTGCGTCGGGGAATAACACGCTCGGGATCATGCTGCCCTATACCCCGCTGCACTATCTGCTGTTCAGCGATTCTCCGGAGGCTGGCTCGGAGTTTTCGGCTCTCGTGATGACGAGCGGCAATCTCAGCGAAGAGCCTATCGTCCTCTCGAACGACGAGGCGCTGCGTCAGCTTGATCGCGTTGCAGACTGGTTTCTTCTGCACAACCGCGAGATCGCCATGCGGGTCGACGATTCGATCGTACGCACCTTCGAAGGGCGAGAGCGTGTGCTGCGCCGGTCGCGGGGGTTTGTGCCCCAGACGATCGATCTGGGGACTGAGATGGAAGAGGTGTTGGCCTTCGGGGCTGAATTGAAGAACACGTTCTGTCTGACGAAAGGCCGCTACGCCATCCTGAGTCAACATATCGGAGACCTGGAAAACTACGAGACCGTGCAGTTCTTTGAGGAGACGCTCGATCGCATGAAGCATCTGTTCCGGGTGACGCCTCGCGCGGCGGTGCATGACCTGCACCCGGGATACAGAAGCACCCAGATGGCGCTGGCTTGCGGCATTGAGCGGAAGATCGGGGTGCAGCATCATCATGCGCATATTGTGGGCTGCATGGCGGAAAATCATCTCCGTGGCAGCGTCATCGGAGTCGCCCTGGACGGTACTGGGTTCGGTTCCGATGGCAGGATCTGGGGCGGAGAGTTTCTGGTTGCGGACTTCGCGGGATTTACGCGGCGAGCGCATCTCCGTTATGTTCCACTTCCGGGCGGCGATGCGGCCGTTCGGCAGCCCTGGCGTATGGCGCTGAGTTACCTGCGCGACGCCGGCCTGCAGGTCCCGGACAGGCTTTGGGCTTTGCCTGGAGTGACGGAAAAGCAGGTTGCGCTGGTGAATACGATGATCTCGCGGCGCATACAGACGATTGAGACGTCTTCGTGCGGCCGGCTGTTCGATGCAGTCGCGGCTTTGCTGGAGATGGCCTCCGAGGTGACGTTTGAAGGGCAGGCCGCCATTGCGCTCGAGAGCGCCGCGACTATCCGGGCCGAGGGGCACTATCATTTTGAGATTGAGGACGTCGAACCGATGGTGGTCGACTTCAGACCGATGATTGAAGCGGTGGTACAAGACGCTGCGTTAGGCCGTCCGCGTGGAGAGATTTCTGCGTGCTTTCACAATACTTTGAGCGAGGCCATTGTCGAGGTGTGTTGCCGCATTCGAAAGAGCGAGGGGTTGCACAGAGTCTGCCTGAGCGGAGGGACATTTCAGAATCTGGTCCTTCTGAAGCGAACAGTGATAGAGTTGCGTCGTCGCGGGTTTGAGGTATTTCTGCATGCGGCTGTGCCGGCGAACGATGGCGGAATCTCGCTGGGACAGGCTGTGGTCGCCAGGGAGATGATCCGTCGGGAAGAGTAATGGGGGAGAGTGATATGTGTCTGGCCATACCCGGTAAAGTACTCGATGCATACGATCAACGCGGTTTGCGCATGGCGAAGGTTCAATTCGGCGGCATTGTGCGCGAGGCCTGCCTGGAGTATGTGCCGGAGACGCAGATCGGCGAGTACGTGCTGGTGCACGTCGGCTTCGCAATCAGCCGGATCGATGAAGCGGAGGCGGAGCGGACCTACCAGGCGCTCAGGGAGTTGGATCAGCTTACGGAGCTTGAGTCGCCGGTAGTCGAAGAGATTGACCCCGGGGGAGGGCGACGATGAAGTATCTCGACGAGTATCGCGATGGCGGTGTTGCGGGCAAGATTGTGGAAGAGATGCGCCGGGTTCAGACGCGGCCCTGGGTGCTGATGGAGGTGTGCGGAGGGCAGACGCACTCGATCGTCAAGAACGGGATCGACCATCTGCTGCCGGAGGGAGTGGAACTGGTGCATGGACCGGGCTGCCCGGTCTGCGTGACGCCGCTCGAGATGATCGACAAAGCGCACGCGATTGCGCGGTGCCAGGATGTCATCTTCTGCTCGTTCGGAGACATGCTGCGCGTTCCCGGGTCGGATGGCGACCTGTTCACCATCAAGTCCGAAGGCGGCGATGTGCGCATCGTCTACTCCCCGCTCGACTGCATCAAGATTGCGCGGGCGAATCCGGCGAAGCAGGTTGTCTTCTTTGCGATCGGCTTTGAGACGACGGCCCCGGCGAATGCGATGCTGGCCTGGAGAGCGCGCGAGGAGCAGGTAAACAATCTCTCTCTGTTGGTGTCGCATGTGCTGGTTCCTCCTGCACTGGAGGCGATTCTGCAGTCGCCGGAGAATCGTGTGCAGGGCTTTCTGGGGCCGGGACACGTCTGCGCGGTGATGGGCTACAGCGAATACGACCCGATCAGCGCGCGCTTTCAGGTGCCGATCGTCGTCACGGGCTTCGAGCCGATCGACATCCTGCATGGGACGCTGATGACGATTCAGCAGTTGGAAGAGGGCCGGGCGGTGGTCGAGAACCAGTATTCGCGGGTTCTGGATCGCGTAGGCAATCTCGCGGCACAGAAGCTGATCCACAACGTCTTTGAGGTAACCGACCGCAAGTGGCGGGGCATCGGCAGCATCCCGATGAGCGGATACCGGCTACGCGACGAGTTTGCACGGCACGATGCGGAGAAGCTGTTCGACGTTGCGGAGATTGCGACGCTCGAGCCGGAGATATGCATCAGCGGCGAGATCCTGCGCGGCATCAAGAAGCCGCATGACTGCCCGGCGTTCGGCACGCTGTGTTCGCCGCAGCATCCGCTGGGAGCGACGATGGTATCCGCAGAGGGCGCATGCGCGGCGTACTACGCCTACGGCAGGCACTTGAAGCCGCAGGGGGTCGACGCACTCCACCAGATCGATCCGGCGGCAACGGGACGCTCATCGGCAAACGAATGGACCGCCGGGGAGAGAGTCTAGGCCATGGCAAGTCCCGAGAAGATTGCAGGCGAGGAAGAAAAAGCAAGCCAAGAGGCGCCGGCATCTCCACTCTTTGGGTCGTGCCCTCTGCCGATCTTCGATCACAAGCAGATCGTGCTTGGGCATGGCAGCGGCGGCAAACTGACGGCCGATCTGATTGACAAGATTTTTCTTCCCGCGTTTACGAACCCGATTCTGGCAAAACTTGACGACCAGGCGGTGGTAACGATCGGCGGCGCGCGACTGGCTTTCACGACAGATTCGTTTGTCGTCTCACCGATTTTTTTTCCAGGTGGAGATATTGGGCGGCTTGCGGTGCACGGAACGGTGAACGATCTTGCCATGAGCGGCGCTCGTCCTCTCTATCTGTCCGCTGCCTTCATTCTGGAAGAGGGACTGGCGGTCGATGATCTTCGGCGTGTGGTGGAGTCGATGCGGGCTGCGGCGAACGAGGCCGGCGTGCAGTTCGTCACCGGGGACACCAAGGTGGTGAATCGCGGCAAGGGAGATCAGATCTTTATTACCACGACTGGGTTGGGAGTCATCGAAGACGGCGTGAGCATCTCGATCAGCCGCGCTCGGCCCGGCGACAAGATCCTACTCAGTGGGTACATCGGCGATCATGGCATGGCGATCATGTCGCAGCGCGAGAACCTTGAGTTCGAAGGCTCGATCGAGAGCGATTGCGCTTCGCTCCATGGGCTGGTTGCCGGGATGCTGGGCACTTCGTCTATTGAGGGCAAGAACTTCATTCACTGCCTGCGAGATCCAACACGCGGCGGGGTGGCTACAACGTTGAACGAGATCGCGAAGGGCGCCGGCGTGGGAATGATTTTGCGGGAGCAATCGATTCCAGTGCGAGAGTCGGTCAAGGGCGCGTGTGAAGTGCTTGGGCTCGATCCGCTCTATGTTGCCAATGAAGGGAAGCTCGTTGCCCTGGTTTCGCCGGAGATGGCGGGGGCTGTGCTTGACGAGATGCGCCGGCATGAGTACGGCCGTGATGCTGCCGTCATCGGCGAGGTGGTCGCCGATCATCCGGGCATGGTGCTGATGAAGACCGAGATCGGCGGGACACGGGTGTTGGACGTGATGTTTGGAGAGCAATTGCCGCGAATCTGCTGACCGTTTGTATCTTGCTGCCAAGATTAATTTTAGGAGGCGAGTGTGCGATCGGCATGTGCAAAACGAATTTGACAGCAGCCCGGCACAGGCGTACCGTTTTTTCGTTCGAAGTTGGGCATGAAAGGCGGAGTCGTAATTTGGCTTCGCTCGGTGACGTTTTGTCCAGGGTTCAGTATCCCGCTTTGCGTACTCCCAAGACAAACTGCAAGTGCGCCTCGAAGCATGTTCTTCGAACTCAAATTTTCATTCTTTTCATTTTAAAAACTGAATCCAAAATAGAATTCGGTGCGTATATGTAGTGCGTACGCACACCGCTCGTTGGTGGAGGAGATCCCATGGCTGAACAGGCAAGCAAGATTACGAAGGCGCCGGCTGTCTCGGACGTCCACATTCTTTGGATCACAGCCGGTTTGAGCTGCGATGGCGACAGCGTCTCGGTCACAGCCGCGGAGCAGCCCAGCATTGAGGATGTTCTGCTGGGCGCGATTCCGGGACTGCCTAAAGTTCATCTTCACAATCCAGTGCTTGCGTATGAAAACGGCGACGAGTTTATGAAGTTTTTTTATGAGGCGGAGAAGGGTCTGCTCGATCCTTTTGTCCTCGTCGTGGAAGGTTCGATCCCGAACGAAAAGATCAAGGAGGAGGGCTACTGGGCGGCGATGGGAACCAATCCCGACACCGGCCAGCCCATTACCACCTGCGAGTGGATCGATCGTCTGGCCCCGAAGGCTCTGGCGATCATCGGGGCCGGAACCTGCGCCACCTACGGCGGAATTCACGCCATGGCCGGCAATCCCACCGGTTGCATGGGATTGGCCGACTACCTGGGCTGGGACTGGCGTTCGAAGGCGGGACTTCCCATCGTAAACGTTCCCGGCTGTCCGGTGCAGCCCGACAACTTCATGGAGACCGTGCTCTACCTGCTGTATCAGGTGGCGGGTCTCGCGCCGATGATTCCGCTCGACAAACAACTGCGGCCCACCTGGCTGTTCGGCAAGACGGTTCACGAAGGCTGCGATCGCGGCTCGTACTATGAGCAGGGCGATTTTGCGACGCACTATGGATCGTCGAAGTGCTTGGTCAAACTAGGCTGCTGGGGTCCGGTGGTCGATTGCAACGTCACCAAGCGCGGCTGGATGCGCGGCATCGGCGGGTGTCCGAATGTGGGCGGCATCTGCATCGGCTGCACCATGCCGGGCTTTCCCGATAAGTTCATGCCGTTCATGGATGAGCCGCCGGGAGGCAAGCTTTCGACCAACATCATCGGCACCTATGGGCGTTTCATCCGCACTATGCGCGGCATCACCAACACCACGGTGAACAAGGAACCGAAGTGGCGGCACAGCAGGCCGGAACTGACCACTGGCTATCAACCAACGACGTACTAACGAAAGGATAATGCCATGGCGACATTTCCGGAAACAATGCCTGATGTCGAGCAGAAGAAGCGCAATCTCGTCGAGATGAATTGGGATCCGATCACCCGCATTGTCGGCAGCCTGGGTATCTTCACCAAGATCGACTTCGAAAACAAAGAAGTGGCGGAGTGCCACAGCACCTCTTCGATCTTCCGCGGCTATAGCATCTTCATGAAAGGGAAAGACCCGCGGGATGCTCACTTCATCACCAGCCGTATCTGCGGCATCTGCGGTGACAACCATGCCACCTGCGCCGTCTATGCGCAGAATATGGCCTTCAACGTACGGCCGCCGGCGCTTGCCGAGTGGATCATCAACCTTGGCGAGGCGGCCGAGTACATGTTCGATCACAACATCTACCAGGACAATCTGGTGGGCGTGGACTTTTGCGAAAACATGGTGAAGGAGACCAATCCCAAGGTATGGGACAAGGCGCAGTCGACTCCCTCGCCGCATGCCGCCGAGCATGGCTTCCGCACCATCGCGGAGATCATGACCGCGCTCAACCCCTTCACGGGATCGTTCTACCGCGAGACCCTCGCCATGAGCCGTTTGACGCGGGAGATGTTCTGCCTGATGGAAGGGCGACACGTCCATCCCTCCACGCTCTACCCTGGCGGCGTCGGCACGGTGGCGACCATTCAACTCTTCACCGACTTCCTGGTGCGGCTGATGAAGTACGTCGAGTTCATGAAGCGCGTTGTGCCGCTGCATGACGATCTCTTCGACTTCTTTTACGAGGCGCTCCCGGGCTATGAGAAGGTCGGCCAGCGGCGCATCCTGCTGGGATGTTGGGGATCGTTCAACGACCCCGACCACTGCGATTACAGCTATGGGAAGATGGGCGACTGGGGACGCAAGATGTTCGTCACGCCGGGCATCATCGTCGACGGCGAACTGGTGACTAACGACCTGATCGACATCAACCTTAACATCCGAATCCTGCTAGGCAGCTCCTACTACGACGACTGGCAGGGGGCGGAGACCTTCGTCGCGAAAGATCCGCTGGGTAATCCGGTCGATCAGCGCCATCCGTGGAATCAGACCACCATTCCGCGTCCGCAGAAGCGGGACTTCGGCGGGAACTACACCTGGGTGATGTCTCCGCGCTGGTACGACAAGCGCACCGGCGACTATCTTGCGCTCGATACCGGGGGCGGCCCGATTGCGCGGCTCTGGTCGACGGCGCTCTCCGGCCTGGTCGATATCGGCTACGTCAAGGCCACGGGGCACAGCGTCAAGATCAACCTGCCCAAGACCGCCTTGCTTCCGGAGAAGGAGTTCGAGTGGAAGATTCCCAAGTGGAGCAACGCCATCGAGCGGGACCGCGCCCGGACCTACTTCCAGGCCTACGCGGCAGCAGCGGCGCTTCACTTTGTCGAAAAAGCGCTTGCCGAACTGAATGCCGGCCGTACCTCGACGTGGTCGGAGTTCAAGGTTCCCGAGGAAGGAATCGGCTGCGGCTTCCATGAGGCGGTGCGTGGCGTTCTGTCGCACCATGTCGTCATCCGCGAGGGCAAGATCGCCAACTACCATCCCTATCCGCCGACGCCGTGGAACGCGAATCCGCGCGACATCTATGGCACCCCCGGACCTTACGAAGACGCCGTGCAGAACACGCCCATCTTCGAAGAAAACGGCCCGGAGAACTTCAAGGGCATCGACATCATGCGCGCTGTTCGCAGCTTCGATCCGTGCCTGCCGTGCGGGGTCCACATGTACGTCGGCGATGGCAAGACGGTCGAAGTAAGGCACTCGCCCATGTTCGGGGCAGCGGGGCATAAATAATGGCGGCCGCTGAACAACCGATTGCAGCGCAACCGATCGCAGCGCCGAGGCGGGGAGAGTTCCGCGCGCAGAGCGATCGTGTCGAGAAGCTCGCAGGCAAACTCGATCAGGCAGGCGACCCGGAGGTTCGGGCCGCCGCGCTTGAGCTTGTGCAGTCTGTAGTCGAGTTGCACGGCGCCGCGCTGCAGCGGCTGATCGACAGATGCCTGGAGACTGCCGACGGCGAGCGCGTTCTCAACGCAGCCTTGCAGGACGATCTTGTCGGCAGCATGTTCCTGCTTCACTCGCTGCATCCTGATGACATCGAGACCAGAGTCCGGCGCGGCATCGAAGCCGTGCGACCCTATCTCAAATCTCATGGCGGAGACTGCGAACTGGCCAGTATTCATGATGGCATTGTGCGGCTGACGCTGCACGGCACCTGTGGAAGCTGCCCCTCGTCGTCACTCACCCTGAAGAACGCGGTCGAGGAGGCTCTCTTCGAAGCGGCTCCGGATATTCTGGAGATCATCGCCGAGAACGCCGCCGCCGAGCACTCCAACACTGCAAAACTGGTCTCTATCAGCTAACCTGCATTCAGAAGGAATACACCATGGCCCATCAAGATACAACGCGAGACAAGCCTTCCCACACTCCAGGTACGCCTAGAGGCGAGGATCTTGCCAAGGATAAGGGCAGACCGGTCGCCCGCTTCGAGGATGACGCTACGGGCATTAACGTCCAGGATCGCAAGCCGATCGACAAGCGCATGCCTCA
Source organism: Edaphobacter sp. (assembly GCA_965277335.1). Lineage (GTDB taxonomy): Bacteria > Acidobacteriota > Terriglobia > Terriglobales > Acidobacteriaceae > Edaphobacter. The sequence goes on along the minus strand of CBDICJ010000009.1, from coordinate 128,148 downwards.
CATGCCGCCTGCCTAAGCGGAACCCGCTAAAGGATAGTAATGATTGATGAACCGGAAGAGCGTTCGGAGCGCGAGGGGACACCTTCCTTCCTGAGGCAGTTCGCTCGCAGGCAGTCGATAGCGGAGCGTTGCGAACTGTGCAGCATGGCGCTCTCGCCCGTTCACCAGCATCTGCTCGACCCTAAAAATCGGCAGATCGTCTGCTCGTGCGATGGCTGCGCGATCACGTTTTGCGGGCAGACCGGCGCGCATTATCTTCGCGTCCCGCGGCGGATTCGTTTTCTATCGGACTTCCAGATGCCGGAGTTGCAGTGGGAGTCGCTGATGATTCCTATCAATCTCGCGTTCTTCTATCGCGACGCTGCGGCGAACCGCGTCATGGCCATGTATCCTAGTCCTGCCGGGGCGATCGAGTCGCTGCTGAGCCTTGAAACCTGGGCCGAGATCGCCGCCGAGCATCCTGCTTTGCAAAAAATGGAATCCGACGTCGAGACCTTTCTGGTCAATCGCGTAGGAGCGCAGCCGCAGTACTACATCGTTCCCATCGACGAGTGCTATCGTCTGGTCGGCCTCATTCGCATGCATTGGCGCGGCCTCTCGGGCGGCGTCGAGGTCTGGAAGGAGATCCATCAATTCTTCGATGATTTGAAGGCTCGGAGCGTGGATATAAGAGAGGCTGTTCATGCCTGAGCTGCACTTCCAGATTGAAGGCGCGGAGGCTGTTCTCCATGCTGCCGCGCCGCTGATTGTGTTGAAGCTGCGCATCACCAATCTTCCCAGCGAGGAAGCGATTCACATCCTGACGCTGCGGTGTCAGGTTCAGATTGAGCCCGCCAAACGGCGCTACCTGCCTCAGGAGCAAAATAAGCTGCTCGATCTTTTTGGCGAGCCCGAGCGATGGAGCAGGACCGTCCGGCCTCTGCTCTGGATGAACACGAGCATCTCCGTTCCGGGCTTCACCGACACTGTGGTCGTCAACCTGGAACTACCGTGCACCTTTGACTTCAATGTCGCAGCCACGAAATATTTCCATGCGCTCCAGGCTGGGGATATTCCGGTCTCTGTCATGTTCAGCGGCACGGTTTTTTACAAGGATGCTGAAGGCTCGCTGCAGATCTCGCAGGTGCCATGGGATCGCGAGGCCAACTTCCGTGTGCCCGTCTCCGTTTGGAAAGAGATGATGGACATGCACTTTCCAAACACGGCTTGGCTCTGTCTGCAGCGGGAGGCGTTCGACCAGCTCTACGACTATAAGATGCGCCACGGTATTCCTACCTGGGAACAGGCCATCGCGCGAATGCTTGCGGAAGCAAAGGCCGAAGAGGTTGAGGCATGAACTTCGACGACGTAGAGAAGATCGCGGCGGCAATTCTGTACGAGGGCTACATCCTCTATCCCTACCGGCCGACAGCCATCAAGAATCGGCAGCGCTGGAACTTTGGAACTCTCTATCCGCGGGTCTATGCGGAGGCGCAACGCCCCGAGGAACCGTATCGCCTGGTGGCCGAGTGTCTGGTTGAAGCGGATGCGAACTCGAGCCTCGACCTCAAGCTGAGCTTCCTGCAACTGGTTCGGCAGCAGCCTAATTCATCCAACGCTCCCCTCGATGACCCAGGCGAACTCTCCGATCCCTCTCTGGCGTGGGATGAGGCGGTGGAGCGGACCTCGGAGCAGTCCGGTCTTTCGATAAGCGAGCTCGCCGCTGCGCCGCTTCAACAGAAAATACACATCGAATCCAGCAGGCCCGCTGGGATACAAACCGGGATACAGGAAGATCAGAGTCTTGAGGCGCTTCTGTCGATTCATGCCGAACTAACACCGGCTGGCGCTTATAAACTTCATCTTGAGTTGGAGAATGTAACTCCGCTGCTGAGCGGCCGCGCGTCCAAACGCGAAGAGGCTCTTCCGCGGTCGCTTGTCTCCGCGCATGTCCTGTTGGGACTCCGCGGCGGCGCGTTTGTCTCGCTCCTGGATCCGCCTGAGATGCATCGAGAGAGTTCTGCGGCCTGCAAGAATTCGGGCGTATTTCCGGTTTTGGCGGGCGAGGAGCCGGATCGAAGCATGATGCTGTGTTCGCCGATCATCTTGTACGACTACCCCAAAATCGCGCCGGAGAGCGAGGGCAACTTCTTCGACGGAACCGAGATGGATGAGATGCTCACCCTGCGCGTGCTAACGCTCACCGACGAAGAGAAGCTGGAGATGCGCAACGGCGACCCTCGTGCCCGGGCGATTCTGGAACGGACAGAGGCGCTCACCGAAGACTCGATGCTGAAGGCGCATGGGGTCATCCGAGGTCTGCGGAACATACACGAGGGCGCACAATGAACGCCGACTGGAATCCGTTCGAAGAGACGAAGCCCGCGCCGGAGAGCGTGTCCGTCTTCGGCGTTACACTCCGGGTCGGCGATAGGGTCCGTCTCTGGCCGCAGAAGCAAGCTGACATCATGGACATGGCGATGAAAGGAAAGGTCGCCATCATCGAGGCGATTGAGCAGGACTTCGAAGATCAGATTCAGCTTGCCGTCGTTCTGGACGACGACCCGGGCCGCGAGTTCGGCATGATGCGCCAGCCGGGTCATCGATTCTTCTTCTCTCCCGATGAGGTCGAGCCTGTCGGCAACGGAGTCTCCGTATGACCCCGCAAAACGTTCCGAAGATCCTGGTCGCGGGCGTCGGCAATATCTTCCTTGGGGATGATGCCTTTGGCGTGGAGGTGGCGCGGTCGCTCGGCGGACGGGCGCTGCCGGGGAATGTCACCGTGAAGGACTTCGGCATCCGCGGGTTTGATCTTGCCTATGCGCTGCTCGAGCCCTGGGAGGCCGTGATACTCGTAGACGCCTTGTCGCGCGGCGAAGCTCCAGGGACGCTCTTTGTCTTCGAGCCGGCGTTACCCGGTGTAGGTGATTCGGCATCGGCCGACGTGGCCTTGAATCCTCACGGCATGGACCCGGCGCATGTGCTGCATCTCGCTGCTGCGATGGGAACGATCTCGGCGGAGATTATGATTTTGGGCTGCGAGCCAAACGACTTCGGCGATGAACTGGATGGGCGAATGGGATTGTCCGCTCCGGTGCAGGCTGCCGTTGAAGAGGCATGCAATATGGTGGAAGAGTTGGTCGGACGCATGCTTGCTGCCAAGGAGCTGCGTTCGATGCAGTATCAGGAAACAGAAAGGTGAAATCCATGACGTCAAAGATAATTCTCGGTGCACTTGGTTTAGCCGTGATCGCAGTCGCCATCGCCGTCGCTCCCGATCTGCAACGATATTTGAAGATCAGGGCGATGTAACCTCGGCGAAGCGGCGCTCCCACTCTTATCGGACAGGCTATAGGGATCCCATGCACGAACTCTCGATTGCAATCAGCATGATCGACCAGATCGTCGAGGAGTCGGAGAGTCGCGGCGGTCTTGACGTCGAGATCGTGCACCTGCGGCTGGGCGTCTTCTCCGGGGTCGATAAGGAAGCGTTGCTTTTCTCGTACGAACTGGCTTGTGACGGGACTCGGCTTCAGGGATCACGCCTGCTGATCGAGAGTATTCCGCTCGTCATTTACTGCGAACTGTGTCAAACAGAGCGAATGCCTCCATCTCTCTACGAGATTTGTTGCCCAGTGTGCCGGAGTCCCGGGCAGAAGATCGTTTCGGGACGAGAGATCGAGGTTGCATCGCTGGAGGTGGCAGCATGAGCACGCGCATGGTTGAGGTCAGGGCTAAGGTCCTCAAGCAAAACGATCTGTTGGCGCATGCTCTTCGGGAGCGATTCCAGAAGAGCGGCACGTGCGTCGTCGGCCTGGTCTCAAGCCCGGGGTCCGGCAAGACGGCATTTCTGGAAAAGCTTCTGAGCGGTCTGGCCCGCGAGCACCGGGTCGCTGCGCTGGTGGGCGACCTGGCGACCGAGAACGATGCCGCCCGCTTAAAATGCGCCACGCCGAACGTCCAGCAGATTACCACCGGCACGGTCTGCCACCTGGACGCGCAGATGGTCGAACGCGCTCTCGAAGCGTGGCGCCTCGATGAGATTGATTTCCTCTTCATCGAGAATGTAGGGAACCTCGTCTGCCCTTCGAGTTACGATCTTGGAGAAGAGCTGCGCTTGGTTCTGCTTTCGGCGACCGAGGGCGAAGATAAGCCGTTGAAGTATCCCACCATCTTCAACAGCTCCGATGTTGCGGTGATCACCAAGATGGATCTGGCGGAGGCAGCCGACTTCGATGTTGCCGCGGCTCGATGCAATATTGAAAGCGTTCGGCCTGGGATGCAGATATTTGAGGTCTCGTCGAAGACAGGACTTGGGATGGACGAGTTCTTCCATTTCTTGCAGGCAAGGCTCCCAAGTTTGCAGGATAAGCGGGTTGAAACGACGCTGTGACTACCTTAGAGTGTGCCCCCACCCTTCTGCCCAGGCAGCAAACCCTCGATCCGATCCCACTGATCGCCCTGCAATCCATAGCGCCTGATCGTCCTACAACAAAACTAGACAGACTCAGCATCGTCGAATAAGACGAGTTTGATGACAGACTCTAAGACGGCGCGGCGGGTGTGGTGTTCGCCGGGAGAGGCTTTGATTGCGGCTTAGCGCGGAGCTTGCGTTTTGCGGGCGGGGACGCAGGCTGGCATGGCATGGGGGCGGGCGCGGGCGGCGGTACTGCGCGAAGCGATGTCTTGAGGGTCTGGATCTGGCTGTCCTGGTTGAGGGCGGCGGACTGGATCTGGTCGCCGAGAGCGCGGCGGGAGGACTCGAGGCTGGACATGGCTTGCTCCAGCGTGGCGCTTTGCTGCGGGGGCGCGGCCAATCTGCCGACGGCTGAAACGCGGAGGAGCACGTTGTAGAGCGCTTCGATGTTGCGGAAGGCGGGAAGCACCTGGGCGACCGAGTTGGGGGCGGCATCGGCGGTTGCAAGAAGCGGCGGCAAGGTGACTTCGAGATCGCGGTGCACGGAGACGATGTTGTTTTCGGTGTCGTCGCGCACCGCGCTGGAGGTCTTCCACTTTTCGAGGCGTATGCCGTCGAGCGCCGCCTGGAGCGTACTGATGGCGGGGTTGACAAAGGAGGAGGCGGTAGCGGAGGCAGGCGGAGTCGTTGCCGGTTCGCCTGCCGACGCGGCGGGGGTCTGTCCCTGGGAGAAGGCGGATGGAGCGCTGAGGACGACGAGCAGCAGGACCGCGGAGAGTACGCGCGTGAGGGACGGGTTCATGGAGGAGATGTGTGTCCTTTTTTCAGTTTCCGGCTTGTCTGGCTTTGCCTGTAGAGAAGATGCCTGTGCGTTGGATGCATTCCATGCTTACTTGCGTTTTTCGGCGGATAAAAGGGAATGGACGGGTGGCTATTGTTGTCTGCTTGTCTGGAAAGCCAATACGGATTTGATGCTGCGAAGGAGAGTTCCTGGCTCTAAGGGCAGAATCACCGGCCGCCGTTTCGGGGGCATAGACGAACAGCAGCGACGCTTACAAGTTTCGACGTTTGGCAGATCTCTTTCGACAAAATGGAGAACCTACGGTTTGACTAGGATGCCATCGAAGTGGCGACCTTCGAGCCTCATCCATAGTTTGCCGAATCGTGCGGAGTCTCGCGCAGTTGGCCCGCCAGCCGCCCCGGACACGTTGGCGGGCTCTGGCGCGCTATCCCCTCGACGGCGGGTTGCTGGTAGTCTTCGCATCATGAAGAATTTTCGGGTAGGTGCGGCTGGCGTTCTGGTGCTGGGTGGAGTGGTGGCGGGGTGGGCGATTTCGTGCTCGGCACAGAGTTTGCTGGCTGCCGGTACAGCGGCGCAGGTGGATTCGGATGCGGCGGAGGTGCTGGCCTCTACGGGGGTGCCGAGCGCCTCGCTTGCGGTGGTGCAGGGCGGGAAGATTGCGTATGTGAAGGCGTATGGGAAGGCACGGCTGGACCCGCCGATGGCAGCCACGCCGGAGATGCAGTATTCGATCGGGTCGGTGAGCAAGCAGTTCACGGCGGCTTTGATTCTGCTGCTGGCGCAGGACGGGAAGGTGAAGCTGGAGGATGCGGTGGGCAAGTATCTGCCGGAGTTGACGCGGGCGAATGAAGTGACGATTCGGCAGGTGCTGTCGATGACCTCCGGGTATCAGGACTTCTGGCCCGAGGACTATGTGATGACGTCGATGATGAAGCCTGCGACGCCGCAGCAGATTCTGGAGGTGTGGGGCAAGAAGCCGCTCGATTTCGAGCCAGGGACGGAGTGGCAGTACTCAAATACGAACTATGTGATCGCGGGGCGGATTGCGGAGATTGCGGGAGGCAAGCCGCTGATCGAGCAGTTGCGGGAGAGGATCTTTACGCCGCTGAAGATGACGGGGGTGTTCAACTCGGATGCGAGCCGGCTGCCGGCGGACGATCCGACGGGGTACTACCGGCATGCGTTGGGGCCGCTGCGACCGGCGCCGCAGGAGGGCACGGGGTGGATGTTTGCCGCGGGGGAACTGGCGATGCCGGCGAGCGATCTGGCGCGGTGGGATATCAGCCTGATGAATCGGACGCTGCTGAGCGCGGCTTCGTATGACGAGATGTTTACCGAGGGGAAGCTGAAGGATGGGAAGGGCACGGGGTACGGACTGGGGGTGCAGGTGGGAACGCGGGAGGGGCACCGGTATATCGCGCATAGCGGCGAGGTGTCGGGGTTTGTGTCGCAGAATATCGTCTATCCGGACGACAAAGTTGCGGTCGCGGTGCTGACCAACGAGGATGCTTCGAGCGCGGCGAGTGCGTTGGCGCAGAAGATACTGCCGCTGGTGGCGAAAAAGGCCGAGGGAACGGAGAGCGCGGATGCTCAAGCGGCGGAAAAGCGAGCTCTGGCGATCTTTACGGGCCTGCAGGATGGAAAGCTGGACCGGACGCAGTTGATGCCGTTTTGCGATGCTTATTTTACGCCGGAGGCGATGCAGGACTTTGCTTCGAGCTTGAAGCCGCTGGGCGCGCCGAGCAGCTTCACGCAAGGGGCGGAGGAGAAGCGCGGAGGCATGACGTTCCGGTCGTTCGAGGCGGGGTTTGCGGACAAGCAGGTGCGGGTAACGACGTATGAGATGCCGGATGGCAAGCTGGAGCAATATCTGGTGATTCCTTCCGCACATTGAACCGCCGGGTGCCAAATGGTGTAATTTAGTTGCGCGCCGGTTTTGCACATCGGCCTCTGCGCTCGCGTTGAGACGTGCGCCGCAATGAAGCATAATTGACAGTGGAGCGAGACGTCCCGGCCAGGTAGACGGCGTCCATCCCCCGATTGTTGTATTGCCTTTACTTTCAACGCCTTCTCCTTGAAGACAATTCTCCTAATTTCAATGACTCCCAGGATCGGAAGTGACCATGGAACTTTGGACAGACTATGAAGGAAGAACGATCGATGGCGCGTATCCACTGACGAAGCTGCTTCGTCCCGAAGGCAGGAGCGCATTTTTTTCGACGTCGAACGGGACGGGCGTACCTACGGTGATACGCCTGATCGAATCGCACTTCGACGATGAAGAGATTCTGGCGCGATGGCGTGGGATTGCGGCGCTGAACCAAGCCAATCTGGTGCAGATGAAAAAGTATGGCCAGGTGACGCTGGATGGCACTTCGCTGGTGTATGCGGTGATGGAGCCGGTGGAGGCGAATCTTGGCGAGATCGTCTGCCAGCGGCGGCTTACGGTGGTGGAGACAAAGCAGGTAGCGGCGAGTCTATTGTCGGCGCTGGAGGCGCTGCATGCGAATGGGTTTGTGCATGAGCATGTAGAGCCGGCGAATGTGCTGGCGGTGGGGGAGATGATCAAGCTGCGGAGCGATTGCGTCCGGGAGGCTCCGGAGGGAGAAGAGGGGCGCAAGCTGAAGTCCCGGGATGTGCGTGATTTGGCGGTGGTGCTGCTACAGTCGTTGACGCAGCAGAGGACGCTTGAAGCGGCTGCGCGGGATCTGCCGCTGGCAGCTCCCTTCGATGAAATTGTGCGTAAGGCGATGAGCGGGGAGTGGGGGCTGGCGCAGGTTTCGAAGGCGCTGGGGCCCGTGCCGGTGGAGACTCGTGCTCCTGCCGGCGGTTCTGCTTCTGCTGGCGGTTCTGCTTCGGCGGTAATGCCTGCTCCTGCTGCGACGCCAAAAGTTCCTGTGGGAGCGAGCGCCGCGGCAGTAGCTGCATTGTCTTCGGCTGCTTCCGCGTCTTCTGCTTCGACAGCGCAGGGCGTGGTGGCGAGTCGAAGCGTCGCAGGGGCGACTCGCGTTGCGTCGGCATCCCCTTCGAGCTCGGCTGCTTCGCCTGGTGTCGCTGCGAATCGCAGGCGGGTTGCGGCTGAGAACGAGCCGGCGGGGCTGGGGCGGGGAGCTGGATTGCGGGCAATCATCGGGCTGCTGGCCGCGGCGATCTTGTTTCTGGGATGGCACTTTCTTCACGGCCGCTCCGCAAGCCAGGGAACGGCGCCTCCGCCTATCGCTACGCCTGCGCCGATTCTGGAGAACGGCGCTGCGGCTTCGGCCGGGATGACGTCTCCTCCTGTGAAGGTGAATCATGCTGAACCTGCAGGGAGCAATGCGGCGGCTGCGCCAGCGACCGGGCAGTGGCGGGTGATTGCTTTTACCTATAACCATGAGGATCAGGCTCGGGACAAGGCGGCGGCTTTGGCGAAGGCTCATTCCAGTCTTCGATTCAATGTGTTTACGCCTACGGGACGCGCACCATACCTGGTGACGGTCGGCGGCGCGATGAGTCGGGAGCAGGCGTTTGCTTTGTCGGGCAAGGCGAAGCGTGAAGGGTTGCCGAGGGATGTTTATGCTCAGAACTACAGAGGCAGGCGGTAAGCCGGATCGTCCTCTGCTTCGAGTTATTGCTTTTGGGTTTGAGCGAGAAAGTCGATGAGGTAGTTTTTCCAGACGGCGGCCTGGGTGTGGGTGCCGTGGCCGCGGGTGGCGTCGGATATGGGAATGAGGATAAACTTCGCGTGGGGCATGCGGGTGACCATCTTCTCGGCGATGCCAAGCTCGGGCGGGTTGATGAAGTCGTCGGCGGAGTTGATCCAGAGGACCGGGGCGGTGATGGCGCTGAGCTTCGGCTCGGGATTGTAGTTGCGCGAGGCGTTGACGTAGTAGAGGAAGTCGTTGGCGTCGGTGTGGGCGATGCCGACGGCGAGGACGCGGTCGACGTAGGCTTCGGCCTGGGCGCGGGTGGGGAAGTTCTTCTGCATCTGGAGGGGCGCGGAGCCGGCGAGGAGGAGGAGGTCGTTTGCGCCTTGCAGGCCTTCCACGGGTTCGGTGGTGTAGTCGCCGTTCTTCCAGGCGGGATCGTCGCGGATAATCTTCATAGACATGTAGCGCCACATGCGGTTGCGGCCGGCGAGTTCTACGGGGAGGCAGGCGAAGGGGGCGAGGGCATCGGAGAACTGCGGGTAGGTCTCGCCCCAGACGAAGGACTGCATGCAGCCCATGGAGGTGCCGAGGATGAGGCGAAGGTGGTCGACGTGGAGGCCGTCGAGGAGCATGGCGTGCTGGGATGCGACCATGTCGTCGTAGTCGTACTTGGGGAAGCGCATGCGGAGGCCGTCGGAGGGCTTGGAGGATTCGCCGTGACCGATGTCGTCGGGGAGGATGAGGAAGAATTTGGTGATGTCGAGGGGCTGGCCGGGGCCGAAGAGGACATCGGAGAAGGCGGGGTTGAGGAGGGAGTGGGCGCTGCCGCCAGTGCCGTGCAGGAGGAGGACGGCGTTGTCGGTGTGGCCTGCGGCGTCGCGGTGCGGGGCGCCGAGGGTGAGGTAGTGGAGGTGGAGTTTCTCGATGGTCTCACGGTCTTTGAAGTGGAAGTTGGCGATGTCGTAGGCGCCTTCTTTGGTGGGCCAGTGGGCGGGTGCGGGGGGCTGGGCGAAGGCGGTGGCGGTTGCTGCGAGGAGGATAAGAGTGACGAGGCGGCCGATCATGAGGCTCCAGTGTAGTTGAACGGGTGCTTCTGGCGTTTGTCTTGTTGCTGCAGTGAAAAGCAGGGTGCGTCGCTTCGCTGCGGAATGACAACAAAGAACTGCAAGAGCAAAACTGTAGCGCAATGGGGAATTGGTTAAGTAGGGGAATAACGGCTCTGGTTGCTTGCGTCGCCATTGCGAGCTTCGCGTTGAAGATTTGCATCCCACCCTTCGCAAGGGCGCGAAGGATGGGGCACCCGGCAGATTGGTTCGCTTTGGTGCGGGATGGGAACCAGGTATGTGCCTCACGTTGAGGTGCAGCCAGAGTGGAGAGCCCACATCTCAGAATCGAGATGTGGGGCACCCGGTCGGCGGTTCACTTTGTGTGTTTCCCGCTGGAAGGAACAGCAGATCCCCTTCGGGAATGACAACAAAAAAGCAACGGCAAGAACAAGGGCTATGTCAAGGAAAGGCAAATACAGCGGCAACAGCATGGAAAGCCGCAACAGCATGGACAGTGGCAAGGACGTGGACAGCGGCGTTCGATGGTAAGTGGTTAGTCTTCGTCCTTTTTTGGGGCGGGGATGGGTTCGGATTTGGCGAGGGGTTTGGTGATGTCGTCGAGGTAGTCGTGGGTGCCGTCGGTGCGGACGAGGCGTGGGTAGCGTTCGCCGTCGTGGTAGTCGAGGTTGGCGGTGGAGACGAAGGTGTCGGCCTGCAGGATGAGGTGGATGGGGTCGGAGGCGCCTTTGGCTGCCTTGATGGCGTCCTTGAGGGCGTCGGCGGAGAAGACGTTGCCGTCGATGGCCAGAATCTTCTGGCCGGGCGCGATCTGGGCCTTATCGGCGGGGCCGCCCCAACGGACGTCGACGATTTCGCCCTCTTTGTTGACGCGGATGCCGAGGGAGTACCAGACGTCGATGCCGGCGCGGCGGGAGAAGGTGGCGGCGAGGGTGCGCTCGGATTTGGTGGGCTTGTCGGTGAAGGTGAGTTTGTAGCCGCCTCGCTCGATGCCGGCGAGGTCGGCGTGAGGGTTGATGTTGTCGATGTGCTCGTGGATGAAGGTCGCCCAATCGTAAGGCATGACCTGGTTGAGGTCGGCGACGAGTTCGTCGCGGTTGTAGGTGACGATGAGCGGGCCGGTGTTGCCGCCTTTGCCGAGGAAGATGTGGAGGAAGTCGGTGAGGGATTTCTTCCCGTTGGTCTTCTGGCGGATGAGGGTGTCGGCGTCGAGCCAGAAGAGTTCGCCCTCCTGGTAGTAGTCCTGGCCGCGACGCCAGTTGGACCATGCGGGGTCGCCGCTGCGCAGGATGCTGGCGGCGATGGCGGTGTCTTCGGTGGGGCGCCACTCGCGGCCCGGGCGGTAGTCAAGGCTGGCGGCGGAGAGGGCGAGCAGGTCGCGGTACTGCTCCTGCGACTTGAGGCCGGAGCGGGCGGCGAGGACGTTGCCGAGATACTGGGTCATGCCTTCGTAGACCCAAAGGAGCGAGCCCTGCTGCATCTTCTCGAAGTCAGTCTGGTAAAGATTGTAGGGGCGGCGGTATTTGCCGTTCCAGGAGTGGGTGAACTCGTGGGAGAGGAGGTCGGCTTCGGCGAGCTGGTGGTCGCTGTCGGCGACGCCTTTTTCGCCTACGCCGTTGTCGGAGGACTGGCCGTGCTCGAGGCCTTCACCGCCGGCAACGTCGGAGAGGGTAAGGAGGAAGTGGTAGACGTGGTAGTGGCGCGAGTCATAGGCGGCGCCGGTCTCGCGGACGAGGTTGTTCAGGGCGATCAGAACCGCGGGGCGCAGGTTGGAGTCTTCGGGTTTGTCGGAGACGACGTCAATGTAGTGCTTGGGGGTGACCTCGGGGGCGAGGGCGAACTCGTGAAAGTACTGACCGGCGATGACGGGGGAGTCTTCCAACTGCTCGACGGTGGTGGGCGCGTAGTGGGTGAGGCCGCCCTTGGGATGTTGTGCGTCGTAACCGTCGGTGGGGGTGAGAGCTGTGCCGATGCCCCAACCGGCGGGAACCTTGACGGAGGGCTGGATCGGAATGTTCGCGACGGGGGTATGGGCGGGATAGAGAAGCAGTTTTTCCCACTCGAGGACGGCGATCTTCTGGCTGATGCGGGCAGTGACGATGCAGTCGAGGTGGGCGTGCAAGGTGGTGATGCCTTCGGGCACGGTGACGTGGAACTCATAGAGATCTTCGTCGTCGCGGCGCCAGGGGAGGACCTTGCCGTTGGCGGTGAAGACGACGCCGGTGATGTCGTCGACGGGTCCGGTGGGGCGGTGGTTGCCGGGAATCCATTTGGGGGTGGTGAGCGAGACGGGACCAGAGGCGACGGGGATGTCGACCTCGGCGTGATAGAGCTTGCGGGGGGCATCGGTGAGGTCGGCGGTGATCTGGATGGGGGCGGTCTGGGCTGGCAGGAGGCTGGGCGCGCTGAAGGCGAGAAGGGTTAAAGGCAGAAGTGTGGAGCGGCTGATCATGAGCGGGACGTGTCCTCTCGGGGGCGTGGTGGGATGTTAGATATTAGAACATGGACGAGCGAAGGAATGGAGGACGCAGGCCGGCGGCAACGACAAGAAGAAATGCGGGGATCTCTCCACTACGCCGTGCGACAAAACCGCACGGCTTACCACCTCCAGCGAGCAAAAGCACTCCACGGGGCCCCAGTGGCTCCGGTCGAGAGGACGGTCGTTTTGTGTGCATGATGACGGTTGTTATGTCGTATTGGACAGGGTTAGGACTTCAGGATCTATGATTTCAGCGCGGATTCGATGGCGGCGATCACGATTGGATCGTCAGGGAGCACGTCGGGCGAGAAGCGATCGATGACGTTGCCGTTGCGATCGATCAGGAATTTTTCGAAGTTCCAGAGGATGCCGGGTTCCGGGTTGGTGGCGGTGTTGTGCTGCTTGAGGTAGCCGTTGAGGTTTTCGCGGAAGGCTTCTCGGCCTGTGCCGGTGGCTTTGGGTTCAGCGGCGATGAGGGATCGATAGAGGGGATGAGTGCCGGGGCCGGTGACGGAGATCTTCGAGAAGAGCGGAAAGTCGACGTTGAAAGTGGTCTTGCAGAAGGTCTGGATGTCCTGGTTGGAGCCCGGCTCCTGACCGGCGAAGTCGTTGGCGGGAAAACCAAGGACGACGAGGCCGGATTCTTTGAAGCGGGTGTAAAGCTTTTCGAGCGCGTCGTACTGGGGGGTAAGGCCGCACTTCGAGGCGACATTGACGACGAGGAGGACTTTGCCGCGGTACTGGGCGAGCGAGCTGCTTTCGCCGGTGATGGTTTCGACGGGGATGTCATAGAGAGGGGCAGAGGACATGAAGACTCCTGAAGTCGTACTGATTTGATTATAGGGCGTTGGTCTGTCTTTCAGAACCTGTCGAATCACTGACTTATTCGTAAGATGATGACGTAACCTGAGACGCCGCAATGAGGTATACCCCAAAGTGACGAACACGCAGACGATAAATTCTCCAAAGGACGACCCCATGACAGGAACCATCACCCTCCGCCACCTGCTCCTTCCCGAACTCGAGACCGAGATCGGCAAAACCCGCCGCATCATCGACGCGCTGCCCGACGGTGAAGTCGATTTCAAGCCTCGCGAGAAATCCATGCCCCTCGGCCGGCTCGCGGGCCACACCATCGACCTCTTCCGCATCATCGCGCTCAGCCTCACTAGCCCCGACTTCGACTTCACCGCCTGGAAGCCCTACACGATGGCGAGCAAGACGCAGCTGCTCGCGCAATTCGAAGAGAACGCCGACAAGGCTCTCAGCGCGCTGAGGCAGACCTCCGACGAGACCTTCCATCAGCACTGGAGGATCGTGCGCGGTCCCAACACCCTCTTCTCGGGCGAGCGCTACACCGCCTACCGCGCCAATGGCATGAACCAGATGATTCATCACCGCGCTCAGCTCGGCACCTATATCCGCGCCCTCGGCCTGCCGCTGCCCGGCATGTACGGCCCCTCCGCCGACGGCATTTAGAGTTTTGTTGTGTACACCGGAGAGCACACCACCTGCGTTGTTCAGCTCATTGCCGAACGCTTTTCACAATTTGCTGCTGTCGGCGGTCCCAGTTTTTTCGACAAGTTCTCAGAGACAACGCCGGGCTGATGCGACGGGCGGAGCGGGAAGGATGTTGGCGAGGTGGAATTGAGGTCGATGGACATGTGGAGTTCGGGTGGCAGACGAGTTAGGATCAAAATCGTATGTCACTGACTGACTCGATCATTGGAAAGCCTTTAGCAACGAGCGAGGAGCGGGCCGAACACATTGGGGTCGCTGCCGGAATACCGATCTTTGGGCTGGACGCGCTGACCAGCGCTGCGTATGGACCAGAGGCGGCGATGACGCTGCTGATTCCGCTGGGACTGGCGGGAACGCATTACATTGTGCCGGTGATCTCGGCGATTCTGATTTTGCTGGTGATTGTGTTCTTCAGCTATCGGCAGACGATTGCGGCGTACCCGAATGGCGGGGGATCGTTCACGGTGGCGAGCGAGAATCTGGGCAACGGTCCGGGATTGCTGGCGGCTGCCGCGTTGATGATCGACTATATTCTTACGGCGGCGGTGGGCATATCGGCGGGCGTGACCGCGCTTACTTCGGCGGATAGCCGGCTGCAGCCGCATACCCTGGCGCTGTGCCTGACGATTCTGGCGGTGCTGGCCATCGTCAACTTGCGTGGAGTCAAGGATACGGGGGCGGCGTTTATCGGGCCGACGTTTTTGTTTGTCGGCACGCTGCTGATTTTGATTGGGGTTGGGGTGGCGAAGACGATTACGACGGGGGGGCATCCTGTTCCGGTGCTGGCGCCTCCTCCGGCTTTGCCGGCGACGATGAAGTATCTGGGGATATGGCTGCTGATGAAGACCTTCGCCAGCGGTTGCGCGGCGATGACCGGGGTGGAGGCGGTATCAAACGGAGTGATGGCGTTCGGCGAGCCGCGCGCGAAGAAGGCGCAGATGACGCTAACGATCATTATTGGAATTTTGATCGTGCTGTTGTTTGGGATCGCTTACCTGGCGAGGTCATATCACATCACGGCGATGGATCCGGATGCGAAGAACTATCAGAGCGTGCTCAGCATCCTGGTGACGACGGTGTTCGGCAAAGGCTGGTTTTACTTCGTCACGATGGGGTCGGTGTTTGCGGCGCTGTCGTTGAGCGCGAATACTGCGTTCGCCGACTTTCCGCGGCTGGCGCGGGCGATTGCGATGCACGACTATCTGCCGCATGTGTTCATTTTGCGCGGGCGGCGCTTGCTGTACTCGCATGGGATCTATGCGCTGACGGGATTTACCGCGGTGATTCTGATCCTGTTCGGCGGGGTGACGGACCGGTTGATTCCGCTGTATGCGATTGGAGCGTTCCTTGCGTTCACGCTGTCGCAGGCTGGGATGGTGGTTCATTGGAAGAAGGGGGAAGAGCACAAGGGCCGGGGCTGGCATATGTTCGTCAACGGCTTTGGCGCCGTGGCGACGGGTTTGACGACGATTGTGGTGTTGATCGCGAAGTTCATGACGGGCGCGTGGGTGACGGCTTTGCTGGTGCCGACGCTGATCGGGATTATGTGGGCAGTCAAGCGGCACTACTCGCGGGTGAACCGGGAGATGGCGGATATGACGCCGCTGAATCTGGTGAATCTGCAGTCGCCGATCGTGGTGATTCCGATGGCGCGGTGGGACCGGATTACGGAGAAGGCGATGCGGTTCGGGCTGCTGCTGTCGAAGGAGATCAAGGTGGTGCATGTGCACTCGGAGGATGACAACGATGGTGGACTTGCCGAGATCTGGGATGAGCAGGTGATGGCTCCGATCAAGCAGGCGGGGCTGCAGGAGCCGGAGCTGGTGACGATTTCGTCGTCGTACCGGTTTATCATCTCGCCATTGATGGATTACATTCTGGAGCTGGAGATGAAGAATCCGGGACGCAAGGTTGCGGTGCTGCTGCCGGAGCTGGTGGTGCGGCACTGGTGGGAGAATGCGCTGCATAACCAGCGGGTGCAGTTGCTGAAGCTGCTGCTGCTGCTGAAGGGAAACCAGAGGATCGTGGTGGTGAATATTCCCTGGTATCTGTGATTAAGATCGAAGCAAGTCGCACCCGGCTCCTTTGATAAAAGCGTGGCGAAACCTGCAACGTAACGATTCTTCCTAAGAACCTGTTTAATACTGCTTTACGGTTCAGATCTAACAAGAAAACAGACAACAACAAAGGCGAAATGCGGGGATCTCTCCACTATGCCGTGCGATAAAACCACACGGCTTCGGTCGAGATGACGATTTAAGGAGCCATTAGACAGGTTTTTAGACCGTGAGCCTAGGAGAGGATGAGCGCCTTTTTATAAGTGGGAGAGAGGTCGCGGAGGCGAGCTACGGCGGCGGGGATGAGCTGGAGAGCGAAATCGACTTCTTCGTCGGTCGTGGGCCTGGAGAGAGAAAAGCGAACGCTGGCGCGGGCTCGCGCGGGGCTGAGGCCCATGGCGGTGAGCACATGCGAAGGCTCGGCGGCTCCCGACTGGCAGGCTGAGCCGCCGCTGACGGAGAGACCCTTGAGGTCGAGCGCTATGATAAGGGCTTCGGCTTCGACGTGATCGAAGTAGAGATTGGCGGTGTTGGAGACGCGAGGAGCTCCGGCTCCATTGACGCCGCACTCTTCGACTTGCGAGAGGATGCCTTGTTCGAGACGGTCGCGGAGCGCGGTGAGTTCGGTGGGGGTGGGAAGATGGGCTGGGGCGGTCGCGTTATCACGCGATAATCCACCCTTCGCATGAGGCGCGAAGGATAGGCCACCCGCCCACATCTCAGAGTCGAGATGTGGGGCACCCAGACTGGCGGTTGTGGGACCAGTGGTGAGCCAGGCATCGGCTAGTTCAGCGGCTTTGCCGAAGCCGACGATGCCGGCGACGTTTTCGGTTCCAGCGCGGCGCTGGCGCTCGTGGGTGCCGCCGTGGAGCATGGGAGTGAGGCGTACGTTGCGGCGAACGAAGAGTACGCCGACGCCTTGGGGAGCGTAGATCTTGTGGCCCGATATGGTAAGGAGATCGACATTCTGGAGCGGGCCTTTGGGGCTGAGGTCGAGTGGAAGCTTGCCGGCGGCTTGAACGGCGTCGGTGTGGAAGAGAGCTCCGGCGGCGTGGGCGATGGCGGCGAGTTCGGTGATGGGCTGGATAACGCCGGTCTCATTGTTGGCGAAGATGATGCTGACGAGTCTGGTGTTGGGGCGGATGGCAGCTTCGAGCGCGGCGGGTTCGATGAGGCCTTGCGGGGTACAGGGCAGGAAGGTGACCTGGATATTGGGGCTATTGTTCGCTAGCGATTCGGCGGCGTGGAGGACGGCGTGATGTTCGATGCTGGAGGTGATGAGGTGTGTGGGCTCGGCGCCATTGGGGAGGGCGCCAAAGAGGGCGAGGTTGTCGCTTTCGGTGCCGCCGGAGGTGAAGACGATCTCGGAGGCGCGGCAGTGAAGAAGGCGGGCGATCTGGCCGCGGGCTCGATCGACGGCGGCGCGGGCGAACTGGCCCTGCTGATGGATGGAACTGGCGTTGCCGTAGTGCTCCAGAAAGAAGGGGCGCATGGCCTCGAAGACCTCCGGGAGCAGAGGCGTGGTGGCATTGGCGTCCATATAGACGCGGCGCATGGCCCTATTTTACCGCTGGGGTGGGTTGCCTGTCCGGGAGGGAAGAAGAGCTCTTCCCGGTTGATCCTTCCCCTCCCTGGACATGCGCAGAGGCTTCGATTTCGCGTGGCTCGGCTTAGTTTAGGACTTCGAGACGGCAGGATGACGATCGGGTCGGTTCAGCCGGTTTTTTGCTGTGAGGCAATTTCCATGTTTTGGGATAGTAAGATGAGGCGTGAATCTTCCTGTCCAGCCGCCGGTGCTGCCGATGCTTGCGAAGCGGATCGATGCGATCCCAGCGGGCGATGCCTGGATCTTTGAGCCGAAGTGGGATGGATTTCGCGCGCTGATCTTTCGCGATGGGGACGAGATCCTGATTCAGAGCCGGGATACAAAGTCGCTGAACCGTTATTTTCCTGAGCTGCTGGAGCCGCTGCGGAGACAGCTGCCGGAGCGCTGCGTTCTGGATGGGGAGATCGTGATTGCCAGCGCCCGCGGCCAGGACAACGCCCGTGGCTTGGACTTTGACGCGCTGCAGCTTCGGATCCATCCGGCGGCCTCGCGGGTGAAGCTGCTGTCGGAACAGACGCCGGCTTCGGTGGTGTTCTTCGATCTGCTTTGCGAGGGGGAGCGAGATCTGCGGGGAGAGGCGTTTGAATGGCGGCGGGAGCGACTGGAAAGGCTGCTTGAGTCTGCGGCGGCGCCGATTCATCTGACGCCGGCCACGCGGCAAAGGGAGGTCGCAGCGGACTGGTTCGGGCGCTTCGAAGGCGCGGGTCTGGATGGAGTGATGGCGAAGCCGGTTGCGGGGACGTACGAACCGGATAAGCGAACGATGCTGAAGGTGAAGCACGAGCGCGATTGCGATTGCGTGGTGGCGGGGTTTCGCTGGCACAAGAGCGGCGAGGGGACGACGTTGGGGTCGCTGCTGCTGGGCCTCTACGACGAGGCCGGCGCGCTGCAGCATGTCGGGGTATGCGCGAGTTTTACGATGGCGAAGCGCCGGGAGCTGGTGGAGTTCCTTGCGCCCTACCGGAAGCACGCAGGGGCTGGGCACCCGTGGGGACGGGAGGCTGCGGATGGGGCGCAGCGAATGCCTGGGGGCCAGAGCCGGTGGAGCCAGGGGAAGGACCTCTCGTGGGAGCCGCTGCGGCCGGAGCTGGTGGTTGAAGTCGCGTATGAACATATGCAGGGGGATCGCTTTCGGCATATGGCACAGTTCCGGCGGTGGCGGGTGGACAAGGCTCCGGAGGATTGCACGTATGCGCAGCTTGAGGTGGTGCCGCCGCAGGAGCTGATGAGTATCTTTGCCGGCGGGCGGTGAGGTTCGCTTCCGGCGGTGAAAGGTCTCGCTGCTTTACCCTAACGAGCAAGTGCGCTCGTAGGGGACCCCGGTTCGCTTGAAGCCCACATACCAAAATCGAGATATGGGGCGCCCGGCTGTATGGCTCAATCCGGATCAGCTTCAGGCATCTTTCTTTGAGTGCGCTTGGAAGCTGGGCGACGGGTGGGGTCGTCGTCGGGATTGGGGGTTTGCTGGGGCGGGCGACGGTCTTCGGGGATGTGGCGGAGATTGACGCGAATGCGGGTCCAGGTGGAGGATCGGCCTCGCATGCGGTCGACGAGAACATCGTCTACAGCGAGGAGGGCGGCTACGTCGGGGTGGGTGCTCTTCCAGCGTTCGAGGCCGGCGAGGGCGGCTTCTTCGTGGGGAGAGTTGGCGATGGTAATGAGAGGCGCTTTAGCGCGGGGATTCTTTGCGGCGGCTTTGGCCGGGTTGGGCTTGGCTCGCGAGGGAGAGACGCGGGGAGCTTCGCCTTCCATCTTGCGAAAGTGCGGAGGCCAGGGGGCGTCACCCAGTCCGGAGGCTTCGTCGCGGGCGGCGAGATCGAGCAGTTGGTCGAGCGAGCCTGCGTTGCTGTTCATGTCAATGTGGGGGTCGCCTATTTCGGCGAAGCGCTGGGGCATGGTGAAGACGGTGAAGTCCGCGGGGTTTGCCTCGGCGACTTCTTGCCAGTGGAGCGGGGCGGAGACGCGAGCGTCGGGCAGTGGACGAACGGAGTAGGCGGAGGCGGTGGTGCGGTCTTTGGCATTCTGGTTATAGTCGAGGAAGACGCCGTGGCGCTCCTCCTTCCACCATTTTGAGCTGGCCAGGGTGGGGGCGCGGCGCTCGATCTCGCGGGAGAGGGCGAGGGCTGCGCGGCGAACTTCGCTGAAGCTCCAGCGAGGTTCGATGCGGACGTTGACGTGCATGCCGCGGGAGCCGCTGGTTTTGGGCCAGCTGCGCAGGCCGAGCTCATCGAGGAGCGCCTTGACTTCGAGGGCTACTTTGCGGACGTCCTCCCAGGGGATGCCGGGGCCGGGATCGAGGTCGATGCGGAGCTCGTCCGGGTGGTCGAGGTCGCAGGAGCGCACGGGGTGGGGGTGCAGCTCGATGCAGCCGAGATTGACGATCCAGGCGAGGCCGGCGGTGTCGTCGACAACCACCTCTTCGGCGGTGCGGCCGGAGGGAAAGGCGAGGGTCACGGTGCGGAGCCAGGAGGGGCGGTCGGCGGGGGCGCGCTTCTGATAGAAGGCCTCGGCTTCGGCGCCGTTGACGAAGCGCTTGAGGACGATTGGGCGGTCGCGGATGCCATTGAGGGCGCCGGGCGCTATGGAGAGGTAATAACGAACGAGGTCGAGCTTCGATAGCTTGGTTTGGATGGAGAAGTAGAGTTTACCGGGATGGGTGACGCGGACATCGCGCCCGTCGACGGAGATGATCTCGGCTTCTTCGTCCTTGCTCACGTGAACAGGCTACTCCTGTCTGGGCTGATTCTCTTGCCTCAGGTCGAAATGCGAGGTAGTTGAATTCATGAAGAAATAGACAGAGACGAAATTAGGAAATCTCCAATGCGCGGCGGACTTTGAAACGTGTCGCCACTTACCACCCAAGCGAGGAAGTACGCTCGCTTGAGGGGTAAGTGACAATTTAAGTGAGTAGTGACTGAGGGCGGCGGAAAGCTCTTTCTAAGCGGCGGCGATCTTTGTCGTTTCGAACGAGTCTACCCATGGATCGATGACGATCTTGGTGATCTGGTCCTTTTTGTCGCGCCACAACGGATATATCTCCGGCACTTGCTCGATGCCTACGCGGTGGGAGATCAGGAAGGTGGGATCGATCTTCCCATCCTCGATGGCTTTCAGAAGCGGCTTGAGATATTTGTGCATGTTGGTCTGGCCCATGCTCATGTGGAGGCTTTTGCCGAAGGCCGCGCCGAAGTTCACTTTGTCGAGGACGCCTCCGTATACGCCGGGGATCGAGAGAGTGCCTCCCTTGCGAATGGCTTGGATTGCTTGCCTGAGCACAAAGGGGCGATCGGTTTCGAGCATCAGCGTTTGTTTGACCTTGTCATAGAGTCCGACCGTGGTAGAGGAGTGCGCCTCCATGCCGACGGCATCAATGCAGGAATCGGGGCCAATGCCGCCGGTGAAATCGCGCAGGGCTTCGATAATGGTGATGTCATCCTCGCTGTAGTCGAGGGTGGTTGCGCCGCAGTCGCGCGCCAGCTTGAGGCGCTCGGGAAGGCGATCAATGGCGATGACACGGCCGGCACCGAGCATGTAGGCGCTGGCGATGGCGAAGAGGCCGACGGGACCGCAGCCCCACACGGCAACGGTGTCTCCCGGCTGGATGTTGGCGTCTTCTGCGCCCATGTAGCCTGTAGGAAAGATGTCGGAGAGGAAGAGGACCTTCTCGTCAGGGAGATCGTTTTCAATTTTGATGGGCCCTACGTCGGCGAAGGGAACGCGGGCGTACTGGGCCTGGCCTCCGGCGTAGCCGCCGTAGATGTGCGAGTAGCCGAACAACGCGGACCCACTGTATCCGTACATCGCCTCCGCGACATGCGCGTTGGGATTCGTATTGTCACAGAGGGCCCAAAGATCTTTTTTGCAGAACATGCAGTTGCCGCAGGCGATGGTAAAGGGTACGACGACGCGGTCTCCGCGTTTGAGGTTCTTCACCTCCCTGCCTACCTCTTCGACGATTCCCATGAACTCATGGCCGAGGATGTCTCCGGATTCCATGGTTGGGATATAGCCGTCGTACAGGTGAAGGTCGCTGCCGCAGATGGCGGTTCGAGTGATCTTGATGATGGCGTCGTGCGGGTTGATGATGGCCGGGTCCGGAACTTGGTGGACTTCAATGGAGCTTTTTCCCATCCAGCAAACTGCCTTCATAATGCCTCCTGGACTTCCGCGTATGTGATCGCGGGAGCGTGATGCGGAATTCCTGAATTAGGGGGTCGGTTACGCCGCGTTGCTTGTGCCGGGCGGCGTAGGATTATTTTCGCCATACATCCATTCCTTGGCTTCGCCGCTGGCGCCGCGGGGGCCGTGAGGCTGCCCTTTGACGGAGGGTATTTCGCCGGCTTCGGCCAT
Source organism: Edaphobacter sp. (assembly GCA_965277335.1). Taxonomy (GTDB): domain Bacteria; phylum Acidobacteriota; class Terriglobia; order Terriglobales; family Acidobacteriaceae; genus Edaphobacter. The sequence goes on along the minus strand of CBDICJ010000009.1, from coordinate 106,244 downwards.
TTGCTTGAAGTGCCGAAGGTTTTCGATCACGGTTTGTTTGGGCCCGCGCGCCGCTATCGAGGCGACGACATTGCCGAGCGCACCTCCGGGCGTTTTGACGATTTGCTGCAGCAGCACGGTCGTTCCTCTCCCAGCGGGATCTGGCGTGAAGGTGACCGAGCCGCTCTGCTCGACGCCTTCGGTGATGGATTTCCAAGCCAGCCTGCGACCGGGCTCGTCTTCGGTGATCTGAGAGTCAAACTCAATTCGCTTCCCCTTGGGGTCTTCGGGATTTCCCATGACCCAATGACTGGTGGTGGCGTCGATCGGAGTACATGAGATGACATGCTCCTGCCACTTAGGGATCGATTCGATGGCTTTCCACTGCCGATACAGGTCCTCGCCTTCGGCAAGGATCGTCTGAAACGCGTGGCTGTGGACTCGGCCGTCCTTGGTTTCGTTAATCAGAGGCGCATAGTGTTCGCCCGATTTGGAGACGCTTTGGAGTTTCGCTTTGTCGAGTGTGCTTGCGGATTGTGTCATAGGTCACACCTCAAAAAATTCGATTTGATGCCACGTGCGCTCCATGCAAATTTGCTACGTAACTTGATATTTGGATGTTGGCACAGCTCTTGAGAGGTGCCCGAGTATTGAGGAAGTTTTGGCGCCACGAACAAAAGATTGAGTAGGATGAGCGCGCGGGGTATTTCAGCATCTGAAGTCATTGGCATGACCGCGCACATAACGAAATGGAGGAGTATGGCATGAGTACAGGAATGGCATTGGTGACGGGGGCTTCGAGTGGAATTGGATATGAATTGGCGAAGGTATTGGCAACCAAGGGGTATGACCTGGTCATCGCCGCGGAAGACGATGGTCTGCGCAAGGCGGCTAGCGACTTTCAATCTCTCGGCGCTAGAGTGACCGAAGTGCAAGCCGACCTGGCAACCTCAGATGGCGTGGAGAAGCTGTGGTCTCAGGTAAAATCGTCGGGCGGCAATCTGGATGTGGCCTGTATCAATGCCGGAGTCGGGGTGGGTGGACTGTTTGCCGAGACGGATTTGAAGGCTGAATTGAATATGGTTCAACTGAACTGCGCCAGCACCGTTCACCTGGCGAAGTATGTGGTTCGGCTGATGATGAGCGCGGGCACAGGCAAGATTCTGTTTACCTCCTCCATTACCGGAGAGATGGTCGCTCCGCGAGAGGCGGTCTATGCGGCGACGAAGGCGTTCGTCTTGTCGTTTGCGCAGAGCGTCCGCTATGAGTTGAAAGACAGCGGCGTGACGGTGACGGCGTTGCAGCCAGGGCCGACGGATACCAACTTCTTTCATCGCGCCGGGATGGACAACACCGAGACGGGGCAGAAGGGGAAGAACGAGAGTGAGCCGGAGGACGTGGCGAATCAGGGGATCGAGGCGCTGTTCGACGGCAAGGATCATGTGTACTCCGCCTCGTTCAAGACGAAGCTGGAGGGTATGGTGGCAAACCTTGTCCCTGGCAGCATGAAAGGTGCGATGCACGAAAAGATGGCGCGACCGACGACGGGTAGCTAGGCGAGGGCAGACGTGCGCCACGTCGAAGGTTTGCACAGACGGGCTCCAGCGGGTGTGAAGATTTGACTCGCTGGGATTGGCCCAGTGCGGACTTCGGACTGAGTTCGGTAGGTTAAGAATCTCAACGAACTTTGAATCTCAACGAACTTTGTTCAGAAGGCGCGTTTACTTAAGGCATACCTTGCTCGCGCAGGAGTCTTTTTCAGCAAGGAACGCATCACACATGAACAAACATTTTCTAAATTCAAAGCTGGGTGCATTGTTGCGCGACTCATAAAGGCGGTCATAAAAAGCTTATGTCAGAACAAATGATGGAAGGATCACCTGAACCTCGCGGCGCGACCTGGGATGGTAAGGGCACAAACTTTTCCGTGTTTTCCGCCCACGCCACCAAGGTGGAGGTATGCCTCTTCGATGAATCGGGCGAGAAGGAGATTGATCGCCACGAGCTGCCCGAATATACCAATCAGATCTGGCATGGCTATATGCCCGGCGTTCACTGCGGCGCACGGTATGGTCTTCGGGTGTATGGCCCTTACGAGCCGGATTCGGGCCATCGCTTCAATCCAAATAAGCTGCTGCTGGATCCATACGCCTGCGCTCACATCGGCGAGGTAAAGTGGAACCCGGCCCTCTTCGGCTATCACATGGAGTCGGGCGACGACACCACGTTCGACGAGCGCGATAGTGCGCCGTTTGTGCCGAAATGCATTGTCGTCAATCAGGAGTTCGATTGGCACGGGCAGGGAAAGCTGGCGAAGTACCGGGTTCCGTTCGATGACACGATTCTCTACGAGTTGCATGTCAAGGGTTTCACGAAGTGCCATCCGCGTGTCTCGGACAAGCAAAAGGGAACCTATGCCGGATTGTGCCACTCCGAAGTGATCAAATATATTCGCTCGCTGGGCGTTACTTCGGTCGAGCTTCTTCCCATTCATACGTTCGTCTCGGACGGCTATTTAATAGATAAGGGGTTGACGAACTACTGGGGATACAACACGATCGGCTTCTTCGCTCCAGAGCCGCGATACGCAGCGGATCCGACAGAAGCTCTTAAAGAGTTCAAGCAGATGGTGGAGGCCTTTCATGACGAGGGGTTGGGCGTCATCATGGATGTGGTCTACAACCACACTGCCGAGGGGAACGAGCTCGGTCCCACGATTTCGTTCAAAGGCATCGACAATTGCAGTTACTATCGCCTGTTGCCGGACAACAAACGCTACTACATCAACGACACGGGCACTGGAAATACAGTGAACCTGAGTCATCCGCGTGTGATCCAGATGGTGACCGACAGCCTGCGGTACTGGGTGGAGCGGACGCATGTGGATGGTTTTCGGTTCGATCTTGGGACGATTCTGGCGCGCGAATCGAACGGGTTCGATAACCAGAGCGGGTTCCTGAAGGCGTGCAGCCAGGATCCTGTGCTCGGCACGGTGAAGTTGATTGCGGAGCCCTGGGATGCGGGCCCCGGCGGATATCAGGTGGGTGGGTTTCCGCCTGGCTGGGCAGAGTGGAACGACAAGTTTCGCGACACTGTGCGGAAGTTCTGGAAGGGCGAGTCCAAGGCATCGGAGCTCACCAAGCGGCTGGCCGCTTCCGGAGAAGTCTTCAATGTTGAGGGTCGACGTCCCTGGTCATCGATCAACTTCATTACGGCTCACGACGGGTTCACGCTCAACGATTTGGTCACGTACAACGAGAAGCATAACGAAGCGAATAAGGAAGACAACACGGATGGCAGTTCCGATAACCACTCCTGGAACTGCGGCGTTGAAGGGCCTACCGAGGATCCGAATGTGAATAAGTTGCGAGCGCGGCAGTTGCGCAATCTGCTGGCAACGCTGCTGCTTTCCCAAGGCACGCCGATGTTGTTGGCGGGCGACGAGTTCGGCCGCACCCAGGATGGCAATAACAACGCGTTCTGCCAGGACAACGAGATCAGCTGGTTGAACTGGGATTTCAAAGAGAAGGCAGAGCATCTGGTCGAGTTCGTCCGGAGACTGACCGGCTTCCGACATAAATATCCAATTCTGCGGCGCAATCTTTTCCTAACGGGAGAGTGCAACGAAGAGCTTGGAGTAAAAGACGTCACCTGGATCAACGCCAATGGCCGGGAGATGGAAGATCACAATTGGGGCGACACGGATATGCGCAGCTTCGGAATGCTGATCGATGGACGCGCACAGACGACCGGGGTTCGTCAGCGTGGGAGAGAGGCCACGCTGTTGATCGTGATCAACGACTATCACGATATGGTGCGGTTCACGCTGCCAGAGGCTTCCGGGTCAAAGGAGTGGTCGCTGCTTCTGGATACGAACGTGGAAGACAACAGTGAAGGCGGGGTATTCGAGACGGGAAAGACGTATGATGTGACCGCGCGATCGCTTCTTCTGTTCGCGCTTGATGGCGTCTCGAAGGCCGATCATCCCTCGACTTGAGTGGTTGCCGGCGCACCCAATGGCGGAGCCCAGGTATCCCCATCCCCCCGTCAATCTTGCGTAAAATCTTCGATTCAGAGACTTTAGCTCGGAACCTGTCTGGACTTGACCTGGACTTGGACGTGCGAGCTGGGATCGTGCAGCGATGCGAGGCACCCTCCCTGGCTGGGGCTTGTCAAGCTCCAGTGGCGCAAATCTGTGTTGTCGACCGGAGAACGGCGGGTCTGTCTGGAGCTCAGGACGTTCGCTGGGAAGAAACGGGCGACAACAAGAGCGAAATGCGGGGATCTCTCCACTTCGCCGCAAAGGCGCGCCTTCGGTCGAGATGACGATTTTTTGAGGGTGTGGACAGGCAGCGCTGGTCGATGTAGACAATCTTCCCAGGTCGAGATGATGATTTATTTGAGTGTGGACAGGGTGTAAGGCAAAAGCAGACCCGCCGGAGAGGAGATGATCTTCCTCGCCGGCGGGTTGGGTAAGTGTGGCCTTTCGGGTTAGAACAGCACTTTGAGGACGAACTGGTACTCGCGGGGCACGTCGTTGGGGTCGGTGTTCGTGATCGTGCCGAAGTTCGCGTTGCCCAATTGCGCGTTTCCGCTGTTGTTGTTGGGGATCACGAAGTTCGGCGTGTTGGAGATGTCGAACGCCTCGACGCGGAACTGCACGGTCGCCCGTTCGGCAACAGCGAAGTTCTTGAAGAGGGAGAGGTCAACCTGGCGGAAGTGGGGGCCAAACAGCGAGTTGCGCTGCGTGTTCCCGATGGTTCCGAGAGTTTGAGGGGCGAAGGATGCGGTGTTGAAGAATGCGCTGAGAGTCTTGTGGCTCAGGCGCGGGTCGGAGATGGTGTTGGGACGATCGTTTCCGCCGGCGTTCTGGGGGACGGCGCGGTTGCCGTAGCTGTGGACTTGGCCGTCAAATGGTTCTAAGAGCGTGTCGTTGTTGAGGGGACCCTGGTTGCCGCCGCCGTTCTCGATCGAGAAGACCTTACCGCTCTGCCATCTCGCGATCACGTTGGTCTGCCAGCCGGAGAGCGCAGCCTTCTTGATGCCGGTGAACTCCTTGCCGTACTGCAGCTCGTAGTTGAGGGACAAGGCGAAGCGGTTTTGGATGTCCGTGTCCGCATAGCCGTATTCGGTTGCGCGGATGTTGGTGGGAAGCGCGTTGCTCCAGCCCTGGTCGCCCTGCTGGGAGTAGCTGCTGATGTCGGTCAGCGCCTTGGCCCAGGTGTAGTTGGCGTCCACCGCCAGGCCCTTGGTAAAGCGGCGCTGGAAGGAGGTCTGGAGACCGTTGTAGTTGGAGACGCCGCCGCTATTGAGATAGCTGATGCCGCCAAGATTCGAGCTTGTCGTCGGGTTCGTTGGATTGGCCGCATTGAAGGCTGCAATAAAGGTCGCATCCAGCGGACGTGCGGCACCAGCCGGATTGGCGAGGACGTTGAAGGGCAGAGGCTGGTTGATGTTGTTGATGGACTCCGGCAGATGCTGGCCGATGTTGCCGACGTAGCCGATGGTGAGGACGTTGGCGCCGAACTGCTGCTCGATCTGCAGGTTGAACTGCTGGATGAGGGCGTTCTTGAAGTTCTTCTGCTCGGCTACAAACCCGAGGCCGGGGAGAGTAGACAGATTCGCGAGTTGACCTGCTGTCGGAGGAGCAGGAGGCGGAATTGCCACCGTGCTGCTGATGACTCCGGGGTTACTCCCTGTGCAAGCTGGGTTTTGTCCATTCGACGCAGTCGGAACGAATGACTCAAGTTGGACGGCGAGAGTGGACTGGCAGGGCGGAGCGTAGACGGAGGTGAATGGAGCGTTTTTGAGGTCGCCGTTCGAGGTGTAGTTGCCGGGGAAGTAACTGATTCCGTAGCCGCCGCGGAGGACCGTCGTGGGCCGTGCGGAGAACGCGAAGCCGACGCGCGGACCGACGTTATTGTACTGCGTGGCGATGCCCGCGGTGTTGCTGACACCATTGACGCCTGCGATGTTCAACGCGCTCGATGTGGCTGCAGCCGGGTTGGAGGCCGCCGCAAGGAAGTCATAGTTGGAGATGTGGTTATGGGCTTCGGTGAAGGGTGTGTAGAGGTCGTACCGCACGCCGTAGATGACGGTCAGCTTGGGGTTGAGCTTCCAGCTGTCCTGCGCGAAGAAGCCAGGTTCCCAGCTGCGGTAGTCAGGAGGAGTGAGGTTGAAGTTGCGCGACTGGTTGTTGAACGCTCCGAGCAGGGCAGAGGCGATCTGATTGTCCTGGGTCTTGGTCGTGTCGCCGCTTGCGTTGTTAGGGATGCTGTCGCTCGACAGGTTGAAGCCGTAGGCTCCAACCGCTGAGGCGCTCTGGACGTTACGTGCCTGACGACGGATGAGGGCTGCACCGAACTTGAAGTTGTGGTTGCCCTTGGTCCAGCTCACGGTTCCGCTGTACTGGTAGGTGCCGTCGATGTCCTGCAGAGGAACGTAGGCGCCGTCGCCGATGTCACCGAAGCCGGCGATCGAGACCGGGGTGAGGGAGTCGGCGAAGGGGCTGAAGCTGGTCATGGAGGCGGGAAAGCCGAACTTCTGGTCGATGCCGACGCCGTAGTTCAGCGGGAGAGAGAGGTTGTTGATGCGAGTGAAGCCTGCTCTCAGGTCAGTTACGAGCGAAGGAGTGAAGATGTGGGTATAGCCCAGCTCGTATTGCTGAGAGATGTCATTTGCCGGACCGTCGAAGTTATAGCGACCACCGCTGATCTGAACGCCGTTGACAGTGCCGAAGGCGGGCGGGGTGAAGGTATTGACGCTGTTGTAGGTGAAACGTCCGAAGACCTGATTTTTGTCGTTGAAGCGGTGGTCGACGCGGGCGTCGTAGGTGTTGTAGCTCTGGGTGATGTTAGGGCTAATGGTGTAGTTTGTAGCTCCGGCCTTAGCGTTCGGGTTGGTAGGCGCCGGGTAGTGCTGCAGGTAGTTCAGCAGGATGGGATTAACTGTCGCAGGAGTGGTCTGTCCGGTAAGCGTTCCGGCAAGAGCCTGCTGGGACCCGTTGTTGGTTCTCGAGAAGAGATCGGCCAGCGAGCCGCCGTTGATGCCGTTGATGTCGTTGTACTCCAACTGGGTGGGCACGGTACCGGAGTCGGTGGTGCCGCGAACCTGGCGGAAGCCTTCATAGTCGAAGGTGAAGAAGGTTCGGTCCCGGAAGATAGGGCCGTTGATGCTGGCACCGTACTGGTTCTGGCGCAGCTCGGGTTTTGCTCCGGTGGTCTGGAAGAAGTTGCGTGCGTCGAAGATGTCGTTGCGGAAGTACTCGTAGACGGAGCCGTGGAACTTGTTCGTACCGGATTTGGTGACGATGTTGATGACACCGCCAGCGGTACGGCCGACTTCGGGGGCGTAGGAGTTGGTCTCGACCGTGATCTCCTGGATGCCTTCGATGTTGGGCTTGACGCCAATGGAGCCGATCACGCGTTCGTTGTCGTCGATGCCGTCGACGACCCAGTTGTTGAGGACTTCGTCCTGGCCGTTGACCGAGAGGCCGGCAGCGTTTTGGCGGCGATCGTCGGGACGGCCACCGCTCGAGAGCGAGTTGCCGGCGCCTTCGTTTGCGCCTGGCGTAAGGGCCACGAGCTGGACGAAGTTACGGCCGTTCAACGGGAGATCCTGCACGGCCTGCGCGGTTACGGTGGAGCTGACGGTCGCGTTATCGGCCTGGAGCAGGGGGGTGGTGGAGGTCACTTCGACGACCGTGTTTTCCGAACCCGTCTGGAGGTGGATGTCGTTGCGCGCGCGGTCGCCTGCTTCCACAGCAATGGTGGTCTTAGAGGACTCAAAGCCGGTTGCCTTGGCGGCAACCGTGTAAGTTCCGACGGGAAGGAGGTTGAAGCTGTAGTCTCCCGAGCCGTTCGACTGCGCAATGCGGACCTGGTTGGTGCCGGTGTTGGTGAGGGTGACAGTGGCGTTGGGAACGACGGCGCCGGTCGCGTCGGTGACGGTGCCGAGGATGTCGGCGGTGGTGAGCTGCGCGAAGGCGGCTGAGGTAAAGAGGATCAAGATAGCCAACAGAACCAATGGCTGCCTCCATCCCGTAAAGATTGCGCGTCCGCCCTGGCCTATGCGGTTCACTTGGGTTTTTACTTTTTCCTGTCTCATAGTGGTCGTGATCCTCGGTGCTGCTGTTGAAGTGCGTTGTGGACGAGTCGACGGTTCGTCGGGTGAACTGTCAAAGCTATTGTTTCTTCTTCTCCTTCCAAACGCCTTGCAATCGGGACTTTACGGGTGAGTTCCAGCTTCTGGCGGCGATATGTTTCTCTGTGCCAGCGGCCGGTCGATCCCCATTCCGAGTCGTTTGCCTGTCGTTTGCAAGGGAGGCAACGCATGCCTTGTCCCGATTGCAAATGCACGTATTTCGGCGTTTAGATTCGGCAGCCATCCTAGCGGTGCTGAAATCCCGCTGTCAAGAGAAATTCTTCGTGTTTGTGAGCAGACAAACGGTTGTTCCGAGTCTGGAGAGGGCTTGGGGCGGCGGGTTATGGTTTGTGGACGTGTCTTCGCTGAAGCATGGCGGGGAGGGGGAGCGCGGGCCGATTTTGGAGGGTTTCCGTGTGAGGCAGTTCGGGATTGGTGGTCGGACCAATGGGCAGGTTGCGGTGCGGGAAACGGAGGGTTCTCTCGGAAGACGGTCTCGCTGCTCTACCCCAACGAGCAAGTGCGCTTGCTGGGGGCTCGCTGCGCTCGAGGCCCACATCTCAAAATCGAGATATGGGGCACCCGGCGGACGATGAAGCTGTCCGGATGCGTGGAAGCGATTAGGGGGCGGAGGTTGATTTTTGCTGTTTCGGCTGGGTGGGGGGTGGGGTGGAGGAGTGCGGGAGGTAGTGGAACTGGAAGGAGCCGCGGGGGGCGCCGGATTCGAAGCGGGTGTTGTATTGGAGCTGGTAGGCGGTGTGGGCGGGGTCGTCGGGGTAGTGCTCGGTGGCGGGGTAGGGGTAGGAGGACATGCTGTGGAAGGGCAGGGCGCCGACGAGGAAGGGGCTGGCCTCGTAGAAGTCCATGTCCTTGACGAAGCCGTTGGCGTAGAAGAAGAAGTCGCGGGTCCAGCCGGGGGGCAGGGGCGGGAGGGAGGCAGAGCTGAATTCGAGGTCCATGTCTTCGCCGGTGCCGAAGATGACGAACTGGTCGTCAATGGCGTGGAGCAGGGGGGTGACGTCGCCGTAGCGGGTGTAGGCTCCGCGATGGGGGAGGAAGGGGCCTGCCGGGCTGAGGCGCTGGTAGTTGTAGGTGAGGTCGCCGGGGGTGCGGCCGTCGATCTGCTGGGGATAGCCGCGGCGGGCGAGGTTGGCACGGACCAGGGGGACTTCGGTCTGGCGGAGGGCGGGGGAGCTGGGTTGGGCTGGAAGTTCGGCTGGGCTGCCGGTTCTGCTGCCGGCTTGGTTGTCGGCTTGGCTGCCGGCTTCATTGTCGGTTCCGGTGTCGGTTCCGGTGTCTAGGAGGACCTGGTCCCAGTAGATCTGGAGGTTGGTGGAGATGCGGATGCGGGTGGATCCGGCGGGAAGCTTGCCGGTGAGATCGACGATTATGGTGCGGGGGAGGCCGGCGGGGAAGCCCATGTCGTCGACGATGCGGCGCCAGGAGCCGTCGGGAAGCTGGGCTTCGATGTAGGGCGGGATCGGGGTGAGGCCGGACTGCCAGGCGGCGTACATGGAGCTGGCGGAGAAGTATTCGATGAAGCCGTGGAGGAGGAGGCGCAGGGGGGAGTTGGGGGAGGTTGTGCCCAGATCGAGGGTGAGGGCGTGGAGATTGGCGAAGCCGGCGAATGGGAGGTTGGTGAAATCGCGGATGTAGGTGGGGGCGGTTTCGGTTTTGACGGGGTGTGAGGATACTTCGCCGCGGTCAGAACGATGGCGAACAGTCAAAGTCGAAATGCGGGGATCTCTCCGCTGCGCAACAGACGATGAGACTGTCTGTTGTTCCGGTCGAGATGACGATGTTTCTCTCTCTTTAGACGACGTCTGTGTATTTGTCTGTGGCTGCCGGCTGAGGAGGGGGAGGACGGGGTGGCCGTGGTCGTCCCAGGCTCCGGCGAGGGGGTGGGGATGGGCGGCGAGGATGGTTTTGGCTGCGGCGAAGGGCGGCTGGCTGCGGAAGCCTTCGTTGGGGAAGACGGCGGCGGCGGCGGGGTGGTCGATGGCGACGAGGCGGACCTGATCGACGAAGTTAACCTCTTCCATGGGCTCGCCGAAGCGGAGACTGAAGGTTCCATTGCGGGGGCGGAGCTGGAAGCCGGGAATTTTGATCCATTCATCAGGGTCGGGGATGTTGCGGCGGGTGGGGGAGACCCAGTGGCCGATGACGGCGGCGCCGATGACGTCGGAGATGAAGGTGTAGCGGGCGCCGTTCCAAGCGAAGAGGGTGGGGCAGGAGCTGCCGCGGCGGTCGAGCTCGGAGATGATCCGGGGCTGGAAGGCTGGGGGTTTGGAGGCGGCGAGGTCGATCTCGTCCTGGGGGACTCCGGTGGGCCAGAGGAGGCGGACGAGGTCGGCGCGGTCGGCGGTTCCGAGGCCGGCGACGATGCCGGAGGGGGTGGTGATCTCCCACTTCTGCCAGAGGCCGTTGGCGAAGACTTCGACCTTGGCGCCGATGGCGGACTTGTTGTCGGCGAGGCCGGTGAGGGCGAGGTGGAGGGAGTGGTTGGCGCTGCCGCCGAGATTGCCGAGCAGGAGGGCGGCGCCGGTGGCTTGGGTGAGGAGCAAGCTGGGAGCGCCGGTGTGGTCGAGGTCGAGGGCGAAGAGGGATTGGGGAGCGGTGAGGCGGAGGCGGTCGAGGTGGAGCTGGGCGGTGACGTCGGCGAACCCGTTGAGGCCGAGGTTGCGAAGGACGCGGAGATGGGGGCCGGAGGAGGTTTGAATGAGGACGGCGAGGTCGATCCAGCCGTCGTTGTCGAAGTCGATGGGAGTGGCGGCAGTGGCGGAGAGGGCGTCGGGGAGGGGCAGGGGGACGCGTTCGAAGGCGCGGCCTTCGCTGGAGGTTTGACCTTCGCGGTTGCGCCAGAGGGTGACGCCGGGGGCGCCGGTGTGGGTGAGGAGGACGTCCATCCAGCCGTCCTTGTCGAAGTCGAGGGTGGCGACGGAGGTGGTGGGGGGGAGGTTGGCGCTGAAGAGGGGGGCGGCGGAGAAGGGACCATCGCGGCGGTTGCCGAAGAAGGTGGGGGCGGGCGAGGCGCCGGTGACGAGGAGGTCCACGGCGCGGTCGTTGTTGAGGTCGGAGAGGATGGCCGAGGTGGTGAATGGGGTGCTGGGTGGCCCGCCGGCTTGGCTGGGATTCCCGCCGGCTTGGCTGGGGGGACCGCCGCCCAAGCCGGATTCGCGGGTCCAGTCGGTGAAGGTGTGGTTGCCGTTGTTGCGCCAGAGGAGGTTGGGGGTGGAGGTGGTGGGTGCTCCGGTGATGAAGAGGTCGAGGTCGCCGTCGTGGTCGAAGTCGATGAAGGCGAGGCTGGTGGGATGGTTTTTGGAGGTGATGTTTGAGGCTTTGGTGACATCTTCGAAGCGGCCGTTGCCCAGGTTGCGGAAGAGGAAGATCTGGTCTGGATTGCCGGTGGAAGGGTGGACGGCGAGGGCGAGGTCGGGCTGGCCGTCGTTGTCGAAGTCGCCGACGGCGCAGGCGATGCCGGCGCCGGGGAGAGCGATTCCGGTTTGGGCGGCGGGGACAGGCTCGAAGGCGCTTGCGGAGGATTGACGGAAGAGGCGGACGGCTTGCGTGCCCGAGCCCATGAGGACGAGGGTGGCGGCGCCGGAGGGGGAATTGAGGAGGCAGGCGGCTCCGGAGGGCTGGGGTGAGAGGGCATGGGTGGAGAGGGGCTGGGTGGAGAGCGCGGGAGAACGCCAGGATTCCCGGAAGCTGACGGGGATCATGGGCGGGATAGTGGTGACAGGGACGGAGGCGGCTTCGACCAAGGCATAGCGGCCTTCGTCGCCGTAGGTGTGGGCGAAGGGGGAGGCGAGCTTTTCCGCGGTGAGGCGCTGAAATTGGGCGAGGGTCTCTCGGGCCTCCGCGGTGTGTCCCTGGCGCTGGAGGCAGCGGGCAAGGCCGAAGAGGGCGGAGACGTGGAGCCGGTTGAGGGCGAGCGCTTTGCGGTATTCGGCGGCGGCGGCGGGAATGTCGTTGAGTTCGATGTCGATGGAGGCGGCGGAGTAGTGGGCGTCGGCGTCGGCGGGGTCGACGGCGATCGCGTGATTGAAGGAGGCGAGGGCTTGCTGGGGGAGGTTCTGGTTGCGATAGAGCAGGCCGAGCGCGTACCAGGCGTGGGGGTCTCCGGGGTTTTTGGCGGCAGCGAGGGTGAGGGCGCTTCTGGCTTCGGGAAGCCTCTGAAGGTAGAGGAGCGCGATGCCCTGGTTGAGCTTGGCGACGGTGAGGTTGGGGTCGGCGGCGTAGGCCTGGGAGAAGATGGCGGCGGCTTTTTCAATGAGCTGCTGATTCATCAGGGCGGTGCCGATGTTGTTGAGGCGGGCGGCTTCGCGTGAGGCAGGAGGCTGGGTTGCGGGCGGGGCGGCGTGCAGGACGGTGGCCAGTGCGAGGAGGGCGAAGGGGAGAACGGATCGCATTTTGGGGTTGTGTGCGGGCGAAGGGGAAAAGCGGATCTCTCCACTGCGACGCGCGATAAAGCCTGCACGGCTTACCACCCCAGCGAGCAAAAGCGCTCGCCGGGGACCCCGGCTGCTTCGGTCGGGATGACGATTGCCTTGCGCGTTGAGGCAGGTTCTTAGAACTTGTTTAAAAACCATAGATTTGCTGTATCGGTGATGTAAAAACAGGCAACGGCAAAGACGAAATACGGGGATCTCTCCACTGCACCGCGCGATAAAGCCCGCACGGCTTCGGTCGAGATGACGAGTTCTTCGTAGTTGTTAAACAGGTCCTTTGTATCTGTCCAAATACTCCATAGGAGGTTTGCGAATCTAAAAACAGGCAACGGCAAAGACGAAGTACGGGGATCTCTCCACTGCGCCGTGCGATAAAACCACACGACTTACCACCCCAACGAGCAAAAGCGCTCGCCGGGGACGGCGGATTCAAGGTGCAAGTGCAACGGATGTTTTCTGTGACCAGTGTTGCACGAAGTCGAAGGCGCCGTCTGGGAGGAAGAGTTCTGCGGGTGCTTTCCATCCCAGGGTTTTTCTCGGCCTGGTGTTGAGCCGCCATGCGATGTCGTCGAGCTGCTGCTGGGAGAACAGCGACAGGTCGGTGCCTTTGGGCAGGTACTGGCGCAGCAGGCCGTTGGTATTTTCGCTGATTCCCCTCTCCCACGGGGCGTGCGGATGGGCGAAGTAAACCGCGACTCCGGTCTCTCTGGTCAGTGTCCTGTGATACCTCATCTCCGAGCCCTGGTCGTAGGTCATGGAGCGGCGCAACTGGCTGTCGAAGCGGTTGAGGATCTGGGTGAAGGCCTGGACGGTGGCGTCGGGCTTGGTGCTGTTCAGCTTCACCAGGGCGACGAACAGGGTGGTGCGTTCGACCAGCGTGCCCACCTGAGACAGGTTGCCCTTGCCGATGATCAGGTCGCCCTCCCAGTGGCCCGGAACCAGGCGCATCTGAACATCGAGGGGCCGCTGATCGATCAGCGTCATGTCCGGCATCGACGGCCTGCTGCGCCTCTGCTTGCCGGACGGAGAGCCGCGGACATGGCGCCGGTGGCGCAGCAGACCCAGCAGGCTGGCGCGGAGCTGTCCCCGCGGCATGGCGTAGAAGGCGGTGTAGATGGTCTCGTAGCAGAGCCGCTCGGGTGGGTCCATACGAGCCAGTGTGCGCGCGATCTGCGCTGGACTCAAGCCCTGGCGAAGGTGGTCCACCACCACAGTCCACAGCTGGTTGCCAGCCAACAGCTTGCGCGGCCGGCGCGCTCGGTGGGCCAGCACGCGAGCCCGCCGGTCGGCCAGAACGCATCGATATCCTCCGGCTATCCTCCTGGCTTGACAGGCCAACTCGGACGGCGGCTTCCAGCCGTTGCGGCGTATCTCGCGCAGCACCGTCGAACGCGCACGCTTTAGCCCCGCAGCAATACATGCAGGACTCAACCCCAATCGCAACTGCGTCTCAATCAACGCTCGTTCAGACAACTCAAGATGAATATAGCTTCCAGGCATACGCAACCATCTCCCTTTTAGGAAATGTTGCACTTGCACCTTGAATCCGCCGACCCCGGTGGCTTCGGTCGAGATGACGAGTTCTTCGTAGTTATTGAACAGGTTCTTAGAACTTGTCTAAAAACGAGGAACTTAACACCGATTTTCACCGACGACACCGATGTGGGTGAAGAGCCAACAGCAGATTTCTTCGCTGGGCTGCGAAAGGACAACCAAAAGGACAGGCAGCTACGGAGGAAAAGGGCAATGCAGCACTTTTTACAAAGGTTCTTAGAGCGGCTCGGAGGGCTTGGAGGGTGAGGTTCGGGGTACGGTTCATGACGGGATGCCAGAGGCGACTGGAGTTGGACGAAGCTGCGTGATGGAGGTTTGAAGGGTTTTGCAGAACAAAGCAGAACCAGTATGAGGAATGTAGCAAAAGAGAACAGAGGAGGGTGCTAGGCGGTGGACTGCAGCTCAGACTGCTTTGAAAGCGCCTTGAGGGTTTCTTTGCTGAGGGGTTTTTCGTGGAGGAGGAGTTCCGCGGCTCTTACGCGGGGCGTGGCGTGGAACCAGTGTTGCACGATGTTGTCTTTGAGCAGATTGGTGACGGCGAGCAGGCACATGCCCTGGTGGTGGGCCATCCAGGAGCGGACCAGATCCGGAGTCTTGCCCTGGGTGTAGTCGGCTGCCTCGTAGAAGCCGTAGGCGCCCATCCAGCCGAGGTGGGCCATGTGGCGGAGGTTGGCGATCGCGTCGCGGCGCAGCAGCGAGAGGGCGAGAAAGCTGGAGTAGGGGGAGATGACGGGACCGTCTTCGGCTCCGTATTTCAAGGCCAGGGCGGGGATGCCCCAGGCCTGGTAGCCGTAGCGGCCTTGGGGGTCCATCTTGGCGAAGCCGGACTCGGAGATGCCCCAGGGAATGTCTTTGACGTGATCGCGCTGGATGCGGACGGCGGACTCGAGCGAGCGGGTGATGAGGGTGTTGGGGAAGGAGCGCATCCAGAGGGCGGGCATCATGTATTCGAACATGGTTCCGGTCCAGGAGAGCAGGGCGGGCTGCCCTTTGACCAGGATGTGTGAGCGATCGAGACGGAACCAGGATTGCTGCGGGATGTCGCCTTTAGCGACGGCGATGAAGGAGGCGATGCGGGCCTCGGAGGCGAGGAGGTCGTAGCAGGAGGAGTAGAGTTCGCCGGTGGCTCCGTCGTAGCCGATGGAGAGGAGTTGGCGGGACTCGACGAGCAGGAAGCCATACTCCATGACGTCGGCGTGGCGCTCTGCCTGGTCGACGATGCTGGACAGGTCGGATTGCAACTGGGTGAGGCGCTGCTCGGCGGCGGGCAGGAGAGCTCGCAGGGAAGCTGCGTCCGAGGCGAGGGGGGAGTTCTGCGGCAGCGAGGCAACTGCGGAGGCGATGCGGAAGTCGAGTTGCACGATGTAGTCGCTGGAGGTTGCCAAGGGCGGAACTTTTCGATCTTCGCTGCCGTTGAGCGGCTCGAGGGCGAAGAGGGCCTGGAAGCGGGGGAGAAGCCACGGGGTACAGGTTTCGATGAAGGCGGCGAGGGCGGTGCGGCGGCGCTCGGCTTCGGCGGCGAGCCATTCGGGATCGGCGGTATCGGGCTTGCCTGTTTTCTTTTCCGGCTTCTGCCTTTTCTCCGGCTTCTCTGTTTTCAACGCGCGCGCGGAATACGTGTTTTCCGGTTGCTCGAAAAAAGATTGCAGTTGCGCGCGAATCGCGGAGGCGTCGGAGAGACTGGCCGCTGCGTTGTTTGCGGGTGGAGTGGACGATAAGGTGGGCGCGGTCTGCAGACTGGCGATGCTGTGGAGGATCTCGGGGCTGAGCAGAGGGCGTTTGAGGAGGTCGAGCGCGCCGGTATGCAGCGTGTACAGAGAGGCGGCCAGGTTGCCGCTGTCTACGGCGGAGACGATGAAGGGCGGGATGGGTTTGAGAGTTTCGATGTCGTACCAGTTGTAGATGTGGCCGCGCTGTTTTTCCAGGCGATCGTAGGTGGCAAGGGTTCCGAGCGTGGCTTCGGCAAACTCCGGCAGCGTCAGGAAGCCGAATTCATAGGCTGCTTGCCTGGCGTTGAAGAGCATGCCGAGGTTGGTTGGCGACAGCTTGCGAACTTGATGCGAGCCGTTTTCCTCTACGTTGTCGGGGATGAGCCAATGATTTTTTTGGTCGCCGAATTCGGAAAAGTAGCGCCAGATGTAGAGCGCCTGCTGTTGCAGAAAGAGGGTATCGCCGGTGGACAACGGTCCTTCGTCGCGCGTAGGAGGAGAGTTGAGCCAGAGGGCGACCACCGGCGCGATGACCCAGAGGAGCAGGATGGGCGCGGCTGCGAGGAGGGAGCGGAGGTTCGAGAGAGCGAGGATGGCCGCGATGGCGACGGCCACTAAAGGCGAGAGCTGAAGATAGCTGTCGATGGTGGTTCTCTTGCCGCCGCCGGATTCGGCCTGCGCCGCCGTCTCCCATTCGAGCAGATGCTTGCCGGAGACGAATCTTCGGCTCAGGGAGCGGATGATGGCGTCGAGCGACAGGAGCATGTGGTGAGGGAGGAAGGTGAGATTGAGGATGGTGAAGCCGAACGAGGCTCCGAAGGCGAAGAAGCCTTCGCGCGCGCCGACGAAGCTCAGTTTGAGAAGAGCGCGGCCGAGATTGAAGGCTAACTGGACGAGGACGGGAAGGAGCAGGAGGAGGAGCCCGGCGGCGGTCCAGTAGAGCGCGCCGCCGGGCAGGACGAGCCATCCCAGGACGAAGAGAAGAAAGGTGACCGGCTCGACGAGGCTGCGGCGCAGGTTGTCGAGGATCTTGAAGCGGGAGATGGTGCTGATGGGGTTGGCGATCATGTGGCCGGACTCATCGGGAACGCGGCCGAAGAGCCATTGCGCGATCTGCCAGTCGCCGCGCACCCAACGATGCTTGCGGCGGGTGTGGGCGGAGTAGTGCGAAGGGTAGTCGTCGATGATCTCGATATCGGTGACCAGACCGGCGCGGGCGTAGGAGCCTTCGATGAGGTCGTGCGAGAGCAGGGCGTTGCGGGGAAAGCGGCGGTCGAGCACCTGATGGAGGATGCTGACCTCATAGATGCCCTTGCCGGCGAAGATGCCTTCGCCGAAGAGGTCTTGATAGACGTCGGAGACGGCGCGAGTGTAGATGTCGAAGCCGGTTTCGCCGGAGTAGAGGGCGGCGAGGCGGGAGCGCGAGGCGGAGGAGACGCTGACGCCGACGCGGGGCTGCAGAATGCCGTAACCCTGGGTGACGATGCGCAGACGCGGGTTGATGATGGCCTGATTGAGCGGATGCGCCATGGTGCCGGTCATGCGGGCGGCGGTGCCACGGGGGAGCTGGGTATCGGAGTCGAGCGTGATGACGTAGCGCACATGCTGCAGCGCGTCCATGGGACCGGCTTTGAGCGGGAAGCTGTCGTACTCGTGGAGGAGGAGTTTGTTGAGGTCGAGAAGCTTGCCTCGCTTGCGCTCCCATCCCATCCAGACTCCCTGACGGGAGTTGAAGATGCGATGGCGATGCAGCAGAAAGAAGCGGCCGCCCTTGCTTGGCGGGTACTTGGCGTTGAGCGCGTCGACATACTGCACGGCCAAGGCTGCGAGAGGGCTGCTGGCTTCGTCGAGGGGCCGCGCCTTGGTGTCGGGCAGATCGGTGAGGAGGCCGAAGTGGATGTTCGGGTCCTGATTGGAGAGATAGCGAGCTTCGAGCTCGTCGAAGAGATCGCGCACCTGGGCATGGCTGAGGAGCAGCGTCGGGATGACGACGAGGGTGACGGCATCGTCAGGGACGCCCTTGGAGAAGTCGACCTTGGGGAGCGAGTTGGCTTTCATCAGCGCGGTGATGGTGTTGTTGATGAGGTCAACGCCGCCCTGAGTTGCGGGGAGAAGAGCGAGCAGAAGCGCCGTGATGACTGGCCAGAAGGCATGGTGCGGGACCAGAGGAGCGATGATGGCGACGATCAGCAGAACCGAAAGGGTGAAGATGCCGAGGATGTAGAAGTCTTCGTTCCAGCGGCGCAGGACGCCGCGTATGCGTTCGATCGGCGGGGGATGGTAGCCGATGCGCTGAGTGAGAAGAGGAAATCCTTCGGCGAAGAGATAGTAGCCGATGTGGCTGGTGCGGAGCGCGAGACGGGGGTCGGGGTCGGGCGCACGGCTGGCCAGGTTGGCGAGATGGAGGGCGACCTGGGCGGTTTCGATCTCGGTGGCGTCGGCGTGTTTTGCCAGATCGGCGACGCGCAGGTGATAGGTGTGGCGGGTCTCGTCCTCCATGCGGGCGAAGATGTGGCTGGGGTCCTGGCGGAGGATGATGTCGAAGGCGATGAGCGGCTCGAGCACGATGCGCCACTCGAACTGGTTCAAGCGACGCATGCTGTGCAGGATGGCGGAGAACGGAGAGTGTTCGATCGGCGGCAGCGGGCCGGCTGAAAATGCCTCTTCGGCGCGGTCGAGAATGTATTCCAGCTGAGCGAGTTTGAGCGCCTGGGGGAGGACGGTGACTTCTTCGAGCAGGAGGGCGTCCCGCTGCTGGGTCTGCTGGACGTAGGTGGTGAGGGATTCCGGCGACCAGATGCCATGCGCGGCGGAGAGGTAGCCTTCGGCCAGATTGACGCCGCGCGGCAGCTCTCCATCGGGCTCGACGCGGACGTGGGGAAGAGACGCGAAGGTTGCCCGGGTGTCGGGTCCGACGATGAGAGCCGATTCGAGCATGCGCGTGCTTTCGAGCAGTTCGAGCTCGGGGGAGAGCTCCTGAAGGTTGGCGGTCTTGCGGCTGGTGCGCAGAATGTGGGAGAGTCGATTCTTAAGCCGGGTGAGGCGAGCGGGAAAGCCGCCGGTGCGGGTGTCGGGCGACACCATCTCCCACTGCTGGCTGAGAGCGAGGGCGCAGTCTCGCAAGGCGCTGTCGGAGACGTCGGGCTTCTCGGGAAGGCCGGCGGTGGGGATTTCCAACGTGGGAGCGGTGGGGGGCAGAGCGTGTTCGGAAGCGGGCGGATTCTCTGACTCGGAAAACGGTGCCATGGCGCCTTTCTCTCTATCGTTCATCGGCGAGCGCGGAGAGTGACTGTCTGTTGATTTTCATTCGATTCTCGTTGATGCTGCTGGATAGGATGCGGTGATGAACCTACCTGTAGCTTGCGGCCTGCATCTCGAACATGCTCGCATAGACCCCGGCGTGGGCCATCAACTCTTTGTGATTGCCCTCTTCAATGAGGCGGCCGCCGGAGAGAACGACGATGCGATCGGCCATGCGCACGGTGGAGAAGCGGTGGGAGATGAGCAGGGCCATCTTGCCTTCGGTCAGTTCGGCGAAGCGTTCGAAGACCTCGAGTTCGCTGCGGGCGTCGAGGGCCGCGGTGGGTTCGTCGAGGATGAGGAGTTGCGCGTCGCGAAGGTAGGCGCGGGCGAGAGCCATCTTCTGCCACTCGCCGCCGGAGAGCTCGACGCCGCCTTCGAAGCGCCGGCCGAGCATCTGATCGTAGCCGCCGGCGAGTTTGTCGACTACGGTGTCGGCGAGGCTCTTGTGCGCGGCGGATTCGATGTCGGCTTGCTGATGGGGCTGATCGACCCTGCCTACGGCGATGTTTTCACGGGCGGTCATCTCGAAGCGCATGAAGTCCTGAAAGATGACGCCGATGTGGCGATGCAGGTCTTCGAGCGAATACTCACGCAGGTCGATTCCATCGAGCAGGATCTGTCCTTCGGTGGGATCGTAGAGGCGGGTGATGAGTTTGACGACGGTGGTTTTGCCTTGGCCATTTTCGCCGATGAGGGCGATTCTTTCTCCGGGTGAGAGGCTGAGACTGAAGTTTTTCAGCACCGTTCGGTCGGTGCCGGGGTAGGTGAAGGAGACGTTCCGAAACTCGAAGCCGCGCTGAATCGGCTGTGGCATGTGTCTTCCGTTCGGGTTGGAGTCGACTGTCGACTTCATGTCGAAGAAGGCGATGAGATCGGTGAGGAAGAGCGCTTGGTCGGCGATACCGGAGGCTGTCGAGAAGACCTGCTGCAGATTGGAACTGGCCTGCTGGATGGCCGCGGTGAGAAAGGTGAAGTAGCCGATGTCGTAGGCGCCGTGGAGCGTGCGCCAGATGACGTAGACGTAGGCACCGTAGTAGCCCAGGGTGCCGAGAATGCCCAGCAGGCCGCCGACAATCAGCTTCGAGCGGGAGAGCGCGACATCTTCGTTGTAGATCTGGTTGGCAAGAGCCTGAAATCTCTGAGTGAAGAACTTATTAAGGCCGAAGAGCTTGACTTCTTTCGCGCCTTCGCGGCCGCCGGCGACCTGGCGCAGGTAATCCATCTGGCGCTTGGCAGGCGTCTGGCGAAAGTTCTTGGCATAGCCGAGGAACGCATAGTGGGTTTCGCCGAGAAAGGATGGGAGCACGCCGGCGCCCATCAGGAGGACGAGCCAGGGAGAGGCCACCACGAGCGCGATGGAAAATGTCAGGGTGGTGATGATCTGTTGAAAGAGGCGTCCCATCTGCTGGATCATCGCGAGGCGGTCGGTTGCCTGGACCCGGGCACGCTCGAGGCGGTCGTAGAAGAGGGGATTTTCGTATGTTGTCAGGTCGAGCTGCGAGGCCTGCTCCATAACGCGAACGCTGACATGCTGCGTGTAACGGTTGGAGAGCAGGGAATCGGAGTAGTCGATGGCGCGAGTCATCAGCCCTAGCAGCACATTGAGGGCTATCTCGCTCGCGACCAGTTTCCAGAAGTTGGCGGGCAGCGGAGTCCCGCGCAGCACCGCGGCGATATCGGTGATGATGTATTGCGCTACCTTGGCGACCCCAAAGGGAAGCACGGCGACGATGACACGAAGCCCGATGCCCCAGGAGACGACCGCCCGGCCGGACTCCCACAGGATGCGCAGGACCGGCGGCATATTCCGGAGCGCTCGGAGTCTGTCGCGCCACGGGCTCTCAGCATCTGCACGATCGTTCAAGTTGCTCCTGTGATGGCGTTAGAAGATGACGTTAAAGTGAGACTGAGCAGCCAATCTTGAACTGGTCTTCTGAATGAGCTGGACTCGTAAATTATAGATGCGTTGGTGGACAGAGGTGTTGTTATGGAGCGGCGAAGATGTCGGTGTAGTCGCGAAATTTGTAGTCCTTGCGGCGGAGTCTTCCCGTGGACCAGGTGACCTCGGCCTGGAAGCGTTTAGTGCGCGCGATGTGATCGAGGAGTACGCCGACGGCCTTGTTGATGTTGCCTTCAGCGAGGAGCTCGACCATCTTCTGATGTTCCTCGAAGACTTTGCTGCGATAGATCGAGGTATTCATGAACCGGTAGCGCAGGGCCTCGATACTATGTCTGTTGGTGGCGTAGGACTGGATTAAATACTGGTTGCCGCAGTACTGCACGAATGACTGGTGGAACTCCGTGTCGAGTACATTGCTCTGAAGACGATCGTTCGATTTGTTCGCTTTCTTCATCTCCCGCGCGATTGTTCTTAAAGAAGCCAAAAGCGATTTTGCATCGTTCTCCATGGATAATCGGAGGGCGCGCTCTTCCAGAAGGCTCCTGAAGTCGCATAGCTGCTGGATTTGTTCACGGGTTGGACTGAAAACATAGCTCCCGGACTGCGGAATGACGAAGACCAGGCCCTTGAGGCGAAGTTCATTCAAGCTTTCGCGAATCGGCGCTTTGCTGACGCCGAGCGCCTTGGCCAGGTCGTTCTCCGACAGCGGTTCACCAAGATCGAGCTTGCCGTAGACAATGGCTCTGAGGATCTTTTCGTAGACCACCTGTGTCAGTTTGGTTTCGGGAGTCGCTGGCTGGGGCAGTTCGCGAACCTGGCCGGACATCGTGGGGGCGGCTGTTTTCTTCGTCACATGGCACCTGCGATTTGTTTGCAGCTTTGTTCCGAATTTGCTTCAAGATGGATCCGATGAATGCGGCCAGAAGGAGCGTCCGCCTGGCGCAAGAATGTGTCTTCCGGGTGATGGCTGGCGGCCCAAGGAAGATAACTGATGCAGGGAATGGCACCAGGAAGACAAGTCTCTATGCAGGTTTTGTGCGGGTCTGTGTGCCTGGGTGTGGTCAGGGAACTCGCACAGGAGAAGCAGCGGAGGACGGGGGGGCATACGGGCGCTGTCTGGCATTGCGCTAAGTGACATAGAGAGTATCGAGCAACGATAACACCGGAGACCTGCCGGATTGTATCTGGATCGTATGTCGGATGACAGTTCGTTGTTTTTTTGCCGGCTGGTCCAGATAACGCAGGTTTCCGGTCTCCGCTTCAAAGTAGCAGAGAAATCCGATCGACCCATTCTGCGACTTGTTCGATAGGAAGCAGCTAGAGGCTGTGCAGGTAGGCCAGCAAGTTGTCGGTTTCTTGTTGAGAGAGAACGTCCTTGAAGGATGGCATCTTGCCTTGTCCATTCTTCAGGATAGTACGGACCTCCGCGTCTGTTTTTCTAGGATGAGGTTTGCTCAGAACGCCATGAAGGCTGGGTCCAAAGCGAACCTGATCGGCAATGACCGAGTGACATTGGAAGCAATTCTTTGTAAAGACCTGCTGGCCGGCATGAACCGCCTGCTGCTTCGAGGCGCTGCTCCCCTGGGCAGGAGCAGGGATGGCGAAGGCGAGAGACAGGGTGACCAGCAAAAGCGCTTTTTGTGGGAAGAACAAATTTTTATCCTCGGTAATAGAATCGAAAGAATCACTCCGCAACGGAGGCAGGTTGGAGATTTCGGCTTGCACGTTCGTCCGGGCAATGGCCAATGAACTGTAGTCAAGTTTACCCTTTTACCCGCCGGGAACTCCCGACAAGCAGCCTAAAGCATTCCATTGACAGCTGAATGTTCCAGATTGGCGCGTTCCGACGATGAAGCAGAGAGTCTGAAGAACAGACACTCGCATTTGGATGCGGAATGTGGAGAGAAGTAACCTCGTCTTCGGGAGAAACGATTCAGGGCAGCGAAAACGCAATGTACTTACCGCCTGTGTGCTTCGGCGTGTCCCTGCCACCACCTGCGGCGAGGACGATATATTGTCTTCCATCGATCATGTAGGTTGCCGGGGTTGCCATGCCGGCAAAGGGGAGCACAGTCTCCCAAAGCAGCTTGCCTGTGCGGCTGTCGAAGGCGCGAAACTTTCGATCGAACGCAGTAGCGCCGATGAAGAGGACGCCGCCCGCAGTGACTACAGGGCCTCCGTAATTTTCCGTGCCGGTGTCGCGCAGCCCCTTGGCGGCGAGTTCCGGATATTCTCCAAGCGGAATCTTCCAGAGATATTTTCCTGTGTTCAAATCGATCGCATTCAGCGTTCCCCATGGAGGCTGAATGGCCGGATAACCGTCGGGGTCGAGGAACTTCTTGTATCCCGTGAATTGATAAGGAACGGTGTGCGCTTCGGATGCGCCTGAGTTCTCGGAATTCGGGGTTGCCGCCATCTCTCGCGGCGATGTGGCATCGTTGTTCGGCTTCGCGGTGAGGTATCGGATCAAAGCCGTCACATCGTCGTCCTTCAGATCTGTGAATGCAGGCATTCGTCCCTTGCCCTGATGAATGGTCTTCGAGATCTGATCGTCGGACAGGCTTTGGCCGATGTTGAGGAGAGAGGGAAAGGAGGGGGGAGAGCCTGCGCGGTCGGCGCCGTGGCACATGCTGCACCGGTTCTGGTAGAGGCTTTGTCCGAAGCTCGTCGGCTTCGGAGGAATGGTGAGGCCGGGGAGCCAAGCCATCTCGTTCGAGTTGATGTAGATGACGCCTGTGGCGGGATCGATTGCCGATCCGCCCCACTCCGCGCCACCATCGAAGCCCGGCAGCAACACGTTCAATTTGTCTATGCTGAAGGGCACAAACTGTCCTGCGCTGCGATATTTTCTGAACTGCTCGACCGCCCAGGCATGAGCTTCGGGAGTTCGCGTGGTCAACCTATCTTCAGTAAGCAACTGCCGGGAGAAGGGAGCCGGCGTTGCCGGGCGCGGCTGCGTGGGCGAGGTGACTTCGCCGGGAACGTTGCTCGCCGGATAATGCAGATTCTCGATCGGAAAGAGCGGTTTGCCGGTGACTCGATCGAAGAGATAAAGGTAGCCTTGCTTCGTGGTCTGCGCGACTGCGTCGATCTCTTTTCCATCGTGCTTGACCGTGACCAGGCCCGGAGGAGAAGGGAAGTCGCGATCCCAGATGTCGTGATGGATGCCCTGAAAATGCCAGAGGCGTTTGCCGGTCTGGGCGTCGAGGGCCAGCAGGGTGTCGGCGAAGAGATCGTCGCCTACGCGATCGCCGCCGTAGAAGTCAAAGACAGCCGAGCCGGTCGGCACGTACACGATGCCTCGCTTCGCATCGAGGGCCATGCCGGCCCAATTGTTCGCGGCGCCGGCATACTTCCATGCTTGCTTCGGCCAGGTCTCGTAGCCAAACTCACCGGGATGCGGGATGGTGTGAAAGCTCCAACGAAGCGCTCCGGTGCGTACGTCGAAGGCTCGGATATCGCCCGGAGGAGAGGGGTAGTTCTCCGGATTTCTGCCGCCGACGATGATTAGGTTTTGGGAGACGATTCCCGGAGTCGTGAGCGCGATCGACTGCTGGGTGTACTC
The DNA here is from genome assembly GCA_965277335.1 of Edaphobacter sp. GTDB lineage: Bacteria > Acidobacteriota > Terriglobia > Terriglobales > Acidobacteriaceae > Edaphobacter. Next base: position 81,641 of record CBDICJ010000009.1, on the reverse strand, counting down.
GCCGCGCAGGCTTTTGCGCAGGTCGATCCTGCCGTTCTCTCCGAATTGCGATAGGGGCTGGCCGGTGGCGGGATCGAGCGCGTAGAGAAAGTTCATCACGCCGGCAAACAAGCGGCTCTCCTTGCCATCGGTCCAGTAGGACACGCCGCGGACAGGCTGTGTGCTCGCTATCTTCGAATCGAACCTCCAAAGCAGCTTGCCGGTGGCCGCGTCGATGGCGACGACCTTCTGTGAGGGCGTTACCGCGTAGAGAACTCTTCCGATGACGATGGGGCTGGTCTCCAGGCCGCCCTCTTCCCCGCTGTCGTATTGCCATGCCACATGAAGGCCGCCGACATTGTCACGATTGATCTGGGTGAGAGCGGAGTAATGATCTCCTTCGAGCTGTCCTCCATAGACCGGCCAACCGGCGTTCTGCTGTCCATGAGCTTGCGCCTTTGCCAGGCCACCGAACAGCATAAGGAATGCAGAACCGAGGACGGCAATCACCGATCGGCGCACCGTCGGCTTTTGCAGTATTGTGAGAGGAGGGTGAGTCCACATGACCGTATATCGTATCACATGTGGAATATCAGTCGGTAGCTCAAAAGAGAATGCGAGCGAACCCAGATTGGGCGGCCTGCTACTGAGGCTCACTGTGTAAAGGGTAGCTAGGCCGGTTGGAGTGAATGAGCGAGGCCAAAGGAAGCAGCCGTCGCCTTTCGCAAAACTGATATTCAAGTTTATTAAAACGTTTGCGTCTGTGTCTTTTTGTGTGATGGAACGGGTCGCAGGGGGGAACGGGTACTCGATCGCCGGAATGCGCAGCAGCATCTCAGGTATCTGTAGATTTCAGACACGGGACTCAGACATGTGTTAGCCATGTTCATGCGGCAGAGCATCCGCAATTGCCATCTGTTAGAAAGGATGCACCCATGCGTATTGCCTATCTTGACTGCTTTGCGGGTATCTCCGGCGACATGTTTCTTGGAGCTCTGCTGGATGCGGGTGTTCCGGCCGAGGTTTTGCAGGACGCCACGAAAGCTCTCCGTGTGGGCGCGAGTTTAAAGATTGAGAGGGTAGACCGAAGCGGAATCAGCTGCACCAAAGCCGATGTGCTTGAAGATGGCCAGCTCGCCGAAGGAAAGACGCAGAGCTCAACTCATTCGCATCCACACGGCATTCGAGGGCAGGAGAACGCCGCAGCGCCGGTTTCGGTGGAGCATCAAAGCTCGACGGAGAGAACGGCACATATGCACCAGCCGAAGGCACAGCATCTTCACAAGGCAGAACACGCGCACAGCCATGACGAGGATGTCGATCGTGCAGCTCATGCGCATGGACGCTCTTTGACTCAAATTCTTGCGCTCATTAAGGAGTCGCCGTTAGAGGAGGCGGTGAAGAAGACCGCGGTTCGCGCCTTCGAGCTGCTCGGCCAGTCCGAGGCGAAGATTCATCATGTTCCTGTCGACGAGATTCACTTCCACGAGGTTGGTGGCGTGGATGCGATCGTTGACATTGTTGCGGCGAGCGCGGGGATTCACCATCTCGGCATCGATGCGTGGCACTGCTCTCCTGTGAACGTCGGAGGTGGCGTTGTCGAGTGCGCTCATGGAACCTTTCCTGTGCCCGCACCCGCGACTGCCGATCTGCTGCGCGGCTTTCCTACCTACTCGGCGCATGTGCAGAAGGAACTGGTTACGCCGACCGGCGCGGCGCTGCTGCGAGTTATCGAGCCAACCTTCGGCCCACAACCGGCAATGCAGGTGGAGCGGATCGGCTATGGAGCCGGCACAAGGAATCCCAAGGATTTTCCGAACGTTCTGCGCCTCCAGATTGGTGAATCGTTTGAGGTAGCGAAATTCTCTCAGAGGACGCAGGCTAGATGGCCAGAGCAGCTCGGAGCTCATGAGACTGCGGGAGTGACAAGCCATGCGACGGAGCCGACCACAGCGGATGAAAGCAAGAAGCAACACGGTCCTCACGACTCTACGACGGTGGCGGTGCTTGAGACAGCTCTCGACGATCTCTCGCCGCAGATCCTTGCTTATGTGGCGGAGACCGCCCTGGCGAGGGGAGCGCTGGATGTGATGCTTACCCCGGTGGTCATGAAGAAAGGACGTCCCGGCACGCTGCTTACCATTTTGTGCAACCCGTCGGAGGCAGGAGAGATGGAGCGCCTGATGCTTTGCGAGACGAGTACGCTTGGAGTCCGCATCCGGCAGGATCGCCGCTCCTGCCTGGATCGGAGGCATACGGCGGTTCAGACGGAATATGGCGAGATCAGGATGAAGATTGGGATGCTTGATGGCGAAGAGATAAATGCAGCGCCTGAGTTTGAGGATTGTCGCGCCGCGGCTGCGCGGTGTCGTGCTCCACTTAAGGTGGTTCAGCAAGCTGCGATCGGGGCTTACCGGACCTTGAATTCGCCGAGCAGCTAGAGCGTTGCAGGGAGAGGAGGATCGTTGGACGGGCGGTCTTTCCACTTACCCGTTCGACCTCGCTCCGGGTCCGAGATGACGAACTTCGTGAGCGAGCGGCTCAGCAAGCCGGGCTGCAAACAAAGAAGGGAGCTGATAGGCGATAAGCCCGTCAACTCCCTTTGGAGAATCGGCCGAGGGAACGACCGACGAGGTTGCGATTTTAGAAGATGTACTTGAGGGCGAATTGCAGGTTGCGCTCGCCTTGCGCGTTGTTGACCAGGCCGAAGGTGGTGCCGACGCTCGAGTTGGGAGCGACGAGGATTGGGTGGTTGAGCGCGTTGATGGCTTCGGCGCGGAACTGCAGGCTTTGGTGCTCGACGATGGCGAAGCTCTTGGAGACGCTAAAGTCGACCGCCTGAAGGCCTGGTCCGGTGAAGCTGCCGACCTGGCAGTTGCCGAAGGTGCCCTTGGCGGCGTTCGAGACGGAGCTGGGATCGAACCAGAAGTAGCCTGAGTGCGTCAGGTCCGTCGAGGGGCGCTTGGGCGTCTCTCTCGGCTGTCCAGTGCAATCTGCCCTTGGGAAACCAGTGATCACGCCCGAGTTATTGGCTCCCTGTGCGGTGATGGGGAAGCCGGTGTGGAACTGGAGGATAGAGTTGACCTGCCAACCGCCAGCGACAAGGTCGGCGGCGCGGTTGATGTTCGAACCGAACATTCTGCCGCGTCCGAAGGGCAGGTCATAGGTGACGAAGCCGTTGAAGGAGTTGGTTACATTTTGATCGCAGCGGCCGTAGTCGCCGGCCGGATTGTAGGTGTCCTGGAAGAAAGCATGATTGTTGCCTGCCTGCGTCAGTTGAGCGTTCATGTCGCCGTACTGGTAGAAGAACCCGGACGAGTTGCCCATGCACTTCGCATAGGTGTAGTTGCCCTGGAATTCAAGCCCATGGCTGAGGCGCTGCTGGAAGCTAGCCTGGAGCGAGTTGTAATTGGAATAGCCGGTGGCGGCGGTGAGGCGGGCCTGTCCGACTAGGGCCTGCAGGGTGGGATTGAGGTAGGGGCTGGGGGTAATGGAGCCGTCTGCGTGAAGCACCTCCTGGTTGATGAGCGAGATGGTTGCCAAGTGATCCGTCTTCTGTCCGACGTAACCGATCTGGAAGGTCGAGGACCTGCCAAGCTGACGTTGCACGGTCAGGTTGTACTGCTGCGAGACGGCGGGACGGAAGTTGGGATCGAAGGCGTGAATGCCGGTCCCGGCAAAGCAGAAGGGTGACTGGGCGATTGCGAGAGCAACCGTGCAGCCGGCTGCTGGAAAGGTAGAGAAACCCTGATCGAGCTTCGTTGTGGGGAGCGGCATGGAGGCACCCAGGTAGGTGACGTTGCGGGGAATCGCGAACGGAGGATTCTGAATGAGCAGGTTGCCGGTTCCAGTGCTCTCCGCAAAGTTGGAGATGCCGTAAGCGCCGCGGATCACCATAGACCTGTCAAAGTCGGGTTGATACGAGAAGCCGACACGGGGCTGGAAGTTGGTGGGGCCGTTGTATTGGCTATAGAGGGCGCTCGATGCCCCATTCATTCCCGCGATTTCGACGTTGCCGGTGAACAGACCGTAGTTGGTGGATTGATTGTGAGCGTCCGCACGAGGCGTTTGAACCTCGTAACGAAGACCGAGATTCAACGTCAGGTTGGAGCTCACATGCCAGTCGTCCTGGACGAAGCCGGAGTAGAGACTGTTACGCAGGTTCCTGCCGCTGCCTGAGCCGAGGCCGACATTCGTGGGAAGGCCGAGCAGAAAGTCGGCCTCGGCGATGCCGGTGGGCGTGGCGGTCGTGCCATTGCCGGTGAACGAGCCGTCGTAGATGAACTGACCGGCAAGGCCAGAGTTGCCGACGTACAGGACATTGGTTCGGTAGTTGAAGTACTCGACGCCGAGGTTGACGGTCTGGTGGCCTCGGACCAGGGTCACGGTGTCTTCCAACTGAATGACGGTGTCGTGGAACTGCGAGATGAGATTGTTGCTGCCGATGGACGGGCCGTTGCTGTTGCCGCCCTGGAAGGTCTGCAGCGGAAGGAAGGTCTGGTTGGCCGCTGCGCCGGCGATACCGAAGGCCGAAGGCAGATTCTGCCCGGTGGGGTTGGTGTAGCCCTCGGTGACCGGAAAGTAGCTGGCGCCGATGCGGGCGTCGTTGAGGAAGGAGGAACTGATGGTGCGGGCGTAGTCGATGACGCCGTTGTAGAGCGGAAACTCGTTGTCGGAGTCGCCGGTGAGCAATTGGCTGTTGGTGGTGGGATTAGTAACGTGCTGCTGCGAGTAGCGAGCGTAGACGTGATCTTTCTGGCTGGCTACCCAGTCGAGCTTCAGGTCGCCCTGGTCGCTGTTGGTGTAGGAATGCGTCAGGTTGATCTGATTTTGTGTCGAGGCATCGTTGAGGGGTCCGGGGTAGAGCGGCGAGTTGAGAATCTTCGAGGCGGCAGGGCTGAACGGAACGTTGATCTGGTTGTTCAGAAACGGTTGCCGTTCTCCTGGGGTGGATCCGGTGAACGGGTTATAGAGCTGTTGCGCGAGGTTATTGCAGATCCCTTGCGCGTTGAAGCCGGCAGAGCAGAGGGTAGAGAAGTTACCCTGGCGTTCTGCGGCGGTGAATACCGTAAAGGGAACGGACGTTGCCGGCTGGTCGTAGCGCGAGCCCTGGTAGTCGACGAAGAAGAAGAGCTTATCCTTGAAGATGGGACCGCCGAGCGACGCTCCAAACTCATTCCAGCGCAGCTTCGGCTTCAAGCCGGTACCGTCGGGATTGTTCTGACCGGGCACATAGGCATTTCCCTTGGTGAGGCCATGCTGCCAAGTGTTTGCGTTCAGCGCATCGTTGCGGATGAACTCAAAGGCGTCACCGTGAAACTTGTTGGTGCCTGACTTGAGGGTGACGCTGATGATGCCGCCGAGATAGTTGCCGTAGGAGGCGGGGGCGTTCTGCGAGATGAGATTGAACTCCTGAATCGCATCGACACTGGGCGCAAAGGCAACGTCGTTGTTGTCGATCTGGTTGTTGTCCATGCCGTCAAGAATGTAGTTGTTGGTCTGCTCGCGGTTTCCGTTGATGTACGGACGACCGACCTGGAAGCTGGCCTGGGAGCCGGTAAAGGAGCCGGGATTGAGGCTGACGGCTCCGGGCGAGAGCAGGGTGAGCTGGTTGTAGTTGCGGGTGGCGAGGGGAAGGGTGACGTTGGCGTGGGCGTCGAGCACGGTTCCGAGAAAGGTCTGATCGGTTTGCAGCAGAGGAGGAGCGCTCGACACCTCGACGGTCTGAGAGGCCTGCCCGATGGTCATCTTGACGTCGACACGCGCCGTCTGATTGAGAACGAGGGTGAAGGCCGGACGGGCCGAGGTCTCGAAGCCGGGCGCGGAGATCTTGAGGGAGTAATCGCCCGGGGGCAGCGGCGACAGGTAGTAGGAACCGGAGGCGCTTGTCTGGGTCGGGTACTCGGTCCCCCGGGCGGTGTCATTGGCGATGACGGTTGCGCCTGCAATAACCGCGCCGGAGCTGTCGGTTACGGTGCCGGTGATTTTGGCGCTGATGTCTTGTCCAAAGGCAAGCGGGCAAGTAGCGAGAAGCATGGCAAAACAGAAGAGAGCGATGCGTCGTCTCATGGGTACACCTCCTTGAATTTGTGTTCCAGGCCGGCGGCGATTGGTTCCCGCTCGGCTTCGGGGCCTTTGAAGCAATGCTGCTACCGTGTCTTCCATCGCAGAGAGAGTTGTCGTGTTGGAGTTCCCTCACTGTATAGACAACTGGACTTATATTGCAAGAGAAATCGACAGAGAATTTCAATCAACAACTTTCAATCGTCCATCCCACACAGGTGGTAGACAGGTATAAAGCGCTAACTACTCCTCTATCACCGCTTTGACCAGGTTGCGGGGACGGTCTACGTCGATGCCTTTGCGAATCGCCATGGTGTAAGCGAGCAACTGCAGGGGTACGGCCTCGAGGATTGTGGAAAGCAGGTCGTTGCTGGCGGGGATAAAGAGACACGAATCGCTGTATCGCGACACCTCGCGGTTGCCTTCGGTGGCAAGCGCGATGATTCGCGCGCCCTGGGCTCGCATGTCTTTCATCAACTGGAGGACCTTGGAATAGCGCAGCAGCGAATCGGGGTCCTTGGCATCTGCGGTGGCGATCATGATAAGAGGCGCGGCCTGGCTGACCAGTGCATTGGGGCCATGCTTAAGTTCGCCGGCAGGATAGCCTTCCGCGTTCAGGTAGGCGGATTCTTTCAGCTTCAGCGCCCCTTCGCGAGCTATGGCGTAATGAACGCCCCGGCCGAGATAGAGGAAGGCGCTGGCCTTCTGGAGATGGGGAGTCAGGCTTTCTATCTGCTCCTGCCATCCGGGAAGAGCCTTTTCGAGCAGGGAGGGAATCTCCTGCAACTGGGCGCCATGGGCCTCGGCGGTTTGCAACGTCATCCGGCCGCGGAAGCGCGCCAGTTGCAGCGCCAGGCAATACAAAACCGCAAGCTGGGTGGTGAAGCTCTTGGTCGCCGGAATCGCTTTCTCCGTTCCCGCAAAGGTGGGCAGGGAGGCATTTGCCTCTTTGGCCATGGTGGAGTGGGCGTTGTTGGTGATCGCGATGGTTGCCAGACCCCGGGCGTGAGCTTCGCGCAAGGCCGCGAGCGTGTCTGCCGTCTCTCCGGATTGCGAGATAACCAGGACGCCGGGATTGTGGAGGGTATGGGTGGAGCGGTAGGTGTACTCGCTCGCGTATTCGACATCGACGGGAATGCCGGCGAGGTCTTCAATCATGATTTCGCCTGCGAGCCCGGCATGGCGGCTCGATCCGCTAGCGGCGATCACGAGTCTCTCGCGCCGGCCGAAGACATCGAGAGCCGGTTGAAAGACCTCTATGGTCGAGGGCCCGCCTGGGATATATCGTTCGATGGTGTCGGCGAAGGCCTGCGGCTGCTCGTAGATCTCGCGGAGCATGGCATGGGGAAAGTTCGTGGTAGGCTCTTGCGGGGCAGACTTGGCGTTCATTGCGATGGCATCCAATCTTTTGCGATCAGCCGGACGGCTTATTTGAGTAATCAGTGTTCCTGCGAGGTCGCCCGAGGGGACGGACAGTACCGCCGCAGCGGGAGATGTCCTGCGACACTCTTTTGCCTCTCCCGAGAGGTGCTTGCCTGGATAACTATTTCTCTGGTTGCACCAAAACCTGTCTGGACGACTATACTAATCTTCGGATAAGCTCACAAGGGAAATCTGCGGGCGAGGGACAGCAATGATCAGGACGATAGCGGCGCGGCGTCTTCAGAGCAGGGAGGAGACGGTGGAGTATCCTCTTGTGAGCATTGAAGACGATCGCATCGCAAGCATCGAGAGCCTTACTGCGCGGGAGCACGAGCGAGCGACGGCAACGCACCGGTTTCCCGAGGCGACCCTGGTTCCGGCGTATTTCGACATTCATATACACGGCTGTGCAGGACACGACGTGATGGAAGCGACGCCGGAGGCGATGGATGCGATTGGCAACTACCTCGCGAGTCGCGGAGTAGGGGCGTATCTTCCGACCACCGTAACGGCGACACGGGATGAGACACTGCGTTCGCTGGCCGGTCTGGCGACTCAAATAAAGCGGATGCATGCTAACGCACCGGCAGGAGCAACTCCGCTGGGAATTCATCTTGAGGGGCCTTTTCTCTCGCACGCAAAACGAGGAGTACACACGGACTCATTGCTGGAGGCTCCATCGCTCAAGTTGTTCGACCAGTTCTGGCAGGCTTCCGAGGGCTGCATTCGGCTGATGACGATTGCGCCAGAGCTGCCGGGAGCGACAGAGTTGATTGCGCATGCGACGCAACTCGGGGTTCGCTGCAGCCTTGGGCATAGCAACGCGAAGGTGTGCGAAGCTCAAGCGGCTCTGCAAGCGGGGGCTCGTTCCGCGACGCACACGTTCAATGCCATGAGGGCGATGGATCATCGTGAGCCTGGGCTTGCGGCGTTTGTGCTCGACGAGCAGACTCTTTTTGCTGAGATTATCTGTGACGGTATTCATGTCGACCCAATGATGGTGCGGCTTTACTACAAGGCGAAGGGCAAAGAAAAAATTATTCTGGTTACGGATGGCATGAGCGCGACGGGAATGCCGGATGGAATTTACATGCTGGGCGAGATGGAGGTCGAGGTGCTTGATGGGCGCTGCACCTCGCACGGCGTGCTTGCCGGCAGCGTGTTGACGCTTGACCGGGGAGTTCGGAACTTCATGGCATTTACGGGCGCCGATCTCGAAGTCGCTGTCGCTGCGGCCTCGCGGAACCCCTCGCGGCTGATGGGAATCGAGGAGGACTGGGGCTGCCTGCAAGCAGGCGGGATGGCAAATCTGAACGTGCTGTCGCCTGAGGCTGAGGTCCTGCAAAGCTTTCTCGCGGGACGTCCGTTTACAAGCTAAAGCGCCATCTTGAAGCGTCTGATTTAGCTCGTGAAATACGCGGTTGTTAGAATCGAGTCTATCTGGATAGACTGCTTGGTTGAAGTGGTCGGCGAAGTCGCGCACCACGGCGTGAGTCCGTGTCAGGAGAGAGAGTGTCGAAAGTTCCGGTTCAAGCTGCCCCGTCCGTTCAACCGCTCGACAAGAATGGGTTCATACCGCTTTACTACCAGATCCAGCGAACCCTGATGGAACGGATTCGTTCCGGGGAACTGGGAGAGGGCGATCCTCTCGCGTCGGAGGAGGAACTCGCGCGGATTTACCAGGTAAGCAGGATGACCGCGCGACAGGCATTGCACGGATTGAAGACCAGCGGGTACGCCTTCAGTCAGAAAGGCCGCGGCACGTTCGTCACCCGGCCGAAGCTGGAGAAGAACATCATGCACCTCAGGGGATTTACGGAGGACATGAAGCAGCGTGGGATGGCTCCAAGTTCACGGCTGCTGGAGCAGACCGTGGTAAAAGCCACAAGCGAGCTTGCTGAGCAGTTGAAGGTCAAAGCCGAGGATATCGTGATGCGGTTGCGTCGGCTGCGTCTGGCGGACGGCATTCCTATGGCGCTTGAAGAATCGCATATTCCGCTGAAACAATTTCCAGGCCTGGAACGAATCGATTTCGCAAAGAAGTCGCTCTACTACGTGCTTCGGGAAAACTTCGGCGTGCGCGTCGCCTGGGCCGACGAGGTGATCGAAGCGCTGCCGGCTACACGCGAGGAATCGGAGCTGCTGACCATTCCGAAGAAGGCGAGCGTACTGTCGATTTCGCGCATTATCATGACGACCGAGGAGATCCCGATCGAAGTGGCGTGTTCGCGCTACCGCGGCGACCGCTACCGCGCATCGATTCGCGTCCCAACCACCACGATTGAGTAGGCTATTGAATGAGCGCTGGAGTTGAGCTGTTCGAAGCGCCGGCAACGCTCAGGTTGCGATGCCCTCTGAGCGCGAAGTAGAAGATGTACGCATAGCAGAGCAGGACGATGGCGAAGCTTCGTTGGTATCCGAACGAATCGGCCAGGAAGCCTTGGATCTCGGGAACGACCGCTCCACCCACGACCATGGTGACGAGAATTCCCGAGCCCTGGCTTGTGAATCGTCCCAGCCCAACGACCGACAGCGGAAAGATACATGGCCACATCACCGAGTTGAAGAGCCCACAGGCGACGATGGCGACCATCGCGATGTGGCCATGCGCGGCGATTGCTGTGCCTACCAGAAGAAACGCGGCAAAGGAGACAAACGCGAGCGCGCGCTGGGCTTTGATCCTGCGCAAGGCAACGAACCCAAGGAAGCGCCCGACCATCGCGCCTCCCCAATAAAAGGAGACATACCGTGCGGCGGCTTCGTGGCTTAGACTGCCCATCGAAGGCTGGCCCAGAAAGCTGATCATGAGGCTGCCTATCGCGACCTCGGCGCCTACGTAGAAGAAGATCGCCAGCGCTCCGAGACGAAGATGCCGGAACTTCCACGCACTGCCATCTCTGGCGGCGCTCTTGTCGTTCTCCTGGATCACATTGGGAAGATGCACGGAGGCGGTTATGCCTGCCATCAGGAACGCGAATACCGCCAGGATGAGATAGGGGACGCGGACAGAACGCGCCAACTGCGCCGTGGAGGCTCCCGCCGCGATGAAGATAAAGGCGGCTCCCACCTTCGGGGCCAGGGTGGTTGCGACCGAGTTGAAGCCGCCTGCAAGGTTCAAGCGCGACGAGGCTGTCTCCGGCGATCCCAGCGCGCCGACATACGGATTGATGGCTACCTGCAGCAGCGCCAGCCCGCTGCCGACGACAAACAGCGCAAAGAGAAACAGCGGGTAGAAAATCATGACGGATGCCGGCAGGAAAAATAGCAGGCCGAGTCCCATGATCGAAAGCGCCGTTACGATGCTGGCTTTATATCCGATCCTGCCGACGATCCAACCCGACGGAACCGACATGACGAAGTACGCGCCAAAGAAGCAGAATTGCACCAGCAGCGCGGCGACGTTGGTCAGGTGGAAGAGATCTTTGAAATGGGGGACCAGGATGTCGTTCAGCGCAGTGATGAAACCGATGCTGAAGTACAGGGAGACCATCAGGGCTAGAGGGATGGTGTAACTCTTCCTGCCGGTTTCAGCCGCAGTGGCTGAAGTTGCTGCTGCGATGCCGATAGCCATGCCAGGATCCTATCTTCTCGACTGCGAACATTACGTATAGTTGACTATACAGATATTGAATTCGTGCGCCAGCGAATTATGGGCATTCTTTCCGGATGACTTTGCACTAGAAACGACACGCTGGCTTACCGTCGGGTAGCTTCCACAAATCTCGCTGTGATCAGCTCGGGGCGGGTGATCGCCGAACCCACCACCACCGAGCTCGCCCCAATATCCAGCGCTCTGCGAACCTCCTCCGGGTGGGTCACATGTCCTTCGACAATGACTGGAACTTTCAATCGCTCTATTAGCTTTTCCACTAGCGGCCACGAAACCGTTCTGGCTCCCATTGTCTCCGCCGTATAGCCATAGAGTGTGGTGGCGACTGCATCCGCGCCCGCCTCTTCGGCTGCAATCCCTTCCTCGAAGGTTGCAATATCCGCGCAGACCGGTCGACCCAACTGTTGATGAATACGATGGATCAACTTCGGCCAAGGCTCCTCCGCTGAGAGTCTCCGGCTGGTGCAATCGAGCCCGATGATATCTGCGTTCGCATTGCTGAGCACCTGCGCGGATGGGAAGTCGGGAGTGATGTAGATCTCGCCATTCGCATCGAAGGTCTTTACGATTCCTATGATCGGCAGATCGGTGATCGCTCGAAACGCAATCACTCGTTCGACGCCCTCGGCTCTTAATCCGCCAGCGCCGCCGCGCAGAACGGAAGCTGCCATCCGGGTCAGCACGTCCAAATTGTCCAGCGGCTCCCCGTGCGACGCCTGACATGAGACGATCAATTTTCCCTTTAGCGATTGGAAGACCGAATTGGTGGAAGCATTGTCCAGCTGGAACATTCGTCGATCTACCTATCGTTTGCTTCTGCTACTGTACCTGATTGAGCAGTCCGGAAAACTGCGTCGAATATCCAACGCCGCCTCCCTGCACTTCCGATCGGGCACTCGTTTACGTAGTCAAAATCCTTCCAGTCTCATCGTTATTGCGCTGATCACGCCATACACCCTTTTCCGGAAAGGTGCGCTCTTATCGATCATGAAAATCACTCTGAAGCCGCTCTCGCAACAGACTATCGTCATCACCGGCGCCACGAGCGGGATTGGTCTTGCTACGGCGCAGGCAGCCGCCAGACGTGGCGCCAACGTAGTTTTAGCAGCACGGAACGAAGAAGCGCTTGCCCAGGCGGTGCGTGAGATTGAACAGGCAGGCGGCAGTGCCATGTACGTCGTCACGGATGTCAGCAAACATGAAGAGATCGAACGCCTCGCGCATCGGGCCGTCGAGCGCTTTGGCGGTTTCGACACCTGGGTCAACAACGCTGGGCAAGGTCTATGGGGAAGGCTCGAAGAGGTCTCCGATGCGGACCACCGTCAGTTATTTGATATCAACTTCTGGGGCGTCGTCTATGGTTCGACTACGGCGCTGCCTCATCTGAAGCAGCGCGGTGGCGCACTGATCAATCTTGGCAGCGTAGCGTCCGACTTCGCCTTTCCGATCCAGGGAATGTATTCCACGACCAAGCACGCGATCAAGGGATTCACAGATGCGTTGCGACGTGAACTCAAGGATGAAGGAGCGCCCGTCTCCGTTACGTTAATCCAGCCCGCGGCCATCGGAACTCCCTTCGCGCTTCACGCCAAGAACTACACGCAGGATGAGGCGAACCTACCCCCGCCGATCTACGCGCCGGAAGAGGTGGCGAGGACGATTCTGCTTGCCGCGGAACATCCACGGCGAGCTCTACACGTCGGAGGCGCGGGCAAATTAATGGGTATCTTCAGCCGCCTCACTCCCGGCCTGGTCGACTCAGCGTCCAGCCTGATGATCAAGTCGCAATACAAACATGAGCGGAAGCACCCTCGTCAGGATAGCCTTTGGCAGCCTGCGGAAGACGGCCATGTACGCGGGGATCAGAACTCTATGCGCCGCAGCGCCTATACGACCGCCATCGTCAATCCACTGGCTTCGCTCGCGGCGGTCGGTCTGGTGGGAGCAGGAATTGTATTTGCTGCGTGGAAGATAACGAGAAGCTGAGCGGAGATCATCCTTAAGGTTTGAATCGGGTACATCCCGTCGCATCTTCCGTTCATCTCAAAGGAAGTTGACATCGCGTGGGCTGATCCACCGGGAGAAGGAATGCATCTCGTCATCTTTGGGCTGACCATCTCCTCGTCCTGGGGCAATGGCCATGCGACGCTGTGGCGATCGCTGGTAAAGGCAATGTTGCGACGCGGACACACCCTCACCTTTTATGAGAAAGACGTTCCGTACTATGCGGGCGCGCGCGACTTATACGAGCTTCCACGTGGAGGAAGACTCCGGCTCTATCGCAACCTGGAAGACGTTCGCGATGAAGCTATCCGCGAACTTGATCACGCGGACCTGGCGCTGTGTACCAGCTTTTGTCCCGATGGCGCTGATGCCAGCGAGCTGATTCTGGAATATGGGAGCGGCATTAAGGCCTTCTACGATCTGGATACGCCGGTCACGTTGGACGAATTGCGACGAAACAGCACGGTGAAGTATCTTCCCACCCGCGGCCTTATAGATTTCGATCTGGTCTTGAGCTATACCGGCGGCCAGGCTCTCGATGAGTTGAAGAGCAAGCTGGGTGCGCGGCTGGTAGCTCCACTCTACGGCTCGGTGGATCCGGAGAGTTATCGACCAGCGCCGATGGACGAAGAGTTTCGATCCACGCTCTCTTACCTGGGCACATACGCGAGCGACCGGCAGGAGGCGTTGACTCGTCTATTTCTTGAACCAGCCAGTCAAATGCAGGACGAGCGGTTTCTCATCGGTGGGGCGCAGTATCCCGACAGCTTTCCGTGGGGCACGAACATTTTTTTTGTCCGGCATCTTGCGCCATTCCAACATCCGGCATTCTTCTGTTCAAGTCGCGCAACGCTGAATGTAACCCGCGAAGCGATGGCGCGGTACGGATTTTGTCCTTCGGGCAGACTCTTTGAAGCGGCTGCTTGCGGTACTCCTCTTCTCAGCGACAACTGGGCAGGCCTCGACAGCTTCTTCACGCCAGACCGCGAGATCTTGCCGGTGAGTTCGGCGGCGGACGTAACCGAGGCGCTTTCGCTTTCCGATAGAGAACTGCGCAACTTGGCAGAGGCAGCTCGTGAGAGAACGTTGGCGGAGCATACCGGTGAGCGCCGCATCGAGCAGTTGGAGCAAATCTGCGAATCCGTTCGAGGGGTTCCCTCGCAGGCGGCTTGCGCATGAGGATGAGGGAGAGCTGACGATCATGTGGGGAATCATTCCAGCCGCGGGAGCAGGAAGCCGTATTCAGCCGCTCGCTTTTTCGAAGGAGCTGCTCCCGGTTGGAAGCAGTACAGAAGACGGGCGCGAACGACCGCGTGCCGTCAGCGAGTATCTTGTGGAACGCATGATCCAAGCAGGCGCCGACAAGCTTTGCTTCGTGATCTCTCCTGGAAAGACGGACATTCTGGAGTACTACGGGTCACGTTTGTGGGGCGCGGATATCGCCTATGTGGTGCAGCCAACCCCGGGCGGTCTATGCGACGCCGTGTTTCGCGCGATACCGCTGGTGCGTGGAGATGAATCGGTCCTGATTGGGCTGCCGGACACGATCTGGACTCCGAATGACGGCTTCGCAAGACTGCCTGAAGATCTGCTTTCCTTTTTGCTGTTTCCTGTCGAGCGGCCGGAGCTTTTCGATGCGGTGGTGACCAGCCCCGATGGAACCGTTCAAGAGATACAGGTCAAACAGAAGGATGCTGCATCGGAGTGGATATGGGGAGGCATTCGCATGCCTGGCGCTGTCTTTCATGCCCTTTATGCGTTGTGGCGCCGCCCGGAGCGAAGAGATGAATATCTCGGCACACTTGCAAACGAATGGATTAAGGAAGGTGGCCGCGCGGTCGGCATTCGCGCCGGGCAGGCCTATGTGGATGTAGGTACGCTGCATGGATACCGTGAAGCGATTCGCCTGCTTGCCGAGCGGCAGGAAGATGCAGCTGCATGGAAGAAGGGGGTGACAGATGATCGCAACGACTCATTCGCTGTTGAACGATAAGAAGGCGCTGCAACAGCGTATCGACGAGCTTGGGCCATGGTTTCACAACCTGCATTTAGGAGGCATGGAGACCGCGCCGCATCACTTTCTGGGCGACTATCCGGAGGTAAAGTTCAAAAGCTTCCGTGACGCCTTGCCGCTCGATATGATCGGTATGAGCATCCTCGATATCGGCTGCAATGCAGGATTCTATTCGCTTGAGATGAAGCGGCGGGGAGCAGAACGTGTCCTTGGAATCGACACGGACGAGCAGTATTTGCAGCAGGCGCGCTTTGCGGCCGAGGTGACCGGACTGGATGTAGCTTTCGAACGCATGGCGGTGTGGGATATCGGCTCGTTAAAAGAGCGGTTCGACCTCGTTATCTTCATGGGCGTCCTTTATCATCTGCGTCATCCGCTGCTTGCCCTCGACCTGATTCACGAGCACGTCGCAAAGGACATGCTGTTGTTTCAGAGTATGCAGCGTGGAAGCCGCGACATCGTCGAGGTCGACGAAGATTATCCGTTCAATGCGCCTGCGCCCTTTGACGAACCCGGCTATCCGAAGCTGCACTTTATCGAAAGACGCTACTCTCACGATCAGACGAACTGGTGGGTACCGAACCGCGCTTGCGTCGAAGCGATGCTGCGGTCGTCTGGATTCGCGATCGAGGCGCAGCCGGAGGAGGAAGTCTATCTCTGCCGCCGGCAGCCGGTGGAAGTGCCTCCGGATGGACCTCACTGTGTCTACCCTCGCGCCGGCGGATATTGAGCGTGGTCGCCCCTGCTGCATGTCTTGTCGAAGCGGAGCAGCTTCTCGAAGATCGCCGATTGAGCGAAGCCCGTTTTGCTTTCGATGAGGCTGAGTACTCCGGTGCAAATTGGGATCGGTGTTCCGCGGGACGGTGGATGACCTTCATGCTGCAGGGCCACTTTGAGGCAGCCTGGAAAGAGAGCGACGCGATCCGGCTGCGCGGCGCTCCCGACCCCCATCGCCTCTGGAACGGCGAAGGCCTTCGCGACGCAAGAGTGATCGTGCGCTCTCTCCATGGCTTTGGCGATGCCGTACAAATGCTCCGTTATGCGCCTCTGCTGCGCGAGCAAGCGTCGCAAGTGGCGTTCGAGGCGCCGCCCAGATTTGTTGAACTGGCTTATCTCTTTGACGGTGTCGATGACGTGATCACATGGGGCGACGGGGCGCCTCCGCAGGCTCCGCTCTGGGATGTTCAGATCGAGGTCATGGAGCTGCCATATCTCTTTCGTACCGCGATAACGGACCTGCCATTCTCTACTCCCTACATGCGCCTCCCGCACGAAGCCGTGCAGCACGCAGCCAGCGCGATGAGACGCTGCTGCGACCTCTCAAAACGCTGCCGCATCGGCATGATTTGGGCAGGCGGAGATTGGAACCCGCAGCGCTCCATCCCATTTGAGCTGCTGGAGCCGCTCCTGAAAAACGATAGAATCGAATTCTGGAATATTCAAGGCGGCGCAGCTGCTCAAGACGCAAAAGGAGCACGGATGCGCGATGCGACGGCCGAGTGTGGCGATGGACTTCTCCGCCTCGCAGCTACCATGGCAAATCTTGACCTCGTCCTCACTGTGGATACCTTTGCGGCGCATCTGGCCGGAGCGTTGGGCATACCCGCATGGGTGATGCTCCAGCACGCGGCAGACTGGCGGTGGATGACGGAACGAAGCGATAGTCCGTGGTATCCAACGCTGCGGTTGTTCCGGCAGCGTCAACCGCAGAACTGGACCGGGGTAGTCGAAGATGTGCGAAATGCCTTGGCGGAGTTCAATGACTGATGCGCTGTCGAACAAGAGCAGTGGGACTGAGCAGGGGGCGCAGCGACGCGCATGGGACGGCTATGATGCATACCTCTTCGATATTGATGGCACCTTGCTGCACTGCGCCGATGCCGTGCATTACTTTGCCTTCTGCGATGCGGTGAGCCGGCTTTCGGGCCGTCCGGGAAATCTAGACGGCGTTACCGCGCATGGAAACACTGATGTCGGCATACTGCGTGACGCTCTCCAGCTAGCCGGCATTCCAGATGAGCGGTGGCGGCCGAGACTTCAGGAGATACGAGCTGAGATGTGTCGGTTTGTGGCAGACCGTGCCGCCGATCTTTGCGTAACAGTGCTCCCCTCAGTACATCGAGTCCTTCATCATCTGCGCGCGCGCGGAGCTGTACTCGGAGTGGCCACAGGCAATCTCGAAGAGATCGGCCGGCTGAAACTCGGACGCTGCGGCTTGCTGGATCTCTTCGATTTTGGCGGATACAGCGATGCCTTCGAGTTTCGGACAGACGTTTTCCGCGGAGCTTTGGAGAAGGCGCGCGAACTTGCAGGGACCGATGCTCAAGTCTGCGTTGTCGGCGATACTCCAGAAGATGTGCGGTCCGCGAAGGCAAACCAACTTGATGTCATTGCGGTCGCTACCGGCATCTACAGCTTCGAACAACTCCAGCTAGAGGATCCTGATAGATGCGTTCACTCTCTCGCCGACCTGATCGACGACCAGAGCTAGACTCATCTGCAATCGGAGACGATCTGCTCAAACTCTTCCGCGCGACGGTTCGCAGTATGTTCGGTCAGGATTCGGTCGCGAGCACGTTGTCCAATGCGCCTGCGGTCCGCATCGGAGGTCTGTTCGAGAATGACAGCCACCTCAGAAGCATCCTTGGGCAGCAGGATCTCTTCGCCAGGGGTAAGAAAATCAGCTAAACCCTCCCAGGAGTCCGACAGAATCGTCGCTCCACATGCAGAGGCCTCGAAGAGCCGCACGGACGGAGAGTAGCCGGCGGCAACCATATCGTCGCGCGTCAGGTTGAGAGTGAATCTTCCTGAAGAGTAAAAGGCCGGGTGATCCGGCGGAGAGATGTGTATGACGCGTTCGATATTCGGGTGCCATTGAACGCCAGCCGGATACTGCGGCCCAGCTACGATAAAGCGGCTCTCCGGCATAAGGGCAGCAGCGCCATCGAGAAGATTCATCAGCTTAGGTTGACGATCTGGCGCGTACGTCCCCAGGTAGCTCAAGTCGCTTCTGAACTCCGCACGAACCGGCATGGGCCGATAAAGATCAGGATCGACGGAACAGAAAAATGGAATAGCGCGCCGCGCACCGAAGCGCGTTTCCAGCTCTCGAAGTGCCGGTCCTCCGGTAAAGCTCAGATAAGCATCGTATTGCGGGATCAGCGCGGCATCCAGGTAATCGGTGCCGCCATGTTCTCGCAGACGCTTCAACGTAATCGGCGTGTCGATATCGTAGAAAAGCACCGGGCACGACGCCTGTTCCAGCAGAACTGAGGCGGCTGCAATTGCATCTGGAAAATAGGAGCCAACAACTATGGCGTCGGCATCTCTGCTTGCTTTCGCAAAAGATGCAGCGCTCTTTGGCCATTCGGCATACAGGCGCACGGAACAGAAATCCGGTTCAGGTAGATCCCGATTGCTGCGATACCACTCCACGTCCTTCTCCACGAAGTCGATTCGGTGACCGCGCCGATGCAGCGCTTTCAGCAGCGATCGGTAGGTTGTGGCATGGCCATTGCCCCACGACGATGTAATAGTGAGGCCGAACACGACGATCTTCATGGACGAACGAATACTTCCTGTTCCCGGGCAGCAAGACAGTGGCGGAACGCCTGCTCGGCTTGCAGCGCGCGTTGTGCATAGGTATGGTCGCTTAGAGCGCGAGCGCGGAAAGCATCTCCGATCCGCCGGCGGTCTGCATCATCATGCAGTGCGAGCGCGTCCACGACGTCGCTTGCATTGCGAATGACCAGGATTTCTTTTCCCGGCTCGAAGCAGTCGTCGATACCGGGCCAGTCATCGCAGAGCAGGCACGTACCCGCACCGGCAACTTCAAATACGCGTGTCGGGGGCGAGAAGCCGGACTGCGCCATCGACGCACGGTTGATGTTCATCACCATGCCGGCCGAGCAATTCACCCGGTTGTGGTCCGCCGTTGGAACGTGACCGAGGTACCGGACATTGCCGGGCAACGGCTTATCACCCCAGCCTTCTCCGCCGAGCAGAAAGCGTGCCTTCGGGGCGAGTTCCGCGGCTCGGAGAAACAATTCGTCCACGCGCGCCTCGCGGTCGGGGAGACGGTTGCCAAGGAAAGCAACGTCGCAGTGAAGCGCAGAGTCAGGTGCGACCGGGAAGTGAGTCTCCGGATCAAGGCCGTTATACATGCTGAAGTAAGCACGCGCTCCCAGCGCAAGGTACTGCTCGCGACACCAGGGACCTCCGCCGTAGGTCAGCACTGCATCGTACTGCGGCATCGACGTACGAAACGCATCCTTCGGGTGGGCGTGCATCCGCGCAATCGTGGCGGGCGCGTCCACGTCCCAGAACGTGATGGCGCTATCCTGACGCAGCTCGAGAATGCGCCGTTCGAGTGTGTCGTCGTCAGCGCCGATACCGCTGTGTTTCACGATAACGTCCGAATCAGCGGCCAGACTGAGCATTCGGTCGACATCGCTACCCGGCTGGTAGACGACCGATTGCACGTAGGAGAAGTCGTCGGAGTCGCGATGCTGCTGGCGCCCATAGGCGTCCGGCTCCGCGAAGGTTATCTGATGGCCGAGGCGAGCGAGGTATTTGTAACAGCCGCGGTAATAGGTAGCGGCGCCGTTCCAATACGAAGAGACGATGCTTGAGCCAAACGCGAAGATCTTCACGATAGCAACTCCTCGCAAATCTGGGTTAGTTCCCGGGCTCGATGGGCGCAGGTGTGGCGCGCGAGAACCGTCTCGAGACCGCATCTGGCTTGCTCCCCTGCAGCGGCTGGGTCGTTAAGTAGATCGCGCATGGCATAGGACATCTCCCGCGTGTTGTTCGCAAACCGGAAGTCTCCGGGGCGAAAGAGTCGCTCGGAATCTTGCCACGGCGCGGAGATCAGCGGGATCCCACACGCAAGCGCCTCGAACACTCGTATCGTGGGAATGCCTGTCATCGTGGAGTTGTACTGCTGCCGCGGAATATGGACTGTAAGCTTCGCCGCGGCATAGATAGCGGGAGCATCGAGGTTCGGCAGGTAGCCGCCATAGTTCACGCCAGCGTCCCTCAATGCTGACAGACCTTCCTCCGGATACCGCACCCCGTAGATGACGAACCGCGCAGTATCGGCCAACTCAGCCGCGGGCTTCAGAAAGTAATCGCGAATCTCCGACGACCGTTCTCCCTCACCCCAGTTGCCAATCCATACAATATCGGCATCGATCTCCGTCTCCAGGTTGGCCGCAGGACGAAACACCTTTGTATCGGCGGCTTCGTGCAGCGTCCAACACCGGTTGATGCCGAAGTGCTCGCGGTAAAGTTTGCGGAGCGTTTCACCGAATGCCAGAACGCCATCGAAGCGGTCTAGGCCATACTGCCGAATCTGCTGCGGAGAAGACGAGGCGCGATGGTGTGTGTCGTGGAAGAGCAGGCGAAAGCCAAGTTCGTCGCGAAGCGTGAGCAGATGCTGAGCTAGAGCCGGCGGGTTCCACTCGTGAAGGATGACAACTTCTTTATCACTCAGACATTCGCGCCACGGCTCATTGCCCTCTCCCGATCCATAGGTTCGAACGTGGAGATCCGCATAGGTGCGAGCGAACTTATTCAGAGACTGTTGACCCTTCGTCTCTGTGCGTAAATTTTCGATCGACCATTCCGATTCCGGTTCGTAGACGGTGACGTCGTGCCCGAGACAAGTCATCTCCCGTATCAAGCCCCTTAGGAAATGGGCGTTGCCGTTGTTCCAGTCGGAACGCAACGTATGGGCTATATAAGCGACCCGAAGTTTAGCAGGCAATTGCGGTAAGCTCCTGCACGGAAGAGATGCGGCTTGACGACAAGACGTTTTCGTAAAGCGCGATATAAGCGTCCGTCATGCGGAGTGCGCTGAGTTCAAGTGCTCGCCGATGCGATCTCTGCTGTGAAGCCTGCAGCAACTCCGGTGATTTCTGAAGTATGCGCAGCAACTGAGTCAATCCTGAAGATCCCTGGAAGTAAAACGCGGCGTCACCCCAGACTTCGTGGTGCGAGGCGATGTCGTTGGCAACCACGGCACAGCCGCACAACGCAGCTTCGAGCGAAGCCAGACCGAAGGGCTCGTAGATCGACGTGGCGAGATAGATGCTGCTTCGCCGGAGTAGCCGCAGCAAGTTCTCTTCCGTTAGAGGTCCAGTCAGATGGAGGCAGGCGGCGTTGGCTGCAACTGCCGCACCTTCGTACCGCTGCTCGCCCACAGCGAAGATCGGGAACGCCGCCTGCACTTGATTGAGAACCGCAACATTCTTCGCCTCGTCCCATAGCCTGCCCACACAAACTGCCTGTAAGGCGCGCGGTTGTTGCTCGTTCGCGGCGGGAAGGCTGCGGCCGTTCAGAATCACGCAACTCGACGGCAGCACAGGAAAGTGCTCAGCCAGCGCATGAAGCATCCAGCGTGTCGGCGTGACGACCGCGTCCGCCCCTTCGAGGCCCAGTTCCACAAGGCTTCTGTATCGCGCGAGCCAGGGAGAAGTCTCTAGACCGCCCGGGCGGCAAGCAGCGGCCCAACTGAACACGTCGCTGTGCGCCGTAATCATCTTTGGAACGTTCAGAGCAAGACGTCCAAAGCAGAACTGGTTGGTGTGCAGCAGGTCCGGCTGAAACTCATCGGCAATTCGCAGAAGGAGAGAGGCAGCGCCGTCATACGCGTCGTGGTTCGCGCTCATCCATTCCAGCGGCGCGCATGAGCTTTCATATCGAAACGTGTCTTTGTACTGCTCGCCGACACGCGAGCACCACATGGCCTGTTCTTGCGACGGAGCCCGGCCAAAGCTAACCAGCGCGACGGCATGCCCCGATTGCAACAAGCCTGCGGCCAATTCTTTCGTAAATGTCCAAACGCCCCCGATGGTATCGGTAGTCATCAGGACACGCATAAAAGCTCCCGGTCGCGATTTCGATCGCGCTCCAACTCATGCAGCGACAGAGGCTCCTTCTCCTGTATGTCGCTATAGCCTTTATTGGCGAAGAGCTGGAGATAGAAATCGTGAGCACGTTCCCAGGCGCTCTCGTCTGGCTGCGCGCCGAAGGTCGTGACATACTCCGGGCTTCCCGGGAACGGAAACATCGGCACGGGTTCGCTTACCCAGACCCCGTGGGATTTGAGGTTAGCCTGCCATGCCGAGACAAGCGCGGGATCGTCGTTCGCTGTCTTAATCAGATTGGCCTGCACCCACGGAATACGCTCCTTCGCATAGATAAGCAGGTCGGCAATCCGGTCGGTGTCGATCCGGCAGTTCTTGTTCATGGCGTTGCGGCCTTGCTCGGTAATCGATTCAACGCCGCATTCGAATGAGACACAGTGCGCGCGGCCAAGGAGGTCGATCGACTCTTCGTTCCACAGGTCGATGCGCGATTGGAACCCAATCGAAACCGGGCGCGTCGCAATCTCCTCCAGTAGAGCGCGGACCTGCTTGCCTACGCCGAAGATCTCGTCGATGAAGTAGATGTAATCAACGCCTCGCGCCATCAACTGGTCGATCTCCGCAAGAACTGCGGGAAGCTCACGCTCTCTGTACTTATTGCGGAACAGGGTCTTGTTGCAGAAGGTGCACGCATAGGGGCATCCCCGCGCGAACTCCACCTCGGCCCCGAGACGCAGATGATCGGCTCCATTGCCCGGGAAGATGTGATGCAGGTGGCGGTGCCGCTCCACCGGATAATCCGAGTAGTCGAGTGTGCCTAACGCGCTCATGTCCGTTACGCCAAGCCCGGGGCTCGATCGAATCACGCCGTTGGCATCGCGCCAGCAGCATCCTGCAATCATCTCCCAAGGCAGCGTCGCAAGTTGCGCCAGCGTCTGGTCGGGCTCACCGCGCAGCACAACATCCGCTCCGGTCTTCTCGAGCGTAGACACTGGCGTGACCGAACCGTGCGGTCCAATCACTACTTTTGTTGAGGTCCGATTCAGCGCGGAGAGCCACTGCCGAGGAACGCGAAGCTCCGGTTGCGGGCATCGCCAGAATAGATAGGAGGGAGCCGTGGGGATCACCAAAAAATCTTCGTTGAACGGCATTAGCTGCTGCTGTACCTGGTCCGGCGTGAGATTCTCCATCCACGCATCGATGAGCAGCACCTCCTGTCCTGCGCCGCGAAGCATCTCTTGGGCGGACAGCAGCTCCAAAGGGAAGTGCGGCTCCTGACAGCCGAAGTACGTGGAACCTTCGAAGCTCCATCTCGGGTTTACCAGAGCGAACTTCATGCGACCTCCTCAGTGACCAGATCGCGATCCAATGTGAGGCTTCGCTGTCCTGACAGAAGTTCCCGGTTGCCGCTCCAGAACCGATGAATCGCCTCAAGCGTCTGCCGGCAGGACCGGCGCGCGCGCCAACCGGTATCCGCGCTCAGCTTGGACGTGTTGGAGATATAGAGCGGCTGATCGCCGGGACGAACATCGTTGAATCGCAGAACCGGCTTGATGCCAGTCTCGTCTTCGATTGCCTTCAGCATTTCGACTACGGATACTGCACGCTCCGGGCCCCCGCCGAGGTTGTAGATCTCTCCCGTTGTGCGTTCCTTCGCATCATGGGCGCAGGCCATCGCATCGATCAGGTCGTACACATGAAGCACATCGCGCACCTGGCGCCCATCGCCATAGATCGTGATCGGCTTGCCTTCGAGCACCGAATAGAGGAAGTGCGCAACCCACCCCTGGTCCTCTGTGCCGAACTGCCGCTGACCCGCGATGCATGACATGCGGAAGACCACGGTGCGCAGGCCATAGATGCGCGCATAATCCCGCACATACTGGTCCGCGGCGCCTTTTGAGCAGCCGTACGGCGAATGAAAGTCCAGCGGCTCCGATTCGTCCACACCGTGGAACTCCGAATCCCGCGCTCTATAATGTGTGCCTTCAATGGATACAGGAACTCCGTGCAGCGAGCCATACACCTTGTTGGTCGACGTGAAGAGCACAAAGGGACGCCGCCCCGAACGGCGCGCAGCTTCCAGCACATGGAATGTCCCGCGCACGTTGATATCGAAGTCTTCCTGCGGGTCCTGAATGGAAGTGGTCACCGCCACCTGTGCGGCGAGGTGGTAGATCTCCGTCGCATCCGCCGCCGCATATCGAACCGCCAACTCGTCGCGAACATCACCTTCTACAAAGTCCAGGCGCTCACTGCATGCAAGACTCCGAAGCCACTCCAGATTGTGAGCGACGCCGTTGCGCGACAGATTGTCAAAGATGCGAACGTGCGTATTCGGTTCCGATAGCAGACGTTGCGCAAGATTAGACCCGATGAATCCAGCGCCCCCGGTGATCAAGATAGTGCGTGCATTTCGTTGCGACATCAACTCTCGTCCTTTCTCGTCCAACCTGGCTTAGGCGGTCAGCCCATAGGTGGTGAGCTCCTGCAGCATGGTGTCAGCCTTGTCTTCCGCTTTCTGGTGCGCCAGCCACGCCGCCAGTTCACGGAATCCTTCTTCGTGCGTCACCTGCGGTTCATAGCCAAGAAGCCTCCGCGCCTTGGTAAGGTCGGCGTAGCAATGCCGAATATCCCCGGAGCGGTACTTCTGCGTAATCACTGGAGCGATCTCTTTGCCCAGCGCGGCTGCAAGGATCTCGGCAACCTGCCGGATCTTGATCGGCTGCCCACACCCGATATTGATCACTTCTCCATCGGACTCCGGCCGTTCCATCGCCAGCATGTTGGCTCGAACGATGTCATGAACACTGACGAAATCGCGCATCTGTTCGCCGTCTTCAAACACCAGCGGCGCTTGGTCATTAATCAGCCGTGCCGCGAAGATTGCCGCCACTCCCGTGTACGGATTCGAGAGCGCCTGCCGTGTTCCATAGATGTTGAAAAACCGAAGCGCCGTTACCGGAAGCTCGTAGGTACGGCCGTAGATTAGGCAGAGCTCCTCCTGATCGCGCTTCGATAACGCGTAGATCGAGTTGATCTCTGAAGGCTTTGTCTCGTTCGTCGGTTGAGGCGCCAGCACACCCGAGCACTGCGTGCAAAGTAGCTCCCATTGCGCAGCCTTCAACTGCGACACTGGCCGCACCGGAGGAAACGCCGCTGCACCGCAGGCGGAGCACGCGTATTGACCCTCCCCATAGATCGACATCGATGAAGCGACGATCAGCTTCTCCGGCCGCAGCTTTGTGTCGAGCATGGCCTGCAGCAGCTCTGCAGTTCCCTGTGTGTTCACGCTCATATAGCGGCTGATCTCGTACATGGACTGCCCCACGCCGACCGTGGCGGCAAAGTGAAAGACGACGTCCACATCGCCAAGAACGTCGCGAACCAGATTCGGATCGCGCACGTCGCCGACAACCAATTCGACCTCGGGCGAGAGGTAGTCTGGCGGTCCGTCCTGGTGGACCTGCGGGAGAAGATCGTCGAGTATGCGAACCTGATGACCGGCGCGAAGAAGACCGTCGGCTAGATGGGAGCCGACGAAACCGGCTCCTCCGGTGATCAAGATCTGTTTGGATTGCTTCGGATCATTCGACTTGATTGACTTGATTGTCATAGGGCGATCGCACTCTCCTCTAGGTCATTTTGCGATGCTGTCTCATGCTGGACTGCGGGTGCGTATCGCGCCACGGCCCATGCCGCGAAGTCGGCGAACTGCCGGTTATCTTTTGGCGGACTGGTGTGATGCTCTTCCAGTCCAAGATGTGCCGGCGTAAAGCAAAGTGTTAGAGCGACTTGAAAGGGAGCGAGCACCTCCATCTGCCGGTCGAACCAGCGGGTTGCGTCGGGACGAAAGAAATCCGCCCAGCTCAGGCCGGTTCGCAGGTACTGCACCCCATGCTGCTTCATCCACGCCGCGGCATTCTCTAGCCTGGGATCTTCGAAGTGAAACCATTGGCAAAATCCCACGCTGCCGTCCGATGGGAACTGCGTAGCGGCCAGCTTGGGTGTGCCATCGTCTTTCACTAAACCCAGGTAGTAGTGCCGGTAGTAGGAAGAGCCTTCCGCCTCTTTGTGCCTGGTCTCCGCGGGCCAGCTTGGCGGCAGGTCGAACAGGCTGTACCAGTGAATTCGATCGACCCGGCCCTGCAGCAACTCCAGTGTGCGCCGCATGCCGAACTCCTGAACCTCTTCGGCTCCAAACGATGAGATTCCAACTTCGGTCACCCACACTGGCAGGCCGCTGACTCTGGCCGCCTCCGCCACCCGGTCCGGCCACTCATTTAACTGCCAGTGATTCCAATCGAGCGGGAAACCATGAACTCCAACCGCATCCACATGCTCCATTACTCCATAGGACGCCATCAGGCGTAGAAAATCGCAATCGCATGACGATACGCCGCCAAGCACGATCGGCAGCGTTGGGTTGACCTTACGAATCGCCGTCGCCGCGAGCTTTACCATCTCCGCAAACTGGCGCCAGTCGTCGTCCAATTTAAAGTTCCAGTGCGAAAGGTTGTTCGGTTCGTTCCACAAGACAACTGCTTCCACCATGAAATGAGCTTTCCGCTTCTCTCCCCGAAGTCGCGCACGGTTCGAAAAGTCAACGGGCTAAGATAAAGTGGTGCGAATTCGAGGCGTAACGGGAGTAATCGTTCAACTCCTACTCGAATCCATCTTTGTACCTATAAGAAGACATATAGATGGTGAAGGTTGCCTTCTATTGTCTATGATGCCTGTAAAGGCAATCGAATCTGCTTAAATCTCGACCGATCTCCATTTTGTAACCGAAAAGGCGATCTTTTAGCGTGCCTATCCGGCTCTCCGTGTGCCACTTCACGGAGCGAGATTCAACTTTCAGCAATCACACGCATGAAGTCGAACAGGCACACGCAGCAGGCTATTCGACCAAGGCCGGTCTACTTGATTGGTCTTCTGTGTGCCTGAAGTGTGCGTCCGCGTAGATCTGGACGCCTATGCTTGTGGCGCCGACGTCATGGTATTCCGCACCAGGCGAACCCGCGACAGCAGGCCGTATCCGACAATTGATTGAAAGACGAGCTGCGTTGCGATCATGCCTAGAAGGGCTCCGTTCAGGCCCAGCCAATGCACAGCGGGTACAGACAGCACAATGGAGCAGATGGTCATGGCCAGGTAGGACCAGAAGATAGGAGCGGTGTACTCCAGGGCTTGCAGCCCCGCCCTCATAGGGCCGGAGAAAAAGGCGAGCATGTATAAACCCGCATTCAATTGCAAGACGCGTCCGTATCCAGCGTATCGAGAGCCGTACAAGAGGCCGAGCCAGAAGCTGGGCGCTACACAGACAACGAGAAGGAAGGCGAAGGTGATCAGTCCCCACCGAAGAGCGATGGACTTGACATAATGGAATGCGGCGTCTACGCCATCGCGATGCATGCGCCGCGCGGCTTCGGCGGGGACGACGTTATCCAGGCCTAAAAACCAGATATGGGCAATGCCTACAATATTTTGAGAGCACCGCAGCACTGCCGCAGCCGCGGCGCCGTAAAAGACCGTAGCTGCCAGGGTGAAGAGGCTTCCTGTGCTCCACTGCATGAACGCGGAAGGAGCCATCCACTTCGATATTCGCCAGTGCCGCAATGCGACCTGCTTCAGTTCACTTTTCACCAGGCGTATCGGCTCGAAGAAGAGCCAGCCAACCAGGAAGCCGGCCAGAGAGGTCGCTCCTAGAACCCACAGGACTGCTCCGGTCGACGTCGCGGGCCGGCGCAACATCCAGAAGAGGATGGGCAACTGCGTAAGATAACTGACGGCATCGCTCAAGAGCGCCTGTTTGGCCCGGCGGATGGAGAAGAAATACCTTCGAACGAAATCCTGCAAGAGATAACTCATGGTGGCGAAGCTGAGTGGCCATGCCAGCTCAGTAAAGTTCCACGCCGGGTATCGCGCCAGATGGATGTGCAGGGCGAAGAAGACGCCGGCCGCTCCGAATAGGGCATAGAGGAGCTCCTGAGTGACCACGGCGCCGTAGTAGCTTGGCCGCATGGCATCCTCCTGCTTTGGTCCCACGCTCATCATGGGCGACACCACGAGGGCCCACTGAAAGCTGTTCACAAAGAGCACCGCCATCCACGCCAGCGCGAAAATCCCGTACTCCCGCACGCCCATCGAACGCGCCATCATCAGATTAGTGAGGAAGTTGGCGCCGCTGACGAGTGCCTGATCGCCTAAAGCGGCAACCTCTCGGCCGCCGCTTATGCGCTTTAACAGCCCGGAAACGTTCGCCAGCATCTTGTCCGTTACTCCCGATCTTCGGCTGCGAGTTGGACGCTATCGAGGGGATCTCGAAAGAATCGCTTATGATGGAGACCGATGTGCCGCCCACTTTAGCTGGAATTTGGAACGAGCTTCCGCCATCGTGTCGCGACCTTTCACCAAAGGTATTTTTTCCAAACTATCACAGCTTAGCTGCTTTTCCTGCGAATCGAACGCACTGCTGGTTTCGCGGCAGATCGTGCAAACATGATTGCAGTGCATTCGTCGGAATCCGCGCTAAGTTGCGCGGGGCAATAAGTAAGATTGAGAGTATATGGCGACATTGCGCAGGGCGACCAGAGTCGGGCGAAGATTCTCGAATCCGGTTCCGACAAAGATTGGTGGACTGAGCACGATGTTCAAGGTGCTGCCGCGATTTCTGATGAACCGGGCCGAGAAGGCGCCGAATTGGCCGCTGGGACCTTTTAAGACCGATGTCGCGGTTTATGAAACGGCTCCCGGAAGCGGGCTGCGGGTGACGTGGATAGGCCACTCATCGATGCTGGTGGAGATCGATGGAGTGCGGGCATTGATCGATCCGGTGTGGGACGAACGGGCTTCGCCGATGCGGTGGGCGGGGCCGAAGCGGTTCTTTGCGCCGCCGTTGCCGCTGCGCGATCTGCCGCAGGTGGATGTGGTGCTGGTTTCGCACGATCACTATGACCATCTGGGAGAGTCGACGATTCGGGAGCTGGCGGGAATGGAGTCGATGCGCGAGGCGAAGTGGGTGACTTCGCTTGGCATAGGAGAGATGCTGCGGCGGTTCGGCGTGAATGCGGAGAGGATCTCCGAGTTGGACTGGACGCAGAGTGTGCGGTTGGCGGATGGTGCGCTAGAGATTACGGCGGTGCCGGCGCGGCATTTTTCGGGACGCAGTTTGTTCAACCGCTTCGAGAGCTTGTGGTCTGCGTTTGTGTTGAAGTCCTCGAAACATGCAATTTTTTTTGGGGCGGATTCTGGGTGGTGGGATGGGTTCGGCCAGATTGGAGCGACCTACGGGCCGTTCGATCTGACGATGCTCGAGATCGGAGCGTTCGATGCGCTGTGGGCTTCGATTCATCTGGGACCGGATGGCGCAGCACGGGCGTTCGAGGCGCTGGGCGGACGGGGATTGATGATGCCGATTCACTGGGGGCTGTTCGATCTGGCGCTCCATGCCTGGCGGCAACCGATGGAGCGGATGCTCGATCTGGCCGCGGAGCGCGGGATCATGTTGTGGGCGCCGGAGCCTGGACGGCCTACGGAGGTGATGGCTGGAGTGGAGGTACAGTCGGACTGGTGGCGGTAGATGATTTTACAAATGCAACGGACGCAACCTTAGTGCGGGAGTGTGAAGTCAACGCTGACAATGGTTGCGACTTCAACTGGCTCGCCCCCGATCAGATACGGCCGGAAGCGCCAGGTTCGCACCGCCTTCTCTGCAGCATTCCGCAGAAGAAAATGGCCTTTGATGACACGCAGGTTCTCGACTGTTCCTTTTTTCGAAATGACGGCTTGCATGACGACATGGCCCTGCAGATGGGTGAGGCTGGCTAACCGGGGGTAAGAGGGCTCTGGCGCGGACAGAAGACTTGCCGCCATGACACCCGAAGAGACATTGACGCGGCGGGGAAACGAGTTCGTGACATGACCTCGATAAGTACGGTCAGGAGACGCGGGCGTATCGGCCCAGTTTGAGGTGCTTGTTGCTATCTCTGCTGGAGAACTCGTCGACAGCGAAGGAGAAGGTTGGGCGGAGGCGGATGCGTTTGAGGGGGCTTTGTCGGTGATTGCTCCGCCTTTAGCAGCAGGCACTGCGCCGGTTGGTAGAGAAAGGGAGGCGTTTGCCGTCGGACTTGTCTCGGATGCAGTGGGACGACTCGGCGAGGACATTGCAGGCGGAGGTCCGATGTTTGCGTTGACGGGTGAGTTTTCAGGCTGGCGGTCGGCATGCGTGGCGTTTTGACCGGAGCTCCAGTAACCGGAGCTCCAGTAGAGGAAGCCGACTAGAACGACCGCCATAACGGCGAGGAGAACCGGAAGTGTGTAGCGGCTGCTGGAGGAAAACATCCGGTGGAGTTTCGTCTGGATTGGCAC
This sequence comes from Edaphobacter sp., assembly GCA_965277335.1. GTDB lineage: Bacteria > Acidobacteriota > Terriglobia > Terriglobales > Acidobacteriaceae > Edaphobacter. The sequence goes on along the minus strand of CBDICJ010000009.1, from coordinate 51,310 downwards.
GAAGATCTGAGAACGCCTGTTTGCCGCCTCGTTTTTCTTTGGCTCACCGGCTTCGGTGTTCGGCTTCCGGGATTCGGTTTCGGGGAAGGCGGTCGCGGAGAACCTGGCTTCGGTTTCGTTCTTCGGCGATTGAGCAGCAGTGGGTAAGACGGACGAGGGAAGATGCTCCAGCCGTGGCTCCATTCTGCCGATTCTTTGGTCGATGGAATCGAGGTAGAGCCGGACCTCCAGGGAATTGAGTTCGAGGCGAGTCAGGGATTCGGTGAGTGTGCTGGGACTGGCGAGGTATTCTGCGGGAGGTGGATCGATGAAAACGTCAAAAGCCGGCGGTTCGGGGGCGGAGTTCGCTTGCGCCGGCTGGGTGATTCCGGTTTGCTCTGTGGGCATCTCCGAATCTATCGGCATGAGGGCTGATGGATGGATGGTATGAGTTCGATCCCTGGAGTCGTCCGCGGCTTCAGAGCTGTCAAGACTTTCAGAATCGATTTGACGGCAGCCACCCACAGCAATCAGGAAATCGACGACACTGTTGACCGGTGTGTTCATCTCTTGCCCAGATTGAGCGATTTCCGGACCGCCGCTGGAGACAGCGATGATCGTGAGGATGGTTCGGAGGGTTACCCGGGCGTCTCTCTTAATTATGGATTTCGTCAGGATAGCGAGAGCCTCCCGAAGCCTGATGTCCTGCTTCAGCCTGCGGGCAAAGACGATGAAGTCGTCTGGAGCGCCGAAATCGACGGCCTCGCGCCTGAAGAGATCCTGCAGTTCGTCGATGCAGGCACCGAATTCAGAGACAGTTTCCTGAGCGTCTGAGAAGAAGGCCATGACCTTTTTGGATGCCGGTTCTTGCTGCTGGGTGTTTCTTTTGTTCCCACATTTTGATCTTCAAGGGGCTGGCGTGTCGTCTCATCCGGGCGGGGCTGCTTGGAGTATCATTTTTCCTGATGATTTAAAGGAGAGAATCATGCGGGTTGGAATGTTAACGGGTGGTGGAGATTGCCCTGGACTGAATGCGGTGATTCGAGCCGCGGTGCGCAAGGGAATCCTTCATCATGGAGATGATTTTGTCGGGTTCATGGAGGGCTGGCGGGGTGTGCTGGATGATGTGACGATGCCGCTCACGCTGGAGACGACATCGGGGATTCTGCATCGCGGGGGCACCATTCTGCGGTCTTCGCGGACCAATGTGAAGAAGATTCCGGGTGGGTTCGACAAGTGCGTCGAGGTGCTGGGGAAGCACAAACTGGACGCGCTGATTGCGCTGGGTGGAGACGATACGCAGTCGATCAGCCTGGCGTTGAGCGAAAAGGGCGTGAAGTGCGTCGGGGTGCCGAAGACGATCGATAACGATCTGAACGGAACGGACGCGTGCTTTGGATTTGATACAGCGGTGGGGATTGCGACCGAGGCGGTGGATCGGCTGCACTCGACTGCGGAGGCGCACAATCGCGTGATGATATGCGAGGTGATGGGCCGGGATGCGGGATGGATTGCCATTACCACCGGCATTGCCGCCGGAGCCGATGTAACACTGGTGCCGGAGGTGCCGATCGACATCGACGAGGTATGCCGGTTGATCACCTACCGGCGAGAGCATGGGAAGAAGTTCTCGATCGTGGTGGTGGCCGAGGGGGCGAAGATGCCGGAGTCCGAACAGGCGACCCATGGGACCGCGGTAGACTCGTTCGGCCATGCGCGGCTCAGTGGCATCGGCCAGATCCTTGCCGAGGAGATTGAGAAGCGCACCGGATATGAGACACGGAGCGTGAACCTGGGACATACGCAGCGGGGCGGCACGCCTTCAGCCTACGACCGGATGCTGGCCACACGATACGGCGTGGCGGCGATTGACCTGGTGCACGCAGGCAAGTTCGGCCGACTGGTGGTTCTGAAGGGAACCCAGATCACGGACATTCCTTTAGCCGATGCGATTTCAAAAACCCGGACTGTCGGTGAGGATCTGCTGGCGGTAGTGAAGGGTCTGCAACCGTTAGCTTCCAGTGAGTAGAGGAGATTTTTGTTGTGCCTGTTGCTGAAAGCAGATACAAAGAGGGTGTCGGCCGGTCGCGCGAAAGGTGACCGGCCGAACCTTGATGGAGATGCGTGATGGCTGGATCGGTGCAGGCGGCGGTTCGCGAGGTAATGGATATCCGGCAGGCGTCGGAGTACCTAGGCATCAGCGGCGATACATTGTATCGGTATGCATCTGAGGGCTTTATTCCTGCATTCAAGCTGGGGAACCGATGGAGATTCAAGAAGACGCTGCTGGACGCGTGGATGGAGGAGAAATCCGGTGTGAAGCCGCCGCAGCCAATTGCGGTGATGCCGAAGCAGAAAAAGCCAGTCGCCCGGGCGAGGTAGGTGGGTCCATGAGACTGTTGCTGGCGCGAATCAATCCTGCCGGGGTGCTGTTTGGCGTGATTGCGGTGGCGGCCTTCTGGTTTGCGATTCAGTTGTGCTGGTCGGTTGCAGGAAAGCAGTGGTACAGCGTGGTGGGCCGCTTGGTGGGTGCGCTGGTTCTGCTTGGGATGGGAGTCGTAATGATTTTTTTCACGGCCTTTGGAACCGGCTAATCTGGCATGCGTGGAGATGTAGCTGCGGAAGTGAGGAAAAAAGACTACCCGTCTTCTCCATCAAGTTCTCAGTCTGCGATAGACGATCGCCAGCAGCACCGAAGCGGCCACGACCCATGCGAATTGATACCAGTAAAAGAACGGAAATCCCCACAATGCAGGCGTGGAGCGGGCATAGACCTCCGGAAAGCATAGACCCACGTACGGCAGAGCCAAAAGCCAAAGCCATCGACTTCTGCGTCGTTCCAGTCCGGGTTTGGCGATTTTGCTGATCGTGTGAACTCCTCTACTGGATGGTTATCTCGCTTGCCACATACCGGGTTCCGTCGAAGTTCGTGGTGACTTTCACAGCCACGCCGTCGTGCAGGTCGCGGCTAGCGGGAAACCGTGACGGGTCAAAGGCGATCTCATAGGTATGGTTGTCGCGTGGATCGACGATCACAAACCGGCCGGAGTGCAGATCCAGGAAGGAAAGGGTGCCGCTGAATACGAAGGCAGAGCCGGGAGTGGCCAGGATATCTACGTGGGTAGCCACGCCGCGGCCGCCGCTTCCACTCTTGAACTTCACCTCGACCAGTGAGCCGCGAGCCAAATCGGAAGAACCCGGTTGCAGGGCGGCAGAGGCGTTTTGTCCGACGCGCACAACCGGTGTGCCTGCGGGCACGTGGAGCTTGACGGGGTCTTGCGATGCGTCTACGTTGATCGTCAGTTCGCCGGTTTGGGGGTTGTAGCTCGATACCAGTCCTCGGGTGTCGCCTTCGGGCGATTGCGACAGTGTGTGTACCCTGAGCGCGAAGATCTTCGTCCCGTCGAGTATGGTCTCTACCGATGCGTGACCATCCGGGCGCAGGTCGAGCAGCGGGATTCTTGACCCATTGCGATAGAGCTGAGTGCGTTCGTCAAAGAGAATCCTTACCGACTGGCCGCCGAAGATCTTAAGGGTGAACTGATCGCGCACCGGATCGACATCGCGGATCTCTCCGCCAAGGACAGTACTTCTACCTTTAGGAGTCGGCGGCAGTTTGGAGGAGGCAGCGGGTGCGCTCGATGCGGGAAGCTCTTCCGACGTAGATGCCTGGTGGGGTGACGATTGTGCCCTTGCCGCGGTGCCGAGCACGGCGAAGATCATTGCAACAATCGTTGTATGCCGCAATGCCGAATTTGATGGCTTTCTCTCCATTTTTATCGAACAATGGAGAGTAGGCAACCAGTCCGCCCAAACGGACTTTGATCTTGAGAGGGACGTCCGGGCAGAACTTGGCCGGCTATTTTGGGAAGGTGATTCGACCATTCATGTATGTTATACGCCTCCTATCAGGGGTAGTGTTCGGAGTCGTCGTTTACGCAACTCCTAGCCTTGTCCTGGCCCAAAGAGAACTCAGGATCACCATTCCCCTGCACAGCGAACTCACGCCGGTGCAGCGCCTCAACCGCGAAGGCGTGGATGCGGTATCGAAGCAACGGTACGAGAAGGCGGAGGGACTCTTCTATAAGGCATATCTCTATGATCCTGCCGATCCTTTTACGCTGAACAATCTCGGCTATGTCTCTGAGTTGCAGGGCCAGGTAGATCGCGCGGAGAATTTCTACAAGCTTGCGACGGAGCAGGGCAGCTACGCTACGATCGATCGTAGCAATACAAAGGAGCTGAAGGGCAGGCCGATGATGGATGCGCTCGGCACTTTGAAGAACCTGCCGATGCGCGTCAATCGCATGAATGTTCTTGGCATGCAATTGCTGTCGCAGGATCGTCCGTTCGAGGCTGAGTCTCTGTTCCAAGAGGCGTTGGCTTTAAATCCGAAGAATCCCTTTACGCTGAACAATCTTGGAGTAGCCGGGGAAGCCACGGGAGACCTGGAGAATGCGCTGAGGTACTACGACCAGGCTGCTGCCTCCGGGTCGAAGGAGCCGGTCGTGGTGACGCTGAAGCGTTCTTCGCGTGGCAGACCTGTCAGCGAGCTGGCCGCGAGCAGCGCACAGGATCTGCGCAAGCGAATGCTCACGATGACTCCGAATCAGATTCGCGCTCAGATGCTGGCGGTGCGCGGGGTATTCGCGCTGAACCAGAACGATTGGACCGCAGCCCGAAAGGATTTTCTGGATGCCTACGCGCTCGATCCGCAGAGCGCCTTCGCGTTGAACAATCGCGGCTACGTGGCGGAACGAGACGGCGAGCTCGAGACCGCAGTGTCTTACTATGGCCGAGCACTCAGGGCTGCAGATGCCGGCGCGCGAGTCGGCTTGTCGACTCAATCCGCTGCCGAAGGGCAGTCCCTCGCCGCCGTTGCGGACGAAAGCCATCGAGACGTGGACGCCAAGCTGGAATCGGATATCGAAAAATACCGGGGGCAGAAGGTTCCGTCCGAATTGAAACGCAGAAACGATCATGGGGAAGCGCAGAATCCATCTCCCGAGAAGCCGTCCTCGGGAACGCCTTCGCCTGGTTCTCCTACGGAACACCCTCCGCAATAAGAAACCGAGATTGTTACACTATGCCTATGACCTCTGCTTCCCGTGCCTCAAACGAGGCGATGACGATTCTCTCTCTTCTGCTGTTGTCGCCGGAAGCGGACGCGCCGCTCTCGTCCACGGTAGCGAAGCTGCAAAAGATGAACCGGGACGAGTTTGATTCTTTGCTGGCGCTTGCCCATTCGAACCACGTCATCGTGCGTGGGATGAAGGTCTATCGCGAAATCATGCTGGCCGCGGAGGACCACGTTCGAGCTGAATGGGCTGCTGCTGCCATCGCATCGGAGCGCGCCCGTATCGTTACGGCGATCGGATTTCTGCGCAGGATCTGCGACGCCTTCGACGAGGAAGGTCTCGACGCTACGGTGATGAAGTCACTCGATCACTGGCCCGATTTCGGCAGCGACATTGATCTGTACACGAATGCTCCTTCCCAAGCCGTTTGCGCCCTGATGCAGCGACGGTTCGACGCGCAGATCGCCTCTCGAAGCTGGGGAGACCGACTGGCGTGCAAGTGGAATTTCGATATCCCCGGACTGCCGGACCCGGTGGAGGTGCATACCGGCCGACTGGGGCAGACTGGAGAGCAGTTGGTGCTTGCTTCGCGGCTGCCTGAACGTTCTCGCCAGGTGGAGATGGAAGGCCAGATGTTTCGAGTGCCATCGGCGTCGGACCGGATCATGATCTCGACCTTGCAACGGATGTATCGCCACTTCTATTTTCGCTTATGCGACATCGTTGATTCAGCCACGCTCGCCGCCTCTGGAGCGCTCGACTACGAAGAGCTGCGGTCCTCGGCGCAGGCGGCCGGTATCTGGGAGGGAGTAGCGACCTACCTGGTCATCGTTTCGGATTACGTCAGCCGTTACAGGGGCTCAGGTCTTGCGCTGCCCAAGTTCGTGAAAGATTCGGCGCACTTTGATGGCAACATCGTGTACTTCGGCCGCAGCTTTCTTCGGGTTCCCATTATGCCGCAGTCGGTAGGGCTGTACCGCTCGCAGTTCACCGGCTTGCTGCGCAGGCGGGAGTTGCAAAGCAGCGCGAGACTTGGATTGTTGCCATGGCTTGCGACTGCCGCTGCAATCGGTCACAAGATTACCGGCAGCGATAAAGGGATCTGGTAGCGCTGTCAGTTTTTCCTGGGCGAATTGCCGCCCGGAGGTAGACGGCTCATCGCCTCATTGACTGCTGCTCCCGGTGGGCAGGTTCAAGTTTGTCGCATCTGTACCGGCGCTCAGGGGCTGGTCGAGGCCGTTCATAAGCGTGTAGTTCTGGAGAGCGATCGCGGCGCGCCACTCTTCGTTAAGAGCGTGCAAGTAGCTGAGTTGAAGGGTGAACAAGAGCGCCTGCGCCGTCAACACCGGGGGGTACGCCTGAGCCATCTGCTGATATTTCGTGACCTGAAGCTGGTAGGCCCGCCGTGCACGAGGCAGCATCTCCGTGCGATATTTTTCTGCGGTGAAGCGCGCGGTCAGATATTGCTGAGCATATGGTTCCGCGTGATGGCGGGTGACAAGCTGAGTGCGCGTGACATCGTGTTGGGCGCGGTTGAACTCCGATTTCGCGGCCTCTATGTTGCCTTGATTTCGATTCCATAGAGGAAGGTTGACGCCCGCTTCGGCGAAGCTCTCCCATCCGGCTTTGATGTTGGTCGCCCCGAGGTCCTCGCCCGAGTACCACTCGCCGGCTTTTACGTTGAGGTTGGGCACCTTTTCCCGCTTCGCTGATTTCACTCGCTTCTCGGCGACAGCTACATCCGCCTGCGCGCGCTTGACTTCCGGGCTCTCCTGCATATCCGTCGCGACCATGGCCTCGGCGTCGATCTCAGGCGGGTCGACCAGTTCGCCCATCAAGGGGTGCGGCTGGAGCGTTGTCTGGCCCGCATAGGTCGCGAGCTGCGTGAAGCTGGCGAGGAACATACGCTGAGCATTGACAAAGTCGATCTTGGCCTGCTCAGCGGCTACTTCGGCCGTCAGGACCGCCGGGGCGTCGGCCTGCCCAATTCGTTCCAACTCATGTGCATTCGTCTCCGCATCGAGAGCTACTTTAAGGAGCCGATCATGGACGACGACGGCCTCCTGCGCGGTGAGCGCATCGAAGAACGCGCGGCCGACATCATCGTGGACCCGAGCTCGCTGTACTTCAAGGGAGAACTCGTTGGAGCGCCCTTCAGCGCGGTAGATATCTCGCCGGAGCGCCAGCTTTCGGCCGAGCACGAATTCCTGAGAGAAGAAAGCACCTTCCTCGCCGCCATGGTAGCTTCCGCCGCGAATATGATCGCCGGAGTAGCCGACGATGGGATCGGGCGGAAGACTCACCTGGTGTGCCTGCTGGTTCGAGCGGTCCACGTCGCGCTGTGCCTGGGCGAGTGTTGGGTTGCTCTCTTCGGCGAGTTGGAGGAAGCTCTCGAGCGTCATGGGCTTCTGACTTACGACCTCGCGCAGAAGCTCGGGAGCGGGCAGATCCATCCCTGTGTGGAAGCCGGTTGCCTCCGGTTCCTGTTCTTGCTGGATCGGAACCGTAATGGAGGCGGCATCGCTGTTTGTTCCAGGTTTGCTCTGGCTCTGTCCGGCCTGTTGATTGACTGAATTCTGTTCGCTCGCTGCCGCGGCTCTTGCCGGTTTATTGCTAGAGTCCTGCTCCATGTTCTTGAGATCGCCGGGCATAGGGTTGGGCGGCTGCTTTGCGCGGCTGGGCGGGCGCGCTGGAGAAGATTGCCGAGGGTTGGGCGGCTGCGAACCCATCTTCATGCCGGGCATCGATTGCTGTGCCTGCAGTATGCAAGCGGCAGCTCCGAGCGCGAGACTGAGCGCTATGGGTATGGTCTTCATTTTTTCTCCAAAAAGTCTTTCAGGCTTGCTGAATTCCATGAGGGCGCATGCGCTGGACTAACGTCCGTTCCGGGTTTAGCCGCGCACACTATGGGCAGGAGCGATATAGAGGGAGGCGTATGGATCTCCAGGCCGGTTTGCGTTTTGCATGGCGGCAACGACCTTGTCGTACTGCTCGGGCGGCAGGACGCGAACAAAGGTCATCATGCCTTGCATGAAGCGGCTCCAGTTAGGCCGCAAGCCAAGGTTTTCCGGCTTGTCTACCAGTCTGTCCATGTTCATCATTGGACCTTCCATGTAGGCGTCCTGCGGAAAGTTGGGCACGTTGGCGGCGTTGGGTGAGGTCTCGCTCATCTGCTCTTTCATACTGCTATCGCCCATGTCGAAGGCGTCTAGATTGCGCTTTTGCAGAGGACTGAGGGCAGGACGATCGGTGCTCTGCTCCTTCATCATGCCCATCATTCCGGCGTCGTGTTGGGTGTTGGCGAGAGGGCCATCGGCAGCGGTTGCCTGTGCTCCCGCGCCGAGCGCAGCCGAAAAGATGGCGGCGTCGGTCGAGGCGTTCGGTTTTTTTGAGCCGCTCATGTTCATGCCCTGCATATTGCCCATCTGCATGCTGTCGCCATCCTGTCCGCGAGCGGTCATGCGGCCGTGGCTATCGTCGCCACGCAGGCCGACGCCGCCCGGAATTCCCGCCGTTCGGGTCATGGGACCAGCCTGCGACGCCATCTGATTCATCATGTGGTGAGGCAAATGACAGTGCAGCATCCAATCACCGGGATTGTCGGCGACAAACTCGATATTGCGGGACTGCGCTACGCCCACCAGAACGGTATTTCCGGGCCACCAGGCCGTCTCAGGAATGCGGCCGCCTTCCGTACCGGTCACGTAGAAAGTATGTCCGTGAACGTGCATGGGGTGATGATCCATGCCCAGGTTTACAAATCGGACGCGGACACGATCGCCCTGACGCACGATCAGCGGCGTCGTCGCCGGACCCGCCTTGCCGTTGAGCAGAAGCCAGTTGAACTCCATCATCATGGTATTCGGCGTGGTGGAGTTTGCAAGAACGGCATACTCCTGCAGATGAATGACGAAGTCCTTATCGCAGTGCGGACGGTAGGGAACCCTGGGGTGCATGATCACTGCTCCCAGCATTCCGGCGAGCTCCTGCATGGCCATATGCGAATGATAAAAGTAGGTTCCTTCCTGCTTGATGTTGAAGTTGTAGACGAAGGTCTCGCCGGGCTTTAGCGGTTCCTGGCTGATGCCGGGCATGCCGTCGTAGCCGATATGGTCTTCAAAGCCATGCCAATGAATGGAGCTAGGCTCGGGCAGCTCATTTTTGAAGATGACCCGTATCTTGTCTCCTTGATTGACCTGGATCGTGGGTCCAGGCGCCGACCCGTTGAATCCCCAGACGTCGATCGTCTTGTCCGGCGCGATCTGGCGCTTGAAGACGTGAGCTGTAAGGCGAAAGACCTTAACGTCGCCATCCACCTCATAGGGCAGGTCGCCGACATCGGTGGTTACGACCGGGGTGGTGCGGACGGGACCGGTATGCCTATCGATTTTGGAGAGAGACCCGCTGCTGTCGCCCTGATAGCCTCCGCGGGCAGCATCCTGGGTGGGGGCTGTGGGACTGCTTGAGCGATGGGTGGGTTCGGCGACGGCGCGATGGGCCGCAAACAAGCCTGCGCCAACGGCAGCAGCACTTTGCAGAAAAGATCGGCGATTAGCCATGAGGAAGAACTCCATTGACGCTGTGAGGCACTGGAGGATGTGCCGCCGGAACGGAGTTCGGTGTGCTCTGTGCGATCAGGCAGACAGCAACGCACCTCTACCGGCGAAACGAGAGGTCAGGGGAAGGTGAGTCTAAACGCGAATGATTGTCTGGAGAGAGATGAGCAGGGGAGCTCGGAGAGGCGGGGTTTCAGCAGTTCTGAAGATCGAAGCTATCGATGGCGCAGGGAGCGTCCGAGCAGGAATGATGACGGATTGACTCTGGACAAGCTGCGCGGCGAGTTCATCTTCATGAGTCATGATCGTCGGCGACTGCGCGCAGACCTGATGGCTGCAAGAAGTATTTGCCTGAAGGATGCCGGATGCAACCTTGGAGGCTGCATCATCAACAGCCATGCCGCAGTGGGAGACACCGGCCATTTGCTGTTTGGTTTGGATCTCGCTGCTCGCAGAGGGGCTGGCGTGATGACATCCGCGCCCAACAGCTTGCAAGTCGCAAGTTGCTTCGCAAGCTGACGCCACGCAGGAGATCGCCAGCAGCAACAAGGCTGTCAAGGTCGCGAGGGTGGGCTTCAATCGCATTTGCGTGTGTGTACTCCTATTGGTGAGACGCTTCCGACATCCATTCCGGTTGCTGTCGATGAGCTTCTTTCCAGAGCGGCAATGACGAGTAGCAATTAGCACCAGCTGATCAGGTGGACTGCTCGACTGAGAAGCATGGATCAATTCGGCCGCGACTACGTTTCCGGGGCTTTGCCCGTGAATCGGTGCTGCATTATTTCCTTTGCGAAGCTGGGAGGAACCGGGCGTAGAGAAGCGGAAGAATATAGAGTGTCAGGAGCGTCGCCGTGATCAGGCCGCCGATAACGACTGTCGCCAGGGGGCGCTGAACTTCCGCTCCGCGTGATGAGGCGAGCGCCATGGGGATGAAGCCGAGCGAGGCGACAAGAGCGGTGATGAGCACTGGCCGGAGGCGATCGGATGCGCCTTGGCGAATGGCTGCTTCGGTGTCTTTGCCCTCCTCGCGCAGCGAGTTGATGTGCGAGACCATGACTACGCCATTGAGAACCGCGACTCCGAAAAGTGCGATGAAGCCGACGCAAGCCGAGAGGTTCAGATTGATTCCGCGAATCCACAGCGCCGCGATACCGCCGACCAAGGCAAACGGGACGATGAGCAGGATTAGGAACATCTGGCGCGCATTGCGAAAGGTGGCGTAGAGCAGCGCGGAGATAATGAGGATGGAAACGGGAAAGACGATGAGCAGACGCTGCTGCGCGCGCCGCTGGTTTTCGTACTGGCCGCCCCACTCGAAGCGATAGCCGGAGGGGAGTTTGATGCCGGCGGCGACGGCGGTCTGAGCGTCTTTGACGAAGCCGCCGAGATCGCGGCCTTCAACGTTGGAGTTGACGACGGCGCGGCGGCGGGCGTTCTCCCGATTGATCAGCACTGGACCGCGGACCTGGGCGATATCCGCGAGCTGATCGAGCCGTACCAGCTCACCGCGCGGCGTCTTGATCTGGAGCGAACGAAGATTTTCAGGGTCGTTACGAAACTTCACCGGCAAACGGATGGCAATGGGAAAACGCTCTTCGCCGAGCAGCATCTCCGAGACCTGCCGTCCGCCATAGAGTGCCTCGATGTCCTCCTGAATGTCGGAGACGTTGACGCCGTACTGCGCAATGGAAGCGCGATCGATGCGAATCTGCAGCTCTTCGGCGCCTGAGATAAGCTCCATCTGCGTCTCGGAAGCGCCTTTGACGCCGGAGATGATGGCCTGCGCGCGGTGCCCAAGCTGTTCGAGCGTGTCGAGGCTGCCGCCGTTCTCCGGCGCGAAGATCTTCAGGGCGAGGTCGCCGCGGGTGCCCGTGATGGTCTCATCCATGCGCATCTCCATGGGCTGCGTGAACTCGTAGGACACGCCGGGAATCTTCTGAAGCGCATTCTGCAAGTGATCGTACAGCGGCTGGCGCTTGGCGATGGATTCATTCTCCACCTTGGGCGTGAAGGTGAGGTACGAATCGCTTTCGTACTCGCCCATGGCCTCCGTGGCCAGGTCGGGCCGGCCGAGCTTGCTGACGACGCCTTGCACCTCGGGAAAGCTCTTGATGGTTCGTTCGATCTGGTTGCCGATGGCGACGGATTCAGTGAGCGAGATGCCCGGCAGCTTCTTCGAAGTAATCACAAGCGAGCCTTCGTCGAGCTTCGGCATGAACTCGGTTCCGATGAACTTGAGCGAGCCGAGAGCAACAATGATGAGAACGCCGGCTACGATAAAGATCGTTCGTGAGTATTTCCTGGCGCGATCGAGTGAGCCGGTGTAGTGCGCACGGAGCTTATCGAACCAGTTCTCTTTTTTCTTATCCTGCTCGTTCTTTTGTTCGCCGTCGACAATGTTCGCCCTGTGCTTAAGCGCTATGGTGCAGAGGGTGGGAACCACGAACAGCGCAAGGAAAAGCGAGCCGGTGAGGGCGGAGACAACGGTAACAGCCATGGGGCGGAACATTCGTCCTTCGAGGCTCTGCAGGGTGAGGATGGGAAGATAGACGGCGATGATGATGAGTACGCCGAAGATGATGGGCCGGGCGATCTCGCCGGAGGCATCGCGAATGACATCGATAAGGTTGTCTTTGCCTCCGCCGGTTTCGAGGCGATGCATGCAGTTCTCCACCATCACGACTGAACCGTCGACGATGGTTCCGAAGTCGATGGCGCCGAGGCTCATGAGGTTGATGGAGATGCCGAACGCGCCCATGCCGAGGAAGGCAAAGAGCAGCGAGAGCGGGATAGTGATCGCTACTACGATGGCGGCGCGCCAGTCGCCGAGAAAGATGAGCAGAACGACGAGGACGAGAAAAGCAGCCTCGATCAAATTCTTCTTGACCGTGTGGGTCGTTGCGTTGATGACCTCGGATTGATCGTAGAACGGAACAATCTTGGCACCGTCCGGGAGCTTCATCGCGGCGATCTTCTGCTTGACCTCCTTTATGATCTTCTGGCCGTTGGAGCCGCGCAGGATGATGACCTCTCCCGAGACAGTCTCTCCCTTGCCGTTGCGCATGATGGCGCCGTGACGGGGAATGGGTTCGAGCTTGAGCTCGGCGACCTGCTTCAGGTAGACGGGAACGCCATTGGTTGTCGAGACAACGATTTTGCCGAGTTCGTCGAGCGATTGGGTGCGACCGATGCCGCGAATGGTATACTGCTGCTCCGCATGCTCGATGTAGCTGCCGCCGAAGTTCGCATTGTTGCTGGAGACCGCCGAGGCTACGTCGTGCAGCATCAGATTGTAGCGGCGCAGCGATTCCGGATCGACGACGACGGTGTACTGCTTGGTCTCGCCCCCCCAAGAATTAATCTCGCTGACTCCCTCGACGCTGAGCAACTGATAGCGGATGAGCCAGTCGTGAAGAGTCTTCACCTGCATCAGCGACATCTTCGGCGCACTGACGGTGTATTGATACACTTCTCCGAAGGCGGTCGCCATGGGGCCAAGCTGCGGCTGAAGGCCGGCGGGAATGCGGCTCTGAATTTGATTGAGGCGCTCCGCGACGAGTTGGCGCACCAGATACTTGTTCATCGAATCGTCGAAGATGACCGTCACCATCGAGAGATCGAGCTTCGATGTGGAGCGAACCATCTGCAGGCTGGGCATGCCCATCAGCGACGTTTCGATGGGGTAGGTGACGAGCTGCTCGACCTCGACCGGCGACATGCCGGGACATTGCACGGTGACGACCACCTGGTTATTGGTAAGGTCGGGAAAGGCCTCCAGCGGAAGCTGCAGCATCACATAGATTCCACCAACGATGAGCGTGAGCAGCATCGCGGCGACGAGCCAGCGGTTGTCGAGGAGGAAATTCATGATCTTCTTCATGCTGAGTTACCCGTCCCCGACCGTGCCCTTGAGCAGCTCACCCTTCACCATGAAGGCTCCGTGGATCACGAGATGATCGCCGGGCTTGAGGCCTTCGATCACCTCGGCGCGGCCGCCGGTGCGGGTTCCGAGCCTGACCACCTGCGCCTTGAAGGTCGATCCGTCCTGGGTTGTAAAGACGACCTGATTTCCGTTGACGTCCTGAAGCGCGTCCTCGGGGATGAAGAGAGCAGTGCGCGTCTTCGGGCCGGAGATGTGCGCGCTGGCGAACATGCCAGGACGCAGCCGCGTGCCAGGGTTGGCGACCGCGATGCGGACTGGAATGGTGCGGGTTGCGGAATCGAGCATGTCGCCCACCATTGTCACCCGGCCGGGAAATGCGGTATCGGCGTAGCCTTGTGTGATGACGTCGGCGAAGGCTCCTTTGCGAACCAAGCCGATGTCCTTCTCATTGACAGCCGCGATGACCCAGACGCTGGACAGGTTCGATACTGCGAATGCTTCAAAACCAGCCTCGACAACCTGGCCCACTGTGACGTTGCGCGCGACAACGACGCCGTCAATAGGCGAGCGGATGGGGATCAGTTCGCGATCGTACAGGTTCGTCGGAGTCAGTGTCTCGGGTGAGACCTGCAGTAGCTCGGAGAGATGTTCGCGCTCCATATGGACGTTGGCTTGCGCGTCGACGAGGTCTTGTTTCGACTGCGCAAGCATCTGGTCGGAGCGCTGCTTCTCTTCAAGCGATGCAGCCTGAATGGCGAAAAGATGAATGTAGCGTTCAGCGGCCTGCTGCGCGAATGCAACCGCGCTGCGCTGGCGGTCGACGGCGGCGAAGGCCTGCACCAGCGCGCCGACCGTCTCGTGTACAGAGTCGCTATGGAACTGCGCAAGGACGGTTCCGCGGCGCACAGCAGCGCCGGGCAACACGTAGACCGCTGTCACTCGGCCCGCTGCAATGGCGCCGATATGTGAGGTGTGCTGCTCATCCATGGTCACCTGCCCGGCAACGGTGAGGAGCTGCGGCATAGTCTGGACCTCTACGGGAGCGACCGTGATTCCGGCTTTTTGCTGATCCTGAACTTCGATCTTTACCGATCCTTGTTCCGGCTGCTGCTTGCCGCTGTCTGCTGAGCCGCCACCCGAGCCGCCGGCAGAGGCTGACCCCGATCCGGAGCTGCCGGAGTTCGTTCCCGAACCACCTTGTTTTCCTGAGCTCTTGGATCCAGGCGCACTGTCGTTCTTCCTGGAGCAGGACGTGAGGCAAAGCAAAGAGGCAAGTGCAGCGCAGGCAAGTTTCATGGCTGGACTCCGTAAGCGAATTGGAGGCGGACAACAGCCTGATGGTATTCAGCGAGAGCGCGAAGAGCAGTCACCTCAACATCGAATTCAGTGCGTTCGGCATCGATGAACCGAAGCAGATCGACACCGCCGATGCGGTACGCTTCCGACTCGATATCGAGATTCTGTTTGGCGCGAACGCGCATCTCTGGCAACGTGCCGTGGACGATTGTCATTTCGCGCTGGTAGCTCTCCGAGGCGGCTTCAATATCCGCGCGCACCGCGATCTCCACCTGTTGCCGATAAGTATGCGCGATGCGAAGCTGCGTCTCTGCCCGTTCGATCTCCCCTTGATTACGATTCCGGAACGGAAGGGGAATCTGCAGCGCCCCGTAGGCGGTATCCGCGCCAATGCTGCGCTTGTACCCGGCGAGGAGGTCCGGATCCGGCAGAGCGTTAGCGTGTTGAAGCTTCACATCCGCTTCGGCCGCCGTCACCTGATCGCGGGCAACCGCAATCTCCGCACGTTGGTTGAGCGCCGCAGCCAGGTCCACGGCCGGAAGCGCGTCGGTGGCGGCGATATCGTCCGATAGAACGGTGCTCTTCTCGGTGGCATGACCGATCTGCCTGAACAGTTCGGTTCTTGCCAGTTCCGCGTCTCGCTGAGCAGCCTGGAAAGAAAGAAATATTCGATCGCGCTCGATCTGCATTCGGATAAGGTCGACGCCGCGCATAGCTCCCGCGTCTACACGCTCTCGGCTGTACCGCACCATCTCGTCGACAGCCGTGAGGTCTTGCTGCAGAAGACTGACGATATGGTCGTTGGCTGCTGCGGCCCAGTACGCGGCAGCGACCGACAATCCAATCTGTCGAAGGCGCAGGTCCTGCTCGGCCTTGCCGCGTTGCACGTTGGCCTCGGCCAGCGCCACTCGTTTCGAACGTTTGCCGCCCAGTTCAAACGTCTGACTGAGATATCCGTAGTCCTCCGTGCTGTTCGCGAAAGAGAAGTCGTCAGCCCAGGGACGCAGATCCTCCGACTGAAGGAAGAGCCGGGGATTAATCCCAAGGCCGGCCTGCTTTCGCTGGCTTTGTAAGACCTGAACCTGTTCGCCGGCGATGCGCGCAGTTGGGCTCTGCATCGCTTCTTCTACCGCCTGATGGAGGCTGAGGCTTTGCTGAGTCTGGGCGAATACTTGTCTGGAAGCAGCCGCCAGCAAGAAGCAGCAAAGGCTTCGCCGCACATAGCGCCGCAGTGATCGATGCGGATATTGGCAATGGAGCGGGCTGCGTGATTCAGTTGAAAGGTGAAATTGCATGAACGTAGATAAGATGCAAAGAGAAGCCATGAAGAACGGCAAGCGGCCGTTATCGTCGCACCAAACCCCATTGCCGCAGCTTCACCAGCGATTTCTAACGAGCACCGAATTACACAATTCCATGTACAAAACGAAGATGAACCAATGTCGAACCCTGTTTCGGAGATTGAGACAACAAGTGGCGAGCCAATCAACTCAACAGGGCCACCTGCGCATCCTGTCAGTTCTGGGCTGTCTACATCGTCTTTAGTGAGACGCATTGAGTCAGTTGAGCCGCGCGGGAGGAGGTCGTGATCACGACCATGATTTTAATGAGTTGGGTTGCAGTTAGTTGATGACGTCCGGAGAGCGTCATGCTTTATGCCATGCTTGACCGTCTCTAAGAACCTGTCTACAAACTAGTTGAGGAACCCTGGACGACATATGCGGTGCGGGTTAGCTTGGGCTAAGGTCACGGGATGTATGGGAGCGATTTGACGGACCAGCAATGGGCAAAACTGGAGCCGCTGCTGCAAGCATCGTGGAGAGATCGTCACCCCGGAGGTCGGCCGCGCAAGTATGATCTACGGCGCGTGGTGGATGGGCTGCTGTACGTGGTGAAGACGGGTTGTCAATGGCGGCAGTTGCCCAGCAATTTTCCTCCGTGGAAGGCCGTGCATCAGCAGTTCCGGCGGTGGCGCGACAGCGGAGTGTGGGAGCGCATAGGACAGACTCTACGCGAACAGGGCCGCAAGGCAGGCGGACGAAACGCTACGCCCACCGTGGCGATTCTCGATTCGCAGTCAGTGAAGACGGCGCTAAAAGGGGGCGGCGCGGCTACGATGCAGGCAAGAAAATCAAAGGGCGTAAGCGGCATATTGCGGTAGATACGCAAGGCAACCTGCTCGCGGTGGTCGTGCACTCGGCCGGCATCCAGGACCGGGTAGCGGCTCGCGCCGTGTTGATGCGATTGTTCCGCCGATTCGATACCATCCAGACTGTCTTCGCCGATGGCGGCTATACAGGCACGCTGATCAACTGGGCAAAGGACATGTTTGGATATAGCGTCGAGATCGTCAAACGCAACCAGCAACCCCTCTTCCAAGTCCTGCCCAAACGCTGGATCGTCGAACGAACCTTCGCCTGGCTCAACTGGTCACGCCGCCTCTCCAAAGACTACGAACTTTGCCACACCTCGGCTGAATCCATGATCCATATCGCCTTCGCTCATCAACTCGTACGCCGTTCTACCTAGTTTGTAGACAGATTCTTAGGGAACTGCTAGCGTACGCCGCTTGTTTGAAGTCCTATTCTGTGCAGCAGGTTTCGGAATTGGGGGTCCGATCGCAAGCTGTCGAATTCAGGCGCGACCGAGAGAAAGATCATATTGTTCGATCGATCGTCATAGGCCGCTTGAAGCGATCCGAGCGCCTGCTCCCGATCGCCGAGTCCTGTGTAGATACTCGCCATGTAGAAGGGCGAGACATAGCGGTGCGCAGATTGAGCTTTGAGTTCCCCTAGCAGCTTCAGAGCCTCCGGGCGCTGGCCACCGACAGCATATGCGTGAGCCAGCGCGGCGACGGCGGGAGGGTTGTCCGGGGATAAGGAGGCGGCTGTCTGGAATTCGGCGATTGCCTGAGAGAACTCGCCTTTCTGTTCGTAGCATTGCCCAAGAACGATGTGGGCCAGGAGATAGGTTGGATCCATCTCGATGGTGTCATGCAGTTGCGCGATAGCCTCGTCGTAGCGCCGGGCCATATACAATCGCCAGCCCAGACTTAGGTTCATACTGAGGGAGAGCGGATCAAGTGATCTCGCGCGATAGATCTCCGCAAGACTCTCCTCCGTCCGGCCCATTGCGATCAGATAGAGCGAATACCGCTGATGCGCGGTTGCGTAGCTCGGGTTGAGCTGGATCGCGCGGCGAAAGCCGGTCTCGGAAGCTGGCCAATTCCAATCGTAGTTGAACTGCACAGTCGCCAAAGCAGTTTGGGTCTCCGCCAACATCGGATCCAGCTCGACCGCCTTGATCGCGGCAGCGTTCGCCTTCGGAGCCACCTCGCTGGTCGGAATCGTTCCCACAATGGCTGCACCAAGGATGCCGTAACAGTCGGCCAATCCGGCGTACGCCAGCGCGTAGTGGGGATCTTTCTCCGTTGCTGCTTGAAAGTAGTGGATCGCTTTGTCGAGGCCGTCTTCCGAACGCTTACCCCAGTAATAGCGGCCCTTTAAATAATCTTCAAATGCTTCGGAGTTGATGGGCTGGGTCGTTGCCAACTGCTTCCTGTCCTGGGGAGTCAACTTGATACGGATCTGGCTCACAATAGCCGATGCGACCTGGTTTTGCAGGGCAAGAACGTCGCCCAACGGGCTTTCATACGTGTCGGCCCAGAGGTGGCGATCGGTGGAGACCTGGACCAGTTCGGCTGTGATGCGCACCCGGCCGCCGGAGCGTAGGACGGTCCCTTCGACCACCGCATCGGCATGCAGATCGCGAGCAATCTTCTCCAGCGATTCGTGCGTCCCCTTGTACTCCATCGCCGTAGTGCGGGAGATCACCCGAAGAGAACTGATCCTGGCAAGGCTCGCGATCAGTTCGTCCGTCATGCCATCCGCAAAGTAGTCCTGCTCGGCGTCGCCGGAGAGGTTTTCCATAGGGAGGACGACGATGGACTTGATTTGAGTTGACTGCGGAGCGCTGAAATCTAACTTGGCTCGAAGTTGCACGAATGCGGCAGCCGCGCCTAGCACCAGAAGAATCGCAATGCAACCGGCAACAAGGGCTAGAGTCAACGAGACTTGGCGGCCGGGATGGGTGGGACGATTCGGGGCGGAGAGCGTGCCCGGCAGATCCCGCTCCGTGCTCGATGCAACGGTCTCCGGATCCGCGGAGAGATGTCGCGACGAAGGGCTGTGAGGAATTATCTCGGATGGCCGTTCTCTTTCCACGTCATGGACGGGGGCAATAAAGCGGTAGCCTTTGCGCGGAACGGTTTCGATGAACATGGGATTCTCGGACGAGTCCCCAAGCACCTCGCGAAGCCGCATCATCGCGGTATTCAGACTGTGGTCGAACTCGACAAAAGTGTCCGGCTTCCACAGACGCTGGCGCAACTCCTCGCGAGTGATCAAGACGCCGGGATGTTCTAGAAGAACCTTAAGCAGATTGAGAGGCTGATCCTGCAGCTTCAGGCGCAGTCCCTTGCGACGCAATTCACTTGCTTCCAGATCGACCTCGAAGAGGCCAAAGCGTACGACCCTGGAGAGGGTCTGCGTCGAAGGTGACTCCATGGATGAGCGACCCTAATGAAGCTTGTTGTAGGACGAGCCGAATTATAGCTACCGCCAAGAGTCACCGTCAAAGCCAATTGTTTGATACGGCGAGCCAAACGGTCCCGTGACTCGCTTGTCTAAGCTATTCATTCGATATGAGAAGGTGAGTTACCTTCAAATAACACTCTGCTGATGTACGCGGTATTGATGAATCTCATGGCCGCGAAGTAGGATGCGCTTGCTTTTGAAAAGCCATCCGGCTTCCGAGCTCGCCAAGACGAGAAGACGAGACGAGCGGCCATGATTTCTGTTTGTACCTTGAAGGAGCAGCCATGAATGCAACAAGCGTGTGCAGGTTGAAGTCGATCCTTTCGTCCGTCGCGGCCTTTGCCGTCATACTGCTGTTGTGGAGCACAGCGACACCCCGGCCGGCTTCTGCCCAAGTAGCGGGTGCAACGCTCTCCGGCGTAGTCTCCGACGTCTCCGGCGCCGTCGTGCCCAGGGCCAAAGTTACGGTTCGCAACACAGGAACCGGCGCGGTACGAGAGGTCACCTCGAATGCGGACGGCTTCTACTCCGCCCCCAACCTGCTGCCTGGAAGCTATGAGGTGAAGACTGAGGCGGCAGGCTATGCGGCGGTGCTGCAGAAAGGAATCACCCTCACCGTGGGAGCCGAGCAGACCTACAATCCATCCCTCGCCGTGGGTCAGGTCAGCGAGACGGTTGTCGTCCAGGACCTGCCGCCCTCGGTCCAGCTTGCGTCTTCCACCCTCAGCGCCACCGTCGACGGCAAGACTGTCCGCGAACTTCCGCTCAATGGCCGCGATTGGACGCAGCTGGCTGCCCTGGAGCCCGGCGTCGTCTCCGTCGCTAACCAGGCTACCACCGGTTTCTCCGCCAACAAAGGCAACCGGGGCTTCGGCAACCAACTCTCCGACGGCGGTCACCGCCCCAACGAAAATACCTATCGGGTCAACGGCATGGTCATCAATGACTACACCAATGCGGCCCCCGGCGGCGCTACGGGGGTAAACCTCGGCGTTGACGCCATCGACCAGTTTTCCGTCCTCACCGCCAGCTACACCGCCGAGTATGGCCGAACCTCGGGAGCCGTCATCAACGCGATCACTAAATCGGGCACCAATCAGGTCCACGGCACCGCCTACTTCTTCGACCGCGACAGCATCTTCGACGCGAGGAACTACTTCGACGGGTCTGCGATCCCGCCCTTCCGCCGCATTCAATTCGGAGCCGCTGCCGGCGCTCCCATTATCAAGGATAGGGTCTTCATCTTCGCCGATTACGAAGGCATTCGTCAAAATCAACCCGTTTCCGGAACCATCAAGGTGCCGGACGCAGTCTCGCGCGGCCAGGCAGTCGCCGCGATCCAGCCGTACCTGGCACTGTGGCCCGTAGCGCCTGCCGGCTCGCCGGATGTCGTCGATCCTGTCACCGGCCTCGGCATTCAGTCCTTCAATATCTCGCAACCTACCAAAGCGCAGGAAAACTACATCATCGGCCGTGTTGATGGCAAAATCAGCGGCAGCGACAGCATCGACGGCACCTACTTCTTCGATTCAGGCCCGCAGACCCAGACCGATCCGCTCGGCAATGCCACGCACCAGGTCTTTTCGCGCCGCCAACTGGGTTCCATTGAAGAGACTCACATCTTCAATCCCGCCATCGTCAACACGGTTCGCGTCGGCGTCAGCCACATCATTGGCCTCATCAACTCTCCGGTCTCGGGCAACGCGGTTGCCACCAACGCCGCGCTCGCCGTCGCGCCCGGCGCAGCGGCCCCGCCACAGCTTCCCGTCTCGGGCCTTACCACTGCCTATGGCCTCAACGGCTTTAACAAGTTCAATCATGGCTGGACCTCCATCCAGGCCTATGACGATGCCTTCATCACCAAAGGCACGCAGTCCATCAAGGCAGGCTTCGGGTTCGAGCACATGAGCTACAACGTGCTCGAGCAGCTCAGCCCGAATGGCCGCTTCAACAACTACTCGCTCGCCGCTTTCCTCGCCAACGCCCCACATCAGCTCAACGCGCTCGCGCCCGGTGGATCCACCGAAGTCAAATTGCGTGAAAGCCTCTTCGCCGCTTACATCCAGGATGACTGGGCTATCAGCAAGCGCCTGGTCCTGAACCTCGGTCTCCGTTACGAAGCCACGACCCGCCCCACAGACGCCAACACAGTTCCCGGCTACACCGTCAACGGATACACCGTCGCCGCGGCCGGCTTCCAACAGGTCACCACATTGCAAAACTGTCTCTCCAGTTCCACCGCCTGCGGCCCTGTTGGCACCGACAGCCCGATCGCTTCCAACCCGACCACGAAGGACTTCGAGCCCAGGCTGGGATTCGCCTATGACGTCTTCGGCACTGGCAAGACCGCAGTACGCGGGGCCGCCGGAATGTTCGACGTGCTTCCCCTGCCGTATGAGTTCGGCCTGAACACCGCCGCGACCGCGCCTTTTCAGATTATCGGCGCCGACAAGAATGCGACGCTGGGCACCGGCGTTCCCGATCCCAACGTCAACTTCAACCGCCAGAGCATTCGCAACCGCTACATTCAGCAGAACCCCCAACGCGCCGCCGTCTACAACTGGAGCCTGAACGTCCAGCAGGACCTCGGCCGAGGCTTCACCGCCATCGTGGGGTATGTGGGCTCGCGCTCCCTGCACCTGTCCGCAGCCTCCGACGACATCAATCTCGTTCCGCCCACGAACGTCGCAGGCGTCGGTCTCGTCTTTCCCTGCGATCCCGTCGCGGCCGGCGGCGACTGCAATGCCAACCTGAGCGGTACTCGCGTCGATTCCAACTGGGGCGGGGGCGCCGGCATTCGTCCTGTCCTCTTCGATGGGGCGAGCAGCTACGAGGGGCTCCAGTCGCAACTTCGCAAGTCCTTCAGCAGCGGCGTACAAGGCCAGCTTTCCTATACCTACAGCCACTGCGGCGACCTCAGCTCCGCTCCCGTCACCGGCGACACCTTCCTGAACTCAATCGCCGTGCCCATCCTCTCCAGCAAGACCTACCGGATCGGCGCCTGCGACTTCGACATCCGCTCCGTCCTCACCGGGAACGTCATCTACGACATTCCCGCGCCTCACTTTGACAACCACCTCGCCAACATCGCCACCAACGGCTGGGAGCTCGGCGGCATTCTTACTGCCGAGACCGGCGCGCCCTTCACCGTTACTGTCGGCGGCGGCAACGACCCTCTCGGCACCGGCTTCAACGGCGACTTCTCCATGGACTATGCCGACCTGCTGCCAAACTGCAATCCTATTCACGGAGGGGTGAACTTTCTGAACACCAACTGCTTCACGCCCCCCACCGCGCCTAATTCGATCGGGATTGCCAGTGCTTCCAACCCCCTCGGCTGCGCGCCAAACTCCTTCCTCGCCTATAAAGGCGCTGCACCGTCCGGACGCCAGTTCTGCTCGAACGTCGTCGGCAACTCCGGCCGCAACCACTTCTATGGCCCCAAACTCACCGAACTCGACATGTCTCTCTTCAAGAACACGAAGGTGCCCGTCATCTCGGAGGCCTTCAATGTCCAGTTCCGGGCGGAGTTCTTCAACATTCTCAACCACACGAACTTTCTCTCGCCCGGCTTCCTCAACAACGACGGCCAGAACAACTCCGTCTATGACTTCGACGGAAGCACTCTGCCCACGGCTCTCAACCAGACCTCAACCTCATCGCGGCAGATCCAGCTCGGCATCAAGCTGATCTTCTAACTCGCTCCTTGCCGCGAATGCATTGCGGTATGCGCAGGACCTTGTAATTCGATTGTCCCGGCCTTCCGAGACCCTAACCCGCGGTGCCTCTGGCATCCAACCTGTGGCGACCGGAGCGTGCAAATGCATCTTGAACAGGATCTGTCTCCTCTCGAGGATCGGGCGAACGCCCCCGGGTGGCAGTTTGCCGTCACCTCGAGCATCCTCGGCTGGGTGCTCGACGCCTTCGACTTCTTCGTCGTCGTGTTTCTCTTCGACGCCCTGGCGGCCAACTTCCACGTTGAAAAGAAGGCCATCGTCTGGACGATCTCGATCACCTTGGCCATGCGTCCCCTCGGCGCTCTCCTCTTCGGGGCGCTCGCCGATCGTTACGGGCGCAAGAAGCCCCTGATGGCCTGCGTGGTGTACTTCTCCATCGTCACCGTCCTCAGCGGCTTCGCCCCCAACTACCTCTTCTTTATCGTCATGCGTGCGCTGTACGGCATCGGCATGGGAGGCTACTGGGGCATCGGCGCCTCCTTCGCGATGGAGAACGCTCCGCGCAAACGCCGCGGCGTGCTCTCCGGCATGATGCAGGGCGGCTATCCCTTCGGCTATCTGCTCGCCTCAGTCGGAATGCTCACGATTGCGCCCCATTTCGGATGGCGAGCTATGTTCGTCGTCGGCTCCTCGGTGGCGGTCCTGATCCTGATCTTCACCTATATGTCCCCGGAATCCGAAGCCTGGAAGCAGCATCGTATGGGCTCGGTCGGAAGCATCTTCAAGACGCTCTTCCAGCACATGGGAAGCTTCTCCTACCTGCTGCTGGTGATGGTGTTCATGTCGTGCCTCTCGCATGGCACGCAGGACCTCTATCCTGACTTTCTCAAGACGCTGCCGATGATTAAGAACGCCCTGGTCTTCGGGATGAAGCCGCTGTACGGAATCCCGATTCTTTACAATATCGGCGCCATCTTGGGAGCGGTTCTCTTCGGCCACTACTCCGAGAAGATCGGCCGAAGATACTCCATCATGGCGGCCTTGGTGCTGTCGCTGCTGGCAATTCCGGCATGGGCCTTCGGCGGCTCGATTCTCACGCTGGTCGTGGGCTCTTTCGTCATGCAGGCAGGCGTCCAGGGCGCGTTCGGCGTGATCCCCGCGCATCTGAACGAACTCTCTCCGGATGCCGTCCGCAGCCTCTTTCCGGGCTTCGTCTACCAACTCGGCGTCTTTATCGCCTCCCCGGCAGTCTCGTTCGAGTACTTCCTACGCAACCGTTTCGGCTACCCCTGGGCGCTCACCTTGTTTGAAATCTTCGTTATCGTCATGCTTCTCTTCATCTTTGGCTTTGGACCGGAGAAACGAGGCCGGAGCTTCCATCACACGGAGAGTAAGCAGGCTCTCCTGCATTAGCGGCAACGCTTGAGTGCCGACCAGAACGGTAGAGGGGAGACCGGAGGGGCGAAGCTCGATGGCGCAGGATTAAGAAATACTTTGCGGCATACCAAACTTGATGCGCCGCTGTTCGGTTTCCAGCATAGGAGGCGGCGTAGCGTTTCCTGCGAGGGAACGTCGGACGAGCATGGTGCATCCTAAGCGGAAGAAGCGTATTACTCTCGCAAAGGACCTGCCGATGGCGATACCGAGTGCGGAGGAGCGGTCTCATCTTATCGAGTCGCACATTGAGGCGGGGAGGTCTTTCGTAGGGGGTTTGCCGATCGATCGGGCGTCAGTGTGTGACTCGCGTTCTACGGTATGTGAGCGGCTGGCTCGTGGCGTGACGGGAATCAGGCTGCTTGTCGTGCTGGCGCATCCCGACGACGAGGTGCTGGCGGTGGGTGGGCGGCTCGAGGCGCTGGCAGACAGCCGATTCCTTTGCGTAACGGATGGGGTTCCGCTCGATGGCATGGATGCCCGGGCACATGGGTTTCGAGGGCTCGACGGATATCGGGAGGCTCGTCGGGTGGAGTTAGCCAAAGCGCTGGGCGGGCTGTCGGGTTCGCGGTCGCTGGGAATTTCGGATCAGCGGGCGGCATGGAATCTGGCCAGCTTGACGCGGCGGGTGGCCGCGGAAGTGGAGGCGTTTCGGCCGGAGGCGGTGCTGACGCATCCCTACGAGGGCGGCCATCCGGATCACGATGCCTGCGCGTTCGCGGTCGCGCAGTGTGGAGCTTCGGCGCCGGTGATCGAGGCGCCCTTTTACCACGCGGTGCCGGATGGAATTGAGACTGGCGTCTTTCTTGGCGATCCGGGTTTGGTGGTCGAGCTAACGGAGGAGCAGCGGGCAAAAAAGCGGGAACGGTTGGCGTGCTTTCGGTCACAGGCGGAGACGCTGCGGCTGTTCGGGGTGGATGTTGAGGCTTACCGGCTGGCTCCGGCGTATGACTTTCTTCGGAGGCCACACGAGGGCCGACTGTACTACGAGGGGTTTGACTGGGGAATGACGGGGGATCGGTTTTGCGAGCTGGCTGCAATGGCTAAGCGGGAGCTGGAGCGGTGATGGTGTTGAGTGTGGCCTATCCATTTGCGCTGGTGGGGCCGGGATCGGTAGGGGGGGCGGAGCAGGTATTGGGAACGCTTGAGGCAGGTCTGGTTCGACGAGGGATTGAGTCGGTGGTGGTGGCCGAGACGGGGTCTTCGGTGGCGGGAAAGCTGCTAGGGGTGGAGGTGCCAGCAGGAGTCTTGACCGAATCAGTAAGAGTGGAGGTTGAGCGGCGGACACAGAAGCGCATCGATGAGGCTTTCGCGCAATTTCGCGTGGGGTTGGTGCATATGCATGGCGTTGATTTTTACAGGTACCAGGTGCCTGGGGAGTGTCCGGTGCTGGTGACGCTGCATCTGCCGCCGAGCTGGTATCCGAAGGAGATTTGGGCGCTGCCCGAGAGATATCGACTGCAGTGTGTGTCGGAGAGCCAGTTGCGAGCTTGTCCCGAAGGATCTCAGGCGCGGATTTCTGTGGTAGGGAATGGGATTCCTTTGCCGGATCTGAACTTGCTGAACTTACAGAAGCGTAAGGGTGGATTTGCCGTGATGCTCTCTCGGATATGCGCGGAGAAGAACCTGCACGTGGGGATCGATGCGGCGAAGGCGGCAGGGGTGCCGGTGATTTTAGCGGGGCAGGTGTTCCCTTATCCGGAGCACCTGCGGTACTTTGCCGAGGAGATCGAGCCTCGATTGGGGCGAGGGGTTCGGTTTGTGGGGCCGGTGGGCGGGGTGGCGAAGAATCGATTGTTGTGGCGGGCGCGGTGTCTGCTGTTGCCGACGGTGGCTCCGGAGACGAGTTCGCTGGTGGCAATGGAGACGCTGGCCGTGGGGACACCGGTTGTTGCGATGCGGTCGGGGGCGATTCCGGAGATTGTGGAGGAGGGGCGGGCAGGCTTCTTGGTGAGCAATGTGGAGGAGATGACGGCGGCGATAGCACGGGTCGGGGAGATCGACCGGGTGGTTTGCCGGAAGGTCGCGGAGGAGCGGTTTTCGGCGGAGGCGATGTTGGAGCGATACCTGGCGCTGTATGAGCAAGCCGGTGTGCTGAAAGCTGAGAGGTCTCGCAAGATTCGTGCTCTGGCCTGTATTCGATAGACCTTAGGAGACATCTGACGGAGTATGACCACCTTTGCGCTGCTAAGCGTGTTGATAACGGCAGGCGCGCTATTTAGCTTATTGAGCTTTCGGGCTTTGCGACTACCGACGACGATTGGAACAATGGTGCTGTCGATGGGGGCGGCAGCGGCGCTGATTGCCGCAGGACAGTGGGCTCCTGCTCTGCGCGGGGCGGCAGAGCGGGTGGTCTCAGGCATAGACTTCAATGCGGTGGTCCTGCACGGGATGCTGGCGCTGCTTTTGTTTGCGGGAGCGCTGCAACTCGATCTGGAACATCTGGCGAAGCAGAAGCTGCCTGTGTTGATGCTTTCGGTGGTAACGACAGGGCTCTCGACCGTGTTTGTGGCGGGTATGTTTTATTGGGCGATGCGTTTGATTCACCTGCCAATCAGCGTGGTGGGATCGCTGCTGTTTGGAGCGCTGATCTCGCCGACAGACCCGATTGCGGTGCTGGATATGCTCAGGCGGGCGGGAGCTCCACCGGAGTTGGAGGTGCAGCTGGCGGGGGAGTCGCTATTCAATGATGGTGTCGGGGCAGTGATCTTCCTGGCGTTGCTGGGGGCCTCGGCGGGAAGCGGGTTTCCTTCGGCTTCGGTGTTTAGCGGATTGCTGCTCTTGAAGGCGGGAGGCGGGATCGCGTTAGGGGTGGGGCTTGGCTATGTGACGTACCGGTTGCTGCGGCTGGTGGATAGCTACCGCGTGGAGGTGATGCTGACGCTGGCGCTGGCAATGGGAGGGTATGCGCTGGCGGATGCGCTTAGGCTTTCGGCGCCGCTGGAGGTGGTGGCGGCGGGGCTGCTGGTGAGCGGGCCGGCTCGCTCGCGGGTTATGTCGGAGGTATCGCGCGAGAATGTGAACCGTTTCTGGGAGCTGGTCGAAGACCTCATGAACGTGGTGCTGTTTCTGCTGCTGGGGCTCGAACTCTTAGTGCTGCCATTTACCTGGAGCCACGTGGCGGCTGGACTGATGGCAATTCCGGTAGTGCTGGCGGCGCGATTTGCGAGTGTGGGGTTGAGCGTGGGGGCGCTTGCCTTATTTCGCGAGCACATCCGGGGGTCGCTTGCGGTGTTGACGTGGGGTGGGCTGCGAGGGGGACTCGCGGTAGCGCTGGCGCTGGGCTTGCCCGGTAGCTTGGGGCTGGAGCGGAACTTGCTATTGGTGGCAACGTTTGTGGTGGTGGTGTTTTCGATTCTGGTCCAAGGATTGACGCTGAATCGGTTGATGCGACGTATGCGGATGGCTTAGCGGGCAATCTCTGTTTAGGACATACTTCTTCCACCACCGGGGGTTCGGACTTGCTTAGGGGCACGTTATGGCTTTGTCACAGCACTGCTCTTCACGCTGGAGAATCGGGATCGTGGAAGACTGAAGGCCCGAGTGGGGATCTTTTCTACGTGCCAGAATTGCTTGTAGAATTCGTCCCCGCGAAGCATATCGATGATTTGCACGTCTTCGGCCGCGGCGTTCTCGGCAGCCATGGCGGTGAGGAGTGTCCCGGGCTTCAGCTCCGTGTGTGCAGTGGAGTGACCGATGAGGTAGAAGTAGATGGTCCGGGTGGGGTGAGTGACTGGGTCGATGAGTGCGTAAAGGGCAGCTATCGGCACTTCATCAAGCGTGAGGACGTAGAAGCGGAGGAGGTCTGCGGCTGCGAGTTTGGGGAGAGCCTCGCGATGCCAGGTGAGGACGTTAGGGTCGGAGAGGACGCCAGACTGATCGCGATCTTGCCAGCTCTCGGAGTGCAGCCGGATGAGGGTCTCGAAGTGGGTTGCTGGGTCGGCTAGCTGAAGCTCGAGTTTGCCTCGGCCGTTGGCGAAGTTGCGATGATAGAGGACGTCAGCCCGTATTTTTCGGGGCAGTCTGGAGATGGGGACGGCGGCACATTGGGAGCAGCCTTCCCCCTGGCCTTCGGTTGCGTTTAGGCGAGCGAGAGCTTGGCTGAGCTTGGAGTTCGGCACGATTTGGCTGAAGTGGGCTATATCCCAGGTGGGATCGCCATCGAGGGTTTTAAGTGCTTCGAGGATGTCTGATGGGGCGCAGGTCAAGGTGAAGAGGCCATTGAGGTAATCGGAGGTGCCGGCGCCAAGCAGAAGGAGTTGGCGTTCGTGGCTGATCGGGTCAGCATAGACGTAGAGCGGGAGAATGCCGATGACTTCGCCCTCACGGCGAATCGTCAGGGTGCGAAGGTCAGGTTGGCTGAAGGCGTGCCACCAGGGCAGGAGCCAGGCGGGGTGCTGAAAGGGTTTGGCATCGGGGTCCTGGTGCCAAAGAGTGAGCCAGTCGGGTGTCAAGGCTTCTAGTTCGGTGGTTGTGGTGAGGAGGTTGATGGACAGCATGGGGGCTTGGATGCTGACAGCCGGGAGACATCATGGCGTAATTGCCGTCATCTTCTCTCTGTAACGCGGTAGTCCATCAACAGCTGAATGACTGCCGATCTAGACAAGCTGGCCACTACTCCCCGTATTGTGTCGGAGCGACTCCTTCTACCTCGACCCGGAAGTGATCTGCGCGGAAGCGCAGGTGGAGTTCCGATGTGGAAGGATTCCACCACCACTGAGAGTCGGCTTGCCCGTTGGAGGCTCTGGTAAACTCCGCAAACGGCGCGCCGTTCAACCGCACCTTCGTCGGCGTCTGCTTGGTCCGCAGGATGACCTCATAGCTGCGAACAGTTTTGCTGGCTCCTTCAACGGCGGCCAGAGAGCCATGCTGCTCGAAACGGGCGCTGGTCCCGTTCGGCAAGGTGAAGGTCGTGTCTGCCGCGCCCATCTTCGACGGGTAAGCTCTCCAGATAAGTGAAGTGGTCAGCAACTGCGGATCGTCCCAGTCCCAGCGTCCGGTCTCTTCTTCCGGTTTAAACGGCAGGACCGAACCGGCGCGCACCAGGATCGGAATGACCGACGACTCGACGGTGACATTTTGTCCTCCGGTGAGGAACTCCCCATTCCAGAAGTTCACCCACTCGCCCTTTGGCAGATAGAGCGTTCGAAGGCTCTGGCCGCCTTGCACGATGGGCGCGATCAGCATCTCGCGGCCAAGCAGGTACTGATACTCGGCCGTTGCGCTGCGCGGGTCGTCCGGAAACTCGAGCATCGTGTGCCGCATGATGGGGATGCCGGTGCGGTGCGCCTCCTCCGCATAGGTGGCGAAGTAGGGCAGAAGGGAACTGTGGAAAGCAGCCCACCGGCGGAAATACGCTGTTGTTGCCGCATCCGAGAAGACGTTGAAGGAACCTGCCGGTTTATCCCAGACATGGTCGCGCATCACCGGAGTCAAGGCGCCGAACTCGACCCAGCGATTCCACAGGTCGCGATTCGTGCCGGTGCTCAGGATATCCGGACCCCAGGTGGAAAAGCCGGACATGCCGGCCGTGATGCCGGCCGTGACCACCGAAGGCAGGCCGTAGTCGCGCGACCAGTCGGCGGATTGATCCGCTCCCCAAAGCGCCGGGCTGAACTGCTGGGAGCCGGGTGAGCCGGAACGGGAAAACGGCACCACGGCGGGATTGATCGACTGCGCGATTCTCAGCGTGATCTTGTGGTACAGCAGCGGGTAGAGTTCCGAGAGGGTGCGTCCAGTGCCTGCGGCGAAGCGGTCCGTATCTCGCACCCACTCGCCGAAATCCTCCATCCAGCCGTCGAAGCCTTGCGTCCGCACCGCGTTTGCGATCATCCTCTGCCACCAGTCCACCGCAAGGGGATTGGTGAAGTCGACGTTGCCTACGGAGACGAGTTCAAACCGCGGGCCTGCAGGCTTGCCATCCGCGCCCGTGACGAGCAATCCGTCGCTCACGCCCTTCTCAAATTGAGGGCTGGGCATCGGGTAAGGCAGCATCGCGGCGCGAACGTAAGGATGCACATAGGTCAGCACTTTAAAACCCTGGCCATGCAGGGTATCGACGAAGCTGCGGGGATCGCCATAGTAGCTGGCGAACCAGAACGGCCAGCCAAGGTTATCCGCCTCATCGTTCTGGTCGTAGATCCAGAGCGCGCTTGCCGCCATGTTTTCGGTCCGAATGCGATGTGCGACTTCAAGCACCGCGCCTTTGCCTCCGAGCGCCGTGATCCACGGTCCGAAGGTCCACTGCGGCGGGTCTTGCGGACGCCCGGTAATCGCGGTGTAGGCGCTCAAGACGCCCTTCGGAGTCGCTTCCGTGAAGAGATAGAGCGAAACGGGTGCGTTCGCCAGCTCGATATCGAATGAAGTGTCCGGCTGATTGAAGTGGAATCGCGTGTCGAATGCAGTATCCGCGTACAGGCCGAGGCCTCCGGGGCCGTAAACGAACGGGATCGCCACGTAGGTCCAGTTGTGGCCGGACTCTCCGGAACGGTCCTGTGGGCGCACGTCCAGATCGGTGCCCGACAGGCCAGCTTGCCAGAACCGCTCGCCGAGTCCGAAGAAAGGCCCGCCTCCTTCTACATGCAGGCGCAGCTTTGAGCTCTCGCTTACGGCGGCTTTCCCGGACCGGTGAACTGTCAGGCGAGCCAGCCCATCCGTCAGCACCTCCAGTTCGAGCAGGGCGCGGCCGCATGCGATCGGGAGCGCGATCGTCCAGCGGTTATGGCCGTTTGGCTGGACCATTCTGCTCGCCTGCGACGCCGGCGGATTCTCGTTGGTGCAGCCGTCTTCCCCCGTGGTGGTTAGGGTCCAACTCGCGCCTCCGTTCAGATTTTGGACGGTCAGCGCACCGCTGCTCTGATCGATCGTGAAGCGAGCCGTCCGCGTGTCAAGCCGCAGGCCTTGCGGACCGTCCTGCACCTTCACGTTCAGGTGAGCATCCGCCTGCGGCCGACTGCCGGTAGCGATATAGGCCGGTGAGGGAGCCGCGGTACGGATCTCCTCGATCATTCGTTGATACTCCGGTGTCTTCGAGTACAGCGCCTGCGGGCTCGTGTCCGCATGCTGCGCGAGTGCCGGCGGGGAAAGGAGGGCGAAACCGAGGCAGCCGATTCGGCAGACCCGCGCTCGCAGTGCTTCCGTCATCCAGAACGCTAAGCGCATGCTATCGGTACTCCTTGGTGTTCCGGGTCAGATCTCAAAGCTCATGTCCGCCTGTTGCGCGAATGTCGGCGGGGAGGATCAGCATCCACTGCGCCACAGAGGACAAGGAATAATCAGGAACCGCATGGATAGAACCGCCGACATGGGAAGATCATAAGCCTGCCGGATGCGCGCTGTCCCGCGCCGGAGCCGGACTTGTTTCTTTCGCTGCCCGTTGTGGAGATCTTCCTCGAGTCGGAGTTGCCAACGCCGGGCGTGACGACTTTTCCTACGAAGGTCGTCAGTCAGCAGGAGCAGGACCGCGCCGCTACCTTCCATGCCAGCTCGACTCGGACGGTTCATGGGTGCATCAACGATGCTAAGCTTCACCTACACCGGCACGGACACCGGCGGCCATGCGCTCTGCTCCATGGACCCTGTTCGCAAGGTCCGGTACGTAGAATCAGACCTGCGGTTTCTCTGGTGACATCGCAGTCGGCGAGGAGGAAAAGCGAATGGCTGCGTCACTCTGGTTTCGATGTCTCGCATGTTGGTGTCTGCTGCTTGTCCCCCCGCTGCGCTGTCGGTCTCAGGAGCCGGCGCTCGCCGCTCCGGCGATTGAACAATATATCCATAGCGGGTGGGATACGCTCAGCCGGTCCATGAGCGAGTGCAAGTCCGTTGTCGATCCCAAGGTCAAGACCGCACCGATTCTTTACCTGCCTTGGAAGATGCCCACTCCGCCAGCGGTTTTAGCTATGCAGAAAGAGTGCTCGGTCGAGATCGAGCATCTGCCGCGGGCAATCCTCCGCATGGGCGACGTGAAGGTCTCGGAGATCCCAAAAGAGGGGCTGCTTTATCTGCCCAATCGCTATGTCGTGCCCGGCGGCCGATTCAATGAAATGTATGGATGGGATAGTTACTTTATTCTGCTTGGCCTTTTGCAGGACGGCCGTGTTCCTCTGGCGAAAGGCATGGTGGAGAATTTCTTCTTTGAAATAGAAAACTACGGTTCGGTGCTGAACGCGAACCGCACCTACTTCTTCACTCGCTCGCAGCCGCCTTTGCTGAGCTCCATGATCGCCGAGATCTACAAGCGAACTCAGGATAGGGTTTGGCTGGCACGAGCCTATGGTTACTCTAAAAGAGACTATGCGTTCTGGACGCAAGCGCCCCATATTGCCGGAGATACCGGACTGGCACGATATGACGATATCGGCGCCGGGCCGGTGCCGGAGATGGCGGATGACAGCACGTACTACTCGGATGTGGTGCGCTGGCTTCTGGCGCATCCTGAGGTGAAGACGAACTATCTTGTGGACGGGTCCAAGACTCCCAATCGGCAGGAGGCGCATCGGCTGCAACGCACCAGTTGCGATCTGCTCGCCTCAAAGGTTTGCGCGGCGGCATATGCGGACGGGCACCGGCTGAGCGCAGGATTTTACCGTGGCGATCGAGCCATGCGCGAGTCTGGCTTCGACACCAGCTTCAGGTTCGGTCCGTTCAGCGGCTCGACCGATGAATATGCTCCTGTCTGCCTCAACAGCCTGCTCTTCCACTACGCGATGGACATGGCGAATTTTGCCGCTCTGCTAAACCGCCCGGAGGAGGAGAAGGAATGGAAGAAGCTGGCCTTTGCGAGAAGAGTAGCTATCGACCGATACCTCTGGCATGCCGACGCCGGACTTTACTATGACTATAACTTCGTAAGCGGCAAGGCCTCTGCCTATCGTTTTCTCACCACGTTCTATCCGCTCTGGGCGGGAGCGGCCACATCGGAGCAGGCTGCCGCAGTCGAGAGTCACCTTCCCCTTTTCGCGCATGAGGGGGGCCTGGCCATGAGCGATTATGTCTCCGGCACACAGTGGGACGCGCCCTTTGGGTGGGCTCCTACCAATTGGTTCACCATTATTGGGCTTTCACGCTTTGGCTTTCACAAGGATGCGGAGCGGCTCGCGCAGGCGTTCACCGCGACCGTCGCGAGGAATTATTGGGTGGATGGGACCATTCGTGAAAAATATGATGTGGAGAACGGATCGGCGAAGGTTCAGGTGGCCGCGGGATACAAGTCGAACGTGATCGGCTTCGGCTGGACGAATGGCGTTTACACCAGTCTGCAGGCTCTGATGACCGAACATCAGGAAGCTATCCTGCTCAATCCAGGCGACTTAGAGGAGAAAGTTCCGGCGGCGGTCTTTTTCCAAGGGACAGACCGCGACGCTGCGGATGCGAAGCGCGGCGGGCCTGAAGTTCACCGAAGCGTCCTTACGCCTTGGGGGAAAGACCTTTTTTCGGGTACATACTGACCGCGCCACGATGCGAATTAGCGCTGTTTTTGTCCGTCTAAACGGGGGTTCTTGCGCGCAGGGTTTTGGCATCTCTCAAGGCTGGGTTCGGTTTGTGATATGCACGAGGTAGAGGGCGTTGGGGCCGAGGTTGAGGGTGAGGCTGCCTTGGGTGAGGGTGCGGAGCTCGGGTGGGGCGGGAAGGGTGTCGCGGTTTAGTTCCTGAACTTGTTTGAGGCTGGGGTAGGTGGGGCTGCCCATGGCCTGAAAGAGTTTTACCGCGTTGCTGTGGTCGTCGTCGACGCGCTGGATAGAGACGGATGCGTTGGCGGCCATGCCGGTGACGTCGAGGGTGACCTCCATGGCGGGTCCGCTCTTTTCGTTGCGGACGGGGTTCCAGACGGCGATGGCGAGCGAGTGGTCGGGGAGGCGGGTGACGAGGATGTTCTGGGCGGGGTTGGCGAGCCGCTCCGTGCCGAGTTGGTGAAGCAGGGCGAAGTCGTAGAAGCTGGACTTGTTGATGCCGCCGGTGGCGCGCAGGCCGAACTGTCCCTCGAAGGGCTTGCTGGCCGGGCCGCCCTCTTCAAAAACGTCGGAGAAGGTCCAGAAGGAGAGCGCGTCCAGATTGCCATCGCAGGTGCGTACTGCCTCGGCGAGGGCGGGGCCGACGTAGGGGGTGTCGCGCAGCTCGTGCGAGCCGGGTACATTCCACTCGGTCCAGAGCAGGGGGAGATGGGGAGTTTTGGAGGCGTCGATCTGGCGGCGAACCTTGGCGACGGCGGCGCAGGCGTGGTCCTCCTCGGGGAGTTCGGCGTCAAGGTCGCGGCCGAGGAGGCGAAGGGTGGGCTCGTCGTCGTAGCCGTGAGAGCTGACGAAGTCGACGGGCACGTGGTTTTTGCCGGTGTAGGCGAGGAACTCGGGAACCCAGGCAGCGGCTGCGGTGGCTGGACCGCCGACGCGCAGTTTGGGGCTGACGGATTTGAGCGCGCGGGCGGTATGGGCGTAGAGGTCGAAATAGGACTCCTGCCGGGGGATGCCGCCCCAGAAGTCGATATTGGGCTCGTTCCAGACCTCGAAGTACCACTGGGCGACCTCATCGATTCCGTAGCGGTCGACGAGATGCTGGGCTAAGGCGGTGATGAGGGCGTCCCAGCGCTCGATGCTTTTGGGCGGGGAGACGTTCTGCTTGTACCAGAAGGGGTGGAGCGCGTCGGGGTTGAAGGCAAGCTTTTTGGGCATGAAGCTGATCTCGACGACGGGCCGAACTCCGGCCGAGAGGAGGCGATCGTAGATCTGGTCGACGTAGGTGAAGTTGTAGACGGGGTTGCCGTGCTCGTCTTCGGTGTAGACGCCGAGCTCGTCGTGGAGGATGGCGTGAAAGCGGACGTAGTGGAAATCAGTGACGGATTTGACAGCGCGGAGGTCGTCCATGTAGCTGCCGCGGAGGACGAGGGCGGCGCGGCCGGAGCCGAACATGGTCTCCCAGAAGTGTGGGAAGGGGGTGGCGGGGTCGTGGGTGTCGATGGCGATGTGGGTCTGGATCCTGATTTCGGCGGGGGTTTGGGCGGCGGTTTGGGCGGGGGCGGGAAGCGAGAGGAGCAGGAAGAGGAGGAGAGGGGCGAGGGTGCGGGTGGGTGGGGTCATAGAATTCGGGTTGCGGAGAGGCTTGGAGCACGTTCGTTGTTTGTTGTGCAAAAGACGAAAGGCTTAACACCGATTTTCACCGATGACACCGATTTGTGATGAGGATCGACCGCGGATTTTGCGGAATAAGAACGATGAAACTGTAGACACTGCGACGTGCGATACGACTTCACGGCTTACCACCCCAACGAATAAATGCGCTCGTTATGACCCCAACGGCTTCGGTCGATGAAGGCTTATTTGAGGTTTGGTAGAGCAGATCGCGTCGAGGGATAGAGTCCGCAACCCCACTCCTCGCAGAGAACGCGATGAATGGGGCACCCGATTGTTTCTATCCCTGAAGAAGAACGGCTCTAGAAACTGAAGCGGGCCTGGAGGTTGACGGTGCGGCCGGATAGGGCGGCGCCTGCCTGGCCGAAGGTGGCACTGTTCTGATAGTTGGTGTCGACGCTGTTTGGGGTGAGGTTGACGTTGTTGAAGAGGTTGAAGGCATCGGCGCGGATCTCAAGAGCGGCGTGCTCGCCAACGAAGCGGCCAGGGTGAAAGCCGAATGCCTTGGCCAGGGTCGCGTCGAAGTCCAGGTAACCAGGACCGGTGAAGGTGTTGCGAGAGACACCGGGCAGGGTGGGCAGGGTGTAGGTCGTGGTGGTGGTGAAGCCGCCCGGACCGAAGCCGCTGACGACGGTGTTGACGCCGTTATTGGGGTTAGTGAAGTAGGGCTGGTCAGCGCCGGCCTGAGGGAAGTTCAGGTTTGGCTTGCCCTGTTTATAGGCGTCGTTGCTGCGGACATTGCGCGCACCGCCGTTATAGCGGGCAGGGCGCAGCTGACCGTAACCGCTACCGGCATAATAAAGCGCGTTGGGCGAGCTGTAGATCGGCGTGAAGGGAAAGCCGGCGTGCATGTTGTAGATACCCGAGACAGACCAGCCGTTGAGGGCCTGCCCGACGAGCTGGCTGCCGTGCCAGAGGTGCGGCTGCCAGAGGCCGTAAACCTTCAAAGCTTTGCCGAAGTTGAAGTCGGACTTGCCGTAGGCGAGGTCGGGACGATAGGGATAGGGATCCTCAGTGTAGGGACCGGAGCCGGTATCCATGGTGCGGGAGTAGTTAAACTCCGCGTCGAACTGGATGTCGTGGCTCAGGTTGTGCTTGAGGCCGACGAGCAGCGAGTTGTTATTGGAGTTGCCGGTATTGGCGTAGTAGTCGACGCCGGTGACGAGGGGATTGAAGGCCTGACCGTCGGCGAAGGCGTTAACATAGACGTTGGACTGAACGATCAGGTGCCGCGTGATCGAGCCGCTATAGCCGACAGTGGCGACAAGCTGATGGCCGAGTTCGATCTGGGTGTCGAGAGAGAAGTGCTCGGTGTAGATGGTCGGCTGCCGGTCCTGATAGGCGGTGACGCCGATGCCGCCCTTGGTAGGCAGTCCGGCGGAGTTGACCGGGGTGATGGCGTTAGGGTTGGGAGGATAGCCGAAGACAGAGTTACCGCCGGGGGCGCCATAGACGATACGCGGGTCGATCGCACCGTTGCCAGTCGTGTTTTCGAAGTCCGCGTTGAAGACGAAGGGAGGATTGCTGCCGCCGTTGCCGAGGATGGCGATCTCGCTCTGATTGAAGTTCAGGCCAAAGCCGCCACGAACGACCATGCGGTTACGGAGCGAGCTGGGGGCGAAGCTGAAGCCGAATTGGGGGCCGACGTTGGCGGTCTGCGGCGTAATCAGGTTTCCACCCTGCCGAATGTTGAGGCCGGTGTAGGTAGTGGCCGGGCTGGAACCGAACTGAACGACACCGAGGTTGTTCTCCTTGGAGTAGTAGGCGCCGAAGTAGTTATAGCGGAGGCCGAAGTTGAGAGTGAGGTTAGGACTGGCCTTCCAGGCATCCTGAACGAAGCCGCCCCAGAGGTTGACTCGGGTGTCCTGGCGATTGGTGCCGGGAGTGCCGGTGGCATTAAGGAAGCTGCCGGTCTCTTTCCACGGGGCGTCGTTGAGGAAGTTCCAGACGTTGAGGAAGCTGTAGCCGGGACGAGCGGAGTAAGTAGGATTGTTGAGGTAGTAAAGACGGGTGAGGTCGGCGCCGAACTTGATGGTGTGATTGCCGGCGACCTTGGTCATGACGTCTTTGTAGGTGTAGGTGTGCTGGTTGAAGTTGCTGGGTCCGGGAGCGCCGAAGAAGGCGAAGTTCTGGCTTTGAATGTTGCCGAGGACGGGCGAGGAGGACTGGGTATTGCCGAACGGGCCGACGCTGGACTGCGGGAGACCGAAGGGCTCTTGCGGGTTGGTCGTGATCTCGTTCCAGCGCCAGCCGGCGTCGTTGAAGCGGGCCTCGTTCAGCAGACTGGAGGAGAAGACGTGGTTCCAGATGCCGGAGTAGGCATCGTTGATCTGATCGTGATGGTAGAGGTTGTAGGTTCGCGTGGTGCCGTTGAAGTTGGTAACGCTGAGCGGCACCCAATAGATGGCGAAGGCGATGTGATCCTTCTTGGTCGCATCGGCGTCAAGGCGGCCGTTGAACTGTTGACCGACCGTAGTCGTGGGGTTCTGGGTCTGATAGAAGGCGATGTCGGCGGCGCCGTCGAGACCACCACCGACGCCGGGGTTGTTGACGCTGGCATAGGTTGGGTCCTGGGTACCGAGCGCGGTCTTGAGAGGAGAGCCGATGTCGAGGCCCTGGCCGGGGATGGTGCGGCAGTTTACGCCTTCCACGAGGCCGGCCGTGGCGCAGTTCTGATCGATCTGGGAGGCACCCGCAGGAGCAGCGCCGGCGAAGTTGTTATAGACCGAGGAGATGCTGTTGGCGGGGGAGGAGCCGCGAAATGCGGGCGTTTCAAACCAGGTGTTCGCCGGCTTCGATGAGCTGTCGCGCTGGGTCTCGTAGGCGAAGAAGGCAAAGAGGCGATCCTTCCAGATGGGGCCGCCGATGGATCCGCCGATCTGGTTGGCACGGGTGGACTCGCGGAGCAGGCCACGCTCCTCTGGCGTGCGAATGGTTCCGTCTGAATTAAGGTAGTTGTAGGTGCCTGCACCGTTCCAGCGCTGGTAAGCGTTGAGGCCGGGGCGCTGGGCGCGGAAGAAGGCCGAGCCGTGAAACTGGTTGGTGCCGGTCTTCGAGGTGATCTGGATGTTGGCGCCGGAGAAGCGGCCGTTTTCGGCGTCGTACTGGTTGGAGACAACCTTGACGTTGCCGACGGAGTCTTCGGTGGGGGTGATGACGGAGGCGCCGCCCCAGACGGCGGAGACGGTGGAGATGCCGTCGATGGTGATGCCGTTGGTCTCAAACTGGCCGCCGTTGGAGTTGATTTGAGGACCGTTTTCGGTGGCGAAGATGCCGGAGCCCCCAGAACTAGTGCCGGTCTGGGTGCCGGGGAGGGTAGCGGCGCCGCCGGCGGAGCGGGAGCCGTCGCCGAAGACGCCGGGGGCGAGCTGGGCGAGCTGGAAGACGTCACGGCCGGAGGAGGGCAGGTGCTGAATCTGATCGGCCGTGATGTTGCCGGAGATGGTGGCGGTCTCGGTGTCGATGGCGGGAAGGGTGTCACCGGCGACGTTGACGGTGGTGTTGACGTCGCCGACGGCCATGGTGACGTTAACCGAGCTGGCCTGCTCGGGGTTGATAGGCACGTTCTGGATGACCTGCTTCTGGAAGCCGGCGGCGGTGGCGGTGAGGGTGTAGTGGTCGGGGGCGAGAGCGTTGAAGTTGAAGACGCCGCCGGAGTTGGAGCTGGCGGTGATGGAGCGGTTGGTATCGATGTCGAGCAGGGTCAAGGTGGCGTTGGGAATGACGCCGCCCTGGGGGTCGGTGACCGTGCCCTGGATGGAGGCTCGGAACTGGGCGTGGGTTGGGGTGGAGAGCAGCGCTGCCAGGATGGTGAACGCCGCTCCACGAAGTTTGAAATTGGATATCAGCCGTTTCTGTGACGGCCTGGTGTGGGACAGAATCATATTGGCCTCCGGGCGCAAACGTGGCGAGGCTTCATGGGGAACAGGCTAGGCTTGCGCAGACGAGACTATGCGCTCCGCGGATCAGGGCTGTCAAGGAGGCGCGGGTGATGAATTGAGTACGTTTGTCAGGTGAGATTTCGAGATTGTCTTCCGGTCTTCCTGTCTTCCACGTTGACATAGCGTGAAGCGCGTCGCTTCGGCTGTGGGGGGAAGAGGGAACAAGAGTTGAACGAGCAGCGTTCGCGGCTTTAGGGTTGCTATTTAGTTTTGTTGGATCGCACGCGAGCTATCTCCAGGGCTCAGGATAGGACCGCAGTTCAGCAGTGTCAGGACAATTTACGTTCGAGAAAATAGAGGAGTGGCCAGTGACCGGAGAGAATATTGCTAATTTTCCAGAGTTGGGAAAAGCCGGACAGGAGAAAGTCATCGAAGGGCGTGCTCATCCACAGCGCACGTCTGACCCTACCGGGGAGGCTCAATCAAGTAGCGCGGCTAAGTTGCAAGGGTCAACAGCGTAGAGATGGTGGAGGCGGCGGGAGTCGAACCGCTGTACAGTATTCATTCCAGGCAAGTTGTTCATTTCAGGAACGGCAAGAAATCCCTAAAAAGCATGATTTGCAAATCCACTGTACAAACGCTGTACAAAAATCTCAGAGAGTGCCAAGAATCGCAGACAGCAACTCGCGCTTCAAAACATCTCACCTGCGAACTCAAAAAACCCACGGCGGATGATAACCGCCTCGACAAGGGCCCCGCCGACGACATGCGCCTTGTATCACGGCAACCCGGCACTCCTCACCGAGAGCCTTGAACGCATTCAGACGACCGCAGCCGTCGTCATTCACTCCGCGCTCGAAGCCCCCACTGGCAGATATCGCCGAATCAGAGCCAGAACCCGAACGGCGCAAGCTATAACTAATCTCTTCCCCACGGCGGGCGGCCTTACGGCGTCCACATAGCGTTCCCCTGGCCCAAACGCTCAAAGAGAGCTAGCATGGACACCCAAACCGTTTGCGAATCTCGCAACCTTCCTCTTTCCGTCCTCTCCGGATCGGGATCGAACCGATGAGTGCCTTCTCGCATCAGTAAGTAGCACACTCCAAAAGAGTGATGTCTGTTACGAATGGCATGATTCGCGAATGTCTAAGGAAGCTCTGAACAAGCAGCGGTTTTCTTGCTGAGTTGGAGCGGCTGGGTTGTTTTTGCCTGTGGCGAGGTGGATGGTGTGTAGTTGAAGATTCTTTGCCTGTTTTCAGGCGCGGCTCTGCACAAGTCCGGCCAGCAGATGGTGGCGTGTGGTGCAGAGGTTGATGAGGGCGCAGGTCGTTTCGAGCCGGTTGAGATTCTTGGCGAGACCGCAGAAGCGCACTTTGACGAAGCCGAACTTGAGCTTCATCAGAGCGAAGACATGCTCGACGCGGGAGCGTGTCCGGCTCTTGATGCGGTTTTCTTCTCGTCGGTCGAGATAGACCTTGAGCTTGGTTCTCCACAGCCGGTTGGTGCGGTCGGCGGCTTTGGGGGCGCGTTGCCGGATGACCTCCGTCTGCCCCTGATAGGCCTGATCGCCCCACACCTCGGTCTCCTCGCCGTGCAGCAGCTCGGGCAGCATGCGGCTGTCGGCCACGTTGGCTGCGGTCGCCGCGACCGAGTGGATCAGCTTGGTCTCTGCGTCCACGCCCACATGCGCCTTCATGCCGAAGTACCACTGCCTGCCCTTGCGCACCTGGTGCATCTCCGGGTCGCGTTGGCCGCTCTTGTTCTTGGTCGACGAGGGCGCTTGCAGCAGGGTCGCATCGACGATCGTCCCGGTGCCGATCTTCAAGCCATGCCGCTCCAGATAGCCGTTCACCTCGGCGAAGATGCGCCGGCCCAGTTGATGCCGCTCCAGCAGATGGCGGAACTTGCACACCGTCGTCTCGTCCGGCGCAGGCTCGCGGCCAAGGTCGATACCCACAAACGACCGCATCGAAGGCGACTCGTACAGCGCGTCCTCCACGGCTGGATCCGACAAGTTGAACCACTGCTGCAGAAAATAAATCCGCAGCATCCGCTCCACCCCAACCGGCGGACGCCCTTTGCCCGAAACCGGATAATGCGGCTCAACCAGCTTCACCAACTCCGCCCACGGAACCACCAGCTCCATCTGAGACAAAAACTCCGCGCGCCGAGACTGCCGCCCAAACTGCTCAAATCCCCCAGCCACCGCCAACGTCTGCTGCTTCATCCAATCCACCTCACCCACACAACGTAATTTAATCCGCTGTGAAGACGAAGTGCTTAATCAGAGAACCCTTAGAGCGAAACGAGCTCTCTGTTGCGTTCGTGTTTTACGTGCCGCTGCCTTTTCTGCCGCACGTTGCAGTCTTGCTAGGAGCGCGTTACGCGCGCACATCACCCTGTTCAAACGGCAGGGGTGTTGCAGCCGTCCTGTGCCACAGGATGTAGGCGACCATGAGGACGATGAAGAACGAGAATGGGAACAGCGCGTACACGCGGTCACCCGTGATGACGTGCGCTGCCGTCGCACCCAGAAACTCGATGGAGAAGCCGGCATATGCCCATTCCTTCATCCGGGGCAGCTTGCCCGTCAGAATCGCAATGCCGCCGAAGATTTTGAACACGCCCAGAATCTTCATCAGGTACAACGGGAAGCCGAGCGCGAGCATGATCTTCACGATGCTTGCCGGACCTCTGGTGAAGGCTTCTGCAAAGGCTCCCAAGGTGCCGGGAACGAACATCAGCAGCGTTAGAGTCCAGTAGATAATCTTGTTTCGGCGCATCGCCTTCGCAGAGGAATGATGTGTCAAGGCTTGTGTCGAAAGGTGGGTGGGTGAGCTGACTTGGGTCTGCATTTCGTTTCCTCTCCTAGGCTCGCCAATCACCGGAGCAGCAATAGCGAGCACGAACAACCTGTTCGTAGCGCTATTATGGAATGCATGCAGAAAATCCACAAGAAGGCACTTTCTTGAGCGAAACGAACAAATTTGTTCCTAAGGACGCACTAGGACCGGCAGACTGCAAGGGGCTTGCCGACGTGCTGATGAGCGTCGGCGATAAGTGGACCATCCTCGTCGTGGGTGCGCTCTCCAAAGGGTCGCTGCGTTACAACGAAATTCAGCGACGTGTGAGTGGCATCTCGCAACGGATGCTGACGTTGACACTGAAGCGCCTGGAACTGGACGGTATTGTGACCCGGACCCTTTTCCCGAGCGTTCCGCCACGTGTGGACTATGAACTCACGGAGCTGGGGATGACACTGCGAGGCGCACTCGTCCCACTTCACCGTTGGGCGGCAGGGAACAGACAGCTCATCCTCGAGAACCGCGCCAAAGCAGATCGCTAGTGCGCCGGGAGACCGGCAAGGAGTAGCAGGTGAGAGTCCTGTGCAGTGAAGGAATAGCAAACCACACTGGCCCGAGTCATGCGTTGTGCATCGTGAGGTGTCCGGCGAAGCGTTGACAGGGGAGACTGTAGGCCAGCCATTGAGCAGCGAAAGCTATATATCAGTTCAGGGTGCCGACGCCGTTAGCGTGGCGGAAAGCAACACGGACGGGCGCGTTCTTGCGAGTGCCTGGACGGCCCTGCGTGGTCTTAGACCCTGGCATGCAGAGACGCTCTTTGTTCGGGAACCGGGAGATCTCCGGCCTAACCGCTTCGGTTATCTCGGAGTGGTTCGCATCGGGAAGACGAGGAGTCGAAGCCGATGATGCACGGGCGGGAGAAGTCAGACCCTCCCATAAGCGAGGAAGCCGGCGAACAAGCCCGGGCAACCGGGTGCGGAGTCGGTGGAGCGAAGGGGAGGGGCCGAGGGAAACACGGAAAGGCAACACACGCGCCGGACTCCGAGCCGGGAAAGCGTGTCCCAGGGGCTGGACCGTGTCAGGCGGGATCGCTCCGTGAAGTGACTCCGTATGACTGTTGCTCTTCACAATATTCGTCGTATTCTTTTCACGCTAAATGTCGTGTATCTGATTTGAGGTGCCATGAGTGATCTCCTTCTAGTCACGCCCGAGTCTACGGAGAATGCGGCGGGACGTGGCGAGCTCACGGAAGCGCAGGTCCTGCTGAAGCAAATGGTGCTCGACTCGGTGACTTCCCCGAACACACGCCGGAGCTATGCCCTAACGTTGGATGAGCTGTTCGCTTTTCTGCCAGTCGGCCGTTGACCCGTGCCTTGCTGCAGGAGTGGAAAGCCTCAATGGATGGGAGAGGCTCCGGGCGGATGGAGAGGCGGAATGGCTTCGCTACCAGCCGATGCCGAAGGCCATATGCTCCGGCGTTCCGGTGGAGATGGTGGAACTCTGGCCTGCGACGTCGTCGTAAGCGAAGCCATAGGCCAGGCCGCCGACGCTGTGCCGATGCCAGAAGGCGGCGTAATAATTGGCCGGAGCCGCGGAGTACCAGGCAGACGGCGTCGCCCAGGTCGCCGGATTGAGCATGTCGTGGCGATTGAAAGCCGCGCAGAACTGCGCCTCCATCGCGGCTGTGTCTCCGCTTCCGGTCGCCATGGTGCCGTTGCAGGCGAGAATGTCCTGCGTGCTGGGCTCTCCAATGGTGTACGGCCCGCTTACGAAGGCGCCGTTGCTTACGTTGACCTCATTGAAGGTGAAGGTCGAGCTCGAAGTGGTGCCAACGAACTGCGTCGCTCCGCCGAAAAGATTTACCGTCAGCTTATTGGTCGCGTAGTAGCTCCAAACGCTTGCAACGTAGCTGGCGAAGTAGCTGCCGTTTGCCTGGCCTGCGCCGAAGGTCGTCTTGTCGGGCGAGGGAACGCGCAGGTTCGACGGCAGGGTAATGTTGAAGATGGCCGGGGTCTCGGCGTTGAACTCCTGATCGATAGCGGCAATGGACTCATTGATGCCCGTCTGCATGTGGAACTTTTCGCTGACTCCACCGACAGAGCCCCAGACATCAAGCAGCATGGGCAGGCCAAAGTAGTCGACCTGCGTGGTGTTGATGTAGATGCCGCCGCTGCCGTTGGTGAGCTCGTACCAGTCGTAGTGCGTGTTCAGGTTGGGGTCGGTCGTGTTCTGCGGGTTCGGCCCGGCGTATCCGAATGCCCCGCAGCCGGTGCCACCGCCGGCCTGGACTGCCATATACATCGGATGGCCAAGCGAGACGTAGATGCGTCCCGAGACCGAGGGCAGCTTGAGCAATTTACTTTGCGAGAGCGTGAAGTTGTAGTTAGGGTAGGTCTTGCCGTCGGGCCCGGTGATGGCATTCGCCGCAGTATTGGCGGCTACGCTGACCGGCGTGCTGGTCCCGTCGTAGTTGACCCAGGAGAGCTGGTTCGTCCCCGAGTTGCAGCCGATCACCTCGATATAGATCTGGCTGTCCTGCCACGCGCCGTTGGTGTTGTTGTTGAGGTCGGTGCCGACATAGCCGGGATAGACAGTGTAGGCG
This sequence comes from Edaphobacter sp., assembly GCA_965277335.1. Classification (GTDB taxonomy): domain Bacteria; phylum Acidobacteriota; class Terriglobia; order Terriglobales; family Acidobacteriaceae; genus Edaphobacter. Next base: position 6,405 of record CBDICJ010000009.1, on the reverse strand, counting down.
GGAGAGCTGTTCACCGTCAGCGCCGCAGGCGACGAGGTGACTGGTGCGCGGCCGCCCGACACAATGACGTGGAATGATGCGCCGTTGTCGGGTGCGGTGGTGCCGGGCGTCGTATAGGTGGCAGAGGTCGCGCCGGGAATAGCCACGTTGTTCTTCTGCCATTGATACGTAATCGGACCGGCACCCGTGGCGACGACGCTGAACTGTGCCGGCCGCCCGATCGTCGCCGTTTGCGCTGCGGGCTGCGTCGTGATCGTCACCGCACCTGCACCCGTACCTCCAGCGCTGAGCAGCTCGATGCCGCTGACCTTGGGCTGATCCGCGGAACCTGCAGTAAAGCTGATGACGATCTGGTTGTTGACTGCGGTGGCGGAAAACTGTTCGACCAGCGCCTGGTTAACGCCTGCGAGCGCAATGATATCGAAGTTCGGCAGTACGGTGGTCCCATTGATGGCGACGTTGAAGACGCGCTGTCCGGCCTTGGTCCAGTAGAACTCAGCAAAGTGCAGCCGGACGGTGTAGTTGGTGCCCGTCGTCAATCCCGTCAGCGTGTAGGTGAAGACCCCGGCGCGCTCCGACTGATAGACCGCCTCCGGAGCCGCGTTGGCCACGCCCTGCAGTCCCATGGTGTTGCCCGTGACGGCCGTGCCTCCGCCTTGAAAGTCCGTATCGGCGGAAAACCCACCCACGGCAGCGCCGCCGGAGTCGATGGCGATCAGGTCGGCGCTGGCTGCGGTCACGGTCAACGTAGCCGTCGACGAGGTCACCGATCCGGCTCCGTTCTTCACGGCAACGCCAAAGGTGCTGCCGGAGTCCGTGGCGACGGTTGCGGGCGTAGTGTAGCTTGCCCCGGTTGCGCCTGAAATCGGCGTGCCGTTCTTCGTCCACTGGTAGGTGAACGGGCCTGTACCTCCGGCCACGACAGAGAACATCGCGGTCGCGCCAACAATAACCGCCTGGCTGACTGGTTCGATCGTGATCGTCGGCAAGCCGCTGGTCACGGTGAGCGTGGCTGTGCTCGATGTGGTCGATGCGCCGGAGTTCGTCACGATGACGTAGAACGTGCTGCCGTTGTCGGTCGCAACGGTTGCCGGCGTGGTGTAGCTTGCGCCGGTTGCGCCTCCGATCTGCGCTCCGTTTTTGTACCACTGGTAGGTAAACGGTCCGGTGCCTCCAGCGACGACTGAGAACGTTGCAGTGGCGCCAATGGCAACCACTTCACTGGCCGGCTGCGTGGTGATAGTTGGTGCTGCGGCAAGGCCGACCACCTCGATACCGCTCACCTTGGGCTGGTCGGCGGTTCCTGCCGTAAAGCTGATGACGATCTGATTGCTGTGGTTCGCGGTCGCGGGGAACTGCTCGACCAGCGCCTGACTCGGACCGGCGACAGCGACGATGTCGAAGTTCGGCAGTACCGTCGTGCCGTTGATCGCAACGTTGAAGACGCGCTGGCCCGGCTTGGTCCAGTAGTACTCGGCAAAGTGCAGACGAACCGGATACGTCGCCCCCGCCGTCAGCCCGGCGACAGTGTAGGTGAAGACGCCCGCGCGCTCAGATTGATAGACGGCGACCGGCGCCGGATTGGTGACTTCCGCGATGCTGATCGGCGCGTTGAAGTTCGAGTCGGTGCCGCCCCCGCTAAAGTCCTCATCCGCGGAGAAGGTGCCGGTCTGAGCTGTAGCGCCAGCGGCGATTGCGATGATATCCGTTCCGCCGCCTCCTACGCCGCCTGTGCCGCCCGTCACCGTGAGGGTCGCAGCATGACTGGTGACGCTGCCGCCCGATGCATTGGTGACCGCGACGGTGAAGGTGGAGTTGTTATCGGCGGCCACGGAAGCCGGCGTCGTGTATGTCGCCGCGGTCGCTGCATTGATCGGAACACCGTTCTTCGACCACTGATACGCCAAGGTTCCGGAACCCGAAGCCGAGACGCTGAAGGTAGCGGTTGCGCCCACGGCTGCGGTCTGTGAGGCTGGCTGGGTGGTGATCGTCGGAGGCGGCGCACTGGTTCCCGAGGTGCAAAGCGCTGCGCCGGGGAAGTTGTTCGCTACCTGCGGACTGGAGCGTCCCGAAGACGATACGAAGTAGTCATCGCCGCTGTTGGTCGGGTCGACGGTTGTGGTCCACGTGCTCCATGCCTGCGGGAAGGCGCAGCTTGCCGAGGAGATGCCGCTGATGGCCAAAGCCTCGGCCTGAGTTGGCAGACGCATGTTCATTCCGGAGCAGTAGTTGGCTGCGAGCGGCTGGGTGAACTGCGATCCGCCACCCGCGAGCGTGTACGAGGCACGCTCCCAGGTGAGGCCGCTGAGATTATCGAGCACCTGCGTGTTCGAGGAAAGAATGGTGTAGCGTTCGGTTGCGCCTCCGCACTGCGCCACATTATAGATCTGAAACTCGTCTATGGAATAGCCGTAGGCAGTATTGGCGCGCTGTCTTCCGTTCATGCGGACGTACTGCGCCCGGACGGTCGGGAAGTGCAGCGTCTCAGTACCGCCGACGCCGCTGTTGTTTGGGATCGCATTGCTCCAGGTGGTGCCGTCATTCGAGTATTGGATGTCGTACTGGGTTGCGTAGGCCGGATCCCAGTAAATAACGACGGTGTTGAACGCCTGCACCGAGCCGAGATTCACCTGCAAAGAGGCGGCGGCTGTGAAAGCCGAGCCCCAGCGCGTGCTGAGATTTCCGTCAAAGGCGAAGTTCGCGGCAAGACCGACGGGATCCTGATAGCTGCTGGCCGTGTAATTGGCAGCGGGCAGATTAAGCGCGAGGTTTACGCCGGGTGGCGCTAGCGCAAGGGTTGCGGCACTGCTGGTGGAGTTACCGGCCACGTTGCTGACCACGACCGTGTAGCTCCCTGCGTCGGACGCCTGTACGGCTGGGATGCTAAAGGTCGGCTGGTTGGCGCCACTGATGGGGACGTTATTCTTCTCCCATTGGTAGGTAAGCGGCGCGGTGCCCGAAGCCGTCACCGAGAAGGAGGCGGGATTGTTGGTCAGCACCAGAACGCTGGTAGGTGAATTTACGATGGTCGGCACGACCGCTGCGTTCACGGTGAGTTGTGCTGCCGCTGAGGTGACGTGGCTGACGGGATTGGTGACGACCACCGAATACGTGGAGCCGTTATCGGCAGCCGCAAGAACCGGCGTTACGAAGGAGGGAGAGGTTGCGCCTGCGATCGGAGCTCCGTTCTTCTGCCACTGATACGTTAGAGTTGGCGAGCCGGTCGCCACTACGCTGAACGTCGCTGTCTGCCCGGCGGAGACTGCCTGGGCAGCGGGTTGCGTCGTGATGACTGGAGTCGCCGCTGTGTCGACGGTCAACGTAGCGCCGTTCGACGGCACCGATCCCAGACCATTGCTTACCGTCACGCTGAAGGTATTCCCATTCTCGGCGGTCGTCGTTGCTGGAGTGATATAGGTGGCGTGGGTAGCCCCTGTGATTGGTGAACCGTTCTGGCTCCACTGGAAGAGCAGCGTCGCGGCGCCGGTCGCGGTCACCGAGAAAGTTGCGGACTGGCCCGCGGTGACGGCAGCATTCACCGGCTGCACGATAATGGCGGGAGCCTCAGCGGCCGGCGTCGTGCTTGGGATCGGCTGCACGGTATAACTCGTAGTGCCTGAGCCAAGACCGGGAGAGGTGGCCGTCACCGTGACCGGCCCGGTCATGAACTGGCTGCGAATCGCGATCTTCGTCAAGCCGCCTTCGGCCTGCAGCTCCGGATCGCCGGGCGAGTGATAGTCGAGCGTATTGACCGGGGTGGCCTTCGCAAGCGGTCCGGTTAATGCCCAGTTATCGCTTCCCGTCTGAACGTACTGCTCCGTGCCGCCCATGTAGGTCGCCGGGCCGCTGACGGAGAACGTGATGTTGTTATTCGCCGTAGGCACCCAGTTGCCGGCCTTATCGACCACCGTCGCGGTCACGAAGGCAGCGTCCGATCCATTTGCCGTCACAGCAAAGCTCGTTCCATCCGGCTTCACCAGCTCCGGCACCATCGAGAGCACGATGTGGTCAGCGGTCCCAGCAGTGTTGATCCTGTCGCTCGCCACCTGATTGCCGAACTCGTCCAGACAATCGGCCTCCACATAACCCGTCACCCAGTTCACCGTCCAGCTCACCTGGCCTGCGATCTCAGTGGTAGTCTGCGGCGGATTTGTTCCCGGGTCGGAGGTCCACGGATTCGGAACCTTCGAGCCCTGCGACGTTCCGTTGATCATCAGGCGCACCGACGGGCAGTTGCTGAAGGCATTCACCTGGATCGGTGCGGCGTCCTGATAGGCGCGATTCCAGTGATGCGCCAGCTTCACGACCGGCTTGATCTGATATGGCACCCACGCGGCCTGATAGACGTAGTACAGCAGCTTGGGGAAGCGGTTCTGATCGACCATGGACGCGCCGAGCGAACGCACACTCGCCTGATCGGCCGCCGCCTTCGCCGCGTTTCCGGCGTCCTGCTGATACTCCTCGTAGAGGCTGCTCTCGCCCGGCGTATCGGCGAAGTACCACTGGGCGGTCCCGAAGGCATTCGCCTTCTGGCTTTTGGTCCAGTTGTCGAGAAACTGCCCGGCGAACTCGATTTCGTTGTCGTAGGCCAGTCCGCGCGCTGTGCCGATGCCCCAATACTCCGCGCCCCATGCCGGATTGTTGGTCAGGTTCACGGGACTCGTCGTCTCCTTGACGCCGACCTCGCAGCCTTCGAGCGTGCAGCCGAGGATCAGCCCGTTCTTGGGGTCGGGCGTACGGTCCGCCGAGGCGCGCGTGTTCACCGGATCCCATTCATTGACGATGTTCAACAGAGCGCCGCCGACTGCCTCTGACGTCGGGCCATTATCCGACTCCCAGTCGAGGATCGACGGATGGCTGCGATCGCGGATCACCATATCGCGGTGCAGCTCTTCCTTCAGGGTGATGCTGTCTGCCGAAGCTGCGTTGAAGGCGCCCTCGCCATCGCCGCTCGGCTGGTCGATCATGATGCCGTACGCATCTGCCGCATTAACAAACTCTTCGCTGGAAGTCGAGTGGCCCGGCCGCCAGATGTTGCCGCCCGCCGCCGCCATCTGCGCGAGATCGCGCCACTGCTGCTCTTCCGGAACGGACGATCCCAGCGCCGGATAGTCGTAACGGCCGGAGCCGCCCCAGAGAAACATTTTGTGCCCGTTGAAGTAGGGAAAGTTTGTATCCCAGGTAATGGTGCGTATGCCCAGCGGGCTTTGCACGGAATCGACCACCGCGCCGTTCACGCTCACAATGCTGTAGACCTTATATAGGTAAGGCGTGCCGAAGGTGCTGTTGTTCGGATACCACAAGGTCGGATTATTGACGGTGATCTGCTCGGAAAACATCGGCGTCGCAGAAGACGGAAAGCTCGAAGACGTCATCGGAGGCACGGTCTGGGTTTGCGGCGCTCCGACGGCGACCACGTTTCCATTCTTATCGACGATCTGCGTCGTGAGCGTTACCTGCTGCGCCGTGCTGGTCTCGTTCAAGACGTTGTTCTGTACTTCAATCATTGCGGACGTGGCGGTGGCTGTGCTGTTCGGCGAGGCGACCTCATTCACAGTCGCGACATAGGTGCCCCACGTCTTCAGGTTCGAATAGATGTTCTCAGGGATGTGCACCTTGTTGGTGAGGAACATATCGACCGGACGGAAGAGGCCGGCATCCGCCTGGCCGAAGCGGTAGTCCTCGGAAAAATTTGGATCTTCAAACCAGGTCGCGCCGCTCCGCGAAACGCGCACAGCAATCACGTTGTCATAGACCCCGTCCGCCTTGACGTAGGGCGTGAGGTCCACGAGGAAAGGCACGAAGCCGACGACGTGCGACGCGTTCGCATTGGCAGCGATCGTGCTGATGCCCGGCAGCAGCGTGCCGTTGATGAAGACCTGCGCACCGGTGTGTGCGCCCTCGAACTCCACCAGCACCTTGCTGTTTGCATATTTCGGATCGAGCTTGAAGTGCAGCCGATACCAGTTGGTGCCGCCGTCCAGATAGCCGTCGCCTCCGCCCGACTCCGCATTGATGAAAGACGTGAGCAAGTTTGCGGAGTAGGGAAGGCCGACTGAGGTCCAGGAGGAGTCGGGATAGTTTTCGGCCGCAAACTCAGGCGTTGTCACTCCACCAGGCGAATCGATGTCTTTGACGTACAGCCACGGACTCTGTCCCGGCATGCCTGCCGCCAGATTGATCGTGACACGATCGGAGGGTGGAAGCGATGGCTCGGTCGTTTGCGCCGCGGAGACAGCAGGGAGCATAAGACCGCTCAGCACGAAGGCTAATACGCTTGCACAGAATCGCGATCTGAACTGTTTCATAAGAATCCTTCCATTGAGACGATGAGGAAATTGCTGCAAATTTCAAAGCGGCTGGCTTGAGATACGTCGAGTGAGGCCTACAGGATGAGATCAGGAA
>CBDICJ010000008.1:0-1131380 GCA_965277335.1 Edaphobacter sp. | reverse complement strand
GTTGTCGTCTCGGGGTTGCCGAACATGACGCCGATCTTCTCGCGGATTTGATTGATAAAGATGAGGCAGGTCCGCGACTTCGAGACCGTTCCGGTGAGCTTGCGCAAGGCCTGCGACATCAGCCGCGCCTGCAGTCCCATGTGCGAATCGCCCATCTCGCCGTCGAGTTCGGCCTTGGGGACCAGCGCCGCCACCGAGTCCACCACCAGCACGTCGATCGCGTTCGAGCGGACCAGCGCCTCGACGATCTCGAGCGCCTGCTCGCCGTAGTCGGGCTGGCTGACCAGCAGATTATCGATATCGACGCCCAGCTTTCCCGCATAGGCTGGGTCGAGCGCGTGCTCCGCATCGACGAACGCCGCCAGACCGCCGGCCTTCTGGGCCTCGGCAATAATCTGCAGCGTAATCGTCGTCTTACCCGAGGACTCCGGCCCGAAGATCTCGATCACCCGCCCGCGCGGAACTCCGCCTACTCCCAGCGCCGCGTCGAACGAGATCGAGCCCGTAGAGATGACCGAAATCGAAACTGCTTCTCCAGCCCGGAAAGGGCCAATTCTATTGCCTTGCTACGGTCGTCTGCCACGATATTTCTCTCCTGAATGTGGGTAAAAGGGAGGTTGCTGTTTCAATTCGGAATTCTAGCACCCGAAACGGGAAAAGCAAATAAAAGGCGAATACAACTAAGGATGTAATTTGGCCCGCTGCATATGTGTGCGGACCGTAAAAACATGTTTAAATACTGCTTAACGGTTCAGATCTACAAGAAAACAGACAACAACAAAGGCGAAATGCGGGGATCTCTCCACTACGCCGTGCGATAAAGCCACACGGCTTACCACCCCAACGAGCAAAAGCGCTCGCCGGGGAGCCCGGTGCTTCGGTCGAGATGACGATTTTTACGCCGTGCGATAGAACTACGGCTTACCACCTCAGCGAGCAACAGCACTCGCTGGGGACGGCCGGTGGCTTACCACCCCAACGAGCAAAAGCGCTCGCCGGGGACCCCGGTTACTTCGGTCGAGATGACGATTTTAAGGAGTTATTAGACAGGTTCAAGAGACAAACCGCTGATCGGGATACTTCCATCTCGGCCAGCGGTTTTCTCTCACGCCGAAGCAGGTTCTCGCAAAGCGCTAATGGTGGTCGTCGTGGCCGCGGTCATCATGATGATCGCCACCGTGATCGTCATGACGGTCATAGTGATCGCCGTGATCTTCGTGGTCCCAGTGGCCTTCGTGCATCCGCCAGCCTTCCTGGTAGTGGTCATAGTGCGGATGACTCCAGTAAGCGCCAGCATAGGGCGGTCGATCCCAGCGGCCCGGAACCCAGACGTACCTTCCATCCTGTGCGCCCCAGTAGCCGTCAACCCAGGCATACCCCTCGCCGGGCATGGGTGGTCGAACTTCATAGCGCAGCGGAGGAGGTGTCCTGCCGATATAGATACCAACCTGAGCAAAGGCCGAACCCGTGAGCGCTGCTGCCGTGATGGCAGCGAATAACCATTTCGATTTCATCGTTCTCTCCGTTCAGAAGTACCTCTCATCGGCGCGGCATTGAGCCGATGGAAGGAGGCAATCTCTGTCATTCAGTACAGTCATACATCGAAGCGCAGTTGGCAGCAATGGCGAGTACGGGTCATGGGACTGCAAAGCGTGAGGCCTACCGGCGTAGCAGGTCCACCGGCTCGTTTACGTCTTCGATTCGGAAGTGCTGCGCGAGCGACGTGTGTTTTCTCGCGACGGCGCGGTACATCTCCCAGGCGACGCGGCGATAGCTGAAGTGGCCGGCGATGCCGGAGCGCAATTCTGCGATGTAGAGCGCTTCGCTGAAGTCCATCTTGAACAGGGAGCGGCAGCGCGTGGCCAGCGGCAGGCAATATTGCGCGGACTGCTCCGCCTCCGCCACACCGCTGTCGCGAAGCTGGCGGTAGCTTGCATACGCGGCGTCCATCGTTTCCGTGTAAGCCGACGCAAGCCCTGCTTCGGCCAGCGTCGGCTGCCCCGGGCAGACCGGCTCCTCGTATCCGTGCGCATCCGTGTAGGGCTGCAGAAGTTGAACGCACTTGCGATGACGGTGCATGTCGCGGAAGCCGCCGATATCCATCAGGATGTCGAAGCGAAGGCTGTGGCCCGCGCTGAATCCGCGCAGCAGCTCGTCGTGACGGCCGCGGCGCCTGGTGCCGAGAGCGATCAATTCGTCGATCCGCGGAGCCTCCAGCGCCGCAACCTGCCGCCGCAGTTGGCGATAGGGATAATGGCAATGCGGGTATAGCAGCGAGGTCGCCAGTTCGATCTCGAGCGGCTCCGGATCATCCAGCAGGTCCACCACCGGCGACGGCTCGATTGCCTGCCCTGCCATCAGCTCCGCCGCAGCCGCGGCCAGCTCCCCGCGCGTCTGCATCTGATAGTCGCTCGGCGTGGCGTACTTCACCAGCGTTGGCGCGGTCTTCACCGGACGCATCAAGGCTTCGGCCGCACGCTCGCCGCAGGCTGCATCGACCGAAGCGATCTCGCTGCACAGCACCTCCGCTGCGCTGTGCTGCACGTTCCACGCCGGCTCCGTGGCGGCGATCCGCAGCTTTTCGCCAAGCTGCCGCACCTCCGCGAACTCGCTCGATAGCAATCTGGACACCTGGGTTTCGAGCGTGCGGGCGTTTACGATCTGGCCGAGCGAAGTGTTGGTCGCCAGCGGCAGCAGATAACGCGCCACATCGAAGGCCCGAGCCTTCAACGTCCGCTCATACGCCTCCGGCTTCATCGTGTCCGGCCGCGAAATCGTTTGCTTCAGCGCCTCCAGCATCCCCCGGCTGACCTCGTCATACGCCGCAAAGAGCGTCTCCACCGCAGCCGTAAATTCCGGCGTCCGCGAACCGAATTCCGGCGTGTACCAGCCCGAAGTCCTGAAGTTCTGATAGCGCGTCGAACGTTCCTGCCCATCCCAGCGCTGCTCATCGACGAGCACGATCGCGGCCAGCAGGCTGAGGCGCTCGATGGCAAACGGAATATGCGCCAGGTCGGCGATCGAGCGATGCCCGTACTGAAAATAAAACGTGTTCAAGAACTGCTCGGCGCGCTGCGAGCTGATCTCGGCCAGCGACTCTTTCATGGTCAGCGACGACCGCGAATACTTCGCCATCGCATACGCCAGCACCTCGGGATCCGCGCCGTGAATCGCATACACATCGGTCTCGCCTGCGGCCGGCTTCTTCTCGTTCTTCGACATAGTGAACCTCAGGATACTTGATCCTTCCAGTTCCCGAACGGCTACACGGTAGGCATGCGCGCAGCAACCGCATCTATCTTATGGATGGCCTTTATGGATGGCCGACTTTCCTATGCCAGACATCCTCAGCACGGTTGCGCACCGTCCCTATCCTTTGCCCGTTGGCCCCTGGCGCATGACCCAGCGCTGGAACGACCTGCTGTTCGCGCACTGGCCCATCGCCGCGGACGCCATGGCCCGCCTGCTCCCACCCGGACTCGAGGTCGACACCTTCGACGATTACGCCTGGTTAGGGGTCGTGCCCTTCTGGATGGACCAGGTCCGCATCCGCGCAATCGGCCAGCGCTCGATCGTCATCCCCAGCACAGGCGAATTCTCGGAGCTCAACCTCCGCACCTACGTCCGCTCGCGCCTCACCGGCCTGCGCGGCGTCTTCTTCTTCTCGCTCGATGCCGCCAGCGCACTGGCCGTTCTCGGCGCGCGCGCCATCTTTCATCTGCCCTACTTCCTGGCGAGCATGCAGCGCGGCAACGATCCCGACGGCGCCATTCACTACCGCAGCCTGCGCATTTTTCCCAGCCGCGGCGTTCGCTTCGAGGCGAGATATCGCAGCCTCGATCCCACCCCGGCTCCAGGCGCGCCTGGCACCCTCGCGCACTTCCTGACCGAGCGCTACTGTCTCTTCATCACCCACGCAGGCCGGGTCCTGGTCGGAGACATTCACCACCTGCCCTGGCCGCTTGAACCGGCTGAAGCGGAGATCGTCCGCGACGAACTGCCCGCTGCGTACGGCATTCTATTGCCCAACAGGCCGCCGGTGCTCTACTTCGCGCGCGTGCTGCAAGTCTATATCTGGCCTTTGCGAGAAGAGCAGGGCGCGAATCACTTGCGTTGAGACAGCTTCAGGGATTCGTATAATCAGCACATTGCATCCCGGAGGTTCATGAGCATTCTCGCTGGTCGTATCGCACTCGTCACCGGAGCGTCCCAGGGCATCGGCCGCGCCTGCGCCCTGCAGCTGGCCCGCGACGGAGCCACACTCGCTCTCGCCGCGCGCAATCTGGACAAGCTGGCCGAGGTCGCCGCCGAGATCGCCGCAGCCGGCGGAACCGCCCACGCCTTCGCTCTCGATGTGGCCAGCGAAGACTCCATCAAGGACTGCGCCAAAGCCGTCAACGCCCAGCTCGGCGGCATCCACATCCTGGTCAACAACGCCGGCATCACCCGTGACATTCTCTCTCTCCGGATGAAGCGCAAGGACTGGGACGATGTCCTGACCACCAATCTCACCGGCGCCTTCCTCATGTCGCAGGCTGTCATGTCGGGCATGGTGAAGAACCGCTGGGGACGCATCATCAACATCACCTCGATCGTCGGCGAGACCGGGCAGGCCGGCCAGGCCAACTACGCCGCATCGAAAGCCGGGCTCATTGGTCTGACCAAATCGCTTGCCCGCGAGGTCGCCAGCCGCACCATCACCGTCAACGCCGTCGCTCCCGGCTACATCGAGACCGCGATGACCGCCGTGCTCACCGCCGAACAAAAGGCCGCCACCACGCAGCACATTCCGCTGGGCCGCGTAGGCACCGATGCGGAGGTCGCGCACGCCGTCGCGTTTCTCGCCTCGGAGGAGGCCGGCTACATCACCGGGCACACCCTCGATGTCAACGGCGGCATGCATATGGGTTGATACGACGGCCGGGCGAGCGCCGCAGCCTAGTTTCCGGTTTACTTCCATCTGCATCTTGTGTAAAACCAGACACACAGAGAATCCATGCAGGATGGCATGCGCGTGCCGATCTTCACGCTATCTGCATTATGGAAGTTCTTCCCTCGGCAGGGCTAAAGCAAAAGTCGCAGCTTGGCTGAGAGAAGCGGTCCCTGTGTCACTTGTCAATCCATGTTCTCCTCCGTAGCCGTGCAGATTCAAGCGCGCTTTTCTTCCACTGGACTGGCACTGGATGGCACTGGATTGGATGGTAAGGTCAGGCCCGCCGTCCATCGGCGAGATGCGTCGCCAGTCGTGGGCACTATGTCAAAGAAACGATCTTCAATCGCGTTGCTTGCAACATTTCGCAGAGAACACAAGCCAGACGCAAGCACTATGTCCACGATGATTCACGAGGTCCGGGAAAGCATTCAGAGCGGCGCCTTCGCGTCGTGCTGCCGCCTGGTGCGGGGGCGCGCTGAGATTCTAAAGCTGCAGCCCGTTTTGGCTCTCCTAAGCACTCGCTGCGACCAGGCCGGCGCCATGGATTATCTCGAGTACTTTTTGACTCTGGCTGAAAACATAAAAAAAGATCCGTACCTGGTGGTGGTTACTTCTCGCCCTCACACCGACGTATTTCAACTGCAGGCCGAGGACCTGATCGCCGCCGTGCTGGTCTATGAGTACAAGCTGCTGGGATTGCCGTCCCTCGTGTTCAGCACCAGCGATTTCAACGGCATTCGCGCGGTGATTGCGCCGGCGGCGATGCGCGCCGAAGTCGCCGTTATGGTGTGCCGTCACCTCATCGAAGCAGGCGCGCAGGTTGTCCTCCTCAGCCTCTCGGTCCCCATCGAAGCCGGAGAGGGAGCCTGTATCGAAAGCGCCGATGGCCAAAAGGGAAAGCAGAAGCTGCTTTGGACGACCCAGAGCCGCGAGGTAGGGGCAACGCTCGTCCTCGAAGCCACGCTGGACGCGACGCTCGCCCACCTGGGCAGCCATACCCGACGCAACCTGCGATACTACCGCCGCAAGGCCGAAGCGGACCTGGCCTGCAACTTCGCCGACGATGTGCGAGGCACGTTGACCAGGACTCAGTTCACGGAGCTCAACCGGGCATCGACCCATCCGGTGACCAACGCCGTGCTCGACCGCCGCTACGATACCTTAAAGATGCTGGAGGGAGGTTTCTGCGTCGGCGTCCGGTCAGTCTCCGGCGAGTGGATCAGCCTCATGGCCGGGCGCAGGCATAACGCCGTCACCGAGATCGATTGGCAGATCAATCGCGGCGGCCTGGCGAAATACTCGATCGGTACCGTCATCCGCGCTTACCTCATCGAACACGAGATCGGCCTCGGCATGAAGCGCCTCTTCTTCGAAGGCGGAACCCCGCACACCATACGCCACTCCTTCCTGTCCGAGACCGCAATCGATATCGTCGCGGCAAGGCCCTCGCTCTTCGTCTCCCTGCTGCGCCGAGGCGCCACGCTCCTGCGCCTCAAAAAGAACTATCTCCTCCAGGTGCTGGTCGATCAAACGCTGAAGTGGGAGCTGCACTGAAACTCCCTGTCGGCCTTTCGAACGCAGCGCTGGATAGAATTCTGTCGTCATTGCAACCGAAGCGCAGCTCAACCGAAGCGCAGCGAAGTGGAGAAACCCGCTTATCCCTCTCAAATCTCCCCGACTCCTCCGCACATGCATACTTATCTTGTGACGAAGGTTCAAGTGGCATGGTCGAAGCTGCGGTGGTCGCTGGCGCAACGCGGTCTCGCGGGCACCTTTCGCTTCGCCCTGGAACGAGCGCAGCAGCCAAAACAGACTCAGCAGGCCGCAGCCGGCGCAAAGCCTCTCCAGCACCCCTTCGATCTGCGCCACGGCGTCGACACCAGCGGCTTGATCGGAGGCGGGGAGCTGCGCTCCGGCCACCGGCACGACGTCTACAATACCGCCTACTACGGCATGGCCCCCTCGCGCTTCGATTGGGTGCTTGAGAGGTGGGCGGCCGAGTGGATCGCGAACAGCGCTCATCCCGGCATCACAAAGTACAGCTTCGTCGATCTCGGCTGCGGCAAAGGCCGTGCTCTCCTGATGGCCTCGCAGTTCGGTTTCCCGCCCGGCTTCCGCCAGATTATCGGAGTCGAGCTCAATCCCAGCCTGGCCCGCATCGCCCAGGACAACCTCGCCCGCTGGGAGGCGAACCATAGCTCCTGCCCCATCGAGGTCGTGCATCAGGACGCGACCGAGTTCGTCTTTCCGCCGGGGCCCTGCCTGATCTATCTCTTCAACCCCTTCGCCGCCCCAGTCGTCCGGCGGCTCCTCCCGCGGCTGGAATCCCAATTTGCGGCTCGCCCCGGAGAGTTGGACGTCCTCTACTTCAATCCGGAGTCGGGCGGTCTCTTCGAGGCTCATCCCGGCTTTCAACTCCTCTGGAGCGGCACTATGCCCCTGTCCGAAGAAGACAAGGCAGCTGACAGCGTTGCCTCCGCCGACGATCGCTGCAGCGTCTTCCGGTGGGTCGGAACAGCCCGGAGACAGCCGCGTCGTTAGCTTAACCGTTCCATTAGTAACGGATCAGGTAATACAAACCCCGGTTCCCGTCGGGCACGGGGTTCAAGTAGAGGATAAGGTCTTCGAGCCTAAGTCTTGTCATATGAACCTGCGCTGGTACGACCATCCCCCACCCCCAAGATAGGCATTGACCAAGCCGCGGTTCCTGTTTACTTTGTGGCTAATGGCTGACATGCAAATGATCTCCGCTACCCTGACGAGCGATCCCGTGAAGACGCTCTCGATCTCGATGAATATCGGCACCACCATCCGCGGATACCGCCTGCAGAAGGGCATGTCGCAGGGCGATATCGAAAAGCGCACCGGGCTGCTGCGCTGCTACCTCTCCCGCGTCGAAAACGGCCACACCGTCCCCTCGCTCGAGACCTTGCAGAAGATCGCCCGCGCCCTCGATCTGCAGCTGTCGGAGTTCTTCGCCGAAGAGATGGTGGCCAAGGAGATGTCGGGGCTCAACCTGGGTGAAGACGAGATCCGCTTCCTCACCCAGATCCAGCGCTACTCCGCCCACCTCTCCGAAAGCGACCGTCGCCTGCTGCTGGCCATGGTGCGCAAGTTCGCCCAGACCACCCTCAGCTAAGCAGCCATGCTGCACTGCTCATACATGTAACGAAAGCTTTTAGCGCAGCTTCGCGATCCAGTACGCAAAAAGAATCAGGCAGAACGCCGCCGCCGCAAAGGCGATCTTCTGTCGCTGCAGATACCGCGTCCGCCCCGAGGTCATCCGTGGAACCAGCGGAACGCCCAGCGCCAGCCCGCTCAGAAATCCTCCGATATGCGCGAAGTTGTCGATGCGCACGATGCTGGTAAAATTTGCCCCGATGCCCAGCACCAGATTCAGCGCGGCAAACTGGATTACCGAGCGGCGGAGGCGCTTTAGCTCGAATGCCGGAATCGGCAGCTTATGATTCGACAGCAGCACGATCAGGATCCCGGCAATCCCGAACACCGCGCCAGAGGCTCCGGCGCCTACCGAGACGAAGTCCCGGAAGATGACGTTATGACCCAGCGAAAGCAGGTTTCCGGCGATTCCGGTCAGCAGGTACACCACGCACAGTCCCACCGGGCCAAGCAGCGGCTCGCCCAGCAGGCCAAGATTCCACAAGCACCACATGTTGGTTGCAATATGCAGCAGCCCGACATGGACGAAGGTCGCCGTCAGCAGCCGCCACCACTGGCCGGCGAGCACCAGTTGCGTGTTGGTCGCGCCAAAGTGGATCAACTGCGGCACCGTCGGCTCGCTCGGCGAGACTCCGTGCAGCACCATCCAACCGAAGACCGCGCAATTGATCCCCAGCAGAGTGTACGTGCCCGGAGTCGCAAGAATGTTCCAGCCGCGCGCCCGCGAGTTCGGACGGTTGACCTCGCGTTCATAGTCCGGAATCGGCGCAGAACTCGCGCCGGAGTGCGGCGGCAGGAGTTCGCCTTCAGGTGGTGGAGAGGAGGGCATGGACTGTGCTTCTACGCTATCGTGCCGCGGAGTGGATGACAAATCCGCAGACTGCACAGCTCGATAAACCCAAGACTGCCCACCGAGCGAAGTGGGCAGTTGATGGAAAGGGAACGATGGATACGCAGCCAAAACATGCAAACCTTACGCAGCGTTCTTGGTAAACCGCTCCCGCAGATCCGCTGGAATGCGCTCCTGCACCATCTGCCCGAGAAACCCGGGAAGCGGCGTAGCGATTGCGACCAGAACCCACAGCAGAGCCGAAAACGCCATTCCCACCACGGCAACCGCCTCCAGCGAGATCGCGACCGCATGGGTTTGATACAGATGGACATGCAACGTATCGATGTGCGTGACCATCTCCACCCGGTGAATGACGACGGCGGCCAGAAGAAACGCGGCGATCGACAGCGTGCTGACGCTGATCAGCAGCACGTCGATGGTGCGGGCGATCCTCTGGCGGTGGCGGCAGTGGTCGCAGTCGACAAGATGCTGGTCGTAGTCGGTGCGCATCGCCGGCGACAGGCCCGAGATGTCGTAGCGCCAGCCCGAGAGGATGTCTCCGACGAGCGGGTCAATACAGGGTGTGCGCTGCTGCCTGGGATTCTCTGGAAAGGCTAAAGCTGTTTTTTTCATAGGCTTATCAACCCCATTCTACCCTTTGATAGCTGCAATCCCGGAAAGGATTCATGGGGAAGTAACAGTTTCGGCACCACCCTTTCGAGCACGGCAACAGGGGCAGATCCTGCCCCCGGCTGCAAAACTCTGCTAACTGATTGAAGGAAAAGGCTTACAACGTGATCGGATGGAGCGGCGCGGCCTGCTGCGCCAACAAAATCCGGTTCCCCAGCAGGGTCGGATGGCCGCCCAGAGCCTGCTCCGCCGCGAGCCGCGCCAGCTCCGGAGCGTTATTGGCCTCCGACAGATGCCCCAGCACGATCCACACCGCGCCCCCGTCGTAGTCCTTCTCGAGAAACTCCGCCGTCGCCTCGTTCGAGAGATGCCCTACCCGCGACAGCACCCGCTGCTTCACGCTCCAGGGATACGGGCCGTCGCGCAGCATCTCCAAGTCGTGATTCGACTCCAGCAGAAGCACATCGATCCGCCTCAGCGCAGCCTTGACATTTGGGGGCATATAGCCAAGGTCGGTTGCCAGCGCCATGCGAATGCCTTCGGCCTCGAAGACAAACCCGCACGGATCGGCCGCATCGTGCGGAATCGTAAACGGCGTGATCTCCATGTCGCCGATCGAAAACCGCGTTCCCGAGTGGAAATATTCGACCGCCGGAAGCTGCGCCGGGTCTGTCTTCTCCGTCGCCGCCTCAGGCCCGCAAAGCTCCTTCTCCGGAGTCTCCGAAGGGTTCGGATTTACTGCAAGCTCCAGCGGATGGTCCCGACCTGTGGTCCCGGAATGGTCGAAACGGCTCTCCGCAACGGGTTCAGCTCCTGCCGCAAGAACGGCAATCGTCTCCGCCGGCTCGGCAAACGCAGCAGACGGGTCAGGCACAGACGGGCCAGGGACAAGCTGGTTGGCAGTCCTGGTAGCCGCGCGAGTTGCTTTCTCCCGCTGCACGTGGTCCAGCCACTTCGCGTAGGTCATGGTCGTGCGCGGCGTCAGCATCCGCACCCAGGCACGATGCGTCGACTCGGTAAAGAACACCGGAATCTTCAGCCGCCGCGCCAGCACCGCCAGCCCGGCAATATGGTCCTGGTGCTCGTGCGTAATCAGAATCGCGTCGAGCTGCGCCGGATCCTCGCCCGCCATCGCCATCCGCCGCAGCAGCTCGCGGCACGAAAGTCCCGCATCCACCAGCACTCGCGTTCTGGAAGAAGAGATGACGGTGCTGTTGCCCTTCGACCCCGAGGCGAGCACGGTCATACGCATCATCTGCCAAGAATACGCCGTTCGCTTGTGAGTATGTCGGCAAAGTAACCAACTTGATTCCCACTCTCCCAAGCCGCGAAGAACCTCCTGTGCCCGATCTTTGCGCTCGGTGAATTCATCGGTGACATTCGGCGTTAAGCTGTACCCGTTATTGCAGCGACTCCGAATCCTCGTCGGCCGCGGTCCCGAGTCTAGGTCCCGAGTTTAGGCCTGGGCCTTCACGGGAGCCAGAAAGTTCACCGTAGACCGCATGACGATCTCGTCGCTCTGGTTGAAGGCGAGGGTTCGCGTCCGCACCACGCCGTACTCCTTGCGCCGGTTGGAAAGCCGCACCCCCACCACCTCGATCTCGGTGCGCAGCGAGTCGCCCGGCCGCACCGGCTGCGTCCACCGCATCTCCTCCACGCCCGCGCCGATCATGCCGCCCGCCACCGTAATCGACTGCACCCGAAGCCGCATTACGATCGCCGCCGTCAGCCAGCCCGAAGCCGCCAGCCCTTTAAAAAACGAGTTCTCCCCGGCGGCCTCGTCCAAATGGAACGGCTGCGGATCGTATTTGCTGCCAAACTCCTTGATCTCTTCGGCAGTCACTTTGGCTTGGCCAATGGAAAAAAACTTCTGGCCAACATAAAAATCTTCGTAATAAAACTCCTGGGGCATGTCTTCTCCTGTCGGTTTGAATGCTGCGCTCCGCATCCGGTTTCGGTTCTTCTCTCCAGCCGCAAAGTCGAGGGTCGTTCCTTGGATGCGGATGGTAGAACTGATTGCGCGAACAAACAGTCTTGAAGGCGATCGAATGGACTATCACCAGAATGCCCGAGGAAAGAATGATAGTCGAGTGCGGTGGCCCGGAAGGTCGGGACGGGCAGGCCGAGGACGGGCAGGCAGAGGACGGGCAGCCGCCGTGCGCGATGTTTGCCGGCCTTGAGAACGCACTGACTGCATCTTCCCATCAGGCATGCGCTCGCTCCAGGCAAAGCGAAGGAGCGGCTTGCCTGGAATCGACTTACCTTGGATTGCCGCCAGTTCCGCCAGGGCCGGCCGGAGACTCTGAACCGCCATGGCCGCCCGGCATGGCTTCGCCGCGCATCCTCATGCCGCGATGCTCCTGCCGCTCGGCCTGCAGCTTCGTCCACTGGTCGGGAGTGAGCACGTCGCGGATGCCGAGCAGCATCCTGGCATTTGCTTTTTCGAGTTCCGCGCGAGCCTCGACCATGCGATCGACCTGGGCGAGCACCTTATCGGTGTCGGGCGGGTTGGCGGCGAGCATCGGCTCGATCAGCACCTCCTGCTTCTCGACCTCGGCCCTCAGGTCGATCAGATGGAGGCGGCTCTGCTGCAGGATGTCGTCCATGCGCTTCTGCTGGTCGGGAGTAAGCGTGAGCTTCTGGATGAGGTCGGGGTTGTGCCACCACATGCCCGGCGGGCCGAGGTGAAAGCCGGAGTGCATGCCTCCTCCTCCCCAGCCGCCCCGGCCGTGATCCATCCTGCCCCCCGGAGGCGGGCCGTCGGGCTGCTGCGCCACCAGGAGCGGAGTGGAAAGAGCGGCCAACACGACAAACGAAAAGACGGGTTTCAAACGCATGTCAGTTCTTCCTTTGAGCAGAGGGATAGGACGCCGATGCGCCGGCAGTCGGGTCGGCCAGCGCTGCCATGGGAGCAGGCACATCGCCGGAGATCTTCTGGTCTATATCGGCAAGCAGCGCAGCATCGGCAAGCAGCGCCGCGTCGGACTCTGTCCCCGAGGCAGGGCCTGGCGTGGAATGGATGGCCGCGGGAGAATTCGGCTGCGAATGCCGCATGCTCAGTGGGAATAACGCAGCCACGAGGACCAGGACTGCCGCGGCCCAGTAGAGAGGCTGAGTGAGATAGTTTTGCGGAGGCGCAATCGACGATCGCTGAACCTGCGAGCGGGCGAACTCCTGATGAGCGTACGAGACCGATGCGTCGCGAAAGCGCGAGAGCGAGTCGCGCAGGCTCTTCAGCTCCGCCGAGCAGATCAGGCAGGCCCGCAGATGCTCGTGGACGACGCCGGGATCCTCTTCCGGCTGGGAAGCCAGATCGGCGAAGATCAGGTCGCAGAGTTGCTCGTGAGAGAGGTGGAGGTTCATCGGGAATCCTTCAAGATGGCGTTATGGCGGGCTCGAATGGTTGCGAGAGCGCGGTAAAGATGAGTTTTCACGGTGCTGATGGGAAGTCCGGTGATGCTGGCGATCTCGGAGAGTTCAAGCTCTTCGACAAAACGCAGCACGAAGATGCTTCGCTGCCGGGCGGAGAGTTCGGCGACGCTCTCCCACACCAGCGCCATCTGTTCGCTGGCGATGAGCCGCGATTCAAGCGAGCTGTCGCGGTGGGGGATGTGCGATGAGAGATCGGACACATCGATGGCCGTCTCCGACACACGTTTCCAGAAGCGGAAGCGATCGGTGCGGGTATGGTCGCGGACGAGGTTCAGGGCGATCCGCATCAACCAGGTGGAGAGGGAGCAGTCGCCGCGAAAGCTGTGCCGGGCGGACCAGGCGCGGACGAAGGTGTCCTGGGTGAGCGACTGGGCCAGGTCTCGGTCTCGGAGGGCGATCAGATGAAAGCGGAAGATGCGCTGCTCATGCGTGGCGACGACCGAGTCCAGATCGTCAAGCGGCGTAGCCGGAGCCTGCTGGGTCACGGGACGACTCGCGGAGATGAGGGCTTGTGAGGGCATGAAGAATCGTATTAATCGCGTTTCCTGCGTTGGGCTGCAGTTGCCAAGAGAGACGCAAGGGGTTGCGCGGAAGACTACAGGAAGCTTCGAAATTATTTTCTGGACGGCAAACCGCGATATGCTTCTGGAGCATGCACACCGTGAAAGCGATCTACCCTGGAACCTTCGATCCGCTGACCAACGGGCATCTCGACCTGATTGCCCGCGGGGCGAAGATCGTCGATGAGCTGGTAGTCGCGATTCTCCGCAACTCGGAAAAGGGAACGCCGCTGTTTACCGTGCCCGAGCGTGAGGAGATGATCCACGAGGCGACACGAAGCTTCGGCAACGTTTCAGTGACAACGTTCAACGGCTTGCTGGTGGACTTTGCCCGGCAGCAGGGAGCCAAGGCGGTTCTTCGCGGCATTCGCGCCATCAGCGACTATGAGTACGAGTTTCAGATGGCGATGATGAACCGAAAGCTCGATCCGGAGCTGGAGACGCTGTTCATGATGCCGGCCGAGAAGTACACCTACGTCAGCTCGCGGCTGATCAAGGGAGTCTTCCAGCTCGGCGGCGACGTGACGGCGCTGGTGCCTCCGCTGGTCGTGGAACGCCTCAAGGCGAAGGTGCCGAACCGGCTCTGACGGCGCAAACCTGATCTTCTGCTTTATCTCGCGGTCTAAATCTGACAAACTAGAGATATGACCACAGCAACGGAGACGAAGGTATTTGCGGACCGCATCGGCCGCATTGAAGTTTCGGCGACCATGGCGATCACCGCGGCTGCGCTGAAGTTGAAGTCCGAGGGCGTGAACCTGTCGGACTTCGGCGCCGGCGAGCCGCACTTTGCCACGCCGCGGCACATCAAGGATGCCGCCATCGAGGCGATCGAGAAGAACTTCACCCGCTATACCAACGTGGCCGGCATTCCCGAGGTGCGCAAGGCGGTGGTCGATCGCCATGCCTGCGACTTCGGCTCGAACTACGCGCCCGACGAGTGCGTCTTCACCACTGGCGGCAAGCTGGCGCTGTTCAATGCCATCCAGGTCCTGGTCGACCACGGCGACGAGGTCATTCTGCCGGTGCCCTACTGGGTCTCGTTCAAGGACATCATTCAATACGCGGGCGGCAAGGTCGTCCTGGTCGAAAGTAAAGAAGCGGAGAACTTCCGCGTCACGGCGCGCATGATCGAGGCGGCGATCACGCCGAAGACGAAGGCGATCATTTTGAATACGCCGTCGAATCCTTCGGGCGCGGTGGTTGCTCCGGAGGATCTGGAAGCCATCGTTCGCCTGGCCCACAAGCATGGGATCTACGTGCTGCTCGACGAGTGCTATGTGTACCTGAACTTCACCGGCGAGATCGTCAGCGGCGGCTCGTTTACCGACTGCAAGGAGCACATCATCGTGCTTGGGTCGCTCTCGAAGACCTACGCGATGACGGGCTGGAGAGCAGGCTTTGCCCTCGGCCCCAAGCCGGTCATCGCGGCCATGGGCAAGCTGCAGTCGCAGAGCACCTCGAACACGGCCAGCATGGTGCAGCGCGCCTCCATAGCGGCCCTGCATGGCTCGCAGGAGTGCGTCGCCGAGATGCGCGCCGACTACATTAAACTGCGCGATCAGGTGCTCGAAGGCTTCAAGACCATTCCTGACCTCACCTGCACGGCGCCGCAGGGAGCCTTCTATGTGTATCCCAATGTCAGCAAGTTCCTCGGCAGGGGCGGGATCAAGTCTGCGTCCGATCTCGCGGCGAAGCTGCTTAGCGAAGCTCATGTCGTCGTCGTTCCGGGCGAAGCGTTTGGGACCATGGAGCACATCCGGCTTTCCTACGCTGTCTCTCACGAGGTCGTCGATGAGGGCGTGAAGCGGATGCGGGAGTACTTTGCCACGCTGAATTAACGGTTTGCATGTTCTTGCTTTTCTTGTGAGACCGGGTGCATGGCTGATCTTCGATGCAGCCGGTTCCCTAAGCTGGAGGCGTATGCCCATTCAAGGCAGTAAAACGGAGCAGAAGTTCGCTCCGGTGATTCTTGCAGGCGGCAGTGGAACGCGGTTCTGGCCGCGCAGCCGAAGGACGAGAGCAAAGCAGGTGCTGGCTCTGGATGGCGAGCGCACCATGATCCAGCAGACGGTGGATCGTCTAGCGCCGGTCGCCGATCCCGCCGATGTATGGGTGATTACAAATCACCTACTCGACGACGTGATCGCAGAGCAGTTGGACGAAGTTCCCCGCGAGCATATTCTGAGCGAACCAGCGGCGAGAAATACGGCGGCCGCCTGCGCGCTGGCTGCTTTTCTTCTGGAGAAGACCGAGCCCGAGACGGTCATCGGCATCTTCCCGTCTGATCACGTGGTGAAGAACCAGGCTCGTTTCGCTGAGGTCATTCGCGCAGGGATTGCGCTGGCTGCGAGCGGAGAAAAGATCGTGGTGCTGGGGGTGCCGCCGGCGCGGGCCGAGACGGGATATGGCTACATCGAACTGGGCGCGACGGTCGATCCGGCCCAGGCGTCTGCCTCTGGGATGGCTGTGCGGCGCGTCAGGCGATTCACCGAAAAGCCGCACAGCGCCCTGGCGGAGCAGTTTGTGCTCTCCGGCAATTACGTGTGGAACGGCGGGATCTTTCTCTGGAGCGCGCGCACGCTCGCGAATGCGATTCGGGAACACTGCCACGCCATGGCGCCGCTGCTTGAAAAGATTGCCGCGGCGCACAGTGTCTCCAAAGCTGAGTTCGACCGCGTCTTTGCCGAGGTCTATCCGCAGTGCGAGAACATCAGCATCGACTATGCGGTACTGGAGCCGCGCTCGACCAAGGGAGAAGAAGGCGCGGAGATCTATGCGCTGCCCGGCGACTTCGAATGGAACGATCTGGGCTGCTGGTCGGCGCTGCACGAGCATGCGTCGGGATGTCCGCCGGAGAGCGTCTCGGTCGCCAATGTGTTCGAAGGCGAAGATCCTCTGTGCATCTCGATCGACTCCACCGGCAACTATGTCCATGCTCCGGGCAAGGTGATCGCGCTGGTTGGCGTCAGCAATCTTGTTGTGGTGCAGACGAAAGACGCGCTGCTGATTACCACGCGCGACCGCTCGCAGGACGTCGGCAAGGTGGTTGCGGAGCTGAAGGCCGCCGGCCGGGAAGACCTGATTTGACCGGGCACTCAGACGACATGGCAGAGACCACAGCAATCAAGTTTGGCACCGACGGCTGGCGCGGCATCATTGCGGATGACTTCACGTATGCGAATGTGCGGATTGCAGCTGCTGCGATTGCGAACTATATCGTGGCGCATGAGAATGCAGCCGCCGGCGTCTGTATCGCCTACGATACACGGTTCGGCTCGCACTCTTTCGCTCAGGTCGTAGCCGAGGTGCTGGCTGGCGCGGGCATTCCAGTCGCGATGGCTGCCGCGATTACGCCGACGCCCGCACTCTCCTATGCGGTGCGCGAGCGCAAAGCCGCAGGTGGCGTGATGATTACGTCGAGCCATAACCCAGCCGAGTGGAATGGCGTGAAGTACAAGGCAAGCTATGGCGGATCGGGCAAGCCGTCGATCATGTCTGCGATCGAAGGTTATCTCGCCAGGCCGCTGGCGCAGAGTGCGATACCCGCTCGCATCGAGACCGTCGATTTCAATTCGGACTACGTGGCCGCCATCACGCGCTTCGTCGATCTCGGAGCAATTCGCGCCTCGGGCTACAGGTTTCTCATTGACTGCATGTATGGCGCGGGACGCGGTGTCGTCGCGGGTATATTCGCGAGGGCGGGCATTCCGTATGTCGAGATGCGCGCCGAGATCAATCCCGACTTTCCCGGAATCAATCCCGAGCCGATTCTTCCTCACATTCGCGCGACGCAACTCGCCGTCGTGACCGAGAGGTGCGATGCCGGCCTGATCACGGACGGCGACGCCGACCGCATCGGCGCCGTGGACGAGCATGGCAATGTCGTCGATGCGCACAAGATTTTCGCGGTGCTGCTGAAGTGGCTGCTGGAGCGCAAAGGGTGGCCGGGCGACGTGACTCGCGCCTTCAACACCACCAAGATGCTCGACCGCATCTGCACGAAGCACGGAAGGCGGCTGCACGAGCACGGCATCGGCTTCAAGTACGTCTGTGACCTGATGCTGGAACAGGACATTCTCGTCGGCGGCGAGGAGTCGGGCGGCATCGGCATCAGCCGCCATCTGCCGGAGCGCGACGGCTTGCTCAACTCGCTGCTGCTCGCGAATGTGATGGCCGATGAAAAGAAGACGCTCGGCGAACTTGTGGCCGCGCTGCAGCAGGAGTTCGGCGAGCACCAATATGGCCGCATCGACATGCACATCGACGAGGAGCTGAAACAGTCCGCCATCGTGCGCGCTCGCGGTGAGGTCGCCGACTTTGCCGGCATGAAGGTGCTGCGCGTCGAAACTCTGGACGGCATCAAATTTTTTCTCGATATCCCCGAATGCGCCAGCAAGCCGAACGCCGCCGAAACCTGGCTGCTGTTGCGCGCCTCCGGCACCGAGCCGCTGCTGCGAGTGTACTGCGAGAGCTGTTCGGTCGAGTCCGTCGAGCGCATCCTCGCCGCTGCAAAGGCGTTCGTTCTCGACTCTGCGAGAGCCTGACCGCTGAAAAGGAGGAATATGAGCGATGACGTGCAGTATGAATCGAGTCTTACAGTGATCGGTATCGCCACGCGAACAACCAATAGCAGCGCACACGAGATTGGCGCGCTCTGGAAGAGGTTCTACGAAACCGGGGGGGATGGGCGAATCGCCGCGTGCGTCGACGACTCCATCTACAGCATCTATTCCGAATACGAAAGCGGCCACACCGGAAGTTTCACGGTGCTGATCGGTTGCGCCGTCCCCGAGACGACGCCAGTTCCGCAGGGCATGTCGAAGCAGACGATTGCGGCAGGAAGATACGCTGTCTTCGCAGTTACCGGGGAGCTGCCAGAGAGCGTAGCGAAGACCTGGTCTTCGATTTGGGACAAACCGATTTGGGACACACCGCTCGATCGCGTCTACGACACTGATTTTGAGCGCTATGAAAAAGACGGCGCCGTCACCGTGCATGTGGGAGTTCGATGAACCAGATGGTTGTGCCGGCCAAGGGTCTGCTCTTCGACATGGATGGCGTGTTGATCAGTTCGATCGGCTCCGTGATTCGGAGCTGGCGTCGATGGGCAAAACAATACGCCGTTCCCAACGCCGGCTCGTACAACGTCCCGCACGGCATGCGCGCCATTGAGATCGTGCAAGTGCTGCGCCCCGACATCGATCCTGAAGAAGGGCTGCGGGTGATTGAAGATATAGAGCTCGAAGACATGGCTGATCTGAAGGTTTTGCCCGGCGTCAAGGCCCTGCTGAAATCTCTGCCGTTCGACCGGTGGGCGATCGTTACCTCCGCCACGCACCGGTTGATGCTGGGCCGTCTTGCTGCGGCGGGTCTGCCGATTCCGGAGCGCATCATCAGCGCCGAGATGGTGAAGCGCGGCAAGCCCGACCCTGAACCTTATGTTCGCGGCGCGGCTCTGCTTGGTTTTGAGCCTGCGGAGTGCGTTGTGGTGGAAGATGCGCCGTCTGGCGTGGGCGCGGGGATAGCCGCGGGCTGCCGCGTTCTCGGCGTCCTGGGAACCCATTCTCTGAACGAACTGAATGCGGCATCGTGGGTCATCTCTTCGCTCGACGACCTTGACGTAAGCTCCAGCGCAGAAGGCCTTCAACTGAGGTTCAAGCCACTCGCCTGAGAGAGAAGCGACAACTACTGTCTCCGCAAGATCTCTTCGACGCGCTTAAGGTCGTCCTCAGTATCGACGCCGATGGTATCGAGCGCAGTCGCTTCGACGTAGACGCCGATGCCGTTTTCCAGAAAACGCAGCTGCTCCAATCGCTCCGTCTGCTCGAGTGAACTCTGCGCCAGCGCAGGAAAGCGCTGCAACACAGCCTTGCGATAGGCGTAGAGTCCGATGTGCTTCCAATACCGCGGACCTGCGCCATCTCGATCGTAGGGAATCGCGGCTCGCGAAAAATACAGCGCGCGGCCATCCGCTGCGGTCACCACCTTCACCGCGTTCGGGTCGCCGATGTTCTCCTCCGAGCACAGCACCTTTAAGGTCGAGACCTCTACCTGCGGACGCGCAAACGGCTTTAGGAGCGCAGTGAGATGCTCCGGCTTTAGAAGCGGTTCATCGCCCTGAATGTTAACGTAGATGTGTGCATGGATCTGCTGCGCAACGGCATGCACCCGGTCGGTTCCGCTGGCCAGGTCGGCTGAAGTAAGCAGCACAGGCCAGCCCTGCCGCTGACAAAGTTCCACCACCTCGGCGGAGTCGGTTGCAATCACCACGCCATGGAGCTGCGGGCAAGCCTGCGCGGCCTCAATCACCCACGCCAGCATCGGCCTCCCCGCGATCGTCTGAAGGACCTTCCGCGGCAGCCGCGTCGAGGCCAGCCGTGCCGGAATAACCCCAAGCACCGTCTGCTTTTCGCTGCCGCCGGAATCAAGTATGATGAAATCTGACTGTGCCGTGGCGATCTTCTCTCAATAGAGAGGTTTGTGCCGGCATGCCCCATACACACATCGGCGGTGTAGCTCAGATGGTTAGAGCGACGGACTCATAACCCGTAGGTCGGCAGTTCGATTCTGCCCACCGCCACCAAAGTGCTACGTGCCTGCCAGCGCACTCTCTGGTTCGAGAGTATCATTTTCACAACGGGATACGTCTAACCCCTGCCGCAACTAGCACGCTCTCTGGAGTCGCTCTGAACCATGCCTAAGATTTCGAAGATTCTCCTCCTCGCCGTCTCCGTTGCGCTTGTCGTGACGGTGTTCCTGGGCGTCAACTCCAGCGGGGTCAGCGCGGCGACCGAACCACAAGACGGCGCCTATCGCCAGATCGACGTCTACAGCGAAGTGCTGCGGCATATTCAAACCGACTACGTCACCGTTCCCGACATCAACGACGTCACCAACGGAGCTCTGCGCGGGCTGCTGGAATCGCTCGATGCGGACTCCAGCTATCTCTCGCCGAACGACTACAAGGCCTACAAAGAGGACAAGGGCGGCAAAGCCCAGGTAGGCCTCAACGTCTCCAAACGCTACGGTTACGCTACCGTCGTCTCGGTGGTGCCCAACAGTCCGGCGGATAAGGCCAACCTCACCGACGGCGATATCATCGAGGCGATCGGCGGAGCGGACACCCGCGACACCTCCCTCGCCATGATCCAGCGCTTGCTCGAAGGCCAGCCCGGCTCGGAGCTGACCATCGCCGTCGTGCGCCCGCGCAAGGCCGCTCCGGACAAGGTCGTCATGACCCGCGTCTCGCCTTCGCTTCCGCCGGTCGCCGAGACGATGTACGAGAACTCCACCATCCTCTACCTCAAGCCCGGCGTGCTCGACCGCGAGCATGTGCAGCAGATCGAGGCCAAGCTCAAGGCCATGCCCAAGGCGAATAACAAGAAAGTGCTGCTCGACCTGCGCGACGTTGCCGCCGGTGACATGGCCGAGGCGACACGCCTGGCGAACTTCTTCCTGAAGTCGGGAACCATCGCGATGCTCGAGGGCCAGAAGGTGGAGAAGCAGACCTTCGTCGCCGAGCCCGCAAAAGTCGTCGACTCCACTGCGCCCGTTGTCGTCCTGGTGAACCGCGGAACCGCCGGCCCCGCCGAGCTAGTGGCCGCGGCGCTGCTCGATAACAAACGCGCCGACGTGGTGGGAGAAAAAACCTTCGGCGAAGGCGCGCAGCAGAAGACTTTCGAGCTGCCGGATGGCTCTGCCCTGATCCTCTCCGTCGCCAAGTACGAATCGCCCGACGGGAAAAAGCTTCAGGACGATGGCGTGACGCCGGACGTGGTAGTGGCTTCGAATAACAATAACGAAGATGGCGATGTGGCGGAAGATGAAACCACCGGCGCCAAAACCAATACGCCTTTGCAGAAGCCCACCGTGACGGTCGATGAACCGCTCACCAAGGCGCTGGATCTGCTGAAAAACAAGGCCGCTTAGCGGTATCGGCAAGGGGTGCCCGACCTCTTGCGGGGAGTCGCTTAGGCCGCCTGAACTCGGCTTGGCCCATGCTATCGTGAAGAGGCCGTGCAGAGCCTCTACAGCCGCGAAGACAAAACACGCAAAGCCAAACAGCCGCGGTGGAAGCAGGCTTTTGGACGCCTCACGCTTACCGGTCCGGACTATCCCAGCCGCCGCATGGCCAAGCGCGCCGCGTTCTTCGCCCTGCTGGGACTTTCGGCCGTCTTCGGCAGCCTCTGCGGCCTCATGTTCGTCTACTCCATCGATCTGCCGCAGATGGACGACCTGGCTCGCTATCGCCCCAGCACCACGACGGAGCTGCTCGACGTTCACGGCCAGGTCTTCGGCTCCTTCGCCCTGGAGCGCCGCGTGGTTGTGCCTTACTCCGAGTTCCCCACGGTCTTGCGCCAGGCCATCATTTCCATCGAAGACAAGAGCTTTGAAAGCAACTGGGGCGTCAACCTCTTTCGCGCCGTCGGAGCGGCGTACCGCGATCTGCACTCGAACGGCCGCGCCCAGGGCGCATCCACCCTGACCATGCAATTGGCGCGCAATCTCTTTCTCTCGTCCGAGAAGACCTATGGGCGCAAGCTGCAGGAGATTTTTCTTTCGGTGCAGATCGAGCGGCGCTTCACCAAGCAGCAGATCTTCGACCTCTACGCGAACCAGATCTATCTCGGCCACGGCACCTACGGCTTCGAGGCCGGCTCTGAATACTTCTTCAGCAAACATGCGCGCGATCTAACGCTTCCCGAAGCTGCCTTGTTAGCAGCTCTGCCCAAGGGCCCCGAAGCCTATTCTCCAGTGAAGTATCCGGACCGCGCCTTGAAGCGTCGCAATCTGGTCCTCAGCGAGATGCTGGCGGACCGCAAGATTACCAAGCAGCAGGCTGCCGCCGCCAAAGCCGCTCCTCTCGGCCTGCGCATTGAGCCTCCGGCCAACAGCATCGCTCCCTACTTCGTCGAAGAGGCGCGCCGCCAGTTGGAGAAGGAGTATGGCGTCGAGCAGGTCCATGGCGCCGGTCTGCGCGTCTACACCACGCTCGATCTCACGTTACAGGCGGTAGCGAACAAGGCCATTCTCGATGGGACCGCGGCCTACGAGCGCCGCCAAGGTTGGAAAGCAAGCCTGCACAACGTCGTGCTCGATGGAGCGGAGATCGAGACCTACCGTCATCCCGATTGGGTCCAGCCCCTGGAAAAAGACAGCTACGTGCATGGTCTGGTGACGGAGGTCTCCGCGAAAAAAGTCACTGTCAAACTCGGAGCGCGCCAAGTAATCCTGACGCCGGACGACTGGAGGTGGACGCAGAACCTGAACGGCGACAGCTTTCTTCGCACCGGCGATATCGTCTACGTGCGAGTCGAATCAGTTCTGTCCGACGGCACGTTGCATGCCTCGCTCCAGCAGGACTCCGGCGCTCAGGCTTCCATGATGGCGGTCGATAACGCCAGCGGCGAGGTGATCGCCATGGTCGGGGGCCGTGACTTCGCGCTGTCGCAGTTCAATCGCGCCACGCAGTCGCAGCGGCAGGTCGGCTCCTCCTTCAAGCCCTACGTCTACACCACGGCGATTGAAAACGGCGCGAAGCCCACCGACATCGTCATCGACGGCCCCACCACCTTTCCCACGCCCAACGGCCCCTACACGCCGCACAACTATGAGGCAAACTACCGAGGGCCGATGACGTTGCTCAGCGCCTTCGCCGAATCGCGAAACATTCCCGCGCTCAGGCTCGCCAACCGCTATGGCATTCGCAAGGTCATCGAGACCGCCCACCGCTTCGGCATCACCAGCAACCTTCCCGCGTTTCTTCCCGTAGCTATCGGCGCGGCGGGCATTACGCTTGCCGAGCAGGTCGGCGCCTACAGCGTCTTTCCCGACGACGGCATCCTCATCGAGCCGCACTTCATTCGTAAAGTGACCCAGGCCAACGGTCTTCCTCTGGACGAAAAACCCGCGGCCGTCTCCGAGGTTATCTCCGTCGATACGGCGCGGACCATGATGCAGCTTCTACAGGCGGTGGTGCGACAGGGCACGGGAGCGGCTGCGTCTCAGTTGAAGCATCCATTAGGCGGCAAGACCGGCACCACCAACGACTACACGGATGCATGGTTCGTCGGCTTCTCGCCCTCGGTCACCTGCGGGACTTGGATCGGCTACGACAACAGCCAGTCGCTCGGCGAAAAAGAGACCGGGGCCCGCGCCGCGCTGCCCATGTGGATGGACTTTATGCGCGCGGCGATCGCGAACAAGCCGAATGAGACCTTCCCGACCGCAGGCGCTCCTAAGAAAAAGTTGAACGTGGCGGAGATGCGCAATAGTAGCGCAGTGAATCCTGTAAAACGCACGATGCCTGCAGTGGGCAAGCCGGAAGCAGCACCGCCTGCTCACGCGCCTGCTACGCCAACGCCCGTTGCTATGGATGACCTGGGATCGCCGGCCGTGTCCCATTGGGTGAGACCACCTCGGACCGATTCAGATTTACAGGCCAGGCCGCTTACGGCGCCAGCAAACTCTCATGCGGCCGCTCGCTCCGGGACTTCGCAGCCATCGCCCGGCAGAGACTGAAGTAGCGCTTCGCCTTGGCGACATCGCGGCCAATCTGCTCCTTTAGCGCTTCAGGGTTCGGCCATCGCCTCTCCGCTCGCAGCCGCTGCAGAAACGTCAGCGTCAACGGCGTGTCTTGCTCGAGCGCAATCGGATGGAAGTTCAGCAGATGCGACTCCACCGTGAACGAGTCAGCGCCAAACGTCGGACGAGTCCCGACATTCGTCACCGCATCGAAGCTCTCGCTGTCTCCGCCGAGGCCGACTGTCAACGATGTGACATACACCCCATGCTCGGGCAGCAGCTCGTAGTAGGCCGCGAGATTGATCGTCGGAACGGTATAGCGCGTTCCGTATCCCCGTCCCGAAGCCGGCGTGCCGAGAACGGCGAAGCTGCGCCCCAGCAGAGCACGCGCATGGCTGACGTCGCCTTCCGCGATCATCCGCCGCACCAGACTGGAAGAGACCGCCTTGCCGCGAATGCCGCGCGGTGCATAGACCCGCACAGCGAATCCCAGCTCCCCGCCAAGCGCCTCCAGGCTTTCGATACCCGCCTCCGCCTGATAGCCGAAGCGAAAATTCTCACCCTCATGCAGCTCCGTGACGTGCAGTCTCCGCTGCAACACCTCGGTGGCAAACGCGCGCGCCGTCATGCGCGACAGCTCGCGTGTAAAAGGAATCACCAGCACTGCGTCCAGCCCAGTCATTTTCAGTAGTTCCAGCTTCTCCGGCAGCGGCGTAATCAGCGGCTGGATCGACTCGGGCCGAATCACCCGCGCCGGATGCGGATCGAACGTAATCGCAATCGAGCGCGCATGCAACTCTCGCGCCCGCGCCACGACCTCCTCAATCACCCACTGATGGCCGCGATGCACGCCATCGAAGTTGCCGATCGTCGCAACCGACGGGCCGTAATCCGCGGGAACCTCCGCAAGCTGGTGAAATATCTGCATC
The DNA here is from genome assembly GCA_965277335.1 of Edaphobacter sp. GTDB lineage: Bacteria > Acidobacteriota > Terriglobia > Terriglobales > Acidobacteriaceae > Edaphobacter. Next base: position 1,106,357 of record CBDICJ010000008.1, on the reverse strand, counting down.
ATGCGATCTCGAACCTTATCTGCAACCCGTCGTACGCGAGCCGAATATGCGCGGGCAGCGTGGCTTCGGTTGCAGCGTGGTCCAGCTCATGACTCATGTGCGTGAAGAAGGCCCGCCGCGGCTTCAACTGCTCTACCAACGCGACCGACTTGTCCAGATGCGAGTGGCTCGGATGCGGATCGCGGCGCAGCGCATCGAGAATCAGCACATCCAGATCCGCGAGCAGCGGGATGCTCTCGGCCGGAATATCGCTCATGTCGGTTAGATAGGCTGCGCCGCCGAATCGATATCCCGTAATCTCCTGCCGCCCATGCGTCACCGGAACCCGCCGGAAGCACGCGCCAAACAGATCGAAGCCCGCGCCCGGCGTTGGGTCGATGCGGTGAATCTGCACCCGAGCGCTGGTGGGATAGCGATCCTCCTTGCGAAAGGTGTACTCGAAGATGCGTTCGATGTTGTTCGCCGTCGCATCATCGGCGTAGATCGGCAGGCCTCCTTTGACATGAAAGCTCAACGGCCGCAGGTCGTCGAAGCCCATCACATGGTCGGCGTGACCATGCGTGTACAGCACCGCGTCCACGCGCCGAATGCCCTCGCGCAGCGCCTGCGCATGAAAGTCCGGCCCGGTATCGACCAGCACCGTGTGACCACCGAAGTCCAGTCGAATCGAAGGCCGTGTGCGCCGGTTGTGCGGGTCCGTCGAGGTGCACACTGCGCAGTCGCAACCCAGCGTTGGCACCCCCATCGAGGTCCCGCTACCAAGAAAAGTGAGAGTCGCTTCCATCGTTTAGCGAACGATGCTTGGCCCAGTGGGAGCCGGTCGCACCGCACCGCCGCCCGGCGCCTTGGCCGCAGCCGACCGCGCCAGCGCCTGCGTAATCTCAAGGAAGGCCATGCGCAGCTCGAACAGCGCGCTCTCCAGCAACCGCGTCTCTTCGTCCGAAAGATTTCCCTTCGTCTTCTCCTGCAGCACCGCGAGCATGTCGATGCTCTGCCGCGCGCCAAGAATGTCGACCTGCGGCTGCTGGCCCTCGGGCGCCGTGCCGCCAAGCTGCATGATCGAAGTCAGGTACACCGACTGCACCAACTGATCGAAGCTCATCGCCGGCGGGTGGTCCATCCCCGGGTTCGCCGAGCGAATTGCCGTTTCCAGGCGGTCGGCTGTCATGTCATAGGCACGCTTGGCCTGATCGTTCTGTTCGGCGGTCGGGGGAGGCGGCATCTCCGGTTCGGGCGCGCTCTCGGATCCTTCGGATACTTCGGCTGACTTCGGTTCGGCGGCAAGCGGCGCCGGCGTCGGTTCCGACTCACGCTCTTCCTTTGCCGGCGAAGGGTCGGCGTCGGGCCGCAGCTCTCCTTCCATGGTGAACTTGCGGCGATCGGTAACGACAAACGGCTTATTCTGCTCGGGCATGGATCACACTCTTTCAGAAGGTTCAGATGCAGCGCGCGGCTCGGAGGCTGCAACACTCGAAAATGGAAGCGAAACCGGCGCCGCAACGCCACCGGCATAGGTAAGAGGAACTCTCCGCTCGAGCGCCTCGCGCCGCACATACCCCAATGCAAGCTGCACCACCCGGCCGTCCTGCGCAGGCAACGAGATCGCCGCAATGCTGGTCAACTCTCCCATCGGCTTGCCCTCCGCCTCCAGAACCGCGCCCGCGGCAGGCAGCGAGCCCTCCAGCCGGAAGCCGCCGAAGGTGCGATGGACGTTGCCCCGCGACCGTATCCGCTCCACGATCTCCTGGCCCAGGTAGCAGCCCTTCGCGAAGTGCAGCGCGCGCGTCTGCCCCGTCTCCTGCGGCAACTCGCGATCGCGTATGTCGGCGCCGTACCGCGGTGTCCCTTCGAGCATCCGCAGCCACTCCAGGCTCTCGGCCTCGCAGGCCACCGCGCCACCGCGCAGCAACGCCTCGGAGACTCTATTCACTGCATCGCCGTCCGCGCTCATCCAAAGCTCGAAGCGCGGCACCAGAGGACTGTAAGCTCGCACTACGCTGACCTCGGCGCCATTCCATGAAACCCGGCGCATCGAAAGCGGCTCCAGCACAGCAGCCGGAACGCCGATCTTCTCCAGCAACGCCGCCGCGCGTGGCCCAGCCACCAGCAAACCTCCCCAGTCGCCGCTCACATCCGTCAGCTCCACATCGTCCATGATGATGAAGCGATCGAGCATCGCCACCATGCCGGCAACCTGCGCCTCGGCGGTCTCGATCTGAAGCGCGTCGGCCTCCGCGAAGATCACGCCGTCGCCTTGAATCCGCCCCTGCACATTCAGCAGAAAGTTATACGCGCCCTCGCCCGCCTGCAGATTCTGCACCGAGTTGGTCACCATGCCGTTCAGCCAGCGCACCCGGTCCTCTCCGGTCACGCGAATCCAACCCGTATGCCGGAGCAGCGAAAAGCCCACGTCGCCTAATAACGCGCCAAGTTCCAGGGCAGCCTTTCCCGTCTGCGCGATCGAAATGTCGGATTGTGCGGTGGGGTTCATGGCGCGTGGCGCGGAGAAACTTGCGTACACTCGATTATAGCGATCCATTGAGAGGTTTATGTTCCAGCACACAAGAAACGGCAGTCGCGGCAGATCGATCCAGCGCTTCACGGCCATCGCGGTCCTTGTTCTCTGTTGGGGCACCTGCTACGCCGCGCATGCAGCGCAGACCGCAACTCCTCCCGCTCCGCAATCTCCCACCAAACCAGCCGAACAGACTCCCATGACGAAGGATCAGGCGAAAGAGCTCTTTCGCTCGGTCGACGACATCCTCCAGTTTGTCAGCACAGACTCCGGCCTGCCTATCGATCACACCGTCAAGCGCAAGCTCATCTCGCGCGACGAGATCACCCGTTATCTCCGTGACAAGTTCGACGAAGATGAGGGCGCCAAGCGCATGGAGCGCTCCGAGATCGTGCTCAAGAAGTTCGGCCTGCTCGACCGCGACTTCCAGCTTCGCCCCTTCCTGCTCTCGCTGCTTACCGAGCAGATCGCCGGCTTCTACGACAATAAGACAAAGACCGTGAACCTGCTCGACTGGATTCAACCCGACGAGCAGAAGCCGGTCCTCGCCCACGAGCTCACCCATGCCCTGCAAGACCAGAAGGTCGGCCTCACGAAGTGGTCTGAAGCCAGCCTCAACGACACCTCGCACAACGTGCAGGACGACAATCGTCATCTGCAGGCCGACGAAGCCGACACCGCTCGCGAGGCCGTCGCCGAAGGTCAGGCCATGGCGGTCTTTATCGACTACACGCTGCGACCCACCGGCAAAACCATCGCCGACGCACCCGGCCTTGCTTCGCGGCTGAAAGATCAGGCCACTGATACCAGCGGCTCTCCCGTCATGGCGCGCGCTCCCCTGCTGCTCCAGCAGTCGTTGCTCTTTCCCTACAGCTACGGCCTCAGCTTCGAGCAGGCCATCCTGGTCAAGACAGGCAAGCAGGCGGCCTTCGCAGGCGTTCTCGCCAACCCGCCCACATCCAGCTTCGAGATCATGCATCCCAACGCCTTCATGGCGCATGCTCCGGTTCCGGTGCTTCGCATGCCCGACATTCATCCTCTGCTCGATGCGCAATACACTCCCTACGACATCGGCGTCATGGGAGAACTCGACGTCAGCATTCTCGCCGAACTCTTCGGCGGCCGCGACATCGCCGCCGCGCTCTCGCCGGAATGGAACGGCGGCCTCTATTACGCGGCGCAGCGAAAGTCAGCCGTCACCGCAGCCGAAAAGAACTCGACCGCCTCCATTGCGCTGCTCTACTACTCCCGCTGGAAGAATCCCGACTCCGCTCGCTCCTTCCTGCACGTCTACGCCGAACAGATCCCGCGCAAATATTCCAAGGTCGTCGAACGCAGCAAAGACGAGGCCGCCGGCGATGACGAACTGGTCTACTCCACCAATGAGGGCGACGTGCTGATCTCCCGCAGCGGCGACGGCGTCTTCATCGGCGAAGGCTTCGACCTGCCTCTCGCCCGCAAACTGCGCGATAGCATCGCCAGCGCGCAGCCCATCGGCCCCATGCAGCAGGCTGCCATGCCGCGCCTCCACGAGACCGCGCTCTCGATGGCGCGTCTCTTCGCCTCGCTTGGCAACGTCAACTCCACCACTCTCGAACGATATACTTGCCTAGAAACAAAATAAGCGACCTACACCAGCACGTTCCAGGAGCATTCACGTTTTGAAGAAGGCAGAGATCGGCATCATCGGAGGCAGCGGCCTGTACGCCATGCCCGGACTCACCAGCGTACGCGAAGAGCGCGTCACCACACCGTTCGGCGAACCCTCCGACGCCGTCATACTCGGCGAACTCGAAGGCCGCACCGTCGCCTTCCTCGCCCGCCACGGACGCGGCCACCGCATCCTCCCCAGCGAACTCAACTTCCGCGCCAACATCTTCGCCATGAAGATGCTCGGCGTCGAACGCATCCTCTCGGTCTCCGCCGTCGGCTCTCTCAAAGAGGAGCACAAGCCAACCGACTTCGTCATTCCCGACCAGTTCATCGACCGCACCTACGCCCGCATCTCCACCTTCTTCGGTGGAGGTATCGTCGCCCACGTAGCCTTCGGCGATCCCATCTGCGCGACTGTAGCTTCAGCCTTTCAGAGCGCCTGCGACACCGTCGGCGTGGTCGGCAAATCCGGCGGCACCTACGTCTGCATGGAAGGCCCGCAGTTCTCGACCCGCGCCGAATCGAACCTCTACCGCAGCTGGGGAGCCGACGTCATCGGCATGACCAACCTTCAGGAGGCCAAGCTCGCCCGCGAAGCCGAGATCTGCTACGCCACCCTTGCCATGGTCACCGACTATGACTGCTGGCGCGAAGGCCACGACGACGTCACTGTCGACCAGGTCGTCGCCGTGATCCACCAGAACGCCGGCAACGCCTCGAAGGTAGTGCGCGCCGCCATAGCCGCCATGCCCTCCGGCAGAAACTGCGCCTGCGCCAACGCTCTCCAGCACGCCATCCTCACCGACCGCAAGGCAATCCCGGCAGAGACGCGCCAGAAGCTATCCATCCTGCTCGACAAATATCTGTAACTCGTCGGGCCTCAATGTTTCTGTAACTACTTTAAGAACAAATCGAAAATCTGCTTCAATTTCAAGGAGTCTATGTCCATTCTCGTCGTAGGATCGGTAGCATTCGACAACATCGAAACCCCCCACGGGAAAGTGAACGACTGTCTCGGCGGCGCTGCCACGCACTTCTCGCTCGCCGCCAGCTACTTCACGCCCGTGCGCATCATCGCCGTCGTGGGCAAGGACTTCACCGCCGAGCACGAAGCCGTCTTCACCCGCCGCAACATCGACATCCAGGGCATCGAACACTCCAACGGCCTCAGCTTCCACTGGACCGGCTCCTACTCGGGCAACATGGACGAAGCCAAAACCCTCGGCACTGACCTCAACGTCTTCGAGACCTTCGACCCCAAGATCCCCGACGCCTACAAAGATTCGGAGTTCCTCTTCCTCGCCAACATCGACCCCGTCCTGCAGGCCCGCGTCCGCAGCCAGATGGCCCACGTCAAGATGGTCTGCGGCGACACCATGAACTACTGGATCGCCGACCACGCCGCGAATCTGGCCAAGGTCCTCCGCGAACTCGATGTCCTCCTTATTAACGACGGCGAAGCCCGCATGCTGGCCGGCGAACGCAATCTCGTCCGCGCCGCCGAAAAAGTTCTCACCATGGGACCCCGCACCCTCGTCGTCAAGCACGGCGAATACGGCGCCACCGCCTTCTTCAGCGACCGGTCGTTCCCAGGCAAAAAAATTACGCACCCTTTCCGTGCTCCCGCCCTGCCGCTCTCAGAGGTCGTCGACCCCACCGGAGCAGGCGACTCCTTCGCCGGCGGCTTCTACGGCTACCTCGCCTCCCAGCCGACGCTCACTCCCGCCGTCTTCCGCACCGCCATGTTCTACGGCGGCGTTATGGGATCTTTCGCGGTCGAGCGCTTCGGTACCGAACGCCTCCAGAACGTCTCCCGCGAAGAGATCGACCAGCGCTTCCAACTCTTCCGCGACATCTCGCACCTTGAGGTGTAGAAGAGTGTGTCCTGCCGGACGGGCTCCCTGCGCGGGAGGCGGTCACTTCGTGACACGTATACCTTTCCTGGGCAGGTGAAACCATGGGCCGTCCCGTTGGTCCGGATGAGAATACTCCATCCCGACCAACGGGAGGACCACCCAAAGGGGTATACACGCCACGAAGTGACCGCCTCCCGCGCAGGGAGCCCGTCCGGCAGGACACACAGTATCATCGCAAAAGATCACATGCCGATCCGCCCGAGACAATCCCGCGCCCAACGCCTCTTTTCCCCAGCCAAAACCGGAGCCTCAGACGCCGCGCCGCCAGACCCCGACGAAGTACGGCCCGCCACCCGCGAAGAGATTCTCCCCATCGCGCTGGCCGCCGTCCTTCTCTCCTTCATCGCGCTGTTCCTCTCCTTCTCGCGCGGCTACGTCCTGCTCTACGGAGACGCCGTCGCTCACCTCGGCATCGCCCGCCGCATTCTGGATTCGCGCAACCCCGGCCTGGTTCAGCTCGGCGGCGTCTGGCTACCCCTGCCTCATCTGCTCATGCTTCCCTTCGTGCAAAAGCTGGAGTGGTGGCAGAACGGCCTCGCCGGAGCCTGGCCCTCCCTCATCTGCTACATCGCCAGCGTCGCCGGCCTTTACCGCCTCGCCCGCCGCATGCTGGCCCCGCGCTGGGCGCTCGCCGCCACTGCCTTCTATGCTCTCAATCCCAACCTCCTCTATCTTTCCACCACTGCGATGACAGAGCCCCTCTTTCTCGCGCTCTTTATCTGGACCACCCTGCTCACGGTCGAGTGCGTAGCCGACCTCCACGCCGCCCGCGTCACCTCCGTCTCCCGCCGCCTCGTCCTCCTCGGCGTCCTCATCCTCGCCTCCGTCTACACCCGCTACGACGGCTGGATCCTCGGCGCCTGCGTCTGGTGCATCCTCACCTGGCAACTCACCCGCAACCCAGCCCTCTGGCGCAAAGTAGCTCCATCTTTTGTCCTCTTCACTCTGCTCACCATCGCCGGCCCCATCAGTTGGCTCGCCTACAACCAGCACTTCATGCACGACCCGCTCGACTTCCTCCGCGGCCCCTACTCCGCCGCCGCCATCGAGAAGAAAACCATGCCGCCCAACGGCCACCATCATCGCGGATGGCACAACCCCGGCTGGGCGCTGCTCTTCTACACCCGCACCGCGCAGGTCGACGCCGCCTTCTGGGAGACCGGCTTCGTCGTCATGTCCACCGCCCTCGCCGGCCTCATCCTCGCCGTCCGCCGCCGCCTCGCACTCTCCAGCCTGCTGCTCTGGATTCCCCTGCCGTTCTACATCTACTCCATCTCCTACGGCTCGGTCCCCATCTTCATTCCTCAACTTTGGCCGCACGCCTACTACAACTCGCGCTACGGCATGGAGCTTCTCCCCGCCCTCGCCCTCTTCGCCTTCCTCACCGTAGCCTGGCTCGAACAGCGCTGGGCAAAGTCCCACCCCCAATCCCAAGCTCTGACCAAACGCCTCCTGCAGCCCATCGCCCTCCTCCTCATCGCGCTCAACGCCATCACCATGATGGGCGGTTTCGGAGAACGATTGAACCACCTGCTTGGACTCGGAAGATATACCCCTCCGCTCGTCCTCAAAGAAGCCATCGTCAACGCCACCACCCGCATTCCCTTCGAGCAGGCCCTCGCCCGCCAGCTCCAGCAGTTCCCCTCCGGCGCAACCATCCTGATGTACAACTCCGACCACATCGGCGCCCTCGAAGACGCCGGAATGCCTCTCCGCCAAACCATCAACGAAGGCGACTACGACAGTTTCCATGCCGCCCTCGCCGCACCCGCGGAACATGCAGCCTACGTCGTCGCGATCGCCGGCGATCCTGTATCCGCCGCCGTCGCCGCCCACCCCGAAGGCCTCACCGAACTCTCCATCCTCTGCACCACTGGCCAGCCCTGCGCCCGCATCTACCAGTCGAAAAGATAGTGTCCTGCCGGACGGGCTGCCTGCGCGGCACGCGGTCACTTCGTGACGTGTATACCGGTCTGCGCAGGATGATCAGCATAGGTCCTCCCGTTGGTCGGGATGAGAGAGGTCTTCCCGCCGACCAACGGGAGGCCCAACCGAAGGGGTATACCCGCCACGAAGTGGCCTCGCCGCGAGCAGCGGGCCCGTCCGGCAGGACCAGCGCTTCAGGCACAATAAGAAAGCATGATTCCCTTCATCAAAGCCCACGCCTGCGGCAACGACTTCCTCATCCTGAACGAGCCTTCGGACGAACCGCATACCCAGCGCGTTCGCCACGCCGACCTCACCCGCAAGCTCTGCGCCCGAACCACCGGCATCGGCGCCGACGGTATCGAATTCCTCGACCGCCGCCCCGACGGCTCCCTCCTCCTCCGCCTCTTCAACGCCGACGGCAGCGAAGCCGAGCTCTCCGGCAACGGCACCCGCTGCGTCGCCGCTTGGCTCGCCCACAGCGAAGGCCTCAGCGACGTAGCCCTCGGCACCCACGGCGGCCTCCGTACCTGCCGCGTCATCGAGTGCACCCCGCCCACTTACCTCATAGAAACAGAAATGGGCATCCCCCGCGTCATGCCCCGCACGATCGTGATCCCCGGAGTCGGCGAGATTCCCGGCGCCATGGTCAACGTAGGCAACCCCCACTTCGTCCTCTTTATCGACTCTGAAGACTCACCAGCCGACGACTTCAGCGCCCACGGCCTCCCCTGGCAACAGCTCGGCGCAAAGATCGCCGCCAGCCCCCTCTTCCCGCACGGCACCAACGTCGAGTTCGTCCGCATTCTCTCCCCCACCGAAATCGCCTTCCGCATCTACGAGCGCGGCTGCGGCCCCACCACCTCCTCCGGCACCGGAACCTGCGCCAGCTCCGCGGCAGCCATGTCCTTGCGCCACACCGCACGTGAACTCACCGCCATCGCCGAAGGCGGCCCCCAGCGCACCGTCTGGCCCGACGCCGCCTCCCCCATGCGCCTCACCGGCCCAGCCGAGATCATCTGCACCGGCGAGGTTTCCCCGCTATGAACCGCGTAGCCACGCCGCTCGTAAAACCCCGCGCCCTCCAACGCCGCGCAACCCTCGCCATCGTCTCCCCCGCCAGCACGCCCAAGCCCGACCTGGTCCAGCAGGGAATCGCGCAGCTCCACAGACTCGGCTACAAAACCGTCCTCTTCCCCCACGCTCTCGACCGCGGCCCTCTTTACTACGCGGGAACTCTCGAGCATCGCCTCGCCGACCTCCACGCCGCCTTCGCCGACCCCGCCATCGACGGCATCCTCTGCACCCGCGGCGGCTGGGGCTCCGCAGAACTCCTTCCCCACCTTGACGCCGCCCTCATCCGCGCCAACCCCAAACCCTTCATCGGCTACAGCGACCACACCTCGCTCCACCTCTGGCTCCACACCCACGCCAACCTCGTCACCTTCCACGGCCCCATGGCCGCCGCCGACTTCAGCCGCGAAGACGGAGTTGACGAGGCAAGCTGGCGCAAGAGCCTTCACCTCCCGGGCGAGATCCCGGGCGAGATCCCAAACAGTGGGGGTTCGAGTCCCTCATTCTCCGCCGCCTTCACTCCCTGGCAGCTCGGCCCCGAAGCCGGCCTCCGCACCCTACGCCCCGGCCAAGCCTCCGGCACCCTCACCGGCGGCTGCCTCTCCCTCTACGCTGAAGCCCTCGGCACCCCCTACGCCCCCCGCCTCTCCACCCCCACCCTCCTCTTCCTCGAAGACATCGCCACCAAGCCCTACCAGTGGGACCGCATGCTCCTCCATCTCCGCTACGCCGGCCTGCTCGAAAATGTAACCGGCATCGTCCTCGGCGACATGACCCAATGCGTCCCCCCCGAAGAGCAGCCCTTCCTCGAACAAGCCCTCCTCCACGCCCTCCGCGACTTTCCCGGCCCCATCGCCACAGGCCTCCGAAGCGGCCACGTCGACCACGCCAACATCACCCTCCCCCTCGGCACCTCCGCCCAACTCGACCTAACCGATCCCGACAACCCCCAGCTCCACTTCCTTGAACCTGCCGTATTGGCCCGCCCCCTTCAATCAGACTAAGTATGTTTACTGAAGGAATATCCTCTTCGTATGGATACGCCAAGCCCTGATGACCAGCTTATCTTCGGATTTCCAGAGGAGTGGGCTGACTTTCGCACGCGCCATCCGCTCTTTCTTGACCGATTCCCGCACATCACAGCAGCAACGCAAACGGCATTTGCTCGCGTTATGCAAAGGTCCGAGCAGGTCGAACGTTTCGTAATGCTATATGGTCGGCTGTGCGTCGAGGATTTCTACGAGATCATGTTGTGCTGTGGAAATGGCTACGGTATGGCGGCCACGAAGCTCCTTCGCGCCCTCTACGAAAAGGCGGTCACGCTTGACTACCTTAACGACCATCCGGAAGAGATTGAGGCGTTTTTCGATTATCACCATGTTGCGCAGTACAAACTTCTGAGATCTGTGAGTGATGTGTTTGGCCCAGATGTGATTTCCAAGGACATCGAAGAACAAGCAACAGTAGATTACGAAAGGGTAAAGGAACAGTTCACAGTGACCGCGTGTGAGAAATGCAACACGAAGCGTGTGAACCATACTTGGACGAAGCTCGACATTGTCACCATGTCGAAACGCACACGTATCCTGGGTAAACTCATCCAGTCGGGCTACTACATCCCGATGCGCCACACTCATAGCACGGCAGCAGCACTCGTTGAGCGGCTAGAGAACAACGCAGAGGGCTTCAGCTTCAATCCTGACTCGCAGCGCGAAGAAGCAGATGCGGCGTTGAGAACGGCACACACTATCTTGCTTGAGATTCTCTACATTCAGAAGAAGCGCTTCGAAATTGAAGGTTTTGAGAAACAGGTAGATCGGTGCAATCAGGATTGGAAGGATATCTATTGCGTCGACGACGACGGGAAAACGCATAGGTGCAATCCAGAGTCCGAACGCAGCTATATGATCGCCTGTGCCATTCTGGCACCACTTCAAGCAGTAATGACCGGGGAGTAGGAAGGAGAAGCGCCTTTGTGCATCGGCCGTACATAACCAACATTCCAAGCCCACCACCCCGCAACCCCCTAGCTATTGCTTTTCCCCGCCATCCCGACAAAACTTGTACCAGCCCATGCAGAACCCCAAGCACATCCACCTCATCGGCATCTGCGGCACCGCCATGGCCTCGCTCGCGGGTATGCTCCAGCAGCAGGGCCACCGCGTCACCGGCTCCGACGCCGCCGCCTACCCGCCCATGAGCGACCAGCTCGCCGCCCTGAATATTCCCATCCTGCAGCCCTACGCTGAGAAAAATCTAGACCCGCGACCCGACCTCGTCGTCGTCGGCAACGCCATCTCCAGAGGCAACCTGGAACTCGAACACGTCCTCGACCACCGCATCCCGTTCACCTCTATGGCCGCCGTCCTTCACGACGAGTTTCTCCCCAACCGCGAATCTCTCGTCGTCGCCGGCACCCACGGCAAGACCACCACCACCAGCATGTTGGCTTGGATCTATGAAGTCGCCGGGCGATCCAACCCTGAACTGAAACCCTCCTTCCTCATCGGAGGCGTCGCCGAAAACTTTGGCACCAGCTTCAAAGTCCGTCCCACAAAACCCTTCCTCCTCGAAGGCGACGAGTACGACACCGCCTTCTTCGACAAAGGCCCCAAGTTCCTCCACTACTTTCCCGACGCCCTCATCCTCACCCATGTCGAGTTCGATCACGCCGACATCTACCCTGACCTCGCCGCCGTCAAGACCGCCTTCAAGCGCCTCGTCAACCTCGTTCCCCGCCGCGGCCGCATCGTTGCCTTCGACGGCAGCGAAAACGTAACCGAATGCGTCATAAAAGCTTTCTGCCCCGTCGAACGCTACGGCTTCGCGCAAGACTCTCACTGGCGCCTCTCCAACCTCCGCCACGAAGGCGGGCTCACCCTCTGGAGTCTTAATCGCAAAGCCCAACCCTTCGCCGAACTCACCCTTCCCATGCCCGGCCGGCACAACGCCCTCAACGCCACCGCCGCCGCCGCGCTCGCCGCCGGCCAGGGTATCCCCACCGAAGCCATCGTCGAAGCCCTCGCCACCTTCAAGAGCGTCAAGCGCCGCCTCGAAGTCCGCGCCGTTGTCAACGGCATCACCATCATCGACGACTTCGCCCATCACCCCACCGCCATCCGCGAGACCCTCCGCGCCCTCCGCGAGTCCTACCCCGGCCAGCGCCTCTGGGCCATCCTCGAACCCCGCTCCAACACCCTCCGCCGCAACGTCTTCGAGTCTGACCTCGTCGACAGCCTGGCCTTAGCTGACTCCGTCATCCTCGCGGCTGTGTTCAACTCGGAGAGCATCCTCGCCAACGAGCGCCTTCACCCCGAGAACGTCGTCGCCATCCTCGACGCCCGCAGCATCCCTGCCGCTCTCTACGCCGACGCCGACACCATCGTCGCCGCCATCGTCCCGCAACTCCGATCCGGCGACATCGTCGCCATCCTCTCTAATGGCGGCTTCGGCAGCATCTACGAGAAACTCCCCGCTGCTCTCACCTCACCACCGAAGCCCTGACCGCCTCCGAAGGTTTGCACTCGCCCGACGCTTCTCCCCCGCGCAGAACTGCAAGACCTCAGCTCCTTCCGGTATTCTCGAAGTATCGATGTTCACTTCCATCAAACTTGTACTCGTCTACCTTCTGCTCGGCCTTCCCGCCGGCCTGATCGGCATTCCCTACACCTTGATCGTCGGCGACATCAGCCTGCTCTACCGTGTAGCCATGCGAATCCTCAATGCCGGAGTTCGCGCCGCAGACATCCGGACAGAGATCAGCGGCCTCGAAGACGTGCCCGCCGGTCGAAGCTGCATCTTCATGAGCAATCACGTCTCGAATCTGGACCCCCCGGTCACGCTTCCCCTGCTGCCCGGCCGCAGCTCCGTCCTGCTCAAAAAAGAGTTGATGAACATTCCCATCCTCGGCCGCGCCATGCGCATGGCAAAGTTCGTTCCCGTCGAACGGGGCAGCCGCCGCGACGCCGCCAGGGCCAGTGTCGAAGCCGCAGCCGACGCCCTCCGCTCCGGCCTCCACATCCTGGTCTACCCGGAGGGCACCCGCTCGCTTGACGGCCGGCTCTCCACCTTCAAGAAGGGTCCGTTCTTTCTTGCCCAGCAGACCGGCGCGCCTATCATCCCCATCGCCGTCTCCGGCACACAAAGCATGATGCGCAAGGGCAGCAGCGCCATCACGCCCGGCCTTGCGCGCATCCAGCTTCTGCCGCCAATCGAGCCGTCAGCCTATGCCACCCGCGACGAACTCATGCAGGCCGTCAAGACCGCCATCGCCGCCGCGCTTCCACCCGAGATGCAGCCCGCCGACTACTTCACGATGGCGTTGTAACCATCGGCCTGCAGGCGCTGACGCATCGCATCGGCTTCCTTCTTGGTCGCAAACGGCCCAACCTGCACATGCAGCAGTTTGTCCTGCGGCGCTTGTCGAACAGAGACGTTGTATCCACGCTGCTTCAGCGCAGCCGCCAGATTGGTTGCATCTTCCTGGTGCGACACAGCGGCAACCTGCACCACCGGAGAACCAGGCGCAAGCGCAGACGCAGCCATCGCCTTGGCCTCCTGCTTCTTCGCGGCGGAAGCAGCACGCGTCTCCGCGCCTGAGGTTGCAACCACCGTCCGGACAGGCGCAGCTTCCTGCTGACTGCTGCCGGCTGGCTCCGCGGACCGATCTTCGGACGAGCTATCGGCATGGCTGGCGTCGGTTGGCTGATCTTGCGTGGAGCCGCTCCGGCTCTGGCTCCCAGGGCTGCCCGAAGATGGCTTGGGACCGTTGCTGCTGTCCGGCTCCGCGGCCGCCTCTGCCGCAATGGCCGCAGGCTGAGCCGAATGCCTGCCCAGTGAGTAGCCGAATCCGAAGAAGACCGCGCACAGCAGCGCCAGGGCGAAGAAGATGCCAAGGATGGTGGTGGTTCCGAGCGAGATCTCGCGATCCTGTCCGCCAGAGTCGTGTAGATCCCTGTCTCTCAGATCCCTATCTCTCAGATCCATGTCTCTCTCGTATCGGCTGCTCACGGTCAGGCCTTCTTCTCCAGAGCCGCATCGGGCGTGAATGTCTTGTTCAACAGGTTCATCAGCTCCATCGGCAGCGGGAAGACGATCGTGGTGTTCTTCTCCACGCCGATCTCGGTCAACGTCTGAAGATAACGCAACTGCAGCGTCATCGGCTGGGTCGCCATTAACTGAGCAGCTTCCACCAGCTTGGCCGCGGCGTTGAACTCGCCCTCTGCGTGGATGATCTTGGCTCGCCGCTCGCGCTCGGCCTCCGCCTGCTTGGCCATGGCGCGCAGCATGGACTCGGGCATATCAACCTGCTTGACCTCGACCGAAACCACCTTGACACCGAAGGGCGCGGTATGGCCATCGATCAAGGTCTGAATACGCAGATTGAGGGCCTCGCGATGCGCCAGAAGGCCGTCTAGATCGACCTCGCCAAGCACGGACCGAAGCGTCGTCTGGGCAAACTGCGAGGTCTGGTAGATATAGTTCGCCACCTCGATGACAGCCTTCGTCGGATCGACCACCCGCAGCGTAATCACCGCGTTCACCTTCAGGGTCACGTTGTCCCGCGTGATGACATCCTGCGGCGGAACCTCCATCGCCTCCTGCCGCAGGCTCACCCGAACAATCTGATCCAACGGCCGGAACACCCAGATTACTCCCGGCCCGGCTGCGGCCTGCTTGACTCTCCCCAGGCGAAAAATTACGCCTCGTTCATACTCCTTCAGGATCTTTAGGGAGTTGGCCAGGTAAAGCAGGACGATGACGATGGCGAACAGAGCAGGAAGAGACATCATGGGGTAAACCTCTGGCGAATCCGGAAGCCTCCGCCGCTGCGATTGTAAAGCAGAGGCTCCGCAGACCCGCTACAAAGCTAAAATCGCACGAAAAAACCGAATCCCGGCTCAATCGTCGAGGTGTGCTGCTGAATGGTCAGGAAGTTGGTCTCGAAGTCAGGCGCCTTGAAGAAGGCCTGGCGGAACTGGGCGCGAAGGCCGAAGTGCGGCGATAGCACCGTAGTCTCCGCGCCGACCGAGTAGTAATACGTGGCGCGCGCCTGGGGGAGCAGACTCTGACCGCCGCCTGGAGTCGGACGAAATACAGTCGTTCCCGCTCCGGCGGCTACAAACGGAGTCACTCCAAAAAATGGCTTCCGGGCATGGGCGACATAGCCGAACGTGTACTCCGAGGCATTCTGCTGCACGGCGCCTGTGGATGGAGGAGTCGTGATGGCGCCGAATGGCGTAAAAGTATCGTTGTAACGGGCGTAGCCGTAGTTGAACTCAACCCCGAGGAGTGGCGATTTGACATAGCGGACTGTGACCAAAGCCCCGACCGTGTTGCTGGGGTGCAACTGGACCACGGTCGATTGTCCGTCCGCAATGGCCATGCCGCTGGAATCTTTGTTGAAGATGCCGGAACCGAGGACGCCAACATCGATGCGAGAAAGCTGACGATCGAGGGTCGGATTCTGGGAGATCTGAGCTTGAGCGATCGACCCCGCTACGGCGACAAACATGCAAAGTAGAACGTTGCGAACACACCACGAACGAAACACATTCAACATCAAGACAAAACTCCCTTTATGCGAAAACCGCTGTCCTCTTAGTCTACTCTGGCGCGGGCTGCGATGGACTGGGACGGGCGGGCGAGAGACGCCTCAGACGCCAGCATCGAAGGATTCGACGATCAGGATCAAGCCTTCTACCTCCCGCACCGAGACAACAGCTCCCACCGGAACGGATGCTTCCGCGCGGAGCTTCGCCTGCCAGAGTTCGCCGCGAATCTCCACCTGTCCAGCCGGCATCAGCGGCGTGCGAGCGACTGCCAATCCGCCGATCAGGGCCTTGGGTCCGGTGAGAACTTTGCCGCGGCGCGCTCGCACAGCCATCCAGGCCAGGCCGAACGAGAGAATGCCAAAGCCGAGACCCGCCCCTACCGCCGTCGCGGTGTGGACCCGAAGTTCGGGTATGGGGCCGTCCACCAGGGTAGCTAAGCCAAAGACAAGCGAAGCGATGCCTGCAACCGCCAATATGCCATGGCTGGCGAACTTCGCCTCCAGCACAATCAACACGGCCGCCGCCAGCAGCAGAACCACCGCGGTGTGTCGCACGGGAAGAAGGTTCAGGCCGAAGAAGCCGAGCAGAACCAGCAGCGTCCCAAGCGAGCCGGGGACAATGGTGCCGGGCACGTTGAACTCGAGATAAATCAAAAGACCGCCCAGCACCAGCAGCATCACGGCAATATCCGGATTGGTCAGCTTGGTGAGCAGACGCTCGCGCAGCGAAGGCGCAACGGAGATAATCTCCGCTCCTCGCAGTTGGAGCGTCTGCGCAGAACCGTCGAAACGATGGATCTGGCGGCCGTCCAGCTTTGCGAGAAGTGCGCTATCGTCGCTCGCGATCACGTCGATCAGATTCTGCTTCAGCGCCTCCTCGTCGGTGTAGGACTTGGAGTTGCGCACTGCGTCTTCGGCAACCGTCACGTTGCGGCCGCGCCGGGCCGTATACGAGCGAAGAAATGCAGCGGCGTCATTCTCAATCTTTGTCTTGAGAATCGGATCGAGCTTTCTGCCTTCGACAATCGGATGTGCCGCCCCGGCGTTGGTTCCAGGAGCCATGGCCGCGATGTCAGCCGCTTCCAGCAGGAAGAATCCCGCCGAGCCTGCTCTGCTGCCCGCCGGCGAGATGAACACGATCACGGGAACCGGAGAATCCTCGATAGCTTGCACCATGACGCGGGTGGAATCGAGCAGGCCTCCCGGTGTTCCCATGTCGACCAGGACCGCGCGCGCGTGCAGGCGAGCCGCTTCGCGCAGGCCGCGTTCGAGATAGTCCGCGGTAATGGGCTGGATGGTGTCGTGAATCACAAGTTTTGCAACTACCCCAGGCGCGGAGGGCGCGGCGAGCAGAGTCGAGGACAAGAGTGTCGCGGCCGAGGGAGTCGCAGCCAGAACAGTCCCGGAACCCAGAGACCAGATCGTCATGAGCACAGCAAGCGCGAGTCTGGCCAGGAGCTTCATGGAATGCTCTGTCCGCGTGTCTGCAGCGCTTGCCGCATGCCGAGAGCCGCTGGATCTTTCGGCTCAAGCTGCAGCGCTTTGCCAACGTTCGATGCGGAGTCGCCAAGATGATTCGCCTGCAGATCCAGGCGCGCCAGGACAACGTAGGCAGCGGCATTGGGTTGCAGGTGGATCGATGTCTCTGCCTCTGCGCGGGAATCGCCTGTGTCTCCGCTGCGTTCTCGCACCTGGGCGAGGCCGGCGTGGGCCGCGGCGTTCGCTGTGTCGGCGGCGATGGCGGCGTGAAACTCCTGCTCGGCCTCCGGCACCAGCCCTTGCGCCAGGTAATCGTGGCCCAGTTGCGTGTATTGCGCGGCTTGCTCCGCAGGCGGCAATGTAGCCATGCGCATGGCGCGCATCTGGTCGAGCTGGAAGGCTGCCTGACGGAAGGAAGCTTCGGAGTAGGTTCTGCGAATGCGCTCGTGCGGGTCGAACGCGGAGGAGCCGTCATCCCCACTCGGTGTCTGCTTTTCAGGCGCTGCGGCGGCGCGGCCGGCGCCGATTCCGGACTTCAGTTCTGCTGCCTCCTGGTCATTGGGGCGCAACGCCAAAGTTCGGCCCGCCTCGCGCTGCGCACCGGCAAGATCGCCTCGGCGAAACAGGGCAACGGCGAGATTGTAGTGGTAATCCGCGTCGTTAGGATCCGCGTTCGAGGCTCGTTGAAAGAGTGGAACCGCGTCATGCCCCTGCCGGCTGGAGGCGACGCCCTGATTGTTGACCACCTCGGGAAGGGGCAGGCGATTCGCGACGAAGGCGAAGGCAGACTCCGCCTCGGCGTACTTTGCGGTATTGAAGCGAGCCAGCCCGATGTAAAAACTCGCCTCGAGCGCGCGACGGTCGTTGCGCGAGATCTTCGCGAGAGTGGCAGCGGCCTGGTCATACTCGCGCTGGGCGTACTGCGCCTTTCCCAAAGCCAGAAGAGCAGCCGGATAGTTCGGATTCGTCTGAACGGCCATCTCAAGATGCTTGACGCGCTCCTGGGGAGAGGTAGCATCGGTCCCGCGAATGTAGTTCTCGAAGGCGCTGAGTTGAATCCCGGAGGAAGCGGCGACAAAGGTCTGCTGGGCCACATGGAAGCCAGGATCCATCTGCCGGGCCACCTGCCAGGCCATTGCGTTCTCGACATCAAACAGGCGGCTGAGCTCGCTTGCATCGGTGAGCGGCGGGGAGAGGCGCAGTTTGCCGACCTCGAGAACCTGGGCTTGTACGGCAATGCGGCCACTCTCGACGCGATAGCTGCCGACGATGACGAAGTCGGCATCGAGAATTTGCGCAATGCGAATCGTCGTCGCGCGCGAGGGCCGGAAGTCGACAGGCAGTCCGAGGTGATCGAGAGCAAACTGCCGGTCGTCTCGCGTGATGGTCAGGAAACCAGCGGAGGTCAGCCGCTGATTCAGAGTGTCGGGAAAGGAATCGCCGATCCACGCCAGATTGGTTTGTGCCGAGCGGTTGTCGAAGGGAAGCACCAGCACGACTCGCCCTCCGGCTTGAGTAGCGGACGCAGCATCGGGTTCAGAGAAGGCCGTTAGGCTGCAAAGGAGCAAGGAGAGCAGGATGAGGCATTGGCATCGAAGTCGCCAACGGGCTTCAGAATGGGAATGGGCCTCGAAACGGGGATGGGAAGACCTTGTCACAGATCGAGTATAGAGCGTCAGCGCTGATTTACCGGCCCCAGCGATGCCTCGACGATGCGGGGGAAGTGCAGCACGGCGGCCCACTCGCCTCTACGCCTCGCCTGCCAGACGACTTCGCCATGCAGCATCATGGCGACCTCCGCGGGGGAGAGATCGCGATGGAAATCGAAGTACCTCGCGTCCGCGGATTCGTTCTTGCGCCCTAGATTGGTTTTGTTCGCAGCGGGCGCCCACTTGGTCGAGAAGAGGAAAGCTGCATCGTAGCTGCCTGGGTCGGCTGCGGCTCTCTGTATCTGGTCGAGGGAGAAGTTCTGAATGGCTACAGTCTTGATCGGATGATTGGTGTAACCGAGTTCTGGCCGATTGAGTTCGGAGGTCGCAGGCCACGCGGTCAGTACGGTTGCTGCCGGATAGGTGAGGTCGATATAACGGACGGCTTGCTGGTGCAGCACGATGAAATCGCGATAGGTGAGATTGTCTTCAGGCGCGAAGGCATAGGGCGGATTGATCCAAATTCCTGCGAGGAAGGCGCTGGCGCTGAGGGCGGCGATCGGCCACCACCGGCGGAGATGGCGCTGCCAAGTGGCCACGCAGACAAGCAGAATAAGCGGATACATCGGTAGCAGATAGCGGGTGAGCAGCGCGCCGCCAAGGATGGAGAACGCAATCCAGTTCGCGAGCAGGACGACGACGATGGCGTGGAGCCGTGGTTTGGAAATGCCTGAGGATGCGCTGGGGGAAGTGACTGGGATGAAGAAGATAGCGATCGTGCAGAGGACCGGAACAAACATGTTCATGTGCATCGTCAGGTGCAGGAGTCGGTGCCAGAGACAAAGGGCGATGCGGTAGGCGTCGAGGTTCGCCGTAGCGTTGTAGCGAAGGAACTCGGGGTTGCCGAAGATGAAGCCGGTGCGGTGATCGTGATACCCGTACCAAGCAATCAGCGGGACCACGGGCGAGGCTAGAGCGGCGATCCAGAGAGCATGCGCTCGTCGCGGCCGATGTTCCTGGCGGCTTCGGAAGAGGAGCGATCCTTCCCACAAGGCAAGCGCCGCCGGCGTTACGATTGCCGTCTCCTTCGAGAGCGCAGCGAGGGAGAACATCACCGCGGCCAAAACACGTCTCTTAGAAGTGCTTCCCGCAAGCGTCGCATGACCTGCGGCGGAGTAAGCCGACTCGGGGCGGCCGAGATAAAAGGCCAGTGCCCAAAGAGTAAAGGCGGAGGCGAAGATGTCGGCATGGGCAAGCGTGCTTTGCGCGAACCAGATGGGATAGATCGCAGTGAGGACGGTTGCGACGATGGCCGCCGGGGTACCCGCTAGATTTCGCGCAAGTTTGAACACGCCGAGCAGGGCTACGGCGGCGACCATGCAGACCAGGGTGCGGGTGCCGCTGACGACATACCCAGAGAGGTGCCACCAGCCTGCCAGCAGGATCGACGGCAGCGGCGGATGCGCGTTCGTGACGGTGCTCTGCGGAATCAGCGCGCCGGTGCGGAAGAAGTCCCACGCGGCAGGAATGTAGTAGCCGGCTTCATCCCAGAAGTAAGGCAGCCGAAGCAGGCGCAGATGCGAGAGGTAGACCGCCACGAAGAAGAGCGGATAAAGCATCCAGAGCGGGATATTGCTGGATGCTCTCTGGACGGTTTCTGCGCCGCTGCCTCGAGCTTGCACGCCTGCGGGAGCCTCTTCTTTCCCCACTCTTACTTGCCTTCGCCGTTCTACTCCCTATTCCTACTCCTTGTTCTTCTTAGTTTACCGGCCCTTCGGAGTGAGGAAGCTGCTCGAGCGTGATGGAGCCGAAGGTCTGCTCGTACTGCTGGAGGTTATGGCCGAGAACATTCCAAAGCGCTTTGGCCTGCTGCGGGCTAAGGTAGACGCCCTGGAAGTTCCTGACGTTGACCTCCTGCGGATTGTCCTGACTCATGGTGCCGAAGACGAGCAGGAAGTCCCAGACGCTCATGCGAACCTGAACGCTGTTGGCGTAGCCGTCGCGATAGTCCTCGGTGTTGGTGAGCTTGAGCGTGGGCTGGTCCTGCTGCTGGTTTTGATTTTGCTGACTCATCGAATCTCTTTTCGGATTTAGTTCTTGCTGCTGTTCGACTCAATGCTGGTGCGGGAGAAGGGACTCGAACCCCCACGGATTTCTCCGCTTGGACCTAAACCAAGTGCGTCTGCCATTTCGCCACTCCCGCATCATTCGCTTCAACCGGCGCGAGGAAGTTCTCCATCGTAGCTGATGCTGCGTCATGCCCTGCCACGATTAGATCATTTTTCCTGTTACTGCGAACTGGGTGATACAGCGAGTGCCGTTTTTATTGAGGAAAAACGGCGTCGAGAGCTGTGATTTCGATGTACACCTACAGGAAAAATGATCCAGCGTACTGGGAAAGACAGATGAAGGCAACGCGGCCGGCTTCGTCGCTTTCCACTATCACCCGCGTACCTCAAGAGGAACTCCTGCCAAAGTTGTAGACCGTTTTCTCGCACATGCCTATATCCTCTCAAAAACATGGCAGGCCAGAGGAGGATTGCACCATGGAAGCAGAACATGAGAGCAAAGCGCCCCGCAGCACCCGGCTTCGATCGTGTTACCTCGAGGCAAACGAAGAAGACGGCCTCGGCAGAGACTCGGTCATGCTCTGCCAGGTCCTCGGCGACGAGATCCAAAGCGTCTCTCTCCGCATAGCAGCCGATGCCATGCTGCGCTGGAACAAATAGCCGCGCTGGAAAGAATAGCGGCGCTCAAAACAATCAAGGCTCCTCCACCCGCCCGCCTTCCTTCAGCGTATAAATCTTGCCCCGGTAATAAAATCGGTCCCCGCCATAGCTCCCCACCCACAGCAGACTCCCCAGCAGATCCCGCAGCGGATAGATCATCATTCCCCGCGGCCACCCCGCATCTCCCATCGCCCGCAGCACCACGCCCGCCTGCAGCCACCGGTTCGCCACCATCCCCGCCAGCCACGCCATGCCCAGCCAAGCATGCCCACTCAGCAATCCCCAGGCCAGCCCCAATAACCCGAATGGCATGGCAAACGTCAGCCCAGTTCCCAGATGCCCCCACGGCCGCGACCTCCGCGTGCTTTGCATCCACCGCAACTGATTCCGAAACGACAGCCCGAACGGCGTATCCTGCACCATCAGCCGAATCACATGCGTCGCCAGCAGCACTCCCGTGCCCTGCGCCGCCAGCCGATTCCCCAGCACAAAGTCATCCGCATAGAACTGCCCCAGTTCTTCAAACCCGCCCACCTTGCGAAACGACTCCTTCCGCACCGCCATTGTCGCGCCCAGCGCGAACTTCGTCCCTTCGAGCATGTCCGCCACCAGCACACCCGAGGTCATCTCCACGCTCTTGCCTACCGCATCCAGCTGCGCAGAAAATCCCGCAGCCGCGCCCTTATCCGCCGTCCCCTCCGCAGTCCCCTCCGCGGTCCCCAGATACACGCAAGAGGCCAGCCCCACCCGCGGATCCTTCAGGTTCTGCACCATCCGCCGCAGATAATCCTTCGTTACCCGCACATCCGCATCGCTGGTAATCAACAGCTCATGCCGCGCCACCGCATCCAGCTTCGCCAGCGAAAACACCTTCGCATTGTGAAACTGCGGCAGCGGCTCCCCACACGTCACATACTTCGCATCCACTCCCGGATACCGCTCCCCCACCCGCCGCGCCAGGCGCAGCCCCTCATCGGTCTCATGCCGCGCGCAAAACAGCAGCTCGAACTCCGGATACTCCTGCTCGAAAAAAGTCTCGAGGTTCCGCTCCATCCCCGGCTCGGTCCCATGCAGCGGCTTCAACACGCTCACCGCAGGCAGAAATGCCGCTGCCGCCCGATCCTCCCGCCGCTTGCGCACGCCAAACCGCACCGCCGCCGCGATCACCATCAGACAGTAAATCGTCGAGGTCACACTGCCCGCCAGCGCAACCCAAAACAAAATCCGAAGCACCAGACTCATCTCACCCTTGCCAGAGAAAACAATCCAACCACAACGCTTCAGTCTACCGCAGCCCCCTGCCCAGCTCCCTGCCCAGCTACTGCCCAGCCACGGCGCTGGCATCCACCCATCGCTCACTCCGACCCGCCTACTTCTTCTTCCCTGCCCTTCCCGAAACCTTCGCCGCCACCACCATCGTCCGCCGCATCGGCACCAGCCCCGCCCCCGGGTCCTGTTGTTGCTGCATCCTGCTCAGCATCTCGGTCCGCACATAATCCACGAACCCCTGCATCTGCCGGTTCATCTCCTCCATGCGCTCGCGCATCTGCAGCACGATCGCAATCCCCGCGATATTGACTCCCAAGTCCCGCGCCAGATTCAGGATGAACTCCAGCCGCTCCAGATCCTCATCGGTATACAGCCGTGTATTCCCTTCACTGCGCGAAGGCCGCAGCAATCCCTCGCGCTCATACAGCCGCAGCGTCTGCGGATGAATCTCGTACATCTCCGCCACCGACGAGATCATGTACGCGCCCTTGGTCTTCCGCTTCGTCGCCATTGCCCGACCTAACTGGCCTTCACTTGTTTATGCGCTTTGACCTTCACCGCCTGCGCTCCCGCCTTCAGCAAAATTCGCAGCGCACGATTCACCGCTTCCCCGCTCGGAAATGCCTTGAACAATTCCGGCTCGATCAGCACCAGATTCGTCCCTTTGACGAACCGCGCCGCATAGGGGTTTTTCGCGCCACCTGACAACTCATACTCCGCCCGCATCTCATCCACGCCCACTTTAGTCGTTTTCTTCTTCATAAACCTTTCTCTCCCTCCTCGTCACCCTGCGCGCGCTGATCAATCGCACTCTCTCCCCGCGTTCAGCCGAAACTACGATCAATAATCGCTTACGGCCCGACATTCCAACAAGGAGAAATCTCAATTCGTCCGAAGAGTGGTCAGGATCGGGAAAGACCCGGCCACGTTCATCTCCAAAGACGCTGGCTGCCTCCTCGAACGTGACACCATGCCTCTCGACATTCAGCTCAGCTTTCTGAGCGTCCCACTCGAAGAACGTTCCGTCCAGCAGAAACAGCGTGTGTCTTCGGCTGCGCATCGCTCTTTATCCTGGTCTAACATCTAATCTGTCCACCGGCTAACGACCGGAACACTTGTATAAACATACTTCTCTCTTGTCCGCATCTCAAGGAACATCATGAAGAAGTCCAGACCCACCCTCCACATCGCCCCCATAGCCACCGGCCTTCTCGCCGCCGCAGCCGCCTACGCCTTGATGCCCAAGCCCGAGAAGGCCGCTCACCGCCACCGCAAGATCGTCCTCATCACTGGCGGCTCCCGCGGCCTCGGCTTCGCCCTGGCCGAGCGCTTCGGCCGCTCCGGAGCAAAACTTGTCCTCGCCGCCCGCGACTTCAACGAACTCACCCGCGCCCGCCAGACCCTCCTCGCCCGCCGCATCGTCCAATCCGCCGAAGACATCCTGCTCATCCCCGCCGACCTCACCGACGCGGGGCAGGCCACCAACCTTATCAAACACGCCATCGGCCACTTCGGCCGCATCGACATCCTCATCAACAACGCCGGCATCATCGAAGTCGGCCCCGTCGAAAACCAGCCCATCGCCGCGTATCAACGCGCCATGGCGACTAATTTCTTCGCCGCCCTCTACACCACCCACGCCGCGCTCCCTCACCTGCTCAGCCGCAAGCGCACCGGCGGCGGCGCCGACGCCTCGATTGTCAATATCGCCAGCATCGGCGGCAAAATTCCAGTGCCCCACCTGCTCCCTTACGTTGCCAGCAAGTTCGCCCTTGTAGGGTTCTCCGAAGGCCTTCATGCCGAACTCCGCCACAAAGGCGTCCGCGTCACCACCGTCTGCCCTGGCCTCATGCGCACCGGCGGCGAAGCCCACGCCGACTACACCGGCCAGGTCAAAAAAGAGCAGCGCTGGTTCACCCTCGCCGCCAGAACGCCTGTCGTCGCCGCCTCCGTCACCCATGCCGCCAACAGAATCTTCCACGCCGTAGCCGCCGGCCGCGCCGAGATCACCATCACCCCACAAGCCTGGATCGCCGCTCGTATAGCCGGCCAAGCCCCCGGCACCACCCAATATATCGCCAGCCTCGCCAACCAGTTCCTCCTGCCCGCCCCAGCTCCACCCTCCACCGACCAGCTCAGCCTCGGCCTCAACCTCCCCGCCGGCAGTCCCTCTTAATCCATTGGACGCCAGCTGATTGGCAGCTCATCTTTACGCGAGCCGCACTCTGTGAGCACCAAGTTGTGAGCGAACAATTCGTTAACGCTGTCATCCTGAGCGGAGGCTCTCGCAGCCTCATCGCGAGAGACGAAGCCGAAGGGATCTGCTGTTGGATGAATGCATCTCCGACATCAAAAGTTGTTAGAACCTGTCTACAAACTAGTTGAGGAACCCTGGACGACATATGCGGTGCGGGTTAGCTTGGGCTAAGGTCACGGGATGTATGGGAGCGATTTGACGGACCAGCAATGGGCAAAACTGGAGCCGCTGCTGCAAGCATCGTGGAGAGATCGTCACCCCGGAGGTCGGCCGCGCAAGTATGATCTACGGCGCGTGGTGGATGGGCTGCTGTACGTGGTGAAGACGGGTTGTCAATGGCGGCAGTTGCCCAGCAATTTTCCTCCGTGGAAGGCCGTGCATCAGCAGTTCCGGCGGTGGCGCGACAGCGGAGTGTGGGAGCGCATAGGACAGACTCTACGCGAACAGGGCCGCAAGGCAGGCGGACGAAACGCTACGCCCACCGTGGCGATTCTCGATTCGCAGTCAGTGAAGACGGCGCTAAAAGGGGGCGGCGCGGCTACGATGCAGGCAAGAAAATCAAAGGGCGTAAGCGGCATATTGCGGTAGATACGCAAGGCAACCTGCTCGCGGTGGTCGTGCACTCGGCCGGCATCCAGGACCGGGTAGCGGCTCGCGCCGTGTTGATGCGATTGTTCCGCCGATTCGATACCATCCAGACTGTCTTCGCCGATGGCGGCTATACAGGCACGCTGATCAACTGGGCAAAGGACATGTTTGGATATAGCGTCGAGATCGTCAAACGCAACCAGCAACCCCTCTTCCAAGTCCTGCCCAAACGCTGGATCGTCGAACGAACCTTCGCCTGGCTCAACTGGTCACGCCGCCTCTCCAAAGACTACGAACTTTGCCACACCTCGGCTGAATCCATGATCCATATCGCCTTCGCTCATCAACTCGTACGCCGTTCTACCTAGTTTGTAGACAGATTCTTAGACAAAACAATATCCGCGCGTCTAAGATTCCGGCTATGAAGCATACCCTCTCGCGCCGCAACTTCCTCCGCACCGGAGCCACCCTCGCCGCAGCCGCCTCCCTCGCCTCCGAGCCCGCCTCCTCCTTCGCGCAGAAGTCCAACCCCGACCCCAAACCATCCTCCATTGCCCTCGGCTGCTGCAGCTACACCTTCCGCAACTTTGATCGCGCCCACATGATCGGCTTCGTCAAGCAGCTCCACATCGACGAACTCAACGCCAAGGACGTCAAGGACCACCTCCCCATGGACCCCGCCGGAGAAGCCCAAGCCCTCGCCGACTACACCGCGGCCGGCATCCACCTCGACGCCGTCGGCACCGTCTACTTCCCCAAAGACGAAGACGACGATATTCGAACCAAATTCGAGTACGCCAAACGCGCCGGTGTCAAAGTCATCGTCGCCGGAGACCCCGCGCCCGACACCCTGCCCCGCATCGAAAAATTCGTAAAGCAATACGACATCCGCTTCGCCATCCACAACCACGGCCCCGAAGACAAGATCTGGCACTCTCCTCTTGATGTCCTCAAGGCAGTCAAAAACATGGACCCGCGCATGGGCTGCTGCATCGACGTCGGCCACACCGTCCGAGCCGGCACTGACGTCATCGAGGCTATCCACCAGGTCGGACCCCGCATCTTCGACGTCCACATGAAGGACCTCGCCGACCTCCACGCCAAAGAAAGCCAGGTCGCTGTCGGCCAGGGTCTCATGCCCGTCCGCGGCATCTTCAAAGCCCTCATCGCCGCCAAATACCAGGGCCGCGTCGACCTCGAGTACGAGATCAACGAAACCGACCCCGTCCCAGGCGTGCGCGAAAGCCTCGCCTACATGCGCGGCGTCCTGGACGGCATGGGCTACAAGAGCTAGCGCCTCACACCCGAACCTCCCAGCCCTTCTGGTACTCGCGCGCCCAGTACTTCATCGCCTCGGGATCGCCCAGGATATGTGCATTCTCCGTATCCAGCTTCAGCTCCCGATTTACAAACCAGGCAATGTTCGACACCAGCAGCGTCGTCACGCTCACGTTGGCAATCTGAATCGGCGAGTTAAGCTTTTCCCCATGCTGAATCCCTGCGATGAAGTTGGCGAAGTGCGCGTCCGTCATCGTGTCGCGCCCGGTGAGATCGGCGGTCGAGGTCTGCTTGCCCGTCTTGTACTCGTCCGTTTTCTTGCCCTTCAGGTCGTACACCTCGTAGCCATCGCGGTCCACCAGCACCGACCCTTCCGTGCCCAGAATGCTCGACCCACGCTCGCGGTCGTACATCTTCATGCCGTTGCAGCACCGGCCCTCCCACGAGATCATGGCATCGGGATATTCCATGCTCGTTACCGTCGTGTCGGGATATTGCCAATCGTCTTTGAACGCGTACCGTCCACCCGTCGTCGTGATGCGCTCCGGATAGTCCACCCCCAGCGCCCATCGGCACACATCCACCTCGTGGGTGCCGTTATTGAGCGTCTCTCCCGTGCCCCACGTGCGGAACCAGTGCCAGTTGTACGGCTGCACATTGTCTCGATACGCTGTCCTGGGCGCCGGCCCCTGCCACAGGTCCCAGTCGAGCGACTCGGGCACCGGAGCAGGCTTGCCGGTCCCGATCGACTTGCGCGTATTCACATACCACGCCTTAGCGAAGTACGCCCTGCCGATCAGGCCGTCGTGAATCTTGCCGATGATCCGGATCGTATAGTCCGACGAGCGCTGCTGATCCCCGACCTGCACCAGCTTGCCATGTTTCTCCTGGGCTTCGACCAGCAGCTCGCCCTCGCGGCCATTATGGCTCGAAGGCTTTTCGACATACACATGCTTGCCCGCCTTCAACCCCAAGACCGCCATCGGCGTATGCCAGTGGTCGGGAGTCGCAATCGTGATAGCATCGACATCCTTTGACTCCAGCACCTTGCGAAAATCGCCCGCCGTCTGCGGCGCATAGCCCAGCTGCTGCTCCGCGGCTCCGGCGAACTTCGCCAGCGTCTTCGAGTCCACATCGCACACATGGGTCACGCGAGCCGTCTTCTCATTTGCCTTCAGCGACGAAAGATGCGCATACCCCCGGCCGTTCAGGCCGTTGATGGCAAAGTTCACCCGATCGTTCGCGCCAAGAATCTGCGCATAGCTCTTGGCCGATATCCCAACACTCCCGACTGCCGCGCCCGCCACCCCAACCGCCAGCCCATCCAGAAACTCCCGCCGTGTCATCATGCTTCCTCCCTTGCTTCCCTATCATCTGCAATCACAACCAAGTATTGCCAATCGCACAGCCTGAAACCCTGCGCCCGGGCGATTGTTCACAATTCAAACTAAATTCGCCTGCCCCAACCCAAACTGAAATCCGATCAGATTTGGCAGAGGGCATTCTCAAGAAAATCGCTACGCCACGAACGGTATCACTCCGCGAAAACGCCGGTCAAGCCCGCTCGCGAACTCCAGCGCTCTACTTTTGGATCTGCGTCTCCGTCTTCGTCAGCTTCTGCGAAACCTGCGACGGCGTCGGCAGTTGCGTCCGATCCCATCCGCCGCCCAGCGCTTCGATCAACGACACCGAATCCGCCATCTCCTGCACATGCAGATTGGCCAGCGACTCCTGATCTCCAAGCAGCGTGTTCTGCGCTGTCACGACGTTGATATACGGATCGACTCCCGTCTCATACCGCGCCGTCTCCAGCTTCACGAACTCCTCCGCCGACTGCACCGCCTGCTGCTGCCGCAAAATCTGCTGCGAGATCAGCCGCACCGCCGCAAGATAATCCTCCACCTGCTGAAACGCCGTCAGCACCGTCTGGCGATAGCTCGCGACATCCGCGTTGTAGATCGCCACATACTGGTGGACAGTCGCCCGCCGCAGGCCCGCATCATAGACCGTTTCGCTGATCGTCGGTCCGATCGACCAGAAGCGGCTTGAATAGTCGAAGAGATGCTTGAACGTGGAGCTCTCGAAGCCCCCGTCAGCGCTCAAGGCCAGCGTCGGGTAATAAGCGGCATACGCAATCCCGATCTCGGCATTCGCCGCCGCCATATTTCTCTCCGCCGCGGCAATATCCGGTCGCCGCTCCAGCAGTTGCGATGGCAGCCCCACCGGAATCGGAGGAGGATTCACCAGGCTCGGCCGCACCGGAATCGAAAACGAAGAAGCGTTCGCTCCAATCAGCACGGCAATCGCATGTTGATACTGCGCCCTTGCCACCCCCAGGTTGATCGCCGTAGACTGCGCGTTCTCGAGCGTATTCTCGGCCTCGACTACCGAGATGCGATCGTCGATCCCCGTGTCATAGAGCGATTGGGTCAGCGCCAGCGCCTTCCTGTCCGCCTCCACCGTGTCGTTTAGGATCTGCTGCAATGCATCCTGCCCGCGTATCTCAAAGAAGTAAGCAGCCAGGCTCGCCTGCTCCGTCAACCGCTCATTCTCCAGATCGGCAGCGCTCACCTGCGCGTTATACTGCGCATTGCGAACGGCGTTCCGCACCCTCCCCCAAAGATCCGGCTCCCACGAAACCGCCAAAGGGAGCGAGCCGACCGAACTCTGCGAACCGGCGTTCGCGACGCTAGAGTTCCCCAGGTTGCCCGAACTCTTCGCACGGCTGTAGGAAGGCCCGGCTGTCACCAGCGGGTAAAGCTGCGAACGAGCCTCCGCAATCAGAGTGCGCGCCTCCATGAAGTTCTCGAAGTACAGCTTGATATTTTGATTGTTGATGTCGAGCTGATCTTCGAGGCTGTTCAACTCGGGATCGTGATAGATCTCCCACCATTTGCCGCGAAGCATCGCATCCTGCGGTTGCGCAACCTTCCATCCATCGGAATCCTGAAATTGAGCCGGAGATTCCTTATAGATGGGCGGCGGAGCCTGCACTGTTGCGGGCGGCACATGATACTTGGGCCCAACCAGGCATCCGGTCGACAGGATCAGGGCGGCGCCGGCGCATAGCGCGGAAGGAAGACGAAGATAGGTCAAAATTTTCAACATGGTGATTTACTCCCCTGCGGCGGCAAGTGCGCCATCCGCGGGATGATAGATGTCGCGCTCTCTCCCCAGCGCTCGCAGTCGGAGATGATCGAGCGTCAGATAGACGACCGGCGTAGTGAACAAGGTAAGGAGCTGGCTCACAATAAGCCCTCCGACAATCGTGATCCCGAGCGGCCGCCGCAGCTCCGAGCCTGTGCCGGTTCCGAACGCCAGCGGCAGCGCGCCAAACAGAGCCGCCATGGTCGTCATCAGAATCGGCCGAAAACGCAGCATGCACGCTTCGAAGATCGAGTCCTCGG
The DNA here is from genome assembly GCA_965277335.1 of Edaphobacter sp. Classification (GTDB taxonomy): domain Bacteria; phylum Acidobacteriota; class Terriglobia; order Terriglobales; family Acidobacteriaceae; genus Edaphobacter. Next base: position 1,076,064 of record CBDICJ010000008.1, on the reverse strand, counting down.
TGGACAGGCCTCCTTCGCGTTCCGCCTGCAGCGCGAAGTCGATCATCATGATCGCATTCTTCTTTACGATGCCGATCAGCAGCACAATGCCGATGATTGAAATGATGTTGAGATCTTCGTGGAACAGCATCAGCGCCAGCATCGCGCCTACACTCGCGGAGGGCAGCGTCGAAAGAATCGTCAGCGGATGAATCAGGCTCTCGTACAAGATCCCGAGTACGATGTACACCGCCAGCAGCGCCGTCACGATCAGAACCGGCTCCGTGCCCAAAGACTGCTGATATGCCAGCAGCGTTCCCGCGAAGAATCCATGCACCGAAGCAGGCGTCCCCAGCCGCTGCTGCATCTGCGCGATCGCGAGCGTCGCATCGCTGAGGGAAAGCCCCGGCGCAAGATTGAACGACACCGTCACTGAAGGAAACAGGCCCGTATGATTGAGCGCCAGCGGCGTCGTGCTGGCCTGACTGGTCGCCATCGTCAACAGCGGACTATTCCCGGATGCCGTCACGCTGCTGCTGCCCGTCGGGTGAAAATAAATATTCTTCAAACCCTCCGGCGTCTGCCAGTACTGCGGTGCTACTTCAAGCACCACGTAATATTGGTTCAGTTGCGTGTAAATCAGCGAAACCTCCGACTGACCGAACGCGCTGTATAAACCCGCATCGAGCGATTGCGTGGTCTGACCTAGCTTCGCCGCCGTCACACGATCATAGGTCAGCCTCTCATCCAGGCCGCCGTTCTGCTGGTCCGAGCTGACATCCTGAAACCCAGGCAGATGCATCATCTCCGCGAGCAAACGCGGTCCCCACGTCGTCAGGTCCGTAACATTGTCCGCCTGAATCGTGTATTGATAAAGAGCATTACTGGAGCGTCCGCCGATTCGCAGGTCCTGCGCCGGCTGCAGGAAAGCCGACGCCACCGGCAGACGGCCCATCTCCGGCCGCAGCCGGTTGATCACCTCCGAAGCGCTGATCTTCCGTTCATTCAGCGGCTTCAAGGTCACATACATATTGGCGGTATTCGTCGCGCCCTGGCCGCCCGTAAAGTCGATCACGTTCTGCACCGCGGGATCTTTCCTGACGACACTCGCAATGCGCTGAATGGAATCGTTCATGGAATAGAACGAAGCGTCCTGCGGCCCTCTCACGGCCCCCGCGAGCGATCCCGTATCCTGCAGCGGAAAAAATCCCTTGGGAATCTTGATCACAATGGCAACGTTCAAAAGGATCGTCAAAAACAGTACGATCAGCGTGAGCACGGAGTTGCGCAGCACCCAACGCAGGCTGCGGCGATACAGCGATAGGACCCAGCCGAACGTATTGTCTGTCGCTCTTCGGAAGAACCCATGCTGCTTGTCATGCTCGGCTCGCAGCAGGTAAGCGCACATCATCGGCGTCGTGGTCAGCGAAATCACCATAGACACCAAAATGGCAGTAGAGAGCGTAACCGCGAACTCGCGAAACAGTCTGCCGACGATACCTCCCATCAGCAGAAGCGGAATGAACACCGCGATCAGCGAGATGCTGATGGACATCACCGTAAAGCCGATCTCTCTTGCGCCCTTCAGCGCGGCAGCAAACGGCTCCATTCCATCTTCCAGATGCCGCGTGATATTTTCCATCACCACAATCGCATCGTCGACCACAAAGCCGGTGGAGATCGTCAGCGCCATGAGCGACAGATTATCGAGGCTGTAGCCCAGGGCGTACATCACCGCGAAGGTGCCGATCAACGAGACTGGCACCGCCACGGCTGGAATCAGCGTAGCTCGCCCGCTTCCCAGAAAGACAAAGACTACCAGTATAACCAGGAGAATCGAGATGATCAGCGTCCGCTCAACGTCGCTCACCGATGCCTTGATCGTCGTGGTGCGGTCGAGAACGACCGTCATGTCGATCCCTTGCGGAATGGACGCCTTCAATGATGGAAGCTGCGCGCGAATACGATTGTTGACACCGATAATATTCGCGCCCGGCTGGCGAAAGATAATCAGCATCACGGCGCGCTTGCCGTTCAGATATCCGGCCGCCCGTATGTTCTGTGTCGAGTCGATCACATCCGCTACATCCGACAGCCGCACCGCCGAACCGTTGTTGTATCCGATAACGATCGGCTTATAGTCCGCGGCATGCGAGATCTGATCGTTCGCCAGAATATCGGCCGACCTGTCTCCATTGCTGATCTGTCCCTTGGCCAGATTCGAATTCTGCAGGCTCAGGGTTGACTGCAGATTCGCCATCGTAAGGCCGAAGCTGGCGAGTTTGGTCGGATTCACCTCCACCCGAACCGAAGGCAAAGCCCCGCCGCCCGGACTCACCTGTCCAACCCCCTGAATTTGCGAGAGCTTCTGCTCCAGCACCGTAGAAGCTTCGTCGTAGAGCTTCGCCGGCCCATACACATCCGAGGTCAGACCGAGGATCATCACCGGCGCATCCGCCGGGTTCACCTTGCGGTAGGTCGGATTCGCCGGCAGGTTCGCGGGGAGATAGGTCCGCGCCGCATTGATCCCAGCCTCCACATCGCGCGCCGCGGCATCGATGTTGCGGCTCAAGTCAAACTGAATCGTCACTGACGTCGTACCCAGGCTGCTCGAAGAGGTCATCTCCGTCACCCCGGCGATATGCCCGAACTGCCGCTCCAGAGGAGTCGCGACCGACGACGCCATGATCTCCGCGCTCGCGCCCGGCAGGCTCGCGCCCACCGAGATCGTCGGAAAATCGACCTGCGGCAGCGGAGATACCGGAAGAACGCTGAACGCGATGGCCCCGGCGATCGCAATGGCCACCGTAAGCAGCGTCGTCGCTACCGGCCTATGAATAAAGGGCGCGGACAGATTCATGACTGTCCTGCAGCAGGTTCAGGTTCGTTTCCGGTGCGGTGATGTGCCTTGGGATGCTTCGAGAAGCGCATCGCCAGATTGTCGAAGAAGATGTAGATGACCGGCGTCGTATACAGCGTCAGGATCTGGCTTAGAAGCAGCCCGCCCACCATCGCAATACCGAGCGGCCTGCGCAGCTCCGATCCGATGCCGTGTCCAAAAGCCAGCGGCAGCCCGCCCAGCAGCGCCGCCATAGTCGTCATCATGATCGGCCGGAAACGAAGCAGGCAGGCCTCATAGATCGCGTCGGTTGAATTCTTTCCCCGGTTCCGCTCCGCATCGAGCGCAAAGTCGACCATCATAATGCCGTTCTTTTTCACGATGCCGATCAGCAGCACCAACCCGATAATCGCAACCACGCTGAGATCCTGATGAAACAGAATCAGCGAAAGGAACGCTCCTACTCCCGCCGAAGGCAAGGTAGAAAGAATCGTGATCGGATGGATAAAGCTCTCGTACAGCACGCCGAGCACGATGTACACCGTCACCAGCGCGGCCAGAATTAGCAGCGGCATATTCGAAAGCGAATTCCGGAAAGACGCCGCCGTGCCTTGAAAATCCGCCTGCAGGCTCGCCGGCATGTGCATATCCTGCTGCACCTTGCTGATCTCCGAGATCGCGCCTCCGAGAGCTGCATTCGGACCTAGATTGAAAGACACCGTGATCGCCGGAAACTGGCCCTGGTGCGTTATCGAAAGCGGCTCGGTGGTCGTCTCGAAGTGCGAGAAGGCGCTGAACGGCACCGCGTTGTTATAGGTGGAACTCGTCGTACCCGCCGAGGCCGCGCCAGTGCTCGACGTCGTGGCGGAGGTGCTCGCCGTCAGCGCATTCACCGGCGGAGCTAGTGTGTTCGCCGATGGGGTATAAATCGCAGCGCCCGTGAACGCATTCGATCCGGCCGAGCTTGATCCATTGGCCGAAGAAGAAGTCGATGCCCCGGCTCCGGTCGTGCCTGAGGCGGAGCCCGCCCGAAGAAAGAGATGATTCAGCTTGTTCGGATCCAGTTGAAACTGCGGCTGCGCTTCAAGGATCACGTGGTACTGATTCAACTGCGTGTACATCGTATTGATCTGCCGCTGCCCGAAGGCGTCATACAGCGTGTTGTCGATGGTGGTCGGCGCGATGCCGAGCCGCGATGCGGTTGGACGGTCGATGATCAGATCCACCGCCAGCCCGCCCAGTTGCTGATCCGTGGCGACGTCCTCCAGTCCCGGCACCTGCTTCAGCTTCGTCACAAAGCGCGCGGTCCAATCATTCAATTCGTTCTGGTCCGGATCCTCCAACGTGTACTGATATTGCGTGCGGCTCACCCGATCGTCGACCGTGATGTTCTGCACCGGCTGCATGAAAAGTTGAATCCCCTGCACGTCTTTCAGCTTCGTCTGCAATCTGCGAACCACGTCCGCAGCGCTGAGATCGCGTTGGTTCAGAGGCTTCAGGTTGATCGACAGCCTTCCGCTGTTGGTTGTCACATTGGTGCCATCCGCGCCCACAAACGACGACAGGCTCTCGACCGCGGGGTCTTGCAAGATCACCTTCGCAAGCTCCTTCTGTTTCTCCGCCATCGCCTTCGAACCGATCGTTTGCGCAGCCTGCGAGATGCCCTGGATCACGCCGGTATCCTGCACCGGAAAAAATCCCTTCGGAATAATGACGTACAGATAGATCGTCAGCAGCAGCGTGGCCACCGCGATCAGCAAGGTAATCGTCTGGTAGCGAAGCACCACTTTCAGCGTCCGCGCATAAAAGTTGATCATCCCGTCGAAGACGCGCTCCGACGCCTTGTAGAAGCGCCCCTGCTGATCTTCCGGATTATGCTTCAGAATGCGCGACGCCATCATCGGCGTAAGCGTAAGCGACACCACCGCCGACACCACAATCGTCACCGCCAGCGTCACCGCGAACTCGCGAAACAGCCGCCCCACCACATCGCCCATGAACAGCAGCGGGATCAGCACGGCGATCAGCGACACCGTCAAGGAAAGAATCGTGAACCCGATCTGTTCCGCCCCCTTCAATGCCGCCTGCAACGGCGGTTCTCCCTCTTCCAGATAACGCGAGATATTCTCCACCATCACGATCGCGTCATCGACGACAAATCCAGTCGAGATCGTCAGCGCCATCAGCGACAGGTTGTCCAAGCTGTATCCCAGCGCATACATCGCGGCAAAGGTTCCAATCAACGACAACGGCACCGCCACGCTGGGAATAATCGTCGCGTACAGATTGCGCAGAAACAGAAAGATCACCATGACGACCAACCCGACCGTCAGCAGCAGCTCGAACTCCACATCCGACACCGAAGCCTGAATCGGCGTCGTCAAATCCGTCAGCGTCGTCACCGTAATACCCCTGGGAAGATTCGCCTCCAGTTGCGGCAGCAGCGCCTTGATGCTCTTCACCACACTGATCGTATTTCCGCCCGGCTGGCGCTGCACATTCAGAATCACTGCCGGGGTCTGGTCCATCCACGCCGCCTGCGTAGTGTTCTCGACGCCATTCACAATATCCGCAACGTCGGTCAGCATTACCGGAGCGCCATTGCGATACGCGACCACCACGCTCCTGTAATCCTGGCTCGTCACTAGTTGATCGTTCGCGTCGATCTGGTAGTCCTGGTGCGGTCCGTCGAAATTTCCCTTGGCCGCATTCACGCTGCTCTGCGAAACCGCCGTGCGCAGATCCTCCATATTGATCCCATACGAAGAGAGCGCCGTAGGATTCGCCTGAATCCGCACCGCCGGCTTCTGCCCGCCGCTGATGCTCACCAGGCCGACGCCGTTCAACTGCGAGATCTTGGGCGCGAGTCGCGTATCCACCAGGTCTTCCACCTGCGACAACGGAACCGTGGTCGACGTAATCGCCAGTGTCAGCACCGGCGCATCCGCAGGGTTCGTCTTGCTGTAGATCGGCGGCGCGGGCAGGTTCGCCGGCAGATAACTCTGCGCCGCATTGATCGCCGATTGCACCTCCTCCTCGGCGATATCGATATTCAAACTCAGGTTGAACTGCAGCACCACCACCGAAACCCCTGCGGAACTGGACGACGTCATCTGACTCAGCCCCTGCAACTCGCCACACTGCCGTTCAAGCGGCGCGGTCACCGTCGTCGCCATCACGTCCGGACTCGATCCCGGATAGAACGTCAGGATCTGGATCGTCGGATAATCGACCTCAGGCAGAGCCGATACAGGCAGCTGTGTGTAGCTCACAATCCCGACCAGCAGAATCGCCGCCATCAACAACGAGGTTGCCACCGGACGCAGAATAAACGGGCGTGAAGGACTCAAGGAGCATGACTCCCGCTGGGGTTCGACGCGACCGGCGTCTTCGATACCGCAACCTTCGTCTTGTCCTGCAGCTTGTCGAAGCTGCTGTTTGCGATCACATCTCCCGGGTTGATGCCGGTCACCGAGGTCGTCTGGCCCTCCGTCACTCCTTCGGCGATGCTCTTCATATGCGCCAGATTGTTCTCGATCACATAGACAAATGCCTGCGTCCCGTTGTGCTGCACCGCCGAAGTCGGCATCAGCGTCGCGTTCTGAAGCGTATTCACCAGCAGCCGCGTGTTCACAAACTCATTCGGGAACAGAGCATTATCTCTATTCGCAAACGAAGCCCGAGCCTTCACCGTGCCCGTCGTCGTATCGATCTGGTTATCCAAAGTCAACAGCGTCCCCGCAGCGATCTGTTTCAACGCCGCACGATCGAACGCATCCACCGGAAGTTTGGCCCTCTCGCGCAGCCGCGGTTGAATCTGTCCCAGATTATCCTCCGGAATCGTGAAGATCACGGTGATCGGCTGCAGTTGCGTAATCACCGCCAGCACCGTCGTCCCGGTAGCCTGAACCACGTTGCCCGGATCGACCAGCCGAAGCCCAATCCGCCCGCTGATCGGAGCCGTGATGTGCGTGTAGCTCAGCTGCACCTGGTCGTACTGCACCGTCCCCTGATCGTTCTTCACCGTGCCCTGGTCCTGCATCACAATCTTTTCCTGATCTTCCAGAGTCTGCCTGGGAATCGCATTGCGCGACCACGCATCGCGATATCGGTCCAGGTCCATCTTCGCCTGCGCCAGAATACCTTCGTCCCGCTCCAGCGCTCCTTGTGCCTGCAGCAGCGTGGCTCGGTACGGACGCGGGTCGATATCGATCAGAGGATCGCCTTTGCGGACAATCTGCCCCTCGCGAAAATACACCGCTGTCACCGGTCCCGTGGCCTGGCTGGTAATCGAAGCCGTATACACCGGCGTGACCGTTCCAATCGAGTCCAGATACACGCCGATGTTGCCCTTCGCCGCCGTCGCAACCGTCAGCGCCACCGTGCCTCCGGCCCCGCGCTTCGACGTCGCCGCCGCGCTCTTGGTCTCGTCGTGATGACGCATTACCAGATAGAAAGCCACCGCGAAGATCAGCAGCAGAGCAATCCACACCAGCACCCGAATCCATTTACGTTGGTGTGGAGTCGAAGGCGGGGCAGGAAGCTGATGATCGGGCCCGATAACGGGGTGTTCCTTTGAATCGGCTGAATCGGCTGGCAATACGTCTCCCTTAGCCATCGAAATTTTCACTCGTCTGAATTCGTGAGACCGGCGCGCAAATTCTCTAGGGCTAAAGACGAATCAGCGCCTGCTAAAAGACTCAGTTCAAACGCTCCACGGATGACAAATTATAAATTGCTCCTATGGTAAGATTGAGGATCAGCAGATTACCCTTCATCGGGTAGAGGTGTGAAGCTTAATTCCCCCTCCTGCCTACCCTTCCCGACACGTTTGAGGCTCACTCAAGCCCGTAGTCGCCCGGGAAAATTTCTGCGACTCAAGATTGGAGTATTCGTCATGGCACAAAAATGCGATCTTTGCGGCAAAGGCCCGCAGTTCGGCAACAACATCTCCCACGCCCACAACACCACCCGCCGCCGCTGGAACGTCAATCTTCAGCCCGTCAAAGCGCAGGTCAACGGCGGCAGCAAGCGTATGCGCGTCTGCACCAGCTGCATCAAGACCGGCAAAGTCGTCAAGGGCTAACTCTACCCGCCTCCAAAGCAGTCTTGCCCCAGCCTCGATTCCCGCCGGCTGGGGCATTTCCTGCTTCTATGTCGTCAGAATAAAAAGGTACTCTCGACCGCAGCGATTGCTGCGATTGCTGCGCAGTGAAGAAGCCCGTTCGTTCCCCAGTTGCAGCGGAAAGCTCAGGGATAGTGCCTACCCAGCTACTGCTTCTTAAACCCCAAAGAAGCGCTGTTGATACAATAACGATCTCCTGTTGGCTTCGGTCCATCCGGAAAGACATGCCCCAGGTGAGCCCCACAGCGCGCGCAACTCACCTCGACCCTCCGCATACCCAGCGAGCTGTCTTCGATGGCCTCCACCGCGTCCGGCGAAACCGGCAGCCAGAAACTCGGCCATCCGCTGCCCGACTCGAACTTCTTGTCCGAGGTAAACAGCGGAGCGTCGCACGCCGCGCAGTGATACACGCCATCCTCATGGTTGTCGACCAGCGCTCCCGTGAATGGCCGCTCCGTCCCACCTTGGCGCATCACATGAAACTGCTCAGGGGTCAGCAGCTCGCGCCACTCCTTCTCGCTCTTCTGTACCTTCTCCGCCTTCACACCGTCAGCCATCGTCGCTATCTCCGTCCTAATTAGATGCGCGGCCGTCCGTTATGCTGCAGACGTTATCTTGGCGATGATCTCGATCTCCACCAGCGCCTCCTTGGGCAACCCGGCCACTGCCACTGTCGACCGTGCCGGCGGCACCGCTCCATCCGCCGCCAGATACCTCGCGTACACCTCATTCATTGCGGCAAAGTCGCCCATGCTCTTCAGAAACACGGTCGTCTTCACCACATCCTTCATCTTGAGTCCAGCCTCGGCCAGCACGGCCTTCACGTTCTCCAGCACCCGTACCGTCTGCTCAGCGATCCCGCCCGATACCATCTGCCCAGTTGCCGGATCCAGACCAATCTGCCCCGACGCAAACAACGTATCGCCGACCCGAATTGCCTGCGAATAAGGCCCGATCGCCGCTGGAGCCTCTTTCGCTGAGATTGCCGCCTTGCTTTGATCACTCATGAAAGCCAGTCTATCTCCTCATAAGTCAGATTGCCTACGTGCCGGATTCCAAAGACATTCAAGGATCAGTTGGCCATCGCGGGATTGCAGGGTAGATAAACTAACTTGGGCCAAAGTCCGTTACAGCCCCAAAGCCTCATTCACATCCCGCACCAGGTTCCGCAGATAGCTGCGCTTATTCAGCAGCGTCACCATCGCCTCCTTCGCGCGACTCTTCGCGGCCTCGTCACCCGAATCCACACCCGTGTCCCACGCAGCCCAAAGCCCCTCTAACTCCGTTTGGGTCTCCTCCATCTTCGCGTCGAAGGCGTCCTTGGCTGTCATCAGGTCGCGCCGCAGCTCAGGCTCCTCCTCCCCCATCTGCCTGGCCGCGCGCATCTCCTGCAGCTGCATGTTCAACTCAAAGACCTCCTCCAGCAGCTCCGGCGGCACAATCTGCTTTTTCTGCTCCCCACTGGCCCGAGCCGCATCGGTCGCCGCCTTCGACTGCTCCTCCAGCTCGACTCCCTCCAGCCCCAGCAGATACTGCGTCCGCAGAATGGGGTCCTTCAGCGTGCGATAGGCATCGTTCAGCCGTGAACTCTCCGCCAGCGCCGCCTCCTGCTCCCCTGCCGGCCGCGAAGCAAACCGGTCCGGGTGCAACTTCCGGCTCAATGCATAAAACTGCTTCTCCAGGGTTGTCACATCCAGCCGAAGACGAAGCGGAAGTCCAAAGAAAGCAAAGTAACTCTTCTGCGTATCCGGGCTCATCGCTATCCGATCACCTAAGCCGTAAAGCTTGAACCGCACCCGCAGCTCTTGGTCGAGTTCGGATTGATGAAGTTGAATCCCTGGCGCATCAGTGTCTCTTCGAAGTCCAGCACCATGCCGTGCAAATAGATAAAACTCTTCGGATCGACAAACACACGAATCGGCGCTCCATCGGTCGGGTCGCCTGCACTTGCGATGCCCGCACCGAACGAAAAAACCCGGTCTCGCTCGCGAGGCTTGGTATCGAAGCGAATGTTGTAGCTCAAACCCGAGCAGCCGCCGCCCTGAATACCCAACCGGAGTCCGCCTTGTTCCGGCGAAACGCCTTCCTTCGACATCGCCACGCGAATCCGCTTCAGAGCTTTCTCAGTGATCTGAATGCCCTTCTGCGACGACTCAACGCCATCCGCCGTCAGCACATTCATCCCAGCCAGCGGGTTTTTTGCCTGACCGGCAGGAGCAGTCGCCTGAGCAGTCCTGTCCGTCTCGGTCTGTAGTGTCACCATCGCCATCATCACACCCTAACTCATCGACCGCGGATCGGCACAGCCTAACACGTATAGCTGTAAGAACACGCAGAAGGAAGCCTGCCCTTTGTTGTTATCCGTGTCAATCCGCGTTCATCCGCGGTCGCAAGCTCTTAGTGAGCGGCCGCGACAACCGTGGCCTCGGCAACGCTGTTCTTCTTCTTCCAGTCGCCGATCGCCGCGCGAATCGCATCTTCCGCAAGCACCGAGCAGTGAATCTTCACCGGAGGAAGCGCAAGCTCCTTCACGATGTCCGTGTTCGTGATCGCCATCGCCTCATCGATCGTCTTGCCCTTCACCCACTCGGTCGCGAGTGAAGAAGAGGCGATCGCCGAACCGCAGCCGAAGGTCTTGAACTTGGCATCTTCGATCACGTTCGTCTCGGGATTCACGCGAATCTGCAGACGCATCACGTCGCCGCACTCCGGCGCGCCCACCAGCCCCGTGCCAACCTCGGCCGAAGCCTTATCGAGCGTGCCCACATTCCGGGGATTTTCGTAGTGATCAACAACCTTATCGCTGTATGCCATGGTGATTCTCCTTGTGCTTGAAGCTGTTTACCGAATCTCTTGAGCCCAATGCAGCCGTTCGCTACACCCTACTCCCTACTCCCGTTTCAATGCGCCGCCCACTCGATCTTCGTCAGGTCGATGCCTTCCTTCACCATCTCATACAGCGGCGAAAGCTCTCGCAGCTTCGAAACCACATCGATCAGCTTGTCCGAGACATAATCCACTTCCGCCTTGGTGTTGAAGCGGCCAAGTCCGAACCGGATCGAGCTGTGCGCCACATCATCGCCCAGTCCGAGCGCCTTCAATACATACGATGGTTCCAGCGTCGCCGAGGTGCATGCCGAACCCGAAGAAACCGCAATGTCGTTGATTCCCATCAACAGGCTCTCGCCTTCGACATACACGAAGCTCATATTCAAGTTGCCCGGCAGATGATGCTCCATATTGCCGTTCACGTGCACATAGTCGAGCGCCTTTTCGAACTTGGCCTTCAGGTAGTCGCGAAGCTCCCTCTCGCGCTTGCCCTCAGCCTCCATCTCCTCGCCCGCAATCTCGCAAGCCTTGCCCAGGCCAACGATGCCCGGAACATTCAGCGTGCCCGAACGCATGCCGCGCTCATGGCCTCCTCCGTTGATTTGTTCGGAGATCTGCACCCGCGGATTGCGCCGGCGAACATACAGCGCGCCTACCCCCTTCGGCCCATAGATCTTGTGCGCGGTAAGCGACAGCACATCGATGTTGTCCTTCTGCACATTCACTGGAATCTTGCCTACCGCCTGCACCGCATCGGTATGGAAGAGCACGCCCTTCTCATGGCAGAGCTTGCCGATCTCCGCAATCGGCTGCACCACGCCAATCTCGTTGTTCGCATACATGATCGTGACCAGGATCGTCTTGTCATCCATCGCGTTCTTCAGGTCATCCAGAGAGATCAGACCGTCTGCCTGCACCGGCATATAGGTCACGCGATAGCCTTGCTTCTCGAGCTTCTTGCAGGTGTCCAGCACCGCCTTGTGCTCGGTCGCCTGGGTGATGATGTGGTTGCCGCGCTCGCGATACATCTCCGCGATGCCTTTGATCGCCAGGTTGTTCGACTCGGTCGCGCCGCTCGTAAAGATGATCTCCTTCGCCGTCGCGCCGATCAGCTTTGCCACCTGCTCCCGCGCCTTCTCCACCGCCTGCTCCGCCTCCCACCCAAACGAGTGGTTGCGGCTCGCGGCATTGCCGAACACCTTGCCGAAATACGGCAGCATGGCATCCAGCACCCGAGGGTCCATCGGCGTGGTCGCGTGGTTATCCATGTAGATCGGCAAAGTCACGTCCGCCGGCAAAGGTCCGTTGGACTCGCTGATCACTACGCCGTTATTGCTCATCTCGCCGATTATTTCGTTGCTCATCGTAACTCCTGAATTCCTGAATCTCGCGTTGATCTTCCGTTCCCGCACCAATTCGCCCCATGGCTAAACCGCGATGCTCACCAGTCCGCCGCCCACCGGAGCGCCCGTCCCGGTATGCTCCGCTTCCCCCGCCTCAATCAGGTCGGAGATGCAGATGCCGTTCAGCAGATCTTTGATACTGTCGTTCACCTTGCGCAACGGTTCTTTGATGGTGCAATGTCCCGCCAGGTCGCAAGTTCCGTGAATCGTGATGCAACTGGTAATGAAAAGCGGCCCATCGATCGCCCGGATCACCTCGAACGCGGTAATCTCATTCGACCGTCGCGCAAGAGCATAGCCGCCATTGGTTCCGGCGTGCGATACCAGAAGTCCGGCTCTGGCAAGCGTTTGCAGAATCTTCGCCAGCAGATGAGGAGGAATGTGGTACGCCTCCGCAATATCCTTCGCGCTGTGCGCAGTGCCATCCTTCTGCTCTGCCAGGTACTTCAGAGCCATAAGACCGTAATCCGCTTTTTTGGTCAGACGCAGCATAGGGGCTTCGGCTCTTGCTTTTGGATCTTCCCTCGAACAAATCTTTCCGCGAAATCGCCCGAAATAAGACAATTCCGGTCCTAGATAGTGTACGTCCAGAATGGTCCCAATGCAACCGCGTCTGTCCTGCTGTTTACCCCATCCTTCCCCGTGGCGGACCATCAAAAATCGGCGCAGATCGAGGTTGACAAGGGACTCAGGGACGGGCAGAATCCTTAGCATTCACCTTCCATTTCAATCTCAATGACCGCCATCTGCAAACATCCCATCGTCAAAGTCGTCGCCCGCGAGGAAGACGCTGAATTCGTCGAGTGCCAGAAGTGTGGAGAAGTCTTTGATTCGGCCGAGTTCAGCGACATGGCGATAGAAGAACAAACCCTAGCCGACCCGCCCAAAGAAGTCTAGCTAGTTTAGCTAGATTAGGCCTCGGTCTGCTGCGGCGGCGAACTCATCCTCTGAATCACAATAAACGCATACTGCGCGGCCGAGACCGGCGCCAGCACCGCGATCGCCCGCATCAGTATGTCTTTCAAAGTCCCAAGCTGCACTCCCGCAAAGATCTTCTGGCAAAGCACCGTGATCAAGCCGAGTATCTGAACCAGCGTATTCAGCTTGCCAAGCAGGCTGGGCCGGAAGTCACGCAGCGTTCCGGTCGCGAACAGCAAGGTCGCAATCAGCAAAATCCCCAGATCCCGGCTGAACACCAGCACCGTGACATATCGCGGCATCAACCCCACATGCGTCAGCACGACAAACAGTGTGCTCAACAGCAGCTTGTCCGCGATCGGGTCCAGATACAGCCCCAGCGTCGTCCTCTGGCTCAGCCACCGCGCCAGCAGTCCATCCAGCGCGTCGCTGACACCCGCCAGCATAAACAACGCGAATGACATGCCGTAGTGCCCGTCCAATATCTCGATTACAAGGAAAGGGATGATAAACAGCCGCATCAGCGTAAGCAGATTGGGAGCAGCGCGGAATTGGCTCAGAAAAGGCACTGGCGGGTGACTCAATCCTATCCCAACCGATTTACCTTCGACCCAACCTATCGAATGCCGGGACCAAACACCTGTTCAGCATCGTCTTGAAAGCTTCCAGGAACAAGCCTTGCGAGTTGCCCTCATCGAACCGGGCCGGATGGCATGGCACAAAGCAGAAACCTCCAACACAAAGCGCTTACCTTTCTACTGAGGTGTCAATAACAGCAGATGTGTGGATTCGCCTTTGCGTCGGCCGGAACAAACAATCTGACCCCGGTCGTTAATGCTGAACGCATTCAACAACACCCAAGGCGATCCCGCTGGCAGAAATGTATTCACATCCATCATTCGTCCTTCGCGCCAAAGGAAGGCACGACGTTTGGTGCTCGAAAGGTTCGATGCACCGACTACGTCACCGCGATTGTTTATTCCTGATGCTTCACTTGGATCGCTTCCCAGCGTGCCAAGATCCCGCATAGCTCCCTCAGCATAAAGAAATGCGTGTACGCCATCGGGAGTATCGCTGAAGCCCACAATCTGCCCATGACGGTTGATAGCCCGCGCGCTGCTGGTCGCTCCATGAGGGAGTGCCCCGAGATCCACGATCTTTCGATTCACCCATAAGACCGCGTGGTTGATTTTGCCATCGACGTCGGCAGCGCCTGCTATCAAACCGGCATTGTTGATGGCGTAGGCCGTGCTGGACGTGCCCGAAGGAAGCGTGCCCAGGTCGGCGATATTGGATCCCGCAAATAGAAACGCGTGGCTTGCGCCGTCTGCCAGGCTCGCCACGCCAACCGCCGCACCTTTGTCATTCAAGCCGAGAACGCGACTGTCACGTCCACCCAATCCAGGGACAATGCGGATGCGCTTTCCATGACGGACGAATCCTTGCGTGGTTGACAGGCTATCCACTGGATTGCCGCTTGTATTCATCCAACCTGCAATATCGCCGTTCCGGTCGACCGCATGGGCGATCGTGTTCGGATAGCTGGGAACCTCCTCTATCACCTTGGAATGCCCGTTGCGCCATATCGTTGCACGCACGATGCCGTTCGTACGGGTCCAATAGGCAACAGCACTAGTGTTGTTCAACGAGATTGTCACATCGTCGGCAATCACGGCCAGTTCGCCGAGATCGTCGATCTTGTATGTGGCGTCAACCGTTGTGTTCGGTGGCTTTCCCGCTTGCCTCTTTGCGTCTGCCGCGCTCGCGAAAGCTAACACGAAGCAAATTCCAAGAATGAAAATAATACAAAGCTGAATACGCCGTGCCGTAAAGCTGGAAGGCTGAGCACTGTCAGATGACTTCGCGATGAGGGCCTTCATGGATTCTGTTGTGTTCCTATCCAGCAGCGGCAGAACGCAGGAGCGATATCGTATATAAGAGTTCAACCAACTGAGCTGGCAGAGCGTGGCCGTTTGATTCGCATTGCTACTTTGGAGATGGGGCCAAGGAGGCATCTATCTCAAGTTATTGCGGCCTGCAACTGGATCTGCGGGCCGCAATTTCTTGAGAACGCTTACGGAGCCTGAAAGGTCCATTGCTGCCACGAATTGCCTTGGTAGGCATATTGATCGATCAGCTCTTTCTGGGCTGTTCCTCCTCCGTCAACATCAAGCGCCAATTTGCTGTTCACACTGACCAGTTCATAATGGCCACCACCAACGGAGATGACTTGCCACTGCTGGTTCGTTTGGCCATTACTTGGGTATTGGTCGACGAGAGCACTATTCGCCTTCGAGGCCCCCACAACATCGAGCAGTTGACCGCTCGCTACATTGGTCAGCGTGATCACGTTGTTGCCAAGATTGGTGACCTTCCATTGCTGATTCGTGCCATTGTTCACGGGGTACTGTTCCATGTCCGTACTTTCCTTCGCGGAGAAACCAGGATCGTCGAGAGCGAAACCGCTGTGAACACTAGTGATCACATACGTGCCGTTCGCGATCAGGGTGCCCCCGCTGCCGCCGCCGCTGCCCGACAACAGACCGTAAACGACCACCTGTTCAGAATCGGTTCCAACGTAGACTTTGCCGTTGGCGATGGTCGGAGCGACAAATTTGGCAAAATTTCCGTAGCTGTCGCGCGAGGAATTCTGTGAAGTGCTCCACAAAAGCGCTCCCAGATTGGCGGCGTTGTAGGCATACAGATTGCCACCGACGGTCGCGTGGTCGGGATCACCCGTAGGAGAGGTCGCCCAGACAATCGCCGTGCCTGGCGTGGTTCCGTTTGAAGATACTGACACTGAGCCGCTGGTCGTACCACCCGGAGGCGAGTAAGCGCTTTGCGACGATGGGGAGGTGTTGAAATGGCCGCCCGAAAACTGATACGCCTTGAGCGGTTCGCTCACTCCCCAGATGTACATGGTGTTGTTGAAGAACGCGGGCGAACCCCACAGCCCGTTGTCGGCCTGAAACTCCTGAACGACCTGATCGGAGGACGTGTTCAACTTGCCCATGTTGGTGGTGTTGACCACATACACCATGCCAGACTTGCTTCCGCCCGCGATGTAGCTGGTGCCGGGAATCGCAAAAGCCCCGGTCGACCCCAGGTCAGCATCATTGGCATTCAAGCTGTCGTAATTTTTCGGCTTGAAGTAATCCGCTACGGTCAGAGAGTTACCGCTCGGGACTAGTTTTAGAAAACTCTCTCCATAATCGCCGGAGGCATTTTCTGAACTTTGGGTGCTGTTCGCCGTAATCAGGTACAGATTGTTCGACGAGTCGGCAACAAGGCCCTGACCTCCCATCCAGATCGCCCCCTCACCGCTGTTGGGTGTCACGTTGTATACCTGGACCTGTTGCAAACTGTTCGCCTTGTAGCCCAATAACCATCCGTGGTACGGCGAATAGTCTTCGTGAGAGGCGAACGCCAGGTAGACGATGCCGTTCACCAGCGTCACCGCTGCCCGTTGGTTCTCCCGCGAGGCGACGAACGGAACCTTTCCGCCGCTGCTTTGTTGCCCGGATCCGCTGACTGATGCTGAGATCTGAACGGGGCCGCCAAACTTCTCTGCGCCGCTGGTAATGTCAAGAGCGTGCAGGCGAAACGTTTGCACGCTGTTTTCATAGGTTTTGGCGACGGCGTAAAGCGTGCCCGTGGAGGGGTCGATCACCGGCGTGCTGATGATGCCGACTTCGATCAGGATATTTTGCGTGTTGATGACGGTGCTTGGAACGGGCGTTCCGAGAGAGACATGCCAATACTCTGCGCCTGAATCTGCATCGAAGGCATAGACACTGTCGTGTGCGGTCGCCACATAAACAACGTTGTGCGTGCCGCCAGATATTGCAACGCCCGGATCGTACAGGGGTTGCGCGTAGGTATAACCGTCGACCGGCAAAGAAAACAACTTACCGAAAGCGCTCTCATTGACGTTGCTTGTTGTGAGGATCGTCTCGTTCGGGTTGGCGCCGGAGCGGCTCAGGTCGTTGTGCTGTGTGAGCACCAGTTGCGCATGGCTCACACGTGGTTGCACCAACGACATCATGAGAACAACACCCAATAGCGCGACGGTTCGACGTGCAGACGGAATGATTGGAAGCATGGGCTTAATCCTTTCCCTCGGTGATTGGAACATAGGCCTGGCTGGGATGATTGCTGTGATGTCAATCGAATTTGGCAGGAACCGAGCAGGAACTCAGATGTTACCGACTTTGATGCGCTATCGCTTCAAGGAACGCGAAAGTTCGAATGCAAATTTAGCTGTCGGGAGAAAGTGTACATGGCTTGCGTAATCGCCCATGGAAAGAGAAGACGTACCTCTAATCCAATTGCAATCCGCCAATCGGATCATCTTCTGCGAACAAACTTTAAGAATGCTTGCTAAATCCTGATGACACCGTTGTCGCACGAGATCTTATGAGCACGGAACGTATTTTGTCAATAACCATCTAAGCCGCGCAGACTGATTCGGACTGACGACTCTTACATTCGTCAGAGATGTAGATATCTATAGTGTGATCAAAATAAATGCAGAAATCTTTGATATGTCAGCGCGGGACGCTGCTGGTTTCAGCCTGATGTCGTGTCCTAAGCTTTACCCGCCAACTACAGGGAAGCTTGATGAGTTTTGAAGTGTGCTGCCTGCCTGATCCAGTGAGTTCGAATAGCTCCGGCTCTTGCTCAACATCCGCAAGAGTGCCGAATCATCAGACTCGTTGGCAGAACGACGGCGCGGGGTAGCCGGTCTTGGCCGCCTAAACGCTCGAACAGCAACCGTGCCGCTTCACGCCCAAGCATCTCCGCAGGTTGTTGAACAGCCGATAGAGCTGGCGTCAACATGTCCGCGAGTTCGAAATCGTCGAACGACAGAATGGGGATATCTCGGCCGGCCGTTTTCCCAAGTTTGCGCAAAGCACGCAAAGTCAGCATTGTACAAACCCAATTCATCGTAATAATTGCGTCGGCATGTTGAAGTCGAAAGACCTCCTCGGCTAACCAATCCGCGGTGAGCGAGTTCTCGTGCTCCACCAGACATAGTCTCGGCTGTAGTGACGCTCGTTTTATTCCAGCCCGGTAGCCGGCTATTCGTTCCTTACACGTATAGAGGTACGGCCGCGCGCCTATGGCAACAATCCTTCGCCAGCCATGACCCGCCAAATGCTGTGTCGCCTCCCGTGCGCTGCGACGGTTCGTCACGGTTACGGAATCGTGATCGGCGCCGCGAAGCAACTGATCGAAAGTCACCACATGAACACCGGTAGGGACGATATCGCTAAAAGAATCCGTCCGGCTATCTGCCGGCGCAATCACGAGACCATCTATTTGCCGACCCACCAAGGTTACGATTTCGGATCGTTCCACATCAACATCGCCACCGGAACTAGCAAGAATGACCACATACCCGTTTGCCCGCGCTACTTCCTGAACCGCATGCACCGCATTGGCGGTGAATGGATCGGAGAGATTTGGCACAATCATTCCGATAGCTGCGGATCTTTGTGCCTTCAGCCCGCGAGCCAGTTCATTAGGGCGGTAGTCGAGCCGTTTCATCACAGCCCGGACTCTCAACGCCTTCTCTTCGCTGACATTTTCAGAGTTGTTCAGAACTCGCGACGCTGTCTTCAGGGAGACGCCCGCTTCTCGAGCAACATCTACAAGCGTTGGTGCCTGACCTTTTGTTATAGCCATCTCTCAGCCAATCTCGTCACCGAACTCTGGTTAAATCTATTTCTTCTGCTCCTCCCGCTGCAGCGAACGAACCGAGGTTAGTTCCCCGTGTCTCGGGATACCAAAGCCAGATAACCCCTATCTGCATGACCATCATCAGCGCGAAAAAATAGAAGGTTCGCACCGATGAGTCACGTTGCATGATTGGAAAAGCTGAAACCAGAATAGCATTAGCAATCCAATGCACCGACGCGCCATACCCTTGGCCTGCGCCGCGTATCCCCGGCGGAAACAACTCGCTTAAATACACCCATACGACCGTCCCCTGAGAAAACGCGAAGAATGCGTTGTACACAACCAAGATGGACAGATACAACAGCGGAGCGAAATGATGTGGGATAGCGAGGCCGAGGCTAAGTAAGCACAAGGCCATCCCAGCTGAACCAAAGAATAAAAGTGTTCTGCGTCCCAATTTATCTACAGAGGCCATACCAAGCAAAGTAGTTGCCAGACTGAGGCACGAGACGAAGACTGTATACCTATGGCCCATGGAAAGACCAATACCCGCGCTGGACAGGATATCCAGCATGTAGAGCAGCAAAATATTTACGCCAGAAAGCTGATTGAAGATCGCAATGCTTGTTGCTAATAGGAGTGGACGTAAGTTCCTCCGGCGAAACAGCCTTCCATGACCTGAAGATCGACCTGGAGATCCGTCGCGGACGGACAAAGTCGAGAGAGCGCTCGCCTTCTTTTGGCTGTCCCCGGTCGAGAACCATGGTTCTCCGAGGGGCATAAACCGGAGCAGGAAGAGCAGAACCACTGCGGGAACAACTCCCATTCCCAGGCACCATCTCCATGCGGCGCCTGCTGCTTTCAGATGTGTGAACAGCGATCCCACGGAAAAGGCAACCACTACTCCTGCGCCAACCTGAACCTGAAACATGCTGACCAATCGTCCGCGCTGTGCAATGGGAGCCAATTCAGAAAGATAGAGCGGGCAACCGACTGTGAAGCCTCCAATAGCCACTCCAGCCAGGAATCTCATAGCGAGAACGAGAACCCACTGTGACGGGACTGGCAGAGCGATCCCGACCGCCGTCAACCCATAAAGGACGGCGCACCACGCAATCAAATTTCTTCGCCCCACCGTATCCGCCAATCGACCCCCTAGGAGAGAGCCGCAGACGGTGCCCCATAAGGAAGTCGAAATGGTCAAGCCGAAAACAGAGGGCGAAAGGTCAAATTGAGTTCTCAGACTTTGGGTCGCAGAAGAGAGTGCTCCGAGATCATATCCGAAAACGAATCCACCAAAGGAACCGGCGAAGGCAGCCATCATCAGGCGCTTGTTCAACTGAAACTCCTCAACAGAACATGTCGCTGACTCGCAGCATAGCCGTTCGTTGCCCCATCAACTCCTACCTGAACGCTACAGCCAGCCCAAAGGCCTAGAAGACGATCGTCGCTAGGTGGAGTAATGCTACTACCTGCAACACCATTACGCGACGTTCTTCAACGCATAGGCGTCTGAGTAATATTCTATCGGTAATCCGCGTCGAACCTGTCGGCCTCGCGGTTCATATCCGCTGCGGTCGCGGCATGCGGAAGCAGTGATATACGGTAACGAAAAGTCACCTTCTGGCCTTTCTCCAGCGTGTAATTAAATGCTGAAAGTTTAGGATCGAAGATGCTTCGGCCCAGCGGATTTGCTGCAAACAACCCATATCCACGAGCGTGCCAATACGTCGGATAACCGGGGTTTTTTGGGTGATCGAAAATTACGATGGCCTCGGTATGGCCGTTCTCGGAGCCAGTGAGCGAACACCACCGTCCGCGAGTTCCCCACACCGCATCGCCTTTTTTGCCCTCACTGGTCAAGTACACGCCTGTCGCTCCTGGCACATTCGAGGTTGCTACCTTGGTGGGGTTACCGCTGGCGTCGGTAAACGTGCCGCCCTTCTCATCGGCCGCCTCAAGAAAATGGGCCACGCGAATCCCGAGCAAGCCCTCCTTGTCGTCCCGAAACACGACGCGGTCGATCGCTGTTAACGTCGTGATCCTGTCGATGCTCCACTCGTCGTTCTTGCGTGAGAAAACATAGTGTGTCGTCTCTTTCAGAATATTTTCACCGCTGCCCGCGGTCCAGACCGACTCAACTACCAGTTCGCCGCGATCGCGACCGCCCTTCGCGGACACGATCTGTTGGTGATGGATGCTCCCCATCTTGGCTCGATTTTCCGGCTTGATCGCCTCCGAGTTGTTCCAGAAGTCGAACCCATTCACATCGCCATAGTCGAACCAAACCCCCGCATGATGCGGATGGTCCGTTCGCTCGCCTTCGCGCGGAGCCAGCGGATAGCCTCGCGTCACTTCCACTCCATCCGGCGCGATCAGGGGATACAACACAGGCTTTTTCAGCATAGACGGCCATACATAAGAGGTGAAGGGTTTGCCGTCAATCGTCACATCGACTCGCTGATGCGCTTCGTTGGCAATGACCTGCACGCCCGTCGCAGCTTCCTTCGCCAATGCACATCCACCGAGTCCAAAGCTCATCAGCAGATAGCTCAACAACAACCTACGCATAAACCTTGCCTCCGGCCATCACCTGCTGCGTCTTGTCGTCGAAGGTCACCCGCTGTCCGGTCTGGATCGCGGCAATATTCATGCACAGTGCAATGGAGTGGCTGTAGCCGGCTTCTATGCTCGCATTGGGCGTCTTTCTGGAGCGCACGCATTCCATCCAATTTCGCATGTTCGCCGACGTTTGCGGATCCCCCTTCGTGTCAGCCGCGGTTGACATCGCGTCCGCATCTTTCATCAACGGAAAACTCGGCAGCAAGTTCTCCTTCAACCCCATCTCCTTGGCTTCTTTCGCAGGAAGCCCGCCCTGCGGCGAGACGGTCTGCTTCGCCATATCGAGCATTCCGCCATTGGAGTAGTAGAGCTCCTTCACGCCACCAGCCGAGTTTGTGAAGCGCGACGAATACTGCACCTGAAATCCCTTGGTGAGATCATCGAGCGGGCCATAGTCGAAAACCGCCGTCATGGTGTCCCAGTTCTGGCGTCCATCCTTCCACAAATAAATTCCACCATTGGCTACAACGCTGCGCGGATGCGGATATCCGCTGAACCAGTGAACCGTATCGATCTGATGGACCAACCACTGGTCCGGAATGCCGGACGAATAAGGCCAGAACAGGCGGAACTCGAGATACTTCCGCGCGTCGAACGGCGCATAAGGCCGGTTCATCAGGTAGCGCTTCCAGTCCGTATCCGCTTCCTTCAACAGCGGCACCACATCCGGACGCCGCCAACGTCCCGGCTGATTGACATTCCACGTCATCTCCACCATCACAATGTCGCCGAACTGGCCCGACTTGATGTACTCATACGCTTTCTGATAACTGGGCGTGCTGCGGCGTTGTGTGCCGACCTGAACGATCTTGCCGGTCTTTTTCACCGCAGCCAGGAACGCGCGCGCATCTTCCATCGTGTGAGCAGTCGGTTTCTCAACGTACGCATCCCGCCCGGCGTTCACAGCCTCTACCCCATGACGTGCATGTTGAAAGTCCGCCGTAGCCACTAAGACCGCATCGATGTCCTTGCGGGCATAAAGCTCATCGTTATTGCGCACGGGAGCGATCGCGCTTCCGCTCAGCTTCTCAACATACGCAGCGCCTTCTTCGCGTCGCCGGTTCCAGATGTCCGATACGGCCACGAACTCGAAGTTCATCTCCTTCGAATGTTCCAGAAATGCTGGGATCAACGCGCCCTTCATCCGATCGCCACACCCAACCACGCCAACCTTCACGCGGTCGTTGGCTCCAACAATGCTCGCGTAGCTCGTTGCAGTCCAGGAGACCACGGACGAAGTCACCGCCGCAGTGCCCATTTTCAAAAAATCTCTTCGGTTTCTACCGTTGCCTAGCATGTACATCTCCTCCTATGCAGTATTTGTGTCAACCGGCCGAAACTCTTATCGCAAATTTCATGCGACAAACCTCGATCTTCCCAGAAGCTCAGGATAACGTTTTGCAGTTCTGCCAATAAGTTCTCCAAACAAGGTGTTCGCCCAGGCAAACCATGATCTCGTAAAAATCGCTGAATTGTTCCGGTTGTAGGATTCATGCATGAACCCAGTCGCGGAGGCGGATAATTTCAACATTTGGATCGCAGCGCCAATTTCAGCGCTCGAGCTGCTGGTGAGTGCGTAGATGATCTGCGACATGGGCCAGATGCTATCGCGACCGATGTGTGGTCCTCCAATTCCTTCGCCCGCGCTTCCGCGAAAGAACCAAGGGTTCTCTTCGCTCCACACAAATCTCCTCGTTCGCGCATAGAGTGCAGCATCAGGCGAACTATCAAGATAAGGCAAGCTCAATAGACTTGGAACGTTGGCATCATCCATCAGAACCTGGCCGCCGTAGCCGTCAACCTCGTAGGCCCAGATGGTGCCTGCCGAGGTCGGAACGATAGCGTGTTGCCGAAGCGCAGTTTGGACTTCATCAGCTAAGCCGGCCGCCTGATTTGCCATCGCCGTGTCGTGAAAGATGGAGTTCGACATGATTGCGAGCTGCCGTAGAGAGGTGACGGCGAAAAGATTTGCCGGCACCAGGAACGAGAAGACGCAAGCATCGTCAGACGGGCGAAAGCTGGAAGCAATGAGGCCAACTGGCATTACCGGATTGCCAATGCCGTTGACCAGCGAGTCGGTCGGATGAAGTGAGGCGCGCTGAAAGCGATAGGGCCCCTGCCCCTCCTTTCGCTGCTGAACCTGCATCGTCCTGAGAACAGTCTGCATCGCGAGCTTCCATGCCGAGTCGAAAGGCCGCGTGTCACCAGTATTTTCCCAATAGCCATAGGCGAGGCGGATTGGATAGCAAAGGGAATCCAACTCGTATTTGCGCTCTCCAACGCCTTGCTTCATCTCGGTATGATCGTTGCGGCTTCCTTCCAGAGGAGGCGCGTTCAGGTCTTCCATAAAACAATTGGCGTAAGGATCGATGAGCAGGCAGCGCGTTTGTCGCCGGATGACGCCTTCAAGAAGTTCACGTAAAGAGCTGTCTTTGCAGGCCAGAGGTAGATAAGGCCATACCTGGGCGGACGAATCGCGCAGCCACATCGCAGGAATATCTCCGGTGATCACCGCGGTATCAGGTTTGCCTTCAAACCTGCCTGGGCGAACCGTAGTGTCCAGAGTGTTCGGAAAGCAGTTTGCAAAGATCGCGGCCAACATCGGATCGCGGATGATTCGGCTGGTGGAAACGATATAGGCTTCCACCGCTTCGCTGCGAAACATTCGATCGGTGGGGGCCGGGCGCTTCGATTCTGAAGACGGATCAGCCTGCGCAAACATGGAGCTCGGGACTAGACACACTGCGCCGGCGCCCGCAATCCACCGTCCCATCTCTTGTACAAGAACCCTTCTCGTTATGTTCATCGCTTAGGTGCTATTCCGTGGGCCTTGACATGCGTAGGTCGATACTATAATTTTTTATGCCAATAGACAACGTTGTCTTTCGGAGGAACAAGCTGGACTCGGAACATGAGATTCTTCCTTTGTTCCGCGCTCCAATTCTTTCGCTCGTTCTGAAAACGGGCATTCTCATGCTACTTCATTGGAGTTGATCTGGGCGGTACGAATCTGCGTATAGCTGCGTATTGCGAGGGAGAAAGCTTCCTCGACAGGATCGGTCACCAAGACCAGAAAGACGGCGGGAATATGTCGCGAGTGCTCGGCTCCCCAATTTGTCTCTTAATTATTACCCTGGGCCTCCTATCCGGATGCGCTGCTCGAAGCATTAACACGCAACAGCGTAAATCAATTCCTAACGCGCTCGCCATCAGTTATTTGCAAAATTCGGCGGATGCGATCCAAACCCTGCAAGCGTGGTACACGCCATCGACTGGTCTCTACAAGACGACGGGATGGTGGAATTCGGCCAATGCTATCACGGTGCTGGCGGACTACGCACGGGTTAGCAAGTCAACGCAATACAATCCGGTATTGGCGAACACGTTTACAGCAGCGCAGCAGACCAGCCCAGCCTTCCTAAACAAGTTCTACGATGATGAAGGTTGGTGGGCGTTAGCATGGATCGATGCCTACGATCTTACTCGCCAAGCCCAGTATCTCACCATGGCTGAGTCGATATTTGCCGACATGGCTGGCGGCTGGGACAATACATGTGGCGGCGGTATCTGGTGGAGTAAGGATAGAAGATACAAAAATGCGATCGCAAATGAGTTGTTCCTGTCCGTGGCAGCTCATCTGGTAAACCGCACTTCTGGTGTCGCGCGTAGCCAATATCTGGATTGGAGTAATCGAGAATGGAAATGGTTCAGAGCCTCTGGTCTGATCAACTCGAAAGGCTTGATCAACGATGGCCTTAGTAAACCTATGGGACAGAAAGATGAACTAGGCTGCGTGAACAACGGCCGAACCACCTGGAGCTACAACCAAGGGGTAATTCTCGGGGGACTTGCCGAGCTGTCCGTAGGCGATCGCGATCCGTCTGTACCCAAGGCCGCTCAAGATATCGCCACCGCTGCTACCACCGCACTCGTAGATAGCAATGGCATCCTTCATGATCCTTGTGAACCCAACTGCGGCGCCGACGGAACACAATTTAAAGGAATTTTTGTCCGAAACCTGGTTCTACTCAACAAAAGCTATCCACAAGCGAAATACAAGGCTTTTGTCGATCGCAATGCAGACGCTATCTGGAAGGACGCGCAAGGGCCGAGTTTTCAACTTGGTCAGGTGTGGTCAGGGCCTTTCGGCGCCGCGAACGCGAGCAGTCAGAGTTCCGCACTTGACGCAATGATCGGCGCCGCTACGCTGCAGAGCAGAAATTGACGACCGAAGTTTGCGGCCAATAGAAATATGAGATGAATTACGGCCTGCGGCAAGCGTCACAGCCGATCGTTTGATAACGATGTCATGCTTCTTGGAGAATTTCTCCAACAAATTCGATGTCACCTCTCAGGCCCTGTACCTAAATAGAATTTTAGATAACCGAAATAGTTAGTGTTAGAAGACGAACCCAAGCCGCACTGGAGAGTTGTAATGCAAAAATTTTGGAGATCGTCGAGCACGGCCCTGCTGCTTGCCGTTGCATTGCCAGTCGTAACATGCGCCCAAACCGCTGAGCGGCCCGACCTCAGCAAGCAGCCTACTCTTTATGTAGTGGGCTACGCCCATTTGGATACGGAGTGGCGTTGGGAGTATCCGCAGGTCATCGACGAGTACCTGCGCAAGACGATGCAGGATAATTTCAAGCTCTTCGAGAAGTACCCGCACTATACGTTTAATTTCAGCGGGGCCAATCGCTACCGGCTTATGAAGGAATATTTTCCCGCCGATTTTGCGAAGGTGAAGACGTATGTAGACAAAGGGCGGTGGTTTCCCGCGGGTTCTTCCATGGAAGAGGGTGACGTCAACACACCCAGCGCCGAAGCCATTATCCGGCAGATCCTGTATGGGAACGATTGGTTCCGGAATGAGTTTGGCACAGCCAGCGCCGAATACATGCTGCCTGACTGCTTCGGATTTCCGTCTTCCTTGCCGACCATCTTGGCGCACTCTGGGGTAAAGGGCTTCTCAACGCAGAAATTGGTGTGGGGTTCTTCGGCCGATGGCGGAGGCGTGCAGTCGCTGGAGAGGACGCCGGAAGGAACGCCCTTCAATGTGGGTGTGTGGGTTGGTCCCGATGGGGAAAGCGTCCTCGCGGGTTTGAATCCAGGAGCTTATAACGGAAACATCGATACCGATCTCAGCACTCCGCTGCCGCCTCCGCCGGCCGATCCGGCGCTCGTCGCAGTAGAGAAAAAGATAAGTGAGTTGCAGGCGAGACTGCAAGCCGCAAAGCAGAGCGGCGCCCCGGCCAACCGGAAAGAGATCCAGGAGTTCAACAGCCTCCGTCGTGAGCGGACCGACTTGACCACGGTGCAAGCAGATCGCGATCTGCAAAGATTCCAGGGCGATTGGGCAGCGCGCGTGGAACGGAACGGCAAGGTCAGCGGCCTGTTCACGGACTATCACTATTACGGTGTAGGCGATACGGGGGGCGCTCCGCGGGAAGACTCCGTCAAGAGGCTCGAAGCTATCATAACGAAAGGCAGCGTGAGCCTTCCGGCTGAGAACGCGCCACGTGGGCAGGCGCAACCTGAACCGCCCGCGGTGAAGGTTGGCGATGGCCCGGTGCATGTGATCTCGGCGACCGCCGAACAGATGTTTCTCAACATCACGCAGGCAGAAGCAGCCCGTCTTCCGCGTTACACCGGCGAAATGGAGTTGACGAATCACTCCGCAGGGTCGCTCACGTCGCAGGCTTACCAGAAGCGCTGGATTCGGCACCAGGAGCTGCTGGCCGACGCAGCGGAGAAGTCTTCGATCGCCGCGCAATGGCTGGGTTCCAGAACCTATCCGCTGCAACGGTTGAATGATGCCTGGACACTCGCGATGGGAGCGCATTTTCACGACCTTGCCGCTGGAACGGCTACACCCCGATCCTATGAGTTCGCATGGAACGACGATGTCATTGCCCTGAACCAGTTTGCCGGTGTGCTGAACAGCGCCGTCGAGGGAATCGCCGCGACACTGAACACAGCGGCCAAAGGAGTGCCGCTGGTTGTCTTCAACCCGCTCAATATCGCTCGCGAAGACGCGGTAGAAGCCAATGTCGAGTTCCCGGGAGGTATGCCGAAGTCAGTGCGCGTAACCGCTCCGGATGGCCATGATGTTCCGGCGCAGATTGCGGGAGGTAAGGTCATCTTTATAGCCAGTGTGCCTTCGGTCGGATACGCCGTCTACGATGTTCAGCCTGGCGACGGCTCCGCTGGTGCTTCAACGTCGCTGCGGGTGTCAAAGGATGGGCTGGAGAACGCGTACTACCGGGTCCGACTGAATGAGGATGGAGACGTCGCAAGCATCTTCGACAAAGAAAACGGTAGAGAGCTACTTTCAGCCCCCGCTCGTCTCGCGATCTCCTATGACAATCCCGCGCAATGGCCGGCCTGGAATATGGATTGGGAGCAGGAACAGGCGGCACCGAAAGCCTTCGTCTCAGGCCCGGCGCAGGTTCGGGTGGTCGAAGATGGGCCTGCCCGAGTGGCCATTGAGGTCACGCGGGAGACCGCTGGTTCGCACTTTGTCCAGACCATCAGTCTCTCCGCCGGTGACGGTGGAAAGCGCGTTGAGTTTGGAAATGTAATCGACTGGAAGACGCGGGAGTCGAACCTCAAGGCGACCTTTCCTCTGGCAGCTTCTAATCAGATGGCGACTTACAACTGGGACATCGGCACCATCGAACGGCCCAGTGCACAGCCGAAGAAATTTGAAGTTCCGTCGCATCAATGGGTCGACCTGACCGATATGAGCGGCAAGTTTGGAGCGACGATCCTGACAGACAGTAAGAATGGATCGGATAAACCAAACGACAACACCCTGCGCCTGACCCTTATTCGGACCCCGGGAGTTGCTGGAGGCTATCCGGATCAGGCCACTCAGGACATTGGACATCACGAGTTCGTTTATGGGATTGCCGGGCACGCAGACGATTGGCGCACTTCGCAGACCGACTGGCAGGCAGAACGGCTCAACGCGCCGCTCTTCGCCTTTCAAACTTCGAAACATGCGGGCGCGCTGGGCCGGACCTTCTCTCTTCTGAACGTCAGCAATCCCCGGATAAGGGTTATGGCCGTCAAGAAAGCGGAACTGAGTGATGAAGTCATTGTGCGTCTTGTAGAACTTGATGGCAAACCCCAGTCCGAGGTAAAGATCTCTTTCGCTGCGCCCATCATCAGCGCGCGCGAAGTGAATGGACAGGAACAGCCAGTAGGATCGGCACATATAGCAGAGGGCGCGCTCGTTACTTCTTTCGGAGGATATCAGCCGCGCACCTTCGCACTGCGTTTGGCAGCCCCCGTTGCCGGCGGTGCAGGCGTGCAATCGACCCCAGTGCCGCTGCCCTACAATCTCGCAGCGGCCACCGACGACGGCGATCGCTCCAAGGCGGGATTCGATGGTAAAGGCAACGCGCTGCCGGCAGAGATGCTGCCTTCGCAAATTGAATTTAACGATGTTCGCTTCCAACTGGCTCCGGCCAAGACTGGCGCGCAAAACGCGGTGATTGCGAAGGGACAGACGGTCAGTTTTCCTTCGGGTCACTACAATCGCGTCTACGTGCTCGCAGCGTCGGCCAACGGCGATCAGAAAGCAGTATTTGAGACCGGCGGCAAGAAAGCCGAACTGAACATTCAGGACTGGGGAGGCTTCATCGGCCAGTGGGATGACCGGCAGTGGAGTTCCGCCGACACCTCGCGTGGCAAGTATGGCGAGATGACAGGTTTGAAACCCGGCTTTATCAAGCGTGCCGACCTGGCTTGGTACTCCAGCCATCACCACGATGCAGCGGGAAAAAACGTCGACTATGCCTACTCGTATCTTTTTGCATACGCAATCGACCTCCCGCCTGCGGCCAAGACGATCAAGCTGCCGCACAACGA
Source organism: Edaphobacter sp. (assembly GCA_965277335.1). Lineage (GTDB taxonomy): Bacteria > Acidobacteriota > Terriglobia > Terriglobales > Acidobacteriaceae > Edaphobacter. The sequence continues at coordinate 1,046,792 of CBDICJ010000008.1, read as the reverse complement.
CAGCATTCGCATTCTGGCGATCTCGTTGGCAGAGGAAAGCCCGGAAGTGAAGCCGGCACATCCGCTTTACGACGTGCTTCCTGATATTGCTGCAGATCGTCCGTCGCGCTGACCTTTTAGCAGGCTCGAGGAGTAGCACCGAGAGCCCGGAGATGCATGCATAGATTTGGAGTATTGGAGGTCGTCTCCAGAAGTGGCACATCGCTGTTCCTGTCGCCTCAACCGGATGCAATAACACCAAAAATAAAGTCTGCCACCTCGCGAAACAGACCAGAGTTGGATTATTCTGGTTTGCCGACGCTGTGGTCCTCGTACGCCTTTTGCAGAACGAAGAAAGCTTGCTTCTTCTCGCCGAACTCCGAAAAAAGGCCTTTGCGGTTGTAGCCGTCCTGAAGTTTTGGGATATTGCGAGTTGTCGATCTGAAGTCGAAGAGAACCCAGGGCGTGATGCCGCGCAGTTGGGGAATCTTGGCAAACATCATCAACTGATACTTGTAAACTTCAGCTTGCTGCTCCTCGGTCCAGCGCTGGGTGATGGGGCCGTGGTTGCCGTATTTGGCTCCCGCGCCAAACTCGCTTACGATGATCGGCTTCTGGGGAAGCGTCCACAGTATGGCGCCCGCATCTTCCGGCTTGCCGCCGTACCAGCCTGTGTACTCGTTGATTCCAATAACATCAAGCACCTCGGAGAGGGGATCTGTCAGGCTTCCGGCGTTGCCGTGGATTTGCGAGAAAAGGGCCGACGTGACCAGCCGTGTGGAGTCCAGTGACCGGGCTTCCGTGGCCATGCCGGTAAGAAACTTGGTGCGGGTTGGATTATTGCTCGTCTCGTTAGAGAGCGACCACAGGATGACAGAGGCCTTGTCGCGATCCCGGCGGATCATCTCCTTCAGCATGTTGATGTCTTTGGCATATACCTCGGGCTTGTCCCATGAGATGCCCTGCCAGTTGGGAATCTCGGACCAGATCATGATGCCGTCGCGATCGGCGGTGCGCTCCATGCGCTCGTCCTGGGGATAGTGGCAGAGGCGGATGAAGTTGGCGTGGAGATCCTTGATGTAGCCGAAGATGGTGGCAACCTCTGCATCGTTGTCGACGCGACCGCCCACAACGGGGGCTTCCCCGTGTGAATTGATGCCTTGGAGGAAGACCGCTTTGCCGTTGATCAGGATGCGCGTGCCATCGACGCGGACGTCGCGAAAGCCGATGTCGTCGGTGAGCTTGTCCTGCTGGTCGCCTGAGCCTGAGGCCAGAGTGACTTTGTACAGCTTGGGCGTCTCCGGCGACCAGAGGGTCAGCTTTCTGGCCTTCACATCAAAGGAAGCCTGGCCGTCGGCATCGGTCTTGAGGGTCGTGTGAACGCCTGCTTCAGAAATGTCGAGCGTGACCGGGGTTCCAGCGGGAGCATCGAGGACGTGGACGTAGCCGGTCAGCTCGGTATTGCCGGGCTGCCAGGCGGGGCCGTGCGCAAGGTGGACATCGTAGTCGTCAATGAAGGCCGCCGGGACACTAAGCAAGGACACATCGCGGGTCAGGCCGCCGTAGTTGTACCAGTCGTAGCCGACCGACGGGATGCCGTCCACCAGACGCGTGGCATCCACGCCGATGACGACAAAGTTGGAGCCGGGATGCAGGACGGCGGTAACTTCGCAATCGAAGGGCGTGAAGCCGCCTTCGTGATCGCAGACCCGCTTCTGGTTGACCCACACATGGGAGCGGTAGTTCGCCGCGCCGATGTGGAGGAAGGCACGGGCGCCGGGCTTGGGCTGTGCGTCGAAGTCGCGCTCATAAAAGACGACGCCTTCGTAGCTGAAGAGCTGGGGAACCTGGGTGTTCCAATCGCCGGGCACCTTGAGGGTCGGAGCCGTAGCGAAGTCGTACTCAGCGTTATGCGGGCCGCTGGTGATATTTGGATGGGTGTTCATGGCGTAGCCGCGGTCGTTGATTTCGCCGCCGCCGGTATAAAGCTCACGGAACGGCGCCTGATCCACCAGGTAATGCCAGTCGCCATCGAGGTTGGTGGTGTTGCGATGATCCATGCCGACGATAAGGGTCTGAAACCGAGGGATCGGGGGTTCTGTCGGCCTGCGCTGCTGCCCGTTGGCATTCGGATTACTCTGCGGCGCACGGGAATACGGTGTAATCTGCTGCCCGGAGGCTACCGGGCCAGGTTGCGGCGCGGACGCTGCCGGTGCAGGCGCCTGCGCGGCGGATACCGCCTGCGTCATTGCGAGGCAGAGGAGCGCAGTTGCAAAGCTGCCTGAGATCAAGCCTGAACCGGTCACGTCATTCGAAACACTGCGAAGCATATGGTTGAGCGTCATTCCGTTTTCACCTTTGCTGTTCGATGTGGTGACAGCGTTGTCACAGTCATAGTAATCTAGGCAGCAAAGGATGTGTCTGGATTTGGCACTCACTATGGAATTCGTTGCGACGCGCGCCTGGCTTCATTCTCCCGCATCCGTAAACCGAGAAGTGCGCTGAAGAACGCCGAGATGTTCTCCGTCAAACATAACGATGTCCTCACTCACGAGAACCCTTCAACACATGACTCACCTGCTTCTGCAGATTTCGATTCTCTATATTCCCTTTATTTCCTATGACGTCGGCGGGAGAGCCGAAGAATGACAGCAAACAAGATTTGTCTGAAGCAAGCCATTGCTCTTCTCCTGGCCTGCCTGTGTCTTTTCGCAATCACGGGCGGCGGCGCGCTGGCGCAAGTCGATGTGCTGACCCAGCACAACAACAATGCCCGGACGGGGGTGAACCTTCAAGAGACGTCGCTGACCACGGCGAATGTGAATAAGACCCAGTTTGGGATGTTGTTCAAGCGAGTGCTGGACGACCAGCTCTATACCCAACCGCTTATCGTGACTGGCATTGCGGCCGGTGGAGGTACCCGGGATCTTGTGTATGTGACGACGGTAAACAACAGCGTCTACGCCTTCGACGCGAATGACTCGGAGGCTTCGGCGCCGGTATGGCATGTGAACTTCGGTATGCCGGCAGATGTAAATAGCGCCGATTTTGGATGCCTGGATATCAATGGACGGATGGGGATCATTGGCACACCCGTGATCGATAAGGCTCGTGGGGTTTTATATGTGGTTGCGTTGACCAAGGCCGGGCGTGTGACGGAGCCGGGGACCGGGTTTACGCAAAAGCTTCATGCGCTAGATCTGACGACAGGAGCGGACCTGCCGCAAAGTCCGGTAACGATCCAGGCGAACAGTTTCAATGCATTGATGCAGAACCAGCGACCTGCGTTGATGCTGGCGAACGGAATGGTATACGTCGGGTATGCGTCACATTGTGACAAGGAACCGTATCACGGGTTCTTAATGGCGTACGACGCGAACACGCTGGCGCAGGTGAGCGTATTCAATACTACGCCAACGGGCTCCGAGGGGAGTATCTGGCAGTCCGGACAGGGGCCGGCGGCCGACGAGCAAGGAAACGTGTATGTAGTGACCGGCAATGGAAGCTGGGACGGCGTCAAGAACTTTGGCGAGAGCTTTCTGAAGTTGACGCCGGATCTTAAACTGCTCGACTGGTTCACCCCGACGAATCACTTCGAGCTGGACAAGAGGGATGAGGACCTCGACTCTTCCGGGGCGACGCTCATTCCCGGGACGCACATGATTGTCGGCGGCGGCAAAGCAGGCGTGCTCTATACCTTGGATACGAGAAACCTTGGACGCCTGGGCGATGAACACGCGCTACAACACTTTCAGGCAACGGTCTCGCATCTGCACAGTATTGTGTACTGGCAGAGCGCGAAGGCCGGCAACTTGCTCTATGTGTGGGGGCAGAGGGACAAGGCGAAGGTATACCGGATGGCAGGGGGAAAGCTCGAAGAAGCGCCGGCGATGATGCGAGACATCCCGAACCAAGGGCATCCAGGGGCTATGTTGTCGCTTTCGGCGAATGGGAACAAGGACGGCATTCTGTGGGCTGCTATTCATGCGACTGGAGATTCGTGGCACGAGTCGCGGCCCGGAGTTCTTCATGCCTACAACGCAAAGGATATACGCCACGAACTGTGGAACTCACTTCAAGACCCAGGGCGTGATGATTGTGGCGAATACTCCAAGATGGCGCCCCCGACGATTGCGAATGGAAGGGTTTATCTGGCGAGCTTTGGCGCGGAGAACGTCGGGACCGGCCAGTTTTGCGTGTACGGGCTGCTGTCCAGGGCGAACGCGCCGAAGCTGGCCGCGCCCACCGGCATCGAGGCGTCCGTCCTGCATCACAGCTTGACACTGAGCTGGAATCCCGTCCCCGGCGCGCGAGTGTATCGAGTGTTCAGAACGAGCACACTCGAGCCAGAGGCTAAGACGGTTGCCCTGGGACTAACGACCCCAAAGTTCACGGAGCCCGCACCACAGCGAGGAGAGTCGGCGTCCTATACCGTTCTTGCGGTTGGAGTGGACGGCGTCAGCGACATCTCCGAAGCTGTGAAGGTGATATCGCCAAAGCCGAACCGGATGGAGCATTGAGAAGTGATATCGGAATTATCATAGGTCGCTTGTTTTCTGGGAGCTTGCTGCGCAGTCGGTGCTCAGAGCGCAGGCATTACGATTATGTGGAGGCAAGATGGACCGTCGTGAGTTTCTAAAGGCCGGAGCGTTGGTAGCAGGCAGTGCAGCCGTTGGGACAGGTATTGCGGAGATCGCGCGCAACGGTCGCACGGTAATGCCCATCAACCGCGGCTGGCGCTATAGCCGTGCCTTTTCCGAAGCGGCAACAGCGCGGGACTTCGATGACTCGCGTTTCGAATCGGTTGTGCTGCCGCACAGCAACTTGCCGCTGCCCTGGCACGCATTCAATGAGCAGGATTACTGCTTCACCTCGCTCTATCGCCGCGAATTGAAGCTGCCGCCCGATGCAGTTGGCAAGCGCGTCTTCGTCGACTTCGACGGCGCCATGATCGCCAGCACGGTCTACTTGAACGGCAAACGGCTAGGCGAATACCGTGGCGGCTATACGCCGTTCTCTTTTGAGATCACCGACGCGATCGATCATGGCGGCAAGAACGTGCTCGCCGTCGCCCTCGACAGCTCCGAGCGCAAGGACATTCCACCCTTCGGCAACGACGTCGATTACCTTACCTTCGGCGGCATCTATCGCGAAGTCTTCGTGCGCGTGGTGCCGCAGCTTGCGCTCGAAAATGTTTATGCTCAACCGGTCAACGTCATGTCAGCTCCCGAGCTGGAAACGCACATCTACCTGAACCGGTCTTCCGCCGCGAAGCCACGTAAGCTGAGCGTCCGAGTGCAGCTGCTCGACGGCGTTCGCATTCTGGCACACGCGACCGAAGCCATCGCCACGCCGCCCGTCACAGCCGAGATGCTTGCTTCCGACGCTGGCCAGGCGCAGGGTTCACGTCCCTTCTCGGATGCCGACAAGCCAGCGCATACGGTGACCCTGCGCAGCCTCAACGACATCGAGCGATGGGACCTCCGGCATCCCAGGTTATACACCGTCCAGGTCGCACTACTCGAGGATGGCCGCGAGATCGACGCCATGACGCGCCGCATCGGCTTTCGCGAGGCGATATTCACAGACCGAGGATTTTCGCTCAACGGCAAGATCGTCAAACTGCACGGTCTCGATCGTCACCAGACCTTTCCATGGGTAGGACAGGCGATGCCCGCGCGCGTTCAGCGGCAGGATGCGCATGTTTTGCGGCACGACCTGCACTGTAACATCGTGCGGACCAGCCATTACCCGCAGTCCCCGCACTTCCTCGATGCCTGCGACGAGATGGGCCTGCTCGTCTTGGAAGAGATCCCGGGCTGGCAGCATATCGGCGATCAGGCCTGGCAGGATATCGCGGTCGACAACGTGCGCCGTATGGTCACACGCGACTGGAACCATCCGTCGGTCGTCCTATGGGGCGTTCGCATCAATGAGTCGAACGACGATCATGACTTCTACACGCGCACCAATGCCTTGGCGCATGCTCTCGATCCGGCGCGGCAGACAGGCGGCATCCGCAATCGCTATAACTCGGAGTTGCTTGAGGACGTCTTCACCTTCAATGACTTCGGCTGGCCGCTCAACCCACCCAACCATCCGCGCTATCTTGTCACGGAGTTTGTCGGCCACACCTTTCCGACCAAGACGATCGATAGCAAGGAGCATCTGCAGGAGCATTTTGTGCGGCACGCCCGCATTCACGACATGCTGGCCGGCAATCCGCAGTACGCCGGCGGCATTGGCTGGTGTGCGTTCGACTACACCACGCATGACCGCTTCGGCTCGGGCGATCGCATCTGCTATCACGGCGTCATGGATATCTTTCGCACGCCTAAACCCGCCGCGTACCTGTACAAATCCATGTGCGATCCTGCCGAAGAGATCGTGCTGGAACCGATCTTCCACTGGGCGCGCAACGATGAGCAGATCGGCTTTACGACAGCCATGTTCGCCTCCAACTGCGACCACATCAAGATCTTCTCGAAGCACAACGGCGAGTGGAGTATGATCCTCGAGGCCGATCCCGATCGCCAGCAGTTCGCACACCTGCCGAACCCTCCGTTCACGGTGCCGCTGGGCCACAAGTTGCGCAACTGGGGCGACATACGCATCGACGGGTTTCTTCAGGGCAAGCAGGTCATCAGCCGCACGCTCTCGGGCAGCGGCGTCGATCACGCATTCCGGCTGGTGCCTGACGACACCTCCCTGGTAGCCGATGGCATGGACACCACGCGCGTGGTGTTGCGCGCGGAAGACGAGTTCGGCAACATTCGACCATTCGCGGCAGACGCGATCAGCTTCGAAGTCGCTGGGCCGGCAACGCTCATCGGGAACAATCCCTTCGGGCTCATTGGCGGCACAGGCGCCGTATGGGTCCGCGCCGGCCAAGAACGTGGTGAGGTCACCTTGACGGCAAAGCATCCAGTCCTCGGCACGAAAAGCGTCACCATAACGCTATTGCCCGCGGTGGCTGAATCCTGCTGATTTAGGCACAGCGACCCTGCGGGGAGTCCAACCGCAGATCCGATCTTTGCTACAATCGAACTGCGGAGCTTCCTCAACAGTTTCGTTTCTTGCGTTTCGCTTGATGGCAGCGTTTGGCCAGAGTTTACTGTCCATATACTGTCCATTTCCCTCGGAGATTGGTTATATCCTATCGAGAGAGAGAAGCAGGCGAAAGAATGGAAACCAGATTGACCAGCAAATCATCTGGTTGAAAACATAACAGGCGCGTAGCTCAGTTGGTTAGAGCGCTACCTTGACACGGTAGAGGTCAGCGGTTCGAATCCGCTCGTGCCTACCATAAACTTTAAGCACTTACAGCAACTCGCTCTGAAGCGTTGTTAGCTTTTGGTAGCAAATGATCAGGAGCTTGCTGCCCTTCCCCTCCTCTCGGAAGCATCATCGAGACCGATTTGACCATCTTTTTTTCACACTGTTCCGGCAACTCCTGCACATACTCGTTGGCTGTGGTATCAGCCTTCGCGTAACGCAAGTGTGCCTGAATATCCTTTACTGAGCCCCGGCTTTGCGCCTGCGCTGCCGGCTTTGCGCCTGCGCTGTCATAGTCCGGCGCATCCCCTGGAAGGACCTTCTCCGCTCGGGCAACCGCATGTCAAACACACCTGGAGCTACGACTTCGTGAGCGCCGCACACCTGTACGGGACAGTAGTTATTGTGGAACGACCCTTCGTGCCGGTTTGCTCCGCGATAAGCCCGCTGAGCTCTCTTCCCGCTTGGCAAAGAGCTTGCGCAACTGGACAGTCGCGCCGTGGATCAATGCGAGACGCTTCCGCTGCCAGCGAAAGCGTCATCACCATACCATCGTTCGAATCGAAGATCGGAACGCTGAATGCAGTCAGTGGGACGTCATTGAGTGGCGATGGTTCCCGATCAACTACGCAGGCAATACCGGTCGCCGTCGTTATCGCGATCTCATCTTCGAAGCGCTGTCTCTGATCCAATTCGCCTTCATCCGCAATGCGGTACAAGCGAAGATCCTCATCGACGAACGCGCGTGTGACCTCCCGCGGCATAAACGCGGCAAACGCCCGGCCGGTCGCAGTTTGAGTCGTGCTCAATACCAAACCGGACCTCAGTTGACTGGTCCAGGCATGCTGTCCCTGTTCCCAACAAATCACCGTCGGTCCGTGATTGCCCCAAACGGCCAGACACAGCGTGTGACCACCGGTCGCCTGCTGTATCCGGGGCAGCGCCTCGGCGCCCAATCGTATCGCTTCCACCGCGGCGACAGCTGCACCAGGCATGGGCAAGGACAAGAGTCCAAGATCGTGCGCGTATGGAATCATATAGCGGCCATGAGCGAATGCCAGTGGCCGCCGACCGGAGTGCCCGACACGATCCACTCGCCCTATGTAGATCACGTGATCGCCTGCGGGATACGCTGCCTCCTTGGCGCATTCCAAATGCGCCACCGTTCCCTTCAGAACAGGAACTCCGCCTAGGCCCTCGATGAAATCGATATTTGCGAACTTGTCGTCCTGCGACTTGGCAAAGTGCTTTGAAACATCGATTTGATCGTCTGCAAGAATGTTGATGGAAAAATAATTCGCATCGCGGAACGCCTCGTAGCTCTTCGAAGTGAGCGCCTGACTCCATAGAACCAGAGGAGGTTCAAGGGAAACCGAACTGAACGAATTAGCAGTGACGCCGTGCAGCTTCCCGTTGGGATCGCGAGTGGTCACGACGGTCACGCCGGTCGTGAAGGTCCCCAGCACCGTGCGCAGTTGTCGTGAGTCGTAGGACGTAAGGTAAGCCATGTAGCCTCCGTCAATCGTTCTTAACGGTTCAAGAAGTCGAGCCCTCGTCAAGCTCGGAAAAATCTCGCGTAGAAAGCTTCAGGAGTTCGTCGAGTGAGCTTTGATGCTCCAGATTGAGCACCACGTCGACGATATTGCGGCATACCTGCTCGCTAAGAACCCGGGTGGCGTTCGACATGAATTTTTCAACGACCGCGGCCTGCGATAAAGGAAAGTCAGGCGACCCCAGGCTGGCGAATCGACGGACGCTGAAGTTCCTTCCGTCCTTCAGTGTGACACTGACTTCACCGGGAAAATGCTTCGGAAAGTCACTCTTGGGATCAGGCGTGCAGAAAACTTTTGCGGCCAGGGCAAGCACTTCAGGTGCATCGAGAGGCCGATCGTGAAAGTCAGGAAGGCTAACCGTTCCCCGGCTCAACGCAAGCGCGACCGCGTAGGGCACGCTGAAGAGTGCGGTGTAGGGATCCTTCGGTTGCTTTGAGGCAGTTTGAGGCTCATACACCAAGGGGATGAGAATCTTCGAGAGTGGACAGTCGATCCGTTCGACTTGGTCAAGCGGAAATTGCCCGCGGAGCTCGAGCGCCGAATCCACAAAGGCGTGGATGAAGTGGCAGCATGGGTAGGGCTTCAGCGCAATGCCGAGCGTCTCCCATCTTTCGCCGAGAGCGACGCTCGGCAGCGCATCGCCCGTGGGAATGCGTCCGAGGTGGGTGGCATAAAACCCCCGCGGACCTTCAAAGACCGTTCGCGGTCCTTTGAAGCCTGCTTTCCCCAGCGCCACTGCCGTGATGCCGCAGTGAGCCGCCCAGCCCGGATGCAAGCGCTTCAACCAGGAGTCCGCGATCTCTAGAATACCGGCCGCTTGGCTGCCGCATAATCCCATGGCCGAAACGAGTGCAGCCTCGTCGCAGCCGTAGAGGATGCCGGCCGCCGCAGCTGCTGCAAAGGTTCCAACCAGCCCCGTCGTGTGCCAGCCTTTGTGATGGAAATCCGGAGAACCCGCGACGCCAAGCCGGCAACCGATTTCGAGCGCGGCGATGAAAGCCACCAGCACCTGTTCGCCCGACGAATGGTTTGCCTGACCCGCGGGAAGCGTGGCAGCAAGCGCCGGCGCACTCGCATGGTAAATTCCGCCGATGTGGGTATCGTCAAAGTCGAGTCCATGGGCAAGAATACCGTTGATGAGCGCGGCCGAGTTGGCCGACATGGACACGCCGCTGCCGAGTGCCGTCGCCTGTGTTCCCTCTCCAAGAGCGCGCACCCCGGCAAGAGCTTTCTCGCCGAATTCAAAACTGGTCGAAGCCAGAGCAATGCCGAGCGCGTCGAGCAGATGTCTTTTGGCAAGCGTCACGACCTCCGGCGGAATAGAAGCAAGGTTGAGGCCAAGGGCAAACTTCGCGAAGTGGCCGGATTCAGTGAGGGGCTTGGCAGTCTCGGCCGGGTTCGGAGCGGTCAAGGTGGAAGTGGTAATGACGGCAGGCTCGTTGCTCATTGGGTTGGATTCCTTTGCGACTAAGGGATTTCAATGTCGAGGAGCGGTGCGTGCTGCTGGGCTCCAAAGGTGTCCCGTTCGCCGATGCTGCCCTGCGCCCACCGGCGGCGGAGTGTGAACTTGAAGGCTTGGGCAGGGTCGAAAAACATCAGCGTGAGAATGTCAGTAGCAGGCACGTTATACAGGCTGCAGACGAGTTCAGACGTAAGAACACCGCTTGCTTTGACCTGTTCATAGGTCTCCGGTTTTGCGAAGATGACGTCGTAGGTCACTTCGAAAGGACCGGAGTTCTTGCTGCGGATCACTTCGGCTAAATCTCTCAACCTTTTCATGATCAGTCGCCTATCCAATTTGCAGAAGTTTGTAGGGGAACAGGTCAACAGGGGAATCGACCTCCATGAGGTGATAGAGCGAAAATCGGAACACCGATCCGATCGGGCTTTCAGGCGGGTTCAGCGGGATGGCAAAGTTGCCTGCAGTGGCGAGTTGTCCCTCGTAGGGCATGTGCAGGACGGATATGCGCGCATCGGAAGCGATTGCATTGGCAAGCTCCTGTGTCGGCGCAGTCACCTCGCCAAGTATGCCTATCTCGTGGGGAATCGTCTTGCACGGTTCAAGCTCACCCATCACGGCGTTCTTTCCGTACAGGTGAAAGTGGATGAAGGCTGCTCCTGAGGCCATCTCCGGGTAGAGCTGTTTCAGTCGTCCCCGAACCCGCTCCATGTTGCGATCGACGTCGGCGATAAAGATTGGATCGCGGACACCACCGATGAAGATTGTGCGGTAGCCCGCAAGTGCCGCGGCTTCCAGCTTGACCTGATATTTTGCCGAGGGCCGGAACACGCTCCCACTGACCCGGACCTTGCGCTCGTCGATCTGCCCATAGACCGAACGGGTAAGGTCGAGCAAGCCGCCCGGCCCGGGAAGGAGATCGGGGCGTGTCTTTTCCTACAGTGTGTGGGAGGCGACAGAAAGCGTCGTGCAACGCTCCCGCGGGCTCATCGGTTCGAGATCGAAACTGTCTTCCCGGATGGTTGCCAGAATGACCGAACCTTTCGGCTCCGCGCACGCGCCCCCGCACTCCATGACCTTACCCATGTGCCAGGCAATACCGGGGTCGACGCCATGCAACGTGCAGAGCGCCGCGAAAGGAGCTGGATCGTAGGCTCGACCCGCAAGGATCATGTCTACATCCGGGTGATCGCGAAGCACTCTGAGAAAAGGCTCCTCTCCCATCTGCGCCACGATGTGGATCGAGTCTTCAATGTCGGCCGCCGTCAGGGCGGGCGCGGATGAGCACGGAACGATGCACCCTGCTTCAAAGCTGTCACGCACGATTTGCTTGTCGATGTCGGCGTAGATGACCGCCACCTTCAAGGAAAAAGCCTTTTCCGCAGCAATCGCGCGCACCAGTTCCACGGTGTCATCCACCTGCTGCCGGGTTCCGGCCCCTCCGGCCGAACCGATCAGGATCGGCACTTTCCGCGGTACGGCGCTGGCCAGCATGAGGGAGAGATCCCGCTTCAAGGCACTTGGCGAGACGATCATTTTATTGGATCCTAGAAGGTAGGGGCCCGGATCTGTGGATCCGCCATCGACCGCGATGGCCGTGGCGCCCTGCTCAAGCCCACGTTCGAAATCGGCGGCCGGAAAACCATACCCCAGCAGGCCGATAGGCGTAAGTATCTTGATTTCGTTCATCGCCCGGTCTTCCCGATGCGAGTACGCCACGCACCGACCGCCGGACGGCTTAGTCCCAGATGCTCTCGCAGCGTCGATCCGGTGTACTGTTTTCTGTGCAGGCCGCGGCGTTGCAGTTCAGGAACGACCATCCGGCAGAAATCTTCGTAGCTTCCCGGCACCGATGACGCAGCAATGACAAAGCCGTCGCAGGCCGTCCCCAGCCAGGTCTCCATTTCGTCGACGATTTGCTTAGCAGTTCCGACAAAGCCATGTCCTTCCTTGATCGTGCCTCGGCCGGAGTACTCCACGAAATCGCGCACGCTCGGGTTCTTCTTGCCGCTGCGCTTGATGATGGTGTCGCGCAGGCTTTGCCATGACACGCCCTCCAACTCCTCATCGGAGAAGGGCTCGTCATAGGGCCGAGTAGAGAAGTCCACGTTGAGCACCTCGCACAGCAGCACCAACCCGTCGATCGGTTTGGCGAGCGACGCCACAAAATCGCGCTTCTCTACGGCTTCGCTCTCTGTCGGCGCTACCGTGCAGCCGACCGCCGGCACTACCTTGTACGAGTCTGGATGGCGGCCGGCACGTTCGAAAGTCTCTTTGATCTCGCTATACTGCTTTTGCCCCATAGCCAACGAGTTGCACGCTGTGAAGAGAACTTCCGCCCAACGCGCGGCAAAGTCGCGCCCGCGTCCACTTTGCCCAGCCTGCAGCAGTACCGGATGTCCTTGCCGGGAACGCGGCACCGTCAACGGCCCGCGTGTCTTGAAGTAAGTTCCATGATGGTTGGTCGCATGAACCTTCGTTGGATCGGCGAAGCGGTTATGCTCACGATCGCCAACGATAGCGTCATCTTCCCAGCTATCCCAAAGGGATTGGACCGCTTCCATAAACTCATCCGCACGGTCGTAGCGCAGATCGTGCTCGAGGTGTTCTTCCCGACCGAAGTTTTCGGCTTCGGAGTCGTTAAGCGAGGTGACCACATTCCATGCACTGCGGCCCTCGGTCATCAGGTCCAGCGTGGCGTACAGCCGGGCGACATGGTAAGGCTCGTAATAGGTCGTCGAGTAAGTTGCCCCCAGACCCAGGTTGCGCGTAACCGCAGCCATCGCCATCATCACCACAGTCGGATCGAGCTTCACGGCGCGCACCCCATGCTCGACAGCCGGACCGTGATTGCCGCCATAGATGTCAGGCATCGCAAGCCGGTCGTCGAAGAAAGCCATGTCGAAGCAGCCGTCTTCCAACGTACGGGCAATTCGCTGGTAATACTGCGGTGTCAAAAAGTCGGATGCCCCCGCCGGATGGCGCCAGGACCCTACATAATTGGAGCAGTTCTGCGCCTGCATAAAAGCAATGAGCGACATCTGCTTCCCGGACTGATAATCCATGTTTTTCATCTCCAGAAAGTAGCTGCGGAAACTTTTTTAGAAGATTGCCTTGACTCCGAACTGAACCTGCCGCTGCGGCGTCGCAAGCGTATCGATGGTGCCTGCACTCCCAAGCGTCTGAGCGTTGAAGCTGCTCTTGTAAGCACCGGCCGCACCCAAAGTGAAGTTATCGGTCGGAGCCTGGAAGTTGGAGTGATTGAGCACGTTGAAGGCTTCCGCTCTTAGCTGCAGATTGAAGGCTTCAGAGATGCGTTTGATATGCGTGTTCTTGATGATCGACACGTCTGCGTCCACAAGGCGCGGGCCGACAAGCGAGTTGCGGCGTTCATTGCCTTGTATGTTGGTGCACAAAACCTGTCCATTCACCGGAGTCGTTCCCTGCTGATTGCAATACGGCGCAAGCGGTGACGCCCTGGAGACCGTAGGGAAGACAAAGCAATTGCTGTTTAGGTAGGAGAACCCGTTGGACTTGTATGCCTTGTTGTACGGATCGCAGCCCGGAATCACATCAGGGAAGGATGCGAAGGCGAGCCCCTTCTGTCCGATAATGTCGCCGTTATCGATGATGCTGAACGGTACGCCGGTATTCGCAAAGACGATAGCTCCAACCTGTAAGCCGCTCGTCAAGCCATTCACAAAGTTGTTTGCCAGGTGCGTTTGCAACTCGTACAGCACGTTTGCCGAAAAGTTCTGAGTGAGGCTATAGTCGCATGCACCCTTGCGCTGCGCCTCGTTGTAATAGGTAAGCCCGGCAAGAGAATTCTGGTAGGTTGTCGGAGCCTGCGTGCTCGATCCATAGTCGATACACTGGTTCCAGGTATATGTCGCCTGCGCAGTTAGATTGTGATATTGCGACACCTTGATTTGGCTGATCAGCGAGTTATAGTGAGCGCTGCCGTCGAACAAAGCGCCGAAAATAGTTTGACTATTTGCATCCTGCTTCACCAAGGCACTCGCCGGCGTTATGGTTCCGGTGATCGCATTGAGCCCGCCTGCATACGGGTAAACATAACGGCCCGCAATTTGCACTACCTGCGAGGGAGCGATCTGGTTCAGTTCGGAAGCCTGAAAAGGCGTATGCAGAGAGTGCGAGCCAACATAACCGATCAAAGAAGAAAGATGCTTCCCATACTGTTGTTCGACGTTAAAGTTGTAGTTGAGCGAGTAGTCGCGCTTTGGATTCGGATCGATGTAGCGCCCGATCGTGTCCGCGGTATTCGCAGCCGTGACCGCTGCATCCCCGAAAGGAAAGCTGCCGGCAGGCACGGTGCCGATCAGGACTTGATCCTTCGAGTACGGCGAGGCGATAGCCGTATAGGTTGCGTAGATATAGGGAAGAGGCAATTGATCGTAAATACCGAATCCGCCGCGAATCGCGGTTGTGCCCTCGCCAAACGGATTGAGAGAGAAGCCTACGCGTGGCTCGAAGTCGTTGCGCGTCGGATTCGTCTGAAAGAACTGGCTGACTGGCACAGTACATCCAGGCGCCGTCGTTGCAACGAAAGTAGCCGGACAGGGCGCGGACCCGACCGGAGCAGTAAGTGTATTGACCAGGCCCAGCCGATTGCGACGGTCGACCGGAATCGTCAGAAATTCGTAGCGCACCCCTAGATTCAGGACGAGACGCTTGCTCACGCGGAGATCATCCTGGACATACCCCGAAAGCAGATTGTCCTGCGGTTCAATCGGCGAAGACCCTCCGATCGGAAGCACGTCGATTGCATAAGGCCGCGCAGTGAGAAAATTCGCAATTGCCGTCGTTGTTGCGGAAGTGGTGACGAAGGTCGCAGTCCCATTCTGCTGCGGCGCTTGCGCGGTGAACTGCAAGCGTTCGTAGGCGAAGCCGAACTTCATCGTGTTTCTGCCGCGTACAAGAGAGAAGTCATCGTCAAGCTGGAAGGAGTTGTCGTGCGCCGCGATCTGCCTCGCACTCGCGAACCCTCCAGCCTGAGCGAAGCCGGTAATGTTGAGCAGTGGCGCCGCATTCCCCGGAAGGTAGCCGATGGAGGTATTTGCCGCCGCAGCGCTCAGAGCAGCTAAAGGCGTATTCACCGCAGCCACGTTACGGTTGTATCCAAGGCGCACCACGTTCAGGAGGTTCGACGTGAAGATGTGCGTCTCGGTCACGCCGGCGACTTGGCGTCCGGCATTCAGCAGAGAGAGCGTGTTGCCGAGAGCGTCCGGCACGCTCGTTGGCGCGTTGTCCCGCAGGTAAGTCAGCGACAGCGAGTCAGCGGACGAGAGATTCTGGTCGAATCGGGTGATGATGAAATCTTCCGATATCTTCGAAAGCGACGTGTAGAAGTAGTTGCCGCAGTCGCATGTGTTCGCTCCGGCCGCATTCAAGATCAAGCCACCATTGGGAAGCGGATACAGCCCAAGGTATTGTGCCGCCGTCGGATTCACCGCCACAGTCTGCGCCCCACCAAGAGCATTGTGGATCATCCCCGTGTGGGCGCGTGGAGACGGAACCACCTGCAGCGTCGTCTGTCCCAGTGTCTGGCGCAGACCCTCGTAATTGGCAAACAGGAAGCTCTTATTGCGCCGTAGCGGGCCTCCAAGCGACCCGCCGAACTGCTCCCGGTGAAAGGGCGGTTTGCCGTTCACCCGGTCGAAGGGACTCTCCGCATCGAAGATCTTGTCGCGATCAAACAGAAAAGCGCTGCCATGCACCTGGTTTGTGCCGGAGCGTGTAATAGCATTGATGACGGCTCCCGACGTCCGGCCATACTCAGCCGTGTACGCCGTCGTGATGACGCTGAATTCCTGGATCGCATCCACGCCAAGGTTCACGCCGGCTGGACTTCCCGGCGCACCATTCGAGTAATCGTTCTCGTTAATACCATCAATTCGATAGGTGTTTTCGTAGGGTGAGTGGCCGTTGGCCGTAATCTGATTGCCAAAACCGCGGACGCCGCGATTGTTGCCGCCCGCCGACGTAAGCGATTGTTGAGAGCGAACATTGCTGACCCCAGGCTGAAGCGTCGCCAGTTGCGTCCAGTCACGGCCGTTCAGGGGAAGATCGACGATCCGCCTCTGGCCAACCGTCGCACTGATCGTCGACGTATCAGTGTCGACATCTTGGGCCTGAGAAGTCACCTGGATTGTGTCGGAAATCTCGCCGAGCGAAAGGCTTGCGTTCAACTCGCGTGCGCCGCCGACACTGAGTTGCACATTGTTTTCTACGCGAGTCGAAAATCCCTGCGCACTGATCGCCACGCGGTAGACTCCTGCGGGAACGTTCGCGGCGGTATAGAGCCCCTGACCATCCGTCGTGACGACACGCGTGAGACTCGTCGCTGCATTGGTAATCGATCTTAGCTCCTGGCACGACCGCTTTGGACGCGTCCGTCACAGTACCGGATAACGTGGCGCCGACGGATTGAGCTCGCATCGAGGAAACACCCGTGAGCAGAAGCGCCAGAAGCACAAAGATCGAAATGGGAAGGCAAGATTTAACGTTCAAGCTATGCTCCATAATGTCGGCATATAATGGCTCTTTACGCCGACATTTTCAACGGCTTCATCTTTCGCGCTTCTACGGTCGATTGTCAAGGGTTTATGCAAGTGTCCGCCCAACGTTTATGATGGCGGTGCATTCTCTCTTGCGCGGGAACACCATGGGTACTAAGAATTCTTCCAGTCAACTGATTGACGATCTCGTACAAAAGCTCGAGATGGCGATCTTTCGCGGGGATTACGCGCCCGGAACACGCATCCGTGAAGCCCGCATCGCGGTTGATCTTCGGGTCGGCAGAAGCGCGGTGCGCGAGGCAGTGCGCCAGCTAGAGGGACGGAAGCTCATCGTCCGTCTACAAAACCAAGGCATCTTCGTCACCAAACTCAGTGACAAGGACCTGCTCGAACTCCTCGAGATCCGCGTGTCCCTTGAGGTCGCCGCTATCCGGCTCGCCGCGGAGCGCATCACCGCCGACGAACTCACGGTGCTTCGGCACTCCATGGCGCGCCACGCCGAAGCCAGCGTCAATCGCTTGCAACGCCTTTATAGCGATTGGCACAACTTCGATTTTCATTACCAGATCGCGAAGGCGAGCGGGAACGACCGACTCCTCGCCATGCTTTGCGGAGATATCTGGTTCCTCATGCGAACCTATCGCTACCCCGAAGGTCTCTCGCCCCCAAGCCTGGGCTTCACCTACGCCGACCACAACAGCATCTTTAATGCCTTGGAGGCCAGGGACGCAGACGCATGCGAGCGGCTCATGCGCGATCACCTTCAACATCTGCGAATTCATCTTGAAGAACACAATAAAGCGGTAAAGCCGCAACCTGAGCAGACAGACCTGAGCAGACAACCTTAGTCCGAGGCTCGCCAGCGACACAGCACCTCCCCCAACCGCGGAGAGTCTGCCTGACTTTCAAAGGCCATCCTTCCTGGGAGCAACAAGAGGCCTTTGTTTTCCTTCGGGCAGCCCTGCACCATGAGCTTCAGACGAACCGCTCGGCTCGGCGTTACGAACCATACTCTGAGTTGCGCAGGAGCAAACCGATCCAACTGCGAAAGGGGCGCCATCGATCGGCAACCCGTTCGAGGGTGGCGAGATCAGGGTCGGGATTGAGGTGATACGCTGCGGCCATCGCACGATGAAGGCGTCTCTCCTCGTGTGGGAAAGCATCCGGATTGCCAACTCCACGCAGCATGATCAGTTCTGCCGAAAAAGGACCTATCCCAGCTAACTGCTGAAGATAAGAAAGTGCCTCCGGATACTTCATTGCCCGTAGGCGAAGGCTGCTCAGTTGTCCTTCCGCGGCGAAAGCACCCAGCGCTCGAAGCTGCTTGACTTTCAGTTCGGAGAGTCCTTGAACGGGTGAGAGTGCCGCAAGCCGCTCTGGAGCCGGGAATGCGTTCATCACGCGGCCTCCCACCGTGACCGCCACTCCGTGTTCTTTGGAGACGCGGGAACTCACAGATGCAGCCTGCCGCACAAAGAGTCGGTGCCCTATAATCGCGCGCGCCGCAGCCTCGTAGGGGCTTGGAAAGAGGACCGGGCGAAGTCCTGGACGACGCTTATCCAGGTCCGCGACCACTTTATCGCGCGCAACGATCTCTGCCAGGCCCTGGGCGTCCGTATCCAAGCAGAGCATCCGCTCTAGCTGAGCGCCGACCTCTTCGTTGGCGATGCCATCAGGATTTCCCAACAGTTCCGCATGGAGGATCTGCTCATTGCGTTGTATTACCCGAACGCCTACTGTTCCCCACCGCCCCTCGATTGGGAAAGCAAGGTCGAGGGTTGGGAACGGGGCGTCTTGTCCGATCTGCAAATCTCCGATCTGCAAATCTTGGAGGAACGAAGAACGAGCGGCCAACCGGGTGCTGACGGAGAGGGAATACTCGCCGCTGAAACGCAATGGGAACTCGTGTGAGCCTTGCCTAGGCGTTCCTGCCTTCTTGACTGTCATTCGGCACGGAATGCTGTAAATGCCGGCTTGAAAACCTCTTCACACCATTGCCGAAAGGTAGTCGGTGTTGTATTCTCCGGCGTTCTTGGTTCGGCGTCATCAAGACCATTGGCCTTCGCGACGAACATCATTGAGAGACCATCCGCGAAGATTGCATTAGCGCCGTGCTGGATCAGCTGTGCTTTGTAGGCATCCCCAGAAACCTGCTGAAAGCGAATGTCGCGGCCAAGGACATCGCTCAAAATCAATGCCATGTCATTAAAGGACAGATCCTCTGGTCCAAGGACCGCCAAGCCGCCCTGCCCGGTCCACGTCTTATCGAGGAGGAGGCGGGCGCCGCTCAAACCAATATCTTGTGTCGCCACGTGGCGGGTTTTAAGATCTGGGATGCCCGGAAGGAAGAACCGCCCCTCACTCTTGATCGTTGCTATCTGCCCGAGCATATTGTCCATAAACGAGGGACACCAAAGAGCGCGGAAGTCGACCCCGGTCTTTTCGATCTCCTCATCTTTGCGGAAGGAGGCGGTCACCGGACCAGCCTCCATGGGTACATCCCGGCCGAGGCCTGACACGGCTACGACTCGCTTCACGCCTTGGGTCATGATTGCGCGGCAAACCGGCAAAGTGAACCTTAGGTAATACTCCGTGTCATTGTTTGCTTTGAAGGAGGGAGGGACGACCAGGAAAAGAGCTTCCGCGCCTTCGAGTGCCCGGTTCATCGTCTTATCGTCGTCTGAAGAGCCTTCAACTACCTCCACCTTTCCGGAAAACTCTGGAGCCAGCTTGGAGGGATCCCTGGCGATGACACGCACCGCCTCCTTGGCGGCGATGAGATGTTTGACTACCTGCGATCCGATCTTTCCGGTTGGAGTTGTGACGACAATCATGATGTTTTCCTAGGACCACTGTCCGATTTCTGTTCGAGGTGCAAGGTGAGCGTTATGCGGCGCGTTCGGAATGATCGGAGGGATCGGAAGGATCGAGAAGAAGGCCAGCCATCGACTGACCTTCCCTGATCTCCAGAGTTAAGCTGCCTTCTCCAGTTGTTTTCCAAGCTCGTCGATATGCTTGGCGTTCGGGCTTTCCCCTTTTCCAAGAGCGACCGTTTCCTTGCCCAGCTTGACGACAAGCTGTTTGATCTTGCTTCCATCCAACTGCTCAGCGGATAACAGCTGCTTCAGCTTGTCCAGATCGGACACTATGCTCTTGACGCCCGCATGATCGTGGTCTTTCAGGTAGGTCTGCCAGCCTTCGATGTTCTTGACGGCAGCTTCGGGCGTCATGGACGCGTAGTCTTTGAGGGCTTTGATCGTGGTTTCGAAACGTGTTGTTGGCATGTGTTGCTCTCCTTTGTTCGGTTGACGATCCCATGTTTTGGTTCGAGGCGCTTCTTGTCGTCCTTCACCAGACGTAGCGTAACGCGCGCTACGATTGATGCTTGTCAAAACCATAGCGTACCGGACGCTACGATTGCAAGATGCCTCCCTGAATTTGTATAGTGGGAATGTGGATAGGACGAAAAAACAAGCCGCCGCCGTCTCCAGACTTGGCCGAATCCCAGCAGCCGAGATCGAAGACCGCAAAGATCGCATCCTCGATTCAGCGACTGAAGTGTTTTTGGAAGCCGGTTTCAGTCGCGCCACCATGACGGCCATCGCTAAAAAAGCAGGGTGTTCCCTCGAAACGCTTTATACGGCTTACCCAAATAAAGAGAAGATGTTTGAGGCTCTCATCGCCCGAAAGGCTTCAGGAACCTTCGAGGCCATGGGGTCCTTGAGTCCGGATCGCGACGTTCATGAGGTCCTCGTTCGTTTCGCCATGGAGATGCTCGTGCTCATGGCAAGACCGGATACCAGAGGTCTCCATCGGCTCGTGATCGGCGAGAGCCGGAACTTTCCCGATGTTGCCAAGAAGTTCTGGAAAGAAGGCTATGCGAAAAGTATCCAGGTTCTAACGGAATACTTGATTGCAAAACAAGGCGGGAAAGCTCTCCGGGTAAGTGACCCCGAACACGCCGCGCAGGTATTCCTGGCTATCCTGTTGGGAGACATGTGCATGCGGAGCACACTCGGACTGAAGACTCTGACGGATACGAGGAAACAACAAGAACAATGGGCCGAGTCTTGCGCAGCCCTTTTTATGACCCTCTTGGAGCAGCGAAAGATCTAGAGACTCCTGAACTCTCCGCCTACCGGGGGTTGGCAGCTTCTCCTCTGCTCGCGTCCCCAAATCCTGCCAGCAGGAAGCAAGTCACGGCGATTCAGAGTACCGCTCGCCGAAGAGCGAGTTAAGTTCAATCATGGCGACGCTCCACCACAGTAGCGTACAGGTGTGATTTTGAATACGCTTTGCCGTGCCCCCCTGCAAGGTGTGTGCCTCGGCGAGGGGAAATTAGCAATCTTGGGATAAGAAACGGCAATAACACGACAGTCCAATCGCTTTGGTCGTCATCCAATCTCTACTGAACAGCACCATTCGGTTGGACGGACCTCTCGATTTTTGCAGTGCAACGAAATTCTTAAGGAGGACGTATGAAGCTGGACTTAACCCTGGGCCTATCTGATAAAGTGGCGATCGTCACGGGCGCAGCAGGGGACATCGGCCGTAAGACGGTGGAGTTGTTGAAGGCACATGGCGTTCGGATCGTTGCGGAAGATATCAGCCCATCCGTGCGGGAACTCGAAGAGCGGGGCAAAGTTGTCACCCTCTGCGCAGACGTTTCGCTGGAGCAAAGCGCCACCGGCGCGATCGCAAAGGCTATCGAAAGCTTCGGCGCATTGGACATCCTGGTGAACAATGCCGGCAAGACGCTGAACAAGCCTCTGCTTGATACGAGCGCTGAGGAATGGGATCAGATCATGGCGATCAACGCTCGCGGCTACTTTCTGCATGCCCGCGAAGCGGTTCGCGCGATGCTGGAACGTGGAGGCGGCGCGATCGTGAATGTAGCCTCGATCTCAAGCGTCATCGCGCTGAAGGAGACAGCGGCGTACTCAGCCTCGAAGGGCGCGATTGCGCAACTCACACGTGTCATCGCAGCGGAGTACAGCGATCGAGGCATTCGGGTGAACGCGATTGGCGCAGGCGTGATTGAGACCGGCTTTCTAGGAGGACCAACCAGCAAAGCCACCTTAGCAAGCTATGGACACCTGCATCCGATCGGGCGCGTCGGCCAGCCCAAAGAGATCGCGGACGTCATCGCGTATCTCGCATCGCCTCGTGCAAGCTTCATTACGGGAGCTCTCATCATGGCAGACGGAGGCTATACAGCTCTGTAGAAACGGTAGACAAAATGGCGAATTCAAAAAGTATCCTCATCGTGGCGGCCGAGAAAGGACTCGGGCTGGCCTTAGCTCAAGAGTTCTTCGGTCGTGGATGGAACGTGGCCGGCACGTCGCGCTCAGCTTCAGACAATATGGACGCGCTGCGGAAGATAGGCGAAAGCAATCCTTCGCGGCTCGAAGTTCGATACATCGATGTGACGGATGAGGAAGGCATCAAATCCTTCAAGGCATCCTTACAGGACTGCACATTCGACGTCATCTACATGAACGCCGGAATCTATGGCCCCCTGCATCAGTCTGTTCTGAAAGCGACTTTGCCGGAGATCATGGATTCGTTCTTGACCAATACGATCGGTCCCATTCGTTTAGCCTGGCACTTGCTCGACAAACTCACAGCTTCTGGCACGCTCTGCTTCATGTCCTCGCATCGCGCCAGCATTGCTGGAAATATCGAAGGTGGACTTGAACTCTATCGCGCCAGCAAAGCGGCACAGAATATGCTTTCCCGTGGCATCTATGCAGAGATCGGCAAGAAAGGTCAGACGGTTCTGAATATCCATCCCGGCTGGGCCGCTACCGATATGGGAACTCTCAATGGCACAGTCGCCGCTGAGATCGACGTTCCGACAAGCGTTCGCGGCGTGGCTGACGTAGTCGAACGTCACATGGGCTCCGGGGAGCAGCTCTTCCTCGACTATCTCGATCAGCCGCTCGCTTGGTAGCCGTCCTGGATGCGCCGTCGGTCAGCGATCGCGCATCATACTTCGCGGTGCAAATAGAAGGCACGTGAGGTAATGGAGAAACAATGAAGATTATCTGCGTTGAAGAGCACACAGTCGATCAGGACCTAGCCAAAGCAGGTCAGCTTGCGCAGCAGTCCGAGGCTCCATACTTCACCGAGGTTGGCACTTGCTTCGAAGGCAATATCGAAGATGGTGACGATAAGCGTCCTATGGCCATTGATTTTCGGGTTACGCAAAAGCTCGCGGCCGACACGGGGAGCGGCCGTATCGCGGAGATGGACAAGCATGGCATCGACATGCAAATCCTTTCTTACAGCAATCCATCGCAGGATGCGCCGGCTGAGCAGGAGATTGCACTCACGCGGGCCGCGAATGACAGGCTTGCGCAGGTCGTGCAAAAAAATCCTTCGCGCTTCAGCGGCTTTGCCTCGCTTCCTTGGCAGCATCCAGAGGCCGCCGCCGAGGAGCTGGAACGTACCGTGAAAGAACTTGGCTTCGTCGGGGCGATGCTGCTAGGTCGGCCAGGACAAGTGTTTTTGGACGATGCGCGCTTCGAACCGATTCTCGCCAAGCTCAACCAGCTTCGAATCCCCATCTACCTCCATCCCGGATACCCGCTGCCGCAAGTGCAGCAGCCCTACTATGGCAGCCTCAAGAAAGAGGTGACTGCGCGAATGTCCCTGTTCGCCTGGGGTTGGCACAACGAAGCGGGCATCCAACTGCTCCGGGTCTTGTTATCCGGTCAGTTCGATCGCTTCCCGGATTTGCAGGTCATCAGCGGGCATTGGGGAGAGATGATCCCGTTCTATCTTCAGAGGCTTGACGATACGATCCCGCAGGAAGTGACAGGACTATCGCGGACGATCACGGAAACCTTCAAGCGGCACGTCTACGTCACCCCGAGCGGAATGCTGAATCTTCCCCACTTTGAATTCATTCACAAGGTGATCGGTGCCGATCGCATTCTCTATTCAGTAGATTATCCGTACCTCACCCTTGCCGGAGCTCGACGCTTTCTAGAGACGCTGCCAATCAGCCAAGCCGAAAAAGAGAAGATCGCGCACGCGAACGCCGAGTCGCTCTTTCGCATATAACCAATGGAGCGCGCCCTGGTCTACTCGCGGAGCGAGAACAGCAGCGAGCCATGAGCCGGTATGTCTGCCGTAAAGGCATTCAGGACGCCCAGCTCTTTGCGCATCCACAGATCGCGGGCGCGGTATTGGGCGCGATCGATAAACCCATATTCGGCAAACGTGCGGTCGATGTGAACGGGAGCGTCGCCGAGATTGAAGATGGCCAAATAGCTGGTGTTGCCGTCGGCGGACTTCGAGGTCCACGCCGCCATGTCCTTGTAGCGGGTCGGAAACGCGCTGCCTTCCACCGAGCGCTGATTCACGGCGATCACATCGGGATTGGTCAGCAGCGACTTCATCGCATCGTCCATCTGCGTCAGGTTGCCGCCGATAAACAGTGGCGACCGGGCAATGGCCCACAGCGTAATCATGGTCCTCTGCTCGTCTTCGGTAAGCCTGCTGGCGCGGGGTTTGCCATATCCCGGAAAGGGGCGAAGCTGGCCGATGGGCAGCATATCCGCATCGGGCCAGTTGCCGGGCTTCGCGTACTTGGCCCAGCTTGCAAGGATGGGAAACTGATCCTTCACGCTCTGCGGAAAGCCGCCGGTCTGCTCCTTGCTCTTCTCCCATTGGTCCCAGACATCGTCCGAGACGCGCCAGAGCTGGGCGTATTTCCCGACCTCCTCGGCCTCTTCAAGCGGCGTCGGCCCAGGCGAAAGACTCAGCGCCATGGCACGCCCGGAGCGCAGAATCGCCCGATGGATCATGCGAATCTCGTCGCCCCGGTATGGCCGCGAAGCGATGCAGTCGACCTTGAGGTAATCGACCCCCCAGGCCGCGTACTGCTTCATCAGGGCGTCATACCAGGCCTGCCCGGCCGCGTTGTTCTTCACGCCGAAGTTGTCCGGGTTCCAGGGGCAGAGGTCGGCGGTATCGGCGGCAGCCGCGGCGTGGAAGCGGGTCAGGCCGATGCGGGGGTTGGCCTGCACCGTCTTCTTCGGGATGCCGCGAATGATATGGATGCCGAACTTCAGGCCGTTCTCGTGCGTCGCATCGCTGAGAGGCTTGAACCCGGCGCGTTGCCGCGACGACGGAAAGCGGCTGAGCGCTGGCTCGTACTGCCCCTTCGCATTGACGGTGTAGCGGAGGCGGTCGGGAGTTGACGCCATCTCGGGGTTCTGCAGATACCAGCCCTCGTCGACCACCACATACTGCCAGCCGAACTCCTTCAACTGCGCCGCGAGAACGACCATATTGTCGCGGAACTGTGCTTCATTGATGGTGAGGCCATACGCATCCCAGCTATTCCAGCCCATCGGAGGCGTCGGAACGAGCGCCCTCTCCTGCGCGCCACAGGACAAGATGGCAAAGAGCAGGACCAGATTCGCGAAGACGTGCTTCTTCCCCATCCGATAAACATACCAAACTAGCCCGCGCCACTTCCCGGCGAAAAGCAGCCCAGAGCTAAACTTCGATCCCCTTGGAACCTGTCGAATAACTCCTCAAATCGTCATCTCGACCGAAGTCCCGTGGTCCCCGGCGAGCGCTTTTGCTCGCTGGGTTGGTAAGCCGTGCGGGTTACATCGCACGGCGTAAAACCTGTCTAATAACTCCTTAAAATCGTCATCTCGACCGAAGCCGTGCGGGTTTTATCGCACGGCGTAGTGGAGAGATCCCCGCATTTCGCCTTTGCCGTTGCCTGTTCTTACATCACCAATACCACAAATCTATAGTTCTCAAAATCGTCATCTCGACCGAAGTCGTGCGGGTTTTATCGCACGGCGCAGTGGAGAGATCTCCGCATTTCGCCTTTGCCGTTGTCTGTTTTCTTGCGAGCATGACCGTTGTCTTCAAGCTGAAAGAGTCACAGCACAACCTCATCTTGCGCAGCAATCCAAGTCGCAGTGCCGTTGGACTGAAGGCAGTGCCGTTGGACTGAAAACAGTCCCGGTGGACTGAGCCTAACTGTCTTGCGAGTCCGGCGGAGCTGCTTGTTCTGCAGGCTCAACCCATGCGCCCGGCAGCGGAGTGTTACGGTCTGGACGCTTCGGCTTAATCTTCGAGGAAAGAGAGATGCCCGCGACCGTAAAGCTGACGCCCTGACGCTGGCTGCAGCGGAGGCAGCGGACGGGATAGCGCATCAGCAGAAGTCGAGTGAAGTCTTCTCCGCGCAAGGTAGAGCGGCGGAAGGCCTGACCCGAGCAGAACTGACACTGGATCGGAACGCCATGCAGCGCGTTGACCCCAAGGTATGGAGTCTTGCTGTGGGAGGATTGTGGCCGCTGGCGGCGACGCGGCCGGTCGTCGTAGCTCTTTTGATATCCCATAGTGAGATGGTACCGCCTTTAATTGCCTTCCGGCAGAAGAGGAAGATCGAAGAGCTTCTCCGAGGCGCGACGTGGTGTGCTGGCCGCGCGGGGCGCGCGAATCGACTGCACCGTAGTCCCGGCGGAGGTGCGGGCAGCCGGTTTCGAAAGCAACGAGTACAGATCGCGCAGGTCCTTCTGGAGCTTGCGCAGCTGCCCGGGATCGGCGGCCGGCGAGGACCCTGCGATCGAAAGTGCAAGCTGCGGCTCCTTCTGCTTCAGCTCGGCCTTCAGGAGCTGGCGGGCGCCGGGGATGGTGTAGCCCTCGTCGTAGAGCAGGCCCTTGACCCGAAGCGCCATCTCGACATCGCGCCGGCGGTAGAGGCGCTGGCCGGTGCCGCCTTTGTGAGGCTTAAGCTGGGGGAACTCGCTCTCCCAGAACCGCAGGACATAGGCAGGAACGGCGCAGAGCCGGGCCACCTCCCCGATGCGGAAGTAGAGCTTGTCCGGGATGTCGGACCCGGATGCTGAGGCGGTTTTGCGGATTGACTGGTGCTGCTGCGCCATGCCAGTGACTCCGTGCCAGTGACTCCCCGTAACGTCCCAGTGACTCCCCAGCGACTTCAAGCCCAATTCAAGCCCAACTTCCAGCCCAAGACCGTCGTGCCGTCCCATGGCCTCCGGCTTGTGGTCCAGTATAGGCCAGGAATTCGGGCACAGTCATTGATTTTCGTGGTTCCGGCTTTGGCCTTAGAACCTGTCTAATAACTTCAAAGGAGTCGTCATCTCGACCGAAGCCGTGTGGTTTTATCGCACGGCGTAGTGGAGAGATCCCAGCATTTCGCCTTTGTTGTTGCTTGTTTTGCGAGGACGTAAATCGCTACGCAGTATTCAAACAGATTCAATAACTTCAAAGGAATCGTTTTCTATAGTTTTTAGACAGATTCTCAGGCTATCGGCGTCGAGACGGGCTGGCGCGGTGGACTCCGGTGTCCGGCGGCGCGGGCGTACTGGACGGGCCAGGAGATCTCCTGATGGAGTTCGTCGGCGGCGTGGAGCGGCCAGTAGGGTTCGCGGAGGAACTCGCGCGCGAGCAGGACGAGGTCGGCCTGTCCGGTGCGGATGATCTGGTCCGCCTGGGCAGGCTCCGTAATAAGCCCGACGGCGGCAGTGGCCATGCCGGCTTTGCGGCGAATCGCCTCCGAATGGATAACCTGGTAGCCGGGGCCGGTAGGAATCTGCTGGGCGGGATGGTTGCCGCCGGTCGAGACGTCTATCAGGTCGACGCCCTCGTTCTTGAGAAGCTTGCCGAACTCGACGGACTGGGCAAGATCCCAGCTTGCGCCGAGCGACTCCGGAGCCCAATCCGTGGCGGAGATACGGACAAAGAGGGGAAGATGCTGGGGCCACGCCGAGCGCAGGGCGCGCACCACTTCAAGCGGAAAGCGCGCGCGATTCTCCAGACTGCCCCCGTACTCGTCCGTGCGATGGTTGGAGAGTGGCGAGAGAAACTCGTGGAAGAGGTACCCGTGGGCAGCGTGAAGCTCGATCAGGTCGAAACCGGCGGCCAACGCTCGATGAGCAGCCGCAACGAAGTCCGCGACAATCTTGTCCATCCCGGCGCGATCGAGCGCGGTGGGGAGGGGATAGGTTTCGTCGAAGCGGATCGCGGAGGGAGCGACAGGCTGCCACCCGCCTTCGGATTGAGCAATGGTGCGGGTGGGCTCCCAGGGAACCGCCATGCTGGCTTTGCGGCCGGCATGGGCGAGCTGGGTGCCGGCATAGGCGCCGTGCTGATGAAGGAAGGAGGTGATGCGCTGGAGCTCGGGGATATGCTCGTCTTTCCAGATGCCGAGATCGCCCAGCGTGATGCGGCCCTCCGGACTGACCGCGTTGGCCTCTGTCATCACCAGCGCGGCGCCCCCGATGGCGCGGCTGCCCAGGTGAACCAGGTGCCAATCGTTCGCGAAGCCGTCCGTGGACGTGTACTCGCACATGGGCGAGACGGCAACGCGGTGCGGGAGGGTGAGGCTGCGAAGCTTGAGGGGAGCGAAGAGATGGCTCGCGGAGTCGGTCACAAGGATTTGATGCCTCCATCCTCGATTTGGATTTTGGGTGCCTCGATTTGGATTTGGGGTACCTTCGCGGTCCCTGCTCGCGAACCAAACGCGCTCTGGAGCGGCCAACTTGCGCTCAAATGTATGGTTTACGCGGACAGTATATGCCCCTTTTCGGCGATCGAAACCCGCGCCATGAGGCATGGCGTGATCGGCGACCCTCTGTGGAAAACCGAGTCTTTTTCCACAATCATGGAACCTGAAAGGCAAGGTCGGCGTATTGTTTTCTGAGAGATGGAGGCGAGTATGCGCGCAAAACAAATGGCGGCAACGATGACGATCGTGGCGACAATCCTGGCAAGCGGCTGCCGGGTCGAAAACGACAAGCATGGCGACAGCGAAAACGTAAAAATCGCTACGCCGTTTGGCGGAATGACTGTGAAAACAAACGACATGACCGTGCAGGAGGAGCTTGGACTGCCGTTGTATCCAGGAGCGGTGCTGACCAGGAAAAAGGACAAGAACGATGGCGCCGCGGATGTCAATTTCAGCTTCGGAAAATTTCAACTGCGAGTCAAAGCAGCCAGCTATACAACGCCGGACGCTCCGGACAAGGTTGCTGCGTTTTACCGAAAGGCGCTGGGACGATATGGAGACGTGATCGAATGCCGGAACAACAGTCCGGTGGGGACGCCGACTCATACAGCCGAGGGGCTGACGTGCAGCGATGACGATCAGAAGAATCACATCAAGGTCGATCAGGACATCAGCGGCAAGCTGGAGTTGAAAGCGGGATCGAAGCAGCACCAGCATATCGCAGGGGTTGATCCGGAGGGTAGCGGGACCAAACTGGGGTTGGTGGCGCTGGATCTGCCGGGGCATTTCATGGATGACGAGAAAGGGCAGCAAACGCAGTGATGCGGCATTTGGTATTCATTCCCGCGTTGGAGATCGCGCCTCTGCTTGCCGCGCCATGGCAGGTGGGATAGCTTCATAAGATATGCGCGAGTTTTGTCATCGTTGCGGGGGTGAGTTGCCGGAGAGCCGGGGAGAGTCGCCTTTCTGTCCGCATTGCGGCTCGCCGCAATTATTTCTGCCGGAGTATGAGCAGCAGAGCGGTTCGGTGGAAGCATCGACCACGGACGCCATGGCTCCGCCGAGGCCGCAGCGGGTGGAGTGGAAGACGGCCATACGCTGCGCGGCGCTGGTGGCGGTGATTGCCGCGGCGCTGAGCGTGGTGTCGGCGAAGGTGCAGCTGGTGTCGCCGCTGACGTGGCTGTGGACGGTGAGCGGGTCGTTGATAACCCTGGCGCTCTATCAAAAACGGCGGCCGCAGGCGTGGATGGATGCGGGAGTGGGCGCGCGCATCGGGGTGGTGGTGGGGCTGGCATTAATGGCGTGTTTTGCGGTCGCGATGTCGGCGGCTGGACTGGTGGCGCGCTATGGGCTGCACAGCATGGCGGGGTTCGACGCGGATTTAACCCAGATGCTGCATGCGCAGATCCAGAAAGCTGCGGCCACTGCGCCTGAGCCCCCGGAGGTGGTGCGGTTTCTCTACTCGCCGGAGGTGCGAGCGGGGATGATGCTGGCGGGATTTGCGATGCTCTCGGGATTTCTGGTTGTATTGTCCACGGTGGGTGGCGCTGTGGGCGGGTTCTTGCGGACGCGGCGTAAGGTCTCGGCCTAGCCGGAGCCTAAAAAACAAAAGACGGAGAAGATTCTCTCCGCCTCCTGCTTTTTAAGTTGAATCTATTCGAAGCGGTGCAACTGCGAATCAGGGAGAACCGTAGTTCCTTCCTCGCGGACGGCATCGAGCTCCCGGGGATCGAGGCCGAGCGACTTGAGGATGGTGGGAGCGACCTGAATCGTCTCGACGGCAGAGTAGATCGACTTCGCCTGATAGTGGGGGTTGGAGAGCAGCATCATGACATTGGTGTCGTCATGCGCGAAGCCGCCGTGTTCGGAGAGCTTCTTCGTGCTCCCGGTGTAGATCACGCCGACGTTCGGAGTGACGATAATGTCAGGAGTGCGCGGGTCGCCGTAGGGCGGGACGCCGGGTTTGTTGTAGTTCTGCGCCAGGATCGAACCATAGAAGATCTGCCCGATGCCGGCCTTGGTGGCGTTGGCTTCGAGCGTCGCGACGGCAGAGTCGGTGTTGGAAGAGTTGGCCAGCCACAGCAGCGAGACGTCGTCCTGGGTGGGCCCGATGCCAGTTGGATTCACGGGCGATTCAGAATAAGGCAGAAGGTTGCTCACCAGATCGGCGGGAGTGGTGCCGTTGTTGCCGCTGCTGCCCGGAATGGAAAAGAAGCGGTTCGGATCGATCGGCGACTGACCGTGTTTCGCCGTGATGATGATCAGGGTCGAGTCGTAGAGGCCGCGATTTTTGAGCCTCGTGACCATCTCGCCAATCGAGTCGTCGACGAACTTGATCTCGCTCAGCAGGGACAGAGTCGGCGTTCCGGTCGCATCGGTGTATCCGCCGGTGGCGACATTCTTCTCGATCAGCTTCTGGCCGATGCTGACCGCCTGGAAGTTCATGCCGAAGATCGCGGGAACCCGGGCATCGCTGCCGTCATGCGTCTTGCCGTCGATCTCGTCGAGGATGGCGTGAACCTTTAGGGTGTCGTAGCACTGGATGTTTTGAAAGCTGCCGGTCCAGTCGCTGACGCTGGTGGGGTCGGGGATGGTGGAGCAGTTGAGTCCGGTCGGGGTGGTGACGCCGGGCAGGTTGATGACGGGCGAGTTAATCTCAGGCGAGTAGTAGTCGTCGAGCGAGTTGCCGCCGGGACCGGCGACGGCGGAGTAAGCGGGGTGCTTGTCCGACCACGCGGTGTAGCCGCCGGCTGCGTGGATGACGCCGAAGATGGTGTTGGTGCGGACGAAGTTCCAGGGATAAATGGGAGCGCAGCCGTGCCGGGGGTCGCGGACGAGGCGGGTGGGGTCGATCGATTTGATTCCCCCGTCGGTGAGGCCTGCTCCGGATGCTCCCCCGTTGAGCTTGCTCTGGTCGATGTCGATGCCTTCTTCGTACTCGGTCCGGGTTCCGGTGGGCGCGGCGCCTGGGGTGCAGGGTCCGGCGGCGACTCCGTTGCCAGTCGTCTTGGCGGGAGCATCCAACGTGCGGTCATAGGCGACGTCGTAGTAGACGCCGGTGGTGCGCGGGGTTCCTCCGGTAACCAGCGCCATGAGGCCGGGGAAGGAGTCCGATGGCTTGGAGGTGCTAGCGGCGACGTAGTTGAGGCCGGTCTCACCGAGTTCAGCGAGGTTGGGGCAGTAGGGCGACCCGCTGTTAACGGTGGGAATGCCCTTGGCGCAGTTCAAATAATCAATGGCGTGCATGCCATCGACGCTGATCAGCAGCACATGACGAATCTCGCTGCGATCTCGATCGTGATCCCAGTCCTGCGCACTCGCAGAGACCGCAGACAACGCACACAATGCGACAAGTAACCTTGTTGTATTCATGGGTGTGTTCATGGATACCTCCTGAGGGACAACTAGACGCGAATGTGCCGCTGGGGTGCTTGTCTGGGGTGTCAATATTTGATGAAACGAGCGGGACTGTTCTGATATTTCCAAGGGGGCTGTGCAAATCCGGGGTGCGGCAGTCCTACCGGACGGGCTGCTGGCGCGGCGGACGTTCATGTATATCGGTTTGGGTGCTACGAGTTGCTCAGGTCCTTCCGTTGGTCGGAATCATCATTCCCGACCGATAGAGGGCGCATGCGTCATTCCGATGGGCGAGGTGCTGATATCATCAGCGAAATTGGTTTGAGGGTGCGATGAACTTGAAGGCGCCGAAGTTGCGGGAGAAGGGGAGGCTGATGTCGGCCTCGGAGATCGAGCGCACGCTGGTGAGGCTGGCGCACGAGATCGTCGAGAAGCATGGCGGCAGCGAGAATGTGGGGCTGGTCGGGATTAAGCGCAGAGGGGTTCCGCTGGCGCAACGGATCGGGGTGCTGCTCGAAAAAATCGACAAGCATCCGGTGGATACGGGCGTGCTGGATATCAGCTTTTATCGCGATGACCTATCGACGGACGGACCACGGCCGAAGGTGACGCCGGGGGCCATCGGGTTCGATGTCAACGGGCGGGACATCATCCTGATGGACGATGTGCTGTATACGGGGCGGACGATCCGGGCGGCGCTCGATGCGCTGTTCGACCATGGGCGGCCGAAGAGCGTACGGCTGCTGGTGCTGATCGACCGAGGGCATCGCGAGCTGCCGATCGAGGCGACCTACGTGGGTCGAACGATTCCTACATCGAAGCGGGAGATTATCGAGGTCAAGCTGAACGAGGTGGATGGGCAGGAGCAGGTGCTGCTGGTAGAGCTGGTGGATTGAGTCACTTCGTAACGCGTGTACCCCTTCGGGTGGGCCTCCCGTTGTTCGTCGTGAAATTTGATCCCGAGCAACGTGAGTCCCAAGAAAATCCTCCTGTCCAGTCCGGTACACACGTCACGAAGTGACCGCCGAATCCGCCGACGGCGCAAACAGGTCTTCGTTTGTGGGGTGAATGCGAGCAGGAGGCCCGTCCGGCAGGACAGAAATTTCAGACAGGCTCTAAGATAATTTTGATGAAGACATTAGAGACGCGCGAGATTGCCGTAGGGTCGTTGTTGACGGTGGCAGATCTTTCAGTGGCGGAGGTGGCGGCGATTCTGGCGGCTGCGGACCGGATGGAGACAATGCAGCCAGCGGAACGAGCGCGGGTGCTGGCGGGGCGGCGGGTTGCGCTGCTGTTTTATGAGTCGAGCACACGGACCAGAACTTCGTTTGAGCTGGCGGCAAAGTCGCTGGGAGCGATAACGACCCTGGTGAGCGACAAGTCCTCTTCCATCGAGAAGGGCGAGAGCCTGAAGGATACAGGGCTGACACTGCGGGCACTGGGGGCCGAATGCATTGTGCTGCGGCATGCGAACTCAGGCGCGCCGTTTCTGCTGGCGAAGATGACGGGGCTGCCGGTGTTGAATGCGGGAGATGGGATGCATGAGCATCCTTCGCAGGCGCTGCTGGACCTGCGGACAATATTGGCGCGGCTGCCTGGGGTGCATGCTCGACCGGTGGACAGGAAGACGCTGGCGGGCGTGACGGTGGTGATTACGGGCGATATTCTGCACAGCCGTGTGGCGCGGTCCAATGCGATGCTGCTGCCAAGTCTGGGGGCGACGGTGGTGTTGTGCGGACCCCCCGCATTGTTGCCGGAGGAGGCGCTTGGGCTGAGCAAGGGGGTGGAGATTGCGCGGGATTTCGACGAGGCGCTGGCACGGGCGGATGTGGTAATGATGCTGCGGATTCAGCGGGAGCGGCTGGTCGGGCTGGAGTTCGATCTGGCGGAATACGTTGCGCGGTATCAGTTGAGTGAGGAACGGTTGATGGCGAGTGCGCCTGATGCGCTGGTCATGCATCCGGGGCCGATGATTCGTGGGTTGGAGATTGCGGGCGAGGTGGCGGATGGGCCCAACTCGGCGATCGAAGAGCAGGTGCAGCATGGGTTGTGGGTGAGGACGGCGCTGCTGGCGAGGGCGCTGGGCGCGAATGGATTTGAAAGTGTAACCGTATGAGTGACCTATTGATTCGGGGTGGGCGGCTGGTGGATCCCGCAAGCGGGTTGAATGCAGAGCGGGATTTGCTTCTGCGCAAAGGCCGCGTGCATGCCGTGGAGACGCCTGGAGGGTTCGGTTCGTTGGAGGTGAAGGAGACGATTGACGCCACGGGGAGGATCGTCTCGCCGGGGCTGGTGGATGTGCATGTGCATCTGCGGGAACCGGGGCAGACGTACAAGGAGACGATTGCGACGGGGACGCGGGCTGCGGCGGCGGGTGGATTTACGAGCGTGGTGGCGATGCCGAATACGGTGCCGGTGAACGATTCGGTAGCCGGGCTGAAATGGATGCTGGATGCGGCGCGCGGGCCGGCGGTGAAGTTGTTTGCAATGCCGGCGGCTACATTTGGAAGCCGAGGCGAGGAGATTACCGACTACCACGATCTCGTGCGGGCCGGGGCCGTGGGGTTTACCGATGACGGCAAGCCGGTGCTGGAGACGCGGGTGATGCGGGCGGCGCTGGTGGCTGCGGCGGGGCTGGGCGTGCCGGTGTCGCAGCATGCCGAGGATACGCGGCTGACCGGCGGATGCAGCATGAACGCTGGGCGGGTGGCGTTTCGGCTCGGTCTGCGGGGGATGCCGGTGGAGGCAGAGGCTGGGATTGTGGAGCGGGACATTCAGCTGCTGCGGGATATCGAGCGTGAGGAGGGATTTCGGGCGCATCTGCACGTGCAGCATGTGTCGACGGCGAGGGCGATGTCTTTGATCCGAAGAGCGAAGACAGACGGGTTGCAGGTGACCTGCGAGGTCGCGCCGCACCACTTTACGTTGACCGATGAGGCGGTGGGAGAGTACGACACGAATGCCAAGATGAATCCTCCGCTGCGGGTAGAGGCGGACAGGCTGGCAATGGTCGCGGGGTTGATGGATGGCACGGTGGACTGCATTGCGACCGATCACGCGCCGCATGCGCTGTTTGAAAAAGAGCAGGAGTTTGAACGAGCCCCGAATGGGATTACCGGTCTCGAAACGGCCCTGGGATTGGCGATGAGGGTACTGCATGAGGGCGAAGGGATGCCGATTTCGCGGGTGGTGGAGCTGATGAGCTGGCGGCCGGCGCAGGTTCTAAATCTGGAGGGACGGGGAACGCTGGCAATGGGTAGCTTTGCGGACGTAGTGGTGTTCGATCCGGCGGCAGCGTGGAGCTTTGAGGCGAAGAAATCCAGGTCGAAGTCGAAGAATACGCCGTTCGATGGCGCGCCCTTGCTCGGCAAAGTTGCGTTTACGGTGAGCGAAGGGCGCGTCGTTTACAAGGGACAGGGATGAATGGGCATTGGAGTCTCTGCTGGCGGCGAGTTCGTGGGCGGGAAGCTCGAGGTAAGCGATTGCTAAGTCAGGCGTGGTTGTCGCGGGCCCGACCCCCGCGAGGGACGAGCCGAGGGCAACGATAGACGGCGTTAGAAACTTCGTATGGGCAAGCTCTTAATGGGTGTGGAAGGCGTATTTGTTGATGTCGGGCCAGAACTCTTTGAGCATGAAGTTGGCGCCGTCGATAATGTCGCTGGTGAGCCACTTCTGGCCGACCTTGGTCCAGGTGCGGTATCGGGTGGGATACCAGAGAGTGGAGAGGCCGGAGGAGGCGCCGGAGCCGATGATCTCGGCATAGTTAAAGGTGGGGTCGCCGTCATCCTTGCGGGAGATGAGGACGCGCGTCCAGGCGTATTCTGTGCGTTTGAGGAAGCCGCCGTGGCCAAGGGTATAGAAACGATTGTCCTGCTTGAAGACGATGGGGCCAAGGCCGCCGACAAAGAAATTTTCAGACGTGGTATCGGCGAGGGTGTGCCAATAATAGCGGGCGTAGCCTTTGACGCCCTGGTGAAACTCGGGGTAGGAGTTGCCGTTTTGGGAGATGCCGGCCTGAATGCCGGCGATCAAGAAGGACGAGTAATCGAAGGTGTCTTTGCCCGCGATAATGAACTTGTCTTTTGCGCTCGTGGGAGGCAATTTTGTGTCGGCCGAGACGGAGCGGAAGTTGGGCATGATGCCGAGGATGCGCTTGGTCTGCTGAGTGCCGTTGGGGCTGACGCGGTCGGGGTTGTCCGACAACTGCGGCGCGGGAGCGGAAGATTGTGCAGCGGAGGAGCTCTGCTGCGATTCAGGGACGAGCAGGGCGCCGGGATCGTCGGGCAGGTCGGCGGCAGCGGCGGCGATGAAGAGCGGTCCGGCTGGTGCAATCAGGTTTGCCGATTCGATGCTAGAAGACGTGGAGCTCCGGACCGGGGCGAGCGGCTGCTGCGCGCGAACAAGCGCAGATGTCCCAAAGCTGCAGACGAAAAGAGCAGAGCCAGGCATCAGGATGGCTAGCCTGAGCTGGGGGAGACGAAAGAAGGGCATACCATTAAGACGCGCTTTTTTCTAAATAGACTCGGGAAGCTGCGCTATTCCTCAAGATCGGCCATATTCAGAAGAGAGGACTGGAGCCGTCAATCTCGCCCTCAGGCTTGCAGGATGCCCATCTTCTTTGCGACTGAGGTGAAAACTTCAAGGGACTGGTCGATCTGTTCGCGGGTGTGTTCGCTGGTCATGATGGTGCGGATGCGGGCCTTGCCTTCGGGAACGGTAGGGAAGGCGATGCCGGTGGCCATGACGCCGGCGTCGAAGAGGGCGCGGGAGAAGTCCATGGTCTTGCGTCCATCGCCGATGAGGATGGGAGTAATGGGAGTTTCGCTCTTCGGGGTGGAGTTGCCGCCCACATCGAAGCCGGCGTCGGTGAGCTGCTGCTTGAAGTACCAGGTGTTGTCCCAGAGGCGGTCGATGCGCTCGGGTTCGGATTCGAGGATGTCGAAAGCGGCGATGCAGGTGGCGGCGACCGAGGGCGGATGCGAGGTGGAGAAGAGGAACGGTCGGGCGCGATGGTAGAGATAGTCGATGAGGTCGCGGCTGCCGCAGACGTAGCCGCCGAGCGAGCCGATGGCTTTGGAGAGGGTGCCTACCTGGACGTCGACCTTGTCGGTCATGTGAAAGTGGTCGACCGAGCCGCGGCCGTTGCGGCCCAGCACACCGCTGGCGTGGGCGTCGTCGACCATCATGATGGCTCCATATTTTTCGGCGAGGTGCGCTAGCTTGTCGACAGGCCCAATATCTCCGTCCATGGAAAATACGCCGTCGGTGATGACGAGCTTGCGGCCGGGTTCGTCTTGGATCTCTTGGAGAAGCTCTTCGCAGTGCGCGGCGTCTTTGTGTCGGAAGACCTTGATCTTGGCGCGGGAGAGGCGGGCGCCGTCGATGATGCTGGCGTGGTTGAGCTCGTCGGACAGGATGAAGTCTTCCTTGCCGAGGATGCTCGAGACGGTGCCGGCGTTGGCGGTGAAGCCGGACTGGAAGACGACGCAGGCCTCGACGCCCTTAAACGCGGCGATCTTCTCTTCGAGTTCCATGTGAATGTGCATGGTGCCCGCGATGGTGCGGACCGCGCCTGAGCCCGCGCCGTACTTGCGCGTAGCGGCGATGGCAGCCTCTTCAAGCCGTGGATCGTTGCACAAGCCGAGATAGTTGTTGGAAGCGAGATTGATGACGCGCTTACCGTCGTAGGTGCAGACGGGGGCCTGCTGGTCGTCGAGCACGCGCAGCTTGAAGAAGGTGCCGCGCTCGCGGAGTTCGTCGAGCTGGGCGGTGAGGTGGGCAAGCTGCGGGCGATTGGTCATGTACCTATTTTAACCCTGTGTCCTGCCGGACGGGCCTCCTGCGCGGAGGGCGGTCACTTCGTGACTTGTTAACTCCTTCGGGTGGCCCTCCCGTTGATCTGCCGCCCCGTTCTTATCTTTCGCGGTCCATCTAGCGCAATTGTCCTTCGCCGCTCCTCTTTTCTTCCATAGCCACTTAGTCTTACTTGATCTCCGTAGCCGTAAGCTCCAGCTCGATGGTCCGTTTCGAGGTCACCTCATCCGACGAGAACACCACTGTTGGCTTCCCCAAAAGCACGACCACCTGGGAGTTCCATTTGTTCTGTTGGATCAACGGTGTCGGTCCTTCTCCTACAATCTGCGGTTTGTTTCGATCCTCCGCTTCCTTTTGCAGACTGCTGATCTCCGCACTCAGATCCATAGCCATCCTGTCGCCGAGATCGACAACGTTGCGGCAATCGATGTTGACGCCAATATCGACGTAGCTGATCTTTCCTGGCTCAGCCCCCACCGGCACTTTGGTCCCTGTGCGGAGAGAACGAGCCAGGGAACCATTGTACGAATTTTCGACAGTCCCGATACTCATAAAGTAGTTCCGGCTGTTTATTACCTTTCCAGCTTCGATTTCCTTCACGACGAAGACCAGATGATAGTAGTTGTGCTCGAAAGTATTTTGTGCCGCCGAAGGGTTTCCAGGCGGCGTCTGCCCAAATGCGGGCAAAACCACACAACTCATCAGAGCGATTGCAACAAGTACGCGCGAAGCCCAATCTGCCTTTTTCATTTGCTCTCCTAATGATCTTCTTAGTGATCTTCAACTTGTTTCTTTGTCCCGTCCGGCAGCGGAAACAATGGGTTGATCTCGATGGTGGCAATCGTGATCGGCTCGACCTTCAGTTCGGCCGGTGGCTTCCCCTGGAAATCAAGATCTGTCAGGCCTGAGACATCGACTTTTCGATGTTGCGACAGTTCGGCCAACTCACGCACAGGCTCCGGCACATGAGCGGGCGCCGGGAAGACATCCAGTTTCGGCAGTGGCTCGGCTTTCTTGAAAAGCGGCTTGGCATTGATTGGCTTAAGAGTCGCCATCATCGCCTGACGCGCGGGAGAGGTCGGCGGAACCGTCACTGGTTTCTTAGTCACCCCTTCAGCGGCAGCATTCTGTGGAAGATGGCTCGATGCGATCTGTGCCTTCGAATCAGCATGCTTCGGGAAAAACCTCTGTTGGGTTAGCAACATCACTGCTACCAGGCAAACAGGGGTCATAACGGTGAGTCCCCACGCAACACCCCGCCAGATCGAATGGCGTTGCGGTGTGACGATCATCCGCTTTACTACCCGCTCCTCCAACCCCGCCAATGGCTCAACCTGCGCGTCATGCCGCAGCACTATGTCCAGCAGTTCTTTAAATTCGGATTCGCTCATCGCTGCCCCCCCTCCATTGCTTCAAACCGCTTCTTCAATTCAGCCTTCGCTCTCATCAATCGAGTTCGCACCGTTCCCTCCGGGATACCAAGCACCAGACTTACCTCTCGCGAATTCATTTCATCGAGTGCGGATAGCATCAAGGTCTGTCGCATCTCATCCGGCAGCCCATCGATCAAGCGCCGCAGAAGCTCTCTTTCATCTACCCTGGACGCGCTCTCCTCGGGAGACATTTCGTTTGAGGCCAATTCGAGTTCAGCGACCTCTTCCATCTTCCCGGAACGAGAAGACGCACGACTCAGTGCCACACGCCACACCGTCCGCGCCAGAAAAGCCCTTTCGTCCTCCATCGCTCGCCATGCCTCACCTCGGTAAAGCTTCAGGAATGCTTCCTGCACCGCGTCTTCCGCGTCGTGCGCATTGCGTAAAAGCCCATAGGCGACGCGAAACATCAGGCGCGAGTGTCGCGCGACCAGCCCTGCAAAGGCTTCGTTTTTCTCATTGGCCCGAACATGCAACACCTCTTCTCCTTCGTCGCTGCACTGCGGCCAGACTCGCGCGCCAACACTCATCCCGCAGCCTCATTCCTGCTATTCACAAACAAGGACCGCGCCCACCTGAAAACTGTTCACCTTTATTTGACAAGTGGTGTTCGCCTAGACATTCAAGCAATGAGCGGTTAGCCTTGCACCGTTTAATCAATTGTGGCGCAGATACGACTGGAAGGTTTTTGAGACATCGTAGAGAGAGACATGGAAGTTACGCCCCAATAAAGTTGGCGACAAGGCGATGCGCTTCTGCAACGATCTCTTCATCGCTGCCGAGGCCCTGGAGCCAGTGCATGTGAGGTTCGCGGCGGAACCAGGTGAGCTGACGCTTTGCATAGTTGCGATGCCCTTGCTGGGCGTGAGCTACGGCTTGCTCGCGGGTGAGTTCGTTGCGCAGGACGGCAGAGGCCTGGGCGTATCCGAGGGACGTCAGCGGGCGGCAGTCGCGGCCGTAGCGGGCGATCAGGCGTTCGGTCTCTTCCAGGAGTCCGCGGTCGAACATAGCGGCGGCGCGCTGGTTGATGCGCTCGTAAAGGCGCGGGCGGGGCGGGTTGAGGCCGAGGTAGAGAATGCGGTAGCCGATGAGGGCTTCGCGGCCCTTCTGCCACTGTTGCGTGAGAGGCTGGTTGGCGGCAAGCGAAGCTTCGACAGCGCGGATAACCTTGGAGACATCGTTGACGTGAATCGCAGAGGCGACGTGTGGGTCGAGACGGCCGAGCAGGCGGTGCAGATAGGCAGAGCCGCGTTTGGCGGCGATGTGGCGGAGGCGTTCGCGTTGGCCCGGTTTCTGCGGGGGCTGGGGAAAGAGGCCGTCGATGAGCGCTCGAAGGTAGAGGCCGGTGCCACCGGCGACGATGGGCAGGCGGTCGCGTTGGGTGATGCCGGCAAGGGCTTCGCGGGCTTGACGGCTGTAATCGCCTGCAGTACAGGGCTGGTCGGGCCACGCGATGTCGATCATGTGGTGCTGGATCAGCGCGCGCTCGTCGTGAGAGGGCTTGGCGGTGCCGATCTCCATCTCGCGGTAGACGGCGACCGAGTCGCAACTGACGATCTCGCCTCGGAAAGCTTCGGCGAGGCGGAGGGCGAGAGAGGTTTTGCCGCTGGCAGTAGGCCCGACGAGAACGATGAGAGGTCTGTCCGTTTTACCTGGGGACGAACTCACCATAGACGCCACCAGCCAGGCGTGAAGATGGTGCGAATGCCGGCGCGGAAGAGACTGAAAAGCAGGACGACGATGGCGAGCAGGAGCAGGCTGCGGATCTGGCGGCGGCGTTCGATCTGCCGGGCGGCTCCAGGTTGCGGTTGAATCGATTTTGGACTTGAGCGTGAGATAGTGGCCAGCCGTAAGCGTCAGGCGCAATGCCGTTTGTTATTGAGAGCCGGGCATGGGCTTGTTGGTCAGGAAGTCGATGCGGAGTTCAAGATTGGGTCCATGAAAGTTTGCTGGAAGCGGGGGAAACTGGCCTACGCCGGTGATGCCTCCCCAGCAGGCGCGGTCGATGGCCTGGTCCTGGCTAGAGCCGTCAAGGTTCATGGCGGCGATACGGCCGTCGGGAAGGATGGTGAAGCGGATCAGGGTTTCGCCTTGCTTGTTGAGGGGTGGACGAGCCTCCTCGGGAATCAGGGGAATCCAGGTGCGCTTGATATCGCCGAGGATTCTGCGGATATAGGGACCGAAGTCGACACCCTGCATGTCGGAGAGGATCTCGACCCCAGTACCCATGCCCGTACGCCCACTTGCGGGTGCGCCGCCGTATTCACCGGAGCCTCCGTGATCGCGAGCTGCGTCCTGAGCCGCCTGACGAACGGCGTCCCCTGCGCTCTGGTTGGGATTGCCGAAGTTTGGCTTCGTTGGAGCGGGCTTGGGCGCCTCGACTAACGCCTGTTGCTGCGGCGCAGCGGGGGGCTGCGAAGGAAGAGGGAGCTGCGGGGCGGACTGCGGCTGAGCCTGTTGCATCGGCGCCGGGGGAGGCGCTGGAGTTGGCGCCGCGGGCAAGGATTTCGCTTCGGCCCGGCGCATGGCCTGGAGCTGCTGCAGCATCTTCTTATCCACCGACGGCTGGGGCGGCCGCGGCTTAGCCGTTCTGGGCGCCAGTTTGGAGAGGTCCTTGGGAGCATTGAGGAAGGTGAGCTGCCGGTCGTGCTCCTTGAGGACGTCTACCGGATTGATAAGGCGAGGCTGGTGGAAAAGAACGCGGGGGCCGTAGAAGAGAAACCAAGCAATGGCCAGGTAGATGATGAAAGAGATGTAGATGGACTCGCGAAAGCGGGCTTTGGCGCGCTCGTCATCGAGCGAGTCAAGCAGATGGATAAGTTCATGCTCTTCGAGTTCGCCGAAGCGCCCGGTGCGCACCTTGAGGGGCTGGTTGGGCGGCGCGGAGTTGGGCGGCGTTTCGAGGGAGGGCATGGCTTATGTGGTCTGACGGCTACGTATGGCTAAAGTTTCGTTGATCTGCTGTCGATTGGATGCCGGCTGCCGGTCGCGAATCTGGATCGTACCATCCGATTCATTTTCTCATCTTTAGGGAGTGCTTCGCGCTTGAGTGGCCGCTTCGCGGAAAGATGAATGGCCGAGGCTTCCTCCGGGGCAGCCTACGACTTCTGGGCAATTGCGCAGAGTCGATTTTCTGCTAGACCGCAGGGAGCTTTGGGCGCGCGTGTTCGAACCCCAGTAGACTGAGACCGTAGACTAGGGATGTGATGGCAAGATTTTCTTTCGATGCGCGGGCAGTCGTTCTGACCGTAAGCGACCGCTGTTTCCGGGGCGAGCAGGTGGACTTGTCGGGGCCGTCGGTTCGCGCGCTGCTTGAAGACGCTGGCGTGAGTGCGGTTGCGGTGGAGACGCTCCCGGATGAGATGGATCTGATTGCCGCGGCGCTGCGGCGGCATGCAAAGAGTGCGGGGTTGATTGTGACGACCGGCGGAACCGGGCTGGCATCGCGGGATGTGACGCCGGAGGCTACGCGGCTGGTGTGCGACCAGATGGTGGATGGGTTGGCGGAGCGCATGCGGACGGATGGGCTGCGGCATACGGCCTTGGCTCCACTCAGCCGGGCGGTATGCGGGACTTTGAACGGGGCGGGGGGACGGACGTTGATCGTGAACCTGCCGGGGAGTCCTGCGGGAGCGAAGAGTTCGCTGGCGTCGATTCTGCCGTTGCTGCCGCATGCGCTGGACTTGCTGGCGGGGAGAACGGCGCACGAGCCGAACGACGAAACCGGCGAGGCGCCCCTGTGATAGCGCTGGCCGCTGTGCCCTGGAAGAAGATCGGCCTTGGGCTGGTCAAAGCCAACGCGTGGCTGCTTGCTCTGCTGAAGCCGCTAGGTGCCTTTGGGCTGATGATCATCGCCATCATCGACTCTTCCTCGATTCCGATGCCGCTGGATGCGATTGTGGCCGAGTACGTGGTTCATGAGCATGCACGGTTTCTGATCTACTGTTTCGCGGCGGCGTTCGGAGCGGCGGCTGGAGGCTTGCTGCCCTACTATCTCGGCCGCGCCGGGGGCGAGCTTTTTCTGCTGAAACGTATCAATCGCGCGCGTTATGAGATGCTGCGTGATCGGTTTGAGAAGCAGGAGTTTCTTGCGATCCTGATCCCGGCCATGCTGCCGCCGCCGTTTCCGGTCAAGGTGGTTGAGTTTGCCGCGGGAGTCTTCGAGATGAAGCCGCTGTGGTTCTTCTCCGCGCTTCTTCTGGGCAAGCTCGCGCGCTTTGTGCTGGTCTCGCTGGTGATCATGATCTATGGACCGGCGATCTTCCACACCATCCTTCGAACCTTGCATCATCATCAGGATCTGACGCTGATCTGTGCCGGAGTTCTTGTCGTGATTCTAGCGGTATACGTTTTGCGCAAGGTGTTCGATCGCCGGCGTGGCACTCCGCTGCCGGTGGAAGAGATCTAGCCGGAGGCGTATAGAGTGGCGGAATGTTTTCGACCGTTAGAGCGGGATGTTGCCGTGCTTCTTCGCGGGATTCTTCTCTCGCTTGGTGGCCAGCATATCGAGAGCAGAGTTCAAGCGCCTCCGCGTCTCGCTGGGCGTGATGACGGCGTCGATGTATCCACGCTCGGCGGCCACATAGGGGTTGGCGAAGCGCTCGCGAAACTCCTCCACCTTCTCCTTGCGGGCTTCGGCGAGCACTGCCAGCTTCTCTTCTTCGGTGAACGCCTTGCCCTGCGGCCACATCGCCTCGGCGCGGCGCACCGCCAGGTCCAGCTCTCGTTTGTAGACGATGTTTACCGCGCCCTCGGGTCCCATCACCGCGATCTCCGCCGTGGGCCAGGCAAGATTCAGGTCCGTGCGCAGGTGTTTCGAGCTCATTACGCAGTACGCTCCTCCATACGCCTTGCGGGTGATCACGGTCAGCTTCGGCACGGTAGCCTCGGCGAAGGCGTACAACAGCTTCGCGCCATGGCGAATGATGCCGCCATGCTCCTGCTCGATGCCCGGCATGAACCCCGGAACATCCTCGAACGTTATCAGAGGAATGTTGAAGGCGTCGCAGAACCGCACGAAGCGCGCGCCTTTAACGCTGGCGTCGATGTCGAGCACCCCGGCCAAAAACGCCGGCTGATTCGCCACCACGCCAACTGGCCGGCCAGCCATGCGGGCGAATCCGACAACAATGTTGCGCGCGAAATGCTCGTGCACCTGAAAGAAGTAGCCATCGTCTACGATGCGCGCGATCACGTCGACCATGTCATAGGGCTGGTTGCTCTCGGCGGGAACGATCGTGTCGAGGGCGGCATCGGCGCGGGCGGGATCGTCCTGCGAAACCTTCCTGGGCGCGTCGTCCAGATTATTCGACGGCAGAAATCCGAGCAGCTCGCGCACGGTTGCCAGGCACTCCTGATCGTCATGCGCCATAAAGTGCGCCACGCCGGAGATCTCGTTATGCGTCACCGCGCCGCCGAGCGCGTCCTTGGTCACGTCCTCATGCGTCACCGTCTTGATCACGTCAGGTCCGGTGACAAACATGTAGCTGGTCTTTTCGG
Source organism: Edaphobacter sp. (assembly GCA_965277335.1). Lineage (GTDB taxonomy): Bacteria > Acidobacteriota > Terriglobia > Terriglobales > Acidobacteriaceae > Edaphobacter. The sequence goes on along the minus strand of CBDICJ010000008.1, from coordinate 1,002,378 downwards.
TCATCAGCGTGAAGTCTGTAATCGCAGGCGAGTACACGGCCCCCCCGGCGCACGGCCCGAGGATGGCCGATATTTGCGGCACCACGCCGCTGGCCAGCGTGTTCCGCAGGAAGATGTCCGTATATCCGGCAAGCGAGACCACGCCCTCTTGGATGCGCGCGCCGCCGGAGTCGTTCAGCCCGACGATCGGCGCTCCCACCCGCATCGCCATATCCATGACCTTCACAATCTTCGCCGCATTGGCCTCCGACAGCGACCCGCCAAACACGGTGAAGTCCTGCGCAAAGACGAACACCACCCGGCCATTTACCCGCCCGTATCCGGTAATGAACCCGTCGCCCGGAACCCGCTGGGCATCCATTCCAAAATCAGTCGCCCGGTGAGTGACGAACTTGTCGGTCTCTTCGAAGGTGCCCTCATCGAGCAGGAACTCGATCCGTTCTCGCGCCGACAGCTTGCCTGCCTTGCGCTCCCGCTCGCGCCGCTCCACTCCCCCGCCCTCTTCGGCGATAGCATGTCGCGCGGCCAGCTCCGCCAGTTGACGCTGATGAGTCGAAGGCTTCACTTCAGGAACTTCTTGCTGTACGGGATGCTCGGCTGCGGCCATAGAACGAGATTCTAGCAGTGAGGAGTAGGATAACCGAACTCTTGAACTTTATTGGAGACCAACCGATGGAATATCAGTTCCCCTACAAAGTAGAAGCATTCGCGCAGATGCTCATCACGCGAATTCCAGACAGGCAGCAGCAATTTGACGAAATCATCAAAAGTAAAGATTTCACTTCCTGGACCCTAGCTGCAAAGTATGCGCTAAAGGAAATTGGTGATGAATTCAAATATGAGTCGATTTTTACTGATAGCAAGGCGGGAGCGAGAGAGTTTTTGGTCGACTTCCTATGGTGGCACAGGGGTGAGGATGGCGAATGGGCTGTTCTAGCATGCGAATCAGAATGGGGAAACACTCGAAACGTGAGAGGGAATCCTCAAGCTGTGGCTGAAGATTTTGAGAAGCTGTTCAGCCTAAAGTCGATCTTTAAACTCCTGCTTTTCTCTTCGTATGACGATTCTCGTAGACAGGAAGAGATCATAAATGAGCTAAATCGGTATCTCCAGCTGTATGGAGGTCACGTCGAAGGAGAGCAATACCTGGTCATTGATTTCAGCAAGCAGCCAAGGTCATGGTCAGTGGTAATCACAAAATCAGGGCAAGACAAAAGCCTGCGTCTCACCAATTTTCGCGGTGAATAAAAAGCGAATATAATCGCCGTATTTACCTTGTCAGCCACTAACCAGCCCGACCGCTTCCAGTTCCTGCACATCGACCTGAACAGCTTCTTTGCCTCGGTCGAGCAGCAGTTGCGCCCGGAATACCGGGGCCGTCCGATTGCCGTCCTTCCCACGATGGCCGACACCACCTGCTGCATCGCCGCGAGCTACGAGGCGAAAGCCTTCGGCATTCGAACCGGTACCCAGGTCGGCGAAGCAAAAAAAATGTGCCCTGGCCTGATCCTGATCGAAGGCAGCCACACCGAGTATGCCAAGTACTCTCACGCCGTCAAAGAGGCCGTCGAGCTGGCCTGCCCTGTCGTGGACGTGCCTTCCATCGACGAGACCATCTGCAAACTCATCGGCCGCGAGCAGGAGCCGCCCCGCGCCCGCAAGATCGCCCTCGAGATCAAGCAGTCCATCTATAAGAACGTAGGCGAAGCCATCCGCTGCTCGATCGGCATGGCCCCCAATCGCTATCTCGCCAAGATCGCCAGCGACATGCAAAAGCCCGACGGTCTCATCGGCCTGCTGCCGTCGCAGTTGCCTCGCGCCATAGCCCACCTCGGCCTTCGCGATCTCCCCGGCGTCGGCGCCCGCACCGAAAAGCGCCTCCACGCCAAAGGCATCACCACCATGGAGCAGCTTCTCGCGCTTGATCGCAACGGCATGCACCAGCTTTGGGACAGCGTCTGGGGCGACCGGCTCTACCACTGGCTGCGCGGCGGCGAGACCGGCGATGACGGCGCTCCGGTCTCAAACGGCATGCAGAAGTCCCTCGGCCACTCCCACGTCCTCGCCCCCGAGTTCCGCACCGTCGAGGGCGCGTGGGCCGTTGCGCATAAGCTCCTCCACAAGGCCGCGATGCGCCTCCGCATGGAGAAGTTCTACACCACCGCCCTCTCGTTCAACATCCGCTTCGCCCTCACCCGAGAGCAGGTGGCGCGGGCCGAGAAATCACGCCGCCACTCCAGCGGAATCGAGCACGCCTCCTGGGGCATGGAGGCACGCTTCCGCGCCTGTAACGACACCCTGACGCTGCTTGAAGCGCTGCAGGGCATCTGGCGGCAATGTCCCAGGGGCTCCGAACAGGAGCGGCCCTTCTTCCTGGCCATCACGATGCACAACCTCATCCCCGAAAGCGAACTCCAGCAGACCCTCTTCGCCGAACCCGGCAACCGCACCCAGCTCTCCGCCACCATGGACAAGCTCAACCTGAAGTATGGCCATACCAAGCTGCACTTCGCCGGCATGCTTCCCGCCCGCGAATCCGCCCCCACCCGCATCGCCTTCACCCAAATCCCGGTCAAGTACGGCAACGAATACATGTAGCCGCGCGCCTGATATGGACTCTCCGGATCATCTCTCCTGCGAACGCAGACCGCTTTGATCGGTGAGCGCCTGATTGCGCTCCGGTGAATTCGCATGACAACTGTCATATTCGATTCCTGACTTCCAACACTAGAGCCACTCGCCAAACCAGAGCATCATCGTTCCTGTAAGCAAAACAGGAGACCGATGATGCCGCCAGCCGTCACCTACGAGACCGAAACATCCTTCGCGAGGATCCCATCCTCTACGCATAGGCCACCCGTCGCCGCGCTCGCCAACATCACCAAGCGCTATGGCGCTACCACCGCCCTCGACGGCCTCAACCTCGCCTTACATCCCGGCGAAATCGTTGCGCTGCTCGGACCCAACGGCGCGGGTAAATCGACGGCCATCAAGCTCCTTCTCGGCCTGATTGCCCCCACCTCCGGCGCCGCGCGCGTCTTCGGCAGCGACCCGCGTGAGGCCAGCACCCGAACCCGCGTCGGTGCCATGCTGCAGGTGGCTCGCGTTACCGAAACCCTGCGCGTGCGAGAGCATCTCGACCTCTTCCGCAGCTACTATCCCAACCCGTTGCCGGTTGCTGAAGTTCTGCGCGTCGCACAACTCGAACACTTCGAAGATCGTCTCTTCGGCCAGCTCAGCGGGGGCCAAAAACAACGCGTTCTGTTCGCACTGGCGATCTGCGGCAACCCCGACCTGATCTTTCTGGACGAACCCACGGTCGGGCTCGACATCGAAGCTCGGCGCGCTCTCTGGCAGCAGATCCGCACGCTCTCCGCGCAAGGAAAGACTGTGCTGCTGACCACGCACTATCTCGAAGAGGCCGACGCGCTCGCCGACCGCATCATCGTCATCCACAAGGGCCGCGTCCTCAGCGAAGGCACGCCAGGCGAAATCAAGCGCAATAGCGGAGGCCGCAAGATCCGATGCCGCACCTCGCTCTCGACAGAGATTCTCCGCGCCATCCCCGGCGTCGAAAACGTTGAGTTCAGCGCAGGCATCGCTACCGTCACCTCTTCGGAGGCAGAGTCGGTGCTCCGCGAGATGCTGCTGCGCGACCCAACCCTCAGCGGCCTCGAAGTGGCAAGCCCCGCGCTCGAAGATGCCTTCCTCGCTCTCACCGCAGATCGGTAAGCCAGATCAGTAAGCCAGATCGGTAAGCCAGATCGGTAAGCCAGATCGGTAAGCCAGATCGGTAAGCCAGCAGACCTAACCCTATCCAGTTCAACTCAAGCCCTCAAGCCAAGGAGACCCTCATGTCCACCGCCGCCGTCATCGTTCGTCCCGCATCCGTCCTCGCTGCCTCCACGCTTCGCATCTTCCGCAAAGAGACTAAGTACGAGTTCCTCCACCTCCTGCGTACCCGGTCGTTCTCGCTGGCGACCATCGGCTTCCCCGTCATGTTCTACGTCCTCTTCGGCATCGTCAACCGCCACGCGTATGAAGGCAGCGTTCATATCGCGAAGTACATGCTGGGCGGCTATGCCTGCTTCGGCCTTATCGGCGCGGCGCTGTTCGGCATCGGCGTCGGGGTCGCGTCGGAGATTGCGGCGGGCTGGCTGGAACTGAAACGCGCAAGCCCCATGCCGGGCTCCGCTTATCTCTTCGCCAAGTGCGCCTCCGCGGTCGCCTTCGGTCTGATGATCGTCGCCAGCCTCTCCATCATCGGAACGGCCTTCGGCGGCGTCTCGCTCTCAGCGATTGAGCTGGCGAAGATGCTCGGCATGACCATCGTCGGCTCCATCAGCTTCGCCAGCATGGGCCTTCTGCTCGCGCTCGTGGTCCCTGCAAACGCCGCGCCTGGCATCGTCAATCTCATCTACCTGCCCATGTCTTTCCTCAGCGGGCTCTGGATACCGATCCGCTTCCTACCCCACTGGCTGCAAAGCTTCGCGCCCGCGCTCCCCACCTACCATCTCGCCCAGCTCATGCTCAGCATCTTCCACTACAACGACACGATCTCGCTGGCCACTCACTGGAGCGCGCTCATCGGTTTCACGTTGTTGATGCTCGGCGCAAGCTGGCTTATCTTTTATCGCAAGGAACAGAACGCGTAATGCAGCCCGATCCCAGCCACCCGGCGTAAACTGCATGGGAGCAGGCCACTCGATCCATGATGGACACCGATACCATATCGAAACAGCGCGAGCGCCACTGGGCCTGGGTCTGGCTCGCCTACACCGGCTTCCTCTTCATCGATCCAATCTTTGAGCCGAGCCTGCGTCTTTGGCTCGGCACTCTTGCCGTCTTCGCCCTCTTCCTCGGCATCTTCGCCGGCTACGTCCGCTCCACGAACGATAGCTACCAGACCCGCCTATGGCTGATCGCCTCCACCTTCCTCCTCGGCCTTGTTACCTTTCCGTGGAATGCCGGCGGCTCCACCTTCTTTGTCTACACCGCCGCCTTCCTGCCCTTCAGCATCCGGTCCACACGGCGCGTTCTCGCTCTGTTCCTCGCGGAATCGGTCGTCATCCTTGCCGAAGGCTACCTCTTCCGAACTCGCGGTCATCTCTTCTACATCGGATGGCCCAACGTCCTGGTCGCCGTCTTTCTTGTCCTCATCATCGGCTGCGGCAACTTCTTCTTCGCCGAACAAAAACGCGCCGACTCCAAGCTTCGACTCGCCCAGGAGGAGAACGCCACCCTGGCCGCCGTTGCCGAGCGCGAACGCATCGCCCGCGACCTCCACGATGTCCTCGGACACACCCTGTCCGTCATCGTTCTCAAAGCGGAGCTCGCCGGCCGGCTCATCGAGCGCGACCCGCAGCGCGCAGCCCAAGAGATAGCCGATGTCGAGAGAACCGCTCGCACCGCCCTCAGCGAGGTGCGCGAGACCATCGGAGGCTACCGCTCCCAGGGCTTGCCCGCCGAGATGGAGCTCGCCCGCAAGACGCTGCACTCCGCGGGCGTTGCGCTCTCCTGCGAGTCTGCTCTTCCTCAGCTCAATGCCACGGGAGAGACTGTCCTCTGCCTCGCCGTTCGCGAAGCCGTCACCAACATCGTCCGCCACGCCCAGGCCAGTCATTGCCGCATCTGCTTTGCCTCCTCCGAGGACGGCTATCACTCGCTGCGAATCGAAGACAACGGCACGCAGACCGCGCTGCAGGAGGGTAACGGCCTCCGCGGCATGCGCGAGCGGGTGCATTCGCTGGGCGGCCGCCTCTCCGTCTCCACTCATCCGGGGGCCACGGGGGTCGCGCTTCTCATCGAACTTCCGCACACCACCCGGCGCCCCAGCAACGCGTTCTGCGTGGTTTTATGAACTCTTCGACCACGCCCATCCGCGTCGTCCTCGCCGAAGACCAGGCCATGGTGCTTGGCGCTCTGTCCGCGCTGCTCGAGCTCGAACCGGATATCTCCGTCATCGCCCGTGCCGCCAATGGCCGCGATGCGCTCGAATCTGTGGCGCGCCTGTCCCCGAACGTCCTCGTCACCGATATCGAGATGCCCATGATGACCGGGCTCGAACTCGCAGCGAGCCTTCGTGCCACTCATCCTTCGGTCCGCACCATCATTCTCACCACCTTTGCGCGGCCCGGCTATCTTCGCCGCGCCCTCGACGCCGGAGCGCGGGGCTATCTCCTGAAAGACCGCCCCGCATCCGAGCTGGCCGATGCCGTGCGCCGTGTGCATCGCGGACTGCGCGTCATCGATCCCGCTCTCGCCGCCGAAGCCTGGAACGCCGAGCTTGATCCCCTCTCCGACCGCGAACGTCAGATCCTCCAACTGGCCGGTGACGGCAAAAGCAGCACCGAGATCGCCGGCAAGCTTCATCTCTCCGACGGCACCGTCCGCAACTACCTGTCTGAGGCGATCGCCAAGCTCGGCGCCTCCAACCGCGTCGACGCCGCACGCATCGCCCGCGCCAAAGGTTGGCTATAGATATTCCCGCGTACAAACAACAAATGCCGCATAAGACATAAAGCCAATCTCCTGCATCCCACTTCAGTGAACAGGAGATTACAATGAATATCTGCGCCATCCGCACCACCGTCCGCTCCGTGACTCTCTGCGGGGCTGTTATTCTGCTCGCAGCCGGTTGCAACAAGAAGCAGGACAACACCAGCAACTACACCAGCGCCATCAACTCCTACTACAGCGCGCATCCCGCCTGCCTCTGGTCCGACCCCGTGAAGTTCCCCGTTCAGGCCGACACCTCCGATGCCAGCAAGACCTCCGGGTATGACGCCCTGGTCGACCAGGGTCTGCTGGTCCGAACGACTGCCGAAAAGAAGCGCCTGATCATCTCCAGCAAGCAGGTCAATAACTACGATCTCTCCGACAAGGGGCGTTCCGCCTGGACCGCCGATACCAATCAACCCGGATATGGGAACTTCTGCTTCGGACATCGCAAGGTTTCGAGTATCGACAGCTCGACTCCCACCACTAGCGATGCGGGCGCGACCACGCAGATCGCCTATCACTACACCCTCACCGACGCTCCCGGATGGGCTACAGCAGCCGAGACGCAGAACGCTTATCCGCAGCTTCACACGGATCTCAGCGGCCCGCTGACCAGTCAGGCAACACTTACCAACACGAATAACGGCTGGCAGGTATCCTCTGCTGGACGATCAAGTGGAGCCACGAATGCTGATGGCAAAATAGTCGAATAGCATGGTATCCACTCGAATAAAAGAAGCCGATCGAGCGCTAAGTTCAGGCCCGATCGGCTTCTACTTCTCGTTCTCCCGACTATCTACGTCGAGCGAAGACTATGCGGCCGGTCTACTTCTCCTCGCTCTTCCTGCTCTCGATTCGCCGCACCTTCCACAACACCTGCCGCAGGATGCCCATCCAAACCGGCGCATCGCTCGCTGATAAGCACAGCCGCAAAACCAGCCGCCGCACCTGGGCTTCGTCGCAGTGGGATGGATGCCGCTTCACGTAACCGGTCTCCTCCAAAACCTCGGCCAGCAGCAGCAGCAGCCTCTCGATCTCGCCCGCCTCCGCCGCTGACGCTTCCCCTCCCTCTGTCTGCACTTCCCTGCTCCGTACGATCTCGTAGAGACACACCGCTACTGCCTGCCCAAGATTCATCGATGGATGCCGAACGTTCTTCTGCTCCTGCATCGGAATCGTCAGCAGCCAGTGGCAGTGGCTTAGCTCCTCATTGCTCAGCCCTGTCTTCTCCGAGCCGAACAGCAGCGCTACCCGCCCTCGATGCGTCCCCAGCGCGGCTTCCCTGCCTATCTTCTCGACCATATCCGGCAGCGCATAGAGCGGATGCTGCAGCGCTCTCTCCCCCACCGCCGTCGTCCCCACCACAAGGGTGCAGTCCGCCACCGCCGCGGCCACGCTCGTAAATACCTGCGCGCCGGCTAACACCGCTGAGGCATCCACCGCCGACCGCGCTGTCTCGAAGGGCACACCGTACTCATTGACCACGCGCAGATGCCGAAAGCCGAAGTCGTGCATCGCCCGCGCCGCCGCTCCGATGTTATTCGGATTCCGCGCTCGCACCAGCACCACCGCGACTCTATCCAGATCCAGCCCGCTTGCCATCAGATTCGATTCTAGGCGCGGGCCAAAGAGAGCGGCCGGAAAATCGATCCCCGGCCGCTTTGCTCTCCTGATTTACTTCCAGTTACCGCCGCTCGTGTTCTCCGCCGCCGCGCGGATGAGCCTGCGTGTCTGCATTGTGTTTGTCGTTGTTAATGGAACGGCTGACGTTGTTCTGCCGCTGGTTGACCTGCTGCCGCTCCTGCTGGGTCATCCTGCCGCCGTTGGCCGCCCGGTCACTGGCTGCCTGTTGATGAATACTGGCCTCGCGGCCTTCCACGTTCCGAGTCTCGCCGGCGGTCATCTGGCCCGAGCGAACACCCTGGGCGACCCTCTGCTGCTGGCTGTAATTCCGCTCTCCCACCCGCGTCATGGCCACATTCTGCGGACGTCCGCCGTTAACAGAAGCCAGGTTGCCGCGGTCCGCGCCCGCCGTGGCGAAGTGGCTCTGCTGCGCTACCGTAGGTGCGACGTGGCTCTCACGGGAGTAGGACGTTTCCTGCGACGAAGGACGCGCCTGAACCCCGCCATTTCCACCGTTGAAGCTGGTGCGGCTATAGGTATTGTGATTGATCACCGTACGGTCGATATAGGTGTTATGAATGACCGTCGTATTCACGTTCACGACCGCCGTGTTGTACGCGAAACGGCCGCCCTCCCAACGTCCGCCTCCGAAGCCGACGCCGCCGTAGCCGAACCCGTAGTTCACGCCGCCGTAGAAGCCGACGTGCGGTCCCCAATATCCGGCATGGAAGAGATACGCCCCGCCGCCCCAGCCCCAGTAGCCCGGCGTCCATAACAGCCCAACCTGCGGCGGCCTCACCCAGACTCCCGGCACCCAGTAGTAGCCCGCATCGCCATAGGCCCAGTAGCCCGGGTTCCAGAGAAAGCCATCGCCGGGGCAGATCGGCTGCGTATACACCGGCAACACCGGCGGCGCAATGTTTACCGAGAGAAACACCGCGGCAAACGACGCCGCAGGCACAAGGGCAAGTGCCGCGCCCATCACAAACTTCACGACTGACTTACGAATAGAATGGAAAGACCGCATACACCCCTCGAATAAATTGCATTACGGCAGAGTTCACCGTGTTCGCCTCAGCAAACGGTCACCGCAAGAAGTGCCGTCTGCATTCCTTCCGTACAGACACGCACTTGCGAAGGAAGTTCCGCATTTCTTATAAACTAGGCTGCTGAACGCCGCACCAATATCCCCCGATGGTGGTACGGTGCGGCATAAAACTCTCTGTCCTGCGGCAAAGACGGGGAAGCGTTCGCCCCTGGTGTCCAGAAGCTCCGTCTACACTCGAAGAGAGCCGTCGCCGGCTGCGCCATACGCACGCAATCGCTTCAGGAGAGATCATCCGTACCGCATCCCATGTCAGACAACTTCGCACAATTGGTCAAGCAACAGGCCGACATCGTTCGCATCCTCGGCGACTATATAAAGCTGCGCAAATCCGGCGCGCAGAACTACACCGGATTGTGCCCCTTCCATAAAGAGAAGACCGGCTCATTTTCGGTGAACGCGATGCATGGCTACTTCTACTGCTTCGGATGCCACGAAAAAGGCGACGTCTTCACCTTCGTCATGAAGATGGAAGGCATCAGCTTTCCCGAAGCCGTCCGCGCCGTCGCCGCCAAATGCGGCATCCCCTTGCCCAAGCGCGAGTTCAGCTCGCCCGAAGAGGCGCGCGAAGCCGGCCAGCGACGCCAACTCATCGAAATTCACGAAGCCGCCACGCAATACTTCGAAGCCGGCCTAAAGATCCCCGAAGCAGCCCGCGCCCGCGAGTACCTCTCCGGCCGAGGCGTCACCTCCGAGACCACTGCGAAGTTCCGCATCGGCTACGCCCCCGACGACTTCAACCGCATGCGCGAGCAGCTCGGAAAGCACTTCTCCGAAGACATCCTTCGCGCCAGCGGTCTTTTCAGCTTCAAGGAGCAATCCGATGGCTCCCAGGGCGCCCTCTACACCCGCTTCCGCAAGCGCATCACCTTCCCCATCGCCAACGAACAGGGTAAGGTTATCGCCTTCACCGCCCGCGCGCTCGATAACGAAGATGAAAAAGGCCGACCTCTGGCCAAGTATCTCAACTCTCCCGAGACCACGCTCTACACCAAGGGCCAGATCCTCTTCAATCTCGACAAGGCCAAATCCGCCATCCGCCAGCACGATTTCGCTCTCCTCGTCGAAGGCCAGATGGACTGCATCTCCGTCTACATGGCCGGTGTGCAGCCTGTCGTCGCCACCTCCGGCACCGCCTTCACCGAGATGCAGGTCCGCCTCCTCGGTCGCTTCACCAGAAACATCATCGTCAACTTCGACCCCGATGAGGCCGGCCAGAACGCCGCGGAAAAGGCTATCGCTCTGCTCACCGAAGAGGGCTTCCAGGTCAAGGTCATGACCCTCGAAGGCGGCCTGGACCCCGACCGCTATCTCCGCGAACACAACGTCCAGGCCTACACGGATGCCATCCGCACCGCGAAGCGTTACGCTGACTATCTCATCGACCGAGCCCGCGAGCAGTTCCCCGGCCGCGCCTCCGAAGCCAAGGTCAAGGCGCTCAACTTCCTCCTTCCCCACATCCGCCGCGTACCCAACCGCATCCAACGCGACGAGTTCGCCGCCGACGCCGCGCAGAAGATCGGCATCGACTCCGCCATCCTTCGCCAGGAGCTCAAACAGGCCGCCTCCCAGCGCATCGAAAGCGTCCGCGCGCACTCTCATGACCCCGCGTCCGAGACCGAGCGCGTCCTGCTCCGCGCGCTTGTGCTTTCCGAAGGCGATCCCGCCCGAATGCTCGCCGCAAGCCAGCTCAGTCAGCACCCGGAGTGGTTCGATAGCCTGCCCTCCGCCGGCGTTCTCGAGTTTCTCGCCAACGCTCCTGTTCCGCCCAACCCGCTCGACGCCGCTCCCGACCAGCCAAGCCGCGTCCTGCTGGCCCACGCTCTCAAAGATTCCCCGGAGGCACAAGACCCCGTGTCCTCACCAAACCCCCAGCAATCCTTATGCGAACAGGTCGAAAACGCTCTCCATACGCTTGAGCATCGCCAACTCGAACGCCGGCAGCGCGAACTCCGCGCCCTCATCGCCGAAGCCGACCGCCGAGGCGACCATGAGATGCTGTCTACACTCATCGGAGAAAAGCTTCAGATCGACCGCAACCTCCGCCAGCACTGAGGGGTTCAGCTAATTGCCGGAACCTTCTCGGATCATTCCACTAAACTTAGCTCAACCACGATGGAAACCGTCGAAGCTATGATCATGGACGCCCCGACAAAGCGCAGGCTGATGCTCGGCTTCCTCGTGAACTGGGTTGGCCGCCTCGCCTCCACAATCATTCAGCTGGTTCAGGTGCCGGTCTTCCTCCACTTCTGGAGCGTCCCGCTCTACGGCGAGTGGATGATCGTCAACTCCATCCCCGCCTATCTCAGCTTCAGCAATATCGGCTTCGGCTCGGTCGCGGGCAACGAGATGACCATGCTGGTCGCCCGCGAAGACCGCGACAGCGCCCTCCGCGTCTTCCAAAGCTGCTGGTGGCTCATCGCCCTCATCTGCACCGCCTCGGTCATCCTGCTCAGCGGCAGCCTCTACTACCTTCCTGCCGCGCGCCTTCTGAAACTCTCCACCCTCGGCGAATCCGATACCAAGTGGATCATCTTCTACCTCGGCGTCTCTGTCCTGCTTGGCCAGTTGGAGCAACTGCTGCAGTCGGCTTATCGCTGCATTGGCCGGTATCCGTTCGGAACCTTCATCAAGAGCCTGCTCTCGCTCAGCGCCTTCGCCTGCATGATCGTGGCCGTCAGCCTGGGAGCCGGCGCCCGTGCCACGGCCCTGGTCTTCGCCGCCGCCAATATCGCGGGCACGTTGCTGCTCTGCATCCTGGTCCGCCGCGACATCCCCTGGATCCGCTTCGGCTGGCAGTACGCGAGCATCAACGAGATTCGCAAGCTGGCCCGCCCCGCCATCGCCTTTATGGGTTTTCCCATCGGCAACGCCCTCAACCTGCAGGGAACTCTCCTCGCCGTCGGCTACGCCCTCGGTCCGACGGAAGTCGTCATCTTCGGCACCGCCCGCACCGTCTCCCGGGTCGCCATCCAGATGGTCCAGATGGTCAACAGTACCTTCGAACCCGAGATGTCGATCGCCTTTGGAGCGCGAAATTACGAACTGACCCGGGCCCTGCTCCGCCGCGCCTGCCAGCTTGCGCTCTTTGTCGCCGTCGCCGTAGTCATCGTCATGTTGTCCTTCGGGCCGTGGTTCCTTACCCACTGGACCGGAGGCCACGTTCCCCCCAGCCGCCCGCTGCTCGCCATTCTGCTGGTCGTTGTCCTCTTCTATGCGCTATGGTCCACCAGCGCGACCCTGATGACCTCCACCAACCAGCATCAGCGGCTCGCCACCTACTTTCTCTTCGGCACCAGCATCTCGTGCGTCCTCTGCTACTTCTTCGCCCGCGCGTATGGCCTGTACGGTGCCGCGGCCTCGCTTCTGATCGCAGAGACCGTGATGAACCTGTATGTCGTGCCCGCCTGCCTCCGCATAGCCCACGACAGCCTGCCCGCCTTCCTCGCCAGCATGCTCAGCATCCCGGATGTCATCCATCCGAAAGCGCTGCTCGCCCGTATCCGACGCTCCCGGCCGGGCTTCGAAAGCTGACAAGGTGCAAGCGAATACCGCACGTTATAACAGATGTTATACTTCGGCTCATGGAGATCAGCCATGGGAACTGCAGTAAAAGTAACCGCAATCGGCAACTCGGCGGGAATTATCCTTCCAAAAGAAATCCTTGCAAAGTTGCATGTAGAAAAAGGCGACAGTCTGTACATCGTGGATGCGCCTGATGGAGTTCATCTCACCGCCTACGATGAAGACTTTGCCGCAGAGATGGAGGTCGCAAAGCGAGTCATGCGAAAGCACCGGGATGTACTCCGCAAGCTTGCTGAGTAAAGAGAAGAGGAGATCGAGAAACAGTGGATCAGCCCGTTTGGTTTTCGAAGAGAGGCGTTCTGGCTCTGCACAGCATGCAACTCGCAGAACACGGCGGCTCCGATGGAATTCGCGACGAGACGTTACTCGATTCGGCTCTCGCCAAACCGCACAATGTGTTTGCCTACGGAGATAATCCCGACCTCTTTCGACTTGCTGCCTCCTACGCCTTCGGCATCGCGCGAAACCATGCTTTCATCGATGGGAATAAACGGACCGCCTTAGTTGTCTCGGTCGCCTTCCTGAACAGAAACGGGTGGGACATCGAAGCACCGAGGGAAGAGGTTTACTCTATCTTCCTGCGGCTCGCCGAGGGGCAAGTGAACGAAGATCAACTCGCGGACTGGTTCCGGGAAAGAGCCGTCAGGTTGTAAACGGCACATCCCGGCTTCGGATGAGTCCTTTTTCCCGCAAAAGCGTCTAACATATGTGGTATCCTGTGATTCGCTGGGGAAATGTGCCTCCGAACGCCCCGACCTTACCTAAGGTCGCCGGGCTTGCCAACGCGGTCTGAACCGCAATCTGCTCCCCGCTCATTACGCAACAACCAAGGGAACTGTCCGCCTGGATACCGACAACGCACCTAGCATCAAAACCGGCGGCGACCTAATCCAAAGAATTCATTGCAGGAGTGCGCACATCCGTGGCTGAAGAAAACGACAAGTACGAAGAAGACATAGACAAACTCATCGACACCGGGAAAGAGAAGGGATATCTCACCTACGGCGAGGTCAACGACCTCCTGCCGGGGGATATCACCACACCCGACGATCTCGATGACCTGCTCACCACCATCAACACTCAGGGAATCGACGTGCTCAACGGCGAAGCCCGCATGGGCGGAGAGCGCGACAAGTACGAACCCGAGGCCGGCGAAGAGTCCGAAGACGTAGAACTCGACCTCTCGCCTGGAACCCTCGAGAAGACGAACGACCCCGTCCGCATGTACCTCCGCGAGATGGGAACCGTCCCCCTGCTCACCCGCGAGGGGGAGGTCGAGATCGCCAAACGCATCGAGCGCGGGCAGATGCGCGTGATGAAGGCTATCTCGCGTTCGCCGATCGTGATCCGCGAGATCGTCGGCCTCGGCGAAGACCTGCGCCGCGGCGTTCGCAACATCAAGGAGGTCGTCACCTTCGATGAAGAGGAGCTCACCGAGGAGATCCTGCAGGCCCGCGTTCGCGCCACGGCCGGTCGGATTGACGTCATCGTCAAGCACCAGAAGAAGCTGCAAACGCTCGAAGAGAAGCTCGAAGGCGCCAACGGCAAGGACGCCAAGGCGAAGGCCAGGGAGACTCGCAAGATTCGCTGGCTCATGGGCCGCGAGCACGTCTACATCAACCGCATCGTCCGCGAGCTGAAGTACACCAACGGCGAGAAGAAGCGGCTGCTCGACAAGGTCAATAAGACCGTCGACTCCATGCGCACGCTCGAGCGCCAGATCAAGACCCTCGATACCAAGTTCGAAGCCTCGAAGTCCGAAGAGCTGCGCAAGGAGTACAAGCGTCAGCAGAAGAACTGCCGCACCGACCTCGAGCGCGTCGAAGCCGACGCTGGCATCTCCATCGCCGACCTCAAGCGTACCCAGCGCGAGATGATCCAGGGCGACATGGACGCCGAGCGCGCCAAACGCGAGCTCATCGAAGCCAACCTGCGCCTCGTCGTCTCGATCGCGAAGAAGTACACCAATCGCGGGCTCCAGTTCCTCGACCTTATTCAGGAGGGCAACATCGGCCTCATGAAAGCGGTCGACAAGTTCGAGTACCGCCGTGGTTACAAATTCTCGACCTATGCCACTTGGTGGATTCGTCAGGCCATCACCCGCGCCATTGCGGACCAGGCCCGCACCATCCGCATCCCTGTCCACATGATCGAGACCATCAATAAGCTCATTCGCACCAGCCGCCAGCTCGTGCAGGAGCTTGGCCGCGAAGCATCGTCGGAAGAGATCGCCCGCCGCATGGACATTCCGGTCGCCAAGGTCCGCAAGGTCCTCAAGATCGCGCAGGAGCCCATCTCCCTCGAAACTCCCATCGGAGAAGAGGAAGACTCGCATCTCGGCGACTTCATCGAAGACCGCATGGCTGTCTCCCCGGCCGACGCCGTCATCAGCGTCAACCTCAAGGAGTACACCTCGCAGGTTCTTCGCACCCTGACCCCGCGCGAAGAGCGTGTCATCAAGATGCGCTTCGGCCTTGAAGACGGCAGCGAGCATACCCTCGAAGAGGTCGGGCAGTCCTTCCAGGTCACTCGCGAGCGCATCCGCCAGATCGAAGCCAAAGCCCTCCGCAAGCTGCGTCATCCCAGCCGCAGCCGCAAGCTGAAGGCGTTCGTCGACGGCGTCAAGGAAATCTAACTCAAACAGCTACAACCAGCAAACCACAACGGGCGATAGCGCAAGCTGCCGCCCGTTTTTTATGCGAAGAACGTGTCCTGCCGGACGGGCCTCCTGCGCAGAGGGCGGTCACTTCGTGACTTCTGCCGACCTTCGGGTGGGCCTCCCGTTGGTCGGCATGAGAGATTCTCGTGCCGACCAACGGAAGGCCCTATGCCGATCGAAGCGCCCAGACCGGTATACGCGTCACGAAGTGACCGCCTGCCGCGTAGGCAGCCCGTCCGGCAGGACAAAGCTTCTGCGATGATAGGAAGCAGCAAAACGGAGGAAGCCATCCCCGCATGACCGCCCACTCGCCGGAGCACAATCGCCTCCCCTACTGGCTGCACCGTCTTTGGCCTATCTACTGCTTCCTCGCCGCCCTCGTCACCTTCGGCTATGCCCTCTACGATCCCTACCAGATCGACGGCGATGCTGTTGCCTACATGGACATCAGCGATCTCATCCGCGCCCACCACTGGGGCGGCATCGTCAACGGCTACTGGAACCCTCTCTACCCCGCCGCCCTCGCCGCCGGCCACACCCTCTTCCACGCCACGCGCTTCAACGAGCTCCACGCCTACTACATGGTTAACTTCGGCATCTTCCTGCTGGAGATGCTAGCCATCGTAGCCTTCGTCGACGCCATCGTTCAACTCCGCAATCTCCGCGATACCGCCATCGTATCCGCATCTTCATCATTTCTCCTCGACCGCTACCTCCTCCGCTATCTCGGCGTCAGCCTGCTGGTCATCTCCACCCAGCGCGAACTCAGCATGGGCAAAGTACGCCCCGACGCTCTCCTTCAGGCCTTCCTTCTCTTTGCCCTCGCCGTCCTGCTTAAGCATCTCGCCACCCATCACCTCCGCTACGCCGCCCTCATGGGCCTCGCCCTCGGCCTCGGCTACCTCGCCAAATCCTTCGCCTTCGTCTTCACTTTTTTCTGTATCCTCGCGCTGATCGCCTTCCGCATCGTCTGGCAGCGAAGCTCTCCTGTGCGCGCCACCGCCGCCGGTCTCCTCGCCTTGCTCTGCTTCGCCATCGTCGCCGGCCCTTACATCGCTGCGCTTTCCCGCCAAAAAGGCCGCCTCGACTTCGGAGACTCCGGTTCGCTCAACTACGCCTGGTTCGTCAGCGGCACCGAGAAGATGCATCTTCAGCAAGACGAACCCGCCCTCTTCGGATCGGCCGAGGTCCACCTGAAGCACCCCGAGAAGCAGCTCCTGCAAAACCCCGGCGTCTTCAGCTACAAGCAGCTCCCCTACGGCACCTATCCCGACTGGTTCGATAATTCATTCTGGAACGACCAGATCAAGCCGCACATGAAGCCGCGCCTCGAAGCCGGCATCCTTCGCGACTGTGCCGTCCGTATCGTTCGTTACATCGCCAACCACCCCGAACCGTGGCTTCTTCTCCTCCTCTTCTCCTTCCTCGGAGCCCGCCTGCGCTTCGACTGGCACCCCTCTTCCAACGCCTTCTGGCTCGTCCCCATCCTCCTGGGATTCGCGGTCCTCGGCATCTACTCCATGGTCAACATCGAGGACCGCTACATCACCGTCGGCTTTCTGGCCATCCTTCTGCCGCTCTTCGCCGCCCTGCGCCTTTCCGTCCTTTCGTCGACCACCCAGCCTGCCGCGGCGCGCACCACCGCAGCCGCCGCTGTGGCCATGCTCGCCCTGCTGGCCATCGGCGACTCCGCGCGCATCGTCGGCGAACTCCGCCGCAGCCTGCCCTTCCTCCACTCCCCCGCAGGTTGGTACGACGCCGACGACTTCCAGGCCGCGCAAGCCCTCAATCGCCTCGGCGTAGGTCCCGGCGACGCCATCGCCTGCATCGGCACCCGCGCCTGCCTGTACGACCATTACTGGGCTCGTCTCGCCGGTGTTCGCATACTCACCGAAGTCTACGAGCCCACGCTGCCGCTCGATCCCCTGCTCGCCAGCATGCCCGACCGCAACCACGTCTACGATGTCGTCCGCCAGCAGGGCGCAAAGGTCCTCGTAGGCTACTTCGATCCCGGCCAGATGACCGGAACGACCCCGGCCACAGCCGGCTGGCAGCGCCTCGATGACTCTCACTATTACGCTCTTCCGCTCAATTTAGGGAGTAGGGAGTAGAGGGCGTGTGGGTTGACGGTTGATACGAAGCGAGCGGTGAGACCGGGTCCACTGACAAATTCAATCGCAATGCCAAACCGAACTGCGCTTTCTAACCCCGCATTACATTCCCTGCTCCCTATTCTCTACTCTCTGGTTTAGCATGGCAGAGAATGAGCGAGCTCACCGTAACCATCCTGATGCCTTGCCTTAACGAGGCAGAGACGCTCGCCTTTTGCGTACGCCAGGCCCTCACCGCCCTGCACGACAACCACGTCACCGGCGAAGTTCTCATCGCCGATAACGGCAGCACCGACGGTTCGCAGAAGATCGCCACCGACGAAGGCGCCCGCGTGGTGAACGTGCCCACCCGAGGCTACGGAGCTGCACTCATCGCCGGCATCGAAGCCGCCCACGGCAAGTACATCCTGATGGCCGACGCCGACGCCAGCTACCACTTCGAACATCTCCCCCGCTTCCTTCCCAAGCTGGAGGAAGGCTACGACCTCGTCATGGGCAACCGGTTCTCCGGCAGCATCGAACCCGGCGCCATGCCGCCGCTCCACCGCTATCTCGGCAACCCGGTCCTCTCCGCCATCGGCCGCATCTTCTTCCGCATCCCCGTTCGCGACTTCCACTGCGGTCTGCGTGCCTTCCGTCGCGAGCCAATCCTGGCACTGCAACTCCGCACGACGGGAATGGAGTTCGCCTCCGAGATGGTCGTCAAGTCCTCGCTCGCCGGTCTGCGCATGACCGAGGTTCCGACGACGCTCTCGCCCGATGGTCGTAGCCGGCCGCCCCACCTTCGCTCCTGGCGCGATGGCTGGCGTCACCTGCGCTTTCTCCTGCTCTACAGCCCGCGCTGGCTCTTCCTCAACCCCGGCATTATCACCTTCATCATGGGCCTTATCCTCTCGTTGTGGCTTCTGCCCGGCCCCCGCACCGTAGGCCGCTGGACCTTCGACGTCGACACCCTCACCTACTCCCTCGGCCTGGTCCTCATCGGAGCCCACATCTCCGTCTTCGCCGTCAGCGCCCGGGTCTTTGGCACCCAGGAGGGCTTCCTGCCACCGAATCCGAAGTTTGAGCGCGTCTTCAAGTACGTCAACCTTGAAGTCGGCCTGCTCTTCGGCTGCGCTCTCCTGCTTGCGGGCCTGGGCATTCTCGGCTACGCCGTCCACATCTGGCACGATGCCGGCTTCGGCGATCTCTCCCCTCAGCGCATGCTCCGCCTCACGCTGCCCTCCGCGACCTGCTTCATGCTTGGCGTCGAAGCCATCTTCGGCAGCTTCTTCCTGAGCCTGCTCGGCCTGAACCGCCGCTGATTTACGCCTTCAGAAGCGCCTCATAACGTTCGATCTGGCGAATTGTGAACGCCTGCATCTCCGACTCTGCCTGCCAGGCTCGATACCATTGCACCAGGAACTCCAGGGCGGCTTCCAGGCGAAGCTTCGGCGTCCACCCCAACTCCGCCCGGGCGCGGCTTGCGTCGAGCTTCAGATATCCTGCCTCGTGCGGGCCAGGGTTGGCGTCAAGCACCCACGACGCTCCATCTCCCCAGAACTCCGTCATACGGTCGGCGATCCAGGACACCGGCCTTGCGTCATCTTCGATCGGGCCGAAGTTGTACGCGGAGGCATATCGCGGATCGTGGGTCAGCAGGCGTTCCGCAAGCCGAATGTAACCGTGCAGCGGTTCGAGAACGTGCTGCCAAGGCCGGATCGCATGGGGACGCCGGATGAGCACCGGCTCGCCGGAAAGAAATCCCTGCACCAGGTCGGGAAGCAGGCGATCGACCGACCAGTCGCCGCCGCCGATCACATTCCCAGCCCGCGCCGTCGCCACCGCTACGAGATGGCCATTCGGCCTTGCCAGCTTCTCCACTGGAAAATAAGACTGCCGATACGCTGCGGTTACAATCTCCGCGCAAGCCTTACTGCTGGAGTAGGGATCGTAGCCGCCGAGAGGATCCGTCTCGCGATAAGGCCACACCCACTCTCGGTTCTCATAGCACTTATCTGTAGTCACCGCGACGACCGCTCGGACGCTGGGAGTTCGTCGCACGCTGTCGAGCATGCGAGCTGTTCCGATCACGTTCGTCTCATAGGTTCCAATCGGATCCTCATAGGACGCTCGCACCAGAGGCTGGGCCGCAAGGTGAAAGACAACCTCGGGAGAAAACTCAGTGATGGCGCGTTCCAGCCGATCGCGGTCGCGAATGTCGCCGCGAACATCGTCGATGACCGAACCGATCCGCGCGACCGTGAACAGGCTCGGATTCGTGCTCGGATCGAGCGCGTACCCCCGAACATTTGCGCCCAGCTTCACCAGCCACAGCGCGAGCCAGCCGCCCTTGAAGCCCGTGTGACCGGTCAGAAACACTTTGCGGCCCTGCCAGGAGAACTCGCTATCCTCCTCCCTCTCCGTGGCGCGCTGAAGGTTCTTCGACGGCTTCACCACGTCTTCCATGGCGCCCTTCCCGTACTCCACAGCTCTTCGAGTTGCTGCCGGTCCCGCAGAGTATCCATCGCCTGCCAGAACCCGCGATGCAGAAAGGCATGAACCTCTCCTTTAGCAACTAAAGCTTCGATCGGTTCGCGTTCGAACATCTGACTTTCATTTGTAATCTCGGAGAAAATAGTTGGAGACAAAACGAAGAAGCCTCCGTTGATCCAGCCGCCTTCATCGCTTGGCTTCTCGTGAAACGAGTAGATTTCGGTGCCCTCCAGGCCAAGGCCGCCGAAGCGCGCGACCGGCTGTACGCTGGTCAAAGTTGCGCTCTTGCCGTGCGACTTGTGGAACGCAATCAGCGCAGTAATGTCGACATCCGCGACGCCATCGCCGTAGGTCATGCAGAAAGCGTCCTCGCCTTCGAGATAACGCGCAATCCGCTTCAGCCGGCCAGCGGTGCCGGTGTTCTGTCCCGTGTCCACCAGCGTCACCCGCCAGGGCTCCGCCACCGAATCATGAACGGTCATCTTGTTCTCCTTCATGTCGAACGTTACGTCCGAGGTATGGAGGAAGTAATTGGCGAAATACTCCTTGATAACGTATCCCTTGTAGCCGCAGCAGATGATGAAATCGTTGATCCCATGAGCGGAATAGAGCTTGAGAATGTGCCACAGAATCGGCAGGCCGCCGATCTCCACCATAGGCTTGGGCCGGACGGAGGTCTCTTCGCTGATGCGCGTGCCGTACCCTCCCGCGAGAATGACTGCCTTCATTCTTTCTGTCCTTTGAACGGATGAACTTCTACCTAATCATACCTTTACCCCGTGCCGTCACGCAGGAGCAGGATTGTCTTTTGCTCCTCACTTTCGCCACATGCCGTGCTGCTGTGTATTCTTAACGTCAGCTATGAATGAAAAAGCAAAAGCGCTCCGGCAGCAAATCTTCGAGTTGACAGCGCAGTTTCACGCAGAGGTCTTTCCGCAGAAGCAGTTCCTCCCGGGAACGTCGGTTGTCCCGGTCTCCGGTAAAGTGATCGGGGCCGATGACATCTGTTCCGTCGTAGATTCCGCCCTCGATGGCTGGTTCACGACCGGACGTTTCGCGAAAGATTTCGAGCGGAAGCTGGCGCGCTTCTTCGGTGTGCGCTCCGCCTCCCTGGTGAACTCCGGATCGTCGGCAAACCTGGTGGCTCTCAGCGCGCTCACCTCGCCAAAGCTGGGCGATCGTCAGTTGAAGCCGGGCGATGAGGTGCTCACGGTAGCCGCGGGATTTCCCACGACCGTCAATCCCATCTTTCAAAATCGCCTGGTCCCGGTCTTTCTCGATGTGACCTTGCCGACGTATGAGATCGATGTGACCAGACTGGAGGAGGCGTACAGTCCCCGTTTGAAAGCAGTGATGATCGCCCATACCCTCGGGAACGTCTTCAACCTCGACGCGATCACCGCATTCTGCAGGAAATACAATCTGTGGCTTATCGAAGATTGCTGCGATGCGCTGGGCTCGACGTACAAAGGACAAAAGGTAGGCACCTTCGGCGATATTGCGACGGTCAGTTTCTATCCGGCTCATCACATCACCATGGGCGAGGGCGGAGCCGTTCTTACCGACAAGCCCGCTCTTCAGGTATTGATCGATTCGTTCCGCGACTGGGGCCGCGATTGCTGGTGCGAGCCGGGCGTGGACAACACCTGCGGCAAGCGTTTCGATTGGCAGCTCGGCTCGCTTCCCTGCGGCTACGATCACAAGTACACGTACTCTCATGTCGGCTACAATCTCAAAGCAACCGACATGCAGGCTGCGCTCGGCGTCTCGCAGATTGCCAAGCTGCCGCACTTTATCGAGCGCCGCAAAGAGAACTTCGACTACCTGAAAGCCGCATTGAAACCGCTTGAAGAGTTCCTCATGCTTCCGGAAGCCGGGGAGCACGCCGACCCGAGCTGGTTTGGCTTCCCCATCGGCGTCAGGGTAGGCGCTCCCTTCAGCCGCGACCAGCTTACCAAGGCTCTTGAAGCCCAGAAGATCGGAACTCGGCTTCTCTTCGCAGGAAATCTTCTGCGTCAGCCCGCCTACGAAGGCTGCCAATACCGCGTTATCGGAGATCTTCCAAACACCGACTTCGTAATGAATCAGGTCTTCTGGATCGGCGTCTATCCCGGCCTCACCCAACCCATGCTGGACTTCATCGCCAAAGCAACCACAGAGTTTGCTGCATCCGCCCGAGACGGATTGAATGTACTTCAGGCCTAGTTCGCTCATCCCGTATACCGTGCAGACCGTATTCCATGCAGAATAGATCGCCGCGAACGTTTCAGCCTTAGTTCCGACCGCGTTGAAAGCCGTGCCATGCAGCCGTCCTTCGCACCGCGTCCGGCAAGCTGACCGTTTGCCGCAGATGCAGCAGCTCCTGTGCGCGCTTCGTCGATGGCACATAGCGCAACGGAGCAACTCCCACGGCAGGCTGCCTGGCGAGCTGAATTTGAATCTCCGGATTGAGCGCTTCCCTAACGACACCTGCCAGATCGCCGATGCTGATGGCCTCCTCCGACCCAACGTTGAAGGCCAGCATAGGTGACCCAAGGAAAAGAATGGTCCAAAGCCAGACAGCCAGATCGGCGGCATACAGATACGAACGCAACGGGGTTCCGTCTCCTTCGATCCTGATGGGCCGTCCTCCCATCGCATCGCGAATGAAGTTTCCAATGGCAAAGTTTCCATTCAGCGGAAGACATGGTCCTGCGAAGGCGAAGCAGCGTGCGATCTTGAATTCGATATCGCTGCTTTCCGCATAGAGCGCGCACATCAACTCTGAGGCGCGCTTTCCTTCGCCATACACCGCCGACGGATGCAGAACGTCCGGCGCGCCTGCGTATTCCTCCGGTACATGGGTGAGGTGTGCCGGCTGTTTGCCATAGACCGCGCCCGAGCTGGTCAGTAGAAACTTTCGTGTGCCATGAGTCGACGCAAATTCGCAGACCCGCGCCGTTCCATCGACGATCGCATCGTAATGATCGCCAGGGCGGCCTACGATCATCGCGACATCAGTTGCAGCGTGGATGACATAACCAAACTCGCCACTAGGAGGAGTGAAGCTGCGGACGTCTCCTTCTAGAAGAGCAATCGAGGAGTTGCCGGCAATGTGGGGAACACGCTTCACAAAGCTGGCTCGATTGCGAGTCAACACGGTCGCTTGTAGGTTCAAACCCAGATGGCGGTTTGCATGAATCAGACTCTCCAGCAGCCAGCATCCGAAAAAACCGGTGCCGCCGGTAAGGAAGATACGCTGGTTGCGCATCTCGCCCCACATACCTTGCGTTTCGTTCAGGATGAAGGCAAGATCCGTTTCCGGTATCGGTTGTTGCGTCATTCACTCACTCACTCCGCTTCCCTGAGCGTGATTGATTTACAGTCATGCTCCCGGGAGCGCCCTAGTGCCTTCCATCTAGGTGCCTTCCATCTAGGTGCCTTCCATCTCGAGAGGCTGCGCGTGCGGTTCCATGGAACTCATGCCCCTGCCAAAGGCAAGCTTCGGATAGGCATTGGCCATCGGATCGATCATCACCTGCAGCAGCCCCGGAGCCTTGTCATCCTCAGCGAACCACGAAAGCGCCTGCTGCACGTCGTCGATCTCCGAAACCGTTCTCGACGGAATGTCGTATGCATCGGCCACACGGCTGAAATCAGGCGCGGAGTAGCCCCACATCGTCGACTGATACCGCGCGCGGAAGTAGCTCTCCTGAAATTGGCGCACCATGCCGTGACATTCATTGTTGATTACGACCATCTTGATCGGCAGGCCGAGATGGGCGATCGTCTGCAGCTCTTGAATGTTGCATTGAAATCCGCCGTCGCCTGCAATCATTACGACGGGTTGGCCCTTCAGGCAGACTGCCGCGCCGATCGAAGCCGGAAGCGCGAAGCCCATCGATCCCATGCCTCCCGAAGTGAGGAACCGCTGCTGCGTGGAGAGTTCGAGCGACTGCGCCGACCACATCTGATGCTGCCCCACATCCACCACAAAAGCCCCCGCGTCCGGCATCCTCCGCGAGAGCTGATGCATAAACGTGTTCGGATTGATCCCCGGTCCGTTCAACTCAGCAGTGTCCGGCCACTTCGACCGCAACGCATCGATGTGCTTGAACCAGGGTTCTATCTGCCTCGTAATCTGCGCGCCATGGCCTTCAAAGACAGAGGCAAGCACATCGAGCGCCGGCCCAAGATCGGAGACCGTCGCGAAGCAATCAACCACGCGATTGTTCATCTCGCCCGCTTCGATGTCGACATGAAAGATGGGCCGCGTTCCTTTGAACCCAGCCGCGTCCGAGCCCGTCTGACGCACATCCAGCCTGCTGCCGAGGACGATGAGGCAGTCGCAATCGTCCAGCGCAAGATTGGCCCAGCGATTCCCATAGCTGCCAATCATGCCCACATTGCGTGGGTCTGCATAGGCAAGAACGTCGCAGGCCATCAAGGAGTGAACAACGGGCACGCCTGCGATCTTTACAAAGTGGCGAAACGCCTCCAGCGCCAGCCCCGATCGGATACCGCCGCCGGCAAGTATCAGCGGCTTCTCCGCCTTCATGAAAGCCTTGAGCGCGTCCTCCGCGAATCCCGTGCTCAACTCCCCATGCCGCGCGGCTTCCGCAAGCGGCCGCACCTCGGCAGTCACCTGGTCGCGCTGAACGTCCATCGGAATGTCGATCAGAACCGGGCCGCGGCGGCCGGTCGTGGCGATGTGGAACGCATCGTCCAGAATCCGAGGAAGCTCTTCCGCATGGTCGACTCGGAACACCTTCTTGGTAATCGGCGCCGCCATCGCTGCAATGTCGGTCTCCTGAAAGCCAAGCTGCCGGACCGCGCGATCGCCCTTTTGCTCGTGGCGGTTCACCTGTCCGGTGATGAAGACCGCCGGACTGGAATCGAAGAAGCAACTGCCGATGCCGGTGAGCAGGTTGGTGGCTCCCGGACCGCTCGTCGCCATGGCAACGCCGGGAACGT
The DNA here is from genome assembly GCA_965277335.1 of Edaphobacter sp. GTDB lineage: Bacteria > Acidobacteriota > Terriglobia > Terriglobales > Acidobacteriaceae > Edaphobacter. Next base: position 977,366 of record CBDICJ010000008.1, on the reverse strand, counting down.
CGCCGGAGATGCGACCCGCCGCCTCTGCGGCAAAGGCCGCGCCCTGCTCGTGCCGCATGCTGATGATGGGTGTCTTGCCCAGCACATGAACGGAATCCACCATATGCGTGATCATGCCGCCGATCAGTTCGAAGATCGCGGGGACTTTTTTGACAGCCAGGGTTTCGGCAATGTAATCGGATGCTTTCATTGGGATCTCAAGAGGGGATCTGCATGGACTGCGTGGCTCGGAACAGCAGGAAGTTGAGGAGGCAGATCGAAGTTGATCCGCTCCAGTTCAACGGCATAAGGCCGCTTCTGCACCTGGGTGTAGATCGCGCCGACGTACTCCCCCATCACACCTAGAAAGACCAACTGAATCGACGCGATGAAGAAGACTCCAATCAACATTGGCGCGAGGCCAAAGCTGAAGGTATTCCAGAAGAGAAGCTTGAGGAGGAAGTACGTCAAGGCGACAAACAGCGACAGGGCCGCGCCGGCAAAACCCGCGAACGTCGCAAGTCGCAGCGGCACCCTGGAATGATTGATGATTCCCAGCATGCCGATGTCATACAGCGTGTACCAGTTGTTCTTGGTAATCCCGAACTTGCGGCTCGGCTGATCGTAGTAAATCTTCTTGTATGGAAGCCCAATCTCGGCAAGCATTCCGCGGAAGTAGGGGTACGGATCGCCGAACGAACGCACAAATTCGACAACCTTGCGATCGTAAAGTCCAAATCCGGTAAAGTTTTGAAACGTCTCGATACTGGAGAGCCGCTCCGCAAGTTTGTAATATTGCTTCCGCGCAAAGAAAACCAAAGAATTTTCCTCGCTGGTTCGCTTGATTCCAAGAACCATAGAGTACCCTGCCTCCCAGGCTTCGATAAACGTGGCGATCAGAATGGGAGGATCCTGCAGGTCCGCCACGATCAACAGCACGGCATCTCCCCGAGCCTGAAGCAGAGCATGCATCGGAGATCGAATATGACCGAAGTTGCGGGCATTCAGGATTAGTTTCACGTTCGGATCGGCTGCGGCAAGGCGGCGAAGAATGAGCGCCGTCTCATCCAGAGAACAATTGTCGATGAAGATATGCTCGTATTCGTAGCGCCCTATGCCGATCATGACATCGCGCACCTGTCGGTACAGTTGTTCGACGTTCTCCTGCTCGTTGTAGCACGGCGTTACGATGCTGATCGTTTTCAACCCTCACCTCGCAAATCTTGCAGTTGTCGCGGACGGCCGCGGTATCAGGCCGCAATGCACCAAATCTAGAGCGAACCCCGCACTGACTTCGGCGCGGAGAAGGAAAAGTTCTTGTGCGCGAAGTAGGTGTAAATCGTAGTCAAGCCCATCACGACAGCTCCAGCAAGGTACGGAGCGATCGTGCGGCAGCTTGCGAACTGCTGTAATGCCCTGGTAATCACCGGAAGCGCGAATAGTCCCGGAAGCGTTGCGCTGCCATACACCGTCAGACATCGCAGCCATTCGCGGAGGTAGTTTCCCTTCGTGCGAAAGACGATCCACTTATAGCAGAGGAAGGACATGGTCACGCCGATCGGCGTAGCCGTGATCGAGGCCAGGTCGACCGTAAGGGGAAGATAACGCGTTGCAAGCACCCGGCTGTAGAGCGCGACACACAAGGCATAGCATGCATAGCCGAACAGCGTGTTCCAGACGCCAACAATGAGATATCGGGCGACCTGCCAGTTCTCAAAAAAAGAGACAAGCTTAACCGCCTTCGCCCTCTTCATCGAGGATTGCGTCGACGAAGCGGACGGCGTCTCTTGACCCTCGCAGAGGGTAGTCGACTCCTGCCTGATCATGGTCCTATTCTATCGAAGATGCGGCGCATCCATCTTTAGCCCGTGTAGAACTTCAGTCCGCGCAGAAAGGCAGCGCTTGTATCAGGCATTCGGTCTTGCAACCGGCTCAGCCGGCTTGGTCTCGTTCTTCAACAGGAAGATCTTATAACTGCTCTCACCGAAGGTCCTGCTGACATCGAGCGTGTACGCGGAGTTCAGATACTCGGCCAACTGTGGCCACTGATCGATCTTCTTGAACGAGTTGGGCTCGCACAGCCATTCGTTCGTCAGCACAATCACCTTGGGCGGATTCTTGTGCAGATCGTTCCAAAGCATGTTCCGGTAATACGGCTGCGGAGGACTGCCGACCGGCCCGAAGAACATGTAGTCCCCTATAAAGTACGTATTGGAAACAAGACGTAATCGGTAGAGAGTACTCAAGCAATTGTCCACGAGATCCAGGCATTGCACCTGATTTTGGAGCTTCGAGCCGCCAAGGCGAATCAGGTCGCTCTTGAGCCCATCCGGCTGCTCATTCAAGGGCGCTACAGAAGCCATTCGGTAGGTGTACTTGGGAACTACTGCCAGGACGCAGAAGCCGATCGCGGCCAATCCGGCAACATGCAGAACACCCCTCGTCCGCATGGCCTTCGTACACTCAAGACCAAACCACAGGAACACAAACACCTTGAAAGCGTAGGCATGGTGCTCAAAGGCTTTACCCTGGGCCACAAAAGAAAAGATCCCGAAGAGGACGCCTATCCCAAGCGCCAACAGTTCCAGCTTTTCCCATTCTCTCCGCGTCCGATTGACGATGGTAAAGATGACCGCGATCGCGACCATGGCAATCATCTTTCGAGGCAACGCATCTTCCAACAAGAGGTCTTTCATAAGAAAGGAAGGCGGCTGATTGCCTACAGTCGCGTAGAAAGGAAGAAGTCTCTTCGAGATTGCAACGAAGCTGTAGAAGGCGTGATACCGGAAGAGGAACCCCAGGTTGATCAGCAACGCAACCAACAGTCCGAACACCCCATAGCTCAGGTACGAATTTATGGGGATCGCCTTTCTTCTGAGCGCAACAGCCATCATCAGCAACAGCACCAGACCCAGCGCCGCTGCGGTAGGCTTGAGCGACGCTGCAAGGCCAAGCGCCAACCCGAAAGGAAGCATAAACCATGGCTTCTGTCTTCGCAGCGCGGTGAATAGAAGCGCATAGCCGATCATAATCAAAGTAATCATGAGTTGTTCTCGCTGTCCGGCGTTCCTCGGTCCTTCCAACCCGTGGATCAGAAGGAAGAAAACACCCGCGAACAGGCCGGCAAACCAGTCGTACGGGAGGGAGATGACGATCAGCGAAGCTGTCAAGATCCCCAGCAGAAAAAAATCATAAAAACGCCAGCCGAGATCTCCGCCGCCAAACACATGCATGGCCCAACCTTCCATAAAGTAGGAACCAGGCATATTGCAATCGATAATGTCGCGGTAGGGTGCCAAGCCACGATCTATCAGGAAATTGACGTAATGCATGATGGATGTGTCATGCATCACCTGCCATCCGATCGACTTGTAGACGTAAAAAGCGACGGACGCGCAGAGGATCAAACTGAAGACCAGTCGGAGCGTCAGGAGATAGCGTTGGAAGTTGCTTTCCGGCATCAAATCTCGCTGACTTTCAAGCACAACAAAGCCTCTCTACAAAGAATACCGCACCGCAAGGTCGAGACAGCATCGCATAGGTTAGGACAGCTTCGGCTGCGCGGTAAACTTTTCAGGGGGCCCGGAACGGATACGCTGCGCCGGTTTATTCTGACAAGGCATAATGGAGAGATATGGCAGCCACTCCGCTGGTTCTAGGCAAGTACTCGATAGGGGTCGGGGATCGATTCGCGCATCAGGCAAAGGCTCAGTTGCAGGCATGCATACTCGCCGCGAAGTCTGGAGTCGAGGTGATTCCGGTTTGGAATAAATCCAACCGCGAGCATACGATCATCGGCTCCGACCCTTCAGCCACCCGAGCCGCGGCCGACACAGCTGTTCGCGAGCTTCACTGGAATCGGCCTTACTTCTGCGACGCCGACCACATCAACTTCGAAACCGTCGATCGCTTCCTCGCGCCCTGCGACTTCTACACCATCGATGTCGCCGAATTCATCGGCCGCCCGGCCAGGCAAGCCGAGGTAGACGCCTTCGTCGGACGCCACGAGACCCTCGTCGGTCCGGTCAAGCTGCGCCGCGTCGCTCAAACCCTTGAGATCACGCCGCGGTTATTGCGACAGGTAGCGGAAAAATTCCTGGCTGCCGTGCAGCAGGCCGGCCTCGTCTACCGCAAAATTGAAGCCGCCAAGGGCGCCGGTAACTTCATCGCCGAAATCTCAATGGATGAAACCGACTCCGCGCAGACGCCTCTCGAACTGCTCGTCATTCTCGCCGCTATCGCCGATAGCAAAATCCCGATTCAAACCATAGCTCCGAGGTTCAGCGGCCGATTCAACAAGGGAGTCGATTACGCGGGCGATGTCACCCAATTCACCCGCGAGATGGAGTTGGACTTCGCCGCCGTTGCCTACGCCGTCGAGCACTTTGGCCTGCCCGCGAACCTGAAGCTCAGCGTTCACTCCGGCAGCGATAAGTTCTCCATCTATCCTGCAATTCACGCCGCCATGAGCAAATTCGACGCAGGCGTGCATCTCAAAACCGCCGGCACCACCTGGCTCGAAGAGCTCATCGGCCTGGCAGAGGCAGGAGGCGACGGTCTGACGCTCGCTGCCGAGATCTACGCCAGCGCGTACGCTCATCGCGAAGAGCTTTGCACTCCATACGCCGCCGTCATCGACATCGATGCCGCCAAGCTGCCCAGTCCTGACGAGGTCTCGCGTTGGTCTTCCCAGCAGTTCACCGCCGCCCTCCGTCACGATCCGCAGTCACCCAGCTACAACGCCAGCCTGCGGCAGTTGCTGCACGTCGGTTTCAAGATCGCCGCTAAGCTCGGCCCGCGCTATCTCGACTTGCTGAAACAGAACGAAACAGTCATCGCAAGGAATGTCACAGGCAATCTCTACGATCGGCACATCGTGCCCGTGTTCCTGGGCCGCCCGCGTTAACGCCAGAACTCCCCTCTTTCAGCAGGGGCGCCGGTACCGAATCGCCTTATCCTCCAGCACATACTCCGCCGAGCAGTGATCCGACCCGCAGATCATCGTCTCCAGTCCCGCGCACTGCTGCTTCGTAATCAACCCCAGCGACCCGCACGAAGGGCAAGCCAGCACCGCCCAGTAAGGGTTCTCCGCCTTGCCCAAATCTCCCGGTTGCTCCAGCAGAAACAATGTTCCCGGCTGCATCTGCTCCGGAATCCACACCTCAAGAAGATCCAGCTCTGCCACCATATTCGCCTCTTCCCGCAACGGTTGCTTCGTTCACCAACGATGTCCCAACGCTACCCTTCAACTGCGGACTTGAACTGCAGAAGAGACCTCTCCGAAACAGCTTCGCAGCAAAGACGAATGCACTGCATCTGGTGCAAAGCATATCGGATTTCCCGCCCCTGTCAATCGCTCTTTTCGGGAGAATCTTTCAGCTTGATTCCCTCTCGCCTGCCCGCATACAAAGCCCGATAGATCTCCCGGTTCCGCAGAATCGCCTGCACATACTCCCGCGTCTCGCTGTACGGAATCGACTCCACATACTCCGGAATATCCTTATACGTTCCGCTCGACATCCACTGCCGCACCGGCACATCGCCCGCGTTGTAGGCCGCCAGCGCATACTCCACCTGGCCGCCAAACCGGTCCAGCACCTGCCGCAGGTTCGCCGTGCCCAGCTCCAGATTCACCGCCGGATTCAGCAGCTCGCCCGCGTTGAAGTGCTTCATCTTGTCCTTCTTCGCCTCCGACTTGCCCACGCTCGGCAGCAGCTGCATCAGCCCATAGGCATTCATGTGGCTCACCGCGCCCGCATTAAACTCCGACTCCTGACGGATCAACGAGGCCACCAGATAAGGATCAAGCCCGTTCTTCTGCGAGTCCGCCGCCAGCTCCGCCCAGTACGGCTGCGGAAACAGCAGCTTCCAATACACCACCGGCACCTGCTCCATCGGCAGCGCATAAAACGAGATCCCGCTATGCTTCATCGACTGGATCGCCCGCGTGTACTCGCCGTAAGAGGTGTAGATCTCACCCTGCGCCAGCGCTCCCCATTCGTCTGCCGTCGAACTCGCCAGAATCTCCGGCGCAATGTACTCGTTCAGCGAAGCATTTGCCAGCAGCCGAGCCTTAATCAGGTGCGGCTCATTCTCCGGCAGCTCGCCCGTCAGCGGCGGAACCTCCGGCGGCGTCACGGCTGCCAGCAGCTCCACCGGGGCAACCGCCGGAGCCGAACCCTTTAACACATTCAGCCTCTGGCGCGCCAACGCCGCATAGTAGTAGTTGATATACGCCTCAGACACCGCGCGATAGTAGTTCACCGCCTGACCGAGATTGTGCTCTTCGTCCTCATAGATCCGCCCACGCCAATAGAGCGCGCTTGGCACTTCTATCCCTCCGGCATAACGTTCGATCTGCTCATCCATCAGCCGCGCCGCCTCAACATAGTTCCCCAGCCGGTAGTTCATCCACGCCGCGCGCCAGTGTGCCGAGGGCGCATACATGCTCTTGGGAAACATCTTCACCAGCAGCGCATAGTGGTACGTCGCCTGCTTCGCATCATGCTTCAGCAGATACATGTTGCCGCCCGAATACAACGCCTCCTCCAGCCACCGGCTCGTCGGAAACCGCCCTACCATCTCCGAAAGAATCGCATCATGCGCAGCCTGGTCGTTCTCATTGCGCGACAGCTCCGCCAGCATGTACTGCTTCAGCGCCGCGCTGTCGTCCGAAGTCTCCGGCAGCTTCTCCACCTGCTTCCGGCTGATCCGCTTAAGCTTCAGATCGCACGCCGCCGCGTAGATCAGCAGCGCATCGTGATCCGCCTGCGTCAACCCCGCCCCCTCATGCTCGATCGCGTGGTACTCCTCCCCGGCCTCCGTATAACGCTTGGCGTTGAAGAGTTGGTCCGCATGGACCTTCAGCTCCGCCGCTGTGAGAGGCATTCCCATCGCCGACATCTGCGCCCGCGCCATCCCCGCCTCGAAGCTCAACGGCAGATGCGCATACAAGCTGCGAAACGCAGCCGCCGCATGTGTTGCATCGCCCGACAGCTGGTAAGCCCGTCCCAGAGCATACCGAAAGTCCGCATGCGAAGCCTGCGCCGAATCCGTCTCCGGTAACAGCCCTTTCAGCGCTCCCTGCGCATCGTTCTGCTGCAGATGAGCATTTGCCAGCAGCACCGGAGCCTCCGCGTCGAAGATGCTCTCCGGATGCCGCTCCGCAAAATGATCCAGCAGCGCATACGCCTCCGACCCGCGATTCGCCTGCACCGCTGCCTGCGCTCCAAGGTAATCCGCATAGTCGTCCAGCGCCGTCCCGCTCTGGTTTGCTTGGCGAAACGCATTCGCCGCATCCGCATACTTGTGATCCAGCGAATACGCATGTCCCAGCGCCAGATAAGCCGCCGAAGCGCCCTCGCCCGGATGCACCCGCGCATAGTTCTCCACTCCGCTGTACGCCGCAGCCGACCGCGTCGCCGCCAACTGCTGCGCCATCGGCCGCAACTGCTCCGAAGCATGGAACGCGCTCGTCAGCCGAATTGTCTGCGCCGTCGGCTTTCTCTTCAGCGCCGCTCTCGCCCGCCGCTTACCCGCCGCTGTACCCTTCTTACCGGAACGGGTTTTGCTCGAACCAGTCTTGCTGGCGCTCGTCCGCCTTCCGCTTTGCCCTGCACTCGCCTTCGAACTCACGCCCGTCTTGCTCTTCACATGAGCTTTTTTCGCATGCCTCGGCGAGCTTTCCTGCGCCTGTCCCCCAGAAACCCCACCAGCCACGCCTCCGGCCAAAGCCAGACACATTGCCAACGCAGCTCCCAAACCCCGCCCCGTCCTCTTCGCGCTCGAACCGCTCAATTTCGTCCTATGCTTGCCCACATCTACACTCTAAGCTGCGCCACCCACCCGACGCACCCGCATTCCTCCCCGAACCACCGCGGATACGCCGCTTGCGACCGAAAAGCATCGACCACGGATCACGCTTATAGGCGCGGATCAAAACTCAACCCCATCCGGCCCTCTTGAAATCTGCAGTCTTATCTTTCCTCCGTCTTTCGCTCTTGCTTTGTATCCGCGCTCCTCCGCGCCCATCCGCGGTCGACGCCTTTCAGAATTCCCCCAACCGCCATTCCCCTTTGCTCTCTAACCCAGCGGCATTTACACTATCCAAGCGCCTGGTTCTCGTATGCCTCCCGAAGCTGCACGAATCCGGCCAGCTTTCTCGCACCTTTTCACCCATGCCTGCCATCCAATCCCCAGCAACGGAAGAGGTCCATCCCGACGTAGCGCTTGTGGCGCGCGCCAAAGATGGGGACACAGCGGCCTTCGAGCAGCTCGTCCGGCAGTATGAACGCCAAATCTTCCGCGTAGCGCAGCACATCACCCAAAACCGTGAAGACGCCGAAGACATCACGCAAGATGCATTTCTCAAGGCATACGAGAAGCTCAACCAGTTCCAGGGAAACTCCAAATTTTCTACCTGGCTCGTCCGCATCGCCGTCAACGAAAGCCTCATGCGCCTGCGCAAACGCAAGACCAGCAAGACCGTCTCCATGGACGAGGACGTCCAGACCGACGAAGGCTCCATCCCCCGCGACTTTGCCGAGTGGCGCCCGAACCCCGAGCAGCTCTACAACCAGTCCGAGCTCGGCGATATTCTCCGCAAGACCATTCAGGGCCTACCTCCCGGCTTTCGCACCGTCTTTACCCTGCGCGACATCGAAAATCTCTCCACGGAAGAGACTGCGGAGGCTCTCGGCTTGAGCGTTCCCGCCGTAAAATCTCGTCTGCTGCGCGCCCGCCTCCAACTCCGCGAGCGGCTCAGCCGCTACTTCCGGCAGAAGCAGGAGGGCCAACCCGCATGAACTGCACCGATCTTCTCAGCCATCTCTCCGACTACTTCGACGACCAGCTCACCACCGAGCTCCGCGAAGAGATCAGCGTCCACACCGCTGGCTGCCAGCACTGCCGAGTCGTCCTCAACACCACCCACCAGACCATCGAGGTCTACAAGGGTGCCGAACTCTACGAGGTCTCCCCCGAGCTCCGCGAGCGCCTCCACACCGCCATCATGTCCAAGTGCCTCACCAAAAAGTAATCGGACCGCCGCATCGTTCTCCGAACCTCTACCCCCGTCCAACAGTCGTCATTCGACCGAAGCTCTCACGCCCTCATCGTGAGCAGCGCAGTGAAGAAACCCGCTTCTCTACCAAAGCCTCTCCCATGCCGACAAGCCTCTGTTGTTGCTTGTTCTTTGGTTGTCATTCCGCAGCGCAGCGGAGGAATCTGCTGTTGTTCTTCTTAATCGGTGTCATAGGTGAGAATCGGTGTTAAGTTTTCAGCAGAGGCTCAAATCCGCCCCGCCGACCGCAACACTCCAATCTCCTCCTCCGTAAACACCCGCGATCGGATCAAAAACCTCACCCCCTCGCCATTCTCCAGCGAAAACATCCCACCCCGCCCCGGCACCACATCCAGAATCAACTGCGTATGCTTCCAGTATTCAAATTGACTCCGGCTCATATAAAACGGCGTCTTCCCCAGCGTAGCCAGCAGCACATCCGCATCCCCCACCAGAAACTCCCCGCGCGGATAGCACATCGGCGAGCTGCCATCGCAGCAGCCCCCCGACTGGTGAAACATCAGCTTCCCATGCTTCGCCTCAAGCCGCTGCATCAACTCCTCAGCCGCCACCGTCGTCACTACTTGCTCCGGTAAACCACTCATAAGCGCTCATGTCCTGCCGGACGGGCCCGCTACGCGCGGAGCGACCACTTCGTGGTGTGTCTACCCTTTCGTATCACTCCCAGCAGCAGAGGGCCTCCCGATGGTCGGCACGAAGATCTTCCCCGCGACCATCGGGAGCGCCACGCGAAGCCGTATACCCGCCACGAAGTGGCCGCCCTCCGCGCAGGAGGCCCGTCCGGCAGGACACATCTTTAGAAGAACCCCAGCGCATTCGGGCTATAGCTCACCAGTTGATTCTTCGTCTGCTGATAATGCTCCAGCATCATCTTGTGATTCTCCCGCCCAACCCCCGACTGCTTATACCCCCCAAACGCCGCATGCGCCGGATAGAGGTGATAGCAGTTCGTCCACACCCGCCCCGCCTGGATCTCCCGCCCGAAGTGATACGCCCGATTCATATCCCGCGTCCAAACCCCCGCACCCAGCCCGTACAGCGTGTCGTTCGCAATCGCCAGCGCCTCATCTTCATCATGGAACGTCGTCACCGAAACCACCGGCCCGAAGATCTCCTCCTGAAACACCCGCATTTTGTTATGGCCCTTCAACACCGTCGGCTGAACATAAAACCCCTCCGCCAGATCGCCCTCCATCTTCGCCCGCTCCCCGCCCGCCAACGCCTCCGCGCCTTCCTGCTTGCCGATATCGAAGTACGAAAGAATCTTCTCCATCTGCTCGGTCGAAGCCTGCGCGCCGATCATCGTCGTCTGGTCCAGCGGATTGCCCTGCTTGATCGCCTTCACCCTTCCCAGAGCCCGCTCCATGAACTCGTCATACAGCGTGTCCTGGATCAGCGCCCGCGAAGGACACGTGCACACCTCGCCTTGGTTCAGCGCAAACATCGCGAACCCCTCCAGCGCTTTGTCGAAGAACGCATCATCCGCGCTCGCGACATCCTTGAAAAAGATATTCGGCGACTTCCCACCCAGTTCCAGCGTCACCGGAATAATATTCTGCGACGCATACTGCATAATCAGCCGCCCCGTCGTCGTCTCCCCGGTAAACGCAATCTTGTTCACCCGCGCGCTCGAAGCCAGCGGCTTTCCCGCCTCCAGCCCAAATCCATTCACGATATTCACCACCCCCGGCGGCAGAATGTCCTGAATCAGCTCCATCAGCACCAGAATCGACATCGGCGTCTGCTCCGCGGGCTTCAGCACCACGCAGTTTCCTGCCGCCAGCGCCGGCGCAAGCTTCCACGTCGCCATTAAAATCGGAAAGTTCCACGGAATAATCAGCCCAATCACGCCCAGCGGCTCATGGTAGTGATATGCCACCGTCGTGGCGTCAATCTCCGAGATCGACCCCTCCTGCGCCCGGATCACCCCCGCAAAATAACGAAAATGATCCACCGCCAGCGGCATATCCGCTGCCATCGTCTCGCGGATCGGCTTGCCGTTGTCCCACGTCTCCACCGTCGCCAGCAGCTCCAGGTTGTCCTCGATCCGCTGCGCAATCTTTTCGAGCATCCGCCCTCGCTCGGCGACCGAAGTCTTCCCCCACGCCTTCTTCGCCGCATGCGCCGCATCGAGCGCCCGGTCCACATCCGCCGCACCCGACCGCGCAATCTCGCACAGCACCTGCCCCGTCACCGGCGTTACATTCTCGAAGTATTGCCCAGACAGCGGCGCCACCCACTCCCCGCCTATGTAGTTGTCATATCGTTTCTTGATCGACACAGGAAATCCATACGTTCCCGGCCGAAGCGCAGTCATCGTCGCCATACAATCACTCTCCTTCGCGATCCTTACCTTCACCGCGCCGAAATTGTAGTCCCCCACACCACCTCATGTCACATGGGCTGAGGCTACGTCTTGACGATGCGGAAATCCTCCGGCTCCTCGGCGCTCGGACAATCCCATCCGCAGCACGGAACGATGTTCTTTCCGGCCTCCTCCGGCCCCCATGTCCCCGGTTCATAGACGTAGACCGGCGTATCCGCTTTCAGCACCGGATCGACGATCCGCCACGCCTCTTCGACGTAGTCCTGCCGCGCAAACAGCGTAGCATCGCCAGCCATCGCATCGGTCAGCACCCGTTCGTACGCCTCCATCTCCTCCGCACGAGGATGCCGGCTCGCGACAAGCTCCACCTCTTGGCGCTTGCCGTTCCCAAGCTCCGGAGCCACCGAAACCGCCATGGCCACCGTCGTCTCCGGGCTGATCCGAAACCGCATGTAATTCTGCGGCACATCCGGCTCGGTCAAGTTGGTCGTAGGAGGCTTGCGAAACCGGGCCATCACCTCCATGCACGTCACCGGCAGCTCCTTTCCAGCGCGAATATAGAAAGGAACACCATCCCACCGCCACGATTTAATCTCCAGCCGAAGACACGCAAAGGTCTCGACCTTCGAGTCCGGCGCAACACCCTTCTCCTGCAGGTATCCGCGGAACTGGCCGCGAACCAGATCCTCCGTCCTGATCGAGGGAATGGCCTTCAGCACCTTCACCTTCTCATCCCGCATCGACTCGCTGTCCTTGCGCGCCGGACACTCCATCGCCAGGTTGCACATCACCTGGAAGATGTGGTTCTGCACCACATCGCGAATCGCGCCCGTCTGGTCGTAGAAGGTGCCCCGGCCCTGTATGCCGAAGTTCTCCGCCATCGTGATCTGCACGCTTTCGATGTAATTGCGGTTCCACAAAGGCTCCAGAAAGGTATTCGAAAAGCGAAAGGAGACCATATTGTGAACCGGCTCCTTCGCCAGATAATGATCGATGCGAAAGATCGAGGACTCCGGAAAGACCGACAGCAGAATCCGGTTCAGCTCCTGCGCCGAAGCCAGGTCGTGGCCGAACGGCTTCTCGACGATGATGCGCGCGCCCTTGGCCGCACCCGACTGCACCAGCTGCTCCACCACCTTCTCGAACAACATAGGCGGAATCGCAAGATAATGCGCCGGGTGCTCGGCTTTGCCCAACGCCGTGCGGACCGCGGTAAAAGTAGCCGGATCCTCATAGTCTCCGTCGACGTACTGCAACAAGGCGCTCAGCTTCGCCCACGCCGCCTGATCCACTCCGCCATGCTTCTCAAGGCTGTCCTCGGCACGCGCCTTGAACTGATTGAGATTCCACCCAGCCTTCGCTACGCCAATCACCGGAACGTCGAGCGTCCCCCGCTTGATCATCGCCTGCAACGCTGGAAAAATTTTCTTGTACGCCAGATCGCCAGTCGCGCCGAAGAACACCAGCGCATCGGAATGAGGTTTGTTCACGAATCGTCTCCTTAGTCCTGTCCAACACCCGCAAAGAACTCGTCATCTCGACTGAAGCCACCGGGGTCCCCGGCGAGCGCACTTGCTCGTTGGGGTGGTAAGCCACCGGGGTCCCCGGCGAGCGCACTTGCTCGTTGGGGTGGTAAGCCACCGGGTCCCCGACGAGCGCGGTTCGCTCGCTCGGGGGGTAAGCCGTGCGGTCTTATCGCACGGCGTAGGTGGAGAGATTTCCGTTTTTCGCTTTTGCCCTTGCTTGTTCTCGTAATAACGTCTGAACCGTCACGAAGTCCTATACAGCTTCCCTAACATTTCCCGCCTACTTCGTCGGCTTCTCCAGATGGCCACCGAACCCATACCGCATCGCCGACAGCAGCTTGTTCGAGAACTCCCCCTGCCCACGCGAACTGAACCGCTCATACAACGCCGTCGTCAGCACAGGCGTCGGAACACCCTCGTCGATGCCCGCTTTGATCGTCCAGCGCCCTTCGCCCGAGTCCGAAACCCTGCCGCCGAATTTAGTCAGCTGCGGGTCTTCCAGCAGCGAGCTCGCCGTAAGATCCAGCAGCCACGACGCGATCACGCTGCCGCGCCGCCACACCTCGGCCACATCCGGCAGGTTAAACTCGTACTGATAATGCTCCGGATCGCGCAGGGGCGTCGTCTCCGCGTCGATCTCCGCAGTATGCTTGCCAATGTCGGCCGCCTTCAGCACGCCCAGACCCTCGGCATACGCCGCCATCATGCCGTACTCGATGCCGTTATGCACCATCTTCACGAAGTGTCCGCCGCCGTTCTGCCCGCAATGCAGATATCCCTGCTCCGCCGTGCCGCCGACCTTCTCCCGTCCCCGGGTTCGCGAGGCATCGCCAATACCCGGAGCGATCGTCTTGAAGATCGGGTCCAGATACTCCACCGCCGCATCCGGTCCGCCAATCATCAGGCAGTACCCCCGCTCCAGCCCCCACACGCCGCCGCTCGTGCCCACGTCGACATACTGAATTCCCTTCGGCTCCAGCTCCTTCGCCCGGCGAATATCGTCGATGTAATAAGAATTACCGCCGTCGATCAAAATATCGCCGGACTCCAGATGCGGCGCAATCTGCGCGATCGTCTGCTCCACCACCCCCGCCGGAATCATCATCCACACCGCGCGCGGCTTGGCCAGCTTGCTCACGAAATCCTGAAGCGAAGCGGCTCCAGCCACGCCCTTCTCCTTCGCCAAATCCTCCACCGCCTTGGGCGACATATCGAAAACCACGCACTCATGGCCATGCGCCGCCAACCGCCGAACCATGTTGGCTCCCATCCTGCCCAGACCTATCATTCCCAGTTGCATGCCTTGCTCCTTTTTGGTTGTCCTTTGGTTGGATCGAAATTGCGGCGCGAAGTTACTTTCTGTCTGGAAGAACTACTTGTTTTGCCTGTATCTGCGGATCAGATTGTTCGTCGAGGTATCATGCGACAGCGCAGGCTCCGTCTTGCTTTCCAGTTCGCCGATAATGCGCTGCGCCAGCACCTTGCCCAGCTCAACGCCCCACTGGTCGAACGAGTCGATGCTCCAGATCGTTCCCTGGGTAAACACCGAATGCTCATACAACGCAATCAGCTTGCCCAGCACCTCCGGCGTTAGCAGATCCGCAAGCATCGTATTCGACGGCCGGTTGCCCTCAAACACCCTATGCGGCACGAGCCAATCCGGCGTCCCCTCCGCCTTCACCTGCTCCGCCGTCTTGCCGAACGCCAGCGCCTCCGCCTGCGCGAAGACATTCGCCATCAGCACATCATGATGCCGCCCGAGCGGATTGAGCGTCTTATAAAACCCGATAAAGTCGCACGGAATCAACCGCGTTCCCTGGTGAATCAGTTGATAGAACGAGTGCTGTCCATTCGTTCCCGGCTCGCCCCAGTAGATCGGCCCCGTCTGCGTCTCGACTCGCGCGCCATCGAGCGTCACGTGCTTGCCGTTGCTTTCCATCGTCAACTGCTGCAGATACGCCGGGAAGCGCTTCAGATACTGCTCGTACGGCAGCACCGCCACCGTCTGCGCATCGAAGAAATCCGTATACCAGACCGTCAGCAGCCCCAGCAGCACAGGCAGATTCTTCTCGAACGGAGCCGTGCGAAAATGCACGTCCATCTGGTGGAAACCATCCAGCATCGCGCGAAAGTTGTCCGGGCCGATCGCCACCATCGTCGACAACCCAATAGCCGAATCCATCGAGTAGCGCCCACCCACCCAGTCCCAGAACTCGAACATATTCGCCGTATCGATCCCGAACTTGGCGACCTCCTTCGCATTCGTCGAGATCGCAACAAAGTGCTTCGCCACAGCTTTCTCATCGCCGCCGAACCCGGCAAGCGCCCAATCCCGCGCCGAGTGAGCGTTGGTCATCGTCTCCAGCGTCGTAAAAGTCTTCGACGCAATCAAAAACAGCGTCTCGTCCGCGTTGAGACCCTGCACCGCCTCGGCAAAGTCCGTGCCATCCACATTCGAAACAAACCGGAACGTCAGGTCGCGCTGGCTGTAGTGCTTCAGCGCCTCATACGCCATCACGGGACCCAGATCCGAACCGCCGATTCCAACATTCACCACGTTTCGAATCCGCTTGCCAGTGTGCCCCTTCCATTCACCGCTGCGAACGCGGTCCGCAAACCCAGCCATCTTGTCGAGAACGGCATGCACCCCAGGCACGACATTCTCCCCATCCACAATAATGGTCTCCTCTTCGGGAGCACGTAGAGCAACATGCAGCACAGCTCGATTCTCGGTAATGTTGATCTTCTCGCCGGTAAACATCGCCTCGATATGCGGCTTCAACCCGGACTCGTCCGCAAGCTGCATCAACAGCTTCAGCGTCTCATCGGTAACGCGATTCTTCGAGTAATCCAGAAAAATCCCGTCGGTCTCGACGGTGTAGCGCTCTCCCCGCGCCGGATCTTCCACAAACATCTGGCTAAGCGTGCGATCGCGAATCTGTTTGTGGTGTTCCCCCAGCGCCTTCCAGGCCGCGCGTTCGCCCAGAGGAGGTATCTTTGCATTCATCGCCTGCTCCTTACCGCTGCCGCTTGCTCACGTCAACCGGACTACTATCCATTTGACCATAGCCCTGCTACAGCCTGCTGCGTGCGGTAGCGGAAATGGGCAGCTTTTAACGAATCTATGAATACAGATCCTGACTGGGCTCTCGCTGGTTGAAGTCAGGCATCGCAGGAGCGCGGCCCGCGGCTCGCATCAGCTTTCCTTGTTCTCGCGCACATTCCGAAGAATGCGTCGAACCTTCTTCGGCGAAATGCCGAGCGTCTTCGAGACCTGCGTGACATTCTTGCCGCTCCTCAGCCAGACTTTGGGTATCACCAACTCGGCGAACTCCTCCTGGACCTGCTGGAAGGTCTTATTCCCGAGTTGGCCGTCAGACCAAAGTCGAAGCGTCTCGTCGATCCTCGTCGCTCCCAGCAGCTTCGATTTCAGGTCGCCAAGCGTCCTCAGCAGATGGTCTCGATCATCCGAGCTGAGCAATGCCGTCGCCTTGCCGGCATAATCTTTCGCGACCTGCCACTCCCGAAAGTAGTCATCGGTCGCGGCCATGCCACGCGCGATGTACGCTTCGGCAAGCAGCCGCTTGTTCTGCGTCTTCCGCGCCAGTCCTATGGCGCTCTCTGCATGCTGCACCGAAACATTCGCATGCAGCGCAATGTCCTGCTCCTCCCCCAGTTGTTCCTCCGCGCGAGCCAGCGACACGGAGGACTGCACAATCTGCGCGCGCGCCATCAGGATCAGGTCATGCTTTTCCTCCCCCAGCGCGAACGCGCGCTCCGCCTCAGTCTCCGCCTGATCGATGTCTCCGCTCTCGAGATGGATCTGCGCCGCATTCACGAGCACGGATCCGGTGCCGCCCTGATGATGATGAAGCGAGTAGATCCGCCCCGCCTGCTCCAACAGCTCCAGCGCCTCGCGCGAGATTTGCAGAGACCTTGCATGCACCGCCCCCACCGCCGGTTCGCCGCCTCCACGCGGCCTCAGGTCCAGCGCGATCAGCCGCTTCACATACGCGGCGTTCACCAGCGCTCTCGCAAGGTTCGGATGCTCCGCATACCTCTGCTTGTAGATGGAGATGGCAGACTCGAAGTGCCCCAAAGCGCGCGTATACTCGCCCGACCGGCGCACGAACCGTCCTCGCGCCGATTCGATATTGCCCAGTGACAACGCATGCCCCGTAGGCTTCAACGTCTTTTCCGCCTCATCGAGAAGTTGAAAAGCGTGCGGCCGCTCCCCCCGCTGAAAAGCCAGCCAGCTTTCATGAATCTGCGTCACCGCCACCAGCTTGGGCGCTTTCGTTTCAATCGCAATCGCTTGCGCGCGCAGGATGTGCACCTGGGCCTGTTCATAGTCGCCGCGTTTGCGGTGCGCCCGGCCCTTCCAAAAGTTTCCCAGAAACACGAGATAGTCCGATAGCACAGGTTCGCCGGCGCGCAGCACCAGATCGAGCATCCCGATACTCTCCTCGAACTGCTCGCCCGCCAAGGCGCGAAAGCCGTCCATCAACTTCAGCCTGAAAAAATCCACCGTCTGCAGCCGCTCTTGCTCTACGCCCGAAGCTCCAGCGGCCACTTCGTTGAGAAAGCCGAGGTCCCGGTACCCAAGGTCCGTCCACTGCGCCAGGCAGAGGAGAAATTGGATCGCCTGCGGAACTCCGATGTCGAACTTCGGCGATCCTTCAAATGCCGCATCAAGCAGCGCGAATCCATCCCTGACGTTTCGATCGACTAAGGCGCGTTCAAGCTGCGGAACCCACGCAGCGGCGGACAGTGTTCTGGGCATGGTCGAGACTATAGCCCATTCAGACCTGGGCCTCCACATACCCTCGTCCGAATCGGACGGGAGCACCTTGCTCACCCCCAGCACGTTCTCCTATCGTTCTTGCACACCGGCTTTCCCGTCGGCGCAGGTTGCAAAACTTAATCTAACCTCTGAGGTGTTGGAATGGTCAGTGTGGCAAACAGTGTATCTCGGTTTGCGAGCGGCGTGGTGGACGGCAAGACCTGCGGTGTGCGGGCAACCGCAGACACGCCGGCCGACGCGATGGCAGCGCGTGCTGGCGGCGCTGCCGGAATTGGCCTCTGCCGCACCGAACGCATGTTCTTCGCTTCAGACCGCCTCAGCCACGTGCGGTCCATGATCCTCGCAAACACCGAAGCCGAACGCATCCAGGCCCTCGAAATCCTGCTCCCCATGCAGCAGCGCGACTTCGAGGAGATCTTTCGGACCATGTCGCCGCTTCCCGTCACGATTCGTCTGCTCGACCTGCCGCTCCACGAGTTTCTTCCCTCCATCACCGAGATCCACGCTGAAATTACAAGTGCCCGAAGAGAGGAAAACTGGGAGCATGCGCTCTCGCTCGAGACCGTCCGCCAGCGCGTCGAGTCCCTGTCGGAAACCAATCCCATGATGGGCCATCGCGGCTGCCGCCTCAGCCTCACCTACCCCGAGATCCTGCGGATGCAGGTCAGAGCCATCTTGCTGGCCGCGCTTACTGTGGCGGCCGAAGGCTTCGACCCTGCGCCTGAGATCATGGTCCCGCTCATAGCCTCCGAGCAGGAGATGCGCGTCCTCGCGGAGATGATCCACACCACGGCCGCCGACCTGTTCCTCGAGCACTCCAGGAGCGTGAGCTACAAAATCGGCGCCATGATCGAACTGCCGCGGGCCGCCGTATGCGCCGGACCAATCTCGAAGCACGTCAGCTTTCTCTCCTTCGGCACCGACGACCTTACCCAGATGACCTATGGCTTCTCTCGTCACGACGCCTTCCGCTACCGGGACAGCTACCTTCAGCAGGGCATTCTCAAAGCGGACCCCTTTGTCACCATCGACCGGGAGGGAGTTGGTTCTCTTATGCGGATGGCCATCAAGAGCGCGCGAGGGTTGAATCCTCTCATCAAAATCGGCGTGTGCGGAGAACACGGCCGCGACCCCGACTCCATACAATTCTTCAAAACACTCGACGTCGACTATGTGTCCTGCTCACCCTCGCATCTTGCTGCGGCGCAGCTGGTCGCAGCGCAATCGGCAAGCTTCGCCGCGTCACAAACGGAGTAGGCCAAAGAAATAAACTCGAGCGGTTCCTACTTAATATCTCTGATCCAGATATTTCGGAAGCTGATCGGTTCGCTTTTATCGCCGTGCGCCTGCAGCTTGACCGGCGCGGTGTCGTACTTTTTATAGAACGGCTTGCCGATATATTGCGTCTCGCCCTTCAGTTCGAAGTGATTTTGCACCAGTACGCCATTGAACAAGACCGTGACATAGGCCGGAGTCTGCAACGAGCCATCCTCACTGAAGGTCGGTGCCGTCCACACCACGTCATACGTCTGCCACTCCCCCGGCTTGCGGCTCGGGTTCGCCAGCGGAACGCCCTGCTTGTAGATGCTGCCAGCCTGTCCATTCACATACGTCTTGTTATTAAACGAATCGAGAACCTGCAGCTCGTATCCGTCATCGCCCGGTCCGGTAGAGGCAAGAAACACCCCGCTGTTGCCACGCGCCTGGCCGCTGCCGGTAACGTTCGCGGGCACCTTCCATTCCACGTGAAGCTGGTAATCCCGGAAGCTCCGCTTGGTCTCGATATTGCCGACGCCCTTTGCCTTGTTCACGGTCAGTACGCCGTCGGCAACGGTCCACTTCGCCGGCGCCGTGTCCTGGGCCGACACCCACTGGTCGAGGTTTTTTCCATCAAACAGCACGATCGCGTCCGAGGGCGGAGCCGAGTTGCTGACACCCGGCATCACCACCGGCGGCACCGGCTCATACACCTCCGTGTCTTCAGGCTTCGGCGCCCCCGGCGCAGTCGGCTGCTGCGCGGAGAGAGGAGCGGCCAAGGCAATCGCCAAGGCAATCAAGGTTGCGAACGCAAAGATCTTCGACGATGAAATACTCATGATTCTATTGAGAATACACCCGATTCGGCCCACCGAACATGCCTCGCTCTGGCTGCCTCGCTCCGGCTGCTTTCGCTCCGGCGCCCGATGGTAAGACAACACCGAAAACATGCTGCCGTGGCATGATCTCCCATCCGTGTTCCCCCGCATGATCCGCGGTCGGCTTTGCTCCTGATCGAGGTCATCGATAAAAATTGGTGTTCAGCCTTGATCGTCAGGACAGGAATCAGAAGAAAAACGGCTGTCCCGCCCTGTATCCTGATGTAACTCACAAACACCCTGCCGATGAAGATCAACCTCTCCGCCATTAACCGTTTCTTCAACGTCCTCTTCGGCGCGCTCGCCATGCTCCTGGTCGCGCTCGTCTCCGCCTTCATCGCCATGCGCTTGGCCATCCACGGCCGCGAGGTCAAAATCCCAGTCCTCACCGGCTTGTCCCTGGCCGACGCCGGCCGCCAGACCAGCTCCCATGGCCTCAGTCTCACCCTCGAGAACCGCTTTTACTCCCCCGACACTCCGCCCGGCCGCGTTCTCGCCCAGTCTCCCGCCGCCGGCTCCACCGTCCGCCGCGAGTGGCCCGTACGCATCACCGAAAGCCTCGGTCCCCAGCAGGTCGCCATCCCCAACGTCCTCGGCCAAACCGAGCGCACCGCCTCCATCAACATTCGCCGTCTCTCCCTCGACCTCGGCGTCGTCGCCAACATCGCCGCACCCGGCGAGTCCGGCATCGTCCTCTCCCAGACCCCCACCCCCGACGCCACCGGCGTGGACCGCCCCCGCGTCAGCCTCCTTCTCAGTGGACCCCCCGACCCCGCCGAAGATCCCGAATCTCCCCAGGCCGTCGTCATGCCCTCCCTCGCTGGCCTCACCCTCGCCGGAGCCGCCGCGCGATCCGCTGCCTCCGGCCTCCACATCGCCAGCGCCGAAGATCTCAACTCCTCCGTGCCGTCCCCAACCTCAGCCGTCCCACCATCTGCTCCCGCCGTTACCCCACCAGCACAGTCAACCACGCCCCAAGCCACACCTTCGCCCGAAGCATCGCTCAAAACCGTCACCGCGCAAACCCCCGCCGCCGGGCACCGCGTGCTCAAAGGCGACGCCGTCCACATCACTCTCACAAACTAAGAACCTGTCTAATAACTCCTTAAAATCGTCATCTCGACCGAAGCCGCGGGGTCCCCGGCGAGTGCTTTTGCTCGGTGGGTGGTAAGTCGTGTGGTTTCATCGCACACCATAAAATCGTCATCTCGACCGAATGACCGGGGTCCCCGACGAGCGCTTTTGCTCGTTGGGGTGGTAAGCCGTGTGGCTTTATCGCACGGCGTAGTGGAGAGATCCCCGCATTTCGCCTTTGTTGTTGTCTGTTTCTTGTTAGATCTGAACCGTAAAGCAGTATTTAAACAGGTTCTTAGAACCTGTTCTCCGGGAATGGGCCGCCTGACCACATTGCGCATCCCTGGCGCGATTTCCACAGGAAAACCTGTCAAGTCCCATGCACCCATAAGTCTCTCCATGTCAGCGACATAGCGATTGCAAATTAGTTTTGCTCCAACCTATTTAATAGGAATAGAAGAGAAAAAAGGCTCTGGTGAATCAACCGGGGGTTGGAAGATAGCAATCTGCACATAAGTATCTTTGTTTGGACGAATTTGCGCGTAACCCCTTTGTTTGGACGAATTTAGCCGCCATCCTATGCGCTAAGTATCTGTAGATAAAAGACTTATGCGCAGGCAATAGGGGAGGGGGAGGGGGGTACATGTCCAGGGAAAGAAGGCCACAGCCACCCTCCGCCACACCTCAACCCTGCAATGGGCCGGTATGCTAAAGCTGCCTCAGGACCTTAGCTCTGGGTAAGCCAGCGCAGCCGGGCTGCCTGACTGCTCCCTGACTACGGATGAGCACTTCGGCGCGAGATAGAGACCCCAGGACGGCCAGTGGAGTCCGTCCAGATCTGCGGAGCGCCCCAGATGCGCGTGGCAGTCAGGTCGACGCGGAAGGGACCGGCGGCGCGGTTGGTGGGAAGCGCCTCGGCGAGCCCGTCGCTGAGCGGGGGAATCGCAGCGGCCAGAGCCTTGAGCCGAACGAGAGACGCCATACCGGTGAGATGAAGGGTGTACCCCTTGCTATCGAAGCGGCCTTCGAGGATGGCGGAATCTTTACCGCCCAGCGCCAGTTGAGTAGGCGCGAGGACGAAGCCGTTCGAACTCGTGGAGGCTGCCGGAAGGAGCAAAGCGCGGCTGCTGCGGGCAGCCAAAGCCGGCGGAGGAGCGGAGTGCAGGTCGGTATTCGAGTGCAGCTCTACATCGCCTTCGATCAGGGAGCCGGGTCCGGCGGACGGATTGACCAGACGCGCGCCGGTGATCAGGATCTGCCCCTGCCACCGTGGCGCAGCGGTGGGGTGGACCGACCCTGCTGCGGCTGGCGTCGAAAAGGCGGCGCGGTCGGCGCTCGTCAAAACCGGGTTATAGGCGAGATCGCCGGTCAGTGTGCCGGCAGCGGAAAGGCCGTCGGGGACGCGGGAGCTAGCCACCCGAAGCCACCCCAGCAGGGTCGCGGCGGGAAGTCCTGGAGTGCCTACCTTGACCGAGAGCCCGGCGGCCTTGCGGATGTCGGGCAGAGCGCCGGCCACGTCCAGCAGCGGAGCATTCGAAGAACCGGCAGGCGGCCAACTGCAGCGAATGTTCTCAAAAGAGTAGAAGGCGCTCGCAGCCTCGCCGACGCACTGGATCTCAAGATCGAGCGGCTGGTCGGGAACGAACTCGGCGCGCCGCCCATCGGAAAGATGGAGCGTGGCCTGAATGCCGCTATGGCCGACTGTGCCCTGCACGTTGGCCGACAGGGTGAGCTTGCCGCGCAGCCCGGCATCGCGCCCGAGCAGGATCAGGCTGGCGGCGCCGAGCGGCGCGTTGCGCCATTCGCCCCGGAGATTGACCGGGACCTGTTCAAGTGAGGCGGCTCGCCCCAGGGTGCCTTCAACCTGGACGATGCCGGTATCCGAAGCATCGGTGTCGGTTCGGGCAGGATGGGCGATCAGGCGAAGATGCCACTGCTGCGGGTCCGGCAGCCAGAGGGCGAAGTCGGCCTCGGTCAGCGAAATAGGCGTCTTTACGGCGTCAAGCTTCAGGTTGAGGCGGGCGCCCGTGGCTTCAATGTACGGAAAGCGGGGCGCGGGACCAGCGCGTCTCTGGGCTGTGGGAGCGGCGGCAATATGCGCGGCGGCGAGCAGGATACTGTCCAGGTTCCACTTGCCGGTCGAGGTGTGAACCAGGTTCACGCTGGGGTCGAGAAAGCTGATGGTGGAAAACTCAACCCGGCGGCGCCACAGGGAGCTGATGCGAAGGGTGGCCCGGACGGAGTTGGCGCGGATCACAGGCTCCGCGCCGAAGGCCGGATCTTCGTCGACCACAAAATTTTCGAGGGTAAAGCCGGGCAGCGGCAGGAGGTTGAGAGTGACCTTGTCAAGGTGGACCGGACGGCCGAGGCTGGCCGAGATGCTGGCCGCGATCCGGCGCTGGTAGCGGTTGACGCTGATCAAAGGCGGCAGCACAGCAAGCAGAAACAGCAAGAGCGCAGCGCAGGCAAGAGTCAGCAGGCGACGGCGGGTGCGATCCGCTCTCGAGGCTTCTTCCTGGTCGCTGGTTGGATCGGTCTGTTGCATAGGTGGCGCCGCGGTGTCTCCGGTGGAAGCTGCCGTGGTTCCGGTTAAATGGATCGACACCCATTTAAGGTATACCGGTTGTGTCGTGATGGCGTCGGTCGAGGCATAATCTCCCTGGTCAGTTCGTTACTCCAGGTTGTCATCTCGACCAAAGCCCTGCGGCTCTATCGCACGACGTAGTGCGGAGACCTGCTGTTCCACGAAATTACATCGCAGATCAGCACTTGCCTTACATTGCGCACTTCAGACTTGGAACACTAAACTGAGACCACGATGACCTTTAAGCTTGCCTCTCTGACTCTCCTGGCCGCGCTTACCACCGCAGCCACCGCCCAGACCACGCACTCGGCCGCGCCCCATCACACCGCATCGTCTACGGCGAAGACGCTCACAGCTTCTGGGAAAACTACCGCAGCCTCCAGCATCCCCAAGGTCGCGGGCATTCCCAAGACCCTCTACGCCCTCAAGTACATCGATACCAAAGTCGGCGCCGGTCCCCTCGCCGAACAGCGCAAGTACTATACCGTCCGCTACACCGGCTGGCTCAAGAACGGGACCAAATTCGACTCCTCCTACGACCATCCCGGCGGCGAACCCATCACCTTCCCCTATGGCGCCCACCGCGTCATCACCGGCTGGGACACCGGCTTTGAAGGCATGCACGTCGGGGGCAAACGTCGCCTCTTGATCCCCTACCAGCTGGCCTACGGCGAAGCCGGACGCCCTCCCGTCATCCCCGCGAAATCCGACTTGATCTTCGACCTTGAACTGGTCGGCCAGTCCGACACTCCACCTCCCTCTAACCAACCCACCCCGCCCCCAACCGGCACGCCAACCCCGCAGCCCCCAGCCCAGCCCCCAGCCCAGCCTCAGCCACAGTCGCAGCCGCAGCCCAAACCGGCGGAGCCCGCGCCCGGCAACCCACCAGACACCAGCGCCAAGCCATCGTCGGAGCCCAGCCCATCTAAACCCGAGACTCAACCCGCAACTCCCCCGCATCCTGAGAGCCGCTAGCCTCATCTGATCCGGAGGCCTCCCGAGGCATAGCAGAGGCATAGAAGAAGATCATGATGTTCGAACGTCTGCAACCCCTCAAACCCTACCTCCGGCGCTATTGGAAGAGCTTCGCCTGGGGCGGCGTTGCGGTCATCCTCTACAACACCATCAAGGTCCTCATCCCGCTCGTCATCGGCCACGCCATCGACGACATGCAGCACGGCCTCACCCAGGCCAAGATCCTGCACCACGGGCTGCTTCTGCTGGTCATCGCCGTCTTCTCCGCCATCTTTCTCTACACCACCCGCCAGGTCATCATCGGCGCCTCGCGCGAGATCGAATTTGACCTCCGTAACGATCTCTTTTCCAATCTCGAACGCCAGTCGCCCGAGTTCTACCACACCCACCGCACTGGCGACATCATGGCGCGCACCACCAACGACCTCAACGCAGTCCGCCAGCTTCTCGGCCCTGCGATCATGTACTCGGCCAACACCCTCGTCTTCACCGCCGCCGCGCTGCCGTTCATGTACCGCATCAGCCCCAAGCTGACCCTCTGGGCCTTCGTTCCGCTGCCCATCGCCTCCATCCTCGTCCAGTACTTCGGCAACCGCATTCACCGCCGCTTCGAGCGCATCCAGGCCATGTTCTCCGACATCTCCGCCAAGGCCCAGGAGAACTTCTCCGGTGCGCGCCTCATCCGCGCCTTTGCCCAGGAAGACGCCGAGATCGCCTCCTTCGAGACCGCCAATCGCGAGTACATCAAACGCAGTCTCCACCTGGTCCGCCTCATGGCCATGCTCTGGCCGACGCTCGAGTTCGTCCTCGGCCTCTCGCTCATGATCACCCTGCTCGTCGGCGGCCACGAGGTCGTAGCCCACCGCATCTCGGTCGGCCAGTTCACCGCCTACATGGTCTACATGGTGCAGCTCACCTGGCCCATGATCGCCGTCGGCTGGGTCGTCAACCTCTTCCAGCGCGGCACCGCCTCGGTCGTCCGCATAGACGAACTGCTCAAGCAGCAGCCCTCGATCGCCGACACCCCCGCCGCTAAAGATGTTCCGATCAACGGCGATATCGAGTTCCGCAATCTTAACTTCGCCTATCCGGGCGGTCCTCCCGTCCTCAAGAACATCAACCTCAGCATCCCCGCTGGCTCCAGCCTTGCGATCGTCGGCCCCACCGGCTCCGGCAAATCCACGCTCGTCGGCCTCATCCCCCGCCTGCACGACGCCGCCGCAGGCGAGGTCCTCATCGACGACCAGCCCATCCGCGACTATACCCTCGCGGAACTTCGCAAGAGCATCGGCTTCGTCCCCCAGGAGACCTTCCTCTTCTCCGACACCATTCACCAGAACATCGCCTTCGGCAAACCCGACGCCTCGCCTGGACAGATCGAAGACGCTGCAACCGTAGCCCACATCGCCACCGAGATCCTCGAGTTCCCCCGCGGCTTCGACACTCTCGTCGGCGAACGCGGCGTCACGCTCTCGGGTGGCCAGAAGCAGCGCACCGCCATCGCCCGCGCCATCATCCGCGATCCCAGGATTCTCATCCTCGACGACGCCCTGGCCAGCGTCGACACCTACACCGAAGAGCGCATCCTCGGCGGGCTCCGCCAGGGCATGGGCGCGCGCACCACGGTCTTCATCTCGCACCGCATCTCGACCGCCCGCAACGCCGATAAGATCGCCGTCCTCGTAGCCGGCCGTATCGCCGAGCTGGGAACCCACGAAGAACTCCTCACCCGCAACGGCTATTACACCAGCCTCTTTGAAAAGCAGCGCCTTGAAGAGGAGCTCTCGCTCGCCACTTAGCTAGGCAAATCTCCTGAAGGTATAGAGCGAGGTAAGCTGCTCGCGCTGTTTTCTTTCAAGGAAAACAGCATTCTTCAGAATTTCCCGCTCCACAGTATCAGGAGATTTGCCCTAAGGAAGCTCTGAACAAGCAGCGGTTTTCTTGCTGAGTTGGAGCGGCTGGGTTGTTTTTGCCTGTGGCGAGGTGGATGGTGTGTGGTGGAAGACCTCGATGCCTGTTTTCAGGCGCGGCTCTGCGCGGGCATGGCCAGCAGATGGTGGCGTGCGGTGCAGAGGTTGATGAGGGCGCAGGTGGTTTGGAGCCGGTTGAGATTCTTGGCGAGACCGCGGAAGCGCACTTTGACGAAGCCGAACTTGAGCTTCATCAGAGCGAAGATATGCTCGACGCGCGAACGGGTTTTGCTCTTGATGCGGTTTTCTTCTCGCCGGTCGGCATAGACCTTCAGTTTGGTTCTCCACAGCCGGTTGGTGCGGTCGGCGGCCTTGGGGGCGCGTTGCCGGATGACCTCCGTCTGCCCCTGATAGGCCTGATCGCCCCACACCTCGGTCTCCTCGCCGTGCAGCAGCTCGGGCAGCATGCGGCAGTCGGCCACGTTGGCTGCGGTCGCCGCGACCGAGTGGATCAGCTTGGTCCCGGCGTCGACGCCCACATGCGCTTTCATGCCGAAGTACCACTGCCTGCCCTTGCGCACCTGGTGCATCTCCGGGTCGCGCGCCCCGCTCTTGTTCTTGGTCGAGGACGGCGCCTGCAGCAGGGTCGCATCCACGATGGTGCCGGTGCCGATCTTCAAGCCATGCCGCTCCAGATAGCCGTTCACCTCGGCGAAGATGCGCCTGCCCAGTGGATGACGCTCGAGCAGATGGCGGAACTTGCACACCGTCGTCTCGTCCGGCGCAGGCTCGCGGCCAAGGTCGATGCCCACAAACGACCGCATCGAAGGCGACTCGTACAGCGCGTCCTCCACGGCTGGATCGGACAAGTTGAACCACTGCTGCAGAAAATAAATCCGCAGCATCCGCTCCACCCCAACCGGCGGACGCCCTTTGCCCGAAGCCGGATAATGCGGCTCAACCAGCTTCACCAACTCCGCCCACGGAACCACCAGCTCCATCTGAGACAAAAACTCCGCGCGCCGAGACTGCCGCCCAAACTGCTCAAATCCTCCAGCCATCGCCAACGTCTGCTGCTTCATCCAATCCACCTCATCCACACACCGTAATTTAATCCGCTGCGGAAACGAAGTGCTTAATCAGAGAACCCCTAAGCGCACCAGCGCGAGGCGGCTTCCGCGCTCGACAGCGGCATCTGCGCTTCGACCGGCAGCACGAACTTCTCCTCGCGCGTGCGCAGCTCACGCGGCAGCACCTTGCCCGCCTCCGGATCGCGAGCCACAATCACCCACGCATCGCGAACGTTGCGAACCAGCGCAATCACATCCTGAAACTGCTCCTTCGACTCCAGATGCGACGCCTCCAAGGTCATCGTAAACATCGTGGCATAGAAATCCGCCAACGATGCCGCGACGGTGCCGCCAAGGTCCGGACGCAACCGCGCCTGGAGGTACATCAGAATATCCAGCGCCTTCTTTACCGCGATGCGCCGGCCATGCGTATCCTGTTCCTCGACGCACTGCATCGCGCGGTAGAGGAAACGAATCGTTCCGTCGTAGAGCGCAACCACAAGCTCTACCCCTGTTGCACCCGCCAACGTCTGCTGCTGATAGCTTGTCTCGGTCAATCGATTACCCTCGGTTCTGGTTATAGCCTGTGATGGCGCTGTACATCTCGTTCACCTGATTCAGTTGCGCCGGGATGGACTGCAGGATCTGATTCGCCGTATTCAGTTCGTTGGTCAGCTGCGTCTTCTGCGTGGCTAGTAGCGCATTCTCGTTGCTGATATCCAGATTCAGCGCTGCCTCCTGCGCCGTGTTCTGCTGCTGCGCAAGGTAGATCGACCCGTTGGGCGCCTGCGTCCCTGCATTGTTCAGCATGGTCGAAATCGTCTGGCCGAAGCTGCCGGGATTTTGTAGAAATCCGGTCACGTCGGAGAAGTTCGAGTTTAGCGCGCTGTTCAACGTGTCCGCATTCAGCGTCAACGTGCCACTATTATTGACTTGAACGCCCAACTGCGTGATGTTCTTGATCGCACCGCTGGCTGAGCCCGTGAACAGAGATCCCGTGAGCTGCTCCTGCAGCAGCGCGATCGTCGGACTCCCGAACAGAGGCTCCGCGTTGCCGCTTGTGTCTTTGCCCTCCTGGGTATTTACGTCGGTGATTACTTTGTTGTAAGCGGTTACGAAACTGTTGAGCGCCGTTCCGATAGCCGACGTGTCATTGGTAATCTGCACCTGCACCGGGGTTGAAAGCGACGAAGAGAGCAACTGAAAGGTCACACCGGGGATGGCATTGCTCACTGTATTCGAGGAAGTCGTGACCGAAACGCCATCGACGGTCAGGCTCGCATCCTTGCCCGTCTGGCCGGTCTGAAAGGCGATGCTGCCGGACGATGCGCCGGAGAGCGAACTCGAAACGGTCAGCTGCCCCGCCGCGCCGCTGGTCCCGCTTACCAGGGACAGTCGCGATCCGGACGAGTCGGTGATGACATTCGCGCTGACCCCAATGCCGGCCGAATTGATCGCTGCGGAGAGCGACGCCAGCGTAGTGTTATTGTCGCTGCTGTCGACGTTGAAGGTGTGACCCTGGATGGTAAGAGTGCCGGAGAGCGTGTCGTTCGAATTCGAGATCGCAGACGAAATCTCCGAAGAGGTCTGCGCGAGCGAGTTGACCACGATGGTGTGGCTGCCAGCCTGTGCGGTAGCCGCCGCAGAGGTGAGACTGAGCAGATTCGGATCGGAGCTCGACCCTTGCTTCTGCGAGAACACGCCGTCGAACGTGGTCAACGCCTGCAGGCTGGTAGAGAGCGCCGACAGATCGCTTCCCAGCGAGGTGAAGACCGTATCCTGCGCCTTCAAGGCCGTCAGTTGATTGTTCCAGGGAGTTTCAATTGCCTGCTCCGATGCCTGGATTTGGCTGACTGTCGTCGCCACGTCGAATCCCTGGCCGCTCGAGGCTGACCCGAAGTTCAGTCCAACTGTGCCCATCTCGCCTCCAACTCACGCCTGAACTGATATGAATGCATGTACCAATGCAACCACCGAGCCAATCCACGCGCCCGAAAATTAGAGGCCTCTAAGCCGCCGAAAAAACGAGCGGCGACGACCGAACCTCCGATCGTCGCCGCTCCGCACTTTACTGCAGCAGCTTCAGGATCTCCTGCTGCACACTGTTAGCCTGCGCAAGAGCGCTGATGCCGGTCTGGCTCAGCACCTGGTACTTGGCAAGATCACTGGTCGCCTGACCGTAGTTGGTGGAGGCAATCGAGCTCTGCGCTGCGGACAGATTTACCGCCTGTGAGCTCGCGACGTTTGCCGCAGCGTTCAATTGGTTGATCGTGGCGCCAATATTGCCGTGCTGGCTGGAGACATCTCCAATTGCAGTCGTGATCTTGCCCAAAGCTGTCGTGGCCGCGGCAGAAGTGGCCAGGTTCGATGTCGACAGATCCTGTCCAGCCGCGGTCGTGATCGTGCCCGCGGCATCGGTCACGGTGAGGCCAACACTGGTCTTGCTGAGAGCGCCGGTGGTCGCCGCAATCGTAGTCGTACCGCCCGTGGTGCCGTCGCTAACCACGAAGTTCGTCGCCGTCGCCGAGAACACGTTGGTGCTGTTGAAGTTGGTGTTGCTGCCGATGTTGCCGATCTCGGTCACGATGCTCTGAAACTCCGTATCGGCCGCGGTCGACTGAGCGGTCGTTAACCCACCATTCGACGCTTCGGTCGCTAGCGTGACGGCACGGTTCAGAAGGTTGGTGACCTGCGACAACGCACCATCAGCCGTCTGCAAAAGACCCACGCCGTTCTGTGCATTCTGCGCGGACTGGTTGAGAGCCGCCTCGTTCGCCTTCAGGCCGTCAGATACCGAAAGACCGGCTGCATCATCAGCGCCACTGTTGATCCGCGAACCCGAAGAGAGCTGCTGAAGGGTTGTTTGCAGGCTGCCCTGCGTCTGATTGAGATTGTTCTCTGCATAGGTTGCTGCAACGTTAATAAGAATGCCCAAGGACATGAGGAAACGCTCCTGTACTGCTCGGTTTGAGTTACCGCGATGCCCTATCCCGGGTGTACGCCCGGCAAACTCAATCTGCTGTCACAGCAGGTTGAGATCCGGATCACCATGCGGAAGGCTCCGCGTTCCCACACCTCATCGGCGTCTCCCCACGCGACTTTAGGCAAGCGCATTACCAATGGCTAACTATTGAGCACGACAACCCCGCCGATAACCACACTGGAGTAAGCGCAACCATGATCGAACTCACACGCCTCAACGGCAGCACTCTCGCCATCAACTGCGACCTCATCAAATACGCCGAGTCGGCGCCCGACACCGTTCTCACTCTCATTACCGGCGAGAAGCTCGTGGTGCTCGAGCCATGCAGTGAAGTGTCCCTGCGCACCCTCGAATACCGCGCCTCTGTTTTGCGTAAGGCATGGCCCGACGCCTCCATCGCGCTCGGCGCAAAGTCGGTGCATGATGCCGCCCAGCATCTCCGCACGGTCTCCGGTCAGTAAACAATCTCCCCCCGCAACGAGGATCCCATGGACATCGCAAGCATCGGCGGCATCGCTCTCGCCATCATCGGTATTCTCGCCGGCATGATGATCGAAGGCGGAAGCATCGCCCAGGTTACTCAGCCCACCGCGGCCATGATCGTCATCGGGGGCACAGTAGGCGCCGTGATGCTGCAGTTTCCCATGAACATCTTCCTCGCCGCCCTTAAGGCGATCGTCAAGGTCTTTCTGCACAAAGGTTCAAATGGCGAAGAGACCCTCGCGCAACTCGTCGCCTTCGCCAACAAAGCCCGCAGGAGCGGCATCGTCTCGCTCGACGGCGATCTCCCCACAGTTACCGATCCGTTCTTGAAGCAAGCTCTCATGCTCGCCATTGACGGCACCGAACCCAGTGAAGTCCGCAAGATCATGCAGCTTGAACTCGACAACAAATCCGAGATCGAAGAAAAGATTCCCGCCGTCTTTGAAGCCGCTGGCGGTTATTCGCCTACGGTCGGCATCATCGGCGCGGTTCTCGGCCTTATCCAGGTCATGAAGAATCTCTCCAACATCGATGAGGTCGGTCGCGGTATCGCCGTCGCTTTTGTCGCCACCATCTACGGCGTCGCCATGGCCAATCTCATCTGCCTTCCCGCCGCGGGCAAACTCAAGTTCCGCCATCGCGAGGAGCAGATGATTAAGGAGATGATGCTCGAAGGCGTCATCTCCATCCTCGAAGGCATGAACCCGCGCATGATCGAGACCAAGCTGCGCACCTATCTCTTCGAGTCGCATCCCGCAAAGCCGGACAAGGCTTCCAAGTCCACCGAGGTTGGAGCATGAGCAAGAAAAAACATCCCGAGCACGTCAATCACGAGCGCTGGCTCGTCTCTTACGCCGACTTCATCACCCTGCTCTTCGCCTTCTTTGTCGTGCTCTTCGCCTCTAGCCAGTCGGACAAGAGCAAGCAGACCAAGCTCGCCGCAGCCATGCAATCCGCCTTCACTCCCCTCGGCACCTTTGATGCTCACTCCAGGACCCCGCCGCTCACCGATATCAACGCCGCAGCCATCACCAACTCGACTCCCGCCGCGCTTACGCCTCCACTGCCTGCCACCAGTACCGAGTCGCTCGAGCAGACCGAAGCACGCCTGCGCAGACTTCTCGCGCAGCAGGTCGCCGCAGGGCACATTCCTCCCGGCGGCATGACCATGCGCATCACCCCTGATGGCCTCGTCATCTCACTCCATGAAGCCGGCTTCTTCCCCTCCGGCTCAGCCGAGGTCCGCTCCGCTTCCATCCCCATGCTTGCGATCCTGGCCAACACCCTGCCCTCCGGTCCCCTCCGCATCGAAGGCCACACCGACAACGTCCCCATCCACACGCTGCAGTTCGCCAGCAACTGGGAGCTCTCGACCGCGCGCTCCGCCGCTATCGCCCGCCTGCTGCTCGAGCGCGGCCCCATCCACCCGGCCAATCTCTCCGCCGCGGGTTACGCCGAGTACCATCCTGTCGCCAGCAACGCCACCGAAGATGGCCGCACTCAGAACCGCCGCGTCGACATCATTCTTTTGCTACACCCAGCAGCTTCACGATGACTCGCTTCGAACGCTGCCCATCGAACTCGGCATAGAACACCCGTTGCCATCGACCCAGGTCCAGCCGCCCGCGCGTGACCGGCAGCGTCGTCTCATGGTGCAGCAGCAATGACTTCAGATGAGCGTCCGCATTGTCCTCGCCAGTCCGGTGGTGCTTGTACCCGGGCCACGCCGGCGCCAGCTTCTCCAGCCATGCGCCGATATCTTCAATCAGTCCGTCCTCGTTGTCATTTACGTAAATTGCCGCGGTGATATGCATAGGCGAAACAAAGCACAGCCCGTCATCGATCCCGCTGCGGACAACGATCGCCTCCACCTGCGGCGTGATGTGCACCATCTCATACCGCTCGCCGGTTTTAAAGGTCAGGTATTCGGTATGCGCCTTGATTGTTCCCATGGATCAGACTCCCTTCACCCCGACGATCAGTTCCACACCGGCACTCTCTCACCGGCTGAACCTAACCACAACCTCGGTTCCCGCTGGCACCATCGTCCCCGCCGCAGGCGCCTGCCCTCGTGCCAGCCCGTTTCCCACCACTTGCACCCGCAAACCCGCCACGTCCGCGCGTTCCACCACGCTCCGCAATCCAGCGCCTTCGAACGATGGCACAGGCACCCGCAAACCCGCGTCCACTGTCACGGCGCCATTGGCCGGCGCGGCAGACGCATTCGCCTGCGCAAACAACGGGGCCTCGCCGCCCAGCGCGCCCGCTCCACCACGCTCGCTACCTTGAAGTTCTGTCAGCACCTTCGCCGGGAGCAGATCTATCACTCCACGCTTCTGCGCGAACCGCGCCGGAGCCGGTTTCTTCTCCTCTACAGCAGCCGCGGCGATCGGTATCGCGCTTCCCGGCGCGCGCAGTGGATCGTCCGCAGGTAGATTATTTACATCTTCAAACATCGCCGTCAGATCCGCCGTGCTCTCCGCGGGCGCATCCTCCACCACGTCCTTCTGCGCGACCTGCATCTCCTGCTTCGTCTTTACCGGCTGATCATGCGGCACCCCCAAATACTCCAGCACCTCCTGCGCCACCTCCGCAAACACCGGCGCGCTCGCAGCTCCGCCGTAGTGCGCCGCCTCTCCCCCAGCCGTCGGCGTGTCGATCACTACCGCAATCGAGATCGCCGGATTGCTCACCGGCGCAAACCCCGCAAAACTTGCCACCAGCTTCGTGTGCGAATACGTGTGCGTCGCCACATCGATCTTCTGCGCCGTCCCCGTCTTTCCGGCCGAGCTGTACCCGTTCAGAGCCGCCAGCTTGCCCGTCCCCTCCACCACAATTCCTCGCATCATCATTCGCATCTTGGCAGAGGTCATCTCCGAGATCACCCGGTGCGCCCCGTCCGGCAGCACCGCCGGCAGCTGGTTTTCCGGACGGAACGCCGCCGGCTTCAACCTCGGATCGCCCTTCATCTCATCCGTACTCGACAGCAGCACGTGCGGCGGCATGTACACTCCACCGTTCGCGAGCGCGCTCACCATCGTCACCAGCTGCACCGGCGTCACGCCAATCTCCTGTCCAATCGCCATCGACAGAATGCTCGTCGATCCCCATTTTCTCGGTGGCCGCAGCAGACCGCGCGTCTCGCTCGGTAGCTCGATGCCCGACCGGTCCCCGAAACCGAAACTCTTCATGTAGCTGTAAAACTTGTTCGGCCCCAGTTTCAGAGCCATCTTCGCCGCGCCCACGTCGCTCGAGTGCTCCAGCGCATACTGCACCGTCACCACGCCGAAGCGATCGCTATGGTCGTCGTGCAGCGTACGGCCATACATCGTCATCGCTCCGCCCTGGCAGTCCACCATGTCCGTCGGCTTTACTCCCGCGCCGTCCAGCGCCGCCGAGTATGTCACTAGTTTGAACGTCGAACCCGGTTCATACACATCGCTCACCGCCAGGTTCTGCAGCACGCTTGCATCCATGTGCCTCTGATCGTTCGGGTTGAATCTGGGAGCAATCGCCAGCGCAAGTATCTGTCCAGTATGCGGATCCTGCACCACCACCGTTCCGTGCAGCGCCTTCGTCTTCGCCATCTGCGCATCGAGCGCCCGCTCCGCCATGTACTGAATGTTCGCGTCCACCGTCAGCACCAGGTTCTCGCCCGGCATCGGCTGTTGCTCATCGCTCCCAAGCACGTGTCGCTTGGCATCGAGCGCCGTCAGCATATGTCCAGGCTCGCCGTGCATGTCCTCGTCGAACTCGCGTTCCAGACCGCCCAGCCCAACGTCGTCGGTGCCCACGTATCCCAGCACCTGCGCCGCAAGGTCGCTGTTGGGATAGAACCGTTTGAACTCCTTCTGAAGATAAACTCCCTTCAGATTCAGTTCACGAATACGCTCGGCCATCTCCGGCCCGATCTTTCGCGCCACCCAGGCGAAGTTCCTCGAAGTATTGAATCGCGCCAGCATCTGTTGCTTCGAGGTAAAGTGATCCCGCGGATCATCATGCACGATCTCGGCCAGGATCTCGGCCGCGCTCGCCCGATTGTCGCCAAGCTCCGACGGCACCGCATACACGCTGTCCGCCTGCACCGTCACCGCCAGCTCCCGCAGATTGCGGTCGTACAGCATGCCCCGCCGCGGAGCGACCTCAAAGGTCCTCTGCTGCTGCTCTGCCGCGCGATGCACAAAGTCGGAGTGCCGCACCACCTGCAGCCACCCAAGCCGCAGCGCGATCAAGGCCGTCCAGCCGAAAAAAACCAGCGTCACGTAGGCAAACCGAACTCTCCGTATCGGAGCGGTCAACCTCTGCCGTGGCGCCTTGTCCATACTTATCCCTGCTTTATCATGAGTTGCTGCTGCTTGCGCTCTACTGCGCCATCTGTATCCCGCCCGGCAAGCTGGCTTGCGCCACCACCGGGGCGTTCGAGTCACTCGCATCTTCGCCATTCGACCGAACCACCTGCCCGGGCTGAGGCGCATCCAGTCCAAGTTGCCTGGCGATCTTGTCGATCCGGCCCGGCTCGGTCAACTGCGCCTCGGATAAACGAAGCTGCCGGTTATCTTCGCGAAGCTGCTCCACCTGCTGCTTCTGCGCTTCGACATGATAGCCAATCTCAATCGCAGAAAAATGTTGCCAGACATAGACCATTACTAGAAGAAACAGAACGCTCATCACCGCCGTGAAGCTTCGCATCTCGCGTCGCCGCACCGGATCGTCCGCCTTCACAATGCGGCTGTTGTCGATGTGCTTGGTAAAGAACACCTCAGGCGTAGGACCACGCCGCGCGCGCCGTTGCGCCTCATACAACTCGCGATTGCGCGCCGCCAGCATCTCCGCGCGGCTCTGCGGCTGCACCCGCGACCCCATCAACTCGATCTGTTGTCCTGCCATCGCCGAAGCTGCCATCGCGCACCTCTGTCTTTCTACTCCCTACTCTCCATCTCCTTGCGAACCGGGCCGGGATCGCTATTGGAGGAAGGGACTTGTGGTACTGAGTTGTCTTTCGCCTGAAAGAAGGTAGGACAACCCCGGCCCGATCTCTTGCGAATCTCTCTTTACAATTGCACCGTTTCCTGTGCAAAAGAGAGACCTTGAATCTAAATCAGACTCATATCGCTATACCCGTCCCAAAGACGCCGCCATCTCGGCCGCAGCAACCGACCAACTCCCGCCTGCGAAAGGCATCGTCATCTCGACCGGAGCAACAGACAGTGTCACCGTTTGTTGCGTGGTGGAGAGATCCCCGCATTTCGTCTTCGTCTGTTCTCGCTTCACGGATACACTCGCCTCGTTCTCTCAAATATCCGCCGCAACCTACTCACTCCTACCGCACCAACCCAGCCTTCTACTCCCTATTCCCTAACTCCCTGCTTCTCCGCCGCCCGCATCTTCGCGCTTCGCGACCTTGGATTTCTCTTCTGCTCCTGCTCACTCGCCACAACCGGCTTCTTCGTCAAAACCTTCAAAACTTTTGCCTGCCCAGCCTCGCGAAAAGCATCCTTTACCAGCCGGTCCTCCAGCGAATGAAAGCTGATCAACACCAGCCTTCCTCCCGGCTTCAACAGAGATCCCGCGCTCTTCAGCAGCGATTGAATCTCTTCCAGTTCATTGTTCACTCGAATCCGAAGCGCCTGAAAGGTCCGCGTCGCCGGATGAATCTTGTCGCCTTTCATTGCTGGGGCCTCGGCCGATACGATTCGAGCTAACTCCGCTGTAGTCGTAATCGGCCGGGCCCTCACAATGGCTCTGGCGATTCTCCGCGACCTCCTTTCCTCTCCGAATTCGTAAATCAGGTCGGCGAGTTCGTTTTCGTCTTCCTGATTTACCACTTGCTCGGCCGTCTCCCCATGGCGCGTATCCATCCGCATGTCAAGCGGGCCAGCGGTCCGAAAACTAAATCCTCTGTGCGCCTCGTTCAGTTGCAGGCTGCTTACTCCAAAGTCCGCCAGCAGGCCATCCAGGCTCGCCGGCGCGATCAAACTCGAAGCCTCCGAAAACGCCCTCGGCTCAAACACCACCTCCGGCATCTCGCTCCCAAGCTCGGCACCCAACTCCGCCAGCTTCGTCTTGGCCTTCTCCATTGCCTCCGGATCGCGGTCGAAGCCGATCAGCTTGCCCTTGCTGCCCAGCCTCTTCGCAATCTCCGAGGAGTGCCCAGCCAATCCCAGCGTCGCATCTACGATTACGCCGCCCGGCCGCACATTCAAATACTCCAAAACTTCTTCTAAAAGAACCGGCACATGCTGCGGACTCATTCTTCACCGCCTCTGTGCTGCCCCTGGGGGCCGAATCGCTTTCTACTCCCTATTCCCTACTTCCTGTTTTTTCTGCAAAAGCCATCAAATCCGCATCCGTCAACTCAACCGCTCCGCTCGCCTTCTTCATCTCGGCGTCGAACAGCTCCACATTCACAACCTCGAGCAGCGTCTGCGACCCCAGAACATTCACCTCGCCCATCACCTTCGCCGTCTCCCGCAGCTTCTGCGGAATCAGTAACCGGCCCTGCGCATCCATCTCCGACATCTGCCCGTAAAAATTCGTTACGTCCTGAAATTTCTTCCGCACCGGGTCCATTGGGGACATCTTTGCCAGCGACGCCTCGATCAGCTCCCACTCCTTCAGCGGATAAACCTGCGCCCGCTTCCCATCCATGCTCGTGATGTAAAACTGCGGCCCGTACAACTCGTCCACCCGGCGCTTGAACTCAGCCGGCAGCTTTAGCCGACCCTTTTCATCCACGCGCGTTGGGTAATTTCCCCGAAACATGCCTACCTCGATACCTCACCTGCGAAAGCACTGTCTGCGGAGCTAAAATCTACCCAGCCGAAGCTGCATTATTCCCACAAAATTCCATTTCGTTCTACTTTGCTCCACCAGCATCTCCGAGTCCCCTTTCCCTGTAAAGGGCTAAATTGTGCAAATTGGTGCGATTCCCAAATTTGATTGTGGAAAACTCAGCCTCTAGTGGAACCAAAAGAGGTACCCGCAGCAGGTAGTGTTAGCTCTGTTGGTTCACCCCTGATACATTCCAGCTGACCCGCTTGCGGGCCGCCCAATCTTCTGGTAAGCGAAGTAAAAGCGAAACTAAGCTGCACCAAGCAATTTCTTCCGCCGTAGCAGCCATACCAGATAGGCGAGGACTGCCAAATTGATCAGCAGCAGACTCAAGCGAAACCAGTCTGGCCGCCGCGCCAGCTCAAATAACTCCCAAGGCAGAAACGAGATCGTCAGCCCCAGCGTAAGATACTCCGCCCAGACCTTCTCCATCAGCAGACCGCAACCCTCGGTCAAAGCCAGTGCCGAGTACCCGAAGGTCGCAAAGCTGATTTGTTTTAGCCGATGCACGTCGATCAGATCGACCTTGTCCATCAGCAGCGAGATCAACCGGCTCTCCGGGTCAAACCGCAGCCTGGTGGCCAGCCGCAGGACCTCATCTCCCAAGTCTTTATGCAGCAGATGAATTGCTCCCACACCGATGCAGAAGAAAAGGATCGCCTTGCCGAGTTTGAAGAGGCCGATCAGCAGCAGGCCGCGGTCGCGTGCATGGCCCTCGCGAGTCGCGCCTCCACTCTGCCGTGTCGACCCGCTCCTGCTGCTCAGTCCGCTTTGCATTTGCCCTACGGTTGAGTTGACGTCCATCCCAGCGAATTGTCAATGATCCCTACACCTCCGCACAAAGCCACCAATCCAGTTGCAATTACAAGACGTAGATGCTTATGAGTGCCCTGAAAGGGACTGGCTCTAGACAGTAAAACCCAGTAGATATAAGAACGCACCAGAGATCCAAGTTTTATAGATCCAAGCACCATAAAGGATAACGACAATGAAGAAGAAGCTCCTCGCCGCATTTGCTGTAGCTGCTCTAGCCCTCACCTCTTTTAGTGCCTACGCCCAAAAGGATCCCGATGTAGGCGGCGCCCCCATGTTCGCGAACAAGACCATCGTCGAGAACGCAGTCAACTCGCCGGTCCACAAAACCCTCGTCGCCGCTGTCAAAGCCGCCGGCCTGGTCGATACTCTCAACAGCGCCGGTCCCTTCACCGTCTTCGCTCCTACCGATGACGCCTTCGCCAAACTCCCCGCCGGAACCGTCGATACCCTCGTCAAGCCCGAGAACAAAGACACTCTGACCAAGATCCTCACCTACCACGTCGTTCCCGGCAGAATCAGCTCCAAGCAGCTAATGAAGATGATCAAGAAAGGCGGCGGCAAGGCCACCCTCAAAACCGTTCAAGGCGAAGACCTCACCGCAACGATGTCTGACGGCAAGATCATGCTCACCGACGCAAAGGGCGGCATGGCCACCATCACCACCGCCGATGTCTTCCAGTCCAACGGCGTCATCCATGTCATCGACACCGTCCTCATGCCTAGCTAAATCAAAGTTGTTCCTCCCATGCCTGAGGCGCCTCTTCCATGAGGCGCCTCTTTTTTGCGCTTATCCGCCTGCGAGCATCTCAACCAGCGAAGGATCGCGCTCAGCGCATCCGAACCGTCCTATGCGACACATCTATCAATCCGAACAGTGGCTCCCTCATCCGGTAGATCTCGTCTTCGCCTTCTTTGCCAACCCGGAGAATCTCCCCCCTCTCATGCCGCACTGGCAGCGAGCTCGCATCGACCAGGCCGCCATCGCCTCGCCTCCACCTCGCCCCGAAACCGGCCCGCTCCCCGAAACACAAGGCATCGCCGCCGGTGCAGGCACCCGCATGACCCTGAGCTTCCGGCCCTTTCCCTTCTCCCCCATTCGCGCACACTGGGACGCCAAGATCACCGAGTTTGTCTGGAACGATCACTTCTGCGACCACCAGCTTCGCGGCCCCTTCGCCTACTGGCATCACTGCCACACCGTCCGTCCAGAGACCCGCGCAGATCAAACCGGCACCCTGCTTCACGACCACGTCGAATACGAAGCTCCCCTCGGCCCGCTAGGCGATCTCGCAAACCGTCTCGTCATCTCGCGCCAACTCCGCAGCAGCTTCGACTACCGCCACACCCGCACCCGCGAACTCCTCGCCAACCTCGCGCAACCAGCGTAGCGACTTTCCCTTGGGTGCCTCATTCATGCGGGTCTCATCGCATGAGTGGGCCGCCTAATGCTTCGCCAGCACATGATCGATCATCCTACCCAGATAAGGCCGCGTCTTCTCCAGCGCAGCCTCCGCCGTCAGCCCATACTTCTCCCGCAGCGCCTCCACCTTCCCATGTTCGATAAACTCATCCGGCCAGCCCACCCGCACCACCGGCGTCTGCAACCCAAGCTCGTTGATCGTCTCCAGCACCGCCGACCCAAATCCGCCCGCCAGCACATGGTCTTCCAGCGTCACCACCAGCCCGCATCGTACGCCGAACTCCGTCACGCACTCGCGGTCGATCGGCTTAGCAAACCGCGGATTGATCACCGCCGCCGTGAAGCCTTCCTTCTCCAGCATCTCCGCCAGCCGCAGCCCCTCCGGCAGCATCGCGCCCAGCCCGAAGATCGC
This sequence comes from Edaphobacter sp., assembly GCA_965277335.1. Classification (GTDB taxonomy): domain Bacteria; phylum Acidobacteriota; class Terriglobia; order Terriglobales; family Acidobacteriaceae; genus Edaphobacter. The sequence goes on along the minus strand of CBDICJ010000008.1, from coordinate 936,956 downwards.
AATCTCCGCGCCGGCCGCCCCCCGAATTACCTCCGCCTTGCCGATCTCCAGCACCGCCGGCTGCTCTTTCACCGCCACGCCCGGACCCGTCCCCCGCGGATAGCGAATCGCGCTCGGGCCTTCGTGCAGCAGCGCCGTATACATCATGTCCGCCAGCTCATCCTCATCCTTCGGCACCATGTGAATCAGATTCGGCACGCTGCGCAAGTAGCTGATGTCGAACAGACCATGATGCGTCGGCCCATCGTCTCCGCTCAGCCCTCCCCGGTCCATGCAAAATACCACCGGAAGATTCTGCAGGCAGACATCGTGCACCACCTGGTCGAACGCCCGCTGCAGAAACGTTGAGTAGATCGCGCAGAACGGACGATAGCCCTTCGTCGCCATCCCCGCCGCAAAGATCACCGCATGCTCCTCCGCGATCCCCACGTCGAAGTAGCGCTTCGGGTGATGCGGCCGAAACAGATCCAGCGCCGTGCCATTCGGCATCGCAGCCGTAATCGCCACCACCTTATCATTCGCGCTCGCGAGCCGCGTCAGCGCCTCGGCGAAGATCTCCGAATAGGTCTTCTGCCCCGCCGCCTTGGTCTCTCCCGTCGCCGCATCATACGGCCCCAGGCCATGAAACTTCTTCTGCTTCTCGATCGCCGGCTGAAAGCCTTTGCCCTTCTGCGTAATCGCATGCAGCACCACAGGCCGGTTCTGCTGCTTCAAAAATTTAAATGTCTCGATCAGCAGAGGAAGGTTATGCCCATCGATCGGCCCAAAGTAGTTCAGCCCAAACTCCTCGAACAGCATGCCCGGCCCGATCAGCCCCTTCGCCGCCTCCTCCGCCTTGCGCGCCACATGCGCTACCGTCTTGCCGCCAAACCGCTCCAGCAATCCCGCCGCCTTGCCATGCAGATTCGAAATCGTCGGGTTGGTCACGATCTTGTGAAAGTACTCCGCAATCGCCCCGACGTTTTTATCGATCGACCACGCATTATCGTTCAGCACCACAATGAGCCGCCTGGTCTGCGAGGCAATGTTGTTCAGCGCCTCGAACGAGATCCCATTGGTGAATGCAGCATCTCCCGCCAGCGCCACAATATGTTCGCTGCCGCCCGAAATGTCCCGCGCCACCGCCATGCCCAGCGCCGCGCTCAGCGCCGTCCCGGCATGTCCCGCGCCATAGCTGTCATGTTCGCTCTCGGTGCGCAGCATAAATCCGTTCAACCCACCCGGCTGCCGAATTGTATGGAAAAGTTTTTCGCGCCCCGTCAGCAGCTTGTGCACATACGCCTGGTGACTCACGTCGAACACAAAACTGTCCGTTGGCGTATCGAAGACATAGTGCATCGCCAGCGTCAGTTCCACCACGCCCAGATTTGGCCCAATGTGGCCGCCCGTCTTCGAAACTCCGACAATCAGCCGCGCCCGTATCTCCTCCGCCAGCAGCGTCAGCTCAGGAATCGTCAGTTGCTTTACATCGGCGGGAGATTGAATCGTCTCAAGTCTATTGTTTATAGGAAACTTGCTCATCCAGAACCTGTCCTGCAAGCCCGGCAGTCCAACCTCCGGCCCTGTCAACACCTGCCGCCTGCACAGGCGTAAACCCTAGTATATCAACCCCACACAGTTCCGCTATGTTGCCACATGGGTGCCCCATTCATGCGGTCTCATCGCATGAGTGGTCTTCGGGGGAGACAAACCATCCTCCTGCCTTTGCCTTCTACTCCCTATTCCGACTCCCTGCCCTCACGGTATCCTTTCCACACATGACCCCCGCCGTCATCACCACGGGCCTCACCCGCCGCTTCGGCGACTTCACCGCCGTCAAGGACGTCAACCTCACCGTCGCTCCCGGCCAGTTCTTCGGCTTCCTCGGTCCCAACGGCGCCGGCAAATCCACCACCATCAAGATGCTCACCGGCCTTCTCGCGCCAACCTCCGGCGCCATCCAGATCCTCGGCCTCGACGCCATCAAAGATTCCATCGAAGTCAAACGCCAGATCGGCGTCGTGCCCGAAGGCCTCGCCCTCTTCGGCCGCCTCACCGCCGCCGAATATCTCCGCTTCGTCGGCCGCATGTACGGCCTCAACGCAGCCACCACCGCCAGCCGCACCGCGGAACTGCTCGAATTCATGAGCCTCGCCGGCGAGACCCGCAAGCTTATCACCGACTTCTCCCACGGTATGCAGAAGAAACTCGCCCTCGCCGCCGCCGTCATCCACGGCCCTCGCATTCTCTTTCTCGATGAGCCCTTCGAAGGCGTCGACGCCATTGCCTCCACCACCCTCAAGGCCATGCTCCAGGGCATGATCGCTCGCGGCGCAACCATCTTCCTCACCTCGCACGTCCTCGAAATCGTCGAGCGCCTCTGCACCCACATCGCCATCATCGACCGCGGTCGCCTCATCGCCAACGGCTCTCTCGAAGAGCTCCGCGCCGGCGTCAACGCCAGCAACCCAGACGTTAACGTTTCAAACGAAAACGGCAACCCAACCACCCTCACCCTCGAACAGATCTTTCTCAACATCGTCGGTCGACAGGACGGCGGAACCCAACCCGAACAGGAACTCTCATGGCTCGGCTGAATCCACCCCCCATCAAACCCTCGACCGCAGGTTGGGTGCCCTATTTCTACGGTCTCATCGCATGAGTTGGCCTTCTCGCGAAACCAGGGGCCCCGACGAGCGCTTTCGCTCGTGGGGTAGAGAAACCGGGGGCCCCGACGAGCGCTTTCGCTCCCAGGGCGGTGAAGCACGAGCCCAGTTCGCCGCGCTCGCCCAACTGCGCTGGCGCCTTTTTCGGAACGCTTTTCGCCGCAAAGGCGAAGCCGGCGAATTGGCTGCCCGCATTCTCTTTATGCCTATCCTCGGCGTTATTGCCGCGGGTCCCCTCCTCGGAGCAGGCTTTGCCGCCTACTATATCGTCTCCTCCGAACGCCTCGAACTGCTCGCAGCGCTCACCTGGAGCATCTTCCTCTTGTGGCAGATCGTCAGCATCAACATCTCGGCCCCAGCTCTCAGCTTCGACATCAACATCCTCCTCCGCTTCCCCATCAGCTTTCCCCGCTACCTCGCCGCGCGCCTCTTCTTCGGCCTGCTCAGCACGTCGAACGTCATTGGCACGCTAGCGCTCATCTCCGCCGACATCGGCATCGGTGTTGCCCGTCGCGGTCTGCTTCCCTGGGCCACGCTCCTTTTCGCGCTCTTCGCCATAGCCAACATCCTCTTCACCCGCATGATCTTCGCCTGGGTCGACCGCTGGCTCTCCACCCGCCGCGCCCGCGAGCTCCTCACCGCCTTCATCCTGTTTGCGTCTCTCGGCTTTCAGTATCTCAACGTCACCTTCAACCCCGGCCTGCAGACCGGACCTCACCACGCCAATCACCTTCCCCTGTTCCTCAACGTCCTGCATCACGTCCAGCCCATCGCCACGATTCTGCCTCCCGGCCTCGCCGCAGCATCTATTCTCGCTTCCTCGCAAAGCCACCTCTTCGCTGCGTTCGCCTCTCTCCTCGGCCTCATCGCCTTCGCCGCTCTCTTCCTCGCCGTCTACGCCTGGCGCATGCAGCGCGAGTTCCGAGGCGAAAACCTCAGCGAACTCACTCAGAAAATACCGGCCACCCAGACAGTTTGGCGGCGTGCATTCACGCACTTGGGTGCCCCATTCATGCGGTCTCATCGCATGAGTGGGTCTTCGCGCGTCAGCGCGAACCGCTCTGTTTCCACACTATCGGCGACCACCACTGACTCTCAAACCAACACCGGAGCCGGTGACACCTCAGGCTTCTACCCCCAACCCAAAGAAGCTGTCATCTCGATCGAAGTAGCCGGGGTTCCCAACGAGCACATTGGCTCGTCAAGGTGGGAAGTAGCGGACAGTCCCATCGTCCGCTACGGAGTGGAGAGATCCCCGCATTCCGGCTTTGCTCGTTCTTTCCATGGGACCTTCAGTCCCACCCTCCTCCCCTGCCTTCAGAAAGAGCTCCTCTATCTTCGCCGCAACACCAACCAGCTCTTCGGCTTCCTCGCCCCCATCTTCATGGTCTTCCTCTTCGCCGGACGGATCGGCGCCAGTGGAAATCTCGGCAGCCTGGTCTTTCCCGCGGCGGTCGCCTACTCGATCCTCGGAGTCTCCATCCTCTCCTACAACTGCCTTGGCATGGATGGCGCCGGCGTCCAGTTCTACTTCCTGGCCCCCATGCGCCTGGGCGAGATCTTCCTCGCCAAGAACCTCCTCAGCTTCTTCCTCATCCTCATCGAACTCGTACTGATCTACTTCGTCATTGCCTCTACGGGCCGCGCGCCATCCTCCCTCATCACGGTCGCAACCGTATGCTGGCTCCTCTTCACCGCCTTCACCAACGGAGCCGTCGGCAACCTTCGCTCCATCACCGCACCGAAAAAAATCGACCTGTCGAAGATCAGCCGCAAGCAAACCTCCCAGCTCAGCGCATTGATAGCCCTTGGCGTCGTCGCTGGTTGCTTCGGGATCGGCTGCGCCGCGGTCCTCCTCGCTAAATTCCTCCACCTCCCCTGGCTGATGATCCCAATCCTCCTAGCCCTTGCCGCCGCTGCCTTCGTCTTCTACCTCCACCTGCTCAACCGCCTCGATTCCATTGCCGGTGCCCGTCGCGAGTCCCTCATCGAAGAACTCTCGAAACCCTGATTGACTTTCAATCCCGAATCGCGGCTCTACAATGATTCGGTGATGCCCCTCTCCAACAGCCTCGAAATCGTGCGCGTGAAATCGTGGGAGCGATACTTCTGGCTGCGCCACGGATTCAGCACGCGATCCGGAGGAGTCTCCTCGGCCTACGGCGGCAACTCCCTAAACCTCGGGTGGACCAAAGAAGACGACCCGGATGCAGTGCGAGAAAATCGCCAGCGCTTCGTCCAGGCGGTCACCGACCCCCACATCGGCGACCAAACCAGCGACCAGACCGGCGACCAGCCGTTCACCCTCGTAGGACTCCGCCAGGTCCACTCCGCACAGATCCACGAACTGCGAGACCCAGCCGAGGCGCTCGCAGGAAAGCTCTCGACCAGCGACGGCAAACCGATACTCGAAGGCGATGGCCTCATCACCGACCTTCCCGGCGTCCTGATCGCGGTAGGCATCGCCGACTGTGTTCCCGTGCTCGTCGTCGACCCCAGCAAGAGAGTCGTAGCCGCCTTTCACGCAGGCTGGCGAGGCACAGTCGCCCGCATCGTCGAAGCCGGCGTCGACCGCATGCAGCAGAGCTACGGCTCGCGCGCGGAAGACCTCATCGCCGCCATTGGACCCAGCATCGGCCCTTGCTGCTACAAGGTGGACGGCGAGGTCCACGAGCAGTTCGCCGCGAACTTCCCCTACGCGGCCCAGCTATTCCGGACCGAGAGCACCTCCAGCTCACCCCCAGAAGTCGCCAAACCCGGAAAGCACCTCGACCTCTGGGAGGCAAATCGCCGCCAGCTCCAGTACGCGGGACTTGCCGATGCCCGGATTACCGTTCTCGCCTCCTGCACCGCATGCTCCCGCGACTCCCACGGCCGTCTCCGGTACTTCTCCCATCGCGGCGAGCACGGAGCTGCCGGTCGCATGTTGGCGGTCGCAGGTGTGCTATAAGGCGCGTGTACGCGGTCAAAACGGACGTAAAAAACAACCTTTCGCACCCTTTTTCGTCTACTTTGGTGTCACAACGCCGCTCCGGGCATCCAATCAGCGATGTTCCAACCGGGAGGCCAGAGCGTAAGTACCTTTGGTTACAACAGAAATTTGCATCCTTGCCTGCGGGTCTGTAATATACCGCGATTGTAGACATGAGAGTGAATGTGCCCAGCCAAGCCCCCCAGTTTCTTCGTTCCCGCATCGGCAAACTGTGTGTCGCCATCATCGGCGCCACACCCTCCGAAATGCTTGAAAAGGCAGGCGTTGTCCTCAAGGAGACACCCTTTCTCGAGTTCCGCCTCGACTATCTTGAGAAGCCTCTGCTTGCCCTGCCCAGGTTTAAGCAATTTTTTGCCGACAATACGGCAGTCACCGCCATCGCTACCTGTCGCCGCTCGGCCAACGGCGGCAAATTCACCGGCACAGTGGCGGCGGAGGTCGAGGTGTTGTCGAAGGCCGCAGCCGCCGGTTTCCACATCGCCGATCTTGAGCTCGAATCGGTCGAGGCTTTGAAAAAGAGCGAACTCCAGAAGCTCCGAGATACCGGAGTGGCTCTGATCATCAGCCATCACGACTTCAATGCTACCAGGGACTTAGACGGCATCTACAAGCGCATCCAGCCGTTTCAGCCGGACTTCATCAAGATCGTCCCGACCGCGAAGACGCTGACCGACAACGTCACTCTTATGCGGTTTATCGAGCGCATGGAGGACCATTCCAACATTATCGGCATCTGCATGGGGGATGCCGGCATCATCTCGCGGGTGCTGGGGGTTCGTGCCGGCAGTGCCTTTACCTTTGCTGCGGCCACTTCCGGTGAGGAGACTGGGCCGGGGCAGATCGCTGCGCGCACGCTGATTGAGACCTATCGCATCGATCAAGTGGATGCGGCCACGAAGGTCTATGGCGTGGCTGGCAATCCGATTCGGAGTTCGTTGTCGCCGATCATGATGAACACGGCGTTTCGGCGTGAGACGGTGAATGCAGTGTACTTGGCGTTGCAGGCGAACAAGCTGGCCGACCTGCTCAAACTGGTGCATGAGATTCCAATTCAAGGACTTAGCGTCACGATGCCGTTGAAGCAGGAGATCATGGCGCATCTGGAGAAGACCGATCCGCTTTCGGCGAAGATCGGGGCGTGCAACACCGTGCTGCGGGCGCAGGACGGCAAGCTGTATGGATTCAATACGGACGTGGCAGGAATTGTCGGGCCGCTGGAGAAGCGCATGTCGCTGCGCGGGGCTAAAGCGCTGATTCTAGGGGCTGGAGGAGCCGCGCGGGCGGCGGTGTTCGGGCTGCGGGAGAAGGGGGCGGAGGTGTTCATTCTGAACCGGACGCTCGAGACCGCGCAGAAGCTGGCCAAACAGTCGGGTTCGAAGACGATCAAGAAGGAGGCGCTGGCGAAGTCGACCTTCGATGTGATCCTCAATGCGACTCCGATCGGCATGGCTGGGATCAAGGGCGCGCCGCTGCTGGAGGCGAAGGACCTTAAGACCAAGCTGGTGTACGACCTGGTGTATAACCCGCTGGAGACGCCTCTGCTGCGTTTGGCGCGGCAGCAGAATATCCCTATTATTACGGGGATAGAGATGTTTGTGCAGCAGGGGGCAAGACAGTTCGAGATCTGGACGGGCAAGCCTGCTCCGGAGGAGGAGATGCTTCGGGTGGTGATCCATGCGCTGCGCCAGCAGGCTGATGCCGCAGCTGCGGATGCTCCCGCGCCCGCGCCGGCTTCGAAGTCTTTGAGGTCCAGGAAGGCGTCTTGAGCGTCGATGATGAGATTTTTCGGGAAAAATTTTAAAAGCCCCGGTGAGAGTCGATTTCGCCGGGGTTTTTGTTGAATTTGCAGGGCTTTTTTGAAGGGGGTCGGGCAAAATGATGTCGTTTCAGGCCGCGAAACGATGCGAATAAGCTACGTTTTGTCCGCGTAAACGAGGGTTATGGCAGTCGATTTTGAGGCATCGAAAGATATGCCAGCTTTTCAGATTTATTTTTGAGCGTTCCCATTTTGGGAATGGACGCCACGGATGGTTCGGAGCGGGTTAGCCGGCCTTGCCCTGGGCGGAGGCGATCTTTTCTTCGGCTCGGCGGGTGACGGCATTGGCTTCGTCGTATTTTTCGCCGTCGTCGCCAGCTTCCTGCCAGAGCTTTTCGCCCTCCTGGAGCTCCTGCTGGGCTTCGGGAAGGTTGATCTCGTTGGGGTGGAGGGCGGTTTCGGCGAGGATGGTGACGCGCTCGGGGAGGACCTCGACGAAGCCCCAGGCGACAAAGAACTTCTGGTCGCCGGAGGAGCCGCCGTGGAGGCGCACCTCGCCCGCGCCTAGCTCGGCGAGCAGAGGGGCGGCGCCGTAGAGGGCTTCGAGGTAGCCGGACATGGAGGGGAGTTCGACGGCGTCGGCGGTGGCGTCGAGCAGGACGCGGTCCGGGGTGACGAGGCGGACGGTGAGGAGGCCGGATTGTGGGGTGTCTGGCATTTAGCTTTTAGCTCTTAGCCTTTAGCTTTAGCCAGAGGCTGGTTGGTGGAGGTTGGTCGAGCTAAGAGCTAAAAGCTGATAGCTAGAGCAAATCGCGTCGAGGTGTAAAGTCCGCTATCCCACTCATCGCAGAGAACGCGATGAATGGGGCACCCGATTGTTTCTATACCTGAAGGAGAACGGTTCTAGAAGCTGCACTATGCGGTCTGCTTCATCTTTTCGGCGGCGGCGATCACGTCTTCGATGCCGCCCTTGAGGTAGAAGGCTTGTTCGGGGATGTCGTCGTGCTTGCCGTCGATGATCTCCTTGAAGCTGCGGATGGTGTCCTCGACCTTGACGTAGGCTCCGGGGATGCCGGTGAAGATCTCGGCTACGTGAAAGGGCTGGGAGAGGAAGCGCTGGACCTTGCGGGCGCGGGCGACGGTGGTCTTGTCTTCGTCGGAGAGCTCGTCGATGCCGAGGATGGCGATGATGTCCTGCAGATCTTTGTAGCGCTGCAGGATTCTCTTGACACCCTGGGCTACGTCGTAGTGCTCCTGGCCGACGATGCGCGCGGACAGGATGCGCGAGGTCGAGGTGAGCGGGTCGACGGCGGGGTAGATGCCGAGTTCCGAGAGCGGCCGAGAGAGCAGCATGGTGGCGTCAAGGTGAGCGAAGGTGGTGGCGGGCGCGGGGTCGGTGAAGTCGTCGGCGGGAACGTAGACGGCCTGGACGGAGGTGATCGACCCCTTCTTGGTGGAGGTGATGCGCTCCTGCAGCTCGCCCATCTCGGTGGCCAGATTGGGCTGGTAGCCTACGGCCGACGGCATGCGGCCGAGCAGGGTGGAGACCTCGGAGCCTGCCTGAGTGAAGCGGAAGATGTTGTCGATGAAGAGCAGGGTGTCGGCGCCCTCTTCGTCGCGGAAGTACTCGGCGACCGTCAGGCCTGTCAGTGCTACGCGTAGCCGGGCCCCTGGGGGCTCGGTCATCTGGCCGTAGACCAGCGTGGCTTTGCTCTTGGGCAGGTCCTTAAGGTCGATGACGCCGGACTCCTGGAACTCGTGCCAGAGGTCGTTGCCTTCGCGGGTGCGCTCGCCTACGCCGGCGAAGACGGAGAAGCCGCCGTGCTGCTGGGCGATGTTGTTGATGAGCTCCTGGATGACGACGGTTTTGCCGACGCCGGCGCCGCCGAAGAGACCGATCTTGCCGCCTTTGAGGAAGGGCAGGATAAGGTCGATGACCTTGATACCGGTCTCGAACATCTCTTCGTTGGTGGACTGCTCGTCGAAGGCGGGGGCCTGGCGGTGGATGGGCAGATGGACCTTGGCGTTGACGGGCCCGAGCTCGTCGACAGGTTCCCCCAGCACATTCAAGACTCGCCCCAAGGTCTCGCGGCCGACGGGGACGGTGATGCCCGCGCCGGTATCGATGGCCTTCATGCCGCGCACCATGCCTTCGGTGGCGACCATGGCGATGCAGCGCACGCGGCCTTCGCCGAGGTGCTGCTGGACCTCGACGATGACGTCGAGCGGGTTGGGCACGTCGAAGCCTTCGCTGACGATGCGGATGGCCTGGAAGATGGCGGGCATGTGCGCTTCTTCGAATTGGACGTCGACGGCCGGGCCGCTGATGGAGATAACTTTTCCGATGTTTTCTTTGTGCTCAGTGTTCTCAGCCATAAGTCTCTTTCATTACGACGAAACTACTCTAGAAATCTGGATACTCGCGGCCTGGAATGCAACCGCATATCTCAGGGGCTAAAGCCCCGATACGTTGCGCCGTCGAGGTGCCAAGGCTAAAGCCCTGGCTTATCTCAAAAACAACGTCGTATTTTCTTGCTTCGATCATCTCGAGTTCGCTCTAGTACGGTTCGACCAAATCTTTGTGAAACAAACAACAGCAAGATCAACTACAACCGCAGATCCCCTTCGGGGATGACAACAAAAAGAAAAAAGCAACGATAAGTGCAACAAAAAGGCAACGACAACTGCAACAAAAGGCAACGACTACTGCGATGGCTACAGGGCGGCGGCGCCGCTTACGATTTCGATAATCTCTTTGGTGATGGCGGCCTGGCGGACGCGGTTCATGGTGAGGGAGAGGGCGTCGATCATGTCTCCGGCGTTTTTGGTGGCGGCGTCGGTGGCGGTCATGCGGGCGGCCTGCTCGGCGGCGGCGCTTTCGAGCAGCGCGTGGAAGATCATGGTGGTGACATAGCGCGGCATGAGATGGCGGAAGAGGCGCTCGGGAGGCTGGTCGAAGATATAGTCGACCTCGGCGGTGCCGAACTTCTTGGCTTCCTCCTCGATGACGGTCTCTTCGGGCTGGTGGACCGAGACGCCGGCGCTCGAGGCGGCGTGGGCGGCGGCGTCGCGCTGCTCTTCGGTCATGACCTCGGCGACGGTGATCTCGTGGGTGCCGAGCTTCTGGATGGGCAGCAGCTTTTCGACGACGATGCGCTGCGCGATGACGGATTTGAACTCGTTGTAGACCAGGTAGACGGAGTCGATCTCGGCGCGCTCGTAGCGTTCGATGATGGAATGGGCGATGTCGGAGACGGCGTCGAAGTCGAGCTTGACCAGCAGGTCGACGTGCTCGGCGGCGACTTCAATCGGCGCGGCGCGATGCCGGATGGTGCCGTAGTGGACCGAGAGATCGTTGTCGTAGTGCTCTTCGGTCTTCTCGTAGGCGGCGGCGGGATAGCGGCGCTTGTAGAAGCCGACGGCCTTTTTGCCGATGGGCTCAAGATCGATGTTCTGGCCCTGTGTCGAGCGTTCGTCGACGAAGCGCTGGGCAGCGCGGGCGATGTTGGAGTTGAAGCCGCCGGCGAAGCCCATATAGCCGGCGATGACGACGACGAGGACGTTCTTTTCCTCGCGCTGGACCAGAAGCGGATGCAGAATCTCGCCGGTCTGCTGGTTGTAGAGGTCGGTGCGGCGGACCAGCGACTCGAGGACGTTCGAGATCATCTGGGCGTAGGGACGGGCCTGCATGGCACGCTCCTGGGCGCGGCGCAGCTTGGCCGCCGAGACCATCTTGAGGGCGCGGGTGATCTGCCGCGTGTTTTTGACACTGCGGATGCGGCGCCGTAGATCGAGGACGTTGGCCATGACTTACTGGTTGCCCGCCATGGCAGGCGTTTTGGGCGCCTCGGGTGCTTGGGCGTTGTTGCCGGCGTTCGCGTTGGGGTTACGATTTGCATCCTGGCTGGGCTTCGGGTCGGTGTTGTTCTTGGCCTTGGCGTCGGTGTCCGCCTTCGCGGTATCGGCCTTGCTCTTGAGGTCGGCGAGGAAGTTCTTCTTGTACTCGTTGATGGCGTCTGTGAGGCGCTTGCGGAGGTCGTCGTCGAGCGCCTTTTTGGTGGCGATATCGGTGAGGATCGCGGTCTGGGCGGAGTCGAGATACGCGTACAGGCCATCCTCGAAGGCGCGGAGGTCCTTGACCTCGACGTCGTCGACCAGGCCGTTGACGCCGGCGAAGAGGATGGCAACCTGCTTTTCAACGGGCAGGGGCTGGAATTGCGGCTGCTTGAGCAGCTCGGTGAGACGCTGGCCGCGGTTGAGCTGCTGCTGGGTGACCTTGTCGAGGTCGGAGCCGAACTGCGAGAAGGCGGCGAGCTCGCGATACTGGGCGAGGTCGAGCTTGAGAGTGGCGCCGACCTGCTTGGTGGCCTTGGTGGCGGCGGAGAAGCCTACGCGGGAGACCGAGAGGCCGACGTTGACGGCGGGCCGGACGCCGGAGTTGAAGAGGTCGGTTTCGAGGAAGATCTGGCCGTCGGTGATAGAGATGACGTTGGTGGGGATGTAGGCTGAGACGTCGCCGGCTTGAGTCTCGATGATGGGAAGCGCGGTGAGGGAGCCGCCGCCGAGTTTGTCGGAGACCTTGGCGCTGCGCTCGAGCAGGCGGGAGTGGAGATAGAAGACGTCGCCGGGATAGGCTTCGCGGCCGGGCGGGCGGCGGAGGAGGAGCGAGATCTCGCGGTAGCTGGCGGCGTGCTTGGAGAGGTCGTCGTAGATGATGAGGGCGTGCTTGCCGGAGTCGCGGAAGAACTCGCCCATGGCGGTGGCGGCGAAGGGGGCGAGGTACTGCATGGGCGCGGGCTCGGAGGCGGTGGCGGCGACGACGATGGTGTAGGCCATGGCGCCGTGCTCCTCCAAGGTCTGGACGACCTGGGCTACGGAGCTGCGCTTCTGCCCGATGGCGCAGTAGATGCAGATGAGGTTGTTCTTGGCGGAGTTGATGATGGTGTCGAGCGCGATGGCGGTCTTGCCGGTCTGGCGGTCGCCGATGAGCAGCTCGCGCTGGCCGCGGCCGATGGGGATCATGGTGTCGATGGCCTTGATGCCGGTCGCCATGGGCTCGCGGACGGACTGGCGATCGATGACGCCGGGGGCGAGGCGCTCGACGGGAAGGAAGGTCCCGGTGTCGATGGGTCCTTTGTCGTCGATGGGCTGGCCGAGGGCGTTGACGACGCGGCCGATGAGGGCTTCGCCGACGGGCACGGACATGATCTTGCCGGTGCGCTTGACCTGGTCGCCTTCGCTGATCTCGGTGTAGTCGCCGAGGAGGACGGCTCCGACCTGATCTTCGTCGAGGTTCATGGCGAGGCCGGCTACGCCGCGGGGAAATTCGATGAGCTCGCCGGCCATGACCTTGTCGAGGCCGTGGACGCGGGCGATGCCGTCGCCGAGAGAGATGACGGTGCCGACCTCGTCGACCTGGATGCGCTGCTCGAAGTTTTCAATCTGCTGGCGAAGCAGCTCGGTGATCTCGTCCGCCTTGATCTTTGCCATGTCTTCCTTTTACCTGATTCGTATCAAAATCTTGAATAAACCTGGGAGCCGCTGCCGGCGAGAATGATGCCGACTTCAGGCCTGCTTTTCAGGCCCGCGCTTTTCAGGCATTGATGAGGTTCTGCTTCAACTGCTGAAGCTGGGCGCGAATGCTGCCATCGTAGACGGTCGAGCCGATGCGGACGACAGCGCCGCCGAGCAGGGTGGCGTCTTCGCGGTAGGTGGCGCGGATCTGGCCTCCGGCGAGTTTGGCAACCTGAGACTCGAGATCTTTGCGGGCGGCGTCGTCGAGCGGATGGGCGCTGGTGATCTCGGCTTCGGCGATGTTCGATTGCTGGTCGGCCACGGTGTGGTATTCGGCGAGGATCTCGTCGAGCTCTTGGAGGCGCTGGTGGTCCATGATGACGGCGACGAAGTTGCGGACCTGGGGGAGCATGCCGATGCGGGAGGCGATGGCGTCGAGAATTTTGAGCTTCTGCGCGTTCTCGATGGAGGGATTCATGAGGACCTCGCGGAGCTCGCGGCTGTCGGCGAGGGTGGCGCTGAAGTCCTGGAGCTGCTGCTGGGCGGCGGCGGAGTCGAGGCGGTTGGCGGCGGCGACCGAGGCGAAGGCGTGGGCGTAGCGCAGGGAGAGGACGGACATCAGTTTTGTCCTTCCTTCTCGCCGCTGCCGGTGAGACGCTGGGCGAAGCTCTGGATGAGGAGGCGGTCGGTGTCGGCGGAGATGACGAGCTTGCGGGCGGCCTGGTCGATGGTGAGTTCGGCGGCGTACTGCTGGATCTGGCGGCGGGCGAGCGCGGTGGCGGCGGCGATCTCCTGGTCAGCGGCGGCGAGGATCTTCTGCTTCTCTTCTTCGACGCTGGCCTGGATGCGCTCCTGGTCGGCGGCGGAGTCCTTGTCGGCCTGGGCGCGCATGGCGGCGATCTGGTCATCGAGTTTGCCGAGGCGGGCCTCGACGACGTTCAAGCGGGCGCTGGCCTCTTCGGTGGCGGTGCGAGCGTCGACGAGGTGCTTCTGGATGGCGGTGTTGCGGTCGCGGAAGGTCTTGGGCAGCGTCTTGAGCAAGAACCAGCCGACGAAGCCGGCGAGGATGAGGAAGTTGACAACCAGGAAGGCGGTGGCGGCTTGCTCGGGGTTCATGCCGAGCTTGGCTCCGAGGGCGCGGACGGTGGGAGAGTGGAGGTACTGCTCGTCCGTGTCGACCTCGCCTTTGTTGGCGTCGGGGGATTGGGCCTCGGGGCTGGAGAGGCGGCCGCCGCCGGAGTTGGTGGGCTGGGCCGGCTGCGCGACGGCGTGGTGGGCGAGGGCGAAGAGGGTCGCGGCCAGAAGCAGTGCCGGGAGGAGCGATGGAAGAAGGCGCTTCAGCTTGTTTCTCTGCGGGGGAAGGCTCACTGGGCGACCTCCGTTTGGCGGGCGCTGGCCGGGAGGACCGCGTTGAGGATCTGGGAGCTTAGCTCGTCGCTCCTGCGGGCGATCTGGAGGCGGGCTTCCTGGGCGCTCTGGTCGATCTCGTGGCGCGCTCCGTGGATGCGCTCCTGCGTGGTTCGGCGCACCTGGGCGAGGGCGGCTTCGCGCTCCTGGTTCCACTGCTTGAGCTTGCGGTCGCGGGCCTGGAAGATCTCGGCTTTGGCGGCGCGGAGCTTGTCTTCATAGGCGGAGGTTTCGGCCTCGGCGGCGGCGATGGCGCCACGGGCCTGCTCGACGGCTCCGGAGGTGCGGGCGCGGCGCTCGGCGAGAATGCGGTCGAGGGGGCGGCGCACGAGGAGGCCGTAGGCGGTCACCAGGAGGAGGAAGAGGATCATCGTCGGCACGGAGCCGAGCACAAGACCACCGAGTTGGTTGAGTATCTGGTCCATGAAAGAGTTCTGCGAAAGGGGTCGGCCGGAGCCGCTTTGGAAGTCTTGTCGTCCAGTCGTCCTGTGGTCCGCTTCTGTCACGCAGTCTGTTTTGGTGCATCTGAAATGGCGAGCGCAGACGCTGCATGGAGTTCTAGGTACATCTACTTTTAGCAAAGGGCTTGCGGGAGTGTCAACCGAGAGAAATTCGGTAATCGAATGAAGTGAGCGCTATTCGCACATACGGACAGCCTGTGAAAGTTCATTCCGGCCAGACAGGTTCGGAAGGCGTGGGAACGGCCGCCCGCGCGTAGCAGGCCCATCCGACAGGACAACAGCGCGAAAGGGCTGCGATACGATGGACTCACCGTGCCCGTGATTCCTGTCAACACACCCTCCGCAAGCTATGACGTCACCATCGCCCCCGGCCTGCTCCGCACCCTGCTCCCCCGCCTTCGTCGGCTAAACTCAGGAAGACCCTTTCGCCCTTTTGTCATCACGTCGACCGAGATCTGGGCGCTTTGGTCCACACCCTTTCTCGCATCGTTCAAAGAACCCCCAACGGTTCTGTTCCAACCCTCCGGCGAACGCCATAAACGCCTCGCCAGCGTAGAAGCTCTCGCTCAGCAGCTCTCGACCGCAGGCGCCGACCGCGACGCGCTTCTGGTCGCTTTTGGCGGCGGCGTAATCGGCGACATTACCGGCTTGCTGGCCGCCATCTACATGCGCGGCATCCGCTATGTGCAGGTCCCCACCACCGTGCTCGCGCAGGTCGACTCGTCTATTGGGGGCAAGACCGGCGTCAATCTCCTCGCCGGAAAAAACCTCATCGGCAGCTTCCACCACCCGCAGGCCGTCCTCGCCGACACCGACGTGCTCCGCACCCTTCCAGCCGCGCAACTCCGCGCCGGGCTGCAGGAGTCCATCAAAGCCGGCGTGATCTACGATGCCAGACTCTTCCGCACCATGGAACAACACGCCGATGCTCTTCTCAATAGAAGCGGCCCCGACCCCGCACTCCTCACCCGAATCG
Source organism: Edaphobacter sp. (assembly GCA_965277335.1). Lineage (GTDB taxonomy): Bacteria > Acidobacteriota > Terriglobia > Terriglobales > Acidobacteriaceae > Edaphobacter. The sequence goes on along the minus strand of CBDICJ010000008.1, from coordinate 921,205 downwards.
TCGCTTCCTCGGCCCGGGTCAAGGCCGACGTCGTCAGTAAAGACGAAAGAGAGTCCGGCCTGCGCATGATCCTCAACTTCGGCCACACCATCGGCCACGCGATCGAGTCCGCCACCAATTACAAGCAGCTCCTTCATGGCGAGGCGGTCGGCTGGGGCTCGATCGCCGCTCTCAACGTAGCCCGCGTCCGCAACACGATCGTAGAAAAAGATGCCGACCGCATCACCCGGCTCATCCTTCGCTACGGTCCGCTCTCTCCGTTCCGCGCCACTGCTGAAAAGCTGGTCGCCCTCACCGCCCGCGACAAGAAGATTCGCAGCGGCACCCGCTCCTTCGTCCTCCCGACCGCGATCGGCGCCACCGAAATCGTCCGCGACGTCACCGAATCCGAACTCCTCGCCGCCACCGAATCCATGCTCTCCCTGATGCGCAGCCATACCGTGTCGAGCCAACAGAAAACATGAGTACCAATCCCGTTCCACCTGAACACGAGCGCTCCACGGGAGCCCGCCCCGCAGGGATCACCACCGAGCAGGCCGCCGCGGCGAATGTTCAGCAAATGTTTGATACGATCGCTCCTACCTACGACCGCGCCAACCATCTTCTCTCCGCCGGGATCGACCGGTATTGGTGGACACGCACCGCGCGCCTCTTCCGGCCTGTCCTACAGCACCCGGAGACGGTAGCCTTAGACCTCTGTTGCGGTACCGGCGACATGACTTTGGCCCTCGTGAAACATCGTCCGAAGACCGAGAAATCAGCGCCCATTCTTGCCATAGACTTCTCGCATCAGATGCTCTCTCGCGGGGTGGAAAAATTTCGGCCGCACAACATTATTCCTATCGAAGCCGACGCCCTGCACCTTCCTATCTCCGATGCCTCGATCGACCTCGTCACCTGCGCCTTCGGCTTCCGCAACCTGGCGAACTACGAAGAGGGGCTCGCCGAGCTTCACCGCATCCTCCGCCCCGGTGGCCAGCTCGGCATCCTCGAAGCCAACCAGCCCGAAGGCATCACCGGAGCGCTCTACGATCTCTACTTCAAGACCATCCTCCCGCGCCTGGGCGGCCTCATCTCCGGCAAACCTGCCGCCTACAGCTACCTGCCCGCCTCGGTCGAACGCTTCCCCCGCCCCCCCCGCATGCTTCAACTCATACGAAATGCCAGCTTCACCAACGCCACCTGGACCAGCTACACCTTCGGTACTGCCGGGCTGTACCACGCCACTAAAGTCTGAACGTCCGGCAGGACCTCAGCTCACAAACAACCCCGGATACCAAACCCTCCCGCCCTCCACTCGCGCAAATTCCGTCATCCCATGCGGCTTCCGCGAACTCTCCCCCTTCGCCGTCACAAAGATATCCTCAACCACTCCACCACGAGCCAGTACCGCATCCCCGATCAGCGATCGATGACACCGCCAGGGCACCGCCTCCGCGCACATCACCGTCACCCGGTCAAACTCCGGCAGCCCCATCAACCAGTCGATCTCACCGGCAAACTCGGGCGTCTGCATATAATCTGCATACCCGCGAAAGCTCTCATTCCGCCATCCCAGATTCGCGCTGTCCTTCCGAGCCGTCCTTCTCCCACCCAACCCTTCTCGCCATATCGCCCGAATCCCGACCTCTTCCAATGCAGCGAAAAGTCTCTCCTGCCCGAACTGCGGAAACCGCCGCGATCCCGGATATCGCCGCACATCCACCAGCGTCCCACACCCATTCGCCTTCAACGCCCACAGAAACATCTCAAGCTCAAGCGTCGAGTGTCCGATCGTCATCATGCCGCACCTTCGAAAGAGAAAGGGCGGCCCGGCAACTGCCGAACCGCCCGTCTAAAATCCGCGAGAATCCGCGGTCGCTTACGTTACACGCCTGCGTGGATGACCTCTTCGCGAACCACTTCGTCTTCCACCTTCTCGCGCGGCGTCTTCGGCAGCGCGACCTCCAGCACGTCTTCGATTCTGCTGGCGTAGTGCAGCGTGACTCCGTCGATCTGGTCGGGCGTCAGGTCTTCATCGACCTGCTGCTTGCAGTCGGTCGGCAGGATGACATCGCGGACGCCGGCGCGCTTGGCCGCAAGGAACTTCTCCTTGATGCCGCCAACCGGCAGCACGTTGCCGCTGAGCGTAATCTCGCCGGTCATGGCGGTCAGCGGATGCACCGGCGTGTTGGTCAGCAGGCTCACCAGCGCGGTCGCCATGGTCACGCCGGCCGACGGCCCGTCCTTCGGGATCGCACCCGCAGGCACATGGATATGCAGGTCCGCGTCCTTGGTGAAGTCCTCATCGAGTCCTAACGACGCGGCGTTCGAGCGCACCCAGGTCAACGCGGCCTGCATGCTCTCCTTCATGACGTCGCCGATCTGGCCGGTGATGGTGAAGCCGCCCTTGCCCTTCATCCGGTTGGCTTCGATGAACAACACATCGCCTCCCGCCGGCGTCCAGGCCAAGCCTACGGCAACGCCCGCGCGCTTGGTCCGCTCGGCGATCTCCGTGTCCACGCGCACCTTGATGCCGCCAAGGAATTCGTGCACGATCTCGGGAGTGATCACAACCTTCTCCGTCTGCCCCTCGGCCATCTTGCGCGCCACCTTGCGGCACACCGTTCCAATCTGCTGTTCGAGCTTACGAACACCCGCCTCCCGCGTGTAGTGCCGCGCGATCAGGTGCACGCTCTCCTTGGGAAACTCGATCTGCTCGTCGGTAATGCCGTTCTCTTTGATCTGCCGCGGAATGAGGTAGCGGATCGCGATGTTAACCTTCTCCTCTTCTGTGTAGCCGGTCAGTTCGATGATCTCCATGCGGTCCAGCAGCGGACCGGGGATGGTATCGAGCTGATTGGCGGTGCAGATAAACAGCACCTTGCTCAAGTCGAACGGCTGATCGAGATAGTTGTCGCGGAAGGTATTGTTCTGCTCCGGATCGAGGGTTTCGAGCAGCGCGCTCGCAGGATCGCCTCGGAAGTCGCGGCCGAGCTTGTCGATCTCGTCGAGCATAAACACCGGGTCTTTCACCTCGACGCGCTTCAGGTGCTGAATGATCTGCCCCGGCAGCGCGCCGATGTAGGTGCGCCGGTGGCCTCGGATCTCCGCCTCATCGTGCATGCCGCCGAGGGAGATACGGGAGAATTTGCGATCGAGAGCTTTGGCAATGGAACGGCCCAGCGAGGTCTTGCCCACGCCTGGAGGCCCGACGAAGCACAGGATCGGCCCCTTCATATCGGGCTTCAGACGCCGCACCGAAAGATAGTCCAAGATGCGGTCCTTCACCTTCTTCAAGCCATAGTGATCCTCATCCAGGATCGCCTTGGCCTTCAAAATATCCACCTCGCCCGAAGAGGTCTTCCCCCACGGCAGAACCGCCAGCCACTCCACGTAGTTCCGGGTCAGCGAGTAGTCCGCCGCCGCGGGATTCATCCGGCTCAGACGGCCAAGCTCCTTGAGCGCGTCCTTCTTCACCTCGTCGGACATGCCTGCGTTTTCGATCTTCTCCTTCAGCTCGGCAATATCCTTCTGGGTGTCGTCGACGTCGCCCAGCTCCTTCTGGATTGCCTTGAGCTGCTCGCGCAGATAGTAGTCCCGCTGCGAAGACTGCACCGAATCCTGCACCTCGCTTTGAATCTTGTTGCGCAGCTGCTGCACCTCAAGCTCCTTCGCCAGGTGCTTGTTGATGCGCTCGAGCCGCGCCGAGACATCCGGAGTTTCGAGCAGCTCCTGCTTGTCGGTCGTGGTCAAAAAGGGCAGCGAGGAGGCGATGAAGTCCGCCAAGCGGCCGGGCTCGTCGATGTTGATCGCGATCGTCTGGAGATCGTCGGACAAGGTGGGCGAGGAGGTCACGATCTGCTGAAACTGGCTGACCACGTTGCGCTGCAGCGCTTCGGCTTCGGGCGACTTGTCCGGTTCGACATCGGGGATGGACACGTACTCGGCGGTCATGAAAGGAGTCAGTTGCGCATACTCGCCCAGGTGGACGCGCTCGTTGCCTTCGGTGAAGACGAACAAGCTCTGATTCGGCATCTTGACGACCTTGTGCACGGTCGCCCGGGTGCCGGTCGCGTGGAGATCGGCGGCCTGCGGGGCATCCTGACGGGCATCGCGCTGGGCCACCACCAGGATCGTCTTCTCTTCCCCAAGTGATTGAATCAATTGGATCGAGCTATCCCGCCCCACGGTGAGAGGAAGCACCGCATGAGGGAACAAGACGGTATCCCGCACCGGAAGCACGGGGACCGGGCGGCGGGCGGTCGTAGTCTCGCCGGATGCTTCGCTGGTTTTCGCGGCTGTCGGCTGAATCACGCTTACAAAATCGTTTGGCATTGAGTGTCCCTCTATCAGATTATCAACTATTGGATGCAGCAACTCCGCCTCTGGTCGCAAATGGCGTCTCCTCGGCGGTCGCTGCCCTGTAACTGGCCCAATCTGTGTCATCGGCCGCAAAGCCTATCGCCAACAGGAAAACGGATCGAGCTCGCTTTCCGGTCAGGAGCGGAACCCTGCCGGGTGGTATGGCTCCAGCTTGTCGGTGCCGAGCAATCTGGTCCGGCATCGCTGCATGGCCCCTCAAAGACCTAGCCCAAGATATAAAGGAGTCCACGTGCGACGATTGGATCCGTGACGGTTGGACGCTCAATCCCGGCGATCCGTCAAGAGTCGTTTTGATGCCGGCAACTTTGCGTAACCAGGTTGCGATCGAGGCGTTGCGATCAAGTCGCCGAGGGCTGGGAAGGGCTTGGGCAGGGAAGTGGTCTATGCGCTACCGGTTCCGCTAGGCCGCCCGATACCGGCCCAGCACCTTGACCATTCTGCAATGCTCACGCAGCGCGGTCAGTGCCGCATCGGCCTGCTCCGCGGCCTCGAATCGCACGTCGACATAAAACACATACTCCCAAGGGCTGCCCGGCACCGGCCTGGATTCGATCTTCGTCAGGTTTACCCCGGCGTCTGCCAGGCGCTGGAGGGCAGCTACCAGCGTTCCCGGCCTGTGCTCGATGGCGAAGGCGACACTCATCTTATCGGCAGCAGCTCCAGTGGCAGCAACCGGTGTATCGCTACTCACGATGAGATGAAACCGGGTGTGATTCTCGGCATGATCTTCGACGCCAGTCCGCAGCACATGCGCGCCGTACTCGGCGGCCGCGAGCTCCGGCGCGATTCCCGCCACATCTCGCAAACCGGCCTCCATCAGGTGCTTCACGCTTCCGGCCGTGTCATAGAACGGCACAATCTCGAGCTCGGGATGCTCGGCCAGAAAGCGGCGGCATTGCGACAGGGCCACCGGATGCGACATCACCTTGCGAACCTGCGCAAAGCTCACCCCTGGAGCGGCGATCAGATTATGCCGGATCCGCATCTGGCTCTCCCGCTCGATCCGCACCGGCATCTCGAACAGCAGATCGTAATGCTCTGCCACGGAGCCATGCAGGCTGTTTTCGATCGGAAGCACCGCCCCATCCACCTCACCCGCTACGACCTTGGCCAACACCTGGGATGAGACGGTGCAGGGGACGATCTCCAGCCCTGCTTGGTCGGCGAGCAACGCCATCGCAGCCATGTGGCTGTTCGAGCCTAACTCCCCTTGTATTGCCACTTTCAATCCAAATACCTCGTTTGTGCGGCACTCACCATTCACATTTTATTCTCATGATCGGCAACCCTCCCGGCCTGCCCCGCAACTTACCAACAGAAGAGCGCACTGCTATGCAGTACGGCGTACCGGGCAGGAAACCGGCAGTCGTCTTATTTATCAGGAGAATGATCATGCTTTGGACAATCACGATTATCCTTTTCATTCTTTGGATTGTTGGATTAGTGAGCAGCTACACTCTGGGCGGCTGGATCCACATCCTGCTTGTCCTCGCCATTATCATGCTGATCTTCAACCTGATGTCCGGACGAAGAGCGCTCTAGGGGTTCTCTGATTAAGCACTTCGTTTCCGCAGCGGATTAAATTACGGTGGGTGGAGGGGGTGGATTGGATGAAGCAGCAGACATTGGCGATGGCGGCGGGTTTTGAGCAGTTTGGTCGGCAGTCTCGGCGCGCGGAGTTTTTGTCTCAGATGGAGCTGGTGGTTCCGTGGGCGGAGTTGGTGAAGCTGGTTGAGCCGCATTATCCGGCTTCGGGCAAAGGGCGTCCGCCGGTTGGGGTGGAGCGGATGCTGCGGATTTACTTTCTGCAGCAGTGGTTCAACTTGTCGGACCCAGCCGTGGAGGACGCGCTATACGAGTCGCCTTCGATGCGGTCGTTCGTGGGCATCGATCTGGGCCGTGAGCCCGCGCCGGACGAGACGACGGTGTGCAAGTTCCGCCATCTGCTCGAGCGTCATCAACTGGGCAGGCGCATCTTCGCCGAGGTGAACGGCTATCTGGAGCGGCATGGCTTGAAGATCGGCGCCGGCACCATCGTCGATGCGACTCTGCTGCAGGCGCCGTGCTCGACCAAGAACAAAAGCGGGGCGCGCGACCCGGAGATGCATCAGGTGCGCAAGGGCCGGCAGTGGTACTTCGGCATGAAAGCGCATGTGGGTGTGGACGCGGGGACCAAGCTGATCCACTCGGTCGCGGCGACGGCGGCCAACGTGGCCGACTGCCGCATGCTGCCCGAGCTGCTGCACGGCGAGGAGACCGAGGTGTGGGGAGATCAGGCCTACCAGGGCCAGGGCGAGGTGCTTCGGCAACGCGCCCCCAAAGCCGCCGACCGCACCAACCGGCTCTGGAGAACCAAGCTCAAGGTCTATGCCGACCGACGAGAAGAAAACCGCATCAAGAGCAAAACCCGTTCGCGCGTCGAGCATATCTTCGCTCTGATGAAGCTCAAGTTCGGTTTCGTCAAAGTGCGCTTCCGCGGTCTCGCCAAGAATCTCAACCGGCTCGAAACGACCTGCGCCCTCATCAACCTCTGCACCGCACGCCACCATCTGCTGGCCGTGCCCGCGCAGAGCCGCGCCTGAAAACAGGCAAAGAGTCTTCCACCACACACCATCCACCTCGCCACAGGTAAAAACAACCCAGCCGCTCCAACTCAGCAAGAAAACCGCTGCTTGTTCAGAGCTTCCCTAGCGTCAACAACCTCAACCGCCACTCAACTTGCAGCCCTCCCAAAAAAGTCAACACTAAGGAGAAGCGCCGTGAATTCAGACAAAGCAGAAGGAAAATTCGATCAGGTAGCAGGCAAGATCAAACAGTCCGTTGGGGAAGCCGTCGGCAACGACAGACTTGCCAACTCGGGCGTGGCCGATCAGGTAAAGGGCGCGGCCAAAGAGACTTGGGGCAATGCGAAAGATACTGCGCAAACAGTGCGTGACGACCATGCGGATACGGCTCGAACCGACACTACAGACGTGAAGGCTCGCAGCGAGAATGCGGCGCATAACACACGCGATAGCATTGCAGGAACGGCAGAGCGGGTCCGCGACTCGGTGAACGATAAGCTGGACAACGTGAAGCGCGATCACGATCGTTCCTGAACCTGGGATCGTAATCCGCACTTTCTAGAGAGGCTCGCCACTGTGGCGGGCTTTTCTAGCTTCTATCGTTGAAGCAGGAGATCGGCTATCGCTGAAGCAGGACATCGGCCGCGACAAATGCGAAAAATAGGACCGATATAACGCCGTTCAAGGTGAAAAACGCGGCATTCATTCGCCGCATATCTCGCGGTGAGATGATCGAATGCTCATACAGCAAAAGAATCGCCACGATCCCCACACCCAGCATTGCGACCTTCCCCAACCCGAACAGCACAATCAGCCAGCAGAGCATCAGCAGCATGCCGAGATGCATGGCACGCGCAATCCAGAACGCCGGCGCCACGCCGAAGGCCTGCGGCACGCTGTTCAACCCGACCGCCCGATCGTGCTCGAAGTCCTGGCATGCATAGAGCACATCGAATCCCCCCACCCACAGCAGCACAGCGATCGTAAGCACGAGAATCCTCGGATCGAGCGAACCACGCACAGCGATCCACGCGGCCGAAGGCGCAATTCCCAGCGCCAGCCCAAGCACCACGTGCGACCATCTCGTCAGCCGCTTCATGTAGCTGTAGAGCAGCACAACCGCCAGTGCGAAAGGGGCCAACTCCAACGTCAGCCGGTTCAGCAGCGCCGCGCTCAACAGAAATACCAGCGCCGACACAATGACGAAACCGGCGACGAACCCGCTGCTCAGCGTGCCGGCCGGCAGAGCGCGCATGGCGGTCCGCGGATTGGCTGCGTCGAGCTTCGCATCCACCAGCCGATTGAATGCCATCGCCGCGGATCGCGCGGCTACCATGCACAAGACGATGAGCCCCAGCACCCGCCACGACGGCCAGCCTCCAGCCGCGAGCACCGCACCGGTCAACGCAAAGGGCAGCGCGAAGACGGAATGCTCCCACTTGATCATCTCCAGCGTGACGACTGTGCTCTTCCACAACGATGCCATCTCTACCTCTTGAAAGAACTGCGCCGCGCGAGGTCGCCGATGCGGCATACATGCTCGCAACGGCTGCTACTTCTGCGGTTTTTCCGCTGTGTCGCCAACCACCTGCAGGTTGTTCACCACCTTGAACACCCCCGGAACACCATTGGCGCGAATATTCGCAACATCTTTGTCGCTTTGGTTGTCCACCACGCCGGACAAGGTGACGTTGCCGTTCACCACGGTAATCCGAATCGGCTTCGCGGGGTCGATCGCGTATTTGTTCAACTGCGGAGCGCCGTAGATGGCGCGAGCCTCCGCCAACCGAATCCGATCGTCCATCGGCGATACCGGCGCAACGTCGATGTTGTCGATCACATCCTTCACGCCCGGATAGTTCTCCGCCAGGCTTACCGCTGAATCCTTGTCCATCGGCCCGTACGCCGTTCCACCCAGAGTAACGACTCCGTTCTCGACACCGATCGTGAAGGCGTTGAAGGCCGTCGTTCCGTAGCCCACCCGATCGTAGGCCAGCTTCTCCGCCAGTTTGTCGCGGAGAGTTGTGTCTTCAACCGGAGGACCTGCCACCACGATGAGGTTTTCGACTCCCTTCACATTCTTGCGATGATGCGCGCGATTGTCCGCGTCCAGCTTGGCGCTGTAGAGATCGACGGTTCCGGTCAGCGTAATCACGCCATTCTGCACCGAGCTCTTGACGTCTTTGAATCGTTTGCTGTCGAGCGCCTTGGCGACATCCGCCTGGATCTGCGCGTCATTTGGCCCGCTGCCTGCGCCTGGCCCGCTGCCTGCGCCGCTTGCAGGGATCTGTGCCAATCCGCCGGCTATTCCGAAGAGCATCATTATCCATATCGTCAGTCCCAGCAGCCCGGCGCGTCGTATGAACATTCGGATCATATAGTCTCCTCAATCCCCACCTGCGGCCCAGCAGGCAACCCTCGCCGCCGGCTTGGAAATAGGATGCAGTTTTCAACCTTCCGCAGCCCTAACGGTATCGCTTCCGCAGCTTATAGACAATGCTGAACACGCCCGACTCGTCGCGCGTGACCACGATGGAGTTGTCGTGATTCAAGTCATACTGCACCTGGATCAACTGCTGCGCCGTCTCGTTGACATTGGTGGCGAAGGTCGCGGTGATCTGCCGCGAGATCTGCTGCTGCACCGTGATGCGCGCCGACGAGTTGCCCAGCGTGCCGATAAACGCGGGGTCAATCTTGACGCTGCCTACGCCGAATAGCTTCTCTACCCGGTTGCTGACGGTGGCATTCAGCGCACCGCCCAGCAGCGCGCTGGTGGTTGGATCGGTTCCCTGCTGCACCTGCTGCTCCTGGTAGAGTTGGGCCTCTTCCTGGGTCCTCCCGAGCGCGAGCAACGCGAACACATCGCTTTCGCTGAGCGGCGGCTCCGACCGGTAGGTAGGCTTCAGGTTGGTCGCGGTGCCATGCAGCCCGACGGTGATGTCGTAGTTCTCCACCTGCGCGGTCGCGTCGAGATCGATGGTGGGATCGATCCGCACCGGGTTGGTGAAGTAGATCTCACCGCGCTGCAGTTGATATTTGGTTCCGGCAAAGGTCGCGCTGCCGTCGTTGATCTCGATGCGGCCGAGCACCGAAGGCGTTGCGGCGGTCCCGCGCACCGTCAGGTCCACGGTCCCCGCCAGCTTCGCATACGAGTTCTGAAAATCAAGCTGCGGCGCGCTGGTGATGCGCACGTCCAGCCGAAGCTTGTTCGCGGGCGAGTTGGGGTCGGGAGGCACGCTCACGCCGCCTGCTCCCGCGAACGCGGCGAAGTCGACATCGGGCCCGATGCCAAAGCGCGTGATCAGAATCGACCCGCTCAGCAGCGCGCTCTCCGGGCTGCCCTGCAGCTTCAGGTTTGCATTCGCCGTCGTGCTCAACCCATACAGCCGCACCCGCACCACATCGCCGGTGGCGGTAAGGTCGGCATAGATCCCGTTCTTGTAGCGAATAGAGCCGCCAAGCTTCAACGTGCCTCCGCCTGTAGTCGCCGCCAGGCTCTGCACCTGCAGTCGGTCGTCGTTGAACACCAGCGTGCCATTCATATTGCTCAGCCCGTTCGGCACGCCGTCAATGGCTACATTCACCTTTTCAAACTGCACCTTCCCGGTCAGCGCGGGATTGTTCACTCGCCCGCCGGCGGCCACCATGAACTCCACCTTGCCCGTCGCGAGGATGTCGTTATCGAACGTATGCAGCAGCGTCATGCTCACGCTGCCGGCCGCCTTCACGTCGAGCTTGCCGCCCTTGGGATCCGTCGCGCCGAAGAGCTGCGCCGTTCCGCTGGCCTTCATATCGGTGTCCTGCCCGGTGATGTGAACCTGCTCGAGCGTGGCCAGTCCGTCGTTCAATCCGATGCGCAACGGCTCAGCCGCCTTCAACTCGACCGCCTGCAGCTTCACATCCACCTGGCTCAGCACGGCCTCACCGCGCAGCGCCTTCGGCGTCTTCAGCGGCCCGCTCACGGTGGCTACGCCGTTAATCAGCGACTGCGCCTTCATCGTTGCCGGCCCAAACATCTCGACCGGCTTGCCGATGTCCAGACCCGCAATCGTCAGCTTCGCCTGCGTCTGATGATCGCCGGTCAACTCCATCTGTCCCGCGGCATCCAGCTTCGCGCCCACCAGCGTCGAGTTCGCGGCGAAGAACATCGTCGCCCCCGTGCTATGCGCCTCCACGGCAGCCTGGCCGATGGCCTGCCCTCGAAAGGTCGCGCCGGTCAAGGTCACGTTGGCTTTAAGTCCCGGTTGCGTGATCGTTCCATCCGCATCCGCTACGGCGTTCACGATGCCATCCACGCCGGTGTTCGCCTTCTGCACCGTTGCAAGTTTCGATAGCACGATATCGTGCGCCTCCACATGCCCGTGCAGATATTCGGTTGCCATGTCGTATCCGCCGTTGCCCGCGATCTGCGCTCCCTGCAGCTTCAGCACGATGTTGTCTGCCTCGACGTTTTTACTTTGCACCCTCAGGTTCGCAACCGCGGATTCATAAGGCTCGCCATACGCCACGCCGTGGGTTAGCGAGACATGGCCGCCGCCGCTCAGATCCTTCAGCGTTCCCGCGGCATGAGCGTTCAGCGCAATCGTGCCCGTCAGCGGGACCTTCTCCTGTTGGCCGGCGATCTGCAGTACGTCCACAATCGATGCATTGGCAAGCTGCGCGTTGGCATCGATGGCCGAACCGTCGTCCCACACATACGTCACGACCCCGCGTCGAGAGACAACTTTGCGCGGGGCAATCTCTCCAGTCAGATTCAGAACCGCGCTTCCGCGCTCGATGGTTGAACTCGCCACGACTACGCCTGTGCTGGGCGAGTACTCCGCGTCCGCCACGACCGAATCGATCTGCGCATCGGTCGTCCCCAGGGCCAACTCCGCATTTTGCGCCTGCAGATGTCCCTTCACGTCCAGGTCTGCAATTCTCCCGCGCGCCGTGCCGGTGAACTGCATCGTTCCATGCAGCACGACTGGAATCGCCGCCCTGCCCTTCTTCCCATTCGCCTCGAGGTCGAGTGTGGTCAGCAACTGGTTGAACTCGGAAAAATCCCTCACTGTCAGATTGACCCGCAACGCTGTCAGCGGATCGCCGGTGTTTACCCCGAGCACTCCCGAAGCATCAAGGTTGGTTCCCGGAGTATGCACCGCAACGCTTCGAATCTCCACCGTCTCATTTCTTCCCGTGTAGTGCGCCAGCGCCTGTCCCGAGACCGGCACATCGTTCAACGCTCCTTTCCGTCGAGTGCCGGTTGGCGCAAATGTCAGGTTCCCGTCGGCCTCGATGGTGTCGGCGACATCTTTCGCCGGTCCTCCCCACTCTACCTTTACCGGCCCGCTCACCGCGGTATCAAAGCCCAGATCGCCATAGTGCTCCGCCGTCACATCCATGATCGTGCGCAGCGGAATCCTGGTCAGTGCCGCCGTCAGATAGGCATGCGCCGTCTGGACCTGCGGGATCTTCACCGGGCCATTCACCGGCTCTTTGGCGCCTACCGACTTCGCCGAAGCATTCGCCGTGGTTACGGCGGCCCTGGTCGTCGGCGAACTTGCGGTGATGTTGGCCGGGGGAGCTTCTCCAAGCCAGTTCTCGATGCGCAGCTCGCCCGCCGCGCTTCCGCCACCCGGCAGGTAGCCCGTCAACGCCGTCAGCAAGAGCTGCGTCGGCGTCACATGCAGCGTGCCTCCGCCGTCGATGTCGTGCAGGTTCACATATTCGTTGCGGTACGACGCCTTGTGCAGCTTCGCCGTTCCCACCAGAAGATATCCCACGACGCAATCCGAATCGGGCGGCAGCGCCTTCGTGCCCGGCTTCACCATCTCCGCCGGATGGCTCCGCCGCCAGAAGCGAGGATGCTTCTGCGCCACCGCAGGCGACGTCGTGCAGTTGTGTCCGTTCACATCCAGATCCACCGACCCTGAGTTCAGCCCATCCACATCGGCCAGCACGGAGAGCTGCTTCAGCTCGAGCCTTCCCTTCACCGTCGCCTGCCACTCGGGTTTGGCAAAGTCTTTGATGCTTCCCGTAGCCTGCAGTATCGAATTGTTCCCGCTCGTGAAGTCGAATCGCTGCAGCTCCACCAGGTCGCGGCCTATCTGCGCGGCCATGTGCAAGGTTGACTGCGCCTCTCCCTGCTTGGCTAGCTTCGTCCGTAGGTCGTTCAGATCGATCGTCGCCCCATAGCGGTCGGTGGACGCGACGTAGCGCGCCTCGGCATTCAGGTTGCGCGCCGCCATGTCGAACGGAATCGCGCGATCGTTCACCAGCGCAATCCCATCGCTCAGCGCCACCTCCCCCGCCCTGAGGTCCAGCAGCGTATCCGGTATCGGAGTCGTGCTTGTGCTGGGATGCGTGGGCACAGGCTGATTGGTCTTTCCGTCCTTGTCGACGATTAGATGAATGCGCGGACGCATGACGCCGAGGTAGCTCAGCCGGATGTGGGAGGCAACTCCGGTCCCCGCCACATGGGAGAACAAGCTGAGGATCTTCACCCGCAGATCGATCTTGTCTACCGCGAGATAGGGCGCCTCTCCCGGAGCCTCGGTGCCATGGATCACCAGCCCGTCCGCTTCGATCGCCAGATGTCGCAGGTCGAAGGTAATCCGCTTCAACTCCACTCGGCCGCCGGTGGCATCTTGCAAAACCTTCACCACCTCGCCGCCCACGCGCCGGTTGAAACTGGGAGTCGTCGTGTACCATGCAAACCCAGCGAACAGCGCGACCGCGAGGACCACCAGCGCAATCACAGTCCAGGCCAGCGCGCGCCCCATCCGCGTGGCCAGCGATCGCTTCACCTTGGCGACGTTCCCGGCAACCTTGGCTTCCAGCTGCTCTTTTTTCTCGGCCAGCTTCTTTTCCAGATCGCTCACGAGGCCGCCTCTCCGGGAGACATGATCCGCACGCTGCCCTGCGCCCGCAGCGACGTCAACCAATCCCGCAGCAGCGCGCTTACCTGCTGCTGCAGCAGCACCTCTTCGACCCGCTTCGAGATGGTATCGAGCGGCGGCGGGGTGACATGGCGTCTGGCGTACTCCGGCAGCATCGTTGTGTCGTAATACGCCTTGATCTGGTCGTCCGAGATCGTGACGCCACTGCGAAATCGAATTTCTATGAACTTCAGCAGCACCATGCGCTGCCGCCAGCGCTCGCGAAACTCCTGCACGGTAAATCCGTGATCGGCCAGAAACTTGGCCCAGCCGTCTTCCGTTTCGCAGTGGTACTGCTTGCACTCGGGAATATCTTTGCGCAGCCTCGCAATCTGAGCGTTCAGCTCCGTATCGTTCACCGCCGTCTCGGGTTCCAGTGCCGCCTGCTGCTCGATCAGCGTCCTGTCCACCAGTCGCTCAACAGTCCTGGTTCGTGAGAAGTCCGTGCGTCCGCTCAGGTACGGCTGGATTAGCTCGAACCGCCGCTCCGCATCCACGTCGCTCTCCAGAATCAAATCGCCATTCACCAACGCCACCACGCGATCCAGCACAACACCTTGCCCGGGTGCGGTCGCCGCCTTCGCCGCATCCCCAACCTGCGGCGTCCCGCTCTGCGCAGCTCCGGCCTGCAGCGCCCACCCATGCCCCGCCATCAGCGCGCACACCGCCGCCAACCCGGCTGCTTTCCGCATCCAGCAACCTATCCGCCAATCTATCCATGGGGCTATCCACCGGCCCAGCGCGTTGTGCGTCGCCCTCTCCATTTAGAAGCTCTCTCCGATACTGAAGAAGAAGTTGAAGTGTCCCGCCTGGGCCTCATGCGGAGGGTTGTTATAGAAGTCGTAGATCACCGGATAGACCGGGGGATTCAGGTTATAGCTGAAGTCGAGGCGGATCGGGCCCACTGGCGTTTTATAGCGCGCGCCCAGACCCAGCGCATGCGAAAAATAATTGAAGTTGCAGGTTCCGATGCTGGTCAAAACATTGGCGCAAGTCAGTTTGTTCGGTTGGTTGAACCGCAGGAAGCTGGGGAACATCTCGCTCGCGTTTTGAAACACATTCCCCATATCGTGGAAGACGACGAAGTTCACGCTATTGCCCACGTAGGGCAGGGTCGGGGGCGGCAGCCGCATCTCAAATGTATTGACGAACACGGCTGTGCCGCCCACCGGATATCCCGTCTGCAGATCTCTGGGCCCTGCGCCGTTGATCGGAAAGCCACGATGCGAGTTCGCGCCGCCGGCGTACAGTCGCTCCGGAAGAGGCACCGCAACGCAGCTCGGATTGGTCGTCAGCAAAACACCCGCGCAAGCCGCGTTGGTCACATTTGGATTCGCTCCCGAGGACTGCTCATAGCCCAGCCGCGTCTCACGTGCAAAGACATACTTCTGTTTGCCGAACTGGTAGTAAGTTGAGTTGGTTCCATCGAGCTTCCAGAAGTTGGTCTGTGAGCCGAACTTCGACGAAGCCAGAAACGCCTGCAGCGACGTATACGTTCCCTTCACCGCATCGAGCGGCCCCGGCGACCTCGTATCGTGAAACCACGTCGCCTGCGGGCCGCCCACGCGCACCGGCTGGGACAGCAGCGGAATCAGGTCGGCCGAAACCTGCAGATTGTTCACCGATACTCGCCGGTAGAGAAAATCGTAGATAAACGTGTCCTTCCGCTTCACCTTCTCGGTCACGCGGAAGTTGCCCTGCAGTGTCGACGACGCAAAGGTCGAGATATCCTGCACATTCGTGTATCCGCCCGAGATCGCGGCTGTAAAATTCCTGCTTCCATACAAGTGCGGATTCTGCAGCGTCAGCGTCGCCACCTGTTCCAGCAACCCATAGGTGGTATGCAGCGTCAGTGAATCGTCCGTGCCGCGAAGATTGATCCGCGACACATCGAGCGAAACTCGTGGACTCACTCCCGCCCTGCCCTCCTGTGAAAGCTGATTGCACGGATTGAGCCTCAGCAGAATGCACGACGCCTCGGAGATCGTGCCCTGCTGCGGCGTTCCTGTCTGCGCCTCGAAGCCGAACCCGTAAGTCACGTTCCATCGCCTCGCCTCGGTCAACTGCAGCAGCACGTTCTTCTGGGGAGCATCGCCCGCGGGGTTTTGCACCGCTGCCACGACCTCGTTGAACAGCGCAATGTTGTATAGGTTCCGCTGCGTCTGCAAGAGCGATGTCTGGTCCAATGGATCGCCCGCATGCACCAGGATCTGCGACCCCACCGTCTTCGGCCTGGTGTGCACGACGCCCGACAGCAGAACATGATTGACAAAGACCTCCTGCCCCTCCGTCACATTCAGCGCGACATCGGTCAGGTCCGCGTCCACCTTCTCCTTGTTCTGCCTGATCTCCACCTTCACCTGCTCGAAGCCATGCGCCAGGTAGTATTGCAGCACCGTATCGCGGTCACCCGAAAGTGTGACCAGCGAAAACGGCTGTCCGGGCTGCGTGTTCATCAAACTCCTCACATCCTGGGTCCGGCTCGCATCCACGCCCATTAGGGCTACCTTGCCGAACTTCTGCTGCAAACCTTCGACGATGGTGTAGGTAACCTCGATCTCGCCGACCTTCATCGTCTTTCCCTTTGGCGAGGCCGCCTCGTCCTTCACCTCCGTCGTTACCTTGGCCTCATCGAAACCGTTCGCTCGGTAGAGCGCCTGGATCGAGCTCACATCGGCAGCGACCAGCGCCGGACTGTAGCGTCCGCTGCGCTGATAGAGATTCGCCTTCTGCACCCGCATGCGCTCGCGCAACAGATCGTCGGTGAAATACTTGTTCCCCTTCAAATCCACCGCCACCACCTTGTGCTTGATCCCCCGGTCCACGGTGAACACCACGCTCTCCGCCGCCGTGTCCTCCCCGATCACCCTCACGTCCACCTTGGCGTCGAAGTAGCCTTGCTGCTGTTCGAAGTCGCGAATGTTGAAGACGCCTTCATTCAGCAGGTCGTTATCGATGGTTCCCTCTTCGAAGATCGGGACCAGAAGATGCAGGCGCGACGTCGCGATCTTCGCGCCCTCGATCGAAACCTTGACCTCGGGCCCCTCGTGCACCTTGAACTCATAGTCCACCTGCTGGCGCGACTCGACGTAGGTCTGCTTCTGCAGCGTCACCGTCGCTTCCAGCCGGTCTTTCTTCTGGTAGAACTTTCGCAGCCGGTCCAGCGCATTGCTCGTGGTCTCGCGCCGCACCTTGCTGCCCTGCTTCAGCTTTCCTTTCTTGCGGAACTCGGCCGGCGTCAGTCCCGCTTCCGCGCCTTCGACCTGCACCTGACCCACGCGCGCCTGCGGCCCGATAGTGACTGCGTAAGTTACATTAATCTGGTGACCAGCGTCGTCGGTCTCCGGCTTCACCAGCACCTTGGGCTGATAGAAGCCCTGTTGCTGCAGGATCTGGGTAATGCCTTCGCTTCCGGCCTCCAGCTGCGGCTCGCTGAATGCGGTTCCCGGCGAAAGCTTCGTCGCAAACTCCAGCAGCGAGGTCAGCCGTTCGCTCCTGACGCCGGCGATGGTCACCCGGCCCACATAGTACCGCGGCGGGCCGGCGAAGATCAGCGTTACCGCGTCGCCCTGCCGTACGCCGCGCACCTCGATGTTCCTATACCGCCCACTCGCAAACAGCCGCCGCAGGCTCGCCCTCACCTTTGCCGGATCGAGCGGCTCTCCCGCCTTCTGCGCCAGTTCCTTCGGCAAGGTGTCGGTCGCGTCGAAGGTCACGCCTTCGAAGACAATCTTTTGGACCTGCAGCCCCTTCCAATCCCACACCGTCGTCGTCAGTCCAGGACCGACCTGCGCCGCGGTCACCTCACCGCCTACCGCGCCGGGTTTCGCAGTCTGCTGCGCCTGCGCCGGGGTAGCCGAACTCGCGCCCGACTGCACCATCGTATTCGTCCGCGCGGGCGTCGACGCTGCCGGCACCTGCTGCGCTACCGCCGGTCGCAACGCCAGTGTCAGCAGCGCACAGGCCGCGGTCGCAGATCCGCACCTCATCCACTCCGGCATTCGCAAACGAACCTGCTGCCTCCGAACCAAACAACCACCGATCTCTTCCCGTTCTCATGAGGAGCCCTGCAGCCCCGCATGAGCGCTGACGCAAACCGCCAGCAATTCCCAGCAAGACCCATTCCAGACACTTCCCAGGCACGAACGCAACCGCTATGCAGACACACGATTCAGGCTTTTAGACGTAAGCTACGGAAGTTCTCCGTAGGCCGTCCGGTTTCCTGCGCCTTCGTACTTCCCTATACTACGAAAGAGCAGCGTCGTTTGGCGCGATCGTTTCCTCCATGTCCCAGCCTCCTCACCTCGTCGAAACCGATCCGCGCCCCAGCCCGGGCACGAACAGCCCGGCCCCCCCCGACGCGAACTCCGATGCCCGCATCTCCGAGGAGGACCGCTACTCCCGCCAGATCCTTTTTCCCGGCATCGGTGCCAACGGCCAGCATCTCCTCGCCTCGGCTCATGTCGCCATCGTCGGAGTAGGAGCCACCGGAGCCGCCTCCGCCTCGCTGCTCGCCCGGGCCGGGATCGGCACCCTCACTCTGATCGACCGCGACTTCGTCGAAGCCTCCAATCTGCAGCGCCAGGTCCTGTTCGACGAGGCCGACGCCCGCGAGTCCCTCCCCAAGGCAGAAGCCGCCCGCCGCAAGATCGCCCTCTTCAACTCCGGGATCGCCGTCCACCCGCACATCGCCGACCTGATCCCCGCCAACATCCACGAACTGCTCGCCCCGGCTCACCTGATCCTCGACGCCACCGACAACTTCGAAACCCGTTATCTGATCAACGACTATGCCGTCCAGCAAGCCAAGCCCTGGATCTACGCCGCGGCCATCGGCGCCTATGCCGCCACCATGAACATCCTTCCTAAGCCCGGACCGGGGCAAGCTACCCCCTACCTCCTATCCCCTACTTCCTGCCTTGCCTGCATCTTCCCTAAGCCGCCCGCCGGGCAAGTCGAGACCTGCGACACCTCCGGCATCCTCTCCACCGCCGTCAACCTCGCCGCCTCTCTCCAGGTCACCGAAGCCCTCAAGTTCCTCACCCACCAGCCTCACCTCATGCGGCGCAGCCTTGTCTCCTACGATCTCTGGACTAACGAACGCAGCGAGATCCATACCTCCCGCCCCGACCCCTCCTGCACCGTCTGCGGCCAGCGCATCTTCTCTCATCTCGCCGGTGCGGGCCGCCCTCATATCACCCTCTGCGGCCGCAACTCCGTCCAGATCCACGAGCGCCACCGCCCCGTCGACTTCGCCGCCATGAGCGCCCGCCTCATCCCTCACGGACGTGTCCGCTACAACGACCTTCTCCTCCGCTTCGACCGTCCCCCGCACACCCTCACCCTGTTCGCCGATGGTCGCGCCATCATCCAGGGCACCACCGATATGGCTGTAGCGCGCACCCTCTACACCCGCTTCATCGGCTCGTAGCCTGCATTCACAGGCCGAACTCACGTCAGCATTTTTATAGACATAGCCGGACGGCATGTCGCTAACGCACAACCTTTCCCCCGCTTTTTCAATCCAAAGGAATACACATGAAACCTCCGTTTGCAGTAGGCTCGAAGCAGGCGACAACTTAACGGTGAACCACAATAAATCCGGAGTCTAGCTATGGACCTCCAAGGCCTACCCATGACCCAATCCAGTCCTACCCCAGGTGTCTTCAAACGAAATCCGCCCATCGCCGGAGAAGCCGAAGCGATCGAGGCCGCCAAAAACGGCGACGCCGCGGCATTTTCCAGGCTCTACGCGCTGCACAAACGCCGCGTCTACACTCTCTGCCTGCGCATGCTCGGCAACGTCTCCGAAGCCGAAGACATGACCCAGGAGGCCTTCCTCCACCTCTTCCGCAAGATCGGCAGCTTCCGTGGCGAGTCCGCGTTCTCCACTTGGCTGCACCGGCTCACCGTCAATCTCGTCTTGATGCATCTGCGCAAAAAGGGACTCAATCTCGTCTCGCTCGAAGAGACCATCAACCCCTCAGAAGACGACGCCCCCAAGCGCGACTTCGGCAGCAAGGACATGCTCCTCAGCGGCTCGGTCGACCGCGTCGCTCTCGAGCGCGCCGTCTCCTCGCTGCCTCCCGGCTACCGCATGGTCTTCGTTCTCCACGATGTGGAAGGCTTCGAGCACAACGAGATCGCGAGCATGCTCGACTGCTCGACCGGCAACAGCAAATCCCAGTTGCACAAGGCCCGCCTTAAGCTCCGCGAACTGCTCCGTCATCCGCAGCCGTCCACTCAGCCCGACAGCCTGAAAGAGATGGCGATATGAGCGAGACAAACCTCCCCAACTTCGACACCATGACCCCCGCCGACTTCGAGCAGTACCTTCCCGACTTCTTCGCCAACGGCGACGGCCACGTCAGCACCGACCCCCGGCTCCAGACCTTCCTCGCCAACAACCCCGACTGCGCCGCCCTGGTGCGCGACCTCGAAGCCATCGCCGACCAGGCCCGCAGCCTCTTCGAACCCGACTACGAACCCAGCGACACCGTCTGGAGCAACATCCAAACCAAACTCCAGCAGCCCGACCCCGACGATGACCTGCCCTCGCCACAAATCGTCTGACTTCAGCGAACTCAAATGCCGGCTTCCTTTTGGCGCTTCCGCGAAGGAGATTCACTACCTCCAGTCACTGCGCCGGCGCTTGATTTCTTCACTTCGGTTCAGGCAGATTGATCTTTTGTCTAAGTTCATGAAATCGAGGGTCTGAACGCAGGATGTCCAAACGTGTATCCGTGTTCAAGTAAACGGGATAAGCGGCTACCTTCCCGAGCCGCGCCCACACAGGTTGCGGTTTTATCAAGCTCATCCTCCACGCAAGCAATACACTCAGGAGAGGCGATGACACTCTCCCGACCCAACACGCTGACCGAAGCCCAAAGCGCCGCCACTCCCGCCATCTCGGCTCACCTCAAGCGCCTCGTTCTCACCGGCTTCATGGGCGCGGGCAAGTCCACTGTCGGCCGCCTGCTCGCCTCCCGCATCGGCTGGAACTTTCTCGACCTCGACACCCACCTCGAGCAGCGCGCCGGCGCCTCCATCCCTGAACTCTTCGAAAGCCATGGCGAAGCCCGCTTTCGTCAGCTTGAATCCACTGCTCTTGCCAGCGCGCTTGGCCTCGATCACATCATTCTCGCCCTCGGCGGAGGAACTCCCGAATACTCGACCAACCGCCTCCTCCTCGAACAGGCTCCCGGCACTCTCACCGTCTTCCTCGACGCTCCCTTTCCCACCCTCTACGACCGCTGCATGGTGCAGGACATTACCCGCCCCGTCCTGGCCGATCCCGCCGAAGCCCAGGTCCGCTTCGAACGCCGCCATCCCCTTTACCGCAGTCTCGCCGGCCTCACCATTGCAACCGCCAGTCTCTCCCCCACCGAAACCATCGACGCGCTCCTTGTTCGAATCGCCGGAATCGCCAGCCCGACTCAAACTCCGCACTTCCGCTCCTGAGTCTTAAAGCGCACACTTTCTGCATCACATTGTCAGGCCCCAGAAGCAGAATGCAGAAGCAGGATTCCGAATTGGATTCCCGGCAGAATTCAGGCAGAATCCCAAGCAGAATTCAGGAGAACGTGCTGGCCACCTTACCCCCCGACCTTACCCCCTACGAGAAGCGGTCCCGCGCCGAAGTCCGCGGCTACATCCTCTTCGCCATCCTCGTCCTTCTCCTCTTCGCCCTCGCCTACACCCTCGTCCGCGAGATCGAGATCATCTATGTCAGCGCCCTCTTCGCCGTCGTCCTCATGCCCGCCGTCAACCGCATCCGGCAGATCAAAATCCGCGGTTACAGCCCATCCCGCGGCGTAGCCATTATCCTGCTCATCGCCGCCGTCGCGCTCGTTCTCACCATCTTCTTCACCAGTGGACTTCCGCCCGTCCTCCGGGACCTTCGCGGCTTCTCCTCCGACCTGCCCCAGCGCATCCCGGGCGTTGTCGCAAAGATCAGAAAACTCCCGCTGGCGGACAAGTTCGGCCTCGACTCCCTCGCCCAGCGCACCGCGGGATACTTCGGCACCACCGCCAGCTATATCTTCACCTCATTGCCCAACTGGCTCTCGCATCTCTTCGATATCCTCACCGCCACCTTCCTCTGCATCTATTTCATGCTTGAAGGCGAACATGCCTACCAGTTCTTCCTCTCCCTCTTTCACCGCGAGCAGCGCCACCGCCTCGACAAAGCTCTCAAGAACGCCGAACGCAAGATCAGCAAATGGCTCGTCGGCCAGGGTCTGCTCATGCTCATTCTCGGCGTCTCCAGCACCGTCGTCTTCGGCATCCTCCACGTCCGCTACTTCATCCTCCTCGGCTTCCTGATGGGCCTGCTGAACATCATCCCCATCGCCGGCGGCGTCATCACCATTCTTATCGTGGCCGCCGTGGCCGCCATCGATTCCTGGACCAAGATGGCCGGCGTCCTCATCTTCTACGCTATCTATATCAACATCGAAAACGCCGTCCTTACGCCGCGCATCATGCGCTCGAGCGTCAACCTGATGGGCCTCACCGTCCTGGTGGCTCTGCTCCTCGGCACCGCCCTTGCCGGTGTCGTCGGGGCGCTCGTCTCTGTGCCCACCGCCGCCCTGATCACCGTCTTGCTCGAGGAGTACGCCGTCCGCCACGACTAGAACGCGGTGGTCAGACCACTCTTCCTGCCGAAATCCGGAAGCATGATACTGTGGCTCAACAGTTACCACTTCATCAGGCTTTCGTGCCACAGGAACAAAGTCCTCCAGACTGCTTTCCTGAATTCGCTCGTCCTTGCTATCCTCATGCCTGTGTCCGAACCTGTCTTCGCGCAACCCGCTCGCCGCAACCTCCTGGCTCCGGTGCTTCTCGCCTTCCTGATCCTGGGCATGGTCATAGCGCTGCTCATCCGGTACACGCCCCAGAGAAATGCGGATGTCAATATCCTCCACACCGCCGTCTATCCCGCTCATACCGTCTTCAAATCCGAATCCACCGTCGTAGGCCATGACAGCTTTCAGGACGACCTCTACGTCCTCACCACGCTTCATATCCAGGACGACCTCCACCTGCCTCTCTTTCTTAAAGACTTCACCGCCACCCTCACCTCCGCCGACGGCCAGCAGTTCACCACCAGCGCCGCCGAAATGCACGACCTGCCCAACATCTACACCTCCTTCCCCGAGCTCAAACCTCTCGCCTCCGAACCGCTCCTCCGCGAAACCATGATCAACCCCGGCGAATCCGCCCAGGGCATGATCCTCCTCCACTTTCCTGTCACCCAAAGCGTCTGGGATCACCGCCAGACCGCCGTGCTGCATATCGATCTCTACCATCAGGGCCAGCAGGACGTCGAAATCTCCCGCGCCAGCGAAGTGGCCAAGCCCCCCGGCAGTCTTCCCGTTCCGCCTCGCGCCAAATAGGGTCTACACTCTCAAAATAGCGTCTAAAACTTAATGACCCGCCGCCGCTGGATCGCCGACACCTGGACCTTCTCTACCTCCAACTCAAGCGGCGTCGCCTCTCTCACCGGAGATCAGGCCGCCCATCTCGCCCGCGTCCTGCGCGCCGAACCCGGCCAGATCTACGATGTCGTCGCCGGCGGATTCCTGCATCGCGCCGAGATCACCAGTGTCACCGCCGGAACCAGCGACAACGATGCCACTGTTCTGTTCACGCTCCAGGAAGAGCTTGAATCCGACGCCGCCCTTCCTCTGCATCTGCTGCTCGCCGTCTTCAAGTTCGATCGCATGGAGTGGGCCATCGAAAAAGCCACCGAACTCGGGGTCGGCCGCATCACCCCGATTCTCGCCCGCCGCAGCGAAAAACACCTCACCCATGCCGCCCTCAAGCGTTCCGAGCGCTGGCGCCGCATCGCCTTCGAAGCCTCCAAGCAATCCCGCCGCAGCGACGTCCCCGAAGTTGCCGACCCCACCACCCTCAGTGCGGCTCTCAAGCAAGAAACCGTCGCCACCCGCATCCTGCTCAGCGAAACCGAGCAAGCCACCACCCTCACCGCCGCCCTCGAAGCCTCGAACGCCATACCGCCATCCGAGAGCCCCGCCTCCGGAATCCCAGACGCGGGTTCTCCCATCACCCACGCCATCGCGATAGGTCCAGAAGGCGGCTGGACCCCCGAAGAGATGTCCTTCTTTCTTCACCACCAATGGCAACCTGCAACTCTCGGCTCCCGCATCCTGCGCGCGGAAACCGCCGCCATTGCCGCCATCGCCATAGCCTCGACCTACCTGGCCTGAACCGGCCGCAAATAGCCGCTGCCGTCTCAACTGCTGCTTTAGTCGCCATACCTGCGCGTTTACCTCTTGGGGCGCCCCCTATCTCGTGAAAACAAGAAACAGCAAAAACGAATACGGGGATCTCTCTGTTTTGCCGTGCGATAGAACTGCACGGCTTCGATCGAGATGACGACTTCTGTTATTCATGTAGATTCTGAGGTGAGAGCCCATGTCCTGAGTCGGACATGGGCATCCGGTTCACTCCTCTGCCGAGATTTGTTACGGGATTGAAAGCTGCTGGAGAGAAATTGCAGGCAGGGCCGGTCCGAAGCGGAGGGAGCGGCATCCTATGAAATGAAAGCCCCTCAGTTCATGATGACCTTCTTCCCTGTTGTGCTTGCTCTTGCCGTCATGCCGGCGCTGTCTCTGGGATCATCCGAGAGTGGCGCTACCTTAGGTTCGCTGCGCCACGACTATCGACCTGTGCTGGTGTTTGCGGCGCAGGGTACCGAGGAAGTTCGCGAGCAGATGCGTCTGCTTGGGAAGAGCGGACAGGCTATGCACGAGAGGCAGATGGTCGTGGTTCCGATTCTGCTGCATGGCGAGGGCAGCGCGGAGGCGTGGAGTGGATTGCCGGAGCGGGATGTGGTGCATCTGGAGCCGGGCGAAGATGCCGCGGCGCGCCGGCGGTTTCATGTGGGAGAAGAGGATTTTACGGTGATTTTAATTGGCAAGGACGGCGGTGAAAAACTTCGATCGCAGATTCCTGTAACAATGGAGAGGTTGATGAAGGTGATCGATTCGATGCCGATGCGGCAGAAGGAGGCACGCGATGGCCACTCTGGGTAGCTATGAAGAGGTGCTTCCGCCGCGGGCGGGGAATGCAACGAATTCGGCGAATTTGATGGAGCCAATGGTGCTGGCGGGCGCGCCGGCAGAGCCTACGCCTGTGGCTGAGATTGTGGCGGCGCTGCGAACCATTCCTGCGCTCGACGGGCTGGCCGAGGAGGAGTACCTGTGGCTGGCGGCCCACGGCAAGGAGCGCAAGGGAGAGGACCGGGCCCTCCTGTTTCGGGAGAACGAGCCGGCAGTGGAGATGAATATCATCCTGAGCGGTGAGATTCAGGTGCGTCGACGGCATAGCGGGCCGATCGCGCTGTTTATCGGGCGCGCGGGACAGATGACGGGGCTGCTGCCGTTTTCGCGGATGAAGGGCTACGGCGGAGACGGATATGCGGTGGGGCCGGTATGGGCGCTCGATATCGACAAGGCGCTGTTTCCGGAGATGCTGGAGGCGATTCCGTCGATGGGACAGAGGTGCGTGTCGCTGCTGCTGGACCGGGTGCGGGAGGTGACGCGGATGGAGCAGCAGGCGGAAAAGCTGAATGCGCTGGGCAAGCTGGCGGCGAATCTGGCGCATGAGCTGAACAATCCGGCTTCTGCGGCGCAGCGGTCAGCGGCGGGTCTGTTTCGGGAGCTGCGGGAGTATGGCGACCAGAAGTACCGGCTGGGCAAGCTGTGCATGACGGAGGACCAGACCCTGAGCTATCAGAGCTGGATACAGAAGGCTCGGGAAAGGATGGCGGCGTATACGAGTATGCCGCAGGCTCCGCAGAGTCCGCTGGCGACGGTGGACCGGGAGGAGATGCTGTTGCGCTGGCTGTCGGATCATCAGATTGCCGAGCCGTGGAGAATTGCTCCGGCGCTCGCGGAGACGAATTTGGGTCTGGATATTCTGGACGAGCTGGTGGAGGTGGTGACGCCGGAGATTCTGCCGATGGCTCTGTCGACGGTGGCGGTTTCGCTGCGCGCGGAGCGGATGGCGGAGACGGTGGTGGATTCGACGGTGCGGATCTTCGACCTGATCTCGGCGATCAAGGACTACTCGTACATGGACCAGGCACCGGTGCAGGATGTGGACCTGGCGCAGTCGCTGGAGAATACTCTGGTGATGTTCCAATCCCGGCTTCGGAATGTGGACGTGGTGCTGGAATTCGATCCGGAGCTGCCGCCGGTAAGTGCGTATGGGAGCGAGCTGAACCAGGTTTGGACGGCGCTGATCGAGAATGCGCTCGACGTGATGAACGACTATGGAACGCTACGGCTGAAGACGCGTCTGAGTGGGTCGTTGGCATTGGTGGAGGTGTGGGACACGGGACCGGGGATCGACGAGGGGGCGCGATCGCGGATCTTCGAGCCGTTCTTTACGACCAAGGCTCCGGGGCGTGGACTGGGGCTGGGGCTCGATACCGTGCAGCGAATCGTGACGAAGCACTCGGGGTTCGTGACCGTGCAGTCGAAGCCGGGAGAGACCTGCTTTCAGGTTCGGTTGCCGCTGGATCGGGTAGAGGCTTACTGAGGGAAGATATTCTGTCAGACGGGCCCACTGCGCGCGGTGCGGGCATTTCGTGGCATTGCCGGGGTTCAGATCCAGCGGCTCCCGATAATCGGCACGAGAGATCTTCCCTCCGACCAACGGGAGGCTCAACCGAAGGGGTATACGCGCCACGAAGTGGGCGCCCCACGCGCAGTGGGTTATTTGGTGACTTCGACGCCGCGCCAGAAAGCGATGTGATGCTTGACGTTACGAGCGGCGGGTTTGGGGTCGGGGTAGTACCAGGCGGCGTCGGGGTTGTCCTGGCCGTCGACGATAATGCTGTAGTAACGCGCGAGACCCTTCCAGGGGCAGCTGGAGGTGGTGGAGCTGGGGCGGAGAAACTCGCGCTTTACGGTCTCTTCCGGGAAGTAAATGTTACCTTCGACAGTCTCGTAGATTTCGCTTTCGGCCAGTGTCTGGCCGTTCCAAACTGCCTTCGCCATAATCCACTACCTGCATTCCTTTGAGCAACTTACGGCGGGGAACCGCATCCGCGTGCTGCCACCGCAGGGTATGAACCCCCTTAAGCCTAGACCATTTGTAACAGAATTTGGGCAGAAAAGGAAAGCCCCTAGTCATGAGCTACATTGTCCGGCCGAGCGCCCTCAAAACAGTTTCGTACCGCTGCTTTGCCGCTGGATAGTTCGAAACCAGCGCGGCAGTGTGCGGCATAAACGGATTTCCAGACTCTTTCTCCCTCTCGGCATAGAGGTGGTGATACTTTGCGTAGATTGAGATTCCTTCTCCGTTGGAATCGAAAAATAAGTCCGCGTCCAGCGCTCCTCGCAGGACCAGCGAGGCAGCCATCTCCCAGTAGGTCACGGCTTGACGCCAGAAGGGATTCGCCCTTGCTACCCTGTCCAATTCCTCGAGATTCTGTGGCTGAAATTCGAATATGACGAAAGTTCTTGCTTCGCGCAGCGTCTTTTCACGCCGGAGGTCGTACAACTTCAATAACAACTCCGCATCCGCTGCGTTTGCCATGAACTCGTTCTCCTGATCTGGTTAAGCTACACTCTCGACGACCGCGCGGGTGTTCTCCGGGTTTGGGAGAGGCATCGCTGGAACGGGTGCTGGGCCGGCGATCTTTTTCTCGTAGGTACAGGGTGGTGTTGTCGGGGCCTCTTCCGGAGCGCCCTTCTTTTTACGTCGTTTGGGAAGGGCTTCGAGGTTGTTGGGGCAGACGAGGAAGGTTCCCTTATCGTTGACGACCTCGAGGAGGTAGGCGCTGTCGCATTTGGGGCAGGTCTGGTTGATGAGCTTGAGGTTCGAGGCGAAGTCGCACTTGGGGTAGTTGACGCAGCCGTAGAAGAGGTCGCCGCGCTTGGTCTTGCGGACGGCGATGTCGCCTCCGTCCTTGGGGCATTTGACATCGAGCAGCTCCTGCTTGATGTACTTGCACTTGGGGTAGCCGCTGCAGCTGATGAACTCGCCGTACTGGCCGTTGCGCAGTAGGAGAGGTTTGCCGCACTT
Source organism: Edaphobacter sp. (assembly GCA_965277335.1). GTDB lineage: Bacteria > Acidobacteriota > Terriglobia > Terriglobales > Acidobacteriaceae > Edaphobacter. Next base: position 893,295 of record CBDICJ010000008.1, on the reverse strand, counting down.
AGGGCAGGACTCTTCGAGCTGGACGGGAGGCTTCTGCTGGACCTTCTGGTTTAGCTTGCGGATGGTCTTGCAGGGCGGGTCTTCGTTGTAGCCGGGGCAGGCCATGAAGGGGCCCCAAGGGCCGTTGCGGAGGACCATGACGCGGCCGCAGTTGTCGCAGAACTCCTCTTCAGCGACCTCGTCGGCTCCGGGAGCGCTGAGGTCGGGTTTGGCGGCGAAGTTTTCCTTAGTGAAGTCACAGCTTACCGGTTCGACGGTGACTTTCTTGCCCTGCTCGGCGGCTTCGCGGATGGCAGAGGCCATTTCTTTTTCGTCGCCGACCTCCTTGGAGTATTCGGTGACATCTTCGGTGGTGGCCTTCACGATCATGGGGTAGGCGAAGGCGGAGGTGACCTTTTTAGTGATGGCTTTGGGGTCCTTCTTCCAAGGGCCGGCGGCGATAAGGATGGGCTTGATTTTGGTGAAGTTCGAGCAGGAGTAGAAGCTGCCGAACTTACCCCATTTGAGAATGAGCGGGCTGCCACAGTTGTCGCAGAGCAGGTCGGTTTTCTCTTCCATGCGCTTGATGTCTTCCATGTTGGCGCCGGCGATCTTGAGCTCTTTTTCAAAGTGGTCGTAGAAGCCGTTGAGCAGGTCGGTCCAGCGCTCCTGGCCGTCTTCGACCGCGTCGAGCTCGACTTCGAGAGTGGCGGTGTACTGGGGGTCGAAGATGTAGGGGAAGTTTTTGACGAGAAGGCCGGTGACTACCGTGCCGATCTCGGTGGGGACGAACTTGGCGCCGATTTTTTTGACGTAGTCGCGGTCCTGGATGGTGTTGATGATGGAGGCGTAGGTGGAGGGGCGGCCGATGCCGCGCTCCTCGAGCACCTTAACCAGCGAGGCTTCGTTGTAGCGGGGCGGCGGCTCGGTAGCTTTCTGCTGGGGGTCGAGCCGGGCTAGGTCGAGGGGCTGGCCTTGGTTCAACTCGGGCAGGCGACTGTCGGCGGAGTCTTCCTGGGCTTCGCCGCCGGCGGTATCGCCTTCCTGCTGGGCTGCCTGTTGAGCGAGCTTTTCGGTTGCGGCCTGCTCTTCCCGACTGGCTTTATCCTTTGCAGCCTGGCGGGTGCGCTTGTCTTCTTCTTCAAACCTGAGGAAGCCGTCGAACTTGAGCACACTGCCGCTCACGCGGAAGTCATAGGTGTTTTTCGTCTTTGCGGCGACGTCTACGGTGGTCTGGTCGAAGACGGCAGGGGTCATCTGGCTGGAGACGAAGCGCTGCCAGATGAGCTTGTACAGGCGAAACTGTTCGTCGGAGAGATATTTGCGGATCGACTCCGGGGTGAACTTTACCGAGGTGGGGCGGATGGCTTCGTGGGCGTCCTGAGCCTGGGCCTGCTTTTTGCCGACGTACTCGTTGGGCTTGGCGGGAAGATACTGGGGGCCGAGTTTGCCGACGAAGTCGCGAGCGTCCTGGATGGCGTCGGCGCTGACGCGGGTGGAGTCGGTGCGCATGTAGGTGATGAGGCCGACGGTGCCTTCGCTGCCGATCTCGACGCCTTCGTAGAGACGCTGGGCGACGCCCATGGTGCGGCGGACGTTGAAGCCGAGGCGGCCGGCGGCCTCCTGCTGGAGCTTGCTGGTGGTGAAGGGAGCCTGCGGATTGCGCTTGCGCTCCTTCTTTTCAACGCCGCGCACGGACCACTTGGCGGACTGAAGCTGGGAGACGACCTCGTCTACGGCTTCCTTGTCGGGCAGGGCGTTGGAGAGGAACTGCTCCTTGCCTTCCTTGTCGACGCCGTTAAGGACGCGGATGGAATTGCCGTCGATGCCCACCATGCGGGCGGTGAAAGTCTGCGCGGCTTTGCCGGGCTGTGCGGTTAACAGCTCGGCATCGATGGTCCAGTACTCGACGGGGTTGAAGGCGTTGATCTCGGCTTCGCGTTCGACGATGAGACGGAGGGCTACGGTCTGGACGCGACCGGCGGAGAGGCCGCGGCGGACCTTGTCCCAGAGCAGAGGGGAGATTTGATAGCCGACGAGGCGGTCGAGGACGCGGCGGGTCTGCTGGGCATCGACGAGGTTCTCGTCTACGTCGCGGGCGTGGAGGAAGGCGGCCTGTACGGCTTTCTTGGTGATCTCATTAAAGGTTACGCGGCGAATCTTCGATTTGTCTTTGACCATCGGCAGGAGCTGGATGGAGAGGTGCGCGGCAATGGCCTCGCCCTCGCGGTCGGGGTCGGGGGCAAGGTAGACCATGTCGGCCTTGGAGGCGAGTTTCTTGAGGCGATCGACGATCTTTTCCTTGCCGGGTGAGACGATGAGCGTGGGCTCGAAGGTGCGCCGCTTGAGTTCTACGCCGATGTCGTTTTTGGGCAGGTCCATGATGTGGCCGATGGAGGCCTCCACGATGTAGTCGCTGCCGAGATATTTATTGATCGTCTTCGCCTTGGCGGGCGATTCGACGATCACAAGCGATTTACCCATTGATTCCCTTCATGCCTAAGAACGTAGCGCCGAAGCAAAACGTTCCGAAACTTTTCTGTTCCCTTGCGAACCTAACATGGTTTCCCGAGAGCGTCATCTTGCCGCGTTGGCTGAACTGACGCAAGCGGAGGAAAAACGTCACTGCCGGACTGCCGTTTCAGCCGAAGAAATGCCGCGCGAAATCCGACTGCGATGTCGAACCATCAAGATAACTTACGTGAACTTTCACTCGGTCGTGCGGCTCCGCCAAGGAAGCGGGAAGCTGACGATTCAGAATGTCCTCACATAATTTTTTCCGGGCAACTGGCGGACACGGCCTGCGATCTCGAGTTCGAAGAGCGCAGTGAAGATCTCGGCGGAGTTAAGTTCGGTTTCCAACTGCTCGATCAACTCATCCAGTTGCAGGGACTCGTCGTGCCGGAGGCGGTCGAAGACAATGCGTTCGTGCTTTGGCATTGGCGTCTCGTTAAATAGAGATGCGGCGCCTGCGGGTTTCGATTCACTTTGAGTTCCGTGGGAGGCGGCATCTTCAAGCTCACTTTCGAGTTGGAGGCGGATCTGCGAGGGGAGGTCTTCCCAGATGTCCTCCCAGGTGGCGGTGAGCTTTGCGCCCTGCTTGATGAGGGTGTTGGGGCCCCAAGCGTTTTTGTTGGTGACGTTGCCGGGAACGGCGTAGACATCGCGGTTCTGCTCCATGGCGCAGCGGGCGGTGATGCGGGTGCCGCTGTGCTCGGCTGCCTCGATGACGAGGACGCCAACGCTCATGCCGCTGAGGATGCGGTTGCGGATAGGGAAGTTTTGCGGCGCGGGGAAGGTGCCGAGAGGATACTCGGTAAGGATGGCTCCGCCGGTCGCGACGATGGACTCGGCGAGCTTTTTATTCTCTTTGGGGTAGATGACGTCGATGCCGGTGCCCCAGACGGCTATGGTCTTGCCTTTGGCATCGATTGCGCCCCGGTGGGCGGCGGTGTCGACGCCGCGAGCCATGCCGCTGAGGATGACGAGGCGGCGGTGGGCGAGGTCGCGGGAGAGGAGTTCGGCCATACCGGCCCCGTAGGGCGTGGGATGGCGGGTGCCGACGACGGCGATGCCGGGCCGGGAGAGGAGGTCGGGATTGCCGCGAATCCAGAGGACAGCGGGAGGATCGTAGATCTCGCGGAGGCGCTCGGGGTAGGCGGAGTCTTCTGGGGTGAGGATGGCGGCGCCGGCTTCTAAAGTGCGGCGTAGCTGGTCTTCGGCGGCGGCGCGGGCTTTGCCTTCGAAGATGAATTGCGCGGAGTGCGCGGGCATGCCGAGGGATTCAAGTTCGGTGAGCGAGGCGTCGAAGAGGTGCTCGGCCTGATTGAGGCGCCGCATGGCCTTCCAGATGCGGGTAGCCCCCATGGCGGGTGTGAGCGTCATGGCAAGCCATGCTGTTCTTGCCAGTTCAAGACGCTCTATGATTGATTGCCTTGCGCCGATGGTCGTGCTCATCTTTCTCCTTGAAACGCGGCTCCTTGGAACGCGGCTCCTTGAAACTCGGGCTCCGCAATGTTACCTCGCGAAACCTGATGCGGGCTGGTACGACTGCATCCGATGGAGAGTATCACGCTCGGGTGTTCTGTCAATCACCTGTCCGTATGTCAGTGAACTCATCGCAGCGTTTGCATTCCTATAAGGTTCCCAGGTGGGCTGCGCATCCTTTGTTCGTAATTGCCCACTCGCGAAGAGTCCATGGGGGATCGTGCCGCACATGCAAGTTCTGCCACAGGCAAGCGTGACTCCCCAATGCCGCTGTTCATCCTGATAAAGCTAACTAGCGGCTGCCGCATCGGAGGTTCTCGGCTTACATCCAATAGACTAGACCTTTGAGCGCAGAATCTTCACCTTCCAAACTTCGCGTTGCTGCCATCGGCTTCCTGAATCCTGCTCCGTTGATGTGGGACTTCGAGCATGGCCCGCTTGCCGCCGGGTTGGCAACTCACTATAGACTGCACTACACACAGCCTTCGCAATGCGCGGCGGAGCTGCTGGCGGGGCGGGCGGATCTAGGGTTGATTCCCGTCGCTGCGCTGACTCCGGAATTGGCTGTTGTGCCCGGATGCGTGATTGCTTCGTTGGATGAGGTGCGCTCCATTCAACTGATCGTGAAGGCTGGGTTCAGGATGGACACCGTTCGCACGGTGGCGGCGGATACGGCTTCGCGCAGTTCACTGGCGTATGCGCAGATCCTGTTTCGCAGATTTGCGGGGAATCGTCCGGAGTTTCTACCGGCGGCAGCCAATCCGATCGCCATGCTGCAGGAGGCAGATGCATGTGTTTTGATCGGCGATCCGGCATTGCTGGCGCTGGAGAGGCGCTTGGAGATCGAGGCCAGGGTTGGCCCGTGTCACTGGCTGGACCTTGCGCGGGAGTGGCGGCGACACACCGGTCTGCCCTGGGTAGCGGCGGTGTGGGCAGTGCGGCCGGAGGCGCTGGGCGAGCGCTCGCTAACGGGAGAGCGAGTAGTAGAGGATCTGCGGCGATCGCGCGATCACGGGCTGATGCATGTAGAGGACCTTGTAAAGGAATGGACTTCGCGCATTGCAATTCCAAGCGAGACCATCCGTCACTATCTGACGAGCAATATTCACTACATGCTGGATGAGGACTGCATCTCCGCCGTGGAAAGGTTTCGGCAGTATGCGGCCGAGTGTGACGTTCTGCCTCCGCTGGCACGGCTTCGTTTTCTGTAGGACTGTTCTCAAATCTGCTGGATTGCAGCGACTACGGAACGCGCAGCCGCGTATGATTCAGCATGGAGTTTGTGGCGGCTGCCAGCGTTGTTGTGAAGTTCCTTGTGGCGGCTGCGCCTCGTCACGGGCACAGCCGGCTGCTGCATCTCCTGTTCAGCTTTGGGCTGTTTGGCGTCTTCCTGGTTTCGATTGTGGACAGCTCATTCGTGCCGCTTCCGCTACCCGGGATTACCGACATCATGGTGATTGTGCTGGCGGCACAGCGCCATAGCTGGATTCTGCTGGTTCTGTTCGCGACGGCCGGCTCGGCGCTGGGTGGATATTTCAGCTACCAGGTCGGGCATTCCGGCGGCATGGCGTTTCTTGAGAAGCATGTTCCGCCGCGTATCTTCAAACTCGTCTGCGCGTGGATGGAGCATCATGCGATTCTTTCCGTCGCATTGCCCGCAGTGCTTCCTCCGCCGATGCCGCTGAGTCCGTTTGTACTGGCGGCGGGCGCGTTGAATATGTCGCGCAAGAAGTTTCTTTGGACGTTCACGATCAGTCGCGGGCTCCGGCATGCCTTGGCTGCGTGGTTAGGCATTCATTATGGCCAGCACATTCTTCACCTGTGGAACAAGCTTTCGGCCAAGTACGCGGTGCCGGTGCTGATTGTTCTGTGGACGGTGATTCTGGTGAGCTGCGGGATCGCGTTCTGGAAGCTGTACAAGACGTCGAAGAGCATGGGCGGAACACAGCCGCAAGCGGAGAGCGATCCCTCCCGATCCACTGCCTGAGCTACGCTGCCGCCGCTCTCGCGCGAGGGGCAAACCTGCGCTTGTAATAGGCCGTCGTAAGCGCGATCGCGGGCACGCCGATAACCGTCGGCCAAAGCCACAGGATGATTCCCGCGTGACGAAAGACGTGGCTGAGCGTCACCGTTGAAAACGCCGTCCAAGCCGCGATGTAGCTGCCGATAAAATTGCCCAGGTGCGTATACCACCAGAACATTTTTTCGGTGGGCTTGCTCACAAACGTCCACATCTCCCGAGCGGACGCTCGCATGCCGATCAAGCCGAAGACAATGGAGACGATTCCGAAGCCCTGCACCCATGCAGGCCGAAATGCTCCGAATGCAGCCAAGCACGCACTTGCAAAGAACGTGAGGACTGCTGCGACCCAATCGATCGGCGCAGCGCTCCCGCCGCGCGCTAGATTCTTCAGCCGGAGTACGCGGTAGCCGGAGAACGCAAGGTAGAAGCTGAACACCGCTACCAGCGCGAGAAAGAGCACAGGACGGTACAGCGCCATCGGAAGCGCCGTAGCCGCAACGATGCCCATCGACCATAGGTAGACCATGCCCCAGCGCTTGTGCTGCTTTCCGCCTTTCGCCGTAGCCAACGCCACCGGCGCGAGCAGAAACGATGACGCTCCCGCCGTGATGTGCGCGCCAAGAAACAGCTTCATCCATAATGGATCTACGTGTGTCATGTTTCCTCCTGCCTGCTCTTTTGCTCCAACCTCGCCAGCTTTGCCAAAGTCTTGTCTGCCCATGCGAGAATCGCGCGGGCTCCCATGCACCCGTGGTCGAGGGTCATCAACATGTAAGGCAGGCCCGGGTTGTTTGCCTGGCGCAACTTCACCTGGGGTTCGAGCGCGGCATACCGGGCCAGGTCGGCGGCACTACGATCGCGAGTTCGCTGCACCTGCGCGCGCACCGTTCCGAAGTCGTTGTTGTCGCCGAAGAAGAGCTTAAGCAGCATCTCGTTTCTGATCTTCTGAGGCTGCGGCAGCACTTTCAGCCATGACTTGAGTTGCTTGCGGCCGGCTGGAGTCAAAGCATAGACCTTCCGGCCGGCTTTGCCTTCCGTTGTCACGCGGACAAAGCCCTGCTGGTGCAGCCGGCTGAGTGCTGGGTAGATCTGCCCGAAGCTCTCGCTCCAGAAGTTGCCAATCGAGATCTCGATACGTTGGCGAATTTCGTAACCGGTCATCGGCCCCATGGTGAGGATGCCGAGCAATGCCTCAAAGGTGGTCGTCTTCGAGCTTGTTGGGTTATTGTACATATCTGGAAGATATATCTAGCAGATACTTTTTGACAAGGCAACGGTTTTCTGGCTGTAGTAGCCGGATCCTAGAAATACGGCCGCGGCAGCTTTTTGACCTGTTTAGAAATTCGTGACAAGTGATGTGGCAAAAAATCAGCACCGGCAAAGGCGAATGCCGGATCTCTCCACTGCGCCGTGCGATAAAGTCCGCACGGCTTACCACTCCGGCGGCTTCGGTCGAGATGACGCCTGCATTGCCTTTTATGGCAGGTTTGTTACATCTCCCAGCGTAAAAGGGTGGCGCCCACGGTAAATCCTGCGCCTACGCTGGCGAGCAGAACGAGATCGCCTTTTTTCAGGCGGTTTTCGTCGAGCGCGGTCTGCATGGCCATGGGGATGGTGGCCGCAGTGGTGTTTCCATAGCGATCGATGTTGATGACGACTGACGACTCCGGCAAGCCCAGGCGCTCGGCCGTGGAGACGATGATGCGCTTATTGGCTTGATGAGGGATGAAGCAGCCGAGGTCCTTGCCATCGAGGCCGTTGCGCGCGAGCACGGTTTCGGCCGCCTCGGCCATCTTGCGCACGGCAAATTTGTAGATCGCCTGGCCATCTTGATGGACGTAGTGCATCTTCGCCGCGACAGTCTCGGCGGTGGACGGGTGAAGGCTGCCGCCGCCGGGCATGTTCAATGCGGCAGCGCCCGATCCGTCGATCTCGTGCCAGTAGTCGATCAGGCCGATCTCGCCCTCTTCACAGGGTTCGAGCAGCACCGCGCCGGCGCCGTCGCCGAAGATAACGCAGGTAGCGCGGTCGGTGTAGTCGATGATCGAGCTCATGACGTCGGCTCCGATGACCATGACTTTTTTGTGCATTCCGCTTTCGACGAACTTTGCGCCGACCTGAAGCGCGTAGGGAAAACCGGAGCAGGCGGCAGAGAGATCAAATCCCCAGGCGCCTTGCGCGCCGAGTTTGTGTTGCACCAGGCAGGCGGTTGCGGGAAAAAACATGTCGGGGGTAACGGTAGCGACAATAATAACTTCGAGTTCACTGGCTTCGATGCCGCGCTTTTCGAGACAACGCCTGGCGGCCTCGACGGCCAGATCGCTGGTCGCCACCCCTGGCTCGACGATATGCCGCTCGCGAATTCCGGTACGCTCGGTGATCCACTGATCGTTGGTGGCGACCATCTTTTCGAGGCCGGCATTGGTCAACAGCTTGGGCGGAACATAGGCTCCGAGGCAACTGATCTTCGCACGCAGCGGTACCTGCGGCCTCAACGTCAAACTCAAACTCTCACCTCATCTCTTCGTGGCATTGGGAGATTCATCAGGAGGAACAGCGGTTCCCTGCCGGAACCATTCTCTCCGAGTTGCGCCTGCATGTCACCTAGACATTGACGCAGCCGCGAACCAAAGAGACGCTCTATTTCGGTTCGACGACGCATGAAAAACTGATTTTTGATTTCAGAGGAGTGAAGCGATAACTGAGAGGGAAAGTGCACCGGGCGACCTACTGCGCCCGCAATGACCCGTTACCGTTGCTTCCTTCCGGACCTGGCGGGGTTGGCGGGATTACGTCGCGTAGGACCCGGCACAGCAATAAGTTTACCACCAATTGTGAGATAGTCTGCTTGTCCGGAGCAAGCTCGCAGCATGCAAGATTTTCTATGCTCCACTGCGGCGTGGAGTAGGCTAAATGCGCTGAGCATGCGTTTTTATGGCGAGGTGATAGCAGGCGATGCGAGGGCTCAAGAGAGTCCTGGCCGTGGGCGGACTTTAAATGCGAACGGGAATGATTCCAGTCCATGCGCCGATGCGAGTCGATTCGCATCTCAGTTGTAACCGACGGGTTTCCACTGATGACGACTCCAGTCAACCCGCCTGCCGCGAGCAACACGCCTCCGCATTTTCTAGCCGACCTCTATACGTTCCAATGGTCGGGGCTCGATTTCCGCCTGCCGTTGGTGAGCGCCTCGGCAGTGGCCATCTGCCTGTTCGCGGGCATCTTCGCCGGACATCCGGCGGGCGGGCTGATTGCGGGTGGGGGCGCGATGACGATCGGTTTCGGGGCCAATCAGCGCATCGCGGATTCGCGACTGCTGCCTATGATCGCTGCGGTATTCGCAACCTCAACCGCGACGCTGGCGGGCACGCTGGCCGGGCACATAAGTAATGTTCTGGTGATTGCGGCCGCTTTTTCTGCGTTCTTCTATGGTGTGCTGACTGCGCGCAATTCAGGACTCTCGTGGGTCGGGCAGCAGGCATCGATTGCGCTTCTGGTCGCTTCCGCGTTTCCTACCGGGCCGCGAGCGGCGTTCCTCCGCGCCGGGCTGATCGCAGCGGGAGGAGTGTTGCAGATCGTGATCACCTCGGCCGGTCTGCGCTTGATGCCCACGCTCGGCAAAGACATCCTCTCAATTCCCTGCTCACTCTACATAACGATTCGCGAGCAGCGGCGCGAGCTTCTCAACCGACTCAGGGAGCTTCCGCAGGCGCTTCCCGCACTCTCTCACAGCACCACGCTGGTCTATAGTCTCCGGCTGGTGCTGACGATCTCTGTGGCCACGGAGATCTACTGCCGGCTAGGAGTGCAGTCGGGCTACTGGATCCCAATGACCGCTCTGCTGGTGCAGAAGCCCGCGTTTTTCGAGACGCTTACGCGAGCTTCTGCCCGCATTCTGGGGACGCTGCTGGGAGCCTGGCTGTGCAGCCTGTTAATTGCTCACCTTGCGCCGCGCTCTGTGGTCCTGGCTGCGTTCGCCACCTTCTTCGCGTTCTGGGCGTTCGCTACCAATGCGGTCAACTACGCTCTGTTCACCACATGTCTTACGGCGTACATCGTATTTCTGCTTTCGCTTAACCAGATTCCCGGGCCAGTCATTGCTGAGCGACGCGCGTGGTGCACGCTTCTGGGTGGGCTGATTGCGCTGGTGATTCATCTTGACGCACTGCGCCGCCACCGCGCGACTGCCCTGCAGAAGCGCTGAATGTCCAGAAGATTGGTAGAATAGAAGCTGTGATTTCCGCTGCGATTCTCGATGATGTGATCGTGGATGTGCCCGCGAAGGCTCGCCCCAAGGTGGGGTTCGTCTCGCTTGGCTGCCCGAAAAACCTGGTCGACTCCGAGGTGATGATGGGTATGCTGCACCATGGCGGGGCCGAGCTCACGCCGCGCGCGGAAGACGCCGAGATCATCGTCATCAATACGTGCAGCTTCATCGATTCGGCCAAGCAGGAGTCGGTGAATACGATCTTGGAGATGGTGCAGCACAAACAGCAGCACGGCGGGAAGGCGCAGCGCATCGTGGTGGCGGGCTGCCTGGTGGAACGCTATCGCGACGAGATCCGAAAGAATATTCCGGAAGTGGATGCGGTAGTGGGCACGGGCGAGTTGGAGGCGATCCTTGCGGCCGCGGGACTGACTCCAAGCGGCCATGCGCATGGCAGCTCTCTTTTCACCATCCTGCCGCAGGGCACGCCCGAGGCGGCAATTCATACGCATACGATCGGTATGGTGGAGATCGAAGACGAGGTCACGCAACTGGCAGGACGAGCGCCGAGCGCGGTGTCGCAGCATTCGCGGCCGCTGGCCGATCCTGAGCATGGGCGGGAGATTGCTCCGCAGCTTCGCATTGTGCAGTCGTTGGCGGAGAACGGCACGACTTATGGATATGAGCCGCTCAACCCTGGGGGCGAGCACATCACCCACCTGCCGACCGGGATCGATGCGGGAAATACGTCGCGGCCCGAAGGAGAGCTTCGCGAGCGGCAAGGGCGGTTTTCGCGCGATGCGTGGGACGGAGCTTCAGCCGCGCTGCCTGAGTATCTCTATAACGACGCGACACCGCGCATGCTTACGACGCCGCGGGCGAGCGCGTACATCAAAATCGCCGAGGGGTGCGACCATCCCTGCAGTTTCTGCATCATTCCGCAGTTGCGCGGGAAGTTTCGGTCGCGGCGCATGTCGTCGATCATTGCCGAGGCGGAGAACCTGATCCAGCAGGGCGTTCGCGAGATTACGCTGATCGGCCAGGACACGACCTGCTACGGCGAAGATCTTGGCTTCACGGATGGTCTTGCCGCGCTGCTCGATGCGCTGGCCGTGCTGCCGGGGCTGCGGTGGCTGCGGTTTCTCTACACGTATCCCAATAAGGTGACGACGCGGCTGCTGGAAACAATGGCGAAGCACGACACGATTGCGAAGTACCTAGACGTTCCGCTGCAGCATGCGAGCGCCTCGGTGCTGAAACGGATGAAGCGCGGCGGGAATGCGAATATCTTTCTGGCACTGATCGAGAAGGCTCGGCGCATCGTTCCGGGTATCGTGATTCGCACGTCGTTTATCGTGGGTTTTCCGGGTGAGATGGAAGCTGACTACAAGGAGCTTGAGGCCTTCATCAAGACAGCGAAGATCGACTGGCTGGGCGTGTTTACCTACTCGGACGAGGAGGGCGCAGCGGCGTTTGAGCTTGCCGATGAGATCAAGGTGCCGAACCGCACGATTCAGGCTCGGCGACGCAAGCTGATGAAGCTGCAGCAGACGATCAGCACGAAAGCCAAAGCGGAGTGGGTTGGGCGAGAGCTTGAAGTCTTGGTCGAAGGCGAGTCGGAGGAGACGGAGTTGCTGTGGGAGGGACGGACCTCGCTGCATGCGCCGGAGATCGACGGCAAGGTGTTCCTCAACGACTTCGGGCCGCACGAGAGGCTGGTTCCGGGGACGTTCTATCGCGCTGCGATTACCGAGTCTCACGACTATGATGTGGTGGCGCGGATATTGGAGTAGCTCTCGGGCGATGATGCTGCTCTGGGCCGCGTGAGAATTTACAATGGATAGTGCGATGTCAAAAGCTCTGTTCTGCCCTACCTGCCGCAAAGTCGTTCTCGCCGGCGACGAGAACTTCCCGTTCTGCTCTGATCGCTGCCGCGTTCTCGATCTTGGCAAGTGGGCGAGCGGCGACTACAAGATCTCTTCGCCAATTCAGGACCCCGACCTGCTGGAAGAGTTGGCGCGGTCAAACAAAGGCAATCGCCAGAACGACGACGACGGGAAGTAGTGGCGAACTCGAACGTGCAGCTTCATGCGCCCTCGGAGAAGAAGACGCTTTGGGCCTGGGGGGTGGGAACCTTCTTTGGAGCGGGCCTGCTGAAGCCGGGCCCAGGCACCTATGGCAGCATCTCGGCTGTGCTGCTGTGGTATTTGGCGGCGCGCGTGCTGCACGCCGCACCGGTTGCGTTCGCGGTTGGAACGGCGATCGCGGCAGTAGTCGTCACACTGATCGGTATACCGGCCGCGACGATCGTTGCGCGCGAGTCAGGCCGCGAGGATCCCGGACTGGTTGTCATCGACGAGGTTGCGGGACAGTTGATTGCCCTAATTGCGATTCCCGCTGACTGGCGGCACGCGGCGCTGTCGCTGCTGCTGTTCCGGTTTTTCGACATCCTCAAGCCGCCGCCGGTTCGGCAACTGGAGCGACTGCATGGAGGGGCCGGCATTATGCTGGACGATGTTGCCGCGGGACTGTTTGCTTTGGCCGTCGCCCAATTGATTCATCTGAAGTTTTAGGTCGCAGCTACTGGGAGGATGTCGGCGCGGGAGAGGAGGTAGGATTGCTGGGAGCCTTGCCGCTTGGATTGGGGCGCAGGACCATGAACGCCACCATCAGGACGACGATGATGGCCAGAATGATGAAGAAGGTCGGGGAACCGGACTTTTGCGGGGTCTTGCCGGAGGTGCTGTCGGTCGGTTCCATGATGAGCGCCTGATCTGGAGAGTTCGAGGTAGGTTGCAGTGTTGTGTAGGTGTCGGGCCGTTACGCTCGTGCGATCAATCTCGATCCGTTTTAGGTTGTTCCTGCCTGGCCGCCAATGAGCTGAATACAAGTTTACTTGGGCTCGGGCTTGTCTGTCTTCTCCGTTTTATCAGCCTTCTTTGCGGTGAATGTTCCGTCGACGGCCATGGGATCGACGTAGATGCCGCCGGTTAGATCGCCCTTGTCGTTGAAGGTTCCGGTGAAGGTGAGGGTCAGGACCTGCCCCTGATATTCGCCTCCATGCACAAAGACTACCTTCTGGTCGGTGAGAGTGACGGTGGTGTCGTAGGTCTTACCCTCGTTGTTTGTGCATGGGCCGCTGATCTTGTCTTTCGTCTGCGTGAAGGTGCAGGTTTCGTTGAGTTGGTATCCCTGGATGTCGCCGGAGATGGTCCAGGATCCGGGAACCGACGGCTGGGCGAACAGAGAAGCCGTCGAAAGCATGAGCAGAGGCAGAATGCGCTTCATGGAGCTCCTTTTGAGTCGGACCAATATACACGGCTTTGGAGTTTAAGTTTAGCCGCACCGGGGGAGGGTATCTCCTTGCGGCAGCAGGCGCCAGACCATCTTTCGGCTGAGGGTTTGAATCCTAAGAATTCCATAACGGCTATTCCAGAGCGAGCCCGTGCCTAGGACATCGCGTAGATCCATTTTCTTGTGGAGTTACATACACGCTATGAACGTCATTCAGCCGATTAAGCAACGCTTCGATACGATACGCCTTGTCCTGTTCGGACGAAACTACGAAGGTGACGCAGGTTTCCGCGCTGTTCGCTTCCCCTATAAATGAGTGAACGCTGACCATCTGACTTTCGAGGATCTGAAGAATACGGGAGAATAGCCTCCGTTGTTCGGTTGCAAGTAGAAAGAATGTCCAGGTCATATCGTCTCCTTTCAGAGGAAATGTTCGAGGCATAGAAAAAGCCACCGATCGCGATGCGAGGGTGGCTGCTGGATTGCGTATAAGGAATCAGTGTTACACGCCCGCACCACCTGATGAGTGGCTAATCAGAATGCAGGAGGTCGCGATCGCCCGCTCTGAGAGGGACGGCGGGACGATGTCGAAGATGCCAGTGCGGATCTGCATAGAAGGAGACCTAGGATTATCAGGTATTGGGAGCTTCGTCAATGCCATGCGGAGCGGTCCCTCCTGATGGATGAATGGTTTGCTATCGTTTGGTTAGCTCCTATGACCTTCCATCCTGTCACTGCTCTGCTCCTGCTTCCGGCTATGCTGGTTCTGCTCACGTTGGGGCGCAGGCTGCGCGACCGCGAGGGAAGAGTCGCGGATAGCAGTTCGATCGAGGGCGCGGTGTTCGCGCTGTTCGGCTTGCTGCTCGCCTTCACTTTTTCGGGTGCGATTGCCCGGTATGACACCCACCGGCAGCTTCTGCTGGAGGAGAACAACGACATCGGCACGGCCTATCTGCGGCTTGATTTGCTGCCGACGGAGAGGCAGCCGGAGCTTCGCCAACTCTTTCGCGAGTACACCACTTCGCGGCTCCATCTCTTCGACGCGGTGTCGCAGGAGGTGACTCCGCAGACAACGCGGTTACAGCACGAGATCTGGCGGCGGAGCATCGCCGCGGCTGGTGCGCCAGGCGCGAATCCAGAAGCCACGAAGCTGCTGGCTCCGGCGCTCAACGCCATGTTCGACATCGCGGCTACGCGGCAGAACGCTTTCTCTATGCATCCGCCTCCGATTGTCTTCGTGCTCCTGTTTGCGTTCAGCTGCGGGGCCGCTTTTCTTGCCGGATACGGCATGGCCTCTTCGGGGCGGACCTGGCTCTACAGGATCGCCCTTGCCGTCGCGGTGACGGCCACGGTGTATGCCACGCTGGAGATCGAATATCCCCGCCGGGGGCTGATTCGGGTTGGCGATGCGGACAAGATGCTGATCGACCTACACAATTCGATGAATTAGGCGGCGTTGAATGGCAGTCGATTCTGTAACTGGCTGAAATCGATGATGGCGATGCCTCTTTTGGGTCATATCGCCGGAGCCAATCCTGCCGATATAGTCAGCGAGAGTATGGCGGCCAGGAGCTAGTCCAGGCCTTCGGCGGTTTCGGAGGTCCGGTCGAACAGCGTGTTCGCCGAGGAATTAAAAATCGCATGGTTCAGACCTCAACCTCCTTCCGGCGCGATGCGCAAGACCTCGACGGTTCGATTTCGCTGTCGGAGATCATCTCGGCGCTGTCGTACGCCCTGGATCTGACCGAAGGAGCGGTGCACGGACATGCTCTGCGCAGTTGTCTGCTGGGGATGCGCATCGCGGCGGAGGCAAGACTCTCACCGGAACAGACCGGCAGCCTCTATTTCGCGCTGTTGTTGAAGGACGTCGGATGCAGCAGCAACGCGAGCCGGATGTGCCAGATCGTCGGAGGAGACGACCGCGCCGTAAAGGCCGGGGTGAGGTTTGAGGACTGGACGCAACCACACAAGCCGAGCCTGGCAGGCTTGAAGATGCTGTGGAGCAACGTTCTGCCGGATTCGGGCGCCGCGGCCAAGTTGGGACGCATGCTGCGCATTGGGCTGAACCAGCATAAGAACAATGAGGAGATGATCAGCCTTCGGTGCGACCGCGGCGAGAGGATCGTCCGCAAGCTGGGCATGGGCGATGCCGCCGCAGAAGCGGTTCGCAGCCTGGACGAGCACTGGGACGGAGACGGGTATCCGGATAGGATTCGAGGCGAGCAGATTCCTCTGTTGGCGCGTATCTGCGCTGTAGCCCAGCATCTGGATGTTTTTTCAATCGGCCGCGGCACGCAACGCGCGATGGAGACACTGGAAAAGCGCAGCGGGAGCTGGTTCGATCCGGAGCTGGTGCGGGTTGCCGTTTCGCTGCATCGGGCCGGAATGCTTTGGGCCCAATGCAGGCCCGAGGACCCGGAGGAGGATACGCGGCAGGCGGTTCTGGACCTGGACAGCGGCCGAAGGCATCATCTGGAATCCAGCCGGATCGACCAGATCTGCGAGGCCTTTGCGGATGTGGTCGACGCCAAGTCTCACTTCACCTTTCGTCATTCGATGGGGGTTGCCGACGCAGCGCTCGGCATTGCCGAGAACATTGGGCTTCCGAGTGACCGGATGCTGCTGGTTCGGCGCGCGGCCCTGCTGCATGATGTCGGAAAGCTCAGCGTGTCGAACAGCATTCTCGATAAGAGGACAGCTTTGAACCCGGATGAGTGGAGCGCGGTGTATCGTCACCCGTCGATTACGCGGCTGATCCTGGAGCGGGTCGCCCCGTTTCGCGAGATGGCGGTGGTTGCGGGCGAGCACCATGAGAAGCTTGATGGCTCAGGCTATCCTCACCGGCTGGAGGCGAAGGACCTTTCGCTGGAATCGCGGATCATCTCGGTTGCCGATGTGTATGGGGCGCTCTCCGAGGACCGGCCTTATCGTCCGGGGCTGATGCTGGACGAGATTATTTCGATTATGACGAAGCTGGTTCCGCACCAATTGGACGCCGACTGCTTCGACGCGCTGATCTCCATGGTTTCGAGCAAGCGCGATATGAGTTATGCCTATGGCCCACATCTGCCGGGATCGCCGCTGGTCTATGCAATTTGAGCTTGAATAGAGGCGACTAAACTGAGGATGACACTTGATCCATGAATCAGATGGTCACCAATCAGCTATGTCGGTACGGCTCTAATGTTCAGGTGGGGCGGAGCTGGGTGCGGAGGCGAGCTGCTTGACGAGCTCGAGCGGGACGGTTGCGGTCAGCACAGCATGATCTTTGTGGCGCTCGACCCTGGCTGATTTGGCGAGGCTGTGAAAGGCGGCTTCGGCGGGTTCATTTGGCTGCAGTTGGGATTGCATGTTCTGCACGGATTTAACTAGCGTGAGCAGGGTGGCCAGGGTTTCGGCGGCCTTGGCGGCATCGGCTTCATTGGGAGCGATCTGCTCGATACGGAGGTGCAGCGCGCCGAGATAGCGCAGGCTGGCGACAAAAGTTGTGTCCTCGGGCACCGGCAACTGCAGGCCGAAGATGCTGATGTAGCCGCGGTCGGAGAAGGGGAGGCCGATGTGGCCGATGGCCCAGGCGCTCGAGAATGCCGGCACGTCGCGATATCGCGCTGAGAGCAGCGATGAGCCGGAGAAGGGAGAAGCGGCGGCGCGGTTGCGGTCGAGGATGGAGTGAATCTGCTCGGCCGAGGGCATGTTCGACGCGGCGATGCTGTCGTACCCCAACTGCACGATCCGAAGAGGCCGCAGGGGATGGGTATCGCCGACGGGGATGGTGAAGATGTCGTGTCCGGCGTAGTTTTCCCTGGCCGTGGCAATGGCGGCAAGATAGCTTGCGAGGCGCTGCCCGTCGAAGCGACCTTCAAAGACCTCGGAGTAGCCGACCGGGCCGTTGGGCCCGTTGGGGTCGTCCATACGGTGCAGGGCAAAAGCTGCCGCATCGAGATCGCGCTCCGGCACGATGCCGGTGGAGTCGATGAAGTGCTGGTAGTCGGGGCTGCGTGAGATGGGCGAGCGATCGAAGTGGGTAGCCGCCCGGAGCGGCTTGAGGTTCAGGTAGACGATGGCGTCGGACTCGGGGAGCAGCCGCGCGGCTTCAGGGGGAGCGGCCTTACGCAGAAGCAGCGCGATGGCCAGCGCCGCCATCAACGCCAGCATTAACAGAAGAGAGTAGCGGGTGCGTTTATGGATCAAGAGCGTGGCCGGTAAGTGCGAGGTATCGGCGAGATGTCGGCATAGGTAAGAGAGAAGACTTGGACTTCATCGCTTCACTGGATAAGCATAGCCCATTCGGCTCAAACTGTAGCAGATCGTGGGTGTTGGAATTGTATCCTCGCCTTCTGAATTGGTTGTCGGAGTTGCCGGGAGAAGCTCCGGATTACGCCATTGCTCCTCGCGTTCTGCCTATGCTAAAGTTGTGACTGCGGCGCACTCTGCGCGGGCACTGGTGCGCGTCAGGCGGCCGGGGCTTACAGGGCGATAGTCCGTTGGGCTGGCGTAGCTCAGCTGGTAGAGCATCTGATTTGTAATCAGAGGGTCGGGGGTTCAAGTCCCTTCGCCAGCTCCAGTTCCACACAGCAGGAAAAGAAAGACGGATTTGGTTGTACTGCACGCCGTTCTGGCTTCGCAGACCTCCGGTCATTCCTTCAAGATTGGTGCCCGTTCGATTCGCGGTGCGGATCGTTTGCGGAACTTGACGGGCTTGAGACGAGGGCTGCTGGTTCGGGAGAGTTCGGGCAGGATGTGCACAGGTGGCCGAGTGGTTAATGGCAGCAGACTGTAAATCTGCCGCGTTATGCGCTACGGAGGTTCGAATCCTCCCCTGTGCACCACTTAATTGCGGTTTGCAGTTGGTCGCACCTGGTCGTGAGCGTTGCGGTATCTGGTGAACGTTTTGGATCTGAGCCCGGCAGGCAGTGGAAGGATGTGGATTGCGCTGGCTGTTCTGGGATTGCTGGCGGTAGCGGTCTGGCAGACGATGGAGCCGGGCAAGTATCAGGCGCTGACGTGGATTCTTTTAGGATTTTTTGCCTTCCGGGTCATACTCGGGCGGCTGCGTTCGCGGTAGGATTGTTGTAGAGGAAGAGATTTTGACGTTTTGGCAAAATACTTTTCTTTTTTAAAAAAGCTGGCGTAGCTCAGTGGTAGAGCACTCCCTTGGTAAGGGAGAGGTCGAGAGTTCAAGCCTCTCCGTCAGCTCCAGATTTCAGGCTTTTGGCTTTGGGTATGCGCTTCCGGCTTCATCCTTAACCGGGGCTCGAGGCGGGAGTAACTCAGTGGTAGAGTCACAGCCTTCCAAGCTGTTGGTCGCGGGTTCGATTCCCGTCTCCCGCTCCAAAGATTTGCCGTAGAACGCCGAAGACCGCGATTCGCAGGAGAGTGTGTTGAGCAGCATGTATGAGCAGCCCGTACTTTCGATCTCCGATCCGCAGACCTTCCACGCGGTCAAGTCGGCTATTGAGTCTTCCTTCTCGTCGGACAGAGTCGCGGATTTTTTGCGGTCTCTGGAGCGTTCGAAGCTGCGTATCCGCGATTTCGAGACGGTCCTCGGGAGGGGAGGTCTCGGGACCGGCACGCAAGCGGAGTACAGCAAGCTCGGCAACTCCGATCAGGGCCAGATTCGCGAGTTCTACCTTGCCAGCCTGGAGCACGTTTCCCCGGAGCTGCGGGAGAAGTTCTTCAAGCTGTACGCGTATTACTGACGAGAATGCTCCTCGACGAAAAGCAAAAGGGAAGACTGATATTGGCCGAACGGTTGTTGGAGTTGGCTGAACATTCGTCTGAAGCTGAGATGAGATGTTCGCTTTCACGAATGTATTACGCTGTTTACCATGTGGCAATTGTGCTCGTAGGGAGCATGTCACATGGAGAGATTCCGAAGGTGTTAGAAGAGCAAGAAAAGGGACTTGGAGAACGATACAAGCGTCTTTTTGAATTGAGGAACAGGGCAGATTACAGCCCAGCTTTTGTAGAGCAAGAGTTTGGAGATTTAAGTAATTTTAGGGTTCAATTTCCGCAGGAAATTGAAAGTGCGAGAAGCTTATACGAGCGTCTTCTGCAATTGAGTACAGTGGAACTATGAACATCGATCAAGTACAACGCGAAATGAGGGAACAGTTCGAGCGCGCTGGGCTACTGCCATTCTTTCATGATGAGTTATCCCAGATACTTGATCTTGACGGAGAGATTTTTGCTGAGATAGTACTTTCTGATAGAGCAAAGCTTGACGAAGCTGGCAATTTGATAAGGCAGATCCTTGCTCGGTCTAAGACTGACGGTAAAGAGTACACACTCATTTTGCGATCAAAGTGGGTAATCGAACGATTAGGTGATCTTACTCCCGCCTATGGCGCGGACGGAGGCTTGCGGGCAGCTGTACTTATTCCTGTTACTTTGCTAAGCGGTAGTGAACGTACAAGGGTCACTGTGGCTGTGACGAAGTTGGCCGAGATGGAGTTTGAACGAATCCTGGGTCGTAGAATTGATCTGAGGCAAGTAGCGAAATTTGTAGTCGAAAGCGCATTACGTCGGGGTGGCCGAAGCTCTTGGGATCCCATTACCGAAAACTATTTGGAAGTGGCGTCAGGTGCAGTGCCGAACATTAGTCGCTTGCTGAAGCAGACGGCCTAAGATAAAAGAGCTTAAGATAATAGGAGACGAGAGTCATGGGCAAGGAAAAGTTTGACCGGTCGAAGCCGCATGTCAACATTGGGACGATCGGACACATCGATCATGGCAAGACGACGCTGACGGCGGCGATCACGAAGGTGCTGTCCAAGCACAACCCGAAGAACACGTTTCGGTCGTTCGACACGATCGACAACGCCCCTGAGGAGCGCGAGCGCGGCATCACCATCGCGACCTCGCACGTGGAGTACGAGACCAAGAACCGGCACTATGCGCACGTCGACTGCCCCGGTCACGCGGACTATATCAAGAACATGATCACGGGCGCGGCGCAGATGGACGGCGCGATCCTGGTGGTTGCGGCGACCGATGGCCCGATGCCCCAGACCAAGGAGCATGTGCTCTTGGCGCGCCAGGTTGGGGTTCCGTTCATCGTGGTGTTTTTGAACAAGTGCGATGCGGTCGAGGACGAAGAGCTGATCGAGCTGGTGGAGATGGAGGTTCGCGAGCTGCTGTCGAAGTACGATTATCCGGGCGACGACACGCCGATTATCCGCGGCTCTGCTTTGGGCGCGCTCAATGGCGAAGCGCAGTGGGAGGCCAAGATCGACGAGCTGATGGATGCGGTGGACAAGTACGTTCCGCAGCCGGAGCGCGCGGTCGACCTGCCGTTCCTGATGCCGATCGAAGACATCTTCTCGATCTCCGGCCGCGGGACTGTGGTGACGGGCCGTATCGAGCGCGGCAAGGTGAAGGTTGGCGAGGCCTGCGAGATCGTGGGCTTCCGCGAGACCCGTCAGACGGTCTGCACCGGCGTCGAGATGTTCAAGAAGCAGCTGGATGAGGGTCTGGCGGGCGACAACGCGGGACTTCTCTTGCGCGGTATTGCGAAGGAAGATGTGGAGCGCGGCATGGTGCTGGCCAAGCCGGGTTCGATCACGCCGCACACAGTGTTCAAGGGGGAGGTGTACGTGCTCTCGAAGGAAGAGGGCGGACGCCACACACCATTCTTCAACGGCTACCGGCCGCAGTTCTACTTCCGCACCACTGACGTGACCGGCTCGGCGAAGCTTCCGGCGGGCACCGAGATGTGCATGCCGGGCGACAACATCCAGCTCGAGATCACGCTGCACACGCCGGTGGCCATGGAGAAGGGCCTGCGCTTCGCGATTCGCGAGGGCGGCCGAACCGTCGGCGCCGGGACCATCTCGGAGATCATCAAGTAAAGAAAAAGCTTGACAGCAAAGTCTTCTAGTTTTTTGCTGTTCAAGATATCAAGAATAACGAGGGCTGCCGGCAGGTGCTTTGCCTCGGCAGCTACTCAAAAGAAAGGGTTTCCCGGCAGATCACTTCGAGTCGTGAAATCGGTTAGGATAGATATATGCGCGAAATCATTACACTGCAGTGCCCGGAGTGCAAAAACAGGAACTACTCGACGACAAAGAACAAAAAGACGACCACTGGCCGCCTGGAGTTCTCGAAGTTTTGCAATACCTGCCGTAAGCATACCGACCACAAGGAAACGAAGTAGTCTACCGCCGGATTCGGGAGTGGGGCGAATAGGCCTCACTCCGCACCACTGGGGGAGTAAGCTCAACGGTTAAACTGTCGGTCTCCAAAACCGAACTTCTCGGTTCGAATCCGAGCTCCCCCGCCAGTTTGCCCAGCTTGCCGATCACCTGGAAAAGATTCACGCAGCAACAAGAAGATTTGAGGCAGTATTATGGCCAAGACGATAGCGGTAACCGAACAGTCCAGCACCGGCATGCAGCAGTTGAGGGCACAGCCGGAGCGCCTGGCGAGCTTTCTTAGAGACGTCCGCAGCGAGATGCGCAAAGCGGTGTGGCCGTCGCGGCCCGAGGTGCAGTCGACGACTATCGTCGTCCTGGTGACTGTGTTTATCTTTGCCGCATACTTCTGGCTGGTGGACAACATCATCGGCCGGGCGATCGAAGCTCTGCTGCACAGCCTTACCAAGCACTGAGAAGTATCTCCAAGCGAGACCGGTAGAAAGAAGCGAAGTAACGATGCGCGAAAAAGGCACAGCGATGGCGGCGGAAGAGAAGAATTCGGAAGAGCAGAATGCTCTGGGAGATCCCTCCCTGGAGCAACTCGCGCCGCCGGTTAATGAGAACTTCAAGTGGTACATCATCCACGCCTACTCGGGCTTCGAGCGCAAGGTGAGGGAGTCGCTCGAAAGCCGCATTACGGCGTTCGGCCTGCAAAATCGCATCGGTCGCATCATGATTCCTACCGAGCCGGTCACCGAGTTGCGCAATGGCAAGAAGTACACCATCGAGCGCGTCTTCCTGCCCGGCTATGTCCTGGTCGAGATGGAGCTCGATAACGATCTCTGGCACGTGATCAAGAACACGCCGCGCGTCACCGGCTTCCTTGGCACCGGCGACAACCCGGTCGCGCTGTCCGAGCAGGAGGTCAGCTCCATCCTCTTCCGCTCCGAGACCGCGGCCAACAAGCCGAGCATGAAGGTCAAGTTCGAGAAGGGCGAGCAGGTCCGCATCAACGAAGGCCCCTTCGCCAACTTCACCGGAACCGTCGACGATGTCAATGAAGACCGACAGACGTTGAAGGTGATGGTCAGCATCTTCGGCCGCTCCACTCCGGTCGAGATTGAGTTCTCGAAGGTGGATAAGGTTGTCGACGAGTAATTCTCCCGCAAGAATCTAAGATTCAGCGGGATTGAGATTTCAGCAGCACCCATTCAGCAGCAGGCATGATCTGCGCTAGAAGCATAAAGAGGATTACTGCAATGGCACCGAAGAAGATCACAGGATACGTAAAGCTTCAGATCATGGCCGGCAAGGCTACTCCTGCACCTCCGGTCGGCCCCGCGCTCGGTCAGGCGCAGGTCAACATCATGGAGTTCTGCAAGCAATTCAACGAGCGCACCAGCAAGGATCCCGCTCTTACCGGCCTCACCGTACCTGTCGTCATCACCGTCTATGCCGACCGGACCTTCACGTTCGTCACCAAGACGCCCCCGGCGCCGGTGCTACTGCTGAAGGCCGCGGGCATCGAGAAGGGCTCCGGCACACCGAACAAGGAGAAGAAGGGCAAGGTTACCGAAAAGCAGATCCTCGAGATCGCTACTCAGAAGATGCCGGACATGAATGCCGCCACCGTGGAGGCTGCGGCCAAGACTATTCGCGGCACCGCACGGTCGATGGGCATCGACGTCGTGGCTTAGCTTCGAGCTACCCGTTTTGTCCTCGCTAGGAGAGTGGAGAGTGCAAAGCAATCGCCGCAGTTCCGGCGTTTGCTCCCTGCACTCTCCACTTTCCATTTAGCCCCGCCTTCTATTAGCCTCTTCTTCTCAGACCGGAGGAGAGGCCATGCCGCAAGAATCCAGCCGCCAGATAATGATCGTCGCCTACAGGCCCAAACCAGGCAAGGAGGCCGAACTGCTCCAGCTCACCCGCGAGCACGTGCCTTTGCTGCGCTCTGAGGGGCTTGCGACGAGTCACCCGGTTACCGCATGCCGAGCGAACGACGGCACCATCGTGGAGGTATTCGAATGGGCACCCGGCGGCACGGAACGCGCCCATACCAATCCTAAGGTGATGTTGCTTTGGGAGCGTTACGCTGCCGCCTGCGACTACGTCCCTTTGACCTCACTAGCCGAATCGTCCACCCAATTTGCATCGTTTTCTCCCGTCGATCTGTAGCGAAATCGCTTTACTAAGCGAACAGCCTCTTCTGCACTGGACCGTCCACTTTTTCAGGCGGCCTTCTGCCTCCACCCTCGTTGCGCGTTAGCAGCGCGTCGCTCGAACGCTGGCCCAACCCATGTCGACGGCATGCTTGGTCAACCATGTCCGCAAGCTGGCGGCGATACGGTTGCGAGGCGAAGTCCGCGTTTCCGAACCGCTCTGCATAGTCGGTCTCTAGAGCAGGAAAGTGTTCACGAACGAAGGCAAGGTAAGTAGGACGTGAGCACGGCTTGAGAAACAGAGGATGCGCCGCAAAGAAGCTTGCGCCTACTGCGGCTGCGCGCTCTGCCATGACATCAAGCGCCTCCTGTGTGTCGGTGATGCCCGGCAGCACCGGCGACCCGAAGATTCCGGCAACGATGCCGGCTTCTCTCAGCCGCTTGACAGCGCGAAATCGAAGATCCGGCCTTGGCGCCCTCGGCTCCAGCAACCGCGCCAGCGCAGCATCCGGGGTGGTGATCGTTACATGCACGACCAGCGTATTGCGGCGCGCGATCTCCGCCAGCAGGTCAATGTCTCGCTCGATCAGCCGCGACTTGGTCACGATCCCCAGCCGATAGCCGGACTTTCGCGCAAACACCTCCAACAGGCTGCGTGTGATTCTGGCTCTCCGCTCGACTGGCTGATAGGGATCGGTGGCGGTCGCCAACGCAATCTCGTCGGCTGGGTCGATCTTCTTGAGTTCCTGCTCCAGCAGCCATGCCGCATTCTGTTTCAGGAAGATCAGCCGCTCGAACGCCTCGGGATCACGCAGGTCAATTCCACCTGAAGCGCCGGGAATGGGAGTCTTTGGCGCCATGAACTCATGGGTATACCGCGCATAACAGTACCTGCAGCCGAATTCGCATCCGCGGTAGGGATTGATGCTGTAGGCGAGCGACAGCCTGCGTTTGGATACCGATTTGTTCAGGATACTGCGAACTTCGATGGTCTTGAACTCGATCAGGTGACCATCGTCGGCGTACTTGGCTTCAGCCGCCATTCGAGCGATGCCGACAAGCTGAGGGGGAAGGATTGGGAAGAGTTCAGCACAGTTTGATTTCGCCATTTGTTCGCCGTATAATGAAATTAGGCGTACATTCGGAATCCGTCAAGGGCTGATTTAGTAGACTTCGAAAATGAACCCTGTCCTGACGGGAGTGCGACTGCCGTTCCGCTTTCGGCCCGAAACCCCGATGAGCGATGAAGACCTGATCCGATTCTGTGCTGCGAATGACATCGCGCGTATCGAACGCGAGGTGGATGGGGAGATTCTTGTCATGTCGCCCGCAGGGAATCGTACCGGGAGAAGAAATGCGGCCATCGTCGGCGCACTCGTCGCTTGGGCTGAACAGGATGGGCGGGGCTATGTCTTCGACTCAAGCACCGGCTTCACGCTTCCCGACGGGTCCTTACGCAGTCCGGATGCGGCGTGGATCGAGGCCGCTCGCTGGGATGCACTGAGCGAGGCGGACAAGAACCGGTTCTCGCCCATCTGCCCCGACTTCATCATCGAGCTTCGTTCTCCCTCAGACGACCTTGCCGGGCTCGAGGTCAAGATGGAGCAGTGGATCGCCAATGGTGTAAGGCTGGCTGGTCGACCCCGAGCGGCAGGTTGTAGCAATCTACCGTTCCAATAGGAAATCTACTCTCCAACGCCATCCTGCCTCCGTAAAAGGAGATGGAGTAGTGTCGGGCTTCGAAATTGTGATGGCCAGGATTTGGAATTAAAGAAATTGCTTGAGTATAAACTCGACCCATGGCATATACCCTCTCAGAGCTTCCTCTTCCTATCCGCATACGGCCACAGATGCCGATGTCGGACGAGGAGTTAATGCGGTTCTGCTCCGCAAATGATGCTTTGCGCGTCGAGCGTGATGCCAATGGAGAGATTCTCGTAATGACACCCGCAGGAAGCAGAACCAGCAAGATGAACAGCCGCCTCACCCGGCTCTTGGATGAATGGGCCGAAGCGGACGGTCGCGGCGTCGTCTTCGATTCTAATGGCGGCTTCAGCCTGCCCGACGGTTCCATGCGCGCTGCTGATGCCGCATGGGTGATGCGAAGCCGATGGGACGCGCTTTCAGATGGCGAGCAATCAGGCTATGCTCCTCTTTGTCCAGACTTCACTATAGAATTGCGTTCTCCCAGCGATCACCTCGCCGCACTCAAGAAGAAGATGAAACAGTGGATTGCGAATGGAGTTCAACTCGGGTGGCTGATTGATCCCGAAAGCAAGAACGTATCCATTTATCGCCCCGGTGAACAACCGGAGATTCTGGATAACCCAACGTCGGTTCCGGGAACAGGAGTGATGGCCGGTTTCGAGTTGGTGATGGCCAGGATCTGGGATTGAGAGGATCTCCTCAAAGCTTGGGTGAAGGGCAACCGCCATCCTCTAAGATGGAACCAGATCGGACTACCGACCCGGAACTCTCAAACATCCTCGCCGAGCTATCGAGCCGCGAACCGATCTTTCATCGTTCCGAGCATGGCACCAGCCGGGCTGAATTGATTGGCATGACCGCCGAAGACTTTTGGGAGGTCGGAGCATCCGGTCGGCGATACTCGCGATCGTACGTGGTTGAAGAATTGGAGAAACGTCATGCCGGGGGCCACGTCGATGTCTGGGATGCGAATGAATTTCATTGCCGGAGACTCTCCGCAGACACCTACCTCCTCACCTATACTCTGCTTCAAGACAAGGTTCGGTTGACCCGCCGCTCCACGATTTGGCAACATACTGTCTGTGGTTGGAAGATCGTCTTTCACCAGGGAACTGTCGTTCAGGATGCAAGCTGACCCATCGCCAGGCGATCAAGCTTGTCAAAAACTCCAACTTCCGGCATACTCATAAGAGTGTCTCAATGCTTAATTGAGGGCAAGTCGAGAACCACGCCCGGAGAGTTTAACTCCAGAGGGGTGGGAGACGAGGGAAGATGGCAAGGAAGCTCTCTAAGAATCTAGTGAAGGCGCGCGCGCTCGTTGAGCCCCGTCCATATCTGCTGGTAGATGCGGTCCCACTCCTGCAAAAAGCCAAGTATGCGAAGTTCGACGAGACCGTCGACCTGACGATGCGTCTGGGTGTCGACCCCAAACATGCCGACCAGATGGTTCGCGGCACGGTGGTTCTGCCGCACGGTCTGGGCAAGAGCAAGATCGTAGCCGTGATCGCCTCGGGCGACCGGGTGAAGGATGCCGAAGCTGCCGGGGCCGAGTTCTTCGGCGGCGAAGAGCTGGTGGAAAAGATCCAGAAGGAAAACTGGACCGCTTTTGACGCGCTCATCGCAACCCCCGACATGATGAAGTCAGTCGGCCGTCTCGGCAAGGTGCTCGGACCCAAGGGTCTCATGCCCAACCCCAAGACCGGTACCGTCACCACCGACGTCGCCGCCGCAGTTAAAGAGATCAAAGCCGGTAAGGTCGAGTTTCGCACCGACAAGACTGCGTTGGTGCATGTTCCTGTGGGCAAGCTCTCGTTCGACCCGCAGAAGCTAGTGGATAACGCCATGACTGTGATTACCAGTGTCGTGAAGGCGAAGCCGTCGGCAGCCAAGGGCAAGTACATCAAAGGCGTCACGCTCAGCTCATCGATGGGCCCCGGCATTCAGCTCGACTATGCCGCCGCCGAACTGGCCGGCAAGGCGTAGGGCAGCCGTTAGCTATTGGCTATCAGCCTTTAGCTGGCGCGGATCTGAGAGTTTGTCGCGGAAGCGGCGCAATTTACAGCTAGCAATTTACAGCTAGCAGCTAAAGGCTAGGATTTTTATGGCATTGACCAGGGCATCCAAGACGGAGAAGGTCAGTAAGCTCGCAAGTGAGCTTGAACACTCGACCTCCGCCATCATCGGCACCTTCAAGGGGCTTACCGCCTCCAAGGATTTCGAGTTGCGTAAGGCGGTTCGCGGCGCAGGCGGCAGCTATCACGTTGTCAAGAACAAGCTGGCGGCGCGGGCTTCCAGCGGAACCAAGATCGAGGCGGCGCTACAGGGGCTCAAAGGCGTATCGGCGGTCGCCTATACTTCCGGCGACCCGGTTGCGCTTGCCAAGGCGCTTTCGACCTGGGTCAAGGATAATGCGGAATTCACCTTCAAGCTGGGCATCATCGACGGCAAGGTAATCAGCGTCGACGAGATCGGCGATCTCGCCACCATGCCGGGCAAAGAAGAGCTCTTCTCGAAGCTTCTCTTCCTCATCCAGTCTCCCGCCCAGCGTTTGGCCACGGTCATCAACGCCACTGGCCGCGATCTCGCCGTCGTGATCAATCAGGGTGTCGAAAAGGAGAAGTTCTCCGGTTCCGCCGCTTCTGTTTCTGCAGCTGCGCCATCGGAGGCGAAGGTTGAAGTACCTGAAGCCGCAGCTCCCGCAGCAGAGGCACCCTCGCCTGAAGCAGAAGCGTCTGCTCCTGCTGTCGAAGCCGCGCCTCAAGTCGAAGCCGCTCATGTCGAAGAGTCGTCCGCAGGCGAGCAGCCCTCCGGCGCAGCGCAGCCGGAAAACGCCACGGCATCCCAGGCGGGCGAGGCAGCAGCCTCCGACCCGGTCGAAGGATAACTACAAGTTTTGCTTGGCCGTTTAGGGTGCGCTGGTCTGGGCGCAACGGAAACCCTGAAAGGCAAAGGCAGCCGGAATGCAGTCAGGTTTCGGAAGCAATCAGTAAACGGCACCACAAAAGTTCAGTTCTATTGGAGAAATCACATGGCAGACATCCAGCAGTTGGAAGATTCAATCGTTAGCCTCAGCCTCCTCGAAGCTTCGGCTCTGGTCAAGAAGCTCGAAGAGCGTCTCGGCGTCTCGGCGGCAGCGGCAGTTGCGGCTCCGGCAGCAGGCGGTGGCGCGGCAACAGTGGCACCGGTCGAAGAGAAGACCGAGTTCACCGTCATCCTCAAGGACGCCGGCGCAAACAAGATCAACACCATCAAGGCTGTACGCGAAGTCACCGCTCTTGGCCTCAAGGAAGCCAAGGACCTGGTCGACGGCGCTCCCAAGCCCTTGAAGGAGAACATCTCCAAGGAAGATGCAGCTGCGATCGCCAAGAAGTTCGACGGCGTTGCGACTGTGGAAATCAAGTAGCTACCTGCAGCTTGCACTCTGAGGCGGAACGCGATATTCTTGACGTTAGAGAAGATTCGTTCCGCCTCGGCTTGTCCCTTGGCGGATGGTGACTCAAGTCAAAAACTTCGTTGTATCCGGATCATCCTGTCACACAGGCTAAGGAACCGGCCACTATACGCTTCGAGCGGCGGATGCGCATAGTGCAATAGGCAGCAGGCGAGCGGCAAACTTTGGGGCAGGCGAACCTCAAATGGCGGCAGGCATTAATACCATTCAAATAGAAACAGTGCACAAGTCGATCTTTGCGCTCATGGGGCATGCTGTCCCTTCGAGCGCTTTGCCGTGTTTGTAGGCATTGTCTCCTTTGCAGGAGTCAACCGTACCCTGCACGCGTTCTTTATAGCAGCTTCGAACGTCGGCAGGTAGTAAAAATTTCGAATTAATCCACGCCGCGCCAGTTTATGCGGTAAAACATTCTGCGCACCGGGACTCGCTGACCTCGAGAACAGCAAGACCCGAAGATCCTGACCCCTGCGCGATCGGAACCAAACCCGGAGGGCCTGACCGAAGCCCTCCCCTCACGAGGTAAGTCAGCCGTACGATGCCGGCAGACGCGCTCGAGGAGGCCTCGAAGGTCAGTTTTCCAGGAGAGAGCATGTCTGGCGAGTCTAATAACAGCGAAATGCGCGCGGTTCGTAGCCGTCTCGATTTTTCGAAGATCCCCACCTCTATTCAAATTCCCAACCTCATCGAGGTGCAGCGCCGCAGCTACGAGCGCTTCCTGCAGATGGACAAGCTGCCTCAGGAGCGCGAAGACAACGGACTGCAGTCCGTGTTTACCTCGGTCTTTCCGATCACCGACTTCCGCAACGTCTCCGAGCTCGAGTTCGTCGACTTTTCCATCGGCAACTGGGAGTGCAAGTGTGGCTACCTCAAGGGCCTCAACCACCTGCGCACTGCCTGCACCAACTGCGGTCACATGGTTATCACCGATCCCTTCCATCCGGGCGACGTGCTCTGCAACTTCTGCGGAACCTACAATAAAAACACCCCTGACTTCTGCACCAAGTGCGGCGACCCCGTCGGCCTGCAGCTGAAATACGACCAGGCGGAGTGCGAAGAGCGTGGCATGACCTACTCTGCGCCCCTCAAGGTCACCATACGCCTCAAGATCTACGACAAGGACCCCGAGACCGGCGTCAAGAGCCTGCGCGACATGAAGGAGCAGGAGGTCTTCTTCGGCGACATTCCTCTCATGAGCCAGAACGGCACCTTCATCGTCAACGGGACGGAGCGCGTCATCGTCTCGCAGCTCCACCGCTCTCCCGGCGTCTTCTTCGAGACGGCGAACAACCGTACTTACTTCCTCGGCAAGATCATTCCGTACCGCGGCAGCTGGGTCGAGTTCGAGTACGACCAGAAGAACACTCTCTACGTCCGCATCGACCGCAAGCGCAAGTTCCTCGGCACCATCTTCCTGCGCGCGCTCGGCCTTCGCACCGACGAGGAGATCCTCAAGACCTTCTACACCGTAGACACCATTCATGTCGCCGAAGGCAAGCTCTCCTGGAAGGTAGCTCCGGAAGGCCAGCCCTCGAACCTGCAGGGTACCCGTCCGGCTGCCGGCATCACCGTCAAAGGCGAGGAGGTCGCTCCCGCCACCCGCAAGATCTCGGCCCACACCATCAAAGGTCTGCGCTCGCATAAGATCGAAGCGGTTGAGGTCGAGACCAGCGAGTTCGACGGTGCGATGACCGCCTCCGACGTCGTCGATCTCACCACAGGTGAGCTGCTCTACGAGGCCAACCAGGAGCTTACTGCCGACAAGCTGCACAAGATCATTCAGTCCGGCGTCACCAGCTTCGAGGTCTTCTTCCCCGAGCGCGACGACGTGGGCAACATTATCACCAACACGCTTCGCCGCGACTCCGTGCGCAAGCCCGAAGAGGCGCTGATCGAGATCTACCGCAAGCTGCGTCCCGGCGACCCACCGACGCTTGACACCGCGACTGCGCTCTTCGAGGGCATGTTCTTCGATCCGCGCAAGTACGACTTCTCACGCGTCGGCCGGCTGAAGTTCAACATCAAGCTGTACGAGAACCAGGACCCTACCGGCCTCGACCATCGTACGCTTACGCCCGAGGACTTCTACGGGACGATCCGCTATCTGTTGAAGCTGCGCAAAAACATCGGCACCGTGGATGACATCGATCATCTCGGCAACCGCCGCGTCCGCGCGGTTGGCGAGTTGATGGAGAACCAGTTCCGCATCGGCCTCGTCCGTATGGAGCGCGCCATCAAGGAAAAGATGTCGGTCTATCAGGAGATGTCGACCGCCATGCCGCACGACCTCATCAACGCCAAGCCCGTCATGGCCGCGATTCGTGAGTTCTTCGGCTCCTCGCAGCTCTCGCAGTTCATGGACCAGACCAACCCACTTTCGGAGATCACGCACAAGCGCCGTCTCTCCGCGCTTGGGCCTGGCGGTCTCTCCCGTGAGCGCGCCGGCTTCGAAGTCCGCGACGTGCACCCCACCCACTATGGCCGCATCTGCCCGATTGAGACGCCGGAAGGCCCGAACATCGGCCTGATCTCGTCGCTCTCCTGCTTTGCGCGTATCAATGAATACGGTTTCATCGAGTCGCCGTACCGCCGCGTTAAAGATGGCCGGGCGCTCGACTACGTCTCCGTCGTCAACGCCGGTGAGTCCGGTCTGCGCCAGGGCGACTATCTCGAGATCGAAGAGGCCCGCAAGCAGAATGAGCAGTTGAAAAAGGACAAGAAGCGCACCATGGATCTTGCTCCCTTCAGCTTTTATCTTTCGGCCTGGGAAGAAGATCGCCACACCATCGCGCAGGCCAACATCGAGCTCGATGAGAAGCTGAACATCGTGCAGGATGTGGTCGACGCCCGGCGCCAGGGTAACTTCGTCCTCGTAAACAAGTCCGAGGTGGATTATGTGGACGTCTCGCCGAAGCAGCTTGTTTCTGTGGCTGCATCCCTGGTCCCGTTTCTCGAGCACGACGACGCCAACCGCGCGCTGATGGGCGCCAACATGCAGCGGCAGTCCGTGCCTCTGCTCGTTGCCGAAGCCCCGTTCGTCGGCACCGGCATGGAGGGTGTCACCGCCCGCGACTCTGGCGCCGTCATCCTGGCCAAGCGCAACGGCATCATTGACTCAGTCGACTCCGAACG
Source organism: Edaphobacter sp. (assembly GCA_965277335.1). Lineage (GTDB taxonomy): Bacteria > Acidobacteriota > Terriglobia > Terriglobales > Acidobacteriaceae > Edaphobacter. Next base: position 861,224 of record CBDICJ010000008.1, on the reverse strand, counting down.
CATCATTGTGCGCGTAGAAGGCGAGCACCACCCCACGCAGCTCTCGCGTGAGGTCGGCTCCGACATCTACCAGCTCACGAAGTTCAAACGCTCTAACCAGAACACCTGCATCAACCAGAAGCCGATCGTCCGCAAGGGCGACCGCGTCGTCAAGGGTCAGGTCATCGCCGATGGTCCTTGCACCGAGCAGGGCGAACTCGGCCTGGGCCGTAACGTTCTCGTTGCCTTCATGCCGTGGCGCGGCTACAACTTCGAAGACGCGATCCTGATCTCCGAAAAGCTGGTCCGCGAGGACTACTACACCTCGATCCACATCGAGGAATTCGAGATTGAAGCGCGCGATACGAAGCTTGGGCCGGAAGAGATCACGCGCGATATTCCAAATGTCAGCGAGCACGCCCTGCGCGATCTCGACGACTCGGGAATTATCCGCATCGGCGCCAAGATCGGCCACAACGACATCCTCGTCGGCAAGGTTACGCCGAAGGGAGAAACCCAGCTCACTCCGGAAGAGAAGCTGCTTCGCGCCATCTTCGGCGAAAAGGCCGGCGACGTTCGCGACGCCAGCTTGACGTGCCCTCCGGGTATCGAAGGCACCGTCGTCGACGTCCGCATCTTCTCCCGCAAGGGCCAGGAGAAGGACGAGCGCGCCAAGCAGATTGAGCAGGAGATGATCGAGAAGCTCGAGCGCAACCTCGCCGACGAGATCCGAATCTTGACCGACGAACGGCTCAAGCGCCTCGAAGCGATTTTGGGTGGCAAAGAGGTGTTGGCTGATCTACATGACGAGCGCACCAACAAGAAGCTGCTCAACAAGGGTGATGTTCTCGACCGCGACCAGATCGAGCTGATCAGCACCCGTAATCTCAAGCGCATCCGCTACGCCGACAAAGACCCCCGCGTCAACGAGCAGATCGACGAGATCGAAGAGATGACCTCGCGTCAGATCGATGTTCTCCGCAAGATCACCAACGAGAAGATCGGCAAGATGCAGAAGGGCGACGAACTCGCCCCCGGCGTCATCAAGATGGTCAAGGTCTACATCGCCATGAAGCGCAAGCTCTCGGTCGGCGACAAGATGGCCGGTCGCCACGGCAACAAGGGTGTCATCGCCCGGATACTGCCGGAGGAAGACATGCCGTACCTTCCCGACGGAACTCCGGTCGAGATCGTTCTCAACCCGCTCGGCGTACCTTCGCGCATGAATGTCGGTCAGATTCTCGAAACGCACCTCGGGTGGGCCGCACACACCTTGGGGGCGCAGATCGCCGAACTCGCCGCGACCATGGAGTCGGCCAACGAAGTCCGCGAGCTCTTCAAGGCGCGCTTCGCCGGAACCGCCGCTCTCAATCAGCTTCTTGACCTCGACGACGAGCAGACCTTGCGCGTTGCCGCGGGCATGAAGCGCGGCATCTGGTTTGGCACCGCAGTCTTCGACGGCGCACGCGAGACCGAGATCAAGGCGTTGTTGAAAGCAGCCGGGCTTCCAAGCTCGGGCAAGACGCAGCTCTACGATGGCATGATCGGCGATCCGTTCGAGCAGCCCGCCACCGTCGGCTACATCTACATGCTCAAGCTGTCGCACCTGGTCGACGACAAGATCCACGCTCGCTCCATCGGTCCGTACTCGCTCATCACTCAGCAGCCGCTGGGCGGTAAGGCGCAGTTCGGCGGACAGCGCTTCGGTGAGATGGAGGTCTGGGCCCTTGAAGCTTACGGCGCCGCCTACATCCTGCAGGAGCTGCTCACCGCCAAGTCCGACGACGTCTTCGGCCGCACTAAGATCTACGAAGCCATTGTCAAGGGCGAAGCTGCCATCGAGCCGGGTGTTCCCGAATCGTTCAACGTTCTTATTCGCGAACTGCAGTCCCTCTGCCTGGATGTCGAGCTGATCAAGCTCGCCGACCAGAAAAAGCAGCCGCTGCCAGCCATCGCCGCAGCAGACTAATGCAACAGAGCCCGGGGAGGTCACTCGCGTACTCTCCTCGGGCCGCCACTTCCGGTGGCACCCACAAATCGAAGACAAGCAACAGCACCAGAACCGAAGGCAACACGATGCGCCTCAAGTCATTGTGAAATAGATCCAGCAACAGCAGCCTCACGCTGCACCGGAGACCGAAAATATGTTCCGCTCCAGCCCCTTTGAACTTACCGGACCGATCGCCGACTTCGACGCCATCAAGATCCAGCTCGCCAGCCCCGAGAAGATCCGCAGCTGGTCGCACGGCGAAGTTACCAAGCCTGAAACCATCAACTATCGCACCTTCAAGCCCGAGCGAGACGGCCTCTTCTGCGCCCGCATCTTCGGACCGATCACCGACTGGGAGTGCCTCTGCGGCAAGTACAAGCGCATGAAGCATCGCGGCGTCATCTGCGACAAGTGCGGCGTCGAAGTCACCCTCTCAAAGGTCCGCCGCGAGCGCCTCGGCCACATCGAGCTCGCCAGCCCCTGCTCGCACGTCTGGTTCTTCAAGGGCCTGCCCTCGCGCATCGGGCATCTTCTGGACATCTCGCTCCGCGAGCTGGAAGCGGTCCTCTACTTCGAATCCTACGTCGTCGTCGATCCAGGCGATGCGCCCGTCAAGGAGCGCGAGGTCATCAAGGACGAGACCAAGTTCCGCGAGCTCGATGCTCAGTACCGCCCCTCCGGCTTCAAGGCCATGATGGGCGCAGAGGCTATCAAGGAGCTGCTCAAGCGCGTCGAGGTCGCCGAGCTCTCGATTGAGCTGCGCGAGCGCATGAAGACCGAGACCTCGCTGCAGAAGAAGCTCAAGTACTCCAAGCGCCTCAAGATCGTCGAAGCCTTCAAGAAGTCCGACAACCTGCCGCAATGGATGATCCTCGACGTGATTCCCGTGATCCCGCCCGAGCTTCGTCCTCTCGTGCCGCTCGACGGCGGACGCTTCGCCACCTCCGACCTCAACGACCTGTACCGTCGCGTCATCAACCGCAACAACCGCCTCAAGAAGCTGATGGACCTCCACGCTCCTGAGGTCATCGTCCGCAATGAAAAGCGCATGCTGCAGGAGGCCGTCGATGCTCTCTTTGATAACGGCCGCCGTGGCCGCGTCCTGCGTGGCGCGAACAACCGTCCGCTGAAGTCGCTCTCCGACACCCTCAAGGGCAAGCAGGGCCGCTTCCGTCAGAATCTTCTCGGTAAGCGCGTCGACTACTCCGGACGTTCGGTCATCGTCGTCGGTCCCGAGCTGAAGCTGCACCAGTGCGGTCTTCCCAAGAAGATGGCGCTCGAGCTCTTCAAGCCCTTCATCTATCACCGCCTCGAGCAGACCGGCCATTGCACCACAATCAAGCAGGCGAAGGAAATGGTCGAGATGCAGGAGCCCATCGTCTGGGACATCCTCGAAGAGGTCATCAAGGACCACCCCGTCCTGCTCAACCGCGCCCCAACCCTTCATCGTCTCGGCATCCAGGCCTTCGAGCCCGTGCTCGTCGAAGGCAAAGCGATCAAGATCCATCCGCTCGTCTGCACCGCCTTCAACGCGGACTTCGACGGCGACCAGATGGCCGTCCACATCCCGCTCTCGCCCGAGGCTCAGATCGAAGCCAGCGTCCTCATGCTCGCTTCGCACAACATCCTCTCGCCCGCCAGCGGCCAGCCCATCACCGTGCCGACCCAAGACCTCGTCCTGGGTATCTACTACCTCACCAAGGCGAAGGTCAACGCCAAGGGCGAGGGCCGCGTCTTCGCCAACATCGAAGAGGTCTTCATGGCCCTCGAAGCCAAGCAGGTTGAGACCCTCACCCCGATCCGTCTGCGCTACTCCGGCCCTGTCCTCGACATGACCACCGCGTACGACGATCAGGACCTCACCCACACCGAGCCGGTCGAGTTCCACAACCAGTTCATCTCGACCACCGTCGGCCGCGCCATCCTCAACGATGCGCTCCCCGAAGGCATGCCATACGTCAACGGCCTGCTCAAGAAGAAGGGCATCGGCCAACTCATCAACTACTGCTACCTGAACCTCGGCCTCGAAGTCACCGTCAAGACCCTCGACCGGGTCAAGGACCTGGGCTTCACCTATGCCACCCGCTCCGGCCTCTCGGTCGGACTCGACGACATGGTCATCCCCGACTCCAAGTACACCCTCGTGGGCGATGCCGAAAAGACCGTCCTCAGCATGCAGCAGCAGTACCTCGACGGTGCCATTACCAACGGTGAGCGCTCGAACAAGGTCATCCAGATGTGGTCGGGAGTCACCGAGCGTGTCGCCGATGAAATGTTCAACAACATGAAGCGCGCCGACAAGGAGGGAGCCATGAACCCGATCTACATCATGGCCGACTCCGGCGCCCGAGGCTCCAAACAGCAGATCCGTCAGCTCTCCGGTATGCGTGGTCTGATGGCCAAGCCCTCCGGCGAAATCATCGAGACCCCCATCACGGCAAACTTCCGTGAAGGTCTCACCGTCCTGCAGTACTTCATCTCGACCCACGGCGCCCGCAAGGGTCTCGCGGACACCGCGCTGAAGACCGCAGACTCGGGTTACCTCACCCGCCGCCTCGTCGACGTCGCGCAGGATGTCATCATCTCGCACAACGACTGCGGTACCGTCGAAGGCATCTACGTCACGCCCATCATCGAAGCCGGCGAGACCATCGAGCCCTTGCGCGACCGCATCATCGGCCGCGTCTCGCTCGAAAAGCTCAAGGACTTTGAAGGCAAGACCATCGTCGACATCAACGAAGAGATCGACGAGGATAAGGCGTCCGCCGTTCAGGCCGCGGGTATCGAGCGCGTCAAGATCCGCTCGGTGCTCACCTGCGAGTCCAAGCGCGGCGTCTGCATCCTCTGCTATGGCCGCAATCTAGGCTCTGGCAAGATGGTGGAGATGGGCGAAGCCGTCGGCGTCATCGCGGCGCAGTCCATCGGCGAGCCCGGCACCCAGCTCACCATGCGTACCTTCCACATCGGTGGTACGGCATCGCGCGTATCCGACGCCTCGCACCTCGAGGCCAAGAACGTCGGCACCGTCCGCTTCATCAACCTCGTCACTGTCCGGTCCAAGGACGGCGGTCTGGTTGCCTTCAACCGCAACGGCTCGCTCGCCATCGTCGACGAGAAAGGCCGCGAAAAAGAGCGTTACGCCGTCGTCTATGGCGCCAAGCTCCGGGTCGAAGAAGGTGCGCAGGTTGTTCAGGGCAGCCTTCTCGGCGAGTGGGATCCGTACACCTTCTCGCTCCTCACCGAGATCGCCGGAACCGTCCAGTTCAAGGACCTCCAGGAAGGCGTTACCCTCAACGAGGAAGTCGACGAAGTCACCGGCCTCAGCCGTCTGGTCGTCGGCGACTCTCCCGATGAGAAGCGTCAGCCCGCCATCATTGTGAAATCCGCGTCCGGTAACAAGCGGTATCTTATGCCCTCCCGCGCTCACCTCATGGTGGCCGACGGCGACGAGATCTTCCCCGGCGACATCCTTGCCAAGATTCCACGCGAGACCACCCGCACCAAGGACATCACCGGCGGTCTGCCTCGCGTCGTCGAACTCTTCGAGGCCCGCAAGCCCCGCGACCCTGCGATCATCAGCAAGATCGATGGTGTCGTTCGCTTCGGCGAAGTCTCGAAGGGCCAGCGCAAGGTCTACGTCACCGCCGACAACGGTCAGGAAGAGGAGTACAGCGTGCCCCGCGGTACGTACGTCAACGTGCAGGAAGGCGAACGCCTCCGTGCCGGGGACGCACTCATCGATGGTCCCCGCAACCCGCACGACATCTTGGAAGTCCTTGGCGAACGTGCTCTCCAGCAGTACCTCGTCAACGAGATCCAGGAAGTCTACCGCCTGCAGGGCGTCACCATCTCCGACAAGCACATCGAAACCATCGTTCGCCAGATGCTTCGCTGGGTCAAGATCGAAGAGGTTGGCGACACCACGTTCCTCGTCGATCAGCAGACCGACCGCTTCCGCTTCAACGCCGAGAACCAGCGCGTGTTGATGACCGGCGGACGTCCTGCCATCGGGCGCAGCTTGCTCCTCGGCATCACCAAGGCGTCGCTCTCGACCGACAGCTTCATCTCGGCCGCCAGCTTCCAGGAGACCACCCGCGTGCTCACCGAAGCCAGCATCAACGGCTCCATCGACACGCTCCGCGGCCTCAAGGAAAACGTCATCGTAGGCCGCCTCATCCCCGCCGGTACCGGCATGGAGTACTACCGCAACGTCCAGCTCTCCCCAGAGCTCGAAGAAGCGGCAGCCCAGGTCCAGCAGGAAGTCACCGCAGCCATCGAAGCCGAAGAGCGCGAACTAGAACAGATGCGCATGGAAGGCGAACAAGAAGAACTAGCCGCCGAGTAGTACTTCGTACCGTTCTCGACGCTTCGCGTGAAACCTTAAACTACAGCAACAATAACGGGCGGACTCGAAAGAGTCCGCTCTTTATATTTGCGGCGCATTATGCCGCGCTGGGGTATCTTGAGGATGCACAACATAGAATAGACTTTGTGGGCCCACTCTAGACGAACATTGTTCGGGATCAATGGATGAATATTTTGACGCTTACAGATGAACAAGATTTAGCGAACAACCTATTTGCTACCGGTGAATCGCTCGCCATACAGGCCCTTGCTGGAACAGGGAAAACATCTACTTTGATAGCACTTGCTGATTCAGCAAAGGAAAAGCGCGGTATTTATCTTTCCTTTAATGATGCGATTGCGAGTGATGCTCGAAGTAGATTCCCGACCAATGTAGATTGTCAGACCACACATGCACAAGCCATCGCACATTTGAAGAAGCGTGGTTTCGATCATCAGCGTTTAGTTACAACTCCGAATCTCCACCACCTTAGGGAGTTTGCCCCGCTTCCCTCATACGCTGTCCCATTGGGACCGCCTCCCTTAGTATCGCGCGCAGTAAGTCGCGATCAGTTCTGTTCGATGCTCATGCGACTTTTGCACGCTTTTTCAAGAACCCCCGATTCTGAGCTGGGCTGGCAGCATGTTCCTTCTCCAAGATACCTGCCCTTAACCGATGAGGGAAAGCGACACTTCTTTGAGACTTATAGAGATGTAATCGAAGCGATCTGGAGCCGCATGCATGATCCTTTCGCGACTCTCCCGATCGGGCATGATCTCTATCTCAAGATGTGGACATTAGATAAGTCTCCACTTGATGCAGATTTTGTTATGCTCGATGAAGCTCAAGACACGAACGATCCGGTGCTCGATCTTCTTAAATCGCAGGCATGCCAAATCGTCTATGTGGGAGATAGCCATCAGCAAATTTATGACTGGCGCGGAGCAGTCGATGCTCTCAAGAAGACTAAGTGTAACCATACCTCATCGCTTACAGGTTCTTTCAGATTCGGCGACGGAATCGCAGAAATTGCGAACAATGCGCTCAGAGCTTTGGGGTCTCTCCTTACACTCAAAGGACTGAGAAGAGGTGGTGATTTCGTTCGGCAAGATGGTTCGGTTTGCGATGCAATCCTTTTTAGAGGGAACAAATCACTTTTAGCAAAGCTCACAAGCTTGATGCAAGATGGTCACAAAGTTGCCGTATGTGGAGGCGTCGCTGAATGGCTCGCATATTGTGAAGGTTTGGACCTACTCGAAGCGAACATTATCAGTTCACATCCTGATTTGTTTGGTTTTACCTCATACAAAGAGTACCGTTCCTACGTTTTCTACCATCCCGAATTAGCTGGAGTCGGTGGGCAGTTGTGCTTGCTTCGAGAAGATTTTGGTTCAATTCAAATTCGTAAGCTCTTGTCTGATGTCGAGAAAGTGAAAGATCCGCGGATTACGTTATCAACGGTTTATAAAGCTAAAGGACTTGAGTGGGACTCTGTAGAGTTGAACAAAGATTTGGCAGGGCAAACAGGACTTGTGTCTGCGGCGCACAAGCGACTTCAATATGTCGCGGTAACTAGAGCAAAGCGCATTCTGCAGATGCCTTCCGAAGTACGGCAAAGTATAGGATCCTAATCATTCAAGGGGCGGGTAAACCCCTCCATAAACTACTGACACATCGCGTACCTCTATCCTGTTCGTGCCGCCATAATGGATCGGGAGCGTACCCGGCGAGTGGCCCATATCTAAGCTGACCCTAAACCAGGGTGCCCCATATCTCAGTTCTGAGATGTGGGCATTCGCGCTCCGCGCGAACCATCAGCGCACGCCCAGTACATGAGTTATCGAGCAAAAATTTGAATTGGAACTTTCCCCCGCAGACCATCATCTCTGGTTCTCGGCCAGGATCGCTTTTCGTCCGTAGTGGCTGATCAGATAAAACGCAACTCCGAAAGAGATGATGTCCTTGAAGAGAAACAGACCGAGGTTGTTCATGTAATGGATGCCGTGAACCACGATGGTGTCATCCGGAGTCGTGAGCAACATGGTGCTTGTGGTGAAGAACATGACGACCAGAATCATCCCGCCCAGAATGCCTGCTTTCGGTTTAAAGTAGCCAATGATCAGGAGGATTGCCGCTGTCCATTCCGTGGCCCCGATTATATCCCCCAAAATATATGGTCCAAAGGCCTTGAGTTGCATGCTGGTCAGTGGGCTGTTACTGACGAGCGGCACGATGCCCTCTGCTCCGGCTGCTGTCATTTTGAATTTGCCTGCCCACAGCAACATGACGATCATTCCAATGCTGCAAACAAGGAAAGGAATATTTCGATCTGCGACAACACCCGCGATCTTCGTTAGAACACTCTTTGCCTGCAGTCCGTTACCCGTGTTCGCGTGAGGTCCGCGCGTCCCACCGCCCGACGCCCCAGCGGATGATGTGGTTTCAATCATAAAAGAACTCCTTCATGGAATGATCTCATTTCATTCATTAAATGTTGAAGGCCGATTTGAAATGCTGTCAACAGGCGGATGGCCCATTTAGTTGGCCGGGTGCCTCATATCTCGACGGAGAGGGGTTCACTAAGGTGTACATGAATAGTGTTGCAGCACCGCTCGATAGGGCGGGAATATACCTGGGCAAATCTGAATGAGATCGAAAGGACTCTATCTGCGGACCGGCTCCGGCCCTACCGAATTAGCGTGGGGTGGCGATACGAAATTGGCGATCTTGCTCTATGAACAGAATATTCTTCTCGCTCACACAGATCGAGCGCGTCCTCGAAGTGAATGATTCTTCAGGCAGTCTCACAGACATCGTCGAAGCCGCTCGCGACAACCTCGTCATAGGCAAGGCTTGACCTCCAGAGCGCGCCAAATAAGTCTGAAACATAGGCCAAGTAGCCCTCGAAGCTACAGCGTGAGAGACGATGCGTTAGCTTGCCCACATCGGAAGCGCAAGCTTTCTCAAGCTTTCGAGCGGCTGGCATTGAACGCTCAAACCGCGGGTGAGTTAGAGCCAGAACTGAACGCGCAAGGTATAGCCAACTGCATCCGTTTGGCCGCCGGTGGCACCTCCCGCTAGTGAATCACGGGGACAAAGAAGGCGCGAATTCATCGATAAGCAGCAGCGACCTCGCTCTTCATCTTTTCCAACTCCGCTTTACCCAAATACCTGCCGTGAACGACGACGCCAAAGATCTTATCCAGGTTGCCGGCATCGAGAACGGGGTTGGCATCGAGTAGCACCAAGTCGGCATTCTTCCCTTCCTCTACTAAACCCATCGTGGCTTGCCGTTGCAGGAAGTCAGCCGCGTTGCAGGTTGTGGATTGGAGCACCTGCAGAGGAGTAAGACCGGCGGCAGCTAATTCGTGGAACTCCTGGTGAAGACTGAAGCCCGCGACGAGCCAGACACCGCTGACATCGGATCCGGCCAGGATCTTGACACCGTTGTCACTCATCAGCTTGCTTACATGCTTCTGCAATTCGTAATATTTATGCAGTGTAGCGACCGCCTCAGGGGGCAGGTTCGCGAACTTGTCGCCCACGGCATCCCATGTGGCGCGCCGTTCCTTGCTTACATATTGCAAATTCGAGTTGTTGCGATACATCGGGTCATTCCCATAGTCCTGGGTACGTAAGCGAATCAAGGTAAGTGTCTGCCAGGTGCCGTTTTTCGCGAAGGTTTCCGCCAATGACTTGCATTGGGCATCGCTGTACGTGTCAATGACCCGTTGGTAAAAAGGTGCGTTGGCCGCACCATCGAAAGCACGCGGGTTCAGGATGAACTCCTTTGGCGGCGGCATGGTCACCTTGTAGCCATGGGCAAGTACAGCGTTGCGAATCGCATCTGATTTGGTCGAGCAGTCCAGCACCAAGCCGAGACCGGCACCGAGATGATCGAACGAGGGCATTTTTCCTGTATTGCTCGCCTCAAAAGCTGACAAATTCTGAGGTTGATGCTCTTCGCCTCCTTGAAAGATGATTTCAGGAGCAAGCACCTGGCCGGCTGCCGAGTCAGCGTTGACCTTCCTGGCCAATTCCATCAGAGGCGGCACCACGGACTCTTCGCGAACGGCAGTGACCCCGTTCGCCAGCAGCAATGGAAAGTAGCTCGGATTCAGGTTTGCCGTGTCGATTGCGTGTGCATGCACGTCAACAAAGCCAGGCACGACAAACTTGCCGGATACGTTGATGATCCGGGCCGAGCCCGTGGCTACGGCGCGACCGGCGGTGATCTCTTTGATTTTTCCATTGTCCAGGATGACATTGCGGTGGGGAGTGAGCGCGCCGCTTGCTGTGTTTACGACCGTAGCGTCCGCCAGCACGATGCCAGAGTCGACCCGAACCGAAGTCTGTGCGAGAACGATGTGGCCCAAGCCGGCCGTGGAGCTTAGAACGATTGCGTGTCGAAGCATGCTGGTCAAAGTCATTCAAGTCCTCCGTAGTGTTCTCATCCAATGCTCGTAACCAAGGCGCGCCTACGAGCCGTGATGGTGCGGTTACGCGCAGGCCATTGATGTAGTCGAACGATGGACCGCAGCAGGAGCGAAGCTGTTCTGAAGTCGAAATCGAATGCGGTTCTCAGGCGTAAAGTGATCCGGTCAGTTCTTAGTCGAGGCGAATCGAGGAGAATTCACGGAAGGCGATCCGAAAGCATTCAGGCAATCCATCTCCTTTTTTCGTCCCAGGCGGTCAACAGGCAGTTGCTTCAGTCCAATCGTCCCACCGTTAGTCGATGGAAACGAGTGAACACGTTCGTACAGCAGCGTGCTCCTCAGAACTGGATTTGTCAACTGCAGTCTAGCGGTGGGCCGGGGGCGGATATTGCCCTCGACTTCTGCCCCGAGTCTCTCCGGTACCCTCACCACGGCGCGGACAGGATAGACTGAATCACACAGCCTTCCCGACGCCGGACGCTGTGACACTGGTAAGTCATGTGCTACGGTATATCGAAGCAATTCAGACCGTGGGAGGGGTTGCAGAGGATGTTGTCGGCAGAAGCAGTCGCGAAACAAGAAAAGCCGAAAATTCGGAAAGTCGGCAGGACTCCGGGCGTACGTGAGCTTTCCAAGCAGGAGAGCCAGCACAAGATCATGGTCGCGGCGCGCGAATTGTTCGCTGAACGTGGTTATGATCGGGCAACGCTGCGTCAAATCGCCGCCAAGGCGGGGTTAACCGTCGGTGCGTTGTTCAACCACGTCACGGACAAGCGAGACCTCATCTACCTCATCTTCAATGAAGATGTCAGCACCGTTGTCGATGTTGCGCTTTTGGCTCCGCGGCCGTATCAGAGCTTCGCGGTGAAGCTGCGCAGCATCGCGGAACATTATTACCGCTTGTTCGCAAGTGAACCCGTTCTTTCAAGAATTCTATTGAGCGAAGTGGTTGTCATGTCACCGGGCATGCACCTCGACCGCTATCTCCAGCTTCGCAATAGGCTTCTTGCGGGCTTTGAGGAACTTGTAGCGCAAGGACAACAATCGGGTGAACTCAAATCAGAAGAAAGCCCGGAGGCAGTGAGCCGTTATCTCTTTTTCGTCTTCGCCGCTTCGATCCGTTGGTGGCTCGCCTCGTCACCGCGGCCCGAATGGCGCGATGGTATACGAGACTTTGACCGCATGATGCGCCTGGTGACGGATGGCTTGGTGCAGAATACCTTGGCGGACAAGAAAACCTTCTGAAGCACTCGAGCTAACCTTCCGATAAGCCGAATGCCAAGCCGGGAAATCATTTCACCGAGGCACCGTCATGGTCTTGCGCAATCCATCCGTACAAGTTCATGCTCTACCCGCAATCAGCAGGAGCTCACCTCGGTGCATTGGGTTGCGGCTACGGACAATCTAATCCGTTCCCACATCCGACTATCCTGAACGATCATGCAGGCACGAGCGCGTCGGGCCGAGAAGGGAGCGAACCGGCAGAGGACGGGCTTGCTTGACAACTGCTGCTCGTGTCCGGCAGTCTTGCACGCTGTAAACACGTTTACTGATTTGTGTGCGAAGGGGCGGAATGGACATCGCGAAACTGCCTGACGACCAGGGGCCCGATTCACAGAAGGGCAGACGGGATCCCCACGAAATGGACCGGCACTGGGGCATTGTGGTCGCGTGCGCTATCTGCCTCACGCTATCGGTCGGAACACTTCTGCTCTACTCCTTCGGTGTCTTTATCCGTCCCTTGGCAAACCAGTTTCACTGGACTCGCACGCAGATCGCGGGCGCAGTTTCCATTGGCCAACTCATGATTTCACTTACCTGTCCAGTTTGGGGCATGCTGGTTGATCGCTTCGGCCCGCGCCGAATTATTCTGACCTCACTTGTCGGAATGTCCATTGGATACGGTTCTTTGGCGTTCCTCACGCCCCATCTGTGGCATTTCTACCTTGTGTTCGCAGTCTTCACCGTGCTCGGCGGCGCCGCCTCACCGGTTGGCTATGCGGCCGTGCTGGTCAGAAACTTCGAGCGGCATCTTGGACTCGCGCTCGGACTGTCGCTGACGGGTATCGGGCTGGGTGCCGTGCTGCTGCCCAAGGCGGCCCAATTGCTGATTGAGTCCCATGGCTGGCGCGGAGCCTACGCCACGATCGGCATCTCCACCCTGCTGGTCACCTTTCCTGCTGCCCTGTTTGCGACGCGCTACGCGCATACTCCGCTGCCTCGCCGCAATGGGATCGCCGCGCCCATCCTGCCGCTCGTGTTGACCCGCGCATTTGTGCTGATGTGCGCCATCTTTGTCGCGCTTGGACTTGCCAGCGGTGGTGTTATTGCCAATCTCGTATCGATGATGATCGATCGCGGATTTACCCCCTCAGCCGCTGCAGGGGTCGCGAGCTTCGCCGGGCTAACTGTCATCCTAGGCCGCGGAGGCATTGGATGGCTGCTGGACAAATGGAACGCTGCCCGCATGCTGGCTTGCATCGCAATCTTTATTGTCGCAGCCATGTTATTGCTGGCCTACGTGCCGGGCCGGTCCGCAAGCTATGTTGCCGCGCTGCTCGTCGGCTCGGTTCTAGGGGCGGAGGTCGACTTCACTGCTTACCTGGTAAGGCGCTACTTCGGTAAAGCGGCTTTTGGCAGGCTCTACGGTCTTGCCTTCAGCATCTTCAGCCTGGGCGTTGCCGCCGGACCGCTGCTACTCAGCTTCAGCTTCGACCGCCTGCACAGCTTTCGCCCAGGCTTGCTGCTGTTGAGCCTGTTGGCTGCCGCAGCCTCGGCTCTCACGTTTGCTTTGCCGCCCTTCTCAAGCGTACCGGAGGTAACTGCCGCGGCGCCTCTACCCTGAGCTCCGGTTACGGAGTCGCCTGTTCGGCTGCGTCGTGCGCGTCCGGCATCTCGCCACGAATGCGCCCAGCCACGTGATCCTTCATTTCGTTCAACGACTGGGCCGAATAAAAAATGCCGCTTCGCACCACGCCGAAGATCTGGTGCAAGTTCTGCGCACTCTCCATCGGGTTCCGGTTCAGCACGACCAGGTTGGCCAGTTTGCCTGTTTCCACGGCGCCCATATCGGCTTCGCGTTTCAGAAACTGTGCACCGAGCAGCGTCGTCATCTGCAGGATCTTCAGCGGTGACAGCCCTGCCTTCTCCAGCAAGTCGAACTCCTGGTGCAGCGACACGCCGGGAATGACCCATCCTCCTCCGTAGTCACTCCCTGCCATCATTGGCACACCGGCTTTATCGAAGGCCTGCATCAGCTTCACTTCCAGGTCCCCCATGCGCTTCAGCGTTTCGCGTCCAGCCGGAGAGACCTTCTGCTTGTACATCTCTGAGACTTTCGTCCAAAAGGCGCGCGTCGCCGGGTGTATGTAGCGCAGGTCGGGACTTTGTGTGTAGAGCGGGTCGTCGCCTTGCCTTATCGTGACATTGCGAATCAACGTCGGACAATGCCAGGTACCCCTGGCGGCGAACGTCTCAGCAAGCTGGCGCGCTTTCACTTCGCTGAAGGAATCGACGAGTTTCTGTGATTTAAGGAGCGCCTGCGGGTCGGCGTTGAGACGTCCCAGGTTTGGATTAGCGATCATCACTTTGCCGGCCGCCTGCATCGCCTCTGGAGACAGGTCCGGCGGCTTTGGCGGCTTCATCCGGAGAATGAAGTTGATGAGCCAGCCTTTGCTCGAAGCGGCGATCAACATCAGGTCCAGTGGTCCCATGTGCTCGATCACCCTCATGCCGGCCTTCGCAGCTTCCAGAACGCTCACGCCTGGAGAAAGGTGTCCGTCGTAAGCAAGCCCTTGCCGGTTGGCTTCCGCAAGGGTTGCAAAGAAGACCTTCGGGTTCAGGAAGATGGTTTTGATGAAATCCGCACCCTCGGCCTTCTGACGTTTTACCTCAGCGGCGCCCGCTTCGGGAGTGGGTGCATTGACTGGAATCAAAATCTCGCCACACAGGCTCAAAATCTCAGGCGTATACGCGTCAAGTCCAAGAGTGCCAGTGCGCCGCGACCGAAGCAATTCGGTTGACCCTGCCATGTGCCGCGTGCCCGTGATGCCATGCGCAAGCATCAACATGCCGCTCTCCAGCATGCCATGCTCTTCCTGCAGCAGGTGCGTGTGCATGTCGAGATATCCCGGCACCACATATTTGCCGCTTGCGTCGATCTCCTCAGCCGCCGATTGCGGCATGTCCCCGGCGGGCAGAATCTGTTGAATCCGCCCATCCACCAGCGCGATCGACATGTTCGGCGCGAGATTTCCTGTGCGCGTATCCACGACGGTTACGCCTCGGAGCAGAATGCCGCCGCGCGCGTTGTCCTTATTCCCGGTACCTGCCAAGTTCGTCATGTAGTCCCGCCGCCTGTCATCTGTTTCGTTACACGAAGTCTAACGCCTCGCCCTGGGAGACGCTTTCATGCCCGGCTCAATGCCGTCGCTATCCGGGGAAAAAGCTTCAGAGCGTTTTCTCTTCCGATCGCAGTCCGCATCTCTGGCGTATAGGCATCAGTTTCCAGTGCGCTGAGAAATGGAGCGTTCATCGCCTTATTCATGAAGGGAAAATCGAACCCCATCATCATTCGCTCCGGCTTTGCGATGGCGGCGAGCGCTCCCATTTGTCCGGGAGTCGTCGCGGCTGTCAGGTCGAAGTAAAACGATGTCATCAGCTTTGCCCGCTCAATCCCAAGTGCAAGCGCAAGACGGGAATAGAGGAAAGCAAGCGTACCGCCGCCATGCGCCACGATCAGACGCATCCCGGGGCAGCGCTCGATCGTTCCACTGCGAAGAAGGTTGGCGGCCATGCGTGTTGTGTCGAACGGGTACTCCAGAATCGGCGCGGTGATCCCCATACTGATGGGAGCAAAGTTCGGCGGCCTTACCGGATGCACAAAGACCACAGCCTTCCGCCTGTTCAATTCATCGAACACCCCGTCGAACTTAGGCGCACCCAGGTAGACCCCGCCGTAGTTACTTTGCAGGGCAACGCCGTCCATGCCCAGCGTATCGAGCGCATATGCCATCTCAGCAAGCGCGCCGTCCACATCTGGCAACGGCAGGGTGGCAAATGCGCCAAAGCGCGGCGAATGCTTGCGAATCGTCCCGGCGGCAAATTCATTGAGCGCACGGGACAGATCACACGCCTCTTCTCCGTCCACGAAGGACACCCCGGGGGCGCTTAAGGAAAGCAACTGTGTCTGAATCCCATACCCATCCATCATTTCGATGGCGCTTTCGACGCTCCACGCCGGGATATCCCAATTGTCGATCTTCTGTAGGCCTGCCTTGCGCATCGCGGCGCAATAAAAGTCCGGCAGAAAGTGGGCCTGCACATCGATGTACTGCATCTTGACCTCGTTCATGAATTCCGTTCCTGCAGCGACTTGTCACTGCATTTCGCTTGTTTTTACAGTTGAAGCATCGCTTTGGTTTCATCGAGCGTCGCCGGCTCACGCCCCAGCAGCCGTGCAATCGCAGCCAGGCGCGAGACCAGCGCTGCGCTGTTCGGCGCAAGTACGCCCTTGGACAGGTATAAGGTGTCCTCCAAGCCGGTGCGCACATTACCGCCTTCGGTGATTGCCGCGGTCGAAAGATCAAGGTTTGATCTGCCGATCGCGATCGCCTGCCACGCGGCACCGGTAGGCAGGCGCCGCAAGGTGTTCAGCAGGTTTTCGAGTGTCGCTCCCATGCCACCGCGTACGCCCATCACAATGGAGAACTGCAACGGCTCCGCCAGCAATCCTTCCTTCAAGAGCTGCAGCGCAAAGTCAACGTGACCGGAGTCATAAACCTCAAGCTCCGCCTTCACTCCAAGCTCCATCATGCGGGCCGCCAGCCGTCGCACCTCATCGGGCGCATTGATAAATACAGAGTTGCCAAATGTCATCGAGCAGGGATTCAGCGACGCCATGCGGGGCTTCAATTCCACCAGCTTGGCACGGTCTGCCAACGAAATACCCAATCCGACGCCGGTAGAAAGCTGGACCAGAATGGGGCAGGTCTCCTGAATCCGCTCCATGGCCTCTCGAGCGATGTTGAGGTCGGCCGTCGGCACACCCTGCGCATCGCGAACATGAACGTGGGCCACGGTTGCGCCTGCAGCGTAGGCCTCTGCCGCGGCGGTTGCGATCTCCTGAGGGGTGACGGGCAGAGCGGGGTTGTCGGCCTTCGTGGCCACCGGTCCGGACAGGGCAGCCGTGAAAATGATTTTGCTCATAGCGGGGGCGATGCTACGCGTCACAGATACCATCGTCAATACAATTCTAGAGAACGTGTTCTTCAGAAGCTTGCTTAGGAATTTTAGACCGACAGCAGCAGAACCCGGGATCAGAGGCTGCAGACCGCCTGGAATCAGAATTACAAGGCGTTCCCCTCGCTACTTGCTTACCCAGACCGCAGCTTTTGAAGTTCCAGGACAAGAGACGCTAACGTCTCCTCGCGGAGGCGAAACCGAAGCGAAGCCGGATACGCAAAAATGGTATAAATCAGGGAAATAAGGTGGTTGTGGCCTTGGCAGGGAGGTTTGTAACCGGCCGGACAGCATCCCCCCTGCGACCATCGCAGCCGTGACTGAAGCGTCGATCCTTCTCTCCGATTGCCACATCAGCAGGGGTCACTTCACATTAGGCTTGACAACTATCGTCGCGGAAGAGCAGAGTTCGGTGCGCTGATGATTCAGCTTACATGTTCGTCGACATGGATGCACCAGGCGGACTGCATACATGTCACTACTCTTGAGGAGCCACCACCGTGATCGCCAGCCACATCCGTCCTTTTGTCTTCCGTCTTCTCTTGCAGGTATCGCTAGCCTTGGCGCTTACTCTTGCGCATTCAGCGCTGTTTGCGCAGGGGACGGGTGCTACGGTGACCGGCCTCGTAACAGATTCCACGGGGGCGACGCTGCCGAACGCTAGTGTCACCTTTACCAACGTCGCCACGGGCGCCGTCAGCAAAGTCGATACCAATGGCCAAGGAATTTACCGCGTCTCCGGTCTCCTGCCTGGCACATACAATGCGACAGCTACGATGACAGGGTTTAAGACATCGGTACGCGAGGGCGTCGATTTGCAGATTGAAGCTCAAGTCACGCTCGACTATTCGCTCAATGTCGGCGCCGCTTCTGACGTGGTTACGGTCAATGCGGACTCCAGCATCCTTGAGACCACCTCGCCGACGATAAGCCAGGTGATTGAAGGGCGGCAGGTGCAGGATACGCCTTTGAACGGCCGCAACACGATGAACCTGGTGACGCTGACGCCGGGCGTGGTTCCGCAGGGCGGCACAAGCGGCGCGGCCAGCAACAATTCCAATGGCGGCGCGTTTACGAATGCGAACAGCTTCGGCAACTACCAGATTGCGGGCGGTCTTGCGGGACAGTCTTCCGTGTATCTCGATGGCGCACCGTTGAATGTGCTGTTTGCCAATGCGGTCGCGTTTGTGGTGACGCAAGATGCGGTGCAGGAGTTTCGGGTAGAGTCGAGCTTGGTGAACCCGCAGTACGGGCAGTTTGGCGGCGGCGTGGTTTCGTTCGGGACCAAGCCGGGCGGCAACCGGCTGCACGGGACGCTGTATGAGTATTTCCGGAATACGATCTTCAATGCCAATAACTTCTTCAATAATCAATTTTCGATTGCGCGTCCGAAGTTCAACCAGAACCAGTTCGGCGCCACGATCGGCGGTCCGATTATGAAGGACAAGGCGTTCTTCTTTGTTTCCTATGAGGGCTACCGGCTGGCGCAGGGCGTGATCAATCAGGGCCGCGTGCCGACCCAGGCCGAACTCAATGGCGACTTTACGGCGGACCCGAAGATCAGCAATCCGGTGACGGGTCAGCAGGTGCAGTGCGGTAGCGTGCTGAATAAATTCTGCATTGGCGCGCCGGTGAATCCGGCGCTCGACACGGTGGCCGACCCTACCTCGCAATACCTGGCCAACACGATTCACTACTTTCCGCTGCCGAACAAGGTAACGGTCCCCGGCGCGGCGGTGAACTATCAGGCGAACGGCAACGCGAATGCGCGCAACGCACAGGAGACGGTTCGCTTCGACTACAATCTGAATGCGAAGAACAAGCTGTTCGCGCGGTATACGCGATTCGATCGCACGCAGGATCCTACCGTGTTCATCAACAATCCAGTTGGGCCGTCGGCTTTCACCGGTGTGGGTTCGACCTTGTCGCAGTATGTGCTTGGCGACACTGCGACGCTAAGCCAGACCTCGGTGCTGGACGTCCGTCTCTCGTACCTGCGTTATTTCAGTTACTTGCAGCCGGGTAACACGAACGTGAATCTGGCGCCGCTGGATAACGGCGACCAGGCACAGTTTTGGAGTCCGGCGTCGAAGGCAGTCTCGCCGTACTTCCCTGCTGTGCTGATCACAAACAACATTACCTACCCCTATGCGGGGGTCAATCAAACGGCACAACAGCCGTTCAACGTGTACACGGCGTTTGCCACCTATTCGAAGGTGCTGGGCAAGCACTCGCTCACGGGAGGCGGGGAATTCCGCCAGGAAGAAGGGTACGAGTTCAACCAGCCCTTCGTCTCGGGTGCGTTTGCGTTCGCGGGCACCTCGACGGCCTGCATTCCTTCGGCGACCCATGCGTGCCCGGGCGGGATTGTGATTCCGGGTTCGGGCGCGACGCCGGTGGCGGACTTTATTTCAGGCGTGTTTGCAGCAGCGCCTGTGGGTTTTACCACGACGACAAATGTGAGCACCCTGACGCACTACGCAGGCTTCTTCTTCAATGATACCTACCAGGTTTCGCCGAAGCTGACAGCGACGGCGGGTGTGCGGTATGAGCTGCCGGGCAGCTTCTATGAGAAGAACGACCGAAACGCGGTGATTCTGCCCCAGCTCGCTGATCCTCTGGTGCTGGTCCACTCGTCGGCTTATGGCAGTCGCGGCGATCTGCAGGCGCATCACACACTGTTTTCACCTCGGGTAGGCTTTTCGTTCGCGCCGTACGCGGGAACAACGTTGCGGGCGGGATACAGCCTGGCGTATCTGCCGCAGGATTCGTCGTTCACTTCGCAGCCGTATTACTCGTCGCTGAACTCGCCTGTGACGTTCGTGGCGCCGTCAAGCCGGCTGTGCGCTCCACTGGGCTTCGCTAGGACGGGCACGGCGCCAGGCAATCCGTGCAACTCGCCGGGCAGCGTCGCCAAGACGACGATTCTCGAGCCCATGAGCCGTGCGGCCTACGCGGCCAATCCGGCCATTTTCTACGGGCAGACGATCACGGGACGCGAGCCGTTTTCGAGTTTCCCCTATCTGCAGCAGTGGAACGCGAACGTGCAGCAGGCGTTCGGTACAAGCACGGTTCTGCAGCTTGCGTATCTGGGTGCGCGGGGGGATCATCTTCCGATCACCGGCTCGACCGATATCAATCAACTGCCGGACTCGGCGATTGTTGGCCCGCCTGCGACGACCCAGGGGAAGCGTCCTTATCCTCTGTTCCAGAATGTCAACGTGACGTCACCGTATATCGGAGATAGCACGTACCACTCGGCGCAGGTGACGCTGTCGAAGCGCTTCGCGAGCGGCGGGACGCTGCTGGGGAACTATAGCTGGTCGAAGTTTCTGGGCGATTCGGAATCGACCAATGGGCCGGTGGAAACGCACGTCCAGGGTGTGATCCAGGACTACACCAATTTGCGCGCGGAGAAGTCGTATTTGAGCTTCGACGTTCCGCAGCGGCTGGTGATCAGCTACATTCTGGATCTGCCGGTCGGGCGTGGAAAGCGCTATCTGGGCAATGCCGGGTCCGCGCTGAACGCGGCGGTCTCGGGCTGGAACGTGAGCGGCATCAACCTATTCCAGAGCGGGTTCCCGCTGGCCTTTACGGGTGCACCCAACGTGGTTTCGGCTGCGTACGGAGCCGGTACGCCGCGTCCGAATGTGGCGTTGGGCTGCCGGCAGAAGAACCCTATCAGCTATGTGACAGCAGCGCAGCAGCAGACTTCCATCATCAACAAGGCGTGCTTTTCGACCCCGATCGCGGGCGCTACGGCGGGAAGCTACTTCGGCAACCAGCCGCGCACGAGCGGATTGTTCCGGACTCAGGGGACGGATAACTGGGACTTCTCGATCGGCAAGACGACGCCGATTCACGAAAATATCAACCTAGTGTTCCGGGCCGAGGCGTTCAACGTGACCAACAGGGTACAGTTCGCCGACCCTGGCCTGACCGTCGGAACTGCTACTTTCGGTGTTCTTACCAGCCAGGCAAATCAGCCGCGGTCCTTCCAGTTTTCACTCCGCGCCAACTACTAACAGAGACGGGCTCCAAGCCCAGGGAGACAAATATGGCTACAGCAGCGGCACCTTTTGCTCGTAACTACACTGCGACGAAAACGGAGGCCGGTCCACGGCTCCTGACACCCATTACCCAGACCGGCAAGGTCGATGTAAGCGATCTTGCTGATCTTGCCCCGGACGCCCTGCGCAAAGCTCTTGTAGAACGCGCCACCGCTCTGCGTCCCCTGCTGGAGGCCAATGCCGCGCAGACCGAAGCAGACCGCCGCGTCGTTGAGGAAAACATTAGCGCAATTCGAGAGGCGGGGCTGTTTCGCATCATGGTGCCCAGGCGCTTCGGCGGTCTCGAAACCGACATCCGCACCAAGATGGAAGTTTCAGCGGCGCTCGCCAAAGGTTGTGGGTCTACAGCTTGGGCCACAGCGCTCATGAACGTTTGCTCCTTCTTCGTGGGGCAGACTTCGGCAGCATGCCAGGAAGAGGTCTGGGGCGAAAACCCTGAGGCGCGCATTGCCGGGGTGTTCGCTCCGCTGGCCACCACCCGCCGCGTTGATGGCGGGCTCATGGTCACTGGCAAGTGGCCGTGGTCCAGCGGGTGCCTGCACTCGGATTGGGCCATGGTCGGCATCCCGATAGTGAACGCGGCGGGTGAAGTCATCGACCAGGGAATGGCCGTTATTCCCATGTCAGAATGCACGATTGAAGAGACGTGGTTCACCGCCGGCATGAAGGGTACGGGCAGCAATACCACGATCGCTAACGACGTTTTTGTGCCAGATCATCGAATCATGTCGGTAGGCCAGGCCCTTGGCGGCGTCGTCGGCACTCCTTACAAGGAAGAGGTTCTGTATCGCGGTGCCATGATTCCTATCGCGGCCCTCATTCTAGTCGGCCCCGTGATGGGTCTTGTTCAGCGTGCTCTCGAATTTGTCATCGAGAAGGCGCCGAAACGCAGCATTTCCTACACGTTCTACACCAAGCAGACCGAATCGCCCAGCTTCCAGCTTGCCATTGCTGACGCCGCCATCTTGGTCGACACGGTTTGGCTGCACTGCCTCCGCGCGGCAGCCGATATCACCCGAGCATCGGAGGAAGACCGCTTTCCCTCATACACCGAACGGGCCCGTATCCGTATGGACACGGGGTACGCCGCAGTCAAAGCACGCGAGGCTATGGACCTCCTGCTCTCAGCCCACGGAGCTTCGTCGTTTGCCGAGGTCAGCCCACTGCAGCGGATGTGGCGTGATCTTGAAACCTGTACGCGCCACGCCGTCATTTCGCCGGAGATCAGCCGGGAGGTTTACGGCAAGGCGCTGCTTGGCATCGAGGGCGGAGTCACCGCGTTGGTATAACCCTCTCGTCCGTCTCACACGGCTGTATCTCTGGCCATAGCGCTGTTATCTCTTTTTGCGACTTCAATTAACCTTTGCTGCAGCTTGGCGGATCGATTCTGCGGAACGCGGCAAAGCGTTCGTAGACGCTCAAGGCTGCATTTCGCGCGCTGCGCATTCGCGCTGAAGGAGTTTACAGATGTCGATTCGGTCAATTTGTTCACCCACTTCGTCCTCTTTGCTTCATCTCGGAGTCTTCGCTTCTGCTCCACGAAACGCTCGACAAAGAGACAAGCCAAAGTCATCCTCAAAGATTGTGCTTAGCAGGAATGTTGGCAGGGGACGAGCCGCGTAAATGCCCTTGACAAGCATAGGTTATGCAACGCACTCTGTTTGGGTAAACGCGTTCACTTGTCTGCTCACGCTGGATCAGACGGAAACTACAGGCCGACGTATACATGGAGAGAAACTGTGCGTTTTGTTGCTTACCGACGGAGTGGAAGTCGTGTTGCTGGTTTAGCGGTTCTCAACGGAGATCGCTTGTTTGGATTGCAGGACGGCGGTCCTACGGATTTGACTTCTTTGGTGGCTGCAGGCGCCGCTGAGCTCAAACAAGCGGGCAAGACGTTGCTTGCGGGTAAAGAGATCGATACTGCTTCCATCGAGTATCTGCCGCCGTTTGGATTTCCGGAGAAGATCATCTGTGTGGGCCTGAACTACAAGGACCACGCCGCGGAAAGCGGCTTCAAAGCTCCAGATTATCCTGCGCTCTTTGGACGATTTTCTTCGAGCCTGATAGGGCACAAGGCACCGATGATCCGGCCAAAGGTATCGGACCTGCTGGACTATGAGGGCGAACTGGTGGCCATCATCGGCAAACCGGGGCGCAACATTCCGAAGGAGCGAGCGCTCGAGCATGTCGCCGGGTACTCGGTTTTCAACGATGGTTCGATCCGGGATTATCAGTTCAAGTCTGCCCAGTGGATGATTGGCAAGAACTTCGATGGCACGGGTTCCTTTGGACCGGCTTTTGTCACGGCCGATGAGCTCCCGGCGGGCGCGAAAACGCTGCGCCTGCAGACTCGACTGAATGGCACAGTGCTGCAGGAAGCGAACACAAGCGACATGATCTTTGATGTTGAAACGTTGGTTTCGCTGTTGAGCGATGCGTGTGAGTTGAAGCCAGGCGACGTGATTGTCGCGGGTACGCCGAGCGGGGTCGGAGCGGCGCGCGACCCCAAAATCTTCATGAAGCCGGGCGATGTGTGCGAGGTGGAGATTGAAGGCATCGGGCTGCTATCGAACACGATTGCGCAGCAGGTGTAGGAACGGCGGACAAGTAAGAAGGAGACTCGTTATGACGATGATTCGCAACTTAATCCCGCGTCCACGGCGGCCCGGCGAACTTGGGGTGCATTCGCTCGACCACTTCAGCATTACGGTGCCGAACATGAGCGTTGCGGAAGACTTTTACGCAGCGTTTGGGCTGGACTTGAAAGCAGACGGGAACAACCTCGGCCTGACGACTTTTCAGGATGCTCACCGTTGGGGCGTGCTTACCGAAGGTCCAGCGAAGAAGCTGAAGTACATCTCCTTCGCAGCCTATGAAGAAGATATGGAGCCGTTACGGCAAAAGATTGAAGCGCAGGGTGTGCGTCTGATGGACCCGCCGGCCGGGTTCGACTCTAAAGGCTTCTGGTTTGCTGATCCCGACGGCATCCTGATTGAGGTAAAGATCGCCGAAAAGTCTTCACCGGATCAGAAGATGAGTTTTTCGATGGAATCGGTGCCGGCCGGCACTCGCGGGGCACCGTACCGCCGGTTGACTGACAAGGTACAGCCGCGGCGTATGGCGCACATCCTGTTGTTTTCAACCGATGTGCGACGTGCGATCGACTTCTACGGGCGCACGCTGGGCCTGCGACTTTCCGACCGGTCCGGTGATGGAATCGCATTTTTGCATGGCATCCATGGCAGCGACCACCACATGATCGCGCTTGCACGGTCGAATGCTCCGGGCTTCCATCATGTGAGTTGGGACGTGCCGCACATCAACCAGATTGGCTTGGGCGCCATGCAGATGGCGGACAAGGGGTTTACCGCAGGGTGGGGAATGGGGCGGCATGTGCTCGGGTCGAACTACTTCCACTATGTGCGAGATCCGTGGGGCAGCTACTCAGAATATTCCTCCGATATCGACTACATCCCAGTGGATTGTGACTGGAATGCGGGCGACCATCCGGCCGAGGACTCACTGTATCTGTGGGGTCCGGAGCTGCCAAAAGATTTCATTGTGAACTACGAAGCAGACGTGCCGGCGACGAATGTTTCCGCAGAGCTGATTGCGGACTCGTAAGCGAAGGCACGCAGGGTGGAGAAGGTTATGGCAGTAGTACAGCAGACGGATGTCCTGATCATCGGGGCAGGACCGGTCGGTTTGGCGCTTGCGATTGAACTCGGACGCCGCGGGGTGCGCTGTCTGGTCATGGAGCAGAACGATCGCGTGGGGTTGAACCCGCGCGCGAAGACGACCAATGCGCGGACGCGCGAACACTTGCGACGTTGGGGCATCGCGGAGAACCTTCGCCACGCTTCGGAGTTACCACCGGACTATCCTTCCGACATTATCTTCACTACGCGTCTTGCCGGACCGCAGTTGACGAAGATCCAGAATGCGTTCAACTGCTCGCCGGAAAAGAACGATATGTATTCGGAGTCGGGGCAGTGGGTTCCTCAGTTTGTGCTGGAAGAAGTTCTGCGCGCATATGCCGTGACGCTGCCGGGAGTCGAGGTACGGTTCACCACGGAGTACGTGTCGGCCGTGCAGAATGAAGAAGGTGTGACGGCTACCGTTCGCAACACAATGGACCGGCGGGAGTACCAGGTACAAGGCCAATATATGGTGGGCGCCGACGGTTCGCGCAGCCTGGTACGGGAGACGGTAGGCGCGACCATGAATGGCGTGCGCAATATCGCACAGAACTTCAACGTGCAGTTTCGTGCGCCCGAGTTGGCGAAGATGCACAAGCATGGGCCGGCCATCATGTACTGGCAGATCAATCCCGAAGTACCCTCTGTCCTGGGACCAATGGGCGACGTGTGGTACTTCATTGCAACGCGCATCGACAGCAAGATCGAAGGCAATGAAGAGGAGCTGAAAGCGCTGATTCAGCGGTCGACCGGCTTTCAATTCGATTTGGAAATCCTCGGTACGTCACCGTGGGCGGCGCATAGTTTGATTGCGGACACCTATTCTTCCGGTCGCATTTACCTGGCAGGCGACGCGTGCCATCTGCATCCTCCGTTTGGCGGATACGGAATGAACATGGGCATTGCGGATGGTGTTGACCTGGGATGGAAGCTTGCTGCGAAGCTGCAGGGCTGGGGCGGCGCTGCGCTGCTGGCAAGCTATGAGGTAGAGCGGCGGCCGATCCACGAGTGGATTATTGAAGAGGCAATTGCGAATTACAACGCGCTGGGAAATCATTTGCTGCTCCCTGGGCTGGAAGCCCAAGGAGAAACGGGAGATGCGACACGGCGCGAGGCGGGCGACGTGATCTTTGCGGCGAAGCAGCGTGAGTTCCGTACTTTGGGGGCGGTCCTTGGGTATTGCTATGAGAACTCTCCGGTGATTGTGCCCGACGGTTCGGTTGCGCCGCCGGTCAACTCGAGCATCTATCGTCCTTCGGCGCATCCGGGCTGCCTGGCGCCCCACTTGTGGCTCACCGATGGGACATCCCTGTACGACCATTTCGGCCAGGGACTCACGCTGCTCGTGACTGCGACCGGCGATAAAACAGACACGAGTCACGCCGAGGAAAGCGCGCGTACGATACACGTGCCTTTGAAGGTCGTCCGACCTGAGGAACCGCGTCTGCGATCGCGCTATGGTGCAAGCTTCGCGCTTATACGGCCGGACCAGCACGTGGTCTGGCGTGGAGAAAGCGTCTCGGATCTGGGGCCTGTGCTGAGGCACGTAACTGGCCACGCATGAGGAAGACGAGTGGTGCATGTTTGGCATCAAGGCCAGCACGATCCTGTCATTGACAAGGAGCCGCCGTGGATGAAGGGCGTTCGAACGGAGGCTTACCCCCGTCGTGTTCCCCTACGGTTTCGGACTGCACGATTGAAGCCATCCAGATGAACCGAACACCGACCCGAATGAACGAGGAGTCTGCTTATGAAAATCGGCTTTACACCAGCTCTCACGCAGCTCAGCGAAGAGGAGCAGATGCTCCAAACGACAGTCAAGGACTTTGCCCGCGACCGCGTCGCACCGCTTGTCCATGAGATGGACGAAGCGCAACTGATGGACCCCGGAATCATTGCCCAGCTTTTCGAACTCGGGCTTATGAGCATAGAAATTCCCGAAGAGTATGGTGGAGTCGGAGGAACGTTCTTCCAATCCATCATTGCGGTCGAGGCCCTCTCTTCCGTCGACCCTTCGGTTGGAGTGATGGTCGATGTTCAGAACACGCTTTGCTTGAATGCGATTGTCCGCTGGGCCACGGACGAGCAAAAGAAGCGCTACTTGCCCAAACTCGCCAAAGACACAATAGGTTCTTACGCACTCAGCGAAGCCTCCTCCGGATCAGATGCGTTCGCACTGAAAACAAGGGCCACCCGAGAAGGCGATCACTATGTGTTGAACGGGCAGAAGCTCTGGATTACGAATGCGTACGAGAGCGGTATTTTCATCGTCTTCGCCACGCTCGATCCATCTCTCGGATATAAGGGCATTACGGCCTTTATGGTCGAAAAGGGAACACCTGGCTTCTTTCTAGGTAAGAAAGAGGACAAGCTGGGCATTCGGGCCTCCAGCACCTGCGAACTCGTCTTCGAGGACTGCATTGTTCCGGCGGACGCTGTGCTGGGCGAACCCGGCAAAGGATACAAAATCGCGATTGAGACGTTGAACGAGGGTCGCATCGGGATCGGTGCGCAAATGCTCGGCTTGGCACAAGGAGCTTGGGACTTTGCGGCGGTATGGGCCAAAGAACGCAGGCAGTTTGGTAAGACTCTGGTCGAGTTTCAGGCGATGCAGTTTCAGTTGGCTCAGCTGGCCACGGATATCGAGATGGCGAGGCTAGCGGTTTACAACGCGGCACGCCTCAAAGATAACGGAAGCGCATTCCTGAAAGAAGCCGCTATGTGCAAGCTCGTTGCCTCCAATATTGCGGAAAAAGTTGCAAGTGCAGCAGTCGAAATCTTCGGCGGCTCCGGCTTTGTGAAAGATTATCCGGTGGAAAAACTATATCGTGACGCCAAGATCGGCAAAATCTACGAGGGTACCTCTTTTATGCAGCTTGCAACTATTGCGAAGCTTACTCTTGGCTTGAAGTAGATGGTGCCCAGAGTCGCTTGCCTTGGGTTCTCAGAGTCACTCGTTCGCCGTTAGGTGTCCCTCACGTTTCGCAAGATGCGACGCACCTTCTTAGGCGAGATGCTTAGCGTCTTTGAAACTCATGTGATGTTCTTGCCGCTACGCACTCAGACCTTGGGGATGATAAGTTCGGCGAACTCCTCTTGCACCTGCGGCAAGGTCTTGTCCTCAAGCTGGCCGTCGGACCACAGTCGCAGAGTCTCTTCGATCTTGGTCTCGCCGAGAAACTTCGATTTGAGGTCGGCGAGGGTGCGGAGCAGGTGATCGCGATCGTCCGAACTGAGCAGCGCGGCAGCTTTACCCGCGTAGTCCTTGGCAACTTGCCACTCACGGAAATAGTCCGACGCGGCTGCCGTACCTCGCGCGATATAGGCCTCGGCCAGGAGCCGCTTGTTCTGCGTCTTCAGGCCGAGGTTTATTGCATCATCGGCGTGTTGAACGCTAAGGTTGGCGTGCAATGCAATATCCTGCTCTTCACCAAGCTGCTCTTCAACGCGGGCAAGTGACACCGCCGACTGCGCGATCTGCGCGCGCGCCAGACCCTGGTCCGATTCGGACGGGGGGACCATTGCATATCCCCGGACAGGTCCGTACCGTTCTCACATGCTGCAAAACACACGGTGAGTGCGGCGAAACCGAATCTTCTTGAGGTGCGAAATGGTGAGTGTAGCGAAGGGCGTCTATCGGTTTGGCAGCGGAGAGGTGGATGGCGACGGCTCGATGTGCGACCTGCTGGGCGGTAAAGGAGCTGGATTAGCGGAGATGACCAGCCTTTCTGTTCCGGTACCTCCGGGCTTTACCATCACGACCGACGTCTGCCGCGAGTACATGCATACGGGAGCGCTTACCGCGGACCAGATTGCGGACATAAGCGAAGGGCTGCAATGGCTGGAGCGCGATGCCGGCAAACACTTCGGAAACGCCGATGATCCTCTGCTGGTCAGCGTTCGCTCCGGCGCACCCATATCCATGCCGGGGATGATGGACACGATCCTCAACGTGGGCCTCAATGATGTGTCAGTGGTTGGCTTGGCGGCGCGCAGCGGCTCAGAGCGCTTCGCCTACGACTCCTACAAGCGGTTGCTGCAAATGTTTGGTTCTGTTGTGCTCGGCGCGCCCAAGGCTGAATTCGAGGAGGCAAGCCACGGCGTGCAGGCTAGCTTTCCCGCCGCCCTGGAGGAGAGGCAGCAAGTCGCCCTGCTCTGCCGCGAGATCGATGCGTTTAAGGTTGTGATCGCGCAATATACCGGAGAGGCGTTTCCGCAGGACCCCAAGGTTCAGCTTGTGATGGCCGTCGAAGCGGTTTTCCGTTCCTGGCACAGTGAGCGCGCGCGCTTCTACCGCAAGCTCAACAACATTTCCGATGCCATTGGCACAGCCGTAACGGTGCAGGCGATGGTCTTTGGCAACCGTGGCCTCGACAGCGGAACGGGCGTTGGCTTTACTCGCAATCCTTCCACCGGCGCGACCGGAGTATTCGGCGAGTATCTAGCCAACGCGCAGGGCGAGGACATCGTCGCCGGCCTGCGTACGCCTGTGGCTATCGCCGAATTGGCTGAGCAGCTGCCGGAGGTCTACGACGAGCTGATCCGGCTTGTTGAGCGGCTTGAAAATCATTACCGCGACACGCAGGACTTTGAGTTTACTGTCGAAGAGGGCAGGCTCTTCCTGTTGCAGACGCGCTCTGCCAAACGCTCCGCGCTGGCGGCGGTGCGAATCGCTGTCGAGATGGCCGAAGAGGGTCTGATCACACGCGAAGAGGCTATCCGGCGGGTTGCGCCCGCATCTCTCGCAGAGGTGCTCTCGCCTCAACTCGATCTCAGCGTCGGCAGTCCCATCGCCTTGACCAGGGGGCTTCCAGCCTCGCCAGGGGCGGCTGTTGGAGTGATCGCACTATCGGCCAATCGCGCGGTTGCCATGCATGCGCAGGGTGCGACCGTAATCCTCGTAACGCAGGAGACTACGGCTGAAGATATACACGGAATGGCCGCGTCGGCCGGCTTTCTCACGGCACGCGGTGGTGCAACCAGTCACGCGGCCGTGGTGGCTCGCGGCATGGGCAAGTGCTGCATCACCGGCGCCAAGGAGATTGCCATCGACTTCTCGACAGGTACGCTACAGATCGGCGGAAGCCGCTTTTCGGAAGGCGACTGGCTTTCGCTCGAAGGCAGCACCGGCCGGGTCTTCTCCGGGCAGCTGCCGCTGCGCAGCGCCAGCGAGCACCATCCGGAGCTGGACGTGCTGCTGCAATGGGCTGTCGAAGACAAAAGCTGCGCCGTACGCGCCAATGCGGACACGCCGGAAGACGCAACTGCCGCGCGGGCAGCGGGTGCGAGCGGCATCGGCCTGTGCCGCACGGAGCACATGTTCTTTGCCGCCGAACGTCTCGGTCATGTACGCAACATGATCATGGCTAAGAGCGAAGCGGATCGAGTCGCCGCGCTGGAAATTCTGCTACCCATGCAGCAACGTGACTTTGAAGATATCTTCCGCACCATGGCGCCGCTGCCGGTTACCATCCGTCTGCTGGACCCACCTCTTCATGAGTTTCTTCCCTCGGTCGAGGAGATCAACACCGAGATTGCCAACACGCGCCGTGACGAGGATTGGGAGCGCGCACTATCGCTCGAGGCCATCCGTCAACGCGTCGAATCGCTCACCGAAGCCAACCCAATGATGGGTCATCGCGGCTGCCGCCTCAGCCTCACCTATCCTGAGATTTTGCGAATGCAGGTCAGGGCCATCCTCCTGGCGGCATTGGAGGTTGCCGCGGAAGGTCTCGAACCTTGCCCCGAGATCATGGTGCCACTGGTCGCGTCAGAGCAAGAGATGCGCGTGCTGGCCGGGATGATCCACGCGACCGCAACCGACCTCTTCCTGGAGCACGACAAGAGCGTGAGCTACAAAGTCGGCACGATGATCGAACTACCGCGTGCCGCGGTCTGCGCCGGGCCAATCTCCAGACATGTCAGCTTCATTTCGTTCGGTACGAACGACCTGACGCAGATGACTTACGGATTCTCTCGCGACGATGCCTACAACTACCTGGACAGCTATCTCCAGCAAGGCATTCTCAAGGCCGATCCATTTGTCACCATTGACCAGGAGGGTGTCGGGGCATTGATCGAGATGGCAGTCAAGAGCGTGCGTGCGGAGAATCCAACGATCAAGATCGGCGTCTGCGGAGAGCACGGCGGTGATCCGGCGTCCATCCAGTTCTTTAAGGCTTTGAATCTTGATTATGTTTCCTGCTCGCCTTCCAGGCTCAGGATCGCGCAGCTTGCCGCAGCCAAAGCTTCGAACCCAAAGCATTAAACTTCTCTGCTTTGTGCCCCGACGCCTATCAAAGCATCTGGTTTGTGTCGTTCATGGTCGGAACACACGTTTACTGGGTGCTAGCGGCCAGTGTAAGAGATTGCTGCCGCAGCTAGGGATGCTGCGGCAGCTCCAGGTATAGGGACGAGTGTGCCTCTCATGGAGCTAGCTGAGACGCGCGACTTCCGCTGGTGGTTGAGCGGCAATTTCTTTGGTAAGACTATCGGCGGAGCCCAGGAGCGCGCGCGGGACTGCTGCCCGAAAGTCAGCAGGCAGTGAGGCTGCGTCCGCCGCCACAGATAGAGCAAAGATCATTTGTTTGCGGACGTCGTACACGGGAACGGTGAAAGTATTCCTAACGAGGCCATTCTGTGGATCCGGCCGAACGTCGACTGCATGAACGAATCCGTGTTCTCTCGCTATGGCGATGAGTTCGTCGAAGCTACGACGCTGTTCCGTCTCATCTTCATCCGCGACCCGGAACTGGCGCAGATCTTCTTCGACGAACGCCTTCGTGAGTTCCTGTGGCAAGAAGGCTGCGAAGGCGCGACCGGCCGCGGTTTGCGTTGTGCTCATCACAAGTCCCGTACACAGCCAATCGTCACTCGCGGCGACCCCTTGATGCCGGCAAATTACTGTCGGTCCATGATTCCCCCAAACCGCAAAGCTGACGCTGAGACCGCCTGTGGCTTCAGAGACCTTCAACAGTGAATTCATCACCAGAGCGACAGCATCGCATGTGGGAATAGGAGCTTTGGTCTCACGCAGAGAGACAGGTCCAAGATCGTGCGCATAGGGAATCATGTACCGGCCGTGAGCGAACGCTAAAGGACGCCGGTCAGAATGGCTGACACGCTCGACACGGCCCAGAAAGATCATGTGATCGCCGGCCGGATAGGCGGCTACTTTAATGCATTCGAAGTGGGCAGCGGTTCCTGGCAGGACGGGCGCATCGCCAAGTCCACGCGTAAATTCCATCTCCGCAAACTTGTTTTCTTTCGACTTCGCGAAGTAGTTGGAGACGGCAATCTGGTCGTCCGCGAGGATGTTGACAACGAAATGATCGCTATCGCGAAAGGCCGGGAAGCTTTTGGAGGTGAGAGCCTGGCTCCATAGAACAAGCGGCGGATCGAGTGATACGGAGCTAAAGGAATTAGCTGTGACCCCATAGTCCATACCTGAAGCGTCACGCGTCGTCACAATGGTAACGCCGGTGGTAAAAGTGCCAAGAACGTCGCGGAGTTGCCGCGTATCGAACGACTCTAAATAAACCATGCGTCTATTCCTTTTCGGCGGTGGACAGCCCAGTTATTGAAATCGTCAATCTCTTCCACGGAGCTCTGTAGTACAAAGTCGCCAGAATGGATCAGGATGTCCCAGGCAGGCAAGACCGGCTTTCGGCGGAATCCATGGGTATCACCAACGCAGACGATGCGCAGGGGATCGGATCGAAGAGCAGATTTTACCCGCGCGCCTGCCAGCATAGTCTCGAAGGAGAGCCTAAGGAAGTGTGGGGTGACACTCTTCCTTAGGCTCTCCAGTAAGAATGCCAGATCTACTCTTCGATTGCGCACAGAATTGTTATGTTTGTGTTGGAAGCTGGGTACAGCCACCGTGATATTGCGCTGGCCCGGCTCCGCAGCTTGATACGTTCCTTACTAATAAGTGACATGGCTACCAGAAGGTGCTTGCTACGATCTGGGGCGCCCCCGTTTCGCCGTCGATGAGGTCAGTCTTGATCAGAATTTCCATGTTCTTGTGAGACCAGTCAGGCGGCGCTCGCCGGGCAAGCTCCGCGATCATAGCCGGATCGGTGGCAAACTCACCCGCCGACTGGGTCCCGTAAGGTGTAATTCCGGCCGCGATGACCACGATCTCCTTGGTTCGGGTGTCGACCATGCGGACCACAATGGCGTAGTCCTCCTTAATATCCAGATCTATGTTCCTGGAGTCGATATAGCCAAACTTCGATCCAGGGTGCTCGCGGTCTGAAATCCAGGTTGCGCTTTTTGACTCGTCCACATCGAAGTAAAACCGCAGAGGACGCGTGAACATGATGGTCCAGTCATTGTTGAACGCTCCAATCAATACGGATGGCCCTCGCTGGAGGTCGGCGAACGACGTCGCTGACTCGGCGCGAATATTGAACTGCTTGCCGTGTGACCGAAGCAGAGCCGCGACGTTGGCCATCACGATGGCGTCTTTCAGCACGGCAACGGCGATCTGTCGCGGAAAACCTTCTTTGTCGGCGAGCTCCATGGGTCTGCGGATCGCGCTCCGTAGATTGTTCGGCTGGACCTCGGCACGCATGGGACGGATCTGGCCGATGGAAATCAGGGTTGGACTGGCTGACGCGAGCACCGGCTCCCAGAACTGATCGATCGGCGTGGGCTGCGGCGGCATGTCCGGGCGGAAAACGGCCCATCTGGCGATCCCCGCGCAGAGAAGCAGAAGGACCGAGGCCAGGGAGAGAACGAGCACCTTGCGCATACGGCGGGGGCGAATGGCTGGAGTAGCCGGAGGGAGAAAAACCGGCATATCAGCGGGGGGGTCCGGGAGGCGGTCTGGAAGCTCCGGGAGCGCGCTCAGAGCCGTATCGGCTGCCGGGCCGAGTTGGAGGTGGTTTCCAGAGGCCCAATGGAGGCGTGGAACGTAGGAACCCACGGGCAGCTCCACACGCAGCTCGGAGTTTTTTCCGGCGTCCTGGTAGTAGAGCGCAAGCCGCTTGCGGACCTCTCCCGCAGTCATGCGCACCACAGGGTCGAGATTGGTGTCGTAGGTTGGACTGCGCTCGAAGACTTCAACGCCGATGGAGCGTTCTTTCAGATCGTGCCGGCCGGAGAGAATCTGCTCGACGACGTAGCGCAGGAAGGACTGACAGCGTTTGCTGGTCTGAAAGTGACGGCTGGAGAGGATTCGTTCCAGCTCTTCGCGAGCGAGAGAGAGGTCCGGTGTGGCTGCTCGGGGAATTGCAGTGTCTGGTGAGGGCTCAGGAACGGATGAACCCTCTGGCTCAGAAACGCTTTTCATTCCACCCTTCCATTCGGACAGTTTCCTACTTGCCGGGGTCCGAGAGGGTACGCTACCTGCCCCGCGTTACCATTGTCCAGAACTATTTCTTTCCGTTAAAGTGTGGCGTTTTGACGCTTACTTTACGACTTTACCCTCAAAAATCATGGGTTCAGGTTACCGTATCGTACTTGCCCAGGCCCTATCCAGGCGACGAGGATGCCCACGTCCAGAGAAATGGACGCGTTGACGTCCCAAGACGCAACGAAGGATTGGGAGACTGATGGCAAACGAATGGACTGGTACTTTTCGGAGGATTTTGTTCGGCATAGGGCTGCTGTTCGCCCTTGGCAGTTTCGCGGCACAGGCGCAGCAGACAACGGGCGACATTCTGGGCACCGTGGCTGATGAGAGCGGCGCGGTGGTGCCGGACGCCATGGTGACGATCGTCAGTCTGGAGACGCACGAGACCCATGTCGTGAAAAGCAGCGGCAGCGGAGACTTTGTGGTGAATCTGCTGAATCCAGGGCACTATTCGGTAACGGGCGCCCGTTCCGGCTTCAAGACCTACATGGTTCCTTCGATTATGCTTTCCGCGGGGGATCGGGTGCGCGTCGATCCGAAGCTTGCGATCGGCACCGCGTCGGAGATAGTGACGGTAGAGGCGCAGGCGTCGGAGCTGCACACCGACAGCTCGGTGTTGTCTCACACGATCAGCGACAAGCAGACGCAGGACCTGCCTCTGAATGGACGCAACTTCGTGCAACTGGTGCAGCTTGCGCCGGGGGTGAACGAAGGGCCGCCGGACAGCCTGACCAACGGCAGCAAGCTGGACGACCGCCGGCAGTCGGCCTCGCTGTCGGTCAATGGACAGTCTGACGTGCTGAACAACGAGATGATCGACGGCGCGGACAACAATGAGCGGCTGATCGGCACGGTAGCGGTGCGGCCGTCGCTCGAGGCCATCTCGGAGATCAGCGTGCAGACCAACACCTATACGGCGGAGGCGGGGCGCACCGGCGGAGGCATCATCAATATCATTACCAAAGCGGGTTCGAACGCGCTGCACGGGTCGATCTTCGAGTTCTTCCGCAACGATATCTTCGACGCCTACACCTACAACTTCGGCCAGAAGCTGCCGAAGA
Organism: Edaphobacter sp.; assembly: GCA_965277335.1. Taxonomy (GTDB): domain Bacteria; phylum Acidobacteriota; class Terriglobia; order Terriglobales; family Acidobacteriaceae; genus Edaphobacter. Next base: position 826,044 of record CBDICJ010000008.1, on the reverse strand, counting down.
ATGAGCTGCGACAGAACCAGTTCGGCGCGAGTCTGGGCGGCCCGATCCGGCGCGACAAGACGTTTCTCTTCGGCGACTACGAAGGATACCGGCAGATCGCCGGGACCGCACCGCAGACGGTCATTGTTCCAACGCTGTATGAGAAGCAGCATCCCGGGGACTTCTCCGACACCGGAGGGCCGGTGATCCAGGCGGGAGCGATCGACTCGGCCGGCCTGGCGTACTTTAATCTATTTCCTGCGCCGAACCAGGGGACAAATATCTTCGTCGGCAACTACAAGAATGTCCAATACAGCCATGACTTCGACGCGCGCATCGATCAGATCTTCAACCCGAATAACAACTTTTATGCGCGATTTGCGTACAACAACGTCTACACCGACTCCCCGGGAATCTTCCCGGATGCGACCATCGGGGGGATTACGCTGAATCCCAGCTTTATCGGCTATGGGCTCGGCAATGCGAAGGACCTCGCGTATCAGGGTTCGCTGAACTACGTACACACGTTCAACACCAACCTGCTGCTGGAGCTGAAGGCGGCGTATACGCGGGTGGACAACGAGAGCTCTCCCGAGACCGATGGGTTGAACCCGAATCAGGCGATCGGGCAGCCGAACATCAATACGCCGATCAGCAATTCCACCGGCCTGGCGCCAATTGTGGTGGTGACCGGGGCGAGCCTGGGAAGCGTGTTGTTTCAGCCGCTGAAAGACCAGGACAACACCTTTCAGTATCTTGGATCGGTAACGTACACCCGCGGCGCGCACAACTTCAAGTTCGGCGAGAACTTCGTTCGCCGCCAGCTCACGTCATTTCAGAGCGGCTACCCGGAGGGGCTGTGGATTTTTCTTAACTATCCCGGCCTGGTCCAGGGACAATTCCTCAACACCCAGCGTTCGCTGCAACTGGTGGTTCCTCATCTGCGCACACTGGAGTCGGGAACCTATGTGCAGGACGACTGGCACGCGTCGAAGATGCTGACGATCAACGCCGGGCTGCGGTACGACCACTTTACGCCGTACACCGAGATCACCAACAGCATCTCGACCTTCAATCCTCAGAATGCGCAGCTGCAAGTGGCCGGGGTCGGCGTCGTCTCGAATACAGCAGGGATTGCTTCAGACTGGCACGGACTAGCGCCCCGCGTCGGGTTCGCCCTTACGCTGGCGCATGACTTCGTCCTTCGAGGAGGGTATGGCATCGGCTACTTCCCTATGAATACCACCTCCAACGCCAACCTGAAGAACCCTCCGTTTGTCGCAACCGTAAGCTCCTGCGGCTTCTTCAGCTGCGGACCGGGCTTTACGACGTTCGCCGACGGCTTTCCAGTACCTACGCCTACCAATATCAATACTCCCGGCTCCTCTATTCCAGATGCCGTCAGTCCGCACTTCCGCACCAGCTATATCCAGCAGTTCAATTTGACGGCGCAGAAAGAGTGGGGCGGCAACGTATACACAGTGAGCTATGTCGGCCTGCTGGGGCGGCAGCTCGCGCAACTCTTGCCGGACCTGAACTCGCCGCCACCGAATACCTGCGGACCAAATGCCTCTTGCTACAACGCGCTTCGCCCTTTTCATGTTCAGCAGCCGAACCTGGGACAGATCGGCTACTTTCAGACGGGAGGCGTCTCTTCCTACAACTCCCTTCAGACCTCGATCGAGCGCCGCTTGAGCCACGGTCTCACCATGAATATCAACTTCACCCTGGCCCACAGCCTGGACAACTCCACGGGCCTGAGTGAAGAAGGAGCCGGGGGATACGGAGCCGTTCCAAGCCAGGTCGACACGCTCGAATACGGCAACAGCGCGCTCGATATCCGCAGCCGCCTGGCAGGCAATATCGACTATGAGCTGCCCTTCGGCAAGACGCTGACCGGAGGCAAGGCGCTGGCGGCAAAGGGATGGCAGGTGAATGTGATCGGCGTCTGGAACACCGGCTTGCCGTACACCATCACCAACGCGAACGACGTAAGCAATACCAATCCAGGCGCGAACAATGCCGATCGCCCCAACCGGGTCGGCGATCCTCACGTCGTCAGTCCCGGCGTCACCGAGTTCTTCAACCCGAATGCCTTTCAGGCCCAGGCGCCGGGCACAATTGGCAGCGAGCCCCGCAATGCCCTGTACGGCCCGCACTATCGTCACCTCGATGTCTCCTTCTTCAAGACCTTTCCGATTCGCGAACGCTTCCGTCTGGAGTTTCGGGCCGAGGGCTTCAATGTATTGAACACGGCGAACTTCGCAACTCCGAACGCTTCGCTCGGCGGCGCGAATTTCAGTCAGATCACGGCGTTGAGCACAGCCTATGCGCCGCGACAGATCCAATTCGCGCTGAAACTTACCTTCTAAGAACGACCACGGAGATGATGATGATCCGCAAGAAACAAGAAGCACTCCATCTTGGAGGAGATATGGGAATAGCTCGACGATCCGTCCTCAAATCGCTCGCACTCACGGCAGGCGCGGTCAGCATGGGAGTGCCCGCGGCCCACGCCGTTGGCGACTCGTACCCCAAGCCCTCGCCTACGGCGACAGACCCAATTATCGCGGATTCCACGAGACCGATTGTCGAAACCGATCTGGGCAAGGTCCGCGGCTACATCCGGAACGGTATCTTTACCTTCAAAGGAATTCCATACGGTGACGACACCGGCGGGTCTGCCCGCTTCATGCCCGCAAAGAAAGCCAAGCCCTGGACGAATCTCCGCAGCTCCATGCAGTACGGCAGTTGCTGCCCCCAACCCGCCAGCCACGCTTGGAAGCATGATGAAGAAGCCTGGATGTTTGCGTGGGATGACGGCAATCCCGGCGAGGACTGTCTCTGCCTGAATGTCTGGACCCCCGGCATTAACGACAACAAGAAGCGCCCTGTCATGGTCTGGCTTCACGGTGGAGGCTATACCGCCGGTTCCGCCCAGGAGCTCAGGGCGTATGACGGCGAAAACCTCGCCCGCAGGGGCGATATCGTCATGGTCTCGATCAACCATCGCCTCAATGCCTTTGGACACCTCGACCTCTCCGCCTATGGCCCCCAGTATGCCGAATCCGAAAACGTCGGCATGCTCGATATCGTGCTGGCGCTAGAGTGGGTGCGCGACAACGTCGCCAGCTTCGGCGGCGATCCCGGCTGCGTCACCGTCTTCGGCCAGTCCGGCGGCGGCGGCAAAGTCTGCACCTTGACTTGCATGCCCTCAGCCGAAGGGCTCTTCCATCGCGCCATCGTCCAGAGCGGCTCACTGGGCTATCCTCGCAGTCCTGAGCAAGCCGCCCGCACGACGGAAGCCTTTCTCAAACAGCTCAACCTCGACAAAGCTTCCATCGGCAAACTAAACGAGATGCCCTGGCGTCAGATCGAAGACGCGGCCGCCGTCGCCAGTCTACCCAAAGCCCCGCCGGCCTTGATCAACTTCCGTCACATCGCCGCCCTGCTCGGCTGGGCTCCAGTTCTCGACGGCAAAGTTGTCGCCGAAAACGCCTTCAACCCAACTCCTGACCGCGTCAAGAAAGTGCCCCTACTGGTCGGCACTAATATGAACGAGTTCACCGTGGCCTTCGACCATCCCGAGTACTGGCAGTGGACTGACGCCGACCTCGAATCGCACGTCAGGAAAGTGATGCCGCAGCAGGCCGATGCCGCCATCAAGGCGGTCAAGGAGCTCTACCCCGATGCGAAGCCTTTCCAGCAATGGTCGGTGATCGCTTCCACCTCGGTTCGGGGAGCGGCGCTTGACCAGGCCATGAGCAAAGCCGCGGCAGGGGCAGCCCCCGCCTACCTCTACTACTTCACCTGGCAGGCTCCCGTGCTCGACGGAAGGCCGATGGCGTTCCACTGTGCCGAGATGTCCTTCACCTTCGACAACAATCAGCGCTGCGAAAACATGACCGGAGGCGGCCCCGCTGGCCAGGCGCTTGCCGACAAGATGAGCAGCGCCTGGCTCCAGTTCGCCCGCACCGGCAACCCCAACCACCCGGGGCTTCCACACTGGCCGGAGTTTACCGAAGCGAAGAAATCCACGATGGTCTTTGATAACGCCTGTGTCGTCCGAAACAATCTTGATGACAACCTGCAAAAAATCACTAACGAGATGTAAGAGCAGTCTGCGAACTTCGATGCTTCTTCGATAGGCGTTGAACGACCAGTAAGAACTTCATCAACCTTGTCTTAGTCAATCAGGAGAGTAACCGTGCGCGTTTTTGCTGCCGCCTTTGTTCTAGCCCAATCTCTTGCCCTCGTTCCTTGCATTATGGGACAACAGGTGCAGATCGACAGTGGAAAAGTAAAGGGAGACACGAAGGACGGCGTTACGTTTTTCAAGGGCATTCCTTTCGCAGCGCCGCCCGTGGGACCTCTTCGCTGGCGCGAGCCGCAGCCCGTCGCGAAGTGGTCCGGAGTTCGCGACGCGACGGAGTACGGCTACGATTGCATGCAGCTTCCCTTCCCCAGCGATGCCGCACCGCTGGGCACCAAGCCCGACGAAGACTGTCTCGTCTTGAACGTATGGAGACCGGAACATGCCTCGGCCCGGAAGCTGCCGGTGATGGTATGGATTTACGGGGGCGGATGGGTGAACGGCGGCAGCTCGCCTGCGGTGTACGACGGCAGCCAGTTCGCCAAAGGCGGAGTGGTCTTTGTCAGCTTCAACTATCGCGTGGGTCGTTTCGGCTTCTTTGCTCATCCTGCACTTACCAGGGAAAACCCGAATGGCCTTCTGGGTAATTACGGGTTCATGGATCAGATTGCCGCTCTGAAATGGGTGCAACGCAACATAAGCGCCTTCGGCGGGGATGCCTCTCAGGTGACGGTGTTCGGTGAGTCGGCCGGCGGGTTCTCAGTCAATATATTCCTGAATACGCCGCTCACCACGGGATTGTTCCAGCGCGCCATCATTGAGTCGGGCGGAGGCCGCGACCTCAGTCCGACCGGGAACCCGTATCTACAAAAAGCTTCCGATGGCAAACCTTCTGCCGAGAGCATCGGCGTGGCGTTTGCCAAGAGTAAAGGTATCGAAGGAGAGGGAGCGGATGCTCTCGCCAAACTTCGCAGCCTGCAGGCTGAGGCAGTTGTCGATGGACTAAATCTGGCCACCATGTTCCAGCAGGTAGCCACCTACTCCGGTCCCATCATCGACGGAAAGATATTCACGGAACCTCTAAGCTCTTCTTATCTGGCGGGTAAGCAGCATCGCGTGCCGGTCATTGTGGGCGCGAACAGCATGGAAATCGGCTTCTCCATGGCGAAGACGGAAGAGGAGCTCTTTGCACCCTTTGGTGCGAATGCAAAAGAGGCGCAAGAGATCTACGATCCTGAGCATTCGGGCAATCTCAAAATGCTCGGCCTGATGGTGTCGGGTGATGCGTTCATGGTAGAGCCGGCGCGATTCGTTGCGCAGACACTGTCCTCTGACGGGCAACCAGTATGGGAGTACCGCTTCTCCTACGTGGCGGATTCGATGCGCAAGCAGTTTCCAGGCGCCTTCCATTCTTCGGAGATTCCCTTCGTGTTCGACACAGTACATGCGCGCTACGGCTCAGAACTCACATCGGCGGACGAGAAGACAGCCCAAACCGCGCATGATTACTGGCTGCAATTCGCAAAAACTGGAGATCCGAACGGGGGCGGACTCCCTGCATGGCCGGTATATCGCTCGAAAGACGATGAGTTGTTGAACTTTACCGATACCGGCCCGGTCGTACAAGCAGATACGTGGAAGACTCGTCTTGATCTGACCAAGCAGCTTCTCTCGAAGACCGGCGGAACGGCACCCTCTGAAAGGTGAGGCTTGTCTGAATCCTCGCGGTTTTGCGCAAAGTTGCCTTGTTCCGGATGAGCTGTACCGCTCAATGTTGTCTATCAAAATATTTTAAAGAGAATGCCATAAAGAAATTGCGCGAACGTCTTGAACGTTCCCATGAGCGTTTGTGCTCCTGAGAAGTCCATTGACCCTTGCGCGTGTGCAACGCTCGCGAATGTGAGCGCGACAAGCGTCGGCCCGATCAGACGAGCCGTGTGTATAAGCTTCCGTCGAGTGAATGGTTGCGCAAATTTCTTGGCTAGGTGAGTTGAATTTAGCGGGATAACGAAACAGCTTCTACGGAACATCGGCACCTCCAGCGACCCGGAAAGGCCGCGATATGCCGTGAGGGTAGGATGTCCTCAGTTCACCGTCCAACACTTCCTATTATCGGGTGATAGTCGCCATTTATCGCCCGTGGACGCCTCCCGCATTTAGGAGCCGTCTCCACACCTGAAGAACAATTCGGAAACGAACAAGGTTGACCCTGAAGTTCGCTTCGATTCGCGAAGCCCATGTCCTTGCTGTGTCGCAGGAGTTGCATACCAACGGCGGCTTCGGACGGACGATGCTCTTAAAGTATCAGATGGAGGAGGCTTGGGCGACGTTGGTGAGTTTACTAGGATTGCCGAGTGATCCAAGTTGGGCCTCCCATGTGCCCCTATCGACGAATGCCCGCGTATGAGACGCTCCCAATTACGTGCTCATAGCGCGTGTATCTTGCGTTGAATTGCTTGTGGTGGCTGCCCGAAGGCCCGAAGGAACGACCTCCTCATTCGGTCGCGATCTCCAAATCCGCTTTTGCGAGCGATCTCTTCCGCGGAGAATCGGCCAGCTTCCATCATCAACCGAGCGGACTCGACCCGCAGCAGTTCAATTGCCTTGACGGGAGCCTGTCCGGTTTCGTCTCTGAAAAGTCGACTGAACTGCCGGGGGCTTAAGCAGGCGACGTCTGCCAAGTCAGTCATCGACAGACGCATACCCAGATTTCGTTTCGCGTACGCGAGCACAGTCTGTATGCGATCGGACGTCGCATCCAGATCGAGCAACGTCGAGTGCTGCGACTGCCCACCTGCCCGACGGTGATAGACCACCATTAAATTAGCGGTCTCTCGGGCCATCTCGCGGCCGAAGTCTTCCTCCACCAGCGCCAGTGCGAGATCGATCCCGGCGCTCATTCCAGCCGAGGTCCAAATAGGGCCATCGGAGGTGAAGATACGATCGACCTCAAGGTTGACCTTGGGATAGCGCGCTCGCAAAGATCTTGCGTGATTCCAATGGGTAGTCGCCCGGCGGCCGTCAAGTAGCCCCGCTTCAGCAAGAACAAAGGTGCCGGTACATATGGAAGCGATGCGAACTCCTCGTCGGCCCGCAGATCGGAGATATCTCACTACTCCTGGAGGAGCAGCTGCAGCAGGGTTGTGTTCGCCCGCTACCAGGATCGTGTCGAATTTACGGCGCTTATACGATTCAGTCAGAATCTTACTTCCAACCGAGGTCGCTACAGGTCCGCCATGCTCTGACACAAGCGTGATTTCGTAGGCCGGATATCCAGCCTTCCAATTAGCCATCTCGAACACAGCCGAGACAGCCAGGTTAACGGTGGAAACCTGGGGATAAAGAACAAAGCCGATCCTGTGCGATCGCTTCATGCATTCACGGTAGCAGAAATCTATCGAATGTCCTAAAACGACGGATTTATGACATATCGTCGCTGAAACACAAGCCTAGAATCCCGTCATACTCGCAATCGCGAATGGTCCTCGGGTCCGCGTTCCTAATAAGGAATTGAAGGAGATCGCAAAGATGAAGCGCAAGGTACTGATCGCCGGAGCCACTGGAGATACGGGCCGACCTACAATCAAAGAATCTCTTCGGCGCGGCCTCGATGTCCGCGCGATGGTCCATGTCAAAGACAACCGCTCAGCAGCTTTGGAAAAGCTCGGTGCCGAGATCGTAGTCGGCGACCTCCACCAGATCGATACTATCCGTCAGGCCATGGAAGGCGCCGATGCGGCTTACTTCGTATACCCTGTCCAAACCGGACTGATTGAGGCAACCATCAATTTTGCGCAAGCTGCAAAAGAAGCCTCCGTTGCCGCCCTCGTCAACCTCTCGCAACGATCCGCCAATCGCACCTCCGTCAGCAACTCCTGCCGCGATAGCTGGATCGCAGAACAGGTCCTCAACTGGTCGGGCGTCCACGTCACCCATCTTCGCCCCACCTACTTCCTTGAATGGCTGCTCTACCCCTGGCAACTACCCTTGCTCCGCGACAAGGGGATCATACGCCTGCCTGTCGGCAACGGCCGCCACGCACCCATCGCCTCCGAAGACATCGGACGCGTCGCCGCCGCACTCCTAGAGAGCCCCGCCCAACACGCAGGGCAAACCTACCCGCTCTTCGGCCCCGTCGAGATGAACCACGAGCAGATGGCCGCGGAGCTCACCATCGCACTCAACCGGCCCATTGTCTTTCAGAACGTCTCCATCGATGAATACTGCAACTCACTCGAAGTTCTGGGAATATCCGAGTACGTCGTGCAGCACTTCCGCGGCGCCATGGATGACTACCAACACGGCGTCATGTCAGGCATGAACGATAACGTCGAAAAGCTCAGCGAACAAAAGCCCATGAGCGTTAGCGATTTTGCAAAGCGCCACATGGATGAATTGAACCCGAAAAACGTAGCCTAGCCCCATTTCAAACATTGGAGTCTCTCATGAGTCAAGAAAAAACAACCGAATCCATCGCTCCCAAACGTCCTTTCCCTGTTCCGCCTACAAGCAAGATCCTGGCCCTCGGTCGCTTCACCGCTGCGCCAACGCCCGAGCAAGTCAAAGCGATCTTTCCACACGAAGTACCGGATACCCTCCAGCTCTATCTTGATGGCAAGATCGAACAAATGTGGGCTCGCCAGGATCAGAAAGGCCCCGTCTTCTTGATGAATGTTACTTCCGTGACAGAGGCGCACACCCTCCTCGAAAAGCTGCCTCTCGGCCAGGCAAAGCTCATGGAATTGGAGTTAGTCGAGCTGACTCCTCTGACGCCGTTTCACATGCTCCTCACCGAAGGCTGGGCGAACGGCGCGAAGTAGTGCCTCATGCGAAATAGCTACAAACGCGCCCCTGGCAGGCATGCCAAATCGACAAGCATCTAGAGGCCGAACGACCCAAATCTTCAGTCAAGGAGTGTGCAATGCAGCAGCAAAGTCTAGGTATAGCAGATCCGGAAACAGTCGAAGGCGTAAGTGGGCTAAAGATATCTTTTCGATCTTGGCGTCCGAACGAAAAGCCTCGCGCAACCGTCGTCATCATCCCCGGTTTCAACGCCCACAGCGGATACTATAAATGGGTAGCGGCGCAGTTCGTTGGCGATGGTCTGGCCGTGTACGCCGTTGACCTGCGAGGTCGCGGGAACTCGGACGGCGAGCGCTTTTATGTCGAAGCATTCGAAGACTACGTACGTGACGTCGAAGCGATTATTACCGTCGTAAAAATGCGTGAACCGGATGTGCCCATCTTTTTGCTTGGCCATAGCGCGGGCGGCGTCGTCGCCTGCCTCTATACTCTTGACCACCAGGCTGAGCTGACGGGGCTGATCTGCGAAAGTTTTGCCCACGAGTTACCTGCGCCAGATTTTGCCCTCGCGGTTTTCAAAGGGCTGAGTCATGTCGCGCCACACGCACACATTCTTCACCTCGCGAACGAGAGATTTTCTCGTGATCCTAAAGCTGTTGAGGCAATGAACAATGATCCCCTGATTGCGCATGAGACTCAGCCGACACAAACTATGGCCGCGATGGTTCGGGCCGACGAGCGACTCAAGAAGGAGTTTTCTCAGATTACGCTGCCGGTCCTGATCCTTCATGGCACTCTTGATAAGAACACGAAGCCAAGCGGCAGCCAGCATTTTTACGACATGGCCGGTTCCACTGACAAAACGCTCAAGTTTTACGAAGGTGGCTTTCACGACCTTCTTAACGACGTCGACAAGGAATCCGTCATCCTGGATATCAAGAGCTGGATCAATGGCCGCCTTCCGGCTGGAACTGGCAATCAGGGTCAGACAGTCCGCGCTTGAAGATGAGAACCCGAAGAGATTTCATCGTCACTAAGATCGGAACTGCTGCGTGCTTGAGCAGCAGTTCCGGTCTAAGCCTGCTTCTTTCAGGCGAAGCTGGTTCCTAGAGCTTCAATGCAAAAATGAAAGGACGAGAAATGTAAGATCAAGCGAAAGACCCAAGAATCACAAGAGCATGCCTTTCCGGTCCCGAACAAGTAACCAGGAATGCAACCGTCGCCGAACTGGGAGCCGACGGGACACTAACGGTTTTGGTCAAAGGAACCAACGAATAAGTGTGTATGCCTGGCACGAGAATAGGATTGGCGACCCGCCAATATGCATGAACCCGATGGGTATGCGATGAATGATGGATGCCATGCAGGGCAAACCGAAGCCGACAAATGAATGTCCCGGCGTGATTTACATGCTTTGCGGAGCAACCCAGAGGAGTAACACCAATCCGGCAGACAAGACGAGTCCTGCTATACCAATTGGACCTCATTGGATGATCACATGGCCCTTTGATGCAAAAGAGAATGGTCTTCCAACCACGGTCCGCGATAAAGGCGCCTGGGTAATGTTTGCGGGCACTCCTTTTGCCTACTTGCAAGTTTGCGGCACCCCTTGGGATGCAACGAATACAACGAAGGGGACAAGGCTGTATGGACCATGTCTAAGAATCTGTCTACAAACTAGGTAGAACGGCGTACGAGTTGATGAGCGAAGGCGATATGGATCATGGATTCAGCCGAGGTGTGGCAAAGTTCGTAGTCTTTGGAGAGGCGGCGTGACCAGTTGAGCCAGGCGAAGGTTCGTTCGACGATCCAGCGTTTGGGCAGGACTTGGAAGAGGGGTTGCTGGTTGCGTTTGACGATCTCGACGCTATATCCAAACATGTCCTTTGCCCAGTTGATCAGCGTGCCTGTATAGCCGCCATCGGCGAAGACAGTCTGGATGGTATCGAATCGGCGGAACAATCGCATCAACACGGCGCGAGCCGCTACCCGGTCCTGGATGCCGGCCGAGTGCACGACCACCGCGAGCAGGTTGCCTTGCGTATCTACCGCAATATGCCGCTTACGCCCTTTGATTTTCTTGCCTGCATCGTAGCCGCGCCGCCCCCTTTTAGCGCCGTCTTCACTGACTGCGAATCGAGAATCGCCACGGTGGGCGTAGCGTTTCGTCCGCCTGCCTTGCGGCCCTGTTCGCGTAGAGTCTGTCCTATGCGCTCCCACACTCCGCTGTCGCGCCACCGCCGGAACTGCTGATGCACGGCCTTCCACGGAGGAAAATTGCTGGGCAACTGCCGCCATTGACAACCCGTCTTCACCACGTACAGCAGCCCATCCACCACGCGCCGTAGATCATACTTGCGCGGCCGACCTCCGGGGTGACGATCTCTCCACGATGCTTGCAGCAGCGGCTCCAGTTTTGCCCATTGCTGGTCCGTCAAATCGCTCCCATACATCCCGTGACCTTAGCCCAAGCTAACCCGCACCGCATATGTCGTCCAGGGTTCCTCAACTAGTTTGTAGACAGGTTCTTACACGCGGCCGTAATGACGCACAGGCGTACCGATAACGCCGACGGCATTGTCCATCCGGTGATCGCCACCAGCTCAATAGTGCTAAATCGCCAAGTCAGCGAGACTCATTCCATCTCTGCCAACGTGGAATTTCCGTAGCTCATCGGCCGATTCCCACCAGCGCGTCATTCTAGCGTGGCCAAGATATGCTTAATTCCCGGCCAAATTATGCTTTATTTCACAATTTTGTTCGATGGAAGCGCAAGATCGCCTGTGCGAGGTCGCAATTGCAATACTTTTCTCCCTCCGATTTCACGTTGAAACATCGTATAAACGCCATACGAAAGGCAATTCAAACCCGACTTCCTCAACCCGCTAATAGGCAATACGCTATTTTCGTTCTTAGGGTATAACGCTAATAGGCAGCCGATCCTATTTGCGGGGTTCATCCCATGAATGAACAAGACAAGCCGTCTGGCCAGATGGTCTCACAAGGCGCATACAGTGCTTCATCCCGGCATCTCTGCCCGCCGCCTTTGAGTGGACGCCGAGGCTCATCCGAGCGCTTTCAGACGCGGATCGTATGGTCGGTAGACTGGCCGGAGAGGGTGGACGGCTGCCCAATCCCCACGTTCTCATCCGCCCTTTCATCCGACGTGAGGCTGTTCTCTCAAGCAAGATTGAAGGAACGCAGGCTACGATAGGCGAACTGCTGGCTGCCGAGGCCGGGGCCTCCGTAGATTGCAGCCCGGAAGATCTCCGCGAGGTCGGCAACTATATCGTCGCGCTGGAACATGGAATGGTCCAGCTCAACAAACTGCCTCTATGCGTCCGTCTTATCCGGGAACTGCATAGCAAGCTCATGACCGGTGTGAGGGGCGAGCAGGCGACTCCGGGCGAGTTCCGGCGTTCCCAGAACTGGATTGGGAAACCCGGAAGCACTTTGGCGACAGCCTCCTTCATCCCACCGCCTCCCGGTGAAGTCGAGCCTTGCCTTGCGGCCTGGGAGAAGTTTCTCTACGAATCGGAGCTGCCACCTCTGGTCACGATTGCTCTGGCCCACTACCAGTTTGAGGCCGTGCATCCATTCCTGGATGGCAATGGCCGGGTCGGCCGCCTGTTGATTACCCTGTTCCTCATCGAGCAAAAGATACTGCCTGCTCCCCTCCTCTATCTTTCCGCATTTTTTGAGGCGACGCGGCGCGATTACTACGAGGGCCTGCGCGGGGTGAGCGAGCGCGGGGCTTGGAACGACTGGCTTGAATACTTCCTCATCGGAGTCGCCCGCACCGCTCAAGATGCGTTGAGCCGTGCGAGCCGCATCAACGTAATTCTTGCTCAATGGCAACGGTTAGTGGCTGGCGAGTCCACCAATACTCCCCTACGGATCGTCGACTTGCTTGCCGCCAATCCATTTATCACGGCTACAGGCATCGCCGCCGAACTCGGAGTCGCTTTCACTACGGCCCAGCGCGCAATTGAAAGGCTAGAGCGAGGTGGAATAGTGAAACAGGCAACAGATGCCAAACGCGACCGCGTTTACTGCGCTCGAGCCTTACTCGACATTCTTGAAGAGCCGGCCAATCTTGTCGGCTCTCTCTCCGATTGAGCTAACGCATCACTAGTCTTGGGCTCTTCGTTCTACGCGCCGCGACGCAAAACTATGCAGCCAAGGCGACCGTCGGAGCCGGAGTCGGCCCAAGCGGGCCACCTATAAATAAGCGAGTTCCACAATCTATTCCGACCCGCAAAGGCCGCACCGCTGACCGACCAAACTGGACTCGGTTTCGCAGTTCTCACAATAGACGGCCCTCTCGACCGGGATAGAAACCAGGCGGGGGTCCTTTCGAATCATCTTTACGTTGCGCATTCGGACCTCCGTCCAGAAACGTGTGAGTGAAGCTGATGCTCATGCGGCAAGTCAAGCAGCCGCGCTTTCCAGTTCCTCGACTAACCGCTTGAGGGCTTCGAGTCTTGGGATTGCGGCCATCGAGTCGATCTGAGGACTGTCCAAGATCGAGACAAACGTCCCCTCACCGATTTCCTCAGCCAAATCGCCAGCCTTCTGAATTCCTCGAGCTGCGCGCTCCATCGCACTCGCCACTTCCAGTTGAAGTTTGGCGTTCGGTATCTGGTTCGCCCTCTTCGCGTGAGCCACACGCCAGAGAATCTCTCCATAGATGGAATCACCTAGGTTGCGGCGAAAACCCTCGATCTTGGCGGTCGTCTTCTGATCGATCGGGCCACGCTGAGCCGGAACAGCTGCCGCGCGCGAGACCGATTTCCTGCGACCGCCTTCGACAACGCCCATGATGGCAGCTCAGGAAGACTCAGCGGTTGGCGATTCATTGAGCGGAACCCACATCTCGGCAAAGTTATAGAGATACCGACCGAGACCGAAGCAAGTGCAGGCACGCTTGAACGCCTGCGCCTCAAATCCGTCATCTACCTTGTCCAACTCATCGATGAGCAGAACGCAGGGCCGCGTGCACTCAAGCGCGCGCATAAGCGGTCCAGGACAGAAGAAGTCGCGCCCTTTCAGGTTGCCTGCAGGTTTTGCCAACTTTCGTGTTGGCCTTTTGAAAACTCCATGTAAAGCCGCTGCAGCCCCTCGTCGAAGCGCCCAATGGCTTTGTCTTCACTAACCCCGCGATAGCACTGGAGCCGCTCAACATGCGTTCCCGCCGCTTCAGCAACAGAGATCGCCAACTGCATCTTGCTTTCGTCTCGAAGCGGGCCGGGCCGGACGTGTTCAGTTTAACCGAATTTCAGACTCGTTTTACACATACACCGCGAGCTTGCAGTCGCGGAAAGCTGATTGAGCGTAGTCACTGCGATCTCGGGGTAAACGAACCAGTCCGTTACGAACGCAACCACGACCCGAGGTGTAAATATATTTCACAAAGAGACGCCAGAAATGGTGTCAAAGGGTTATATTGTCCGGCGGCTCCTGAACGTCACGGAGACAGCTCAATACCTGGGACTTGAAGTGGATACGGTCTACAAAAGTCCAGGATGCGGGAAGTGCCCTCCGTAAAGATCGGTCGTGCGTTGCGTTTCGATGTGAAGGCTCTTGAGCGATACATCGAGCAACACTCGATCAAAACCATTGACTAAAGGAGAGCATCATGCCTGTTCACAAGAAAATCGAAGGCCTGTATGAAGTTCGTTGGAGGGAAGGAGGCAGAAGAGCCTAAGGATTCACGGTTTCGACATCGCGAAGAAGGTGCAGCACAAGAAGCTGACGACCCGGGATGAGAATAGGCATCTCGACGTGAAGAAGGAGATTAATTACAAGATGTCCGATTTGATCGATCGTTACTGGACGCACTACGGAAGCAAGAAAGCTTCGGCAGATCGCGAGAAGAGCATAGTGGAAGGGATTCGATCCGAACTGGGTCGCAAGTTCGTACGCGAGGTTGACGGCATAGCCGTTCAACACTGGTACGAGAACTTTACCGGTACCGCGGTATGGCCGATAATACCGCCGTGCGCCACTTCAATGTCATGCGCCACATGATGGAAGGCTTCGACCATCTGGGCCCCGGAGACCGGCATCGACCGGAATCCTGCCAGTCTGATCGAGGTAAGATGTCCAGACGATTCAAGGGAGCGCTACCTGTCGGAAGACGAACTCCAGCGGATGAAGACTGCCCTGGACGAACGCATCCTCCGAAAGGGAACCAAAGACCCTAATCAGACGAATCGCAGGATGAGACTCATTGTTTGTCGCTGTATCAACCGGGATGCGCTCAGTCAAGATTTACCGGCTCCGTTGGTCCGACGTGAGGTACAGCGGAGGACTGCTGCCGTTCGGGCAAAGCTGAAGAAGGGCAAGGAGCGTTTCGTTCCCATGACGTCGGAACTGCCCAAGGGATTCGGCGGTACCCGACAGTGATCGGACAGGATCTTTCCGCCGAAGGGCGGCCCAGCCAGCAAGCGTCAGAGACTGGGAGTGAGTTTTGAGGATTTGCTCGAAAGAGCGAATATCCGTGACTTCTGGTTCCACGATCTGCGTCACACCTTTGCATCCTGGTACATGATGAACGGCGGGGACCTCTACGAACTGGCGAAGCTTCTCGGTCACCCAAACATCAAGATGACCGAGCGTTACGCCAAGCTTGGACGTGCCCACATCACCAAGACTGGAACCATAGCGAAGGTGATCTGGCTTGGCACGGATTCCGTGGCCAATCGTTGATCACTGTCATCCAGGTCGCCAACTGCAGAGAGGTCAATCCGAACGAAGAACCAGAATTGTCTGTGGCCAGGGATCGGCTTGGACTCGGAACGCGCTATGCAAAGGAAGGAGTGTCAACACGCATATACCGCCTGCTGGAAGGTTCCACTATTGAAGAGTTGGAGATCGACGTATCTGATGCCGGCTTCACGGTACGGGGAGAACCGCGGGCTGCCGAAGTCCTGGTGCGTGCTGGCGATCCTCTAGTCCTTCTGAATAGTGAGCTGATCGCTCAAACGATCGGATCGCAGGCGGACCCTAATGCAGGTCTCGACATGGGCACCGTTTATGGCGACACGCCAGTTCCAGTAGTTTTCAAGCCTGAGATGCTCCAGATGCACACCGGCATCTTTGGCAATCCAGGCAAAGGGAAATCCTACAGTTCTGGCGTGCTAATGGAAGAGGCTCTCAAGTGGCAGATTCCAACTCTGGTGCTCGATGTTAATGGAGAGATGATCGATGCCGCACCTTCGATGGGAGGTTTGGTGCTTACCTTGCCGGACCGCAAGTCCTTTGGCCTCTCTCTGTCATTGCTTACCTCTCCAGAGTTGATTCAAATCGCGCCTAACGTCCAGGAAGGAACTGTATATGCCGAACTCATTGAACTCTCGCACGAACGCCTCAAGACGGAAAAGAGGGGCGCGAGTTTTACCTTCGCGGACTTGCAAGCAAAGATGGTTGAGATGGCCAAAGTCCAGGATGTGAAGGCCGCGAGTCTCGGAATCGCTATGAATCGGATACGGGCGCTAGAGGAGGACCCGATTATTGGAGGAGATTTCGATTTTATTCAGGAGTTGATCAAGCACAAACTCGTCGTACTCGACTGTCGGTTCCTGACTCTCCGCCAGACACGCCTGATCGCCGCCGCCGCCGCTCGCGAGCTCCAAAAGAAAGGGCGAGAGATGGCACAGAAGGCCGCGAACGGTGATGTAGATGCGGCATCGTGGTTCTCGCTTTTCATGATCGACGAGGCTCACCAGGTTGCGCCACACGATGAGAACGTCGTGAGCAGCCAGGTTATGTTCGGCACGCATGGGAAGGCACGTTCGAACGGGTCTGGTGCTGATCAGCCAATCTCCGTCCGACCTGAACACAAGCGTCCTCAAGCGGCTGCAGACACGGTTTATCTTCGCCCTTGAAAAGGATCAGATTCGCGCCATTCAGGGCGTCACAGCCGATCTGGATGAGCGGCTCATAGCAAAACTGCCCAAACTTCCCCGCGGCGTGTGTGGCGTGTCGGGTTCGAGCGAGCTTGTACGACATGGCTTCCTGCTGTCCATTCGTCCGCGGCATACCCCAGTGGGTGGAAGTACACCAAAAGTCTTTAGTGGTCGGAAGAAGGTGGACCTTGCGAAAGAAGGTTCGAAGTGGCCGAACGCCCTTTTACAACCCGCGAACGCGAAGATCTATTCCTGGGCCTTGCTTCGAGGCCAGAGGGCGTTTCTGCGCCGGAGGCCTATCAGCAAGCAATTGCGCAGGGAGATAAGGTCACCAAGGAGGCATATCAGAACCTCGCCAGACGCCTTGTGCATCGGGGAGTTCTGGTGGCACAGGACGGATCTCATCCGACAAAATTTAAGTTGGGCCAATTGGTGGACGGCCTTTGGCTAGAAGAGGAGGAACTCGCGAGCATGATCAGCGACGAGTATCCGATTCTTGCGTTGCCTATCTGGAAGGAGTCCCTTCGCCAAATACGACAGGTTCCAGAGGAGTGGTGGATTCTGCTTCGGGAGACGCTGAAGGGGGAAGATGCTCGCACTATTTTTGAAGGAGCGATCGGGAGCTATTGCGACGACATGTCTGCACTAATCGAAATTCAGGCAGAGGCTGTCGTGAATGGCGCCACGCCGCGGGAGATCGCGCAAAAACGGGAGGAAGGCCGCAATCAGGTTTTGCTGCTGCAAGGCCTTGTCAGATTTGGGCTGGGCATCTCAAGCGAGGCAGTGCGCCTTCCAGAAAATTTTGATTACGCGGTGAGGGGAGTTCAGGATAAGAGCCGCTTAGATCCTGTGAAGTGCGATATCGCCCTGTTGAGGTCAGAGTTGAAACAGAGAATTGAAGAGGGCGCGTTCGTCAAAGATGCCGAAGATGTCCCTATGGATAGCCTGCTCGTTGCTGCGGTTGATGGTTCAACACGAAGCGGCGTGATGTCGTTTCTCGGCGAAGAGGACGATTTCTACGTCGGCCACGCGCCCATGATCTCGATCAATACCGCTATTGGGCAAGTCAACCGTCGGTTGAATGTTCGAGGCGAGATGTTTCCGGTTTTTACGCGATTGCCGGAGAAGCCGGAGGACATGCAGCAGAGAGACAATAAATACACCGTTATGGCAAAGCTGTTCTTCCCAGATTTGAGTGACGCCCAATACATGCATTCGCTCTGGAATGCGATGGATGTGTTGGAAGCTCGAACGGCACTGCGTGTTCTGGGGCGCTGGTATACAACTCCCGCCGGCGTCGAGGTTCGTCCCGCAGATGTGGTGCTCCGCGACGGATCGGTCGTACCGCAAGACAGGGATTTCAGCCACTATAAGGAGTCCAACAGGTACGGCGAGATTGTCCGGGATATGATCGCCAACAATTGGGAGATCGTAAAAAAATGCCGCGACGATTCCCAAACTGTAGCCGGAATTATTAAAACGGCCCAGCTCCGCGTCTTTGGGCCTGCATTGAGCTGGTTTGTGGCCCAGACTGCGGCGAAGCGCGGCCTGGGGCCTATCGAAGCATGGCCCCTAAATGCGATTAACACCATGCCCGACCAGATCATTCTTACGCGCCTGCTCACTGCCGGGCGTGGGAAGGGGGATATATGGGAGCGCACAGGTCTTGTGTCCAGACCGTTCCATGCCACCACAAATTTCGGCAAGACGTACAGCAGGAAGACTAATCCAGTCGACCAGATCGAAGAACGGCGCAAATATGAAACAGACGCGGAGGCCGCAGGAGCCTTCATCGAAAACGCGGATTTCTGGAGAGAGTTTCGCGGTGCAGCAGACCCTTTCGTGCAGATGCTGAAGCAGACATGGTACACAAGCTGCTTCATTGCAACTGTCCCGCGACTGGAATCGGAGCGATATTTGCCACGCGTTGAATTTATCGTTCCCGCTGATACCTATAACGAGGATGCTGACCCTTTACAGGTTGCACACGTTCACATGGGACGCGTCTGCGCCGCACTGCGGCAGACCGGGTTTGATGTTTCAACCGAACATTCGATGTTCCGTGATGCCAGCACCCTCGAAGTGCTTCCCGAACTAGTCGCTCGGGCCCATGACACGGTCAAAATGTGGGCTCGGGAGCTATTGAACAGGGTGGACGAATATCTGGCTGCGATCATAGGTCGCCATATGCAAAGCAAACGGACTCGTGGTATTCGCGTTCGTCCTTTCACCAAGAATGAATTCAAGATCTTGCTGCAAACGCTTGAGCTGGAGAGAAAGCGGCTCGGTGGCGGGAGTTCTCCACGTCAATCTCTTCCTGATTAAGAACTTCACTTATAAAGAGCTTTGGAGCCGATGCGGCTATTGAAATCTTCGGCGAAGTTTATATATTCAATGTGCTCGTTAACTTGCCCTATCACATCCCTAGCATTTTCTTCGGTCATTGCGTCGCGAGGGATGTTATCAGCCGAGGCATAAAGGGCCGTTTGTCTGGCTTCCTCTAAACGATGGTCGAGTGTGCTGTTGTAAGCGACAGTTAGAAAGGATTGCCCATCTATCGCGCCCACACGATTTAGATATGAGGACTTCACCCTGTGTTCTTTAAAGGCGGCCTTATATTCTTGTTCGGGCAGCACGCCGGAGTAATAGTCAGCAGCGATCTGTGATTTTCCAAATTCTTCCCACGCTATGATTGCAAGCGCTAGGCTGCGAGCATACTTACCGCCCGCTAGGAGGATCTCGGCATCGGAAATGAGATCGACGGCGTTGTTGTGGCACCGGGCATATGCCCTGTAGATCTTTTCAGCTGCCTCTTTATTCTTGAAGATGTCCAGTTTCGTATCTTCGGTTCCAATGGTGACGCGGTAGCGTTTGTCAGGTGCTAGGACGAACATGCCAGGTCGAACGATCAACTCATCAATATTCAAATCCATAGGCTAAATTTTACATAGATGCTGACGACGCATCGTAAGCTAAACCATCCTCGTGACCCAGATGGTCGATGCGCAAAATTGCCGGTAGTCGTGGCGTATGTACTCGGTACGAGAACCCAAAAATCATGATCAAATTGGCTGCGGTCGCGAATCCTGTTTCACTTAAGACGCGCAGCGATATCATTTGCAACAAGCCGGATATAGTTTTCCGCAGTAACAACTGCTTCCTCAGCTTCTGTCGTGGTGATGAGGGTAATGTCGAAGGCGTCGTTCCGCTTGCGGCGCATACGATCGAAGAGCGCGAAAGTCGGAGCGAGTGCCGGGTCGAGATGTTTTTGGGAGAATTCAATGATTGCGCGGTGGTGACCAAGCTGTACTCGTGGCCGGCTTCCGTGGCTCAGCATTAGAAGCTGTTATGAAGTTTATGCGAGTTGTTTGAACATGTTTGCGATCATGAGGCAGGCGAAGGCGACGTAATGGAACCCTTTGAGGGTAGTGTCGAGCCGTTCGTAGTCGCGCACGAGTCTGCGAAATCGGGCAGCCCATGCGAAGCTTCTCTCGACCACCCAACGGCTGGGCAACAACACGAAGCCGCGTTTAGCCATGGGGTGTTTGACCACTTCGAGGCGGATGCCATGACTCTGGGCGGCCTCCGCCGCGTTTGGCCCGGTGTAGCCCTGATCGACATAAGCCATCTCGACCGTGCCTCCAGTGACCTGCTGCATGTCTTGTGCCAGCATCTCGACCTGGGCGTGATCGCCGTGATCGGCCGGGGTGACCGACAGCGCGAGCAGGTGGCCCAGCGTATCGACGGCGATGTGGACCTTGGAGCCCTTGCGTCGTTTCGCGCCGTCGTAGCCTGCCTGCGCGCCGCTCTCGGGCGTCGATTGCAGCGTGCGGCTGTCGATACACGCTGCCGTCGGCTGGCCCTTGCGTCCGGCAAACTCGCGCAGCAGAATGCGCGTGTCTTCGACCAGCCGCTCAAAGCATCCCGCCCGCATCCAGCGCTGCATCTGCTGATAAATCGCAGGCCAAGGAGGATAGTCGTGCGGCATGAAACGCCATTGGTTGCCCGTCCTCGCAATGTAGCGAACACCATTGAAAACGGCTCGCAGATCGTGCTCCCGATGGGCGCTGTCCTCCCGGCTCAACAGCAGATACGGCAGCACAAACGCCCACTCCTCATTCGAAACGTCGCTCGGATAACCAACCTTCCCCTTGCTCGCCATCCTTCCATACTGGATAGGATCGGCCCAAACGTAAGCACCTATCTTGGTGCAAACTTCATAACAGCCTCTACCTGTGAAGTTTCAATAGGTTGTTGTCCATTCGGTCGAGAACTGGGATGCTGAAGTTGCGAAACAGCAACATATCAGGAGACCGAATGGACTATCACTATCATGCCGTACAGACTGTGCGAGGTCGAGAGTATATGGCGAAGAGTGTTGTGGATGGGCGGCTGAGCCTGCGCGAGGCGGCAGCCGAGTGCAGGCTTAGCCGCCAGAGCGCGGGCAAGTGGGTCCGGCGGTATCGCAAGGCTGGAGTTGCCGGCCTGAAGGACCGCACGTCGCGTCCTCGGAGCAGTCCTCGCAGCACGTCGGCCGAACGCGTCCAGCTCGTCGAGCAGCTGAGGCGGCAGCGCTGGACGGGCGTCCGGATCGCGCAGGCGACGGGCTTGAGCAGAGCAACGGTGAGCCGCATTCTGGTGCGCCTGAAGCTGAACAAGGTGGGATGCTGGAGCCCAAGATACCCGTCATCGGCTACGAGCGCGACGCTCCGGGCGATCTGCTGCACATCGATATTAAGAAGCTTGCGAGGATCAGAAAGCCCGGTCATCGCATCACCGGCAACCCGCAGGACGAGACTCGTGGCGCTGGCTGGGAGTTCCTCTACGTCGCCGTGGACGATCACTCCCGCATGGCCTATGTCGCGATGATGCCGGATGAAAAGGCAGTCTCGGCCAGCAGCTTCCTGAGCCAGGCCCATGCCTACTTCGCGCGCCACAACATCCACCTCCGCAGCGTGATGACAGACAACGGCCCCTGCTTCCTCTCCGACCTCTTTCGCGACACCAACCGCAGCTTCCAACTCAAGCACGTCCGCACACGCATCTATACCCCGCGCACCAACGGAAAGGCAGAACGCTTCATCCAGACTGCCATCCGAGAATGGGCCTACGCCCGCCTCTATCAAAACTCACAGGAAAGAAACCAACACCTCGAACCATGGATCCACCAGTACAACTGGCACCGCCCACATGCCAGCCTCGATCAGAAACCACCCATCAGCAGATCAGGCCTCAACGTAAACAACCTCTTGACACACCACAGCTAGGGATCAAGCGGAACGGGCTCATTGGAGTCTCCGTTTTGAACCTTTCTATCCTTTTGACGGCAGACCGAACGGATCACGGAGAGTTCGAGTTCCTTAAAGTTCACATCCAGCCATTTGGAGTCCGATCAATTCGCTCCGACCTACGACTATGCCGGCGAAAACCAGCTCGCTCCCGAACATTGCAGAAATGTCATGTAGTGGTCACAAGCCCGTAAGGGATCGACTGCCATACTTCTTTCGTGGGAGTGTCTGAGCATCCAGGCTTCCATATTTCACGCCGTTCAACGCCCGTTTCCAGGCCTCCACAGACCATGTCGCGTTTCTAAGTCCGTCGCTCCCCACGTACCTCGCCCGCAGCCAGCCGCCTCTGTCTGGCTGTCTCCTCTCCTCTCCGTCGGCCGAAGATTCAGTCTCTCCGCCGTATACCCGTCAACGATCGTAGTTCGCGTTGTCCATGAACCATGGAGGATTTCGATGTTCAGCAAAACGTCTCAAGATGTGACGCGCAATCAGTGGACGATCAACCGGCTGCTTGCGCTCGCCGCCCTCCTAGGGGCAGGACTAAGCGCTACTGCCCAGTCCGTACCGTTCCCGACCTACACTGTAGGTGAGAACAAGGACGTATCCAAGGGCCCAAACTACCCGTCAACCTTACCCACGCCGTGGGTTGTCAGTAATGGCCAGATCATCACCCCTTCGGGCACTCCGGTGTATCTCGGCACCACGACCCGCGCCAAGGCCGTCGCACTGAATCCGAAGGGCAATCACACCGCCGCCGTCCTGCAGATGGGCGCCCCACAAGCCGTCACTATCTTCAACACCCAAACCGGCGCCGTGCTTCAGACTTATTCAGCGGCCGCGGGAAAAGATAGGGACGGCAGCAACACCGGCATCACCTACACGTCAGACGGCAAATACCTGCTGTTCAGCCAGGACGGTGGTTCCGGCTCTGGCAGCTACGTAGGCATCGCCAGCGTTAGCTCCACGGGCTTGCTCACCGACTACGCTCATGTCAGCGTTCCGATGGACGTGAACTCCGCCGGCGTTCTGACCACCGTCACCTGCTTCCCGACCAGCGTTCCGGGAACCACGGGCAGCGTTGCAATCCCATGCGGGCAGACCTACACGATTGCTTCGAATGGCGTCAAAAGTTCCGCTCCCTACGGCATTGCGATCTCGCCAGATAACAAGACAGCTTATGCCGTGCTGGACAACAACGACACGCTGACGAAGATCGATCTTACCGCGGCAACGCCGGTGCAAGGTGCGGAGGTTCGTGTGGGCAACGTGCCGCACAGTGTTGTGATCTCGCCGGATGGCAAGACCGCTTACGTCTCCAACGAGGCCGGACGAATCGCGAAAGAGAGCGACTTCCAGGGATACTCCAACGGCACCCCGGTGGTGGCCGCGTTTCCAACTGGCTCAACGGCCGGCGGCACGGTTTCGGTGGTCGATCTGGGCTCGTTTACGGTCACCGGCAGCATCAAGACCGGACTGCACCCGACGGGTATGGCCTTCTGGGGCAACAAGTTGTTAGTCGCGAATACCTATAGCGACACCATCTCGGTGATCAACACGGGTACTAACCAGGTGGTAGACACTCTCAACCTTGGACTGCCCATCGGAGTACCCGGGGAAAAAGGGTCAGCCTATGGCGCGGGGCCGAACTCGATCGCAGTGGACGCAACAAACAACGTTGCCTATGTCGCGCTCTACAACGCCAACGCAATCGCCGTAGTCAGCCTTGGCACTGGCGGTTCAAGCCCGCTGTTGGGCATGATCCCGGTAGGCTATGCACCGAGCTCGGTGGTGCTGGATGCCGCGGACAACTCGCTGCTCGTTGCGAATGACAAGGGCATCGGAACCACAGGCTTCGGGGTGGCGCCTCCTCCCACAAAGACTGCGGAGAACTCCTACGGAACGACTCATGGCGTAAGCAGCTTCAACACACACCAGGACCTTGGCACGGTGAGCATCGTCCCGGTACCGACGCCCAGTGTTTTGGGTGTGCTGACGCAGCAGGTGTTCCAGAACAATCACTGGGATCTGGCGGGAAACATCTTTGCGGCCTCTGGGGGCAGAAAGAATGCCAAGCCGCTCGCCATCCCGGAGAGGATCGGGGCTCCGTCCAAGATCAAGCACGTCTTTGTGATCATTCGTGAAAACCGCACCTACGATCAGATCCTGGGCGACGTCTCCGGCGGCAATGGCGACGCCTCTCTGGCTGTCTTTGGGGATAACTCAACCTTCGGCCAAGTTACGCCGAATGCACACGCGCTCATGCAGCGGTTTCCGCTGTTTGACAACTTCTACGACCCGAGCCGGCAGTCTGCTGACGGCCACAACTGGATTGTTCAGGCCATGGCGCCCTACTCCGACGATATCCAGTCGCCGGACTGGCTCCGCAACTACCCTTCGAACGGTGGCGATGCCATTGCCTACCAGAAAGTAGGCCACCTGTGGGACGTGGCTGCAAAGCAAGGTGTCACGTTCAAGAACTTCGGCGAGTACATCGAATACAACACGTTCCGGACACCGACCGGGTCGACCAGTGAGCCACAATGGATTGACTTCTACAACGACACCTTGGCTTACGAGTCTGGCGCGGAGGGCCAGCTCTACAACTTCAACACGGTTGCTTCGCACTCTCCGCTTCCGAACCTGATCAACAACACCATCCAGAACTACCCGCAGTTCGATCTGGGCATTCCCGACCAGTTTCGTTTCGATGTCTGGAATGAGGAGTTCAAGAAGGATGTAGCAGGCGGCTCGGTTCCTCAGTTGGAGTTCATGTGGATCAGCTCTGACCACACTGGCGGCCCACCGACCGCGCAAGCCATGCAGGCCGATAACGACCTGGCCCTTGGCCGCTTTGTCGATGCCATCAGCCACAGCGCGATCTGGGCGGACTCGGCCATCTTCGTCGAGGAAGACGATGCGCAGGACGGCGTCGACCACGTGGACGGTCATCGCAGCCCTGGCTATATCATTAGCCCTTACGTCCAGCAACAGGTGAAAAAAGATGGCAGCGGCGCTGGTGTCACCGAGGACAGCACGTTCTACACGCAAGTCAACATGACCCGGACGATCGAGCAGATTCTCGGACTGCGGCCGATGAACCAGTTTGATCTGACGGCCTCGCCGATGAGCGAAATCTTCATCGACAACCCACCCGCGGATAACTTCAAGCCGTGGACGCACGTTGCGAATGGGATTCCGCTGAATCAGGGCGTTACGCAGAAACCGGTTCAGCCTATTCCGGCCTCTAAGTTCTCAGCTTCGTCCAAGCCTGCTGAGAGCGCAGCGGTCAAAGCTCTGAGGGTTGGCTGGATGAAGAAGAAGACACAAGTCTTCGCCGGCAAACAGCACATCCCGGACTCCGAAGATCCGAGTACGGTCAACCATCTCAACTGGTACGAAGCCACGAACTTCAAGGTCCCGTATCCTGGCGAGAAGAAGGTTCTTCCTGCGAGCGCCTTCAACAAAGCTGCACCAACCGGCGGTGATTCGGACGACTAAAGAAACGTATACAGCGGCAAAGACCCTCTTCGCGAAACTTCGGAGAGGGCCTTTTCGTTTAACGGGAAGCCAGGCAGCATCTGTTCGCGGTTATCTGTCATCGGTTCGGAAAGAAGCGGACGGACCTTCGAGTCATCGCTCTGTGGGCGACAAAGCAAAAGTGTGGTGTATATCGAACTTTCATTACCGACAAGCCGGCTTGTGAGAACTAATCCCGGATCAGTAAGTGACATTATTGATAAATCGTTCGTTGAAGGCTTTTTCAAATCGACTTCTCAGACGGTTTCGAGAGCTTTGTGCTAAAGCTTCGTCTCCTTCTGAATCTCCACGAACTCGCAGTCGAGCGAAGTAAACCAAAACACTCGGTCAAACTGAAATGGGACGACCCATGTCTCAATCCCGTGCGGGATCGGCATACTCCGGGTGACTGTCACCCCTGAATAGAGCAGAAGCCACAACTCTGCATCTCGAGGTAGATTCGATCGGTATCTATCAACTAGTTTGTCTTTTGCGGCAATTTGCATTTCTACCTGAGGACGTATATCTCCCACCGTGACGCCGCCGACTTCGCCGCTCCACCAACCTCTTGGGGCGGAACCTGCCGTAATGACAACTGAATCGAAACCATCCGGAATGTCTCTGCATGCAAATGATACGAACGGGTTCGCGCGATCAACGTTCCTTCGAACAAATTCTGACAGGGCGCGAGCAAGGTCGAACTTATTGCTTTTGTTGCCCCGGGCGTTTGTGAAGTACACACTCACATGAACTGGCGTCGCATTTGCATCCGTGTAGTACAGCTGTTGCGCCATTTCGATGGTCTCTTGATGAAACGATTCCTCCTCAACCGGACGGATGCCGTGGTTACTACTTGCAGGTCGCAACACCTCTGTTAATTCGATTCCTAACGCTCTGCCCGTCATCTGAAATCTAAAATCTGGTTCTTCGTCGGAGATCTCTTCAAGAGGTATCGGGACGCCCGCATTCCGGGCTGCTGTAAGGTACCAGCGCTCGATTTCTTTTTGCTTATCAGCGCGGCTTAGCATTAGAACGAGTCTACCTCTGAGGAAGAATAGTTTTAACTTCGCTACGTTGTCGTGGGTAATGACAAACGCGCATCTCGTCAGCTTGAGTATAAGTTCGTTCACTTCACGTTGCTACGCTCGGACTGACAAGCGCGAGCGAACTCAAACTTAGGAAACGAGGAGAGAGCGGATCCGCTCGCACACCGGCTCAGTCGATAGACAGATCCAACTGTCCTCTGGCCGGCATCGAAAGCGTCACCCGGGTTCCAACACCGGGCTTGCTGGCGATCTCTACCTTTCCCCGGTGCAGCTGCATGATACCTTGCACGATCGAAAGCCCGAGGCCGGTCCCTC
Organism: Edaphobacter sp.; assembly: GCA_965277335.1. GTDB lineage: Bacteria > Acidobacteriota > Terriglobia > Terriglobales > Acidobacteriaceae > Edaphobacter. The sequence continues at coordinate 799,094 of CBDICJ010000008.1, read as the reverse complement.
CCGAGGCTTTGGATCGCGACGGGTCCACCCGAAAGAAGCGATCGAACACCCGCGGTAGTGCATCGGGAGGTATACCGGCTCCCGTGTCGCTTACTTCGATCCATACGTTCGCAGCTTCGGAGTGGGTTGTGATCGCCACTGCACCGCCTTCGGGGGTGTGCGCGACAGCATTGGAAACTAAATTGCCAACTGCCCGCTGGATCAGCGTCCGATCGAGTTCCGCAATGACCGGCTCGCTCCCTCCGACACTGGTGAGAATGACTCCGGCTTCTGCGGCCGAAGCGTCGTAATATTCCCGCACTCCCTCTAATAATTCGGCGACATCGACTGATTCGAGCCGCAGGTGGGTCAGCGGGCTTTCGGTCCGGGCCAGGAACAAGAGATTGCTGATCAGATCGGACAGGCGCACCGCCTCTTCAAGAGACGACTCTAATGCGTCACGATATTCGTCGATCGTGCGAGCTCGCGCGAGCGCAACCTCTGCTTCGCCGCGAATGTTGTTGACCGGCGTGCGAAGATCATGCGCGATGTCGGCTGAAAAGCGAGAGATGCGCCCAAAGGAATCTTCGAGCCGTTCAAGCATGTTGTTAAAGGTCAGGGCCAGAGATGCCAGCTCGTACGGATAACCCTCTGTCACGATGCGTTCCCCGAGGTGGCTTGAGGTGATACGGCGTGCGGTTGCCGCTATCTCTTCCACCGGCCGAATGGCCTGTCTTGCGATTCGGTATCCAACGACGGGGAACAACACCAGCATGCCAGCTGAGGTGAGCCAAAACCACAGCCGGAAGCGCCTCAGCAGTTCCTCCTTCTGCGAGACGTCTACCGCAACCTGAATCGTGATGAGATGATTTGCGGAGTTTCCGGAAGCTGCTGTTGCTGCGATCACACGGAAGGATTTGCCATTTTTGCCGGTCATCGGAATGGCCGATCCATTTTGAGATATACCTTGCCCGGCCAAGAGGCTTGCGAGCTTTGAGAGATCTAACTGGTTCGCCATCCCCGGGGTCATGAGCATCGGTTTGCCTTGTTGATTCAAGAGGCAGATGTAGAACTGCTCATACCGTCTGGAAGCAGACTCGAGTTCGACCTCTTCATGCAAGCCGTCTGAATCCTCGGGGCGCTCCCGCAGCATGGTGCGTAAGACGTTCACTTTGTCTTTGAGGAACAGCTCGGTGCTTTTGTTCAGCTCCGAGACCAGCACCAGGTAGAGACTCAACGTGACGAGGAAGACCAGGAACAGACCGGCGAAGGCATAGGCTGCTGTAAGCCGGAATGCCAGGGTTCGCCAAATTCGTGAAACGCTTGACAGGACTTTATTAAGCTTCCAGGACATAACCCGCACCGCGAACAGTATGGATCAGTTTAGAAGCGAATGGGTCATCCACCTTGCTGCGCAATCTCCTGACACTCACGTCGACGACGTTGGTCTCGCTGTCGAAGTTCATGTCCCAGACTGACTCGGCAATCACTGTCCGGGACAGTACTTCTCCGGCGCGCCGTGCCAGCAGGGAGAGCAGAAGAAACTCCTTTGTCGTCAGGTCAAGCCGACGGCCGCCGCGAGTGGCGCGATGCCGGAGAAGATCGATCTCAAGATCGGCCATGCAGACTACGTCCTGTGGCCGGGCCGGCATTCGGCGCAAGCGGGATCGCACGCGCGCAAGCAGCTCAGAGAACGCAAACGGCTTTACCAGGTAGTCGTCTGCTCCAAGCTCGAAGGCTCGCACTCTTTCATGCACGGCGTCCCTTGCGGTCAGGAAAAGAACCTGCGTGGTCTTGCCTGCCTGCCGCAGGCCCGTGAGTACCTGCCAACCATCCAGACCTGGAAGCATGATGTCCAGAATAATGAGGTCGAACTCTACATTTTTAGCCAGTTCCAGGCCATCCTGGCCGTCCAAAGCCACGTCGACAACAAAGCCCGCTTCGCTGAGCCCTTTCTTCAAAAATTTGGCTGTTTTGGTTTCATCTTCGATTACCAGAAGTCTCATAAAAAATACCTCATCCTGTTCAAACTATTTCTTGCGTCGCCGAAATCACGACATTGATCCTGCGGTCGCTGCATGGCAATAAATGGTGCCAACTAGCTTCCCTCGAACGCACTCTCATCAAAACTCCAGCCGCAGCGCGAACTGGATCTCGCGCGGCGTTCCCGAGCCCACAGGGCTGATTGGGGATACGATGGCTGTGTTCAGGTTTACGGTACTGGTGATGCTGCCGAAGCCAACGGCGTTGGAAGGGTTAAAGGTGGCCTGCGGTTGACCCAACTGCGGGTGGTTGAAGACGTTGTAGAACTCCGAGCGAAACTCCACGCGAGCGCGCTCACTGAGGGGAAACGTTTTGGTGATGCCGGTATCGACCTGCCAGGTGCCAGGGCCGCGAAGGAGGTCGCGCGGCGCGGCGCCGAACGTCCCAGCCTTGGGTGCGGCGAAGGCGGCAGGATTGATCCAATGTGCGATCGTCTTGCCCCCAGGCGGAGTCAGTGGGATACCCGGAACCAGATTGGGACGCAACGTGCCGGAGTTCCCATACGGCGAAAGGTAGCTGCCCGGCAAGAGCACATTCACCGGAAAGCCGGTGCGAGCCAGCGCCGCCGTGGTCAGTTTCCAGTTGCCGGCGATGGCGCCAGCTATGCCATGGTTGAGCATCTGCTTGCCTTGGCCGAAAGGAAGCTCGTAGACGGCGTTGCCGTTGACTACATGGCGGGCGTCCCACGTTCCGCTAGCCCACTCACAGCGGAGACACAGTGGGTTCTGCGGCGAGATCTCGTCACCATCCCCGCTGCCGTTAGAGCCGTTGTCAATCTCGTGCGTATACGCGTAGTTGGCTGCCACCAGGAGCCCGTGCGCGAACGGCCGCCGCACGGACACAGTAAAGCCGTTGTAAGAGCTCGCCCCGACTGAGCCACGCCAGGCGACCGCGGGAGCAAAGGCCGGGTACTGCGCGGTCCCGGTTGCCGGATCGATCAGGTTCACCACGTTGGTGTCGAGCAGATGCACGCCGTGGCTTCCAAGATAGGAGAACGTGGTCACGAAGTTTGCAGGCAGCTCCTGCTGAACAGAGAGGGTCCACTGCTCCACATAGGTGTCTTTGCGGTTCCGTTGCTCGGCATTGGGCGACAGGGTTCCGCCTCCGGGGTAGTAAGGGTCGATCGGGTAGCTCACGTTGGTCACGGAGTAGGAGGGAATCTCATTCTTCGCGGGCAGGTTCTGATCGTCCAGCTGGCCATCCTCGTGGTACATTCCAAAGCCGGCGCGAATGATCGACTTCGCATTCCCGGCAGGTGACCAGGAAACGCCCAGACGTGGATCGAAGTCGCCGTAGTTCTGCTGACCGAAGCTGGCGCCCAGGCCGCAGAACCCCTGAGGCCCACAGGTGCCGAAATCAAACGGGTTGGCTCTTCCGTGCGCCTCATGAAACAGGTCAAAGACTGTGTAGCGAACGCCAAGATTCAGGGTGAGACGGGGTGTCGCCTTATACTCGTCCTGGGCGTAGCCGATGAACCAGGTCTTGCGCAGATCATTGACCGGCAGAGCACCGCTCAGAGTCGCCTTTCGCACTTGATTGGCTGCCAGCTGTTCAAGCGTGGCATAGGTAACGGTTCCATGCTCCCCATAGTGCTGGTTGAGCTGGATCTCGCGGATTTCCACTCCGGCTTTAAAAGTATGCGAGCCGTGGAGCCAGGTCAGGTCGTCGATCTCCGAAAACGTGTTGCCGACGTAGATGGTGTTGTAGTTGTAATTCGGGATCACGAAGCCCGGCCCAGGCCCCGAGGAGATCGCAATCTGATAGACGGAGCCGGTCCCACCGGAGTTATAGGTGTTGGAGCTGGATCGATTGAATCCAAACTTCGCCTCGTTCGTCAGGTAAGGACTGAAGACGTGCAGCAGTTCAACCGCTCCATTGATCGGTGTGGTCACCCTCTGCTGCAGATCCGTCGCGGCAGCGGATACTGGCTGCGTATTGACAGAGCGGTCGTAATTGAAACGCATGAAGCCGGTGGTCTTGGCTGAAAAACGCTGGTCGAACCGCAGCATCGCCGAGTTCTCGTTGACCACCTGGGTGCAGGCGCAGGTCAGGAGGTCATAGTTCGCGTAGTACGGGTCGCCCGGGTCATTCTGTGGCGTGTAAGGCATCAGAACGGTCTTTGGGCCTGCTCCCGGATATGCATTCACGATCGCATGAACCGGTGATGAGGTCGGTATGGTTGCCTTGAACGCCGCGCTCGGCACGTCACCACTCGTCGGATATCCCCACACCTGTCTGTACGCTTCGGAAGCGAGATAAAAGAAGCTCTTGTCGTGCACCATGGGGCCACCCAGCGATCCGCCGAACTGATTCAACCGAAGCGGCTGCTGCGATTGACCGTTCGAGGCCCAGGAAGGCTCGGGCGCGTCAAAGATATTGTTTCGGAGAAATTCGAAGAGCCGTCCATGGAGCTGGTTTGTTCCCGCGGGCGAAACCACGGCCAGTTGAGCGCCACCTGTCGCGCCTTCCTCTGCGGTTGCCAGGAGCGTGTCGACCCGGAACTCCGCGATCGCGTCCAGCGGTATGGCGAGCCGCGCCCAGGCGCGCTGCGTTTGATTTGCCACGCTGGTGGCGTCAATGCCATCGTAGGTGAAATTGCTGTCGTCGAGGCCACGTCCGGCGAACCGGATTGACCGCTGATTACTGCCACCGGTGTCGATGGCGCCCGGAATGTATGCCGTCAGCGACGACCAGTTGCGGCCATTCAGTGGCAGCTCGTCCGCCTGCTTCCTCTCGATCAGGCCAGTCACCGCGCTGGTGCTGCGATCTACCAGCTGCGAGCCTGCCGAGACTTCCACGTATTCCTCGCCGCCTGATACCTTCAATCTCGTATCCAGGGTGCGGGTGCTCCCAACCACCTGCTGTACATTGGCGAACGTCAGAGTCTCGAAGCCGGGATGATTGAAGGTGATGGTGTATCTTCCCACCGGAAGCTCAGCGATTCCATACCTTCCAAACGTGTCCGAGATTGTTTCGCGCCTCAGTTGAGTCAAGTTCTCTACAGCGGTGACGCGTGCTTGCCCCAGCAGGCTCCCTGAGGGGTCCGTTACCGTGCCAGTCAAGGCGCTGCGATCCACTTGCGCGGTGACCGGGGTCGCACAACCGAAAAACACGATCGCGGAAACGACCAGTACTGACGGAGAAAAGAATGAGCAGAAGTTCTGCATCTTCGCCTCGAAAAAGGATGTCAACGGAAGCTCACCTGCTCAAAGTCTCAGCGAGCTTGCGAAGGATTGCAGTCTCGATGGCGTGCGAGCGGAGCGGCAGCATTGCAAAACTGTAATCTTGAGACGTTGTATCGTGTCTCTGTTACAGGTTCTGGACTGGATTGTGAACGTCAGATTTATTCGTTCTGATCTGTGGATATATGTTCCGGCCGACAAAACAAGGGCGAAAAGATTCACGTTACGGTGATGATTGCAGCGGCTGTCACCAAGCGCGTGTACGGAGGGGAAAGCATCTCCACTTCAAGCCATCAGACGCTACATCGTGGGCGAGACCGCGGCTCTGGCGCGGCATATTCTAAAGCGTCGCTGCGGTGAACTATCTCACTGAATATTCACGTTGGTCACGACACGAGGCTTGTAGATTGGGTAGCAAGTCCACCCTAAGGAGATCCCCGTGCGTATAAGCTCTTTCGTGACCGCTATGGCCCTAGCTTCAGCCTGCCTTGCTGCTCGTGCTGACAGCTTCAACTTTACCTTCGGCAGCTCTTCCAGCTCGTTCAGTGGCTCTGGGGTCCTTACCACGGGCACTCTGGAGGCTCCGGGGGAGTATTCGATAGCAAGTCTGACCGGAACCGCTGAAACAGTTCCCCATGGTTCGAACTTGACCGTCAACTCCCTTCTCGCTCCCGGCGCCTTTCCCACGCCCTCCAATGGCGGAAGCTTTCCCGCAAACGACAATACTCTTTTTGTGACCAACGGCGTCGGCAGCCTGGATGGCGACGGCCTCGCTTTCATTCTGAGCAATGGGGCGCAGATCAATCTCTACAACCCCAACGGCTCAGCTGACGATGCGTTGCTGGAGAGAGCCAACGGAACAACTGTCTTTGAAGATGTGCCGATTACGATCTCCGCGGTCGCACCAGTTCCCGAGACTTCCGGCTTCACTCTGCTCTTCACAGGTCTGCTGGGTGTCGTTGGCGGGGTAAAGCGTCGCATAGCGTAGAGCTTACCCAAAACAGCAAGCCCCCTCGCCTGCGATGAGCAGGACGGGGGCTGTTTTTGCATTGTGCAGTTGAATCGAAGCACACTACCCGAGAAGTTCTGTATCCCTTCCCAAGCTGAACCACTTCATTTTAGCTGCTCCGGCTGTTTGCGCCTTCTGAAAGGCATGGTCTACTTCGGACCGGCTCCGTACTTACCCACCGGCTGCTCCAAATGCGTGAAGCCGGCCAATGTTCCTATCAGGCATGAGACGCACCCTCGTGCCTTGAGCTGACCGATGGATCGAGACGTCGTCTAATATGCCCACAGAGAAGTAGTTGAGATCGCCAGATCGTTGGCTCCGTTGGGATGTTTTACAGTCACGGGTGCAAGCTGCCGAAGGTGCCGGAGAACCCAATTGAATGTGTCCGCGGTTGTCATGTCTACAATTTTGTGCATATTTACAGTTTTGTAAACATGCCCAGTGCAGCAAAATACACGTGTGTCTATATTGCAGACATCGTCTGCAACATAGACCTAATCGAGTCCATTGCCTCATTTTCCAAGCAGAGCGATGAAGTGAGCCAGCCCGCTACAGTCCGGCTCACGAGCCCTAGTTTTGGTTTCAAATTTATGTCAAAGTGCGCCGATTATGCCGGTTTTTCCGACTCATAGCTATTTGCCGTCATTAACTTACGTTTTAGGAATTACAAGGCCTTGAAGAGGTCATCGGTTCGAACCCAGAGCTAGATCGCAGCGTTCTGCAACCCGATACTCCTTCGGCTTTCGGCTATCGCTAGTCAAGCACCACTCTATTTTGCAAAGAGCGCCACCATAATCACATACAGCAGGGAGAGCGAGTGCTCGACATCAATTCGGAATCGATGAACAACGAAACAGCTGCCAAACATTCAACAACCCTGAAATAATGAGCAAGTTGAACTTGTTCAGGCCGCAACATTCAGCCGAGGATTCAATGATCGCCCCCTTATTGGCAACCAAAAAGCGGTGTGCATCACTGAACAAAGCCGTCTCTGGCCACCATTTTATTTACTTATAGATTATTAACTTACAAACGGTATAGGCGAACTGTACCGACTTTGTACCGCCACCAGAGTTAACCTCTTTATACGGAGGTTGGCTCCATGCTCCACATCTACACTCGTCATTCCGCCGATTGCGATCAGGCCGGCAACACGCAGTGGAGGCGCTGCCGTTGCCCTAGATGTTTGGTCCCAGCGTTAGATGGGTTGGATTGAGTTTGAATCGTTGTGGTTTTTTTGTCCATATCGAGCAGATGTATTCGTAAGGTGTGAGTCCTTTGAGGGTCTTGAGTCTTCGGGCGAAGTTGTAGGCACCGACGAAGTCGGCGAGATGTTGCCGGAAGTGTTCGTGGGTCTGGTAGTAGAAGCGTTTGACGGTTGCCTCTTTGAGGGTTCGGTTCATGCGTTCGACCTGTCCGTTGGTCCAGGGGTGTTTGGGTTTGGTGAGACGGTGGTCGATATCTGCTTTCGCGCAGGCGAACTCGAAGGCGTGAGCGCGGAAGAGTTCTCCGCGTTGGAGAGCGAGCTTGATCTCAGCCACGGCCGAGCATCGATTGCCGGGAGTGGTGAAGTGCACTCCGTTGTCGGTGAGTAGGATGTGGAGTTTATATGGCACGGCTTGGATTAGGGTTTTCAGGAAGTCGGCCGCAACCCGTTGAGTGGCCTTCTCATGCACCTCCACGAAGGCGAACTTCGAGGTGCGGTCGATCGCGACGAAAAGATAAAGCTTGCCTTGTTCGGTGCGCACCTCGGCGATATCGATATGGAAGCAGCCGATCGGCTAGGACTTGAACTTCTTGCGCCTGGGACGGTCTCCTTCAACATCGGGAAGCCTGGAGATATCGTGCCGCTGCAGGCAGCGGTGCAGCGACGAGCGGGTCAGCTCCGGGATCGTGGCCTGAAGCGCATACAGGCAGTCGTCGAGCGGCAGCAGCGTGTGCCGGCGAAAGGCAACGACCACAGCTTCCTGTTGAAGGGACAAAACAGTGGACTTCGGCGCTGGCCCGGTGCGCCGGTCCGCAACCGAGGCCCGCTTCCTCCACTTGGCGATGGTCTTCGGGTTGACGCCATGACGGCTGGCCAAGGTCCTCAGGCTCTCTTGACTATGTTGTATCGCTCGACGGACTGCCGCTGTCGTGCGGGCGCTCCCGTGAAGAACTTGTCCCATAGCGCCTCCTTCTGAACCTCAGAAAAGTATGCACCATCTAACGCTGGGACCAAACACCTAGAGACGGTGTGTGTTTTCGAGTTTCCTCGTTTATGTGGAACCATTCTGAACGGAATCTGCGGATTGAATGACGTTCAGCCTAAGGTAGAGTACTCTTTCCGATACAGGTCGTTCGAGGAAATCCCTGTGAGCGCAACTTCCTTATCGGGTGCCGAGCCCGTCCCGACTTTAGCTGCAGCTCCATTCAAGCTGGTGTTTTTTAGCGCTTAGGGATCACGCTGCTGTGCCTTGTTGGCAGCTTCTACTTGTCATTGCATGTACAAACAGACGCCACTAAGAACCTGAATGACAAGCTGATATCGGTTTTCTCTTGGTTGCGGAGCAATTTTTGGACTTCTGGGAGGCAAGAACCTGAAATGAGCCGCATTAGGCAAATTGCCCCTTATTAGGGGTTCTCTGATTAAGCACTTCGTCTTCACCGCGGATTAAAGTAGGTTGTGTGGGTGAGGTGGATTGGATGAAGCAGCAGACATTGGCGGTGGCGGCGGGTTTTGAGCAGTTTGGTCGGCAGTCTCGGCGCGCGGAGTTTTTGTCTCAGATGGAGCTGGTGGTTCCGTGGGCGGAGTTGGTGAAGCTGGTTGAGCCGCATTATCCGGCCTCGGGCAAGGGCCGTCCGCCGGTTGGGGTGGAGCGGATGCTGCGGATTTACTTTCTGCAGCAGTGGTTCAACTTGTCGGACCCAGCGGTGGAGGACGCGCTGTACGAGTCGCCTTCCATGCGGTCGTTTGTGGGTATCGACCTTGGCCGCGAGCCTGCGCCGGACGAGACGACGGTGTGCAAGTTCCGCCATCTGCTCGAGCGTCATCAACTGGGCAGGCGCATCTTCGCCGAGGTCAACGGCTATCTGGAGCGGCATGGCTTGAAGATCGGCGCTGGCACCATCGTCGATGCGACCCTGCTGCAGGCGCCGTGCTCGACCAAGAACAAAAGCGGGGCGCGCGACCCGGAGATGCATCAGGTGCGCAAGGGCCGGCAGTGGTACTTCGGCATGAAAGCGCATGTGGGCGTGGACGCCGGGACCAAGCTGATCCACTCGGTCGCGGCGACCGCAGCCAACGTGGCCGACTGCCGCATACTGCCCGAGCTGCTGCACGGCGAGGAGACCGAGGTGTGGGGCGATCAGGCCTATCAGGGGCAGACGGAGGTCATCCGGCAACGCGCCCCCAAGGCCGCCGACCGCACCAACCGGCTGTGGAGAACCAAACTGAAGGTCTATGCCGACCGGCGAGAAGAAAACCGCATCAAGAGCAAAACCCGTTCGCGCGTCGAGCATATCTTCGCTCTGATGAAGCTCAAGTTCGTCAAAGTGCGCTTCCGCGGTCTCGCAAAGAATCTCAACCGGCTCGAAACCACCTGCGCCCTCATTAACCTCTGTACCGCACGCCACCATCTGCTGGCCGTGCCCGCGCAGAGCCGCGCCTGAAAACAGGCATCGAGGTCTTCCACCACACACCATCCACCTCGCCACAGGCAAAAACAACCCAGCCGCTCCAACTCAGCAAGAAAACCGCTGCTTGTTCAGAGCTTCCTTAGATCTGTTTGCTCCAAATGCCGCCACTCTACTGGGGCACAGTGCTCTTCTCCGAAGGCTTGTCGCTCAGAAATATCCGCTGATTATTGTGGATGAAGCTCAGGATACTGGGCCGGACGCGTGGCGTTGTATCGAACATCTTGCTCCGCTCACTCAGATTTTATGTCTCGCTGATTTGGAACAACAGATTTTTGACCATCTTCCGGGGATTGGCCCTGAGCGTCTGGCCGCAATTTCGTTGGCGCTGGCTCCGCTACAGATCGATCTTGGTTCGGAAAACTTGCGAAGTCCAGGCTTTGAAATTGCGATTTTTGGACAGGACATCCTTAAGGGAACACCCTGTGGAAGTGGCTATCAAGGTGTGACGTCCTTCAGCTTCAATCAAAACGCTGATCTCGCCGTCACGTTGCGCCGTGCGCTTGGATGTCTTCAACGTGAAGTAAAAGCTGAAACAGGCTCTTGAGCTAAAAATATAGCTATCCTGGTGCCATCAGCGACCGAGGCCGCAGCGGTGTCCAAAGGTCTGAACTCGGGAGATAAACCTGTTCCGCATAAGCTTCTCTTCGATGAGGCAGAGGCACTTCTCGCTTCTCGGTTTGCCGTCTTCCTTCTGGAACCTAAAGAGAGTATTCCGGAATCTTCACAGGTCGCCGATGGTTTGATGTTGCTCGCAGACATGAGAAAAGCCAGCGGAGCTATTGGCGACGTAAGTCGCCTGCTCGACTGGTCCGTGAAAATCCGAGCCGGCAAATCCACTTCCGCTGGACTCGTTACTTCATTGCGTGCCCTTCTGAAGCATCTGGTCACAGGCAGCTTCATTGGAGATCCGGCCAAAGATTGGATTAAGGTCAAGCAGTCTCTACGTGCGTGAAAGGAAAAGACGCTTATGAGCGTCGCGCAACGCCTCGACTATCTCGTGGCATTCAACCGGGGTAAACGGATTAGTGCGGGTCTCGGGGAGGCCTGGATGCGCTATGGAGAGTACCGTCAAGCGCGGGCTGTTCTCGACGCGGCTCTGGCTCAAGATCTCATCCTCGATGGCATCGACGATCCCGATGGAGTTCAAGTGATGACGATCCATAAATCTAAGGGAAAACAATTCGATGGTGTTCTGATCTTGCGCCGGGGTCGGCACAACGGTACTTCAATCGTGTCTTCATTCATCTGGCGCGACGATGTTCCACCGTATCGGAGAAGCCGCAAGATTCTTATGGTCGGCATCACGCGGGCACGTTCTCACATGATGCTGCTTCAGCAAGTATGGCCTTCTTGTCCCATTTTGGCTTCCCACGCTCTGCGGTCGCCCTTTGACACGAGACTGCCAGAATAGGTCATCACGTTGGACACCCAATCGCATGGAGGTCTGTAAGCGATCAAGGGCGAGCATTCGGTAGCTGTGTCGTCACGCGTTCCCGCGTCAGTTCTGGTCTGACCTATATCTGCAAATTGCCCTGTTGTCAGAAAGGTAGTTCCGCCAAAGACACCATGTCTAACTCGGGCCGCCGTGCACTTGCTCCTCACCTAATTCTCTTAATGAAAGTCATGTGATTGAAGCACGAGCTGTTCCAGACCGAGGGCAAGCTCTTCGATTCGTTCGGCGCGAACGTGGACGACACCATCCTGGTTCTGAAGTCGGCCATGCACGAGGAAGAATCTGCCGCGGGTAACAAGCAGGCGGTCGTAGTCGTACAGGTCGGGATGGATGATGACGTTCGAGATGCCGGTCTCGTCTTCCAGGCTGAGGAAGATGAAGCCCAGAGCGGTGCCGGGGCGCTGACGAGCAATGACGGCACCCGCATGAGCGACATAGCTTTTGTCCGGGCGGGCGTGAAGCTCTGCCGCCGAGAGGATGTGTGCGGCGCGTAGCTGATCCCGCCGAAAGCTGAGCGGGTGCGGGCCGGCTGTGACGCCCGTGCCAGCGTAGTCGGCAACTAGCCGCTCATCGGTAGACATCCGGCGTAGCGGCGTGAGGCCTTCAGATGTGCCCAGCCATGCTGATGATGAGACTGCGATGATTTTTGATTTGTCTTCGTATGCCACGCTGAACAGAGGTCCGGCGGGACGTCCAATCTCCGCTACTTGCCAGAGAGCATCCCGTCGATGCTCGACCCCGTCAAGCCAGTTGAGCGCGCCGATGCGGGCCAACTGCGCGAAGTCTTTTCGGCTTAGAGCAGGTACACGCAAGCTGAGATCTTCAATCGTGCGGAAGGGGCCATGCAATTCACGGGCAGCAACCAAATCCGCACCGGTTGCGCGGCGGAGGCCTTTGACATAGAGCAGACCAAGGCGAAGCGACAGTGAGCCGTCCGGTTCGTGTTCGACAGTGCACTCATCGTAAGAGATCTGCACATCGATCGGCTTGACGCGAAGACCGTGACGTTGTGCATCTTTGATTAGCACGGCGGGCATGTAAAACCCCATAGGCTGGTTGTTGAGCATGGCGCAGGTGAAGGCTGCCAAGTAATGCACTTTGAAGTACGCCGAGGCGTAGGCGATCAACGCAAAGCTGGCTGAGTGCGATTCGGGAAACCCGTATAAGGCGAAGCTCTGGATGCTGCCGACGATCGCTTCCTGCGTGTGCGGTTCCATGTTGTTCGCGGCCATGCCTTCGCGGAGCTTCGCCATAAGCACTTCCATGCGCGCCCAGCTTCTGCGCATCCCGACAGCCTTACGCAGCTCCTCTGCCTCGGTACCAGTGAAACCACCCACTACCATCGCCATGCGCAGCAATTGTTCCTGAAATAGCGGCACGCCGAGTGTGCGTTCCAATACGGGCCGCAGGCTCTCGACGGGATAAGTAATCTCCTCTTCCTTGCGCCGTCTTCGCATGTAGGGACGCATCATCTTGCCGACGATAGGGCCCGGACGGATTATGGCGACTTGGACAACGATGTCGTAAAACCTGCGCGGCGCATTACGCACGATGGAAGCCATCTGTGCGCGGCTCTCTACCTGAAACATGCCGACTGTGTCCGCCTTGCAGAGTGCATCGTAGGTCGCCTTATCACCTTCCGGCAGCTGAGCAAGGTCCGGGTGTTCGCCGTAGTGCTCAGGTACGAGCGAGATGCAATCCTTGAGGACGGCCATCATCCCGAGCCCGAGCAGGTCCACTTTAACCATGCCTATCGCAGCGCAGTCTTCCTTATCCCACTGGACGACCGTGCGGCCCACCATCGTCGCACGCTCCAGCGGCACGATGGAGTTGAGCTGGCCCTGGCAGATGACCATGCCGCCGGAGTGCTGTCCCAGGTGCTTCGGCATATCCTGAACGCGTTCGCAAAGCTCGATGTACTTGGCAATGCGGCGATGGCCTAGATCAAAGCCGGCGTGCCGGAAGTTATCGGCGAGCGTCTCGTCCTTTTGCCTCCACTCCCACTGGCCGACCAACCCGGAGAGACGATCCAGCGCCTCCCGATTAAAGCCCAGCGCCTTGCCGACCTCGCGCGCCGCCGAGCGACCGCGATAGGTGATGACGTTGGCAGTCATCGCCGCGCCAAGCTCACCATAACGCTGGTAGACATACTGGATCGCCTGTTCACGCCGATCACCGGATGGCAGGTCCAAGTCGATATCGGGCCACTCGCTGCGATTCTCATTAAGAAACCGTTCGAAGAGGAGGTCCATGCCGACTGGATCGACTGCCGTGATCTCCAGCGCGTAGCACACGACCGAGTTGGCTGCGGAACCACGACCTTGAATGAGGATGCCGTTGGCCTTGCAGTATTCCACTATGTCCCAAACGATGAGGAAATAACCCTCAAAGCCGAGCCGCTCGATGAGTTTCAGCTCACGTTCCGCTTGCTGCTGTGCCTTGGCAAAGAACGTGGCATCATTCTTGGGCCGATAGCGATTGACGATTCCAGCGGTGACGCGCTCACGCAGGAACACCGCCATGGGCCTGCCATCCGGTGTCGGATAGCGCGGGAATTCATAGCCGAGGTCTTCGAGCGTGAACTCCAGGCGTTCCGAGAGCAGCAGCGTGTTGTCGATGGCTTCTGGTAGATCTTGGAAGATTCGGCGCATGACTCGCGCGGAGCGCACCTGACGCTGCGAGTTGAGCGCCAGCAAACGCCCGGCATGTTCCAGGTCCGTCCTGTGGCGGATGGCCGTAAACACATCCAGCACCTCACGCTCATATTGCGTGGCATAGCGCACGCCATTGGTTGCAAGCAGAGGAAGCCGCAGCGATTCGGCTAGACGGATCGCTGCCTGGTTGCGCCATTCTTCGGCGCGCTCGCCGTGACGTTGGAGTTCGACATAGACGTTGGATTGGCCATACAGCCGAACTAATTTTTCCAGCAACGCGCGGCCCGCAGCTTCGCCACCGTGGGTCAGCGCTGCGGCGAGAGGTCCTTCGTCACCCCCCGTCAGGCAGATTAGGCCGGGAGCGAACTCGGCTAGATCATTAGCTGCCGCCGCCATGCCTTCAGCTTTGCCGCGCTCTCGCATCTTGTACCGCGTGATCATGCGGCACAGATTCTGGTATCCGGTACGAGAGGCGCACAGCAACGGCAAGCGCACTGGCTCGTCTGTGTTGCGATGCGGTGCCCAGACAGGCGGCTTAAGCCGTACACCCCAATCACCCACCGCAACTTCAGCACCAACGTGGGCGCGCATCTTATTCGCCTGCGCGGAAACATGGAAGCGCGGCAGCCCGTATACGCCGTTGCGGTCGAGCAGAGCCATGGCCGGCATATCGCGCTCAAAAGCTGCCCGAATCAGGTTCTCAGGCACCGACGCGCCTTCAAGAAAGCTGAACGCGCTGGCGGCGTGCAGCTCGATGTAGCCGTCCTTCATCCGCGCTTGGCTCTAGTCATAGAGCCCCTCAACTAGCCATTCGCGGCGCAGCAAATCATGTGTGAAGAGGCACAGCAATGGAGAGCCTTCTGCATCCGTGTCGGGCTCGGCCTCTACATCCCACTCTTCACGCGACCAGACCCCCGGGGTCCACCACTGCCCGCTGCGTCGCCAAGGACCATGAGCACGGCGAACGCTATAGCGAACGCCATACAAGTAGAAGCTCTTCGGCGTGTCACCATCCCGTTGTGAAGTGATAGACACGCGCGGGCGCAGCCTTCGAAGCGCGATGCCGTTGCGAAGCACGGATTCGCATATTTGCGCTGAAGACCGTCGTGGAGCGTCCGTCACGGAGAAGCGCTCCATGCGGAAGCCTTCGGGCGCGTGCGTATCCAGCAGTCTTGCGCGGCCCACGCGATCTTCGCCAACTAACGCAGAGAGCCGGGCAAGGGTCACTTCCAACTGGGCCGGTTCGGGTGTCTGTGGCGTAAACAAACCGGCCTGTATCTCGGTACGAGATCCAAGCTCGGCGCTCAGGCTGATGGCGAGAATGCCCGCGCAGGGCGGGTGCGCCTGCAAGTCAAGCTGCACCAGCTTCAATAGGAGTGCATGGTCAAAGAGCGGCAGTGTGGGCTTGATCGTGCGACTGTGCTCGGGCGCACCTTCCAGGCCAAGCGTAACGGTAACACTGGCCAGCGCAAGCGCACGCAGGCCGGCACGAACCAGCAACTGGCGAAGCATCGGTCCGAGCACGAAGAACAGCGAGTCGAGTTGATCGACTGGCGCGTCAAACTCGACATGCTCCGTAAGGGAGAAGGTAGGCTCCTCTGGAACCAGCAGATAAGGGTGTATGCCGCGGGCTAGCTGGTGCAGCGTTCGTCCTGGTTCGCCCAGACGTGCAACCACGGCGATCTCGGGCAGCGCGGCAAGTTCACCCACCGTGCGGATGCCCCACAGCGCAAGCGTCTCGGCCTCTATTTCGCGTGGTGAAAGCGCGTCGAGGGGCAGTCTGGCGAGGAAGGTCTCTTCCGTACCGGGCTGGAGAATGGCAATCGACTTTAGTGATGACCGCGCCATGCACACTGCGGCATGGAAATTCGCGCTTGCACCCACACGAATCTGAAAACCAAGCTCGTGGGCGGCTCGCAATAGTCCGCGTGCAGCCATCTCCGTCGGTCCAAACACACGCTCGGTTCCCGTCATGTCCAAGGCGAGCAGGAGTGCGCCGTCGCGACTTTTATCTGTGCTGTTTGCCGATCTGTTGTCCTGGCTCGTGTCCTGAAATCTTGGCGTGAAGCTGGCCGCCAGTTCATGCATGACCGTACGTGCGCTGCGCTCTTCCGCAGGGGAACGACGGAGTACACAGAGACCGGAGAAACTATCCAACTCAGCACGCGATAAGCCGCGCTTTACTCCCATGAGCCGAGCGTGGAAGTTAGCCGCACACACCGTTTCTAGGGGTGGTACGCCTTCAACTACGGCAACTGGTATCGTGCGCTCCGCAGGTCGTAGCCGCAACATGGCCTGTGCCGCAAACTCGGGGACACGCAGACAAAAGATGAGCGGCTGGAGAAACCCGCTCATCGTTTATCTACCCATGCAAGCACAATCTTTTCACGCGCCCTCTCTGCAAACGGGACCCATGCTGTGTTTCGAGACCAAGTTGCACACCTCTCACTCTGCGGAGGCTTGCGCACGGCAACGACCTTCCCCACTTCGTGATGCTGCTCTTCGACAGCTTCGAAGCGCTGACGGCTGACGGAGACTTCGCAGCTCCTTCCGGTGAACAGGTTGCCAGCAGTAGTGACGATTGATGCTTTGAGCCGCAGCACAAGCCCCGCACTGGAGCGTGCGCACGGATGTTGCGTCAGCAATAGGATGGTGGTGCGAGAACGTTCCGCTGCTGCCCGGAAACGAAACCACGTCGCTATCGGGATGCGAGACGCAAACTCGGCTGGCGTGCTGCCCAGATCGAGAACCAAGGCTGCGAATCCGCCTGCACTCAGCAACAGATCGGCAGCACGAATGGCCTGATCGAGTGCTGACAGTGTCTCCAACCGTTTTGGCTCAGTCTTTGTGTCGAAGGCCGGCGTCTTTTCGAGCAACGCGTCTTTGTTCAACGCTGGTGTGGAACCCACATTTCTTCGACGTGCTTGCATGCGCATCGTCGGCGTCTCTGCACAGCAAGGCATGATCGCTGCCGGGTGACGCGCCTGCTGGTGGAAGTGCTCACCGCGTCGCGGTGGTTGCCGGTCGGTCGGTGCTTGTTCCGTTCGATCCCACGCACGACGCGCAAATGCGCCATTAGCTTCTGGCTGCAGAGGACGGTTCGGCATTCCGGGCGTGCCGATGTTCTTGCGATGCCGTCGCGCTTCGACTGGGTTCTCGCCATCCCGTATGGTCGGGCTTGGATAGTGAGTCAGCGCTGTTCCAGATCTGTCTGGTCTGCGTAGCAATGCCTGAATCGCTTCGGGCATGCCGCGCACCTCGTTGCGCGGGTGCGGACTGCCGCCTCCACCAGAGGGCGAGTTCTTGCGAGTCTCTCCGCAAAGCAGGCCATGCACATCGGATGGCTGCGCCTGATCTCCTTCTAACTGTTTGCTGTCGCTCCCACAGCGAACCCATAGCTGCCGACTCAGGTCCACGCCTGCTGCGGCTGCTGACTCGGGATCGAGTGAATCCGCAACATCGATCCATACCGTTGTTTGACCGGCGCAGGTAATTTCTGCGATGAAGGCCAGTGCAAACGAGGTCCGCCCAGAGCAGGATGAACCTATCAACTCGGTGATGGCTCCGACCGGCAACCCGCCACCGAGTAACGCGTCGATCTCCGGCATACCGGATGCGACCGCGGGACTATGATCCGTTGCCGTGGCGACAGCGCTCCCGGCGCCCGCTGTGCCAGTGCCTCTTCGACTTGTCTGCGAACTGAACCTGCGGCGACCAAGGCACCCTCTCTTCGCCTTATCTTCGCCTCTATCCGGTCTCAAGCGCAACCTCTACCAGAATTTTCCTTTGTTTGCTTTAGCTTACGGAAAGTGAAATAAGGAGTGCGCTCTTCAGAACAACATTCCACGATGGCTTAATGCTCGTCAGCCCGAAATGAAATGCCTCATGTTCCGGGCACTTCCCATCCTTTGTTTGTCAACTGGAGCCCGGCGACTTGATTCGCTCTTGAGGCACCGTCAATCGTAGCTTTGATGTCTGGAAAAGCCTGTTGAACCTCGATGCGGCCTGCCCACGTAGCAAGGGGCGTCATTTTATAGGTGTAAATTACTTCCGTCTGAGAAGTTCCTCCTGTGGACACTGGGTCGGTCCGTTTGATGATGGAGTAGACGCTTTTCTGTCCATAGCAGAACGCGGCAGTTTGCCCTATAACGCCCCCAGGTATGAGTCGGAAGTATTTCTTTCCCTCGTCCGTGAGTTCGGAGTGCCGTACAGGTTGCGGACGAGTTGGGCCATTCAGTGCATCGAGCATTCCGTGCACAACCGCCGTTGTGTCACTCGCGTGTAATAAGCCAGCTTGCTCAAGTGCGGCCAGCTTAGATCCAATCCCATATTGGTCCTTCGGCTGAGAGCGGGGAACATCGACCGGAAACTGACGACTGATTAAAGAGCACGCTTCACCATGTCTCGATAGATATTGGTCAATTGCGACAGTGAGGTTGGTGTCGCTCGGCTTCTTTGCATCATTGCACGATGTAAGAAGCAAACTGCCTGAGATGCAGACTAGAAGGAATCTCCTCATGAACAGCCCTCCTCTATTGCTCTAAATTATGCGACTCCGGGGTTTACCCGTCCAGTCTGCGCGGGCCTATATGGACCGCGAATCTGTTCGACCCTTGTGATAACGCCCTGACAAGCCTACCGCTTTACGAGGGGATTGAGCTTGAGCGCCGCGACGCCGGATAGGGCAACCGAAATGAAATCCTTCATTGATGTACGCACTTGGTCGTTGCGTAGAAAGAGACCGGTCTCGATGCGTATCAGTTCATCAGTCAAAGGCTTGAAGAGAACACCTGGGCGTTGAAAGCGCGATGCTGACTGTGGAACCAGAGCTACTCCGACACCATGAGCGGCGAAGTCGAGCGCCTGCGTGATCGTAGGGGCCTCCTGGAAGCGCTGCGGATCGAATTGCAGCGTTCGTAAATAGGTCATTACCTGATCGTAAAACAGTCGATGAAGGCTTCTCGGTATCCAGACAAGCGTCTCGTTGCGCAGCTCCCGTGCCGTCAATCGGGAATGTGCGGCAAAGCGATGGCGTTCCGCTATGCAAACGCTAAATGGCTCGTATGCCACCCTCTCGACCCAGAGATCTTATCCACGATGGGCAGCACGCCAAAAGCCACCCTAAGTTCTCCGCTCCGCACACGACGTATCAACTTTCTTGTGGGATAGCTTCTGAGGATGATTCGCGGAGATTCGCTGCCCGGCAGAACGAGTTGTTCCAGCAGAGGCAGAAGACTGCCGTGAATGTATGGCGAGTGACCGACGTAAAAAGGTCGCTGATGCAGGTTGGCTTCGTATCGTGCGAGCATCGAGCGAACGCAGCCGATTCATGCCGGCACGGCGCAGGATGCGGCTGACCGTGGTCCGGCTCAGGCCCAATGCCTGGCCGATCCTCCAGCCGTTGTAGCGCAATCGGCGAAGAGCCAAAAACCTTTCCAATAAAGTGGAAGATGTGGCGCGCGGGCAACGATGCGGCCGCGAGGTGCGGTCGCCCAGCCCGGATCGTCCGGCCTCTCGATAGCGCCGCACCCACTTGGCCGCCGTCTTCGGGCTCACCTGGAAGCGAACCGCAGCCAGCTTCAACGTCAGCCCTTGTTCGACCACACTTCTAGCCAACTGCTCTCGACTATGAATCGTAAGTCGGGCATTCTGGTGATAGTCCATTCGATCCCTCCGGAATCCTGATTCGTCGCAGACCAGCTTCTCGCAGTCAGATCGAATGGACAACCTACTGAAACTTCACACCTAGGTACGGCGGGTCGGTGAGAATGAAGTCGACACTGTTCGCGGGCATCTTGTGCATGGCTTCGATGCAGTCGCCATGGAGTATTTCGTTGACTGAAAGCTGCTGTTGGATCGTATTCGTGTTCATGATGTTTCTCCGTTTTGTGTGGTCTCCCGATGAGTCGGGGCACACTGCGCGAAGCGACGCGAGTGGGTCAGGCTTCCAAGGCCAAGGGACGCTTTTTAGGGAGGGGCCCAAAAGAAAGTTTTCGCGCTCGTTGCGAAAAGTTTGTTTTGGCGAGGAACCGGAAAAGCAGAGTCCCGCCGTGCCGCAGGACGCCGGTAAAACCCCGAGCGTGTGCCCGATTCAGCGGAGACCACGATCCGGGAGGGTTCTGAACTCGATATTCTAAAACCCACCAATGACGGGGATTTACTGCTCAAGGAGAGATGTGCAGAACCTGCACAGGCTCCTCGGATTAAGCAGTGGGCTGGGAGCAATTCGACGCCTAATTTGAGAGCTGCTGGCCGTTGCGGATTGTAGGGGATTCGTCTTGTGGCTAGGCTCGAGGTACCAAATGATGAATCGTGTTTCGGCTGAGGACAGCCAACCAGGGTTAACGGAAAATGTCTCGCAACGACGAAGCAAGGATGGAACAATTGTGTTATTGCTAGGCGGCTCCTGAATGTCAGGGAAGCAGCCCAATATCTGGGTCTCGAAGTAGACACGGTCTACAAGAAGTCTAGGTTGCGGGAGGTTCCCTGCGTCAAGGTCGGTCGAGCGTTGCGATTCGATGTAAGGGCCCTTGAGCGGTACATCGAGCAACACTCGATCCAAACCATTGACTAAAGGAGAAGCATTTATGTCTGTTGTGAAGTTGTCTGAAGGTTTGTATGAAGTTCGTTGGATGGAGGAGGGTCGGCAGAAGACCAAGCGGATTCATGGGGGCTATGACTTAGAGCGATAGCATTTTTACTGTAATGTACCGAGGCGTAATCTGAACCAAGCCTGTGCATCTTGTTCTGTGATCCTTGGAAGTAGTTCCGTGATCGCCTGGTCGAGCGCCTCTTTGGTTCTGGCCTTTAGCGGAGCGCAGCAGTTGCTTGAGCTTGGCCCAAGCCTTTTCGATAGGGTTCAGATCGGGCGAATAGGGTGGCAGATAGAGCACGCTGGCTCCCTGATGTTCGATCCTCTCGCGTACGCCCTGCACTTTGTGTGAGGAGAGATTGTCCATGATGACGACATCCCCCGGTCCGAGCGCCGGGCAGAGCACCTGGTCCACATAGGCCAGGAAGATGTCGCTGTCGGTAGGCTCCTCGATGGTCATCGTGGCGATCAGGCCACGTACGCTCATGGCGCGCAGGATGGTCAGAATCTTCCAGTGACCTCCGGGCGTGGCTTCGCGGATGCGCTTGCCTCCAAGACAGCGCCCGTAGAGCCTCGTCATCGAGGTCGTCACACCGCTCTCATCCAGATAAATCAACCTCTCCGGCGAGATGGCCTGGATCGTTTCAAGGAACTCTCTGCGGCGTTCTCGGTTCGCTTCCGTGTCGCGCTCGACGGCGTGGAGCGACTTTTTTTCAGCCGCAGCCCAAGCCGCCCCACCCATACCCGGACCCAAGACCAGCTCATGACTACGCCAGTGTCGGCCGCGATCCGCTCGCGCAACTCGGCTATCGTGATATCGGCCTGCAGCCCCACCAGTTCGACCATCCGTGCCGTCACTGCCGCACTCACCCGGCTCTTCGGGCCCGGGCGGTAACGCACCCGTTCCATCAACCCCGTCCGGGCTCGTTGACGGAAGATCTTCTCCACATAGCCGAGGCTTACGCCAAACACCCCAGCCAACGTCCGGAAGCTGCCATGACCCTTCGCATGCGCCTCGAATATCTTACGGCGCAAGTCATCCTCGTAAGCTCGTGCCATCTGATCTGCGCCGCTGAAAAATCGCCTCCTCTACCTTACAACATCCACACTCTCGCTCTAGCTCGCAAGATCCTGCGGAAAAAGCTGACGACGCGAGACGAAAACCGGCATCTCGACGTAAAGAAGGAGATTAACTACCGGATGTCTGAATTGATCGATCATTACTGGACGCACTACGGAAGTAGGAAGGCTTCGGCAGATCGCGAGAAGAGCATTGTGGAGGGTATTCGATCCGAACTGGGTCGGATGTTCGTGCGGGAGGTTGACGGTGTAGCCGTGCAACGCTGGTACGAAAACCTCACCGGAGTTCGCGAGCTGGCCGATAACACCGCCGTGCGTCACTTCAACGTCATGCACCACATGATGGAGAAGGCATTGACGATTTGGTCGAAGGAGACCGGCATCGACCGGAATCCGGCTGACCTTGTCGAAGTGAAGCGTTCAGACAGAGAGCGTTACCTGTCAGAGGCGGAACTCCGCAGGCTGATGGAAGCGCTCGATGAGAGGATGTACCGCAAAGGCACCAAAGACCTTAACCAGACGAATCTTCGGATAAGGCTCATTGTGTTGATCGCCGTATCAACCGGGATGCGCTCAGCCGAGGTTCACCGGCTCCGGTGGTCCGACGTGATGTATGGCGAAGGACTGCTGGCCGTTCGGGCAAAGCTGAAGAAGGGCAAGGAGCGTTTCGTTCCCATGACATCGGAGCTGGCCAAAGAGATTCGTCGGTATCCGGCAGTGATCGGACAGGATCGAATTTTTCCGCCGAAGGGGTGGGCCAGCCAGCCAGCGCCAGAGACTGGAAGGAAGCTTTGAGGATTTGCTCGAAAGAGCCAATATCCATGACTTCTGGTTCCACGATCTGCGTCACACCTTTGCATCCTGGTACATGATGAACGGCGGCGATCTGTACGAACTGGCGAAGCTTCTCGGTCATGCCAATCTCAAGATGACGGAGCGTTACGCCAAGCTGGGAAGTGCCCATATCACCAAGACTGGAACCACAGCGAAGGCGATCTGGACCAGAATGGACAAGAACAAGCAAGAGCAAACCTGCGACACAGCGAACATCGCATGAAGTTCGCGTACTGTTGCGCGACTAAACCACTAACTCAGTGGTCACCGCTTAGTTGTTTAGAATGTGGTGGCCAGAGACGGGATCGGTCACCGTTACACACTCCAAGCGAAGGGGCAGGGCCAAGAACATTCCGCCCCTACACGCCTTTGCAAATCCCCATCGTCGGTCTCACCCTTCAGCTTGCCGCCTAATGAAGGCGGCCTCCCATGAGATCGGACAGCCCCGGCGCTCCCAAAGCCGGCGAGTGAAGGAACAGCCGCGAGTAACGAAGAGGCGAGGAATACGCATTACAGCGAGCAGAACGGAAGGCAAGTGCGTTCCCCCATTAGGTCCGTCAGCACGCTGACGGTCGAATCCCACGTTACCTCTCTGCCGCACCCCTCTATCTCGAAAGAGTTCTATGTGCAATACATAAGGAGCTCTTCATGGCCGGATGACAGTCAGGCTGAATGGGCGCGCATTTGCGGAGGCGTGCGCAACGGCTTCGTTCGCGTCATCTAGCCCGAAATCGGTGATGGAGAACTGACTCAAATCCAGGAGACCGGCCTTGATGATGCTGGCCAGGCGTATGACAGCGGCTGGTGAATACATCCACTGTCCACGCACGGTAATCAGATTCCTCATGATCCAGGGGTACGGGATGTCCAGACCCGGACCACCAAGCATGCCCACACCTCCCATCAGGATCACGCGTCCATACGGGCGAACTGTCATCATCGCGGCACGTACCGCCGTGGTGCTCGCCGATGGCGGAAGCAGGTCGAGCACACAGTCGATTGGGCCGGACGCCGCTCGACTCATGCTCTCGCGGTCGGCCGCTTCATCGCCCACCAATTTAACCGGGCGAACACGAGGACCAAAGCGACGCAAAAGCTCTTCGAGCATGGCTTCGTTTCTTCCGGGCGCGATCACGCAACCTGCACCCATGGCGAGCGCGACTGCCACAGCGGAACTGCCGTAGTTTCCCGTTGCGCCGCTCACGAGGAGCGTCTCTCCGGCCTGCAGTTCGGCTGCAAGTAAACCACCGAACGGCACAAGCAGTGTTACTAAGGCACACCATTGTGAAGCATCGTTGGATTCCACGGAGCCCAGGCGGATTGCGTTCTCGGTCGGAATCCGGATCTGCTCGGCAAAGGGGCCGTCATGGAAGTATTCCTGCAGCCGTAGACCGCCTTGGTCCCGTGCGCTCCAGCCCTGGAGCGTTATGTCCGGCGTGAGTGCGTTATCTCGCGATCGCACAGTGGGATCACAAAGCACCCAGTCCCCAGCGGCAATCTGTGTCGCATCGGGACCGACCGAGCGCACGCGACCAACAGCGCCGCACCCCGGTACAGCAGGCAGCTTCAGAAGATATTTTCGTTCGCCGCTGAAGACCTCGCTCGCATATGGCAGCACAGGAGCCGCAACAACATCAACGATTACCTCTCCGGTGCCGCGAACAGGATCAGGCACATCCTGCACAATCAACTCAGATCCAAATGCCTCTAAAACAGCAGCTTTCACGAAACCACCTCACTCTCCTCCATTCTGTCGAGTGCTGGATCAATCAGCAAGGCCTGGTATTATCCTATGACTGATGAGTACCTCCATGCGCACAACCAATACGACTAGTTCTCCTGCAAGCCGCAATGAGCTAGGTGACTTTCTCAGGTCGCGGCGAGAGAAGCTGTCGCCCGAGACGGTCGGCTTGAGGGATGGTCGCAGGCGACGAACTCCCGGCTTGCGGCGGGAAGAGGTTGCAGAACGAGCCAGGATCGGTATCGACTGGTACATCCGTCTGGAGCAGGGACGGACTGTCAGCCCATCAGCAGCCACGATAGATGCATTGGCCAGAGCTCTTCGGCTCAGCAAGGTAGAATACGCGCATCTTCGAGCGCTGGCCAAGAATCCCGATCGTTCGGCCTTTTCCCGGGAAATCGTTCCAGAGACGCTGCGCCGCATGGTCGAGAGTTTCAATCACCCGGCCTACATCACCGGGCGCCGGTGGGACGTTCTCGCATGGAATGAGGCGGCAGCGGAGGTCTTTACTGACTTCAGGCGCGTCCCCGTGGAGGATCGCAACATACTGCTTTATGTGCTGACCCAGCCCGCCATGAAACGTCTGTTTGGTAAAGCGTGGGCGGACGAAGCAAGACGCATGATTGCCCTGTTCCGCACCAATTATGACTTTTGGGCAGCCGATCCGGCCTTCGTCGGCCTTTTAGAGCGGCTCCAGGCGGGATGCCCCGAATTCGAGCACTGGTGGGAGACACACGATGTCGGGAGCAGCGCGGGAGTTCAAAAAATATTTCATCACCCTTCGAAGGGTCGTCTTCGATTTGAAACTGCGTCATTTCAGGCAAATGATGACCCTTCGTTAAAGCTTGTCATCTACACACCCTTTTGACACACCGTCGATGGCGCTTGAATCGACAGATTGTAACAATGATCGAGCTCATCGCCAGTCAACGAACTGTTCGATGCCAGACAAGAGGTTCTCTAGCGACTTTCCAAACTATTGCTCTTCACATCAATCCGTTTTGTCCGAACAGACACGACACTCCGGCGAAAGTTCTTTAGGAACGCTGTCACTCCGAGATCGAGTCCGCCTTTGGGACCGGATGCGCCAAACGCACTAGAGTGCTGCAGGATGGCGTATCCGTGCAGGAAAGACCAGACGGCGGCGGCTGCAGCGGTGTCATCTGACTGTTCCGAAACGCCGCTCGCAGCGTCCAACTTCGGTCTTCGTCATATCTTCAGAGAGCCTGCCTTCGCTAGAAAGGAACAGATAGGCAAGTAACTGCCTATAAGCAGTGTCTTCATTCAGAAGCATATCTGAGCGAGGCTTGCCAAAGGTCGTGTGCTCGGTGCATGTAGAAACTACCCTCCGCACCTAGCCTTTGGTCGGCTGGCCCTACGCCGACCTCTTCCGTAACTGCTCTGCAGCCGTTCTCGGCAGGTATGAAGTGCCACGCGTGATAGTGGCTCGATCCAGACGGCGTGACAGTGTTGGGAGTCCAGCTGAGCCGCTCGCCCGGCACCCCCCCGTGATTTTTGCCGTAATAGGTGTGTTGAAGATGGAAAGCGAGAGAATACGCCCCAGTCCTTGCGTTTCGTCTGGACCCTCAGCCCTGACGTACTTTCACAAGGATGAACCATTTCGACCAGTCCATAACACGAGCCATTTGGTCAAATACGTGCTCGCATGACGCCGGAATCAAGAGTTCATTGTGGCTGAATTGCGCAGCTGTTGCCGAATCAAACCCCTGCGGCCAGTTGATAGCAGTGTCCCGGTGTGTCATATCGTCTAACGCAATACCGCTTGCCATTGCTGGCGTCTGCGCGCGGACGGGTTGAAACAAACCCACATACATCGACAGAAGTACACATAATCGCACCCAAGGTCGCCGCATACGCCTACGATATAGATTCTACGTCGCACCGTTACTGACGTGAAAAGTCTAGGGCGGAAGTTGGCCTCTGTTATGCCCAGCAGTATGGAGCCGGGCCGGTTATTCCCCAGGTTGAATTAACAGGCCCATATCGGCAGGAACAGCTACTCCTTCAGTCGCCGCAGAAAGGTATGGATCGCATTGTTCACTGCAGTTGGTGACTCCACGCTGACGATGTGCGAGGCATCCGGAATCACGATCATGATTGCATCGCGGATCGATTGTTTTAGGGCGAGGGCCATAGCAGGAGGCGTGCTTGGATCAAGTTCGCCGACCAGCACGAGTGTCGGGCAGTTCACTTCTCCCAATCTCGTATGCACGTCAAAGTCAGAAATGATGTCCCAAATGGCAGCATGCACCCCTGGGTCGTCCGCAAGAACGGTCTTCGTGACGCGATCGACAATGTCCGGGCGGTTCGCCCTCGTTCTGGCAGCAAACCAACGCTCCAGGCTGGACTCCAGAACTGCCGCCATGCCACCCAAACGAACCGCCTGTGCGCGTGCTCTCATTCCTTGCCGCGCGTCGTCTGGGAACCTTGAAGCTGTGCCGATCAAAGTCAGGCTGCAAACAAGATCCGGTCGATCCAGAACGACCGTCTGCGCGATCATACCGCCGAAGGAGATCCCGATCAGATGCACCGGTGAGCTGCTGACGTGCTCTATAAGGTGAGCCACAGTCTCGGATGCCCACTCGAAGCTCCACTGTTCCGCGGTTCCGGGCGAGCGGCCATGTCCGGGCAGATCAAAAGCGACTATGTTGTAGGCGCTACACAGAGACTCGATCTGACGATCCCAATAGGTCAGATCCTGCCCTACAGCATGAATCAACACGACAGTTTCCGCATCTTCTGTGTTCGTACGTACCCAGTTCAGGTTTGGTTCTGGGGTGTTCCGGCTCAGGCTCGTCATGCGCAATAGATGACGCCAGCAGCGATAAGAACCGGGAAACACGTTACGGAAGTCGAAGGCCGGTAAACCCCGTTACTGACGACAATGCGACTTAGGAGGAGTGAACACGCTTTTGCAGATGAATAGCCGCTAGATCTGAACCATGCCGCCATCGACGAAAAGTTCAGCGCCGTTCACATAGCTTGCATCTTCTGAGGCGAGGAATAGAACCGCTTTTGCAATCTCGTCCGGCTTGCCGGGGCGACCGAGAGGGATGTCTTTAGACAGTTCCGACAAGAGTCGCTCGGCGTTGTCCCGGCCACCTGTCGCCTTCTCAATCGAAGGAGTATGTACTGGGCCTGGGCTGACGACGTTTACGCGTATCCGCCGATCTCTGAGTTCGTTCGCCCACGTCCGCGCGAAGCTCCTCACCGCGGCCTTGCTCGCGCTCAACACGCCGAATCCAGGTATTCCCTTAATCGTCCACATGGAAGCATTCAGAACAACGGCCGCTCCATCGGGCATTAATGGCAAAGCCTTCTGCATGCAGAAGAACACACCTTTGACATTAGCGGAGAACCCGGCTTCGAACTGACTTTCAGAAACCTGTTCAATCGTGAGATGTTCAGCCGTGCCAGCATTCGCGAACAAGATATCCAGCCGCCCCGCTTGCTCTTCCACCACCGCGAACAGTCGGTCGAGATCCTCCAGCTTGGAAACGTCGCCCTGGATGCCCACAGTGCCATGACCGATCTGCTCGGTCGCCGCGGCGAGTTCTGGACTTCTTCGCCCTGTTACAAAAACCTTGGCCCCCTCTGATGCGAGCAGTTTGGCTGTCGCCAATCCAATGCCACTTGTTCCGCCCGTAACCACCGCAATCTTGTTCTCAACTCTTCCCGACATGTTTGGTCTCCTAAAAGCCAATGATCTTTAATCAAACTCCAACGCTTTGGTTGGATACCACATGAGATTCCAACTTAGTCGTTGGAGATTCAAATAGAATCGGTTTATGGCCTGGGACACACAGGAAACACGTCGTCGTCTTCAGCAAGCGGCATGCACAGAGTTCACGGCACATGGTCCGGACGGTACGACCATGGCTCGAATCGCAGCTCTTGCGGGAATCAACAAGGAGCGGCTCTACAACTATTTCGGGGACAAACGACGACTCTTTGAAACGGTGCTGATCGAGGAGCTGGAGAAGCTCGCTATCTCCTTGGGAGCGAACGCTCCCGGCCTAGAGAATATCGGGGAATATACGGGCTGCATCTTCGACTATCATGCCGAGCATCCTCAACTGGTCCGACTCTTGCTCTGGGAGGGTTTGGCCGAGGGTCCAGCCGTAAACGAGGCGGCTCGCACGGCTCACTATCAGCGCACGGTTGCGATGTTTGCCGAAGCACAACGGGACGGCACACTGAATGACGATCTTGATCCAGCAAAGCTGGTCTTTCTACTGATTGGACTGGCTGCGTGGTGGTTTGCCGTACCTCAGTTGTCGCGCATGGTTACAGGCTCGGATGGCAGTGCTTCACCGGAGCGAAGCCGACGTCGGGCCTGTGTGGTGAGCGCCGCCCAGCAGCTGGCCTCCCCGCACCCTTAAGGAGCGGCTGACGGATCGTCGGAAAGATGTCGGTCCCGGTAAACGCCGTTGTCTTTACCAATCACTAGGCGGGGGAGTTCGACGGAAGCGCTGTGCTGGTATTGCGGCCTGTTTGATTGGTCATGATGGCGCTCGCGATAAGCCTGAACAGATGATCGACGCGTGGCGCAAGCGAGGGTTGGTCGTGGAGCCAGGCAAGTGCTCCAATCAGCGCGAACAGGTCAGCGCCATCGACGTCCTCCCGTGCCATATTCGCAGCCTGAGCCCGTGCGAGGAGCCGTGCACCCGCTGCTTTCATGGTGACGCACGAACCATGCAGTGCAGAGTTCGGGTCGTCAATGGCGGCGACCATAGAGGTAATGACGCCACGATGGCTGTGCGCGAGCGCGACGACATCGCCTAACCACGACACAAGGGCGTCACCGGGTGAATCGGAAACTTCGAGCTTGCCTGCCCGGGCGGTCAAATCATCGAAGCCTGTGCGGAGCAGCGCCTCCAGCAACGCCTCTCGCTTAGGGAAGTGACGGTATAGCGTGCCGAGCCCGACTCCTGCTCTACGGGCGACGTCACGCAACGATGCATCGGCGCCTCGTTCGGTGAAGACTGCGCGGGCGATGTCGAGTAGGTGATCGTAGTTGTTCTGGGCGTCGGCGCGCATGTACGTTTTGACAGACGGAGCAGTGCTCCATATATTCGGAGCATCGCTCCGGTAATCATAGCCGATCTGCGGTCGAGGAGAAAATATGCCGATAAGACTGATGAAGGCGATCCGGCAACACGAATTCGGTGGTCCTGAGGTCCTGCATTACGAAGATGCCCCCATGCCTGAGCTCAAGCTGGGTGAGGTGCTTATCCGCGTTCACGCGGTCGGCATTAATCCTCCCGACTGGTATCTGCGCGAGGGGTACAAGATGCTTCCCCCTGAGTGGCAGCCGAAGGTGCCCTTTCCAGTCATTTTGGGAACGGACGTGTCGGGCGTTGTCGAGGTTGTCGCTGAGGATGTGAAGGACTTCTCCGTGGGGGACGAAGTGTACTCGATGGTGCGCTTTCCCAGCGGCCTTGCCGGGGACAGCAGAGCCTATGCCGAGTACGTCAGCGTTCCGGCGTCGGAAGTTGCGCAAAAGCCGGCCGGTATCGATCATGTGCATGCAGCCGGAGCGCCGATGTCATTGCTCACTGCGTGGCAATACATGATCGAACTCGGGCACAATGAGCAGAACCCGGTTCAGCCGAATCGACATGAGCCGGTGCCTCTGGAGGGTAAGGCTGTTCTCGTCAACGGGGCTGCAGGCGGCGTGGGGCACTTCGCAGTGCAATTAGCGAAGTGGAAGGGCTCGCGAGTGATCGCGGTCGCGTCAGGCAAGAATGAGGCGTTTCTGCGCGACCTTGGCGCGGACGAGTTTATCGACTATACAAAAATCACTCCCGAAGATGTCGTCCGCGATGCCGATCTCGTCATCGACTGTGTCGGCGGCCCGACCACTGGTCGTTTCTTGCGCACACTCAAGCGTGGCGGCGCTCTGTTCCCGATCTTTCCGTTAGGCTTCTCCGGCGCTGACGAAGCTGAAAAACTGGGCGTCACTGTCTCGGCGACGCAGGTACGCTCGAACGGTCCACAACTCGCAGAGCTCGGGCGCTTGCTTAGTGCCGGGACAGTTCGGGTTGCGATCGACAGCACCTACTCGCTTACCGATGCTAGCAAAGCGCATGAGCAAGCCGCGCGCGGGCACATCCAAGGCAAGATCGTTCTCACGGTCGCCTAAGGACGAGTGCAAGACAGAACGCGGCTTCTCGGGCGTGTTCCTTCTCTCCCGGGGTTGAACAATTGCGAATTGCAGACTAGATCGAGGAGAAAGAAGCGGAATGGTCAAAACAATGGCTACGTTCATCTAGATCCGTCCGATGTGACAGAGTTCCTCGCTGATATCGAAGTGATTGGTCCCGGCACGAGAGCCGAGAAAGGGTGCCTCTTCTACGCCGTTGCTCTGGAAGACGCAAGCGCTGGCCGCATGCTGGTGGCTGAGCGCTGGCAGGATCAGGAAACCTTGACCGCCCATTTCCAAGGGCTACAGGTGGCGGCCTTTCAGAAGTGGATGAACAGGGTCAAGATAAACCTTCTGAGATATGACGCCCTAAATGAACGACCGCTCATGGATCAAGTCGATGTCCCGCTGATCTCGGGGACGCCATCCGCAGTAGCCATCTTGAGCAGTCTAACTGACGGTCGACGCCGGCTATGCGGCAGGACGCGTCAGACAGAGAGCGAAAGGTAGCAATAGCAAATTAGTGACGTTGCAGGCTCACGCAACCACACGAACTCGCTTATCGGTCGCAGACCACAATCAATACTTTCGTCGGTATTTCTGGATGCGAGGGGCCAATATGGGCCCACAACAGGATTGGGCTAATTCAATGAGTGCAATCGGCCTGATATCGCCAGTTGACCATTCAACTTTCTGTTTTCCGGCCTCGTCAGGAATTCCGGAATTGGTTATTCCACGTTGCGGGCGACCTCAGTGAGCTACCCCATGCTTGTACCATGTCCATAGCGACGTTTGGTTGTTAATCGATGGCGGTGAGAAGAGCGAACGATGCGCGTATTTGTTGCAGGGGCAAGCGGAGCGATTGGCGAACCGTTAATTGCGGAGTTGTTGAAGCAGGGACACTCGGTAGTAGGAATGACAACGAGCGAGGCGCAGGCGAAGAATCTGGAGAGCCAGGGAGCCGAGGCAGTGATCGTGGACGCGTTCGATGCAGCGGCGGTGGAGACTGTGCTGCGGCAGGCAAAGGCGGAAGCAGTAATCGATGAGTTGACGTCGCTGCCAAAGGAGCAGAGTGATATGCCGAAGTATGCGGCGGGTGACAGGAGGCTAAGGATTGAGGGTGGAGGGAATTTGTTTCGTGCGGCCATCGCGAGCGGTGTGCGGCGGTATCTGCAGCAGTCAAGCGGATTCTTTTTGAAGGCGGCGGAAGGGACACTGGCGGACGATTCGTCTCCTTTGGATGTAAATGCGAGTCCGAGTGTGGCGGCGAGTGCGCGTACGTATACAGAACTGGAGGCGCGGCTGTTCAGTTCCAGTGCAATTGAGGGTGTGGCTCTGCGATATGGATTTTTCTATGGGCC
The DNA here is from genome assembly GCA_965277335.1 of Edaphobacter sp. Taxonomy (GTDB): domain Bacteria; phylum Acidobacteriota; class Terriglobia; order Terriglobales; family Acidobacteriaceae; genus Edaphobacter. Next base: position 767,322 of record CBDICJ010000008.1, on the reverse strand, counting down.
GAAAACGTGGTACTACCGCGGTGAGGCAGCGGCGAACATGGTCATGAGGCGACAGAATCCGGTGGTGGGTAAAGGTGAAGGCGTGTCGTCTTTTGTGCATATCAATGATGCAGCGGCTGCAACGGTCGCGGCGCTGACGGCGGAGGCGGGCGTGTACAACCTTGTAGATGATGATCCTTCTCAGCAGGCCGTATGGCTGCCTGCGTTTGCGAAGTTTGTGGGTGCTCCAGAGCCCCCGCATATGAGCGAGGCAGCAGTGACAGCGATTGCAGGGGAAGACGTGGTGTATTACGCGACGAAGCTGAGTGGTGCCTCGAATGGGAAGGCAAAGCGGGTTCTTGGGTGGAAACCACGACGGTTAGAGTGGCTGTAGATGTAAGTGAACGCCGCTCATGCCTGAGGGTAGGCTGACATATCGAGTGATGAGGATGGGGCACTTGCATTCACGGATGCCACGATTGATCTTGGTTTCTCCAGTTCCAAAGATATGGTCTGTAATCCTTAGGTAACCAATCCTTGGTCCCTCCCATACAGGCGATGGTCGAACACCACTATAGAGCTCTGAGACAGGCTCCCTAACGGCCTTGTGACTGTAACCCGTTCTAGTCGACATGAATGACAACTTTACCGATGCTTTTTCCGGACTCCGATGCCTCATGAGCCGCGACTATCTGATCGAGTGAGAAACGAGAAGCGATGGTTGATTTGAGCCAACCCTCTCTGAGGCCCACCGTGGTTGCCGCAATCGCGCTCTCATGCGCCTCCCGCGACATCATGTACACATTCACAAAACGAATGGTCGCATCGAGAAAAAGGAGGGGCAGGAACGGGATGGTTGGCTCTGGCTGGCTGTCCGAGGAGTACGTGGCAATCACGCCGTTCACTTTGAGGAGCTTGATCGAGGAGGCAAGTGTCTCGCCAAACGCAACATCGATGATCCTATCTACGGCTGGAGCTCCTACGGTGTCCGTCGTCTCCTGGATTCGACCCACCACATCTTCTTCATGTCGGTTGATCACAAGATCCGCACCCGCGGCTCTGGCCAGGAGCGCTTGCTCGGGACGGCTGACGGTTGTGAAGACCCTGGCGCCCGCCGCCTTCGCGAACTGTATAGCATGAACACCGACAGAGCCCGCGCCTCCGGTCACCAGGACGGTCTTACCTTTCACCGTACCATCCGCGAATACGCAACGGTGCGCCGTCAAAGCCGGAACGCCAAGGCATGCGCCCACTTCGAACGAGATGTTTTCCGGGAGTTCGATCGCATTCCCGCTTGGAACGACGACGTACTCTGCGGCACATCCAGTCTTCCCCGCGATCAAAGCTTCGTAGATCCAAACTCGCTGTCCGAGTCGGGAGGCAGAGACGCCCTCACCTACTTCTTCGATAACACCGGCTCCATCCTGGTGCGGAATTTGTTGCTTGTTTCCAGGGAGGAGAGGTACGCGTGCCCGCCGTTTCGTGTCCGACGGATTCACACCGGCTGCGTGCACTCTCACCAGAACTTTGCCGGGTTCTATGGCGGGTTTCGCAAGCTCACCGGCGACCAGCACATCCCGTGCGCTTCCGTTTCGTTCGTACCATGCAGCTCTCATTACAGATCCTCGTGTTTATGACCTAGTTGCTGAATGATGTTTTGGACAAGCGCTATTGGCTGTTTGCGCCGGTCAACCGAAGCAGCGTCTGCGTGATTGGATGTGGCAGGGCATACTCTTCCGCTAGCTGACGGAAGAGTCCAAGGTCTTTGGCTGGGATCGGGGACGCGTTGATGACATGCTTTTTCTCAGCGATGGCCGCGCCGTAGCTGCGATAAATCGGCGATGGAAAGAGTGTCTCCGTGAGCATCTTCACCGCAGCCGTTGCGTCAACACCCGCACTCTCCGCAATGGCAAGACCCTCCACCAGGGAGCGGGTAGCCGAGATGATGAGGAAGTTCCCGAGTTGCTTAATCACGGTGGGGACCCCTGGCTGTTCTCCCATATCAAAGAGCGCAGAACCACCCATGGCGGTAAGTACGGGCTCCACGCGATTCTTCGCCTCGGAGGGTCCGGCATAAGGAATGGCAAGTTGACGGTCCATGACTGCTTCAGGGCGACCGAAGACCGGAGCCTCCACATACGTCGAACCATGATCCGCATGAAGCTTCGCCAGCCTCTTCGCGGCCTCGGGTGAGCCGGTACACATGCCAATGTGTATTCCGCCTTCCATGCGCGAAAGGAAAGCAGGCGTCACAAAACCTTCGGTCGTCTCGGAATTCCATAGGACCGACACAACGATGCCACCCTTATCCGCTACCTGTAACGGATCACTTGCTACCAGCGCTCCACGCTCGGCGAACGGCTCAGCCCGGCTTCGGGTTCGGTTGTAAACCGTGAGCTGGTAGCCGCACTCCAGCAAATTACCGGCCATGGGGTACCCCAGCTTGCCGACTCCGATCCATCCAATCCGTTCGTTCATTTCAGGCTCTACTCCGAAACACAAAGCTTACGTAAACGTCATGTTTAGCATAAGCCTAATCCTATTTGTCATGCGAGTCCAGCCAACCTTCAAAACGCTTGATATGGCCTATCAACTCGGAACGAAACTGAGCGAGTGAGGCCAACTGTATGTCAGCCTCATTGAGATGACCGCGAAGCATCTCCAGCACCTTGATCTTGGCTCTTTTGCCAGTCGGATCTTCAAAGTACAGATGAATTACCTTACCGACATCGTCAAGACTCAGACCAAGAGCTTTTAGCTGATCGATTTTCTGAAGGCGTGCAACAGTTTGTGCAGGATAATGGTGCTGCCCCGCGCCCTCGCGCTCACCCGGAGGGATAAGGCCAAGACTCTCGTAATAGCGGACAGTGCGCGGAGTGACTTTCCCAAGCCTAGCGAGGTCTCCGATGCGCAGCATTTTGCTCATAGCCTGATCATAATCAGCCTAAGGTACAGACACCACGGAGTGAGTCTGGTTCACTCCCGTGGTGTCGCAATCAAATATGCAGGTCGGTGCTGATCAGTGCACCTCTTGAGTGCCGAAGCTTAGCAAAGCTCATTTAGCGAGAACAGGCTCAGTCGCTCGTTGTGGCTAGATTCAGACCTGCGAACGCGGACTCCTGCGGCAACTCAGCCGATTTCCAAGACACCTCTTGGCCGCCAAATAGAGCTGAAGAAAACCCGCCAATGAACGAACGCTGAAGGTCACAGGTGGCCTCTCTTAAGTGACGAAATCACCGATCTGCCCGCTTTGCTCCCCCGGCTCTAGAATTGGGCAGAGGCGGGTACATGGTCCTGCTCGGCGTCATTCTCGAAGCGTTTGGCAGCTACTATTTCTACGATCGGGAAGTCCGAAGGATGATGACCGGCTGATAGCATTCTGCAATAGGGCGGCCGCCAGCTGAGGCTGCAGAGGCGAAGCCGACGGACAGCAAGGCGGATACGGGCAAGAAAGGGCAGTGATTTGTGTAAGTTTGGCCGCCCATCGGCTTATATGGTTTGTTGGCCGATTTCTAATGTGCTGATTAGCCGCGCTGTCGAGAATGAATGGTAGGTTTTCATGCCGCTCCAAACACTGCGAGGATGGCTTCTTTACTTCAGCGCATGGATCCCCTATGCGGCGAGCTACTACTTGATTTTTCGGCTGCAAGGTTCGCACGATGGCTTTGCAATGATGGAAGCAGTTTTGAATGTCACACCAGCGGCGTTATTGGGAGTGGGGGTCTTCTGGCTCGCGACGAGAGCGCGCTGGCCCAGCCGTCGTCCAGTTGCCTTCGCAGTCATCCATTTACTGGGCAGTGTTGGGTTTGCGCTGAGTTGGTGGGCTTCCGTTCAGTTGCTGATGTCCATCTCCTCCTGGCTGCAGGGGCATGGCTGGAAACTCCTCGTCTGGGGAGTGTATGCGGGACAATGGCAAGCTTTCAGCGGCCTGATGGTCTACGGCACCCTGGCGGGTTTTTCCTACATGGTGCAGGCGCAGGGAAGAGCGCGGCTTGAAGAGAAGCGGCGCACGGAGGCAGAAGCCCTCCGCGTACGCTCCGAACTGAGCGCATTGCGGTCTCAGCTGAACCCACATTTCCTTTTCAACACGCTGAACTCAGTGATTTCGCTTGTCGGAAGCGATTCTGAAAAGGCAGAGAGCGCTCTACTGAGCTTATCCGCGATGCTTCGTTACGCCTTGAGCTCTCACGCCGATTCGCTGGAGGATGAGGTCAGCTTTCTGGAAGAGCTGCAATTTACTGAGGCGTACCTGGCTTTGGAATCGCTGCGGCTGGGTAATCGCCTGCGTGTTCGGAGGAATATTGCGCCAGGCACTCTCGCGCTCGAACTGCCATCGCTGACGCTTCAGCCGCTCGTCGAAAATGCAGTCAAGCACAGCATCGCCGTGCGCGCGGAAGGAGGCACGCTTGAGATTCGCGCCTTTGAAGATCATGGCGCGCTTGTGATCGAGGTTTCCGACGATGGGCGAAGCGCAGGCGGAGCGCATCTCGAGTGTGGTTCGGGACTTGGGCTAAAAACAGTACGGCGCCGCCTGGAGCTTTACTACCATCAGCTTGCGACGATGACCGTCACCAGCACACCCGAGACGGGTTTCACGGTCGCTCTCAGACTGCCGCAGGATGAAGCTTCCGTTGGAGCCGCATGACGATTCGCACGATTATCGTTGAAGACGAGCCGCTTGCGATCGATCGACTCCGCGCATGTCTTGCCTATGCGGAGCAGGTCGAAGTCATGGGAGAGGCCCGCGACGGACGAGCGGCCATCGATCTGATCGACGCGCTCTCCCCCGATCTCATCTTCCTGGACGTTCATTTGCCGCTGCTCTCAGGCTTCGATGTTCTCCGATCCATTAAGAGAACTCCGGCAGTCATTTTTACAACGGCCCATAACGAGTATGCCGTCCACGCCTTTGAGTGGGGAGCTTTCGATTACCTTGTGAAGCCGTTTGACCGAGGGAGAGTCTTGCGTGCCCTTGATCGATACATGGAACGATCCGTCACGCCAGGGCCAGATAATTCTATTAACGAACGATTGAGCACCGCCAGCATTGGCGGAGCTACTCTGCAGCGCTTTTTCGTCAAGCATCGAGGTGTGGTGATACCTGTCGAAGCCGAAAGCATTCTTTACATTCAAGCTGCCGATGATTACAGCGCTGTCCATGTACCCGGCGTTGTGCACCTGGTTCATCTGCCGCTTCGCGAGTTTGCTCGAAAGCTGGATGCACAATCGTTCCGCAGAGTTCATCGCTCCGCTATGGTGAACGTGGCTCACATTCAAAAGATCGAACCATCGGGACGCGGAGCGCTTCTGCGTATGCGGGATGGAACGGCGATTCTGGCCAGTCGCAGCGGTGCCCAGACGCTACGAGATCTTCAGCTCTGACGGTTCACCGAATGAAGGGGCCAGTTAGCCGAATCGCGCTTTGAGTCAAGAAAGATTTCCCTACCGTCATGGCAGGTGAGTCTGATGAATCGCTTCTTGTTTCTCATTTCAAGTTTGCTAGCGCCGCTAGCTGTCGTTGCTCAGAACTGTTCCGGGCCGGGGAGTCTGTCGGGAGTCGTCACAGATCAGACAGGAGCTATGATTCGTGGCGCAACGGTCACCATCAAGGGAAAAAGCGAAGGAGCAGAATCCGCTACTTCTGGCCCAAACGGATCATGGCATTTCGACTGCCTTAAAGAGAACGCCTATGAGCTGACCATCAACGCTCCAGGCTTTCGACAAACTACAACTAAGGCATCGCTCAACACCACCCGGCCTGTACAAAACATTGCTGTCACGCTTACCTTGGCGACGGTTGAAGAGACAATCGCAGTAAACGACACGTATGGCGACAATGATCGCGACCCAGGTTCAACCGTGCTGAATGAAAACCAACTCAGAGGCATGGCGGACGACCCGGACGACTTCGTGCGCGAGTTGCAGTCCCTTGCAACTGCCGGAGGTGGAGCGCCCGGAAAGGCTACCATCACCGTCGATGGATTTCAGAATGCAAGCAGATTGCCTCCTAAATCCTCTCTACAGCGGGTTACGATCAACCCGGATATGTTTTCTGCGGAGTACGGAACTCCGCCCTATGCCGGCGGTCGCATCGAGGCATTCACCAAAGCCGGCCAAGACAAGTTTCATGGGGCGGTATTCGGTGCGTTCGGCCCTTCGAGTTTGAACGCCCGCGACCCGCTTGCGCTCAGCAGCACACCCGCCAGCAAGCGTCGATTCGGTTTCGAGTTCAACGGCCCCCTGCTTAGAAATAAGCGCGCGGATTTTTCTCTCGATTTGGAATACAGACACATTGACGAAAACGCTGTCGTAAACGCCACCACGCTCTCTACAAATGGAACGCCACAGCCCTTCAACCAAACAGTTCCTACCCCTGAACGCCTCTGGATTGGAAATGGGCGTACAGGCTGGCAGATCGGTACAAAGAGCTCTTTGATCGCTTCCTTCGGAGCCAACACCACGAGCATCGATAACAAGGGAGTAGGCGGCCTCGTGTTACCAGAAGCCGCCTATGGTTCCACCATCTCGGAGTATGACCTCCGCCTTTCGGACACGACCTTTCTCAGTCCACGGCTCTTAAACTCGGTCCGCCTGGGGCTGAGTTGGAAAAACTCGACGGAAGCCCCCTATTCAACCGCACCTCAGCTTGCGGTTGCTGGGGCTTTTGTCGGAGGAGGCTCTCCGAATGGGTCCTCCAAAACGCGGGAGCGCGACCTGGAGATCGACAACGAGCTGCTCCTTTCGCTCAAAAGGCACACCTCAAAGTTTGGCGTGCAGTTACTCGGAGCCAACTTCGATAACACCTCCCCGCAGCAATTCAATGGAGTGTTCACCTTTGGCGGCGGAGTCGCGCCGGACCTTACGGCCAGCGGAGCGCCTACAGGTGCGACCTCTACCATCTCTGGGATCGAGCAGTATCGTCGCGCTGTTGCTAACCTGCCCGGTGGCAATCCGTCCACGTATTCCATCACGCAAGGAAGCACGCATGTTCCTCTGGTGCAGTGGACTGTAGCTCTTTACGGCCAGGATCAATGGCAGGTCAGCTCGCATTTTTCCGTAGCCGCAGGGCTTCGCTACTTCGCTCAGACTGCCCCCGACATCCGGGGCACATTCGCACCCCGGCTAGGCCTGCAAACAGCTTTAGGAAAGAAACAGGCTTGGGTATTTCATGCCAGGGCAGGTCTCTTCTACAGTTCAGTAGCTCCCACCTCCAGCTTGGAAACGGTGCGGCTGGACGGTGCGCGGCAACACAGCATCACCGTATATTCCCCATCGTTTCAAAACCCGCTCGCAGCGGCAGCCGCATCGCCCAATATCGGCCAGATCAGACGCTTCGCGGCAAGGCTTTCCCTCTCTCCATCCTTGCAAACACAGTTCAGCGTGGAGCACACCTTCTTCAAAAACTGGAGCTTGAATGCGAATTACTACTACACAGCGCATTGGGATGTTCTCCGCTCCCGCAATGTCAACTCTCCCATGCTTTCGGCAGAAAGCAGCGATACGTTTTCGGCCCCCCGCCCTTTCGCTCCGAATTTGAATATCTTCGAGTATCAGCCGAGCGGACGCTTGGCAGGACCGCTGACCTTCCTAGGCGTCAACCACTTCGGCAAGCGATTCAGCCTCATCAGCGGGTACCTCTACAACGGCCTTCGAAGCGATGGAGAGACACCAGACACCTTCCCGCAAAGCTCCTCTACGAATCGAGGAGATCTCGCGCGTCCATCTTGGCTGGTGACGCATAATGCCTTCGCCGTCATCATCTACTCACTTCCCTTTCACATCGCATCCACCACGAATCTGTCCCTGGCAAGCGGTATGCCTTACGACGTAACAACCGGGTTTGACAACAATGGTGATGGCGTCTTCAACGATCGCCCGGCGCTAGCCACAGCTCCCGGAGCTGGCATTTACCCGACCCGCTTCGGTCTGTTGAACAACAACACAGTGAATGGAAACCTGACCAGGAATATCGGAACGATGCCTGCAACGGTTCATCTCGATTTGAGTCTAAGCCGCGAATTCAAAATGAGCGAGAAGACATCGGCGGGAAAGCACGAGCAAACTTTGCGAATCGAGGGAAGATCCTCCAACGTGCTGAACCATGTCAATTACACCAACGTCGACGGGATTGTTGGCACTCCGCAGTTCGGGCTTCCTCTCACGGCGGACTATGGCCGTCGAATCGAATTCGGCGTAAGGCTGAGTTTTTGAGGCTTCACGGGTGCTTGTACTTTCTGAACGACCGTTTCATCGTTCACGCTGTTCTCTACGTTTGGGTTTCTGTTGGAAAAGTCCCTCCGCTCTTGTCATTTTCTTCCGGACGCTGCTCGGATGCGGAGTGCAGAAGGTGGCAGTTGGCCTTCGCTCCGCGCGGCTTTCAGTGCATTGCCCAACCATGCGAGATCATCAAGCATCACGCCCATGGTCGTGGTCAGCGCGGGATTCGCCAGCTTACCCTCTTGGTCGAACGCAGCCGTAACAAACGGAATCAGCGTCGGCGTTCGAACCGGGACGGCCTCCGTCTCCACCATGATCTGGGTGAGGTGCTCGACAGCTCTTGCGCCTGCGGTCAATCCGAGGCTGTACGCGACGAAGGCGACCGGCTTTTGACGGAAGCGGAACGAGAAGAACACTGTGTCGATGGCGTTCTTGAGCACGCCCGGGATGCTGTGGTTGTACTCCGGCGTCACAATAATGTAAGCGTCAGCTTCCTTGATCTTGTCGTTCCACTGCTTCACGAGCGGATCAGAGTACGTGGGATTGGCGAAGTCACCAACGGTCGCTATCGTCTCCTGAAAGAAGGGGAGCGGCCAATCACGCAAATCGAGGGTCTCTACCTCAAAGGCTCCGTGAGATTCAGCCGTGGGCACAAACCAGCGACAGACAGCGTCGGCGTTCCGCCCTTCACGGGTACTCCCCAGAATAATCTGAAGCTTCAGCATGACCGTGACACTCCTTGTGCCTTGATGTCTCGACGTGCCGGATGGTCCAGCCCGCAAGCATGTTGATGCATCAACACCATACACGGAAGATGTTGACGCGTCAATGATTCGTTACTAGGATGAACGGATGCGCAGCACGCTGACACGGCAGGAACTCGACTCCTGGCGCGGCTTTCGTTTCATGGTGGAGGAGACAAGCCTGAGTGTCAGCCGCGCCCTCTCCCTGGCGGCAGGGATGTCAGGCGGCCAGTTCGGTATCCTTTCGATCCTGGTGGAGGCCCCGCTCCACTCCATGCGCCAACAGGAACTGGCGGACGCGATGCGATGGGATCGCACCCGTTTATCGCATGTGCTCACGAGAATGGAAGGGCGCGGCTGGATCAAACGGATGAAAGGCGAACGGGGAGCGACCCTGGTATTGCTTGCTGAAGCTGGCAGGAAAGAGCAGCACTGCGCGGCTCCGATGTTGGCCAGGATCGTAAAGGAGAAATTCTTCAGTCGCCTCACTCAGGCACAGCTCGCGAGTCTACAGGAGATCCGCAGAGCACTCCACTTGGAAATACCGTCTAGAGGCGAGAGTTCCGAGAACATGGAGTCGCGCGATCATTGAGAGCTACAAGACCTAATTAAGGCGCCAACAACGTCTATCCGTCGTAAGATTGCGCCTCTGACGGATGCTGGACTGCTCTAAGCGCTCCTAGCCGTTTTCCGAGAACATTCGTCCTCTCTTTCACCATGAGACTGTGTTTCGCTCGTGCGATGGGAGGAGCTGCCGCCAAGATGTGCTTCCTAGAGATCCCTGCGTAATTCATCCCCAAGTGGGGTATAATTACGCAAGGTGAACAAGATGTCAATCCAACTGACAGCAGCTCAGGCTTCAGCGGTGACCGGTCTTTCCTTGAAAGCGATCAACAAGGCAATTGATCGTCAGACGATTCCAAGCATCGCAAGGGCGAAGAACGGAGTGCGGAAACGTTACGTTTCTGAACCCGCTTTGGTGTGTCTGAAGCTGGAAGCCAAGGGATTGGGCGAACTCCCTCTCAGTTTTCGGAAAAGGATCTTTGATCTCGTGCTCACTCATCCAGAGATGACGACTGTTCGACCCGTCGAAGCAGTTCAGATTGATGTGGAGCAAGCGCGCCGCGAGGTCCACGAAAGCATTGATGAACTGAAGCAGGCCGAACAGATGGTGACGGTGGATGCTGCTGTCATGGGTGGCGTTCCGGTCATCGCTGGCACACGGATACCCGTTGGGGCGCTGTCGGACATGCTTGCACAGGGGGCAACTCCAGAGGAGATTGCTGAGGGTTACCCCTCGTTGAGCACCGAACAAGTGCGCCTCGCACGAGTGTATGCCTCAGCTCATCCACGCCGCGGGCGGCCTGTTGCCCAGCCGTGGGCTCAACCCGGAGGAGGTGTCCTAGTAAGAAAGTCGCTGCGTCCCCTTGCAGGAACGGTGCCTCGGTGATCTTTCTGTTCGACGAGTGCTTGCACACGTCCTTGGTGGCCGTGGCTCAAGCGCGAAATCTCGAAGCTCACCATGTGGTGTATCTCGGGATGCAGGGATGGAAGGATCACGACGTACTGCGCCGAGTGGAGGAGCGGGACTATACCCTAGTAACGAACAACGCTGTTGATTTCCGCCGTTTGTACTCCCGTGCTTCAATCCATGCCGGACTGGTCATTGTGGTCCCAAATGTCGTGCCAGGCCTGCAAAGAGAGCTGATGCAAGCAGTTTTAGATCACATTGGAAAAAGAGATTTGATCAACACGGTGATCGAAGTAGGAATTGAGGACGGCCAAATTGCAATCGTCGAGTACAAGCTGCCGGATGATAAGTAGAGGAGTAGAAAGCGGGGAGACCGAATGAGTCTCACCGTCGAAAGTGCGACATCTCTCTTTGGGGAGATGGCAAAGGGCAAGCTTGCGAATGTGGGGGCTTCGGGCCAGCCGGAAGATCAGCTCCGGTCGCCATTCGAGGGATTGCTCAAGAACATGGCTATGCTCGCGAATCTTCCGAACGGCGTAGAGGCCGTGGGCGAATCATCGATTGCCAGCCTCAAGACACGTCCTGATTATGCCGTCACCGTTCATAACGCGCTGATTGGCTTCGTGGAACTGAAAGCCCCTGGCAAGGGTGCCGACCCTCGTAAGTTCAAGGACCCCCATGATCGAGACCAGTGGGAACGTCTCAGGTCATTGCCGAACCTGCTCTACACAGACGGCAACTCGTTCAGCTTGTGGCAGAACGGAGAACTGGCCAGTCCTGTTCTTACGCTTATTGGGGATGTGGAGAGCGCAGGCAAGAAGCTGGCATCCCCTCCTGGCTTTGCTGTGCTCTTTGAGAGCTTCCTCCGATGGCAGCCAGTGCCCCCGCGTAGTGCCAAGGAACTCGCCCACACGACTGCGCGTCTCTGCCGTCTGCTTCGTGATGAGGTTACCGAACAGCTCGCATTGAAGAGCGAAGCCCTGACGAGCCTTGCGGAAGACTGGCGCAAACTTCTCTTTCCTGAAGCCACTGACGCGCGTTTTGCTGACGGGTACGCGCAAGCGGTCACGTTCGGCTTGCTTATGGCGCGAGCCAAAAAGATTGAACTGTCAACCGGCCTTCAGAAGGTAGCCAGCGATCTAGCAAAGACGAGCTCTCTCATTGGAGCTGCGCTCCGGCTCCTGACGGACAATGCGACGAATCAGGAGACCTTGAAAACGGCTCTTGGAACGCTTATCCGAGTGCTCGATGCGGTTGATTGGGGCAAGATCAGCAAGGGCAATCCCGACGCCTGGCTCTACTTCTACGAGGACTTCCTTGAGGTGTACGACAACGATCTCCGGAAACAGACGGGCTCGTACTACACACCGCCAGAGGTAGTCGGCGCAATGGTTGGCCTGGTAAACGAAGCATTGAAGTCCTCACGGTTCGGTCTTCATGCCGGCCTGGGCTCGTCAGCCGTCACCCTAGCCGACCCCGCTACCGGGACCGGCACCTTTGTTCTGGGAGTTCTTCGCAGCATCGCCGAAACGGTGCGCGCGGACGAAGGGGAGGGTGCTGTCCCTGCCGCCATTCAGGAAGCATTGAAACGCCTGATCGCGTTCGAAATGCAACTGGGGCCGTTCGCAGTGGCGCAGCTTCGCATCCTGGCTGAAGTTGTAGAGCTGACTGGATCGACGCCAAAGATCGCGCCGCGAATGTACGTCACAAACACATTGAGCGATCCCGAAGAAGAATCCGGATGGATTCCCGCGATGCTGGCTCCTATCGCAAACCAGCGCAGAGATGCAAACAAGATCATGCGCGATGAAACCATCACGGTCGTGATCGGCAATCCACCTTACAAGGAGAAGGCCAAAGGGAAGGGAAGCTGGGTTGAGAGCGGGGCGAAGAACTCCAAGGTGCCCGCTCCCCTGCAAGCCTGGATGCCTCCGGCCGCCTGGGGTGCCGGAGCACACAGTAAACACCTGCGAAATCTGTACATCTACTTCTGGCGGTGGGCCACCTGGAAGGTCTTTGACATCGGTGATGGGAAAAAGCCTGGTCCTCACGATGGAATCGTGTGCTTCATCACGGTTGCGGGATTTCTGAATGGACCCGGTTTTCAAAAGATGCGCTCGTACCTTCGTGAGACCTGTGACGACATTTGGGTGATCGACTGCTCTCCGGAAGGTCACCAGCCAGAGGTCAAGACCCGCATCTTTCAAGGGGTTCAGCAGCCCGTTTGCATCGTCATGGCTTCGCGATCTGGAAAGAAGACGGAGGCTCTTGGGATGGTACATTTTCAGGCGCTCCCAAAAGGCAAGCGCGAGCAGAAGTTTGCTGCACTGGCGGCTATGAGATTGGCAAGCAAGGAATGGATTTCTTGTCCAGATGAAGATCGCGCACCGTTTTTGCCAGCTTCTACAGGAGCGTGGAGCGACTTTCCTCGACTGGAGGACTTGTTCCTTTGGAATGGCTCGGGTGTCATGCCTGGTCGCACATGGGTCATCGCACCGGATGCGCTGTCTCTGGAAAACCGTTGGGCCAAACTCAGATCGACCAAGCCATCGCAGATGGACGATCTCTTCCTGCCTCATATGGTGGACGGGCAAGTAGGAGACCGCCATAGTGCTCGTGTGCTGAAGGATGGCTTGGCTGGCTTCACCCCGAGAGCTTCCTCGGTTCAGAATGACAAGGAGGGTATTGAGACACCGATTCGCTATGGCTACAGGTCTTTCGATCGCCAGTACATCATCCCCGACAAACGCCTGATAAACAGACCAAACCCTGAGCTCTGGGACGTCCGCTCGAAAGACCAAGTCTATATAAGTGCCTTGTCCCGGACTTCGCCTTCGATTGGGCCAGCTTTGACCTTTACCGCGAACATCCCAGACCTAGATCACTACAACGGTCGCGGGGGACGAGTATTACCTCTCTGGGCTAATGCAACATCCACCGAGCCGAATGTGAAGACAAGCGTGCTTATACGGCTTGCAGAAGAATATAACCTGCCTGTAGCAGCAGAAGACGTGATCGCCTATGTCGCCGCTGTCGCGGCAAATAATGCTTACACCAGTCACTTTCGCGAAGACCTGTCGACGCCCGGCCTGCGAATTCCGTTCACGTCGAACGCAAGTCTATTCGAGCAAGCAGTTGATCTTGGGCGAAAAGTAATATGGCTTCAAACGTTTGGCGAACGCATGTCAGACCCGGACCGTGACCGGCCTGCTCAGCCGCCCCGTTTACCGGTGGAACGACGTCCTGTCATACCGAAGGCAGGCGCGATCTCTCAAGCTCCCGAGGACATGCCGGACACCCTCGGCTATGACGTGGGCAAACATCGCCTGCTCGTCGGTCACGGATTCATTGACAACGTGACCCCAGCGATGTGGGCCTATGAGGTTTCAGGAAAGCAGGTCCTGACGCAATGGTTTAGTTATCGGAAGCGGAATCGTGAGCGTCCCATCATCGGTGATCGCCGCAAGCCGTCCGCACTCGGAGACATTCAACCAGATCATTGGCTGCCGGAGTACACCACCGAGCTGCTGAATGTCCTCAATGTCCTCGGGCTCCTGATAGAGCTGGAGCCGCGACAAGCTGAACTGCTGGAGCAGGTCTGTTCTGGTCCTTTAATTTCAGCTAACGACCTGAAGGAGGTGTTAGTAGGCGAACCCATAGCCAAAGCGAAGACCGAGAAGAAGGCAAAACACAATGGGACGATATCATTGTTTCCTGAAGCCAGCCGGAATGCGAAACTCGGTCAACCCGGATAGGACTCTAACGCCCAGCCTTTTTGGCGGCAGTTTCGATCCAATTGCCTATATTGTCCCTGCCGTTGGCGCTTACCCAATCGTATGTTGGATAAATTTCGGATAACAGCGTTTTTGTGCCCAACTTCATGATCGACAATTTAGCAAACGGATTGCCGCCCTTGAGCCCGACTCGTTGCGTTGCATCCTTCATGTTGTGGACGTAAACGCCCAGCATACCGTTCCCTTTGTTGTGGCTCTGAGTGATCTCATAGAGCACATGAGGACGTTCTGATGTTTCTGCCCCGATCAGGACAATCGTCACCGACGTGCCTTTCATCTGCTCGTCGATCCATTTCTGAACTGTGGCGACATCCTTCTTCTTCACTTGCTCCCACGCGGCCACGTCCCAGAAACCTGCGTCCTGTCTTTCCTGTGTCACCCATGAATTGCGAACTTGGCCGGCTCTCCACACGTCGCCAGAATGATGAAAGCTGAAAAAGACTCGTCTTGCCATACTAAGATTCTCCTTTAGTGCGATTTTCGTTTGGCTGGACCTGTAGCTGTTCGTAAAAGAGAGTCGCGAAATCGACATTGTAAAGTGTTGATTCCTCGTAGTTCTCGTTGAGCGAAGTGAACAAAGCGCGGGCGGCCCCTCCGGGTGCGGGAACGGCGAGGACTCTTGCGCCGGGATGAAATTGTCGAAAAAGAGCATGCTCCGCGACGATGCCTTCCATACCTCCAATAAAGACCGCCGCTTCTAGGTCGGGCCGGGACAGCATCTCAGTTCGCATCCGGAGAAGGCTGGCTTCCCTGTCCTTCTCGACCTTATCTACGTAATGAACATTGCCGAAATGCCTATTTTCTTCTGGAAAAATATCTTCGAACAAAAGGCTTTGGTAAAGAACTACCGCGTCGGCGTAGTTCACCCCGAGATCTTCACAAACTGCCCAAACCATAGGCGTAATTGCCGGGTGTCCACCCCAGACCAGCGTTCGGCGACCAAGCACAAGAGTGATGAGTTCTCTGATCGCGATTTGAATGAGGAAGGGATCGGCGGTGTCGAAATAGTCGCCTCGCCCTGGAAGGGGAATGCTTGCGGACAAGAACAGCGCTTTCATAGTGTCTCCCATCCCGCAAAGGTCCATGCTGCTTCTGAAGCCCTCACCCAACGTGCTGCAGGAATGTTTTTCCCTAACCAGACCAGGTGACTAAGCCATTGCGGTTGTAGGCCGAGGTGGTCGAACACGATAGCCACCTGCTGTCCGGCGGCATGATCCATGGCGTCATTGAGGGTGAGGGACGTTGGGACGCCCACTGTTGGGTAAGCAACCACCGGTGTTCCATCAGGCAATGCAAGATAGATTGCATTATGGAGACCAGTACCTGTGACCGAACCGCCGATGCACTCAACATCTCGTTTGAGAGACTTGAAAAGATTAAGTCGCCGGACGGCAGTACTCCGGCCACGCACGATCTCGATCTGCTTTCCAACCTTGGCTAGGGCATCATCAGACAGATGCCCGGTTCCCGTATCGATGTCGCTGGGCAATAACTCCATCTTTGCTGCTGTTCCAGCGCGTCTAGAGGCGTTGACTCCGGGCCATCCGATACGCAGTATCGATATTCCTTTAGCAAGAGCACGACCGTACTCCGCCGTAGTCCAACGGCTGTCAAAGTAGTTCGGGGTGTCCAACATCACAAGTACGTCTGAATCACACAGTTTATGCCAGAGGACGCTCTGAAACTCCTCGCCTGGAAGTACGCCATGCGTATCCAGAAACACCTCGATTACCTTTCCTGAGAGGTAATCGAACAATTGAAGGGCTGACTGCCTTGCTTCGTCCCGCTTGTAGCTTAGAAAGACCCTACGTTGACGCGGAAGAAGGCCCACACACTCTAAAAGAGCTGTTGCGATGCGAAGTGGCCCGTCTTCTTTGACGGTCAGGCAATTGAGAGAACGAAGGATAACAGGTAGCTCTGAGCTGATCTTTGACTGGGAAGACGCCACCGGAACGATGGCGACTCCTTGAACGAGAAGTGTTTTCAGACCCACGTCTAACTGGCTCGTGTCTGCGAAATACGCAACAGCCATAGGGATTGTCTGGTGAGTAGCAGTTCTTGCTGGTTTCACCGACCAGGCAACTTCCTTCCCCAAAGTCATCGCGAAGGGCTCGATGATGGAGATCAGGCAAGACTCGATCTCCGCCACAATTTGATCACTTGGATTCCCGTGCAGAGCAAGTTCATATAAAACCATTGATTCGACCTCTGTTTGCCACGGGGCCATGACGCAGGGAGTGTTGACTTAACGAGTTAGCTGGACACCAATACCTTTAGCCGCCTCTGCGAGAGGGAGATCTCGCTTTTGCAGACCTGGGTAGATGTTCTCAAATCCCAAATTGATCCGACCAGGAAGACTTGCAAGTTTGTCGACTGTCGGGTAAATACCAACGTACTCTTGACCCTTGAACTCAGAATCGACCGATGTCACGAGCGGGAGCACCCACACAAAGTTGGGTTTGAAACCATCGAAGTATCCCAACTCCCAAGGCATCCACTTCGAATTGATTGCGTTAGCGGAGTGGGCGTATACCAAATTTGTTGAGCTACGCAGGCGAGCTCTCAGGACCTTTGCGGTCGCACTCGACACTGTGCTGCGGTCTAAAGCCGCATCATCGATCCAGTCAACATAGACGGAAAGCCCCAGCGTTTCCAGGAGCTTCTTCACCCCAAGAATGACCTCGGCATCGTCAAAGGAGTGCGAGAGAAACACCTCGAACGAAGAGCGAGAGCTTGCCGAACGCGCTTCTTCTCGCAAAACAGTCGATGCACTTTTCTGAACACGCGTTGTTGCACTTTGTGCAGCTGCACGAGCCTCGGCGATTCGCAAATATGCCATGCTTCCTCCTCTAACGAGCTTTCAGGCGTCCCGTTTTCTCTCGGCCGCCATCTGTACGGTCCGTGCGGGTGCGCATCTTGTTAATGATACTGAAGGCTTCATCAACCCCGCGTGGCTTTTCTCCACGCTCAATCGCGGAGTACGACGCCTGACTGATCCCCATGGATGCGGCAACTTCAGATTGAGTGAGGCGCTTGTCTAGCCTCAAATTGCGAACCAGTTGAGTTTTGGTAGCCATCTCACTCCTAATACTCTCTGATAGTAATTGATACAATCATGCTTGTCGAGGTAGCGTGAAAGCGTTTATTAGCCATGCAACGGTTGACAGGGAGTTTGCGTTAGCTGCGAAAGATGCGCTGACGCGAACGGGCATAGAGTCTTTTCTAGCCCATGAAGACTTGAGGGTTTCACAAGAATGGAAAGCGCGAATACTAGAGGAACTAAAGAGTTGCGACATCTTTGTTGGTCTGCTGAGCACCTCGTTTAGGCGGTCCAAATGGTGCGGCCAGGAACTCGGGGCAGTTGTTCAACGCGGGTCAGTCCTGATCATTCCAATATCACTCGACGGCACCATTCCTTATGGCTTCATAACCGATCTTCAAGCTCATCATGTTCGGAATGGGGAGCTAACGGCACAAGTCATGTGGGATGCGGTCGGAACACGATGGCCCGCAGTAGTGATAGACGCCCTAATTGAACTTCTAGTTAGAGCAAACTCGTTTCGGGTCGCTGAAGAGTTGATGGCCCCACTTCAACGCTATTTTGGGCTTATGACACGGCGGCAAGCAACGGCTTTTGCGGACAAAGCTATTCAGAATGGTCAGATCTGGAATGCGCATCTGTGTCGTTCGATCTATTTGCCTGAGTTCCTCCGCTTGAACAAGCGACGTTTGGAAACCGAAACGCGGAGAGCGCCGCGGAAGGGCAGGTGTGGCGTTAGGCTTTGGCTTTCCTCATCAAAGGGCAGACAGGATCGGCTACCGTTACAAACGTCGACAGGGGTCCCATGCCACTTAGCCATCATCGCTATACCCCTTTGACAGTTCCAGTCGAAGGGCTTACTCTGCAGCCGACTGCACGATTCTCTGTTCGATTCTCACAAGGTAGTGCGAGTGAATGCGCATCACGTTCGGCGACCTTTCCTCATTAGGCTGCGGAGCACTATTGAGGGTCCTGCCCCATAACTACAAAGTAATCTTGGAAGGTGATTCGGCCATCCCTCTTTCAAATCGCGGCTTTGTTTTCCGGTACGGCAAGCGGACCTTTGGCGGTGGTAGCTCGAATGTCGCCGTGCTGCGTACGGAGTTGCTAGACCGACGCCGGGAACAAACCTATAGTTCGGACCTGGCCTTGCTTAGCGACTGCGTGGCTGGAGTGGCGCTTTCTTCACTTCTAGCTGGCACGATCCGTGTTTCTTTTGTAGCGCTCTTGTCACCGCACCTTGCTGGGTCTGGGGCTTACAAACGTAGCAGGGGCGAAAGGTCAGTGAGCTTTAGCTCGCCAAAGCTTAAGAACCTCTTCCTGTCGTGCTGCGGACAACGTATCCCGAAACACATAGTTCTTTAACAATGCAAAGTACGCCAAGCAATCGAATGCGCTATCGCGAAGTGGTCTCGTTTGCCACCCTTGATCGAAGGCCTTTTGACTGCTGATCGGACCGTTCACTCCGGCTACCACGTTCGTTTCGCGGGGACGGCAGTACGGAAAGTTGAGAAGCCAGTTCGAGGCGCTTTGCGGAAAGAGACCTTGTTTCTTCAGAAAAGCTTCAGGGATCCAAACTAATTCTGCATCAGAGTGCGTCGCGGCCTTGCAACCTTCAAGAAAGGAGCGGAACGGCATCCATCGCCCCGCAAGATTGAACGTGCCGTATACGGAACGGTCCAGTGACATGACGAGAAAATCGGCCACATCTTTTACATCCACAATCGCAACAGGAAACTGACCGTTACCGGGGACAGGGACGCTGCGCTGCGTTTGCAAGCGCCGAAGCCAAATTAGGAGGTCGGGGGTATCATCGCGAATTCCTTTGATCCCACCTGGGCGCACGATTGTTAGCTTCTCACCGACAATCGTGTGAAGACGCCTTTCACTCTCGGCTTTGCCGCGACTGTAGGAACCAGCAGGTCCATCCCAGGATGCAAGAATGCCGTCTTCGGTCACGGTCGGCTGTTCGAACGCTTTTTGGTCGTATGCGGAGATGGACGAGACATACAGGTAATGATTGGTCCGGTCTTTGAGAAGTCGAGCTGCTGATTCTGCGAGCGCCGGATCATTCGGCCAAACGTCTATCACCACGTCCCAGTGTCGGCGGCCTAAAGCGGAGAAGTTCTCGTCATCCGGCTTCGCAGCACGATATCCCCTAAGCTGTTCCACGTTTGGAAAGAGTTGTGGATTCGTTACGCCCCGGTTGAAGAGAGTTACGGTATGTCCTTCACTTAACGCGGCTTCTACGAAGGCCGCGCCCAGGAAGTAAGTGCCTCCGAGCACAAGGATACGCTTTACCGGGGTCTCAGCGAGTAGCGGAAGTCTGCCTGCAATTGCCATCGCGGATGCACAGAGTGTGCTTTTCAGCATTTGTCGTCTTTGCATTTGCAGTACTCCTCACTCGAATCAGTATTGCCTAGTCGAATTTCAATAAGCCAACAGTTCTGACATGTACTGCGCGATGCCTAGATACCCTTTGACAGCTGGCTACGAGCGTAGCCGCGCATCGAGGATCAGCTTGAGCGGGTGATCGACTGCTCGTCGAATTGCATGATGATCTTGTGCGGCGAGCAGTACTGCTTTTGGATTTCTCCCGACCCACTAGAGATATTTGTAACCGCCTCGCTCCATGTGCCCGTCATTCACCGTCTCGGTTGCGGGGTCAGCGGCTGTCCAAAGTAGACGTACTGTGGCTTCCAATCAATGAGAGGCTGTCCCAACCCGATCGGCTCAGTCTCACCCTTTGAGTGTTCGCCAGAACTACGAACATTTCACTTCGCCCCTCTCTGACCATCTCCTTAACACGACCGACGTTTACGATTGCCGACCGATGCACTCGCAGAAACCGTGAAGGGTCGAGCGTTTTCGAAAGCTGCGAGATCGTCTCGCGAAGCATGAACTTGGACCGGCCCACATGCAGGCAGGCGTAGTAATCTGCCGCTTCTATCCAGTCGATCTCCGAAACATCGACGAAGGTGTGCCGGATTCCGTTCGCAACGAGAAGCCGGGCCGGGTAGGAGCGCTGCGTAGCCGCCTGTCTCAGCACCTCTAACGCAGAGCGCAGTTCTTGGGGCGTCAGCCTCACAGCACCTTGACTGAGGCTCCGTTCCGTTCGGTCTAGCGCGAGGCGTAGACGTTCTGCATCTATCGGCTTCACCAGGTAGTCAAGAGCTTGCACATCGAAGGCCTTGGTTGCGTATTGCGGGTAAGCGGTCACAAAAATGAAGAAAGGCACGCGGTCCGTTTGCATCTGTTCCGCGACGGCAATTCCATTCTGCCCAGGCATCTCGATATCGAGCAGCAGTAGATCAGGCCGATGTCGATCCACTGACGCGATGGTCTCGCGTCCGTTCCTACATTCGGCCACGAGCTCCACTCGTTTATCTGCTTGAAGCAGGAAGCGCAAGCGGTCTCGGGCAAGCACCTCATCGTCGGCTAGGATCGTGCGAATTGTCATACAAGGCGCCTCTCGAAAGGCAGCGTGATAGCGATTTCACAACCACCCCCTTCGACTTCGTGCATTTGCAAAGAGTAATCGTCTCGATAGAACAGCGCCAAACGCTCGCGAACGTTCCGCAAGCCGATACCGTATCCCGGATTGCTGGATGCGCGAGGACCGGGTCCGTTGTCTCTTACTCGGAGGCAAAGGCGGTCACCATCGCGGTCACACGACGCGTGAATAACACCGTTCTCCTCGATATGTGCGATGCCGTGTCGAATTGCGTTCTCGACGACAGGTTGCAACAGAAAACTCGGTATCACTCCATCAGCAGCGTCCGCTGCGACTCGGGTTTCGATCGTTAGGCGGTCTGCAAACCGCGCTTGTTCGATGGCCAGATAGCTTTGGATCGTCCTGACCTCTTCGGCTACCGTAACCTTCGCTTGAGGGTTGCTCATGAGTGTTGTCCGAAGCATCGCATTGAGATTGCTAAGCATTCCTAGCGCCTCACCATGACGATGAGTCTCAACCAGACCAGTGATGGCGTTCAGCGTGTTGAGAAGAAAATGCGGTGCTACTTGCATCTGGAGAGCTGCCAGTCGAGCCTCGGCAAGCTCTTCTTTCAGGCGCGCGCCTGCCACCCTCTCGTCTTGTGCTCTCGTCTGGCTCAAGAGGCCTGCGCAAAGCAGCCATAGGGCACCATACAACAGGAACTCGAGACTCGCTCTCCCTGGCGTCATAAAAACCAGGGTCTTATAGCCGTCCTCCCAAAGACTAGGCCAGAGGTGAATTAGAGCTCTCACAGTCCAACGAAGTACCTCCAAGTGAGCAATCGTAATGACTACTCCAAGCGGTATCTGCATGAACACGCTGACAAGGGATATCCCGGTGAGTTCGGGGCGAACTTTACTAAGAAAGTAGAGTAACGCGATCCATGGGAGCCACCAAAGCCACACAGCCGCTGCATAGAGTAGTGAGGGAAACACGTGCGGCGATTGACCGGTATTTCCTGTTTCACTCACGCATTCAAGTGCGCAGGCCAATGTCAAAAAGATGACGAAGGCAGAGGCTGCAAGGGCAAAGTAGCGTTCGGGCCGAGACGAAGAAATGTTCTGCGTGTTTTTAAGCGGTAAGGGATGGAACTCACTACAGTCGAACATGCGGTGTACCTCATGCTAAAAGCGAAGTAGATACGACGCTTTCAGAAAAATCTGACGACCGTCGTTCAAGTATGCCTTAGACCTGGGTAATGGTGGAACGTTCGGTTCACAGGAGCCGTTGAGATCGCGAGCGCACAATACTCTGTCGAGGTTTTGCAGATCGTTGTTGTATCCCAGGTAGATGGCAGTTCCGGGGTGAGGAAGCCACGTGAAAAGCGCTTGCGTGCCGATCTGCTTCGTCCTAACGAGAGACGTGTCCAATGGGTTCACAAGAAGCGAGTCGTACTCCACAGTGACGCGCGCTGAAAGAGCTCTCGTGAACTGGTAATTGATCTTGGTCCTGAGCGTCTGGTTCTCAAAGGCGAGGCTACCTCCCGCAGCGGGACGATTCCGGTCCAAGAGATAGGTGTTGTCGAGTGTCAGCGAACGAAAGGGCTGTATGGTGAGCAGAGCCTGAAGATAATCCTCGTGCAGGAGCGATGGGAGAGCGCCAGCTGCAGGATTGTAGTTTGGGTTCCCACCATGTGTGTAGACCACGTTGACGTTAAGCTGAGGTAATGGGGCGCTGATAAAGATGAGACCGGCGTAGTTCTCGGTAAGATTTTTGCTGCTAGTCAGCAGCGGATACTGCTTTTCCAAGAGCGTGTCTGAGTTCTGCCCAAAGACCGGCTTGATCGTTGTTGCCCGCGCGAGATTAATGTACGGTGCGATGTTGGTGTAGTGGTACACGCGGTCGCCTTGATGATCGAAGGCCACCTTATTGTTCGCCGCGATCCCATAGCTCTGGAGAGGACCTCTTGCTGGGAACCACTGGTACGAAGCATTCGTCGAAGTCGACCGAATGTTTGTGGTTTGAATGAACCCAACCTGACTCTGAAAGTTCGTGGAGTAATCCTGGTATGTACTATCGAGGTTGAAGGAACGGCCCATGCGTAGTACCTCAAGCAGGCTCGCAGGCCCCGCGTAGTAGCTGGCGGCGCTATCGGTGCTCGCTAATCCTCTGGTTGAGCTCTCAACCGACTGACCGATAGCTGTCCAGTGATCGTTGAACCGCGCTACGAAGTCAAGCCCACCGATCCGATTCCAGCTACCGCCAAACTCCTCATCCGTATAGGTAAGGCCGAGACTCGATCCCTTACCCAGATCCCGTGAGACTCGCCCTACGGCAAACAAGGCGTGCTTGCCATGCAGCGGGTCGGCTTCACCATACGCCTCGCCCGGGGAACGATCATCGATGGCTAAGAGACCAACGTTCGTGTGGTGGAGCTTCCCGGTTGCGCGGATGCCGTACTCCGGATGAACAATGTTGCGCGTGTACAGGAGGTTGATTGGTGTCGAGAAGTAGTTAGCATTCTCAAGGAAGAACGGGCGCAACTCCGGGAAGTACACCGGATAGCGTTGATTCACGGTGAACTGAGGCTGATCCGACTCGACCTGACTAAAGTCGGGGTTGATAGTCCCGTCGATGACGAACGTATCCTTAAGGATAGCTTTTGCTTCTCCGCCTGCCGTACCTTCTAGTCGTCGAGAACTGAAGAAAGGATTCATCGGATTTAGCTGATCCAGAGTGTGCACATTTTGGGCAAGTACATACGGATTGAGCTGAAGATTATGCGATTCGCTCGTTGCTGCGATGCCGCGTAGGGCGCCTTCCTGGGTGAGTACCCCAGAGACATTGGCGGCGACTCTGGGCCAGTAATCCGTCTCGCTGTTTCGGGGATTGCTGCGCATGAAGATCACACCCCAATCCTGCCCTCCAGCCCGAAATCGTAGGCTGCGGAATGGAATCGAGACAATCGCGATCCAGCCTGACGAAGTAACTTTCGCTGCGGAATCCCAGACCTGGTCGTAGCTGTAGTCTGGGGTGACATTTTCTGTCCACAACGCGTCAGCCTGCACACCGGTGGGATTGACGGTAAAGAGTACGCCTCGACGTCGGTCCTGGAGTGGGTCTAAGAGCACTGAGACATTGTCATCCTTAAGCAGGTTCTCTCGGCGACTCAGGTGCGTACGGATCATCTGTGGGTTTCGATCATGGCAGATGAACACAAACTGCAGTGCGGCAGCCGTACGCGCATACCAGACTTCAGTCTCCTCCGTGGCCGCCTTCCCATCTTCTGGTGTGCTCTGAATGAACCCCTGCAGATGCCCCAGTTCGGGGGCTAGAGCTGGCGTAGGTTCCATCCCAGATGGCTTTGTAGTGAAATCTAGGAGGCGTAGCGGCTGGTCTATGAGGGGCACGGATGCACTCACACCCGAAGTGACCGTTGGTGGTTCTACGGGGGTGACCGTTGGCTTGCTGAGCTGAGCATTCGAGCAAAGGGGTGCAAGAGTAAAGAGGCAGCCGAACATCAGAAAAGCGGTCGGATGAGCCCGCCGATTTTCAACCGAACTGCTCTCTATTCGCCCCATCCTGCTAAGTTTCGGAAAGATAGGCGCTTGCTGCTACTCCTTCGCAGCCGCGGCTGCAGGATTTGCAGCGAAGATGCTATTGCAAGCAGCCGGACTGTGGGAAAGAAGGGGATTCGATCCGTCGGCTGTAGCTCTCTTACGAGACAGACGTGCCCGGGTTTGCATCGATAAAACGTTTCTAAGGATGCCGCTTACCTATCACGGCTAGTGAAAATCGTGTGATTGGAGAGCAAGCTGTTCCAGGCCGAGGGCAAGCTCTTCCAGGCGCTCGGCCCGAATATGGACGACGCCGTCCTGGTTCTGCAGTCGGCCATGCACGAGGAAGAATCTGCCGCGGGTAACAAGCACGCGGTCGTAGTCGTACAGGTCGGGATGGATGATGACGTTCGAGATGCCGGTTTCATCTTCCAGGCTGAGGAAGATGAAGCCCAGAGCGGTGCCGGGGCGCTGGCGAGCGATGACGGCACCTGCATGCGTCACAAAGCTTTTGTCCGGGCGGGCGTGAAGCTCTGCAGCTGAGAGAATACGTGCGGCGCGTAGTTGATTGCGCCGAAAGCTGAGCGGGTGCGGGCCGGCTGTGACACCCGTGCCAGCGTAGTCGGCAACTAGCCGCTCATCGGTAGACATCCGGCGTAGCGGCGTGAGGCCGTCAGATGTGCTAAGCCATGCTGACGATGAGACTGCGATGATCTGTGATCTGTCTTCGTATGCCACGCTGAACAGAGGTCCGGCGGGAAGTCCAATCTCTGCTACCTGCCAGAGAGCATCCCGTCGATGCTCGACACTGTCGAGCCAGTTGAACGCACCGATGCGAGCTAGCTGCGCGAGGTCTTTCCGGCTCAGGGCAGGTACACGCTGGCTTAGATCTTCAATCGTGCGGAAGGGGCCATGCGCATCACGGGCAGCAACCAAATCCGCAGCGGTTGCGCGGCGCAGGCCTTTGACATAGAGCAGCCCAAGACGGAGCGAGAGAGAGCCGTCCGGTTCATGCTCCACCGTGCACTCGTCGTGAGAGATCTGCACGTCGATTGGCTTGACGCGAAGACCGTGACGTTGCGCGTCTTTAATCAGCACGGCGGGCATATAAAACCCCATTGGCTGGTTATTGAGCATGGCGCACGTGAAGGCTGCCAGATAATGCACCTTGAAGTAGGCCGAAGCGTAGGCGATCAGGGCAAAGCTGGCAGCATGGCTCTCGGGAAATCCGTATAAGGCGAAGCTTTGAATGCTGCCCACAATCGCTTCCTGCGTGTGCGGGTCGATGTTGTTAGCGGCCATGCCCTCGCGGAGCTTCGCCATGAGCACTTCCATGCGTGCCCAACTACGGCGCATGCCGACAGCCTTACGCAGTTCTTCTGCTTCCGTACCTGTAAAACCACCCACTACCATCGCCATGCGCAGCAGTTGTTCCTGAAACAACGGCACGCCGAGTGTGCGTGCCAGCACAGGTCGCAGGCTCTCGACGGGGTAGGTGATTGCCTCTTCCTTGCGCCGCCTTCGCATGTAGGGATGCATCATTTTGCCGACGATGGGGCCAGGCCGGATGATGGCCACCTGGACGACGATGTCGTAGAACGTGCGTGGTGCGTTGCGCACGATGGAGGCCATCTGTGCGCGGCTCTCCACCTGAAACATGCCAACCGTATCAGCCTTGCAGAGCGCGTCGTAGGTCGCCTTATCGCCTTCCGGCAGTTGAGCAAGATCCGGGTGTTCGCCGTAGTGCTTAGGTACGAGGGAGATGCAATCCTTGAGGACGGCCATCATCCCGAGCCCGAGCAGGTCCACTTTAACCATGCCCATCGCAGCACAGTCTTCCTTATCCCACTGGACGACGGTGCGGCCCACCATCGTCGCACGCTCCAGCGGCACGATGGAGTTTAGTTGGCCCTGGCAGATGACCATGCCACCGGAGTGCTGCCCCAGGTGCTTCGGCAGATCCTGAACGCGTTCGCAAAGCTCGATGTATTTGGCGATTCGATGATGGCCCAGATCGAAGCCGGCGTGCCGGAAGTTGTCGGCAAGCGTTTCGTCCTTCTGCTTCCACTCCCACTGGCCGACCAGTCCAGAGAGACGATCCAGCGCCTCCCGATCAAAACCGAGCGCCTTGCCGACCTCACGTGCCGCCGAGCGACCGCGATACGTGATGACGTTGGCCGTCATCGCCGCGCCAAGCTCGCCATAGCGCTGAAAGACATACTGGATCGCCTGTTCACGTCGATCACCGGATGGCAGGTCCAGATCGATATCGGGCCACTCGCTGCGGTTCTCATTGAGGAACCGCTCGAAGAGAAGGTCCATGCCGACCGGATCGACTGCCGTGATCTCCAGTGCGTAGCACACGACCGAGTTGGCTGCGGAGCCCCGACCTTGAATGAGGATTCCGTTGGCTTTGCAGTACTCGACAATGTCCCACACGATGAGGAAATAACCCTCGAAGCCGAGCTGTTCGATGAGTTTCAGCTCACGTTCCGCTTGCTGCTGTGCCTTGGCAAAGAGCGTGGCATCGTTCTTGGGCCGATAACGACGAGCGATTCCAGCGGCAACGCGTTCACGCAGGAACACCGCCATGGGCCTGCCATTCGGCGTTGGATAGCGCGGGAACTCATAGCCGAGATCTTCGAGCGTGAACTCAAGGCGTTCCGAAAGTAATAGCGTGTTGTCGACGGCTTCCGGCAGATCTTGAAAGAGTCGGCGCATGACGCGTGCGGAGCGCACCTGACGCTGCGAGTTGAGCGCCAGCAAACGCCCGGCACGTTCCAAATCCGTCTTGTGACGAATGGCCGTAAAAACATCCAAAACCTCACGCTCATATTGCGTGGCATAGCGCACGCCGTTGGTTGCAAGCAGTGGAAGGCGCAACGACTCGGCGAGACGGATTGCAGTCTGGTTGCGCCACTCTTCGGCGCGTTCGCCGTGACGTTGCAGTTCGACATAGACGTTGGCCTGCCCATATAGCCGGATTAGTTGTTCAAGCAATGTGCGGCCCGCAGCTTCGCCACCGTTGGTCAGGGCTGCGGCAAGCGGTCCTTCGTCCCCGCCTGTCAGGCAGATCAGGCCGGGAGCGAACTCGGCTAGATCGTCAGTTGCCGCCATGCCCTCAGCTTTGCCGCGCTCCCGCATCTTGTACCGCGTGATCATGCGGCACAGGTTCTGGTATCCGGTGCGAGAGGCGCACAGCAGCGGCAAGCGCACTGGCTCAGGTGCTTTACGATGCGGCGCCCAGGCAGGCGGCTCAAGCCGCACACCCCAATCACCCACCGCAACTTCAGCACCAACGTGGGCGCGCATCTTGTTTGCCTGTGCAGAGGCATGGAAGCGCGGCAGCCCATACACGCCGTTGCGGTCGAGCAGAGCCATGGCCGGCATGTCGTGGTCAAAGGCGGCACGGATCAGGTTCTCGGGAACCGACGCGCCTTCAAGAAAGCTGAACGCGCTGGTGGCGTGCAGCTCGATGTAGCCGTCCTTCATACGCGACTGGCCCTAGTCATAGAGCCCCTCAACCAGCCATTCGCGGCGCAGCAGATCATGTGTGAAGAGACACAGTAACGCAGAGTCATTCGCGTTTGTGTCAGCTTCAGCCTCTACATCCCACTCCTCATGCGACCAGACCTCCGGGGTCCACCACTGCCCACTGCGTCGCCATGGACCATGAACACGGCGAACACTGTAGCGAAGGCCATATAAGTAAAAAGTCTTCGGCGCGGCATTGTCTGAATGCGAAACAATTGGCACACGCGGACGCAGCCTTCGAAGCGCGATACCGTTGCGAAGCATGGTTTCGGGTGTCTGCGATAAAGATGGCCGTGGAGCATCCGTCACGGAGAAGCGCTCCATGCGAAAGCCTTCGAGCGCGTGCGTATCCAGCAGTCTTGCGCGACCTACGCGATCTTCGCCAACCAATGCGGAAAGCCGTGCAAGTGTCACCTCTAGGCGTGCCGGCTCGGGCGTCTGCGGCATGAATAAACCGGTCTGCATCTCAGCACGAGGTCTAAGTTCGGCGCTGATACTGACCGCTAGAATGCCCGCGCAGGGTGGGTGTGTCTGCAGATCAAGCTGCACCAGTTTCAGCAAGATTGCATGGTCAAAGAGCGGCAGTGCGGGCTTGACCGTTCGACTGTGCTCGGGCGCACCTTCCAGGCCAAGCGTGAGTGTAATGCTGGCAAGCGCAAGAGCACGCAGACCGGCACGAACCAGCAACTGGCGAAGCATTGGCCCGAGTACGAAGAGCAGCGAGTCGAGATGATCGACCGGCGCGTCAAACTCGACACGCTCCATAAGCGAGAAAGCAGGCTCCTCTGGAACCAGCAGATGAGGGTGTATGCCGCGGGCTAGCTGGTGCAGCGTTCGTCCCGGTGCGCCCAGACGTGCAACCACGGCGATCTCGGGCAGCGCGGCAAGTTCACCCACCGTGCGGATGCCCCACAGCGCAAGCGTCTCGGCCTCTGTTTCGCCCGGTGAAAGCGCATCGAGGGGCAGCCTGGCGAGAAAGGTCTCTTCCGTGCCGGGCTGGAGAATGGCAATCGACTTTGGTGATGACCTCGCCATGCACATTGCGGCGTGGAGATTCGCGCTTGCACCCACACGAACCTGAAAACCAAGCTCGTGGGCGGCTCGCAATAGTCCGCGTGCAGCCATCTCTGTCGGTCCAAACACGCGCTCGGTTCCCGTCATGTCCAAGGCGAGCAGGAGTGCGCCGTCGCGACTTCTATCTGTGCTGTTTGCCGATCTGTTGTCCTGGCTCGTGTCCTGAAATCTTGGCGTGAAGCTGGCTGCCAGTTCATGCAGGACCGTACGTGCGCTGCGCTCTTCCGCAGGGGAACGACGGAGTACACAGAGACCGGAGAAACTATCCAACTCAGCACGCGATAAGCCGCGCTTTACCCCTATACGCCTGGCGCGGGAGTTAGACGCACACACCGTTTCTAAGGGTGGCACGCCTTCGACAACGGCAACCGGCATCGTGCGCTCTGCAGGTCGCAACCGCAACATGGCCTGTGCCGCGAACTCGGGGACACGGAGGCAAAAATAGAGCGGCTGTGGAGGCACGCTCATCTTTTGCCTGTCCATGCAAGCACAGTCTTTTCACGCACTCGTTCTGCAAACGGGACCCACGCTGTATTTCGAGACCAGGTTGCGCACCGTTCGCTCTGCGGCGGCTTGCGCATCGAAACAATCTTCCCTACTTCGTCATACTGCTCTTCGACAGCCTCGAAGCGCTGACGGCTGACGGAAACCTCGTAGCTTCTGCCGGTGAACAAGTTTCCGTCAGTAATGACGTTCGATGCCTTAAACCGCAGCACAAGCCCCGCACTGGAACGTGCGCAAGGATATCGCGTCAGCAACAAAATGGTGGTGCGTGAACGCTCAGCTGCTGCCCGGAAACGAAACCATGTTGCCATCGGAATGCGACACGCAAACTCGGCCGGCGTGCTGCCCAGATCGAGAACCAAGGCTGCGAAGCCGCCTGCACTCAGCAACAGGTCAGCCGCACGAATAGCCTGATCGAGCGCTGTCCAGGTCTCCGACTGTTTCAGCCCAGTTTTTTTGTTGAATGCCAGTGACTTTCCGGACAGCGCGTCTTCGTTCAACGCTGGTGTATAACCCGCATTCCCTCGGCGTGCTTGCGTGCGCATCGTCGGCGTCTCCGCGCAGTAAGGCAAGATCGTCGCCGGGTGATGCGACTGCTGATTAAAGTGCTCCCCGCGCCGTGGTGGTTGCCGGTCGGTCGGCGCCTGTTCTGTTCGATCCCACGCACGATGCGCAAATGCGCCGTCTGCTTCTGGTTGCACAGGACGGTTCGGCATTCCGGGTGTGCCGATGTTTTTGCGACGCCGTCGCGCTTCGATTGGGTTCTCGCCATCCCGTGTAATCGGACTTGGATAGTGGGTCTCCGCTGTGCCTGATTTCTCCAATCGGCACCGTTGGTCTTGCTGCAGCAACGCCTGAATCGCTTCAGGCATTCCGCGTACCTCATTGCGCGGATGTGGACTACCGCCTCCCCCAGAAGGCGACTTCTTGCGAGGCTCTCCGCAAAGCAGGCCAGGCACATCGGAGGGCTGCGCCAGATCTCCTTTTGGCTGTTTGCTGTCGCTCCCACACCGAATCCAGAGCTGCCGATTCAGGTCCACGCCTGCGGCGGCTGCTGACTCGGGATCAAGCGCATCCGCAACATCTATCCATGCCGTTGTTTGACCGGCGCAGGTGACCTCTGCAACGAAGGCCAGTGCAAAAGAGGTCCGTCCAGAGCAGGATGAGCCTTTCACCTCGGTGATGGCCCCGACCGGCAACCCGCCACCGAGCAACGCGTCGATCTCCGGCACACCGGATGCCACACGCGGGACTATGGTGCGTTGCCGTGGCGACAGCGCTCCGGGCACCCGATGTGCCAGCGCCTCTTCGATTTGTCTGCGAACTAAACCAGCGGCGACCAAGGCGCTCTCTCTTCGCCTTATCTTCGCCTCTCTCTGGTCTGAAGTGCAAGCTCGACCAGAAGTTTCCTTTGTTTGCTTTAGCTTACGAATGGTGAGGTGAGGGTGTGCTCTTAAAAACAACATTCCACGATGTCCAATTGCTTATCAGCCCAAAAGGAATCGAACGCATGAAATGCCTCATGTTCCGGGGACTTCCCATCCCTTATTGGTCAACTGGAGTCCGGCGACCTGATTCACTTTTGAAGAACCGTCTAACGTGGCCTTGATGTCAGGAAAGGCTTGTTGAACATCGGCACGGCCTGCCCATGCAGCAAGGGGCGCGATCTTGTAGGTGTAGGTCACTTCCGTCTGGGAATTGCCTCCTGTGGACACAGGATCGGTCCGTCTGATGATGGAGTCCACGGCTTTTTGTCCGTAGCAGAATGCAGGAGTTTGCCCTAAAATTCCCCCAGGTATGAGTCGAAAATATTTCTTTCCCTCGTCCGTGAGTTCGTAGTGCCTTACAG
The DNA here is from genome assembly GCA_965277335.1 of Edaphobacter sp. GTDB lineage: Bacteria > Acidobacteriota > Terriglobia > Terriglobales > Acidobacteriaceae > Edaphobacter. The sequence goes on along the minus strand of CBDICJ010000008.1, from coordinate 736,127 downwards.
CTTGCGGACGAGTTGGGCCATTCAATGCATCGAGCATTCCGTGTACAACCGCTGTTGTGTCACTTGCGTGTAATAGGCCAGCTTGCTCCAGTGTAGCCAGCTTAGATCCAATCCCATATTGGTCCTTCGGCTGAGAGCGGGGAACATCGACCGGAAACTGGCGATTGATGGAAGAGCACGCTTCGCCATGTCTCGATAGATATTGGTCAATGGCGACAGTGAGATTGGCGTCGCTCGGCTTCTTTGCATCATTGCACGATGTAAGAAGCAAAATGCCTGAGATGCAGACTAGAAGGAATCTCCTCATGAACAGCCCTCCTCTATTGCTCTAAATTATGCGGCTCCGGGGTTTGCCCGTCCAGCCTGCGCGGGCCTGTATAGGCCGCAACTCTGTTCGACCCTTTGATAACGCAGACGGACAAGCCTACCGCTTTACGAGGGGATTGAGCTTTAGCGCTGCGACCCCGGACAGGGCAACAGAAATGAAATCTTTCATTGATGTGCGCACCTGGTCGTTGCGTAGAAAGAGAGCGGTCTCGATGCGTATCAGTTCATCAGTTAAAGGCTTGAAGAGAACACCGGGGCGCTGAAAGCGCGATGCCGACTGTGGAACCAGAGCTACTCCGACACCGTGGGCGGCGAAGTCGAGCGCCTGCGTGATCGTAGGGGCCTCCTGGAAGCGCTGCCGATCGAATTGCAGCGTTTGCAGATAGGTCATGACCTGGTCGTAAAATGGCCGGTGAAGGCTTCTCGGTATCCAGACAAGCGTCTCGTTGCGCAGTTCCCGTGCCGCCAATCGTGAACGAGCGGCGAAGCGATGGCGTTCCGCTATGCAGACGCTGAACGGCTCGTATGCCACCCTTTCGACCCAGAGATCTTTATCCACGATGGGCAGCACACCAAAGGCCGCCCGGAGCTCTCCGTTCCGTACACGACGTATCAACTGTGTTGTTGGAGAGCTTCTGAGGATGATTCGCGGAGCTTCGCTGCCCGGCAGCACAAGTTGTTCAAGCAGAGGCAGAAGGTTGCCGTGGATATATGGCGAGTGACCGACGTAGAAAGGTCGCCGATGCAGGTTGACTTCGTATCGCGCGAGATCGTAAGCCAGCTTCGCCTGATCTAGGCTCTTACGCATTTGTGTGGCATACACTCGTCCGACATCGCTTGGCTTGAGACCACGGGGAGTCTTGTCAAAGAGTTCGATTCCAAGCCCATCGCTTAACGCTTTCAGGCTCCGGGAGATTGTGGAATGGGTCGTATGAAGACGATTTGCGGCTTGAACAAGATTGCCCTCTTCCAAAACGGTGTGGAGGAAAAGGACCTGCTGCAATGACGGGCTGTACCACATATCATTCATCCCCCTCTCGTAGCTCAACCGCATAGGACGTCGTGCACGTTTCTCGCTGAAAGCACTCGCAGACCAAACATCCATCACGAGCGTAAGGCTCGTAGAGATCACCAATTTGGCGAAGATTTCCATAAGATTCCTGAATATTCCATCGGAAGCAGCAAACTCCAAGGCATAATGCGCCAGCGCCATGACCGATCCGGCGCTAAAGTTCGCCCTAAAGAACCAGTCGTTCCCCGCGTTGATCTGGCCCTTCGTTGCAAAGCATTGGAATATGACCGCAGTCTCTGGGATTTTGGACCAGGAGACAGATGGCGATGAGCATGCGGATGAACACAAGGTGGATCTGGACATCGGTATGGGCTGTTGCGGCCATCGCGCCCTTCGCGGCAGGTCAACAGACCTGCCCGAATGGCATAAGAATTGATGGAACAGCTACAGACCCCACCGGAGCCGTTATTCCTGGCGCGCAAGTGCAAGCGAGTAGCGGTGAGAAAGCTACAGCAGACGCAACCGGTCATTACGTGCTGCCATGCGTCCACGAAGCTTCGACAATGCTTACGGTGGAGGCTGAAGGATTTGCTCCCGGCACGGTCCGGGCAAGTGCGACATTGGGAGGATCGACGCATGTCAACCTTCAATTGACAGTTGCCGCAGTTCAGACCGATGTGCAGGTTGGGGACGATGCGACCGCAATAGATGCCGATCACGGAGTGGGCACACAGACCTTGAACTCAGCGGACGTGCAGCTACTCGCCGATGATCCAGATGATTTCTTAAGGGAATTGCAGGCACTTGCTGCTCGGGGCGGGGGTATACCCGGAGCGGCAACTATAACAGTAGATGGATTCCAGAACGGAAGCGCATTACCGCCTAAAGGTTCCATCTCATCAATCCGTGTCAATCCGGATATGTTCTCTCCTGAATACGAGCGCGCTCCCTATCTGGGTGGCCGGGTCGAGATTTTCACTAAACCCGGTGCGACCTCGTTCCACGGAGCACTGTTCTTGACCGACAGTGACGGCAGCTTCAACGCAACTGACCCGTATTCGCTTACAGCAACGCCCGCTGGAAAGCGTCGGTACGGCTTCGAATTGAGCGGATCGATCATTCCGAAGAAAAGTGATTTTGTACTTGCGCTTGAAAAGCGCGATATCGACGAGTTCAATGTCGTTAATGCTGCTACCTTGGATGCAAGTAACATTCAGGCACCTCTGCAACAAACGGTTTCGGCTCCTCAAAGGCTATGGATTGCTTCCGCTCGTAGCGGCTGGCAAGTGACGCCGACGGATACAGCAACCCTCTCATTCTCTTCCAACGTAAACAACCTCGGGAATCAGGGTGTTGGGGGCCTTACCCTAGCTGAGGCTGGCTACTCGAGTCTCGTGAGTGAGTACGATCTGCGTTTCGCTAACACCCAGACCTTGAGCGCAAATCTTCTGCATGAAACTCGCATCGGCTATACCTGGAAGCGTACCGAGCAGACACCGAATTCCACGACTCCGTCACTCCAGGTAGCCGGTTACTTCAACGGTGGCGGAGCTACCAGTCAGAACCTAAACGGCCGGGAACGTGATCTTGAGGTGGATGACGACGTGATGGTCATGCACGGCAAACATTCCCTAAAGCTTGGTGCTCAGTCGCTTGGCATCTTCGTGCACGACTATGATCCAAACACCTTCAACGGAGCCTTCGTCTTTGGCGGTGGAAGCGCCCCACTACTGGACGCAAACAACAATCCAACCGGACAAACGACAACGATCAGCGCGATCGAACAATACCGTCGTGCGTTGCTGAATCAACCCGGCGGAACTCCGACCACCTATCAGCTCACAACTGGAACTCCTTTGGTTCCTCTCACGCAATGGCGACTTGCTTTATATGGAGAGGATGCCATCAAACTCACACCTGGACTGACGATTGCTACGGGCCTTCGTTACCAGCTTCAGACATCACCCGGCAGTTTCGCCAACTTCGCGCCGAGGGTCGGCGTTTCCTGGGCTCCAGGCAAGAAGCAGAGCTGGGTCTTTCATCTTCGTGCAGGGCTGTTTCACGATCCTAACCTGCAAAGCTATGCCACCCAGGTCTACCGACTCAATGACGTTCGTCAACACCAGACCACTGTGTACTCACCAAACTACAACGATCCGCTGACACCTGCCACGGGATCGATTCAGGTGAGCACAATGAACCAGTTTCCACGATCTCTCGCTCAGGTTTCTTCGCTCCAGAGCCACATCAGCGTCGAACACAACTTTCATCACAACTGGCACGCGCTGGCGACGCTTTATTGGGCAGAGAATTGGGGGAGTTTACGGATAGTTAATGTCAATGCTCCTCTAGTAAGCAGCAGTATCGGTACAGCACCAAATCCAACTACCGCTCTCTTGGCTCCGCGGCCCATCGCGCCAAATGAAAACATCATGCAGTATCAGAACTCGGGTCACCTCTCCGGCAATATTTTTGTCACTGGTGTAGACCGGAACAGCAGCAGAATTGGCTTTTCTGCTTATTATGTCCACACGAACCTAAAGACTGACACGAGCAATGCGGTTACCAGTCCGCAATCCAGCTATAGCGAAATAGGTGAATCTTCGCGACCGGATGGAGAAAGCAAGAGCGCGATCTATGCCAATGGGCATGTCACCTTGCCTTACAAGGTTGAATTGTCGTCGATCCTTGACGCGCTATCGGGCCAACCATACAACATAACTACTGGAACAGACGCAAATGGGGATGGAAACTTCAACGACCGGCCTTCTTACGCGTCAGTTCCTGGTGCGGGCGTGTACAGTACACCGTTCGGACTACTCTCTACGAACACGGTCAACGGTGACATACCGCGCAATCTGGGTACGATGCCGGCTCGAGTACATCTTGACGCTAACCTTGGCCGGGTCTTTGAGTTGAACCCGAAGGATAAGGATCACTCGCGCACGCTCACACTCAATGCGCGTAGCGCGAATTTGTTAAACCATACGAATGTCACAGATGTTGGCACGGTGGTTTCTTCGTCGACCTTTTCTCGGTCGCTCTCAGCTGAAACCGCGCGGCGCTTGGAACTTGGTGTACGTTTTGCTTTTTAGTTGTCCACTAGCCTGTGCCACAAAGGTACGACTGGCGTCTAAAATCAGCAAGGAGGAGCCTCGTGAACTCCGAATCCCCATCACGATATGACAAGATTTCCGGCCGCTTTTCGACCGTTCATGCTCGTGGTGTGCTGGGCCTGGTGATTGCCAGCGCAGCACTCGCACTGATTACTGCGAACGGCTGCCATATCTTCCTCGCCACAAAGGGTCAGGAGATCTCCCTCATCCCTTCGCTCGCGTATGGCGCGGCGAAGTGGCTATGGTGGGGCGTAGTCGCGCTGGGAATGTGGCTGATGGCCCGGAAATATCCTCGTTTCCTGGGCTTCTCGCTTAGAACCATCCTGTTTCAGCTTGTATTGGGAAGTGTTCTCTGTGTGCTTCACATGGCGCTTCTTCAGATCGTGTGGCGTGTCGGAATGCACTGGCCAGTGTGGAAAGAAGCCTATCCTTCCATCAACTATTTCGTTTTGAGTAGCTTCGGCGCGGACCTGATGATTTATGGCTTCCTCTTCGGAGTCTCTGGCTTTCTGCACACGCAATCGCAGAGACAATTGGATGCCATGCTCAAGTTGGAACTGGAAAAGCAGCTTTCACAGGCTCAGCTCCACGCTCTCCAAATGCAAATGGAGCCACATTTCCTCTTCAACACGCTGAACGCGATCACGAGCCTTGTCGCGCAAGGAAGAAATCCGGAAGCTACGAAGACGTTGGCCCACCTGAATACGATCCTGCGCACAACGCTCCAGCGTCGCGCCCCAGAGAAGGTGCCCTTCACGGAGGAGCTACGAGTGATTGAGAGTTATTTGGCGATCCAGCAGGTTCGGTTCTCTGATCGACTACAAGTGAAGATTGAAACGACTCCCGAGGCGTTGGAAGGACTAGTTCCATGCTTTCTCCTTCAACCAATTGTGGAGAACGCGATTCAGCACGGCATTGCTCCGATGGAAGGTGGAGGGTTGATTGAAACACGCGTGAAACGGGTAGGGGACAGGCTCTGGATGCAGGTTAGAGATAACGGTTCTAGCTCGACTGGTTCAAGCACCAAGGGGCATGGGATCGGGATGCGGAACACAAGAGAACGCTTGGCTTTCTTCTATCCCGATACGCATGAATTCGCGGCTGCGCCAATTCCTACTGGCGGATACGAAGTTACGATCCAGATACCCTATGAGCGGGCAATCGCATGAACCTCCGAACTGTGATCGTCGACGACGAGCAACTGGGGCGAGAGCTTCTCAGGGTCTTGCTGGCCGACCACAAGGAAGTTCAAATTGTCGCGGAATGCAAGAACGGACGAGAGGCAATCGAATACCTGCAATCAGAACCGGTAGACCTGCTGTTCCTCGATGTCCAGATGCCGAAGATTAGCGGCTTCGATGTCGTGGAGCGAGTCGGGCTGCAACACCTCCCGCCCACGGTCTTCGTGACCGCCTATCAGGAGCACGCGGTGAGGGCTTTTGACGTACACGCAATCGACTACCTGACGAAGCCGGTAGAAGCCGAGCGTCTTCAAAGGGCGCTTGAGCGCGTCCGAGAAAAGATCGCGGCCAAGGCAGCGCTGCTGACGCAAGCACAGCTTTCGGAGATGTTGAACGGGTTGCGTGATAGCAATGATGAATCGAAAGCCTACTCAACTCGTTTCCTGGTAAAGGATGGCGTGAAGGAGATCCTTCTTCCGGTACAAAAGATTGAATGGATAGAGGCTGCGGAATACTATTCTTGTCTCCACTCTAATGGGCGCAGGTTTATGCTGCGGGAAACCATCACCGACCTGAGCGAGAAGCTCGACCCCAAGCACTTCATTCGCATCCACCGGTCCTCCATCGTCAATCTGGATCAGATAGCCGAAGTTTACCGGGAAGGACACGGGGATAGCTCTATCGTGCTCATGAACGGCGAGAAGCTGCGTATGAGTAAGGTTGGACGCCAAAAGCTGGTTGACCTTGGAAAAGCTTAGTTGTTCTCAGCACAATGACTTAATGCAATAGCAAGCACGTCAGGTGGGCAAGATGGGTCCGACACCAAGAGTTATCGCCGAGAGGAAACCATTACGTGACGATTGTTGAGTCCCAGCGTTTGTGCGTGTTGCTCACCCTAACGTTATACTCCTGGGGCATTACTGCTACGCCTCAATCCTTAGACCCGGCAAACGTGCCAGAACGACGGATCGTCATCACTGTTGACGACCTGCCCGGTGCTGTTCCAGGTAGCGACAAAGCCGTTGGCAAGATACATGATCTCCAAAGATGCAACCAGCGTGTTCTGAAAATACTTCAGAAGCACGATGTGCCAGCTTTGGGTTTGGTAATTGAGTCTAAATTACAGGTGCTAGGAGAGCGCGATGCTCGCGCATCTATCCTGGATCAATGGGTTGCGAAGAACATGGAGCTAGGAAATCATACATATTCGCATACGCGATTTAGTAAGCTGTCGCTGAATGAATTTGAGGATGACACGGTGAGGGCAGATGTAGTAACACGAAGCTTGCTCACTTCGCGAGGAAAGGCAGAACGTTACTTTCGCTACCCAGCTCTTGACCGAGGACGCAGTCCAGAGGATCGACTGACATTTGAGCACTTTCTCAAGGATCGCGGTTACCAGATCGCTCCCGTCAGCATAGAAAATGCAGATTATCAGTTCAATGACGTGTTGGCGGACGCGCGTGCTCATCATGCGAGCCGTGTTGCCGCAGATATAAGATCCTTGTATCTCAAGCATACAGAGGCCATGCTGGAATATGTTGAGAACTCTTCACGGATGCTGTTTGAGCGGGAAGTTCCTCAAATCCTACTGATTCATGACAACGAACTCAATGCAGAGTTCCTGGACACTTTGCTGACGATGCTGGAGCATCGTGGCTATCACTTCATTCGTCTTGAAGAAGCTCTGAGTGATCCTGCATATCGCAGCCGTGCCGATTTTAATGGGAATCTAGAAAACTGTGATCTCTGCTGGGGCAATCGTCTCTCTGCAATTGGGAAAAAGCCTATCGCTCGTCCGGAACCACCAAGCTGGATCACCGCAAAGTTTACTGAAATACGCGCCCGGATCGGCGGCTGACAGGAGAGATCGAATGCCCTTTTCTGCAGTGGTTCCTTGCCTCTTTGTACTCGTCTCGATGCATTCGGGTATCCGAACTGAGGCGCGCCCGCACTGTAACAATGACGGAACGGGATCTGACAATTGGACCGGATGGACCACCCACTGTCACGGTTACTGAAGCCGGTCTCGAAGTATGGCGTCGTAGCATGTATGCCCGATGAAGAAGGAAACTGCCGCATTCCGGGCGGGTGTCGCATCTAGCGATAGCGCAAAGTCCTCGCGGAACTGGCCCGCGCGATCTCTCCGATGAAGCGCGGGTTCATGCCTTTCACGCCTGGACCCTTCGCGACAGCTTCCAATGGGCGGAGGGTTATGCCAGCGCTATGGGTTGATCTATACAGACTTTTCCGCAACCAGAAACGTTCAATGAAAGGTTTGGGACTTTGAGACGGTCGAGTCGCTGCTCTAATCGACTGGATGTGTGAGGCCGGTGGTCGAAGAATGACGAAAGGGACGGGTTGGTAATGCCGAATGACGATCTTTTCATTCACCTCAGGATTGTCGGCTACTCAGAAGCTGACTCTCGTCGCCAAGCTCGACGTAAAATTTCGCCTGTTCCTTGCATGTATTCCAGCCTTCCTTGCAAATTCGTGGAGTTCGCCTGCGCCGTCGTTGACCGTTGAGACTACTGAGTGAGTTGCAGAGTTGCATTCAGGAGCATCGGATGCGTCGGCCCAGGGTAAAACTCGATAACTTGATCACGTTCATGACGGTCGCGGCAAGGCACAACATCGATGAAGCAGCAGATGAGCTGGGGCTTTCTGCATCTGGAGTCAGAAGGCAGCTTGAGAACATCGAGGAGGCACTCGGTATACGGATGTTTGAAAGTGGAAGAGGGCGGCTGGTTCTTACCGAAGACGGCGAATCGTTCCGAGACGATGCCAGGAAGGCTGTCGATCAGGTGCTTCTTGCGGAAGAACAACTGGCGGCCCGGCGGGCGATCAGGAACCACCACCTCGTCATTGGCCACTCGACTAATCTTCCGCCCAAGGTCATTGCCGCGATCAATCAACTTCACATCGAAGATGAGAGTCCGGTTCACATCGAACACAGGACCGGTCTCACGACGACCACGGTTAGAGGAGTGATTGAGGGATCTCTTCACGCTGGATTCGGCCTCCTGCCGATCCGGGCATCGGAACTGGTTGTTCGAACGATTTTCGAAGAGCCCCTCGTGGTGTGTATGCCAACAGGCCACCGACTGGCGGTGAAACCTGCGATCTCGCCGTCAGACCTGGATGAAGAGCCGATGATCGCGGTATCACGGGAGCCTTGGCCAGAGCGCCACCATGAGATTGAAGAGCATTTGTCAGACTTTGGAGTTGTTCCTCGCATCGTGGTCGATGCTTACTCGGCTCCCGAGGCAATTACCTATGTGGAACAGAAGATCGGTATCTGTCTTTTGGCTGGCACATCGATTGGGGGGCGTACCGGCGTGATTGCGAAGCCGCTTTCAACCAACGTCTTGAGGCGAAGATCAGGTGTATTCATCCGCGAGGACAATCATTCGCCGTTCTTGCAAAAGCTCCTTGAGATCTCGCTTCTGCGGTCGAATAGCCTGTACTTGAAGCAGGGACCTTCGTCGGCCACGACCAGAGAACATTTCCAGAGAGTGAAACGGATATCCTAATCTTCGCCAAGAAAATAGCCGATTGTCTTGCCGTAAATCTTTGCGATACTTTGCAGTTCGATGATGTCCAAGCGGCGTTCTCCCAACTCACATTTGGAGACGAACGAGTGCGGTTTGCCCATGCGATTTGCAACATCTTCTTGAAGATAGCCGGCATCGTGACGTGCTTTTACCAGACGTTTCAAGAACGCTTGGTAAGCTCGTTGATATGCCGCGTCACCTTTGTTCACCCCCTGAGACTGAGGGACTGTTGACTCATTCCCCAAAATCGGGAATGCTGCCTTAGAAGCTAGTCATCCAAACGAATCGGGGCGGCGTACTTAAATGACAGAGGATTTTATGCAGCATTGTTACTTGGAATTCCCGGAGACGAACGGCAGGACGGTGGAACGAGTCCGGTACATCTACGATCCATCGGGAGTGCCGGAGGTTGATATCCGGTTTACGGATGGAGTCTCTCTGTCGATCAAACTCCAAGTAGGACTAAAGGCGGAAGGCGAACTCTACCGTATCCACGAAGGAGACCTGCAGACACTGCGACGGTACCCTGCCGTCTAGTGCTGCCTGCCCTCGAAGCCAACCTCGTGGATCTCCTGGACCACGCGTCTTCCATTCACGCGCACGATGTGGACGACCATATCGAGGCAACGCTCTACCTCTTCCCTGATCCCACGAGCATCCATATGAGCATCACCGCGGAGGGCCAACGACCCCAGTCGGTGCAATGCCTCGACTGCGCTGTTCGCATGAATGGTGGCCAGCGTTCCGCGATGGCCCGTGTTCATCGCATCAAGCAGGGTGCGAGCTTCAGCTCCCCGGACCTCGCCGACGAGGATGCGGTCGGGGCGGTGACGCAGGACGGAGCGAAGTAGATCATCGAAGGTGATCGCGTTCTTATGCGTGTCGAGTTGGGCCTCGGCAGAGATGACGTGGGGCTTGCGGATGTGCAGCTCCGCCGTGTCCTCGATGAGGAGGATGCGTTCCTCGTCCGGGATAAAATCCGCCAGCACATTGAGCAGAGTTGTCTTCCCGGTTCCTGTGCCACCGGCAATCAGGATGTTGTCTCCCCGACGAATGGCCGCCGCGAGTTGGTCCGCCTGCACGTCTGAAAGCATTTGGCGATCAATCAAGTCCTGGATGCCGAAGTTCCTGGAGGTGAACTTGCGGATGGTCAGCAGCGGACCTGGGTTCACAACAGGAGGAATCATGGCAGCCAAGCGACTGCCATCGGGCAGGCGAAGGTTCAGGATCGGCGAATCGGCATTTAGTCGTTTCCCGAACTTATTGGCGATCACCTCAAGAGCGGTTTCAAGAGTTCCCTGCTCGAATCCAACGCCTTCTAGTAGCTGCTTCTGTCCGGCCTTCTCCATCCACACGGAGGAGTCGGGATTGACCATGATCTCGCTGATCGTGGGGTTCAGAAGCAGAGACTCGATTGGTTTGAGAAACGGCAAGATCAAATCGAAGCTCACGCCTGTACTCTCCCTGGATCGAAGGCAATCCGTGACTGGTCAAACCAGGTCATGTCGATGGGCAGGAAGTCCGGTTTCAGGTAGCAGTAGGTTGGAGGCAGAGGGCTGATGCCGTCGAAAGCGATAATGATAGATTGCGCGTTCTTGAGATCGAAGAAGACATTCTCTTCGAACAATGGCTCCTTCTGTTTCTGGTATTGCTTCGATGCGGAGACGGAGCCTTTGCTGGACGAAGTACGGCCACTGAGCCATCCAACATTGGCATTGCTGCTGGACTCGGAGACGGTGTAACTGATGCGGGTTTTGTCCGCTTTGCCGCACAGTTCCGACGCATACCGGGCCGTATCCGGGTCTGAGGTGGAGAGAAAGATCTTAGTGCGGAACGCCTGGAGCAGGGTTTTCACGCCCTCATTGGGCAATGCTTCCTTGAGACTCGAGATGCTCTGCGTGGCGACGATGGGGATGCATTTCGGCTGCCGAGACAGGGACAGGAAGCGTTCGTCCCCGGTCGGATTGTCACCGCCTACGGTGGCGAAGTTCTGGTACTCATCGCAGATGAAGACGGTTGGCCGAAAGTACCTCTCCGAGCCATCTTCCATCTCCGGGATACGGAGCAGGACGGAGCGCTGATAGTCGACCTTCATCATAGTGCCGATGATCTTTGCCAGTGCCGGGTTCAGAGCCGTCGGAAAGTTCAACCCCACAACCTTGCCCGACTCGATTAATTCGCTGAACTGGGGAAGGACTATGCCGTCAGGATCGGAGGCGCAGGGTTTGCCCTCATACAGATCTTTCGGCGGGCAGAAGACGCGGCGCACCTGAGCGTTCGTCTCGAAGAGAGACAGGAACACCGCGATTCCCTGGATGATCGAAGTTTTGACCTCGGCACGAAAGAACTTCCAATGCTCCCAGTACCAGTAGTGGATGCTCTGCCAGGAGTCCCGCGTCTCTGGATCGCCGAGCTTGCGCCTATATAAGGATGCCGCTATCGCTGTTCTCTGGATCAGGACAGTCTGCAAGTCGTCCGTTCGAGGCGCGACGTACTGGCCGAGTCTTTCGCTCCACGCAAACCGAAAGGGCATCAGCACAGATTCGTGATCCTGATAGTCGACTTTGCCAATCCCAATAAACGAGGCAGGTGTGAAGCGTCTGCCCGTCATCGTCAGCATCGCTTCCAACGTACCCGAGCTGATGACGGTACGGAAGATGTCGAGGAGCGTCACATAGCCGTCGCGGACGCGATGGAGCATGATGACATATCGCACGAGATCCGTGTAGGACTGCTGCCAGAATGGTTCCTTGCCCTTGCCCCAAATCGCCGTAATGACAGAAGCAATGTTGAATGCTTGCGCGTAGGCGTCTGAGTCGTTGTTGAGGGGGTTATAGCGGACGTTGCCAGTCAGTGAAACCTCGATGTAATCCTTCGTCCGCCCACAGCTATCGAGGATGGCCCGGACTTGACGGCAGAGATCGCCTTTCACCTCCAAAACGATGCCCGATAGTCTCCGTTCGGGATCTGCGGCCTGATATGCGAAGAGCTGCCGCATGGCCGGCAGGATAACCGCCTTCGTCTTACCCGAGCCGATGGCACCGACGACGCACACACCCGTATAGAGACCACGCTCCGAGATGCAGAGCCAGCTCGGGTCTGGTGAGGGCTGTGGCTTCAACTGGTGGTGGAGTTCACCAGCGACCAGAAACAGGTCCGCGCGCCGTGTAGGGTCAGGGTATGGTGGCAGCGATCCGGCGACTTGATCGAGCTTCGGCGCATAGAAGTGAACGTAAGCGAGCGAGAACAGGATCGAGAAGAACAAGAACGGTGTGCTGTATAGGAAGAAGGTGTAGCTCCACAGCAGACCCTGAAACACCGCTGGCCTTTCCAGTTCCAGAAGCCGTAGCAGCGGATCGGCATCTTGGACCGGATATAGGCTGTGAAGCACAATGCCGCAGGCCGCGCTCAGTCCAAGCGAAAGGATGAAGCGGTACTGAACCAAAGGATGCGAAAGATTGCGGAGTTGAGAGGAGAGGCTCACGCGGTCGCTCCTTTGTCAGAGAAAGCAGAGGCGCTACTCGCTGGTGGAACGATTTTACGCGCGGGTTCTGAGGCGGGCTTCGCATCGTTTAAGACAGGCGAAGCCGTTACCGGCTGCTCGGCTTTGTATTTTTGGAACTCTTCGCTCTGTGCGATAGCGAAGCCGAGCAGGAGGTTGACGAGATAGCTGCTCTCATTCTCCGACCACTGGCACATCAGTTCCAGGTCGTCCGCTACGGTCCCGTCGATGGTGACTTTGAGAGGCGCTCGCCGCACCTTGCTTGCACCCTTTTCGATCTTGAGTTTGTTCACGGTTGTTCTCCTTTGGGCCGGAGGATCGGCCCGGTTATGTTGCGTGTCAGTACCGGCGACGTACTCGGTTTGGTCTCTGGCAGTACATGGGTGGGAGCGACCAGCGCTGCGTCAGCGAGCGCGGCAGCCCGGCAGGGTGGGGTCGCTCCCACCCATGTACTGCCCAACTTTTCGGAACCTCATCCTCTATGTCTATGCAACGAGCACACTTATGCGGTCTACTACCTGCTGGCATGTGAACCCTCCTTAGAACCCCTGACTTCACTTCGTTGGATCTTGGGGTAGCTGTGCTCAAGAAGAAGCGTTGTGAACCTCGCCTGGAGTCGAACGCGATGTTGCGGAGCAACAGAGCGCTTGTCCTCATCGAAGAGCCGAAGACCCGAGGGCGAAGCACTGGAGAAGCGGCTCCAGAAGGCGTGCTTGGCAGCCGCAAAATTGAATGCCGACATGGAGACATAGACCAGCTCGAAGTTGGCGACCGCACGGAGTAGCGGGTCGGCAACCGAGAGAAAGCGAAGGAACTTTTCGATAGTCGAATGGCCTTCGTCGATGAAGGCGAAGCGCACGGATGATTGAGCAGGCCGCGTTCTATCGGCCAGCGAGATAGGAAAGGAAGTGAGCAACGGATGCGGCTTGCCATCGGTGCCAATGAATGTCTCGGACACGATCCTGCGATCTTCCGTGAAGAATCTGACCCGTTCCGCTTCAGATTCGAGGTAATGGTCGGTGTCATTTTCGAGAACATAGTCGAGGGCGATGAGGCGGGCACGGACTTGGGCATCGCTCTTCCTACGCCGGTTCTGCGACTCGGGATCGCCCAGCAAGCGGTAGATTGCGCGGGCGGACACATGATAGACATGCCATCCCTGCCTGTAGTCCAGGACTTGAAGATGGCCGGCGTCACGCGCCTTCGTGAGAAGGCGCATGACCAGGGCGCCTTTATTGCGGTCGGTAAAATAGTCGAACTGACGGCGAACGAAGTAGCCGGAGTGAACGGCTACTAGGTACACGAACGCGGCCTCGCGTTCCGTGTACCCGAGCGACGTAAGAGCGAGAATGGGGTCGGCGCTCATGGTCAAAGCTCCAGAATGTTTTCCATGAGGCGGTGGTCGTCTTCGATCTTCGCGCTTAGGGACGCACGGTCAGAGGACGAAGCATAAGCGCGAAAGCCGGCCTGCGCTTTCGCGCGCAGATGGCCGGAATGGTAAGCAGCGGTCAGCACTTCGATGTCCTCGTGGCCGGTACGCGACCCCTGATCCCTGTCGTACTGAATTCGTGCATCGGGAATCTGAATGCCACCGTTGATGTAAGGCAGTTCGAATTGCTGGGCGACCTGCTGCTTGATCTCAGCCATGTCCCGGTCCGGTTCGGCTTTGCGCGCCGCATGGATGGCCTTCTGGACGTCGGACTTCAATTCGAAGTCCAGTTGCACACGCAGGTTGGTGCCACCCTTCTGCTCGATGCTCTCTGCCTCTTTCCGATAAGCGCGGTAGATCTGCGAGTCGTGTTCGGCCTCGCGTGGCTTGACCAGCCCCGAGTAGAGCTTCTGGCCCTGCGGCAGCTCCGATGTTCGACGGGCGACATCTCTGCCTGCCTTAGTAAGCGTCACGACCTCGATGCGTTCGACCTTTCCTCCACGCCCATCGCGGCGTGCGTTGACAGCATCGACTGTGACCAGTCCCTTCTCACGCAGGAATGAGAGATCGCGTCTCATGCGGGAGTCCCGATTGCCGTAGATAGACTCGGCAAGGTCGCGGGTGGTGACGACGCGAAAGCGTCCAACCTCCGCGAGCACCTTCCGCTCCTCCTCGCGTAGGGAAAATCCCACGACTTGCTGTGAGATCGTCTCCCGTCGACTGCGCTGGTCTACCTGACGTTCAGGTTGTCGTCCCCGTCCATGTGCGTGCTCGGGACGCACGGAGCGTTCACGCCTGACGTGCGGAATCTTCGGAGCGTTGCGGTCACTAGCACGAGCATTGAGATCCTCCTTTCGTCTTTCTACTGGGGAGGGTTCAAGTGGCGGCGCGGATGGCGCAGCGTCCGGCGCGCGCCCGCGTGGAAGCTCCTGGGGAAGATCGATTCGCATCAGGCTTCATCCCTTGGGCAAATGTTCTTGTCGATCTGAAACTCAAGCGTCGACTGCGAAGCGGTGACCGGCTCTACCTTCAGTTGTCCTTGCAGGATCGTGATGTCGTACTCAGAGACATCGCCGATGGATTCCATCTCGCGCTGTGCAGCATCTTTCGCTGCGCGGATGCGTGCGACCTGATCGTTCGAGCGGTCCATATACATTTCTTCGTCAAGATTTTCGAAGGAATTTCGAGGCTGACGGGATGCGTCGGGTTTTTCGCTCGTATCCTGCTTACTCTTCGCCGAACTGCGCGGCGATCTCTTCTGAGAGTTCGGAGTGTCCACTGTGTATCTCCTGGTCAAAGTGTTTGAGTTTGCGGCCTGTGTCGCGCAGGAAGAACTTGCGTTCGATCCAGACGGTGAGGCCAAGGATGTTAGCGAAGAGCAGAGCGTCGTAGACCGTGATGCTCGGGAGGTAGCGGTGCAGGATGAGACTGCGCCACGGCACAAGGAAGTGCAGCTCGTGCATCGACCAAAAGCCGAGCGCGAGAAAGATCAGCGTGGCGACAAATACAGCGTTGGCGATCATCGGTAGCCTTTCCGCCGCGACTTGCACAGCGATGTCGGAAGAAAAGCGGAGAGGTGTCAGCCTCTCCGCGAAAGAGGGCGGACGGCGTTAGCCGTCCTCGCCCGTATCGACCACAACCAGCGGGCGCTCCAGCTTATGAACCTGAAGCGCGCGGATCTCACAGACATATCGCTTAGCGGAAAATCGTTCTCCGGCAACGACGACTGGCCGGTCGTAGTCGTGGACGTAAAGTTCGCCTTCGACCTCGACATAGTCACCTCGCCGCATGCCGCGGGTGAAGCCGCAAAACCACGGGCCGGGGCAGACGATCCGATGAGAGGTGGTGCGTGGCGTCCATTCGTTGGTGGCGACGTCCCAGGTGCCGGACACCGTCGCCAGGAACAGGACAGCGAAAGCGTCTTCGGTGATTCCCTGCGAAGGTGGCACATCGGCATCCTTCACGAGGAAGCCGCGTAACTTGAGGGTGTTTTCAAAGAGTGTCATGGCTGCACCTCCCGAGGGAGGACAACGCGGCCTAAGCCGCGTCGTCCTCCGTGATCGGCTCGGCATCGGGATTGTCCCCGCGCGAGCTCTCGGGCTGCGCCAGCTTCTTGACGATGCTGGCGCGTACCTCCCAACCCCGGCGCTTGACCGTGGTCTTCTTCTTGCCCTCACCGACCTGGACGTCGAACTCGGAGCTGCGCAGCTCGCCTTCGATCTCGACGTAGTCGCCCTTCTTCAGGTTCTTCGCGTAGTCGGCGGGTTTGCCGAAGGCGACGATGCGGTGCCATTCGGTGTGGTTAATCCACTCGTTCTTCTGCTTGTCCTTGTAGCCGGACTTGGTAGCCAGCGACAGGACCGTGAAGGTCTTCTGCTGTTTGGTGGCGAAGTTCTCGGCGTCCTTGCCCAGGAATCCCTTCAGCTTGATGTTGTTTTCGTAGAGTGCCATGTCATTTCTCCTGTTTGTATTTGCCCGGATTGCCCTCGGGACACTCCTGCGCGAAGCGACGCAAGGTGCCCCGCTCCCAAGTGCCAAGCGGCGCTTTTACGGAAGGTTCGGAAAATCTTTTTGCGCTCTTGTTCTTTGCACAAAGATTTTCTGAAAGCCGTAACCCGTAGGGCGGCGAAGCCGAAGCAGAGACGCGCCGTGCCGCAGGGCGCGGGGTAAGCACCGAAGCGAGTGACCGAGGGTGAGCAGGGAAAATACGGGAGAGATGGCACTCTACGAAAACACCTGTCTGAAGGGTCCATGGCGCGTCGGACGCCATCGCCACCAGGCGGCAGAAGCCTTTTTGTGTTCGCAGGCCACCAAGTCCGGCTACAAAAGCAGTGAGTGGGTGAACCATACCGGATGGCACTGTAGTGCCCCCGGCATCCTGACGTGCGAAGAACTTGGAGAAGGGCGATACAGCAGAAGGCGAGGTGTGTGGCTCCTCATCCAGGCCGGCGAGGGCAAGAAAAAGACTCGCTTCGATCCGTGGTTGGGAGGTACGCGCCAGTATCGTTGGAATGTGCGCTCGTTGGCTCATCGGCCACTCCCGGTGCCGTGCCTATTACGGAGGATCGCATCGACGGCTGCGATACGCTGCCCAAGCCAGCGCATGACTGGAATAGCCATCGAGTTGCCGAGCGCCTTGTAGCGGGGTCCGTCCGCCGCCAGCTTGCCGCGATACTCAACTAGCGTGTAATCGTCAGGGAATCCTTGCAGCCGTTCACACTCGCGTGGCGTCAGCCGTCTCACGGCCATCTGAGGAGTCATCACGCCATCGGCCCGGCCACCTTCGCCACCGCGTTGCATCGTCCCGGTGATGTCGGTCGATGCATTGAGTTCTCCCGTCCATGCGACCGCTACATTCGCTGCATTGCGACCGGTCGCATTGGCATTGGTCCCGAGCGACTGCATCACCTCACCGCTTAGGACATCGCCGGACTGGTTCTGCGCGAACGCGATCGCTACTTGTCCGCCGCCATTGGCATGACTCGCGTCGTGTCCCATGCCTCGCAGTGTCGGAGCAACGTCGCTGGCATCCGCACCGTAGTCTTTCGCGGAGAAGGCGACAGCCTGGGTGGTGCCGCGTTCGAGAGTATGCGCAATGCCGTCGGAGAAACCGCTGCCGTTTGACTGCGTATGTGCCGTGCAGTTGGCGATGGGGATCATTGGCACACCACGTCCCGTGCCGTCCTCACTCGCATCGAATCCTCCGGCGGAGAGCGAGTGGACAACCATCGTCTCGGTCGAGATATCCTGCCTGCCAGTACCTCCGGCGTTCAGGCAGCATGAGATGCTCTCGACGCCGGGAATCAAGCCGCCGTCGATATCGAAGTACGATCCTGGGCCGCCACCGCCATGAGCGCGTGCGCTAAGGGTGGGGGCAACGTCTTTCCCCGCTTCCCGGCGCGGCGGAGGATACCCCGACAGGCCGTGCCGCTCAAGTAGTACCGCCGCGGCAGCTCGCCAGTTTCCAGCACAGCCGACAACGAAGACACGGCGCCGTCGCTGGGGTACTCCGAAATACTGAGCGTCCAGAACTCGGTAGGCGATCCCATACCCGAGTTCGACCAGCATCCCGAGGAAGGCTCCAAACGTCCGTCCGTCGTCGATGGACAGGACGCCGGGGACGTTCTCCCACACCACCATAGGGGCCGGAGCCGGCCAGCAAGTCGAGCAAACTCGATGGTGAGGTTGCCACGCGGGTCATCCAGTCCCGCTCGCTTACCGGCGATGGAGAAGGACTGGCAAGGTGTTCCTCCGGCCAGAAGGTCGATTGTTCCAGCATCGTGTGCTCCTATGCGGGTGAAGTCCCCAGCGTTGATGACATGGCCATCAGCAGGTAGAGCAATCACGTTGCGAATGGCTGCAGCCCGGCGCTTCGCCTTTTTCCGGTCTGGCGCGTCATGCGGACTGGGCATGTAGATGGGCCGCGATGCGCGATAGCGCGAGCGCAGCAGCCAGCAACAGAAGGGATCGATCTCGGCGAACATCGCGGGCTGCCAGCCCAGCGGGTGCCACGCGACCGAGACCGCCTCGATGCCTGAGCAGACAGAGAGGTATCTCATTCGCACAACCCGTACTTTGATTCGCAGGCTGGTGGCGGAAGGATGCGGAAGAGATTGCTCTGTCTCCCGCCGCGGTCCGTCTTCGCCCATGCGACAACGTCATCGATCCAGTTGATCGCCATGCCGGGAACGCAAGGCGCGAAGAAGGTGCGACCAGTCTGCTGCTCCCACCCGCGGACTTTGTCGATCATTTCTGGGAAGCGGGTAGCCCACTTCAGAACGTCGTCTTTGTTGGAGTTCACGCAGGGGGCGCAGCCCACGCGCGTGAACCCGAGCGAGTACAGAGGATTTATCTGCTCCCCGTGGTGCCTGAGATAGTCGAAGCACATCTGCTTCGGCCAATCGAAGACTGGGTTGTACAGGTCGCAGTCGTAGAAGTCGTCCCACTCGACCCACTGGCGATCGGCGCGTGCCAGCGATTCATCGCGGCGCACGCCCGAGAAACGGGCATAGTTGCCATCGGGATACGCCGCGCGCAGCCAGCGGCGGATTGGTTGCAGCTTCAACTTGTCGGTGCAGAACTGCCGCTTACGCGATGGGAAGATGCCGCGTATCTCGGCCATGCGGACAAAGGTCAGCGGCTCTTCGGCATCGAAACCGCGCTCCGCCGCAGTCTCCGGGTCCGCCCACATATCGCGGACAATGGCCCGAACGCGAAGGACTGGATGCACATGCTCCGAATACCAGGAGATGTGTTCGACAGTTAGCGGGTGTTCGTTGCCTCCGGCGTCCGAGTTTACGAGGACGACATGGGCAGGGCCGTAGCGGTTCAGCATGAACCGCGCAGCGGCTTGCGAATCGATGCCGCCCGAAAACCCGCCGATGAAAGTAAGCTCGCTCATGCGGCGCTCCGGGGCCGCGGTCCAGGCTTACGCCGGCAAAGCACATCAAGCGAAGCGAGGATGTGCGCTGTCGTCGTATTGCAGCCATAGAGCACCATGTCCGCGTAGCGGACGGGTGCGAGGTCACCGGCACGATCTACCAGCAGCAACGGCATGTGCGAAGCGCATGCGAGGATGCGATGAATCAAGCGCCCGGCAAGGTCGCCCTGCTGTGCGTGGATGAGCACGCCGCAGGCGGCGAGACCTCGCTCGCTCACTCTTATCGCAGCATCGCCGTCATGAACAGAAGTGACGTCATAGGGATGCAATCGCAGCACAAACGCTGTGGCGGACAGCAACTCGCGGTCGGGACAGTAGAGCAAAATAGGCTTCTTCGGTTGCATATTTCCTAGCTCCCGAAAGCTTGGTCTTCGTGGACGTAGCTGATGACGACACCGAGGGGATTAGTAAGCAGCATCGCGTTCGGCACCTCATCACGGAAGCCATAGACGACGTTCGCAGTCCAGCGTTCCCGGCTCTGCTCCTGCTGGTCGCCAAGCGAATAGGAGACCTTCACGAACTCAATGTGGGCGCGATAAGGGGCTTGCCGGGTATCATCAAGCACCACGGCTTTGATTTCGATATCGACGTTTGGGGCGCTGGGATCGAGCAGGAAAGCCTGAAGAGTCTTGGTTTTCATCACGCGCGCCACCGTCGCACCCTGCAATTCGTTCGAGAAGAAGTGCAGCGATTCGCTGAAGTCCCGTTGCAGCGTGGCGTGATTGCGGCTGTAGTAGAGCTGCGCCCAGCGTGCTAGATAGTATTTGCTGACGCGCTCGACAGGAACCTTCGAGAAGTCGGCATAGTTCACGACCTGTCCCCGCCCCATATCCGAGACCGAGATGACGAGCGGCTTCAGCCGCAAGGCAGCGGTCTGTGCACGATAGAGGAGCGCGAGCAAAGCGAGCGCAACGACCGAGAGCACGAGGATGGAAACTTTGAGATAGGTGTTGGTGACAACCGGCTCCGCGTATAACTCCAGAAACTTGTGACCGGCATCGGTGATTGGGCGTTGCGTCTCATTTTTCGGCATAGTTAGTTCCCCATCGGGTTGACCCAGGTGCCGGTGCGCCCGCTGAGGATGGCACTGGTAAGCTCCGGGATTTTGACCAGGCCGTAGATGCAGACGAAGAGCGTAATGAGCAGCGCGGGCAGGATCGTGAAGGCGTTGGTGATGCTGATATTGCCGATGGCGTGAAACATCGACGTAAGAACCTTCGAGAAGACGAAGATGAACGCCGATGCAATGACCTGATAAAAGCTGAAGCCGATGAACGCTTTCAGCCAGCCCCAGAAAAGCCAGTCCATCTTGGGCACGATGAACCACGGGATGAAGATCGGTCCGATCAGTACGCAGACGGCGGAGGCGACGTAGCCATACGCGATCACGGCGAAGGCGACGGCCTCCATCGCAGCGAGAATGACTGCTATGAGCAGATAGGTAAGGTCTTCGAGGACGTTGAAACTGCCTGGAGGCGCGCCGAGCTGCTGTTCTTCGCCGGTGACGGCATCGACGATTACTTGCGTCTGATCCGATTCAATCTGACCGGAGATGCTCAGTGCCTCTTTGGTGATGAGGTCGCTGAAGCTATAGCCAGTGCCAGGGATCGGCGTCGAGTAGTAGGTCAGCATGCCAAGGCCGAACGAGATCATCAGGATGAGGTCGGCAAACTTGGCGAAGTGGAAGCCGCCGTGTCCTTGCGAAGCGGACAGGGCGGCCTTGATGCCGAACCAGACGATTAAGATCGTCGCCAAGCCGCGGAAGATGTCGAGTCCTGTGGCCTGAAGCGCGGCGCTGTGCGACGAGAGCAACTGCGAGATCGCCTGGCCTAGAAAGGTGAAGGGGTTCTGTTGCATGGCTCAGTGTCCTGTCGTCGAGAGCGAGATGGCGTGGATCGAGTCGCTGACGCCGCTGTTGAGTGTCTGCATCGTCGTCGGGAAGTTTTGCTGGAAGTAAACGGCATTGTTGAGGGCGCGGTTCTGCGCGTCGATTTGCTGCTTCTGGGCGAGAAGCTGCTGCTGAATTGAAGCCGTGAGGAGTTGATTCGTGTCCTGCTGCGAATGGATCTGGAGCAGCGTGGCTGAATTGATCTTGCCGAGCAGGGCATTCGTGGTCTGCTGGTTGGGATCGGTGGAGAAGGTGTCGGACTCGAGATTGGCGAGCTTCGAGGCGAACGACTGCGAGTCGGAACGGATCGTGCCGAGCGTCGCAAGCGTGTTTGTCGTCGCGGTCTCCGCCAGCTCTGAGGTCGCGTACTGATTTGCGACCGTCGCCTGGGTGCGGGCATCGAGAGACGAATAGCCTCCTGCCGGGTAGCTCTGCGCCTGCACATAGGCGCTGCTGTAGCCCTGCCGAGCGCTGCTGAGCGCGCCGAAGTTCAGTGCGTTTACCAGCGCGGCAGTGTTGCCATACGTGTCTGTTGTTGATTGAAGACTGGACCATTGCGACCAATCAGCCCTGTACCTCGCGGCCAGATTCTGCGGCAACTGTGCCATCTGAAAAGCGAGGTTGTACATGGTGACGACCTGGTTGCGGGTGGCGACTGCCGTCGTGTAGAGCTGCGATGCCTGCGTGATCTGCTGGATAGCATGTGCGCTCTGTGTCGGGTCGAAGACGATGCCGGAGCCGAACTGCGCGTGCGCCAGAGGCGCGAGCGCAGCGGTTACGGCGAGAGAAAGGACGTGCAGCTTAGTTGACTTCACAAGTAAACCTCCGTGGAGCTGTAGGTGAATAAAGAAGGGGCAGGACGACGAGGCGCTACATCACTGGCGGCATATCGTGGTTCTCATATGCCGGCAGAAGCATGTCCTGGGTGATGTAAACCTTGATCCGATGACCCTCACGGATCGTGATCGTAGGCGGGATATTGATGTAGCGATCGAGCACATTCGTGCTCGACTGCGACAAACTGGAAGCAATGCCGGACTTGTACGCCTCTGAGCCGGACTGATAAAGACCCTGATTGGAGTTGGAGGACTGGGCAGCTCCGGCGATGACGCCGAGTGCAATCGACGCGCCGAAGATCTCGACATAGTGATTGTTGACGTTGTCCTTGAGTCCGGTGGAGCCCGCCTGATCAAGACCGTGGAACTGGTCGAGGTCGACGGAGTAACCATCCGGCATCAGCAGCCGATGAAAGGTGACGGCGAGGCGCTTCTGGCCGAGGCCGGCGACCTTCTGCACATCGCCGAGGATGAATGTGCCCTCGGGGATCAGCATGTGCTGGCGGTCCTGGCTGTAGACGGGATTGGTGACCATTACCTTGACCGGTCCGGTAAACTCGCCGTCGAGCCGGTTAACCAGCACAGTGTCAATGGTGGTCCCCTCGAAGACGACGAAAGGTTGACCATGCGCGGAGTTCAGATTCACCTCCTGCGCACGTTTGCTGGCTGTGGTGGCGGTGGCAACCTGCGCAGCAGGAGCCTGCGGCAAGCTCGAAGAGCGAGCCGAAGCGTCTACGCTGGTGCCCGATGCTTCCGCCAATGGGCGCGAAGCGCCATCATTGGCGGAGACTAGATTCGACGCAAAGCGGGCTTTGAAGGCCAGTGCCTTTTCCGCGTCCGCAACCGGGTCGCGAGGCGGCTCGCCACTTGCAATCGGAGCAGGCGGCGGCAACTGCGCAGCAGGAGACCTGACGCCGGGCTGCGCAGGATTGGTGTTAGTCGCCATACCTGCTTGTAACGTTCCTGCGCCCGCTCTCTGAGCTTGTTGCTGGCTTTGGCGTTGGTCCGCGCTCAAGTCCTGCTCCAGCTCCTGAATCTTTCGCTGGTTCAGGTCTGTGGACATGGAGGCGGGAGCAGGCGCGACTTCCTTCGTGACAGGCCGGGCGTGATTCTTTGAGAACATGACGGCCATGAGGATGAGCACGGCGAGTCCAGCAATGACGTAGCTCTGCGCTTGTTTGGGAACGACGCCTTCGGGCTTGACGCGCTTGTCGCGGAGACCGGAGGCGTTCTCAGGAGGCAGCGGTGAAGCCGGCTGCTCTGTTGATGGAATTTGCTTCTCGTCTGACATCGCGCCTCCTATCGAGCCTTCCGCTGAAAGTCGAGCTTGTGCTTCCCGATTTCGAGGTAGCCGTGGTCGACAACCGTGGGAAGGACGTAAGTGCCGTCCTTCAACTGGAACGTGATGAGGTCGGGCTTGCCGTCCTTCAGCTCGTAAACGGAAAACTTCTCAGGAGCCGACGACTTGATGTAGGTGAACTTGTCATCGTGGTAGATAGCCGAAACATCGAAAGGCTTCTCGTTGTGGTAGGCATAATCGAACTTCAGCGTGGTCGTAGGATAGTCGGCACGGAACTGTTCGACCGCAGCAGCAGCGTGGGTCTGTGCTACCTGCGCCTGGGCGCGCGCGGCTTCTACCTCGGTGGCCGAAACGAGCTTGTTGACGCCGTTGGCGGCGGCAAGCGAGAAAGGGTCGGACGGCTGAATCACGACCTTCAGGTCGGGATCGCTGGACTCGACATCGTCAAGCGTGAACGAGTAAACCGTGCCCTTGTCGGTGATCAGGTTGAGGTTGGATCGAATGCCTTCTTTTGCGGGGTGCAGGAAGCAGTAGTTGCCAACCGTATCGATGATCCAGAAGTCCTTATCCCCGGTAGCGACCTCCATGATCTTCTCGGTTGCTGGCAATTCGATCAGCGTGGTGTAGCGCATCTTTGCGTGAACACTCACGATGTCGTTGGCGTGGTATTTCACGAGGCGGGCGGTCTGCTGACTGTGAGCCACGGTCGCGGCCAAGCCTAGTAACAGCGGGACGATGGGTGATGGGCGCATGATTCTCCTTATGTGTTAAGTGGGTGGGGATAGTCTTCAGCCAGGCGCAGCAATCCCTGCTCCGGGCCGAAGCGGGCGAAGTAATCCTGTTTGCGAAGGTTGTCGCGGGCGTTGTTGGTCGCCATCCAATAACCGAGTGGATCGACTTCGAGCACCAGCTTCTTGGTGCCGCGCGGCTGGATCAGCAGCAGCTCGCGCTTTGGGACAAGTGACTCCAAGAGCTCAAGCTGCGTATCGTTCAACTGGAAGGTATCGGCGTACAGCCTGCGGTCGATGTTCGGGTTCGAAAGGAAGATCTTAGTCGGACAGGACTCGTTGACGATGTGCAGCATGTCGGAGGCGGCAAGTTCAACGACTGACTGCGTGGCTAGGATCATGGCTGCATTCTTTTTCCGCCACGTCTTCTCTGCGCGAACGATCCAATCGCGGATGACCTTGTTTTTGAGGAAGATCCATCCTTCGTCGATCAGGAAGATCTTGAAGGTCCCGATGGTCTCCGGCCTTTCGATCTCCGCAGACGCCCGTTGCAGGACGTAGAACAGCAGCGGCTCCAAGATGTCTGGATACTCCGACCAGCCATCGAAGTTGAAGGTCTGGAAGCGGGAGAAGGTGAGGGTGTCGTCTACGTTGTCGAAGAGGTATCCGAACTGCCCGGTCCCCTGTGATCCGCCCTGTGTCCATCGGTGTAGGCGTTCGCCCAGTGGTCCGAGGATGGACGCGAAGTTGGTGAGCGTCCTGATCTCACGGGGCAACTTGTGAATGCGCTCCAGCGCAGCATAGAGCGCCTTCTCATCGGCGGTGCTCAGCTCATAACGGCCACCGGACTCTATGAGCACCCGGAGAAACAGGTACAGAAAGTTCAGGCTCTCATGCGTCGGTTCGAGTGAAAACGGATTGATGCTGAAGCCCGGACTCTTGAGGCCGACGTTCAGATACGTCCCGCTGAAGGCTCGTGTGAGTGCCTCATAGCTACCTCCGAGGTCGAACACGAAGGTCAGCGGCTCGTACTTCTGCGCGGACTGAAGAATCGTCGAAGCCGCAAAGCTCTTCCCGGCACCCGTTGCCCCGAGCATCAGGGTGTGGGCAACGTCGCCTGCGTGCAGGTTCAGGAAATATGGAGTGCCGTGCGTCGATTCAAGAACTGCGAGGTATTCGCGTTCGAGATGTGGGTTCCACTTGGAGCCGGTATCCACCGTAAAGAGAAACGACAGGTCGGCATAGTTGGAGTTGAGCGCCCACTGCTTACGAAGGTTGAACTGCTTGTTGCCTGGCACCGTCGCAAAGAACGCATTGAGCAGGTTGTAACGCTCTTCGTACAGCAGTCCATCGTGTTGGGTGAAGAGCTTTTGGAACTCGGCGACAGCGTGCTCAACCTTTACTCGATCCTCGTCATAGATCACGACCGAGAGCGTCAACTCACCGAAGCTTTTACCCTCCATGCCCATTGCGGTGAGCGCGTTTCCCAGCTCCGCGACCGCTGCGGCCTTTGAGTCATCGACCAGATTGTCCTGGTTCGCGGTGTTCTGCCGGTCCTGAAGATTCGAGACGAAGCTGGTCTTCGAGTTGTGGTGATGGCGGCGGCGTGAAGCGATCTCTTTCCGGGCTTTCGCGTTATCGACGGGATGCCACTCGGTGACGACGTGGAAGTTCGCCGGGATGTCGAGCAGGCCATTGAGGATCAATGGCCGGGTCTCGCCGGGAAGCTCTTTCAGGGTAAGGACGCGGACGTAATCGTCGTCCATCCGCAGGTAGCCGCGATGAGCTTCCAGCTCCGAGCCGCAGACTTGCCAGTCCAGATGACGCGCACCGCACAGCGGCGCGTCATCGATCTTTGAGGGGCGGAAGTTGACGAGACGCCGGACAAGCCGGAAAGTCTTCTCCGCCCCTAGCAGCTCGACCGTGGTGAGGTCGCTTAGCTGCCCACTCAAACTCTGTACTTTCTGCTGCAATCTCAGCCGATCGCGCTCGATCTGTTTATAGAGCAGCGTGCGTTCCTTGTTGCCGGAGAGGAGGGCGTGCAAGTCGCGCAGCGACGAGCGCGGCTGCTTTGGCAACTGCGCGAGCGCGTGCAGCAGGCCGGTCTTCTGGTAGCTGCCGTCGATCATGACGACCCAGTAAATCTCGATGCTGTAAAGGCGGTCTGCCTTCAATTGAAGAAAGGCGGTGCGCTGCTCCACAGCCGCGCGCACCAGCGGATTGTCATATTTGGAATGTGGAATCGCTGGCCGGTTGCGCTTGAAAAGAATTTGGTAGAGACGGTACTTGTCGTCGAGCGAGCGGAAGGCGGCTTCGAGGCGCTTGACCGCATAGTCACGACCGGCGCGGTCCAGGCTTTCGTAGTCAATGCCGCCGATATGCAGCGCGGTCCCGAGGTCGCCCGACTTCGTCAGGAAGCACTGCTCGTCCCAGAAGCCGTACAGGTTCATCTGGGCGGCGAATGAACCCGCCTCCTTCCATTCCTTCGTGATGTGATCAACTCTGAGCATTGCGGTTCCTGATCGTGATTGAGGTCGGTTTCCACTTCATGGGGTCGTATCGCCGGCGAAACGTGCCGGAGTTGAAGAGCACCCGCAGAATCTCGACATCATGTTTCGTCGCAATGCGGGCGATAATGACGCCGACGATGAAGAGGCCGGTTCCGCCGAGCAAGGAATGGAGCAGGGAGAAGATCGCGCCCCCGGAGATCAGAGCGACGAAGAACAGCCGTCGCTCCGCTCCGAGGACAGTCAGCGGACGGTTCATGGCTTTGAATACCGGACTCACCCTGCCGTCCGCTGGCTTAGACATGGATCACCTCCTCTTTTCCTGGGTTCATGGAAAGAGCCAAGCCATGAAGTTGACTGCGCCGATGGCCATGCCCACACCGAAGACGATTCCGGCAAGAGCCTTCTTGGACTGGCCTTCGCCGTAGGCGAACATGAGTCCTCCGACCACGATTGCGACCAGCGACAGCCCGGTTGCAATCGTGCCGGTGAAAGCGGTTCTGAGGACGTTAACTGCGTTGTCCCACGGGTCACCGCCGGTTGCTTGGGCGTAGACGGGTAAAGACGCCATAAACATCAGCGAGGAAATGCCCAGCATTCGAGAATGCTTACGCATCCACGAGAAGCGGGGACGTTTGAGGGGAAGAGGTTTATGCATAAACTCCTTTCATTTGCGCTTCGGCGAGGGGCACTCCCCGTTGCAATGTCTGGAGCGAAGTTAAGGCTGAAAGGGGCGTGTAGCCATTGCAGAATCCGCCAGGGATGTGCAGTCTCCGCACATGGGGCTGCAACGCGAGTCAGGAGCGTTTACCGTCGCCCGGAGTGTCGGGAAGTGATCGGGAAGCAGAGTCAAGATGCGGGGGCAGGAATACCCAACCCATTCATTCCCACGATGACCAGCAGAGAACATGCGGGGCGGCGTGGGTCAAGGCAACGACGATCACATCGCGGAGCGCTGGTTCGCCTTGAGGCACGACGCCACGCATGCATCATGAACAAAACGTGGGAATGAAGAGGAGGACCTCTTTGCAGAGATCCTCTCTTTCACTCGGTCCATGCGGCTCGTTGCCTGCCGAAAGTACGCTTCATCCATCTCGATACCGAGATACTTACGGCCCGTCAGGAGAGCTGCCGCACAGGAACTGCCGCTGCCAGCGAATGGATCGAATACCAGATCGCCAGGAAGTGAAAAGCTGCGAACCAAGGGTGCAAGCGCCGCTACCGGTTTCTGCGTCGGATGCAGCTTGTTGCCGCTATAGGGCATGTCCATCACGTCACCGAGTGGCTGCTTCGGCAGTGGCGGTCTACCTTTCGCCAAGAGGAACGCCTGCTCGTGCTGATACCGGAGGAACCTGCTCCTTGAGCTATACGTCTTGCTAAACACCAGATGTCCGACAGGTTGGAATCCCGCACTCTTCCAAGCGTCAAAGAATGCATCGACCTTCGTCCACCCGTAGAACATGATCGCCATACGGTCCTGCTTCAGCACCCGGAACGCTTCGGCCATTGCCGGTTTGAGCCAGCTTGCATCGCAATCGTTCTGGATAGTGCGCCCGTCCCGGTCACGATAGTTCACAAGGTACGGCGGGTCGGTGAGTATGAAGTCAACACTGTTCGCTGGCATCTTGTGCATGGCTCCGATGCAGTCGCCATGAAGAATTTCGTTGATTGGAAGCTGCTGTTGGATCGTATTCGTGTTCATGATGGCTCTCCGTCTTGTGTGGTCTCCCGATGAGTCGGGGCACACTGCGCGAAGCGACGCGAGTGGGTCAGGCTTCCAAGGCCAAGGGACGCTTTTTAGGGAGGGACCCAAAAGAAAGTTTTCGTGCTCTTTGCGAAAAGTTTGTTTTGGCGAGGAACCGGAAAAGCAGAGTCCCGCCGTGCCGCAGGACGCCGGTAAAACCCCGAGCGCGTGCCCGATTCAGCGGAGACCACTGCGCTCGGAGTGTGCTCATCACGAGAATCCCATGTGCTTGTCTGACCAGGATTCACAGCTCCGGAACAATGTGCAGAGTCTGCACATCCCCGTCCGATTCTGCGATGGCTGGGTTCCCGTGACGCGCCTAGCTTGATGAAGGTGAGTCCTCTTCGCATGGAGCTAGAGTGCCCACCGGCACAGTTGGCGGGTGTGAAATCCCCGCCGGACAGGTATGCAACGGGACTTAGCTGACGATGGCACAAGCGGCGAAAAAGATCGATAGCACTGAGCTCTCGAATCACGGCAAAGCATCTGATGCCGAGGCCCTCGATCTTGTGGCCAAGAGCCTTATTGACGGTCTGATCGTGCCATATCTGGTTGAAGAATTCCTTCGTCTCTATGGGCCAGCGGCGGCCTCCCCGAGCCACAAGACTCGACATTCACAGCCAGAATCAGAGTTAGACTCGACACCATGAATACGACCGTGCGATGTGCCATCTACGCTCGATATTCTTCAGACTTGCAGCGGCTGACTTCGATAGAGGACCAGCTTCGGCGATGCCGCGAGTACGCCGCGCAACAAGGCTGGACCGTGGTCGAAGACTTCGTCCGCTGCGATCAGGCGCGGTCGGCAGCGACGCTCGCAGGCAGGGAGGCGCTCCAATCGCTGCTAGCCGCTTCCAAGATGTATCCTGCGGCCTTCGATTGCTTGATGGTGGATGACACCTCACGGCTGGCTCGCTATCTTCCCGACGTATTAAAAATGAACGACAGTCTTCATTATCACGGGGTTTTCATCTATGCGGTTGCACAGCGCCTCGATTGCAGAGAAAAGACTTCTCGCCCGCTGCTGACACTGCACGGAATGATGGATGAGCAATTTCTGGTGAGCCTCGGTGAGAAGGTACACCGAGGGCAGGAAGGGCGTGCTCTCAATGGATTCCAGCCAGGAGGAAAATGCTATGGATACCGCAACGTCCCCATCGAAGATCCGAGCCGTAGCGGTAAGTACGGCAGGTTTGCGATCAGTGGCGTGAAGCTCGAACTCGCTGAAGAGGAAGCCGCGATCATCCGGCGGATTTTCGAGATGTATGCAAGTGGCACCAGTCAAGCTGCGATAGCCAAGATCTTGAACGCAGAGGGTGTTCCTTCGCCGAACCCGCCGAAAACGAGGCAGGTGAGGTCATGGTGCGTGTCTTCGATTTTCGAGATGCTCCGCAATGAGCGGTATCGTGGGGTGTTCATTTGGAATCGAACCAAGAAGGAACGTAATCCGGAAACGGGTCGAAAGACCAGCCGACCGCGCCCCGAGAGCGATTGGAAGCGGATCGACATTCCTGACTGGCGAATTGTGTCTGAAGAGCTTTGGGAACGAGCGCAGGCACGCAAGCGATCAGCTGCAAAGCGGTTTTCTGCCAGTCAGCTAGGCGGGTTTCACTCCACCGAGCGAAGCAAGCGATACATATTCAGCGGCTTCCTTATCTGTGGAATTTGTGGCTCCAAGATGGTGATTGCCTCGGGCTCAGGCAAGCGCGGTTATGTGAAATATGGCTGCCCAAGTCATCGGTACAGAGGCACCTGCCCTAATGGACTGATGATTAGACAGGACCGGCTGGAGGCTCAGCTTATCGCGGGGCTAACAGAGCGAATCTCAAAATCTGAACTCATCGAATACGCACTGAAGGGTTTCCAGGAGCAGTTGCAAAAGCGGTTGCGTGATATTCAGGAACAGACGCTCAAGGCTGCTGACACGGTTTCAACGCTCCAGATCCAGCGGCGCGAGTTGAAAGCGCGGGCGAACAATCTAGGAGAAGCCATCGCGCAGATGGGCCATTCGGCGACTCTGTTGCAGCAGTTGGCAGCAGTCGAATCGGAGATCGAGCGGATTGATGAAAGCCTGGCCGTTGCAAATCAGCCTCTGGACCTGGCGTTCTCGATTGAAGCAATCCGGGATTTTGTAGCCAGCAAGACCCTTGATTTCAAGGCGGCGTTTGATTCGGAACCCGTGAAAGCGAAAGAGATATTGGCTCGCCACATCAACCAGCTTGTCCTGACACCAAGGGACACCGGGCAAGGTCCGGTTTACGACGTCTCTGGGGATATTGATCTCTTCGGTGGGGATGGGAGGGCTATGAGCTTACTCGCAGATGCCTGCTCTGGCCGCGCGACCAAAAAAACTGGTTTCAAGACTGCCGGAAGGGTGGCTTCCGGGCCGGTCTTCGATGGATCAACTGTGCGTAACGGTGGTGGTGGCCAGAGACGGGATCGAACCGCCGACGCCGGCCTTTTCAGGGCCGCGCTCTACCACTGAGCTATCTGGCCTTGGCATAGACGCCTTATGTCGGGGATCGCCAAGAACCACCGCGCGTCACTTGCGCAACTGTTGCTACCGATCCTTCGGGGAGCATGTTCCTGGCCGCGAACCAGCAACGCAAACGCATTCCAAGTATAGCAATCCCGAGCTATACCGCCAAATCACGCATCACGTTACCTTGCCCGAGTTCACTTTCTGGCGATAGAGCGCAAGTAAAGGAACTCCGCTCCTTACCCTATACTTGGCTGGCTCAGCCGATCCTTGTATTGCTCGTGTGTGCGACAGGCTGCCCGCATCCCCTCCGTTGTTCCAGCAGCGGGGCCGATGCCCACGTCGATGGCTAAATTTTTCGTGAGGCGTCATTATTTTGAAAGCACTTTTCTTGTCCTGGCGTAACGCAGAGCGCTCTCGCTGAGGATGAGGGCGAGGCCGGCATAGAGGAGGATTCCGGTTGCACGGGAAGGGACGTGGACGTGGGGCGCACCCCAACGGATAATGGCGAGCCAGAGGAGGATGGCTAAGGCAAAGACTCCGTCGTCGACGAAGAGGCCGAAGACTTCGCGGAAGACGGTTTTGATCCACTTCATTGCGGTCTCCTAGTCACTGCGATCTCCGGCGGATTCAAGGGAGCGGATTGCGATTGGTTGCGGCAGAGAGGCACCAGGGCGAGCGCGAGAACCAGATAGGCGGCGATGAGGGCGAGGATGGACCAGTCGGCTGCGGGCCATGCGATGTGCATGCCTTCGCCTACCCAGAAGGTGCCGAAGGCGGAGAGCAGGACACCGACGATGAACTTGAGCGTGTTCTCCGGAACGCGGGCGAGCGGACGATGGAGCATGAGACCGAGGGCGGTGACGACAATAAGAGCGGCGACGGCGCCGAGGCTGGCGGGGAGAAGCATCCCGGTGCGGCCAGCTCCAATGGCGATGACGATGAAGACGACCTCGGTGCCTTCGAGCATAGTGATGTTGAAGGCAGCGGCGAAGGCGATCTTGTCGAAGGTGGACGAACCTGCGGAGAGAGTTCGCATAGCTTCGGTGTTTTTCGCGAAGGCAGCCTGCTCGTCGTGGAGGGGGATGAGGCCGGCGGAGCGGAGGATGGCTTTGCGCAGCCAGCGCAGGCCGAAGAGGAGGAGGAGAGCGCCGACGACGAGTTGGATGATCGCAAGAGGGATGACGGTGAGCGCCCGGCCGAGCGCGGCGAGGATGACCAGGAGGACGGCGATGGCCGTACCGGCGCCGATGAGCGCAGAGCGCCACCCGCGGACGCTGCCTACGGCGAGAATGACGGTGAGGGCTTCGACGCACTCGACCAGCGAGGCAAGGAATGAGGCGACAATCGAGGTGCCCATGTGTGCCCAGCTGAAACCCATGCTCCTCCTGAGGGATGCTGAATCACTGAACGGCGTAACGGTGATTCAAATGAGAAAGATGAATAAGTGCGAAAACAAAATCGACAGAGAAGAAGAATGCTAGGGAGACTATTCATCTTGAGGCTGTCTCTTTTATCTCTTTTTTCTTTTTGATCACCGTTACGCCTTGCAGGTGGATCAGGCGTTACGTATTTGCGAGTGTGCCGTCTTCATTGGTGCATAGCGTAGTATCAGATTTCGCTTGATGCTAATGCACGGTTAATGACGCTGAGCGATAAACAGACGTCTACGCTGCGGGTTAGTGGACGGTTTTCATGCGGCGGGACATGAAGTCCATGAGGAGATAGTTGCCGAGGTTTTCGGGGGTGGTGAAGTAGGCTTTGCCGCGGCACATGGCGCTGACTTTCTGGACGAACTGCATGAGGGAGAAGTCGCTGGCGAGCATGAAGGTGTTGATCATGATGTTGGAGCGCTTGCAGCGGCTGACTTCTTCGAGGGTCTCGGAGATGACGAGAGGGTCGAGGCCGAAGGCGTTTTTGTAGATGCGGCCGTCGGGGAGTGTGAGGGCGCTGGGCTTGCCGTCGGTGATCATGACGATCTGCTTCATGTCCTTATTTTGGCGAGCGAGGATGCGCTGGGCCATGCGCAGGCCTTCGCGGGTGTTGGTGTAGTGGGGACCGACTTTGACGCGGGGAAGTTGCGAGAGGGGAATCTCTTCGGCGGTGTCGTGGAATAGCACGAGGTTGAGGGTGTCGCCGGGGAACTGGGTGCGGATAAGGTGCGAGAGCGCCATGGCTACTCTTTTTGCAGGGGTGAAGCGGTCTTCGCCGTAGAGGATCATGGAGTGTGAGCAATCGAGCAGGACGACCGTGGCGCAGGAGGACTGATAGTCGGACTGGTGGACGTGGACGTCGGAGTATTCGATGTTAAGCGGGGTGTGCTCTTCGCCCTCGACGGCGGTGCGGATGCCTTCGCGAGCGAAGACGCTGGAGAGGGTGGCGGTGATGTCGAGGTTGAGGGTGTCGCCGAACTCGTAGAGCTTGCTGCTGCCGTTGGTCTCGACGCCAGCGGCCTCGTGGCGGGTGTCGTGGCGGCCGAGGTTGGATTTGCCGAGAGGGCCGAGGAGTTCGCGGAGGGCCTTGTAGCCGAGGAAGTCCATGCCCTTGTCGGTGACCTCGAAGCGGGCGTTTTCTCCCGATCCGGCGTCGCCGTCGCCGGGCTGCTCCGGTTGCTCGGCGTTGATGAAGTTCTGCTCCTGCATCTTCTGGATGATCTGGTCGATCAGCTCTTCGACCTGGTCTTCGGAGAGAGCTTCGTACTTTTCCTGGGCTTCCTCGTCGAAGAGCTCGCCGGAGTCGAGAGCTTGCCGGATGGCTTCGCGGAGATTGTCCATGGTCTGGTCGCCGTTGAACTCCTGAAAGCGGGAGTAGGGATCCTGGAAGCCGGAGTCGAGCAGGAACTCGGACAGAGCCTGCATGAGGTCTTCGAGGCCGAAGGAGGAGGCGAGATCGCCGGTGAATTTGGTATATCGGATGCGCTTCATGAACTGCTCCCTGCGGCTAGGTTCGTCAGATACGTGGAGTCGGACGGGTGTACCCTACCTCCCCCCGTCAAAAGAATGCAAAGTCTTCGAAACAGGTAGTTTAGTGCCGGACTTACGATGTCGTACCCAGGTTTGCCGGATGCAGAAAGGCCCGGCTATGAAGGCCGGGCCTTGCCACTATCTCCTGAAATCATTATATCGTGCGTGTCAAGCTCTTTGCGATTCGCGGGCGGCTTCCCGCTCCACGAAACTGGCCTTCCCAAAGCGCCGGATGTAAGAAGGATGCGCTGCATCATGTTGGCCTAGTGGACCCAGCGGGTATTGACAACGGTGAGCTTCGGGCAGCCGGCTTTTGCGGCGAGCTGCTGGTCGGTGAGGGCGGGAGCTTTGGTTTGAGCGCGGATACGCTCTTGAAAGGCTTGAAGGTCATCAAAGCGAAAGACCTGGCAGCCGCGCATGAAGTCGACGATCTGACCGGTGGCGCGATCGATGGAGTACATGCGGACCAGGTGGGCTTTTTTGTAAAGACCGATGGAGTCGAAGCCGTCGTCAACGTCAGGGGTCATGGGGTCAAGGGTGAAGTCGGGATTAGCGAGCGGCCAGCCTTCGTCGTGGGCGAGGATGGTGGCGATGTCGTTGAGCTGATGGGCGGGGATGTGACGCGGCTTTGCGGGTGGGGCGGCGAGGGCGAGGAGGGCTAGGGTAAAGAGCATTGCTGTTCGATCAGATGCGGTGGTTCGTCCAAGGGAGCGGATTGGGCGGTGTGGACGTGGGGGTAGTTGTCGTAGTTTTTGCGGGTTGGGTTGTTAGCGATGTATTGCTTTTGGGCCTCGAAGTCGTCTCGATCGCGGATGCGGTGTTCGTGGTAGCCGGTGTGCCAGATTTCGCCAGGGAATTGATTGCGGATGGCGAAGGAGAAGCCGCCTTTAATAAGTTGGACCGCTTTGGCCGTCGATCCGAATGGTGTGATGAGAATGTGGATGTGGTCGGGCATGATGACGAAGGCGTGGAGGAGGAATTTGTTTGCGTTGCGATAGCGGAGAAGGGTGGCGATCATCAGCTCGGCGTTCGC
Source organism: Edaphobacter sp. (assembly GCA_965277335.1). Classification (GTDB taxonomy): domain Bacteria; phylum Acidobacteriota; class Terriglobia; order Terriglobales; family Acidobacteriaceae; genus Edaphobacter. The sequence continues at coordinate 701,088 of CBDICJ010000008.1, read as the reverse complement.
GGTGCGCTGGAAGATGCGCTGGCGGCGGTGGGTGAGGATGGTGATGGCGTGGGTTTGTGGCTTCAGACGCATCGTGGATCTTTGTAGGAGAGCATAGTCCAGGGGAAGGGACTCTTCGTTTTCAGGAGCAACGGCAAAAGCAAAAGACAACTGCAGAAGCAAAGACAACTGCAGAAGCAAAGACAACAGCAACGGCAATAAATCAGTCGTTTTGCCTTCGGCTTCACTCCCGCCTTCGGCAGAGCGGAGGCCGCTTTGCGGCTGGTGTTGGGAGGCCCAAGGCTGAAGCCTTGGGTTACCTCAGGTGCAGCGGCAAGGCAAAGCAACGGCAACGCAAGAGCAGCGGCAAGGCAATGGCAACGAGAAGGCAACGTAACGCCAACGCAAAAGCAGCAGCAATGGCAACGAGAAGGCGAGAGCGGCTCGCGATCCCTGAAGCTGGTTTAGTTGAAGCCGCGGCGGGTTCGGCTGCGGGCGGCTTCGTCGCGTTCGATCTCGCGTTCGCGCATCTTTTCGGCGTATTGGGCGGCCTGGTCGTTGCGGGATTTCTTTTCGGCGGCGCTGAAGGCCCGCTCTTCGGTGCGGCTGAGGCGCTTGTGGGCGTACATGCCTTCGAGGAGAAACTCGGCGGCGCTTACGGCTATCTCGGGCTTTGATTTGCCGTTAATTTGTAACGGTGACAGTTTTTCGATGAGGCCCTGAATTTGCTTGAGTTCTTCGAGGGAGCCGGTGGAGGGTTGGGCGTCGTTGAGTTGAACGGTGCCGCCGAGATTGAACCACTGCTCGATCTGCTGGGTGTTGGTTCCGGCAAAGTACTTGTCGAAGATGGTGGCCACGCTCGAACGGATGATCTCGCGGATGACCGTGTCGGCTCCGCGCATCTCGCCTTCGTATTCGAGCTCGATCTTGCCGCTGATGCCGGGAAGCGCGGTGTAGATATCGCCGACTCGCGGCACGGCGAGAGATTCGTTATGCATGAGGGCGCGGCGCTCGGCATTCGAGATGACGAGTTCCATGGTGCTGATGGGGAGGCGCTGAGAGACGCCGCTGCGCTTGTCGACTTTCTTTTCTTCGCGGGCGGAGAAGGCGATCTGCTCGACGATCTGACGGATGTAGTGGGGGATCTCGACGTTTCCCGAAGAGGGGCGGCCGTCTTTGTTCCGGGTGCGATTGGTCCAGGCCTCCTGGGTGGTGATGGCAATTCCCTCTTCGATGTCTTCGGGGTAGTGGGTTCGGATCTCGGAGCCGATGCGGTCTTTAAGCGGGGTGACGATCTTGCCGCGAGCGGTGTAGTCCTCGGGGTTGGCGGAGAAGACGATGGCGACATCGAGCGGCAGACGGACAGGGTAGCCCTTAATCTGCACGTCGCCTTCCTGCATGATGTTGAAGAGGGCGACCTGGATCTTTCCGGCGAGGTCGGGAATTTCGTTGATGGCGAAGATACCGCGGTTGGCGCGGGGAAGCAGGCCGTAGTGCATGGTGAGCTCGCTGCCGAGGTCCTGGTTGGAGCGGGCGGCTTTGATGGGGTCGATGTCGCCGACGAGATCGGCCACGGTGACATCTGGGGTAGCGAGTTTTTCGACGAAGCGGTCATCTTGCGTAAGCCACGCTATGGGCGTGTCTTCTCCGAGGCGGGCGATAAGGTCGCGGCTGTATTTGGAGATGGGGGCGTAGGGGTTGTCGCGGACCTCGGAGCCGGCGATGTAGGGACAGTGAGGGTCGAGCAGGGTGGTGAGGGCACGCAAGATGCGCGATTTGGCCTGACCGCGAAGGCCGAGAAGGATGAAGTTGTGCTTGCTGAGGACGGCGTTGACGATCTGGGGCACGACGGTGTCCTGGTAGCCGACGATGCCGGGGAAGAGGGTCTGCTTCGAGCGCAGGCAAGCAATGAGGTTTTCGCGGAGCTCGTCTTTGACGCTTCGGGCGAGGCGGGATGGGGTGTATTCGCTGGCGCGGAGGGCGCCGAGAGTGGTCGGAAGAGAGGTCGCCATGTCTAAGTATAGATGTTTGGCGGGATGGAAGGGTTCGGGCGTGGTGTTCACGCGTAAAAAGTGGTTTTCAGGAGCCTCTTGGAATGGGCGCAGGAGAGGCATCGAGGAATGGGATTGGCAGCACTCTCTCCTGAAACGGCATGTGAGGAGTTCAGAGGCTGAGATCGTTGCGCAGGGCTTCCATCTCGGCGAGGGCGTGCTGATTGCCGGTGCGGTTGGCGGCGGCGATGCCGGTGTGGAGCCGGTCAAGGGCTTGCTGGGTGCGGCCCAGGCTTGCCAGGGTCTGGGCGGACATCTGATACGCGGGGACGTAGTCGGCATCGCGAAGAAGGATGGAGTCAAACTCCTCGAGGCCTTCCTCCGCGCTGTTCTGGCTGACGAGTTCCATGGCGAGACCGTAGCGGGCGAAGGTATTGTTTGGGTCGAGTCGCAGAATCTCCTGAAATGAAGCGATCTTGTCCATACGGGTATGGTGCATGGGAAGCGGGAGAAAGGCAAGCAAGGCAATTGGGCCGGCGCGATTTACACTGGTGAGGATGAGTGATGAGATCGTATCGCGGAGCGTGGTGGAGTCGCAGTCGGAGCGGAGCGAGATTGTGTTCCCGGCGGACTCGAATGCGCTGGGAAACCTGTTCGGCGGACGTCTGATGCAGTACATCGACCTGGTGGGCGCGATGGCTGCGAGCCGTCATGCGCGGGCGATCACGGTAACGGCGAGCATGGATCATCTGGACTTTGTGTCTCCGGTGCGATTGGGGGAGTTGCTGATTTTGAAGGCCAGCGTGAACCGGGCGTTTCGGACCTCGATGGAGATTGGGGTGAGGGTGATGGTGGAAGATGTGCGGAAGCAGCAGCTGCGGCATGTCTCTTCGGCCTATCTGACGTTTGTAGCGGTGGATCGGGAGGGCAACAGGCTGGTGGTGCCGCAGGTGGTGCCGGAGACGGAGCACCAGAAGAGGCGATATGAGGATGCGGGGCGCAGGCGCGAGATGCGGGCGGGTGAGACGCAGCGGAAGAAAGAGATGCGGGCGGCGCTGGGGGCGGGATGGCATGTGTGAGGCAGGTGTAGGGAGTAGAGGGCAGTTGGAATGGCGGGTTTAGACACTTGATACGGGGATGAGGGTGACGCTGAGAGAAGAGGGTTTTTCCGCTTCGGCGGCAAAGGTGCCGCCTTCGGTCGAGACGATGGCTTTCCGGTGTGGCGAGATAAAGACGATGGTGCGGGTCGAAGTGACGGTACGACGGCGAATTCGCCGAGGAGATTGGATATGGGGCATATGGGAGCAGGAGCGCCGCCGGGGCCGCAGCCTCTGCCGGGCGTGGCGCACGTGGTGGCGATCGGCAGCGGCAAGGGCGGGGTTGGCAAGACCACAGTAGCGGTGAACCTGGCGGTTGCGTTGGGCAAGCTGGGATATCGAGTGGGGCTGATCGACGCCGACATCTATGGGCCGAATGTGCCGATGATGCTGGGGGTTTCGCGGCAGCCGAATATTGTGGGGGAGAACCGGATTGAACCGATTCTGTCGCATGGCGTGAAGTTTATCTCGGTGGGGCTGATCTCACCGGGCGATAAGCCGATGGTAATGCGGGGGCCGATGCTGCACCAGATTATCCGGCAATTTCTGCAGCAGGTGGAGTGGGGCGAGCTGGATTTTTTGGTGGTCGATCTGCCTCCGGGGACGGGCGATGTGGTGATCTCGCTGGTGCAGACGGTGCCGTTGACGGGGGCCGTGGTGGTGTCGACGGGGTCGGGCGTGGCGCTGCAGGATGCGCGGAAGGCGCTCGAGATGTTTCACCAGGTGAAGGTCGAGGTGATCGGGCTGGTGGAGAACATGTCGCAGATGACGCTGCCGGACGGGCAGGTGATCGACGTGTTTGGCGCGGGCGCGACGGAGCGAACGGCGGCGCAGTTCGGGTTGGAGTTTCTGGGGGCGGTGGAGCTTGATCCTAAGATTCGTGAGGGTGGGGACCGGGGGATGCCGGTGGCGCTGGCGGGGCCGGATTCAAAGCTGGCGACCGATTTCTACGGCATCGCCAAGAGGGTGGCAGAGAAGGCGCAGGAGATTGGGGCCAGGAGTGAGGATGTGCTGGAGATCAGCTAGCTGTGGAAGAAAAGCGGTTCGGGCATCCGCGCGAATGCCCAGATCTCAAAATCGAGATATGGGGCGCCCGTAGTTGTAGCGGCGTGGGAGCTTGACGGCGGGCGTAGAGTTAAGAAAGAGTGAGGTTCGAATGGCGGATGCGGAGCGGATTACAGCGCGGCAGAGAGCTATTCTGACGGCGATTATCGAGAGTTACATAGCGACTGGCGAGCCGGTGGGTTCGGGAACGATTTCGCGGTTGCAGATCTCGGAAGGCGCGGGGCCTAGTTCCGCCACGGTACGGAATGAGATGGCGGAACTGGCCGACTGCGGATTGCTTGAACAGCCGCATACCTCGGCGGGGCGAGTTCCAACCGCGCGAGCGTTTCGGATGTATGTGGAGCAGTTGAGCGGCGGGGCGAATCCGCGGGTGGGACAGCTTTCGGCGCGGTCGAGAATGCAGATCGATTCGAGTTTCATCGGAGTGGCGGGGACGCAGGCGGTGCTGGAGCGGACCTCGCATGTGCTGGCTACGCTGTCGAGCGGGGTAGGGGTAGCGATCGCGGCGGCGAGTGACGGGGACATGCTGGAGCATGTGCATTTTTCGCGGCTGACGGCGGCCCGGGTGCTGGCCGTGGTGGTGACGCGGAGCGGGATGGTGCGGGATAGAGTCCTGGCGCTGGAAAGAGATGTGACGGCGCGGGAGCTGGAAGCCGCGGCTAACTTTCTGAATGAGAACTTCCGCGGGTGGAGCGTGGAGCGGGTGCGGGCGGAGCTTGCCAGGCTGGTGGAGCGGGAGCGGAGTGAATATCAAAGGCTGCTGAACTCGGTGCAGTTGCTTTGGGTGAAGACGGTGCCGGAGGAGAGTGTGCCGGTGCAGACGGTGTATGTGGATGGGGTGGCAAATCTCGTAGGAAGTCAAGAAGACAGAGAGCGGCTGCGCGAGTTGTTGACGGCGCTCGAGGCGAAGCAGCGGCTGGTGGAGCTGCTGAATGCGTATGTGGATTCGCAACAGGAGAGTGTGCGGGTGGTGTTCGACCTGGAGGAGCATGCGCCGGAGATGTCGGGGATGGTACTGATCGCGGCGCCGGCGCGAATGGGCGGAGAGAACCGAGGGACGGTGGGGGTGATTGGGCCGAAGAGGATGCACTATGAGAACACGATGAACGCGGTTGGGTATATCGCGCAGGTCTTCGACCGGATGCTGCATCCCGAGGAGTAACTCGTCCGGCGCTGCTTTGCGCAGCACAGGGTCCTTTCCCATTCGACCTTCTCAGGGTCAGGAGGAGGACCAAGACACAGGCGAGAGGGTGTGCAGGCCGGAGATACGGGGGCGTGGGAATGAACGCAAGAGAGCAGTTCGCGCGATGGGCCGGGATGGGCAACAATAGAAGAGGTGACACCATGAGGAGCGACAACGAGATGCAGGATGAGAGAAGCGGGCAGGAGACCCTGGAACCGGAGATCGTGACCGGTTCGGACGTAGAGCCGGTGAGCGAGATAAGCCCTGTGCGGGCGGAGCTGGAGCAGGTGAAGGGCGAGCGGGACCAGTTGCTGGACCGAGTGGCTCGGCTGCAGGCGGAGTTTGACAACGCGCGGAAGCGTGAGGTGAAGGAGCGGGCGGACTCTCGCGACTACACGATCACGCATACGGTTGAGCCGTTTTTGAGCGTGATGGATAACTTTCAGCTGGCGTTGAAGGCGGATGGGACCGCGGAGCAGTTGCGTGGCGGCGTGGAGTTGATTCTGAAGCAGATGGACGACGCGCTCAAAGGTTTGAATGTGCAGGCGGTGGAGACGGTGGGGACGCAGTTCGACCCTCGAATCCATGAGGCTTTGGGGAGCATCGAAACCAAGGAGTTCCCGGACCATCAGGTTCTCGAAGAGATTCGGCGAGGTTACAGGATTCGCGAGAAGCTGCTGCGGCCTGCCCTGGTGCGGATCGCGGCGAATCCGGGACAGATTTCAGATTAGGCAGGCGCGCGATTAAAAGGAGCAGTTCAGGAGATGGCGACGGCGAACGTGACGAAACTGGATTACTACGAAGTGTTGAGTGTCTCGCGAGATGCGAGCGATCAGGAGTTGAAGACTTCGTATCGCAAGCTTGCGATGCAGTATCACCCGGACAGGAATCCGGGCGATGCGGGTGCCGAGGAGAAGTTCAAGGAGTGCAGCGAGGCGTACCAGGTGCTGAGCGACGCGGAGAAGCGGGCCGCGTATGACCGGTATGGGCATGCAGCGTTCCAAGGCGGCGGCGGAGGCGGCAATCCGTTTGCGGGTGGGTTCAGCGGGAATGCGCAGGACCTTGGAGACATCTTCGGCGACCTGTTCGGCGAGATGTTCAACATGGGCGGGGGCAACGGGCGCAAAGCCTCGCGGGTGCAGCGCGGGCGCGACCTGCGCTACGACCTGACGCTGGAGTTCGAACAGGCGGTCTTCGGGATCGAGAAGGAGATTACGATTCGCCGGATGGAGACCTGCGCCGATTGCAAAGGCACGGGAGCGGCGAAGGGCAAGTCTCCGGTCACCTGTACGCAATGCGGCGGGCGCGGACAACAGAGATTCCAACAGGGATTCTTTTCGGTAGCGCGAACCTGCTCGGTGTGCGGCGGGACGGGGACGTTGATCGTCGATCCGTGTCCGATGTGCAAGGGCGAGACGCGGGTGCAGACAGAACACAGCATCCTGGTGAAGGTGCCGGCGGGCGTGGAGCAGGATACGCGAATCCGCTACCAGGGCGAGGGTGAGGCTGGCAAGTTTGCCGGGCCGGCGGGCGATCTGTATGTCGTGCTGTCGGTTAAGGCGCACAAGTTTTTCGAGCGCGACGGCGATGACCTGCACTGCGTGATACCGATCTCGTTCCCGCAGGCGGCGTTGGGGACGGAGCTTGAGATTCAGACCCTCGAAGGCCCGGCGGCGATCAAGGTTCCCGAGGGCACCCAGAGCGGCAAGGAGTTCAAGCTGCGGAGCAAGGGCGTGCCGCACTTGAACTCACATGGCAAGGGCGATCTGATCGTCGAGATCCGGGTGCAGACCCCGGGCAAGCTGAACAAGCAGCAGAAGGAGTTGCTGCGGCAGTTGAGCGAGACGATGATAGTCGAAAATACGCCGACTTCGCGCGGGCTGTTCGATAAGGTGAAGGAGATGTTCAGCTAGGGTTTGGAGAGGACCGACCGCGGATTGCGCGGAGAAGAACGGATGGAAGAGCGATCGGCCATCGATGGCGCGTAGAAGTCTGGAGTAGGTTGTTCGTCCGCTCCCTTCTGTGTCATCCGTGGTCGATCGTTTTGTTTGCGTGATGTGCAAGGCGTCGAGGATGCGCCGCGTTGCGTGTGTTGTTTGACACAATCAAAGAGGTGTTCAGGCAGGCGGCGGTGCGCGGATGTCGATCGGCGTCTGATGTATAGCAGATACAGTCCAGAAACTCCGCAACGGTTCTGCTGCAAAAAATAGAAGGCAACAAACAAGACAAAGGAGGGGGTCTCTCCACTACATTGTGCGTTACAGCCGCACGACTTCCCGCCCGTCGAGCAATGCGCTCGCCGGGGACACTGGCTTCGGTCGAGATGACGAGTATTTGGACAGGTTCTGACACCTAATTAGAGGAGACCCGGATGATGGGAGCGATCGGCCACGCGCTGGCAATGTCCTTAACCATGGCGTGGGAGATTCTTTGGGCGCTGATTCTTGGCTTTCTGCTGTCCGCGGTCGTGCAGGCGGTGGTCTCGAAGGAGGAGATGTCGCGGCTGCTGCCGGATGACAGTCCGGGAACCATCGTGAAGGCTTGCGGGCTGGGCGCGGCGAGTTCCTCGTGCTCGTATGCGGCGGTGGCGCTGGCCAGGTCCATGTTCAAGAAGGGAGCGAATTTCACCGCTTCGTTGGCCTTTCAATTTGCCTCGACGAACCTGGTGATCGAGCTTGGGATCCTTCTGGCAGTGCTGATGGGGTGGCAGTTTACGCTGGCCGAATTTCTAGGTGGGCCGCTGATGATATGGGTGCTGGTGCTGCTGTTCCGGATGTTCCTGCGACCGCGGCTGGTGGAAGCGGCGCGGCGGCAGGCCGAGCGGGGGGTGCAGGGGCGCATGGAAGGCCACGCGGCGATGGATATGAGCGTTCACGAGGGATCGGTGTGGCAGCGCGCCACCTCGGAGAAGGGGAAGACAGCGATCAGCCACTTCTTTGTGATGGACTGGGCTTCGCTGTGGCTGGATATCGGGGGCGGGCTGCTGATCTCCGGGGCGCTGGCGGCGTGGGTTCCGAAGCACTTCTGGCAGACGTTCTTCTTCGCGGGACACCCGGTACTGGCGAAGATCTGGGGACCGTTGATCGGACCGGCGGTGGCGGTGATCTCCTTTGTGTGTTCGGTCGGAAACGTTCCGCTGGCGGCGGTGCTTTGGAACGGCGGGATCAGTTTCGGCGGCGTGATCGCGTTTTTGTTCGCGGATCTGATCATCCTTCCCATCCTGAACATCTATCGCAAATACTATGGCTGGAAGGTGAGCGTGTTTCTGTTCGTTACGTTCTATGTTGCGATGTCGAGTGCGGCGCTGGCGGTCGAGTTCGTGTTCGGGGTGTTGCATCTGATTCCGCAGCAGAGGAATGCGAGGGTGATGGAAGAGGCGATCTCGTGGAATTACACGACTTGGCTCAACATCGGGTTTCTCCTTCTAGCGGCTTTGCTGGTGGTGCGCTTTCTGAGAACAGGCGGGCCGGCGATGCTGCGGATGATGTCGGAGCACCATCCCACGGGTGCGGCAGAGACCATGGAAACGTCGATGAAGAAGACGTAGTTGTCGTGCGCTCGGGATGGGGAAGCAAAGCGGTTGGGATTTGGGGGAAGACGGTCTCGCTTGCGCTCGATGCCCACCTCTCAAACTCGATATGAATCACAACTCTGTAGTTCTCGATTAGGTCTCAGACAACACCCTTCACAAACGGACGCCGCCTAAGCCTTTACCACCACCCCATCCTTCACCACCACCGGATTAAGAAACGGCATCGACTTCCTCAGCTCCGCCCCAACCTTTTCAATCTGCAGCTCCGCCTCCTGCCTGCGAATCCGCGTAAACTCATGCCGCCCCGTCTCATTCTCGGCCAGGAACTTTTTCGCAAAACTCCCATCCTGAATATCGTTCAGCAGCCCCTTCATGGCCTTCTTCACCTCTGGCGTCACAATCCGCGGCCCAGCAACATAATCCCCCCACTCCGCCGTATCCGAAATCGAGTGCCGCATATACTCCAGTCCCCCGCGATACAGCAGGTCCACAATCAGCTTCAGCTCATGCAGCACCTCGAAGTAAGCCAGCTCCGGCTGATACCCCGCCTCCACCAGCGTTTCGAAGCCGGCTTTGACCAGCGCACTCGTCCCGCCGCACAGCACCGCCTGCTCGCCGAACAGATCCGTCTCGGTCTCCTCGGTAAAGGTCGTCTCCAGCACCCCGGCCCGCGTGCATCCAATCCCCTTGGCATAGCTCAGCGCCAGCTTCAGCGCATTGCCGCTCGCATCCTGCTCCACTGCCACCAGCCCCGGAATCCCCCCACCTTCGGTAAACACCTCCCGCACCCGATGCCCCGGCCCCTTCGGCGCCACCAGCGAAACATCGGCAGTCTTCGGCGGAGTGATCGTCCGAAACCGGATATTGAACCCGTGCGCGAACATCAGCGTCACGTCCGATTTCATATTGGGCGCAATCTCCCCGTGATACACCTTCGCCGCCGTCTGGTCCGGCGTCAGGTTCATAATCACATCCGCCCACTTCGAAACCTCAGCCACGGTGCCCACCTCGAGCCCGGCCTTCCGCGCCCGCTCCGCATTCGGCGAATCCGCGCGCAGCCCTACCCGCACCTCCACCCCCGAGTCTTTCAGGTTCAGCGCGTGCGCATGCCCCTGCGAACCATAACCGATGACAGCGACCTTCTTCGCCTGAATAAGAGAGAGGTCTGCGTCCGCGTCGTGATAAGCCTTAGCCATATTCGTTTGTCTTCCTTTGTAGGTGATTGAGCAAAACTGTCGATGCGTTGAGCCCGCCGTTGCTGCTGCTCGCTTCTAGTCTAAATGCAGACATAGACGACAACGTCTCGATGACGGGAGCAGATGGCAGCACAGCAGACAGGTCGACGCCAACCTCAAGGGCGCTGGACGCCAACCTCAAGGGCGCTGATCGTCACCCTCAAGGACGCTGATCGATCAGGCGGATCATCTCCATCACAAGATCGCCGGAGATCTGGAGCGAGTGCGCGCTGATCTTGTCGAGCGTGTCCTGCGCGGTGTGGTGGTATCCATCCGGCGATGAAGCCGTTGCCGGTCCATAGTGCGCGTCCAGCATGTCTAGCACCGGCACACCGCGCTGCGCGAAGGGAAGATGGTCGTCCTGCTCAGCCTCTTGATACTTGAAAATCGAAGCGGAGTGACCGGTATTTTTCGCGGCGACTTTGAGCATATCCAGCAGCCACGGCGTGGAGTTGCTCACATAGTCGATATTGAGGTCCTTGTCGGCGATCATATCGGCGACGATAAAGGCCTTGATTTTGGCGAGTGTGCCGTCGTTGGACCACCTGGCCGCAAGATGCCGGGTGCCATATGTATTGTCGTTCCCGTTGTTCGCAAACCAGTCCTTCACCGCCTCTTCCCCATCATCGAAGACCAGCCACACCGAGTACCCCTCCGGCGGATGCGCGCGAAGCACATTGCCGACCTCGATCAACAGCGCAGAGGTGGCCGCGCCATCGTTCGCCCCGTAGAAGTTGATATCGCGCAGCGGATAGTTCGTCTCGTAGTGGCTGGCAAGCACGATGACGCCGTCTTTCTTGCCCGGGTACTTCACGATCAAGTTGTGCATCGTCTGAAACCCGGCCGGCGTGCTCGCAGTAAACGTATCGGTCTCGTAGTTGCCCTTGGCGGCCTCAGCGGCGAAGTGCTGCCTGATGAACTCTTCTGCCTTGAGATGACCAGGGGAGCCGTTGAAGCGCTTGGCTGCAACCTGGAGAAGCTGCGCGGTGAGATGATAGGCGGCCTGGCCGTTGAAACGCGCGGTTGGCTGGGCGTGGAGTGCCGGAATGAGGGTCGCCGGTGTGAGAAGAGACAGAAACAGCGCGAGGGTAAAGAAGAGTTGGCGGGAGATTCGTGGCTTGGGGAGAAGAGTGAGGTTGGTCATGCGGCCTTCTGCTCCTTCGCCTTGCGGCGGCCCGGATGCACCAGATAGGCAACGCCTACGCCGATCATGTACAGGACCAGCATGGGCGTGGCGAAGAGACACATGCCGATGGGGTCGGGCGTGGGGCAGATGACCGCAGCGATGAGGAAGATCGCAAGGATCGCGTAGCGGATGTGTTTGATCAGGAACTTGGAGTCGACGATGCCAAACAGCGCAAGAAAGAAGATGACGATGGGCAACTCAAAGGTGACGCCGAGCCCAAGGATCACCGCGAGAAAGAAGTTGGTGTAGTCCTCGATGGTGAGCATGGCGTGAAAGTTCGCGCCGAAGCCGCCGATCAGCACCTTGAGCGCGCCCGGAAACACCCAGTGATACCCAAACCATGCGCCCGAGAGAAACAGCACCACGGTCGCGGACATGAACGGAATCACGTAGCGCTTCTCATGCGAGTACATGCCGGGCGCGATAAAAAGCCAAAGCTGGTACAGAATGAACGGGCTCGCGACAATAGCCCCGCCGTAGAAGGCCGTCTTGATGTAGAGGTTCAGCGGGTCGGTGGGGTGGGTGTAGTTCAGCGCGATGTGAAGATCGTTCAGCGGCTTCTGGATGATCCCATAGAGCCGGACGTGAAACGCATACGCGATGCAAAAGCCGATCACCAGGTAGATGGTTGCGTTGAGCAGCCGCTTACGCAGCTCGGTGAGATGCTCCATCAGGCTCATGCCGGGCAGTTCAGCGCGGTCGGTAACGGCGGCGCGAACCCGATCGATCGGGTCGAGATCAGCCATGCTGTGGCGCCTCGCTCGCGGCCCGATTGGCAGCCAGGCTGCCGGCGCCGTTCGGTTCGGGGACTAATTCGGATTCAGGCCTATGCGGAATCGAGTCGAGCACAGGCGTCAGCGCTGAGTTGCTCACCGGAAGCCCGGTCGAAGGAGGCATCAAATTCAGGTCGCCAGAGGACGCGATAGGCAGTGGCTCCGGCGCAGCCGCCTCTTCCGCTGCAGTCGGCGGCTCGAGAGCAGGCCTCGGCAGGTGCGGATGATCCTCCCCATACTCAGGCTCAGCAGCAGGCGCGATCGTGTTCTCGGCCAGCAAAGGAGCTACCGGCGCGGCGGCCTCCATCGCTGCGATCTTCTTGCGCTGCTCCTCCTGGTCGGCGATGCGAAGCTCGTCTTCCATCTGCATGCGGAACTCGTTGGAAGCCCGGCGGAACTCGCCCATCAACTTTCCCAGCTGGCGGGCAAGCTCGGGCAGCTTCTTCGGCCCGAACAACAGCAGGGCGATGAAGAAGATGACGGCGCTGTCCTGAAAACTAGGCATAGATGAGTTCCATGATACGGCTTACGGGTGAGGGGAACAAATGGATGGAAGATGTCGACGTCGTTGTAAAATTCTCAATGAAGTGCAGCAGGCGGCACGAGCGGATAGGAAAGACGAGCGGAAAATAAACCGGCGGCGCATCGTTCGGTTGCAATCTGCGTCTAATGACTACATGCGGTCAATCAGCCGCGACGCGAAGTAAGAAGTTGCAACATCCCCGTGAGTTGAATGACGGTCACAGATTCTAAGGCCGGCATGGCGAACCCACTGCAACTTTGGCAGTGCATGCTTTCAACATCCCCGTTTCCAGGGCGCACGAATGGCATCGGCTCCGGCCTGCCGGACGAGCCTTGAGAGACTGAAGGCGGAGTACCTTGAACGGACTATTGGAGATTGCCCCGGCTGCTGCGGCGGTGGAAACGATCGCGGACGCATGTTCGCTCGATAACTATCTTGCCCAGCCGGACCATACGATGGATGCCCGCATTGCCGGGGCACGCGCCAAGCTCGGCAAAGACGTCGTTCTGCTGGGCCACCACTACCAGCGCGACGAGGTGATCCGGTTCGCGGACTTCACCGGCGACAGCTACAAGCTTTCCAAGGTCGCCTCGGAGACCAATGCCAAATACATGCTCTTTTGCGGCGTGCACTTCATGGCCGAAACCGCCGACGTCCTTGGCCGCCCGTGGCAGCAGGTGATTCTGCCGGACCTGAACGCGGGCTGCTCCATGGCCGACATGGCCGAGATCGGGCAGGTCGAGGACTGCTGGGACTCGCTCGACCGCGCCGGCCTGACCGCTGATCTGATTCCGCTGACTTATATGAACTCCGCCGCCGCTATCAAAGCCTTCTGCGGCGAGCGCGGCGGTCTGGTTTGCACCTCGTCGAACGCGCGCGGAGCCTTCAAGTGGGCGTTCGCGCGCGCGGAGAAGATCCTCTTTTTACCCGACCAGCACCTCGGCCGCAACACCGCCTTCGCCATGGGCATCCCGCTCAGCGACATGGTCGTCTGGGATCCCTACCAGATCAACGGCGGCCTGAGCCCGGATCGCCTGCAGGCAGCCAAGGTCATTCTGTGGAAGGGGCACTGCTCCGTGCACCAGCGCTTCTTGCCCGAGCACGTGGATCGCGTGCGCCGCGATGAGCCCGGCATGCAGGTGATCGTCCACCCCGAGTGCCGCTGGGAGGTCTGCCAAAACGCTGATGCTATCGGCTCGACCGAACGCATCATCGAGGTCATCGAGAAGGCCCCCGAGGGCGCGAGCTTCGCCGTAGGCACCGAGATCCACCTCGTCAATCGGTTGGCAAAGCGTTTCGCCCCGCTCGGCAAGCGCGTCATCACCCTCGATGACGCAGGCTGCCTGTGCACCACGATGTACCGCATCTCCCCGCAGCATCTCGCCTGGGCTCTCGAAAATCTAGTCGAGGGGCGGGTTGTGAATCGCATCAAGGTGGACGATGATGTGAAGCAATGGGCGCGCGTCGCGCTCGATAGAATGCTGGAGATTACGGCTTAGGAGATCCGGGGTTTGGAGATCAGGGTTTAGGAAACGGGGTTTAGGAGACGGGGCTTGAGCAAGACGTTTACGTTAGGAGAAGCACAGACGCTGCTTCCGGTAGTCGAGGCTCTGCTGCGGCGGACCCAGGCTGCAGGAATTCGAGTCGCCGAGCTGGAGTACGAGATGCAGCAGCTAAGCCAGCGCATCTTCCTCTCCGGCGGCATGCACGTCGATGTCACCGTCGCGGCCCGGCGCCGCGCAGAGCACGACAAAGCCATGCAGGAGACCAAGGACACCCTCGCCGAAATCGACGCCATCGGCGTGCAGGTGAAAGACCTCGAGCAGGGCCTCCTGGACTTTCCATCCCTGCTGGACGGCAAGGCCGTGCTGCTCTGCTGGAAGATCGGCGAAGCGGCGATCACGCACTGGCATACCGAAGAAGAGGGCTTCGAAGGACGCAAGCCCATCGACGCCAGATTCGGCAGGACGGAGCGGGAGCGGCTGAACTGAACAGCTTCTTTGTCTTTACGGCTGTGGATAAGTAGGAGAACTATTTCTACTAAACGATAATCCCTATCGTCTATACTCATCTCATGTTGGGGTACAACGCCAGGTCATTTCGCGAGCTTTGCCAGAAGAACGGCATCGCCGTCACCCACCAGCGGCAGGTCTTGTACGAGGTCATAAAGACCATGCATGGCCATCCCAGCCCGGAGGAAGTCTATGCCCGGGTCAGGAAGAAGGTGCCGGCCATCTCGCTGGCCACCGTTTACAAAAACATACATCTGTTTGTCGAAAGCGGCGTCTTCCGCGAGGTAAGCCTGCATCACGGCTCGCTGCGCGTGGAGATGAACGACCAGGCGCATCATCACCTGGTGTGCTCGAAGTGCAAAGGAATTACCGACATTGGAGAGAAGGAGCTGGGGCTTGCGTCCAAGCGCGACAAACTTCCCGGCGGATTTCTGGTGGAGCGGTATGCCGTGGACGTGATCGGGGTCTGCGCAAAGTGTCAATGAGGTTAAACAGGGTCAACCGGTAACACAGGAGAAAAACAATGGCGGACATTATTCAGGATGGATCGAACGGACCCGCGCACGGCAAGGGGTTCATGACTTCAGATGCGGGCCGTCCCGTCGGAGACAATCAGAACTCCATGACGGTTGGACCGCGCGGCCCGATCGTAGGCGATGACTTTCTGCTGTTCGAGAAGATGGCGCACTTCAACCGCGAGCGGATTCCGGAGCGCGTCGTTCACGCCAAGGGATCGGGCGCCTACGGCACGTTCACCTGCACCAACCCCGATATGGCGAAGTACACCTCGGCGAAGCTGTTTGAGGGCAAAGGCAAGCAGACGCCGCTGTTGATCCGGTTCTCGACCGTCGGCGGAGAGAAGGGATCGGCGGACACAGAGCGCGACCCGCGAGGCTTCTCCATCAAGTTCTACACCGAAGAGGGCAACTGGGACATGGTCGGCAACAACACGCCGGTGTTCTTTGTGCGCGACCCGCTGAAGTTCGGCGACTTCATTCATACCCAGAAGCGCGATCCGGAGACGAATCTGAAGTCGCCGAGGATGATGTGGGACTTCTGGTCGTTGTCGCCCGAGAGCCTGCACCAGGTGACGATCCTCATGTCGGACCGCGGCACGCCGGATGGCTACCGGCACATGAACGGATACAGTTCGCACACCTTTTCCATGGTCAACGCGAAGAACGAGTTGTTCTACTGCAAGTGGCACTTCAAAACCAAGCAGGGCATCAAGAACTTTACCGGCGAAGAAGCCGACCAGATGCGGGCGAAGGATATGGACCACTCGCAGCGCGACCTCTTCCACGCGATCGAGAAAGGCGACTTCCCGAAGTGGAGTGTGAAGGTGCAGGTGATGCCCGAGGCCGAATCGAAAACCTACCACATCAATCCCTTCGACCTGACCAAGGTGTGGCCGCATGCGGACTACCCCCTGATCGATGTCGGCGAGATGGAGTTGAATCGCAATCCCAAGAACTACTTTGCCGAGATTGAGCAGGCTGCCTTCGAGCCACGCAACGTGGTGCCGGGCATGGGCTTCTCGCCCGACAAGATGCTGCAGGCTCGGCTGATCAGCTACCCGGACGCGCACCGCTATCGCCTGGGAGGCAACTACCAGGACCTGCCGGTGAACATGCCGAAGTGCCCGTTTGCGACCTACAACCGCGATGGAACGATGGCTCTCGGAGACAACGGCGGCAGTTCGCCGAACTACGAACCCAACAGCTTTGGCGGGCCGAAGGAAAATCCTCGGTACATCGAGCGCAAGGTAACTCTCGATAACCCGGTAGTCGGCCGTTGGGATCATCGCGAGCACGATGGCGACTACTACACCCAGGCGGGCAACCTCTTCCGGCTCATGCCGAAGGACGCGCAGCAGCGACTATTCAGCAACATCGCAGGCACTTTGGGACAAGTAGAGCAGCGGATTCAGGATCTCCAGATCAATCACTTCTACAAGTGCGATCCGAAGTACGGCGAAGGCGTCGCCAGGGCCATCGGCCGCAAGATTAACGACATCGTGAAGAAGGAAGAACTGGTCACCGCATAACCTCAACCAGAACGAAACCGACCGTGGATTGCGCGGATTGAACCGGATAGAGACAGTTTTTCGTCTTTGCACTCATCCGTTCTTATTCACGTGATCCGTGGTCGGGTTTTTATTTTGGCGATGTCTGTGCAGTCGGCTCAGGCCTTCCGCCGGGATTCCACGCGGGCTTCCATGCTGTATTCGAAAGCCAGCGAATCGGGCCGACCATGGACGCGATGGCCCGGGTCATATGAGTGAAATCGATAGTGCCGATCTCGTCACTCGCCTGGTGATAATCCTTATGCAATCCATAGCTGGAAACGGTGTGCGCGATAATGCCCTGCTGCGCGAGCGCGTAGTTGTCCGAGCGTTGAAAGAACTTCTGCGCGGGATGGGGATCGTTGACCAGATGCGCCCCATGCTTCGCCAGCGCCAGCCCCAGGTTGGAGCGGTCGAAGCCGGTCAGCCAAAGCGTGCCCTCTGGAACCGCGGGATCGGGTCGGCCCATCATCTCGAACTCAAGATTGGCGACGATGTTCGTGAGCGGCACCGGCGGATGCGCGAGAAAACCGCGGTTGCCAAAGCCGCCGAGCTCCTCCGAGCCGAACAGCGCAAACACGATAGTCCGGCGTGGGCGTGGTCCTTTGGCCAGAATATGCGCAAGCGTCAGCACGGCCGTAGTCCCCGACGCATCATCATCCGCGCCATTGTAGATCCTATCGCCTGCTGCGTTCGCAGGCCCTATGCCGAGGTGGTCCAGATGCGCCGTCAACAGTATGGCCTGGTCGGGTAGCGTCGTTCCGCGCAAGATGCCGACCGCATTCCAGGTCTCCTTGCGCGGAACGTCCTCAAACTTCAAAATCCGCCGCTGCGTCCGTTCCGGCAGCGGATCGGGCAGCGCGATCTTCTGCACGAACGTCCCATGATCGCCTCCCGGTTCCAGGCCCAGCGCCTGAAGCTGCGACGCGACAAACAGTGCGGCAATGTGCTCGTCGCGGGTAGCCGAGCCGCGGCCATGCAGTTCATCGTCGGCGAGAAAGTTCATATCCGCGTGAACCTCCGGCTCGAGCGAAACCGCCGACACTGTCTTTTGCCGCGCCGCCGCGTCGAACGCATGTACCTTTTGTGCTTGAATCGTAGTGGCAACACCCAAAGCGCACACCAGTGCGGCGCGGGAAAAAATCTGCAGGAACTTCGACGAATCCATGGCGCAGATTATAGTTGAGCGCAATTGAATTAGCTTCGAGATGGCCAGATCGCGCGAAGCAGAAAAAGGACTATGGAATCATGGAATCAAGAGCGCGGGAACCAAGAGCACGGGAACCAAAAGCACGTTTGCGAGCTTGCATGACAATGGGGATCGCGATCCTCTTGCCATCGCTGGCAGGATGTTCCGGCTTCTTCCCTCCTCTACCGATCACTCCGCCCAATCCCGGCGGCAACACCGGCAACAGCGTCTACGTGGCCAACTTGGCGACAAGCACGATCGCATCGTTCTCGATCGTCGCGGCAACGCCGGCTGTGCCTGCAACCGCGACCACGCCCGCATCCCCTGCTGTTCCGGCATCGCTGTCCACACTGGCGAACCCGCCGTTGTCAGCCGGCTATCAGCCATTGTCGATGGCCGTCACGCCCAATAACACCTTCCTCTACGTAGGGGGCATGAATGGAATCTACCTCTACCTGATCGCCTCCAACGGATCGCTTTCGGCTCCGGCCGCAGGAACGATCCAGGCAGTCGCCTACGCAGCCTCGCTCACAATCTCGCCCGACGGCCAATGGCTGATCGCGCTCGACGGCAGCAACCAGCAGCTCGACATCTTCCAGATCAACAGCTCCACCGGCGCATTGACCTCGGTCGGGGCGAATGCTCCCGCAGTCTATTCTGTTCAATCCGGCGTGTGGCTTCCGACCTCCGTGCGCATCTCGCCCAACGGAGCATTCATCTTCGCCGCGCTCGGCACCGGCGGCGACGCGGTCTTCACCTTCAATACCTCCACCGGAGTCGCCGTCAGCAGCCAGTACCTTCCCACCGGAAACACGACCACCTCGGACTTCGGCCTGGCGATCGATCCCAAGTCGACCTATCTCTACATTGCGCGCAGCGGGACCAACGGCGGCGTCGCGGTCTTCAACATCGGCTCGGGCGGCCTCCTGACGCCGGTAAAAGGCTCGCCCTTCGCCGCCGGCAACGGAACCTACTCGGTAGCGCTCGACTCCACGGGAACCTATCTCTATGCCGCCAACCGCACCGACAGCAGCATCTCCGGATTTACCATCGTGCCGCCCACCGCGACCGCCGCGCTCACTCTAACGCCGCTGAGCGGATCGCCCTACGCCGCCGGATCGACCGTGCAGTCGATCGGCATCGACAGCACCGGCAAGTATCTCCTGGCGGCCTCGGCCGGCGGCAGCCCGGACCTCAAGATGTACAGCTTCGACGCAACCACTCCCGGCATGCTCGACCCGGCGGCCACCACCGCGACCGACACCGACCCGGCGGGAGCCATCGCCCTGGCCCTAACCCACTAAGCGGACGCACACGCGAAGAGGGGATACTCCTTTGAGTAGTCAAGCCAAATTGCCGCATCGGCCTGCTGCATTCCATCGCATCGACGATAGTATGGAGTAAGTGGCGAGCACGGCATTGCGCAGTCTTCAACCTAAAATCTCCTCCTCTCGACAGCTCGCTCCGGCGGGCCGCATCTCGCGGCTGACGTTCGTGGCCGTCTCGGCCTGCCTTCTCGCAGGCGCAAGCGGATGTTCGCGCCTGCGCCCGAAACCGGACTCGGAGTACGTCTACGTTACGGCGAAGGAGACGTTCCTCCGCGACCGCGTCGCCGCCGTATCCAACCGCACCGCGACCGTACAGAACGGCCAAAAGCTCCAGGTCCTCGACCATGGTCGGCGCTTCTTCAAGGTGCAGACCCCGAAGGGCGAGCAGGGCTGGATCGACGACAAGGTAGTCGCCACCCAGGCCATCTTCGACCAGTTCGAGCAGTTGAAGCAGCAGCATAAGAACGATCCGGCCGTAGCCTCGGCCGTTGTGCGCGACGACGTCTACCTGCATGCCGCGCCGGGCCGCGACGCCGAGCGATTCTACCGCTTGGCCGAGGGAGAAAAGCTCAAGCTGCTCAAGCGCGCGACCCTGCCCAAGCCCATGCCTCCGGGTCTAAAGGCTATGGCCAAACCTGCCGAACTGCCAATCCGCAAAGGCGCGAACGCCGCCGCCGCCGAGCCGGACATTCCTCCCCCGCCGCCCATGGAAGACTGGTGGCTGGTGCGCGACTCGCACGGCGACACCGGCTGGCTCTACAGCCGCATGATGGATGTCGACGCGCCCGATTCGATCGTGCGCTACTCCGAAGGCCAGCGCGTCGTCGGCGCGTATGTCCTCTCCACCGTCAACGATCCGGAGGCGGATCAGGACAGCGCCGGTCGGAACAACGGGAAGATTCCCGAATATGTAACCGTAATGAGCTCCTATAAGGCGGGGCTGCCCTACGACTTCGACCAGGTGCGCGTCTTCACCTGGAACGTCAAGAAACATCGCTACGAAACCGCCTTCCGCGAGCGCAACATCGAAGGCTATCTGCCGGTGCAGATAAAGATGGCCTCCGATCCCTACGGCAAGCTCCCCACGGCGACCACGCCCGCGCCCACCTTCACCTTCCGCGTGCTCGCCGGCGACGCCGCTCCCGTTATTCCCGATCCCACGACCGGCGCCATCGTTCCCGGCACGACCATCCTGAAGACCTACCGGCTCGAGGGCAATCTCGTCCGCCGCGTCATCGAACCCAACACCACCGCCCCCGGCGAAGCCCACCCCGAGCCAGTCTTCGACAAGAAAAAGAAAACCGCCAAGCCCGCAAAGAAGAGACGCTAAGCCTGTTTTTACTCTTCTACACCAAGTCGGAATCGACATAAAACAGGTCTCGATCGCAGTATGGCTTACACTGATTTGACCCGCTCGTATCCGCGAAATTCGTGGTCGGCTTTGGTTCCGTTCCGCGGAGAAGCTCGCACGATCTCCCTTTAAAATCATCATCTCGACCGGAGCAATAAGCTATTCCGTCGGTTAGAGTTGCCATACTTCCACCTGCGAATCAAGTCATGATAAGCGACCCGGAACATCTCCTGCACGGCGGCAATGTAGCGCACCGGGTCGTTCGTATCGGAGACACCGTCCGCAAGCCTGCGACGTTCGCCACCAGCAGCGTGGAAGCGTTTCTCGAACACCTCCACAGTGCCGGATTTAAGGGAGCGCCGCGCACATTCGGCCGCGATGGACACAACCGTCATGTGCTGGAGTACATCCCGGGAGAGACCGTCAGCCTCACCAAACCTCTGCGCAAACAGGAGCTAAGCCGCGTGGGACGCCTGATCCATCAATTCCATGCAGCCGCAAGCAGCTTTACGCCTCCGCCACAGGCAAGTTGGAACGTAGCCATCCCGCCGGACTCCGAATCGATGATCTGTCACCACGATCTCGCGCCTTGGAATCTCGTGCGTAACGGAGACAGGTGGGTCTTCATCGACTGGGATGGAAGCGGCCCAGGTTCACCGTTATGGGACCTGGCCTATGCCGCGCAATCCTTCGTGCCTCTGGCATCGGGCGGAGCGCCGGCGCAAGATGCAGCGCGGCTCCGATCTTTTGTGGACGGGTACGGACTCGATCGGACGTCGCGTGAAGCTCTGCCCCGGAAGATGGCAGACCGCACCCGAGCCATGGTTCAACTGCTGGAGCGCGGATCCCGAACCGGAGAGCAGCCATGGGCGCGGCTTCACGCGCAAGGCCATGCAGAGTATTGGAGCAGATCGGCGACCTACGTTGAACAACACCTGCAAGTCTGGAAGCAGGCACTTCTCGCAGACCACAAAGACTTCGCGCAATAGCGATTTTGCCCGAACACGCGCTGCCTATCCGTTTGTATCCGCGAAACCGCGATCAACCTTCCATTATTCCTTGTAAAAGCTCGCAATCGTCTCCACCACAGTCTCCTGCTCCTCTTCGCGCAGCTCCGGATACATCGGCAGCGCCAGCACCTCTTCCGCCGCGGCTTCGCTCACGGGATAATCACCCTTCCTATATCCAAGTCCCGCCAGACTACTTTGCAGGTGCAGCGGCAGCGGATAGTAGATCTCGCTGCCGATCTGCCCATCGGCAAGATACTGCCGCAGCGCATTCCGTCGCGGCGCGCGAATGACATACTGGTGAAACACATGCCCGGCTCGGGCATCGGTTATGGGAAGTACCACGCCCTCTGAGACATTTGCAGCCGCAAGCCCCGCAGCGCGAAAAAGCTCATCGTACCGCGCAGCCAGCACGCGCCGCTGTCGATTCCCCTCCGGCAGATACTTCAGCTTCACCTCCAGCACCGCCGCTTGCAAGCTGTCCAGCCGCGAATTCCAGCCGATCTCCTCGTGGTAGTACCGCCGCCGCATTCCATGCGCGCGCAGCACCCGGACATGGTCGTCGATCGCTGGTGAAAGCGTCGTCACCAGTCCGGCATCGCCCATCGCGCTCAGGTTCTTCGTCGGATAGAAGCTGAACGCCGCCGCGTCCCCAAGCGCTCCCGCAAGCGTCCCGTTCCAGGTCGCGCCGAAGGCCTGTGCGGCATCTTCGATCAGCAGCACGCCATACTTTTTCTTCAGCTCGGCAAATCCGTCCCAGTCCGCGCACTGGCCGTACAGATGCACCGGCAACACGGCCTTCACCTTTGCCCCGGCCGGCGAACGCAGGACCTCCTTTACAGCAGCAGCCGACAGGTTGAACGTAGCCGGATCGATATCCGCCAGCACAGGCTGCGCGCCGCAGCGCAGAATCGCGCTGACCGTGGCGAAGAAGCTGAACGGCGTGGTCACCACCGCGTCTCCGGGCCCGATATTCGCCGCTGCCATCGCCAGCCAGAGCGCGTCAGTCCCGCTCGCGCAGCCGATCGCATGAGACACGGCGCAGGCAGTCGCCGCGGCCGCTTCGAAGCTCTCCACCTGCGGGCCCAGAATAAACCGCTGCGAATCGCACACCGCCGCGATCGCGTCCAGCAGCTCCTGCCGCAAGCTGGCGTACTCGCGCGAAAAATCAAGCATGGGGACGGGTTGAGGATTGCGAATCGCCACCTCTGCCATGGTATAACGCACCCTGTTCCGAGATCGCGGCGGCCTGTTCCAAAGCCGAGACTGTCATTTGACTCTTCCTTGCGTCTAACCGACTGTGTCCTCCAGTGCTGAGCTGGCGGCGCGCAGGGTTGATAATTGCCGTGAATGCTCGTATGGTGGACATTCTTGGCTTCAGGCCCGGCGATTGCGCAGGCCGGGAGTTTTCTTTTTGAAGTCGATGGATCATGGCAGAACCTTGCAGGGAACATAACTAATCTAAGGAGATCGGCCCCATGGAATCAAAGCCGGCACAGAACATCCAGGATACTTTTCTCAACACCGTGCGAAAAGATAAGAGTCCGATCACCATCTACCTGGTCAGCGGCGTCAAGCTGACCGGCAAGATTCGGTCGTTCGACAAGTACTCGGTTCTGCTCGAGAACAACAGCCAGGAGCAGCTGATCTTTAAACATGCCATCTCGACCGTAGTGAGTGGTCGGGCGGGCGCGCACACCGAGCTCCGTTCCGAATCCCGTCCGGAGCCCAGGCCGGACGTGCGCGTTGGCGCAGGCCCAGTGCCGGCCTCCGCTCCGCCCATCCACGAGGCAACCGGAACCCAGGGCCGCTGACCCTTGGCTCCGGAAGGTTCGGTAGATCCGACTGCTGAAGAGGCGAAGATTCGCGCGTCCAAAAGGGCGGCCAAAACCGCCGTTATGCCGGCAAGACCGACCCTGGTCGAGGCACACGAAGCCGCTTCGCGCCGTGAGCAGCATGCATCCCAAGCCGAGCGTGCCGTTCTGGTCGCGGTCGAGTTCACCGGAGAACGCCGCAAGCTGACCCTCGCGGCACGGTCGGCCCGTACCGCCGCTGCCGTATCCTCCGGCGCGTTGCTGAACGAACACGCGTCGGTCGAAGCTGCGACTGGATCCCGCCGCGCCGAGGAACCCAGTCCAGCCGCCGGCCTCGATTTCGACGCCGGACTCGCCGAGTTCGAAGAACTTGCCCGCAGCGCCGGAGCCGAGGTCGCCGCAACCCTGATCCAGCGCCGCCCGCGGCCCGATCCCGCAACTCTGGTCGGCCAGGGCAAGCTCGACGAGATCGAAGCCGTCGTAGCTTCGACCGGCGCCGACCTGGTGCTCTTCGATCACGACCTTACCCCCTCGCAGCTTCGCAACCTCGAAGGTAAACTGCCCTGCCGCGTGATCGATCGGACCCAGCTTATTCTCGACATCTTCGCCCGCCACGCCCGCACCCGCGAAGGTCAGCTTCAGGTTGAACTCGCGCAACTCGAATATCAGTTGCCTCGCCTCGCCGGACGCGGCAAGGCCATGTCACAGCTCGGCGGAGGCATCGGCACCCGTGGTCCGGGCGAGACCCAGCTCGAGACCGATCGCCGCAAGATTAACCTCCGCGTCGATCACGTCAAGCAGCAGCTCGAATCCGTGCGCCGCATTCGGCGCCAGCAGCGGCAGCGGCGCGAGGCTGTTCCCGTGCCGGTCGTCGCGTTGGTCGGCTACACCAACGCCGGCAAAAGCACCCTCTTCAACGCCCTCACCGAGGCCGGCGTACTCGAGTCCTCACGCATGTTCGCCACCCTCGACCCTAAGCTGCGCCAGTTGCAGCTTCCCTCGCGCCGAAAGATCCTGCTCTCGGATACTGTCGGCTTCATTCGCAACCTGCCCCACACCCTCGTCACCAGCTTCCGCGCCACCCTCGAAGAAGTTGAGCGCGCCGAACTTCTGCTGCACGTCCGCGACGCCTCCAGTCCCATCGCCGACGAGCAGAAGACGCAGGTCGAGCGCGTCTTATCCGAACTCGACGTATCGAAGAAACCTATCATCGAGGTGCTCAACAAGATCGACCTGGTCGAAGTCCATCCTGGAATCCTCATGGGCTCTCCAGGCAGCATCGCCGTCTCCGGCCTCAAGCGGCAGGGCCTTGATCATCTCCTCGAAGCCATCGACGCCGCGCTGGTAGTCGACCCCCTGATCGAGATGCAGCTTCGCCTCCCGCAGTCCGAAGGTTCGATCCTCGCCGCCATTGAAGCTGGAGCCGTCATCCAGGAGAAGCGCTTCGAAGGCAACCTCGCCTACATCACCGCACGCGGCCCAGCCTCCCTGCTCAACCGCTTCCGCCGCTTCCGCAACCGCACCGAAAAAATCTCTCCCACCCCTCTCTAAGCCCGAATCGCCAATCCACGAAAGTCGATGCCCACGGCATAGCGGGAAAAAGGAGCGGCCGATCTCCACTCCAGACTCACGCTGGCCTAAAGAACCTGTTCAAGACTCGTGACAATGTATGTGGGCAACCAAAAACAGGCAACGGCAAAGGCGAAATGCGGGGTTCTCTTCCCTGCGCCGTGCGAAAAAGCCCGCATGCTTCGGTCGAGAGGACGATTTTAGTTTAAACAGGTTTTTGAGATTCACAGAGGCTATGAGAAAAGGTCTGCGGCGGCTTACGAGATTGGATAGGCCAGCATCTCGACCGGAGTTATCCGGACCGCCCGCAGGACAGGTTTAGGATGGTCAGCATGGACTGGAAGAGCAAGCGCATCCGAACCATCCTCGAATCCGCACTGGCCGAAGACAAAGCCGCCCACGACGTCACCACCGCTCTTACCGTCGACCCTGGCTTGCGCGCCTCCGGAACCATCCTCGCCAAAGAAGCCTGCGTGGTCTCCGGCCTGGGCTGCATCCCGGTGTTTCTGGAGATCTTCGGCAAAATATCCAGCGCTCCGGTTGGCCGCTTCGAGGTGGTCAGTCACCCCGAGATCTTCGACGGTGTCAGAGTGCGCAAAGGCCAGACCCTGGCCGTGATCCGCCACAACGCCGCCGCCATCCTCTCCTGCGAGCGCGTCATCCTGAATCTGATGCAGCGCATGAGCGGTATCGCCACCCTCACCAATGAGTTCGTCAAGACCGTGCATGGCACGAAGACCAAAGTCTTAGATACCCGCAAGACTATTCCCGGCTTGCGCGTTCTGGACAAGTACGCCGTCTGCTGCGGCGGCGGTGTGAATCACCGGCTCGACCTGCAGGACGGAATCTTGATCAAAAACAATCACATCTCTCTCGGCGGAGGTCTTCCAACTGCGCTCGAGCGTGCCCTGAAGGGCCGAAAGACCGGGCAGATGGTGCAGGTCGAGGTTCGTAGCCAGGCCGAACTGGAGCAGGCGATTGCCGGAGGCGCTGAGTCTATTCTGCTGGACAATATGACTCCGAAGCTCGTGAAGAAGGCGGTCAGGCAGATCCGCGCGTCGCTGCCCAAGGCTGCGGTCGAGGCCTCCGGCAATATGAATCTGAAGACGGTGCGAGCCTACGCCCTAGCCGGAGTCGATTTTATTTCCGTCGGAGCGCTTACTCATTCCGCTGTGGCGGTTGATCTTAGTATGAAGATCACAGCGGATATCTTTTGAGGCTGTCTGAAGAGTTCGCGATGGTTTAAGGGATGACAGGTTACGTGATGGAAAACAGGCAACGGCAAAGACGAATACGGGGATCTCTCCCACTGCGGCAGCAAAGTGCGCCGCCTTCGGTCGAGAGGACAGATGTGTTCATCGTGACGATTGTGTGATTGTGTTTGATGACGACAGTGTTGAGTGTGTGACTGTATTGAGCGTTTAGACAGTTCTGAGGCGTGATGTGCACAATTCATTCGACATGGCTGCTTTATCCACCGCTCTTGCCGGCACGCCGTTTGCCCAAGGTGTCCAGCATCTCCAGACCGTTACCTCCACCAATCTGCTGGCCCTCGAAGCAGCGCAGGCGGGCGCTCCGCACGGCTCGGTGTGGATAGCCGACGAGCAGACCGCCGGACGCGGGCGCGGCGGCCATCAATGGCACTCCGCTCCCGGCGAGGGCCTCTACGTCAGCATTCTGCTGCGCCCGGAGATGGCGCTGCGGGAAGGCCTGTGGCTTTCGCTCGCGACCGGACTTGCGGTGAAGAGCGCCATTACAACGGTTGCGGGAATCGAGCCGGATATCCGCTGGCCGAACGACCTTCTGCTTGACTCCAGAAAATGCGGCGGCATCCTGGTAGAGACCTCTGCTGCCGCCTCTTCCACCGATGCTCCCACCATGCTGCGTTACGCCGTCGTCGGCATCGGCATCAACCTCAACCACGAGAGCTTCCCTGCCGAGCTTGCGCACCTTGCGACCTCCATTCGGATGGAGACGGGCGAGGCGTGGTCTCGGCAGAAGCTGCTGATCGAGCTGCTTCGCGCCATGGAGCAACAACTCACCCAGTTGGAAGCAGAACTTGGCGGCGATGACTCCAGTGGTCCTCTGCTCGATCGCTTTGCCGCGGCCTCCACCTGGGTGCGCGGCAAGCGGGTCAGCGTGGACGAGTCCGGCGGCTATACTGGCGTGACGGCGGGGCTCGATTCGCGAGGCTTTCTGCGCGTGGCCGGAGACGATGGCGTGCTCCATACCGTGCTCTCGGGCGGCGTCCGGGCGGAGTCTGCGCCGTCTGTGCAGTCATCGACAACCTAAAGGGAAAGATGAGTCCATGTTACTGGCGCTCGACGTAGGCAATACCAACACGGTGCTCGGACTGTTTCGGCTGGCCGAGAAAGCAGGCACAGCCGCCGGGATGGTGGCGAATTGGCGCATCTCGACGCCTCTCTCGAAGCAGACCACCGATGAGTTCGGCGTGCTGCTGCGGAGCTTGTTCGCCTTGAAGGGATTGGAGATTGACGTCGTCGATGGCATCGCGATCTCCTCGGTGGTACCGTCCTTGGACGCGATTCTAAAGCAGGTGTGCGAGCTTTATTTCCATGTAAAGCCTGTCTTCGTTGAACCCGGCGTGAAGACCGGCATTCCGGTGCTGACCGACAACCCGGCCGACTTGGGCGCCGACCGCATCGTCAACTGCGTGGCCGCCTTCGAGCGCTTCGGCGGACCTTGCATTGTGGTGGACATGGGCACCGCGACTACGTTCGATGTGCTCTCGAAGAAGGGCGAGTTTCTTGGAGGCGCCATTGCGCCCGGCCTGGGGATCTCCGCCGATGCGCTGTTCTCTCGCGCAGCCCGCTTGCAACGAATTGAAATCAAGAAGCCCGCGAAGGTGATCGGCACGGGAACGGTCGACAACATCCAGATCGGCCTCTACTACGGCTATATCGGGTTGGTCGATGGCATTCTGGAACACATGATCGCCGAGATGGGACCCGAGACGAAGACGGTTGCGACCGGCGGCCTGGCGAAGTTGATCGCCAGTGGATCGAAGTACATCGGCACGGTGGACGAAAACCTGACTTTGACGGGGCTGCGCCTGATCTATGAACGCAATCTCGACCGGAGAAAGCGCGGCAGCTAATGCATGGCCCTAAAACTTGGGCTGGCCTGGCATAGGCTGTAGAAGAGCGGATGCAGAACTACTTCAACTACTTCACCGAGATCGAGGAGCGGTTTCAGCAGCGGCGCGGATCGCTGTTGATGCTTTCGACGCTGGATTGGGCGCTGATCGAGACCTGGCGCGAGGCCGGCGTTCCGCTCGAAGCGGTGTTGCGCGGCATCGATAATGCCTTCGAGAAACACGACGCAAAGGCGATCCGCTCTCCCGGCAGGACGCGCAAGGTGAACGGGCTTGCCTGGTGCGCGCAGAGCGTGATGGAGGCGGTGGAGCAGGCGATGGAGGCCTCCGTCGGAGCGGCGGGCGCGGGCGAAGCAACAGGCGCTGAAAGTGGATTCGAGACGGAGCGGATCGCGCGTTATCTACGGACGAATGCCGGCCTGCTCCGGGCCGCCAAGCTGGAGGCTCCAGTAGAAGCGGTTGCCGTTGAGATTGCGGAGCGGTTGCAGGCCTTGGCGGTTGGCATCTGCGCCGAGCCGGCGAGCTCGCTCGAAGAACTGGACCGAACCTTGACGGTGCTGGAGGAGAAGATCTTTGCCGCGCTGCTCACGGCAACTTCGGAAACGGAGCTGGTGAATCTTCGCGAGCAGGCGGCGCGGGAGCTTGCGCCCTATCGCGGCAAGATGCAGGCGGTGCAGATCAAGCAGGTGCAGCAGCAGTTTCTTCAGAAGCGAATGCTGGAAGCATGCAAGCTGCCCCGCCTCAGTCTGTTTTACATGGGGCACGAATGAAGTTCCAGATTGAAAAGATGGTGTACGGCGGAGCGGGACTGGGCCGCGCCGTGGAAGGCGAAGGGTGGAGTGGGACGGCGTTGATCCCGTTCACGTTGGCCGGCGAGATCGTTGAGGCGCGCCTTTCGGATCACGAGAGCGGCCCGGCGGAGGCATCGCTGCTGGAGGTCCTTACACCGTCCGAATCGCGAGGTCGGCCAGGATGCGCCCACTTCGGCGAGTGTGGCGGGTGTCAGTACCAGCATGCTTCGTACGCCGCGCAGGTCGAGATCAAGGCTGCAGTTTTGCGTGAGACGCTGGAGCGCGCCGGGCTTGCCGAGCTGCCGAAGATCGAGGCCCACACTGGCGCGCCGTGGAGGTACAGGAACCGATCGCGCCTGCGGGTGGAGTCGGTTCACGGCTCGCTGCGCGTGGGATACAACCGCCGCGGCTCGAATGAATTTCTGCCGATTCAGGAGTGCCCGATCTCCGCGCCTCTGCTCTGGCGGGCGTGTGAAGGGCTGCTGCAGGTCGCCTCGGAGAAGTCTCCCGCAGGCCGCTGGGCACAGAGCGCGGCCGAGGTGGAGTTTTTCGTCTCCCCCCATGAGCAGAATGACGGGGAAAGCGATGAGCAGAAGCTCCAGATGACTGTCTTCGTGAGGAAAGATAAAGCCGGCTTCAGCGCGTTTTGCGATCGAATGCGCGATCTGGTTCCGGAGATGGCAGGCGCTGGAGCGGCGCTGCTTCCTGCAAAGGTCAATCAGCGGCAGGCGCACAAAATGCGTTCGTTGGAGAACTGGGGCGCGGCGGGATTGAGCTATCGGGTCGCCGACGAAGACTACTGGATCGGCCGTGGTGGTTTCTTCCAGGTCAACCGCTTTCTCCTCGGAGATCTGGTCGACCTTGTCACCTTCGGGCGGCGCGGACGCGTGGCCTGGGATCTGTACGCAGGCGCGGGGCTGTTTTCGCGAGTGCTGGCGCGGAGCTTCGAGCGGGTCGTTGCCGTGGAGGCGGCGGCCGATGATCTTACCAGGACATTCAAAGGACCTGGCAGGCAAGCCGTGGAGGCCACCACGTTGGAGTTCCTGCGCGGCGCGGTGCTGCAGCGGGAGCGGCCTGAGCTGATCGTGCTCGATCCTCCACGTGCCGGCGCGGGAGAGGAGGTTTGCGCTCTGCTGATACGAGTCGCGGCTGCCGAGATTGTCTATGTCTCCTGCGATCCAGTCACTCTGGCGCGGGATTTGAAGATCCTCGCCGGGGCCGGTTACTTGCCGGTGGCGTTGCATCTGGTGGACCTGTTTCCGCAGACGTTTCACTTGGAGACCGTAGTGGTATTGCGTAAATAGCCCGGGCTGTGTTGTGGTGAAGGAATCACAGAGGCGGTCGGCAGGCGGAGATGTGAAGACCCGGAAGACCCGAACGAGCAACCAGCCTAACCCTGATCTTTGGCCGAATGCAGCAGCGCGTGTGCCAGCGCTGGAGTTTCGGCGCGCCCCGCTGCTGGCGGCAGTCTGCTGGTTCGCCGTGGGCGAGGGAATGGCGCGCAACTCGCAGCCTGCGGTCGTTCTGCTGATCGCAATGGGGCTGCTGTTTCTGCTCACTCTGGCCGCGCTCCGCCGTTCGCTCAGAGTGGCGATCCTCCCGCTCGCGGCTGTGTGGATGGCGGTGGGATTCTGGTGCGCGAAGTTCCAGCCGCTTCCACTCACGCAACATGACTTGGCCGGATATGCCGACGGGCTCAGCCGGCAGGTCCGCGGGCGCGTCGTTCGAGTGCGCGAGTTGCCGGCTCCGCAGGACAAGGCCGATCGCGATAAAGAAACCGGCTGGTGGCCGGAGAAAGAGGCCGACGAAGAGGCCGCCGCGATTGGCGCGCTCTCGGTTGACCTGCAGGTGGACGCAGTCGAAGAGGTGACGCCGGACGTCGCCTGGATGGCGCCTGCAACCGGCGGGGTGCGGATGAACGTTATCGCCGACAGCCAGCCTGTTCACGACACTCAGGACGGCGCTGCACTGGTGTCGTTGGCTTCCCTCGCTGCGCTCCGATGCGGCGACGTGATCCAGGCTCCCATGCGGCTCAAGGTAGCCGAACGATACCGCGACCCTGGAGCGTGGCAGTATGCCGACTATCTTCTTGCGCAAGGCATCGGAGCTCACGCCAGCGTGCGAGTACCCAAGGTGTCGCGGATCGAAGGCACCGGCATGGCGTCCCGCGCTGATCGCGCCACATTGCTGCAATGCAAGGTCTACGCGGCGCAGAGCTGGGCGTCGCAGCGCATGCTGGGATACGCGCATTCCCGGGCGAATCGGGTATTGCCGCCTTCCTTGCGGCTGAACCAGGACGACGCAGGCATGCTGAATGCGATGCTGTTCGGCGACCGCGCGCAGTTGAACAAGGTCCAGCGTGTGGGCTTCGAGCGCACGGGATCGTTTCACCTGTTTGTCGTCTCCGGCATGCACGTTGCGCTGCTGGCCGGCATCGTCTTCTGGCTGGCGCGGCGAATGCACCTCCAGGAGTGGCTTGCTACGCTGCTGACTCTCGCCTTGACGTTTGCGTATGCGATTTTGACGGGCTTCGCCGCTCCTGTGCAGCGCGCGCTCTTCATGACGGCTGTCTTTTTATTCGCTCGCTTGTTGTCGCGAGACCGCAACGTGATGAATGCCCTGGGGGCGGCGGCCTTGGCGGTGCTGGTCTGGTCGCCGGGCGCGTTGTTCGAGGCCAGCTTTCAGATGACCTTTCTGGCGATTGTCGCCATCGGAGGGATCGCGATTCCGCTGGGCGAGCGCAGCTTTCTGCCTTATGCGCGCGCCGCGCAGCATCTCTCGGACAAATGGGTCGATGCTGGCTTGCCTCCGCGGGTCGCGCAGTTTCGAGTGATGCTGCGAATGGGAAGCGAATCTCTCGCCGGACTTCTAGGAGAATGGTCGAAAGACCTGGCGCCGCTGCTGGTGCGCTGGAGTCTTTGGGCGCTCGAGCTTGCACTGATCGGACTAGCCGCGGAGCTAGTAATGGTGCTGCCGATGGCGGTCTACTTCCATCGCGCCACCATGTTCGCCGTGCCTACGAATATGTTGAGTGTGCCGCTGGTTGCGGTGCTCGCTCCCGTCTCGATCGTGACGTTCTGCGCGTCGCTGGCAAGCCCCTGGTTTGCGATGCTGCCGGGCGCGGCCACCGCTCTGCTGCTGCACGGAGTCACCGGCGTGATCGGGCGGGTGAGCGCGGTGCATGCGGCGAACCTGCGCGTGCCGCCGCCGGCGTGGTGGATCGCAGCGCTGGCCATCGCTGCGTGGGCATTCTGCTGCTGGGCAGTGCGGCGATCAAAGGTGTGGGCCTGGTCCGTGATCGCGATTCTTCCTCTGGTCGCTCTGCTGGTGCTTTGGCCGGAGCGCGCCGAGGCGACGCCGGGAGTGATGGAGGTCACGGCAGTCGATGTCGGCCAGGGCGATTCGATCTTCGTCGTGGCTCCGGACGGCGCGACCATGCTGATCGATGCGGGCGGTCCGGTCGGCGGCCTGACCGAAGCCGCGGAGGCGACGAGCCGCTTCGATGTAGGCGAAGAGGTGGTGTCGCCCTATCTGTGGTCGCGTCGATTTCGCCGACTCGATGTGCTCGCGCTGAGCCATGCGCATAGCGACCATATGGGCGGAATGCCGGCGGTGATGCGGAACTTCAGGCCCCGCGAGCTATGGGTCAGCATCGATCCCCACTCCGATGCCTACCGCGCCCTGCTGGCCGAGGCCAACGATCTCGGCGTTACGGTGCGCCACTTCTATGCCGGAGCGCGCGTAGACTGGGGCGGGATGCAGGTCTCGACGCTCGCGCCCGAGACGGGGTATGCCAATCCCAACGAACCGGTCAATGACGACTCGCTGGTGATGCGGATGCAGTATGGGCAGTCGTCCGTGCTGCTGGAGGGCGATGCGGAGGCGCCCAGCGAACGCGCGATGCTGGCCCATGGCCGAGTCGCCGCGGTAACGCTGCTGAAGGTGGGACATCACGGCAGCCGCACCTCGACGACCCAGGAGTTTCTGAATGCCGCCGCGCCGAAAGATGCCGTCATCTCGGTCGGCCGGGGGAATACCTTTGGGCACCCCCGCTTTGAAGTTATCGAGCGAATCGCGGAGGCTCGCACTAAGCTGTACCGAACCGACGAGTTCGGCCTGACGACGTTTCTGCTGGATAGGAACGGGCGAATCCAGGAGATCGTCGGAGCGTCTAATCGGTAGCGGATTGGGATTGGGAGGTTGGGATGGATCTGAATCGAGCGAACACCGAGGCGGTTACCTTGACCGCGGAGGAGCGAGCGGAGGAGCAGAAGCTGATTCGCCGCCTGCAGATGATGATGAACATGGTGATGCAGGTAATTGCGCAGGATGGCTCTCTGACGATCAATGAAGCCGCGCAGATGATTGCCGACAGCAGAAAAGCCGCGCTGGCCATGTTTCCCGGCAAGGAGCTCGCCTATGACCTGATCTGGCGGCCTCGTTTTCAGCGGCTTATGCGCGAGCGATTTCGCATTATGTAACTTTGAGAGGTCTGTCTCACACTTGGGGGGAGGTCGCCCTGAAGGCCGAGCGGGTGGAACTGGCAATGGAAGAACGCGACCTTCGCGTAACCGAAGAGAGCGTTCTGGGCCCAGTCTGAGAAGCCAAGTCTGAGAAGCCAAGTTCTGAGAGCCAGGCCTGAGGAGCAGTCGAGGCGCGCACCCGCCGCAACGGGCAGCCTTCTAGTAAACTGGCTTAGCTCCAATGAAGATTCTTACTGCGTGGCTTCGCCACTATCTACCAAGTCTCACCGTCTCCGACCGGCAACTCGCCGACGATCTCACTCTGCGCGGCATCGCCGTCGAAGGCGTTCACGATCTCGGCCCTGACAACGGCCACCTCTTCGAGATGGACATCACCACCAACCGGGTCGATGCCATGAATCACTACGGCATTGCCCGCGAAGCCGCCGCCATCTACAACCTGCCTTTGCTGCCTTTGCTAGCTGCGGAGGAAAATGCCGGTCCTGTGTGCGCAGGAGAGAACGCCCGCAGTTCGGCCGAAGCGCCGCAAGATTCCCATGCAGCTTCCCAACCTCTTCTCGTCCGCATCGAAGCCCCAACCCTCTGCGGCCGCTTCACCGCCCAGGTGATCCGCGATGTCACCATTCGCTCCAGCACAGGCCAAATAGCCGACTACTTTCACCTGCTCGGGCAGAAGCAGATCTCGAACGCTGTAGACGCGAGCAACTTCGTTCTGCTTGGCATGGGCCATCCCACGCACGCCTTCGATCTGGACAAGGTTCAGGGCGGCATCGTCGTCCGCCTCGCCCGCCGGGGCGAAAGGCTGAAACTGCTGGACGGCTCCGAACGCACCCTCGAACTCGACGATCTCGTGGTCGCCGATGAAGTCAAACCTCTTGGCTTGGCTGGAGTCATGGGCGGCTACGATTCCATGATCACCGCCGAGACCAGGAACATACTAGTGGAAGCCGCCTGGTTCGACCCCGCCAGCATCCGCCGCAGCGCCCGCCGCCATGGCCTCCACACCGACGCCTCGCACCGCTTCGAGCGGGGAGCCGACTTCAACGGATGCCCCACCGCTAACCGCCTCGTCTGTGAACTCATCCTGGAGTCGAAAGATGGGCAGCGAGCTGGACACCTCGAAGGCTCGCTCATCGATCTCGTCCTTCCGGAGATCGCAGCCCGCACCGCCAACCGGCCGCCTATCCGGCTCTCGGTCCAACAGGTTCAGCGCCACCTCGGCTCTACCATGGATCCTGAGGGCCTCACCTCCGGACTGATCCACCAGTACCTCACCGCGCTGGGTTGCACCCTGACCGCCGCGCCCTCCGGAATCAAAAAAACCGGCATGGTCAATCCCGTCACCGGCAATCCGGCCAGAAAAGATCCGGGCGTAAGAAGCGCCACAAGCACGTCTGCCGGTACAGAAAGCTTTGACGTCCAGCTTCCCTCCTGGCGACTCGACCTCGAGCGCGAGATCGACCTTATCGAAGAGGTTGCCCGCGTGTACGGCTATAACCGCTTCGCCAACACCTTGCCTACCCCCGGCATCGTCCTTGCCCACCCCCTCGCCGCGAAGGAAGCCGCCGTCCGCAACCGCCTGCTCGCGCTCGGATTCTCCGAGTCCATCTCCAGCACCTTTGCCAGCCAGCAGGATGCCAGTCTCTTCAATTCCGAGATGGGGGCATCGGACGGAGCGAGATCGTCTTCCTCCCGCGCACCCAAGAGCCTCCCCGTACCGCTCGAAAACCCCCTCTCCGAAGAAGCCTCGCTCCTCCGCCCGTCGCTAATCCCTGGCATGGTCGCCATGCTCGCCCACAACCTCAATCGCGATGTGAAGGACGTTCGCCTCTTCGAACAAGGCCACATCTTCACTGGCGCTATCCTACCCGACAGTCCCAACATCGACGCCGTCCGGGAATCCGCCCAGCTCTCCCTTGGCCTCACCGGCAATCCACTCACATCCGAAAGATACGTCGCGCAATTCCCCCTCTTTTACGAACTCAAAGGCGCCATAGAATCCCTCCTCTCCCTCTTCGATCTGACCCAACTGAAAGCTCCAGACAGTGACAAAGAATCATTCTTTCGACCGGAGGCGGCGCACTTTGCCGTCGCAGTGGAGAAACCTGCTGTTCCCTCCGCGGCCGCCATCGCCTTCCTCCCCGAAGCCCCGGCCTGGCTTCAACCCGGTCGCAGCGGCACAGTCCTGCTACACAACCAACCCATAGCCTACTTCGGGGAACTGGCCTACTCGCAACGTGAAGCCCGCAAGCTCCGCCAGCCCGTCTTCCTCGCCCAGCTCGACCTGGCAAAACTCTACGAACTTACCCTCAAACGCGCCACCGCCCGCGACCTCTCCCGCTTCCAGGCTGTCGAGCGCGACTTCTCGTTCACCTTCCCCGATACCATGCAATGGCACACCATCGCCGAGAGTATTCACGCCCTCAACATTCCCGAGTTGCAGCGTCTTGCCCCGACCGAGATCTTCCGCGACCCCAAGGGCAGATCCGTCCCTCCGGCTCACTACGCGCTGCTGCTCCGCTGCGTCTTCCAATCCCACGATCGGACCCTGCGAGATGACGAACTCACCTCCTGGTGGGCCGCCATCATCGCTGCCCTCACCCGGCTCGGCGGCGTGATTCGCGCGCCCGCGGAGATGGCAGGTCAGCAGTAGCTTGAGCCGCGAGGGCGGCAGGATTCGGAGGTGAGCCAAAGCGGCGAGACTGGCATTATCCGCCAACCGGTGCCTGCAACACCTCGCGCGACATGCGCTAACGATCGCCATGCGCCTCGCAAGCGTAACAGGAAAAAAGCTGCGAAAAAACGCGCACCAAAATAGATTACCCCCCGGTTTCCCTCAGCAGAATCCACGCGGCCGCCGTCTATACTTTTCCCATGAGCACATCCACCATCAGCGTCGACGAGTTTCAGGCGCTCGAGCAGAAAGTTCTCCGTGCCGTAGAGATCGTCAAGCGGGAACGCGAAGCCCGCGCCACCGCCGAAGCCGAAGTCGCCAACCTCCGGGCCCAGCTCTCCGAGCAGCAGCAGCTCTCCGCCATGGCCGAATCTGAAATCAACACTCTCAGCAAAGAGCGTGAATCCGTCCGCCAGCGAGTCGAGAAGATGCTGCAGCAGATGGACGAACTGCTCTAAAGACACCGCGAATCGATACACCGCGAAAGGAGACGCGATGGAACGGACGATCGAAGTTCCTGAAGCCCCCGAAGTTCCGGAAACCCGCAAAGCACCGCCCGAGTCGATCGAAAACCTGTCCATCGCCGTCGACATCTACGACCAGGTCTACCATCTCCGCGGCACCGACCCGGGCT
The DNA here is from genome assembly GCA_965277335.1 of Edaphobacter sp. GTDB lineage: Bacteria > Acidobacteriota > Terriglobia > Terriglobales > Acidobacteriaceae > Edaphobacter. The sequence continues at coordinate 664,491 of CBDICJ010000008.1, read as the reverse complement.
ACATTGAACGCCTCGCCGCCATCGTCGATGCGAAGATGCGCGCGGTCTCGGCCCATGGCGGCACAGTCGACAGTCTTCGAGTCGCGGTTCTCGCCGCACTGAATATTGCCGACGAGCTCTGCACGGCTCGCCAGCGCCACGACCAGCTTGCGCAACTGGCTGGCAGCCTGCAAAACTCGCAGCAGACGGTCCGCAGCCGCGCCGGCTCGATCGCCCACATGCTCGACGAGGTGCTTGAAGACCGCAAGGCCGGGTAGACGCTCATCCGGAACTTCGACCTGCGGTTCATTCCATCAAAGTGGCTTGTCCGGCTCCAGGCCTCGCCAACTTGCGCATCCCCGCCAATCACGTTAGCATCCAACTCAAGATTACCGGCCTGCAAAGCAGGTACGCGACCTACGCTGGTTGAACCAATATTCATTGAACAGGGGCCTAGCTCGTATACATGGTTCGGTGTGCTGTCCTCCAGTCAGGAACGCCTAAAGAACCACGGCAGGGTCCCGCCGTCTTAGACGGGTTCACCAGCGACTCGACGTACGGCCCCGCGGGTCGGTCTTCTTTGTTTTCTGCGGGTCGGTCTTCTTTGTTTTCTGCAGGTCGGTCTTCTTTGCTGTACGCAGGTCACTCTTCCCTGCTCTCCTCGCCTCGCGCCATTCCTTGACGTGCACCCGTTCCTCCTCCACTCCGGCCATCTTCTGCTTCCCACCTTCGGCGTTCTCGCCGCAATCGGCTTGATGTGCGCCCTGAGCCTCAGCCTCCGCACCGCCGTGATCGTCTCTCATGGCCAGGTCGATGTTAACCCCGAAGATCTCTGGAACGCCGGCCTCTTCGCCATCCTCTCCGCCTTCGTCCTCTCCCGCCTTCTGCTCGTCGTCGCCAATCCGCATAACTTCTTCGCTTACCCTATCCTGCTGCTTATGGCGCCGTCGCTCACCGCCACAGGCATTCTCCTTACCCTCCTGGCCACGATTGTTTACCTGCGTCTGCGCAGACTTCCTCTGCTGTCCGTCCTCGACGCCTGGTCTCCATGCGCCTCTCTCACTTGGGCCTTCCTCGCCCTCGGCCACTTTGCCGAAGGCAGCGATGCCGGCCTGCCGACGAACCTGCCGTGGGGACTGCGGATTCCGCCTGACACCACCCGGCTTCATCCCGTCTCGCTCTACGCCGCCCTCGCCGCCGCGCTTCTCACCATCCTTCTTCTCCGGCAACTGCACCGCCAGCTCCGCCCCGGCGACACCTTCACCCTTGCCTTGGCCACGGCCGGCGTTCTCCAGTTTCTCCTCACCTTCTTCCGCCAGCCGTACCCGTATCTCGATCCCTCCTCAAAACTCCTCGATCCCATCCAGTGGATCGCTCTCGGTATGATCGTCACAGGCGGCTTTCTCTTCATGCGGCCGCGAAAGCTGGTCTTCCATGCCGTCTAAAAACATGCTTCCCAAAGGCCAGCGCCGCCACACCGTGCGTCCCGAGTACGTCGCCACTCGCGGCGTCGAAGAGGCCCCTGCGCCCCCCGTTCCTGTCCTTGAATTCGAAGACGACGCGGATTCGGAAGACGGCATTCGCACCTTCACTGCCGACCCTGCAGCCGCCAACCTGCGCCTCGACCAGTACCTCGCCCAGGCTATTCCTGACATCTCCCGCGCCCGCGTCCAGCTTCTGATCGAAAACGCGCAGGTGCGGGTCGACGGCCTGCCCGCCAAGCCCAGACACAAGCTGCACGGCGGCGAATCGATCGAGATCGAAGGCTCGCCGCAGCCCGCGCCGCTCCATGCCACGCCTGAGGACATTCCCCTCGATGTCATCTACGAAGATCAATCTCTAGCCGTCATCAACAAGCCCGCCGGCATGATGGTCCACGCTGGGTCCGGCAGCACGGAGGACGCTCGCAACCGCGGCACCCTGGTGAACGCTCTGCTCTTCCATTTCAGCAAGCTCTCCGACCTTGGCGGGGAACTTCGCCCCGGCATCGTGCATCGGCTGGACAAGCTCACCAGCGGTCTGATCCTGATTGCGAAGGACGACAGCACGCATCGCAAGCTCGGCGAGATGTTCTCCGAGCGCCGGGTCGCCAAAACCTATGTCGCGCTGGTCCATGGACACCTCACCAAGAAGGACACCACGGTCAACCTTCCCATCGCCCGCGACCTCATTCGCCGCACCCGCATGACCACCCGCCGCGCGTCCTCCGACCCGGCGAGCCGGCATGCCGTCTCCCACGTCCATGTGCTTGAGAGAATTGCCACTCCTTACGGCCCCTTTACCATGGTCGAGGTTCGCATCGAGACTGGCCGCACCCACCAGATCCGGGTGCACATGCAGTCGCTCGGCTACCCCGTCGTCGGCGACACGCTCTACGGCGCACCGCACATCGTCCCCGGAGTTGCTCCCGAACAGCAGTTGCAGCGCAACTTTCTTCATGCCGCCCGTCTTTCGTTCACCCATCCGAAGACGGGCAAAGCAATGGACCTCGAAGCGCCGCTGCCTCGCGAGTTGACCGCCTTTCTCCAGGCAATCGGCGCGAATGAGTCCACAAATGAGTAGAATTATGCGAGTGATTGGATTGATTCGAATGAACTGGACCGCGAAGCTGAGGCACTCCCTCTTGCTCCTCTCGCTCTTTGCTGCCGCCGCATGGCTTCCGGCGCAGACTGTTCCAGGCGCGCAGAACGCACTGCCCGCCGCACCGGCTCCTCAGTCAGCCACTCCGGCGGCGCGGCAATCGGCGGCGCCTCCCGCCTCAGCCGCACAGGCTCCCGCTACGCCGCCTGCTGCCATCCAGGCCGCGCCCGCACAAGCCTCTCCCGCGTCTGACCAGCCCATCACCACCATTCAGATCCAAGCCAACGAAGTGAATTTGATCTTCACGGTCACGGACAAGAAGGGCCGCTTCATCACCGGACTGCAGCGGCAGAACTTCGGCCTGCTTGACGATGGCCGGCCTCCTGTAGCCGTGCTCCGGTTCACCCAGCAAACCGATCTCCCGCTGCGTGTCGGCATTCTGCTTGACACCAGCAGCTCGATCCGCCAGCGCTTCCAGTTCGAGCAGGACTCGGCGATCGAATTCCTTCTGCAGATTCTGCACCGCAACGACCGCGCGTTTGTCGAAGGCTTCGACATCAACACCGACGTCTCGCAAGACTTCACCAACAACGTCGATCTGCTGAACCAGGGCATCCGCAAGCTGCGTCCCGGCGGCGGCACCGCGCTGTTTGATTCGCTCTACAAGACCTGCAAAGACCAGATGCTCACGCTGCAGGACCAGGGCGCCGTCCGCCGCGCGCTCATTCTGGTTTCAGACGGCGACGACAACTACAGCCGCGTCGAAGAGTCGGACGCGATCAAGATGTGCCAGCGCGCCCAGACCATCGTCTACTCCATCAGCACCAACATCAGCCCGAGCAAGGACAAGGGCGACGACATCCTGAAAGCCATCTCCGAGGCTACCGGCGGCCAGGCCTTCTACCCCATCAAGATCGAGGATGTCGCCACCGGCTTCCACAATATCGAAGAGGAGTTGCGCAGCCAGTACTCGCTTGTATACCGCCCTGCGGATCTCGTGGCCGACGGCTCCTTCCGCACGATTTACTTCCAAGCTAACGATCCGCGCTACCACGTCCGCGCGCAGAAGGGTTACTTCGCTCCGCGGCCTGCCCAGTAAAGTCCGAGGCGGATAGAAGGTAAATTCAGGTTCCGGGAAACTCGCGGCGTGGACTTGTGTCTAAGCAAGCAGGAGCCTGTTTATGAAGCTGCGTCTCTATTCCGTACTCTTCGGTCTGGCGCTGGCGGCGGCCGTGCCTCGCGTCTCTCTTGCTCAGCAACCCGCCGGTCTCCCGCCAGGCTCCCAGGAGGCATTCCTGAATCTCGCGGATCAGCCTGCCACTCACACCGCCTTCAGCTTCGACCGATCCATGCTGCAGATCGCGCAGAATCTGCTGACCTCGAGCGGCGTGGACGCGAACCGAGCCGCCGCAGCGCTTACCGGCGTCTCCATCGATAACTACCGCTACCCGCGCCCGGCCTTTTACACGCCGGAGACGATGGCCTCGATCATCGACGCCTATCATGCCGCGGGTTGGAAGCACCTGGTGGACGCGAACCAGACGCCTGCGAGCACCGCGCAGCCCCGCGCCACCGTCACCGACCTGTGGCTGCACTTCACCGGGCCGGACATCAATGGCGTTACGGTGCTGACGCGGTCGCCGCGGGATATGAGCGTCATTCAGATCGCCTGTGAGTTGCGCCCGCTGGACCTGGTCCACCTGAGCGGCCACTTCGGCATTCCCCGAGTCGATCCCAACGCGGTGATGGTTCCCGCCCCCGACGGACGGTGATTCTTTCGGGTGTACGCGGGAAGCAAGAACAAACCAAGGCGAAATACAGGGATCTCTCCACTCCGTAGCGGGCGATGAAATCTTCCGCTGCTCCGGTCGAGATGACGAATTCTCAGTCATCGGTGCACTCATACTGATTCTGCTTTGATGACTCAATAACCGTACAGCTCCACCTGGCGCAACAGGCTAAGCTTTCGTTCGGGCGGGAGGAAGCTGGCTTCGACGGCGTTGGCGGCGAGCTCGCGCATCTGTTCGAGCGAAAACTCGAAGCGCTCCTGCACCAGGACGTACTCTTCGAGCAGGTTGCTGCCGAACATGGGCGGGTCGTCCGAGTTGATCGTGACCATGAGACCCGACTCGAAATAACGTTTGACTGGATGCTCGTCCAGACTGGCGCAACAGCCGGTGCGGAGATTGCTGGTGACGTTGAGTTCCAGCGGAATCTGCTTCTCGGCCAATATCTCCAGCAGCTCGGGATCGCGCTGGGCCGAGAGCGCATGGCCGATCCGTTCTGCGCCGATGTTCATCGCCGCCCAGATGCTCTCGGGACCGATGCTTTCGCCGGCGTGCGCGGTCAGATGGAGACCGGCGGCTTTGGCCTCGGCGTAGGATTCGCGGAAGAGGTCGGCGCTGCCGCGCGCTTCGTCGCCGCCGATGCCAATGCCGACGATGCTGGGATAAAGACTGCGCAGCTCGGCGGCCTTGCGAAAGACCTTCGCGGCCTCCTCCGCGCCGAAGTGCCGCACTGCATCGATGAGCCAGTAGACGGTGACACCGAAGTCTTTTTCGCCGCGGACGCGACCGCGCTCGATCGCCTCGACGTAGGGTTCGACCTCGGCATTCTTCCAGTAAAAGATGATGCCGAAGGAGATGTAGACCTCGGCGTGCAGGACGCCCTGGGCGGCGAGGTCGCGAATCATGTTATAGGTGATGAGCTCGTAGTCGGCGGGGCCTTTGAGACGGGCGGAGACGGCTTTGAAGGAGTCCATGAAGCCGAGGAAGTTGTCATAGACGTAGAGCTTCTTCGCGGCTTCGCGGGTGAGAGGTAGGGCGTCGTGACGTTTGCTCAGCTCGAGCAGGGTGTCGAGCTGGATGGTGCCTTCGAGGTGCAGGTGCAGCTCGACTTTAGGCAGTCTGCGTAGCCAGTCGACGACGTCGATCTCAGCGTCTGGTCTTATCTGCTTTCGCGCCATCTGCTTAGTCTAGGCGCTTTGGATAGAACTCGCTGCGTTTGCGGCTGTAGAGGACGTAGACGAAGAGGCCGACGATGAGCCAGACGAAAAAGCGGAGCCAGGTTTTGGCGGGGAGTCCGGCCATCAGCAGCACGCAGAAGAGCACGCTGAGAATGGGGATGATCGGGCCGAAGGGAACACGGAAGCCGCGATGGCGCTCGGGATCCTTGTAGCGCAGCACGACCACGCCGATCGAGACCAGCACGAAAGCGAAGAGCGTGCCGATGTTCGACATCTCGGCGAAGGTGCCGACGTCGAAGAGGCCGGCGGGGATGGCGACGAGGAATCCGGCGATCCAGGTGGCGAAGGCGGGAGTGCGGAAACGTGGGTGCACCTTACTGAAAACATCGGGCAAAAGGCGGTCGCGCGACATGGCGAACCAGACACGAGCCTGGCCGAGCTGGAAGACAAGAATCGACGAGATCATGCCGACCAGCGCGCCGATCAGCACCGCAAGCTGCACCCAGTGGAGCGGATGACCGCCGGGAGTCATGGAGACGCGCTTGAGGGCGTTGACCACCGGCGCCGCATCGCCTGCGACCGACTGCCATGGCACGAGCCCGGTGAGGACGACCGCGACGCCGATGTAGAGCAGCGTGCAGATGGCGAGGGTCGCCAGAATGCCGGCGGGCACGTCCTTGCGCGGGTTGCGGCACTCTTCGCTTGCCGTCGAGATGGAGTCGAAGCCGATGTAAGTGAAGAAGATGATCGACCCGCCGGCGAGCACACCCGACCAGCCGTTGGGCGAGAAGGGATGATAATTCGCCGGATGAATGAAACTGAGACCGAAGAAGACGAAGAGTAGAATGGCGGCGATTTTGACCAGCACCATGATGTTGTTGGTGCGGGCCGATTCGCGGATGCCTCGCACCAGAACGACAGTCAACAGCAGCACGATGAGAAAGGCGGGGATGTTGAATCCGGCGTGCCAGCCTGAGGGATAGATGTCTTTGCCTTGCAGGTCCTGCAGGCCGAGCGGCAGGTAGGCGGGCGAGAGCCATTTGGGAGAGAGCGAGAGGCCCATCCAGTCCAGCAGCGCGACGACGTGGGCGGCGAACCCGACGCTGACGCTCATGTTGCTGAAGGCGTATTCGAGGATGAGGTCCCAGCCGATGATCCAGGCGACAAGTTCGCCGAGAGTCGCGTAGGTGTAGGTGTAGGCCGACCCCGCGATGGGGATCATGCTGGCGAGCTCGGCGTAGCAGAGGCCGGTGAGCGCGCAGACGATGGCGACGAGTATGAGCGAGATGGCGAGCGCGGGCCCGGCTCCGGGGCGTCCGGCGACTGCGCCGTGATGCAGGAGGAGGTCGACGACGGGCGAGTCCGCCCATGTGGCGACCGATGCGGGATTTCCCCCGATGGCCACGCCGATGACCGTGAAGATGCCGGACCCGATAACAGCGCCGATGCCGAGCGCGGTGAGCGAGACCGGGCCGAGGGTCTTCTTGAGAGCGTGCTCCGGCCTCTCCGATTCCGAAATCAGCTTGTCGATCGATTTGGTTCGAAAGATTTGCCTGGCCAGCGCGCTCGCTCCTGCTTACGAAGAGAATGGTGCGGGGCGTTTCAGACTACACGTGCGATTGCGATGATCAGGGCCGGGCAGAGACTGCGTGTCTGCTGCCCGGCGGCCGTTTAGCGCTTGCTCTGGCCGCGAGACGCCTTCTTCACCTTCTGCTTGTTTTCGCCGCGGGCGCCGGTGCGTGGACCCTTGGGGGCGGCTTTCTTGCGTGCGGCGCGCTTGACCTTCTTGCGCTCCTCGGTGTCGGTGATGCTCTTGGTATTTGCCATTAAGGTGTCAATCTTTCTTAGGTGCGATTTTTGAACTTGTGAGGCGATGCGTTGACGCTCAGAGGCGCTCCAACTGGGCAAACTTCTCCACCAGTTTTTTCACGCCATGCTGTTGAAATTGTACTGTAATCTTCGCGTCGTCCCCCTCGCCTTCGCGACGAAAGACGGTTCCTTCGCCGTATTTCGGATGCCGGACGCGGGTTCCCTGCTTGAGGCCCGTCCTGCCGATGGGGGCTTCGATCTCGAGTTTGGGCCGCGTGATCTTCTGGCCGCGGGCTGCGAAGAAGCTGGCGATGTTGTCGATGGACTTGCCTTGGCCGGCAGTCTTCGCGCCCGGGGTCGAGCGTGTGGAGGCGCCATATCCGGTGGCGGCGCGGGCGGCGGCGCGGGCTCCCGGGTCGCGCGTCTGGTCTTCATCCTCGTAGCTGTAGTGGCGTTCGCCCTCGTCGGCTGCTCCGGCGCGGTCGAAACGATTTGCTTTGGGATACGGCGTCGCATAGCTGTTGGCAGCCGGCGAGGCCCAGTGGTAGTCGGAGCCGGAGAACTGCGGGCGCGCGGGTGGACTTCCCAGGTCTTCGATCAGGCGGCTAGGCACCTCTTCTAGAAAGCGCGAGGGGATGCTCGATTCGGGCATGTCGCTTCCGTAGCGGCGGCGGTACCGAGCGCGGGTCATGATCAGCGTGTCCATGGCGCGGGTCATGCCGACGTAGCAGAGGCGGCGCTCCTCTTCGAGTCCGGTGGGGTCGGTCAGAGTGCGCGAATGCGGGAAAAGGCCTTCTTCCATGCCGGAGAGAAAGACCAGCGGGAACTCGAGGCCCTTGGCGGCGTGCAAGGTCATCAGGGTGACGCGGGCCTCTTCGCTGTAACTGTCGGCGTCGGAGACGAGCGCGGCGTGATCGAGAAACTCGTGCAGGCTCTCGCCGCGCTCCTGCGCATCCTGGGCGGCGTTGGCGAGTTCCTTCAGGTTTTCAATGCGCGAGAAAGACTCCGGCGTGGCCTCTTCCTCGAGGGCGCGAATGTAGCCGCTGCGGTCGTTGAGGAACTTGATCAGCTCCGGCAGCGTGGCGGCGTCGCCGGGCTTGCGGAAGGCCGGCTTATCTGCGCTCGAGTCGTCGGCCATCTTGATCTCGGCGGCGCGTTCAATCGTGGTATTGGCCGATCGTTTGAGCACAACGGGAGCGAAGGGATTGAAGCTGGCGGCATCGATGCCGTGCGATGCGTCGGAGTCGATGGCGTTCTCGGCGGCAAGAGTGGAGATCTCTTCGCTGGGGCCGAAATCGAAGCCGAAGTTGAAGCTGGTATCGAAGCTGGCGCCCGCTCCGGTGTCCTCGGTCTTGGAAGCCACGGCCTCACTTTCGCCTGTCTCGTCTCCGAAGCCGAAGGAGACGTCCGCGTCTTCGATGGCATCGGAGGACAGTAGAGCGTCTCCGTCCTGTGCCACATCTTCAGCGAGCTTCTCCGCGAAGCCGGGGCCGAGCATCGCGCGCGCATCTTCGATGAGACGCTTGAATGCGCTGAGCGCCTGCAGCGCGCGCGGGGGCAGGAGCTTGTCTTCGATGGCTCGGCCGATGGCGTCCCAGGTGCTCATGCCGGTTGCGAGCGCCATGCGTTCTAGCGTCTCCATGGTTGTCTTGCCAATGCCGCGCGGCGGTGAGTTGACGACGCGGCCCAGCGCGACGGAGTCATGCACGTTCTGCACCAGCTTCAAATAGCTGAGGATGTCCTTCACCTCGGCGCGGTCGTAGAAGCTGAAGCCGCCGACCATGTGGTACTGAATCTGATAGCGCCGCAGCGCCTCTTCCACCAGGCGCGACTGCGAGTTGGTGCGGTAGAGAACGGCGCAGCGCGGAAGGTCCTGCTGCTGTCCGGCCTCGCGCAGGTAGCGCTGCACACGGTCGGCGATGAACAGCGCTTCGTTCTCGCCGTCCGGAGCCTCGTAGTATCCAATCAGGCTGCCGCCCTCGCGCGTGGTGAAGAGATTCTTGCCCTTGCGCTGCGTGTTCTGCGCGACGACCGCCCCTGCGCCTTCGAGGATCATCTGGGTGGAGCGATAGTTTTGCTCCAGGCGAATGGTTTTGGTATTGGAGAAATCTTTTTCGAATTCGAGGATGTTCTTGATGTCCGCGCCGCGCCAGCTATAGATCGACTGGTCTTCGTCGCCGACCACGCAGACGTTCGCCTCGGTGCCGGCAAGCAGCTTCATCAGTTCATACTGCGGCCGATTGGTGTCCTGGTATTCGTCGATGAGGAGATATCTGTAACGGCGATTGTATCTTTCTCGCGTCTCGGCGGAGGACTTCAGCAGGCGCACGGTCTCGAGCAGCAGGTCGTCGAAGTCGAGCGCGTTGGCTTTCAGCAGCTCCTTCTTGTAGATCTCGAAGATGTGGGCGATCTTCTCTTCCATGGGGTTGGTGCTGGCGAGGAAGTACTCCTGCGGGTCGATCATATGGTTCTTCGCCCAGGAGATTCGGCCGAGTGCGACCCGCGGCTTCAGGGATTTGTCATCGATGCCTAGCCGCTTGAGCGCCTGCTTCACCACGGCCTGCTGGTCGGTCTCGTCGTAGATGGCGAAGGTGCGGGTCAGGCCGACGCCGGCCACGCGCAGCGCTTCTATATCGCGCCGCAAAACGCGCACGCAGAAGCTATGGAAGGTCGCAAGCATCGGCTTGGCCAGAGAGCTGTGTCCGAGAATCTTATCGACGCGCTCGGCCATCTCTTTCGCGGCTTTGTTGGTAAACGTGACCGCGAGGATGGAGTCCGCCGGCACGCCGCGCTCCTGAATCAGATACGCGATGCGATGCGTAATGACTCGCGTCTTGCCCGAGCCCGCACCGGCAAGCAGAAGCACCGGTCCGTCCACCGCGAGGATGCCTTCCTGCTGCTGCGGATTCATATTTTCCAAAAGGCGACTCAACGTCATTACACTCCAGCCTCTATTTTAAGCTCTCTGCAACAAAAGCACCTGTGCATCGTAGAAGCTTGCCAGAACGGCAGTAACCAGCTCACTTGCAAACGATCTGTCCGGGAGCGAACAGCGCTGAATTGATTAACCTCGATGCAACCATTCGTTTAGAAAAATTTGTTCTTTCAGGGAACTACCGCGAAGCGCTCTGCGTATCTGCTCTCAACGACGAGCTCCCTGAACCATGGCAGAGAACTCCCGTCGGAATCTTGAAGTTTCGGGAGCTATCTATGAAACACCTCACACGCTTTGCCGTGGCGGTAGCCGCTACCGCTCTCCTCGCAGCGCCGGCGGTCTACGCCGCTCCTGTCAACCTCTCCTCTCCCATCCATGCGATGTTCGGCAAGTCGAAGACATCCACGGTGAAATTCAGCATACGCAACGACTCCGGCGCTCCCTTGGAGGTCAAGATCGACGACAAGGTCATGACGCTCGATCCAGGCAAGCCGGTCGATCTCAATCTTCCCGTCGGCACGCGCATCGTCGCAAACACCTCCACGCCAAATCACGCGGCAGGTTCCATCATCGAAGAGGTCAGCAAAGAACACGCAGGCGCGACAATCGTAGTCCGCTAGCCCGCTCATCTCCTCAGCAACTCAAACATCATTCTCTTTTTTGGGCCCCAGGCCGATCGCCTCGCGCAACAAGCGCCGGTCGGCCTTCCGCTCCTCATCGCCAGCTTGATATTCTTGAAGTCATGATTCGCAACATCGCCGTGTTCTGCGCCTCAGCCGATGGCTCACGCAGTCTCTACCGAGCCGCGGCCGAAGAGCTTGGCCGAACACTGGCGGCGCGCAGCATCGGCCTGATCTACGGCGGTTCCAACATCGGCCTGATGAAGGCCGTGGCGGACGCGACACTCGAGGCCGGCGGCAAGGTGATCGGCGTCATCCCAGAGGTGCTTGTGGATCTCGAAGTCGCCCACCAGGGCGTCACCGAACTGCACGTCACCAGCACCATGCACACCCGCAAAGCAATGATGGCCGAAAAATCCGACGCCTTCCTTGTGCTGCCCGGCGGGTTCGGCACCTTCGAGGAGTTGTTCGAGGTGCTCGCCTGGCACACGCTCAAACTTCATGCGAAACCGATTCTTCTGCTCAACACCAACGGCTTTTACGATAAGCTGCTGGACTTCCTCGATCACTGCGTCGCCGAAGGCATGCTCAAGCCGAAAAATCGCGAGCTTCTGCTGGTTGCGGACACCGTCGAGGATGCATTCGCGCAGTTGCAGCTTCATCCTGTCATCGACAACCCTCACCCCAACACGGTTCCCTGAGCAAAACCTGCTCGCGCAGTTCAGCACAGAGATTTGTGCAAGACCGGCGACTCTTCGCGATTCATCTTCAGGGTTTCGGCTTCTGCTTCGTCCTACACTCATCGCAGCGGCAGACACGCCGCATATAGTCCCAGGAGTAAATGCCGCTCTCGTGGCCGTCGCTCCACTTGAACTTGAGCGCGTACTTGCCCACCGGCGTTACTTCAAGCGGCTTCACCGGAGCCTCGTACAGCCTCAGCAGCGTCTGCTCCTTCGGCTTCGCCACGCCCGGCAGGCGGCCCGTCTTTTCGCGTTCTTCGTGGCAGGTCGCGCACGGGCAGGCGTCTCGCAGCCATGCGAAGTTCCATGCGCTGTGGTGCCCATCCTTCCAGTCGATCTCGACGCCCGTGCCTTCGGTCTTCTTCACCCGCACCTTCTTCGGGGTCGCCGCATCGGCCGCCAGCAGATCGTGCTCCTGATCTTCCCGCTGCGCCTGCTCCGCGTTCACAATGCGAATTCCTTCATGACTCATACCGAACCTTCTTCCCGAGCCTCTGCGCTGCATGCCGATCCGCAGACAGTGGCTCTCAAAACTGTCTCCAGAAAAAATAAGCGGCGATCGTGCATCCTGTCAGAACCACGATGATGCGCAGCGCGGTTGGATTCATGCGCCGGGCATACTGCGCGCCAATGAATCCTCCGGCGGCCGCGAACGCCATCGAGACCAGGCAATAGCGCCACAGGATTGCGCCGCTGACGATAAAGGTAAAGATCGCCACCAAGTTCGAAACACAGGCTGCAACCACCTTCATCGCGTTCAGCGTATGCATCTGTTCGATGCCCGCCAGCGCCAGCACCGTCATGATCAAGAACCCGCCGCCCGCACCGAAGTATCCAATGTAAAAACAGATCGGAAACAGCGAACAAAACAGCGTCACGAACTTTGGATTGCGCGGCGCATGTGGTTCCGCCGAATGCCTTCGCAGCCACATTGAAACCGGTCCACTGATGCCGAAGACCAATGCTCCAAACAGCAGCAGCCAAGGAATGAGATGCAGAAAGGTCAGTTGCCTGGTCCGCAGCAGAACCACAGCTCCCGTGACGCCGCCCGAAATCGAGGCGACGACAATCGGAGCCAGCAGGTCTGTGCGCACATCCCTGCGCAGTGCCGCAAGAGAGGTGAGCAGGCCCGGCCACAACGCCATCGTATTGGTCGCGTTCGCCTGAATCGGCAGCACGCCCATAGCCAGCATCGCTGGAAACGAGATGAACGAGCCGCCGCCCGCCATCGCATTCATCACACCCGCAATCAGAGACGCTGCGACGAGCCAGACGTAGTGCCAATGCGTGCTGAAGCTCGAAGTCATCCACCGTTCATTGTATCGGCTGCTGGTCGCAAGCTCTTGACCTCGCGGGAAGTATGTCGGAGGGCATCTTGGGCGTCGCCGCGATCAGTCTGCGGGTGTACTCTTGCCGCGGCGCATCGCATACCTGTTCCGACTCTCCAAGCTCCACCAGACGACCGTGCTGCATCACTGCGATCCGGTCGCTGAGATAGCGCACCAGCGGCATGGAGTGCGAGATGAACAGATACGTGAGTCCGTACGCCCGCTGCAGGTCGCGCAGGAGATTGATCACCTGAGCGCCAACGCTGACATCGAGCGCGCTCACCGGCTCGTCGAGTAAAAGGAACTCCGGCCTTAGGGCGAGCGCCCTAGCGATGTTGATTCTCTGCCTTTGGCCTCCGCTGAACTCATGCGGAAAGCGGCTCAGCGACGACTCCTCCATCCCGACGGTTCGGAGCATCTCTGCGAGTCTCGCGGGGACGCCTTCTGCCGGGGATTCGCGGTGGATCGCAAACGGCTCGGCAAGAATCTCTCTCACCTTCATCCGGGGATTCAGCGCCGCCATTGGATCTTGAAAGACGATCTGCATGCGCCGCCGCATCGCTCGCATCGGGCGCGGCCGCATGGCGAGCAGATCGTACCCGGCATAGCGCACCTGGCCTCCGCTCGGCTCGACCAGACGCAGAAGCATGCGCGCCACCGTGCTCTTGCCGGAGCCGGATTCACCCACCAGCCCCAACGTCTCGCCGCGCCGGATGTCGAAAGATACGTCGTCCACTGCGCGCTGGGCGGCGCCATACTCTTTTACCAGATTTCGCGCCTCGACCAGCACCTCACCCATCGGCATAGCCGGATGGTAGCACTCAAGTGTCCTGCCGGACGGGCCCGCTACGCACGGTGCGACCACTTCGTGGTGCGTATATCTTTCCGTGCCGGGCTGAGCCGCATTGTCCTCCCGATGGTCGGAAGGAGAAATCCTCACGCCGACCATCGGGAGGCCCTATGCTGCCAGTAGCGCTCAGACCCGGCACACACGTCACGAAGTGACCGCCCGCCGCGCAGGCGGCCCGTCCGGCAGGACACGCCTTTAGATATCCAGGTTCTTCACGTCGAGCGCATTCTCTTCGATGAACTTGCGCCGGCTCTCCACATCCTCGCCCATGAGGGTGGTGAAGATCTCCTCGCAGGCTGCGATGTCTTCGAGCTTGACCTGGAGCAGGGTGCGGCGTTCCGGGTCCATGGTCGTCTCCCATAGCTGCGGAGCGGTCATCTCGCCGAGGCCCTTATAGCGCTGGACTTGATATTCCTTGCGACCCTGCTCGATGACGTATTCGAAGACCTCGCGCGCGGTCTTCTTTTCGACCGGGTCCTGCGAAGACTTGCTGACGCGCTTGCCCGGCTTAACCTCGGCAACCGTTCCGGGAGCGGCGGCGATCTCCGCCACGCCCTCTTCGGAGGCGATCTCTTCGGCCTCTTCCGCGGCTTCGGCAGCCTTGGTCTTCACCGCGTACTCGATAAAGAACGGAGCGATCAGTTGCTCTTTAATTTGAGCATGCTTGGCCAGCATCTGCCGGCTCTCCGGAGCGGACGCCAGCGTCCAGTCGATCGCCCGCACCGCGCCCTGCGCGTCGGTGTAGCTCACCGAGTAAGTCTTGTGCTCCTCATCGAGTTCCACCTCGCCCACGTTCTTGAACTGGTACTGCTTCTGCATCGCAAGCAGACGGTCGCGCATGGCCTCAAGCTTTGGCTTCGATTCAAAGTCCGTACGCCGGGCCGAGTCCTTGCCCTCCTGCGCGAACAGCTCCGCGAAGGCGCGCGTGACATCTTCGTTCCGCAGCCGCTTCAGCACCTTGTCGAAAAAGCCGAGATAGTCGTTCAACTGGCCCATGAACTTGGTCAGCGCCGCGCCCTCAAGCTTGCCCCCGTCCTTGCCGTAGCGGAAGACCATGCCGTCGGAGGCGCGCTTGACCATCACGCTGACGTACTCGCGCTCGTCCTTGATGTACTGCTCGAACCTGCCCTTCTTGATGCGATAGAGCGGCGGCTGGGCGATGTAGACATGGCCGCGCTTGATCAGCTCCGTCATGTGCCGGAAGAAGAAGGTCAGCAGCAGCGTACGAATGTGGGATCCGTCGACGTCGGCATCAGTCATCAGGATCAGCTTGCCGTAGCGCAGCTTGCTGGCATCGAAGTCGTCCTTGCCGATGCCACAGCCGAGCGCCGTAATCATGGCGCGGATTTCTTCATGGCCGAGCATCTTGTCGTAGCGGGCTTTTTCGACGTTGAGGATCTTGCCCTTCAACGGCAGGATCGCCTGGAACTTGCGATCGCGCCCCTGCTTGGCCGTTCCGCCGGCCGACTCTCCCTCGACCAGATACAGCTCGCAGCGGTCGGGCTGGCGCTCGGAGCAGTCCGCCAGCTTGCCGGGCAGTCCGCCGCCATCGAGAGCGCCCTTGCGCCGGGTCAGGTCGCGAGCCTTCCGCGCTGCCTCACGCGCCCGCGCCGCGTCGATCGCCTTATTGATGATCTTCTTCGCGACCGAAGGATTCTGCTCCAGGAATGCGCCCAGCCGCTCGTTGACGAAGGCCTGCACCGTGCCGGCGATGTCGGAGTTCAGCTTGCCCTTGGTCTGGCCTTCGAACTGCGGCTGGCTCAGCTTTACGCTGATGACCACAACCAGGCCCTCGCGCACATCGTCGCCGCTCAGGTTCTCCTTCACATCCTTGAACAGGCCCAGCGACTGCCCCGCCGCATTGATCGTCCGGGTCAGCGCCGTCTTGAAGCCCGACAGGTGCGTCCCGCCATCCACCGTGTTGATGTTATTGGCAAACGTAAATACCGTCTCCGAATACGCGTCGTTATATTGCAGCGCAATCTCCATGGCCACGTTGTCGCGCTCGGCCTCCATGTAGATCGGCTTCTCGTGGAGCACCTGCTTGCCCTTATTGATGTGCTTGATGAACTCCGCGATACCGCCCGCGTATTTGAACTCCTGGTGTTTGCTCTCGCCCGTCTTGGTATCGGTCGTGCGCTCGTCGGTCAGGTGAATCTCAAGGCCCTTGTTCAGAAACGCGAGTTCACGCAGCCGCTGCGCCAAGGTGTCGTAGTTGAACTCCGTTACCGTAAAGATCGACTTGTCCGGAAGGAAGTGGACCTTGGTGCCCTTGCGCTTGCTTGGCCCCATCTTCCTCAACTTCGAGATCGGCGCGCCCTTGGAGTAGTCCTGCTCCCACGCAAAATCGTCGCGCCAGATCTCCACATCGAACTCTTCGCTCAGTGCATTCACGCAACTCACGCCGACGCCATGCAAGCCGCCTGAAACCTTGTAGTTCGAAGCGTCGAACTTGCCGCCGGCATGCAGCATCGTCAGCACCACCTGCACCGCGGGCATCTTCTCGCCGTTGATCACCTTGTCATCGACGGGAATGCCGCGGCCGTCATCGACAACCGTAATCGAGTTATCGACATGAATCGTCACATCGATCCGCGTCGCATGTCCGCCCAGCGCCTCATCGACCGAGTTATCGACCACCTCGTACACCAGATGATGAAGCCCCATCTCGCCGGTCGAGCCGATATACATCGCAGGGCGCAGCCGAACCGCCGCGAGACCCTCCAGCACCGTAATATTTTCAGCCGAGTAGCCGCCGCCCTGCTTGTGCTCGCCCTTGGGGGCGGCCTTGCCTGTACCAGCGATTGGAGCAGCGTCAAGCTCTAAAAGAGCGCCTTCGGTGGGGATTGCAGTCGATGCCATGAGTCTCCGTTTTAGCGTTTGCCGAATCTCCTGGATTCGCTGCTCGTCCCGTCGTCGCGCAGCCAGCGAAAAGCCTCGCCTTTACAGCGTTTTACACACGTTTCGGACTTGTTTCCAGTCTCTTAAGTATAGCACGTTAAGGGCCGGAAACGGCGTGAAACAAGGCTCTCGAATCCTCCGAAACACCTGCCCTTTCAGCCGCTCTCCTGACCGAGTCGATCGTGTCTCCAGGTGTGTCTTTGGGCGCTGGACTTACGCTCTCGGAGCGATGACAATCAGCCAATGCTTGTCGCGCCTGCCAGTCACCCCGAGAGGAACCAGGAAATCGATAAAATCGCCTCCCTGGTCAACAGCGCTTATCGCGGGCAGAGCGCTGAGCAGGGATGGGCGAGCGAAGCCAGGATGCTGGCCGGCCAGCGAATCGACTCGGCCATGCTCACCGCGATGCTCTCCGGCGGCAAGTCCACCATCCTGCTGCTGCGGGACCGAGAAGGCGGTCCGCTCGCCGGGTGTGTCACCCTCGAGCCCACCGAAGAGGCTTCGGCCTGGCACCTCTCCATGCTCACGATCGATCCAAAGCGCCAGGCCGAAGGGCTCGGGCGGCTGCTCCTGTCCAAAGCCGAGGAGCATCTCAGGGCGCGCGGCGCGACCCGGGTAGAGATCGCCGTAATCTGGCTCCGTGAGGGTCTCATCGAGTGGTACGAGCGCCGCGGTTACCGCCGCACCGGCCAGACGAAGCCCTTTCCCTATGGAGACGAGCGCTTCGGCCTGCCGCTCCGGGACGATCTGTACTTTGTGGTGATGGACAAGTCCCTCGCCTGATACTTCCATCCCTATCTTCGGTGCAGATCGGCGTTAAGCCTTCGACTTTTATAGAAGCCGCAAAATCAACTGACTCCAAAATGGCCGCCCTCGTATATACTTGGGAGGTTGTCCAGAACACAGTTTTCGTCAGGAACACCATGCCAAAGTTGAAGACCCACAGCGGCGCAGCCAAGCGCTTTCATAAGACCGGCACCGGCAAGTTCAAGCGCGGCCAGTCCAAGATGCGCCACATCCTCACGTCCAAGGCCACCAAGACCAAGCGCAAGCTCGGCGGGTCGGCCCTGATCTCCGACGCGGATCATCACAAGGTTGCCCGCATGCTTCCTTACGCCTAAAGAAAGACCACCGAAAGTCTTTGGTTTTTAGGGATAAGAAAGCAATCAGTTTTTCAGGTCGAGCCGCCGTAAAAAGCAAAGGGCCAGCAAAGCGTTCCGGCCCCTGGAACCGCGCGAAGCGTTCCACCGAGACCTGAAGTTGCATAGCGCGTGAAGAGGCTTCACCTTACCTCCAGCCGCTTAACCGAACCACGCAAAAGGAGACGCACGATGCCCCGTGTCAAACGGAGTACCAAACGCAACGACCGCCGCAAGAAGATCCTCAAGCGCGCCAGCGGATACTTCCTCACCAAATCCAAGCTCTATCAGGCTGCACAGGAGGCCGTCGAACGCGGTCTCATGTTCGCCTACACTGGCCGCAAGCAGAAGAAACGCCAGTTCCGCGCCCTCTGGATCGTTCGCATCAACGCTGCCTGCCGGAACAACGGCATGAGCTACTCGACCTTCATCAACGGCCTCAAGCTGGCCGGCAATCCGCTGGACCGCAAGATCCTCGCCGACATCGCCGCCAACGATGCTGCCGGCTTCGCTGCCCTCACCGTGCAGGCCAAGGGAGCACTCAAGTCCGCAGCGGACAAGCACGCCGCCAACCGCGCCACCGCCGCAGCGTAACGCAAAGCCGTTCAGCAAGTAGAGGCGCAGCTTAGGCTGCGCCTTTTTTTGCGCAACCAGCCAAGTACCCTAGTCACCAACTCGTTACAAACTTGTTCTCGGCTCTCCTCGCGCAATCGGCTATCCTTGACACCATGGCTACCTCGACCTCAAACTCGCCGAAGCTGGACTTCACCGCCTCGCGCGAGCCGGTCTCCGAACCGTCTCCCAGCCTGGCTCGCTTCGAATCGTGGGGCCGCTATCCCAAATACAACGCCAAAGTCATTCCCCTCAACTGGCAGGGAGACTTTCCCCGCGTGGCAGAGGGACTGCACATCGGCGGCGCGCTGCCGGTCGGCATGGGCCGCAGCTATGGCGACGTCTGCCTGCTCGAGGGCGGCAATCTCCTTCTGACCACAGGCATGAACCGCCTGATCGACTTCGATCCCGCCACCGGCCTGCTCACCGCCGAGGCCGGCATCACCCTCGCCCAGATCCTCGACTTTGCCGTGCCCCGCGGCTTCTTTCTTCCCGTCACCCCCGGCACCAAGTACGTCACCCTCGGCGGTGCCATCGCCAACGACATTCACGGCAAAAACCACGAGGCGGCCGGCTCCTTCGGCTGCCATGTTCCCAGCTTCGAACTCGTGCGCTCGGACGGAACCCGACGCCTCTGCTCGGCCACCGAAAACCCCGACTGGTTCGCCGCAACCATCGGCGGCATGGGCCTCACCGGCGTCATCACCTGGGCGCAGCTTCGGCTCAAACCCATCGTCTCCCGCCTGATCGACTACGAGGGCATCCAGTTCCACGGCATCGATGAGTTTCTCGACCTCAAACAGCAGTACCGGCACGTCGAATACAACGTAAGCTGGGTAGACTGCGTCTCCACCGGCAGAAACTTCGCCCGCGGCATCTTCATGCCCGGCGATCATTCCAGAGTTCCCGCAAAACTCAAGCCCTCCCCCGAGCCCAAGCTCGTCTTCCCCTTCGACGCGCCCGGATTCGCTCTCAATCGCACCACCGTCAGCATCTTCAACTCCGTCTTCTTCCACAAGCAGCTTAAGCCGCGAGTGAAAACCCTCCAGGACTATGAACCCTTCTTCTATCCGCTGGACAAGGTCCTGCACTGGAACCGCCTCTATGGCAAGCAGGGCCTGCTCCAGTTCCAGTACGCTATACCCTGGGCAGACGCGAAAGAGGGCACCATCGCCATCTTGCACGAGATCGCCAAGTCCGGCCTCGCCAGCTTCCTCGCCGTTCTCAAGGCTTTCGGGGATATCCCGTCGCTCGGCATGATGAGCTTCCCCCAGGCCGGCATCATGTTCGCGCTCGACTTCCCTATTAAGGCCGGCATCAGTTTTCCCCTTATGCAGCGGCTCGGCGATATGACCCGCGAGTTCGGCGGCCGCCTTTACCCCGCTAAAGATGCCGCCATGACTGCCTCCCAGTTCCAGGCCTTCTATCCCCAATGGCAGCAGTTCGCCGAATACCGCGACCCCATGCTCACCTCCAGCTTCTGGGAGCGCGTCACCGCCGAATCCACAGGAGCATCCCCCGCCCGATGAGCAACCCCGCTACGATCCCGGTGCTGGCCGCGGCCCATGCTGCCAATGCGAGCAAATCCGCCGGCAAACTCCCGAAAAAAATCCTCGTCCTCGGCGCCACCTCCGGCATCGCCGAAGCTACCTGCCGCATCTGGGCCACGCAGGGCGCAAGCCTGTTTCTCGTCGCCCGCAATCCCGAAAAACTCTACGCCGTAGCCTCCGACCTCCGCACCCGCGGCGCCGCCGTCGTCCACACCGCCGTAGCCGATCTCGACGACACCGAAAAGCATCCCACCCTGCTCTCCCACGCCGTCAACTCGCTCACCGGCATGGACATCGCCTACCTCGCGCATGGCATTCTCGGCGACCAGGCCGACGCCGAGCAGGACTTCGACTCCGCCGCCCAGATCCTCCACACCAACCTCATGGCGCCGGTCTCGCTGCTCACCTGGCTGGCCAATTTCTGCGTTCAGCGCCGCGCCGGCACCCTCGCCGTCCTGTCCTCGGTTGCCGGAGATCGCGGCCGCAAGTCTAACTACGTCTACGGCGCGTCCAAGGCTGGCCTCTCCGCCTTCCTCGGCGGTCTGCGCAACCGCGTCGACCGCGAAGGCGTCCACATCCTCGCCATCAAACCCGGACCCACCCGCACCGCCATGACCGCCGGCATGCCCAAGAGTGAAAAGTTCGCCGATGTCGACGCCGTAGCCGAATCGATCGTCAAAGCCATCGACAAGCGCACCGACGTCCTCTACGTCCCCTTCCAGTGGCAGCCCATCATGTTCGTCATCCGCAACATTCCCGAACGCATCTTCAAAAAGCTGAATCTCTGACCCGCGCAGTGTTCAGGAATTGCCCTGCTGCTGCTGGGCCATCTGTTGCTGCCGGGTCGGGGGCGGCGGCTGCTCCGGAAGCTGCGTCGCCTTCTCCACCAGAATCGACCAGTCCTCCGGCACCGGCAGCTCCTGATCGAGCGACGGCGTTCCCAGGCTGGGCGTCACTCGTACGGCGACGGTAAGCTCGCTGGCCGCGTGGCCGCGAAAGATGCCATGCGTCGGCGGCACGTCCGAGTAGTCGCGTCCGATCGCGGTGCGGATATGCCGGTCGCCGGCCACCAGCCAGTTCGTCGGGTCGAAGCCGACCCAGCCCAGATGCGGCACCAGCGCTTCAATCCAGGCATGGGTGGCCGAGCTTACCGACCGGTCCATGTCGCTCTCGCCGTGGAAAAGGTAGCCGCTGACGTACCGGCACGGAATCTTCAGCTTGGAGCGCACCAGCGTAATCATGATGTGCGCGAAGTCCTGGCACACCCCGGCTCCGGTGCTCAGCGCCAGATCGATTGGCGAGTCTACTTTTGTCGACTTCGGCTTGTAGGCGAAGTGCTCGTAGATCTGCTGGTTGAGCCGGTGCAGCACCATCAGCGGATCGTCCCTGCGGCGCACGTCCAGCTCCTCGGCAAACGCATCCAGCGCCGGCGTGGGCGTGGCGAACTCGCTCGGAAACAACATCTCCCAGTAGTCGCCCTGCTCCACCATCGCATCCAGGTCCTCCCACGCATCGGGAGCAAGGAACGCAGGAACTTGCGCCGCCGGCCGCACCTCGACCAGCGACTCGGCCACGATGACCAACTGCCCGTGCATTCCCGGAATGTCGAAGTGATGCACCTGGTTGGCCAGATGATCGCGGTAGCTGAACACCCGGCACCGCGGGCTCACCGAAAGATGAAAGGTAAGACATCGCTGGTTTTGATCGCTGCGCGGATGCATCCGCGTCTCCATCATGCTCTCGCTCACCTGGTTGCTGTACAGAAACTTCGTCAAATGGCGAATGGAGTAATACATGGTCCGGCTCCTTGGAACGGAAGGATGTCGCTGCTTACAACTTACACCGGCCAGTAGAACAGCCACTCCACCCGCCACTGTTTCTGTTGATGCCATACGATAGCAGGAAGCAGCACAGCGAACAGCGTCGGCAGCAGCAACTGCAGCCAGAGTTGATGCGCATGAAAGACGCCCGCCAGAATCGCTCGTGTGGCTCCCTGGCCGAAGGCGCTCAGCAGGAACACTGCCAGGGAGGCCCGTCCCACCCAGGCCAGCCCGCCGCCGATCCGCATCGTCTCAATCAGCTTCGCCAGCAGAAATAGCCCAGCGGTTCCGGTAAGACCCAGCAGGATATAGCTTCCCCGGCTGGCCGCTCCATAGAGGAAGATGGCGGCGGTTTGAAAAAGAGCAAGCAGGACAAAGCCAAGAGCAGCCGCGGCCCTGGGCACGCGCTGCAGCCGGAAGATGCGCGTTCCAACCCACATCCCGGCCGCCAGAAAGCAGAACTCGCGCAGCACCTGATTGGTCAGCGGAGGTCCGAACGCCGGAGTGATGCCTACACCGGCCGCAATGACAAACCGCACCCAGTCCGGCAATCGAAAGGTGAACAGCGCCAGCAGGAAGCAGAAGAACAGCACAAACAAGAACCAGCTCGCATTGCCGTCGACGACATCGAGCAGGAAACTGTTCCAGCGAAACGGCGCTCTGCTGAACTCGAATCGCCCGATCACCGGCTGCACCGCGGCAAAGATCAGCGCAAACAGCAGATACGGATAAAGCACAGACTTGCACTTCTCGACCGCGAAGCCGCGTCCGCCTCGCCGCGCAATGCTGCCATGCACAAACAGCCCGGCGACGAAGAAGAACGCAGGCATATGGAAGCTGTAAATCAGAGCCCGCGAGAAGGCGGCGCCTCGTCCGATCCACCATCCGCGATGCACCACCCCCTGCGCCGTATGCCCATACGCGACCAGGATAATGGCCATCCCTTTCACGATATCGATTAGCTCCGAGCGGGTTCCGCTGGTGATCGGCTCCCGATTTGCCGACTCCAGATTTGCCGGTCTCAGGCGTCTCAGGCTTGCCGGTCTCTGCGCCAGATCTTTCATTCAGCTTGCGAGCGCAGCCTGGATGGAATAGTCAACATAGAGTTCATAGATGGTCCCGTGAATCGCTCGGCACTGCGCCTGAATGCTCTTCAGATATCCGACCACATCCTGATTCAGGATCTCATCCGCGGAGCTGTAGTTCAGCGAGGCCTGCAGCCGGCCGCCCAGTCGCCGCAAGGCATCCGCTCTGCTCTTGCCGCTGTCTCCCTGGATCTTCTCGAGCGCGCACTGCAGGCTGTCGATCGAAAAGCGCACCGAATGCGGAAACTCTTCGTCGAGCAGAAGGAACTCGAAGATCCGGTCCGGCGTCAGATCCGCCGTATACACCTTGCAGTACGCCTCGAACGCCGTCGCCGACCGCAGCAGTCCCATCCAGTCGAGGTATTCGGTCCCCTCCGGAATCCGCTCCGGATGCTCCCACATATCTTCGTGATACGCCTCGAGCAGCAGTGCTGTCGCGGAGGCCCGCTCGATGTACCGTCCTACCTGGATGAACTGCCAACCTTCGCCGTGGTTCATCGTCGAATCGGTGACGCCCTGGAACTGATGCACCGCCTCCATCACCGACTGGAGAAACTCGGTAGGCTGCATACTACCGGCCGCGAGCGACGCTTGCCTTCCGTCATGCTGCATCTCCGGCCCGGTCACCTGCAGGTAAAGGCTATTGAGCCGGTGCCACTGCTCGGTTGAAATCTGCTCGCGCACATGCCGCGAGTTCTCCCGCGCGGCAATGATGCAGGACAGAATGGAAGCTTTGTTTCCCGTGTCGAAGATCAACGCCTGGGTCAGTGTGTACGGTTCTCCCGCCCACGCCACGTTTTTGGGCTTGCCGAGCGCCTCGAGCACTCGCTGCCAACGCCTCTCCGCGCTGGCCGGGCTCTCATCGAGCATCAGGTTCAGGTTCACGTCCAGCAGGCGCGTCGTATGCTCGGCGCGCTCCAGGTAGCGGCTCATCCAGTAGAGACTATCGGCGACGCGGGACAGCATCGGCTAACTCCTCGCAAGCTAAGCAGTCTTCGAGACCAATGGAAGATGTTCGGTTTCCACTGCCGTTAAGTCGATTCGCTCGGACGCGTGCTGAATATCAATTCCCACCACGCGCCCAGCCTCGTCATAGTCCACAACCAGGCCTTCTGCGATCTCCTGCGAATCTGCGCTCAG
This sequence comes from Edaphobacter sp., assembly GCA_965277335.1. GTDB lineage: Bacteria > Acidobacteriota > Terriglobia > Terriglobales > Acidobacteriaceae > Edaphobacter. The sequence continues at coordinate 640,438 of CBDICJ010000008.1, read as the reverse complement.
GGCAGCAGAAAGATCGATGTAGAGCGAATCGGTATCCGCATAGTAGTGAAGTTTCATGTCTTCCTCCGCATAAAACCACTGTCCGGGAAAGCATTGTGAACCGTCTCCCCGTCTTCAAGAGTAACAACCCGGAGAGCTTTTCCCTTCAGATCATCAATATACCCCCAGAACCGAATGCGGCCATCGGGCTGCACCTCTCGTTCCACGTGGTTTGCGATGACCTGGGAACACCACTCTGGTCTGAGATAAGATCGCTTGCGCAAAACCTGTTCGCGGAAGTACTTTGTCGTCTTCATCGGCCCATCTACTGGCTCAGCACCCAGGTATCTTTGCTTCCCCCGCCCTGCGACGAGTTGACCACGAGTGATCCCCGATTCAACGCAACCCGCGTCAATCCGCCCGGCACGATCGTCACCTTGTCGCCGTAGAGCACATAGGGCCGCAGGTCCACATGGCGCGGCTGCAACTCATCTCCGATGAGGCACGGCGCGCGCGAAAAAGAGATCGTCGGCTGCGCGATGTAGTTCCTGGGATCGGCTTCGATCTTGCGCGCGAACTCCTCCCGCTCGGCGCCGGTCGATTGCGGGCCGATCAGCATGCCGTAGCCGCCGCTCTCGCCCACCGCCTTCACCACCAGCTTGTCGAGATTCTGCAGCACATGCTGACGTTCATGCGGCCGCGTCAGAAGAAAAGTTTCAACGTTCTTCAGCACGGGATCTTCGCTCAGGTAATACTTGATGATCTCCGGAACGTACGCGTAGAGCGCCTTGTCATCGGCCACGCCGGTGCCGAATGCGTTGGCCAGGGTGACGTTGCCCGCGCGGTAGGCGTTGAACAGTCCCGCGACGCCGAGGATCGAGTCCCCGCGAAACGCCATCGGGTCGATGAAGTCGTCGTCCACCCGGCGGTAGATCACATCCACTCGCCGCAATCCGTTGGTGGTCCGCATGTAGACGACATTGTCATGCGTCACAAGATCGCGCCCTTCGACCAGTTCGATGCCCATCTGGCGCGCAAGGTAAGCGTGCTCGAAGTAGGCCGAGTTGAACACGCCCGGCGAGAGCAGCACGATGTTCGGTTCGGGGCGGCCTTCGGGCGCAAGCGAGCGCAGGGTTCCCAGCAGCAGCTGCGTGTACTGCTCGATCGGCCGCACGTTGTAGCTGCGGAAGAGCTGAGGGAAGATGCGTTTCATCACCCTGCGATTGGTCAGCATATAGCTGACGCCCGAGGGGACGCGGAGATTGTCTTCGAGCACAACGAACTCGCCGTTCTCCAGGCGAATCAGGTCGGTGCCGCAGACCGCGATGTAGACGTTGCGCGGAACCTGAAGCCCGGCCATCTGCCTGCGATAGTGCTTGCAGCTGTAGACGACCTCGCGCGGCACGATGCCGTCATCGAGGATTCTGCCTTCGTTATAGATGTCCTTCAGAAAGAGGTTGAGCGCGGTGATCCGCTGCGTGAGTCCGCGTTCGACGGTGGCCCATTCGTCCGCGGTGATGATGCGGGGAATGAGGTCGTAGGGAAAGATCTTCTCCGTGCCCTCTTCGCGCCCGTAGACGGTAAACGTAATGCCCTGGTTGAGGAAGCTGAGGTCGGCTGCCTGTTTGCGCCGCTGCAGTTCGTCCTGTGGGAGCGAGAAGAAGTGTTCGAGCAGAAGCTCGCAGTGTTTGTGCAGGTCGCCCGGACCGGAGAACATCTCGTCGTACGCATGGTCCAGCAGATAGTTCTTCACTGCACTGTGCTCGAACTGGGAGGACCGCGTCGGATGCATTGGGAGCCTTGAGTATAGCGGCAGAACCGGGTGTCACCAATGCTTCTTTGGAATAAAGGCGGCGGCACCCTGCTATGAAAGGCGTAACGGTGATAAGAGAGATAAAGACTGATACGAGAGATGGACGTGCTTGTGTCCTATCTACAATGTTAACGGCGTTGTTGAATCAGCTTTTGTCCTTTTGATCACTGTTACGCCTTTTGCCCGCCGGGTGTCACCAATGCTTCTTTGGAATAAAGGCGGCGGCACCCCCTGCTATGAAAGGCGTAACGGTGATAAGAGAGATAAAGACTGATACGAGAGATGGACGTGCTTGTGTCCTAGCTACAATGTTACCGGCGTTGTTGAATCAGCTTTTGTCCCCTTTTGTCCCTTTGATCACTGTTACGCCTTTTGCCCCGTCCACAACAACACATTTACCGGATCTTCTTCCCTTTCCCTGTACTTCGGCAGCCACCTCGGCCACAACTAGGCTAAACTAGTAGTGACGCGCATTTCTCCTGAAAAACCACACCCAAGCGCCCAAAACGTTCAGACAGGATAGACACCGCAAGTGAGTAATTCAACCGCAGTCGCCGTTAAGCCAATCTACAACATCGCCATTATCGCCCACGTCGATCATGGCAAGACCACTCTGGTCGACGCGATGCTGCGCCAGAGCGGCACGTTCCGCTCGAACGAGGCGCTCACCGAGCGCGTCATGGACTCGAGTGACCTCGAGAAAGAGCGCGGGATCACGATTCTCGCGAAGAACACCGCTCTCTACTACCACGACAACAAGATCAACATCGTCGACACGCCGGGCCACGCCGACTTTGGCGGCGAGGTAGAGCGCGCGCTGAAGATGGTGGATGGAGTCGTTCTGCTGGTCGATGCATCGGAAGGCCCGCTGCCGCAGACCCGGTATGTGCTCTCGAAGGCCCTGGAAGCCGGGCTGACCCCGATGGTGGTCATCAACAAGATCGACCGGCCCGACGCGCGGCCCCAGGAGGTGCTGAACGAGGTCTATGACCTGTTCATCGATCTCGATGCCGACGAGTCTGTGCTAGATTTTCCCATTCTCTACACCAACGGTAAGCTCGGGACCGCGACCAACGACCTGAACGTTCCAGGCACGGACCTGCAGCCGCTCTTTGAGCAGATCGTTCAAACAATTCCGGTCGCTCATGGCGATCCCGAGGGCGCACTCCAGATTCTGGTGACGAATCTCGACTACTCGGACTATCTGGGACGGCTAGCGGTCGGGCGCGTCTTCAATGGCACCATGCGCACCGGTCAGGAGTACAACGTCGCCAAGCTTGGAGGAACGTTTACCAAGCACAAGATTACGAAGCTGTTCAGCTTCTCCGGCCTGAAGCGGACCGATATCAACGAGACCCAGATTGGCGATATCGTCGCGATCGCCGGGATTCCGGGCATCACGATCGGCGAAAGCTTCTGCGATCTGGAAGATCCGCAGCCGCTGCCGCCGATCACCATCGACGAGCCGACCATCGCGATCCAGTTCAACGTGAACAACTCGCCCTTTGCCGGCCGCGAAGGCAAGTTCGTGACCTCGCGGAACCTGCGCGACCGTCTCGATAAAGAGCTGCTGACCAATGTTTCTTTGAAAATGCAGGAAACCGGATCTCCGGACTCGTTCAAGGTGCTGGGGCGCGGCGAACTGCAGCTCGGTATCCTGATCGAGATGATGCGGCGCGAAGGCTTCGAGATGATGGTTAGCCGTCCTGAGATCGTCACCAAGAAGATCGAGGATGCCGTGATGGAGCCGGTCGAACACCTTTCGATCGATGTGCCGGAGAACTTTGTCGGCACCGTCATTGAGCGCTTGGGACCGAGAAAGGGCGAGATGACCAAGATGGTCAATCACGGCTCGGGCCGGGTGCGCATGGAGTTTCGCATTCCCAGCCGCGGGCTGATCGGCTTGCGCTCGGAGATGCTGACCGAAACGCGAGGCACGATCATCATGAACTCGATTCTGGACGGCTACATCGCCTACCAGGGCGAGATTCCGCAGCGGCTTTCCGGTGCCCTGATCTCCGATCGCCAGGGGACGACGACGGCCTATGCCCTCGAGGGCTTGCAGGACCGCGGCATTCTCTTCGTCTCGGACGGCGTCGAGGTGTACGAAGGAATGGTGATCGGAGAACACAGCCGCGACAACGACCTCGACGTCAACTGCGTGCGCGAGAAGAAGCTTTCGAACATGCGCGCTTCGGGTTCGGATGACGCCGTACGGCTGGTTCCGTACAAGGTGCTGACGCTGGAGCAATGCATCGAATTCATCGCCGACGACGAGCTGGTCGAGGTGACCCCGAAGTCGTTGCGCATGCGCAAGCGGGTGCTGCAGGCCAATCGCCGTCCGCGCAAGGGTTCAAGCGAGTAATGAAGACATTAGAGCTGGATGGACGGCAAAGCCCATCCGGCTTTCTGGAGAGCCAAGATGATCTCCCGATTTCAACCCGCCCGCCTGCTGACGCCGCTGCTCATCTTTGTTTGTATCTGTGCTTTCTCGTACTTTCTTAACCCCGATCCATGGCACCACCTCACCCCGGCGACTAAAGCCATCTTCGCTGCATCGTTCCTGACCCTCATCCTCCTGATGGTCACGATGCGCAGTCGTCTCTACCTCCGCATCGACGAGCGCGGCCTGGAGATCAAATATGCTGTCGGCGCTCCGCGCTTCTACTCCTGGGACGACATCGAATCCGCTCGCATCTTCAGGAGACGCATCCTGCTTATCCCGGTCGTATCTACCATCCGCCTCAATCTCCGCCCACGGGCCCGTTCTGCCAATGCCATTCGTAAGGCCGCCAGCGCAGTTAACGCCTACGACGCAACCTTCCCTGCCTTCTTTGACCTTTCCGCGACCGAGATCATGGAACGAATCGCCTTTTACAAAAATCAATAGCGACAGTAGAGCCAGTCATACCACGCGCTTTGGAAATGCGTTTCAAATACATTTGTCCGCCGTAAGAAATGCTCCTTATATGCCGACCCCCACCTGGGCGATAGGATATCCGCTCACTGAGCGTCATGATTCAAAGATGCCTGCGGGATGACAAAAAGCAAGGCAGCGGCAAAGAGAAGAGCCAGCGGCGAACGTTTGTCGGCTGCTGGCTTTGTTTTCTACTGCTGGTTTCGATTCGTAAGAGGCTAGCTCTTTTTGGCTGATTTAGCGGTACCTAAGCGCTTGTTAATCTCGTCCCAGTTGACTGTGTTCCACCAGGCGGCCAGGTAGTCGGGGCGCTTGTTCTGATATTTGAGGTAGTACGCGTGCTCCCAGACGTCGTTGCCGAGGATGGGATAGTGGCCTTGCGAGAGCGGGTTGTCCTGGTTGGGGGTGGTGAGGATCTTCAGCTTGCCGCCGTCGAAAACCAGCCAACCCCAGCCGGAGCCGAACTGCTGGGCGGTGGTCTCGTTGAACTGCTTCTTGAAGTCTTCAAAGCTGCCGAAGTCGGATTTGATCTGCTGGGCGATGTCGCCGGTGGGTTCGCCGCCGCCGCCTGGCTTCATGATCTGCCAGAACATGGTGTGATTGACATGGCCGCCGCCGTTGTTCTGAACGACTTTGCGGACGTCTTCGGGGATGCTGGGGAGATTCTTAATCAGTTCTTCCGGCGTCTTGTTGCCCAGTTCGGGATGCTTTTCGACGGCGCCGTTGAGATTGGTGACGTAGGTCTGGTGGTGCTTGTCGTGATGCAGCTTCATGGTCGGCTCGTCGATGTGGGGCTCGAGCGCTGCATAGTCGTATGGCAACGGCGGTAGTTCGAAGGCCATGGTATTTCTCCTGTGAGTCGCATGGTTTGCCAGCCAGGAGCATCCTGACCGTATCTGAGTTCGATGCCGCCGCGACTCTGCGCGATGCACCGATGAGGACGCAGCCTTTGCGATCGTGGCGCGGCGGGAGTATTCGTGAATCTTCGGCCCTGCGGCGTATCTCTTCGCAGTTTTTGCGCTCTAATGATGTAAATGAACGACCTGACTGCAACCTATCGCTGGCTTGAAGATGATGGCGCTGCCTTTGGCGGCCCGGGGTTTGAACCGCGCTGGACCTCCAGCCAGAAAGATGCGGTGTCGACGGCGTATTCGGCTTCGAGCCGGGTCTGGTTCACCGTGTCGCACGGTACGCTCAACGAGATCTACTATCCGACGATCGACCGGCCGCAGACGCGGGACATGGAGCTTCTGTTCACCGACGGCGAGACCTTCATGCATGAAGAGAAGCGAGACTTTAAGTATGGCTTCGAGTACATCAACAGCTGCGCGCCGGCGGTGCGGGTGTCGGCCAGCGACCTGGATGGGCGGTACACGGTGACCAAGGAGTTCATCAGCGATCCGCATCATCCGGTGGTGCTGATGAACGTGAAGATCTCGGGCGACGAAGAGGTCCTGTCGCGGCTCAAGTGCTATGCGCTGCTGGCTCCGCACCTCAACGGCGGCGGGGCGGGCAACTCTGCGCGGTCCATCGATGTAGCGGGCAAGCGATGCCTTCTGGCGTGGAAGGGCGAGGTGTCGCTGGCGATGGGCGCGGACTGCGGCTTTATCCGATCTTCGTGCGGCTATGTGGGGTCGAGCGACGGCTACCAGAATCTGTCGAAGGACCTGCGAATGAGCTGGCAGTTCGGGCAGGCGCTGGATGGCAATATCGCGGTGATGGGAGAGATCGACCTGACGCAGCATCGCGAGTTCACCATTGCGATCTCGTTCGGCGATGGGCACCATGCGGCGCTGGCGCAGATGATGCAGACGCTGGCGACTCCTTACGGCGATCACCGAGACCGTTTCCTGCTGCAGTGGAGCCGGTCGGGGATGCCGGACCGGCTGGAGGCCGCGGCCAAGGACGGCGGCCGATTGATGCGGATCAGCCAGAACGTGCTGCTGACCCATGAAGACAAGACCTACTCCGGGGCGTTTATCGCGTCGGCATCGGTGCCCTGGGGAGCTTCAAAGGGCGACGACGACCTGGGCGGATATCACTTGGTATGGACGCGCGACATGGTGCAGACAGCGACGGCGCTGCTGGCCTGCGGGAGGACGGACACGGCGCTGCGGGCGCTGGTGTACCTGGCCTGCACGCAGCGGCCGGATGGAGGCTTTGCGCAGAACTTCTGGATCGATGGGACGCCCTACTGGACGGGAATTCAACTGGACGAGGTTGCGTCTCCGATCATTCTGGCGTGGCGCTTGTGGAAGGCGGGAGGACTCGGAGAGTTCGATGTGTTCTCGTTTGTCGAGCGGGCGGCGGGATTTCTGGTGCGGTATGCTCCGCTGACCCAGCAGGAGCGGTGGGAGGAGGCGGCGGGGTACTCGCCTTCGACGCTGGCGACGGTGATCTCCGGGTTGCTGTGCGCGGCCGATATTGCGCGTGATCATAAAGCGATCGACCTGGCGAATTTCCTGGAGTCGTTCTCGGACTGGATCGAAGCGCATCTGGAGGAGTGGACGACGACGACCGAAGGCGTGCTGGTTCCCGAGGTCAAGCATCATTACGTGCGGATTTGTCCGCCGGCTGAGGGGGAGCCTTTCCATAACGATCAGCTTGCGCCGGGGATGATCCACATCAACAATCGCGAGCCGGGAGAGAAGCAGGACTTCGAGGCGCGGGAGGTGATCGATGCCGGATTTCTGGAGTTGGTGCGGTATGGCATACGACGACCGGACGATCCGCTGATTGTGGATTCGCTGAAGGTGGTGGACCACTGCCTCAAGATCGAGACCCCGATGGGCAACTGCTGGCGGCGGTACAACCATGACGGATATGGGGAGAAGAAAGACGGAAGGCCTTACGACGGGTCGGGACAGGGCCGGGCGTGGCCGATCCTTACCGGCGAACGCGGACATTATGAGTTGGCGGCGAAGCAAGAGTACGGCTCGTATATCCGTGCGATCGAACGGTTCAGCTCCGTGGGCGGCATGTTGCCGGAGCAGATCTGGGATTCGGAGGATATGCCGTCGCAGGGCATGTACCTGGGGCGGTCGGCGGGTTCGGCGCAGCCTCTGGTGTGGGCGCACGCGGAGTATGTAAAGCTGCTGCGTTCGTGCACCGACAAACGGGTGTTCGACCGGATCGACGTGGTGGCGGACCGGTATGGAGTGGCGGCGGATAAACGCACGTTCACCAACCACATCGAGATCTTCAATCTGAGCCGGCAGCTTTCCACGGTTCCGGCTGGATATACGCTGCGCATTGTGGATCCCGAGCCGTTCCGCCTGATGTTCAGCTTCGACGACTGGAGGACCGTGCAGACGAAAGATGCAGGCTCAGTCGGGACTGTCGGGGCGTTTGTGGATATTCCGACTGCCGCGGGCCAGCAAGGGAGCATCGTATTTACGCTGGCATGGCCAAACCAGGAGCAGGAAGATCGCTGGCTGGGTAGAAATATGAACGTCTTGATTGTCCCTTAGCGAAAGTCCCGTAGCGAAAGTCCCGTACCGAAAATCCGGCAAGGCGTAGTTGGGCGGCGGCGTTCGCGGCTAGTACACTGATGGGGATCGATCAAAATCCAGATTTCGCGCCGCCAGGGGTGGCGCATCTCGAGAAAAGAGTAGAAACAGCATGAGCGAAACGCAGAATACCAAGCAGCACGATTTGGACGAGCTCTCCATCAACACCCTCCGCTTTCTCGCCGTCGATCAGGTGGAAAAGGCGAAGAACGGTCATCCCGGCGCCCCGCTTGGCTGCGCGCCGATCGCATACCTGCTCTTCCACAAGTTCATGAAGCATGATCCCAAGGACCCGAAGTGGTCTGATCGCGATCGCTTTGTGCTGTCGAATGGACATGCTTCGGCGCTGCTGTATGGGGTGCTGCACCTGTCCGGCTACGACCTGCCGATGTCGCAGTTGGAGCAGTTTCGCGAGTGGGGATCGCATACGCCGGGGCATCCGGAGTATGGCGAGACGCCGGGGGTGGAAGTAACCACCGGGCCGCTCGGTCAAGGACTTGGCATGGCCGTCGGCTTGGCGATTGCGGAGAAGCACCTGGCGGCAGTCTACAACCACGACAATCACATGCCGGTCGATCACCACACCTATGTGCTCTGCGGCGACGGCGATCTGATGGAGGGCCTGTCGCACGAAGCGTCGTCGCTGGCGGGGACGCTGAAGCTGGGCAAGCTGATTGTTCTATATGACGACAACCATATCTCGCTCGACGGACCGACGGACCTCTCGTTTACCGAAGATGTAATGATGCGGTTCGAGGCGTACCACTGGCATGTGCAGCATGTGGGGGACGGCAACGACCTGCATGCGCTGGAGACCGCGATCCAGGCGGCGAAGGCGGAGACGACGCGGCCCTCGATGATCCGGGTTCGCACGGTGATCGGGTATGGCAGCCCCAAGGCGGGAACCAAGGCCGTGCACGGCGAGGCGCTGGGACCGGAGGCGACCAAGGCCACCAAGCGCAACCTGAACTGGCCGGAAGACAAGAGCTTCTACGTTCCGGAAGAGGCAGCGAAGAACTGGGGATCGCTGGTAGAAAAGGGCAAGAAGATCCATGCCGAGTGGCAGGCGAAGTACGAGGAGTACAGCAAGGCGTATCCGGAGAAGGCGGAGGAGTTCGATCGCACGACATCGATGAATCTCGCCAAGGGTTGGGAGAAGTCGCTGCCGGTGTTCCCGGGGGGCAAGGATGCCAAGCCGATTGCGACCCGCAACGCCGGGCAGCAGGTGATGAATGCGATTGCGGAAGCAGTGCCGGAGTTGTTCGGCGGCGCTGCCGATCTGACGAGTTCGACCAAGACGATCTTCGCGAAATCGAACAATTTTCACCTCGATCCCGCGGGGCGCAACGTCTTCTTCGGGGTGCGCGAGTTCGGCATGATGGCGGCGGTCAACGGCATCGCGGCCCATGGCGGGCTTATCCCGTTCGGGTCGACGTTTTTCACGTTCTCCGACTACTGCCGTCCGGCGATCCGCATGGGCGCGATCATGAGCGTGCATTCGCTCTATGTGTTTACCCATGATTCGATTGGGCTGGGAGCGGATGGACCCACGCATCAACCGGTGGAGCACCTGATGGCGCTTCGGGCGATTCCGCAGCTTACCGATTTCCGTCCGGCGGATGCGAACGAGACCGCGGCGTGCTGGAGGATGGCGCTGGAGCGCAAGAGTGCAAGCTTCATGGCGCTGTCGCGACAGGATCTGCCGGTGCTCGATGCGGGCAAATACAAGATCTCCGAGGGCGTCCCGCATGGAGCGTATGCGCTGGACGATTCCGGCAAGGACATCATCCTGATCGGCACGGGATCGGAGGTTTCGGTGGTGCTCGAGGCGGCGGAGAAGCTGAAGGCGGAAGGCATCGCGGCTTCGGTGGTGTCGATGCCGAGCTTCAAGATCTACGACGAACAGGACGCTGCGTACAAGGCAAAGCTGCTGCCGGAGGACACGCCCAAGCTGGCTGTCGAGGCCGGCGCGACCATGGGCTGGTGGAAGTATGTCGGCCACAACGGCGGCGTTATCGGGGTGGACCGCTTCGGCGCGTCGGCTCCCGGGCCCGTCGTGCTGGACAAGCTTGGCATCAACGTGGCACACGTCGTCGATGAAGCCAGGAAGCTGGTAAAGAAGTAATCGGCCTTCGAAAAGCGACAGGAAGCGCATGATACAAGACGAAGCAAAGCGGATGGCGGCGCGGCGCGCGCTCGGGTTTGTCGAGGATGGAATGCTGCTGGGTCTTGGCAGCGGCACCACAGCATCCATCTTCATTCAGGAGCTTGGCGAACGCGTGAAGCAAGGACTGCGGGTGCGCGGGATCGCTACCTCGGCGGCCAGTCAGCAGCTTGCCGAGTCCCTTTCCATTCCCATGACTACCTTTGAGGAATCGCCCGAGCTGGACTTGGATGTCGATGGCGCCGATGAGGTGGGGCCGGGTCTGGCTTTGATCAAAGGCGGCGGCGGCGCGATGCTGCGGGAGAAGATCGTCGCGAGCGCGGCGCGAAAATTTATCGTGATCGCCGACTCGAGCAAGCTGGTCCGCCAACTTGGCCGCTTTCCGCTGCCGGTCGAAGTCATTCAGATGGCGCTGCCGATCGTTGCCCGCAAGCTTGAAGCTCTCGGGCTGAACCCGAAGCTGCGAACTCACCCCGATGGGTCTGCCTACATTACCGATGAAGGCAACTACATCCTCGATTGTTCGTGCGGCGAAATTGCGGATCCGCAGAAGACGGCAGCGGAGATCCGGGCGATTACGGGTGTTGTGGAGCATGGCCTTTTTCTGGGAATAGCGTCGCTTGCTCTGATTGCGAGCGATCGAGGCGTCATCGAAGTCGGCACGTGGCAGGGCGAACGATTCAACAACGCAGTCTCAAGTCTTGCATCGTAGGGATGCAATTCCGAGTCCTATCGATAGGAGATCTCTTCAGTCCGCGTGGTCCTTACCGGAGCTAAGTTTTAGGCCAGGCATTTGAATAGAGCGAATCTTTCCACTAGAGCGCAAGAGGGACATACCATGCCGAATACTGAAAACAACGTGACAGCCGCGAGCCAGCAGCCGGAGCGCACGCCCGACCCATGCATCGTGGTGATCTTCGGGGCTTCGGGCGACCTTACCAAGCGCAAGCTGTTGCCGGCCTTGTATCACCTGGAGCAATCGGGGCTGCTGCCGAAGGACTTTGCCGTCGTGGGCGTGGCTCGCCGGCCGCTGCAGAAGAGCTTTGCGCCGGACATGAAGGATGGCATCGTCAGCGGCGGCGGCGTCGAAAAAGACGAAGCCAAGCTGGACCCTTTCGTGGGCCGCATTCAATATCATGCGATGAACTTCGATGATGCCTCCGGCTACGATGAGCTGAAGAAGGTGCTGGCGGAGATGGACAAGAAGTTCGGCACCAAGGGCAATCGCCTGTTTTATCTCGCGACCGCTCCGGAATATTTTTCCGACATCATCAAATTTCTCGGCGACCATGGGATGGCCAAGCCTGCGGAGGCCAAGGATGGCGAGGCCAAGAGCTGGGTGCGGACCATCATCGAGAAGCCGTTCGGCCATGATCTGGAATCGGCCAAGGCGCTGAACAACGAAGTGAATAAGGTGTTCGGCGAAGACCAGATCTTTCGCATCGATCACTACCTGGGCAAAGAGACGGTGCAGAACATTCTGGTGTTCCGTTTTGCCAACGGCATCTTTGAAAATGTGTGGAACCGCAACTACATCGATCATGTGGAGATTACGGCGGCGGAGAGCATCGGCATTGAAGGACGCGGGCCGTTCTACGAGACCGCCGGAGCGCTGCGCGATGTGGTGCAGAACCATGTGATGGAGTTGCTGAGTTTCGTTGCGATGGAGCCGCCGATCTCGTTTGCGGCAGCTGCGGTGCGCGCGGAAAAGGTCAAGGTGTGGAAGGCAATTCAGCCGATTCATCCGGCCGACACGGTGCGCGGCCAGTACGGACCGGGGACGGTGGATGGCAAGGAGGTGCCGGGATATCGGCAGGAAGACCGGGTGCATCCGCGCTCGCAGACCGAGACCTATGCAGCGCTTCGGCTGGAGGTGGAGAACTGGCGCTGGGCGGGAGTTCCGTTCTACATTCGCGCGGGCAAGCGGCTGGCGAAGCGAGTGACGGAGATCACGATTCAGTTCAAGCTGCCGCCGCAACTCTTGTTCAAGGATGCGCAGAAGAAGGGCGGCGAAGGCATCAAACCGAATGTGCTTTCGATGCGCATCCAGCCGGACGAGGGGATCACGTTGCAGTTTGGCGCCAAGGTGCCCGGGCCGACGATGAACATCAGCAAGGTGAACATGGACTTCAGCTATGCGGAGGCGTTCGGGAAATCATCGGCGAACGGCTATGAGCGGCTGCTGCTCGATGCGATGCTGGGCGATGCGACGCTGTTCGCCCATCGCGATGGCGTGGAGGCGACCTGGGCTCTGATGACGCCTATTCTCGAAGCTTGGGCGAAGGACCCGATCAAGGATTTTCCGAACTATGCGGCTGGGACCTGGGGTCCGGCTGCAGCCGATGCCATGCTGAAGACCGATGGCAGAAAATGGCGCAAGCTCTAACCGCGGAGACCAAGAAGACGATGCCACGTCCAGTGACTGTTACGTATCGTGTATTACCGACAGCGGCGGCTACAGCTCATGCGGCCGCGCAGCTTTTTACGGATGCGGCGGTAAAGGCTGCGGAGGCTCGGGGCTTGGCTCGGATCGCCATCTCGGGGGGAACGACGCCGAAGGCGATGTTTGCGCTGCTGGCCGATCCTGCGCAACCCTTTTTGCAGCAGGTCCCTTGGGACAAGCTCGATCTGTACTGGGTCGATGAGCGCTGCGTGCCGCCGGATAACGCGGAGTCGAACTACAGGATGACCAAGGAGGCGCTGCTTTCGAAGGTGCCGTTGTCGGCGGAGCGGGTGCATCGCATGGAAGGCGAGTTGGCGCCGGAGGTCGCGGCGGCAAAATATGAGGCGACGATTCGCAATTCGTTCAAGCTGGAAGGCGCCCAGACTCCTACCTTCGACCTGGTACTGCTAGGCATGGGAGACGATGGCCATACGGCGTCGCTGTTTCCCCATACCGAGGCTCTGAACGAAATGAGCCACATCGTGGTGCCGAACCATGTGCCGCAGAAGGATACGTGGCGAATCACGTTGACCTGGCCTGTGATCAATCAGGGCAGGGAGGTGGCTTTTCTGATTGAGGGCGCGGGCAAGGCGCAGGTGCTGCACGATGTTCTGCTCGGGCCGTATCAGCCGGAGACGTATCCCTCGCAGATCATTCGTCCGGCGAGTGGCAGGCTTCTGTTCTTGCTGGATGCGGCCGCAGCGGCTAAGCTGCCAAAACCGGATGATTCGAACTCCGCCGGAACTCTGGAGCTGAGATAGATGATCCTCGCTGGAGATGTGGGTGGAACCAAGGTCCACCTGGCGCTGTACAACTTTGCCAACGGCCGGCTGCAGCCGATTCGCGACCAGAAGTTTCCGGCGCACGAGTTTGCGCGGCTGGACGACGTGGTGAAGACCTTTCTCAGCCTCGGCGAAGGCAGCAGGGGAGAGATTGTCGCCGCTTGCTTCGGGTGTCCGGGGCCGGTTCGCGATGGCCGGCTGAAGCTGACCAATCTGCCGTGGGAGTTGGACACGCGCGATCTGGTCACGTCGCTTTCGATCCCGCATATCTCTCTGATCAACGATCTGGAGGCAAACGGCTACGGCATTCCCGAGCTTGCGCCGGAGAACATCTTCACCTTGCATGCGGGCGACCCCGAGGCGGCGGGGCATGCGGGACTGATGGCGGCGGGCACAGGGCTTGGCCAGGCGCTGCTGATCTGGGATGGAACCAGGCATCGACCGATTGCCTCCGAGGGCGGCCACTGCGACTTTGCCGCGCGCAACAACCGCGAGATTGCGCTGCTGGAATATCTGCGCACAACCCTCAAGGGTCGAGTGAGCTGGGAGCGCGTGGTGTCCGGCATCGGCATCAAAAATGTGTACTCTTTCCTGCGCGATGTCGAGAAGATCCATGAGCCGGGATGGCTGCACGACCGCATGCTGACCGAGGATCCGAACGCGGTGATTGGAAAATGCGCGGAGGATGGTTCGAGTTCGCTGTGCTTCGAGACGATGAAGATCTTTGCGGCGGCGTATGGCGCGGAAGCAGGGAATATCGCTTTGAAGGTGCTGGCGAACGGAGGCATGTACCTGGGCGGCGGCATCGCTCCGAAGATTCTGAAGACGCTGCAGAATGGCGCGTTTATTCAGGCCTTCCTGGACAAGGGCCGCCTGTCGCCGCTGCTGGAGTCGATTCCGGTTCGCGTGATTCTGGACGATACCTGCGCCCTGCTGGGAGCTGCTGCCTATGCGGAGGCGCGCGCCTCTGAGATCTCCGGCCACTCCGAGCGAGCCGCCTCTCTGCTGACAGAGAAATCCGCCGATGCCGCCGTTGCGTAAAACGTATGACACAATTGAATTGAGCTTGTCCCCTACACCCATCCCATTGACCCGCCTTTTGCCGCGTGAAATTCTCCCCGAAATGCTTCCAGAAATGTTTGAGGATGTCCGCGATTTCGAAGGCTTGGAAACATCCAGCCCGCCCGCTCCGCATGGACTCGATTTTTCCAAGCGGGCGCAGTTGGAAGAGCTCATGGATCAGCCGTGCAGCTATGAGGAGCTGCGCGATTGTCTCCACGACATTGCGCGCGTCAACCAGCTCACATTCGCTCATCGGCCGACCTTGTCGTGGCTGGCTAGGTTAGTCGAGGCAAGCCCGGCTGGCGCAAGACCGCTGCGCATTGTGGATGTGGGCTGCGGCTACGGCGATACGCTTCGGGCCGTCGATGACTGGGCGGCGAAGCGCTGCATCCCCATCAGGCTTACCGGCATCGACCTGAACGGAGATGCCATCCGGGCCGCGACGGAGGCCACGCCCAGCTCGCGAAAGATCGAATGGAAGGTCGGCGACGCGCTCTCCGAGGAGCTGAACACGGACGTTGATATTGTCATCTGCTCGCTGCTGACGCACCATCTGGAGGATTCGCAGATTGTGCGCTTCCTGCATTGGATGGAGCAGACCGCGCAACGGGGATGGTTCATCAACGATCTTCATCGCCAGCCGCTGCCCTACCACCTGTTTCGCCTGTGGGCGCGGTTCGCGAACTGGCATCCCTTCGTCAAGCACGATGGCCCGGTCTCCATTCGGCGCAGTTTCATCGCCGGAGATTGGCGGCGTCTGTGCGCCGCTGCCGAAATAGCCCAGGAGTCCGTCGCCATCCAAGAGTGCCGCCCGGCGCGCCTTTGTGTCGGGCGTATCAAGTAGCTCGCGTCCATCTCCGATATTGCCAACCTATGGGGGATCGAGGCACGAGCCACGGCGAACTTTCTGCGCCGCTCAAGCTCCCGCGCCGCATGCCTGGCAGGAGCGCGATCCAAGCAAGAAGTTATGCCTTCGCGGAACGGTATAAAGTGTTAGCTGGTTTTGGCTTAGCCGCATGCAAGCAAGCTCGAGAAAAGCCTCGACTCGCCGCGTGGTCTTGCATGAGGCGTCTGGCCCGCTCGCGGCGATTCTGTATCCCGAAAGAACGCCAAAACGGTACGCTGCGCCAACGCGTAAAAAGAATTTTCCTGCGACCAAAGTGTTGCTAAAGTCACGCGGATTCTTCGTTGACAACCCACCGTCGTAACGATACATTCCCAATTGAGGACACAAATGAAGAAATCCAGTCTCTCCCTACTTGGCATCGCTCTTCTCTTTGCTGTTGCCCTCCCGGCTTTCGGCCAAAATGGCGGGTGCATCGACTCCCCTGAAAATCCCACCGCGCTCCTTGCGGCTGTAGGTTCGGCCGGTGCCTTGTTCATGTCCGTCCGCGCGCGCATCAAGGCCCGCCGCATCTCCCCCAAATAGAAAACTTGGAGCATCGGCTGTCCTGCTCCCGGCAGCTTCCTGAATCGAATCTGTATGTCAACTCTTCCGGCATCGTCCGAGGCTGGATCGTTCAAGACAACTGACTCGCCTGGGCTTCGTGCGTCGCAGGCCGCGGGATTGGCTGTGGTTCTGTCCATCCTTAGCGTCGCGACCATCTGGCCGGTCGCGCGCGATCTTTGGGCGTTGTGGATGTGGGATGCGCTGCGGTCGGTGGGGATGTTCATCCCCCTGATCAGCTTGGCGCTGATCCTGCGTGTCTGGCGTTCCCTGGGTTGGGAGATGGATGGGAGCTGGTGGGGTCTGCTCATCCTCATCGTCACCGCCGCGATCGTCTATGTGCGGCAGCAGGCGGTGATGTTATTCGTCATCTCACCGCAGTGGTCCATCTATCTTCCTCCTCATCGCCTGGTGGCTTTTTCCTATGGGGCTGGAGTGGTTTTGCTCTTCGGGGGAAGGCGGCTGTTTCGGGCTTCCTTGTTTCCGCTCGTTCTCTTGTGCTTCGTCAACGCGACTCCCCATAGCTTCAACTTACTTGTCGATCTGCCTCTTCAGCGAGCCTCCGCGCATGTGGCGCGGGCGTTCGCCATGGCGCTGGGGCAGCCGTTGACTCCCGATCATCTGCGACTGATGTTCACGCCGGAGTTCGGGATGTTTATCGCTCCGGGCTGCAATGGCATTCGCGGTTCGGTGACCATGGGACTGATCGCGCTGGTCGCCGGCTATGTCTACCGGTTTCGCTGGTATGCCCAGGTAGCGGTGGTCGCGGGCGCGGTGCTGCTGGGCTATGTGTTCAACCTGGCTCGTTTGTGCACGCTGGTGCTCTACTACCTGGTCGCGCTGCACTTTCCCTGGCTGCAAAGCAGGGCGGAGATGGGGGATTATGTGATTGGCGCATGCCTCTTTCTGCTGGCTACGATGCTTCTGTTTCATCTGGTGCAGCGTTTGAGCCAATCGCCCGGCCAGATCAAACCGCCTGCGCTGGCCTCGTCCCTGTCGAGCGTTCGGATGGCGCCAAGGTCGTTCTATGCTCGATCCGCCGCGCTGCTTGCCCTGATCGTATGCAGCGGCTACGGACTGGCTCGGACCTATGCTCGAACGCATGGCAGAGACTATGCCGCGGATGCGAAGATCGACCAGAACGCCCCAGGCAAGTTTCCAGATCGTATCGGCGGCTATGTCCTGGCTCGCACCTGGAACGAGAACCTGTTTGCGGGTCCGCTTATCTTCCATTGGGCGGACTATGCTCCCGCAGGCGCAGGTCCCCATGTCACTCTCGGTATCTCTCCCGTGATCGGCGCCCACGACACGTTGATCTGCCATACCGCGCGCGGCGAAGATCCTCTATGGCGCGATCAACTGGCGATCGCGACAGCGGAAGATCGTCGCATCGACTTTTCCGGTTCCTTCTTCAACAATGGCGTCACCCAGTCGCTCGAGGCCGCCACCATCTGCAACGGCGCCTCGTGTGGAGAGTATTCGAGCGATCGGCCTCACTTCGGATTCGTCTACAGCAAGCCGACCTCGCAGGCTCTCTTCTCCCAGGACTCGCAGCGCCCGATTCCTATTCTCCTGAAGGTCGAGACCGTCGACACGACGCTTCCCGCGGAGGTGGCGCGCCAGCAAATGATCGAAGCTCTCCGCGGTTTTCTCGCTGCGGCTGATCTCAACCGGTTGACTCTGCCATACCGCCGTCAGTAGCTGAACTGTGCTTTGTTTTACACTGTCGAATGACCTCGTGAAACCGACCTCCCCAACTCTTCCGCGACTCTTCGGCACGGCGCTGGCCGGCGTCTTTGCCTTCTGCCTCACCGGCGTCTTTGCCTTCTGCCTCATAGGATGCGGCGGTTCGAGCGCAGCACCTGCGCCTGCCCCGCCCACGCCGACTCCAGCCCCCACGCCGACTCCAGCCCCGACGCCGACTCCAGCCCCGACTCCGACTCCGCCTCCGCCTCCGAGCGACACCTATCCCGGAACAGGCTTCTCAGGCAAAGCAATGGCCGGCATGCAGCCAATCGCCGCGGCCTCCGTGCAAGTCTACGCCATGGGGAGTGCGGGAAACGGATCGGCCGCCTCTTCCTTGTTGAGTGGCGCAGCGACGACCGATGCCAATGGAGCTTTCACGATCGCCTCCGGCTACGGCTGTCCCGCTTCGTCTTCGCAGCTCTACCTTGTCGTTCGCGGCGGTCAGGTGGGAAACTCCGCCGGCAATGCAGCGATCGTTCTCGCCGCGCCGATCGGAGAGTGCAAGCTGGTGAGCGGCGCTACGCAGTTCGTCGTCAACGAGGTCACCACAGCCGCTACGGCTTGGGCGCTGGCTCAGTTTCTCGGTGCGGGCGGCAACATCGGAGCCACGGCAACCAATCCCCAGGGGCTGGCAAACGCAGTCGCTACGGCAGCCAATCTCGTGAATCCGGCTACGGGCACATCGCCCGGCGCGGCGTATCCTGCCAATGCGACATCGCCCGCCGCTAAGATCAACAGCCTGGCGAATCTGCTGAATACCTGTACGGCGACGGGTTCGGGCTGCAGCTCGCTGTTCGCCGCAACCACGCCCAGCGGCGGCACGGCGCCGGGCAATACCTTCGACGCTGCCCTCAATCTCGTCCGCGATCCTGGAAGCAATATCGCCGCGCTCTATGCCCAGGCGGCCGCGAATCCGGTGTTCGCCCCTGCGCTCTCCGCTGCACCATCGGACTGGACGCTGTTTATCGACTACAGCGGCGGAGGCATGAGTTCGCCATCGGGGGTTGGCGTCGATGCGGGCGGCAATGTCTGGGTCGCCAGTTACGACAGCGTGGCTTCGGAGTTTTCGCCTACGGGAGCATCCCTGTATACCTCCGTGACAGGTTTTGGCGGCCTGTTCCACTCCTACGGCCTTGCCGTCGACGGGCAGAACAACGTCTGGATTCCCGACGAAGACAGCAACAGCGTCAACAACACCGTGGGCGCGGTGACAGTTCTGAGCTCGACCGGCCAACTGATCTCCGGCGTCACGGGATTTTCTGCCGGAGGTCTGAACTACCCCGTCGCGGTCGCGATCGATCCAACCGATGGAAACGCCTGGCTGGTGAACTACGGCAACTCAAGCCTCACGTTGCTCTCGAGTTCCGGACAGCCGCTCTCCGGAGCCAAGGGGTACGCCTCGGACCAGCTCTTATTCCCCGTCGCGGTCGCCGTGGACGCGAGTCATAACGCCTGGGTGGCCAACAGCAGCGGAAGCACCATGATGGGAGGCATGACGACGGCAAGCACCATCACGAAGGTCTCGGCGGATGGCAGCCAAGTCACAAGCTATGCCTGTTGCAACGGCGCCGGCGGACTCGCCATCGACCAGCGCGGCAATGTCTGGGTGGCTAACTTTGCCGGCGACAGCATAAGTCTGCTTTCGAGCGCCGGCGCCCTGATTTCGAGCGGCTTCAGCGACAACAAGGCCAGCATCTATCATCCGCAAGGTATCGCCATCGACGGCTCGGGCAACGTCTGGGCCGCGAACTTCCTAGGCAATTCGATCACAGAGCTGGCCGGCTCTGCCGCCGGTTCGCCCGGGCAGATCCTGTCGCCGCCCACAGGTTACGCGAAAGATGCGTCTTTGCTGAAGGCGTATGCCATCGCTATCGATGCCAGCGGCAACGTCTGGGTAACAAACTTCGGCAACAACACCTTGACCGAAGTGGTGGGGCTGGCGGCCCCGGTGAAGACGCCGACGCTGGGGCCAGCGCAAAGTCCGTAAACCCGTTCTCGAACGTTGGACGTCTGGTCCTCGCAAAGGAGTCGCTGACCCCACCTGACTGCCTCTACCCAAAAGTTTTCCACAGGCAAATCTTGTCAAGCCCCTAAGGCCCGTAACTCGCTGCAGGGACGAGAGATAGGGTTGGCGTATGAGTTTCGCTCCATCTGATACAATTAAATCAGTAGAAAAGTAAAGCCCCGAGCCAACCGGCCGGGGCTTTCGCTTTTAACCCGTCACCGCAGCCTTCAGCCCGCAATCCGCCGCTAACTCTATACGCTGCACGAATTTGCACGTAAGTCTTTTGACTGCACGAATTTAGCGTTGGTCGCTTGCCGTAAGCTGCTCAATCGAATGAACTTACGCGCAGGCAATAGGGAGGGGGGAGGGGGGTGCCCCAGGCATCCTCTCCTGCGCCTGCACTCCACGAAGTATCCGGGCAGGTTCAAGGTTTGATCGTAACCATCACCACGCCGTGACTGGGCACCTCGGCCGAGTAGCTGCCGGCTTGCCTGAGAAGATCAGCGGCGGTCCACAGGTTCCGCACCGAGGCCGAAAGGCTGTCCGGGTAGCCGATATCGGTCCAGTTGGCGGTCATCTTTGCTGGGGCCGCTCCTCGATTGACCAGCGCGACCGCTCGTCCGCCGTCGTGAAGTTGCTTCGACCAGATCTCCAGATCGCCCGTCTTCTTCACCCGGCGGCCCTGCTGCCCGAGTGCGTCCTGATCGACGGCGATCACCTCTTTATTAAGCAGAATCTCTTTGGTGTCGGGCGTCATGTTGGAGATGTCGTTGCCGGCCAGCAGCGGCGCCGAAAACATCGCCCACATGCTGAAGTGGGTGCGGTACTCCTCCTTGGTCATGCCGCCGTTGCCGACCTCCAGCATGTCGGGGTCGTTCCAGTGTCCGGGACCGGCATAGGACTCCAATCCGTTCATCTGGTCGAGAATCTGAGCCACGCCGTTGCCGCCCCACGATTTCTTGCAGTCCCAGCAATCCTGGATATCCGAGGTGGAGCGCCACAGGTTCCCGACCGGCCCGGCCCACAGCCACGGCTTGGTCGACCCCCACTCGCAGATGCTGAAGACGATCGGCCGGCCCGAGGCAGCCAGAGCATCGCGCATCAGCGTGTAGGAGGACTCGGTGCTCTGTCCGGGCAGCGTATTGCACCAGTCTTCCTTCAGGTAGTCCACGCCCCAGTTCGCGTACTGTTTTGCGTCCTGATACTCGTGCCCTATGCTTCCGATGCGCTTGGCGCAGGTCATCGTTCCAGCGTCGCTGTAGATACCGAATTTGAGGCCCTTGCCATGAATGTAGTCGCCCAGGGCCTTCATGCCGGAGGGAAAGCGTTGCGCATCCGGCTGGATGTTGCCTGCCGCGTCGCGCTCGCCCTGCCAACAGTCGTCGAGGATGACGTACTGATAGCCGGCGTCTTTCATGCCGTTGCTCGCCATCGCATCGGCGGTCTGGTGAATGACGTTCTCGTTGAGTCCCTTGCAGGCGAATTTGTTCCAGCTGTTCCACCCCATGGGCGGCGTCCTCGCCAGTCCATTGTCCAGGGCCCGTCCCACGACCGGCGCCATCATCAACACGAGCATCAGCAGCCACATTCTTTTCACGAGAACCTCTGAACGCATCGCAATCAATTCCTTTCAAATCCGCTTGGAGCGCAGAGCACGCTCCACCGGATTCTACCCTCTGCCAGGATCGTAAGACCAGGATCGTAGGACCAACAGGGCCGCTGACTTGCTGACGAGATTTCGATCATTTCGATCAGGGGCAGATGGCATTCACCTAAGCAAGCGGCAGACGTTTTTCGTAGCAGAAGAAATGGAGATTCGGCCTGATCTGCAGCCTGATCTCGCCAGCCAGACGATAGCCCAGTTTGGGGAAGAGTCGCTGCGTCGCCTCATTCTGCGTATTGGTGTCGACGCGCAACGAAGCGACTCCGCGCTCGATGGCGATCTGCTCCGCCTTCTGCATCAGGGCGGCTGCTACTCCCACCCCGCGAAACGCTGGGTCTACCGCAAGCCGGTGCACCACAATCGCGGGTTCATCGATATCTAAGCCGGCTTGAGCGTATTCCGGCTCAGGATCAGCAGTGATGGCGGCTACACCCGCAATGCTTCGGTCGATTTCAGCGACCCAGAGCTGCGACTTTTCTACATCGCGTTGAAAGACCGGCTGGTTGGGATAGCTCTCATCCCATTGCCCATTCCCAGCAGCCAGCATCAGCGGCACGACGCGATGCATGAGCGCCATCAGCGCCGGCAGATCGTTCCCGGTGGCGAGCCGTATCTCCATAGAGCCAGCGTATCAGGAGGCGTCAAGCTGATCCGATAAGAGCGGATGGAAGTCCGGCTGAAGAAGTCGGCGAAGATGATCGAAGTCGTGCCAAAGGAATTTGTGCGGAAAGTTTATCTGGGCGCAGGGGCGGGGCGTCGGATATGCTCGGGCGGGTGGCTACTTTGCGCGGAAGAGGTTTTGACGATGGTTCGATTGCTGCTGCACTGGATTCTGAATGCCGTCGCGCTGCTGGTGGTGGCGCATTTTGTGCAGGGTTTCGATATCAGTAACGTCATTTCGGCGCTGATCGCGGTGGTGGTGATTGGGCTGCTGAACGCTACGCTGGGGCTATTCCTGAAGATCATTACACTGCCGCTGGGAATTTTGACGTTCGGGATCTTTTTCCTGGTGATCAATGCGGTGGTGCTTTGGTTTTCGAGCAAGTTTGTGCCGGGGTTCGCGGTGACTACGTTCAAGGCAGCGTTTCTGGGAGCGTTGGCGCTGGCAGTGCTGCATCTGGTGTTCGGGTTTGTGGGGAGTTCAATGAAGGCGCGGCGGATTGCCAGATGAGTGTCCTGCCGGACGGGCCGCCTGCGCGGCAGGACTCAGGTGGTTCGCTTACCAGGGGTCGAGGCCGAGGAGTTTGCGGCCCAGTGGGGTGAGCTCGGCGGTGTTGTATTTGGTGCGTTCCCACTCGCGCGGATCGCCGGGGAAGGCGAAGCCCTCGGGAGCGCGGCGCTCGCGCCAGGACTCGATGCGACGCTGACGGATCTTCTCGTTATCGCCGTCAGCAGGGGGCGTCGGGGTCATGGAGATGTACTGCGCCATACGGACCTTGTTCTCCGACGTGTTAGGGCGGATTCCGTGGGCGAGCAGACTGTTGAAGATGAGCAGGTCGCCGGCCCTCATGGGAACGGGGTAGACCTCGAAGCCGGTGACGTCGGGCTTGAAGCCGTCGCGGCCTGCGGGCTGGCGGAGCTTCCAGTCTTCGAAGGTGCGGAAGAGCTCGGGGACGCACTGAAAGCCGCCCGTAGAGCCGTCGACATCGACCAGCGAGAGCACGCCCTGAACATTAACGGGCAGAGGGTCGAGGGTAGTGTCGACGTCGGTGTGAATGAAACCGGAGAAGGCGCGCCCGCTGCGGTTGGGGGTGTTGAGGTTAGCGCGGTCGATCGTCACCCAGAGGCCCTCGTCGTCCCAGATGTCGACGAAGGCGTCGTAGATGCGCGGCTCCTGGCGGTTGTCCCATAGGGTCTGGTGGTTATAGACCTCGACCATGCCGCTGTTGTTGAGCTCCTTCATGGCGTGGTTGCGAAGCTGGGCGGCGTTCCAGGTGGAGAGGTCGTTGGGGTCCATCTCCTGAAATTCCCAGAGGAAGTTGCGGGTGCGCTCTACGTTGGCGGCGGGGACGGCCTGACGAATGACGACGAAGCCGAAGCTCTGCCAGTGGTCGAAGTCGGCCTGGGAGAGAACGCGGAGAGGAAGCTTCTTCTTGATCTCGCGGAGGGGCTGGCGGACGACCTCGATGTTAAGGCTGTTTTCGCCGGGCTTGCCGACGACGTTGTGTTCGAGCACTGCGGCGGTCTGGTTGTTCATGGCGGATCGGATCCTCAAGCGCGGGTTGCGCATGGGAGAACTTTAGTGCGGCGGAAGTGTGAGGTGTTGGCTTTGCGTGCCAAATACCGGTACTGTAGTCTCACGCGCAGGGCCGGAATAGCTATAATCGCGTCGCTGAGAGGATTGCGATGAAGCCGTTTCTGGAGCACATTAAGACGTCGGAGGAGTCTTCGTGGGTGCTGTTCGACCGGAGACTGCCGGCGATTCCGTTTGAGTGGCACTACAACAGCGAGTATGAGCTGACCCTGACGCTGAACAGCCGCGGGCAGCGGTTTGTGGGAGACAGCATCTCGCGGTACGACGATGGGGATTTGGTGCTGATTGGGCCGAAGATTCCGCATACCTGGTGCTCGAACGAAGACATCTTTAAGGAGCGGGAGCATCAGGCGCTGGTGCTGTGGTTCAGCGATGCGTTTGTGCAGGGGATGATCGACCCGCATGTCGAGCTACGGCCGGTCCGGAGGCTGTTGGAGCGGGCTTCCCGGGCGCTGACATTTTCGGAGCCGGTGCGGGCGCGGGCGCGGGAGATTATCTGCGCGATGGTGAAGCAGGCGGCCGGGGCTCGGCTGATGGGGTTGCTGAATGTGCTGATGTTGCTGGCGGAGGATGCGGGAAGTTTGCCGCTGGCCTCGGAGGCTAATCAGAGCGAGAGCTTTGCGGAAGCGACCGAGGAGCGGATCGGGCGGGTGATCTCGCATCTGCATGCGCACTATCGGGATGAGATGGAGGTGGAGAAGCTGGTGCGGATTGGAGCCCTGAGCCGCAGCTCGCTGCACCGGCTATTCAAGCTGCAGACGCGGATGACGATGGGGATGTACGTCGCGCATCTGCGAGTGGGGCATGCGTGCGCGCTGCTGCTAAACAGCGAAAAGCCGATTGCGGTGATTGCCGACGAAGTGGGGTACGGGAATCTGGCGAACTTCAACCGGCAGTTCAAAGGGCTGAAGGGACAGACGCCGCGGGAGTTTCGGCGGGCATTTCAGCGGTGAGGATAGAAGCTTGTGTCCTGCCGGACGGGCCGCCTGCGCGGCGGGCGGTCACTTCGTGACTTGCGTACCTTTTCCTGCCGGTGAGATCAGCGTAGGGCCTCCCGTTGGTCGGCGCCAAAATCTTCATCCGACCATCGGGAGGGCCACCCGAAGGAGTACACGCGTCACGAAGTGACCGCCCCACGCGTAGTGGGCTCGTCCGGCAGGACATGGGCGTCAGGCGAACTGTTCGAGGAAGCGCATATCGCCGCTATAGAAGTGGCCTATGTCGGAGATGCCGTGCTGGATCATGGCGATGCGCTCGACGCCCATGCCGAAGGCGAAGCCGCTGATCTTTTCGGGGTTGTAGGCGTCGTCTTTTCCTTGCGAGGTGCGCTGCTGATCGACGGCGGCGAAGACGGCGGGGTCGACCATGCCGCAGCCCAGGAGTTCGATCCAGCCGGAGTGTTTGCACTTGCGGCAGCCTTGGCCATGACAAAAGATGCAGGAGATCTGAACGTCGGCGCTCGGTTCGGTGAAGGGGAAGAAGCTGGGGAAGAAGCGGGTTTTTACGTCGCTCCCAAAGAGGGCCTTCATGGCGTGATCGAGCGTGCCCTTGAGGTCGGAGAAGGTGATGTTGGTGTCGACGCAGAGGCCTTCGACCTGGTGGAAGATGGGCGAGTGGGTGGCGTCGGCGGCGTCGTTGCGGTGGACCTTGCCGGGGATGACGATGCGGATGGGCGGGGCCTGCTCGATCATGGTGCGAATCTGCACGGGGCTGGTATGCGTGCGCATAAGCAGGCGGTCGCGGCTGGGGCGGTGGTGCTGGCCCGCGATCTGGAGCGTATCCTGGGTGTCGCGGGCGGGGTGGTTGGGCGGGAAGTTGAGGGCTTCAAAGTTGTAGAAGTCCGACTCGACCTGCGGGCCGAGGTTGGTCGAGTAGCCGAGATGGTGGAAGACGGAGACGATCTCGTGCATGGTCTTGAGCAGCGGGTGGGGGATGCCGGGCGTCCGGAGAGTGCCGGGAAGAGTAATGTCGAGGCCCTGCTCTTTTGTGAACGCTCCGACTTTAGCCTGCGCAGGGGATTCCGATTCTGTCAGAGCGGCTTCGATCTGCTGCTTGAGCTGGTTGAAGCGGATGCCTAGGGGTTTGCGGGCTTCGGGTGGAGCGAATCTAAGCCAGGCTTCGCTGATGAGCTTGAGGCGGCCCTGCTTGCGGCCGAGCCAGTGGAGGCGGAAGGTTTCGGGGTCGGCGGTAATTGTTTGTTCGGCTGTGGTGCGGACCTCCTCGGCCAAGCTGGCGAAGGCGGTATCAAGGGAGGCGTCGTCGAAGTGCTGCAACGCTGTGATTTCGTCGGACATTTCACTTCAGAGTAAATGAAAGAGCTTGCGCTGGAGGTGTTGAACGCTAAATGCAAATAAATATTTACTCAATGCAAGTTGGACTCCTAATGTCCTGCCGGACGGGCCCGCTACGCGCGGTGCGGCCACTTCGTGGCATGTATACCCTTTCTTGCTGCTACTTATTTCTGTGGTCCTCCCGTTGGTCGTGATGGAGATGCGGTTGGCTAAAGCGCGGAGAGGACGATGACTACGACGAGGACGCCCAGAAAGAGGCTGCGGCGGTCGGTGATGGCGTAGACAACGGGGTCTTCGTTGAGCTGGCCTCGGGAGGCCTGGAGCCATAGGCGGCTGATCCATAGAAGCATGACCGGCAGCAGCAGCCAGAGGCGGTTGGGGTGCTGATAGAGCCGGGCGGCGGCAAGAGTGGAGATGTAGAAGGTGAGAACGACGACCGACGCGTAGCCGCTGGCCGAGCCGAAAGCGCGGAGTTGTTCGATGTCGGAGATGTGATATCCACGGCCACCGGCGTTTGAGCCGCCGCGCTCGCGAAGATTTTCAAGCTCGGCGAAGCGTTTGACGAAGGCGAGGGAGAGGAAGAAGAAGATGCTGAAGCCGGCCAGCCAGGCGGAGACAAGAACTCCGGTGGCGGCTGAGCCGGCGAGGATGCGGATGGTATAGAGGCCGGAGAGAACGATTACGTCGACCAGGACCGCGCGTTTGAGACGCAGCGAGTAGGACAAGGTGGTGACAAGGTAGACGCCCAGCCAGATCAGGAAGTAGTGAGGGCGGAGAAGCGTCAGTTGAGGGGATAGGGACGAGACCGCGTGGGGAACGAGCATCGCCAGGACGAACGAGATGGCGAGAAACAGCAGGACGACAAGGATGCCGGAGATGGCGGAGAGATCGCCCGAAGCGAAAGGGCGGCGGCGTTTGCGGGGGTGCTGGCGGTCGGCTTCGAGGTCGAGGAGGTCGTTGACGATGTAGGTCGCGGAGGCGCAGAGACCGAAGCTGAGGAAGGCAAGCAGGGAAGCAGCGACCAGGCCGGGAGACCAGTCGTGGGCGAGCAGCAGGGGAAGAAAGATGAGGACGTTTTTGGCCCACTGATGGAGGCGAACGGCTTTGGGCCAGGCTTTGAAGGCAGAGACGCGCTCTTCAAAGGTGCGCACCGGGGCGATGCGGGCTTTGCGCAGAGCTACGGTGAGGCCGCGGGTGGGATTGGCGACCATCGGTTCCTGGCAGTGCTGGAGAAGAGGCAGGTCGGGAAGAGCGTTGCCGATATAGCAGAAACTATCCCCGAAGCGGGACTGGAAGGCCTGGAGCTTGTTTTTGCCGGCGAGGTTGATTTGACCGTCGGAGGCGAGGACGCCGGTGAAGAGGCCGAGATGGTCGGCTACGCGCTGAGCGGTATCGGCGTCAGCGGCGGTGGCGAGGTAGATGGGTCGGCCGGTGGCTTTTTGTTGCTCGAGATATTGGAGGAGTTCGCGGTTGTAGGGGAGATGTGCGACGTCGAGCTGAACGGTGGAGGCGATGTGGCGTTTGAGGGCGGCTTTGCCTTGAAGGAGCCAGACGGGAAATTTGAGGACGGCGGCGGGGCTGTGCCGGGCGACGGCGAGGGCGGAGTCGTAGAGGGTGTCTGATTTGACGAGGGTTCCGTCCAAATCTACGCACAAGGCCGGGGGGGCGTCGGATTTGGGGACAGCCGGTCTGAACAAAAAGATCCTTCCTTGCGTCTAAACATTCAGAACGGTGAGTGTATGGAAACGCGCGCACGGACGTGAAGTATCGCGCGTGGCGTTGCCAGCCGTTTTGATCGTCAACGACATTATCAAGTATTCTTATATATCTGGCATCTTAACGAAAATGTCAGTACGTTGAATTCTTTTCCAAGAGAGCAGATCGCCCTATGTCCCCTACGCAGATGAGCGAAGAGAAGTCCCGAGCAGATTCGCCGAGCTATGAACAAATGACTGGGGAACAAAAGGCGGGAGAGCGTAGGACGAGCCAACACGAGGTAGGTCTGCCATCCGGTGAGCCTTTGCCGGAGGGGACTTTGCCCGAGGAGGCAAAGGGCTCTGTGCTGCGGAAGGTGATCGTTCTGCTGGTGATTGCGGCGGCGATTGGCCTCGCCGTGTGGAAGATCCGCAACAATGCGAAGCAGCAGAACATCGTGGCGACGATGATGGCGGGGCAGGCGGACCAGCCGGTGCCGATTCAGGTTTCGGCGGTGCAGCAGAAGACGATGCCGATCTTCCTGACCGCGCTGGGAACGGTGACCGCGTACAACACGGTGACGATCAAGTCGCGGGTGGATGGGCAGTTGATGCTGGTTCCGGTGCGCGAGGGACAGGCGGTGAAGCAGGGGCAGACGCTGGCTGAGATCGATCCGAAGCCGTACCAAGCGGCGCTCGAGCAGGCGCAAGGGCAATTGGTGAAGGACCAGGCGAATGCGGTGAATGCACGCGCAGAGGCAGGCCGGTATCAGGCGCTGCTGCAGGCCGGCGTGGTTTCGAAGGAAAGCCAGCAGGCGCAGGCTTCGACGGCCGGGCAGGCGGAGGGTGCGCTAGCCGCGGACCAGGCTGCGATTCAGGCGGCAAAGGTGAATCTCGGCTATACGAAGATTCTGTCGCCGATCAATGGCGTGGTAGGACTGCGGCAGGTTGACCCGGGAAATATCGTGCACGCGGCGGATACAACGGGGCTGCTCGTGGTGACGCAACTGCAGCCGATTGCGGTGATCTTTACCTTGCCGGAGGACCAGCTGCCGGAGGTGCTGAAGCGGACGCGAGCGGGCGACCGGCTGGTAGTGGATGCGTATGACCGCGCCGATACGGCCCAGCTTGCGAGCGGCACGCTGCTGACGGTGGATAATCAGATCGATTCGACGACGGGCACGTTGAAGGCGAAGGCGGTCTTCGACAATCGCGACGGCGCGCTGTTTCCGAATCAATTTGTGAATGTTCGCTTGATTTTGCAGGAGAAGCGCGATGCCGTGGTGATTCCGGCGGCGGCACTCGAGACCGGAGCGCAGGGGAACTTTGTGTTTCTGCTGAAAGAAGGCCAGCCGCCGGCGAACCTAGCGGAGCCCAGACCAGGCGATAAGCCGCATGCGGAGTTGAAGCAGAACCAGACGAACTATTATGTCGTGGCGCAGCCGGTGAACGTGGAGCTGACCGAGGGAACGCAGGTGATCCTGAACGGCGGAGTCAAGCCGGGCGACCGGATTGTGGTGGATGGGCAGGAGAAGTTGAAGAATGGCAGCGTGGTGGTTCCCAGGACGGTTGCGGTGAAGGTGGGCGCGGCGACTGGTTTGAAAGCGGCTAACGATGCGATGGGACAGCCTTCATGAGCCCGTCCAAGCCATTTATCCTGCGGCCGGTGGCCACCTCGCTTTTGATGGTGGCCATTTTGCTTGCGGGATTTGTAGCATATGAACAGTTGCCGGTGTCGGCGCTGCCGCAGGTGGACTACCCGACAATCCAGGTGCAGACGTTTTATCCGGGCGCGAGCCCGCAGGTGATGGCGTCGTCGGTGACGGCTCCCCTGGAGCGGCAGTTCGGGGAGATACCGGGACTGAGCCAGATGACGTCGACCAGTTCGGGCGGCGGAAGCGTGATTACGCTGCAGTTCGATCTGTCGGAGTCGATCGATATCGCGCAGCAGGATGTGCAGGCGGCGATCAACGCAGCGTCGGGCTACCTTCCGACGGACCTGCCCAATCCTCCGGTGTACAGCAAGGTAAATCCGGCGGACGCGCCGATTATGACGCTGGCGCTGACCAGCGATACCCTGCCGCTGTCGCAGGTCGAGGACCTTGCGGATACGGTGATCGCGCAGAAGATCTCGCAGCTTTCAGGCGTGGGGCTGGTATCGATCAATGGCGGCCAGAAGCCGGCGGTGCGGATCCAGGTGAATCCAACCGCGCTGGCAAACTATGGGCTGAGCCTGGAGGATATTCGGGCGGCGCTGGGCACGTCGAATGTAGATCAAGCCAAGGGCAGCTTGAATGGTGCGACGCAGGAGTTCACCATCGGAGCGAACGACCAGTTGCTCTCGAGCAAGGGCTACAGCAATGTGATCATCGCGTACAAAAATGGGTCGCCGGTGCGGCTGTCGGATGTCGCCAATGCGGTGGACAGCGCGGAGAACCTGTTCCAGGCTGCGTGGATGGGCACAGGGGCGGAGCTGGGGCCGAACGGCAAGGTCGAACGACAGGCGATGCTGCGGCCGGCAGTGATTGTGAACATTCAGCGGCAGCCGGGCGCAAACATCATCGGCGTAGTGGATGAGGTGCAGAAGCTGCTGCCGACGTTGCGGGGCACGATGCCGGCGACGGTGTCGCTGGAGGTGCTGACCGATAGGACGAATACGATCCGGGCTTCGGTGAAGGATGTGCAGTTCTCGCTGATCCTGACGATAGGCCTCGTCGTGATGGTGATCTTCCTGTTCCTCCGGTCAGTGGCGGCGACGATTATTCCATCGGTGGCGGTGCCGCTGTCGATTGTGGGAACGTTCGGCGTGATGTATCTGCTGGGCTACAGTCTGAATAATCTTTCGCTGATGGCGCTGACGATCTCGACAGGCTTCGTGGTCGACGACGCGATTGTGATGATCGAGAATATCGCGCGTTTTCTGGAGATGGGGGATTCGCCGCTCGAAGCGGCGCTGAAGGGTTCGGAGCAGATCGGGTTCACCATCGTTTCGTTGACGGTGAGCTTGATTGCGGTTCTGATTCCGCTGTTGTTTATGGGCGATATTGTGGGGCGGCTGTTTCGCGAATTTGCTGTAACCCTGGCAGTTACAATTTTGGTTTCGGCGCTGGTGTCGCTGACGTTGACGCCGATGATGTCGGCCAAACTGCTGCGGCATACGCCGGATAACGAGCAGAACGCATTCTACAGGAAGAGCGAAGAGTTTTTCGAATATGTGATTGCGAAGTATGCAGTGGGGGTGCGGTTTGTGTTGCGGCACCAGACCGCGACGCTGCTGGTAACCCTGGCAACGTTTGGACTGACGGTGTATCTGTTCCTGATCGTGCCGAAGGGGTTCTTTCCGGTGCAGGATACGGGCGTGCTGCTGGGGATTACGGAGGCTCCGCAGACGATCAGCTTTAGGGCTATGAGCTCGCGGCAGGAGGCGCTGGCGAAGGTGATTCTCGAGGACAGGGACGTGGAGAGCGTGTCGTCGTTCATCGGGATTGATGGGACGAACTCAACCCTGAACAGCGGGCGCATCCAGATCAATTTGAAAGATCGTGATAAGCGTAGTTCGACCGCCCTCGAGGTGATCGACCGACTGGAGCCAAAGGTCGCGCAGGTGGATGGGATTCAGTGCTATCTGCAGCCGCTACAGGATCTGACGGTGGAAGACCGGGTAAGCCGGACGCAGTATCAATATTCGCTCGAGGACGCGAACGCCGACGAGCTGGCGATGTGGACCGACAAGATGGTGGCGAAGCTGAAGACAATTCCGATTCTGCGCGATGTGGCGAGCGACGAAGAGCTGGGTGGTCTCGAGGCCAACTTGGTCATTGACCGGGATACGGCTTCGCGACTGGGCATTACGCCGCAGAACATCGACGACACGCTCGATGACGCGTTTGCGCAGCGGCAGGTTTCGACGATCTTTACGCAGCAGAACCAGTATCACGTGGTGCTGGAGGTGGCTCCGAAATTCCAGCGCAATCCTGCGGCGCTTGGGAATATCTACGTGAAGAGTTCGAACGGAACGCAAGTGCCGTTATCGACCTTTACCCACTTCGAAGAGAAGCCTACGCCGCTGGTGATCAGTCACCAGGGCCAGTTCCCTGCCGTGACGATCTCGTTCAACCTGGCTCCGGGAAAGTCGATCGGCGACGCGGTGGACGCGGTGAACAAGGCCAAGGCGGAGCTGAATATGCCGCCGAGCATGCAGGCGGAGTTTCAAGGTTCAGCGCGGGCCTTCGAGGCTTCGATTGCGAATGAGCCGCTGCTGATTCTGGCGGCGCTGATTGTCGTCTACATTGTGCTGGGCGTGCTCTATGAGAGCTACATTCACCCGATTACGATCTTGTCGACGCTGCCTTCGGCGGGCGTGGGAGCGATTCTCGCGCTGCTGCTGTTCCATGTGGATCTGAGCGTGATTGCGCTGATCGGCATCATTCTGCTGATCGGCATCGTGAAGAAAAACGCAATCATGATGATCGACTTTGCTTTGGAGGCTGAGCGCGAGCAGGGGATGAGCCCGGAGGAGGCGATCTACCAGGCCTGCCTGCTGCGGTTCCGGCCGATCATGATGACGACGATGGCAGCGCTGCTGGGCGGGCTGCCTCTGGCGCTGGGCACAGGTACGGGAAGCGAGCTGCGGCAGCCGCTGGGTATCACGATTGTGGGCGGATTGATCGTGTCGCAGGTGTTGACGCTGTTTACTACGCCGGTTGTCTATCTGTTCTTCGACCGGCTTGCGGGAGGATCGCGGCGACTGAAGGCGGAGGATGCCGAGTGGCATGCGGTGTCGGGGGATTGAGTAGAGACAGGAGCAGAAGAACAAACACAACGGCAAGAGCGAAGGCATGAGCGGGGTTTATGCACTTTTCAGCACCATTTATTCGGCGGCCGGTGGCGACATTTCTGATGTCCGCGGCGGTGATTCTGGCGGGAGCGGCGGCGTACAAGCTGCTGCCGGTCTCCAGTCTGCCGCAGGTGGAATATCCGGTGATCTCGGTGGGCGCGAGTCTGCCCGGCGCCGATCCCGAGACGATGGCTTCTTCGGTTGCTACGCCGCTGGAGCGGCAATTTGCGAAGATCGCTGGCGTCAATGAGATGACGTCGTCTTCGTCGACGGGCACGGTTTCGATTGTGCTGCAGTTCGATCTCAATCGCGACGTAAACGGGGCGGCGCGGGATGTGCAGGCGGCGATCAATGCGGCGCGAAGTCAGTTGCCGGCGAATCTGCCGTACAACCCGGAGTATTACAAGGTGAACCCGGCGGATTCGCCGATCCTGATTCTGGCGCTGACCTCGGATACGATGACGGTGCCGCAGTTGTACGACGCGTGCGATAGCATCCTGGCGCAGAAGATTGCGCAGATACAAGGCGTGGGGCAGGCGTTCTGTGGAGGAAGCGCGAAGCCGGCGGTTCGGATCGAGGCGAACCCAATGCAGCTTGCGCACTACGGTGTGGGTCTCGAGGCATTGCGGGCGGCCATCGGCACGATCAATGTCAACCAGCCGAAGGGGTATCTGCAGGACGGCGACAAGCGTTGGACGATCAGCGCGACCGACCAGCTCTTCGGCGCAAAGCAGTATGCCCCGCTGATTGTTGCGACGGATCGCGGGCCGGTGAGTTCGGCGGCGGCAAAGACGGGGCTGCCGAAGTCGGTAGCGAGCGCGGTGACGGGCGCGTCAAACGGAAGCGCTACGGCGGCGGGTTCGATGGCGAGTAGCGGGACGGGAGGAGCTGCGACAGGGACTGGAGCCACGGCTGGGACGAGCGCTGCGCCTGCGACTTCCGCCTCGACCTCGGGGCCGGGCGCGGCGCACGGAATCGTGCGAATCGAGGATGTGGCGAGGGTCGAGAACAGCGTCGAAAACACGCAGGCGGCCGGCGTGTTCAACGGCAGGCCGGCGATTCTGGTGATCGTCTTCAAGACCTCGACAGCAAACGTGATCCAGACGGTGGACAACGTCAAGGGAATGCTGCCGCGGCTGGAGGCTTCGATTCCACCGGCGATCCAGATGCATATCGCGCTCGACCGGACGACAACCATTCGCGCGTCGGTGAAGGACGTCACGCGGACGATGGTGATCTCGATCCTGCTAGTGATCCTGGTGGTTTTTCTGTTCTTGCGGGAGGTGCGGTCGACGCTGATTCCGAGCGTGGCGGTGCCGCTGAGCCTGCTGGGGACCTTTGCGGTGATGTACCTGCTGGGCTATACGCTCGACAACCTTTCGCTGATGGCGTTGACGATCTCGACCGGGTTCGTAGTGGACGACGCGATCGTGGTCATCGAGAATATCAGCCGCCATTTGGAAAGCGGGGTGACGCCGTATCAGGCGGCCATGGTGGGATCGAAGGAGATCGGGTTCACGGTAGTGTCGATGAGCACGTCGCTGATTGCGGTGTTCATTCCGATTCTGCTGATGGGCGGGATCGTGGGGAGGCTGTTCCGCGAGTTTGCGGTGACGCTTTCGGTTGCGATCCTGGTCTCGCTGGTGGTCTCGCTGACAACGACGCCGATGCTGAGCGCGAAGTTTCTCGAGCCGCACAGCAAGCGTCGGCATGGACGCTTCTATCGCTGGGGCGAGCAGGCGCTGGACTGGCTGACGGCGGAGTACAAGATGGGTCTGCAGTGGGTGCTGCGCCATCAAACGCTCGTGCTGGCCGTGACCGTGCTGACGTTTGTGCTGAATGTATATCTTTACATCCTGGTGCCGAAGGGCTTCTTCCCGGAGCAGGACTCGGGTCGTATCGGCGGGCAGGTGCAGGGACAGCAGGACGTCTCGTTTCCGGATCTGAAGCAGAAGGTATTGACGCTCGCCAAGATCGTCGGACAAGATCCTGGTGTGGAGACGGTGACGGCGTTCGCGGGAGGTCGCGGAAGCGTCAACTCGGGTTTCATGTTCGTGTCGTTGAAGCCGGATGCGGAGCGGCTGAAGACGGGCTCGACGGCGCAGGCGATCGTGGACCGGCTGCGGCCGAAGGTAAGCAACACTCCTGGCGCGATGCTTTACCTGCAGGCGTTTCAGGATATTCATATCGGCGGGAGAGGCTCGGCGACCGAATACCAGTACACGTTGACTGCGGATAGCCTGAAGGATCTGGATGAGTGGGGCCCGAAGCTGATGGCGGCGATGGAGAAGCTGCCGCAGATTAAAGATGTCGCGACAGATCAGCAGCAGCAGGGGCTGCGGGCGCAGCTGGTGATTGACCGCGCGACCGCAACGCGGCTGGGAGTCTCGCCGCTGACGATCGATTCGACGCTGTCGGATGCGTTTTCGCAGGCGCAGGTCTCGACGACGTATATGCCGCTAAACCAGTATCACGTTGTCATGGAGGTGGCGCCGCAGTACCAGCTTGACCCGGATGCGCTGAAAAATATCTACGTGAAGAGCACGACGGGAGCGATGGTGCCCTTGTCCGCGGTGACGCACTTCGAGTCGCAGCGAATTCCGCTGGAGGTGAATCATCAGTCGCAGATGCCGGCGACGACGTTGTCCTTCAACCTGACCAAGGGCGTGGCCCTGAGTGCGGCGGTAGCGGCAATCCAGCAGGCGCGGGTCGATATCGGTATGCCATCGACGATCCATGGCGGCTTTGCAGGGTCGGCGCAGGCCTTTCGGCAGTCGCTGGCGAGCGAGCCATACCTCATCTTGCTGGCGCTGGTTGCGGTGTATATCGTGTTGGGAATTCTGTACGAAAGCTTTATCCATCCGCTTACGATTCTTTCGACGCTGCCTTCGGCCGGTGTGGGCGCGATTGTCGCGCTGCTGCTGTTCAACGTGGACCTAAGCGTGATCGCGATGATCGGCATCATTCTGCTGATCGGCATTGTGAAGAAGAACGCGATCATGATGATCGATTTCGCGCTGGCAGCGGAGAGGCAGCAGGGCAAGACCCCGCAGGAGGCGATCTACGAGGCGTGCCTGCTGCGGTTTCGGCCGATCATGATGACGACCATGGCGGCGATGTTGGGTGGGTTGCCGCTGGCGTTGGGCACGGGTGCGGGAAGCGAGATGCGGCGGCCGCTAGGGATCACGATTGTGGGTGGGTTGATTGTGTCGCAGGCACTAACGCTGTTTACGACGCCGGTGGTGTATCTGTTCTTCGATCGGCTGCGCGGGCGATTTGAGCGTTTGGGGCAAAAGCGGAAGGCAGGGCGAAGGATCCCGCAGGTTGTGGCTGGGGATTAGGATTTATCGATGCGCTTAGAATCCTTTCATGCCGCCACTCGTTGAACGAAGAAGCCGCAGTGAGCGCGTTCTTGTGCTGCTACTCATTGTGTACCTAGCGGCTCGGATTCTCCAATTGTTTGCCGGTAAGGTCCCCAGCCTCTTGATCGTGGCGCTTCAAGTGCTCCCGCCAGCAGTGTTTGCCTTCATCCATGGAAGGATCACCTATCGACTACATGGCATTCTCGTTTTCATGGTGCTCTGCCTTGGCACTGGGACCTTTTTTGAGAGTCTGAGTCTTCGAACCGGATTCCCTTTCGGGCACTATTTTTTTACCGGCTTGATGGGGCCAAAACTCCTTCAGCTTCCGGTGCTGCTGGCCCTCGCCTATGTCGGGATGGGGTACTTGTCTTGGGTCATTGCTCTGCTGATCGTCCGTTACCAAATCAAACCACTGTGCGGAAGACGAGTCGTTCTCCTTCCACTGATTGCAAGTTTCATTATGGTGGCATGGGACCTTTCGACGGATCCAGTTTGGGCCAACATCGACCACGGCTGGGTATGGAGGGACGGGGGCTCTTATTTTGGTGTGCCGGTCAGCAATTTCCTGGGTTGGTATCTCACGGCTTATATCTTCTATCAAGCGTTCGCGCTGTATTTGAGAGGGCGAGAGGTTCTACCTGCACCCCTGAAACACTGGCGTCTTCCCGTACTCTTTTATGGCGCGTCCGCCGCAGGAAACGTCCTGCTAGCCATTCCGTCAGCAACGCCGGCCATTGTCACTGATTCATTTGGCAGGTGATGGCTGGTCTCGGACATCTTAGGCGCATGCGTTCTTATTTCTGTGTTTGTCATGGGAGCATTCACTCTGATTGCGTGGGCGACGCTATCCGACTCGCCAGAGACTTAATACCATCCTAAGGTACTGAAGCTGTGGAAGAGTTGCAGGTCTGAAGAGACAACTTCTGAGTCTGCGTCTGAATCCTAATCTGAATCATGGGTAACAATAGAGGAGCAACAACTTTATGCCCGGGGGAGATATGACCGAAAAAGCCATTGTCGCCAATACTCATCGGCCCAAGATGGACGGTTCAACGGATTTGATCTGTTTGAATTGTCTCGAGACGATTGAAGCTGGCAGACATCAGACCGATGCTGTAAGCTCTCCCATCGACCATACCTGCAACTCTACATCGATGGCTAAGCCAAGCAGCGCTCGTTCGCAGTATCTGGCTTGATTGCGAGACCGCGAAGGCGTCTGCGGCCATAGAAACTGCTATAAGCCACTACTCAGGAGTACGGCGGGTGCGAGTCGTGCCGGAGTGCGGCCTTCAGGCCATGACGGGTTCGTGGGCGACGGCGTCGGTGGAGCGGCGATGCTGAAAGGCAGCGGTCTGGGTTGGGGTAAGCGGGGCGGGTGGGAAATAGGCATTCTCGAAGTACTGGGCGAGCATGCGGTGGGTGTTGAAGAAGCTTCCGTTGATGGCGATGCAGTGCTGCTGCATGCGCGACCAGGCTTGAGGATTGGCGTACATGGGAGCAACGGCTTCTTCAAGCTTTTCGTAGAGGCTGGCGGCTTCTGCCTCTTCATCCGCGCCGTCTTCGATGGCCCATCCTGTGGTGTTCTCCGCGCAGCCTTCAATCCACCAGCCATCAAGTACGGACAACGACGGGACGCCATTGAGTGCGGCTTTCATGCCCGAGGTGCCTGACGCCTCGTAGGGACGGCGGGGAGTGTTGATCCACACATCGACGCCTTGAGTAAGGAGCGCGCCGAGTTCCCAATCGTAATTTTCGAGGTAGTAGATCTTCAGCGCGGAGGAGTTCAGCTTGGCGGCAGCGGAGTAGACGTCGCGGATCAGGCCCTTGCCTGCGTTGTCGGCGGGGTGAGCTTTGCCGGCATACAGGATTTGCAGTCCGCCGATCTTTTCCGCGATGGCGAGCAGGCGGGCCGGGTCGTGCAGGAGCAGGCTGGCGCGCTTGTAAGTGGCTACGCGGCGGGCGAAGCCGAGCGTGAGGACGTTGGGGTTGAAGTGATGTCCGGTGCGTCTTGCGATGGTGCTGAAGAGGCGGAGCTTGCCTTTATTGTGACAGGCCGCGATGCGGGCAGGGTCGATGCCGTAGACGGAGCGGAGGTACTGGTTGTCGGTGCGCCAGTGGGGGATCTCTTCATCGAGGAGTTCCTGGAAGGAGGACGAGAGCCAGGTCGCGGCATGCACTCCGTTGGTGATGGAGTAGACCTTGTAGTCGGGGAACATCTGCCGGGAGACCTTGCCGTGCTGCATGGCGACGCCGTTGACGAAGCGGGAGAAGCGCAGGGCGATGTAGGTCATGTTCATCAGATTGTTGTGCAGGCAGCCGGCGCGTTCGATAGCGGCGCCACGGTCATGGCCGAGAACCTGATACATCTGG
Source organism: Edaphobacter sp. (assembly GCA_965277335.1). Taxonomy (GTDB): domain Bacteria; phylum Acidobacteriota; class Terriglobia; order Terriglobales; family Acidobacteriaceae; genus Edaphobacter. The sequence goes on along the minus strand of CBDICJ010000008.1, from coordinate 602,100 downwards.
TCGAGGCCGAACTGGTCGTGGCCGGCGGGAACGGGAGTATGGGTGGTGAAGACGCATTGCTTGCGGACGGCTTCGAGGTCGGCATCGGTCGCGTCTTTCAAAGGCTTGCCGGCTAGCTGCTCTTCGAGCAGGGCGATGGCGAGGAGCGCGGCGTGGCCCTCGTTCATGTGATAGACCTCGGGTTTGCAACGGAGAGCTTCGAGCAGGGCTACGCCACCGAGGCCGAGGACGGTCTCCTGGCAGAGACGATAGTAGGTATCGCCGCCGTAGAGATGGTCGGTGAGGCGGCGGTCCCAGGGGTCGTTGCCCTCGACGTCGGTGTCGAGGAGGAAGACGGGAATGATGTGGCCGGTGATGCCGACGACATCGAAGCGCCACGCGCGAACAAAAATCTGGCGCTCCTGCATAGTGAAAGAGATGGTGTGACCGGCACTGGGGAGGGTGGACTCAGGGGACCAGGGGACGTCCGCCTCGGTTTGCTGGCCGATGTCGGAGAGCTTCTGGCGAAAGTAGCCGCAGCGATGGACGAGCGAGATGGCGACCATGGGAGCTGCGATATCGGCGGCGGAACGGAGGGTGTCCCCGGCAAGCATGCCGAGGCCGCCGGAGTAGGTGGGTAGCGCCGGGGAAAGGGCGATCTCCATGGAAAAGTAGGCGATGGTTCGATTGGAAAGATCGGAAGTGGAAGAGGCGAGAGCGGAGGGGGAGGGGACACTCATGCGTGAATTGATCCTTTGGTCATCTTCTCATCCGATCCGTAGTCGCGCAGACGGCAATCGTATGAATTCGGATGGGAGCGCTCTTCTTTGTCGGTACATCACATAGCTGTCAGAAGAGTACTGAAACGCCGAATTTATAAGTCATTCTAACAAATGGGTAGGAATGGTTTTATGGAACGTCGGTGAACTTTGGTAGCTCTATCGGGCCATTGACGGAGGTTATAACCGGCCGTGGCGTCTAGATGCTGACCCATGTGGTCCAACCAAAGGAGATGTGTTGGTTTATCAAAGCCGCGCGCAGCAGGAAGCGGGATTCCGGGTCGGGTTCTTCACAGAATCAGACCATGTACGTTGTGGAAAAAGAAGTAGTCGCCAAATCCTGAATTGATCTACGGAGTCGTTCGTGCCCCCACGAAGAGATAGAGCAGGTTCATTTACTGTCGCTCTCGCCAAAGCCGGTACAGCCCCCAAGCCGCTACCGAGCAGTTATCGACAATTGTCCCGTCCAGCATCATCGCCTCCAACTCGCCCACGCTCACCCGCCGCACCACTAAATCGCTCTCCTCCGCATCCGGATCGGCCTCACCCATCGCCAGTCCCTCGGCCAGAAAGACATAGTGCTTCTGGTTCATCACCCCGTAGGCAATCTGCAGCGTTCCTAACTGCGTCATTCGTTCCGCCGTCAGCCCCGTTTCCTCCCGCAGCTCTCCGCGAGCCAAATCCTCCGGCACCACCTGCGCCAGCTCCCATCCGCCCTGCGGAAATTCCCAGTGCCGCCCGCCCACGGTATACCGAAACTGCTCAATCAGATAGACGAACTCCCCCTGTGTCGTAACGTCTAGCGCCACCACAATGCACGCCGGATCTTTATCGATTACTCCATAAATCCCGCGTTGCCCGTTCGCCCGTTCAATCACATCCTCACGAACGCTGGTCCACGGATTCCGGTATACCTCCCGGCTGCTGATCGTCTTAATCGTCACGATTCCCTCACCGGCCCGATTCCTTACTGAGCCACCGAAAACTCCAGATGCGACGGATACTTTTCAGACCCATAGATCGTCTGCGTCTCCGCCTTGTACGCATCTGCCGGAGCCGTCATGATGTTCGGCACAAACGTCTGAGGATTCCTGTCATACAGCGGAAACCAGCTCGACTGCACCTCTACCATCATCCTGTGCCCCTTTAGAAATGTATGGTCGGCCCCATGCAAACTCCACTGGAACTCCGTCACCTTGCCGGGCGTCAACGCCTCCGGCTCTTCAAAGCTCTTCCTATAGCGCCCGCGAAAGATCTCATCCACAATCATCAACTGGTATCCCGCCATAGCCCCCGACGCATCGTTCGGATACACATCGATCAGCTTCACCACCCAGTCCGCGTCGCTTCCCGTTGTAGCGGCAAACAGGTCCGCTGTCACATCCCCCGTTATGGTGACGTCATGGTCCAGCGTCGGCGTCGAAAAGTTCGCCAGGTCCTTGCGCCCGCTCACGAATCGCTGATCCTCCACCAGCCACGTTCTCCACTTCGACCCCTTCTCATAGGTCGCCTGCACCGGCCGGTGGCGATAGGGGATTGGGTTCGCCGGATTGGCCACATACGAGGCAGCCGCTTCACCCGCCTTCGGCTCCGCAAAACTCAGCCCCTGGTCCTTGGTCAGGTAAAGCTTCTCCGCATGAAATCCAGCCTTTGGCGGCCACGTATCGTACCTCTCCCAGGCATTGACTCCCGTACGAAAGCTCGCCGTATCCTTCAACTCAAATCCCGGCCGCCCTTTCAGATATCTCTCGAAGAATGGCGCTTCTATCGTCTTCCGGTAATACGTCCCCGTGTCACTTCCGAAGTCGATCGCCCCAAGGCTATGCGTCGGCCCATACCACTGTCCATGGCTCCACGGCCCCAGCACCAGAAACACATCATGGTCATTATCATGCGGCTCGAGCGCGGCGTACTCGGCCTGCGTCCCCCACATGTCCTCCTGGTCCCACCACCCACCTACCTCCAGCGTCGGAACCTCCACCTTCGTCAGGTGCTTTTCCACCGCCATGTCCCGCCAGAACTTCGTATACGCCGGCTGCGCCAGAAACATCTTCGCCGTCGGCAAGTTCTCTATCTTCGCTGCCTGCGCCGCACCGGCAAAGTTTACATTCCTCAAAAAGAAATCGTAGGTATCTTCCTTGCTCTCCACATACCCGTTGGTCTTCTGCGCCTCCAGCCCCTGCACATAATCGAATCCATACGTCTCGCGAAACGCGCCGTTATGAAAAAAATCGTCTCCCAGCCACACGTCGGTCATCGGCGCCTGCGGCGAGATCGCCTTTACCGCCGGATGCGCATCGATCCCCGCCGAGATCGCCAGAAATCCCGGATACGAGATGCCCAGCACCCCCACCTTCCCGCTGTTGTTCGGCACCTGCTTCAACAGCCAGTCGATCGTGTCCCGCGTATCCGTCGTCTCATCCACATCGTTCTTCGTGGTGTGCGCGACCATCGCGCGGTTCATCACAAACTGCCCTCCGACTTGTACCGCCCGCGTATATCTTCATAGACGAAGATGTATCCGCTTTCGGCCAGCTCCGGCTTGTGCAGCATGGGGCGGTCCGGCGTATACACATCCACCCCATACGGCGTTCGCTCCATCAGAAATGGCAGCGCCTCACCCTTCTCCGATTCCTTCGGCCGGAGGATGACCGCATGCAGCTTCACCCCATCCCGCATGGGAATCATTGCCTCTATACGCGTGTACTGCTTCGCGTCCGCAGGTGGAGAACTCTCGGGAGTCTCCTGCGCTCTCACCGCAACAGCGACCGCAGCCAGTGCAGACAACGAAACAATCATCCTGCAGCCGTAGCGAAACTCCATTCAACTCTACCTCGATTGAAGTCGTCATCTCGATTCCGTCACAAGACTCGGGCGGTGATTCTTTCCGCGGACGAACACGCTCTCCATCCGAGTCAATGACTTTACGCCGGAGTTATCCTTGCGCCACCGGCTCGGCTGGAATCGGACTCGCCTCGCACTTCCAGCCTTCCTTGCCATGCGTCCCGTCGCAGAACGGCCGTTTGGACGACATTCCGCACCGGCAAAGCGAGATGGCCGGTTTTCCAGTCAGATCCCACTCCTGCCCATTTACATCCACCAGCGAAATCGGACCCTCGACCCGAAATGGTCCATTCGGACGAACCGTAATCTTTACCCCCGCAGCTAAGCCCGGCTCTGCCACTGGACTCTTCACACTCTCATCAGACATAAAACTCCTTGATCTTTCACGCACTCGAAGACTTGAAGACTTGAAGACTTCACGCACTCGAAGACTTAAAGACTTGTAGATAAGCCAGAATAGCAAACCCGGGTAGCCCGCCTCGCGAAGTCAATCTCTCCACGCGCTCGATCATATGCGCGATGCCCCATCACGTCGCCTTTGTCATATCGCTCCAAACAGGATCTATTGCGGCGGAGCAGCCGCCTTGGCTGCCTCCCGGTCCGCTTTCGCCTGCGCTTTGGCCGCTTTCTTCGCCTGCTTGGTCTTCGCGGCCTTGCGCTCCTGCTTATCGGCTTTAGCCTGGGCTTTGTCGGCTTTATGTTCCTGCTTCAACTGCTTCTGCGTACCCTGGTTGTCCTGCACGTTCGTCTGGGAATACCCCACGCCGCTCAGCGCCACGGAAAGCACAACGGCTGCAGCCGCCTGAGGAAGTTTCATTGAAATCACCTTGCATATTGAATGAGGATCTGCCTGAAGACGATGGCCGGAGGACGGCTGCCGCGCATCTACCTGCAAAGGATGGAATAACCGGCAAAGACTATGCTGCCTCCGGCCCTCTCGGCCCCTTCGGCTCGTTAGCCCGGCGCAACAGCGTCATCGAGACATAGGCCCCGATCCACGATCCCACGGCTGCGAAGCAAACGTAGGCCCAGTTCTTCGTATAGCTGATAACCGCGAACGCCGATAGAAGGTACCATACGCTGCTCCATGTGGCTGCCGAGACACGCCGTTGCGACGAGACGGCCGAGTTGAAGAGCACATACACCGCATCCGTCGCGGCCGTGGAGAGCACCACACCGCATGCAAGCCAAGGATCAAGGCGAACCATCATCCGTACCTCCAGTAATTCCGTCAGCGCACTTATCTTTATCACCGTCAGCGCACTTATCAACATCAACGTCCGCCAGAATACGCTGCGGTCACACCCCTCGCCCGAAACAATCGCTCCGTCGAACCCGCACATCCAAGCCATAATGGAAGGCAGCATTCGACGAAAGCCACGAAGCCAGCCGCAACCATGGAGCCACCCCATGCAGGACAGCCGCGAAGACCTCACCTGGAAGCAGATCACCCTCTTCCTTCTCACCGCGGGCATTCTCGTCCTCTGCGCGCTCCTCCTCCATCCCTTCTTCTCCGCCATCATTGGCGCCGTCATTCTCGCCGTAATCACCCAGCACCCCTACAACTGGCTCGCTGCGCGTATCCGCAATCGGAATCTCTGCGCCACGATCGCTCTGATCGCTATTGTGCTCGCCGTCATCGTGCCCGGCTTTTTTCTCGCCCAGAGCCTCGGCCAGCAGGCTCTCAGCGCCGTCACGGCCCTCCGCAGCGGAGCCACCCAGGGCCGCATCAGCGACTACATCGGCAATCGCCCCGCGCTTGCGGACCAGATCGAAAGCTTCTCCGCCTCCATTGACGCCAACACTGCGGCCCGCAACACCGCGGCCTACCTCGGCAGCAAATTCGTCTTCATCCTCGGCGGTTCCGTTCACCTCATCACCGAACTGGTGGTCATGCTCTTCCTCCTCTTCTTCTTCTATCGCGACCGCGCCCTGTCTCTCTCGGCCCTGCGCTCTCTTCTGCCGCTGCGCGAAGACGAAACCGCCGAACTCCTCGACCGCGTCGGCAACACCATCTTCGCCACCGCGCTCGGCCGCCTGACCATCGCCCTCGTCCAAGGCGTTCTCGCCGGACTGGCCTTTTGGGTTCTCGGTGTCCCCAATATCCTCCTGTGGGCCTTCACCCTCACCGCATTCGCCATGATTCCGGCCTTTGGAGCCTTTCTCGTGTGGGGCCCGATCGCCATCTACCTCGGTCTCAACGGCCACTGGGGCAAGGCCGCGCTGCTGATCATCTGGGGCGGCCTGGTGGTCAGCACGATCGACAACATCCTCTACCCCATCCTGGTTGGCTCCCACATCCGCGCGCATATCGCCGTCATTTTGCTGACCATTCTCGGCGGCATCGCCGTCTTCGGCCCCCTCGGCATCGTCCTTGGCCCGGTCGTCTTCACCCTCGCCTCTACCCTGCTCGACATCTGGCGGGCCCGCGCCAACCCCGCCGCCGCACCGCTCCTGCCCTGGTACCGCTAAACGAGTCCTACCGAGTCGAACATCGCACAGGTTGACAGCCCTCGTGCAGAGGCGAAGACTTACAAGCGGAAGGAAGTACGTCACCTATGAAGCCAGCTATCGCGGAGTCCGCCATCTCCAGCCCGCCCACGACCAACAAGCACCTCATTCGCTGGGTGGAGAAGATGGCCGATCTATGCCAGCCCGACCGCATCCACTGGATCGACGGCTCAAAGGCCGAGTACGACTTCCTCTGCGATCGGCTCGTCAAAACCGGCACCTTCACCAGGCTCAACGAAGACCTGTGGCCTGGCTGCTTTCTCGCCCGCTCCTCTCCGAATGACGTCGCTCGTGTTGAAGACCGCACCTTCATCTGCTCGCTCTCCCGCGATAGCGCCGGCCCCACGAACAATTGGGAAGATCCCTTCGTGATGCGGAAGAAGCTCAAGCAGCTCTTCCGAGGCGCCATGCGAGGACGCACCATGTACGTCCTGCCCTACAGCATGGGCCCCATCGGCTCGCCCATGTCGCAGATCGGCGTGCAGCTCACCGACTCTGCCTACGCCGTGGTCAATATGAGGATCATGGCCCGCATCGGCGCTCCTGTGTTCGCCGAGATCGACAAGGATGAGAAGCGCGTCGTCCCCTGCATGCACACCGTCGGCGCGCCTCTGGCTCCGGGCCAGCAGGACGTGCCCTGGCCGTGCAATGAGCAGAAGTACATCGTGCACTTTCCAGAGACGCGCGAGATCTGGAGCTACGGCAGCGGATACGGCGGCAACGCGCTGCTGGGCAAAAAGTGTTTCGCGCTGCGCATCGCCTCCAACATCGCCCGCGACGAAGGCTGGATGGCCGAGCACATGCTCATCGTTGGCGTCGAATCTCCAACGCATGAAAAGACTTATGTTGCTGCGGCCTTTCCTTCCGCCTGCGGCAAGACCAACTTCGCCATGATGATTCCGCCGGCTGGATTTGAAGGCTGGAAGGTCTGGACGGTTGGCGACGATATTGCCTGGATCAAGCCCGACGCCACTGGCCAGCTGCGCGCCATCAACCCCGAGGCAGGCTTCTTCGGCGTCGCACCAGGCACCAGCGCGAAGACCAACCCCAACGCCATGGCGACGCTGTCCAGGAACACCATCTTCACCAATGTCGCGCTGACTCCCGAAGGCGGCGTGTGGTGGGAGGGCATGACGGAGGAGCCGCCGGCGGAAGTGATTGATTGGAGAGGAAATCCCTGGACTCCGGAGATCGGCCGGCTGACGGGAGCGCCCGCGGCGCACCCCAATGGCCGCTTTACCGCGCCGGCCTGCCAGTGTCCGACGATCGATCCGGACTGGGAGAATCCGACCGGCGTGCCCATCTCGGCGTTCCTCTTCGGAGGGCGGCGGCCAACGACCATGCCATTGATTTATCAGGCGTTTAACTGGTCTGCGGGAGTCTACATCGGAGCCACCATGGGGTCCGAGACGACGGCGGCAAGCGCGGGCGCTACAGGCAAGGTTCGGCGCGATCCCATGGCGATGCTCCCCTTTTGCGGATATCACATGGGCGACTACTTCCGGCATTGGCTGAAGATGCAGCGCAACCTCTCGGCGACACCGCGGGTGTTCCACGTGAACTGGTTCCGAAAGGGCGAGGACGGCAGGTTCCTGTGGCCGGGATATAGCGAGAACATGCGTGTTTTGAAGTGGATAGTGGACCGGGTGAAGGGGCGGGCGCAGGGCAAGGAGACGCCTATCGGCTGGACGCCGCACTTCGACGACATTAACTGGAAGGGGCTGGACTTCTCCCGCGCCGCCTTCGACGAGCTGCAACAGGTGGATCGCGCGCAGTGGAAGCAGGAGGTGATGGGCCATGAGGAGCTGTTCCTGGCGTTGCATGACCATCTGCCGCCGGAGATGATTTATGAGCGCGAACTGCTGATCTGCCGGCTTTGATTTGGGTTTTCCGCACATTTCTTTCCCTGGGCGCGGCGAAGTGCTGTTTTTTCGGGGGGTTTTGCAAAACAGGCGCGCGCAATCACGTCCATTGCGTCGTTTTAAGCCGCCCCAGAGCGCGAATAAGGCGCTTACTGTCCGCACGATTTCCGCTCGCGAAGGCTACGCCACTTTTTTGCAATTTATTTTCGAGTTTCCGCCGGGCGGGTTTCCGGAGGTGGAAAGACAGGAGTTGGCTTCGATCATGTCCAATCAGCACGCCGCGCCGTATGACCCCAACCCGCCCGCCGCGGTTCCCGAGCCTACCTATGCCGAGCGCGCCCGCACGCTGCTCCATCTGGAGAGCGTGGCTACGCTGTCGACGGTCTCGCGCAAGCAGGCGGGCTTTCCCTTCGGCTCGCTGATGCCGTATGCCCTCGATGCGGAGGGCAGGCCACTTCTTTTGATCAGCACGATGGCGATGCATACCCAGAACCTGAAGGCCGACCCGCGGGCCAGCCTGTTCGTGACGCAGGCTGCGGAGGCCGAGGTGCTGGGAGCGGCACGGGTGACGATGATTGGCAATGTGGCGCAGATTCTGGACGCGGACAAGCCGGAGGTTCGGGAGATCTATCTAAAGGCGCATCCGAACAGTCACTATTGGGTCGATTTCAACGACTTTGCGTTTTTTCGCCTGGAGCCGGTGGATGTCTACTATGTCGGCGGGTTTGGCGTAATGGGCTGGGTGAGCGACTCCGACTATGCGGCGGCTCGCCCCGATCCTCTTGCCGAGGCGGCCCGAGGCATCCTGGAGCACATGAACGCCGACCATGGAGACGCGCTAGCGCTGCTGGCCAAGGCGCAGGCCGGACTGGAGGCCGAGTCGGCGGGGTCGGCCGCAGGCTCCGTGACGATGACCTCGGTGGACCGGCTGGGATTCCATGTGCGAGTGCCCACCGCGGCAGGGGTGAAGGGCGCCCGTATTGCCTTCCTTCGTGAGGTGCTGACTGCCGGCGAGGCGCGAACGGTGCTGGTGGAGATGGTTAAACAGGCTCGGCTGCATGGCTGAGCGGATGCGTCACGCTGGAGACGACCGCGAGCTGGTATAGGGTGCGGGCTTAGCCAGGAAAGCGGTTCGCGCGCAGCGCGAAGGCTCACCTCTCAGAATCGAGAGATTGACGCCCGGATTTGAGGCAATTTAAGGGATTCCTACTTGACTCAGGACAGCTTTGACGTTAGTTTAAACGAATGGCCAGACTCCCTTCGGGTTGAGTCGGTCATAACGAAGTCCACCCACTTCGTTGCTTTACCGGAATACCCACGCAACAGCCCCCACCGCGCTGCGTGGGTTTCCTTTTTAAGCATGACTGGGGCTGAAAACTTACGGCGCCGATGAAGCCGCGCTCTTGCAAAACCGAGAAGGAAGCAGAGGTTCCCTAAAGGTCGCCCAGCATGAAAGCATTTGTGTTCGAAACGGCAATGCATATGAGACGCGCGTGGCTGACCTTTGCGTCGCGGCTGCTTGCCGCATTCCTCGCACCAGGCCTGATCTGCATGGGACAGGCCAAGCGATGTGAACCGGCGGAACCGGATACCCGGATTGTGACCGAACGGCCAGCCTTTACCGACGCCAGCACGTCTGTGCCGTGTCATAGCCTGCAGCTTGAGTCCGGTCTTCTGGAGAGCGCGTACAGGGACCAGCGAAGCTTCGATGTCCCGGAGGCCCTGCTGCGCTTCGGGATCATCGGCAAAACAGAGGTGCGATTCTTCCTTCCGAATTACTACGAGAACACGGCGGCGGGCGATGCCTTTGCGACCGGCCTGGGTGATCTTGCGGTGGGAGTGAAGCAGCAGCTTGGCCCGGTCAAACGGTTCGATGCCGCCGCGAGCGCCTCCGTGAGCATGCCGACCGGAGCGCAATCGGTCTCCAGTCATGGCTACGATGCGGCTGTTCAGCTTGCCTGGTCGAGAGCGCTATCCGAAGCGTGGACCGTGGCAGGCATGTTCGCGAGCGCCTGGCCAACCCAGGACGGCCGTCATCACGTGACCGGCCAGGCGACACTGCTTCTGGATCGGCAGCTCACGAAGCCATGGGACGTCTTTGTGGAATATTCCGGCATGTATCCGGGCAGCGGCAGCCCTCAGCATCTGCTTCACTTCGGAACGGCCTATAAACTGACACCACGTCAGCAGGTGGATGTGCACGGCGGAGTCGGATTGTCAGCCGCAACCCCCGATCACTTCGTCGGGTTCGGGTACTCGATTCGCTTCGATACCGGCAGGTGATCCCCGGACCGATTACGCATTCGCACGCGCCAGTCCCGACAGGTCGATTTCCAAAATCAGAGATACCCGAGACCGCTCCCCCTCCTCGCGATCGGTTCGACCCCGTACAGCGCAAGAAGCCTGTAGCCGAATCTGTTCGGGGGCAGCGGGCGTGGGCGTGAGCGTGGGCGTGGGCGTGGGCGTGGTTAAGGGACGGGCTGCGATTCGAAGGAAAAGAGATGCCAGTGTTTGCCGTCTTTATCGACGCGAAGGGAAGGTATTGCCTTGCCCGTGAAGCTGGCGACGGCATGTTGCCAGAACTGGCGCGCGGCATGATTCGAGTCCAGGACTCGCACCTCCCATGGCCCCGGGAATCGGCGCCAAATCTCATGCGCGATTTGAATACCCGCTCCCCGCCTGCGGCAGCCCCGCACAAGGAAGAACTCCGCCACGTCCCAGACCGCCTCGCTGCCTGAGATCTCCGATCCACGCTTTACCAGAACCAGTCCGGCCCATCGGCTATCGACTCTCACCAAGAACGGGAAGCGGTGAGGTTCGATCCAGTAGAGCGGGAGGTTCTTGTAGCCGAATCTGCCGTCTGCCCCTAGCTCTACGTCGTGGAACTCGCTGAAGTCGTGAGCATAGAGCTCAAGCAGATTAGCCAGGATCGGCGCTTGCTCCGGCGTGGCGGGGAGGACTTCGATGCGCGGGGGTGGGTTCTCGGAGTCGTTCATGGCTTAACGTGCGCCCATCCACATAACTGCCTCATGATTTACCACCCCAGCGAGCAAATGCGCTCGCCGGGCACTCCGGTCACTTACCACCCCGGCGAGCAGATGCGCTCGCCGGGGGACCCGGTCACTTCGGTCGAGATGAGGCTTCGTTGAACTTCGGCTGATCCTCAGGCTGCCTGCTTGAACTTGAGCGGCTTCACCTTTCGCCGTTTTGCGTGTTTCGCATGCCAGAAGTCGTACTGGTTCTGTATCTTGTACCAGAAGTCCGGAGAATCCTGGTTAAAGGCCTCGTTGAGCCTGAGAGACATCTCCGGGGTGATGGCGGCGCGCTCGTTGAGGATGCGCGAGAGCGTGTTGCGCGAGACGCTGATGTGGGCGGCGAACTCTCCGACGGTCATCGGGATGCCCTCCAGGATATCCTTGAGAACGGCTCCGGGGTGAGCGGGGTTATACATCTCCATGTTTCCTCCTAGTGGTAGTCCTGATAATCGACGACAACGGCATCCTCACCTTCGAAACGAAAGGTGATGCGCCAGTTTCCGTTCACCTTTACCGACCAATGACCAGCGAGGTTGCCCTTCAGCTCGTGAAGAGCCCACCCTGCCCGGTCCATATTTTGTGGCTTTACTGCTACGTTGAGAGCGGTGAGCAGGACATTCACCTTGCTGGCATGGGCGGGCTGGATTCCGGCTTTGGATCCTGTGGTGAAGAACTTTTCGAGCCCGGCATGCCGGAAGGACCGGATCATGCCCTACTGTAACACGTAACGTTACACGTGTCAGCGGAAATCCACACGGGAAGCGAAAGAGAGATGCGGGTGGGAGGTCAAGCGTCGGGCAAGAAGGCGCTGGAGGAGCCAGACTCGGTGTCACAGGATGACGACGAGCATGATTCTGGCTGCGAACGCCGTTAGACTAGAGTGCAGCGATGCCTTTTGAATCTCCCAACACTGCGCCGACCTCGCAGGCCGACTCGCCGAACCCGAGCGGCTTTGATCCGCTGCGGATTCCGCTGTTTCGCGACCGATGGATTGCGAGCACGATCTCTTCGGTAGGCACGTGGATGCAGGACACGGCGGGCACGTGGCTGATGACGTCGCTGACGGCCTCGCCGCTGCTGATTGCGCTGATGCAGACGGCGGCGAGCCTGCCGGTGCTGCTGCTCGGGCTGCTGTCGGGGGCGATGGCGGACATCTTCGACCGGAGGAAGCTGCTGATCTTCTGGCAGGCGTGGATGCTGGGGTCGGTGGGCGTGCTGGCGGTGCTGACGTTTGTGGGATACCTGTCGCCGTGGGCGCTGCTGGGGTTTACGTTTCTGCTGAATATCGGGTCGGCGATGAACAATCCGGCGTGGCAGGCGATCGTGCCGGAGCTGGTGCCGCGGAAGCTGATTCCGGATACGGTGAGCTTGAATGCGGCGAGCAACAACCTGGCGCGGGCGGTGGGGCCGGCGCTGGGCGGGTTGATGGTGGCGGGATTTCAGAGGGTGCATACCGGCGCGGGGTCGGTGTTTGCGCTGAATGCGGTGTCGTTCGCGGGCGTGATCTGGGTGCTGGTGAACTGGAAGCGGATTCCGCTGTTCAAGTCGGCGCTGCCGTCGGAGCGGATCGCGGCTTCGATCCGGTCGGGACTGCGGTATGTGCGGTATGCGCCGGACCTGCAGGCGTCGCTGGTGCGGGCGTTCGTGTTCACTTTTTTCATCTCGGCGATCTGGTCGCTGCTGGCGGTGGTGGCCAGGCGCGACCTGAAGCAGGGACCGCTGGGATACGGCATCCTGAACGGCTCGCTGGGGGTGGGAGCGCTGATCGCGGCGACGACGCTGCATGGGGTGCGGAGGCGTTTTTCGGCGGACCAGATCCTGGCGACCTCGACGTTGTACAACGTGGCGGTGCTGCTGATTCTCGCGTTTGTGCGCAGCCCGGCGATCATTGTCGCGGCGCTGGTGCTGTCAGGGGCGGCGTGGACGAGCACGATGTCGACCATCAATGTTTCGGTCCAGCTTGCGGTGCCGGCGTGGGTGCAGGCGCGGGCGCTGGGGGCGTACATGATGACGTTTCAGGGCGGGATGGCGCTGGGGTCGATCCTGTGGGGCGCAATCGCGGAGCGCACCTCGACGCCGATCGCCCTGACGGTGGCGGCCGCCGGTTTGCTGATGACGTTCCCGTTCGCGCGGCGGTTTCATATTCTGCAGGGGCCGCTGCCGGATTTGACGCCGCACCAGGCAAAGAATCCGGCGCCGCAGCTTGGGCCCGATACTGAGGTGACCGACGGGCCGGTGCGGATTTCAGTGGAGTACCGAATCCCGGCGGCGAACTATGCGGAGTTTACCTCGGCGATCCACCAGCTGCGGGCGGTGCGGCTGCGGGATGGGGCGCTGCGGTGGGGCATCTATCGGGATGCGATCGATACGGAGCGGCTGAACGAGACGTTTCTGATGGAGTCGTGGCTGGACTTTCTGCGGTCGCGGGAGCGGATTACGGCGGCTGACGAGAAGGTTCGAGCGCGGGTGCGGGCGCTGCACAAGGGCGAAGAGCCGCCGAAGATCAGCTATCAGATCTACGCGAAAGAGATTGCCAACCCGATGCCTGCGCCTAAGCCGGATCGGGATCGGGCGAAGTCTTCGCGGTAGGGTTGCCGAGTCCTGCTTTGGGGAGCGTCGCGGCGGCAGGGAGTGCGCCGCTTGCAGTCCGGAATGCCTTCACGCCCGGTTCACAGAGGAGGAATGCCGGTATCACTTGCCCTGCAAACTTCTGCGCTTTTCCACTCATGGCTGAAGAGGATGCATTGGGCGTGGACGGGTAACCCTTGAGCAGCATGGGGGTTATGAATGGAGAGTAGGCCGGCTTCGATTGGCCACTCAGTTGCACCTCTACGGTGCGTCACCCCTGGTCCCTGATCGACAATTTCAACCTTTCTCCGAGGAATAACTATGAAGATGCTCCGCTTCCTTTCCCCTCTTGCGTGCATGGCGTTTATGCTCGCAGCCGCCGCTCCTCTTGCCCACGCCGATGTTATGGGCACGGTCTACATCAATCAGGCCCCCTACAACGGTATGCCGCTTGCAAATCCGCCGTACAGCGGCACAAACGCAAGCTTCAGCGTCAGTGCGATTGACTTCAATTCGCACGGCTCAACCGACTACACCATCGGCTCGTTCCTTACCTCCGATGGCGCCACGGTCACCCCTGGGGCGAACTACTCCGCGCTTGCCGGCGGTGGCCTCAATAACACCATCTTCGACTTCAAGGGAAACACGTATCTGGCGGCAGGCACGTACACCGTCACGCATGACGATGGAGCGTATCTCTTCCTGAATGGCGGCTCTAACGTTCTTACTCCGTATAACTCGGGGACACCGACTTCGGCGGAAGATTCCTTCTTCACCATTGCTACCGGCGGCACCTATGGCTTCGAGCTTGCTTACACCGAGGTCAACGGCGCTCCGGCTGTGCTCGATGCTCCGTTCGCCTCGACGCCTGAGCCCAGCAGCTTCATTCTGCTTGGTTCCGGCCTGATCGCCGCCGCCGGCATGGTTCGCCGCCGGATGACTGCCTAAACGAAATTCCGCACTGCGATTGTTGCATTTGCTGCTAAGAAGCCCGAACGGGATATCTCCTGTTCGGGCTTTCTGTTTGCGTTGGGGTTGTGGGGTGATGGGAGCAAATCCGAGTTGGCGTAGAGGACGAAAGAATAGGCAACAGCCAAGACGAAATGCGGAGATCTCTCCAATGCGCCGCAGACGATGAGACTGTCTGTGGCTTACCACCCCAGCGGGCAAACTGCGCTCGCCGGGGACTTGGTGGCTTCGGTTGGGATGACGGTTTTTGTAAGGATGGACTCAGGACACTAGACGGCGGCGCCGAGCGCGAGGTCGATGAGGGTCTTCTCTTCGATCTCGTGGGCCTTGGCGGAGCCGGTGGCGGGTGTGGCGCTGGCGTGGCGCTTTACGCTGAGCACGGCGCGATCGCCGGCCATACGGCGCAGCTCGGGCATAACGTACCCGTAGGCTCCCATGTTGGCGGGCTCTTCCTGGACCCAAACGATCTCTTCGGCTGAGGGGTGCTGGTTGAGCGCGGCTTGGAGTTCGGCCTCGGGCCAGGGGTAGAGCTGCTCGAGGAAAAGGATGCCGACCGACATGTCCTTGCGTTTGGCGCGCTCGACCCGGAGGTTGTGGCCGATCTTGCCGCTGCAGACGAGCAGCCGGCGGGGGTTCTTGACGTGGTTGTCGGGCAGGACATTCTCGAAACCGGGTTTGCCGAGTTCGGCGATGGTGGAGAGCGCGTCGGGATGGCGCAGCATGCTCTTAGGCGTGAAGACGACGAGCGGCTTGCGCCAGGAGCGCATGGCCTGGCGGCGCAGCAGATGGAAATACTGGCAGGCGTTCGAGGGCTGGCAGATGACGAGGTTGTCGCTCGCGGCGAGCTGGAGGAAGCGTTCCATGCGAGCCGAAGAGTGCTCCGGGCCTTGGCCGTCGTAGCCGTGAGGCAGCAGCATGACGACGCCCGAGAGCAGGCCCCACTTGGCCTCGCCGGCGGCGATGAACTGGTCGATGATGGTCTGGGCGCCGTTGACGAAGTCGCCGAACTGGGCCTCCCAGAGGACGAGCGACTCGGGGAAGTCGCGGGCGTAGCCGTACTCGAAGCCGAGGGCGGCGGCTTCCGAGAGCAGCGAGTTGTGCACCTCGAAGCGGGCCTGGTTCTGGCTGCCGGCCGGGTTCATATGGTCGAGCGGAGCGTACCGAACCTCGGTCTCGGTGTCGACCAGCACGGCGTGGCGCTGGTTGAAGGTGCCGCGCTGGGAGTCCTGCCCAACGAGGCGGACCGGCGTGCCGTCGGCGAGCAGAGACGCATAGGCGAGCAGCTCGGCGGCGCCGTAGTCGAAGAGACGCTTGCCTTCGGCCATCTCGATGCGCTGCTCATAGAGCTTCTGGACCTTGGGATGGATGTGGAAGCCGGCGGGATAGCTGTTCGAGAGGCGCGCCAGCTCGAGGACGCGTTCGGGGGAGATGCCGGTGGTCATCTGCTTGTCGGCTTTGCTGAGTTCGCCGCCGCGATACGCGCTCCAATACTCGGGAAGCTTCGAGAGGACGGGCTTGTGTTCGATCTTTTTGGCGGCGGTCTGCTCGGCCAGGAGAGTCTCCTGGAGATCCTTGGCTTCGGCGGCCGGATCGACGCCGATCGATTCGGCATAGAGCTGGTAGAGCGCGGGCCGGTCTTTGATGAGGGCGTAGCGGCGCGGCTGGGTGACGGTGGGGTCGTCGCTCTCGTTGTGTCCATAGCGGCGATAGCCGATGAGGTCGATCACGACATCGGAGTGAAAGCGCTGGCGGTACTCGGTGGCGATGCGGGCGATGCGCATGGCCATGTCGGGATCTTCGGCGTTGACGTGGAAGATGGGGATGGGAAGGCGCTTGGCGAGATCGGTGGCGAAGCGGGAAGAGTTCGACTCCTCGGGATTGGCGGTGAAGCCGAGAAGATTGTTGGTGATGATGTGGATCGACCCGCCGATGTTATAGCCGGCGAGAGAGGCAAGGTTGAGCGATTCGGCGGTGATGCCCTGGCCGGCGAAGGCGGCGTCGCCGTGAATGATGATAGGCAGAACGCGCTGCCTGCCCTGCTCGCCCAGGCGCGTCTGGTAGGCGCGGGTGCGGCCCATGACGACGGGGTTGACGGCCTCGAGATGGCTGGGGTTGGAGGCGAGGTGCAGCGCGATGGTTTGGCCGCTGGGGGAGGTATAGTCGCCGGTCGCGCCGACGTGATACTTCACATCGCCGCCGCCGAGCGTGCTGCGGGGGTCGACGTCCTCGAACTTGGCGAAGATCTCCGAAGGCAGCCGGCCGATGGTGTTGGTCATCACGTTGAGGCGGCCACGATGCGCCATGGCGATCAGCGAACGAGTGACCCCGGCGGCGGAAGCGGACGCGAAGATCTGATCGAGAAACGGGATGAGGACGGTGAGACCTTCGAGCGAGAAGCGTTTCGTGCCCAGGTAGCGCTGCTGGATGACCTGCTCGAAGAGATCGGCGCGGATGAGCTGGGTCAAAACATGCTGCTGATCGGGCTTGGGAGCAGGCTGCTCGAGTTGTGCTGGTTGCTCGAGTTGGGCTGGTTGCTCAATTTGTTCCTGGATCCACTGGCGCTGCTCCGGGTTGACGATGTGCATGAACTCGGCGGCGAGGTTTCCGCAGTAATAGCCGCGCGCCTCGGCCGCGTACTCGCCTTCGGGCACGGCGGGGACGGGAAATGGTTCCGGCGGCAGGTATTGTCCGAGAGGATCGAGCGATGCCTGCAGGTATCCCCAACGGCGAAAGATATCAAAGATTGTTTCGCGTTCCTGCTGCTCGACTGCCGGCGCCGACGCGGTCAGTGTCCCTGCCTTGGTGGCCATTGCTTCCTCGCTTCCGATTCGATTGCGCGACTGTTTCGCGCCCCTCTAATATGCTAGACCTTTCGGCGGTGCGGTGCACGTGAGGGATCGAAGTTGGCGGTACCTGTGACTATAAAGTTGCACCCTGCTGCCATGGGGGTGGAGCGCTCTTCGAGTCAGGCGATGCCGGTTAGAATGTGGGGATGGAGATTACCCGCATCGGCTCGCAACCCTCAAGCAAAGGTCCGGCAGAGTGGTTTACCGGCACCGTACGCATCGACCCGCTCTTTCAAGCACCCGACCCTGCGCTGGTTGCCGGCGTCAGCGTAACCTTCGAACCGGGAGCGCGCACCGCGTGGCATACGCATCCCCGCGGACAGACCTTGATTGTTACGGCAGGCTGCGGATGGGTGCAACGGGAAGGCAGTGGGATCGAGGAAATTCATCCGGGAGATGTGGTCTGGTTCGCGCCGGGAGAAAAGCATTGGCACGGGGCTACACCGTCCACTGCCATGACTCACATCGCGATTCAGGAACGATGGAACGGCAAGGCTGTGGATTGGATGGAGCACGTCAGCGACGAACAATATCAACGGTGATTCGGACCGACGGTGATTCGGACCCACGGTGAATCCGGTTGAACATAGGGCAATTCTCCTGATACCGTGGAGCGGGAAACTTTGAAGAATGCCTGTTTTCCTGGGGACAGAAAATGGGAGAGAAAACAGCGCGAGCAGCTTAGGCTTCCTTTACCCCTTCAGGAGATTTGCCCCAGCCGATATAGTTGTGGTCATGGTGGACAGCCGTCAGAAATTGCTGAGATTTCTAGGATTGCTGAGATCGCTGGTTTTCGCGGCCTCCTTCGCCTGCATGAGCCTGGCCACGGGGTATGGGTTCGGGTTGCGCGCGAACCAGCCTCCGCAGGCTCTCACTGCCGGACAGCAAGCTCAGGGGACCCAAGGCGCTGCCGGTGAAAGTGGGGCAGGGGTCCAAGACGGAAGACCTGTTCCAGGCGCCAAAGCCGTCCAAGGCCAAACGGACGCGGCACAGACCTTGAGCCAGGATCGGCCGCTGCCGGATATACCCACGCTGATGCATGCCGTGGAGACCAACCAGAGGGTGTCCGAGGCGATCAGGAAGAACTACATGTACAAGTCGGTTCAGACTGAGCAGGACACCGACGGCCATGGCGGCGTGAAGAAGACCGAGACCAAGGAGTATGACATCTTCTGGGTGGAGGGCGTCCCGGTGCAGCGCATGACGAAGAAGAACGGGAATCCGTTGAGCGCGGCAGAGCAGAAGAAGGAGAGCGAAGAGATCGACAAGGAGGTGGCGAAGGCCAAGGAAAAACGCGCGAAGGCCGACGCGCAGGGCAAGGAGACAAGCCCGCGAGGCGATGAGGTAATCACGGTCTCGCGGCTGCTGGAGCTAGGAAGTTTTACGAACGCTCGCCGCGTGCCGTGGAAGGGCCGGGATACGATCGTGGTGGACTTTACCGGCGACCCGAAGGCGAAGACGAAGAACCGGTTCGAGAACGTGATTCGGGACCTTGCCGGGACCGTGTGGGTCGATGAACAGGACAAGGTGCTGGTGAAGGCACAGGGACACTTCCTGAATGCGTTCAAGATCGGCGGCGGCCTTCTGGTGAGCATTCAGAAAGGAACCAGCTTTGGGCTGGAGCAGAAAAAGATCAACGACGAGGTCTGGCTGCCTGCCGTTCTGGAGGGGCAGGGGGAGGCGAGGGCGCTTCTGCTCTTCAAGTTCAATGGAAGTCTGCGGGCGGTCGAGTCCGACTACCGGAAGTTCAGGACTACTTCGACGATTCTTCCGGGCCTGAGTACGGTAGCGCCGGAGACGAGTCCGAAATGACCGAGGAAGAGCTTTTCCTGCGCCGGAATTTTGCGTCGCCGCGCGAGGTTGGTGCATCCTCTACACAGGCTGTCCGTCGCGCGCGCATGCGCTGTGCTTTGCGCCATGCTCCGCGCGATCCCTACCGCCAAGCCCAAAGGCCTGCTACTCCCATGCTCAATCCCTCGTTTGCAAGATCTCGCCGCGCGCTTCTTCGTTCTGCCGTATGCGCCGGCTTCGCGCTCTCGGTTGCGATACTTCCGCAGGCCCAAGGCCAGACCCAAGCCCAGACCCAAGCCCAGCCGCAGGCCACCTTCCACGTCAACCGGGACCTCTACTCCGAAACCTCCAACGCCAGCGCCGACATCGCCGCCGCCGTGGTTCAGGCGCGTCGCGAACATAAGCGCATCCTGCTTGAGTTCGGCGGCAACTGGTGCGGCGACTGCCAGGTGCTCGACTTCTACTACCATCAGAGTCCCAACGCCGAGATCCTCGCGAAGCACTACGTCGTCGTCCGCGTCAACATCGGCCACATGGACAAAAACGTCGATGTGGCGCAGCGATACCACGTTCCGATCACCAAAGGAGTGCCGGCGCTGGCGGTGCTCGACGCCCACGGCAAGCTGCTCTACGCGGAGCGCCCGAAGGAGTTCGAACGGCCGGATCCGGTGGCGATCACGGCGCTGCTCAACCGGTGGAAGGCCTGAGGCTGCTCTCCGGCTCCCGGGCGATCTTCCAGACCGCCTTCTCGCGTGCGTCCATGAGAAGACTTCTACGTCTCCCGAGGATCTTTCACGCCACGCTGCTGCGGGCGGTTCGGCATGACCTTCTGAACCTTGCGCAGTCGGCTGCCTACTCCGCCATCGTGGCTCTGTTCCCAGTGCTGATCGTCGCCGCCGCGGTGGTGAGCCTTCTGCCCGAAGCCATTCCGGTCCGCGTTCAACTCGCTCTCTTCTTCGATCGCGTTCTGCCTTCCGATGTGATTCCGCTGCTGCAGAGCTACTTCGTCGCCTCGCCGCATACCATCCACTCGACCCACGCGCTCAGCATCGCCTTTCTGGTGAGCCTCAGCGGCGCCTCGAGCGTGCTTGCCACGTTGATGGAAGGCGTCCGCCGCGCCAACGGCCTCGATCCGGACTGCTGGACCTTCTGGCAGCGCCGCGCCCGCGCTCTTCTGCTGGTGCCGCTCTCGCTGCTGCCCTTTGCTCTGGCTAGCATCCTGGTTGTGTTTGGGCACTTCATCACCTTGTGGCTGGCGCTGCACGTGATGCCATCGGCGCAGACGCCCGTATACGTCTTCGCCTTGCTGCTTCGCTGGACGATCGCGCTCACCGCCAGCACCGGCATCGTCGCGCTGATCTATTATCTGGGCACTCCGATGCGGCAGCCCTGGAGGCGCACCCTTCCCGGCGCCGTCCTCTCCACGGCGATGTGGTTTTTCAGCACGCTTGCCTTCGGGTGGTACGTCACCCGCTTCGCCAACTACTCCCAGGTCTACGGCTCGCTGGGCGCGGGCATCGCGCTCCTCTTCTGGCTCTACATCATCTCGCTCAGCATCCTCTGCGGAGCCGAGTTCAACAGTGAATTTTCCGAGCATTTTTTTCGCCCGCAAGAGACTCATTCCGCTTCCGCAGCCCCAAACCGCCCTCCCGCCGGTTAGAATTGGCCTCGGCAGCAAAAACCCAGGTGGTCATGCCATCCGCAATCGGAGATGGTGAGAAAGCATCCGCAAGCGAACCATGAAGAGCTCCCCGAATCCCATGCCAAGCGTTGTTCCCCCAGTCTTCCCAGCGTCTCTCGAACGCAGCCGGCGAGCCAAGATCGTGGCCACCCTCGGGCCCGCTTCCAACTCTCCCGAGGTCTTCCGGCAACTGGTCCGCGCGGGCCTCGATGTTGCCCGCCTCAACTTCTCGCACGGCAGCCACGCCCAGAAGACCGAACTGATCCAGATGGTTCGCGCGGTGGCGCGGGAGGAGAACAAGCCCATCTGCATCCTCGCCGACCTGCAGGGACCGAAGATTCGCACCGGCAAGCTGAAGGACCACAAGCCCGTGCAACTGGTAGCGGGCGAGCGGCTGACCATCACCCCGCGCGAGATCGAAGGCACCGCTGCGCTGGTCGGGACGACGTTCAAAACGCTCGCGGAAAATCTCGAACCCGGCTCCCGCATCCTGCTCTCCGATGGGCTGATCGAGCTGCGCGTCGAATCGGTTGCGGGCGGCGACGTCCTCTGCGAGATCGTCAACGGCGGCATGCTCGGAGAAAACAAGGGCATCAACCTGCCCGGGATTGCGGTCAATGTGCCGTCGCTCACGGAAAAGGACGAGGAAGACCTCATCTTCGCCATCGGCCAGGGGGTCGACACGGTCGCGGTCTCATTTGTTCGGACCGCAGACGATGTGCGCCACGTCAAGAAGCGCCTGGCCGCGCTGAAGTCCGACGCCTGGATCATCGCCAAGCTGGAAAAGCCGCAGGCGATCGAACATCTCGACAGCATCCTTGAAGTGACCGACGCCATTATGGTCGCGCGCGGCGATCTCGGCGTCGAGGTGCCGCCCGAGAAGGTCCCCGCGATCCAGAAGCACATCATCCGCCGCGCGGCCGAATATCGCAAGCCCGTCATCACGGCCACGCAGATGCTCGAATCGATGATTGAAAACCCGCGGCCTACCCGCGCGGAGGCGTCGGATGTGGCCAACGCGATCTACGACGGCACCGACTCCGTCATGCTCTCGGCAGAGTCGGCGGCGGGGAAGTATCCGGTCGAAGCGGTCGCGATGATGGCCAAGATCATCACCGAGACCGAGCACCAGATCCGCATCGATCCGCGTCCCGCGCTCGGCCACCATCCCAGCGTCCGGCTCTCGATCGCCGAGACCATCTGCGAGTGCATGTCGCATGCGGCGGACGACCTCGACGTCTCGGCCATCGCCATCTTCACCGAGTCCGGCGCCACGGTCCGCCTGCTCTCGAAGTACCATCCCGACCCGCCCATCTTCGCGCTCTCGCCCTTCGAGCCGGTCATCAACCGCTGCATGATGCTCTGGGGGACGTATCCGATTCTCTGCGACCGCTTTCGCGACACCGACAAGCTCGTCGATATGGCCGAAGAGATTCTGGAAACCCATGGCCACGTCCACCAGCGGCAGATCGTCGGCATCGTCGCCGGCACACGCACCAAATCCGGCGCGACGAACTTCATGCGCCTACACATGGTCGGCGACCGCGACATCGAAGTGCCGTCGAAGGGACCGAAGAACGGGAAGAAAGCCAAAAAGTAACGCAGTAAGTTACACAAATTGTCACGCACAGAAGCCGCCTTGTTGTAGGCGGCTTCTGTGCGTTACGGGTATAGGAGTGCGTTATGCCATCAGACGACGACGGATCGCGCCGGCAGCGGCCAGCACTCCGGTTCCGAGCAGCACGAGAGATTCCGGTTCCGGTACAGCAGGAGTGATCGAGATCGTCTCATCGGAGGTCTTGGTGATCAGCGACTGGTCGAAGCCGAACAGGTCGATATTGAACCCCTTGAGCTGGTCATCGGTCTCGGAGAGATTGATGTAATCTCCGTTGGCGAGCGAGTACGACAGGCCTTTGGTGTCGAAATACCCGGGGCTTTCCTCTCCAGGTATTTTGAAGCTGGCAGGATCGCTCAGCAGGTTGTCATTTCCCTGTCCAAAGCCAATACCCACCGGGAAGGTTCCTGGATCGAGCACACCGGTGATCTGCTGGCCGGCGGTGACACCGGTGATGCCGGTCACCAGAAACTTGGGGCCGCCAGAACCAGTGGTTCCGTCAGGGCTTGCGGTGAGGGTCCCGTAACCGTAGATGGGATCGTGAGGGCCGCCAAAGGTGAAGTTGAAGGTGTCGGCGAGGGCTGAGGTGCAAGGCAGTGCAGCCAAAACAAGGCCGCAGAGAAGGAACGAAGGGGCTTTCATAGGTCTCCTGGGAAGCAGTTGGATGAGTGAGGCACACAGGTAGATTGCAATCGAACGACCAAAGGAATTTCCGCGAAGAGAATACAAATCTTCAAGAAAAAGGCTGGCGAATAGGCAGGAGGGCAGGCGTGTGTGCAAATGCGTGCCGGAGGAAGGGTACTTTGCTTCCCTTCGGCAGATTTTTTCCCATGTCCCAGAAAGGGACACTTCTTCTATACGGAAGGCGAAAAGGGTTTTACTCCGCCGGCGCATGCACCGTCACCCCTTAGATCGAGGTGATTCAGGTGCGCCAGTTTTGGCATGACACATGCAAGAAGAAAGCAGAATAAGTGATCAAGATCAAGCAAACGTCATTTCAATCTCAGCTTCCCAAGGAACTCGCACATGCTCTTCTGTCACAAAATCAATCCTTCGAAGTTCAACCATAGGGGACGCGCCGCTCTGGCTGCGACGTTCTTTACCATGATGGCCTCTGCCGCTCTCCACGCCAGCCCCATCACTTACAACCTCACGCTCACTCCAGGCGCGGGCTCCACCATCGGCGGCAGCGGTTCTTTTACCGTCGAAGGCGCGCCGGTAAGCTCCGGAATCTCGAAGTACACCGTGGCCTCCGGCAACCTGGACGCTCTGTCCTTCAGCCTTGCCGGCGAGACCTTCTCGCTTGCTGGAGACACGACCGCGCTGGTCGAGTTCCTGAACGGCTCGCTCTACGACATCACCTTCGCCGAGCAGCTTGACGGCAGCACCAATCACCGCTACGATCTCCAGACCTCGGGCGGCTATGCGTTCTACTACAACAATGAGCTGTCGGAGTCGGCCGGAACCTTCGCCGCGACGCAGGCTCCGTCTCCCTCTCCGGTGCCCGAGCCGGGCACTCTGGCTCTGCTCGTCACGGGTCTTCTCGGCGGAGCGGCCATCCTGCACCGTCGGCCTTCCATACGCATGCAATAAACCAGGCCGCAAAAGAAGAGCCGCCTCATCGATCGAGGCGGCTCTCCTTCTACAAAACGCGAATCAGCTAAACCGAATGAGCTAGACGGCAAGCTTGCGGCGAACGGCTCCGGCCAGGCCAAGCACACCGGTTCCCAACAGCGCGAGCGTTCCCGGCTCAGGAACAGGAGAGGCCGCAGGAGTGATATTGACCGGCGCCGTCTGATCTTCCGAGACGAGCATCCCCGGAAATCCGAACAGCGACTGCTGGTATTGCCCCGGGAGGCCGAAGAACAGATTCACATCGACACCGTTGGCAAGCTGGTACGAGACGCCCGAGTTGTCGAGAGAGCCAGTGGAAGCTCCGGCCTTGTAGAACAGGAGGTTGTCGTTGAAGCCGAAGCCTCCCGGCGCGAGAATCTTCGAGATGGTCTCTCCATCGGTGGTTCCGGTCACGTCGGTGATCTTGAACTTTCCGGCCGTCTTGGTGGCCTGCAAGGTAAACTCTCCAGCGCCCGAAAAGGGAATTCCGGGTGTACCGGTGACGCTGCTGTTCCCGGTGAAGCTGAAGTCGAAGATGGTGTCGGCAAAGACGGGAGTGGAGGACAAGGTCGCCAAAGCAAGGCCGCAGACAAGCAAGGCATGTTTTTTCATCGATACGAATTTCATAACTCTCCTAAAAAGCCGTGGGTGTAAGTGAGTGAGTGGTGAGTGAGGAGGCATGCTTGCTTCCGACGGCTGCAGGCATCCACAACGAGAGAGCAACGAGAGATCAATGAAAGATCAACGATCGATTGCAAGATCTTCTAAGAAAGAGCTGGGGCATTGCGCAACATGGTCTGCGCCTGATTGCTCCAGCTAGACGCCAAGCTTGCGGCGAACGGCCCCAGCCAGCCCCAGCGCTCCGGTCCCAAGCAGCGCGAGCGTTCCCGGCTCGGGGACGGGCGAGGACACAGGAGAGATGGTGATCTCCGCCGCCTGCGTCAATTCAGATCCGCTGGTCCGCTCGAGCACGAGGTCGCCGGTCGGGATCACTTCGTACAGATTGATCATGGAGCCATTCCGCAGGTCATAGCTGACTCCGTTCACGTCGAAGGAGTACGTGCCGCTGGTCGGCGAATAAAGCAGCAGGTTGTCATTCGCGCCGCCGGGGAGGGGAAAACTTCCCGGCGCCAGCAGCATATCGATGGCCCGGTTGGTTCCATTCCCGGTGTCGGTGGTTCCCATGATGCTGCCGATCAGGAATTGGTCGGCTCCGTCCGGGGCTGCCGTGAAGCTGCCCGCGCCGGAGATTCCATGCGCGCTGGTGAAGCTGAAATTGAACGTGAGCGGGTCAGCCGAGGCAAAGGTCGAGGGAAGGGCGGCCAAGGCAAGACCGCAGAGGGCAAGGATGAGGCGTGACATAGATCTCCTGAGGACCGCAAAATCGTGGTGCAGAAACGTGGTGTAGATACGTGGTGCGCCATGGATGTTGCACTTCCATGCCCATCTCTCGATCCGCGACCAAACTCTCTAACTCCCTGTGGATAATCACTTATGCGGGAAACTCGCGAGCCGCACCATGCAAACTGTTGCATCTTGCGCTCCCATAAAATCTCCAATTGGTGACAATTTGGTGACAATTTAAGGAACTCGCTTGCGTCCTCGTCCGGGAGAGACCTGTGCCTGGCGCTGAGGTTGCCGTGTCTCTGTCCGCCTCCGAGCGCCTGCGATCGGTCCTCCGCTTCCCTCAAGCTCGACACGCGGCTCTCGTACACCCGAGCGTTGGGCCGCATACAATCGACGCATGGGCCGCATTCGCATCCTGTCCGACCTGGTGGCGAATCAGATCGCCGCCGGCGAAGTCGTCGAGCGGCCTGCGTCCGTGGTCAAGGAACTCCTCGAAAACTCCCTCGATGCCGGCGCTTCCCGTATCCGCATCGAGATCGAAGCCGGCGGGCGCAAGCTGATTCGCATCGTCGATAACGGGCATGGCATGGTGCGCGACGACGCTCTGCTCGCCTTCGAGCGCCACGCCACCTCGAAGCTCCGCACCTCCGACGACCTGCTTTCGATTGCCACGCTCGGCTTTCGCGGTGAGGCGCTGCCGTCGATCGCCTCCGTCTCCCGCCTGCTGCTCGAGACCCGGGTAGCCGAAGAGGCTTCGGGCACTCTGGTCGAGATTGCCGGTGGCAGCATCCTGCGCGTCGAAGATGCCGGCTCGCCTACCGGCACGACCATCACGATTCGCGACCTGTTCTTCAACACGCCCGCGCGCCGCAAGTTCCTCAAGTCCGAGCAGACCGAGCTGTCGCACATCGCCGCGCTAGTCACACACTATGCGCTGGTGCATCCCGGCAAACACTTCGAACTCCACACTGCGACGCAGGCTCTGCTGATCGCGCCCGCGGTCGCCAGCGCCTCCGACCGCCTCTTCCAGATCTTCGGCAAGGAGACCAGCAACTACATGATTCCGACGACAGCCGAGCTCGACTTCGCCCGCGCCGGCCTGCCGGAGCCGCCGCCGTGGAAGCGCGATGCCGACTACGAGGCCGCCGAGCCCGGCTATCTGCGCATCACCGGCTTTGCCTCCAAGCCCGAGCTGCAGAAGCTCAACCGAAACTCCATCTACGTCTTCGTCAACCAGCGCCTGATCCGCGACAAACTCGTCCTGCACGCGCTCTCGGAGGCGTATCGCAACATCCTGCCGCCTACCTCCTTCCCCGTGGTCCTGCTCTTCCTCGAGATGCCCCCGCAAGAGGTCGACGTCAATGTGCATCCGGCCAAGATCGAGGTGCGCTTCCGCCAGCCCAGCTTCGTGCATGACTTCGTCCGCGATACGGTGCGCACCACGCTGATGCAGGCCCGTCCCGCCGCAAGCTTCGCCACCGCGCTCACCAGCGGACCACATGGAGCGTCCAGTTCGCTGCTGATCGACGTGAGCCCTCTGCCCGGAGCGCCAGACGATGCTCCCGGCGTTCCAATTCGTCATTCCGCCAGCAGCGAAGAACCGGTGCCCTTGGGCGGCCGCGCGATCAACATGTCGGAGCCCTTCTTCCGCCCGGGCGCGCCAACCACGTTTCCGCATTCGGAGCCTTACCACCTGGACGACAGCGCCGTCTATGACGCTCCCGATCATCCCGAGGCTCCGCATGGGAAGTCCCCGATCTTTCACTTAGCCGCGCCCATGGTCCCGCCTTCACCCGGCCGCTTCGCCTTCTCCGGCCACTCCATTCCGGTCGGCTACGAGCGGGCCGAGGCGAGCTATGAACCAGGCCAGGAAGCCGCGCCGCAGCAGCAGGCCGACACGCTCACGGCTCTTTCCACGCTCAAGCCCGTCGGCCAGTTCCGCGACTCCTTCATCCTCGCCACCAACGAAGAGGGCCTCTGGATCATCGACCAGCACGTCGCTCACGAGCGTGTCCTGTTTGAAAAGATTCTGCGCGAGCGCGACACCGAACAGGTCCAGCGGCAGCGCCTCCTGATGCCTCTGCTGATCGACCTGCTTCCGGCCCAGATGATTACCTTCGCCGAGATCGCCGACGAACTCGAACGCAACGGCTTCGAGGCCGAGCCCTTCGGCCCGCGCACCCTCGCCGTCAAAGCCGCGCCGGCCGGCCTGCAAGGCCACGAACTCGAGCGCATGCTTGAAGAGGTTCTCGCCGTTCCCGACCGCAGCCGCCAGACCGAGAACGCCGAAGCCCGCCGCCGCCGCATCGCCGCCAGCATCGCCTGTCATGCCGCCATCAAGATCAACCAGCCTCTGGACGAGCCAAAGATCGCCTGGCTGCTCGACGCGCTGGGAAAAACCGAGCACCCCACCGCCTGCCCTCACGGCAGACCCATCGCTTTGCGTTATTCTTATAAAGACATACAGAAAGCATTTCAGCGCATTTAGCCAGACCGCTCGAATCGGATCTTTTCCCTGTCATCCTTTTAGCCCAGGCGAAGGATTGCTGCAGCGCGTATCTTCCAACATCGAATCGCCCAGCAGGAAGGCAACACCCCCCTTGAAGAGCCAGCCCAATTTGAGCACTCCCACGGCCCCGCAGCTTGCCGCCGCCCGCCTCGCCCATTGGCGCCAGAACGCCGAGCCCATCCTGACCGTCAACATGCTTCGCGACTGGCTCAACGCCTCCGGTCTGGTCTTCTTCATGCCGCGTGCCGCGCAGCTTCCCGCACCCGCGCCCTCGTTCGTCGAAGCCATCCTTGGCCTGCCCAACGCCGCCCCTACGCTGGCCGACACAGAACAGACTCGCAGCCTGCTCACCCGGCTGATTCTCGACGGCGGCGCCATTCCGCTCAACCTGCTCGGCTCGCCCAGCGGCATCGGCAGCGAGACGCCCGACTTCCTCGCCTCCCCGCTTGCGTTCCCGTACCTCTTCACGCTTCGCGGCGACAAGGCCTGGAAGCAGCCTCCCGCCACCAGCGGAGCCACGAAGGTCTCGCCGCTCGCGCTCAACACCTACACTCTCCTCGCCGAGCGTGCGAAAGAGCATGCGACCGGCATGAGCGCCTACGACCTCACCACACAGCTCGGCAAAGAGGTCACCGAGACCGCCGTCCTCCGCGCTCTCACCGAACTCTGGCAGCGCCTCCGCGTTTTGCCTGTGCCCCAGCTCGACGGCGCAGCCACGCTGTGGGAGCTTGCCGCGACCCGCTTCACCAAGCAGATCAAAGCTGGAGCCAACGCCGGCCAGCCCACGGCTCTGTCGGCGCTGATCTCGCTCTACCTTGGCCAGGCGATCGTAGCCTCCGAAGAAGAGATCGAGACCTTCCTCTCTCCCGTGGCCCCGCGCTCGCGCATTCGCGATGTCGTCCACGCGCTTCTCTCCGCGCGCCAGTTGGAGACCATCGCCGTCGAAGGCCGCACCGTCCTCCACGTCGCCGGCGAACTGCCCGCTTCCCTGGCCGCCGCCGCTCCTGCCTCCGAGGGCGTGAACTCCCTTGCAGCTACCGAGGTAGATGACATCGAAGGCTCCGGCGAGATCCCGCGCATCACCAAGTTCATTCCGAAGCCTCGCAAGGTCGGCACTGGATTTGTAACGAAACCGGGCCGCGCCGCGAGCGATGGCGCAAGCTCTCGCGAGCGCCAGCCTTCTACCCGCGAGTTCAACCGTCCACCCGCTGAGAAAGACCGTCCCAGCTTCACCAAGCCATGGGCAGAAGAGAAGGCCGGCCGTCTCGCCGCCGCGCGTACGCCGTCTACTGTCTCGGGCGACACGGAAGCTAGCCCATCGCAAACCGCTGCCGGCCATTCTGACCGCAGGCCCAGCTTCGGCCGGGAAACAAAGCGCCCCTCCTTTGGCGCGAAGCCATCCTTCGGCAACCGCCCCAGCTTCCGTCGCGGCACCGACGCCGGCGACAGCCGTCCGCCGCGCCGCGAATTCACCTCGCGCCCGGACAGCGACAGACCCACCTCCGATTCCAGCAGCGACCGTCCACGCAAGACCTTCAGCAAACCCGGTACCTTTGGCCGCAAGCGGGAAGGCTTCGCCGGCAAGACCAGCTTCGGCCGCGACAACGAACCCCGCCCCCCGCGCCGCGACTTCGGCGACTCCCGGCCACCGCGCCGCGAGTTCACGGCCCGTCGACCCGAAGGAGACTCCAGCGACAGCCGCCCGCCTCGCCGCACCTTCGGCGATCGGCCGGACAAACCTTCCTTCGGCGGCCCGCGCCAACCCGGCAGCTTCTCCGCTCGCCCGCAGCGCAGCTTTAAAAACAGCACTCGCGGCTCCGAATCCGAAGACACCCGTGGCAACGGCTTTGCTTCCGGCAAACCATTTGCCGCCCGTACTCCCCGCGAAGGCGACGCAGGCTCTACGCGCTTCGGCGGCAAAGGTGGCTTCTCCCGTAGTCGCGACGAGCGCGATGACCGTGCCCCGCGCAGCGGCAGCTTCGGCCCAAACCGCAGCGAAGGCCGCGCCAGCCGCCCCAGCGGTCCTCCCTTTCGCAAGTTCGACGCGCCTCGCACCCCGCGTCCCTCCTTCTCCGACCGCCCAGCCCGTTCCCCGCGTCCCGAAGGCTCCGGCGACTACGCTCCCCGATCCAAGGGAGGGTATGCCGGAAAGTCCAGCGGAGGCTATGCCGCAAAACCGGGCGGCGGCTTTGGAGCCAAGAAGCCCTTCGGCAGATCGGCAGGCGGATTCGCCGGGAAACCCTCCGGCGGAGGTTTCGCCGGAAGATCAGAGAATGCAGGCAAATCCGGCGGCAGCTTCGCGGGTAAAAAGGCCTATGGCAAGTCCACTGCGGGCGCTCCCGGCAAGCCTGCCGGCACCTTCGATAAGTTCAAAGGCAACAAGAAGCCCTTCGGCAACCGTCCTCCCGCGCGCAAGTTCAAACGCGAGGAAGGCGAGTAAGCGGGATGACCCCCACGCCGAGCACGCCCGAATCGAGTAAACAGACCCAGCTCCAAACCAAGCCCGGCAAGCGCCAGCGGCCCGTCATCGCCATCGACGGCCCGGCTGGCGCGGGCAAGAGCACGCTCGCCGCACATCTCGCGCGCCGCTTCGGCTTTCTCAACCTCGAAACCGGAGCCATGTACCGCGCGCTTGCCCTCAAAGCCATCGAAAACGACTTTGCCTTCGACGAAGAGCAGCCTCTGCTCGATCTCGCCTCCGCAACCCGCATCACGCTTGAGCCGCAGCTCGAAGGCAACCGCGTCCTGCTCGACAGTATCGACGTCTCCCGCCGCATCCGCGAGCAGGACGTCACCTCCGCCGCCTCGCAGATCTCCATCCATCCCCGCCTCCGCGCCTGGATGGTCGAGCAGCAGCGCGCTCTCGGTCAGGCCGGCGGCGTCGTCATGGAAGGCCGCGATATCGGCACTGCCGTCTTCCCCGACGCCGAGGTCAAGATCTTTCTCGATGCCGCGCCCGAGGTCCGGGGCAACCGCCGCTACCGCCAGGCAATTCCGCACATGCCGGACGGCCACCCTACTGCCAGGCAAAACGCCGAGCGGCAGGCAGCCGATCCCGTTAGCCCCGAGCAGAAGCGCCTGGCCGAAGAGGCCATTCTCCGCGATCTCAAGGAGCGCGACTACCGCGACCGCAATCGCGCCGAGTCGCCGCTGCAACCGGCCGCCGACGCCGTCATCCTCGACTCCACCTCGCTCACTCTCGACCAGGTGCTCGCCCGCGCCGAAGCCATCGTCCGCTCCCACCTTCCGTCCTGAACCCCGTTCAAAGCTCTTCTCACCGCTGTTTGTCAACCTTTTTTGCACTTTAAATTGTGCAGTGGTAACGATTTAGGCAATTTTTACGAAAATAAAGTTACCTTCTGTGCTAACCTTCATACATCGTTTGAAACAGATTGGATTTCTGCAAAGCTCGTACTGTACGAACCCCGATTTGGATCTGGCGGCAAATTCAATAGCAATAAGGAAATAGCGAACATGGAACAGGGAACAGTGAAGTGGTTTAACGATGCCAAGGGGTTTGGCTTTATCAGCCGTCAGAACGGCGAGGATGTCTTCGTACATTACTCGGCGATCAATTCGAACGGTTTCAAGAGTCTTCAAGAGGGCCAGGCCGTGCAGTTCAACGTGGTCAAGGGACCGAAGGGTTGGCAGGCGTCCGACGTCCAGCCTCTGTAGTCTTTTAGCGCCACCACACCAGTGACAACCAAGTTTTGCGGAAGGGATGGCTCAGGCTATCCCTTTGCGCCTTTAAGCCTTTAGACCGCCTTCAAGCCCTTAGACTAAGCCAGTAGATTGGTATCGCACTTCGACACAGCAAGAGGCCAGATGGCACGCGCGGCGAAGCTCAGACAGCCCTATCTCCTTCTCATGGCGGCCGTTGCCTGGTTCGCCCTCATTCTCCAGACCATCCTGGCCGTCCAGGTCGCCGTAAGCCAGGGCCGCGGCCCGCTGGTCGGCGTGCTCAATACCTTCAGTTACTTCACCATCCTGACGAATCTTCTGGTCGCTGTAGTCTCCACCGCCTGCCTTCTCCACCGCGACCGTGACGACACCTTCCTCACGCGGCCATCCACGCTCTCGGCGGCAACGGTCTATATCTTCGTCGTAGGCCTGATCTACTCTCTTTTGCTCCGATCCATCTGGGACCCGACCGGCCTCTCTGCCGTTGCCGACCATGCCCTGCACGACGTCACCCCTGTCCTCTTCCTCCTCTTCTGGATCTTCTTCGTCCCCAAAGGCGCCCTGCGCTGGAGCCAGCCGCTCTCCTGGCTCGTCTACCCGCTGCTTTACGTCGTCTACAGCCTGGCGCACGGCGCGCTCACCGCCTGGTATCCCTACCACTTTGTGGACGTTACTCTCCTCGGCTATCCCCGGGCCTTGCTCAACACGGCATGCCTGCTGGCTGGATTCTGGCTGCTCGGCATGATGGTCGTAGGCATCGACCATGCGGCTGGGCGACGCGCCTAAACAGCCCCATCCGGAACGGCGCACGTCAGGTTTGCACGGGTATCAGGCGATTTCCCCTTGAAACAGCTATTTGCCGGTGTAGTACCCGTCGCGGGTCTGCACCAAAAGCCCCTTCTGCTTCGCCGTAAGGTCGACCTTATGATAGCCGCCGGCTGCTGCGTCCTGGGTCGGAGTGTAGCCGAGCCGGTGCTGAGCTCGCAGCTCCTCGGCGATCTGGTCGTAAATCCTGGCGATATCCTGACCTCGCTTGGCCTCGAAGACACGGCCTCCCGTCTCCTGGGCCATGCGCTCGAGCACCTTTCTGCCGTCGACATTGCTTCGGCCGGAGGTGCCGCCACTGTTGCCGCCGCCCGGAGAGCTTCCGCCCGGGTAACCCCCTCCCGGGTAACCGCCGCCAGGATAGCCCCCGCCCGGATACCCGCCTCCCGGATAGCCCCCACCGGGATACCCGCCGCCTGGGTAACCGCCGCCTGGATAGCCTCCACCCGGATACCCGCCGTTATTGCTTCGTGGATTGCCGTTCATCGGGTGCGATTCGCCTCGGAGATAGATGGCATAGAGGACAGTGTCGGCCCGCTGGGCTGCTTCGATGGCCTCCGCCAGCGTCTCTTTGCTGCCGCTATCGACGCCGTCGGAGAGCAGAATGATCGCCTTTCGTCCCGCCTGCTTCCTCATGATCTCGTCCGAGGTCAGGAAGAGCGCGTCGTAGAGCGTGGCCCCGCCGTGATGCCCTCCGGCGCTGGTGGTATTCGGAGACCTGGTGTCGGGGGCCGAGCCTGCGCTCGAACCGGAGGTGTCGAGCTCCTTGAGCGCGGCCTGCAGCAGCGGATGGGAGGCCGTTAAATCCTGCAGCAGCTCGGTCTGGCGGGAGAACTGGGCGACAAAGCCCTTGTCTTTGGCCGTCGCGAGCATCTGGTCGAGAAAGGCGCTGCTGGCGGCGCGCTCGTCTTCGATCACGTTCTTTTGCGACAAGCTGGTGTCGACCACCAAGCCGACGCTGAGGGGAAGGTTGGCGTCCTGGCCGAAGTACCGGACCGTCTGAGGTTTCCCGTCGACCTGGAGCGTGAAGTCGTCCTTCGTCAGGTTTTGCAGGAGCACTCCTTTTTTGTCGCGGACCACGACCGGCAGGTTGACCAGGCCGGCGTCGACCGGGATCGCGGAAGCGGTCTGGGCCTGCTCAGGCGGGCCGGAGGAGGCAGGCTTCGGCTGGGCAGACGCGCCCGGTATCAAAACGCAGACGAGGCCGGCCAGAAGCATGCGCCGAGCGGAGCAAGAGGCATTCATGTCAGGTTAGACGGCATGCGTCAGGCAGGGTTTCATAGGGCCGAAACGCGCGCAGGCAGCCTGGGCCGTAGCGAGGCGCGAGGCATTCTGGTACCGTACTCGTTGCATTTTGCTTGCGCCATCGAAAAAACTGATACAAGTGTGCCATGGACTTAAAACAGAGCAGCGGCGCGGCGTTCTCTTCGGAGCTTCTGGCCGAATCCGCCGAACGACGCGGCGAGCGCCTCCGATGGCAGCATCTCGGCGCCACCTTTGTCACGCTGCTGGTCTTCTCCTGGCTGGGCATCATCCTATCGCGGCAGTCGGAAGGCGTCGCGACCATCTGGTTCACCAATGGCCTGCTGTTTGCCATCGTGATTACGCGCCCCCGCAAGATGTGGATTCCCTACTTTGTCGCCGGGTTTCTGGCCGATACTCTGGCCGATGTGGTCTACGGCGACCCGCTGAAACTCTCCGTCGGGGTTGCGGTCGCCAACTCCGTCGAGGTCATCACATCGAGCGTCCTGCTGACGCGGTGGTTCGGCAGCCCGTTTCAGTTGACCAAACGCTATCCTCTGCTGGGCTTTCTCGGGATCGCCGTGCTGGGGGCTACCGCGGTCACCAGCGCGCTGGGAGCCTCCTGGACGATGCTGTTCGTCGACGCCGGGCCGTGGTGGAGATTGTTTCGCACCTGGTACCTGGGCGATGTGCTGGGTATGGCCATCATCGCGCCGCTGGTCTTTATCCTGCAGCGACCTGGATTCTTCGCCATGCTGCATCGCAAGCACCTTCCCAGGACGCTGCTGCTGGTGGCGATTCCGGCCATCGCCGCCACGATCGTCTTTCTCGACAGCGACGACCCGCTCATCTTCTTCATCTTTCCCGCGCTTCTGCTGGTGGTCTTTCGGCTGGGCTTCCCCGGAACCGCGCTCTCGATCTTCGTCATCGCCGTGATCTCGATCTGCTTTACCATCTCCGGACATGGCCCCTTGATGCTGATCAAGAACACCAACCTGCTGCACCGGATCGTGATCGAGCAGATCTTCCTCGCGGTGGCTTTATTTACCTTCTTCCCGGTCGCGGCTCTGCTGGAGGACCGCAAAGCGCTCGAGATGTCGCTGCAGAAGAGCGAGCAGCGCTATCGTGAGCTTGCCAATGCCGATTCGCTCACCGGCCTGCCCAATCGGCGAGCCTTCGATGAGCGGCTGGAGGAAGAGTGGCAGCATGCGCTCAGACATCGGCAGCCTCTGGCGCTGCTGGCGATCGACGTCGACATGTTCAAGTGTTACAACGACCTCTACGGACACATCGGCGGAGACCAGTGCCTGCGCTCGATCGCAATCGCCATCTCCAGCACCAAGCCACCCACTTCGGGAATGGCGGCCCGTATCGGCGGGGAGGAGTTCGCCGTTCTTCTGCCGCATACGCCCCTGGCGGAAGCGCTCAGGATCGGCGAAGACATCCGTGAGGCGGTGGCGACCGCCGGCATGCCGAACTCCGGCAATCCCCACCTGGTGCAGACGATCAGCGTAGGCGCCGCCGCCTGGATCCCCAACCACGGCGAATCGGCGATGTCGCTGATGACGGCTTCCGATCATGCGCTCTATCGCGCGAAGTCCCTGGGTCGCAACCGGGTCGAATCCGCGGCCGCGACGGCTGCCCTCGCCTCGGAGCCGGAACGCTGAGCGCGGTTGCCGCAGCCCGCAGGCGCCTCGATGGCACTGTGCCATCGCCTTCGCCTCAGGGCAGACGACACGTGTATGCTGGCGGAAGGATGAGACATCGACTCTGGTTGACCTTTGCATGTCTCTGCGGAGGTCTGGGCGCCTCTCTGGGCAGCGGCTGCGCCTCGGTCTCCGCGTCGATATCCGCGCAGGTATCTCAGCCAGTATCCGGGCCGGTGTCTAAGCCAGCATCTGGACCGATCTCTGGGCCGACTTCTGGGCCTATTTCGATAGCTGCGTCCGCCTCGAAGCCTCCCCTGGGATCGACAAAGACCATCGTGCTGTGGCCGAACGGCGCCCCCTCGGCAACCGGGAAGACCGACAGCGACGTTCCCAAGCTCTTCGTCTATCCGCCGGCGGAACCCGGCGTCCATTCGGCCGTGATCGTGATGCCCGGCGGAGGCTATGTCCACCTTGCCATGGAGCGCGAGGGCGGCGAAGAGGCGCGCTGGCTGAGCGCGCACGGCATCACCGCGTTTGTGCTGGACTATCGGCTGGGCCCGCGATACCTCTTTCCGGCTCCGATGTTCGATGGCGCGCGAGCGGTTCGCTATGTGCGCAGCCATGCGGCGGAGTTGGGCGTAGCCAAGGATAAGATCGGCGTCTGGGGCTTCTCCGCCGGCGCTCATCTTGGGGCCTATCTGGCGACCGTCCATGATGCGGGCAAGAACCAGTCGGAAGATCCCATCGAACGCGTCAGCGACCGGCCCGACTTCGCCATCCTGTCCTATGGGCGGTTCAGCCTGGACGATTCGATTCCGCGCAAAACTGACATGGAAGGCCTGCTCGGCAAGCACCCCACCGAAGCCAAGCTGAACTCCGTGTCCATCGTCAAGCTGGTTGATAAGACTACGCCCCCCTGCTTTATCTACGCGACCACCGCGGATCAGACAGTCAATTCGCTGAACTCGACGGCACTCTACGATGCCCTCAAACGCGCAGGCGTACCGGCTGAGCTGCATGTCTTCGAGCGCGGACAGCACGGCACCGGCATGGCGCAAGGTCTCAAGAAATCCCCTGAACTGGCGATCTATCCCGTCCTGCTGGAAAACTGGATGGAAGTGCATGGCTGGATGGCGGGAAAGACAGCCGAATCGCCGGGCGAACGATGAAACCGCGCCCATTGCCCCGCGCGAAAAGCATAGAAAACGCCGCCTTGTTGATGCCATGCGGATCGAGGCGAAAAATAAGCTTTCGCGCGCGCTTGTTCACTGATACTTTTCTCAGCATGAGAGAGAGGGTCTTGCTCGGTTTCTCTACCAGGCGCTCTGGGTTCGGCCTAGC
Source organism: Edaphobacter sp. (assembly GCA_965277335.1). Classification (GTDB taxonomy): domain Bacteria; phylum Acidobacteriota; class Terriglobia; order Terriglobales; family Acidobacteriaceae; genus Edaphobacter. Next base: position 565,412 of record CBDICJ010000008.1, on the reverse strand, counting down.
TGCTCTAGGTTCGGCCTAGCTTATGATCGTTAGCCGAGTTTGCCAGTTGAGGGCCTCTTGAAGGCGCATCTGTTCGACTTCCCACGGCCTTGGGTTTGAAGATTGTCTTATCGGCGGTGCCTGTGCTTCTGGCGCTTGGGCAGTTCTCGCGGATCAACTATGGGGCTTACTGGGGCGCGTTGACGGCCATCATCATTGCGGCAATGGGCGCTGCGATCGCAGTGTGGGCGCTGTGGTATGAGCATGGCCGCTCTGCCAGGCTGCGCGGCGCAAGAGAGGCGCACTCTCAGTTTCTGGCCGCGGCCGAGACCAGCCTCGATGCCTTCACGCTGGTCGAATCGGTTCGCGACGACGCCGGAACAATCGTGGATTTCCGCCTGCTCTATGTGAATGCCAACGCGGAGAAACTGGTGCGGAAGTCGCGCTCCGAGCTGCTGGGGCAAACCCTCTGTTCGGTCACGCCCATCCAGCCCACCGGACCCATGTTTGCCCGGTTCTGCGCCGTGGTGGACTCCGGCGAACCGCTGAATGAAGAGTTTCCGGTGCGCTACGACGGCATCAAGGCCGCCTGGCTGCGCAGTCAGGTGGTCAAGCTGGGAGACGGCCTCGCCATCACCTTCAGCGACATCAGCGATGCCAAGGCGACCCAGGAACGCTATGCGCATCTCGCGGAGTTTACCGATTCGGTCTTCCAGAACGCTCCTTTCAGCATCGTCGCCACCGATCCCGCCGGCATGATCACCGCTATGAACGGAGCGGCCGAAAAGCTGACCGGCTATAGCCGGGAGGAGCTGGTGGGCAAGGCTCCGCTGATGGTGCTGCACGACGAACGGGAGCTGTTGGGCAGGGCCGTCAGCATGGATCCTTCCGCGACCTTGGCGGACTTCGCCTTTCAGGCTTTGACTGCGGGCGCGGCGGTGGGAGAGATGGACGAGCAGGAGTGGACGCTGGTCCGGCGAGATGGCGGCCGCACGCCGATCAACCTCGCCATGCGAGCCGTCGCCTCCGACGCCGGCGACGTGAGCGGATTCGTCAGCATCGCCTTCGACATCACCGAACGCAAGCAGATGCTCGATTACGTCACTCACCTCGCCACGCACGATCAATTGACAGGATTGGCGGGACGCGCCTTGCTGCAGGACAAGACCGTGCAGGCGGTCGAGCTGGCGCGGCGTTGCGGAACCAAGGTTGCCGTCTTCATGATCGACCTCGATCACTTTAAGCGAATCAACGACTCCCTCGGGCATACCGCCGGCGACCAGCTTCTGATCGAGGCGGCGCGACGGCTCCTCCGCTCGGTCCGCAGCACCGATGTGGTCGCGCGCGTCGGCGGAGACGAGTTCGTCGTGGTCATGCCCGACATCACCAGCATGGACGACGTCGAGCATTGCGCGGCCAACCTGGTCGCCAGGCTGGCGCCCGAGATGTCGATCGAAGATCACGCGGTGCATGTCACGGTGAGCGTCGGCGTCTGCATCTACCCGGACTTCGCGAGCGACGCAAAACACCTGCTGAAGCGCGCCGACGCGGCGATGTATGCCGCCAAGGAGAGCGGCCGCAATCAGCACCAGATCTTCAGCGAGAGCATGCTGAAGGAGACCGCGGAGCGTCTGACCATGGAGCACGCTCTCCGCCACGCACTGGCCAATGGCGAGCTGAGCCTGCACTACCAGCCTCAGATCTCGCTCGCGACCGGCGCGGTGATCGGCATGGAGGCGCTGCTGCGCTGGGACAATCCCAGGCTCGGACGCATCCCGCCCGCGCAGTTCATCCCGTTGGCCGAAGAGACGGGATTGATCGTCCCCATCGGCGAGTGGGCCTTTATGACGGCGTGCCGCGAAGGCAAGGCGCTGCAGGATGAACTTGGCATGGAACTGACGGTCTCGGTCAACCTGTCGCCAAGACAGCTTCAGCAGAAGAACCTGCTGCAGATCATCGAGAACTCACTCGAAAAGAGCGGCCTGCCCGCGCAGAGGCTGCAGATCGAGATCACCGAAAACATGCTGATGATCCACTCCGAGGAAAATCTAGGCAAGCTGCAGAAGATGCGCGAGCTTGGTGTGGGAATCTCGATCGACGACTTCGGCACCGGCTTCTCGAGCTTCTCCTACCTGCTGCAGTATCAGGTCGATCGCCTGAAGATCGATCAGAGCTTCATCAAGCGGGCCGGGACCGATGCCAATGCGGCGGCGGTCGTGCGAACCATCATCGCAATGTCGCACGGACTCAACATCAAGGTAGTCGCGGAGGGCGTCGAAACCGAGGAGCAGCTGCGTTTTCTGCTGCGCCGCAAATGCGATGAGGTGCAGGGAAACTACTTCGCGTCCCCCGCCGCTCCCGATGCCTTTTGCGAGCTTGTCCGCACCTACGGCAGCCGGATGGTGATTCTACCCAGCGAACCGGTGAGCAGCTAGCTCCCGCGCTCAGTTTGCACCGACACGCAATCGGAGCTATGCCGTTCGGCTGCGCCCGGTCAGACGGTAGTTCGGCTGCGCCGGGTCAGACAGTAGTTCGGCTGCGCCGGATCAGATGATAGATGCCGAGCAGAATGAGAGCGCCGACCAGCGACATCAGAAACCCGGCGGATTGATCGGGCTGATAGTGGCCGACGGCGCGGCCCAGCCAGGTGCCCAGAAATGCGCCGGCAATGCCGATCAGCATGGTAATAAAGATGCCGCCGGGATCTTTCCCCGGCATGATGAGCTTGGCCAGTGCGCCGACCACAAGACCGATGATCAGTGTCCAAAGGAAATGAAACATGATGATTCCTCCGTGTGTCTTTCTACCGGGTCGCCAGATGCATCTTAGCCTGCTCGTAATCTTACCGGTGCAGCTTAATGGATGCGGAAATCATACTCCTCGCCGCGCCTGCGCAAGAATTCGATCTGCCGGACCACCGAATCTTCCTCCCCGCCTGCCCTTCACGCGCCGCGAACGAGCAGGTCGTTCTTCCATAACGCAAGCACTACGTCCATTTGGCTGTTGTGGGGAAGGTCTTCGCCGTCCGTAACCTCCGCCCAAAGAGCATTCACCGTAGTGTGGGTACCGGCGTTGAGCAACCCGACCGCGCGCAGCGCATACGCCTTCGCCTGGTTCGACGGCGCGTACTGCCCGGCGGGAATTCCCTTCACCAAACCTGCCTCGCAGAGGCTGAGAAACGCGAACCGCGGACCTCCCTTCCGCTGCGCCGACGGACTGCTCGGATACAGCTTCTTCGCAGCCTCCTGCCACCGCACTCCGGGCGTCAACGCCTTGCCGTAGCTCTCCATGCGAGCCGCATTGATCGCAACCTCGCCATACCTGTTCGCCATCGTGTCTCCTAAAAATTTTCCTGGGCTATCTCCTGTCAGGATTGCTTCGGATTTCCACTCCACCGGCCTGGCATCCGGGCCTTGTTCGCAGGAGGACTCGAGACAGGCAGCCTGGCGTCCTCCCACAGCTTGATGCCGCCGTCGATAGCGTTGCTGTTCGCCCCGAGAACCACATGCGCGGGAAGATCCTTCATCAGCTTGGCATTGCCGCCCCCCAGCAGGACGTTGTCGCAGATGAAGGCCGCCTGCAACCGGGAGATGATGTCCAGCACCGACTTTCTCCAGCGCTTCTTGCCCAGCCGCTCGAGCCCGGCGAGGCCGATATATTCTTCGTAGGTGAATCCCTTCCTGTAGGGCAGATGGGCGAGCTCGAGCGGGATCACGATGCCGTCGAAGATCATCGCCGAACCCAGTCCGGTGCCGGTGCCCAGAAACAGCATGCGGCCTCCCTTGTACCCGCCGAGCGCCTGCATCGCCGCGTCGTTCAGGAAGCGGATAGGCTTCGCGAAGACCTTGCTGTACCGAAAATCCACCCAGCCCGGGGCCAGATTGTGAGGCTCCGCCAAGGGGCGATCGTGCGTCACCGGGCCGGGATAGCCGATCGAGATGCAGTCGTAGCTCCAGCCTTCGATGGCGGCGAGAACCTGGCGGCTCATCTGCTCGGCATCCATCGTCGGCCCGGAGACAATCTTGATAGGAACGCGCATATCGGTCGAGGCAACCTTGACGTGCGTGCCGCCGATGTCGATGACAAGAACTTTCATTGTGTGGATACTAGCAGCGATTCGCCAGAACGTCTCTCAACCGTCAGCCTCTTCAATGCCCTTCGCTTTTAATCCTGGCCAGAAAATCGGGCCGAGTCGTCATCTCGACCGCAGCCGTGTGGCTTTATCGCACGGCGGAGTGGAGAGATCCCCGCATTTCGCATTGGTCGTTGCTTGTTCTTGGTTGCCGCGCGAACCGCCACACAGTTCCCGAGACACGTCGAGACCGCGCGAGCCAGTTGCGTTCACCTCCGCGCCCGGCTACGCTAAATCCAGCTATGACCTCCCTGCGCTCGCTCCTGACTCCCGACAGACCCGATCTCCCGGTCCCGCGCCTGGAGAGCGTCGTGCCGGCCGCTGCCATGCCCGGCGGAGAGGTCAACATCCTGGGCTCGCATCTCGAACCGGTGAACGCCACCCTGCCCCGCGCCACTGTCGGCGACGTCGCCGCGCCCATCGTTCTTAGCCGCCCCGGCCGCGCCACCATTCAAATTCCAGAAGGCGCCATCACCGGCGAGCTGGTCCTCCATCGCGATACCGTCGCGAGCAATCCTCTCGACCTGCGCATCGCGGTGCCCATGGCGGAGAACCTGCATCCGGTCGCCAACCCCGCGGTCGACATCGACGGCAACGTCTACGCCACCGTCTCCGGCGCTCGCGGCCAGCCCGTGCCGGTCTCAATCTTCCAAATTCAGCGCGACTTCCAGATTCGCCCCTTCGTCCGCGAACTGATCAACGCCACCGGCCTCGCGTTCGATCCCGACGGCTATCTCTACGCAAGCTCGCGCGCCGAAGGCACCGTCTACCGCGTCTCTCCCGGAGGCGCCGTCTCGGTCTACGCCGAGGGCATGGGCATCGCCACCGGCATCGCCTTCGATCGCGACGGCAACCTCTACGTGGGCGATCGCTCCGGCACCATCTTCAAGATCGGACGCGGGCAGGCGCCCGGCCGCAGCGGCGAAATCTTCGTCTATGCCACGCTCGAACCCAGCATCGCCGCCTACCACCTCGCGTTCAACGACGCCGAAACCCTCTTCGTCACCGGCCCCACCACCTCCTCGAACCAGGCCATCCACGCCATCGACCGCGACGGCAACACCACCGTCTTCTATCAAGGACTAGGCCGGGCGCAGGGCATGGCCTTCGACGTGGACGGCAATCTCTACGCAGCCGCCAGCCTGCACGGCCGCCGCGGCATCGTGCGCATCACCCCGCAGCGCGAGGCCACGCTCGCCATCTCCGGCAACAACCTGGTCGGCCTCGCCTTCCTCGACGACGGCTGCGCGGCCCTAGCCACCCGCAACGCGCTCTATCACGTCGCGCTCGACATCGAAGGCCGCAAGCTGGTCTAGCCATCCGAACAGCGTACGTCCTTCGAAAGAAGACCTACGCTTGATAACACCGATCGAAAATCAAATGGATCTTAGCGGAATCGCTGTCATTCCTCCCAGAGCGAACCATCCGTTCCAAATCAATGACCTCGATGCAATTGGGAATTAAGCCTTCTCGCCAGGCTTGATATCGTCTTACGTAGAATTGTTCGTGCAAGATGTCGTCGCGTCCGTACACAATGGAAGGCTCAAAGCCTGCGCTGCATTGAGGAAAGATACTGTGGAACCGCAGCTCTATCAAAGACTTCTGGTTCGTCTTCTCGGACTTCCCGTTGCGGCGCTGACTCTCCTGGCTTTGATTCTCGGCTACGGTTTTCAGCGCGTCGAACAAAGCGCCCGCGCCGTCGATCACTCCGATCAGGCGATCGCTCATGCCAACCGTCTCATCAAGCTGATCGTCGATGAAGAGACCGGGCTGCGCGGCTTTCTGCTGACCCGCAATCCCATCTTCCTGCAGCCCTTGCGCGAAGCGGACCGGAGGCTCGACCCTGAGTTCAATGCCCTCTTCGATCTTGAGCGTCGCCAGCCGGACCAGGTCGAGCGCTTGCAGCGCCTGCAGGCCGAGCACCGACGTTGGGATCGCGACGCCGGACAGGAGATCCAGTCGCCCCCCAATCCCTGGGAGATGGAGGGCCTGCTGCTCGGGCGCAAACAAAGCATGGACGAAATGCGAGCCCGCGCCGAAGATCTCCTCCAGGCGGAAGATGGGATCCGCGACAGCCGTTCTGCCGCATCGCTCCACATCAATCGGCTCGCGCGAATCGGCCTGGTCGCCGCCGCCGCGCTCGTCGCGTTTCTGCTGGCGTGGGAGACGCGAAGAATCTTCCATCGCCTGACCGCCATCTATCAGCGCCAGCTTAGCGAGATCCGGGCCAAAAGCGAAGAGTCTTACGACCGCGAGCAGTGGCTCAACACCACCCTCCGCAGCATCGGCGACGCGGTGATCGCCTGCGACCTCGACGGCAATCTCGTCTTCATGAACCCCATCGCCGAGCGGCTTACCGGCTGGCGGGAGACCGAGGCCAAAGCCAGATCGCTGCATGAGGTCTTTCCCATCTTCAACGAAGACACGCGAGCCGCGGTCGAAAATCCGGTAGACAAGGTGCGCCGGCTCGGAACCATCGTCGGCCTCGCCAATCACACCATTCTCGTCGCGCGGGACGGCCGCGAGATCTCCATCGACGACAGCGGCGCGCCGATCCGCGACAGCGCCGGCAGCATGATCGGCATCGTCCTGGTTTTCCGCGATATCTCCGAACGCCGCATCTCCGAAGGCGCCCTCATTCGAGCCGAAAAACTCGCCGCCGCCGGCCGCCTCGCCGCCTCGGTCGCGCACGAGGTAAACAATCCGCTGGAAGGCCTGACCAACCTGGTCTACATCGCGCGCCGCTCCGACGACCGCGACGAAGTCCGGCAGCTTTTGGCTCAGGCCGAGAATGAGCTGAGCCGGATCGCGCACATCACCCGCCAGTCGCTCGGCTTCTATCGCGAGTCCTCCGCTCCCGCGCGCTTCCAGCCCTCCAGAATCGTCCGCGAGGTGACTGACTTCTATGCCTCGCGCGCGGCCAATCTGCGCGTGGCATTGGTGGTTCAACACCACGACGGAGAGCGAAGTCATCGGCATCGCCGGCGAGCTTCGTCAGGTCCTCTCCAATCTGCTGGCCAACAGCCTAGATGCCTGCGCGAGCGGCGCGACCATCCGCGTCGACGCCGCCTCCGCCTCAGACCCGCGCGACCCCGCGAGAACCGGCGTACGCATCACCGTCGCCGACACCGGAGCCGGCATCTCTCCCCAGCACCTGGAAAGCATCTTCGAGCCGTTCTTTACCACCAAGAAAGATACCGGCACCGGCTTGGGCCTGTGGGTCTCCCGCGAACTGGTGGAGAAACACGGCGGCAGTCTTCGCGTTCGTTCCAGCACAGGACCCCAGCGGTCCGGCACCGTGTTCTCGCTCTTCCTGCCAACCCGCGGCGCCCTGGCGAAGATAGATTTGCCGCCTGCGAAACAGGACAGTCTCTCCGGCCATAGCGCACTTCCGCAAAGCTAGGCCCACAGCATTCGACCGCCGATACGGCCGGGTGCTCCATATCTCGATTTTGAGATGTGGGCCTTGAGCGAACCGGGGCCACAGACAAGCCAGACGAGCGCACTTGCTCGTTGGGGTGGAGAACCGGGGCCCCAGACGAGCGCTTTTGCTCGAAGCCCGCATCTCATCTGCTAGAACAAAGGAATGAGAGAAGAAGAGACGAATTAGCTCACACACCTTATGATCGCTGAAATTATCGCTGCCGGCTCCGAGATGCTCACGCCCTTCCGGCAGGACACCAACTCCCTCTTCCTCACCGCCGGCCTCAACGAGCTTGGCGTGCAGGTCGCCTTCAAAACTATCGTCGGCGACAATTTCGCTCACCTCACCTCCGCAGCCGCCATCGCCATCGCGCGGGCGGACATTGTTGTCTTTTCGGGCGGCCTCGGCCCCACCGAAGACGACCTGACCCGCGAGGCCGTCGCCGCCGCGCTCGGCATCGAAGTCCATCCCGACCCCGCCATCCTCACCCAGCTCTACAAACGCTTCGCCGCCCGCAAAATGGCCATGCCTCCCAACAACGTCAAACAAGCTGACCTGATCGACGGAGCCGCCATCCTGCCCAATCAAAACGGTAGCGCTCCCGGCCAGTACCTCGACACCACCGTCACCGGCCCCGATGGCCAGACCCACCGTAAGATCGTCATCCTGCTGCCCGGGCCGCCCAAGGAACTCAAGCCGCTCTTCGACGAGCAGGTGAAGCCGCGCCTCGCCGCTTCGCTTCCCCCGCGCCACCTCGCCACGCGAGAGCTCCGCATGGCCCTCATCCCGGAGTCGCACGTCGACGCCCGCTGCGCCCCCATCTACAAGCAATACCCCGACATCGAAACGACCATTCTCGCCGGAGCGGCCGAGATTCAACTTCACTTTCTTTGCGCGAAGCCAACCGCAGCCGAGGCCCAGGCGGCCATCGACGACCTCACCGAAAAAATTGAAGCCGAGATGGACGACGCCATCTTCTCCTCGCACGGCGAATCGCTCGAAGAGGTCGTTCTGCTCAATCTCGGCCTGCGCAGCCTCACCCTCGCCACCGCCGAAAGCTGCACCGGCGGCCTGCTGGCCCAGCGTCTGACCGCCATCGCCGGCAGCTCGCGCTACTTTCTCGGCGGCGCCGTCGTCTATAGCGACGCCCTCAAGACCATCTTCGCGGACGTCCCCGCTCAGCTCGTCACCGAAAAAGGACCCGTCTCCGCCGAAGTCGCCAGCGCTCTCGCCCAAGGCATCCGCGTCCGCACCGGAGCCTCGCTCGGCATCGCCATCACCGGCATCGCCGGCCCTGCTTCCGGCGCTCCCAACTCTCGCAATTCAGGCCCGGACGCCGAAAAACCCATCGGCCTCGTCTACATCGCGCTATCGGACGCTCACCAGACCCACGTAACCGAGCTTCACCTCATCGGCGACCGCGAACGCATCCGCTGGTGGGCCAGCCAGCACGCCCTCGAAATGATCCGCCGCCACGTCCTCTAGCTGTAGAGGATGGCGTGGCAGCGTAGCTGCACCCGATTCCCTGAAGTCCCGGAATCAGGTGCCCCATATCTCGATTTTGAGATGTGGGAATCGAGCGCACCGGGTCCCCGCGAGCGCTTTTGCTCGTTGGGGTAAAGTAGCGAGACCGTGTTTCTCCCCAGCCAACGCTCTACACCAACACGCCATCAGCTATAGTCTCCGCCTGCGCTGACTATGCGGCGGCATAGCTTTCTACTCCCAGCTACCCGCTCCCTACTTCCTGTCTCCCCTTGGTAGACTCATCCAGACGACCATGAACCCCTGGCTACTTTCCATCCCGCTGGCCTACCTCCTCGGCTCCATCCCCTTCGGCTATCTCCTCGTCAAAATCTTTCGCCACCAGGACATCCGCGCCACCGGCAGCGGCAACATCGGAGCCACCAACGTCCTGCGCTCCGGAGCCAAAGGCCTCGGCATCGCCACTCTCCTGCTCGACTGCGCCAAGGCCTTCCTTGCCGTCAAGATCGCCCAGCACCTCGCCCCCGCCAACTACGATCTCGCCGTCGCCGCCGCCGTCGCTGCCATACTCGGCCACGTCTTCCCCGTCTGGCTCGGTTTTCGCGGCGGCAAAGGCGTCGCCAGCGCCCTCGGCATCTTCCTCGCCCTCACGCCCGCCGCCGCCGGCTGCACCTTCGTAGTCTTCCTCGTCGTGGTGCTGATCACCCGCTACGTCTCGCTCGCCTCGATCCTCGGCTCCGCGGCCTTCCCGCTCTTCGGACTCTACTTCGCCCCGTCGCGAACCCCCATCGTCATCTTCGGCTTCCTCTTCATCCCGCTGCTCATCATCTTCAAGCACCGCGAAAACATCCGCCGCCTGCTCGCCGGAACCGAGAGCCGCTTCGGCGCCAGGAAGGTGACCGCATGAGCCGCATCGGCATCCTCGGCGCGGGAGCCTGGGGCACCGCACTTGCTCTCTCCCTCGCGCGCCGCGGCGGACATCAGCTCTGTCTCTGGTCTCACTCCGCCCAGCTCGCCGACCAACTCTCCGACGCCGGCGAGAACCTGCCCTACCTCCCCGGCTTCACTCTTCCCGTCGACATCCACGTCACCTCCGACCTCCCCCGTGCCATCTTCGAAGCCGACATCCTCGTCTGCGCCATCCCCTCGCAGCATCTGCGCGGCGTCGTCTCTCACATCGCCCCCATGCTCACGAAAAATCAAATCATCGTCAGCGCCGCCAAAGGCATCGAGGAGACCTCCTTCCTCCGCATGTCGCAGGTCGTGGCCGCCGCCACGGCCAACCCGTTCGCCGTCCTCAGCGGCCCATCTTTCGCCCAGGAGGTCGCCGCGGCCGGTCCCACCGCTATCGTCGCAGCCGCGCAGCAACCCTCCATCGCCCAGGCTGTGCAGCGCGACTTCACCTCGCCCAGCCTGCGCGTCTACACCAACGACGACGTGATCGGCGTCGAGCTCGGCGGCTCGCTCAAGAACGTCATCGCGCTCGCCACCGGCGTCGCCACCGGCCTCGGCCTGGGCTACAACTCCTCCGCCGCTTTAATCACCCGGGGCATCGCCGAGATGACCCGCCTCGCCGTCGCCTGCGGAGCCCGCCGCCAGACCCTCGCCGGCCTCTCCGGCATCGGCGACCTCGTCCTCACCTGCACCGGCTCGCTCTCCAGAAATCGCGCCGTCGGCATCGAGCTGGGCCACGGCCGAAAGCTGCCCGACATCCTTGCCGGCCTCAACGGCAGGGTCGCCGAAGGCATCCGCAGCACCGCCGCCGCCCTCGGCCTCGCCGCCCGCTACGACCTCGAGATGCCCATCACCAGCCAGGTCGACGCCATCCTCCACCGCAACAAAAGCCCCAAAGAGGCCATCCGCGAACTTATGTCCCGACCCGGCCGCGACGAGTAGATGCCGCATCCCCCGCCCACCACATCCATCGCCAATCCCTGCCTGGAACAGCGCATCGGCCCAGGAGCAGATTCGCTCAGAGGGTCGCTCCAGAAAGTCGTCATCTCGACCTCACATCCCTTCGAAGAAGTCGTCGTCTCAACCGCATGTACCTTCAAAAAGTCGTCATCTCGACCGGAGCACCGGACGGTTTCATGTCCGGTGCGCAGTGGAGAGATCCCCGCATTTGTCTTTTATCCGGCCACCCAGCTTATTCCGCTATAAGCTTGTCTACATGCACGATCACGAACGCAAGCCCGGACACATCCCTCCGCCCGACATGCCCCTGCACCGCACCTACTTTGGATTCCGCCCGCACATCTGGGTCGGCGGCCTCGTGCTGATTGCCATCCTCTTCCTCTACCTCATCTTGTTCATCAATGGCCGCCCCACGGTCTCCCGTCCGCAACCATCTCTCCAGCAATCCCCGACCTCGAACGCGCCCGCCGCAGCCAGGTGATCGAGCCGCGCGAACCCCCGAACAGAACTCACCGGCGATCACTCGCTCGCCGCAAACCTGCATCCAACCAGCCATGACGCAGCCAACCTCCACTGCCAACTACCGCAAATATCCCAAGGGGCCGAACTTCTTGCTCGTCGTCATCCTCGCTGGAGTCGCCATGATCGCGGTCTGCCTCATCGCCGTCCTAGTGCTGCGAAGCGAAGGAAAGAAGCTGGTGCCCAAAGTCCCCGACAAGCACCCTACCTCCCAGATTATCCCCCAGATCCCGCCGCTCCGCCCACCTTCAAGCAAATCCGCCGCGTTCGCCTCAGACACCAGGTTCTGCTGACCGCGTCAGCCTGCGAATTCGCAAGTCATAAGTCGGCCCATGCGTACTCCCGGTCGAGCCGGTAGCTGGTCTGCATGTACTCCATCATCGAAATGGGTGTTGAGGTCGCCATGAGCCTCCCGTGACGTGAGCCTTTCGTGACGTGAGTCTATCATCGCGCTTAAGCTCGGGCGGCGGCACGCGGCTTCGCCTGAAGTGATCCCCGGCAACCCTCTCACCGCCATCCATTGATAAACTAGACCCAGCATGGCCTTCTCCCTCTTCGGCAAACGCGACAAACCCGAGCAGCAATCCGGTCCACCCGCTCCCCTAACGCCCGAGCCGCAGGAGCCCACGCCCCGGGAGCCCGAACCGCAGGAGCCCAGGCGCGGCTTCTTCGACCGCATGAAGCAGGCGGTCACCCGCACCCGCGAGAGCTTCTCCGAATCCATCAGCTCCGTCATCGCCCTCACGCGCGAGGTCGACGAGACCACCCTCACCGGCCTCGAACCTGTCCTCCTCGCCGCCGACCTCGGCGCCCCCACCACCGCGCTGGTCCTCGAAAACCTCCGCCAACGCGCCCTCCGCACCGGCATCCAAGGCGGCGACGAACTCAAACAGCTCCTCAAATCCGAACTGAAAGCCATTCTCGACAACGTCGCGACAGACAGCAAAGCAGCGCGACCCGTATCTCACCCCGCCTCCCCGCCCGAGGTCATCATGATGGTCGGGGTCAACGGCACCGGCAAGACCACCACCACCGGAAAACTCGCCGCCTTCTTCACCAGCGGCAAGGCCGGGCCGCCCCGCACCGTCCTGCTCTGCGCCGCCGACACCTTCCGCGCCGCGGCCATTGAACAACTGGAGGTCTGGGCCCAGCGCTCCAACGTCCAGATCGTCAAAACCAAACAAGGCGGCGACCCCTCAGCCGCCCTCTACGACGCCTGCGCCGCCGCCAAAGCTCGCGGCACCCAGGTTCTCATCGTCGACACCGCCGGCCGCCTCCACACCAAGACCGACCTGATGAAAGAACTGGACAAGATGCGCCGCACCGCCGAAAAACTCATCCCCGGCGCTCCCCACCAGACCCTCCTCGTCATGGACGCGACCACAGGCCAAAATGGCTTAACCCAGGCCCGCCTCTTCACCGAAGCCGCTCGCGTCACCGGCATCGTTCTCACCAAACTCGACGGCACCGCCAAGGGAGGCATCGTCCTCGCCATCGCCACCGAGCTCAAGCTCCCCGTCCTCTACGCCGGCGTCGGCGAAAAGCTCGAAGACCTCCTCCCCTTCGACAGCGCCACCTTCATCGACTCCCTCATCGACTAGCCCCTTTCGTGTGGGAGACCTCCCGATAGTCGGCATGAAGATCCTTCCTCGCGACCAACGGGAGCGCCAACCGAAGGGGTATACCCGTCACGAAGTGACCGCGCGCCGCGCAGGCGGCCCGGCCGGCAGGCCAAATCTTTATCCAGTCACTCCGCCGGGTGCCCCATGTCTCGATTCTGAGACTTGGGTTCTGACTACCAACCGCCGCCCGCACCCACCCCGATTCCAGACTTGTCATTTGACGAATTCCCGACCTCGACGGCCCTGTCCCCCGCCCGCACCCACTTATTCTCCGCCACCGACCAGTACTCCAGACTCCGCAGCGCCACATGCATCCTCACCTCCCTGCTCTCCCCCACAGCCAGCGTCACCCGCTCGAACGCCGCCAGCGTCTTCACCGCGAAATGCACCCCCTGCGGCTGCTGCTCCGGAGCGCCCAGATACACCTGCGGCACCTCATCCCCGGCGACACTCCCCGTATTCTTCACCCGCACCGAAACATCCAACCCGCCATCCGCCGCCTTCGCCACCTTCAGATCCGAGTACGCAAAGCTCGTATACGACATCCCATACCCAAACGGGAACAGCGGCTCGATCTTCTGCCGGTCGAACCACCGATACCCCACATCCACACCCTCCGAGTAGGTCGTCTTTCCATCCACCCCCTTCGCCGACCGCTCCGGATGCGCCGGATCATTCGCCGCATAATCCTCCAGCCGCTTCGCCCACGTAAACGGCAACCGCCCGCCAGGATTCACCTTGCCCAGCAGCACATCCGCCGTAGCCCAGCCGCCCTCATCTCCGGGCCACCACATCTCGACCACCGCATTCACCTTGCCCAGCCACGGCATCGCCACCGGCTGGCTTGAATTCAAAACCACAATCGTATTCGGATTCACCGCCGCAACCTCTTCCACCAGCTTGTCCTGCTCGCCCGGCAGCCCAAAGGCCGGCTTCCCCCGCGTCCACACAAACACCACCGCTATGTGCGCCTTCTTCGCCGTCTCGATCGCAGCCTCATGATCTCGCGCGCGCATCTCCGGCGTCGTCCAGCTCAGCCGCACCTGCTCCGGCTGATTCGACGTATCTCCCATGGACTCGACCTCCATCTGGTGTGCACCCGAAGCCAGATGCACCGCCCGCCGCACATTATCCAGCCCATCGGTCGTCGGGAAAACATTGTCCTGCGTGGCATACTGCACATCGCCATGCACCGTGCCCTTCGCCGCGCCCGTGCGGCCAACCTCCTTGCCATCGACCGTCAAAATTCCCCGCGCCCCCAGCACCTGCAGATAAAGCCAATACTCCCCATCGCGCGGAACCGTCAGCGTCCCGCTCCACTTCTGCACCCCATTTGCCGTCAGAGACCGCCCGTTGCTGTGCGTAAAATTCAACTCCGCATCCACACTCGTCTTCCCGCCCGCAGCCGTCCGCAGCAGCCCCGGCTGCCCATCATGCGTCAGCATCGAAGCCGGAATCGGCGCTCCCGTCATATCATCCGCCACGGCATACGCGACGTGCGCCCCCGCAGCATCCTTGCGCAGCGCCTCCACCGGACCCACCTGCCGCTCCACCAGCCCCGGCGACCGCTCGCCGAACGTCCCGATCGCATCCACCTGCCCCGCTCCCGGCCCAATCATTGCCAGCGACTGCAGATCCCCCGGCTTCAACGGAAGCGCCCCGTTCTCGTTCTTCAGCAGCACCGCCGCGTCCTCCGCCGTCTTCTGAATCACCGCCGCATTCGCCTCCACATCCTGCGGCGTCACCTCGTGCTTCTGCTTGCCATCGAGATACCCAAACCGGTCCATCTCGTACAACACCCGCCTCGCCGCTGCCGTGATCGTCGCCTCCGTCACCGTTCCGTCGCGCAGGTCGTCGTACAACGTCTTGTTGTCGTTATCCATCGGGAAGCCGCCCAGATCCAGCCCTCCCCCGTGCGGCTCCTCCGGAATCGTGCCCCCCAGCATCCCCGCCAGAGCCGCCAGATTCGGCTTTGTCGGAGGGGCCTTCTTCGCCCCGCTGGTCTCGAAAAACGTATGCATCATCGGCGCGAAAGGACTATCGGGAGGCACTTTGCCCGGCATCTCCATATCCAGCCCTTCATTGATGAACGACGCGCTATGCACTCCGCCCCAATCCGACGTCACAAATCCCTTGAAGCCGATCTCCCCCTTCAGAATCGTCTTCAGCATGTCCGCATTCCCGCACGCAAACGGACCGTTGATGTGGTTGTACGAACACATCACTGAAGACACGCCCGCATCGATTGCGTCGACAAACGGCGCGACGTACACCTCATGCAGCGTCTGCTGGTCGATGAAGACATGGAACGAATCCGTGTCGTACCCCACATAATGCTTCACCTGCGCCATCACATCCTGCGACTGAATCCCACGTATCTCCGCCGCTCCCATCGCCCCGGTCAGCATCGGGTCCTCGCCGAACGTGTTGTACGCCCGCGCAAACGTAATATCCCGGTCAATATTCACAAACGGCTGCAGCGCCACATCGATCCCCAGCGACCGCGCCTCCCGCCCGATCACCACCCCGTTCTGCTCCGCATCCTTCGCGCTGAACGTCGCCGCCACCCCCATCGTCGCCGTCTCCGCCTGCGAGGCTACCCGCGTCAACAAACCCGGAGGGCCATCGGCAAACCGCATCGAAGGCACCCCCAGCCGTGCCACCCCCGGCAGATACCCCGCCTGCGCCTGCCCCTTTGCCGGATCCTCCACGCCGCCCCGAATCAGATCCATCTTCTCTTCCAGCGTCATCTTGCTCAGCAGCTTATCGACCCGAGCTTCATTCGCCCTCTCCGCCGGCACCGCCTGCCCCACACCGATGCCGCTCATCCCGGCAACACACACAACCAGCCCAAGCATCTGCTTTCTCAAAAACATCATGGTCAATCCATCTCCTCGCAACATCTTCCCGCCCTCACGCCGAATCAAAGCAGCCCGAAGGTCACAGAGCACGATATCGCTCCCTCCTCCCCATGTCCACCAGACAGTATCTCCGCCTGATGTCCAACCCTGCCCCAGATCAACGCCGAACCACCGATCGCACCCTCGCCATCCGCCTCCTGCTCTGGGACAATACCTAATGCCCCTCACGCTCCTGGAGTTCGTGCGCAAGTGGAACGCCAGCCTGCTCACTGAGCGCTCCTCCTCGCAGCAGCACTTTCGCGATCTCTGCGAAGCCCTCGACGTCCCCCACCCCACCCAGGTCGACGAGATCGGCACCGCCTACTGCTTCGACAAGCGAGTCACCAAGCTCTCAGGCGGCGAAGGTTTCGCCGACGTCTGGAAGCGCGGCTTCTTCGCCTGGGAGTACAAATCAAAAGGAGGAGACCTCAAGGCCGCCTACCGCCAGCTCTCCAACTACCACGAAGCGCTCGAAAATCCGCCTCTGCTCGTCGTCTGCGACTTCGTCCGCTTCGAAGTCCACACCAAGTTTGAAAACTCCCCCACCCGCGTCTACGCCTTCACCCTCGACGACCTCCTCGCCAACCGCGACACCCCCACCTGCGCCATCCCGCCCGTCGAAGTCCTCCGCGCCTGCTTCACCGACTTCAACCCCCTACGCCCCGAGAACACCGCCGTCCGCGTCACCCGCGCCGCTGCCGCCGACCTCCTCCGCCTCGCCGAACGCCTCGAACTCGAACGCCGTCCCACCCCGCTCTCCCGCGAGCAGATCGCGCACTTTCTCATGCGCATCGTCTTCTGCCTCTTCGCCGACTCCATCGGCCTCCTCCCCGAGCACACCTTCCGCGATCTCGTCCTCTCCAAAGATCGCTTCCTCCCCACCAAATTTCGCCGCAAGCTCCGCCTCCTTTTCCAGGCCATGTCCGAAGAAGACGGCATCTTCGGCCCTCACTCCATCCGCTACTTCAACGGCGGCCTCTTCGACAGCGACTCCGTCATCGATCTCGACGTACCCGACCTCGCCATTCTCGCCTCCGCCGCCTCCCACGACTGGTCGCACATCGAGCCCACCATCTTCGGCACCCTCTTCGAGCGCTCCCTCGACGCCGCCAAACGCTCCCTCATCGGCGCTCACTACACCAGCACCGAAGACATCCTCCTGCTCATCGAGCCCGTCGTCATGCAGCCCCTCCAGCGCCGTTGGGCCGCCGTTCGCGCCGAAGCCGAAGCCGCCCTCCACGCCGAGCAGCCTGAACATCCGGGTGCCCCGTCCTCGCCGGCGGTCTCATCGCCGTCGAGGGTGGGTTCCGTCACCAGGGCCATCACTCAACCCCGTCTCCAACTCGACCGCCCCGCCTTCAAGATCCTCTCCGCTTGGGTCGACGAACTCAACCGCATCACCATCCTCGATCCCGCCTGCGGCTCCGGAAACTTCCTCTACGTCGCCCTCCGCCGCCTGCTCGACCTCTGGTACGAGGCCCAGCGCTTCGCCACCGCCAACGGCCTCTCCCTAGTCCTCGACCCTATGCCGAACCCCCAGCAGCTCTTCGGCATCGAGACCGACTTCTACGCCCACGAGATCGCTAGCGTCGTCGTCTGGATCGGCTTCCTCCAGTGGAAACACGAACACGGCATCCAGTCCATCAAAGAACCTCTCCTCCAGAAACTCGACAACATCCAGCACGCCGACGCCATCCTCCGCTACAACCCTGACGGCAAACCCTACGAACCCTCCTGGCCCAACGCCGACTTCATCGTCGGCAACCCACCCTTCCTCGGGGACAAGAAGATGCGTGCCGAACTCAACATCGAGCCGCATCCACGCTACGTCGACGACCTCCGCACCCTCTACGAAGGCCGCGTTCCCGGAGGAGCCGACCTCGTCACCTAGTGGTTCGAAAAAGCTCGCGCCAGCATCGAGCAACGCCCCGCCCGCGCCGGACTCCTCGCCACCAACTCCATCCGCATGGTCGGCAACCGTCCTGTCCTCGAACGCATCCTCACATCCGGCAACATCTTCATGGCCTGGAGCGACCGCCCCTGGTCCCTCGACGGTGCCGCCGTCCGCGTCTCCATGATCGGCTTCGACGACAACCAAGAGCCCCAGCACACCCTCGACGGAGAGCCGGTTCAGCAAATCCACGCCGACCTCACCGGAGAGTCGAACGTAGCCAGCGCACTCTGTCTTAAGGAGAACGAAGGCCTCTGCTTCCTCGGCATTATGAAGGGCGGTCCCTTCGACATCACCTCCGAAGAGGCGCGCAAAATGCTCTCCCGCCCCATAAACCCCAACGGAAAACCCAACAGCGACGTCATCAAACGCCGCCTCGGAGGACAAGACATAACCGGCAGAGATCGCGGTGGATGGCTCATCGATTTTGGGGTAAACATGCCCGAAGGTGAAGCAGCCCTCTACGAATGGCCCTTCGAGTACGTCAAGAAGCACGTCAAGCCGCTGCGCGACGAAAACCGCCGCCAAAGAACAAAGGAGCGGTGGTGGATTCATGCCGAAGCCCGCCCGGGTCTCCGGCGAGCAATTGCAAACATGTCGCGCTGCATCGTGACCCCGGAAGTGGCCAAGCACCGCCTATTCGTATGGATGGAAACAGCAGTAGTCCCTGACCACACCTGCCACGTTATAGCTCGCGAGGATGATTACTGCTTTGGCCTGCTCCACTCGCGACCACATGAGATATGGTCACTCTCGCAAGGAGCATGGCTGGGCGTCGGCAATGATCCGCGCTACTCATCTGCCAGAACCTTCGACACCTTCCCCTTCCCCTGGCCGCCCAGCCACGAACCCAAATACTCGCCCCTCGTAGAAGCCATTGCCGCCGTCGCCCGCAACCTCGTCCATCTCCGGAACGCCTGGCTCAACCCGCCCGACACCACCGAGTCCGACCTTAGAAGGCGCACCCTCACCAACCTCTACAACCAGCGACCTACCTGGCTTGACGACGCCCACCGGGCCCTCGACCAAGCCGTCTTCGCCGCCTACGGCTGGCCCTATCCCCTCACTACCCCCGAGATCCTCTCTCGCCTCCTCACCCTCAACCATCAACGCGCCATTCACAGCCTCGGGTAGAATCTTGCGATCGAGCAAACATCACAAAGCCCTCTCTGCGCAGCATCCACCAGCATTCGCGTCGCCGGCGTTGCCCCATACGACCATTTCTTCCAAGCAGGCGTCTCAACTGCCTGATGAACACTAAACTGATCCTCCTCACCGTCATCGCCTCCACCCTCCCTCTCGCTGCCCAGACGCAGCAGCCCCTTACCGGCCCCGCCGCCTTTGCCGACTGGACCCAGCAGAAGCCCGGCGCCCTGCGCAAGCTCTCCGTCGCCGACCTGGCCCAGCCCGAACCCGCCCAGTCGGTCCGCAATCAGCCCCACATCGTCCCGCGCCCGCAGAACGCCTGGCCCATCGCACCCCCCGGCTTCAAGGTCACGCTCTACGCCGGCGGCGACAACGGTCCCAGCCCCTCCCCCGACCAGCAGCACTCCCAGCAGCAAGGCACCCGGCCGCCGCGCCAGGGGACCTTCCGCCAGCCGCGATTCATCCTCGCCGCTCCCAACGGCGACCTGTTCCTCTCCGACTCCGCCGCCGGAACCGTCTTCGTCCTCCGCGGCGTCGGCCCCGACGGCAAAGCCATGCAGACCGAGCGCTTCGCCACCGGCCTCGACCACCCCTTCGGCATCGCCTTCTACCCTGCGGAAAATCCCACCTTCGTCTACGTCGCCAACACCACCACCGTCGTCCGCTTCCCCTACCATTCGGGCGACCTCCACGCCTCTGCCGGACCGCAGACCATCGTCCCCGACCTTCCCGGCTACGCCCAGCTCACGGGCGGCGGACACTGGACCCGCGATGTCGTATTTACCAAAGACGACCGGCACATGCTCGTCTCCGTCGGCTCCGGCTCCAACGTCGATAATCCCGACGATCACGCCAAGGAGTTCCACCGTGCCGACGTCCTCCAGTACACTCCCGAAGGCAAGTTCGTGAAGGTCTACGCCTCCGGCCTGCGCAACTGCGTCGGCGAGGCCATCAACCCCGCTACCGGTATGCTCTGGTGCTCCACCAACGAGCGCGACGAGCTCGGCAATCACCTCGTCCCCGACTATGTCACCTCCGTTCCCGAAGGCGGCTTCTTCGGCTGGCCCTGGTACTACATGGGCGGCCGCCAGGACCCGCGCCTGCCCCAGCCCTGCGCCGACGGAACCGGAGCCAACCCTCAGGCCTCCGCCGAATCACCCGACGCAAAAACCTGCAAGCACGTCGATGAGCATGCCAAGGTCCTCACCCCCGATGTTCTCGTTCAGCCCCACATGGCCTCGCTCGAAATGACCTTCTACCCCGCCTCGGGCAGCTTCCCCCGGGCCTATGACGGCGACGCCTTCGCCGCCGAGCACGGGTCGTGGAATCGTGAGAAACGCACCGGTTACGAGGTGATCCGCATCCCCATGCACAACGGCAAAGCGGAAGGCAGCTACGAGGACTTCCTCACCGGCTTCGTCGTCGACGACAACTCGGTCTGGGGCCGCCCCGTAGGCGTCACCGTCGCCAAAGACGGCAGCCTCTTCGTCACCGACGACGGAAGCCGCAGCGTCTGGCATATCGCCTACGACGGCAACAACACCATGGCAAGCCGATGATAAGAGTACGAGCGAAAACGTCACGCGCTCGCTAAGGCGCTACACCAAAGCCCAAGGTCGTAGACCAGTACTTCTCCGACACGGAACTTTCCAGCCCGCTCTCGTCTCTTTCAGGGTTCAAGGGATCGACCCCAGGGCGTGATCTGAGTTCCGCGAAGGAGTCGCGATGCAGCCATCCGAGTCGACCGGTCCAGTGAGCAGTCTCAGCTTCCGGCAGGCAGCCGTCATCACTGGCGGGCGCGGCCTCTTGCATGAGGCACCGCGTGGCCGCTCCCAAATATTGACATAGATATTGATATAGATAGAGTGATTCACAACCCATCATGAAGCGCCACGTCCTCATCTTCGGTCTCGTAGGCGGCCTCCTCATCGCCGCCCTCCAATATACCGAATACCGCTTCGTCGTCATAGAACACTCCGTCGAGCTATACAGCGCGCTTGTCGCCATCCTCTTCGCGTCCTTCGGCATCTGGCTCGGCCTCCGCATCACGCGCCGCCGCGAAACCATCCGCGAAACGGTCATAGTGAGGGAAGTGCTTGTCCCCGCGGAGGCCCCCGCCCTCTTCGCTCCCAGTCCCTCCCCCTTCACTCCCAATACAGTCCACCAGCAGACCCTCGGCATCACGGCACGCGAGCTCGAAGTCCTTACCCTGGTCGCTCGCGGCTTCAGCAATCGCGAGATCGCCGCGCAGCTTTTCATCTCCGAGAACACCGTCAAGACACACTGTGCCCGCGCCTTCGACAAGCTTGGAGCCGCCCGCCGCACCCAGGCCGTCCAGCGCGGCAAAGAACTAGGCCTCCTGCCCTGACCATGCGGACCGGCCCGCGTCGCCCGAAAGCACGATCTCCGATCCATTCGTGCAAAATCATCCGAAGGATGACGACATCCGGCCCCCTTACCCTGCATCGTGACTCCAGCTTCACTCGCACCATTCATCTTCAGGAGCCTTTTATGAAGAAGACCGTCCTCACCTTCGGCCTCATCTCTGGCGTCATCCTCTGCGTCCTTATGGGCGGCCAGCTTCTCCTCGCGGACAAGATCGGCTCCGGCCACAGCCTGGTTCTCGGCTACACCATGATGGTGGCGTCGTTCCTGCTCGTCTACTTCGGCATCCGCAGCTACCGCGACAACACCCTCGCCGGCCAAATCTCCTTCGGCCGCGCCTTCGCCTGCGGCCTCCTGATCACTCTCATCGCCTCCGTTTGCTATGTCGCCATGTGGGAGATCGTCTACTTCAACTTCATGCCCCACTTCATGGACAGCTACTTCGCCGCGCAGATTCATAAGATTCAGTCCTCCGGACTTGACCCCGCCACCACTGCCGCGCGGGTCGCTGCCATCCAGCGCTCTCAGCAGAGCTACCAGAACCCCCTCGTCAACATGGCCTACACCTTCATGGAGCCCCTACCCGTCGGCCTTATCCTTACGGGCCTCTCGGCTGCCATCCTCCGCCGCAAAGCCACTGCCGAGCCCACGCCGCTCCCGCAGTTATGCCCACATAAAGCAAAAAGCCCGGGCATAAACTCCAACCTTCCGTCTTCCACCCCAAACACATAGCCCAAACACATGGCTATGATGGACAAACAATTCTCATAGGAGGTTCCCATGGCTTCAATCACTGGCTTTGGCGGAATATTTTTGCGAGCGGATGATCCAAAAGCTCTGTATCAATGGTACGAGCGGCATCTCGGTCTGATGAAGTCCGGCGGGGCCTACGCGTTTCCTGCCTCGACCCACGAGGCACAAGTCGTCTTCTCCTATTTCAAACAAAACGACGCGTACTTCCCTCCGGCCCAGAAAGCAATGATCAATCTCCAGGTGGACGATCTGGATGGAGTGCTGGACCGTTTGACAGACGAAGGTGTTACGGTCGATCCAAAGCGCGAAAGCTATGACTTCGGAAAGTTTGGCTGGATTACCGACCCGGAAGGAAATCGTGTCGAGCTTTGGCAGCCTGTCGCAACGGACTGATAAGAGCCGGCCCAAATTCGTAACCCGATTCGTAATCAGAAGTCGGCTCGTCATCCACCGGTCAGACATTGAGCGGATGTGGCTTCTCGGCCGTGAATGGCTTACACCCTGAAGCGCATCGCCAACGGGTGCGGTCCGGCCAAACGGAACGAAGGCACTTCATCCCGTCTGACAGGAACAGCGGCCGGGTGCCCCATATCTCGATTCTGAGATGTGGGCATCGAGCGCAGCGAGACCGCTTTGCCGGGTGCCGGCTACCGGGTGCCCCATTCATCGCGCGGCTTCATGCGCGATGGGTGGGTTCCACTCTGCCGAAGGCCGGAGTGAAGGCGTAAGCCGAAACGACAGATACATTGCCTTCACTCGCCCCGCCTGAGAACCCCGCAGCAGCTTCAGCTCTTCCGGCCGTGATTGCCTCTTGACACACCCGATATAATAGAAACAGAAGCAACCTCTAAAAAGCCCGGCGCTTCCGCCGGGCTTTTGCTGTCTCACGCAACACCAGAAGTCCAAGCCTAAAGTCTCTGCTTCTTAGACTTTGCGCAATTTCGCCGGGGGGAGAGGGGTACATGACGCAAGACGAAATCTTCATGCAGCGCGCGCTAAATCTAGCCTCCGAAACCACTGGCCTCGCCTCGCCCAATCCCCAGGTCGGCTGCGTCCTCACCCGCACCCCCGCAAACGGAGGCGCCCCCAAGATCATCGGCGAAGGCGCCCACCTCTACGACAACCTGGACCACGCCGAGATCGTAGCCCTCAAGCAAGCCGCCGCCCGCAACCTCAGCGCCGCCGGCGCCACCGCCTACGTCACTCTCGAGCCCTGCAGCCATCACGGCCGCACCGGCCCCTGCGCCGACGCCCTCATCGCCGCCGGCATCGCCCGCTGCGTCATCGCCACGCAAGATCCCTATCCAGAGGTCAACGGCCGGGGCATCGCCAAACTCCGCGCCGCCAGCATCGAAGTCACTGTAGGCGTCCTCCAGCAGCCCGCCCGCGACCTCAACAACG
Source organism: Edaphobacter sp. (assembly GCA_965277335.1). GTDB lineage: Bacteria > Acidobacteriota > Terriglobia > Terriglobales > Acidobacteriaceae > Edaphobacter. The sequence continues at coordinate 541,804 of CBDICJ010000008.1, read as the reverse complement.
CCTTCGCCCACTTCCTCCAGCACCGCACCCCCTTCGTCACCCTCAAAGCCGCCCTCTCCGCCGACGGCAAACTCGCCCCGGCACCCACACTCCGCCACGTCCTTGAACCTCACTGGCTCACCGGTCCCGCCGCCCGCTACGAAGTGCAGCTCCTCCGCCACGCCTCCGACGCCGTCCTCACCGGCATCGGCACCGTCCTCGCCGACGACCCTCAGCTCACCGACCGCAGCGGAATGCAGGATCCAGTCCGCAGCGGAATGCAGGATCCAGTCCGCAGCGGAACGCGGGATCCAATCCACAGCCACCCCTCCGAACCCCTGTCCCTCCCCCGCCGCCGTTCGCTCCTCCGCGTCATCCTCGACACCCACCTCCGCATCCCGCTCACCTCAAAACTCGTCCGTTCCGTAGAGACTGGTCACGTTGATAGGAGTGCCAGCGGCCCAGAATCCGACCTGCTCATCCTCTGCGGCGCCTCCGCGAGCAGCGAGCGAATCGACGCCCTGACCCAACTCGGCGTGCAGGTCGAAACCGTGCCCGACCACGCCGGACGCCTCAGCCTCCCAGCCGTCCTCTCCCTGCTCGGCGAACGCGACATCCTCAGTCTGCTCCTCGAATGCGGCGGGCACCTCAACGGCTCCTTCCTCCGCCAGAACCTCGTCGACAAAGCCGTCCTGTTCTACGCCCCCACCAAACTCGGCGACCAAGGCATCCCCTTCGCCCAGGGCATTCCCTCCCCCAAGCTCTTCGAGCAGTTCCTGCACCATACCACCCGCGCGCCCTACGGTCCCGACACCTGCATCACCGGCTACCTCCACAACCCCTGGCCGTACCCGCCAGGCACTTGACCCTCCCCCCTAACCCCCTGTTCCCTATACCCTGTCTCTATATGTTTACCGGCCTCATCGAAACCACCGGCGTCCTCCTTGCCATCACTCCCACCCCCGGCGCGACCCGCATCACCATCGCCTCGCCAAAGCTGACCCCGCGCCTCAAAACCGGCGACAGCATCGCGGTCAACGGCGTCTGCCTCACCGCGCTCAGCATCGAGCCCAACGCCTTCCCCCCGCGCTTCTCCGCCGATCTCGCCGCCGAGACCATCGCCCGCACCACCCTCACCCATCTCCGCCCCGACGTCATCGTCAACCTCGAACTTCCCACCCCCGCCGGTTCGCCCCTCGGCGGCCACGTCGTCCAGGGCCACGTCGACGGCGTCGCGACCCTGCTCTCCCTCACCCCCATCACCCCCGCCGAACCCGCCACCTCCGACTGGCGCCTCCGCCTCCAGCTTCCCGAAGCCCTCACCCGCTACGTCGTCCCCCAGGGGTCCATCACCCTCGAAGGCATCAGCCTCACCGTCGCCGCGATCGACGGCAGCATCGTCGAGGTCGCCATCATTCCCCATACCTACGCCGCCACCAGCCTTCACACCCTTCCCCCCGGCGCCCCCCTCAACATCGAAGTCGACGTCCTCAGCAAATACGCCGAGCGCAGGCAAAGCCGCGAAGAAAAATTCACTCTCACCGAGCAGTACCTCATCGCCAACGGCTACTGAGACTCTGCCATCCCACTGGGATCCTCATGCCCTCAGCGCAACTCCGGCGCTGCAGGAAGAGCCTTCCGTCTGTCGACTATCTCCCTCTCTTCTTCGTGTCCGAACCGGACGCAGCATCGCTTTGCGGCACGCCATAGTGAGCGCCCATTTTGGTCAGCTCCTCCATGGACATATGGCCCTTCAGGTGAACGAACGTGAGCTCCATCGGTTCGGCATCGATCACCACCAGTTCGGTGAACTGGCCGTCTTTATCGGCCTTAAACAGAAAACGGCGCGATGCCTGTTTCGCATCGCGCCGTATCGGTTCCGAGCCATCGACTATGACAAATCCCCTGAAGGGGTAAAGGAAGGTAAGCTACTCGCCCATTTTTCTCTCACGGAAAGCAGCATTCTTCGAAATTTCCCGCTCCACAAGATCAGGAGATTTGCCTTAAATCGAGCTCATGTTGTGCAGAAACTCTTGATTGTTCCGCGTCTTCGCCAGCTTGTCGGTCAGCAGTTCCATCGCCTCCACCGGAGACAGCGGATTCAGCACCTTGCGCAAGATCCAAGTCCGCTGCAGATCCTCCTTCGGAATCAGCAGCTCCTCTTTTCTCGTCCCCGACCGCTGAATGTCGATCGCCGGAAACACCCGCTTGTCGACCAGCTTGCGATCCAGAATCACTTCCATGTTGCCTGTGCCCTTGAACTCTTCGAAGATGACCTCGTCCATGCGCGACCCGGTATCCACCAGCGCCGTCGCGATGATCGTCAGCGAACCGCCCTCTTCGATATTTCGCGCCGCCCCGAAGAACCGCTTCGGCCTCTGCAGCGCGTTCGAGTCCACGCCGCCCGAGAGCACCTTGCCCGAGGGCGGCACAATCGTGTTGTACGCTCTTGCCAGTCGAGTAATGCTATCCAGCAGAATCACCACATCGCGCTTGTGCTCGACCAGGCGCTTGGCTTTTTCAATCACCATCTCGGCCACCTGCACATGGCGCGCCGCCGGCTCGTCGAAGGTGGAGCTGATAACCTCGCCCTTGACGCTGCGCTGCATGTCGGTCACCTCTTCCGGGCGCTCGTCGATCAGCAGCACGATCAGCACCACCTCGGGATGATTCGACGTAATCGAATTCGCGATCGATTGCAACAGCATCGTCTTGCCAGTACGCGGCGGAGCCACGATCAACCCGCGCTGCCCCTTGCCTACCGGCGTCAGCAGATCCATCACCCGACCCGAGATGTGCTCGCGAACGGTCTCCATCTTCACCCGCTCCTGCGCATAAAGAGGGGTCAGGTTATCGAACAGAATCTTGTTGCGCGTCTCTTCGGGCGACTCGAAGTTGATGGCCTCGATTTTCACGAGAGCAAAGTATTTTTCGCCCTCGTGCGGCGGACGGACGTTGCCGCTGATCGTATCGCCGGTCTTCAGGTCGAATTTGCGGATCTGCGAAGGCGAAACATAGATGTCGTCGGGGCCTGGCAGATAGTTGTAATCCGGCGAACGTAGAAAACCATAGCCGTCGGGCAGAATTTCCAGCACGCCTTCCGCGAAGATATGTCCTTCTTTTTCACTTTGTGCCTGAAGAATCTTGAAGATAAGGTCCTGCTTGCGAAGTCCGCTGGTGCCTGCGATGTCGAGACCGCGCGCAAGCTTGCCTAGCTCCGCGATATTGTGTTCCTTTAACTCGGAAATAGTCATGTTTTACCTGAATTTAAATTTTAGGAGGGGATGGTTTGAAACTGAGGCGGGATCTGCTTGACGAGGGGGTCCTGCGGAAGGCCAGAGATATTGAACTGCGGATGGGGCCGTGCGGAGGTGGCAGTTGAATGAGAGTTCAGAGAGACAGTGGTTGGGATTTATTCAGACGGGTGAAACTGCCGCGCGTTAAGCTGCGCGGCGTTCCTGCAATTGTACCTTCTCCACGACGGGTTCAGAGGCTCCATCCATGGGAACGGTATCCTTGAAGCGATCCAGGACCTCATTTGTCGTGTCCTGGAGACGAGTATTTGGTTTATGAAGCTTGCGGGTAGCCTTTGAAGCCAGTTGGCACAGCTCATAGCGGTTATTCACGTGCGTAAGAGCTCCAAAAATAAGATCCGAGCGCATAGTTTTCTCCCCTTTCATTTCCTAGGCGTAAGCGGCTTGCTGGCGCTCAACTGCCTGTGATCGATATCTAATATCTAGAAATTCGGCATCCGTGCTCAGCACAGCGCCAAGAATAATGAAGCCCTTCTGTTAGACGCAGAATCCCCTTGCGGGACTCCGAGTATTTTCGACAATTCCTTCTCTTTTCAGCAAACGAACATGAGCGGCTGGCTGGAATGAATTGACCAGCCCTCTTTCAAATCTGTCTCTTCCGAAGATTCAGCGCTCACCGCGCCCAGGCGTGAAACAGGTAGCCGGCCAGAAACCTGACAGTCCAAAACGTCGCAGACTACCCTGGTCGCCTCTCCGGACCCGTACCAATGCAAGACAACTACGACTTAATGGAAAGTAAATCGTTCAAGGCTCAAGGTCAATACTTATTTTAGGAGTCAACCCATAACGAAATCCCAGAAACGGGATTTTCGCTCCTCATTTCCCCCGCTGCCCTGAGACTTTGAGCCACTTACGAGGGGGTCAAGACCAGTAGCTGCGATCCAGGGTGCGATATTGGATCGCCTCCGCTATATGCGGCACGGCTACATCCTGCTCTCCTCCCAGATCGGCTATGGTTCGCGCTACCTTCAAGATACGGTCGTGGGCCCGAGCGCTCAACCCCTGCTGCTGCATCGCGCGCTCCAGCAGGCGCTCCGCATCCGAAGACAGCTCGCAATGCATCCGTATCTGCTGCGTATTCATCTGGGCATTGGCAAACACCGGCCGGGAAGCCGCCTTCGCCGATCCTTTGGTCCGCTCGGCCGCGACCCCAAACCGCGCATGCTGCCGTTCCCTCGCCGCCAGCACCCGGTCGCGAATCTGCTCCGAACCCTCAGCCGCCGTCCCGCCGCGCAACTCCTTGTACTGCACCGCCGGCACCTCGATATGGATGTCGATCCGGTCCAGCAGCGGACCTGAGACCTTCGACACGTAGCGCTGAATCATCGGCGGCGTGCACATGCACTCCCGCGACTTGTCGTTGAAATACCCGCAGGGACACGGGTTCATCGCCGCCGCAAGCATGAACTGCGCGGGAAAGCTCAAGCTCATCGCCGCCCGCGCGATCGTCACATGGCCGTCCTCCAGGGGCTGCCGCAGCACCTCCAGCACATTGCGCGGAAACTCCGGCAGCTCGTCCAGAAACAGCAGGCCATTGTGCGCCAGCGAAACCTCACCCGGCCGCGGCATCACGCCCCCCCCAATCAGCCCGGCATCCGAGATCGTATGGTGCGGCGAACGAAACGGCCGATGCGCCACCAGCCCCTGCTCCGCGTCCAGCACCCCCGCAACCGAATGAATCTTCGTCGTCTCCAGCGCCTCCTCAAACCGCAGCGGAGCCAAAATCGACGGCAGCCGTTTCGCCAGCATCGTCTTGCCCGAGCCCGGAGGTCCGATCATCAGAATGTTGTGCCCACCCGCAGCCGCCACCTCCAGCGCCCGCTTGGACGTCTGCTGTCCCCGCACGTCCTTGAAGTCATGCGGAAAATGCTGCATCTCGTTCAGCAGACGCGTCGTCTCGACCCGTAGCGGGGTCGCCTTGATCCCGCCCAGCGCCGCCGAGTTCAGCAACTCCCTCACCTCCAGCAGCGAATGGACCGGGTACACGTTCACCCCCTCCACCACCGCGGCCTCCCGCGCATTGCTGGCCGGAATCAACAGATTCGGAATGCCCTTGGCCCGCGCCGCAACCGCAATCGGCAGCATGCCCTGCACCGCGCGCAGGCTGCCGTCCAGTCCTAGCTCGCCCACCAGCAGATAGTCGCTGAGATCCTTGATATGCAGCGCGCCGTACGCGCCCAGAATCCCGATCGCAATCGGAAGATCGAACCCCGAACCCTCTTTCTTCAGGTCCGCCGGAGCCAGGTTGATCGTGATCCGGGTAGGAGGAATCTCAAAGCCCGAGTTCTTGATCGCCGAACGCACCCGATCCCGGCTCTCCCGCACCGCCGCATCCGGCAACCCCACCGTGTGAAACTGTTCCTGATCCAATTTGATCTGAGAGAAATCGACCTCGACATCGATGATGTGGGCGTCGATTCCATAGACAGCAGCACTGCGAGCCTTGAAAAGCATTTTGTAGGAGCCTGGTGCAACGGTGAGGCGGTGGATTTTCCGCGAGTATAGCACTCCGCCGCAGCCAAGCCCGCAGTAGCCAAGCCGCACCCGCATCCTCAGCCGCGCACACGCGAGAAGTAGAATTCTCTGCCATGGCTCCGCTCGACTCGCGCATCGTCCTCTTCCGCCGCCTCGCCCTCAACCTCCCCGGCGCCGTCGAAGGCGCGCACATGGGACATCCTGACTTCCGTCTCAACAGTCGCATCTTCGCCACGCTCTCCGCGCAGCAGAAGGGCTGCGGCGTAGTCAAGCTGACGCCCGAGCAACAGCAGTCCTTCATCACCGAACAGCCCCAGGCCTTTACTCCCGTCCACGGCGGCTGGGGACGTATGGGCATGACCTTCGTCCACCTCGAAGCCGACGAAGCGTTGATCGCAGGAGCCTTGAGCACCGCTCACCGCAATCTCCTGACGAAACAGCGCAAGAAGAGATCGAGCCCACCAGGCGAGGAGTGAGATTCCGCCAACTCTCCCCGCGCGCGCATAGAATATCCCACGTGAACACCAGTCTCTTCGAACTCTTCAAGATCGGCATCGGCCCCTCAAGCTCCCATACCGTCGGGCCCATGCGCGCCGCCCTTCGCTTCGCGCGCCAACTCGAGTCCGCCGGCCTGCTCGCCCGCACCGCCACTGTCAACGTCGATCTCTATGGCTCGCTCGCCCTCACCGGCCTGGGCCACGGCACCGATCGCGCTGTGCTCCTCGGCCTCGTCGGCGAAGCTCCCGACACCGTCGATCCAGCCACCATCGAATCCCGCATCGCCGCCATCCTCTCCACCGGCACGCTTCCACTCAACGGCAGCCGCGCCATCCCGTTCACGGAGGGGAGCAATCTTCGTCTTCACCGCAACCGGATGTATCCCGACCCGGCCGTCGTCTCGCATCCCAACGGCCTTCGCTTCACCGCGCTCGACCACTCCGGCGCAACCTTGGCCGAGGAGGTCTTCTACTCCATCGGCGGCGGCTTCATCGTCTCCGAAGCCGAACGCCTCGCGGAGAGCCTCACCAGCGCGCGCATCGTGCCTTATCCCTTTCGCAGCGCTGCCGATCTGCTCTCCACCGCGAAGCAGCACAACCTCACCATCGCCAACCTGCTCCTCGCCAATGAAGTCGCCCTCCTCAATGATCCGAAGATCTCCATCGCCCGCCCGCAGCCGGCCATCGCTGCGGCGCAAGCGGGCCTATCCCCAGAAGAGACCATCCGCGCCAGTATCCTGACCCTCTGGCACACCATGCAGCAATGCACCGAGCGCGGCATCGCCGCCGAAGGCATCCTCCCCGGAGGCCTCAACGTCCGCCGCCGCGCCCACCGGCTCGCCGAACGCCTCAACACCATCGGCTCCCAGGACCCCCTCGCTCCCATCGACTGGGTCACCGTCTACGCCATGGCCGTCAACGAAGAGAACGCCGCCGGAGGCCGCGTCGTCACCGCGCCCACCAACGGCGCAGCCGGAGTCATTCCGGCCATCGCCAACTACTACATGCGCTTCATCGAAGGCAGCGAGGAGGAAAAAAACGAAGGCCTCCTCCGCTTCTTCCTCACCGCCGCCGCCATCGGCATCCTCTACAAAGAGAACGCCAGCATCTCCGGAGCCGAGGTCGGCTGCCAGGGCGAGGTCGGCGTAGCCTGCAGCATGGCCGCCGGCGGTCTCGTCGCCGCGCTCAACGGCGCCAACGCCCAGGTCGAACACGCCGCCGAGATCGCCATGGAGCACAATCTCGGCATGACCTGCGATCCCATCGGCGGCCTCGTCCAGATCCCCTGCATCGAACGCAACGGCATGGGAGCCGTCAAGGCCATCAACGCCTGCCGCATGGCCATGCACGAGACCGGAGACCACAAACTCTCGCTCGACCAGGTCATCGCCACCATGTACCAGACCGGCCTCGACATGCAATCCCGCTACAAGGAAACCTCCCTCGCCGGATTGGCTTTGAACATCATCGAGTGCTGACTCCCTGAGCAAATCCGGATCGACGCCCCTCCGCGCCACCCCAATCATCCCCTCAACTGACGATGTGCTGCCGTTCATTTCCAAAGCGCCCGCACGCCATCTGGCAGACCGTCTGCATCGTGACAACGCCATCCACCTGCCACTTCGCAAAGAACTCTCGCAACGCCTGCTGCATGCCTTCGTACTTCGCATCGCTCTGTTGCGGCGCAACTGCCAGGGATTGTGTCTGCCCGATCAACTCCTCGCGCGTAAGACGCTGCTCTCCGCGAATCTCGTCCCGGAACAACTCGCCACCCGCGAAGAAATCGTCCACACGCGGGTCCGTGATGTGCCGCCAACGGTTCGCCTCATATTCGGTGCCATGTTGGCACAGCAATGCCTCATAATCCTTCGACTGCGGCGAATCGTCCCGCAATCTGCCATTGCTTGCCAGGACCACCCAACCACCCGGTCGCAGAATCCGCCGGAACTCCATGGCAGCCTTCTCCTGATCGAACCAGTGAAACGCCCTGCCCGCCGAAACAAAGTCGACCGAAGCGTCCCCCAGCCCAGTCTCCTCCGCTGTGGCGTCTTGCACCGTCAGCCCAGGCCACGCCGACCCCAGCCGTTCGCAGGCCGCGCGCATCTCATCGTTCGGCTCGATCGCAAGCACCGCGTTCCCATGCTCCAGAAATACCTGCGACAGCATCCCCGTCCCCGCGCCGATGTCCGCCACCAGATGCTCCCGTCCCAGCCCGCACCGCGACGTCAGAATCCCGATCACCTCCGCCGGATAAGGCAGACGATACTTCGCATACTCCTCGACTCGTCCCGTAAACCGCTCCGTGCTTTCGCTCATATCCCAGCCTCGCTCCTATTCCGGCCTCGCTTCTATTCCGGTTGGATGCGTTCAGGCGCGCTTCGGAACACAGCGTCCAATGTGAGTCTCGCGCGTTATCGCGTCGAAACACCCAGAAGTTGATAGCTTTATCAGAAGGTTCTCCCCGATGTCGAAAAATCTGCTCCTTACCCTCAGCCTCGCACTCGCCCTTCAAACCTTTCCTGCTGGAGCCTTCCCGGCCGCGGCTGAACCTCCTTCAGCGCCGATCATCGTCGGCTATGTCTTCCCGCAAAATACCGCCCTGCAGCCCGGCCAGATCGACCCGCTCCGCCTCACCCGCATCAACTACGCCTTCGCCAACATCGAGAGCGGCCGCATGGTCCCTGGCTTCGCTGCGGACGCCGGCAACTTCGCCTTCCTCACCGGTCTCAAGCGCCAGAACCCCGCGCTCACCGTGCTGGTCTCGGTCGGCGGCTGGCTCTGGTCCACCAACTTCTCCGACGTCTCTCTCACTCCGCAGAGCAGGAAGCTCTTCATCGACAGTGCGATCGATTTTGTCTCCCGCTACCAACTCGACGGGCTCGACATCGATTGGGAGTATCCCGGCATGGTCGGCTCCGGTCATCCCTTCCGCGCGGAAGACAAGCAGAACTTCACCCTGCTGCTCAAAGAGCTGCGCCAGCGATTCGACCAGCAGACAACCCAGACAAGAAACAGCCCCCGCCGACTCTATCTCACCATCGCGGCGGGCGCCTCCGACGAGTATCTCGCCCACACCGACATGGCCCAGGTCCAGCGCTACGTCGACACCGTCAACGTCATGGCCTATGACCTCTACGAGCCCGGCTCCGATGCGATCACGGGACATCATGCCCCGCTGTTCACCACCCCCGCCGATCCCAAGAAGATCTCCGGCAACGCCGCCATTGTTGCCTTCAAGCAGGCCGGCGTACCCGCTTCCAAGCTCGTTCTCGGCATACCCTTCTACGGCCACATATGGGGCCAGGTGGCAGACACTAACCATGGCCTCTTTCAATCCGGCAAACCCCTGCCCAACGGCTATGCGCCCTACAGCGTCATCGCAGCGACCATGCTGAACCACGGCTTCACCCGGTACTGGGACCCCGTCGCTTCGGTTCCGTATCTCTACAACCCGCAACAGCGCACCTTCGTGTCCTACGACGATCCCGAGTCCATCGCCGCCAAGTGTCACTACGCGCTCAAGCACAAGCTCGCCGGGGTCATGTTCTGGGAATACTCCAATGACCCTGCCGGAACCCTGCTGAAAGCCATCGACGAGTCGCTACGGAAGCCGTGACCGGAAGATCTCAATCCAGGGGAATACCCGCCCCAGGAGCACACCAAAGTAACTTAGGCACGAAACGGAATCGCCTCTGAAACGACAATCCGCCGCACCCTCCAGAACGTAATTGATCTGTGTGCATGTTATGTCCAGCAGGAAGACTCCTCAATATCCGACTCTCCTCTGCCGTCAGGGAATTAGCCCAGTCAGACGCCAATATGAGGAACTCCAGCCTCCCCTTTGAGATCCGGGATCAAAGCTGGAAAGACACAATCAAGCTCGTCTCCGAGGCGCGTAAAAAATACATGGCCCATCGCTCCATATGCCATACGTGCAAGGAGGAAGACCCCAGCGCCTCCGCGGCCTACCATCGCGCGGGGGCCCATGCTGCCTACTGCAATCGGCCCCCGGAAGAGAAGCTCCCCAAGTAAACCCATAGTCAGCCCCGACGTAATGAAGTAATGAAGTAGTCAAGTAAGTTAGACCCGCGCCCTGTCTTTCATCCGCGCAAGCAACCCGATACGTTACCCTCTCGGGTGCCCCATTCATCGCGGTCTCATCGCGATGGGTGGGTGAGCAGCAAAACACAATACTCTCTGCGAATCCATCCCTAACGTACCCAAACCGCCATCGCGTCCCTATACCCGCCACAGGCAAAATAGCTTATCCTTATCTGACGCAGTTTGACGTAATAGCCTGACGCAGTTTGAGCCTGACGTAGTTTGAGCCTGACGTAGTTTGACGTAATGTCTGCCCGCTCTCCTTTCTCTCCAGGGAGCGACACGAGTACGCTTCAGAGATCTCCGAGGACTATGCAAGAATCCGTCGATTCATCCCTCGATGCCACCAACTACGAATCCGTCGAGGGCCGCGTTCTTCGAGTCATCGCCACCTCGCGCCGCCTCCCCCTCGACTCCATCACGCCCGACAGCACCTTCGAGCAGTTGGGCATCGACTCCCTCGACCGCATCAATATCCTCTTCGAGCTGGAGAACGAGTTCGATATCTCCATCGATGACGAGCAGGCCAAGACCATCGCCAACATCCCGCAGATGGTCGCCGGCATCCAGCAGTTGCTCCAGGCCAGGCAATCCGGACCTGCGTAGCCCCTGACTCCCATCGACTCCGAATCTCACCGCGGCATCGGCCTAAGCGACTTCAACCAAGCCACCGAACGCCTGATTCCCTCCGCTAGATCCACTCCCGGGGAAAACCCAAAGTCGCATCGCGCGTTCTCGCTGGGAAACTCCTGGTCTCGCCCCAGCAGGTGCACCGCATGCCGCGTCAACTGCGGCCGCCCCGGCAGGCCCAACGTTCCATGCGGAAACTCCATCGCCCGCGCCAGCGTCATCGCCGAATCGAACGAAAGATTCAGCCACGGCATCCTGTACCCCAGCCCCGACGCCAGCCCCGAAACATACTCCCTCCACGTCCCGCCGGTGCCGTCGGAGAGGTTATACGCCCTCCCGACAGTTCGGTCGCTTTCAGCCGCCTGCATCATCGCTTCCGCCACGGTATCGACATAGGTAAATCCCCCCGTCCGCCGTCCCCCATCGACATACATCATCAGGCGCACCCGCAGAAGCTCCGCGAAGTCGGTCACAAACGCCTTCCCTCGCGGCCCATAGATCGTCGCCGGACGCATAATCGTCACCGGCAGTCCGCGCTTCCGATACGCCTCCCACACCGCGAGCTCCCCCAACACCTTCGTGCGGTTGTATCCCAATCCCACATCCCGCAGCGGGTGGTCTTCCCCACATGGCGCCATCGGATATCCATACACATCCGTCGTGCTCACATGCACAAATCGCCTCAGCCCGCTGGTTGCCTCGGCCGCCGCCAGCATGTTCTCCGTCCCGCGAACATTAGCTTCGAAGAACCTCGCCATCGGCGCCCAATCGGTCGAGGCCGCGGCACAATGGAAGACCTCCGTCACCCCGCGCATCGCTTCCTTCAGCGTCTCGACCTCCCCCAGGTCCCCCCGCACCACGCGCACCGGAACTTGGGCAAGGTGTCGCAGATCCGCCGACACCCGCGCCAGCACCACGACCTCCTCACCCCGCGTTGTCAGCAACTCCGCCAGCCGCCCGCCCAGAAAGCCGCTGGCCCCGGTAACAAAAACCGCCACCCGCCTTAGCTCTTCGACAACTTCTGAAACGTGTCCAGAACATATTCGAGCTGTGCGTTGGTATGCGCCGCCGTCACGCACAGCCGCAGCCGCGCCGCCCCTTGCGCCACCGCTGGAAAGATCACCGGGCAAGCCAGAATAGCGTGGTCGCGCAGCCGCCGCGCAAACATTCCCGCCTCAATGTCCTCGCCCATCACCACCGGAATCACCGCCGTCTCCGACAGCCCGGTATCGAAGCCCAGATCGTTCAACCCGATGCGCAGGAACCGCGCATTCGCCTGCAGCCGCGCCACCCGCTCCGGCTCAGCCTTCAAAATCGCAATCCCTCGCCGAATCACCGCCGCAGCCGGCGCGCTTACCGCCGCGGAAAAGATAAACGGTGATGCCGCATGCTGCATATAGATCGCCAGCTCCTGCGACATCGCGGCAAATCCGCCGGTCGACGGAATCGACTTCGCCAGCGATCCCGTCCAGATATCGACCTCCTTCACGTCCTCCGGCCCCATCCCGAAGTACTCCTCGGTCCCCCGGCCCGTCTCGCCGATCACGCCCACTGCATGCGCATCATCCACCAGCAGGAAGCAGCCGAACTCCTTCTTGACCGCGATCAGCTCCGGCAGCAGGCAGATGTCGCCGTCCATCGAAAACACGCCATCCGCGACGATCAACGTGCGGTTCGCCCGCTCGCCCCCCTGCAGCTCCTCGCGCAGCGAATCCATATCGTTATGCCGAAAACGCTGCACCTGCATCCCTGCCATCTTGCACGCATCCAGCAGGCTGCGATGGCACAGCGCATCGAGAATCACCCGGTCCGCCGGCCCAAACAACGACGTAATCACCCCCAGGTTCGCCATGTACCCCGAGCTGAACACCAGCGCCTGCTCGGTTCCCTTCAGCTCTGCCAGATCTCGCTCCACCTCCTGGTGCAGATCGAGCGTTCCCGTCAACAGCCGCGCTCCGCCCGTTCCCGTTCCATACTTCCGCACCGCCTCGATCGCCGCCTCATCGATCCGCGGATCGCCAATCAGTCCCAGGTAATCGTAGGAGGAGAGCATCAGCATCTCCCGGCCTTCGGTCCGCACCATCGGCCCCGTCTTGCCATCCAGAGGCGCCTGAAACGGATACGCATCCGCCGCGCAAGCCATCGCCGTCGTCTCGAACAGCCTGCGCCCGCGCGCATCCAGAATGCCGTCCTTCTTGAACCTCCAGCTCCGCTCAGGCGAAAAGTAGCCGCCGAACATGCCGCCGGAGGAAGAAGCCAGACTCGTCTTCCCGTCCGTCTCGGCTCCGCTCACCTCGTGCTGCTCCCGAACCGCCGCCTGCTCGTCCTGCTGGAGAAGTTTCATGGAAGGAATAGTCCTTTACCTCATGCTACAAGGAATACCGAAAACCGGAAAACTTTCTATGCCTCGCGCTGCCTCTGATGCGCCTGTCCCACCTCAAACCACGGAATGATGAGCATGTCTTTGCAGATTTACTTAAAGAGGTCGTCATCTCGACCGGAGCAACAGACGGTCTCATCGTCTGTTGCGAAGTGGAGAGATCCCCGAATTTCGTCTTTGCCGTTGCTTGTTCTTCTCCTCCTCTGCACCAGATCGGAGTTCGCTACAAGCCTCCTATTCCTCCGGCCCCTGCCGCCGCCTGTTCCTTTGCCTCCATCCACCCGCGCAGAATCACGACCGCCGCCACCTGATCGATCACATCCTTGCGGTCCCGCCGATCGCGCCCAGCCTCGTCGAGAATCGCGTGCGCCTCCACCGAACTCAGCCGTTCATCCCACAGCTCCAGCGGCAGCCCGGAGCGTTCACGCAACGCCTCGGCGAACCCCTGAACCTTTGCCGCCCACGGACTCACGTCGCCTGACAGGTGCAGCGGATTTCCCACTACGATCGCCGCCACCTCGTGCTTTCGGATCAGCCGCATCAAGCTGCGCAGATCTTCGCCCCGGCTCTTGCGCCACAGCGTCAGCAGCGGCTGCGCCGTGTATCCCAGCGGGTCCGAGAGCGCCACGCCCACCCGCACCCTGCCCACATCCAGCGCCATCACCCGCCCGCTCGCCATAAGCCCCAGTCTACCCGCCCATCTGAACGGGAAACCTGGGTGCCCCATATCTCGATTCTGAGATGTGGGCCTCGTCGGGGTGGAAAAGCGACCCCGGTTCTCCACCAAACATCGACACGAAGTCCGCCGGAAAACCGGCCTTGGGGCTTCGGCCAATCTTCATTCGTCATCCAATCATCCGGAGATACGCTTATGAACAGTTATCAAGTCAAATTCAAATGCCTGCCTGACCCCAAAAATCCTGAAGGCATCCTTCTGACCTACGAGAGGGTAGGAGGTCTGACCCACCAACAACCTCCCTTTACCGTCACCTTCCACGACATCGCGGAACTCGACTCTGCATTCATCGCTGCGGGAATCTACTTGCACACCTACGCGCATATCGATCCGGAGAAGGATGCGCGTCCAGACCCGGACCGAAACTACGAGGTCACCGACGACTCCCTGCGGAAGATAGGCTTCTCCCTCCCGGCTAAAGAAATCTCTGATTGAGTCTAAAACTTGCAAGGCCAATGACTTCAGCCGCGCCGTATAGTCTCGGGAAATCAGTGGGGCTTTGGCCCCGAGGGAATCTTGTCTCAACAAGGAAGCACACTCAAGTGGAGGATCCTATAACCGTCCTGGGTACGAACAGATGGGGATAACCCCTTTACAGATAAGCGTTCCTCCCCTTGAGATTTCCACAGGAAAAACCTGTCAAGTCCCCATCCCCTTCAACTCTTTTGGCATCAGCAACATAGCCATTGCAAAATAGTTTTGCTGAATCCTGTACAATTAAAAGTATAAGGAAACAGAAAGCTCCGTGCAAACGCTCGGGGCTTTCTCCTTTAAGGAGATGAACTCTGTCGTAAACCCTTTGCTTGGACGAATTTGCGCCTAACTCCTTTGTTTGGACGAATTTGCAGCCCACCACCTCTGCTAAGTTATTTAAAACAAAAGACTTACGCGCAGGCAGGCAGGGAGGGGGGGGTAAGTGCGCCATCTCAGATGGTCGCACCTTCCTGCTTCGGGCACCCCGTCCTCCTCCGCGTTACGCAGCGCCTCCCGCGCCCTGCTTCGGCTTCTTGAGCAGAAAGGAAAAGGGAATGCAAAGCGCGCAGAGCAACGCGAAGTAGCGCAGCACGTCCACATACGCCCAAAGCTGCGCCTGGCTATTCAGTGCGGTATCGGTCATCGAATACGCCCGCAGCATGGCGCGCCGAGGGCCGGCGTGTAGCTGCATCAACGCGGTAAGCTGGTTGATCTGGCGGCGCAGCAGCCAACTGGCGCCGGTATACCAGTGGACATTGTCGTTTCTGTGGCTCTGCAGGTGGCGGAGCGCGATCGTGTTGGCAGCCGAAATCCCGATACTGCCTCCGACGTTGCGAAGAAAGTTGAAGATCCCGCTCGCGTTTCCGGTCTCGGCCTTTGACAAAGTCCCGAGAGCCACCTGGGAGAGCGGCACGAAGATCATCGCCAGGCCCAGGCCGCTGACCGTGATGGGCCAGAACAGCGATGTTGGCGAAATATCCAGCGTCAGCAGGCTCAGCCAGTAGCCGGAGAAGCCCAGCACGGCAAAGCCGGCCGCAACGATCCAGCGCGGGTCCATCTTCGAGACAAGCACCCCCACCGCGATCGACGAAACGATCGATCCCAGGCCGCGCGGACTCACCGCGAAACCGGACGCCGTGGCGCTATATCCAAGCAGTGTCTGGTAAAAGACCGGCAGGATCGAGGTAAGGCCATACAGCACCGCTCCCAGCGCAAAGATAAGCGCGCAGCCTATGGCCAGATTGCGATTGCTCAACGCGCGCAGGTCGACCAGCGGCTTGGCATGCCGAAACTCCCACACCAGGAACGCAACGAATGCGATCACCAGGAGCACTGCCGCCCAGCGTATGCGCAAGTCGCCGAACCAGTCGTCCTCCTGGCCCTTGTCGAGGATGAACTGCAGCGCGCCTACCCAGAGCCCAAGCAGACCGAGCCCAATCCCATCCAGTTTGCCGGGCTTGGCATTGGTGATGTACGGCGGGTCTTCGAGAACCTTGCTCTGCATCAGAATGGCCAGAATGCCGACAGGAATGTTGATGTAAAAGGCCCATCGCCACGAGATCGCGTCGGTAAGATACCCTCCGAAGGCCGGCCCGATCACCGGCGCCAGCACCACTCCCAGGGCGAACAGGCCGAGCGCTTGTCCTTGCTTCTCGGGCGGAAAGCTCTCAATCAGGATGGCTTGCGAAATCGGCTGCAGCGCGCCGCCGCCCGCGCCTTGCACAGCGCGCGCGAGCAGGATCAGAGGCAGCGTCGGCGCAATACCGCAGAAGAAGGAAGCGACGGTGAAGACCCCTATCGAAAACATCAGGAACCGCTTGCGGCCAAAGCGCTGGGAAAACCAGGTGCTCGACGGAAGAAACACCGCATTGGCCACCAGGTATACCGTCAGCACCCACTCCGCTTCATCGGTCGTCGATGCGGTGCTCCCGGCGATATAAGGAACCGCCACGCTCGCGATGCTTGTATCCATCACCTCCATGAACGTTGCGATCATCACTGCGACCGCAATCAGCCACGGGTTATGGCTCGGCTTCCAGTTCTGGTCTCCGCCGCCCGGCATCAGGCCTCCCCTGTCATAACGATCGGCTTCATCGAACCCACACCTTCGGCTCCACCGACATGCCCGGAGCCAGCCGCTCTGCTCCCGGTTGACCGGGCTTGATATGGATGCGCACCGGAAGCCGCTGCACCACCTTGACGTAGTTGCCCGTCGCGTTCTCCGGCGGGAGCAGGCTGTAGATCGCCCCACTGCCTCCCGGAAGCGCCTCCACGTACCCTTCGAACTTCTGCGAGAGCGCGTCCACGTTGATCGTCACCGACTGCCCAGGCCACATCTTCTTGATCTCGGTCTCCTTGAAGTTTGCCGTGATCCAGATATCGTTCGTCTGGGTCAGCGCGAACAGTTCCTGGCCCGGCGTTACCTGCGTGGCAAGCTGCACCTGCTTATCGCCGATAATGCCGTCCTCCGGCGCATAGATGCGGGTGTACTCAAGATTGAGCTCGGCCTGGTCCGCCTGCGCCTTCGCGACCAGGACGCTGGCCTGGCGTTGTGCAAGCGTCTCGCGCTGCGTGGCCACCTGCCGGGGCAGATTCATCTTGGCCTGCTTCTCCTGCGCGCGCGCCATCTCCAGTTGAGCTTTGGCTTGTGTCACCGATTTGGCGGCCGCGTCCGCCGTCTCGCTGCGCGATGCCACTACTGCTTCCTGCGCCCGCTCGTCCGTGGCGCGCTGGTCGTACTGCTCACGCGAAATCTCTTCCTTTACCACCAGCAGCCTGTACCGCTCTTCCTCACGCGCGGCGTTGGCTTGGTTCGCCTCCGCCTGCCGCTTGTCCGCCATCGCCGACCTGTACCTCTCCTCCGACGCAGCGACGTTCGATTCGTCGCTCGCCACGTTCAGTTTGGCATTGATCACCTGCGTCGACTCGTTGGTCGCCGTGATCGGCACGTTCGGCTCCTGGGAACGAACGTTGGCCTGCGCCTGTGCGTAGTTTGCGCTCGACTGCTCCTTGGACACCTGGTTATCGCGGGGGTCGAGCTCCACCAGCAGCTGCCCCTTCTTCACCCGATAAGTGTTCTCTACATAGACAGCCACCACCGTGCCGCTGATGCGCGCGCTGATCGGATCGGTGTGACCGTCGACAAACGCGTCATCCGTGTTCTCGTAGCTGCCGAGATAACGCCAGAACAGCACGCCGACGATCAGCAGAACGATGACCCCTATGACGATAAGGACCGTCCCGAGCGGATGCTCCCTAACCCAGCTCCTCACTCGATCCTTCAAGGGCGGCTTCTTCTCTTTCTCGTCCTTGTCGCCGCCTTTTTTATCCCCGTCCTTCTTATCGTCGTCTTTCTTATCTTTGCCTTCGCCGCCTCCCTCCTCTTTCTTGCCGCCTTTCTCGTCTCCGCCCGCGGCGCCTTTCTCGTCTCCTTCGCCGCCCTGCTGCTTATCGCCTTTTTCCTGGCTTTGCTGCTCCTGCCTCTGGCGCAGGTCTTTCACTTCGGCGCGCAGCCGAGCCTGTTCGTCGTACAACATGCGCAACGCCAGATCGCTGTGCGCGTCGCTGGGTCGCGGGTGCTCGTCTAACGGCGTCTCGGCCATGCTCATTTCCTCAAGAGTTGCGGAAGCGTTCCCTCAGCGTCGCCCATCGCGCGCGCCAGGGAAACCTTGCCCAGGTTATGTTCGTACACTGCCGTGATGTAATCGTCGTTCGCCTGCGCTACTGCCTGTTCGGCTTGCACTACTTCCACGGTGTCGGTCACTCCCGCGGCAAAACGATCGCGCGATTGCGTGAGCGTCTCCTGCGACAGCGAGACATTACTCTTCGCGACCTCGACCTGGTCGGCAGCTGAGCTCAGATCTATAAACGCCTGCCGCACGTCCTGGTCTACCTGGCCGCGCTCATCCTCGAACTCCGCCTTGCGTTGTCGCAGCGCGGCCGCTGCCTGCTCGATATCCCCGTGAATACGTCCACCTTCGTAAATCGGAACGGTGAGCGTGCCGGCCACCATATATACGCCGGTGGAGTGCCGGGACGGCGTAACACCGGCTCCTCCAAAGTCCGCGTTCACCGTCACGTTTGGCAATCTCTCCGCATGCGCAGCCTTCACCGACGCCTCTGCTGCCTTCACCGCCGCCGCCGCCGCTTGCAGATCCGGACGTGCCGAAAACGCTTTCTGCAGCGACGTTTCGAGCGAGAAACCAGTCAGGGGAGCATAGGGAAAGACATTCGTCGTTTTGTACGCTTGACCTAAGGGAAGCCCGATGATGCGCGCCAGTGCCAGCTTCTGCGTCTCTAAATCGGCTTGCAGCGAACGAAGACGCTGCTGCTCGGTCTGTAACTGCACCTGCGAGCGCGTCACGTCGATGCGCGCATTCAGGCCTGCCTTCAACCGGTCGGCTGCCTGCTCATAGATTGTCCGATCGGTCTGCACTTGTGCCGCAGTCGAATCGATCCGGGTCTCGGTCGCGATCAATTGCAGGTAGCTTCCACCAACGGCGAGCACGACCAGATCGCGCGCATTGCGGCTGGATTGAATGTTCGCCTTCAGGTTCTCCGTCGCGCTGTTCAGATTGCGAATCCTGACCAGGTCGAACACTGATTGATTCAACCGCGCGGCGCGCGCGTCGATGTAATTGAATTTCACCGCCTCTGGGATGCCGCCGAAACTGACGCCCAAGGTCCTGAGGTTGGTACGTTGAAACACTTCGCTGACGGCGGTGCTCAATTGGGGCAACAGCGTGCTCCTGGCGACCTGCCGCTGTCCCTGTGCCTGCTGTACGGCCGCGGATTGGCTCAGTGCTCCGAGATTCTCACGCAGTCCCTTTGCCAGCGCAGTTTCGAGCGTCAGTATCATAACTGAGCCGGTCGCAACGCCCGTCGGTACGCTCCCGACATAAGGCCCCTGCACATTTACGGTGCTGGTGATGAAGTCCACCGAACTTCCTCCACCCGAGCTCGTTGTCTGCTGCGTCACAGAAACCGAACCCTGCGCCTGTCTTCCGGACAGCGGCACTTGGGTCGGTTGCGTCGGACCAGGCGCCGATTCCGAAGGACTCTGCGCTTGAACAAGAGGAGCCAACTGCCCCGCGAGAAGAACCATGACTCCGGCCGCAGCAATGCGAAATCCTGTCATGCAGAGAATTCTCGGCATGACAGACTGCGGGTGAAAGCCCGGCTTTCCCTGGAATCCGGCTCGCGAAAAAGATCGCAAGGCCAGGTTCAACACCTGCTGTAACAATTTTGGAATTCCTCTACGTGCTTAGCGAATAAAGATGCCGTAAGCGCATGCAGGTTTGCCCGGCATCTCCATCTACGCCCTAAGCGTGTAAAGATGGGGTGTGCTGACACAAAATTGTTTATGAAAGTAAAAACTTAGGAGGGGTTCCTTGCGAGTTGGCCTGATGACACGAGAGTATCCGCCCTACGTCTACGGCGGCGCCGGAGTTCACGTGGAGTACCTGAGCCGCGAGCTGGCCCGGTCAATCGAGGTCGAAGTTCACTGCTGGGGCGATCAGTTTCTCGATGCAGGAAATCTCCATGTGCGCGGCGCCGAACCATGGTCAGAGATCACAGCAGGCACTCAGGAGAAGTACAAAACAGCGCTCGAGGCGCTGAGTCTCAATCTCGCTCAGATGAAGTCTCTCGCGGCTATCGATGTCGTGCACACGCACACCTGGTATGTGGCCATGGCGGGATTCCTCGCGAAGAAGCTCTTCGGGATTCCCTTCGTCCTAACGACTCACAGCCTGGAGCCGCTACGGGCCTGGAAGGCGGAGCAGCTTGGCAGCGGCTACGCGATGAGTTCATGGATGGAGCAGACTGCCATTCTGGATGCCGATGCGGTGATCGCCGTCTCGAAGGGCACCAAGGAAGACATTCTTCGCGCCTACCCAGAGGTCGATCCGGAACGCGTCCACGTCATCTACAACGGCATCGACCTCAACGAATATCAGAAGACGCCAGACACGTCGGCACTGATTAAATATGGCGTGGATCCAACTCTCCCTTATGTCCTGTTCGTCGGCCGCATCACGCGCCAAAAAGGAGTAACGCATCTGGTCGAGGCCATCCCTTATCTTCCGCCTAACACCCAGGTAGTCCTTTGCGCGGGAGCTCCGGACACGCCGGAGATCGCGGCCGAGATGCGACAGAAGGTGGAGCAAGCCAGGACCATCAATCCTCGCATCGTCTGGATCGAGAAGATGGTGACAAAGCAAGAAGCGATTCAGCTCTACAGCCATGCCAGCGTCTTCTGCTGCCCATCCGTGTACGAGCCGTTCGGCATCATCAATCTCGAAGCCATGGCCTGCAAGGCTCCGGTGGTTGCCAGCGCCACGGGCGGAATTCTGGAGGTTGTGGTCGATGGCGTAACCGGATACCTGGTGCCGTTTGAGCAGGACCCAGCTACGGCCTTTCCTTTGCATCCGGAGAAGTTTTCGCGCAACCTCGCCGAAAAAATATCCGATCTCCTGGCTGATCCGGAGAAAGCAAGACGGTTCGGCGAGGCGGGACGCAAGCGTGTGGAAGAGACCTTCGCCTGGTCCGCGATTGCCAACCAAACGATTGAGTTGTACCGACAGCTCATTCAAAATCGCCGGGCGACTGACGTTCACACTTGAAAGCTGCTCCAGCCCACGCTAGGGCACAAGAAGCTTGGCAGCCTGACCTGTATACACGATCTTTTCGAACTTCGTGCTGATCGGGAACCCGGTTCCTGCGTTCGCAGTAACGCGTGTCACATGGAAGGTGATCTTCTGTGGCACCCCGGCGTAGTGCCCCTGCCGTTCACCAAAGCTCAGAGTTTTGGCAGCGTCCTCCCATTGCAATTGAACGGTGGCATGCTCGCCCTTTTCGTAGCGATAGCTGTCGCCCTCATCCTGGTACAAGGTAAAGCTGCCGTTTGCTCCCGCGTAGACGCGCACTTCGATGGGAGCCTCCGGCTGCTGGCCGGCATACTCGCTTTCAGGCCCAAGCGGAAGAATCGCGCCGGCAGGAACGTAGACCGGGATGCGATCGAGCGGAGCCTTCGCGAGGATCTGCTGGTCTCCGTGCAGCGTCTCGCCGGTCCAGAAGTCGTACCACACTGGAGAGGGAGGAAGGTAAAGCAGACGCTGCGTAGCGCCAGCCGTGGTGATTGGATTGACGAGCAGCGATGGCCCAAACATGAACTGGTCGTCGATATTGCGAACCTTCTCTTCCGTGCGCCAATCCATCACCAAGGGCCGCTGCATGGTGTAATCGTCGTGAGTTACGCGCCATGCCAGGGAGTAGGTATACGGCAGCAGCCTGGATCGCAGCTTGTCATAGGCAGTCAATGTCGGCGCCTGCGGCCCATAGGAGAAGAGCTCATTGGCGCTGCGATGACCGTGAGTCCGAAGAATGGGACAGAAGGCGCCGAACTCGAACCAGCGAGTGTAAAGCTCCTGATATTGCGGATTGTTCGGCTCGTCATGAAACGGCGAGGTGTATCCGGCGATGTCTGTCGTCCAGTACGGCATGCCCGAGAGCGCGAAGTTGAGTCCGGCGGCGATCTGCCGGCGAAAGACGGAAAACGTGCCGAAGATATCGCCCGACCACTCCACAGTTGCGTTGCGCTGCTGGCCTGCAAAGGCCGAACGCGTCAGAAGAAAGGCGCGCTTCTCGCCAGTAGCCCGGCGCCAGTGGTCGTAGACATTGCCTGAGTGCATGAGCGGAAAGATGTTGAGATACCGCGCGCCTGAACCGATCGCAAGCTGTCTGTCTTCGAGGGTAGCATCGCTCTCGCCCTTCCACGTCTCCGGTTCGGAGCTGTCGAGCCAGAAGCCGTCCCAGCCCTGGGCAAACAGCTTGCCGATCAGATGATCCCAATAAAAATCCCGCGCCTTCGGGTTGGTCGGGTCGTAGTCGGGAGTCCCGGGAATAAGCAGATGTTGCGCCTTCATCTCGCGGTAGTTATTCGAGCTAGCATCGAGGACCGCCCAGGCGGAGATGATGGCATGCACATGCTCCCGGTGGAGTTCGCGCAAAGCGCCCGGCACGTCGGGATGAGGCTTGAGATAGGCGTCTGTGTACTCCGGGTCGCCTTGCCTCTTCCACCAGAACCAGTCCTGCACGATCACATCGAGCGGCACATGCCGTGCGCGGTACTCGCCGGCGATATCGAGCAACTGCTGCGCGGAGGTGTAGCGGTCCTTCGACTGAATGAAGCCGTACGCCCATTCGCCAAAGAGTGGCGCATGGCCGGTCAGATCGCGATAGTGATGAATGACTGTATCCATCTCCGGGCCATAGAAGAAGTAGTAGTCCACCGCGTCCGCGGCTTCGGCTGACAGCTTCAGCTCGCGCGAGAAGCGGTCATCGAAGAACGACTTCGAGGCGGTGTTCCAAAACAGCCCATAACCATTGCTGGAAAGCAGCAGCGGTATAGCGATATCGCTGTTCGCCTGCGCAAGCTCGACAACGGTCCCGCGATAGTTGAAGACTCCGCTTTGATGTTGTCCCAAGCCGTACAAACCCTCGAGCGTCTCTGGAGAGAAGCGGTCGCTCACCTGGTACACCTGTTCGCCTCCGGCAGAGACGGGTTTGTAGCGCCGAGGTTCAAGGCCGCTCTCCTGCAGGATGACCTTTCCACGGGCATCCTGAAACCGCAGCGCGCCGCTAGCAAGATCGGCGCTGACGCTAAGCTCCGGCATGCTGGTGTATGCCGCATCCGGCGCGCTGGCGAATTTGGTCTTGACAGGACTACAGGCAGTCATAATCCACGGTTCAATGACGACCGAATGGCTTGCCGCTCCGGCGGGTCTTGCCACCACGTGAACAACGCCACTGCCGCAGAAGGTGATCTGGACAATCTCGCGGCTATTGCTAAGCTGCATGCCGCCATCCGAAGCCTGGGCGGTCATCCGCTCCGGCGCGGGCCCCTGCATCCCGGCCGCAGGCGCCTCGGGCGCAAACGCGGCATAGAGCGGATGCAAAGCGAGTAAAAAAAATGCGCAAACGCTTGCCAGAGAGATTCGCCGGACCGCAGAGTTCGATGTGTGCAAGGAGGTTCTCCGTGAGTGCCCTCCACCTTATCAGTTGGCTGAGGCCGGAAGAAAGCCTCTCATAGCGAAGCTCTCCTCCGGTGCTAATCTTGCCTCGGTGTCTTCAGCGCAAGACGCTAATCAGAGATCGAGGCGCCCATGTTGCTTTTACTGCGCGGAATGCTTATTGCCGTTATTCTTCTCTCTTTGTTGCAAAAGGCACGCGGCCAAAGTGAAACGATTCTGTTCTCCGAGCCGAGCTTCCCAGTCGCCGACTCAAGCGCGATCCCGGAGGATGCATTGCTGCGCGGATTTGCCGATGCGCAAAAGGTAAATGCAAGCCAGTTGGGTGAGGCACTCTCAGCGCTGAAGACGAAGCTGCTGGTTTTTCCCTATGGTTCGGCTTATCCGGAAGATGCCTGGCCGGCCATCCTGCGCTATCTGGATCGGGGCGGCAATCTCATCGTGCTTGGAGGCAAGCCTTTCACGCGGGCCGCCTACCGCGAGGGCGGCGCATGGCGGCTTCGTCAGCCCAGTGTGGCGGCTTCGCTTGAACTCTTCATCCACGACTACCAGGCCACTCCTGGCTCGCAGACGCTGCGGTTCGAGCCGAATCCGGACCTTCAGCCAGAGCTGCCGGAGTTCTCCTGGAAGCAGGCCTACAGCCCGGTCCTGCGACTCTCCGTCACCTCGAGGCTGCCGACCGATATGGGATCGACAGGAAGCGAGGATGCGTCTCTCACGACGCTTGCCTGGGGTGCGCAGGATTCGCATCGCCTCGCCGCGCCGGCATTCCTGATCGATCATGTGCGCCAACGTTTCGTTGGAGGACGATGGATCTTCCTGGCATGTGAGCCGGAGGGAAGAGGCTTCGCCGATCCGAAGCTGCTCGCCAACCTGCAGACGCTCGCGCTGCGGCGGAACGATCGCTTCGCCTTTCGTCCGCGCGTGCCGCTGTTCCTGCCGGGAGAACAGCTGGAGTTTCGCTTGGAGCCCGTCGATGCTGTTGTTCCAATTGCCGACGATGTGCTGAAGATCACCGTGCAAGCAGATGGCGGAACATCTCAGGCGTTTACTTTTCCGGCAGATGCTTCGCGAGCGATCGTCTTGCCGCAGTCTGCCGCAGCGGGCCGAGGACTGCATACCGTCGTGGCCGCGCTCTGGAGACACGGCGCTCCGATCTCGACCTACCGATCAGGCTTCTGGATTCGAGACTGGGAGTATCTGCGCAGCGGGCCGAAACTCACCGTCGGCGCCGATTACTTCGCGCTGGATGGAAAGCCGCTGCCTGTGGTCGGGACGACTTACATGGCGAGCGACGTCAATCGCCTGTATCTCGCCAAGCCGAATGCCTACCTCTGGAACCGCGACATGCGGCAGATCCACGATGCAGGATTGAACATGATTCGCTCCGGCATCTGGACGGCATGGGATCTGCTGGTGAATTCAGACAGTTCTATGAGCGAAGACACGCTTCGCGCCATCGAAGCTTTCCTGATGACGGCCCGGCGCTACGGCCTGCCGGTACAATTCAACCTGTTCGCGTTCCTACCGGATGCTTTTGGCGGCAGTCATGCGTATCTCGACCCGACTGCCCGGCAGCGTCAGGATCGGTACGTCTCCTCCGTGGTCGAGCGCTTTCACGATGTGCCTTTTCTCGCCTGGGATCTGATCAACGAGCCGAGCGCAAACGAGAATGCCTGGAAGACGCTGCCGCAGCACGGGCGGTTCGAGGAAGCTGCGTGGCGAGCCTGGCTCGAGCAGCGATATCCCGATCGGGCCGCGTTGCTGTCAGCCTGGGCTGAGCCCTCGTTGGGGGTGGGGCGAGCCTTGCAGTCGAGGCCGACGGCAGTGTCTCCCGAGATCGCCGCCGCCGATCCTCTTGCTTTGCCGAAGGCCGGAGCGTTCGAGTTCGACGGGGTGCGGAGCGGCTTCAACCCGCTCAAGGTGTATGACTACTTCCTGTTTACCCAGTCGATGTTTGTCGATTGGGTGCGGCATCAGCGAGAGACCATTCATGCCGCAGGCTCGGACCAACTCGTCACCATCGGGCAGGACGAGGGCGGCGTTGCGGGCCGGGTCTCGCCTGCTTTTTTTTCGCCTGAGATCAGCTTCACGACCGACCATACCTGGTGGGACTTCGACGGCATACTGTGGGCGTCGCTCGCGGCCAAGATGCCGGGAAAGCCGATGCTGATCCAGGAGATGGGCGAGCAGCGCAGGCTCACGCAGGATGACCATCTCCGATTTTCCGCGGAGGAAGAGGGCCGGCAACTGGAGCGCAAGCTGGCGATCTCTTTTGCGCAGGGGGCCGGCGGCCTGGAGTGGGTCTGGAACGTGAACGCCACCATGGCCAATGACAACGAGATCCCCATCGGCGCGATCCGTCCCGACGGAACCGAGAAGCCAGAGGCCGGGGTGCTCGCTGGTTTTGCGCGGTTTGCCGGCCGAAGCCCTGCCAGTTTCACGGCCATCGAGCCGCCGACAGTCACCTTGGTGACCTCGCAGTCCCTGCTCTACACCGGCATGAATGCGCTCGCGGCGGCCACGCAGAAGAAGGCGCTGCGGGCGCTGGCCTACTACGACCACACGGCGGCGAGGATGCTGCCGGAGAATCGGCTGGCGGAGCTCGGGCAGCCAAAGCTGGTCCTTCTGCCCGCCGCTCAGGCGCTGACCGAGGCAGCCTGGCAACAGTTGATGGACTATGTTAAGCGCGGCGGGTGCCTGCTTGTTACAGGGCCAGTCCAATACAACGAGCATTGGCAGAGGGTGGACCGCCTGACGCCCTTGCAGCTTGAGGCCAGGATCTTCCCGCTGGCAGTTCGTCAGTCTGCGTTGTCTCTTCCCGGAGCCGATCGCCCGCTGCAAGCGACCTATTCCGCGACCGTCCAGCAGGGGCCGATCGACACCATGCGATTTGGCGATGGCGTATCGGTCAAAATTGTCGAACATGGGGCGGGCAAGGTGATCTGGGCCGCCGATCCGGTGGAGTTTTCCGAAGAGTACGAGGCAACCGCCGCGCTCTACCGCTATGCCGAGAAGATCGCCGGGGTCTTGCCTTCGTTCCGGCAGTTACAGCCGCTGTCGCCCGGGGTCCTCGCTTTTCCCACGGTGCTGAAAGATGCGATCCTGTACAGCTTCTCCTCCGAGTCTCTCGACGATCAGGAGGTCGATCTGGAAGATGCGGCGACCAAGGCGCGTCTTCATTTTCTCTTGCGGGCGCAACGTGGAGCGATGGTCCTGCTGCATCGGCCCGATGGTGCGGTTCTCGCCTCCTACGGTGTAGAAGGGCGGTAGAGACAGGTGCCTGGTGGGCACTGCGCTCCGGGCACTGCGCTCCGGACAATGCGAGTGTGGGACCCCCTCCCCCCTCCCTATTGCCTGCGTGTAAATCCTTTCCTTTGAACTATTTAGAGGAGGCTATGGCCGCTAAATTCGTCCAAACAAAAGGGTTACGTCCAAATTCGTCCAAACAAAGGACTTAGAATCAACTCACATCCCCAAAGGCAAAAGCCCCGGCTAAGCGCGGAGCTTGTTTTCTCTACTATTTCTAGTATACAGCATGGAGCAAAACTACTTTGCAACGGCTATGTTGCTGGTGCCAAAGGTTTTACCTAGTTGGGGGACTTGACAGGTTTTTTCCTGTGGAAATCTTGCCGGGTACACGGAGTCTGACTTGAGTGTCTTCCCTCGGGAGGAGACCAGGAGCTTGGGCGGCGGCGAGGCCCACATCTCAAATTCGAGATAGGGGGCACCCGGCTTTACACGATCATCATTTGCACCTTTTGCCGCTGGAAGGCTTTGACCAGCTCGGGATCGACGCTGTCGTCGGTGATGATGGTGTGCAACTGGCTGGTCGAGCAGACCCTGGTCGAGGAGAAGGTGCCGAGTTTGCTTGCGTCCGCCACCGCAATCACCTGCCTGGAGTGTCTGACCATCTGATCGAGAATCAGGGCTTCGTCAGATTCAATGACCGAGAGGCCGTGCTCGGGATGGATGCCGCACGCGCCGATGAACGCCTTATCGAAGAAGAGGCGCTGCAGCGAGTCGAACGCGGTTGCCCCCACCATCGAGAATGCGCCGGGCCAGCGTATGGATCCTCCGGTGAGGGTGACGCGGGCGTTGGGCAGGCTGGAAAACTCCATTCCGATATTGACCGCGTTGGTGACGATATGAATGCCCTCGCGATGGCGCAGACTGCGAGCGACCTGGGTGGTGGTGGTGCCGGGCGACAGCGCGATGGTATCGCCCTCGTCGATCATCTGCGCCGCTGCCAGGGCGATGCGCCGCTTCTCGTCGGCAAAACGCTCTTCGCGCAGGGGGAAGGCGGCGTCGAAGCGGAAGGCTTCGTAGGTCATTTTGCCGGCGAGCTCGACGCTGCCGTGAGCGCGATGCACGAGGCCCCGCTGCGCCAGTTTGATCAGATCGCGCCGCACGCTCGCGGGGGAAGCATCGACGGCAACGGCAAGATCATCCACGCAGCTTCTGCCCTTCTGCAGCAGAAGATGAAGAATCTGACTTGCACGATCCTGGTCTCTTGGCGTCATGTCCGTCCTTTGCTTCGTTCCGTTGAAACCTGTTTTTTAATATCCGGGCTAAAGCCCGGACCTATCTCAACAGCAAGAACAGGAGCGAAGGAACCGTAAGTAATGATTCTTCGACAGGTTCTAAGCTGTTTAACAAATTCTTCCTACTACAGATATCAGAACTCGCAGTTGACTGTATTGCGTTTTGAGCATATGAACCCTTTTTATGCAGAATTTCGAAAAACTCTGATTGACAAAGGCTCCTCCAAATTTCTATGCTCTACCCGTAATTCATTTCACCGTAATCCGCCACACGCGGTCGGCTCTCGAGAGACCAGCCTCGATCAGGCTTTGCTGCCGCGTGGAATCCCGTACGCCTTACGCACTCTGGAGTGACCCTCATGATGAACCCAGCCCAAAGCACGAAGCTTCTCAAGCGTCTCTCCTGCATTGCGATTGCCCTGGCGGCTTTGCTGTGGGTGCCGGGCCTGTGCGCGCAGACCGTGACCGGAGCTGTGACGGGATCCGTGACCGACCCGACTGGCGGCGTGATTCGCGGAGCCCACGTCGTCGCGCATAATTTGGACACTGGAGTTGACTCCGCGGTCACCTCCGACCGCGCCGGACTGTACCGGATCGAGTTCTTGCCGATCGGCCGCTACCAGGTCGTTATCGAGGCGCCCGGCTTCGGCAAGCAGACTGTGCCGCCGTTTCAACTCGAAGCTCTGCAGACCGCCACCTTCAACATTAAACTTCAGCTTGGGGCCAATGAGACGACCGTAGAGGTATCGGCCGGAGCGCCTATCCTCGACACCAGCGACGCGACCCTCAGCGGCACCTTCACGACAAACACCATCCAGAACTTCCCTCTGAACGGACTTGATTTCTCCGCTCTGACCCTCTATGTTCCCGGCGCGGTAAGCACCGTAGGCACATCCGGCACCACCACCCTCGAGCGCAGCACTTCCTATACGGACTCGGTCAACCTCAACGGCAACCGGGCCCAGGCCAATAACTACACGCTTGAAGGCATCGATCTGAATGAGACCTTCAATAACCTGATTGCCTATAGCCCAGCGCCGGAGTCGCTACAGGAGGTCAAGGTGCTCACCGCAAACTCCCCTGCCGACTACGGCAATGTAAACGGGGCCGGCGTAGTGAGTCTTCTCAAGAGCGGGACCGACAGGTTCCACGGCTCCGCTTACGGCTACCTGCAGGACTACCGGATCAACGCGAACTCCTGGACGAATAAGCATGCCAGCCCAATCATTCCCATCAATCCCTTCTCGCAGGCGCAGTTTGGGGGCACCTTCGGCGGCCCGATCAGACACGGCAAGGTCTTCTTCTTCGTCGACTATCTGGGATCGCGGTTTCACAACGGCGGCACCGGCCAGGCGAGCGTGTTTTCCCCGGCGATGCGAAACGGCGACTTTTCGGCTCTTCTCACCGGCGCAAATCCCATTCAGCTCTACGATCCCTTGAACGGTTTCGCTCCCTACGCCGGCAACAAGGGCGTTCCCATCGTCAATCCAGTTGCCAGGTACTTGTTCGCCCATCCGGAGCTCTATCCTCTGCCGAATGCAACTCCTTCGGACGGCATCGTGAATAACAATCTACAAGGGCCGCAGCGAACCTTTCGAGCCAACAACCAAGGCGACGTCAAGATCGACTTCCATCTGCGCAATGCGGATACGATCAGCGCCTTTTACTCCAAGTCGACTGCGTACGACGGCGCCACCTCGGTTCTGGCCCTCTCCTTTCCCAACGGCAGCACCTATCCCTCGCAGCTTGGCGGCCTCACCTGGGTGCACATCTTCTCGCCCAGCATTGTTAACTCGGCGCGTATCGGCTTCACGCGCGTCAACTGGACTCAAGGACTTCCAGTCGATGGCACCGGCCAGTTCGGGACCAATGGAGATGCCGTCGTAGGCATCACCTTTCCCAACCAGGCCTATCAGGGTTTTACGTCCCAGAACATAACCGGGTTGAACGGAGTCGGCAACGGTGCGCAGAATAACGGCAGCCTTACCGACAACACCTTCAGCTATATTGAAAACCTTACCCTCCAGCGCGGCAACAGCACGTTCAGCATGGGCGTGCAGGCGCTGCGATACCAGAATAACTATCCCACCAGCAACAACAACGGCTATCTCGGATCGCTGACCTACAGCGGCGCCTTCACCAGCAATCCTTCGCTTACCAACGCGGGCGGATACGGTGGAGCGGATTTCCTGCTGGATCGTGTGAGCGGGGCCGCCGCAACGCTGAGCAGTATCAATGTCGGGCAGCGTCAGTGGCGCGTGGCAGGCTTCCTCAGCGACGACTACAAGGCGACTTCACGGCTGACCCTGAACGCCGGCTTGCGCTATGAGTATGACCAGCCCTGGATCGAATCCAATAACAAGACGGGCAACATCAACATCGCCACCGGTCAGGTTATTTATGCGGACCATGTACCCGTTGGCGCGCCCGTCGGTTCCGGTGTATGCAGCAACCGCGCATGCTATCAGGCCAACTACCGCCAGTTGACGCCGCGGCTGGGCTTTGCCTATCAGGCCAACGATCGCTTCGTCATCCGAGGCGGCTACGGCGCGACCAGCTTCTTTGAAGGCAACTCCTCCAACCAGCGCCTGACCTCGATCACGCCGTTTATCCAGGGGGTCAACGTCACCATCGTGACGCCAACGGCCGATAATCCCGGCGCCCCGCGGACCGCTGAGCAAGGATTCGCCGGCGGCACCGTCGCCTTCGGCGGCACCTTCAACGTGTATCCGCAGAACATTCAGCCCGCCTACGTCCAGGAGTTCAACCTGACGACCGAGTACGCGGTAACGCGCTCGCTTTCGCTGCAGGTCGGCTACGTCGGCGAGCTCGGTCAGCACATCGAAGACTACGGCAATCTCAACCAGTACCTTGTGAACGGCGATAAGACCTCGGCGCCCTACTACAACAACCAGTACCTCGGCGTGAATGCGATCGACCCAACGGTGAGCATAGGATCCAATAGCCTGCTCATCACGGAGTCCCGCGCCGCCTCGAACTTCAGCGCGCTCGAGGCGATCCTTCGTGAGCGCAGCAGCCACGGTCTCGAGTTCACCCTGAACTACACCTACGGCAAAGCGCTGACCAACAGCACAGGCAATTACTCGGTGAATACCGCAGGCGCCTCGGGCTTTCAACAGGGCGCCTTTCAGAACTATTACGACAGCGCCTCAGACTGGGGTCCGGCTCCCTACGACGTGCGCCACAACGTCAGCGGCGCCGCTGTGTATGCACTGCCCGTCGGCCGCGGCAAGCAATACTTCTCCGGCGCGAACCGTGTCGTCGAGGAAGCTATCGGCGGCTGGAGAATCTCGACCGCCGGCGTCGTCTACAGCGGCTTTCCCGAGACCATCCTCGGGCCCGGAAACAACTCCAACAGCGATGGCAACTCGCGCCCTAACCAGTACCGTGCGCTGAAGATTGTAAACCGCAGTGTGGACAGCTGGTACGGCACCGATCCTTCCGCGATTCCCTGCACCACGCCTGGCGTCGATAACGGTCTCTGTGCCTTCGGCGCTCCCGCACCCAATACCTTCGGCACAGCACGAAACGGCAACACGCGCGGTTCCCGCTACCTCAACGTCGATCTGTCCGCGTTCAAGGACTTCCCCACCTTCCGCGAGCAGACTCTGGGCTTCCGTTTCGACGCCTTCAATGCCTTCAACATCGTGAGCTATGGAAATCCCGACACGAACATTACTGACAGCAACTTCGGCAATATCTCCAACCAGGGCAGTGCAAACGGTATTCCTCAAGCCGTCCGGTCCGTAGAGCGCCGACTGCAGTTCTCGGCCAACTACAGATTCTAGACGAGAGGTTCTAGACGGCGATGCATTGGGATGTTTTATCTTCAGAAGGGGCAGGGCTTCGGCTCTGCCCTTGTATGTTTCCCTATGCGGTGCAACCCATCGTAGAAAAGGAGCAAGCTTGGCGTTTTATCTTGCAGTGGATGCAGGCGGGACGAAGACCGAGTACGTCCTCGCCGACGATAGCCGCGAACTCGCGCGAGTCCGCGGCGGCACCATCAAGCGCATGCGCACCGACGCCGGCACGGCTGCCCGGAACCTTGACCAGGCGGTGGCGGAGTTGACGGCCCGCAGCGGCGTGTCCCTGCGCGAGGTCACCCGGAGCTGTGTTGGGGCGGCCGGCGTTACGGTTGCGCTGGTCACGGACTGGATCCGCGAAGCCTTTGCCGAACGCGTGGGCGGCTCACTGACTGTGGTGGGCGATGTGGAGATCGCGCTCGATGCCGCGTTCTTTGGCGGTCCCGGCGTGCTGGTGATGGCAGGCACAGGCTCGAACGTTGCCGGGCGCAGCTCGGATGGCCAGCTCACTACGGCGGGCGGCTGGGGGCCTGCGCTGGCGGATCAGGGCTCCGCGCACAGGATCGGGCATCAGGCTCTGCGCGACGCCTTCTTCGCCATCGACTCGTCTTTGTTCAGCACGGATGCCGACGCGACCACGCTGCTTCCGGCCGTTCTCGACCTGTGGAAGCTCGCCGATCTCGACTCGCTCGTCGCTCACGCCAATCGGATTCCGCCGCCAGACTTCACCGCCCTTGCGCCGCTCGTGGTCCGGTGCGCCGCCGAGGGCGATGCCGTTGCGCAAGAGGTGCTCCGCCGCGAAGCCGAAGATCTCGCGCACCTTGCGCATCTTGTCATCGAGCGCCTGCGCAAAGCCGATGACCGCCCCGGCTGGCTTCCCGATGTCGCGTTCACCGGCAGCATTCTGGAACACGTTGGACCTATTCGCGAGGGCATCGTAGCCGCTCTCCGGCGCGAACATCCCACGCTCAACGTGCTGGCGGGAGTCGTCGACCCGATTCTGGGTGCGCTCTGGCGGGCACGCAACGGGAAGACTCCCTCCGCGATCGGGCAGGCAGACGGGCATGCCGATGACGTTCGTGCGGGACACAGGAAGGATGCGCCGTGATGCCTCTCGCCGTATCTCCTCAACTTAGTGATTATTTGGAGACGAATTGGTCACTTGCTGCAATTTTGCTGTATACCAGTAGGTGCTTCGTGAAGCGAACGATTGCATCGCGGGGTTTGCCGAGTTCGTGTTGCGAACGCTTTCAGGGTCCGTAGGCTCCTATGCGCAAGATTATCTTTGAGCTCTGTGTGGAGAGTATTCAGGCTTGTCTCGCCGCGCGCGAAGGGGGAGCGGATCGCATCGAACTCTGCACCGCTCTTAAGGAGGGCGGGCTTACCCCAAGCCATGGGCTGATTCGCGAAGCGGTTTTGCGCAGCGGCCTTCCCGTGCATGTGCTGCTGCGGCCGCGCGCCGGAGACTTTGTGTACACGGACGACGAGTTCGCTGTGATGCGGGAGGACCTGCTGCATGCTCGTTCTCTTGGGGCCAGCGGCTTCGTCTTCGGCATTCTTCGGCTTGATCTGAGGGTCGATGTCGAACGCACGGCTGCGCTGGTCGAGCTAGCCGCTCCCCTGGAGATTACCTTTCACCGGGCATTCGACTATACCGCCTCGCTCGAACAGGCTCTGGAAGAGGTAATCCTGACCGGCTGCAGGCGTGTGCTGACTTCGGGTGGGGAACGCGATGTGATCGCGGGAGCCGGCGAGCTGGCGCGTCTGGTGGAGCTTGCCGCGGGGAGAATAGACGTCGCGGTAGGAGGCGGCCTTCGCATTCGTGACGCAGCCGCCCTCGCCCGCGCCACCCGCGCGAGCCACTTTCACGGGTCCCTGCGCCGGAGCGAGGTCAGCAGAACGCAGAGCGAGCGGCGATGGCTTCTTGAAGATGCGGATCAGTTCGACGGCGCTTCCCGCTTTGTCGTGAATGCCGCCGATGTTCGCTCCATGATCGGCAACCTGCGCGGTTCCTGAGATGTCGATTGTCGAGGCACAGCACGAAAAGCAACAGCTAAGAGGCAGCAGTCTATTCAAAAGGAGTCCACCATGGGTCACACTGTTTTTTCTTCGTTCCACCTCAGCCGACTGGTTGTTTCAGCCGCCGTCCTTCTTGTCTTCTCTTCCGGTATCGCGCACGCGCAGGTTGTGCTCGTGCCCTCTACCCCGCAGGTTGGCTCGTCCAATCCAGCGACGGCGGAACCATCTGTGTCTCGTCCTCACACTCAACCTTGCATCGTTCCGCTGCTGCAGGAGCAGGCGTTCGCCGACTATACGCCCAAGCCCATCAGCTACACGCCGCCGGCGGCCTGCCCGGGTCCGTGGGCCAAGGTCGTCTTCACCGCCGATTTCACGGTCACCGCAGGGCGGCAGTTCGATCGCACTGCCTCGTTCTACCTCGACCATGCCAATATCTTCTACGGCACGACCGCCGAACCGCGCGCGACGCTCAGCCCTTCGTGGCATGTGGAGCGCGACGTGACTGATCTTTCCGCCATCTTTCACTCTGCGCAGACCGGTCAAGCCGACCTCGGCAACTTCGTCGGCGTCTCGGGAGGCGTCACCTACAACGGCATCATCTATGCCAACGCCGCGCTTGAGTTCTACCCCGCCTCCCGGCAGGATCGAGCCCCGCGCGTTCCGGATGTCGTTGTTCCCGTCGAGGGCTCGGGGGGCGACGCGGGCACGCTTAACACCACCTCCGACCGGATCACCCAGACCCTCAACCTGCCCACCAACGTCGAACGCGTGGTGCTGGATGTCCTTGCGCAGAGCCAGTCCGGCGACGAGTTCTGGTACTTTTGTGTTCCAAACGACCAAGCCGCGAACCTCGAAAGCTGCGGCAACACCGCGTTCCGCGAAACCGAGGTTTACATCGACGGCCAACCCGCCGGCGTTGCCCCTGTCTTCCCCTGGATCTACACCGGAGGCATCGATCCTTACCTGTGGGAGCCTATCCCGGGCGTGCAGACTCTCGAGTTCAAGCCGTACCGCGTCGACCTTACTCCCTTTGCCGGCCTGCTTTCCGACGGCGCTCCCCACACCATCAGCGTTGGCGTCTTCAATGCGAACAGCTACTTTCTCGCTACCGCTAACCTCCTCGCCTACACGGACCGCGGCAGGCCGCAGGTCACCGGCGGCCTCATCAGCAACACGCTCTCGATGGCGCCTACTCCGGTCGTCACGGAAAACATTGCTGCGGACGCGAAGGGAACCACGCACACCGGCAATGTTTCTGTTGCTTCAAACCGGAAGTTTGCGATTCGCGGCTACGTCAACACCTCCCATGGCCGGGTGGAAACGACAGTCGAGCAAACCGTCGATTTCCTGAGCGATCAGCAGTTCAATGTAGGTCCTACGACGGACATTCAGAATGCACGGCAGACCAGCACCGTCGACTCCCGCGTCAGCACGCAGGATGCTTTCTTCGTCAACACGGTCGAACAACGATTCAGCTATCCTCTCACCGTGGATTATTCCTACGTAGTCCAACCGGACGGTAGCGCGAGCCAGACCACAACGGTCAGCCAAAAGGATCTCATCCACGAATCCAAGAGCCTGGATGGGTTTCGCTACTATTACAGCAATCTGAGCAACGAGGTCAATGCCGCCGACACGCTCAGCTTCAGCACGAGCGGAGCCCTCATCAACAAGACGAACAGCCACGCCACGCAGACCTACCGCACCAAGAACTCGCTGGGGTATTGCTATAGCCGCAGCATCGCAGCCAATGCTCAAGTGCTGACCTCCGTGAAAGACGGCCAGGGCTGCCGTGAAGGAGACGGTCGCGGCGACGAAGAGCAGTAATTCAAGGGCAGGCTGCGTGTGGTGTTGCGCGCGAGCGCGGGGGGCGAAAGCGGTCCCCTGCGCTCGACCACTCAGAACGGCGCTATACACCTCATCAAGCTTGGTTCGAATGGTTTGACAGGTGCATCACAAACTCGCGAGCTTCGACACCGCCGAGGTTCACAGTCTCTCCAGAATGTAGACATGGGAGTCGGACTCTTTACGGAAACCGCACACGGCGTAGCCTTTGTTGAAGCACTCCAGAAATTGTTCGCGCAGCGTTGCTTGCGCGGCGGGATCGGTGCGCTGCGAGGCTTCAGGCAGTCGAATCTCACGCGCTTCTCTGCTAAAGACCGGCGGCTCTCCGGCAAGAATGCGTTGAACCCGGTCGCTTTGGAGGCGCCATTCGACAAGCAGGCGATCCGTCGGCAGACCGCCGTGCAGCGGACTGGTCGTGATCCCGTACAAGTTTGGAATGTAGGCTTTCGCGATCCCGCCTAATCGCACCAGATTGAAGTAAGCGTTGCGTGGTTGCAACGGATCGAAGGTCCATTGGATGAGGTCGATGTCTCGGGCCAGGGCCTCGGCGCGCTGTGCAAGCTTCAGCATGCGCCCGACGCCGAGGTTCTGGTAATCCGGATGAATGCCAACGCGGTGGGAGTGCAGGCGTCCTGGAGGCAGGGTCGCGAAGGCGAGGGAAAAACCGATGAGGCGGTCCTGATCGAAGGCTCCAAGGACCTGGCCGGCGAAGCGCGCTGCCACCGTGAGGATGGTGCGAGAGTCGATTTCGAGATCGTTATATTCCCAAACCTGCCGCTGCAAAGTGACCGCTCTATCCAGATCCTCATGGCTGAGCAGCGGACGAACGCCGATATCGGATTGACGGGGAGAGACCATTTTGGATGGGAAACCTTACAGTGATCGCAACAATCGTTGCATGTTTGGCGAATGGGCTTTTGCTTGCAGCCACTCCTTGTAGCGACTCTAGGATAGCTCCGGCAGGTTGTCAAACGGAAGCTGGGCGGCGCGCGAGCGGGACTTCGTTAGCAGGCGGGAGGGAAGCGCGCATCTTCAGGGATCACTTAGAAATAAGCTGCAAAGAAATGGGTTGACACGAATCTTCCTTCGCCTGAGACTGAGGGCACGTCAGTCAAGCCTTGGTTGCAACATTCATTGCTATCGATTCTTCTTGCCTCCGATGCAGTTTCGATGGCGTGAATGAATCAGCAGCAGAGAGGCAGTCGGGCTGTAGAAGGAGACCAGGATGCGGGAGTCGAATCAGCTTCGCCTTCAGAATGACTTGCATCCGCAGCCGGAATCGACGGCTCTGGCACGTGAACTGACGGCGTGGGACGGATTTTCTGTGGTCGCGGGTTCGGTGATCGGCTCCGGCATCTTCCTTGTCCCCGGCGCGATTGCGCTTCATCTTGCATCGGTTCGGAGTGTTCTCTTCATCTGGATGGTGGGAGGGGCGCTGAGCATCTTCGGCGCGCTCTCCCTGGCTGAGATGGCGTCCATGTTTCCCAGCGCCGGCGGCCTCTACACCTACTTGCGCGAAGCGTACGGAAAAGCCGTCGCCTTTCTTTACGGCTGGGGGTTGCTGAGCATGATTCAGAGTGGAAGCATCGCCACGCTTGCCACTGGCTTCGGACTTTATCTGTCCCAGGTCATTCCGCTCACGCCTGTCGAACAGAAGCTGGTCTCGGTCAGCAGCGTGGTCGTGCTTACGGCTGCCAACCTGATGAGCGTGCGTCATGCCAAGCATATTCAAAATATCGGGATGGCCGCGAAATTCCTTGGATTGCTGGGGCTTGCTGCCCTGCTGCTGACGCGGGGACATGCCGCCACGTTTGCTGTCGGCTGGGGCGCTGCTGAGCATGCGGGTCCATTTGCGTACGGCGTCGCATTGATCGCGGTGCTTTGGGCGTACGAGGGATGGCATATTGTCTCCTTTACCGCGTCCGAGTTCCGCAATCCACAACGCGACCTGCCGCGCAGCCTGATCTGGGGAACACTGTTCGTGGCGGCGGTCTACCTCACGCTCAACGTAGGCTATTACGCTGTACTGCGGCCGGCGCAGATGGCGGGCGTGGGGAGCGCCGCGGCAACTTCGGCGCAGACAGCTTACGGCGCAGGAGCGGTGCGGCTGATTTCGGTGTTGATCGTCACGTCGATCCTGGTGGCGATCAATGGAATGACGATCACGGGGCCGCGAGTTTACTACGCAATGGCTCGGGACCGTGTGTTTTTTCGAAGCCTCTGCATCACCAGCGCTCGCAGCAAGGTGCCGATGCGCGCGCTGCTGATCCAAGGCGCCTGGGCGTCCGTGCTTACCATGGTGGGGAGCTTTCAACAACTGTTCACCGCGGTCATCTTCACGGCATGGATCTTCTACGGACTCGCGGTGGCCGCCGTGATCGTACTGCGGGTCAAGTATCCGGACCGCATCCGAAGCTTTCGCACTCCGGGCTACCCTGTGCTTCCGATCTTGTTCATTGCGGCGGCGGCGGTGGTTGTGGCTAGCACGATCGCAAGCGCTCCAGTCCGCGCTGCAACAGGACTTGCGCTGATCATGATTGGATTGCCCCTGTACCTGTTGTTTCGCCGGTACGAAGCTAAGCGCGCTTGTTTACCCTCCTCGTTGGAGACTGCCAATGAATAGGAAACTGTCAGTCCTTTCCTTCGCCTGCGCGGTGCTCGGGCCTCTCGCCTGTTCCGCGCAAAGCGCCGCACTCTATGCTCAAAACGCCGCGCCACGCAGCTTCTCCGAAGCAGTCGAACAGGTCGTCAGCAGACCCGAGTTTCGACATGTCAGCTTCGGCATTGAAGTGTATTCGCTTGATGAGCAGAAGCCGCTGTTTACGTTGAATGCCCAGAAGCTGTTCACTCCGGGGTCAACTACCAAGCTGCTCACCGAGGGGACTGCGCTGCAACTGCTTGGGCCCGATTACAGATTCCATACCGTGATGTACCGCACGGGCGAGGTCGATCGCAAAGGCCGCCTGAAGGGAGACCTGGTGCTGGTGGCGAGCGGGGATCCGAATCTGTCGAACCGCTTGCAACCGGATGGCACCCTGGCCTTCGCGGATGAGGACCATACCTACGGCGGTCCGGATTCGAGGCTTGTCCCGGGCGACCCGCTTGTGGTCATCAAGGATTTCGCCAAGCAGGTTGCCGCCGCCGGCATCAAGGAAGTCGGCGGGAGCGTGCTGGTCGATGTAAGTCTGTTTCCCGAGGGGGAGCGCGAACTGGGCACAGGCGTTGTGATCTCGCCGATCGCGGTGAATGACAATGTGATCGATGTGACGTTGCGTCCGGGAGACGCGCCGGGTAAGCCAGCCGAGCTGGCCTACTCGCTGCAGGTCCCGTACCTTCATTTTGAAAATAGAATCGTGACCGTCGCGGGAGACAAGAGCACGCTGGAGGAGCCGAAGACAATCGACAACCCGGACGGAACGCAGACTGTAGTTCTCGCCGGCTCGCTTGCGCAGTCGAGTGGACCGCGCATCTACGGCTACCCTGTGGACAGCCCTTCGCGCTTCGCGGCTGCCGCGCTGAATGCGGCGTTGCAGGAGGCTGGCGTCAAAGTAAAAGGCAAGCCCGGCGCTCTCACTGCAGACAGCAAATATAAATCCTTCTATCAGCCTCAGTACAAGGTTGCAGAGCACATCTCGGCGCCGCTGGCCGAAGAGATCAAGGTGACGCTAAAGGTCAGCCACAATCTGCACGCCAGCATGACGCCTTTTCTTCTAGGCGCGATCGTTGGGAAGGCGACAGAGAAGATTGATGAGAAGGGGTTCGCGCTCGAGCACGACTTCCTGGCCAAGGCTGGCCTCGACCTCTCCGGCGCATCGCAGGCCGATGGCGCCGGAGGTGCCGCTTCTGCCTTCTTTACGCCTGACTTTATGGCGCACTACCTCGCCTACATGGCGCGGCAGCCGAGCTATCCGGTCTTCCACCACGCTCTGCCTATTTTGGGGAAAGATGGAACTCTCTTCAAGACGCAACGAGAGTCTCCGGCCGCAGGGCACGTGTTCGCCAAGACCGGCACCTTCGGCACCGAAGATCTGCTGAACATGCAGCTCATGCTGGAAGGCAAGGGGCTCGCGGGGTATACGACAACGCCCAATGGGCAGCATCTCGCCTTTGCGCTGTACCTGAATCATCTGGAGATTCCTGGGGACGCCGAACTGACGAACACCGCCGGGGAGGCTCTTGGAGCGATCGCGGCGGCAGCGTATGCCCTGCCGATCGACAAGCCGACAGTCGATGCGCCGTAGCGATCCTTGAATAAGAAAACTGGGAATCAGAAAACAGGGAAAAAAAACAGGAGACTCATGAAGAAGGGCATCACGAAAGCGGGAGCGGCGTCGAGCGATATGCCGCTTCTGCTTCTCGAAGCGCAGAAGCGGGAGTCGCGGCTCATCGAGCGCCTGCGGGCCCTGGTTGAAATTGAATCGCCCTCCGGAGATAAAGAGGCAGTCGATCGCGCGCAGACCGTCTTTGCAGCATGGGCCGTGGAGGTAGGAGGCACGATCCGGCGGCACAAACACCGCGACTATGGCGATTCGCTTGAAGTGCGTTTCGACGACAGATCCTCGGGGGGTAAGCCTATTCTTCTGCTTGGCCATCTCGACACCGTCTGGGATCACGGCACGCTCGCAGGCATGCCGTGGAAGGCTACCGGGGATACGATCGCAGGCCCCGGAGTGCTGGACATGAAGGCTGGGGTGATGATGGCGCTCACTGCGGTGGAAATGCTGAAGGATCTGCGGCTGCTGCAACGCCCCGTGGTCCTGCTGCTGCATGGGGATGAAGAGATTGGGAGTCCCGCATCGCGAAAAGTAACCGAAACGGTTGCAAAACGATGCAGCGCAGTCTACGTTCTTGAACCCGCGCAGGGCGAGGTAGGCGCGTACAAGACAGCACGCAAGGCGGTCGGCATGTACCGTTTGACGGTGCGTGGAACGGCCGCTCACAGCGGCGTCGATTTTGAACGCGGCCATAGCGCGATCCTGGAGTTGGCACGACAGATCGATGCCTTGAGCGGCTTCACCGATCTGACGCGAGGCATCACCGTCAACCCGGGCCTTATGGGCGGGGGAACGCGTTCCAACGTGGTCGCGGCGGAGGCCTGGGCTGAAATTGACGTTCGCCTGGCACGAAGCCGCGACATAGCCGCGCTCAACCGTAAGTTCGAAAAGCTCAAGTCTCATGACAGATTCTGCGCTCTTGCGCTGACAGGCGGCATCAATCGTCCGCCCATGGAACGAACCGCAGGCACGATTGCGTTGTTCCGGCGCGCAAAACGTCTCGCTGCGCAGATCGACCTGAAGCTGGAAGAGGCTGCCACTGGCGGCGGGTCCGACGGCAACTTTACCTCGGCGCTGGGTATACCCACGCTCGACGGCATGGGCGCGGTCGGCTCTGGCGCACACGCGGTGCATGAGCACCTCGAGCGCAAGCATCTCGCCCCGCGAACCGCACTGCTTGCGGCGATGCTGACCTGATCCTGTACTCCCGGAGGAAATGCCATGAAAGCTGTATTGGCTCTTGTACTCGCGGCTGCGATTCCCGCAGCAGGCCGCGCTCAGACCGGCGATGCTCGGACTAACGATGCTCCTACCTACGACGTCGTCATTCGAAACGGCCATGTGCTGGACGGCGCAGGCAATCCCTGGATCGCAGCCGACGTTGCGATTGCAAACGGCAGGTTCGTCAAGATCGGCAAAGTCACAGGGCATGGCAGGCGCGAGATCGATGCGTCCGGCAAGTACGTCTCGCCCGGCTGGATCGACATGATGGACCAATCCGGCGAGACCTTGCTGGTGAACGGGCTGGCCGACAACAAGGTGCGGGAAGGAGTGACTACCGTCATCGCCGGAGAGGGAGGAACGCCGGTGCCGGCAGACAAGGTGGCCGACTATCTCGGCAGACTGCAGCAGCAAGGCATCAGCGTCAACTTCGGCAGCTACTTCAGCGAGGAACAGGCTCGCGTCGCCGTACTGGGCCACGACGCGCGCGCGCCCTCGGCGGAAGAGCTGGAAAAGATGCAGGCGATCATGGCAACCGCTATGCGCGGCGGAGCTATGGGGATGACCACCGCGCTGATCTATCCGCCCGGCAGCTACGCGAAAACCGACGAGCTCATTGCGGTCGCCAAAGTCGCAGGGCAATACGGAGGCAACTACGCAAGCCATATGCGTGGCGAAGGCAAAGAGATCCTGCAGGCGGTCGACGAACTCATCGAGATCTCCGACAAGGCTCATCTTCCCGCGGAGATTTTTCACCTCAAGGTGGCGTACCAGCCCGGCTGGGGCAAGCTGATGCAGCAGGTCGGAGATCGCGTCAATGCCGCCCGCACGCGCGGACTCGAAGTTGCCGCAAACCTCTACGTCTACACGGCCGGAGGGACCGGGCTGGACTCCGTAATTCCGGCGTGGGCGTTCGAGGGCGGCTATGGCAAGGCGAAGGAGCGGCTCCACGATCCTGCCATTCGCGCGCGTTTAAAGCAGGAGCAGAAGACCGGCTCCCCCGGCTGGTGGAATATCATCGAGGCCGCCGGCGGGTGGGACGGCATCGTGCTGGTGGATGCGCAGAACCCCGCAAATGCGAAGTACCAGGGCAAGAACATGACAGAGATCGCGAAGGAGATGGGCACAGATCCAGCCGATGCCGCGTTCGATCTTGTCGAGCAGGGACAGGGCGAGCAGCGCCTGCT
Source organism: Edaphobacter sp. (assembly GCA_965277335.1). Lineage (GTDB taxonomy): Bacteria > Acidobacteriota > Terriglobia > Terriglobales > Acidobacteriaceae > Edaphobacter. The sequence goes on along the minus strand of CBDICJ010000008.1, from coordinate 499,275 downwards.
GGCGGTCTATCGCATGATGGGCGAGCAGGACATCGACACCGCGCTGCGCTTCCCTTGGACCAGCATCGGAAGCGACGCCGGCAGCTCGCTGGTCGCGGGAGGTCCAGCCGATCTGCCGCATCCGCGGGCCTACGGAAACTTTCCGCGCGTCCTCGCCAAATACGTGCGGCAGGAGCATGTGCTGACGCTCGAAGACGCCATTCGCAAGATGACTGGCTGGCCCGCGGACCGGATGCGACTGGCTGGCCGCGGCCTGATCCGCGAGGGCCAGTGGGCGGACGTGACGATCTTCGACTACGACAAGATCCAGGACCTCTCGACTTACGAGAAGCCGAACGTCTATCCCACGGGGGTGGATTACGTCCTGGTCAACGGGACTATTGTCGTCGACCACCAGAAGCACACCGGCGCCAAGCCTGGCGTCGCGCTCTATGGACCCGGCTACAAGTCTCTCGGCGCAAGCTCTAAGCCGTAGAGATCAGCGTGGCGCGGCGGAGGACATCGCAGCAAATGTGTCGTTTGGCAAAGCTTCGCACGAAACGCCACAGCGCCGCGGCGAAGATGAATGTTGCACAAACGCAGAATCGAAATGCCGAGAAGAATCTCCGTAGACGATCAGGGAGCTTTAAGTTGACAGGCACTGCTGTTTCAGCAATGCTCCCGTTTATGGCGATAACCGCAAAAGCTATGGCAACAACCGCAAGAGCTATGGCAACGACTGCAAGAGCTATGACAACCGCAAGAACTATGGCCACGAGCACAAGAAACGGATTGCCGCCTGGCGGGTTGATGAGTTGGATGAAGCAGCTCAACCCCCGGCGACAGGAACTGATCCGCCCCGTACTCGAGAATCCACGTGAATATGTCCTGCTGAGTGTGCGCGCAGCCGCAGCAAAGGTAAGCACCGACCCTGCGACGATGGTCCGCATCGTGCAGCGCATGGGGTTTGAAAACTATCGCTCATTTCAGAACTACCTTCACGATCTCTCCATAGCCAACGCAACCTCGCTTGACGGCATGCAGGAGATCTCCAAAGGCGCTGCCGAGATTCCTGATTATCTGAATGCCACGATGGAGCAGGACGTGCGCAATCTGAACTCGGTTCGCACCAAGCTGGATGCGAAACGGCTTGCCTCCGTGGCGAAACGCCTCCATGGAGCGCGGCATAGGCTTCTGCTCGGCGGCGATCTGGCGGCAAACCTGGTCGGCTATTTCGAGCACCATCTCACCTTGATCGGCCTGCCCGTCCTGACCGCGACAACCGTCGGCCGCAGTTTGCATATCGCGCGCTCGATCGGAAAGGGCGATGTTGTCCTCGCCATCAGCTTTCGTAAAGGTCTGCGCCAGACGGTCGAAGGCATGCAGCGCGCGCGCAACAACGGCGCGTACTGCATCGGCATTACCGGCACTTATGTCTCGCCGATCGCGCGATTGGCTGACGAGTTCTTCGTTGCTCCAGTGGAAAGTCATTCCTTCATCGACTCGTACGTCGCGCCGATGTCGCTCGCGAATTTGATTCTTGTAGCATGCGCAAACTACGATCGCGAGACGAGCCTTGCCTTGCTGCGCGAAGCCGCTAAGGAGCAGCGGCAGGGCTTCCGCTGGTTCGAAAGCGAGTAGCGAGACGTAAGCTCTGTGCCCGACGCTTAGCAGACGAAGATGCCCCTGGTGAGCCCCTTCTTGCCTGGCAGATTCTCCAGTCGCGGCGATCTCGAATCGTATCGGGGTATCTTCGCTATCTAGTTCTTGCTGCTATACATCCGGTCCCCGCAACATATGATGCGTCTTCGGCGCAAAGGCGGCAGCTCCCATATTTCCGCAATATTTCTGATTGACTCTCGAATTGATCTGTAGCATACTAGCCCGACTCACACCTGTATAGAAACATACGTTGCACCTTGTCGGTAGCAGATCCTTCTTCCATTGAGTGATTGCACGGGGGCGCCAATGCTATTTCCTTCATCGCATCGTTTCTTTCTCATTTGCAAAGCTACCGGCACACTCGCCCTCCTCTGCATGTTCTTGTCGCTCGCAGGGCTGAGCTTCGGACAGGTAGCGTCATCGATCGATGGCCATGTCGTCGATGCGGGCGGCAGCAATCTACCGGGCGCCAGCGTAGAGATCACCAGCTCTGCCCTTGGAACCAGCAGGCAGACGCGCACCGATGGGAAGGGAGAGTTTCTCGTCCAGGGTCTGCCGCCGGGCTTCTACAGCATCAAAGTGAGCTCGCCCGGCTTCGCGACGCAAGAGGTTCGCGCCGCCGAAGTGCTGGTGAATCAGCCGCTCACGCCCATGATTACGTTGGCGATTGCGACCGCAACCACGGAGATGACCATAACGGCCGAGACGCCGGCGCTTGAGACCACTACCTCGTCCACGGGCGCAACCATCACCCCTCGCCAGATTGAAGACATGCCAATCAACGGACGCAACTATCTTGATCTGATGCAGCTTGTTCCAGGGGTCGCCATCAATCGCCAAGCCGATACCGGGAGCGATGCAGCAACCCCGATTCTCGGCGAGCGCGGCGGCAATGCCGATTTCCTTATCGACGGTTTGCCCAATAACGACTACCTGAACGGCGGCGCGGCAGCGCAGTTCAACCAGGACGCCATCCTCGAGTTCCAGGTGATCACCTCATCCTATAAAGCCGAGTTCGGCCACTCCTCCGGAGGGGTCATCAACGTTGTCAGCCGCAGCGGGACCAATGGCTTTCACGGACTCGTATCCTTCTTCCACCGCAATTCCATACTCGATTCCTCCGACAACTCGCTTCCCAAAGCGCCGTTTCTTCTGCGCTTCGATCCTTCGGCGCAGATTGGCGGACCCATCCTCAAGGACAAGGTGTTTTTCTTTGCTTCGGCAGAGCGCATTATGGAGTCGCGGCAGCTGAACTTTGCCTATCCAGCAGGTCTACCTCCGAGCATTCAAGCCGCGGAGGCCTCCTACAACAATCATTCGTTGACCGACGATACCCGCTTCCGGGTCCGCTTGGATGAACAATCAGGACGCCACCGCCTCAGCGAACAGGTCAACTACACCAATAATCACATCAGCGACTACCTGCCACTCTCTCTCACCAACAGCTTGCCGTCGACTCGCAGCAATATCGGTCAACGATCTTTGATGATCGGCGGTTCGGATGGCTGGCTGTTCGGATCCCAAAGCAATCCTTACCTGCTCACTTCGTATGCGCAGTTTCGCGGAGAGCCAAGCCTGAGCAGCGCCTCTCACCCGCAGGCAGGTATCTCCAATACGTTGGACAGTCTTTTTTCAGGCCTGGATACCGGCAATCTTTTCGGCGATCTGGGTCAGGTGTCTTACGGCGCCGGGTTCACGCCTCTGCAGCTTTCGCAGGACTATCTCTCCTTCGGTTCGAACCTTACCAAACACCTCGGGAATCATGATCCCAAGATCGGTTGGGACTTTCAACATACGCATGTAGACGGCACGGAGTCCAACTCGCTCTACAATCAACTCTTCAGTACCGAGTCTGATCTCGCACTGTTTGGGCCCATCAACTCCGGCGTCTATTATCTGACCGAACAAGGTGGAACTCCGGCGCAGAATCAGATTCGCCTGCGGAACTACTACGACGGCATCTTCGGACAGGATGACTGGAAGATTCGCAACAACATCACGCTCAACCTCGGACTCCGCTGGGACTACGACTCCAGGTTCCCCAATGCAGGAAACTTCTCGCCTCGTATCGGCGTGGCGTGGCAAGTTCTGCCCAAGACCGTCGTTCACGCCAGCTATGGAATCTTCTACGATCACTTCCGCCTGGGAGTAGCACGTGACATCGCCCAATTAGGCGGGTCCACGGTCATCAGCCAGAAGTACATGTCCTATCCCCGCCTCTTCTATGGCAATCCCAGCAGTATCACGAGTTACTTCAACAGCATCGGCCGCAACGTGCCCTGCGTCGCTAACAGCATGACGGACGCGCAAATCGCCGCCGCACAGCTCACCTGCGCTCCGGGAGTGCCGCTCTACGGCATCGACCACCTGAACAATGCGACGGGAGTCCCACAGAATGCAGTCGTGAACGAAACAAACGTGCAAGCGGAGAGCGGGCTAACGCCTGACGCCTTCCTGGCCGCGGCGGACACGGCGATCAACCAGGCGCCCGGCTACTTCACTTGGGATCCGTTCGGCAATCTGTCCATCCATAATGCATTTGCGCAATACGATGTCCCTGTAACCGTCGATCCCGGGTTCAAGACGCCATACACGACCGCTATTCATTTCGGCATCCAGCAGGAGCTGTCCCCCACACTTACTCTTACCGCAGACTACTATCACCGAAACATCAACCATATTCTGGGAGTTCGCGTTACGAATCTCACCTTCGAGTCGCGCGAGGTCGGCAATCCTACCACATACACAACCGGCACCCAGCGCGTTCTTGGCTACGGGCCATGGCTCGGCGGATTCTTCGATGGTCTTACGATTGAGTTGGCGAAGCGCCTCTCCCACCACTTTGAGGGTGCGCTTGCGTACACCTTTGCGAAGGAGTGGGACAATGCCATCAACTCCAGCCTGAATTCGAGCGCCCAGACCACTGGCGGGGCTACCTATGTCGGCGTGCCCACCGACAGTTATGTCGGCGCCGTGCCGAACTACACGGACCCAGTCAGCGGCGCGAACAACTCCCAGCATAGCTTTATCGCGAGTAACGGCAACTTCATCCCCAAGGTCCAAGCGCACTATAACGGGCCCAATCTAGATTACGGTCCGTCCGACCTATCGATTCCTCAAACGCTGCTCGCGCATGGCATCTGGAATATGCCGCTTGGCTTTCAGTTGAGCGGAATCTTCCGCGCGCAGTCCGGATATGCCTATAGCTTGGCCTCGAACAATATTCCAGATGTCGATGGCGATGGAATATACAACAGCCGCGATCTCAACTTCATTCGTAACTCGAACCGCGCGCCCGTCTATATCAATCTTGACACACGCGTCTCGAAATCCTTTCAGATCAAAGACACCAGGCGCGCTAACTTTTACTTCGAAATGTTCAATCTCTTCAATAACGCGAATTCAGCCGGAATCACACAGTACGAAACCTTGCCAGACAACAGCCAGCCGCCTACGACTACGCAGACTTTGCCTGGCCGAGAGGGCGAGGTTGGTTTTCGATTCGACTTCTGATTGACCGAGGCGGCGATTGTCCCCTGAGAGAGGTCGCCAGGGAGAAATGGCGGTGGTTGCAGTCCGTAGCGAACCTGTCTCTGCATGAATTCCCATTAACAGAGGGGAAATCACTAACGCAGACTGCTTCCCTCGTTCTCAGCTTTTCCCTTGCAGTCGTGCGGAACGCCGTGTTTGGCGGAGAGTGATTTGGCTGTCGTAACTGTTGTGCTTACGTCATGGCAATCATCTTGCCCGGATTCATGCGATTTTCCGGATCGAGAGCTAACTTGATCGAACGCAGCACATCGAGTCCAGCGCCGTGCTCTGCAGCCAGATGCTTCAGCTTTCCATACCCGATACCGTGTTCGCCCGTACACGTTCCACCCATCGCCTGGGCGCGTTGGGCGATGCGACCGGAGAGCTCGTCCGCCTCCATATACTCTGCGCTACTTTCCGGATCGAGCACACACAGCACGTGGAAGTTGCCATCGCCCACATGGCCGACGATCGTTGCCGGAAACGACACCCGCTCGATATCCTTCTTGGTCTCGTTAATACATTCGGCGAGCTTCGAGATCGGCACGCAGGCGTCTGTCGTCCAGACCTTCGCGCCGGGGCGCAGCATCTGAGAAGCGTAGTACGCGTCATGGCGTGCTTTCCAAAGCACCGTACGCTGCTCCTGGGCCTTTTTCCACTCAAATCCAAGACCACCGTTTATCTCCGCGATAGCCTGCACTTGCTCGGCCTGCTCAGAGACGTCGCGCTCGTTCATGCCGTGGAACTCGAAGAAGAGGTGCGGCAGAACCGGGAAGCCGGTCTTCGAAAAGCGATTGACCGCGTCCATTTGCCTGTCATCGAGAAACTCGATCCGCGCAACGCTGATTCCGCGCTGGATGACTTCAATCGCCGTAAGTACGGCAGCTTCCACCGAGTGGAACGCGCAGACAGCTGCCGAGATCGCCTCCGGCTGGATATGAAGCCTTAGCACCACCTCGGTGATGACCCCGAGGGTTCCCTCCGAGCCGACAAACAGATGCGTCAGATCGTATCCAGCAGCCGATTTTCGTGCCCGGCTTCCGGTCTGGATAATCCGGCCATCGGCCAGCACCACGGTCATGCCCAGCACGTTCTCTCGCATCGTCCCATAGCGGACAGCGGTGGTTCCGGAAGCTCGCGTCGACGCCATGCCGCCTATGGTCGCGTCTGCCCCTGGATCGATGAAAAAAGTCACGCCGCTGTCTTTCAACGTCTTCCCGAGCTGCAGACGGGTCACGCCGGCCTGTACCGTCGCGTCCAGATCCTCCGCGCTGATCCGCAGGATTTTATTCATCTCACGTAGATCAATGGTGATTCCGCCATATAGCGCGTTCACCTGGCCCTCTACCGAAGTTCCTGCTCCGTACGGGATGACCGGCAGATGGTATCGCGCGCTGATCTTCAGAATCTCACTGACCTCCTCTGTGCTTCGGGGAAAGCAGACGATGTCGGGAAGCGCGGCAGCATGATGCGACTCGCCGCTGCCGTGGTGCTCCCGCTCTGCAGTCGCCGTCGTGACCCGCTCGCCCAAATGCTCGGAGAGTGCAGCAAACGCCTCTTGAAGCTTCTCTTCGTTCAACGGCGTTGTGTAGGGAGATATCATCCGGCCACCCATCTCATCTATAACCAGCAGATCTATGACCAGCAGAGATCAGCAGACGTCCATCTGCAAAAAATCAGCTTTCGGCTGCGTTCGCTTGCAACTCGGATCGACAGACTTCCGAATTCCGTCGACGACGAGATTCAGCATGCGGAAGCCGTTTTTCACCTCCACGACGTTGCTTGTTGGACCGAACGGGTGTCAAGTCAATGCTCAATACCTTGCGATCTATTGACGGCCGCGTCTTTCCTGCGAGCTTGCCGCGGCTCCAGTGCTCGCTGATTCGCAAGCAAGCAAGAACTTCGCTCAACCTATTGAGCATTGAGTGGACAGCAGGTGAGAATACAAGGTAATGTCGCTCAAGTTTTTGCTTGACGCAAAACATCTCTGGAGTTGTTCCGAGGTCCATGGCATGGCACGCGCCGCATACATTCTCCTGGCACTTTGTCCCGCACTTCTCATCATTGCGCCGTCTGCGGCCACCGCACAACAAGCCTGCCTCTCTCTCAAGAGCCTTGTGCTTCCGAGTGCAAGCGTCGAAGCAGCGGAGATCGTTCCTCCCGCCGCCGCATATGCTGGAGCCGTCCCCGGCGCTCCGCCCGTCCCGGCTACTCCCGAGTACTGCCGCGTCAAGGTGCTCGCCACTCCGACGCCTGACTCGAAGATTGGATTCGAACTCTGGATGCCCACGAAAGATTGGAACGGCAAGTTTCTCCAGGTCGGGAATGGAGGGCTCGGCGGATCCATCATGACTGCCGCACTCACGCAAGGCGTGTCCCACAACTTTGCCGTCGCCAGCACGGACGATGGACACACTGGCAGCGGTGTCGACGGTTCGTGGGCGCTTGGCCATCCAGAGAAGGTTGTCGATTTCGGTTATCGCGCCGTGCATGAGACCAGCGTCAAGTCGCATCTGTTGATGAAACAGTTCTATCGCGCGCAGCCGAAGTTCGCTTACTTCAGTGGCTGCTCCGAAGGCGGCCGCGAGGCCATGATGGAGGCGCAACGCTATCCGGAAGACTTCAATGGCATCCTTGCAGGCGCACCCGCGGCGGATTGGACTGGCATCATGTTCGGCTTCGCATGGAACGCGCAGGCTCTGATGAAGGACCCCGCAAGCTATATCCCGCCAGCCAAGCGCGCCACCATCGCAGCGGCCGCCCTGAAGGCTTGTGGCTCCCAAGGCGGCGTAACCGATCCGTTCATTAAAGATCCTTTATCCTGCCACTTCGATCCTACGCCGCTCCTCTGCACGGGCGCCGATGCGGACTCTTGCCTTACCGCACCTCAACTCACAGCTCTCAAAAAGATCTACTCCGGAGCCGTAGACTCGCTTACAGGAAACGAGCTTTACCCGGGGTACGAGCCTGGGCCCGAAGCCGAACCGGGAGCGCCCGGCTTAAGCTATGCCAGTTACATCTACGGCACGCCGCTTCCGCCTTCCCTCGACCTCATCTTTTCGAGCAGCTTCCTCGGCGCCGCTGTGGTTGACGATCCAAAGTACAGCTCGCTTGCCTTTGACTTCGGCAAAGATGTTGCGACCGCAAAGGCAAAGGTAGGTGCTTCGCTCAACGCCACCAGTCCCGAACTCAAGACGTTCAAGGCTCGCGGCGGCAAGCTCATCCACTATCACGGCTGGTACGACGGATCGCCGGCCCCGCGGTCATCGGTGGACTACTATCGCGCAGTCAACAGCGCCATGGGAGGCCTTAAATCCACACAGGACTTCTATCGCCTCTTCATGGTTCCCGGCATGATGCACTGCGGCCAGGGACCCGGGCCAAACAGCTTTGGCAATATGACGGATACGTCTGGGCTGATGGACCCCGAGCACAATATCTTCAGTGCTCTGCAGGTGTGGGTAGAACAAGGCAGACCGCCCGAATCTGTCGTCGCCACAAAATATCCGGGGGACGATTCAAGCAAGCCGGCCGCGATCACCCGGCCGCTCTGTCCCTTTCCCCAGCAGGCGGTCTGGAAGGGAAGAGGCAGCACCACCGATGCGAAGAGTTTTGCCTGCAGCTCCCGAAGCAGATAAGCCCCGGTTCCTATAGGATCTCCAGCCCACGAATCACGCGCCCTTGAGCAAGAGAAGGCGACGGCATATCGTAATCCGCAAGCCTCTTTTTACGAAAGCCTTCACGTGACGCATGGGACGAGAAAAACAACGATGACATCACACTTCGCGGACCAGGCGCACGCACTGGCCTTGGATACTCCGAAGATCGAGGATAAAGGCTCGACCTCGCTGCTTCGTGCTCTGGCCATTCTTGAGTTGATCGCACACAAGTCTGGCGGCCTTACGAACAGCGAGATCAGTCGGCGATTAACCATCGCTACCAGCACAACCTCCTACATCCTCTCCCGTCTTGAGCGTGAGGGGTACATCAAACGCAGCGGAGAACGCGGGCGCTACGAGATCGGCATGAAGGTCGTCGCACTGGCCCATGGCGCTCTCCGAGAGATGGGACTGCGCCGGGCCGCCGAACCCATCCTGCATCGCCTGGTTGCCGAAACCGGTCATTCCGCTCTCGTTGCCGTCCTCGAGCGGGGTCTTGTGATGATCGTCGATAAGGTAGAGCAACCTGACCTGGCGCGGATCGACATGGACATCGGCGTTCGTTACCCGGCTCATACCACCGCACTCGGGAAAGTCCTGTTGGCCAGCCTGGCGCCGGAGGAGCTTGCTGCCTTGTTCGAGAAAGACACCGCAGGCAAGACCTTCCGGCCCGGCACGACAGCGCGCACCGACCTGATGCGCGAACTCGCAATGGTTAAGAAGCAGGGCTACGCTATCAGCGACGGGCAGCTCTTCATCGGCGTCTGGGCCATCGCGGCGCCTATCTTCGATTCTGCGGGGGTAGTTCGTGCCGCAGTCAGTGCCACGGGCATGCCACGGCGTTCTGCGGAGAGTGAATTCGTCTCTTTCATCACCCGCGCCGCCAGGGAAATCTCTCTTCGCGTCGCCGCTGCGGAGATCGTCAAACTTCCTCGTATGTAGTCGGACACCGCAGCCTGCGCCTTGGATCAACCTCTACATTGCCAGCAAACGATGGACGGCAGGGCCTCAGCCGAACTGCGCCTGAAAACACGGACTTGAGTGTGTTCAAGACCACCACGCAACATAAAACCCGCTCAGCCACACGCCCGAGATAACACCGGCCATATCCTTGCACCTAAACCTTGCACCTAAATTAAGGCATCCTTAGCTCTGATCGATCCGCCGGTCGCCAACTGCCCGATCATTTTTTCCCTCAGCTAATTGAGTGCGCAATTGACGATGAATCTTCGCAAAGCGCACCTTTCTTCCCGGTAGGCACAGAAGATTTTCGCCAGTCTGAATCGAGGAAAGCAGCGAGGCAAGATGAAAAAACAGAGCTCCGCACCAATGTTCGCCAGGTTTCTTTCGTATGCAGCCGTAGCCGCCGCTTTATGTTCCCCTCTGCCTGCACAGCAAAGCGCCGGAACCATACTCGGCTCCATCTCCGATCATCAAGGCGCCAAGGTTCCCGACGCGAAGGTCGTCGTGACCAACATCAACACAGCAACCTCAGTCACCGTCGTCAGCGATGGGCGTGGCAACTATATCGCGCCCATTCTCCCGATCGGGCCCTATCGCATCGAAGCAACGCACGACGGCTTCAAGACCAGCCTCGCCGGTCCTATTGTGCTCAGCGTAGGTCAGCAGGCTGTCGTCGATTTTAACCTCGACACCGGTACCGTGAATCAGACCGTCTCTGTCGATGCCAGCATTCCCCAGGTTGAAACCTCCGACAGCTCCCTGCGCTGGCTCGTCGACCAGGACCAGATGCAGAATCTACCGCTCAATGGCCGCAACTTCGTCCAACTGACTCTGCTCACGCCCGGAATTCAGCCAGTTCCGCAGGAGAACACGGAAGGCGGCTCGGCTCTGGTTCCCTTCGGCTTCGGCTCACCGCAGCGCTTCTCGGTCGCCGGTGGCCGGCCCCAAGGTCAACTCTTCCTGCTGGACGGTACTGATACAGCCGGGGTGTGGGGCAATGGCACCGGCGTCAACCTTGCCGGCACCTCGCTTGGCGTCGATGCCATCGCGGAGTTCGCCGCCCTCACCAACACTTACACCGCGAACTACGGCGGTAATGGCGGAGTCATCAATGCTGTCCTACGCTCCGGCACAAATCAGTTGCACGGCTCGGCGTATGAGTTTGTTCGCAACAGCGTGCTCGATGCGAGCGAACACTTCAAGCAGGAGGGGACCGGTACTCTTCCTTTCAGCCGGAATCAGTTTGGTGGAACCATCGGCGGTCCGATCAGGAAAGACAAGACGTTCTTCTTCGCGAACTACGAGGAACTGGACCAGAAGCTTATTACCACCGCCATCTCGATCGTTCCGGGTAACGATTTCCGCAAGGGCATACTGCCCTGTTCGCAGACCACCTTCTACGACGTGACGGACAAGGTCTGTCTCCTCCCCGGATCTACGCCGACGACGCCGGTCAATGTCGGCATTAACCCGAACGTCGCGGGATATCTCGCCGCCTATCTTCCAGCCAACGGACCAGCCTTCGCAGACGGCAGCGCCCAGAACTTCACGCAACTTGCCGCTCCGGTCAATGAGCACTACGGCGTCATCAAGATCACGCACAACCTCTCTGCAACCGACACCCTGCTGGCGAGCTACAACATCGACGACGGCGCCATTCAGTCTCACCAAACGCCTTCGATCAATGACAACGACACGCAGAGAAATCAGAACTTCACCCTCGAAGAGCGCAAGATCATTTCGCCGACTCTTCTCAACGTGGCTCACTTCTCCTTCGTCCGTTCGAAGATCGTCGTGGACACGGTGTACAATCCGGTGTTCAACATCGTCTCCGGTTCGGGCTTCAACGGCAATCTCTCAGTTACCGGCCTCGGCGAATTGGGCGGAGAAGACAGTTCGATTGAAGCAGTCAACCGTTATACCGGCAGAGATCAGGTAAGCCTGACCAAAGGCCGGCACTCCCTGGACTTCGGCGTCGAGGTCGTTCGCCATCAGATCAACGCAAACATACCCATCATTACTGGAGGAGAATTTCTCTGGTCCAATATTCCACTTCAGGTCAGCCCCTTCGAGGTTGACCTTCCCGCGTACCAGGCCTTTCTAACGAATACCGCTCTGGTCTTCGCTGGAGTTCCACTCAATGCGGCCGACTCCACCCGCAACATCCGGCACACAAATTTAGCCGGGTACGCGCAGGACAAGTGGCAGGTGACGCCTCGCCTCACGCTCAACCTTGGCCTTCGCTATGACTTCGAAACTAACCCGATCGAGACGCACAACAAGCTCTACAACCTCACCGATGTGAATACCAACACGGGCTACGTTCACGTGGATCACGCCTTTGCAGCCAACATCACTGCCAAAGACTTTCAACCGCGCGTGGGTTTTGCCTGGGATGTGCGAGGCGATCACAAGACTTCTCTTCGCGGCGGATACGGGATCTTCGACGATCTGCCGCTCGAGATGCAGGTCGCAATCTCGTATCTATTCAATCCCCCGATCTACAACGTCACCGAGATCCTGCTTCCGAACAATCCAAACCCGCTAGGAGGTGGAGGCACCAATATCACCGGACTTCCGAGCGGCGCTCAGCTCACCGACTACAACACCAAACGCAACGCCTCCATCATGCAATACAACCTCAACGTCCAACAGGACCTCGGCCACAGCTTCCTCTTAACCCTGGGGTACATCGGATCGAAGGCCAGCAACCTCTTCATCGGCCAGGAGACCAACGCCTGCCTGCCCACAGGCCAGACTCCGGACGGATACTACATTCGCGCCTATGCCAATCCCGCCACCTGCCCAGTCCCAAATCCGAATCTCGCCAGCATCGTCCTCAGAAGGCCGGTTGGCTACTCGAACTACAACTCGATGCAGGCTTCCCTTGATCGTGCCCTCGGCAAATACGCCACCTTCCGCACGGCGTATACCTTCTCGAAGTGCATGGACGTCGGCTCCTACTACACCGGAAACGATTCCATCGGGCCTAACGGGCAGACCGCTGGCCTTCAGCCTGGAAGCCTGATCAATGCTCGCAGAGACGCGGACTACGGTCCCTGTGATTACGATCTTCGCAACAACTGGACGAGCAATGGCATCCTCACTCTTCCATTCACCGGCTCACGTTGGAAAGAGGGCTATTCCATTACCGCCATTGGAACCGTTCATTCGGGAACGCCGTTCAGCGTATACGACGGAATCGACCGAGCCAATGTAGGTCAGGCTGCGGTGGCAGCCAACGCGGAGCGGCCGGACCTCGTACCCGGACGGAGCAGCAATCCTGTCGGGAAACAGGTCGTCGGCGGAATAACCTACGGTTTTGATCCCACTGCCTTCACCCTCCAGGCCCCGGGAGTCTTCGGCAATCTATCAAGGAATACACTTACTTCATTCGGAGTTCGCGAACTGGACATGGGCATCTCGAAGAACACAAAAATCACCGAACGCAGCACCCTGCTGATCCGCGCCGAGGGATTTAACATCACCAACCACACCAATCTTGGCTTCCCGAGCGCTAACCTCTACGGTGCTGCGAACGCGGGTGAAATTACCTCAACCGCAACCTTCGCGCGCCAGATCCAGCTCAGCGCGAAGTTCTCCTTCTAATCAAATCTCGTCCGACCTGGAAAAATACCGATGAACCATTGGACTCGGCGTCAGTTCGCATGCAATGTTGTCGCAGCGGGCGCAACCCTCAGCTCTGCCTCGTCTGTATTGCTCGCAGCCTCGGCATCATTACCCGGCACACCCGTTGATCCTCTGAGTCTCGTCGACCCCGAACTGCGCAGCGCGCTGAAAGTGTGGCCGCAACTCATTCTCAGTCCCGCGAGTCTCGCGACGGCGCGCAAGGTCCCGTTGCTGCCGCCGCTCCCCCCTCCCATGCCGCAGCCGGTCGAAAGACGGATACCAGGTCCAGCCGGTGCGCCTGACGTTCACATCACCCTCATTGACCCGGACCCCGGCCAGAAGAATCGCCCGGTTTTGGTCCACACCCACGGCGGGGGCATGGTACTCCCGAATTCGGCGCTCTACCCGCTCATCCAGACCATCGCCCATGACTGCCGCTGCGTCGTCGTGTCGGTCGATTACCGCATGGCGCCCGAGACGAAGTTCGCCGGCTCGATCGCAGACAACTATGCGGCGCTCAAGTGGGTGCATGCGAACGCCGATACGCTCGGAATCGATCGCTCTCGCATCGCGGTAGGCGGCGAAAGCGCAGGCGGAGGCCACGCGGCGCTGCTCGCCATCCGCGCCCGCGATCTGGGTGAGATCCCGATATGCTTCCAGCTCCTCATCTACCCCATGCTCGACGACCGCACCGGATCGAGCCATCCGGAGCCGCCCACAGTCGGCAAGTTCATCTGGAACGCACAATGCAACCGCTTCGGTTGGACGGCCTTTCTTGGCCAACCGGCCGGTTCTGCCACAGCGCCTCCGAACTCCGTCCCGGCGCGCGTCGCAAATCTAGATTCCCTGCCTCCCGCCTGGATCGGCGTAGGCTCTATCGACCTCTTCGTCGACGAGGACGTCGAGTACGCCCGCCGGCTGATCGATGCCGGCGTAGCCACACAACTTGATGTCTTTCCCGGCGGCTATCATGCGTTCGATCTCCTTGTGCCGCACGCCGCCGTCTCCCAACGCTTCTGCGAATCCTGGACTTCCGCCCTGAGACGAGCCTTTGCGACTGCCTGACACCCTGCTCGGCATGCTCCTGGTCCTGGCGCTTCTGGGCCTGGCACTTCTGGGCCTGACGATGCTGGACCCGACACTCGCGCAAGCCCAGACCACGCTCACTATCGCCACCGTGAATAACGGCGACATGATTGTCATGCAGCGGCTCTCGAGGCAGTTTGAGCAGGCCCATCCGGACATTCAGCTCGACTGGATCATTCTCGAAGAGAAGATTCTTCGCGAGAAGACCACCATCGATGCAGCGACCCACGGCGGCCAGTACGACGTCGTCACCATAGGACCTCTGGAAGCACCCATCTGGGGACGTCGCGGGTGGCTGCTGCCTCTCAACGGCAGACTCGCCCCAGCCTACGACGTGGACGATCTGATAAAACCAATCCGCGACGGCGCTTCCGCAAACGGCAACCTCTATGCCCTGCCGTTCTACGCGGAAAGCTCGCTCACCTACTACCGCAAGGATCTCTTCGCGCTGGCTGGCCTCACCATGCCGTCTCAACCCACCTACAACGACATCGCGCGCTTTGCAGCCCGGCTGAACGATCCCGCGAAAGACATCTACGGCATCTGCCTGCGCGGCAAGCCGGGCTGGGGCGAGAACATCGCCTACATCTCGACCATCGCAAACACGTTCGGAGGCCGCTGGTTCGACCAGTCCTGGCGCCCACAGTTCGACTCACCCGAATGGCATCAGGCAGTCTCTCTTTATGTCGATCTGCTGCGGAATTACGGACCACCCGGAAGCAGTTCCAATGGCTTCAACGAAAATCTAACTCTCTTCGAGAATGGCCGCTGCGCGATGTGGATCGATGCCACCGTCGCCGCCGGCGCTCTCTCCGACCCCACGCAATCCGACGTAGCGTCGACCATCGGTTTTGCCCCAGCCCCGATTGCGGTCACGTCTCGCGGGGCTCAGTGGCTGTGGTTTTGGGCTCTCGCGATCCCATCCTCCTCGCCTCACTCGGCGGCAGCGCTCACATTTATTCAGTGGGCCACTTCGAAGGAGTACATTCGTCTCGTCGCCCAAACCGGCGGTTGGGCCGCCGTCCCGCCCGGCACCCGCACCTCCACCTACAGGCAGCCGCAATACCTCGCCGCGGCACCCTTCGCCAGACTTACCTACCGAAGCATTCTTGCCGCCGACCCCCTGCACCCCACGGAACAACCCGTCCCCTATACCGGCATCCAGTGCATCGTGATTCCATCTTTTCCCACGATCGGCAATCAGGTTGGGCAACTCATCGCAGCCGCTCTCGTCGGAAGCATGTCGGTCGATGAAGCCCTGCGTAAGGCTCAAACGGCAACGGTCCGCGTCGAAAACCGCACCGGTCCCCCACGATAGCTGCTAGATTCCAGTGAAGCGGAGGTGCGTTCTTTTTCAGTCATGCAGACCAAACCCCAAACCCGAAGCAGCTACTGGCTCAACACTCCGGCCATCGCTTCGCTCTTCCTCTGGTCGATCGTTCCGCTCGCCATGACCATCTGGTTCTCCTTCCGGCGCTACAACATGATGGATCCCGATCGCACCGGCTTCGACGGCCTAGGCAACTACCGCTATCTCCTCAGCGATCCCTCGCTCGCCCAGGCCATCGGCAACACCATCCTTCTCGTCGCCTCTGTGCTCGTGATAACCATCGGCCTTGGCACTTTGTTCGCGGTCCTCTTCGATCAGAAGTTCTTCGGCCGCGGCATCGCTCGGGTCCTTGTGCTGGCGCCGTTCTTCGTTATGCCGACGGTCAGCGCCCTTATCTGGAAAAACATGATGCTTCACCCGGATAACGGCTTTCTCGCCTTCCTCTTTCGATCAGTAGGTCTGAAGCCTGTAGATTGGTTCGCCGTCGCCCCGCTTGCCTCGATCATCGTGATCGTCTCCTGGCAGTGGCTTCCTTTCGCGTTGCTGACACTTTTGACCGCAGTCCAGTCGCTCGACGAGGAGCGCAAGGAGGCTGCACGGATGGACGGCGCCGGGCCCGTCGCACTCTTTCGCTACATCCTGTGGCCGCACCTCGGACGTGCGATCAGCGCCACGATCATGATCGAGACTATCTATCTCCTCGGCATCTTTGCCGAGATCTACGTCACCACATCCGGAGGCCCGGGCTTCGCCTCCACCAATCTTTCCTTCCTCATCTATCGCTACGCCCTCATGGAATATGACGTAGGCGGCGCATCCGTCGCAGGTCTACTCGCCATTCTCCTGGCCAACATTCTCGCCTTCTTCCTCATGCGCTCCTTCGCAAAGAATCTGGACGCCTGATCATGACGTCAAAACTGCGACGCAAACTCTTCACGACCTTCCTCGGTTGGAGCGTCGCGCTGGTCTTTTTCTTCCCCGTCTTCTGGATGATCCTCACCAGCTTCAAGACGGAGACCGAAGCCATCTCGCGCATCCCGCGCGTGTTTTTCTCTCCTACCCTGGCAAACTATTTCGCCGTCCAGCAGCGCGCCAGCTACTTTCATTTCGCCGCGAACAGCATTCTGATTGCGTTCGGGTCCACCCTACTCGCACTTCTACTCGCCATCCCATCGGCATATTCCATGGCCTTTCATCCCACCCGCCGCACCCGCGACGTGCTGCTCTGGATCCTCTCCACCCGGATGATGCCGTCAGTAGGCGTTCTCGTTCCGATCTATCTTATCTGCCGCGATACCAGGCTGCTCGATACACGTACCGGCTTGATCGCAATTGATTGCATGGTGAACCTGCCCATCATCCTCTGGATGCTCTATACGTTTTTCAGAGAGGTCCCGCGCGAAGTCCTCGAAGCCGGTCGCATGGACGGCGCCGGACCTCTGCGCGAGATCTACAATCTCCTCCTGCCGCTCTCGCTGCCCGGCATCGTCTCCACGTCGCTGCTCGCCATCATCCTTGCCTGGAACGAGGCGTTCTGGAGCCTCACCCTGACCGCCGCCAAGGCAGCTCCTCTCACCGCCTTCATCGCCTCGTTCTCCAGTCCCGAAGGCCTCTTCTATGCCAAGCTCTCAGCGGCTTCGACCATGGCGATCGCTCCCATCCTCGTCCTCGGCTGGGCAACTCAGAAGCAGCTTGTGCGCGGCCTCACCTTCGGCGCAGTCAAGTAGGAGATCCAACAGAACATGGCAACGGTCGAGTTCCAGAACATCCACAAAACCTACGGCACCACCGAGATCATCCGTGGCATCAACCTTACCATCCACGATCGCGAACTCACCGTCTTCGTCGGACCCTCAGGATGCGGCAAATCAACTCTTCTTCGCATGATCGCGGGGCTCGAGGAGATCACCTCCGGCAACCTCCTCATCGACGGTCAGCGCATCAACGACGTGCCCCCGGCAAAGCGCGGCCTCGCCATGGTCTTCCAGAGTTACGCGCTCTATCCGCACATGACAGTGGCCGAGAACATGTCATTCTCGCTGAAGCTGGCCGGGGTCTCCAAGGCCGAACGCGCGGCCAAGGTGCACGAAGCAGCATGCATCCTCAACCTCGACACCTATCTCGACCGCAAGCCCAAAGATCTCTCCGGCGGTCAACGTCAGCGCGTTGCTATTGGACGCGCCATCGTGCGCAACCCGCGCGTCTTTCTCTTCGACGAGCCGCTCTCCAACCTCGACGCCGCCCTTCGCGTTCGCATGCGTCTCGAGCTCACCACTCTTCATCGCAAACTGAACGCCACCATGATCTACGTCACCCACGACCAGGTCGAAGCCATGACCATGGCCGACCGGATCGTCATCCTCAACGGCGGAATCATCGAGCAGGTCGGCACCCCCATGGAGCTCTACCATTCCCCCCGCAACCGGTTCGTCGCCGGCTTCATCGGCTCCCCCCGAATGAACTTCCTCGAAGCCATCGTAAAGACACAAACCAGTCTCGCCCTTGCAGACGACGTTCTTTTCACCGTTCCCAACCTCAAAGCGAACATGAAGTCCCAAATCGGCGAGAAGCTCACCCTGGGTATCCGCCCGGAACACCTCACGGTTAGTTCGACAGTAGGCCTCCGCGTCACCGTCCAGACCGTTGAGCACCTGGGAAGCGAAAGCTATCTCCACGTTCAGAACCCCTCCGGCGCTTCGCTTACCCTACGCGTGAATGGCGAAACAAAGATTCAACCCGACCAGGCAATCGCCCTCAGCTTTGATCCCGAACATCTTCATCTCTTCAACTCCGAGGGCAAAGCTATACCCTCCACCAGCGCCTCATAAATTCGTCGAGCGTCTTATTAGCCTTAGCCGATGGAAAACTATCCTCACTGCAGCAGGAAAGCCCGTCTATGACCAAGCTCAACAATACGTCTCTCCACACCCTCTCTCCCGCAGTCCGCATCCCTGCCTACGATCGCACCGGCCTTCTGCAGCACACTGTCCATCTCGGTGTAGGCAGCTTTCATCGCGCTCATCAGGCCGTCTATCTCGACGATCTACTCGCCCTGCCTGACACTGACCGCTGGGGCGAGTGCGGCATAGGCGTGCTCAAGAGCGACAACCGAATGCGCGATGCGCTGCTAAGCCAGAATGGCCTCTACACTCTTATAGAACGCAGCGCCGCTACCCAATCGGCGCGCGTCATCGGCTCGCTCGTGGACTTCCTCTACGCTCCGGATCAGCGCGAAACCGCGATCGAGAGAATGGCTTCCCCCGATACCCGCATCGTCTCGCTCACCATCACCGAAGGCGGCTACTACATCGACGACAACACCGGCGCCTTCCTCTCTAACCATCCTGACATCCAGCACGACCTCGAACATCCTAACTCCCCCGCCAGCTCTATGGGCCTCATCGCAGTGGCTCTCGTCCGGCGCCGCGCCCGCGGTCTTGCCCCGTTCACCGTCATGTCGTGCGACAACCTGCATGGCAACGGCCACATCACGAAGCGAGTCCTGCTCGCCTTTACTGGCCTTTCCAATCCTGCACTCCAGCAGTGGATCGAGCGGAACGTCGCCTTTCCCAACAGCATGGTAGATCGCATCACCCCGGCAACCACCCCGGCGGACATCGCCTTCGTCTCCGAGCATTTCGGCATCGACGATGCGTGGCCCGTCGTGACCGAACCCTTTCGCCAGTGGGTCGTCGAGGACACCTTCTCGAATGGACGCCCGCAATGGCAAAGGGTCGGCGTAGAGCTGATCTCGGACGTTCTGCCCTACGAGGTCATGAAGATGCGCCTCCTCAACGGAGGTCACCTCGCCATGGCGTACCTCGGAGCGCTCGCCGGGTTTACTTACGTCCACGACATCCTCGCTGACCCTCTGTTCGTAGAGTTCATCCAGGCCTTCATGGAAGAGGTCACCCCGGTCGTCCCGGTCATTCCCGGCACCTCGGTCGCAGAGTACAAACGCATGCTCATGGAGCGATTCAGCAATCCGACCATTAACGATCAGGTCACCCGAATCTGCTCCGAAGGCTCGGCAAAGATCCCCAAGTGGCTCGTTCCCTCGATCACGGAGTTGCTAGATCGCGGAGCTCAGACGAAGGTTCTTGCCCTCATCGTCGCAAGCTGGATCTTCTATCTCGGTCTCGACCTGGATGAACGCGGGCAGCGACTCGAAAAGATCGACGCGCATGCAACGGAACTTGCCTCACTTGCAAGGTCATCCTGCGCTTCGGCCGATGCCCTGCTCGCCGTTACTTCTATTTTCGGAGAGCGCCTTGCGTCGGACTCATCTTTCACTCCAGCTGTCACCGACGCTCTTAGATCGCTCCGGCACAGCGGCGTACGCGCAACATTGCATCAGTTCCTCGCAAAGAAAACATCCGACGCCAGCTGCTGAGATCGACGCTTCGAATGGCTCGATAACCTAAAAATGGTTACAGCGTCTGCACAACCTGGGGTGTACGGAACGGCCGATACTATCTGCTCGACGTGTTTCGGCGTCGGCTTGAGTACCCGGATCTGAGACGCGCCGCGAAAGAGTTGCACAGCAGGTTTCACCTGATGTGGTGTTGATTGAAGATAAAGGATCCAGATCGCAACTTCTCCAAGACCTGAGGGTCGATCCCGTGTTTCGTCTCATATGGCGGAAGAGGAGGGATTCGAACCCCCGATACCCTTTCAGGTACGCCAGTTTTCAAGACTGGAGCCATCAACCACTCGGCCACTCTTCCCTATCGAAGTTTAGTACGCGGCTACGCGGTAGCACAAATGCCGGCAGGAAAGAGTGCACCGCTGCGATACTGAAAGACGTCTAATCGTATACGATGGCGACCTCTACCAGTACGCACAAACCGACTTCCTTCGACCGTACGCTGGCCAGCGCGCGCTCGACGATGATGTTCAGCGAGGTGGTGCGGCTGGCGGTGGACAGCTTTCGCGCCAGTAAGACGCGGTTTATGTTGACCATGCTGGGAATGGTCATCGGCTCGGCCTCGATCATTCTGGTCGCAACGCTGGGGTCTACGGGCAAACAATATGCGCTCGATCAACTGAACAGCATCGGACCCAACAAGATCGAGCTGCAGTATGGCGGGGGGAATATTTCGGGGCCGGACAACACCAGTACGCCCGACTTCCTGACGCTGGACGATATGCATGCGGTTGTGGACCAGGTGCCAGGCATCATCGATTCGTCGCCCATGCTGGAATACCACGACAATGTGAGCGTGGGCAGCGGAATCACGAAGGCGACCATGCTGCTTGGGGTTTCGCCGCAGTATCGGGTCATTCGCAATCTGGTGATGGTGACCGGGCGCTTCTTCGACGATCAGGATTCGATTGCGCATGAGCACGTGGCGGTGATCGTGAAACCGTTCGCGATCGAGCTGTATGGCAGCCCCGACGCCGCGCTCGACAAGACGATCAGCGTCAAGGGCATTCCTTTTACGATCATCGGGGTCTCCCGGGAGAGCATCGATACATACGGCCAGTCGGAGATCAGCGATACGACGCTGCTGGTTCCGTATACGGTGCTGCGGTACTTCACGGGCACGGCGGCGTTGAAAGAGATATTTTTCACGATGCGAAACGCCTCGATGGTGCTGCCTGCCAAGGATCGGATTCTGGAGATCATCCGGTCGCGCCACTACGCGGGTTCGATCTATACGGCGCAGACGCTTACCGAGCTTCTCAGCAGCATGGCGAAGATCGCCGATATGCTGACGATCGTGCTGACGCTCGGCGCCGGCATTACGCTGGTGGTGAGCGGCGTCGGCATTATGAACAGCATGCTGGCCAATGTGCAGTCGCGCATTAAGGAGATCGGCATCCGCAAGGCGCTGGGCGCGACAAGCCGCGAGATTCGTCTGCAGTTTCTGACGGAAGCGGTGTTCATGTCGCTCAGCGGCGGCATCATCGGCACTGTGCTTGGGCTTGCGCTGCCGTTCACGCTGGGCCTGCTGACCCCGTTCAAAATCCCGATCAGCCCATGGTCGGCGGTGTTTGCCCTGGGTACCGCGGTGCTGGTGGGTGTGTTGTTTGGCACGCTGCCGGCGAACCGGGCCGCCCGGCTGGATCCAGTGCAGACGCTGAAATACGAGTAGAGGATGTCCTGCCGGACGGGCCCGCTACGCGCGGGGCGGTCACTTCGTGACTTGGATACCCCTTCGGTTGGCCCTCCCGTTGGTCGGGATGAAAATCTTCATGCCGACCAACGGGAGGGCGGGCTGCCAAGGTTACACGCGTCACGAAGTGACCGCACTCCGCGCAGGAGGCCCGTCCGGCAGGACGTGTTTTTCGCCTTAGGCGATTGCGGCTTCGCCTTTGGGGTGGGTTTCGGTCTCGGGCTGGTCGCCTTTGACGGTGACCTTGACGTGGCTGGTGACCTCGCGGTGCAGCTTGACGGGGACGTGGTATTCGCCGATGGTCTTGAGAGGCTCTTCGAGAGAGATCTTGCGGCGGTCGATGGTGTAGCCCTTCTGCTCGAGCTGGTGAGCGATGTCGCCCGAGGTGACCGAGCCGAAGAGATGCTCGTTTTCGCCGACCTTGCGCTCGAAGACAAGTTCGACTTCGGAGAGCTGGGTGGCGAGCTGCTCGGCGGCGGTTTTTTCCTTGGCGGACTTGCGGACCGAGGAGGCCTTCATCTGCTCGATGACGGCCTTGTTGGCGGCGTTCGCCTCGATGGCGAGTTTGCCGGGGAGCAGAAAGTTGCGCCCGTAACCGTCGGCGACCTTGACCACGTCGCCGCGATGCCCGAGCTTGTTTACGTCTTCCTTCAGAATGACTTCCATGGCAGTTCTCCGATTTTGCTTGTCTGGCGCGGATGGGTCGGCCAGTGTTCCGATTCGCTTAGGGGAAGGGTTAGAAGCGCGCGGCGAAGGCGAGCAGGGCGATGTTGCGCGACTGCTTGATGGCCAGGCTGAGCTTGCGCTGATGCCGGGTGCAAACGCCGGTCAAACGACGGGGGACGATCTTGCCGCGTTCGGCGACGAAGCCCTGCAGGAGACGGACGTCGCGGTAGGAGATGGCGTCGATCTTCTCGGTGCAGAACTTGCAGACCTTCTTGCGCCGGAAAAACTTGCGTCCGCCGGGACCGCCGCTGCCGGGAGCTCCGGCGGGACGCGGGGGGCGAGGTCCGCCAGGGCCGGCGTACGGCGGGCGGGGAGTGTGGGGGGTGTGCGGGGTGCTTTGTTCCGACGATTGTGACGATTGTGAGGATTGCGCGGATTGCGTGCTGGTGGTTTCGTCAGCCATGATGTGTCTTCCCTCTCAGGTGCGTTGTGCCTTCGCCGGATCCAGACTCGCGGGGGAGTCTCTGAACATACTCTCCCGGCTGGGAGGATATGGAAGCCGGTTGCGGCGGGTGTATTGCGATATGCGAGGCGGTGAAGGCTGCTTCGCAGAGGGTGTGCGCGAGAAGATTAAACCGCGGAGGCTACCGTCTGGTTCTCTTCCCGGGGAGGCGCGTCGGAGGCGACATGCTCGGCGGGAGCGGCGGCTACCGGCTTCTTCTCTTCCTCGGTCTCTGCAGCGGGAGCGGCGGGCGTAGCAGCCTGAGCATCGGGAGCGGCGGCCGGGGCAGAGGCCTGCGGCTGTACCGGCTGCGCGATCGGCTGAGCGCTGCGCTTGACCTTGGTGTCGCGGATGGCCTTGACCTTGGCGAGACGCTTCTCTTCTTCGTCCATGCGGACGGTGATGAACTTGATGACCTGCTCGGAGACGCGGAGGCGGCGCTCGATCTCGGCGATCAGCGAGCCCTGCGCGGCAACGTTCATCAGAATGTAGAAGCCATCGTTGAACTTGCGGACGGTGTAGGCGAGGCGGCGGCGGCCCATCTTCTCGACAGACTTCACTTCTCCTCCGCCGTTGGTGACGTTGGCGGAGAAGCCTTCGATGAGCTTGTCGAGTTCAGCCTCCTCCACGTCGGGGCGGACGATAAACATAACTTCGTAGGTGCGATTCATTCGATCACTTCTTTCTGCGAAGTTCTGCTTCGCACCGTGGCGGCGTTTGTTCTGCCGGCGCGGTCTGGAAGATTTTCACTGCGGTTATGCTGCGTTACGGCGGCTCTGTGCGACCGTTCTACAACGACTGCGTTTGTTCACTTTACTGCTACTTCGAATCTCCTGCCTCTCCCGGTTCGGGCAAGCGGCGATTGAACTCGTTCATCGCGGCGCCGGCTCCTCGGGTCAACACCGCTTCGACTGCGCTGCGGGCGCGGTCGAGCACTTCGTCAAGCACCACAAGCTCCGGCTTGCGGAAGGGCGTCAGCAGATAGTCGCGGCCGCCCGCTTTAATCTCTCTGCCATCCGCGAGTACCGGCTTGCCGACCCCGATACGAATGCGCAGCCACTCTTCCGTACCGAGCGCGCCGGAGATAGATTTCACTCCGTTGTGCCCGTTTGCCGAGCCGCGCTGCGAGATGCGCAGTGTGCCCAGCGGAAAGGCCAGTTCGTCGTAGAGGACGATCAGGTCCTCAGAAGGAGAATCCGACGGAATGGCGATTTCCAGCTCACGAAGCAGAGCGGCTACCGAGAGCCCGCTGAGATTCATGAAGGTTTCGGGCTTGGCGAGCAGGACGTCGTGTCCGGCAAGCTTTGCCTTGGCCGTAAGCGCCCGTCCCCGGCGATTGTTGAGGACCGCGCCGCAGTCGTCCGCGATGCGATCCAGAGCCAGAAAGCCGGCGTTGTGCGGCGTGAACTGATATTCGATGCCGGGGTTGCCGAGACCGACGATCAACTTCACGCTGTGTTTCCCTTTCGTACGTAAACTCTAAAAGGTAGAGGCTTAACACCGATGACACCGATTTGAAAAGAGACAATAGCGGATTCCATCGCTGCGCTGCGGAATGACAAAACAAGTAAAACAGGGGATTACTTCTTCTTTGTTTCCTTGGCGTCGGCGGCAGGAGCGGCGGCTGCGTCGGTCTTGCCCTTTTTGGCGACCTCGGGTTCGCCGGCAGGCGCGGCAGCAGTGGCGTCTTCAGCCACAACCTCTTCGCGGATGGAGGTGACGTGGGCGACGGTCGCTTGCTCGTCGCCGAGGAACTTGATGCTGCCCGAGTGCGGCAGGTCGGAGACGTGAATGGACTCGTTGAGCGCGAGATTGCTGATGTCGACGTCGAGGTGGCTCGGAATGTCGTTGGGGAGGCACTCGACTTCGACCTCGCGGAGGACATGCTCGAGAATGCCGCCCTGCGTCTTGACGCCGACCGCGGTGCCGACGAGCTGGATGGGCACCGAAACGCGCATCATCTTGTCCATCGCGATGCGCTTGAGGTCGATGTGGAGGAGCTTGCCCTTAATGGGCTCGTGCTGCCAGTCGACGATCATGGCCTTGACCACGGCGGCGCCTTCAACGCTAAGGTCGAAGATGGTGTTGTGACCGGAGTCTGAGTGGAGAATGCGGGTGATGACCTTGGGGTCTACGGCGACGGCGACAGCGTCTTGGCCTGCTCCGTAGACGACGGCGGGAATCTTGCCGGCGACACGGACGCGGCGCGCGGCGTTCTTGTTGAACTTGCCCTCGCGCGGGATGGCGACGACAGCTTCAATAGGGGTGGATGCCATGATGAATCTTCCTTTCGGGCACGAAGAGAAGTTGTCAGTAGTCCGCGCTCAGTTATCAATTGAAACCTGAACGCGCTGACTTCCTCTTTCTGCTCCCTTTGCGGACTTTGCCGCGGGTTGTGTGTCCGTACTTTCTGACAACGGAGAACGGACAATCGAGAACTGCGTTGAACTAGTTGAACAGCTTGCTGACGCTGGTCTCCATGTGGATGCTTTCGATGGCGCGGCCCAGAAGACCGGCAATCGAAAGCACTTTGATCTTTTCCACCTGCAGCGCCTCTGCACGCAGCGGGATGGTATTGGTTACGATCAACTGCTCCATGCGTGATGCGGCGATGCGCTCGACCGCGGGACCCGAGAGCACCGCATGAGTTGCGCACGCATAAACTTTTTCCGCGCCCTCCGACAGCAGCGCATCCACCGTCTTGACCAGGGTCCCGGCGGTATCGACAATATCGTCGAGGATCAGGCACGTCCGGCCGCGCACATCGCCGATGACGTTCATCACCTCGGTGATATTGACGTCGGTCCGCCGCTTGTCCACGATGGCCAACGGTACTTCGAGCTTCTTGGCGAAGAAGCGCGCGCGCTCCACGCCTCCTGCATCCGGCGAAACCACCGTCAGGTTGGGCAGGTCAAGCTCCCGGAAGTAGCTCACCAGCACCGGGCTGGCAAAGAGGTGATCGACCGGGATGTTGAAGAAGCCCTGAATCTGGGCTGCGTGCAGATCAACCAGCAAAGCGCGGTTTGCGCCGGCGGTCTGAAGGATGTCTGCAACGAGCTTCGAGGTAATGGCGACGCGCGGCCGGTCTTTTCGGTCCTGCCGGGCATAGCCGTAGTAGGGAATGACCACCGTGATTCTTCCGGCGGAGGCGCGCTTGAGAGCGTCCATCATGATCAGCAGCTCGACGAGATGCTGGTCCACCGGAAAACACGTAGGCTGCACGAGGAAAACGTCCGCGCCGCGAACGTTTTCGAGCAGTTGAAAGTGAACTTCGCCGTCGGAGAATCTCTGCAACCGGGTCTCGCCCAGGGGCACACCGACGAACTCGCAGATCTCCTCGCACAGGGGGCGGTTAGAGGATCCGCAGAAAATCTTGATGCGCTTGTCTTCACTCAGCCGGCCGGCGCGCTTTCTCTCCGGGGCTGGTCTTTCTGTCGGCTGTGTTGCTTGTCTTTCTACCGCTGCTGCAGGTGCTGCTTTGGGCCGTCCGTCGTTCGACGGGAGCGCCGGTGCAGGCTGAGAGATTGTTTCTGCCTCAGCAGCCTGCCCTGAAATAGGGGAGAGAACCGCAGTCGTGTTTCGTTCGTTCACGTGAAACCCTCCGAGGCTGGTTGACCTTGAATGTTCCTGCTGCACTGTCTTGCGGGGCCTTGTTGCGGCTCCCGGTGTTGTTTTGAAATCCTTGTTGCGGACTGCTCAAAAAACAAAAGACTTTGATTCTTCGGTTCTCAAAACTTCTCACTTCTTTCTCCGCTCAGGTTCGAGCCGAGTCCAAAACTGTCTACCTTCGGCGGCATGTTGCTGCCGCGAAAAAGATCCCTAGATGTCTCTGTCGCCTCTGGCGTCGACTTTGGTTGGGCGACTAGGATTCGAACCTAGACAAAGAGATTCAAAGTCTCTTGACCTACCGTTAGTCGATCGCCCAGTACACACGCCGGATGCAGTCTGATTTTACTTTGCTCAATCGTGTTTTGATTGAGCAATCTTGTCATCCACTGCAGGCCGGCGAGCATCACTCTGCGAACATGTTGTTCCAGTAGCCGGACCGGGGCAAAGTCTCCGTGAGGAAGGTCTTGACCCCAATCGCCAAAGCAGCCGACTGGACGCGCTGTTGAGCCGCCTGGGCGTCTGCTTCGGAGCGGTAAAGCCCGAAGAGCGCGGAGCCGGAACCTGATAGAGCCGCGTAGATCGCAGGGCGACCTACCGAGGAACTATCCAAATCACTACCCATCAATTGACGCTTGGTTATTCGCAAGGAGGGATACTGAGGAAAGATGACCTCTTCAAAGTCATTTTCGAGACCTTGAAGATCATTACGGCCATCGTTTCCAATCCCGGTGCGGACAAGCGCGAGAAGGGTGTTCTCGGCCAGATCCTTCAGCGTGTCGGACTGATCTGCAGTTTGGTCTGCATCAGCCGAATCCCGTTTTTTCTCGGGAGTTGGTACGCGAAGGATACCGGAGGCGCCGAACTTACCCTCGCCTGAAGCTGCCGTAAGGCTGTCGCCGGAACGGGCAGAGAGGGAGGAGTAAGCAAGACTCAACTCTTTTAATCTATCAACCTGGGGAGAAGAAGTCAACCCGGCGACGGTCTGTTCGCCTGGGATGGGGTGGCGCGCGTCCCACTCCTTGAAGGCAGCGGGAGTGGAGACGCCGATAGCAGGAACGGCGACGACGCAGTGCGTGCGGGGCAGGTCGGGAAGGGGGATGACCTGCTCGCCGCGCCCCAGGCCCAGGATGGCGCCGCCGAGCAGAAAAAGCGGCACATCGGAGCCGATCTCCGCGGCAAGCTGCAGACGTTCAACACCAGGGAGAGACAGGCCGAGTTCGCGCTCGAGAGCGAGGAGCGCGGCCGCGGCGTTGGCCGAGCCGGCTCCCAGGCCGCCCTGCACCGGCAGCTTCTTCTCAATGTGGATCTCCACCTCGGCAGCGATGCCGAGACGGGTGAGGCAGCGCTCCACGATGCGCCAGGCGGTGTTTCTCTGGTCGCGGGGGACAAAGGGGTGGGTGGTGGTTATGGTGATCTGGGTGGCTTTGCCCGGGGGGAAGCGGCGCGCCGTGACCGTGACCAGGTCGTGCAGATCGAGCGTCTGGTAGAGAGTCGTCAGGCCGTGGAAGCCGTCGGGGCGGGCGGGGCCGATCGCGAGACCGAGGTTGATCTTCGAGTAGGAGCGAACGCGCGTCGGCATCGCTTTCGATTCTACTTGCGTGATCAAGTTAAGATGGTGCCAGCGCCAAAGCCCTGGGCATCCTTCGTGCGCGATATGCTGTGTCATCGCTGGTTGTACGCGGGAAGGGAGGATCTTGTGTCGAGAAAGATGGCGCATGTCGCCGCATTGCTGATGGTCGGATTTATTCGGTCTTATGAACCCGCAGCGGTGGCGCAGAAAGCTGCGGAGGAGGTTCCCGTCCGCGCAGAACATGCGATGGTAGTATCCATCCACCATGACGCGACCGATGCCGGGGTGACGATTCTGAAGCAGGGCGGCAATGCGGTGGATGCGGCGGTGGCGGTGGCATTTGCGTTGGCGGTGGTGTATCCAGCGGCGGGGAATATCGGCGGCGGCGGGTTCATGCTTATCCGCGACAAGCACGGCAAGACTCACTTCCTGGATTACCGCGAGAAGGCTCCGGCGGCGGCGAGTAAAGACATGTATCTCGATGCGAAGGGCGAGGTGGTGCCGGGGATGTCGCTGATAGGGTACAAGGCCAGCGGGGTTCCGGGTTCAGTTGCCGGGCTGGCCTATGCGCAGAGCCACTTCGGCAAGCTGACGCTGGCGCAGGATATGGCTCCGGCGATCCGGCTTGCGACCGACGGCTATGTGCTTTCGGCGGCGGAGGCGCACGCTTTGGAGAGCAGCAATCTGACCCAGTTCCCAGCGTCGGCGCATCTCTTTCAGCGCGACGGAGACTTCTACAAGGCGGGCGAGACGTTCAAGCAGCCGAAGTTGGCCGCAACGCTCGCGCGGATCGCCGCGAATCCTGACGACTTCTACAAGGGAGCGATGGCAAAGCAGATCGCCGACTTCGAACGGGCGGGCGGCGGACTGATCACAGCGGAGGACCTTGCGGCATACGAGGTAAAAGACCGGGCGCCAGTGATTGGAAACTATCACGGTTACAAGATTATTACCGCGCCTCCGCCATCTTCGGGGGGCATCGTGCTGATCGAGATTCTGAATATCCTTTCGTCTTACGATCTGCCTAAACTCGGGCCGGATCGTTCGCCGGCGCAGGTCCACATCATCACCGAGGCGTTTCGCCGGGCCTATATGGACCGCGCCGATTATCTGGGCGATCCGGATTTTAGTGCGCTGCCGATCCAGCAAATGGCGAACAGGAAGTATGCCGCGGCGTGGCGCAGTTCGATCGACCCGAATAAGCCTTCGCCGTCGAAGGATTTGGTGCGGCCGGCGGGATTTTTGCCGCCTCCGCCGCAGGCCTCGCCGATCCGAGAGTCGACCCAGACGACCCACTTCTCCATCGTCGACGCGGAGGGCAACGCCGTCTCGAACACCTACACGCTCAATGGCGGCTTCGGCTCCGGCGTCACGGTCGAGGGCCTTGGATTCCTGATGAACAACGAGATGGACGACTTCACTTCGAAGGTCGGCGTGCCGAATACGTATGGGCTGATCCAAAGCTCGGCGAACTCGATCGCTCCGGGCAAGCGCCCTCTCTCCGCGATGACGCCCACGATCGTGACCACCCGAGGCCACTGGTTTCGGCGCGGCAGGCTGGCCTATGTGCTGGGCAGCCCCGGCGGCTCAACCATCATGACCACGGTGGCCAACGACCTGATCAGCGTTGTCGATAATGGGTTGAACATCCAGCAGTCCGCC
Organism: Edaphobacter sp.; assembly: GCA_965277335.1. Taxonomy (GTDB): domain Bacteria; phylum Acidobacteriota; class Terriglobia; order Terriglobales; family Acidobacteriaceae; genus Edaphobacter. The sequence continues at coordinate 469,307 of CBDICJ010000008.1, read as the reverse complement.
GATGCGCCGCGATTTCACCATCAATATCTTCCCGACCGGCTGGATTTGGAAGAGAAGTTTTCGGTCGATGTAGCGGAGCAGCTCAAAGCCATGGGGTACACGGTGAACCGGCTGGAGGTTGCCGATGAACACAATCCTGGAACTTGGGGTGACAGTGAGTTGATCGCCGTCGATCCCCATACCCATAACCAGACACATAACAAGACGCATGAGCTTCTCGGCGGGCATGATCATCGCCGCGACTACGGCAAGGCCGCGGGATACTAGCAAACACCATAGCAGTGCCACGTTCGCGAACGCGGTAAACTATGACCACGTTTGAGGTGCGAGCGGATGCTGCTGGAGATTGCTAAGCCGGTTGCTTTGCTGCTTTGCCTGCTCTCGCTGTATGCCTTATTTCATACGGCATTTCTGGTGCCGGGAAGCCTGGAGCTGCTGGTGCCTGGGCCTGCGCTGCACGACAGGATTCGCGACTCGCTGCTGCTGCTTGGGCTTTCGGCGGGGATCTGCGTGGTGAGCGGAATGATCTTCAGGGAGGCAGAGCCGAATCCGCAGCCAGCGCTGTCGGCTACGCTGCCGATGAAGATATTCCTCTGGGCGGCCGGAACGATGCTGCTGCTCTTTGTCCTCTCCTGGTATTTGGAGACGTACTGCATCTTCTATCGCGACACCCGATGGTGGTAAGCGCGACGGCGGTTCGCAACCTCACGGAGAGAAGACAAGCGAGCGCGAACCGAAGCAGATGCCGTGCGCGTCCGTTCGGAAGACAACCGAAGAGCGCTCTGCTAGTGTCAGTCTTGAGAGTTTTGTTCAAAGTTTTACTTGGAGTTGGATGTCGGGACACCCACAACTTTTTCCTGACCCGGAGCCGGCGGCGCGATTGAGGCCGGCGAACGGGCACGAGCCTGCCAAAAGGACAGCGCCCGTGTGGCTGCAGCGGCTGTCGCTGTTTGTGCTGGTGCTGTTCTGCGTCTATCTCGGTGTGCTGGTGATGATCCTGCCGTGGTGGGCGCGCGTCTGGGACCGGAACGAGTTTATTCTGGCGCGGCCATGGCTGGCGGCGGTGCTGCACAACGGCGCGGTGCGCGGGGTGATCTCCGGCCTAGGGCTGCTCGACATCTGGATCGGCATCTCGGAGGCGGTGCACTACCGGGACTACCGAGGATAAAGCTGTCCATATTTGGGCCATGTTCGATCGAGATTCGATCAAGGTTCGATCAAGGTTCGATCGATACAAATATATTGAGCGCATGCCTCCGCTTTGAGCGACCATGAAACGACATCGGAGGACGCCACGTGTGTTTTTCAGCGGCAGCAAATTTTACCGGCAGCGGCGTGCTGGCCACCATCGGCGTCGCAACCCTCACCCAGGTCAAGCACAGGCGGGAGCTGCTCTTCGCAGCGGTGCCTACCTTGTTCGCGATTCACCAGTTCATTGAAGGCTTCGTCTGGCTAGGGCTGGATGGAATGTTGTCTCCCGCGGTCACGCACGACATGGGCGCGGCGTTCATGCTGTACGCGCAGGGTCTTCTGCCGTTACTCATGCCGCTCAGCGTGCTGCTCTTCGAACCGGACGCTCGCAGCCGCGGACGCATGTGGCCCTTCCTTGCAATCGGAGGCCTAACGGCGCTGTATATTCTGTGGGCGCTGACAAGCTACCCGACGCAGATCTCGGTGCATGACCACAGCATTGTCTACATCAATCCGGCAACGAACAATATGGCGGTCGCGGTGTTTTACGTGATTGCGACCTGCGGCTCGCTGCTGTTCTCGAAGGTGCGGGACATGGTGATCTTCGGCATCGCCAACCTAGTGATCCTGCTGGTAGTGATGGGGGTGAAGCGATATGCGTTTACGTCGCTGTGGTGCGCGTATGCAGCGATCGCAAGCGTCATCATCCTGGCTTATTTCTGGAAGAGCGCGAAGCTGAGGCCGTTCCGATACACCGAGGCGATTTAGCGAGATGGCGGCTCGGAAGATAGGCGGCCTCTGTTTGCGCCGGCTTGGCGAGCGTTGCCGAAAGCTCAATTCAGGGGAAGGCAGCGGCACAGGCCCGCAATTGTGAAGGTGAGGACGCCTGCAAGACGGCAGAGAGCGATGTTGGCTTCGAAAATTACCGGCGAAGTGAGAAAACACTTGCGCTGGAGACAGTGTTATGGTTGACTACAACACTAAGGCATGCAGCTCGATCCTCAATGCCTCCTCACACCTGAGTACGCGAGGAGGAACTTGAACCGAGGCTGATCCTTCCAAGGAGATGCACCATGAAATCGCTTCGTGTGATGTTGTCCCTCATTCTGATCTCTGTCTCCACCGCGGCTTTTGGCCAGTCCGACGCCCAAAAGTCCTTCGACCAACTGAAAACGCTGGCAGGCGCCTGGCAAGGCCACGTGACCACCGACCCGCAGCAAGCCGAGATAGAAGGCAAGCTGATGCGCGTCTCTCTTCGCACCACCTCCATGGGGAATGCGCTCATGCACGAGATGACGGGCGGTGGCCGGCCCGACGATCCCATTACCATGTTGTACATGGACGGCGACCGCCTGCTCCTGACCCACTACTGTGACGCAGGCAATCGGCCTCGCATGGTAGGCAAGTTGTCGCCGGACGGAAAGACGGTGAACTTCGAATTTCTCGACCTCGCAGGCGGCACGCAGTACGGACACATGCATCACGCCGTGTTCACGATCATCGACGCCAACCATCACCTCGAGGACTGGACTTACATGGAACCGGGGGACAAGCCGGTCCACGCGCACTTCGACCTGCAGCGCACGAGGTGAAGAACCTCTGTCGGCATGCGCGGCGACAAATCCGAGAAGGTGCGATCGTCGATCAGAGCGCTCGCACCTCTCTCGAAGAACGATTACGGACATAGGGATTTCTGGAACACAGGATGGATCTTGAGTGGAACGACAGTCAGCCAATCTATCGCCAGCTGCGGGACCGCGTCGTCGCGATGATCCTCGACGGCGTGCTCAAGGAAGGCGATCCGCTGCCCTCGGTGCGCCATGTCGCGGCCGAATCCCGGGTCAATCCGCTTACGGTGCTGAAGGGCTATCAGCAGCTGGTCGACGAGCGGCTGGTCGAAACCAGGCGCGGGCGCGGCATGTTCATCAACGCCGGTGCGCGCAGTCTTTTGCTCGACGGCGAACGCCAGAGATTTCTTCGAGAACAGTGGCCGAGGATCTCCGCGACGATCGAGCGGCTCGGCCTAACGGCGCAAGAGCTGCTGGATGCTGCCGCAGGCCGCCGAGCTTCGGATACTTCGGATGCTTCGAATCCTTCCGATACTTCGGATACGAAAAAAGAGAAGGAGCGCTGAAGCCATGTCTTTCACAACCATGCCTGTCGAAGCGATGCCCGTCATAGAAGCACGCGCTCTGCGCAAGACGTTCGGAACCAAGATCGCGCTCGACAGCATCGATCTGCGGGTCGAGGCAGGCCGCATCCTCGGCCTCATCGGCCCTAATGGCGCAGGCAAGACCACCGCGCTCAATGCGATCCTCGGCCTTACCTCCTATCAGGGAGAGCTGAAGGTGCTCGGCCGCGATCCCTGGACCCAACGTGATGCGCTCATGCGCGATGTCTCGTTCATCTCCGACGTGGCGGTGCTGCCACGCTGGCTGCGGGTCTCGCAGGCGCTCGATTACGTCGCCGGAGTGCATCCCCGATTCGATCGGGCGAAGGCGGAGGCTCTTCTGGCCAGGACCACCATCGGGCGCGGCAGCAGAGTCAGGGAGTTGTCCAAGGGCATGGTCACCCAACTGCATCTCGCTCTGGTGATGGCGATCGATGCGAAGCTGCTGGTGCTCGACGAGCCGACGCTTGGACTGGACCTGCTGTATCGCAAGCAGTTCTACGATTCGTTGCTGAACGACTACTTCGACCGCAGCCGCACTATCCTCATCACCACGCATCAAGTGGAAGAGATTCAGCACGTCCTCACCGATCTCCTCTTCATCGACCGCGGCCGCCTTGTTCTCGGTTGCAGCATGGACGAGTTCGAGTCGCGCTACGTGGAAGTGCTTGTGCCTGCGGAGCGTGTCGCCGCAGCAAGGACACTCGGCCCGATGCACGAGCGGCAGGTGTTCGGCCGCAGCATCCTGTTATTCGATCATGCCGACCGTCAGCCCTTAGCCGGGCAACTGGCCGAGCTTGGCGACGTGCGCACACCCAGCATCGCCGACGTGTTTATTGCCGTGATGGGCAACCAGGGCGGTCACGCACCGAGCCGAACACCCACCCAGAGATCCAGCCCCAAGGAAGGAGTCGCTCGATGAATACGCAATCGAATGCAACACCGGGGCCGTCCTTCGACGCGCAGGCAATCGCGCCGCAGGCCATGCGAAACGTCTCGGCCAGCCGGCGCCTGTACTGGTCGATACGGCGCGAACTCTGGGAGAGCCGCTCCATCTATCTTGCGCCTCTCGCCGTCGCGGCGCTCATCCTGATCGGATTCCTGATCAGCACCATTCCCTTGGGGGACAAGATGCGTACCGCATCAGCGCTGAGTGCATGGCAGCAGCTCCAACTCATCGAGCTGCCCTACACCGTCGCTGCGTTTGCGATTATGGCAACAAGCTTTCTCGTCGCGATCTTCTATTGCCTCGACGCGCTGCATGGGGAACGGCGCGATCGCAGCATGCTCTTCTGGAAGTCGCTTCCGGTCTCCGATCTCACCACGGTACTCGCCAAGGCGAGCATTCCGCTCGTGGTGCTCCCGTTGCTCACCTTCGCGATCACGTTTGCCACGCAGTGGATCATGCTGCTGCTCAACATGGCGGTGCTGCTGGCAAGCGGCGTGAGTGTCGCGATGCTTTGGAGCCGTCTGCCGTTCTTCCAGATGTCGCTGATGCTGCTCTTCCATCTTCTGGCCATCCATGGCCTGTGGTACGCACCCATCTACGCCTGGCTGCTGCTGGTCTCGGGCTGGGCGCGGCGCGCGGTGTTTCTCTGGGCCGCGCTTCCGCTGTTTGCTATCGGACTGGTCGAAAAGATCGCCTTCAACACCTCGCATTTCACCGCGATGCTTGCGTATCGCATCGGAGGCGGCACGGAAGGCGGCGCATTCACCGCGAGCGGCATGTCGATGGATCCGCTGACGCTGCTCAATCCGGGGCGATTCCTGATCAGCCCGGGCCTGTGGGTCGGCTTGGCGATCGCCGCCGCCTTCCTCGCGGCAGCGGTACGGCTGCGCCACTCTCGCGAACCGATCTGATGGCATGAAATCTGATCGCTGCCGGTCTCGAACGCGGTCAATGCGCTTCCGACGGTCGTTTCCCTGCTGGCTGGAGTGCGATTCTGGCGTCTACAACTTTTGGGGAACCATTGTAGACACGAGACTTAGCGATTTTGAAGCTCCATTGTTGGTGCAGTTACTCGCTCGTCACATTCCGCCTCCATACTGTCTTCGTAAGAAGCCTGTCTTGGAACCTGTAACGGGGGTGGTCGATGAGCCAGTCAAGTGTCTCGTACCTGTGGCGCGAACCGGAGGCGGCGAAGGGCTTTACCACCGGCGTGTCGCTGCATAGCCATACCAATCAGTCGAAGGAGACGCTGGACTTCATCTCCGAGCTGTCCAAAAACTGGAGCGTGCTGCAGCCGGTGATGCGGTGGGCGGAGCGGCGCGCGAAGCGATTGACGGGGATCGATCCTGCCTATGAGCGCGCTTACTGGACGCCGCCGTTGACGCCCAGCCTAGCCTTCGACCTGGAGCGGCGGCAGATCGAGAACAAGCTGCAGATTCAGGGGCTGGTGTCGATCACAGACCATGACGACATCAACGCGCCGATGCTGCTGCGGACGGTACCTTCCTCGCGGCATATTCCGGTCTCGGTGGAGTGGACCGTGCCCTTCGGCGCGACGGCGTTTCACCTGGGTCTCCACAACCTGCCGAGCGCGACCGGAGCGGGCTGGATGCGGCGGCTGGCAGAGTTCACGGCGATGCCGGTATGGGCGCGCGCTCCGCGTCTGCTCGCTGGGATATTGGCCGAACTGGACGAAATTCCCGGCGTATTGATCGTCTTCAACCATCCGCTATGGGACCTATACCGCGTGGGCAGAGAACGCCACGAGGTTCTGGTGAACGAGTTCCTCGCCGTGCATGGGCAGTTCGTGCATGCGCTGGAGCTGAACGGGTTGCGCGACTGGAAAGAGAACCGTGAGGCGGCGGCGCTGGCAGCCAAATGGAATCAACTGACGATCAGCGGCGGCGACCGGCATGGCGTCGAGCCGAACGCGAATGTGAACCTGACGCGCGCCGAGAGCTTTACCGAATTCGTGCACGAGGTGAGGCGCGAGCGGCAGAGCCATGTGCTCTTCATGCCGCAGTATGCGGAGCCGTGGAAGCACAGGATTCTGCAGTCGACCCTCGACGCGATCCGGGACTATCCGCACTTCCCGGAGGGGTCCAGAGCCTGGGACGAGCGTGTCTACCACCCCGACGCGCAAGGCGCGATGCAGCCGATGACGCAGCTTTGGACGACCGGCCGCGCGCCGGCATTCTTCCGCGCGGCGCTGATCGCGGTACGAATGATGGGCTCCACGCCGGTGTCAAGCGGCCTGCGCATGGCCTGGGACGACAGAGTAGAGATGCGGACGACCTTGGAACAGGGTGCAGGAAGCAGAGTGTAATAAGCAGGGTGTGGGGAGTAGCGAGTAGCGAACAACTGCAGACTTGAGGTTTGCCGGCTCCAAATCTTTTCGTAAGCTTCCCTCCGCGCCAGCACTGGCGCACTATTCCCTACACCCTACTCCCTATACCCTGTAGTTATGCGCGTCGCCTTTCTTCCGGATTCGTTCCATGAGGTGAATGGCGTGGCGCATACCAGCCGCAACTTTGTGGCCTATGCCCAACGGCGTGGGCTGCCCTTTCTCTGCGTGCGCGCCGGTACGCGGGAGATCTCGTTTGAGCAGACAGGAGAGTTGCGGACGCTCGAACTTCGGCGCAGCCGCGGCTCGGTGCGGATGGAGAAGGACCTCGAGTTTGACACCCTCTTCTGGCGGCACGCGGGCGCGATTCGACGGGAGCTGGAGCGGTTTCGGCCGGACGTCATCCACATCACCGGGCCGAGCGAGCTGGGCATGTTCGGCGCGTACTTCGCCTGGGAGCAAGGCGTTCCGCTGGCCGCTTCGTGGCACACCAATCTCCATGAGTACGCGGCGCGCAGAATGGGATGGCTGACCGGCAGGCTCTCCTCGCGGCAGGGCGCAGCCACCGAGCGCGGCGTGGAAATCGGAGCGCTATGGGCCACATCGCAGTTCTACAGATTGGCAAAGGTGCTGTTCGCGCCAAACGACGAGCTTTGCCGCATGCTCGAACGAACCACGGGAAAGCCATGCCACCTGATGCAGCGCGGCGTCGATACGGAGATGTTCTCACCGGCGCACCGAACACGCGGGTCGGAAGATACCGCCCTGACACTCGGCTATGTGGGCCGGCTCTCCGTAGAAAAGAATGTGGCGCTGCTGGCGCGGGTGGAGCGCGAGCTGGCAGCGATGGGCGTGAGCGGGGTGCGCTTCTTGATCGTCGGACAGGGGAGTGAAGAAGCTTCCCTGCGCAGGCAGATGCAAGCCGCGCAATTCGCGGGAGTGCTGCGCGGAGCCGCGCTGGCCGAAGCCTACGCTAACATGGACGTGCTCGTCTTTCCGTCGCATACCGACACCTTCGGCAATGTCGTGCTCGAGGCGCTCGCCAGCGGCGTGCCCGCGATGGTGACGCCCGACGGCGGACCGAAGTTCATCGTGCAGGATGACGCAACCGGGTTCGTCGCCCGCGATAACGCCTTCGCCGGAGCCATTGCGATCCTCGCGCACGACAGAGCGCGGCTTCAGCAGATGCGGCGCAAGGCTCGCGAGTATGCTCTCGGGTGCAGTTGGGATGCGGTCTTCGAGCAGGTCTATGCCGGATATGCGATGGCCCTCGATAAAACCGCTCACCGTAACGGCTGATCATTCGGTCATGTTTTGCTGGGCGCGCACGAAGGGGTAGTAGCTGACGTGAACCCAGCCGCGGTAAGGAAGATTGACATCCGCGATCGCGAGCAGGACCAGCGTGATCAGCAGCGTAAAGGAGAAGACCTGGACCGCGTGCAGTAAGGCGTTAGCCGCGCCGAAGAGCGAGGCGGCGACGACCGTCAGAATGCCTCCCACGATCAGCACGCACCAGAAGATGGTAGGCAGGCGGAAGGTGCTTTGGATTAAACGGGTGCGGCGATGCTCGGTCAGGGAGCTCAGTTCGGAGAGGGCATGGTCTTCGGCCGTAATCTCCGCGGGCGTAGCGGTCTTGACCGACATCAGGGTCTCCCACATGGCCTTGTTGACCAGGTTGCTCCTCTCGGGGACGAGGCCCTTCTCCATCTCGATCCAGTCGTCAGCGATGACTGCATCCGCGTAGGCGCGGGCCAGACTCTCGAGTTGCGTTCGCTGTGGCGCAGGCAAGCCCTCAGCAAGACAATAGACATTGCGAAGAGAGTTAGATTCCAGATCGGTGTTGAGATTGGCTTCCCCGAACGTCGTCCACACGGTGTAGAGCATAAAGCCAAGGATGACTGCGTAGGTTGTGCCGAGGATGCCGAGCTGCCAGCCGATTAGATCGTTGTGAACCCGGCGGTGCTCTCGCGGCCAGATGCGGTTCAGTATTAACGTGAAGAGCGTAACCCCCGACATAACCACGAGGAGAATGACGACGTTGTCTGTGCGCGTAAGCATGGGCAGCCTTTTCGGAGTCTGGCGAAGTTATCTCTTCCAGTGGATTGCGGCGGTTTATTCCTGGATAACTCCTGGATATCTCTTCGAGAGACAGCCTTGGGAGACAATACCGCACTCGGCGGCACTCGGTGCGAAAAAAATCCTGCGAAGCCCCGTGCGGGGGTAATAATAGTCTGCCGATTCAGCGATCCATTTTCTAAGCGTCTCTCTTCACGAAAGGCACGAAATGCAGATCACGATCCACCGCGTTGTTCGCATGTTGTTGCTGGCTGCATGCCCGATCACGGCGGCTCTCCCTGTTCTTGCGCAGAACGGATGGTATCCGGGCCAGAGCGTGCGCTGGCGGCAAGCGCAATCACCCTCCACTCCGGGCCAGGGAGCCATCGTCGGCGGTCCCGGCAACGATCCCAATCCCGACGCCCCGATGTATATTTGTCGCGCGCAGGACCAGGGCAGCCTCGTTCCCGGCAAGTGGGTGGGAGGCAACTGCAACGTCGCCTTCAACAACCGGGAAGACGTGATGGGCTCCTACGAGGTCGCCTACGGACGCGCCCAGTGGGGTCCATACCAGCAGACGACCGCGGGTCTGGTGCAGACAGGGCATGAGCCGGATGGAAGTCCGCTGTACTCCTGCCGCGTTCACTATGTGACCAACTTCCCGCGCGCGGATCTCGGCTATCAGCCCGGCAAACTCGTCTCCGATGGCACGTGCCACTTCCCGCTGGGCGGAGCGGAGATCGCGCAGAATCCTCCCTTCGATGTCCTCTATGCCAGTGGCGGAGCTTACCCGCCGAACCCATATCCGCCGTATCCGTACCCGCCGAACCCGTATCCCTATCCCTACCCGCCTGCTCCGCCGCAGCCTCCACCCTGCCGCATCAGCGATCCCGGAGTGGCGATCAACAGCGATGGCCTGTGGGCCGGACCCAACTGCACCCCGAGCGATGGCTTCGGCCATGTGCCCGGAGCGCCTGCGCCTCCTCCCGCACCAAACCCCAACCAGCCGCCGTCCGGACCCTACGAGCCGGGACCGAGTTCGGTAAGCTGGCAGCCGGTTCAGTCGCCGTTCACTCCCGGACAGGGCGCGGTTATGGGCGGCCCAGGCAACGGACCGAAGCCGAACGCCCCGCTGTATATCTGCCGCGCGTACTACAACGGCGCTCTCTATCCCGGCAAGTGGATTGAAGGGCAGTGCAGCATCTCGGATACGGCGGGCAAGGAACAGAAGGTGAACTCCTACGAGGTGGCCAACGGCGAGGCCGCCTGGCAGAACTTCGACGGCAACATCGGCGCGCTGGTTCCCGGCGGATACGATGCGGACGGTACCCCGCTGTACATCTGCCGCAAGCAGTTGAATTTCTTCGGCAACAAAGGCTTCCAGCCGGGGCGGCTTGCGGGCGGCCAGTGCATCATCTCCTACGCCGGAATTGCTCATCCCTCCGGACCGCCGTTCGAAGCGCTGTACAACCTCTTACCCGCCGGACAGCCTGGCCAGCAGCAAGGTCCACCGGCGCCCGAGCCGTCGCAGCCGCAGGTTCCCGATCAGGCAGCCCCGCAGGCGCATGGAATCCAGATCGAGTTCGTCAAAGGCACAGATGCCACCGCGGGAGCCGCCACGGTGACCAACGGAAGCAATGGCAAAACCGTCACCAGGCCGCTGCCGCCCAACTCGACCCCGGCTCAATGTGTGCTGGTGCTGCAGCAGGCGGCGTTCGAGGCCGGACTGCAGCTGCAGGCGCAGCCCGACGGCACCGGCCTGCGTGTCTACGGAATCAACAATGCCGTGAACGTGACCCAAGCCTCCATCGCAGTCAGCCAGTTCTAACATCCTGTCCCTAAGAATCTGTCTAATCCTTTAAAAGGAGTCCTCATCTCGACCGAAGCCACCGGGGTCCCCGGCGAGCGCGTTTACTCGTTGGGGTGGTAAGCCGTGTGGTTTTATCGCACGGCGCAGTGGAGAGATCCCCGCATTTCGCCGTCGCTGTGCACAGACACAGCTTCTAACTCCCCGGCCCATGCGAAGGCTTTCCCTCTTGCACATAGTTTCTATTCCACTTCGGAATCTCCACCACGTACGTCCCCGGTTTTTCGATCACCGCCTGGCACCCCAGCCGCGAGTTCAACTCGATGCCCGCCGCAGTCTCGAGCCGGTCCAGTTCCAGGTCTTCCGCTTCGCTGATCCCTTGCGCGCCTTCTTTCACATGGAGATGGCACGTCGTACACGCGCACACCCCGCCACAGGCATGGTCAAGAAAAATGTTGTAGTTTTCCGCCACATCCAGAAACGACATCGGCAGCCCATGCCCCTCGTACGGCAGCGTATCGAACGGGAACTCCACTGTCCGGCCCTCCGGCAAAAACGTCACCCGCACCATCCCTTCCCCCGCGGGCTTCGACAAATCCACAGCTTCAGCAACCTTCTTCTCCGTCATAATCTCTCTTCCATCTTCCCAGTCCGCACCCTAACGTGAACAGCACTCTGTTCGCTATTCTCTATTCACTATCTTTTATCTCCGCCTTGGCAAACGGATGCGGCGCCGTCGGCCCCTCTCCCATGCTCTCACCTGCGGCCTCCATCGTCTTGCCTTCGATCGCGCCCGACACCGCGTTATCCATCATCAGCTCCGCAAACCGCCGCGTCGCCTTATCCAAGCGCTCGATCCCCGCGCGAATCTGCTTGTAATCCCCTCCTTCCACCGCAGCCTTCAGAAACATGATGCCTGCCTCGATCTTGGTAATCTCGTCGCTCGAAAGCATCTGCCACGCCTCATGCTTCTTGCCCTTGTCGACCGCCGCCAGAATCGTCTCCGCTTCGTTCTTGGCCTCGATCGCCTGCCGTTCCTGAATGTCCGTCTCTGCGTTATCAAACGAATCCAGAATCATGGTCTCCACCTGTTCATCGGTTAGTCCGTACGTTGGCTTTACCTCGACTTCGGCTTCCTTGCCACTCCGCTGCTCCCGCGCGCTTACATGCAGAATCCCATTTGCATCGATGAGAAACTTCACCTCGATCCGCGGCAGCCCCGCCACCATCGGCGGAACTCCCTTCAGATCGAATCTGGCCAGCGACCGGCAATCCTTCGCCAGCTCCCGCTCGCCCTGCACAACATGGATCGCGACATTGGCCTGCCCGTCCACGCCGGTCGTAAAGTGTTCCGTCGCGCTCGCCGGTATGGTCGAGTTCCGCTGAATGATCTTCGCCACCACCCCGCCCAGCGCCTCGATCCCCAGCGAGAGCGGGGTCACATCCAGCAGCAGCAGGTCTTCGGTCGCCGCCGAGCCTCCGGCCAGAATCTGCGCCTGCACCGCCGCCCCCAAGGCCACCACCTCGTCCGGGTTCAGCTCCGTATGCGGCGCTTTGCCCCGCGCCTTCATCTCGAACAGATCGTCCACCAGCGCCCGCACCGCCGGAATCCGCGTCGAGCCGCCCACCAGCACCACCTCATCGATCTGCGCCGGCGTCAGCCCCGCATCCTTCATCGCCTGCCGGCAAGGCTCAGCCGTCCGCGCAATCACCCCCGCGATCAACTCCTCGAACTGCGCCCGCGTGATCTGCCGCTGATATCTGGTCGCTTCCTTGCCGGTCATTCCATCCTTGCCGACGCCGCCAGGCAGCTCCACATTCAGCGTCGCCGTCTCCGCAGTCGACAGCAGAATCTTCGCCTCGATCACCGCTTTGCGAATCACCTGCACCGCCTCGCCGCTCCCGCGAACATCCTCACCCACATCGGAGCCCAGATCGCCTTCGATGTCGTCGAGCGCAATCGCAATCAGCAGATTGTCGATATCGTCTCCGCCAAGGCGCGTATCCCCACCCGTCGCCACCACCTCGAAGATCCCCTCATGCAGCTTCAGAATCGAGATGTCGAACGTCCCGCCGCCAAAGTCATACACCGCAATCAAGCCGTCCTTGTTCTTCTCCAACCCGTACGCCAGCGCCGCCGCCGTCGGCTCGTTCACCAGCCGCAGCACCTCCAGGCCGGCGATCCTCCCGGCATCCTTGGTAGCCTGCCGCTGCGCATCGTTGAAGTACGCGGGCACCGTAATCACCGCCTTGGTCACCGGGCCGCCAAAAAATCTTTCCGCATTCCGCTTCAACTGCTGCAGCACATACGCCGAGATCTCCGGCGGCGTCAGCAGCAGCCCGCCCACGCTCACCTTCAGCACCTCGCCCGGCCGCAGCCCCTCCGCCAGCTTGAACGGAAACAGCTTCAGCTCCCCCTGCACATCCTCGATATCCCGCCCCATCAGCCGCTTCGCCGAGTACACCGCACTTGCCGAATCCGCCATCAATGTCGCGCGCGCCGCATTCCCTACCGCCACGCCGTCGTCGGTCCACGCCACCACCGACGGCACCAGCCGCTCCCCGTCCTCGCCCGGAATCACCACCGGCGCGTTGCCCTCCATGTACGCGACCAGCGAATTCGTCGTGCCCAGGTCTATCCCGACAACCCGCTCAATTCCCATAACCCGCTCATCGGCCATCCAGAAAACCTCGATCCCTCTCACTTGTATTGTCCTACACCGCAGCTCGCGCCACAGCGGCCTATGCTCCAACATCCACTTCAGAGCGAATCAGTCTTGCTCGACAACCCCAAAGTTTAGTCTTCAAGCCGAGACACCGATCGTCATTCAGAATTAGATGCGCCCCACAGCACAACTCCGCATATCTCCGGGTAGGCTAAAATTTGGGGGAGACGGGCGGCCTCGGGACTGCTTCACGTCCCCGCCGATCTGGAATCAGAGGGGTTACGGGAGAACTATTTTGGATGTTCATGCTCCGAGTGAGCCGATACACGGCGTAAAGGATTTTCTGCTGCACCTGCTGACGATTACGGTGGGGTTGCTGATTGCGGTCGGGATCGAAGGCTGCGTGGAGCTGCATCGGGAGCACAAGCTGGTGAAGGAGGCTCGGTCTACGCTGCGGGAGGAGATTCAGGCTAACTCCAGCTCGATGAACGATGCGGTGGGGACGCTGGATAAAAACAATACTGCTATGGCGAACAACATCGATGCGCTGACGAAGGTTCTGCGAAATCCGAAGGACAAAGACGCGCAGAATGCAAATGTCAGCGCGGACTTCTCCATGATCAGCTTGAAGGACACCGCATGGAAGACGGCTCAGGAGACCGGAGCGCTGACCTATATGCCGTATGCGCAGGCGCAGCGGTACTCCGAGGTCTACAACATGCAACGCGCCTTTCTGGATCAGCAGGACAAGATTCTGGAAGACGAGGCGCTATTTATCGGGGTGATGCGCAGGACGGACTTCGGCCATGGGGACATCACAAAGGAGCAGGCGGGCGAGGCGCTGGAACGGTTTGGGGTATGGCAGGCGCACCTGGGGTATTTGGCACTGATGGCGAAGGTGACGGCGGCGGATGATAAGGCTTTCTTGGAGGGTAAAGAGGGGCCGCGTGCGATGCATTGGAATCTGCAAGGGGCGAAGTGATTGGCTAGCGGCTTCGGGTAAGGTCGAGGCGTTGTATCGAAGAGCGGTTCGCGCCTACGCGCGAAATTCCACTCATGTGATGGGGGCTACTCCACCCGTCTGGCAAAGCATGTTCGGGTGAGGCCGAAAGAAGACGTTCGGTGGGGGTATCGGGCGGTGTACCCGGGCGCTTTTCCGATGCGTTGCGGAGTGGGGTCTCTTAAACTTAGGCTGTCTTCCGGTTTTCCCAAAAGAGCCTCATGGGCCTGCGCGAAACAATTCGAAGTGGCTGGCTGCGATGGGTTTGCGCGGCCGCGTTGATGTGCGGCACGGTGCAGGTTTTGCCCGCGAAGATGAATCCCAAGACGAATCCGAAGATGAATCCCAAGACGAAGCCGATGCCGCGCGCGGAGCTGGCCCCCTGGGAACAGGCCGAGCACGGCCGCGAGACCCTGGAAGCGATTCCGCCAGGCAGCCGCACCCGTGCCGACTATAGGCGGGCGATGGATGCCTTTCGCGCGGTCTACCACGGCGCCCCGGGAGATATGCATGCCGCCGACAGCGTGAACGCAGTGGCGGAACTGCTGGCCGAGCAGGGACGCGGCATGCGCGATGCCAGGAGCCTGAAAGCGGCCGTAGGCCAGTATGAATTTCTGCGTCGCCAGTATCCGGGAAGCTCGCTCCGGGTGGGAGCGCTGCTTTCGGAGGGCCAGATCTTCGAGAACGACCTGCACGACAGCTCCACGGCGCGAGAGGCGTATACGCTGCTGCTGCAACTCTATCCTCGAAGCGAACTGGCCGAGGAGGCGAAGGCAGGGCTGGATTCGCTCCAGCAGGGTGTAGGAAACAGAGAAGAGAGAGCGGAAAGCAGCAATCGGGCCGCGGTCCACGGCGTGGAGAACGCTCGCGCCGGAAGCGAGTCGCGCCCGCGTGGAGAGCATGCCGCGGCAAGCTCCTTCGTGCCGTTGCCGACTACCGGTGAGGAGAACGCCGCCCGCCGCCAGCCGAGTGACAAGACAAGTGCGACGCCGAATGCGAGCAGCGACACTGGCGAGACCATCCCCGCCGAGCAGCATGCCACGTCCCACATCGCGCAGTCTCCGGGCAAGCGGCACGGCCAACTGGCGCGGGTGACGGGCATTCGCCACTGGTCCACGCCGGACTATACGCGTGTGGCCATCGACCTCGGAGACGACGTGACCTACGAGGCCGCCCGCGTGCCCAACCCCGACCGCATCTACTTCGACCTGCATGGCACGCGCCTCGCCCAGGAGCTCGCAGGCAAGAGCTTCGCCGTGACCGATGACGGTTTTTTGAAGAAGATCCGCGCGGCGCAGTTCTCTAACGACATGACGCGCGTCGTGCTCGACGTCAACGACGTCACCGAATACTCGGCATTTCTGCTGCCCAATCCCTATCGGCTCATCATCGACATCCATGGCGGCAGCAAGTCGGAGCCGCCGCCCACCACCAACATCGGCGCGCCGCCGCGAGTAGCCGCGCCTGCTCCCACCGTGCCGAACACAACAGCAGTCAAAGCGTCGAGCTCGTTCGATGTCGCCGCGCTGAGCGCCCAGCCGGGCAGAGTGGAAGCGACCAGCCAGCCCACCTCAAAGCCAATCGCGGCAGTGGTGGAAGAAGGACAGGGGGCAGGGGGTAGGGGAGAGGGTGTAGGAAGCATCAAGCCGCGCGCGACGGACGATGCCGTGGGCGGAAACGAGGTAGCGGCGGCCACGCCGTCGAAGAAGACCCGGCACAGCAGAGCTGCCATGAACAATCCCGATCCTGGAGTTCCCGCGCGGCCGGCAGTGCCGACGGCAGACGGGCAAACCTCGCTGATAAGGGCTCTGGGCCTTAAGATCGGGCGCATCGTCATCGATCCCGGCCACGGCGGCCACGACTCCGGAACTCTCGGCGTCGATGGCCTCGAAGAAAAGGACGTGGTGCTCGACGTGGCGCTGCGCCTCGGCCGCCTGCTGCACGACCGCCTGGGGTCGGAGATCATCTATACCCGCTCCGACGACACCTTCATTCCGCTCGAGACCCGGACCGCGATCGCCAACAAGGCGCAGGCGGACCTCTTCCTCTCCATCCACGCCAACTCGTCGGCTGATGCTCGCGCGCGCGGCGTCGAGACCTACTATCTCAACTTCACCTCGTCGCCGGATGCGCTCGAGACGGCAGCTCGCGAGAACGCGGTCTCCGACCAGTCCATCCATCAACTGAGCGACCTGGTGAAGAAGATCGCGTTCAAGGACAAGATCGCCGAATCGCGCGAGTTTGCCGGCGACGTCGAGAAGGGACTCTACGGCGGGCTGCAGAAGGGCAATGCCGGCCTGAAGGATCGCGGCGTCAAGAAGGCTCCCTTCGTTGTGCTGATCGGAGCCAATATGCCCTCGGTGCTGGCCGAGATCTCCTTCGTGACCAATCCCAGAGACGCAGGTCAGTTGCAGCGGCCCGAGTACCGGGAGCGGGTCGCGGAGAGTCTCTATCGCGGCATAGCGAAGTACGAAGAAGGCCTGAGCGGAGTCAAGCTCCCAACCGAGCGCGCCAGCCGGGCAGAGTGAAAAGACAGGTGTAGGGAATAGAGTGTAGGGAGTAGAATCCGGGTGCCCCATTCATGCGGCCTCATCGCATCGGTGGGCTTTCGTGCGTAAGCGCAAACAGTCCTTCTTCCAACTATCTGATCCCGCAGCAACGGTCGTCATCTCGACCGGAGCAACACACAGTCTCATCCCTTGTTGCGCAGTGGAGAGATCCGCTTTTTGCGTCCCCGTCAGCCCCGCTCACCGCAGCTTCCAGACAGCCGTTGAGACTGGGCTTACGTTCCTACGCTGGTGTAGTCTGACCAACGTATGAAAGTTTTTTCGCGTATTCAGAGGATTTCGCGAGGCCTGCTGGGATTGGCGTTCGTGACGGCCTTGCACTGGAGCGGCACAGCCACCGGACAAACCACGGCGCAAACCTCGGGCCAGACCATGATGCTCGCCGAGCCGCCAACGCCCTTGCTGCCGGAGTCCTTGCGCAGCAGCCCGGGCTACGACACAGGCAATGGCGTCCCTGCGTGGGCCGGCTCGGATGGCCAGGTGCTTGCCGAAGACGGCCTCAAACGGTATGCCCGGGCGACGCCGCCAGACGGAACCGTGACGGTCTATCAGTTCGGCGATGCGACCGGAGCGGTCTCTGCCTACGACACCCTGCGCCAGAGCGCGCCCCATGTGGAACGCAGCGGCGTGTCGGTCATCGTGGCAACGGTGAAAGGCAGTCCGGCTTCGGTAAACGCATTGCTGAAGACCATCGAGCCGGGGCTGCCGAAGATCGGCGGCTCCAAGGGCCTGGCCCCGCTGCTGCCGACCTTGCTGCCGCAGACCGGGCTGGAGAAGGACACCGTGCACTATGCGCTGGGCCCGCAGGGCTACCGGACCATGGGAGGCGTGTTGCCGCCCGGCATCGTCGGCTTCGACAAGGCCGCCGAGGCGGTCACGGCAAAGTACGCGGGCAAGGGTACGCTGACCATGCTGCTCTATCCCACGCCCCAGATCGCCGGCGAGCGCGGGCGGCAGATCGAGGCGGAGTTTAACCAAGCGAACCAGAGAAGCCGGGAGAGCAGTGCGGCAGGCACCGTGAAGCTGCGCCGCGAAGGCCCGCTGCTGCTGCTCACCACTGGCGCCTGGAACGCGGACGACGCGCAGAAGACAATCGAAGGAATTCATCTCCGCAACGAGGTGACCTGGGACAAACCGGTGCCCCCGGAGTTCCACGCCGAGGTCCGGAAGACCGTGAGCCTGCTCAGCAGCATCCTGATCTTCTGCGGACTCGGCGCGCTGGCCGCAGTCGTCCTCGGGCTCTTCTTCGGCGGCGGACGAGCCGCCATCCGGGTGCTGCAAGGCAAACCCGCGGCCTCCGAACCGGAGTTCCTGCGCATCGACCTGAGCGGCCGTCCGGCAAGGATCAGAAGCGAGGCACCGGAGCGTGGCCGAGCGGATTAGGCACTCCCGGAGCTTCCCCGCGCCAATTCTTGCCCCGGACGTGGTGCAGGAATGCGGCTAAGCGGTTGAAACCAGAGTCGTTCGGTTCTCGCCAACCCTCCGCAAAGCGAAACTAGGGCGAATACCCAAGCCTTTGTTATCCAACAAGTAACCCCCTTAACTCGTTAGAAGAGAAAGGTTTATCGCCGGCTAGTTTTAGCCTTGACAGCGGTTTTTGCCAATCTTAGTATTTCGCCAGAAAGTTCTGATGGCTTTGCCTCCGTTGGAACTATTCTCCCTAAAGAAGAGGCTGCCCTGTTGCCGGGTGGCCTCTTCGCGATTTCGGGCACCCTCACGGCAAAACAGGGTCGCCTTTTGCAAGGGGTGAGACTGCGAAATTCGCAGGTCTTCTGGGTAGAGACAGTCTGGGTAGAGAGTGGCGCCTCGTATCGCCTCGCCAGTCCATGAGGCCGGGCTCTGAGTTGCTCGCAGCAAGCGCGGCAGAATTTTCCTCTGCGCTCGAATGCAGGCGTTGCCAAACTGGATGCACCTGCTAAAATCCAGACTGGTGTCGGTACTGACACCGGCACCGGAAGGCCCCGTAAGTTGTTGAGCCGATGTAGCTCAGTTGGTAGAGCAACTGATTCGTAATCAGTAGGTCAGCGGTTCAACTCCGCTCATCGGCTCCATTCTTTCAAGCGCTTATGCCGCCGGATACTGCTGTTGATCTAGCTGTGACGTCAATGTGACGTCACGCCGGCGTTTACTCGGCCCACTTGAATAGATTCAGCAGTTTCCTGGCGGACGTTCGGCTTATATACAAATTGTCGTCCCGGCATATTGTCTTTGCGATCATGATGTGTGACGTTGCGGGGAAAGACATCCGCAAAGTTTCATCTACTCACAGATGACGAAAAACGCTTCTTAGGACTCATCAAGATCATCTTCGAATAGCCGATTACTGAGGAGCAACACGGAACTTTTTATAAAGGAGCTCACATGCCAACCATCACAACCAAGGACGGCGTAGAAATCTTTTACAAGGATTGGGGTTCTGGCCAGCCGATTGTGTTCAGCCATGGCTGGCCACTGTCAGCCGACGATTGGGACACGCAGTTGCTATTCTTCCTGCATCATGGCTATCGCGTGATTGCCCATGACCGCCGTGGCCATGGCCGCTCCACGCAGACTGCTGAGGGCCACGATATGGACCATTACGCCGACGACCTGGCTGCTCTTACAGCTCATCTCGACCTGAAAGAGGCCATCCATGTCGGCCATTCGACGGGCGGTGGTGAAGTGACGCGCTATTTAGCTCGTCATGGCGAGAGCCGAGTTGCCAAAGCCGCTTTGATCAGCGCAGTGCCGCCGTTGATGGTGAAGACGGAGGCCAATCCGCTCGGCCTGCCCAAGGCAGCCTTTGATGATCTGCAGGCCCAACTCGCCGCCAATCGTTCCGAGTTCTATCGCAACCTGGCCGCCGGGCCGTTCTATGGCTACAATCGGCCTGGCGCAATGGCATCGGAGGCCGTCATCCAAAATTGGTGGCGCCAAGGCATGATGGGCGGCGCCAAAGCGCATTATGACGGCATTGTGGCCTTTTCCCAAACCGATTTCACAGAAGATCTCAAGAAGATCACTGTTCCGGTATTGGTTATACATAGCGAAGACGATCAGATCGTTCCTTACGTCGCCGCAGGGCCTTTGTCCGTAAAGCTACTAAAAGATGGGACCCTAAAGACCTACAAGGACTTCCCGCACGGCATGCCGACTACGCAAGCAGAGACAATCAACGCCGATCTGTTAGCGTTCCTCAAAGGCTGAGGCTATTGCCTGCCTTTCAATAGCTGGCGGGCAGGCATCACCCCAAAAGCACCTTCTACCGAACCCTAAGAACCTGTCTACAAACTAGTTGAGGAACCCTGGACGACATATGCGGTGCGGGTTAGCTTGGGCTAAGGTCACGGGATGTATGGGAGCGATTTGACGGACCAGCAATGGGCAAAACTGGAGCCGCTGCTGCAAGCATCGTGGAGAGATCGTCACCCCGGAGGTCGGCCGCGCAAGTATGATCTACGGCGCGTGGTGGATGGGCTGCTGTACGTGGTGAAGACGGGTTGTCAATGGCGGCAGTTGCCCAGCAATTTTCCTCCGTGGAAGGCCGTGCATCAGCAGTTCCGGCGGTGGCGCGACAGCGGAGTGTGGGAGCGCATAGGACAGACTCTACGCGAACAGGGCCGCAAGGCAGGCGGACGAAACGCTACGCCCACCGTGGCGATTCTCGATTCGCAGTCAGTGAAGACGGCGCTAAAAGGGGGCGGCGCGGCTACGATGCAGGCAAGAAAATCAAAGGGCGTAAGCGGCATATTGCGGTAGATACGCAAGGCAACCTGCTCGCGGTGGTCGTGCACTCGGCCGGCATCCAGGACCGGGTAGCGGCTCGCGCCGTGTTGATGCGATTGTTCCGCCGATTCGATACCATCCAGACTGTCTTCGCCGATGGCGGCTATACAGGCACGCTGATCAACTGGGCAAAGGACATGTTTGGATATAGCGTCGAGATCGTCAAACGCAACCAGCAACCCCTCTTCCAAGTCCTGCCCAAACGCTGGATCGTCGAACGAACCTTCGCCTGGCTCAACTGGTCACGCCGCCTCTCCAAAGACTACGAACTTTGCCACACCTCGGCTGAATCCATGATCCATATCGCCTTCGCTCATCAACTCGTACGCCGTTCTACCTAGTTTGTAGACAGATTCTTAGAGGCGATAAAGGTCCATTCAGCCTTCTCCAGATCGACTTGGGACCATTCAGCCATGCGCAACTCTCCGGGACGGACAAAGACCAGAGGGGCAATCCGCAAGGCGCTCTGCACTACCAGCGTTCCGGGATAGGCGTCCATCTTCCGAAGAATCACTCCGAGCCGTTTCGGATCTATTGTGGCAGCGAAGTGACTCTTCCTGATGGGTGGAAGAGCACCTCTCAAGTCCCACGATGGGTCACGCTCACAACGGCCCGTAGCAATGCCGTATCGGAAGATCTGACCGCAGGTGCGCAGTGCCCGATGAGCTCTGTGTCTAATGTCCTGCCCTCGATGCGTCGTGCCACCGCCAAAAGCTCAGGGGCTCCAATTTCAGCAATAGCCCGGTGACCAATATGCGGGAACACGTCACGTTCGAGTCTGCGCATCATTCGGTCACTGTGGCTTTCAGCCCAATTCTTTGTGTGCCTGGAGAACCATTCGCGGGCTATCGACTCGAAATCGTTGGTAGAACGCTCGGCTGCAGCCTTCTTCTCTGATCTCCGATGCTGGCTTGGGTCCACTCCCTGAGCGATCAGTTTGCGCGCATCATCCCGACGATCCTGGCTTCCTTCAGCCCGATATCCGGGTAAACGCCGAGAGAGATGCGCTTCTCCTTGCCCCCAATCCGATACTTCAAACGCCACCACTTGCCCCCTGAAGGGGCAACTTCGATGTAAAGGCCCTTGGCATCAGCAATCCTGCGAGGCTTATCGATCGGTTTGAGGGTGCGGAGAACGCTATCTGTAAGTGGCATGGTGGCAGGTCAGGAATCAGAGTTGCCCCCGAGGTACTCGGGTTGCCCCCAATGTTCTCCCCATCTGCCCCCGGATGTCAATGGTATTCGCTGGATTACCCCGGACAAATAAAACCGCAAAAATTTGCCTTTCGATCAGCGTTTTAGCGGGTGCTCTGGAGTTTATTGGACATAGTTGGACTTTGATTATTTGGTGGAGCTGAGCGGGATCGAACCGCTGACCTCCTCGTTGCGAACGAGGCGCTCTCCCAGCTGAGCTACAGCCCCTACCAGACGCGCATCGCACACCGTATCAGCGAGCACAAAGCCGTCCAAAAACCGTTTCAAGAACCATCCCGAGTGTACCAGCAAGCGCCGCCGCGCTCAAACCTCAACCGATCCCCTCACCCGCCCCGTCACCAACGTTCCCGCCGCCAGCGGCTTCTCGACCACATGCCACACCTCGCCGTCGGCGTCCTTCACCACCTCGAGCACAGCAGCCACCAGCTTCGCCCCACTCCGAGCCACCGCCTCCAGCTCCCCCGCATCGCCCGCGGCAAACCCCGTCCGCTCCAGCTTCACCTGCCAACGCTGCCGCCCCAACGCCCGCGATTCCTCACGAATGTCCGTCACCACGCTCGAAAACTCGTTCACTTCGTTTTTGCCCCGACCGGAATCCCATCAAGATGCAGCAACCGTCCCACCGGATACATTCCTACCCGGTTCGCCGCAAACCACGGCGAGCGCTCATAGAAAAAATTCAGCCGCGCATACGAACTTCCCGCAAACACCGGATCGCTCGAAACCTTCTTCTCAAACTCCGCCTTCAGCTTCGGGTCCTTCGCCGTCATCTCCCTGGCCAGCGCCTCCATCACATACGCCTCGCCATACTCCTTCTGCTCAAACATGGAATCGAAAAATCCCCACTGCAGCGCTGAGTCGGGCGCCGCCGGCTCCAGCCACGCCAGCGCCACCTTCGACAGCCTCTGGTTCAGCCGCACCACCGCCGACCCGGCCGGAAAACTCATCTTCTCCCGCACCAGCACGCAGCTTCCAAACTTGCCCGGCCGCCGCATCGCCTCGCCGTTGAACGTCGGATGCCGGCCTTCAAAGGGCGGGTCCTGCCACGTCATTCCCGCGCATTGATATGTTTCCGCCTCGCCCGTCCACGGAGCCGTCGTTCGCTCCATCTCCACCTGATGCGCCTCCAGCACGTCGATCACCTTGGTCCACTGCGCCGGAACAAGATAAGCAGCCGGAGCCGTCGTCTCCGCCGTCACCTTGTAGCCCGTCTGCAGCGGCAGCGATACATTCCACGGCTCATGCGTATACTTCACCCACATCGTCCCCGACACCGCGCTCAACTCCCGCGTGTACTTGTAGCCGCGAAACAGAAACGGCGTCGTCTGTCCGCCCCAGCCTAGAGCCAGCGGAAACTTCACATCGCTCAGCGGATGCGCTCCCACCTCCTCGGCCTGCTTATCCGCCGCCGCATTCAGCGCAATCACCTTGTCTGCATCGCGGTTCATCAACTCCATCAGCCCCGCGAGAATCTCATAGTTCCCCGTCACCCGCGTCTTGTAATCCTTCAGCATATGCAGCTCGACCAGCATTCCCGGCCTGCCCTCCAGGATCATGTAGCCCGTCGAGAATCGCGGCGGATCGTCATTGAACCCCAGCCCCTCCGCCGGATCGCTGTCATTCGCGAGCGTGATATAGGTCGGCGAAGCCACATGGCCATGCGCGTCCACGTATCTCTCCAGCGTAGGCGTGGCCACTTCATCCACCCACTTCGCCGTCGCGCTCGGAACATTCGGTCCATCGTCGATCGTGAACGTGACGTCATATTGAAAATCCGCGCCATCGGTCACATGGTCATCCACAAAAAAGTCCGGCAGCCAGCGATGAAACATCGCCAGGAAAGCCCTCGTCTCCGGCGCATCCGCCTTCAGATAATCGCGGTTCAGATTCAGGTTCGTCCCATTCCCACGCCATCCCATCTCCGCCGGCCCATTCTGGTTGATGCGGTTGTACTCGCCTCTCCGCTCATGCCCATCCGCGTTATAGATCGGGATAAACACGAACACCGCCCGCTCCAGCAGCGCCGCCTTAGTCTTCGAAATCACCATGTCGCGCAGCAGCGCGAGACACGCGTCCTTGCCATCCATCTCCCCGGCATGGATCGAATTCTGCACCAGCACGATCGGCCGCTTCGCCGCGTGAATCGCCGCCGGATCGAACACCCCATCCCGCGAGACGATCACAATATCCAGCTCTCTCCCCTCCCCCGTCTTCCCAAATCCCTCGATCCGCACCTGTCCCGGCGCAGCCGCCTCGACCCGCCGCAGATAAGCCATCGTCTCCGCATAGTCCGGCGTCATCCGGTAGCAGTTCTTCTCCGCCGGCGTCATCCACACAGCCTCTTTGACGTCCACCCCACAAAAATCCGGAGGTCTCTGCAACCCAGGCCGATTCAAAACAGACTTCCCCACCGTCTGCGCGACGCCAATCGCCGAACCCGCCAGCCACATCACCAAGAAAAAGATCCAACTCCGCATAGCACCATCCAGTAAAAATCCACGTACCACGCTCGAATCACACGGCGTCTCAACCCCCAGAAAGTGGAACGATGACCTAGTCAACACCCCTATCAGCCTTTATCCCCTGTCTTATCCCCTGGATCACCGTTACGCCGTTCGCAACAAAATCGGTGTCCTCGGCGCCAATCGGTGTTACGTCTCACCCCACCGCATCACGTCAGATCGTCCGTGTCGAAGACAGGCACCTTGCGCCCCAGCGCCGAAACATCCCGCGCCTCGCCCACCCGCGTCTTCACCCTCACGCCGATCTCGTCCTCCGCCTCGGCCGCCGCCGCCATCACCCCCACAGGCTCTGGGATCGTCATGCTCTCCAGCAGCACCGTCGCATGCGCCACCGCAACATGGTCCTGGTTCAATCCCTCCGGCGTCTTCGCCTTGATCCCCACCTCCCCCGGCTTCACTCCCAGCAGCGCAGCCACACTCTCCCGCAGCTCGCCCGCAATCGCAACGATCTTCGGTTTCGCCATCACCAGCACGCTATCGACATTGACGATCTTGTACCCCGCCGTGGCAATCTCTTCCAGCGCCGTCTTCAAGAACACGCTCGACGCCGCGCCCTTCCACCGCGGATCGCTCGGCGGAAAAAACGTCCCGATATCCCCCGCCGAAACCGCCCCCAGCAAAGCATCCGTAATCGCATGCAGCAGCACATCGCCATCCGAGTGCCCCGCCAACCCCTCGGGATGATCCATCGCCAGCCCGCCAATCACCAGCGGCACTCCCGCCTTGAACGCATGCGAATCAAACCCGTATCCAATCCTCATCCCCATACGTTATCCTCCCACTCCTTCATCGCACCCGGATACGAGCGCAGGCAATCTCTTTTTACGTTCGTTTCGCATCTCAACTCGCCTAAACCTCGCATCCGGCCCAAAATTCATCACCAGCCCAACCTCCATCAACGAAGCCCGCAGATAATGCAGCACCTGCGCCTCATGCGCCTTGCTGATCGAATCCGCAGTCTTCAACTCCACAATCACGCCGCCGTTGACAATCAGGTCAGCCCGGAACACCCCAACCAGGTTCCCGCGAAAGTTCACCGGAACCGGCACTTCTGCCTTCACATCCAGCCCAGCCTGCCCAAGCGCAATCCTCATCGCCTCCCGATAAACCGACTCAAGAAACCCAAACCCAAGTTCGTTATAGACCTCATAGAACACCCCAATGATCCTCTCCGTCAAAAGATCATTTGCCCCTAAAAAATCCCGCCGTATTCCATCATCTTTCATCAATCTGGCCCCATTCCACCCATCCGCTTCTATCAGCTTTTTATCCCTTGGATCACCGTTACGCCTTACCCAAATAAAACTCCGCCAGCTCAATATCCCCCGGCTGCGTAATCTTGAAGTTCCTCGCCGAACCCTGCACCACCGACACCTCAATCCCCGCGCGCTCCAGCAGGCTAGCCTCATCGGTCCCCGCAAACTCATCCGCCTCGGCCTCCAGAAACGCCCGCCGTAGCAACCCAAACCGCGCCCCCTGCGGCGTCTGCGCCTGCACAATCCGCTCCCGCGGAATCGTCGCCGTCACAATCGCTCCCTCCGCCGTCCGCTCCACCTGCTTGATCGTATCCACCGCCGGCAGCCCCACAATCGCCGCGCCATGCTTCACCACCGCCTCGATGGTCCGCTCGATCGTCGCCGGATCGATCAGCGGCCGCACCGCATCGTGCACCAGCACCACATCGTCCTCGTCGCACTCCAGCGCCGCCAGCGCATTGCCCACCGACTCCTGCCGATGGTCGCCGCCCTCCACCACATGCACTCGCGCGCCCAGCGCGTGCTCCTCCAACTGTGCCTGCACCCGCTCCCGCTCCTGCGCCCGCACCGCCACGCACACCGCGTCCACCCGCGGCACCGCAAGAAACGCCCGCACCGCCCGCACCAGCACCGGCACCCCGCCCACTTCCAGAAACTGCTTCGGCGCCATCGTCGACATCGTACCCGCGGCCATCCGCGTCCCAATGCCCGCTGCAGGAAGAATCACAAAGACTCGCATAACCAGCGAAGTATACAAGATTCCCGACGAATGCCTTTCTCGCGGACGCCCTTCTTGCTGTCATCCCCGCAGGGGATCTGCGTCTGTCTTTGTCTTTCGTGTTGTCATCCCCGCAAGGGGATCTGCGTTCGCTCTTGCTTTTCTTGCAGTCATCCCATCCCCACAGAGATCTGCAGTTCCTCTTGCGCTTCTGGTTGTCATCCCCGCAGGGAATCTGCGTTTGCTAGCTTTCAAAGCCGCAGCATCATCTCCGTACTCGCCTCAAACCCATTCCGCTCATAGATCGGCCTCCCAAACTTCGAAGCATGCAGCGATACCACCTTCACCCCGCGGCCCCGCGCCTCCTCCACCGCCCTCTGCAGCAGTTCATACGCCAGCCCCCGTCCTCGAAATCCAGGCTCGACATAAAAGTTCAGCAGATACGCCCGCACCGGCTCCGCGTCCATCCAGTGCGGAGGAAAATCCATCAGCCACGTCCCCGCAC
Organism: Edaphobacter sp.; assembly: GCA_965277335.1. GTDB lineage: Bacteria > Acidobacteriota > Terriglobia > Terriglobales > Acidobacteriaceae > Edaphobacter. Next base: position 442,578 of record CBDICJ010000008.1, on the reverse strand, counting down.
CCGCCACCGCACGTCCAGCCTCTTCCACAATCCAGCCCACATAGCTTCCATCTCCCAGCCGCGGACGAACCCATTCCACGAAATTCGCCATCATCGGCTCCATCCCGCGGCCCTCCTCCGCCTGCCCCGCGTCCACAAACATCCTCATCCGCTGATGCGCAATCAGCTCCGCATCCCCTACCACCGCCAACCTCGTCTCGAACATCACCGCAGTATATAAAAATCGAAATCGCACCCAGCTTCTATCAGCCTTCATCCCCCGTATCACCGTTACGCCTTACTTTGCTCGCAACGATTAACTCGCAGCAGTTAACATAAACATCAATGCCGCCCCCAACCCTCTCCTTCGATCGCACCCTCCTCCACCCCGGCGACCGCCTCTGCGTCGCCCTCTCCGGCGGCGCCGACTCCGTAGCCCTTCTCCTCACCCTCCACGCCGCCCGCGAATCCCTCGGCATCGGCCTCACCGCCGTCCACCTCCACCACGGCCTCCGCGGCATAGAAGCCGACGCCGACCAGCGCTTCGTCGAAGACCTCTGCGCCCGCCTCGACACTCCCCTCCATCTCCACCACGCCAGCGTTCCCGCCCGCCTCGCCGAAAGCCGCGCAGCCGGCGATCGCGCAGCCGGAGACCATGAGACCCTTGAAGAGGCCGCCCGCTACCTCCGCTACGAGCTCTTCGCCTCTCTCCTCGCCAACCACCACGCCGATGCCATCCTCACCGCCCACACCCTCGACGACCAGGCCGAGACCGTCCTCATGAAACTCCTCCGCGGCGCTTGGACCGAAGGCCTCTCCGCTATCCATCCCGTCCTCGCCCTCCCCAAGGGCAAGATCCTCCGCCCCTTCCTCCACACCCGCCGAGCCGACATAGAATCCTTCCTCACCTCCATCCCCCAGCCCTGGCGCACTGACTCCACCAACACCGACACCGCCTTCACCCGCAACCGCATCCGCCACCAACTCCTCCCCCAGCTCCGAGACCAGCTCCGCGCCTACAACCCCAATCTCGACCAGACCCTCGCCAACCTTGCCGAACTCGCCCGCGAAGAAGAGTCCCGCTGGCAAACCGAACTCGCCCGCCTCCTGCCCCAGCTCCTCCTCCCCGGCAAACCCGTCCGAGGCGGAGGCCGCGCCGTCAGCACCGCCCCCGCCCCACCCAGATCAGGTCCCGCATTAGGTCCCAGATCAGATCCCGGATCAGGTCCCCGCTCAGGTCCCAGCTCGGATCCCGGATCGAGTCCCGGATCGAGTCCCCGCTCGGATCCCGGATCAAGATCCGAATCAGGGTCCGAACCAAGCCCGCAATCAGGCCAGTCCCACTCCGAAGTCTCCCTCGAACTCGAACGCCTCCGCACCCTCGATCCCGCCCTCCGCCGCCGCGTCCTCCGCACCGCCGCCCGCCAGCTCGGCGCCCGCCTCAGCTTCGACGAAACCTCGCGCCTGCTCGCCCTCTGCGGCTTCCGGCCCTATCCAGCTACCGGCGCCCCCACCGTAGCCGCCCGCACCGGCAGCACCTTACATCTGGCCAACAACCTCCGCGCCACCCGCTCCCCCCGCGAACTCCGTCTCTACCTCCAACCCCGCCCCACTCACCTCTAAAAATTGGCCTCCTAGCTCCTTAAATCATCATCTCGACCGAAGAGCCACTCATAGTCTCGTCGTGAGTGGCGCAGGGGACGCACTTCGCCGGGTGCCGGGTGCCCCATATCTCGATTTTGAGATGTGGGCATCGAGCGCAGCGAGACCGTCTTCCTTCCACCACTTGCCGCCGCAGTGCAGAAATCTGCTTTTCCACCCTCCAACAGCCTACCTTCCGCGTCACCCGGCTGGAATCGGACATCTGCCCTTCGCAAAGGAGTCGCTGGCCCGACCTGACTGCCTCTCCCCAAAAGTTTTCCACAGGCAAATCTTGTCAAGCCCCCAAGACCCGTAACTCCCTACAAACCAGAGAGATAGAGTTGGCGTATGAGTTTCGCTCCATCTGATACAATTAAATCAGTAGATAAGCAAAGCCCCGAGCCAACCGGCCGGGGCTTTTGCTTTTAACCCGCCACCGCAGCCTTCAGCCCACAATCCGCCGCTAACCCTTTACGCTGCACGAATTTGCACGTAAGTCTTTTAGCTGCACGAATTTAGCGTCACTCGTGTGCCGTAAGCTGCTCAATCGAATGAACTTACACGCAGGCAATAGGGAGGGGGGAGGGGGGGTACTCTCCTACCCCGTTCAACCCCAACCACACACCATACCCCAGGGAGACCACCATGCAATATCACCTCTGCCGCCACGTCAAAACCAACGGAACCCGCTGCAAGGCTCCCGCCCTCACCTCCGGCCTCTGGTGCTACTTCCACGCCCGGCTCCACCAGCGCCACGCTGCCTTCCGCTACACCCCCGAGACCCGCGGCTACCTCCTCCCCGGCCAGCACATCGAACTCTCCGCCCTCGAGGACCGCGAGTCCGTTCAGGTTGCCCTCTCGGTTGTCATCAACGCCCTCGCCACCGGAAGCCTCGAGCCCCGCCGCGCCACCGCTCTGCTCTACGGCCTCCAACTCGCCTCCAGCAACGCCAGCCGGCTCAACACCCCCTCCGCCTTCGACGTCGTCCAAACCGTCCAAACCTGCCCCGACGGCCTCGACCTCGCCGAGCCCGGAGCCACCCACAACACCGACGACGACTTCCTCAGCGACGCCGACCTCGACGCCCTCGACGAGTATGACGACGAAGACGAGCAGCCCTAGAAAAGGAAGCGTAACGATGATCGAAGAGATAAAAAACTGATAAGAACTAATAGAAGCGCTCCAGCAAGCCCAAATCTTTCTATCTCTCTTATCTGTTCTCATCCCATCGATCACCGTTACGCCTTTGGGAACCGTCTCCTATCCCCCATAGGTCTCATCTCCCACCCGTTTTTTGCTCCCCGAATCCTTACGCCTGAGAGTAGAATCTAACTACTTGACTGTGGCGGAGCTTTCGCTGGCGTCCAAGGTCGTCGCCAACAGAACCTTCCGTCGCAGCCATCGTCTAACCGTGGTGGGCTTCCAGCCGCATCCGAACGCTGGAAGCTGAGTCTGACAAGCGCCAGCCGATTTCAAGCCGCTGCAGACCGGAAAATGAGGAAATTCGCTTTGAACTCGACCGTCAAACAAATTCTGATCTGGGTCTTCATGATTACCTGCCTCGTCTTCCTGTGGCAGGTCGTCGTCAAAACAACCGGCGGCACTCAGGAAAAGAGCATCAGCCTCACCCAGTTGCTCAATGACGCCGACCAGGGCAAGATCGCCGAGGTCACCGTCAACGGCGCGGAGGTCACCGGCAAATACCGCGACGACGCCAAGAATGTCTTCAAGACCACCATCCCGGGCAACTACCCCGATATGTACAAGACGCTGCGCGACCATGGCGTCAACATCAACATCAAAGACCAGAGCCCCAACCAGTGGCTCAGCCTCCTGATCTCGATCGCGCCCTTCGCTCTCCTGCTCGGCCTCTGGTTCTTCTTGTTGCGCCAGATGCAGTCCGGCGGCAACAAGGCCATGAGCTTCGGCAAATCGCGCGCCCGCCTGCTCTCCATGCAGCAGAAGAAGATCACCTTCAAGGACGTCGCCGGCGTCGACGAAGCCAAGGAAGAGCTCAAGGAGATCATCGAGTTCCTCCGCGAGGCCCAGAAGTTTCAGCGCCTCGGCGGCCGCATCCCCAAGGGTGTCCTGCTCGTCGGACCTCCCGGCACCGGCAAGACCCTGCTCGCCCGCGCCGTCGCCGGCGAAGCCAACGTCCCCTTCTTCTCCATATCCGGCTCGGACTTCGTCGAGATGTTCGTCGGCGTCGGCGCATCCCGGGTCCGCGACCTGTTCGAGCAGGGCAAGAAGAACGCTCCCTGCATCATCTTCATCGACGAGATCGACGCCGTGGGCCGTCATCGCGGCGCAGGCCTCGGCGGCGGCCACGACGAGCGCGAGCAGACCCTCAATCAGCTGCTCGTCGAGATGGACGGCTTCGAAGCCAACGACGGCGTCATCCTCGTCGCCGCCACCAACCGCCCCGACGTTCTCGATCCCGCGCTCCTCCGTCCGGGACGCTTCGACCGCCGCGTCATCGTCGACCGCCCCGACATCCGCGGCCGCGAAGAGGTCCTCAAGGTCCACTCCAAGAAGGTCCCCATGGCCGAGGACGTGAATCTCAACATCCTGGCTCGCGGCACCCCTGGCTTCTCGGGAGCCGACCTCGCCAACATGGTCAACGAGGCCGCCCTTACCGCCGCCCGCTTCAATCGCAAGTCGGTCCACATGTACGACTTCGAAGTCGCCAAGGACAAGGTCATGATGGGCGCCGAGCGCAAATCCATGCTCCTCACCGACGAAGAGAAGCGCGTCACCGCCTATCACGAGGCCGGTCACACCCTGGTCTCCGCCCTGCGCGAGCACTCCGACCCGCTCCATAAGGTCACCATCATTCCCCGCGGCATGGCGCTCGGCGTCACCGTCTACCTGCCCGAGGAGGACCAGCACACCGTCACCAAGGTCTATCTCGAAACCCGCATGGCCACCCTCATGGGCGGACGCTGCGCCGAGGAGATCTTCCTCAAGCAGATGACCACCGGAGCCGGCAACGACATCGAGCGCGCCACCGAGCTCGCCCGCAAGATGGTATGCGAGTTCGGCATGTCGAAAATGGGTCCCATGACCTACGGGAAGAAGGAGCAGGAGATCTTTCTGGGCCGCGAGATCGCCCAGCACCGCGACTTCTCCGACGACACCGCAAAGCAGATCGACGCCGAGGTCCGCAGCTTCGTGGATGCCGGCTACAAATCCGCTTACACCATCCTCGAGTCCAACCAGGACATCATGCACCGTATGTCCAAAGCCCTGCTCGAGCGGGAGACCCTGGACGCCGCCGAGATCAAGCTCATCATCGAAGGCAAGGAGCTTCCCGCCGCCAAGTCGTCTCTCTCCGGAGTAGACCCAGGCAACACCGGCGAGCCCCAGAAGGTCCTCAAGCCGGAAAACGGACAGCCCGGCCGCAAACCCGGCTTCGGCGAAGGTCAACCCTCCCCCGCATAAAGCATCATCTCAGCCGCTTCACACCAACAGAAAAGGCAGCCCGCAAAGAGGCTGCCTTTTCTGTGTATCGAGTTTTAATTACAAGCTCTGGACCAGGCTCGTCCGCCCAGGACCTAGCTCACCATCTCCTTCACAGCGTCCTTCACCTTCTGCGCCGTATTCTTTCCCGACCCATCGCCGTTTCCACTTTGGAACCCAATCGCTTCTTTGCCGGGAGAGGTTGTCGCCTTCTGCGCCATGTCCTGCTTGCCCCGTCCCTCGCCGTTGATCTTTCCATGGATGTCGCCATTCGACAGTCCCTGGCCGCCAATCATCGGCGACTCCACCGGGTGCAGTCCGAACGACGTCTTCCACGGCCCGTTCATATTCGTGTCGCCCTCATCGCCCGTTCCCGTCGAAGCATCGAAATATTCATCGACAATCCCCGCCGTGGGTTTCAGCATGCCCACCGAGAATGGACTCTTCTCCAGGCTCTCGAGCGCCGCCGTGAACGCCTTCATGTGCGTGATCTCGCGCGTCATCAGAAACTGCAGCGTGTCGATCGATCCCGGATCGTCCGTATGGTCGATCAGCCGCTCATACACGATCTTTGCCCTTCCCTCCGCCGCGATGTTGCTGCGCAGATCCACATCCAGCTCCCCGGTAATCTTCAGGTAATTTGCCGTCCAAGCATTGCCCATCGAATCGAATAATCCTACGCCGCCTCCGCCCGCAATCGTCACCAGCGGATCGGCCTCAGCCGCTTCGCGGTTGGTCTTCATCGGCTTCAGATGCATCCGAATCAGCGCTCCTACAACCTCAAGATGACTCAACTCCTCGGTGCCGATATCCAGCAGCAGATCCCGCCGCCCCAGGTCGTCGACACAGTTCCATCCCTGAATCGTGTACTGCATCGCAGCCGCCAGCTCACCGTTCGCTCCGCCAAACTGCTCCAGCAACATGTTCCCGAACCGGACATCCGGCTCTCCGATATTCACGGTATACATCAGCTTCTTCACATGGTGGTACATAGGGCAGGTCCTCTAATCCCAATTTTTCGTTCTTCCGTTCCGCCTACCTTCATTTCGATGCAAACGCCCGCCGCGAGGCAGCCAACCACTCCGCTCGAAACATCAATGCGACAATAAAATTACGCCGTATGCGCCCAAGCCCTTGCAGCTGCTCACGCCTGTCCTTCCTGCTTCGCGCCGTCCTCGCCTCGACCCTCCTGTCCCTCCTGATCCTCTCCGGCTGCGGCTACCACCAGGCTGGCTCCGCCACTCACGTTCCCGCCAACGTCCGCACCCTCGCCGTCCCTATCTTCGCCACCAACGCCCAGGCCTTTCACACCGAGATGGCGTTCACGCAAGCCACCATCCGCGAGCTCAACACCCGCACCCGATACCGCATCCTCAACAACAACAGCGCCGATGCCGACGCCATTCTCCACGGCACGATCCTCGCCCAGACCGTTGCTCCTCTTACCTACGACTCCAACACCGGCCAATCCTCCAGCTATCTGGTCACAGTCACCGCCAAAGTCACCCTTACCGCGCACGACGGCCGCGTCCTCTACCGCAACGACGCCATCGTCTACCGGGAGCAGTATCAATCCACCCAGGACCTCAGCGGCTTCCTCCAGGAGGACGGGTATGCCGTCAAACGCATCGCAAATGACTTCGCCCACGCCGTCGTAAGCGATATGCTGGAGTCCTTCTGATGACCTCTCTCAAACCTTTCGCGAGCCCGCTTCGCAGTTTTGCATCCGTAGACCGCTTCATCGCCGAGATCAGTTCCCCCGCGAGTCTCCGGCCCGGCTACGTCCTCATCGGCGACGAGGTCTTCCTGTACGACCGCTGCCGCAAAGCCGTCCTCGCTGCGCTCGCTCCCGAAGACACCCGCGACTTCTGCCTTCACGACCTCGACCTCGCCGAGACCAGCATCTTCGAGGTCCTTGACCGCGCCCAGACCCCCTCCCTCATGGCGCCCTTCCAGGTCCTCTTCGTCCGCAACCTCAAAACCCTCTACGGCCGAGGCAGCAAAAAGGAAGAGTTCGCCGCCGTCGACGCCTACTTCCGCTCTCCCAACCCCTCCGCCGTCATCCTCTTCGTCGCCGACCATCTCCGCATCCCCTCCGATCTCCGCAAGATGGACTACCAGGACAAGGAGCGCTACGAGCGTATCCGCGAGACCCTCGGCGACTGGTGCGGCTTCGTCGAACTCGCCCGCGTCGACGAAAACGATGCCATCCAATGGGTCACCGCCTCGGCCGAATCCCGCCACATAAGATTCGACCCCGACGCCGCCCGCGAACTCGTCGACGCCCTCGGCTCCGACATGATGCTCATCGCGAGCGAGTTCGAGAAACTCCTCCTTTATGTCAGCGCTCCCGCCGCACCCGTTGCAAATCAGCAGTCTGTCATTTTGACCGAAGGCAGCACACCTGCCGCAGAGGACAAAGATGGCATTTCGACCGAAAACGGCGCATCTGCCGGCGCAGTGGAGAAACCCGCTTCTCTCCCTCAAACGCCCATCGTGCCGGTAGCCCGCAACCACGTCACTCTCGGCGACGTAGAGACCATGGTTCTCGCCGCCAAGCAGCGCAGCCTCTACGAACTCACCGACGCCATCTCGCTCCGTGACCGCCCGCGCGCGCTGCTCCTTCTCCACGGCCTGCTCAACGCCTCCGACGGTGGCGAAGACGCCGCCATCGGCCATCTATACATGCTCGCCCGCACCTTCCGCCAGATGCTCATCATCTCTGAGAAAAACGTGCGCGACAGTCGCGCCATCTGGCAAGTCCTGTGGCAGGGCTTCCGCATGCCCCCCTTTGCCGCCGAAGACTTGATCAAGCAAGCCCGTCGTTACAGATCCCGCCGCGATCTCACCCGCGCCATTCGCCTGGTCGCCCGCGCCGACCTAGAACTCCGCTCGAGCCCCGCCAATAAGCTCCTCGTCCTCGAGCGCCTCATCCTCAACCTCGCCACTGAACCCAAACCCCACGCCTACGATCCCACCCACCAGTTCGCCATGGAACTGTAAGATTCAACGTAGATAAGCGCCTTGGGGAAGAGGCAGGAAATGTGCCTTCACTTCTCCAAAAATTCTGGCTGTGATCGTAGTGCTTACGAAAGTTCAAGAGTCTCTATGTTGAGCCCTTCTCTTGACTATCTATCACCGATTTCTACCTTTGCCACCTGCCATTAAGCATCTCCTCGCCCGCGAGTTGCATCGGCTATGCTACTCGCGGCCTTTGACGCGATCGTAGTTGTACACATTGCTCGTCGTTCCCAGCGCTTCATTGTAGAGAACGGTCCCGCCGGCAGCCTCGTTCAACTCTTCGGTAAACTGATGAATCGCCCGAAGATGGTCGGCGGTAGCCGGAATCTCCAACCTGCCGGTCTTTAGAAATTTCTGATATCCGCGGTCCAGCAGACGGGCAATCTCCCCGTTCAACAGCCAGCCCGGCCGCGCCAGTATCTCCACCGAGCCGTCGGGGGCGGCCGCGATGTCCGCCGCACATCCGTATTTCCTCACCTGAAAGGCGTTCGGGGTGCGCTTTGCACCCTCCTGCGCGGGGGCAACATCGAATCTCTGGCCGCCAAGTACGGCAAGCACGTCGTTGAAGGATCGCTGGATACTCTTTTTTGTCATAGTTGCCATACGTTAGACTTGGTTAACTGTCGCACATCCGCCGATGCCGTTCAAACCGTAGAGCCGAACGTGAAATCTATAAAGATGGTAGTTGCATGATCACCACTGTGAAACCGCTCGGAACCAGCATTCTGGAACGCGTCGGCAATACGCCGCTCGTGCGCCTGGACCGGCTTACCGCGCATCTGTCAGGCATCCAGATTCTCGGCAAGGCGGAGTGGGCCAATCCCGGAGGCTCCGTCAAGGACCGGGCCGCCTCGGCCATCGTTGCCGATGCCCAGCGTCGCGGTCTGCTAGCTAACGGACGGGGTCTGCTCGATGCCACCAGCGGCAATACCGGCATCGCGTACGCCATGCTGGGTGCCGCGCTCGGCTTTCCTGTCACCCTCTGCATGCCGTCCAACGTCTCGCCGGAGCGCAAGCGCTACCTAGCAGCTTACGGGGCCCAGGTCATCTGGACTGATCCTGCCAACGGCTCCGATGGGGCCATCCGCAAGGCGCGCGAGCTCGCCGCTGCCGAACCGGATCGCTTCTTCTATGCCGATCAGTATTCGAACGACGAAAACTGGAAGGCTCACTACCGCGGCACCGCGAACGAGATCTGGGAGCAGACCGAAGGCCAGATCACCCACTTCGTCGCCGGCCTCGGCACCAGCGGGACCTTTATGGGCGGAACCCGCCGCCTCCGCGAGCTGAACCCGCGGATCCGGTGCATCTCCATGCAGCCCGACTCGCCCTTCAACGGCCTCGAAGGTCTCAAGCACATGGCGACCGCAATCGTCCCGCGCATCTACGACCCCTCCCTCGCGGACGCCAATATCGACATGCCCACCGAGACTGCCTACAAGATGGTGAAGGAGCTTGCGCGCAACAGCGGCCTCCTGGTCGGCATCTCGGCGGCCGCCGCTGTCTCTGCTTCACTCGAGATCGCCGAAGCGGAAACCAGGGCAGGACGCGAAGCCGTGATCGTCACCATCCTTTGCGACTCCGCCGAAAAATACATGAGCGAACGCTTCTGGCAGGAGGAGTAGCCTCAGTGCTTCGCATCCACTACGCCGACTATGAAGCCCTGCGCGCGCACGGCGAAGAGACCTACCCCCACGAGTGCTGCGGCGTGCTGCTCGGCAAAAACATTGCCGGGGAAGGAAATAGAACCGAGGCTACCAATCACGTCCAGCAGATCGTCCGCGCCGGCAACACCCGCACCGACTCGGCGCACAACCGCTACAACATTGCGCCGCAGGAACTGGTGAAGATTCAGCGCCAGGCGCGTAGCCTCGGGCTCGACATCGTCGGCTTCTATCACTCCCACCCTGACCACCCCGCGCAGTGGTCGCCGACCGACTTTGCCGAAGCCCACTGGCTCGGCTGCTCCTACGTCATCACCAGCGTCGAACACAGTAAAGCCGCGCTAACCAACTCCTTTCTTCTGACCGGGACGGCCGAGGACGACAAGAAATTCGAAGATCAGCCGATTCAAATCGACATCGCTGCGAACCTCGCCAAACCAGCGGCGCCCAACCAGAAAGGCCAGCAATGAACATCCATATCCCGACGCCTCTGCGCGCTTACACAGGAGGCAAGGAGACGGTCAGCATCGCCGGTGCGACCATCGGCGCAACCTTCACGCAGCTTACCGCCACTTTTCCGGAGCTGAAGCAGCACCTCTTCACCCCAGAGGGCAAGCTGCGATCCTTCGTCAATGTCTACCTGAACGACGACGATATCCGCTATCTTCCCAGCAAGGAAGAGACCGCCGTCACCGACTCCGACGAACTCACCATCATTCCCTCCATCGCAGGCGGCTCCGCCTGTCGTCGCTAGACTTCTTCCCTTCGCTCCAACATTCCCTTCACATCTGTAGTTTGTCTTCAGGCTTTAGCCTGAAATCCCCGTCCTCTCGAAGTTCGGAAAGCGGGGCACGGAGATGAGTCCAGCACCCCAGAAAAGCATCTAGAATAGCAGCAAGTCACGAAGGAAACCGCATGCCCATAGCCATCGAAGAAGCCGTAGAACTCCCCAAGCTGTCGAACGATGAGATCGCCCGCTACTCCCGGCACCTCATCCTGCCCGAGGTCGGCATGGAAGGCCAGCAGAAGCTCAAAGCCGCCAAGGTCCTCTGCGTGGGCACCGGTGGACTCGGCGCGCCCCTCGCGCTCTATCTCGCAGCCGCCGGCGTGGGCACCATCGGCCTGGTCGACTTCGACACCGTCGACGCCAGCAACCTCCAGCGTCAGATCATTCACTCCACCGCGACCGTCGGCAAGCTCAAGGTCGACTCCGCCGAGATCATGCTCAAAGGCCTGAACCCGACTGTAAACGTGGTCAAGCACAACACCATGCTCACCAGCGCCAACGCGCTCGAAATCCTCAAGGACTACGACGTCGTGGCCGACGGCACTGACAACTTCCAGACTCGCTATCTCGTCAACGACGCCTGCGTCCTGCTCGACAAGCCCAACGCATATGGCTCCATCTTCCGCTTCGAAGGCCAGGCCAGCGTCTTCGGAACCAAGCAAGGCCCCTGCTACCGCTGCCTTTACCCCGAGCCGCCGCCGCCCGGCCTGGTTCCCTCCTGCGCAGAAGGCGGTGTGCTCGGCATCCTCCCCGGCCTGGTCGGCATCATTCAGGCGACCGAGACCATCAAACTGATCCTTGGAATAGGCGAGCCGCTGATTGGCCGTCTCCTCCTCGTAGACGCGCTCGGCATGACCTTCCGTACCTTGAAGCTGCGCAAGAATCCCGACTGCCCCGTCTGCGGCACTCACCCCACGGTTACGGAGCTGATCGACTACGACCAGTTCTGCGGCATCGCTTCGCCGAGCGAGGTCGGCCCGCTGGAGGTCGCGCGCGACAAAGCCGTCGGCGATCATCCCGTCGTAGAAGGCATCCCCCAGATCTCCGTCCAGGAGTTGAAGAAGAAGCTCGACGCCAAGGAAGATGTCTTCGTCCTCGATGTTCGGGAGCCGCACGAGTACCAGATTGTGAACCTCGGCGCGCCTCTGATCCCCGTCGGCGACATCGCCCAGCGCGCCTCCGAATTGTCCGACAAAAAGAACAGCGAGATTGTGGTCCACTGCAAGTCTGGCGCGCGCAGCCAGAAGGCCGCAGTCGCTCTCAAGCAAGCCGGATTCACCAACGTATCGAACCTGACCGGCGGCATCCTGGCGTGGGCCGACAAGATCGACCCATCTCTACCGAAGTACTAGTCTCCTCGCGGGACTAGGAATTGGCGAGCTCTACACATGATCATGTGACCGCGACAAATCCACTGGGGAGATCGACGGGGATGGCCTGAAGTAGCGCAGGAGGTAAGCACGAAGCGCGCAGCGTCTGGAACTAATCTAAACCTCTACCTTCGCCAGCCACTCCCAAGCCGTTCTCCCCAACCGGGCCGCCACAGTGTTAGCCTTGTTCCATGAGCGAAGCAGATCTCAAGCAACGGCTGGCGTACTTCCAGGGAAGACTGGAAGAGGCCCAGCGCAGATCCGCCGCCAAAGAACCGCACCCCCGCACCTTCGACGCAGGCTACACCACCGAAACCTTCAAGACCTGGAACGAATCCATAGCGGTCATCAAAGAACGCATCGCCGGCATCATCGTCCAGATGAACACGCGCTAACTGGAAGGGGCAAAGCCTTTCAGGCCTGCTGAAAGAAGCCAAGGAAAGAGGCGTTCGCTCCGGGTCTCCTCTCCGCATCGGCAATCGCTTTTTCAGCAATCTCTCCCCCGAACCCTCAACCACTCCGTGATACCGTCTCTCCATGGAGCTAAATCCATACGCACACACTCTCGACGGCCAGGAGCCCCTCTCCGTGCTCACCACGACCGCTGAGCGCCTGCACGTCCTCACCGCTGGCCTCTCAGGCGCGCAGATCAATACCGCACCCGCACCCGGCAAGTGGAGCATCTGCCAGATCGTCTCCCACCTCGCCGACTGCGAACTCGTCTTCTCCTTCCGCCTCCGCCAGGCTGCCGCGGAAGAACACGCCGTCATTCAGCCTTTCGATCAGCAAGCCTGGGCCAACCGCTACTCCGCTTACCAGCTCGAACCCGCACTTGCCCTCTTTCAGGCCGCCCGCAACTGGAACCTGCTCTGGGCCACCACCATCTCCCAGGACGATCGCCATCGGCCCACCACTCACCCCGAGCGCGGCACTCTAACCCTATGGACGATCGTCGAAACGATGGCCGGTCACGACATCAATCACCTCCAGCAATTGGAACGCCTCACCGCCAGACACTCCGCCTGAAGCTGGAATTACACGGCTTTCGCCAGAATCGGTTTTGGCGCACCCGTCTACAAAGTCGCCATCTCGACCGTCGTTGCGACTATTTCCGTGAATACTCGCTGCCGCAGGAGGCAAGAGGCCCGGACAATCCAGCCCCCTATACTGAACCCATGCCCCGCCCCACCACTCGCTCCCGCCAGCTTCAGCTCCGCGCCGAAAAATTCCTTCCCGGGGGCGTAGACTCGCCCGTTCGAGCCTTCCGCGCGGTAGGCGGCGACCCGCCCTTCGTCACCCACGCCCAGGGCGCCTATCTCTTCGACGCCGATGGCAACCGGTATATCGACCTCTTCGGCTCCTGGGGCCCCATGATCCTCGGCCACGCCTTCCCGCCCATTATCGAAGCCATCCAACAGGCCGCCGTGAGGGGAGCCAGCTTTGGAGCCTCCATCGCCGCCGAAGCCGACCTCGCCGAGCGCGTCACTTGCTGCTTTCCCGCCATTGAAAAGCTGCGCTTCGTCAGCTCCGGCACCGAGGCCTGCATGTCCGCCATTCGACTCGCGCGCGGCTTCACCGGCCGCAGCTTCGTCATCAAGTTCGAAGGCTGCTACCACGGCCACTCCGACGCCATGCTGGTCAAAGCCGGCAGCGGTGTCGCCACACTCGGCATCCCCGGCTCTGCAGGCGTGCCGCCCGAAACCGCCATGCACACTCTGGCTTTGCCCTTCAATGACTTAGAGGCGGTGCGCGCCGCCTTCGCCGTCCGGCCAGACGAGATCGCCTGCATCATCGTCGAACCCGTCGTCGGTAACGCCGGAACCATCCCGCCTGCGCCTGGTTACCTGCAGGGCCTGCGCGAGATCACCGCGCAGCATGGCGCGCTTCTCATTCTCGACGAGGTCATGACCGGATTCCGCCTGTCGCTCGGCGGCGCCAGCCAGCTCTACGGCATCTCTCCTGACCTCATCACCCTGGGCAAAATCATCGGCGGCGGCCTGCCTTGCGGAGCCTTCGGCGGTCGCGCTGACATCATGGAGCACCTTGCGCCCCTCGGCCCCGTCTACCAGGCCGGAACCCTCAGCGGCAATCCCCTCGCCATGGCCGCCGGCATCGCCACCCTCGACCACCTCATCACTCACCAAGAAGACGTCTACCATGCCCTCGAATCCACCACCTCACGTATTGCCGAAGGCGTAGCCGCGGTTGCCCGCGAAGCCGATATCTCCTGCACCATCAATCGCGTAGGCTCCATGTTCACCTGGTTCTTCACCTCTCACCCGGTCACCGACTTTACCTCCGCCGCCACCTCCGATACTGCCGCCTTCAGCCGCTTCCATCGCGCCATGCTCGACGCCGGCGTCTGGCTCCCGCCCAGCCAGTATGAAGCCGCCTTCGTCTCCACCGCCCACGGCGAAGCCGAGATCGGCCTGATCCTCGAAGCCGCCCGCATCGCCTTTTCCCAAACCTGAATCTCCCTCCCGACCCACGGGAGCGCCGCCTAATTTTCCGAAATTGCGAGAATTTTTTTCTGGCGGGGTGGGAAGACGTAAAAAACGCGGTTTTGCGGGTGTTTTTTGAGGGGGGTCGCGGAATTTGATGTCGAAAAGTGTGCTCAAGTAGCCACTTACAAGCGCGTTTTGTCCGCGCAACGCGGTGAAGTACAACACGTTTTTCGAGGTGCTGAAAATTTGCCACTTTCTGCAACTTTATTTTTTTCGTAAGCGGTGGTCCGCCGATGGTGTCCAGATCACAAAGTCACAGTGCGGGAGACTCATGTTTCGGTTCCATAAACAGCCTGCCCGCCACAATCAAAACCCCCAGCAGGCCCGCGCAGACGGCAAACACATGCCGAACTCCAATTCTCTCCGCCAGAATTCCGCTCAGCACCAGCCCCGAGATCTGCGCCGTAAACACCACCGACATCACGGTCGAACCCACCCGCCCCAGCAGCGCGGCCGGCGTCTCCTCCTGGATCATGGTCTGTGAAGGAATGATGATCCCCGCCACCGCAAACCCGATGATGAAGTCCCCCAGCATGGTAGACCAGACATGCGCAAAGCCCGCCAGAAATGCCAGCCCCAGCGCGATCCCGGCCAGGCCGCCATACACCAGAATCGTGTTCTTCACGCCCTTCGCGAATGCATTCAATGCATTCACGCCAAGCAGCATGCCCAGCCCGATCAGCCCGCTCGCGATGCCGAAGACCTTGGTCGAAGCATGCAAGCTGTCGCGCACGTACACGGCAATCAGCGGCCCGAAGCAGCCGATCACAAACATTCCCGCCGCCAGCGCCAGGATGACAAAGAGCAGCCCCGCATGATGGACGATGAAGCTGATTCCCTGCCTCATGTCGCTCCAGATACGCTCCAGCGCGCCTGACTTCGGCCCAGCCGTCTCCGCCGCTCCCGCACCCGCCGGAGCAGCCGCAGCCTGCGCCACAAACGCCACTGAAGCGATCAGGCAAGCCGACCCTACAAAGCTGGCCGAGTCCAGAATATAGCAGCTCACCGGACCGAAGGAGGCGACCATGAACGCGGCGATTGCCGGTCCGATAATGCGCATGCCAAACATCACCTGCTGCATCAGCGCATTTGCCGACCGCAGCCCATGAAATGGCACAGCCGACCGGATCGCCACGCCCTGCGCCGGGCCGAAGAAGCTCGAAACCACGCTAATCGCCGCCAGAATCGCATAGAACTCCCACATCCGGTGCGCCGCCAGCAGCAGCAGACACAGGCCCGCCCGGATACTGTCGCTTGACACCATGGTCGGCTTCAGCGGCCAGCGGTCGACGAACACGCCAGCCATGATTCCCAGCACGGCAATCGGCAGCAGATAGGCGATCTGCACTCCAGTCACCTGCTGCGCATTGGCATGCAGCTTGAAGGTAAGCACGCTGATGACGGCAAAGAGGGCAAGAAAATCGCCGAAGACCGAGATGATCTGGGCATACCAAAGCCGCCGCATCATCGGGATGCGCAGCACCGTGCCCATGGTTAGAGGGGCGGGAAGCTCGGGATCCATAGCCGGGGAGGTGACAGGCTCGGTGGAGGCCGGATTGGAAGACGCTGTACTCATCTGCGGTTCGTCTATGGTACGCGACGCCTGTTTGGAGATTTTTGATGATTCAGACCTCATACGAAAAAGAGGCGAAATGCAGGGATCTCTCCACTGCGCAGCAGACGATGAGACTGTCTGCTGCTCCGGTCGAGATGACGGCTCCGTTTGGTTTTATGCAGGTTATAAGAAAAGATCCGGGGCTGAAGTCTATTTTCTTTTTGGCTTCTTTTCAGGACCTGAAGGCCTCTGCTCCCTCCACCTCTTTAGGACGCTGCAGCGATCATTCCCATGAATCGACGGTGACGAACCTTACCCCTGATGCGCGATCGTAGCGCTGCAGCAGCAGGTGCGTGGCCGCAATGGTGGCCTCGCGTCGCTGCCCGAGACCAGCCTGCCCGCCATCATGCAGCACGACGTTGGATGCCCGGTTGCGATGCTGATTGCGCTCGATCCCACGCACCACCCGAGCCACGATTTCGTCCGCTCCGATCGGCTTCCAGTCCTTGGGAAGGATGTTCCACTGGACGGGCACGAGTCCCAGCTCCGCAGCAATCCGAAGCACAGTTGGCCGTCGTGCTCCATGCGGCGCGCGGAAGTAGCGGACGGGCGTGCCGATGGCCTCTTCAATCGCCGCGTTGCACCCGGCCAGTTCTTCGCGAATGCGGCCTGCAGGCTGCCAGGCGAGCCATGGGTGCGTCATGCTGTGGTTGCCGACGAGGTGTCCGGCCTCCGCGATGGCTCGCGCAATCCGGGGGCGCTGCCGAACATAGCGCCCGATCAGGAAAAAAGTAGCTCGGGTCCGATGCCGCGCAAGAACCTCAAGCAGTCGCTCGCTGACCGCATCGTTGGGACCGTCATCGTAAGTCAGGGCTATCTCGTCCGAGTTCCGGCCGGCGATCAGCACTTGTCCAAAGAGCTGCGATTGCGCCGAAAGAGCCGCATAGGCCGCGAGCCCCGCGCCGGCGATTGCTCCCGCGGCAATCATCGCGGCCGCGGCTCCTTGAGTCTGTGTCATATCGCTCCGCCGCTCTTCCGCGGCATGAAGAAAGCTCTGTTGAAAGCTGAAGGCTTCCGATCCTTCTCTCTCATTATAGGTATTCAGCGCAGTGGCCCAGCGCAGCGCAATGGCGCACCTAACCAGTTATTCGCCATACGATTTTCCCGTCGCAAGCCTGCTGACTTAGGAGAGACTTGTAGCTATCCATGAAGAAAGATACGAAGAAGACGACCAGGCCGACAAAGCACCAGACCAGCAAAAGAATACGCGTCGGCATTCTGTTTGGCGGCCGCTCCGGCGAACACGAGGTCTCGCTCAACTCCGCCGCATCGATCCTCGACGCCATCGACAAGGCGAAGTACGAGGTTGTTCCTGTCGGCATCACCAAGCAGGGCCAGTGGGTGACCTCCGGCAAGGCGCAGCGTTTGCTCGCGGGGCAATCCGCCGCTGCTCCCGCTGCATGGAAGAAGAGCAGCGGCAGATCCCAATCCATCCACGTTACCGCCGGCGCCGTTCCCGCGTCGCAGACCGAGGCCCTGGCTCAGCAGACGGGATCTCTTGCGCAGTCACTCGACGTGATCTTTCCGGTGCTGCACGGAACCTTCGGAGAAGACGGCACGATCCAAGGGCTTTTCGAGCTCGCCGATATTGCCTATGTCGGCTCCGGTGTTTTGGGCTCCGCGACCGGCATGGACAAGTCCGCGATGAAGCAGCTATTCGCCGCCGCCGGCCTGCCGCAGACACCGCACGTGAACCTGCTGCGCAGCGAGTGGAAGGCAGACCCGAAGCGCTGCACCAAGTCGATCGAGAAGAAGCTGGCCTATCCCGTGTTTGTAAAGCCCGCCAACCTGGGCTCCTCCGTAGGCATCAGCAAGGTGCACGATCGCGGCGAGCTCGCGGCGGCGATGGATCTCGCCGCAAGCTTCGATCGCAAGCTGATCGTAGAGCAAGGCGTCGGCGGACCCGGCGTGAAGCCGCGCGAATTCGAGGTCGCCGTGCTCGGCAATGACACACCGCTCGCTTCTGTTGTCGGCGAGATCGTTCCGAATAAGGAGTTCTACGACTACGAATCGAAGTATGCCGACGCGCCGGAGAACCCCAGCATTCCGATCATTCCCGCAGAGCTATCGAAGTTCGAGGCCAAGCAGATTCGCGAGATGGCCATCGCCGCTTTTCGCGCTTGCGATTGCGCCGGTCTTGCCCGTGTGGACTTTCTGATGGAACCCGCAGGCAAAGGGAAAAAAAAGCACTCTCGCCGCATCTACTTGAACGAGATCAACACGATGCCGGGATTCACCAGCATCAGCATGTACCCCAAGCTGTGGGAGGCAAGCGGGGTGCCGTACGCGGAGTTGATAAACCGTCTGATCGCGCTCGCCATGGAACGCTATGCGGAGAAGCAACAGACCTCCTTCACCCGCGTCTAAACGACATCGGAACGTTCCGCGGAGGCGAATATGGAGACCATCGGCAAACCAGTCGCAAAACCTGTTGCAGACCAGCGCCGATCATCAAAGTCCGCCGTCGTGTCTGCCGCGTTGCATGTGCTGGTGATCGGCTGCCTGGTTCATCAGAGTAGGTTATGGACTGCGCCTATTCGCCTGCCCGGCAGCGAGCATGGCGCCAATCTGATCCTGACCTACTCGCCAGGCCGCGCGCCGCTCGCGACCTCCGCGCTCCCTCCGAAGACACCACCCAGGCAGGCCATAGCCAGTACGCCACTGCCAAGCTTGCCCAGGGAAAAAACGAAGGCCGCTGAATCCACGCTCAACACCGCTTCTCCGGCTTCGGCGCAGCCCGACTCGATCACGGGAGCTGACGCGCTCGGATCTGGCGATATCAACATAGCCCTGGCGAGTTTCTTTCCTACGCCACAGCCCGATCTATCCGCACTGCCTCGAGGCACGAAGGGCGATGTGATCCTCGACATCGTGATCGACCCCGCCGGCAAGGTTGCGGATCTCAAGATGACCAGCGGCCTCGGACATGGCATCGACCAGAGCGTTATTGCCACGGTTCAGCAATGGATCTTTCATCCCGCCACGCGAGATGGGCAGCCCGTAGCCAGTGAGCAGGAGCTGCACTTTCACTACGAGAAAGCCTGAGCTCGTTTAGATGACGCGGCTGTGCTTGTATCCCGCCGCCGTCAATGCAGCGAGCAACTCCTCTACCTGTTCGCGTCCGCGCGTCTCCATCGTGATGTCAATCACCGTGTCGCCGAGGTTGACGCCGTAGTAGGCGCGATTGTGCAGCGTGTCTACGATGTTGGCGCGATAGCTCGCAATGAGCCGGGTAAGTTCCGCGAGCGCGCCGGGCTTGTCGAGCAGGTGGATGCGCAGCCGGATCAACCGGCCGTCCTGCACCAGACCGCGCTCGATGATGCGGCTGAGCAGGGTTACGTCGATGTTGCCGCCGCAGACCAGCACGGCGGTATGCGCGTTTTGCAGCGAGGTCTTTTTCTGGAGCAACGCGGCCAGCGCCGTCGCGCCCGCACCCTCGGCCAGCGTCTTCTCGCGCTCGAGCAAAACCAGAATCGCGGAGGCGATCTCATCCTCGTCGACAGTCACGATCTCGTCGACGTACCGCTCCACCACCGGAAAGGTCTCGTCTCCGGCGCGCCGCACCGCGATTCCGTCGGCGATTGTCGTTGCCGGCTCCAGCGTGACGGGATGATGCTGCGCTAGTGCCGCCGCCATCGAGGCAAGACGCGAAGCCTGCACTCCTACGACTCGGATGTCCGGCCGCGACTCTTTGATGGCGCAGGCGATTCCGCCGATGAGGCCGCCGCCGCCGATGGGCACAACAACAGCCTCGAGCTGCGGAATCTGCTCGAGCAGTTCAAGCGCGATGGTGCCTTGTCCCGCCATCACCAGCGGGTCGTCGAAGGGATGAATGAAGGTCATGCCCTGGGCTACGCACAGTCGCGTTGCCTCTTCGCACGCCTCGTCGTAGTTCGCGCCGTGGAGGATCACCTCTGCGCCAAAGCCGCGGGTCGCCGTCACTTTGACCAGCGGCGTGGCCAGCGGCATCACGATCAAAGCGCGAATGCCTCGCGAGGTCGCATGGTACGCGACACCCTGCGCGTGATTGCCTGCGCTTGCCGCAACGACTCCGCGAGCCGCCTGCTCCGGCGTCAGCATGGCGATGCGGTTCAACGCGCCCCGCTCCTTGAACGAACCCGTCATCTGCAGATTTTCGAGCTTCAGATAAATCTGCTGCCCGGTCAGCGCGGAGAGCATCTGCGAGTGGGGGCAAGGCGAACAGTAGATCGAACCGCGAATGCGCGCGCGCGCGGCAACGACGTCGGCAAGACTGAGGTTGAGTTGGCTTCTCGTTGTGCTGACAGGTGGCATGATCGTCCTTCACTCTTGAGACGCGTGCATTCGATTCGGGTAGCCCTTATCGCCGCTGACGGAAACGGTTCGCCAACGCAAATTCATCGCGCAGCTCAGGGGTGCGAAGATTTTCTCGCACATGCTGCAAACGCTGTTCGAGGGCCAGCAGCGTATCCGCGACGGGGGCGGTGTTGGTCAGCGCAACATCGCGCCACATGCTGTAGGGGCTTGCTCCGAGGCGTGTCGTTTCGCGCAAGGCCCGGCCACCGATCGCGGCAATCTCCGGAGCATCGCCGAAGCGATCTTCGAGCAGCGCTGCCAACGCAGTCGAAAGCATCTGCGGCAGATGGCTGACCCAGGCGCAGAGCTCATCGTGGCGAGCAGCGTCCATGTCGAGCGTGCGCGAACCGAAGCAGCCGACCCATCCGCGCCAGGCTTTTTCGAGCGGAGTCATCTCGGTTCGAGTCGGCGTGAAGAGCCACATCGCGCCATCGAACAGCCCGGATTCGGCCAGCAGCGCTCCCCCGGATTCTTTGCCCGCCATGGGGTGGCCAGGCAAAAAGCTTGCCGTCTCGTCGCCGGCGTAGAGGATTTGCGCGAGTTCGACAATCTCGAGCTTGGTGCTGCCCACATCGGTCAGCAACTGTCCGGGGCGCACTATCGGGGCGAGCTGCTGCATCCAGTCCTTGATCGCAAGCACCGGCACGGCGAGGAGGATGATGTTGGCCAGGCGAATCAGTTCGAGGGCATTCTCGCGGCTGGCTGCCCTGCCGTCGATCGCGCCCATCTGTACTGCCGCCGCCATCTCGAGGTGACTCGTGTCCCATCCATCGATGCGGCCGGTAAAGCCCGCACCGCGCAGCGCCAGCCCCGTCGAAGCGCCGATCAGCCCTGTCCCGATGATGAAAACGCGTTCGATCATGCTCCTCTTCCTGTCTTATGCAATCGTTCTGCCGACGACGGGAGCGAGCAGCCGCAGTTGCGCCATCAGCGTTTCCAACTGCGCGGGATAGAGACTCTGCGCGCCGTCGCTCATCGCCTTGTCCGGGTTGGGATGCATCTCCATCAGCAGCCCATCCGCGCCCGCGGCAACGCTTGCCAGCGCCATCGGCGGCACCAGGTCCCGAATGCCCACGCCGTGCGAAGGATCGCCCAGCACGGGAAGGTGCGTCAGCTTCTTCAGCACCGGAATTGCCGAGATATCCATCGTGTTACGCGTGTAGGTTTCGAAGGTGCGCAGGCCGCGCTCACAGAGCATCAGGTCGTAGTTGCCGCCGGAGAGAATGTATTCCGCGCTCAACAGCACCTCTTCGATAGTCGCGGAGATGCCGCGCTTCATCAGCACCGGCTTGCGCACATGCCCGAGCTCGCGGAGCAGGTTGAAATTCTGCATGTTGCGCGCGCCGACCTGGAAGCAATCGACGTACGGCAGCATCAGTTCGATCTGCGAGATCTCCATCACCTCGGTGATCACCAGCAGTCCCGTCTCGTCCGAGACCTCGCGCAGCAGCTTCAGTCCGTCGAGGCCCATGCCCTGGAAGCTGTATGGCGAACTGCGCGGCTTGAACGCTCCGCCTCGCAGAAACTGCCCGCCCGCCGCGGCAACCTGCTTCGCGCTGCCGGCGATCTGCTCGCGCGACTCGACCGAGCAAGGCCCCGCCATCACAACCACCTGTTTGCCTCCGACCACCACGCCATTCGGAAATGCGATCGTTGTCCCCTCCGGCCGAAAGCTCCGTCCCGCGAGTTTGTACGGCGAGGAGATGCGATAGGCGTCATGCACTCCGGACAGCACCTTGAACTCCGTGACTTCGAAGTGCTCCGGAGTGCCGACGCCCGCCAGAATCGTCTGGGCGGCTCCCGTAGTGCGGTGAACACTGAAGCCGAGCTCGACCATCCGCTCGATCACCTTCTGAATATTCTCTTCCGTCGCCCGGTCATGCATGGCTACTATCATCGACTCGTTCCACTCTCTCTCTGTAACACCGTTCGATACAAGTTCAGCTGCAGCGTCTTATGCTCGTCTGGGAACGTGGAGCTACCTGTCTCGCCGCTGCAGTGTTCGCATCACGTCGATGATGCGCTCGTAGACATGCAGCAGCTCTTTATCGGCCAGCGGTCCGGGGTTGGCCTTGCGAACACGGTCGAAGACCTCCTGCTCGCGATGCGGCTCATAGACGGGAAGATCGGCCTTGCGCTTGATCTCGCCAATCGCGCGCGCAGCTTCGGCACGCTGGTTAATGAGGCGAACAAGCTGCACATCGAGTTCATCGATCTTCTGTCTCCAGTCGGAGATGTCCATCCGTTCGCCTCGGGGTGCAGCGGTGCGCCCGCGGGCACAGCATCGCTGCGGAGTTTTCGGTCACCAGTATCAGACCCAATTTTAGACAATGATAAACGCAGGCCTGCTGCAGCAAGGCTCTCCAGCATCGGACTTGTCATGCGCGCAACCCTCCGATGAACTGTCCGATTGCCGACGCCGCTTTTTCCGGCGGCGTCTTCTCGATCAGCGCGACCAAAGCACTCCCGATCACGGCGGCATCGGCGAACTCTCCGACTGACTTCACGTGCTCAGCGTTCGAGATGCCGAAGCCCACAGCGATCGGAAGCGTCGTAAACTGCCGCAGCCGCCTTACCAGCTCCGAGGCATCGCCCGCGACCTTCTGCTGCGTACCTGTAATTCCAACCCGCGAGATAGCGTAGATAAATCCCTGCGAGACTCCCGCAATCGCCTGCAAACGCGCATCAGGACTGGTAGGCGCCGCTAGAAAGACAGGCGCAAGCCGGTTCTCCTTCATCTCCGCCAGATACTCGTCCGCCTCTTCGACTATCATGTCGGTCAGCAGCACGCCATCCACGCCAGCCTGCGCAGCCCGCGCGCAGAGCGTCTTGATGCCCAGCCGCACCACTGGATTCAGATAAGAGAACAACACTAGACCCGCATCGGGCCGTGCGGCGCGCAGTTCTTTCGCAAGCTGCAACACATCGATCAGTCGAACGCCCCGGGCCACCGCGCGTTCGCTTGCCCGCTGAATCACAGGCCCATCGGCCAGCGGATCGCTGAACGGGACACCCAGCTCAATCACGTCCGCGCCGTTATCGATCGCCGCCAGCGCAATGTCGCGAGTCGTCGCCAGGTCAGGATCGCCCGCGGTCAGATAAGCAACGATTCCCGGTCTCTTACTAAACTCGATCGCCATCGTTTACCGTGTCCCCCGATTCTCCGCGGCGCGCACCGGCTCGGCACCCGCCAGCTTCAACTCACGCGCCAGGATTCCCATATCCTTATCGCCGCGTCCCGACAGATTGATCATCAGCACATCGGTCTTCGCCATCGCAGGCGCCATGCGAATGGCCTCCGCCACCGCATGAGCGCTTTCGAGCGCGGGCAGAATTCCCTCTGTCCGCGACAGCGTCACCGTAGCCTTGAGCGCCGCGTCATCCGAGCACGAGACATAGGTCGCCCGTCCCGAGTCATGCAGCATCGCGTGCTCCGGCCCAACGCTGGCATAGTCCAGTCCCGCCGACACCGAGTGCGTGCTGCTGATCTGACCGGCATCATTTTGTAACACATACGAGTACGTACCCTGCAGCACACCCGGCACCCCGCCGCCGATCTTCTGAAAACGCGCCGCGTGTTCGCCCAGGGCCACGCCACGGCCACCCGCTTCCACGCCGATCAATTGCACATTCGCATCCGGCAGAAACTCGTAGAACGCCCCGATCGCATTCGACCCGCCGCCCACACAGGCAACGACGGCCGTCGGCAGCTTGCCTTCTCGCTCCAGCATCTGCGCGCGCGCCTCGCGGCCGATCACGCGATGGAAGTTCCGCACCATCGTGGGATAGGGATGCGCTCCCAGCGCGCTGCCGAGTATGTAGTAGGTGGTCCGCACGTTCGTGACCCAGTCCCGCATCGCCTCGTTGATCGCGTCCTTCAACGTAGCCGAACCCGCCGACACGCCGCGCACCTCAGCCCCCAGCAGGCGCATCCGGTAGACGTTCAACTCCTGTCGCCGCATGTCTTCTTCGCCCATGTACACGACGCACTCCAACCCAAGCAGCGCGCAGACCGTCGCAGTCGCCACGCCATGCTGCCCCGCGCCGGTCTCGGCGATGATCCGCTGCTTGCCCATGCGCCGCGCCAGCAGACCCTGTCCCAGCGCGTTGTTGATCTTGTGCGCTCCGGTGTGCAGCAAGTCTTCACGCTTCAGATAAATCTTTGCGCCGCCACACTGTTCGGTCAGCCGCTTGGCAAAGTAAAGCGGCGTGGGACGCCCGCAGTAGTGGTGCAGCAGATCGTCCAACTCCGCCTGAAAGGCAGCATCTTGTTGGGCCAGGTTGTAAGCGGCTTCCAACTCCTCGAGCGCCGCCATCAACGTCTCCGGAACGTACCTTCCGCCATATGCCCCGAACCGTCCCGCCACTGTTACCGGTAAACCCGCTGTTGCATTCGCGCTCATCTGTTCCCTCCGGTGGCACAAGACACAAAAACAAGAGCCGCGACGGTTAAGGTCGCGGCTCGCGTGGATGTCGAATCAACTGATGTTTCGGATATCTCTCAGATGAAGCTACTCCGCCGTGGCCGCTATTGTGCGCCAATAGCGGAGAATAAACGAAATTCGGCTGGAGTGAATCTTCATCTTGCTATTCAAGATACATCGCGACCGGCAGCTCTGCAAGCCTCGCGAAATTTTCACAATCCGCTCGCCGGCTTCCAGGAACCGGTTTAAGAAGTTTCGTGATGGTTCAGACCTAACGAGAAAACAAGCAAAAACAAAGACGAGATACGGGGATCTCTCCGCTACGCAACAGACGATGAGACTGTCTGTTGCTTACCACCCCAGCGAGCAAACGCGCTCGCCGGGGACCCGGTTGCTTCGGTCGAGATGACGCCTTGTTGGGTTTCTATGAAGGTTTTAGATCTTCTGCACGCGCTGCACGTCGATTACCCCGGGCACCTTGCGCAGGTTCTGCACCAGTTTGTTCAGGTGACGCACGTCCACCGTCTCCACCACGAAGTCCACCATCGTCTGTGCATCCGGCATTGCCTTGGTATCCACGCTGCGAATGTTGGTGCCGTCGTCGGAGATGATCGCCGTAAACTCCTTCAACATGCCCGCCCGGTCGTCGCACAGCACGGTCAGCTTCACCGGATAGGTCTGGGCCTTCACGCTGCCCGGCTCTGTCGGCGACGGCGACCACTCGACCTGAATCCGCCGGTCCGACTCGTACAGCAGGTTCTGCACATTCGGACAGCTTCGCGCATGCACCGCCACGCCCTTGCCCCGCGTCACGTACCCGATAATCTCCTCGCCGCGAATCGGGTTGCAACACCGCGCCCGATAGACCAGCAGATCGTCCTGACCTTCCACCTGCAGCGAGTCCGAGCCCTTGCCGAAGAAGACCCGCTTCACGGCATCGGACATCTGCCCCAGAGTATTGCCGATGCCTCCTACGGGGTGCGCTGGCTCTGCCGACATCGTCGAACCCGGCTCCAGCTTGTTCAGCACCTGCCGCGAAGAGAACTTCCCGAACCCGAGTCCAGCCAGCAGTTCGGCCTGTGTTCCCAGCCCATACTCGCTGGCAACCTTGTCGTAGTCCGCCTCCGAAAACTTTCCCAGAGGAAGCTTGTACTTCCGCGCCTCACGATCCAGCAGCTTCTTGCCGATCTCAATCGCCCGCTCGCGCTGATGTTCATTAATCCAGTGCTTGATCTTGTTGCGCGCCCGCGAACTCTTGGTAAAGCTGAGCCAGTCGCGGCTGGGCGCATGCCCCGTTTGAGTTGAAATCTCCACGATGTCGCCGTTGCGCAATCTGGTCCGCAGCGGAACGATCCGCCCATTCACTTTTGCGCCTACCGTCGTGTTGCCTACCTCGGTGTGAATCGCATACGCAAAATCGATTGGGCTGGCGTCTTTCGGCAAAACGACAACCTTGCCCTTGGGCGTGAAGGTGTAGACCTCCTCAGGGTACAGATCGATCTTCAGCGTCGACATGAACTCGTTGGGGTCGGTCATCTCGCGCTGCCATTCCATCAACTGACGAACCCATGCCAGCCGCTGCTCGTCCTTCGCGCTGACATTGTCGGAGGCCTTGTACTTCCAGTGCGCCGCGATCCCCTCCTCGGCGACGCGATGCATGTCCTCGGTGCGAATCTGCACTTCGAACTGATGGCCGCCCTCGGCGATCAAGGTCGTATGCAGCGACTGATACAGATTCGGCCGGGGCATGGCGATGAAGTCCTTGATTCGTCCCGGCACCGGACGCCAGACGCTGTGCAGCAGTCCCAGCAGCGCGTAGCAGTCCTGCACCGAGTTGCAGATCACGCGAATGGCCAGCAGGTCGTACACCTGATCGACCGGAATCTTCTGGTCTGCGAGTTTTTGCTGGATCGAATACAGCCGCTTGATGCGCGACTCGACCCGGCCCTCGATCTTGAACTCCTTCAGCTTCGCCTCAAGCTGAGTCACAATCTTGTGCAGGAACTCCTCGCCGGCGCCGCGCAGTGCATCGACCTCGGTCGAAACCTGCTGGTACGCGTATGGATCGGTGTACCGGAACGCAAGATCCTCGAGCTCGCCGCGCAGCTTGCCCATGCCCAGCCGGTGCGCAAGCGGCGCATAGATATCCAGCGTCTCGCGCGCGATCTTCTGCTGCTTCTCCGGCTTCAGGTGCTCGAGGGTCCGCATGTTGTGCAGCCGGTCCGCAAGCTTGATGATGACCACGCGCACATCGGTCACCATCGCCAGCAGCATCTTGCGAATGTTCTCTGCCTGATGGTCTTCGCGATTGGCGAACTTGATTTTGTCGAGCTTGGTTACGCCTTCCACGATGTGCGCCACTTGATCGCCGAACCGCTTTGCGATCTCGGGCGAGGTCACGTCCGTGTCTTCGACCGCATCGTGCAGCAGCCCCGCCGCAATGGCCGTCGAATCCATCTTCAGCTCAGCCAGCACCTGCGCCACTTCGAGCGGATGAATGATGTACGGCTCACCACTCGCCCGCTTCTGCCCCTGATGCTGCTGCAGGCAAAACGCCCATGCGCCGCGAATCACATCGAGGTCGTCGCCAGGACGATTTTCATGCACCGTAGCCAGCAGCTTGTTGAACTTTGCGTCGACGGTCTGGATAGCGGACGCCGAACTTCCCTGCAGGTGAGAAGCAGAGGAGTCCTCCTCCTTCGCCGGCATCGCAGAAGCAGGGCCGCGCTTGGTCGCTAAAGCGTCTTCGCTATCTTGGCCGAGGCTGCTGCGTCTCACAGAGGAGATCGCAGCAGAAGTCGCAGCCGGAATTTCGTCCGGGATGTCGTCCGAGGCCGCCGGCGCCGCCGCGACAGGGAGAGCCGCTTCCAGCTCGAAACCCGTTTCGGTCTGCTCCATCTTCGGTTGGCTCTTCGGTGCGTGGTGCGGCTCTGGCTGCGGACCAGCCTTCGGAGAGGCCGGGTGTGCGATTGCCATAGGATATTATAGGCCGCTGTCGCAGAGTCCTGCCGTAGAAAGCCGCGGTAAAGGCCCCGGAATCGAAGCTGTATCGTTCGCCGCGATTCCAGGCGTATGGGCGGATAGACAGGTAAACTGGACTCAGACCTCGAAAGCCAGGACCTCAGCCGCCATGCCGCTCTACGAATACGAATGCACTGCCTGCCACAAGCACACCGAAAAGATCCAGAAGTTCTCCGATGCCGAAATTACCGTCTGCCCGCACTGCGGCGGCAAACTCGAGCGTGTGATCTCCGCTCCGGCCATCAGCTTCAAAGGCGGCGGCTGGTATGCCGATGGCTACGGCAATGCCAAACCCAAATCGTCCGGCGACAACAGCAACGCAAGCGCTGACTCGAAGGCAGGCGGCGATGCAAAGCAAGGCAGCGATGCGAAACCAGCAGGCGAGCAAAAGTCAAAAGGCGATTCGAAGTCCAGCAGCGACAGCTCCGCGGCTTCCACGCCAGCGGCCACCGCGCCTGCGCCAGCACCTGCCGCAGCGTCTCCCTCATCTGACAAGAAGTAGCGACCCGAAGAGCGACTGCTGCAGGTCTGGCTCTGTCGGAGCACTCGCGAAGAACGGGGATTGCTAGCTCTTGTTCGGATTGGGCGGAACCTTCTTGCCTTCTCTCCGCGCCTCCGAAAGTCCGATCGCAATTGCCTGCTTCGGATTGGTCACCTTCTTCCCGCTGCGGCCGCTCTTCAACTTGCCCTGCTTCATCTCTTTCATCTCCCGCTCGACATCCTGGCCGGCCGATGGACTGTACTTGCGCGTCGATCCGGATTTCTTCGCCGGAGATTTCTTTGCTGCGCTTTTCTTCGCCGGCGTCTTTTTCGCTGAACTCTTTTTGGCTGGCGCCTTCTTGGCGGGCCTCTTCTTACTCGCTGTCTTCTTCGTGCTCGTCTTCGCTGCTTTCTTCGTCGTCATGAGATGCCTCCAGCTCATAAGAGTAGATAACTCCACCATGAAGTTGCATCAAAAACAGTGCAGGCATCTACAACGTCATACCCGCGAACGCCATACCCGCAACGCCATACCCGCGAACTACCGGCCGCGCCTACGTCTCCAAAGCCCAATCCCCGCCAGCAGCCCAAGCGCAGCCACGCTCACTGCACGCATCGTCATCTTCCGAACCCGCGAAGGCGTTCGCGCCAACTCGCCATCTTGCCAAGCCGTTTGGACCGCTTGCAGATCTGCCGTCAGTCCGGGAATTGTAATCGCCTGCAGGTCTGTCGCTGGCAGCGACCCGAAGATTCTCTCCGGCTCCGGCAGCTTGCCGTTCCTGTCCTTCGGGATCGACCCGATCAGCGCATTCACCTCCGCATCGCGCGGATCGTCGAACAACACGCTATCAGCGGTATTTGGAAACAGCGTCGCCTTCCCTGTCATCTTCTTCTCGATCGCCGCTACGGCATCCTGGCACACGCCCAGCGGATAGTAGCCGCCGAACGGCAGATCCGGCCGTGCCAGATGCTGATGCATATAGGCGATCGACATCGCGCCCACCAGCCGCGTCACCTCTACCGCGTCGGCATCGCGATACTCGTGCGCGTGCCGCCCCAGCACCCATGCCTGGTCCAGCGTATCCATGGTGCGAAACTCCGCCTTGCCATCGATCCCGAAGTACCAGCTCACTGCTGCATTCACCTTCGGCCCGCGGACCTCCCACTCGTATTCGGCATGGCTCACCGGCACCAGCAGCGGCCTGTCCTTCCCAAAGAAGCCGCGCCCCGACCGCGGCACCTCAATCTGCGAGTTCACCCAGAACGGCATCATTACCTCCTGCCCCTTGTAATGAAAGTGCCCGAAGTTCGCAAAGTACCGTGCATCCGCCACGACTACCGTGTGCCCCGACTCTATCAGCGCCTGCATCAGCTCCTCGGGCGTCCGCGCGCTCTTTCCCGAGATTGTCACTGTAACAGGAGCAGATGCATCCAGATGGTTCATGCTCAGCCGGTTCAGCACATCCGCCAGCAGCTGGCTCTCCGCATGCATCGGCGTACGCTTCGGATGTCCACTGTCGCCCCGCACCACGCCCGCACCGAGCTCGCTCACAATTCCTTGGGTTGTAAACCCCGGCAGGCGCGAAGGCAGATCCAGATTCACCGTCTCGCTTCTCTCGAGGGAATAACTCCCCAGATCGAGAAACGCTTTCACCTGCTCCGAAGCCGCCGCACTCACAGGCATCCCCACACCCGCAGGCGCTCCCGGATGCCGCGCCGCCAGCCCATCCACATCCTTATCCTTCGCGACCACCTTTCCCAACACTCGCACTGTCGGGTTGATCTCCCGCATGGTCCATCCGGGGAAGCGGTCCAGCCCCTGCCAGTCCTTGCCCAGGATCAACTCTCGCAGGCGCTTCAGCAGCGAAGGCGTCAGCAGCGCAGGGCCCTTCTTGCCGTCTCGATCCAGCTCCGCCAGCATCGCATCGGTAAAGCCCGGCGTAGCCGACAGCTCCCGCATCATCTGCGACAGCAAAATCGTATTCGTCGGCATCGGTTCTTCCGGCACCTTGTATCCAGCATCGCGGCACCCAAACACAGCCAGCAGCACACTCACGCACACCCCGCGCCAAAGATTCTTTGAAAAAGACATTCGACTATTAGACCCTATGTCCTGCCGGACGGGCCCGCTGCGCGGAGGGCGGTCACTTCGTGACAGGTATACCTTGTGTTGCCGGGATGAGCAGTAGTGGTCCTCCCGTTGGTCGGAAGGAAGATCTCTCCCGCCGACCTTCGGAAGGCCCCTATACAGTTCATACGACCCAGGAAAGGTATACCTGTCACGAAGTGACCGCCCTCCGCGCAGGAGGCCCGTCCGTCAGGACAGAATCTTTATAGCGCGTCCAGCTTCTTCGTTACGAGTTCGTTCAGCAGTGTCGGATTCGCCTGCCCCTTTGAAACCCGCATCACCTGTCCCACAAAGAACGCCGCGACTGTCTTCTTGCCGCCGCGATATTGCTCTACCTGCTTCGGGTTTCCCGCGATGACCTCATCAATCATCGCCTCGATCGCGCTCGTATCCGAGATCTGCCGCGGCTTCTCCCGC
This sequence comes from Edaphobacter sp., assembly GCA_965277335.1. Lineage (GTDB taxonomy): Bacteria > Acidobacteriota > Terriglobia > Terriglobales > Acidobacteriaceae > Edaphobacter. The sequence continues at coordinate 411,733 of CBDICJ010000008.1, read as the reverse complement.
TCATACACCTCCGCGAAGTCCTTCCCCTCCGCAAAGCACGTGTCCAGCAGCTGCTTCAGCATCTTGCTCGAAAGATCGCCCGACTCCGCCAGGTCCGCCGCCATCACCACCCCGGCCAGCGACACCGGCGACTGGTCCAGGTCGAGCCCTGCCGCGCGCAGCCGCATCGTCAACTCGCTCGTCAGCAGCGCAGCCACCCGCCTCGGGCTCTTCGCCTGCTTCGCCGCTTCTTCAAAACTGTCCGCAAACGCCCGGGTCGCCGTCAGCGTAGCCGCATCCTGCGCGGAGATCTCGTACTCCGCAATCATCCTCGCGCGTCGAGCCTCCGGCAGTTCGGGGAGCATCTTCAAAATCTCCGCCTGCCACGCCGCCCCCACGACCAGCGGCGGCAGGTCCGGTTCCGGGAAGTACCGATAGTCATGCGCCTGCTCCTTGCTCCGCATGGAAAACGTCCTGCCCTCGGCAGAGTTCCACAGCCGGCTCTCCTGCACGACACGCCTGCCGTCTTCGATGACGCCGATCTGCCGCTCGATCTCGTACTCCACCGCCGCGCGGATATAACGAAAGCTGTTGACATTCTTCACCTCGGCTTTGGTGCCGAACTCTTTCGCGCCTTTCAGCATCACGCTCACATTCGCATCGCAGCGCAGCGATCCCTCTTCCATGTTGCAGTCGCTCACGCCCGTGTATAGCAGAATCTCCTTAAGCTTCGTCAGGTATTCGAAGACCTCGTCCGGCGTTCGCAGGTCCGGTTCGCTCACAATCTCCACCAGCGGCGTCCCACAGCGGTTCAGATCGATGTATGTCTTCGACACAGAATCCGCAAACCCGTCATGCAGACTCTTGCCCGCGTCTTCTTCCATATGCAGCCGGGTCACCCCGATGCGCTTGGTCACCGCCGTGCCGCTCGCAGCGCCCGCGGCTGTAATAGCGCCCGCAGCTGTAATAGCGCCTGCAGGCACCTCAATCCACCCGTGTTCGGCAATCGGTCGATCGAACTGCGAGATCTGGTAGCCCTTCGGCGAATCCGGATAAAAATAATTCTTTCGCGAAAAAATACTTGTCTCGCGAATCTCACAATGGATCGCCTTTGCCGCGAGCACCGCGAACTCCACCGCCCGGCGGTTCAACACCGGCAAAGCGCCCGGCAGGCCCAGGCACGTCGGGCATATGTGGGTATTCGGCTCGCCACCGTATCTATTGATACATCCACAGAAGGCTTTGGTCTCGGTCAAGAGCTGGACGTGAACCTCCAGCCCGATCACAGGCTGGTATTTGGCGCGAATCTCCGGCGTAATCTCTGTCAATGCAGGCATAGGCACCTCGATTCTAACAAGCGGGGCCGTCGAGACGCAGTTTCTACAGGCTATGCGCGCGGATTTCATATGAGAGAATTCGCACATCGAGATTGCGCTAGTCCAGCACAGCAAGGCCAAGCCTGCGATGTCTACACTGTGATACCCACACTCTAGGATACCCACACTCTAGGATACCCACACGCTAGGGCAAATCTCCTGATAGTGAGGAGCGGGAAACTTTGCAGAATGCTGTTTTCCTTGAGAGAGAACAGCGCAAGCAGCTTACCTCCCTTTACAGCTTCAGGAGATTTGCCATAATGCCAGACCAGCCGCCGCCTAAGATCCGCACCTACGGCACCGATCCGCGACACCTGCTTCCCATGGTTCGTGACCTGGTCGAATTAGTGAGCGTCCGCGCTGCGAGCAGCAAGACGCGCCGACACGTCATCCAGCTTGGCCGGAGCATTCGCCAGCATGCTTTCGACGCTCGCGACCCGCTGCCCATCCTCGATCACCCCGCCCTCGCCGGCTTCCTTGGATGCGACGATCCTCGCGAGATCGTCCTTCCGCCCATTGAGACCATCAGCCTGTCCGGCCTGGGTTTCGTTCTTCCCTACACTCTGCTGGCCACCATCGCCAGCGCCTGCCGACCTGCAAAGATCTTCGAGACCGGAACCTTCCGCGGCGTCGGCGCACTCACCATGGCGCTCAATGCTCCCCAAGCCGATGTCTATACCCTCGACCTGCCCGCGCAATACAGCCCGGCCGAGGTTCAAACCCTGAGCAGAGGCGACAAAGAGTGGGTCCGGCTCTCCCGCACCTCCATCGGCTTCGCCTTTCACAATCACCCCTCGGCCAGCCGTATTCATCAGCTTTACGGGAACTCCCTCACCTTCCAGCCGCCTCCCGAACTCGACCACACCGACCTCTGCTTTATCGACGGCGGCCACTCCGAGCAGTGCATCCAGGCCGACACCGAGACCGCGCTCAAAATCCTCTCGCCCACCGGCGTGATCGTCTGGGACGACTATAGCTGGTTCGTGGACGGAGTCGGCCGATACCTGACCACTCTCAGCAAGTCTCTCCCGCTTTATCGCATCGCCGGCAGCCAGCTTGTTCTTTACCGCCGCGAACTCTGAGAAGATTCTGTCCTGCCGGACGGGCCTCCTGCGCGGAGGGCGGTCACTTCGTGACAGGTATACCTTTCTAGACAGGTCGAGCGGTATGGGCCTCTCGATGGTCGGCGTTAGCTTCCCTTCCGACCAACGGTAAGAACCGAAGAAGTTCATGTTATCGAGAAAAGGTACACCCCGCCACGAAGAGGTCGCGCTCCGCGCAGGCGGCCCGTCCGGCAGGACAATATCGGTTAATCTAACCAAATGGAACCCTTCGAGCACCTCATGACCGGAGCCTGCCTCGCCCGCGCCGGCTTCAATCGCAAAGCCGCCTATGCGACTGTGGTCATGATCCTCGCCGCCGAAGCTCCCGACCTTGACACCCTCTGGTCTGTCGACGGGCCTGTTGCCGCTTTCCAGCACCACCGCGGCTGGACCCACACCTTCCTCGGCGTCCCCATCGAAGCCGCTCTCCTCGTCGGGATTTGCTGGCTGATTCACCGCTGGCGAACCCGTACCAAAAGCTCTGCCAAACCGCGCCGCGCACCGGTCCGCTGGAGCTTGCTCTATCTCTTCGCCACGATCGCCCTGCTTAGCCATCTTCTACTGGACTGGACCAACAACTACGGTCTCCGGCCCTTTTTTCCCTTCGACCCCCGCTGGTATGCCGGCTCATTCGTCTTCATCTTCGATCCCATACTCTTCCTCATCCTGCTGTCGGCGCTTGTCGCCCCGGCGCTCTTCGGCCTGATTAATAGTGAAGTGGGCGCGCGTAAACCGGCCTTTCGCGGCCAGAACTGGGCTATCGCCGGACTTTTGACCTTGCTCGCATTGTGGACCTGGCGCTTCGTCGAACATGAGAAGGCGCTGCAACTCGTGCGAACGGCAGACTACAACGGAGCTCCCGTCCTGCGCGCCTCCGCCAACCCTTACCCCGTCAACCCGTATCGCTGGCAAACTGTTGTAGAAACCCCACAGTTCTACCAGATGGCTACGGCGAACACGCTCAGCGGCGGCCTGGCCACGGACCCGCTCTCGGACGTTTTTTACAAGCCGCCTACCACCCTCGCGACCCTCGTAGCGAAACGCACCTGGCTCGGCGAGGTCTACCTGGATTGGTCGCAGTGGCCGATCGTCACTGAAACCGGCAATGTGCCCGGCGGTACCACCACTGTGACCTTCCGGGACCTGCGCTTCCTCTACGACACGCCTCTGCTCACCAACCGGAACGATCCGCCGCTCTCCGGCACTGTCACTCTCAACGCTGACCGTCGCGTTCTTCGCATGGAGATGGAAGGACGGACCCAGCGCTAGGGATTAGAGTTTTGAGGGGTTGTGGAGCGGAAAAAGTTGAAGCCAGACGGATAACCATCCGGCTCGATGTGGAGATCCCGCGAATCGATCGTTAGTCGTGAAGAACAAGCAGGCGCGAAGAACAAGCAGGCGCGAAGAACAAGCGCGATTCATTGCGCGTTGCCCCTCTACAGAGTTCAGCAATCAGAGGATAAGAATCTGATTGCTTGAGCTCAAGCGGACATGGATTGCAGGTTCGAAGGAGCTTCGAGGCTCACCGGAGTCATCTTCGCCGAGGCACGAAGCATGATTTCCACCTCCGCCGGAGCAAACAGTTCGGGCGGGAATCCCGCGATCGCCACAAATCCGGGATCATCCCCAAGCGCTATCGAGATCTGGTTCCAGCGCAGGAACGGAGAGGTCGTCGGCAGGACAATGAGACGACGCTTCGGTTCAGGGAAGGCAAAGTAGGCCGACCAGATCATCAGGGTTAGTACGACAGCAAATCCATTGAAGGCACTGATTGTAGCGTACATATTCGAAAAGCGAACAAGCCAAGCTGAGTTGACCAGACTGACGGTGGCCAGAAATCCAAGCCCGAGACTGACGCCGAAGATACGGCTCCTGTAGGAAATACCCATGGGCCGGATTGCGAAGCAGACAAACAGCAGCAGACAAAGCGTAAGAATGCTTGAGGTCTGCTGTAGCTGTGTGACCATTTGAACCACGAAGGTCTTTCCTGACGCGTGCGGTGCGGCTGCGACGCCGATAGCAACTGCGGCAGAAATTGCCCCTACCCAGCGAAAAACCAGGGTTCCTAGGGTCTGTAATCCCTTGAGCGGGGCCATCGCAAGCCTGAAGATACTATAGATCACCAGCAAAGACAGTATTGCTTCAAGAGCGTAGCTGGACCAGTAAATGTAGAAATACACTCGATACGCGAGAGGGTCGCTCATCCCCAGGCGATCACTAAAAGAGATCAGACTCAGGCACCCAACGGAACATACCAGCCGCACAGCCATCAATGCGAGGAGGAATGCAAATTGACGATAGATCTTGCTGCGTACCATGAACCAGATCACAAGGGCGCAGAGGATCGGCTCTAAGTATTGTAGGAATGAGACCACACTATCTGAGGTAATCTTCATATTGTCCGTACCTGGAAACAGACTCAGCCTAGCCTATTGCAGGGACGGACACAAGAACTATTTACCCGATCTTGCGGAATTATTCCGGACTCGATTCTAGTTGTGTTTCCAGCCGCAGGTTTCACCGCCACCAGGCGCGCACATGGGAATTGGCAGGCAGCTAGCGCGGGCTACAGTCACTTTGTTCGAGGTCGAGGCGTGGGAGGTCAGTGTGGTGGCAGCGGCACCGGTTACGGCGAGGACGACGACGAAGGCGCGGACGATGTTGTTCATGATGGACTACCCCTAAAGTTGTATTTACTGGTAAAGATTTCGCTGGACATCTGCGACTTCTTCACCATAGAATCAAGTAAGGTGTAAGTCCAATGGAATGAATAACATACTGCCATATTAACCAATTGCGGTTACTAAGGTACTGTATTTTGGAGCATATACGCAAGAAGCTGCGTAGTGGATTCTGTTACAGAAGAAAATATTTACTACTCTGCGGCTAAGACTGGAACACGCACGCGAGCCCCCTGCAGGCGACATTGTCTGCGAAGAGACGGATTGGTCAACAGTAACGCCCCGATAAGCCTGCCAGGGAGAACCTTCTCAGTACAGTTCCTGGCTGGATGCCGACGCGCCGTGGCGACACGCATCGAACGCGGATGATTTTGTGCCTAGACATAAGGTGGTGTGGTGTATGCAGATGTCTGTGCGCTTCCAGCTCAAAACAGGCCTGCGGAACGGGTTCAGCGCGTTCTAAATGGCTGCGGGGGCAATCGGAGCAGCCGATTTCGCATTGTCACTCGCGGGCATGGCTGGCGTCTTCTTGGGTGCCGGAGCTTCCGCTTTCTTGGAAGGCGCGAGAATCGCGTGCAGCGTGGTGCCTTCCATGCGCGGCATGAACTCCACCAGGCCCGCATCGCCGATATCGAGAATCAACCGATTGATGATCTTGTAGCCGAGATCCCGATGCGCCATCTGCCGGCCTTTGAAACGCAGCGAGGCTTTGACCTTGTCGCCGTCGCCGAGAAAACGAACGGCTTGGTTCTTCTTGGTCTGGTAGTCATGCTCGTCAACCGTGACCGAAAACTTGACTTCCTTGATGACGATGACCTTCTGCTTCTTGCGGGCGGCGCGGTCGCTCTTGTCTTTTTCGTAGAGAAATTTGCCATAGTCCTGAATCTTACAGACGGGCGGCACGGCATTGGGGGAGATCTCGACCAGGTCGAGGGAGCGTTCCCGGGCCATCTTCAGGGCTTCGAAGGGCGGCATGACGCCAAGCTGCTCGCCGTTCTCGTCGATCACCCGAATCTCGCGGGCGCGAATGCGTTCGTTGGTGCGAATGAAAGATTTGGCGGAACGTTTATCGATTGGTGGAATAATTCGCCTCCACAGCGGGCTTCGGGCCGCGCTATGCGTTGTGTGGGGTTAGATGCAGCTCTTGCGAGAGGGCGTACACCGGAAGATAAAGTATAACACTTTGCCTAGCGTTTGGCGGGAAGACAGGCATACCTACGAGCCGGTCGAAAGCGGCGAAAGAGCGGTGGGCGGAGAATCAATGGAAGCCGATCTTGGGAGCCGATCTTGAGAGCCGATCTTGAGAGCCGATCTTGAGAGCCGATTATGAGAGCCGGTTCGGGGGCGCCGAGCCGAGTTCTCGACCCCGACTGCGGCAAGACTTTGGATTCAGGCCTCGAATCATGTATGTTTGCTCGGAAGCATCTGAGAGGAACCGAATGAGACGCCGCATCCTGCTGGTAGACGATGAAATCGCCGTGCTGTTGACCTTGAAGGCCGTGCTTGAGATCAGCGGATTCGATGTCGATACCGCCGCATCCGCCCGCGAAGGGATCTCGCGGCTGCACACGCGCGAGTACCACATGCTGATCACCGACATGCGGATGGAGAGCGAAGCAGCCGGGGTGGAGGTCATCAACGCCGCCCGCTCGGCCGCTTACCATCCCGCCATCGCGCTGCTCACCGCATTCCCAGTAGCGGAGGAAGACTGGCAGGAGATGGGTGCCGATCAGCTCCTCGTCAAGCCCATGCATACCCGCATTCTGCTGCAGCAGATCGAAGATCTTATCGCCGCCCATGAGGCAAAGCTGGCGAATCTGGGCCTCACGTACTCCGCGAAGCCCCAGGCGGCTTCCGCGAAGCCTCAGGCGGCCTCGAAGAAAGAAGCGGCCAGGAAGACAGCCGTCAAAGAAGCTGCCGCGAAGAGGTCGCCTCCCAAGAAAACGAAAAAGACGAAGAAGGTCGCTGCCGAGAAGCCTGTTGCGAAGAAGGCTTCCGTCCGTACGCCAGCTGTGAAAAAGCCGGCGAAGGCTGCCGGAGCGAAGACCACAAAGAAGGCAGCGACCGGCCGCCGCAAACAGGGCCCGAGCCGCTAACCCGATCTCGATCTATTTCAGCTAGCCGTGTGTTCCTTGATGTAAGCACGCAGGGCGATGTTGAGATCCAGAGCCTTTTGTACGCCGCTATCCAACATGCGCAGCCAGTCGGAAGCGGGCTCCTTGAGATCCGCCGTGCTCAACAGGTAGCTGGTCTGGACGATAATCTCCAGCGCATTGCTCAAGTCGTGAGCGATCCTGCGCATCTCGACTGAGATATCCTCTGGAATCTTTTCGACTTCAATTTGCGCCTGGGGTTCAACGGTCTTCTGCTCATTCATGGTGGTTGTACTCGAATCTCCTGCCAAGGTAGACGTGGCCCAGTGCAAGAAGACTCTGCGTATCAATCAGATGCGCTGCTGCGAGAAGCCAGTTGTCCGCCATCTTGCAATTCAGCTGCAATCGATACTGCGAATTGACAGCGAGCTCAGGTGTTTGTAACACTGATGACTCGCGGTTCGCGTGCTCCGGCCACCTGCTAATTTCGGCGGGGAGGGGCGAATGAGGCCGTGCCGTAGTGGCGGAATTGGCAGACGCGCATGGTTCAGGTCCATGTACTCGCAAGGGTGTGGGGGTTCGAGTCCCCCCTTCGGCACCAAATCTTTTTATGCTGCTGGACGACAACAATGGTCTGCATCAGCTAAGTGGAGCGTCGTGGAGCATGACAGGCGGCAAGTCGGGGCCAAGGTCGAGAACGGCCCGGATTTGGCTATTCCGGCGCGCCAGCGACGCCGCAAGCGTCTCGAAAGTATGACGGAGTTTGGCGAAGATTAGACGAGGGGGACCATGCCTACACAGCTTGATCAGATCCTTGCCCATACGCTGCTGCAGGTAAATGCTCGCAAAGCGGTCGCCGACTTCGCCCATCTCGAGCGCCAGGCAGCCGCCCACACGCCGCGAGGATTTGCCCGGGATCTGCGCCAGGCGGCCCAATCCGGTCCGGCCATTATCGCCGAGATCAAGAAAGCTTCGCCCTCGAAAGGCCTCATCCGCGCCGACTTCTATCCTGCGTCGCTGGCCCGCGCCTTCGAGGACGCCGGAGCCGCCGCTCTCTCGATTCTCACCGATGAGAAGTTCTTTCAAGGGTCGCTCGCCTATCTCGAAGAGGCCTCGACCGAAGTGCGCATTCCGTGCCTCCGCAAAGATTTCATCCTCGATTCCTTCCAGGTCCTTGAAGCCCGTGCCGCCGGCGCTGACGCCATTCTCCTGATCGTCTCCGCCCATACCGACGCCGCTCTCAGCCACCTTCGCGATGAAGCCCACAGCATGGAGCTTGACGTCCTCTGCGAGGTCCATAACCGCGAAGAGATGCAGCGTGCGATCGGCCTCGGCTTTCCCCTAATCGGTGTTAACAGCCGCGATCTCCGCACCTTCGCCGTTCGCACCGAGATCTTTGAAGAACTCGCCCTGCACATGCCCGCGGAGGTCCTCCTGGTCGCCGAAAGCGGCATCCGCACCGCCGAAGATATCGCCCGCCTTCGCGGCGTCGGCTATGGCGCCTTCCTCGTCGGCGAAGCTCTTATGCGGCAGCCCGACCCCGCCGCCGCGCTCGCCATGTTGCTTGAGCGTGAATACTCCTCCGACGTTTGAGAAATAGCCGTATGCCGCCCGATCATGTGGATTAAAATCTGTGCCAACACCAGCCTTGAGGACGCCCAACTTGCCGCCCAGCTTGGCGCCGATGCTGTTGGGTTCGTCTTCGCGCCTAGTTCCCGCCGCGTCACCCCTGCAGAAGTAGCGCTCATCACGCCGCACCTGCCGCAGGGGGTCGAGCGCATTGGGGTGTTTCCCGGCCTCGAAGCGGAAGAGATCGCCCGCACCGCGCGGGTTGCTCATCTCGATGCTGTACAACTGCACGGCCGCCTCGACCTCGACCTGCTGCAACGGCTGCGACCTCTCCTGCCAGAGAATGTAAAGATCATCCAGACCGTCTCCTGGGCCGTGGACGCCAAGAACGACAGCGCCGCCGAGGTAAGCCGGCAGCTTCGCGATCTTGCCGTCAATGGGCTTGCCGACCGCGTCCTGATCGATTCCAGATTCGGCCAGTCTACCGGCGGGACAGGAGTAGCGTTCGATTGGCGCGCCGCGCGAGCCGTACTGTCCGAGGCCGGCGAAAGGCTCAAGCTGATCGTCGCCGGCGGGCTGCGCCCGGAGAATATTGCCAGAGCAATCGAGGACCTCGATCCCTGGGGTGTCGATGTTGCGAGCGGCGTGGAGCTCTCGCCCGGCCGTAAAAGCCATGAAAAGCTCGCCGCCTTTCTCGCAGCAGCCCGTAAAGCTTACCGCGCCGCGAGTTAGGAGATTTCAGCCGGGCAATCATGCCTTCTGCGGGAAGCGAGACGAGTATTTGCAATACCATAAGCGCGCTGTTGCTAGGTGCGTCCGGTGAGAAAGCGGTAAATATCTTTGTCGCGTAGCGCACGGAATCAAGTTCGGACGTACTATGGGGGCGAGGTGAACAGCATGGGAATTATAGACATGATTCAATCTCTGGCGGGACAGACCGGTCAGGCTGCCGGAACCGATCAGGCGAAGGTAGCCGGCGGCTTCATCGAAGCTCTGACACAACACCCGGAAGGCATTCAAGGCGTGCTCAACGCGTTCAAAAACAATGGTATGGCTGGGCACGTGGATGCCTGGGGCGCAGGTCAGCAGGCCCCGGCAACTCCCGAGCAGGTGCAGCAGGGACTCGGCGGAACGGGGCTGATTGAGAAGACGGCGGAGAAGGCCGGCGTCTCGCCCCAGGTGGTCCAGATGGCGCTGGCTACAGTTCTGCCGATGGTGATTCAACACTTTGCTCCGAACGGACAGGCTGCGCCGCAGAGCTCGATGGGCAGCATGGCGCAGCAGCTGCTCAGCAAATTCGTCTAGCAGCGGCTCGGGCGCATAGCTAAAGCGGCAACCATGCATCTAAACGACACAGATGACTTCGGCTCAGGCCGATCAGAAAGAGGTGTGGAATGGCTGATCTTGAACAGTTGAAAAAAAAGTATGCCCCGGTGATCGAGACGCTTCAGAAGTTTTCTCCCTATGGCGCAACCATTGATGCTGTTGATCTTGCGGGAGAACAACTGCATTTGAAAGGAACGGTTCCCTCGACCGTCGTTGCCGATCGCGTCTGGGACCAGATCAAGAAGGTCGACCCGACCTACTCCGACCTGAAGCATGAGATCGGCACCACAGGCGGGGCGGAGCAACCCTATACGATCAAGTCGGGCGACACGCTTTCGGCGGTCAGCCTGCTCTTTTATGGCAGCGCGAATAAGTATCCGGAGATTGCGAAGGCAAACAATATCTCGGATCCGAATAAGGTCGCCGTCGGCACTACGCTGCAGCTTCCTGTGCTTGGCTGAAGCTGCTGGTTGGGGTAGCGTACTGGGCTGGAAGACGGTCTCGCTACGGGCTGGAAGAGGCCCTCGCTACGGGCTGGAAGACGGTCTCGCTACGCTCGATGCCCACATCTCAAAATCGAGATATGGAGCACCCAGCTGATTTTTTGAGCTGGGGGATGTTGTTGATTCAGTTGGTGTTTGCTGCTGCTGCGTCGAGGTCGCCGGCGAAGTAGCTTTGGCGGAATCGGATGCGCGCGTCGGGATAGTCGGGGATCTTCACCCGGATCGCATGCATTCCCGGGCTTGGGCTGCCGTTGGCTTCGGCGCGCGGCTGGAAGCTGAGCAAATAGTAGTTATGTACATGATTTGAAAGCTGATGGAGACCCTCGTCAAAGCCCTTCTGGGAGGTGAAGTTGATGTATTCGCCGCCCGAGAGACCGGCCATCTCCTTGGCGGCGTTCTTTTTCAAGGCGTTAACGGCCATGAGGAGCAGGCCGATGGGGCCGCTGCCTCCGCCGTACTTCAAGTCGCTTAGAATCTCGGTCTTACCTGGCCCGAAGGATACGGAGTCGACGACGGTGTTGGTGCGGCCGAGGGCGGCGACGACCTGGGCGGGTTTGGCGACGCTACCGTGGTCGCGGGTTTCGCTGACGAGCAGGATGGCGTGGCGGTAGTGGTTCTGCCGGGCTTCGAGCAGGCGGGTGGCGTAAGCTACTGCATCGAGGGTGGATGCGTCGGGATCGTCGCAGGGCTGGAGCTGGGCGAGGGCGTTGCCGAGAGAGTCGAGGCGGCTCGAAAACTTGCCGAGGAGCAGAGGCGCGGAGCCGTATTCGACGATGGCGACCTCGCGGGGAGCGCCGCCGGTGATGGCTTCGATCATGGCGCCGAGGCCGGCGAGTTTGGGGAACTCCCAGGCGGCGGAGCGGCTGCACTGGACGACGACGACGAGCGAGAGACCGAGGGCGTCGGTGTCTTCGTCGAGTTGGATGTTCTGCGGAACTCCATTGTCTTCAACGACAAACTGCTCGGGCTTGAGCGCGTAGATCATCTCGCCGTGCTTGGTTTGGACGGTGGTGGGGACCAGGACGACGTTGGATTGGGCTTTGAGGGTGTAGGGCTGGGAGTTGTTCTGGGGGGATTGGGCCTGGGCGGCGGCGGGAAGCAGGGAGAGCAGAAGGACGGAGAAGAGAGCCCGCATGGAGCAAGTCTAAACCGGCGGATTGGGTGGGTTTTATGGGATTCTGCGCAGAAAACAATCTGGAGGGCGAAATGTGGCTTTTTGCAGGGGTATTTGCGATTTCCACAGGATTTACTGTCCGCGTAGTGCGGGGCTAATCGTGTTTTTTGTCCGCGCCGGAGGAAGTTTTGTGTATCGGTTTTTCGGCAGGCAGAAATTTGCCATGGTTTTGAAATTTATTTTTCGAGGGTGAGTGGTGGGACGGTAGGGAATGAATGCGGGGATCTCTCCACTGCGTAGCGGACGATGAAACTACCCGCTACTCCGGTCGAGATGACGATCTTTTGGGTGGTGGAAGACGGTCTCGCTGCTCCACCCCAACGAGCAAGTGCGCTCGTCGGGGGCCCGGTCACTTCAGTCGAGATGACGATTTGTTGGTTGGTGGAAGACGGTCTCGCTGCGCTCGATGCCCACATCTCAAAATCGAGATATGGGGCACCCGACACAATCGAGATATGGGGCACCCGGTAAAGTGCGCTGCCTGTTTGATTCTCCGGGTCCTCTCGTCTGCGATGATGGAGGGATGACTTCGATAGATGCTGCTGCGGCGGCTTTGGCTGAAACTGCTTCGGGTTTGACTTATCCTGCTGCTCGCAAGGGGGAGCAGGTGGACGACTACTTTGGGACGCGGGTGAACGATCCTTACCGGTGGATGGAGGATGTGGACTCGGCCGAGGTGAAGGCGTGGGTGGATGCGGAGAATGAGCTGACGCGAGGCTACCTGGCGGGCATACCGGCTCGCGGGAGGATGCAGACGCGGCTGATGGAGCTGATCGACTTCGAGCGCTATACGGCTCCGGCGCGGCGGGGGACGCGGTACTTCTACTCGCACAACAGCGGGCTGCAGAATCAGAATGTCCTGTATTGGCAGGAGGGCCTGGAGGGCGAGCCGAAGGTGCTGCTGGATGCGAATACGATGTCGGCCGATGGGACGGTGGCGATCAGCGGGATCAGCATCACGGACGATGGCCGGCTGGCGGCTTACTCGATCGCGGAGGCGGGCAGCGACTGGGTGAGGTGGCAGGTGCGGGAGGTGGCGTCGGGCGAGGATCTGCCGGATGTGGTGGAGTGGTCGAAGTTCAGCGGTGCGGCGTGGCGGAAGAATGGGAGCGGGTTCTTCTATGCGCGATATGACCAGCCGGCAGCGAGCGCGTCTGAAGCCGAAGCGTGCGGGGCACAAACGTCTGGTACACAAACGTCTGGAGCCCAAAGGTCTGGAGCACAAACGTTGGGGGCAGAGGCGCTGAAGGCGGCCAATTACTTTCACAAGGTTTACTTTCACCGGCTGGGCACGCCGCAGAGCGAAGACACGCTGGTCTTCGACCGACCGGACGATGGAGAGCTGAACCTGGGGGCGCAGGTGACCGATGATGGCCGCTACCTGATGCTGCACCAGAGCAAGGGGACCAGCCCCAACAATGAGCTTGCGGTGAAGGATCTTGAGCAGCCGGATGCGCCTATTCTGCGGCTGATCGATACGGCCGATGCGACCTATTCTCCGATTGCGAACGATGGGAGCACCTTCTGGCTGCTGACGACGCTCGACGCGCCGAATGGCAGGGTGATCGAGGTCGATCTCGAGGCTGCCGGACGCGAGGCATGGAAGACGATCCTTCCGGAGAGCGAGAACAAGCTTCACGATATCTCGATGATCGACGACACGTTTGTGGTGAACTATCTTGCCGATGCGCAGAGCCTGGTACTGCTGCATAGCCGCGACGGGAGGTTGATCGAGCGACTGGAGCTGCCGGCGATCGGGTCGGCGATCGGCTTTGGCGGACGGCGCGAGGACACCGAGACCTTCTTCCAGTTCAGCAACTTCACCACGCCGTGGACGACCTATCGGCTGGACATGAAGACGCGGAAGTCGACGCTCTACCGTCAGCCGAAGCTGCTGTTCGATCCGGCGCTCTATGAGACCAGGCAGGTGTTCTGCGCGAGCAAGGATGGAACGCGGGTGCCGATGTTCCTCAGCCATAAGAAGGGCCTTGTGCTGGACGGGACGGCTCCTACGTATCTGTATGGGTATGGCGGATTCAATATCTCGCTGACGCCGGACTTTTCGCCTTCGAATGTGATGTGGATGGAGATGGGTGGAGTGTATGCGCAGGCGGGGCTGCGGGGCGGCGGCGAGTATGGCGAGGCGTGGCACGAGGCCGGGGTGGGGAGGAAGAAGCAGAACGTGTTCGATGATTTTATCTCAAGCGCAGAGTGGTTGATCGCGGAGAGGTACACGTCGCCGGCGCGGCTTGCGATCTCGGGCGGGAGCAATGGCGGCCTGCTGGTGGCAGCGTGCGAGTTGCAGCGGCCGAAGCTGTTTGGGGCGGTGGTGGCGGCGGTGGGGGTGATGGATATGCTGCGCTTCGACAAGTTCACGATTGGGTGGGCGTGGAAGCCGGAGTATGGGTCGCCGTCGGAGAGCGCGGAGGAGTTTGCCGCGATCTATGAGTATTCGCCGCTGCATCGGATTCGGGCGGGGGAGGCGTATCCGGCTACGCTGCTGATGACGGGAGATCATGACGACCGGGTATTTCCGGCGCACAGCTTCAAGTACACGGCGACGCTGCAGGAGGCGCAGGGTGGCGGGGCGCCGGTGCTGATTCGGGTGGAGACGCGAGCGGGGCATGGGGCGGGGATGCCGCTGAGCAAGCGGATCGAGGGGACGGTGGACCAGTATGCGTTTCTGGTGCGGGCGCTGGGGATGGGGTGATGAGGTGTTGGTTTTGGAATCTGTCCGGAGACGAGGCCGGGGTGCAGGTGGAATAAAAACAGGCAAAGGCGAAGTGCGGGATCTCTCCCCTGTGGCACTCACGATGAGGCTAGGAGCGGCTTACCGGCCCAGCGAGCAAGTGCGCTCGTCGGAGCCACGGTGGCTCTTCGGTCGAGATGACGATTTTTTTGTTGGTGGAAGGAAGACGGTCTCGCTGCGCTCGAGGCCCACATCTCAAAATCGAGATATGGGGCACCCCGCGAAATGCGGGATCTCTCCCCTGTGGCACTCACGACGAGACTAGGAGTGGCTTACCACCCCGGCGAGCAAAAGCGCTCGCCGGAGCCCGGTGGCTCTTCGGTCGAGATGACGTTTTGTTGGTTGGTGGAAGGAAGACGGTCTCGCTGCGCTCGAGGCCCACATCTCAAAATCGAGATATGGGGCACCCGGCTTTTAGTCGTTCTTGGGAAGCACGGGCACTGTTCGTTCGACGTCGGGGCGGCCTTTGTGGAGGATTTTTGTTTTCATCTCCTTGGCTGCTTCGCGTTGGGTTTCGGCCATGGGTTTGGGGTCGCCCAGGACGATGCGGGCCGCGCCGCGGAGGATCTTCCGGATGGGCCAGGTCTGGTCTTGATTCAGCAGAAAGATCTCGCCGGTGCGCTGCTTCTCGGGGCGGTAGTACCAGCGGCGGAGCAGAGAGAGGTGGTCGCTGAGCAGGGCGAGGTCGTGGGTGGTGGAGGCTTTGGCTTCGAGGGCGGCGATGGCGCGGGAGGCGCGGGACTCGGGCGAGTCGTCTGATTCGAGTCCGGTGGCAGGCGCGCCGGCGAGCGGCACGGGCTGGAGCATGAGGGGCTGGGCGAAGAGAGAGCTGCCGACCGAGGTCTGCTCGCGGACGGCGCGGACGCCGAGGGTGGAGAGAGGCTCGGGGCCGACGAGGCAGCCGGCATCGAGGAGGAAGAGGGCGGCGTGGTCGGGAGGCTGGTGGTGGTGCAGCTCGGAGGGGACGGTTGCGGCGGGCTGGATGGTGGCGGCGGCCTGGATGGTTGCCTCGGGCTGGGCGGTGGCGTCGGGCTGAATGGTTGCGGCGGGCTGGGCGGTGCCGGCGGGCTGGGCGGTGGCGGCGGCCTGGATGGTTGCCGTGGGCTGGGCGGTGGCGGCGGATTGGACGATGATGGCGCGGAGCCTGGGGACGGGGCGGATGATCCAGTCGGCGAGGGACTGCGCGGCTTTGACCTTCTGCCATTGGGCGTGGAGGGCGGCGGCGCGCTCGAACTGCATGGCGGCGGAGGCCTCTTCGCGTTCGAGGCCGAGGTCGATGACCATGCTTTCGCCGCGGGTGTCGAAGAAGCGTTTGACGGCGGCGGTTTCGGCGGCGTACTGCTCGGGGGTGCAGGCTTGTTTGCAGGGTTGGAGACACTTGCCGATCTCGCCGTAGACGCAGCCGGGATGCTCGGGATAGGGGTGAAGGTCTTCGTGGCAGCGACGGAGTTTGAAGAGGTCGAGGACGGCGTCGCCGTAGCGCTCGGCGGCGAGGCGCGAGGGGAAGGGGCCGTACATGTGGTCGAGGCCGCGGCGGGAGAGCTTGTTGGTGGCGTAGACGCGGGGGTGGGGATTTTCGGTGGTGATGCGCAGGAGGTAGGGGGTGTGGAGCTTGAGGCGGCGGCGGGCCTCGGGATAGCCGAAGAGAGAGGCGGCGGCGTAGTAGAGCAGGAGCGAGGACTCGAAGGCGGAGCCGGTGACGCTGTATTCGATGCGGGCTACTTTTTCGCGGAGGTTGAGGCGCTTGGACTGTGATTCGAGTGGATCCAGAAGGCGGCGCATGCGGCGGCGGAGGTCGGCGGTCTGGGTGAGGTAAGGGGCGTCTTCTTCGCGGGCGCCGCGGAGGGCGAAGATGCCGGGTTGGGCGGGGATGGAGCGGAGGATCGCGTCGGCTTCAGCGGGAGTGAAGGGGAGGACGCGGTCGAAGTGGAAGCTGTTTGGCACAGATGGATTGTAGACGCAAAGTTTTGCAGCGTTTGGTTTGCTAGTGCTGCCAGGGGTTTATAAGAGAGACACCGGTGGTCTGAAAGTCAGCGGTATTGCGGGTCACGACTGTCATCCCATGTACCAGAGCAGTGGCGGCAATCAGGCCGTCCTGAACGGGGTGAGAGTTTGGAATTTGAAGCTGCGCACCACGGAGGGCAACGGCTGTATTGACAGGCAGGATGCGTCCGGCAAAGGTTGTAAGGACACGATCCTCCAGCCAGACCCTAAGCGCTGCTCCCCGAGCGGCGTCTCTTCGTGCGATGCGAAGAATACCAATTTCCAACTCATAAACGGTGATGACAGAGATATACAAGCCGGCAGGATCGATATCGCTTGCCCATCGAGCGACCTTAATATCCGCCCGTCCCAGACTGATCTTGCGCAGCTCCGAAATAACGTTCGTGTCGAGCAGAAACATCAGGTGAGGTCCACGTCACGCACACATTCGTTTCTGGAAGGAAGCTCGAAATCAATATTCTCGCCACCCGGCATGGCGAGCAACTCAGCCAGGGTCGGCTGCTTTTTCTTGATACGCTCATACTCCCTGATGGTAAGGAGCACATGTGCGGGGCGGCCCCGATCGGTGATGAACACAGGACCGTTCGCGGCTGCTTTCTTGGCTCCGCTTGTATCCTGATTGAACTCTCGGCTGGAGACGGTGGTGATAGCCATGAAGCACCTCCTGCTGAATGTAGAAACGTAGCTACATTATAACTTGTCTTCGGATGTCAAGGAAATTATGCGCCGGCGATGGTCATGCCTTCGATGCGGAGGGTGGGGGCGGCGCTGGCTCCGCGGAAGACGAGGTCGTTGCCGATGGCGACGATGTTGCGATACATGTCTTTGAGGTTGCCGGCGATGGTGATCTCTTCGACGGGGTAGGCGAGTTCGCCGTTCTCGATCCAGAGGCCGCTGGCGCCCTGGGAGTAGTCGCCGGTGACGAGGTTGACGCCGAAGCCCATGGTCTCGGTGACGTAGAGGCCGGAGGGGATGTCGCCGATGATCTGGGCGGGGCTCATGGCGCCGGGTTCGAGGAAGAAGTTGCCTGCCCCGATGCCGGGGTTGCCGGCGAGGCCACGCGAGGCGTTGCCGGTGGAGGAGAGGCCGAGTTTGCGGGCGGTGTAGGTATTGGTGACGTAGCTCTTGAGGATGCCGCGTTCGACGAGGACGGTGCGGCGGGTGGGGAGGCCTTCGCCGTCGAAGGGACGGGTGCCAAAGCCGCCGACCGTGATGCCGCCGGTTTGGTGGACGATGGTGCCGTCGTCGATGACGGTGATGTTTTCGCCGGCGACCTGCTCGCCGAGGAGGCCGCTGAAGAAGCTGGCGTTGCGATAGATGGCGTCGCCGTTGGCGGCTTCGAAGATGTTGCCGATGATGCCGCGGGCGATCTCGGGGGAGAAGACGACGGGGGCTTTCTGGGTTTTGACCTGGCGGGCGCCGAGGCGCTTGAGGGTGCGGCGGGCGGCTTCCTGGCCGATGGCTTCGGGGTCTTCGAGCAGGGTGACGGTGCGCGAGTTCGAGAACCAGTAGTTGCGCTGCATGTTGCCCTTTTCGTCGTGGGCGATGGGAGCGGCGGAGAAGCCGCAGTAGCTGCGACGGTACTCGCCGGTGAAGCCGCGGGAGTTCATGAGGATCTTGTGCGAGGTGGAGGTGTCGAAGTCGCCGCCGCCGGAGTTCTGGATGCGAGTGTCGTAGGCGAGGGCGGCGGCTTCGGTGCGGCGGGCGATCTCGATGCGCTCGGCGGGGGGCATCTGGTTGACGTCGTCGAAGTAGAGGTGCTGGTCCTGGTCGATCTTGCCGAATTCGCGCGGCTCGGGCAGGCCGGCAAAGGGATCTTCGCTGGTGATGCGGGCGAGGGCGATGGCGCCTTCGACGAGGCGGGCGAGGCTGTCGGGGGAGAAGTCGGAGGAGGAGGTGCTGGCGGTGTGCTGTCCTAGAAAGACGCGGAGGCCTACGGCGCGGGAGCCGGATTCCTTCAGGGTTTCGACCTGGCCGAGACGGACGAGCGCGGAGAACTCGTCGCCTTCGTAGACGACGGCTTCGGCATCGGAGGCTCCGGCTTTGAGGGCGCGGGTGAGGACGTCGGAGGCGAGGGTTTGGAGGTCGGCGGCGGCTTGGGTTGGCATGAGGGCAAATCTCCTGATTCTGTGGAGCGAGAAATTTTGAAGAATTACGGGGACGTGCGCTTACTGCGGGGTGATGATGCCGCCTACGGGCATGCTGGTGGGGAGGGCGGCTCTTCGCTCGGCGGGGCGGCGGAGGTGCATGGCTTCGGCGATGGTGTCGACGTACTTGAGGCCGGCTCCGGTGTTGAAGAGAACGACCTTATCGGTGGGCTTGAGTTCTCCGGTGGCGAGCAGGCGGTCGTAGGCAGCGGTGGCGGCGGCTCCTTCGGGGGAGAGAAAGATGCCTTCGTGGCGGGCCCAGTCGAGGATGCTGGCGAGGATGGCTTGGTCGGAGGAGGCGAGGGCCTGGCCGCCGGATTCGCGGAGGATATTGAGGATGATGACGTCGCCGTAGGGTTTGGGAACGCGAAGGCCGGCGGCGAAGGTGGCGGCGTTGGGGAAGAAGTCGGCGGTGGGCTGGTGGGCGGCGTAGGCCCGGGCGATGGGGGCGCAGCCGGCGGCTTGGAGAGCGTACATCCTGGGACGTTTTAGGGGGCGTTTCAGGGGACGTTTGCCGCCGCTCTTCGGCAGATCGACCCAGCCTAGCTGCTCCATCTCTTCGAAGGCCTTCCACATGCCGATGAGGCCTACGCCGCCTCCGGTGGGATAGAAGACGGCGTCGGGGTAGGTCCAGCCGAGCTGCTCAACCAGTTCGTAGCCCATGGTCTTTTTGCCTTCGATGCGGAAGGGCTCTTTGAGGGTGGATATGTCAAACCAGGTTTGATGAGCGGGAGTGTTGGCGGCACGCTGGGCCCGGATGGTCTCGGTGACGAGGCGGGCGCAGTCGCTGATGAGACCGTCGACCATGGTGACATCCGCGCCGTAGAGAATGCCTTCGAGGTAGTTGGCGAAGGGAACGTCCTGGGGCATGAAGATGTGGGCGGAGAGGCCGGCGGCGGCGGCGTAGGCGGCAAGGGCTCCGGCGGCGTTGCCTGCGGAGGGCACGGCGAGATGCTGGAGGCCATAGTGTTTGGCCATGGTAACGGCGAGCGAGAGGCCGCGAGCTTTGAAGGTGCCGGTGGGGTTGGCGCCCTCTTCCTTGATGAAGAGGCCGGGGTAGCGTTTGCTTTGCACGAGCGGGGTCCAGCCTTCGCCGAGGGTGACGGGAGCGGCGTCTGGGAGGACGCTCGCGTAGCGCCACATGCCGAGGCTGGCGGGGCTGGCGGCGGCCTTGACGGCGATATCTTCGCGGCGGGCGGTGCGTTTGAGCTGGTCCATGTCATAGCGGACGTAGAGGGAGCCGGCGCAGAGAGGGCATACGGTTTGGGGAGTGTCGGCGGAGAGGTGGTGCCGGCAGCGGACACATTCCAGGAAGGCGATGGCGGGCATAGATCGGATGTTATCGGATTTGGGCGTGTGGAGATGAGATTCGACTGAAGGCGAAGGCTCATATGGCGAAAGCAAAGGCGCGAAACGTCATGAAGTGATTCGGCTAAGAGGCGGTCTGAAGACTGCGTAACCTTGCACGTCGGATGAGAAACAAGCAACGGCAAAAGCGAAATGCGGGGATCTCTCCACTACGCCGTGCGATAAAACTACACGGCTTCGGTTGAGATGACGATTTTAAGGAGTTATCAGACAGTTTCTTAAGAACCTGTCTAAATACTGCTTTACGGTTCAGTTCTTAGAACCTGTCTACAAACTAGTTGAGGAACCCTGGACGACATATGCGGTGCGGGTTAGCTTGGGCTAAGGTCACGGGATGTATGGGAGCGATTTGACGGACCAGCAATGGGCAAAACTGGAGCCGCTGCTGCAAGCATCGTGGAGAGATCGTCACCCCGGAGGTCGGCCGCGCAAGTATGATCTACGGCGCGTGGTGGATGGGCTGCTGTACGTGGTGAAGACGGGTTGTCAATGGCGGCAGTTGCCCAGCAATTTTCCTCCGTGGAAGGCCGTGCATCAGCAGTTCCGGCGGTGGCGCGACAGCGGAGTGTGGGAGCGCATAGGACAGACTCTACGCGAACAGGGCCGCAAGGCAGGCGGACGAAACGCTACGCCCACCGTGGCGATTCTCGATTCGCAGTCAGTGAAGACGGCGCTAAAAGGGGGCGGCGCGGCTACGATGCAGGCAAGAAAATCAAAGGGCGTAAGCGGCATATTGCGGTAGATACGCAAGGCAACCTGCTCGCGGTGGTCGTGCACTCGGCCGGCATCCAGGACCGGGTAGCGGCTCGCGCCGTGTTGATGCGATTGTTCCGCCGATTCGATACCATCCAGACTGTCTTCGCCGATGGCGGCTATACAGGCACGCTGATCAACTGGGCAAAGGACATGTTTGGATATAGCGTCGAGATCGTCAAACGCAACCAGCAACCCCTCTTCCAAGTCCTGCCCAAACGCTGGATCGTCGAACGAACCTTCGCCTGGCTCAACTGGTCACGCCGCCTCTCCAAAGACTACGAACTTTGCCACACCTCGGCTGAATCCATGATCCATATCGCCTTCGCTCATCAACTCGTACGCCGTTCTACCTAGTTTGTAGACAGATTCTTAGAAGCCACAGCGATTTTAGCTGGGCAAAGAAGACGGTTCGCGCTGCCGCGCGAAGGCCCACATCTCAGAATCGAGATGTGGGGCACCCACTGTTCCATCAGTTTGTTTTATGGCGCTGGAGCCAGCGGCGGCAGGAGAGGTCGGTGGCGATGCTGGCGGCGAGCAGGGCGATGCTGATGGCGATGGCGCTGACGACCCAGTCGACCTCCATGCGGCCTTTCATCATGAGGCGGTCGAGGAGTGCCAGGACGAGGACCAGGACGGCGGCTTCGGCGAAGAAGGACGAGCAGCGCGGGGCGGCTACGGCGACCAGGTCGAAGAGGGTGGATGAGGCCTTTGCCGGGAGAGCTCCGCCGCCGGGAGGAAGCAGCACGAGGCGGTGCGGGTGGCTGGGACTGTAACTGGGACTGAAGTTTGGGTTTGGGTTTGGAGCGGAAGTGGGAAGTTGCTGAGGTGAGGCGCTGGTTAAAGAAGGCAGCCAGGAGGGTAGAACATTTTTGTGAAACATAAACAAGCCTTTGTGGTGCTTGTAACAAGTTTCGCCGGAGAGGATGGCGAAGTCCAGTGAATTTCCGGTAAATCAAACAAATTGAAGCATTTATGGATATTCATGCAGGCCGGATGAGAGAATATGCAAGGGAGCTTGAACCGGCGATGCGGATGATTGCGGTGGATATCGATGGAACGCTGCTGGGGCCGGATGGGCTGGTGAGCGAGCGAAACGTGGCGGCGATTAAGGCGGCGGAGCGGGCCGGAGCGGAGGTGGTGGTGGCGACCGGGCGGCGGCACTGCTACGCGATGCGGGTGCTGCGCGGACTGGGGCTGCGGGAGGAGAGTGCGGTGATCAGCTCGAACGGCACGGTGACGCGAACGATCGGGGCGAAGCTGCTGGAGAGGACGCTGCTGCCGAAGGAGACGGCGCGGTGGCTGTGCGGGCATGTGGATGAGTTTCGCAATGCGCTGGTGATGACCTTCGACAAGGTGGGGCCGGATGGGGAGGATAGGCGGGGGGCGCTGGTGGTGGAGGACCTGGAGGATCTGACGACGAGCATCGGAAGGTGGATGAAGGCGAACGAGCCGTATATCGAGCGTGTGGTTCCGATGGAGAGGGCGCTCGAGGGGGAGGCGCCGATCCAGATGATGCTGTGCGGGACGGTGGAGCGGATGCGGCGGGCGGAGGCTCGGCTGCTGGAGCATCCGGGCATCTCGGCGGTGGGGGTGACGGCGATGGGAATGGCGGGGCAGGAGCAGGCGGGAGTGGAGGCGGCGCTGCATCGGACCGAGTATGCGGAACGGGATTTGAGCATTGTGGACATTCTGCCGGCGGGGTGCAGCAAGGGATGGGCGCTGCTGCGGCTGGCGCGGGAGCGGAGAGTGAAGGCGGAGGAGATTCTGGCGATTGGAGATAACTGGAATGACGTTTCGATGCTGGAGGTGGCGGGGCGGGCGGTGCTGATGGGGAATGCTCCGGAGGAGATGAAGGCCATGGCGGCGGAGAAGGGGTGGGGGATAAGAAGGCGGCATGATGAGGATGGGGTGGCGGAGGCGATCGAGGCGATTTTGGCTGAAAGGCTAAACCCAGTGCACCCTATGGCTCGATAGTGGGAGTCTAATGGGAGAGGCACGGGGCAGGAGGGTGGTAGCCTTTGAAGGTGTTCCTACGACTTAGTGCGCTGGGAGTTGGAGCGATGATGCTGGCGGTGGTATGTCCGCTGGCACGCGGGGCTGAGCTGGTGACGCTGAAGAATGGATTTGCGTTTCATTGTGTGCGGCGCGAGGCGGTGGGGGACAAGGTTCGGCTGTTCTTTGCGGGCAGGGGCGCGGATGCGGAGAGCGCGAATTATATGGAGGTGGCCGGGGATGCGGTGGTGCGGGTGGAGACGGTTCCGGACGCGCCTGAGGCTCTGACCGCGCCGACACCTGGAGCAGAGGAAGCGGCTCCCACAAAGGAAGAGATGCGCGAGATGCTGGCGCATGCGGGGGCGGCGCACCACATCGATGAGGACCTGCTGGCGAGCGTGGTGCGGGCCGAGAGCGGCGGGCAGGTGCGGGCGGTGTCGCGGACGGGCGCGCAGGGGCTGATGCAGTTGATGCCGGGGACGGCGAGGACGCTCGGGGTGGAGGACAGCTTCCGGGCGGAGCAGAATATTGCGGGCGGGACGGCGTATCTCGATGAGCTGCTGACGCGGTATCACGACAATGCGGCGCTGGCGCTGGCGGCTTACAATGCGGGGCCGGGCGCGGTGGATCGATATCACGGGGTGCCTCCGTATCGCGAGACGCGGGCGTATGTGGCGCGGGTGATTCGTGAGTTCAACCGGCGAAAACAGATGGCTCTTGTGGCGCAGGCGAAGTAGAGATTGGCGCGAGCGCACTCCAAATGGATCGGGTGCAAAGATGCTGGCCGGTTGAAATCCCATGTCTCAAAATCGAGACATGGGGCACCCGGCTGTGGGTATCGACTTTCCACGCGGCGGCTTTAGCAGCGCCCATATCACCTTCCGTAAAGATCGACGATCCCAAAGCACGAAGAGAGACAAGGATGACAAAGCGCAAGGAAGTGATGTGGGCAGTGGGGGCGGTTGCGCTGGTCGTGCTGGCGCTGCTGTTCCGGTACAAGGTGCAGTTCGATTGGAGGATGTTCTGGCGGCAGTTGCGGCTGGTGAGTGCATGGCATCTGGTCGCGGGGATAGCGTTGATCTATGCGACGTACTGGCTGCGCGCGGTGCGATGGGCGGTGTTTGTCGCGCCGACGAAGAGGGTGCCGGCGGCTTCGCTGCTGGGTTCGCAGTTCATGGGATTTACCGCGGTGGCGCTGTTTGGGAGGCTGGCGGACCTGACGCGGCCTTACCTGGTGGCGCGGAGGACGGGGCTGCCGCTGGCGTCGCAGGTGGCGGCGTACACGATCGAGAGGATGTTCGACCTGGGGGCGGCGGCGTTGATCTTTTCAAGCGCGCTGGCGTTTACGCCGAAGAACCTGCCGCACCATGAGGTGTTTGTGCGGGCGGGCGTGCTGAGCTTGGGAGCTACGCTGGCGATCGCTGTCTTTGCGGGCGCGGTGCGGGCGGCGGGCGGCGCGGTGGCCGGGTTTGCGCGAGGCACGGTGGGGCTGGTGTCGAAGCCGGCGGGCGAGAGTATCGCTACGAAGATCCTCGGCTTTCGCGATGGGTTGAATGCGCTCTCTTCCGCGCGGGATTTTTTTTGGGTGACGGCGCTGTCGCTCGCGATGTGGGGGATGATCGGGTATGCGTATGTGGAGACGGCGCATGCGTTCGTGCAGACGCCGGAGCTGGCGGGGTTGACGTTTTCGCGGACGATGCTGCTGCTGGCGGCGAGCCTTGGCGGATCGCTGCTGCAGCTTCCGATCGTGGGATGGTTTACGCAGATTGCGATTACGGCGGCGGCGATGCATACGTTCTTCGGCGCGCCGATCGAAGCGGCTACAGCGTGCGGCGCACTGCTGCTGATGGTGACTTCGCTTTGCATCATTCCGACGGGGATTGTTTATGCGCAGGTGGAGCATGTGAGCCTGAAGGCGGTGGCAAAGGAGAGCGAGGCGGCGGGGGCTCAGTAGAAGCCGTGTCCTGCCGGACGGGCCGCCTGCGCGGCGAGCGGCCACTTCGTGGCGTGTATACCTTTTCGTGGCGGTGCGAGCAGCATTGGGCCTTCCGTTGGTCGGCGCGAAGATCTTTCATACCGACCAACGGGAGGCCCACCCGAAGGTCGGCACAAGTCACTAAGTGACCGCCCCACGCGCAGTGGGCCCGTCCGGCAGGACATATCTTCGCTGCTAGAATCGATGTATTCCGATGAAGTGTCCCTACTGTGGATTCAGCCAGGATCGAGTTGTGGATTCGCGCGAGAGCAAGGACGCCGATTCGATTCGCCGGCGCCGCGAGTGCGAAGGATGCAACAAGCGATTCACGACCTATGAGCGGATCGACGAGATTCCGTACATGGTGGTGAAAAAAGATGGGCGGCGGGAGAAGTTCGATCGGCAGAAGGTGCTGAGCGGGCTGCTGCATGCCTGCGAGAAGCGGCCGGTGGCGGCGGTAAAGCTGGAACAGATTGTGGATGAGACCGAGGCGTACGTGGTCGATTCGCCGGAACGCGAGCGAACGACCAATGAAGTGGGCGAGCTGATCATGCATCGGCTGAAGGACATCGATACGGTGGCGTATATCCGGTTCGCCAGCGTGTATCGGGACTTCAAGGATGTGCGCGAGTTCAAGGCGGAGCTCGAAGAGCTGTTGAGCGGAAAAGATCAAAAGAGGCTGTCGAAACGATGAAGCTGACTGCGGTTCAAAGGTTAGGAAAATACGAATGCGGGGATCTCTCCACTGCGCCGTGCGACAAAACTGCACGGCTTCGGTCGAGATGACGAGTTCTTCGTAGTTACTTAACAGGTTCTTAGAGGCAACACGGTCTGGATGGGTTTGACTTCGAAGAAAAGGCGGTAGGCATGGCGGCGGCGAAGAAGGTGCATAGGATTACTTTGATTCCGGGCGATGGGATTGGGCCGGAGGTTTCGGGTGCGGTGGTGAGCATTGTAGAGGCCGCCGGCGAGGCTACCGGGGTGGGGTTCGATTGGGATCGGCATGACGCGGGGGCGAATGCGTTCGAGAAGACGGGCGAGTACATTCCGAAGGCGCTGTATGAATCGATCGAGAAGAATCGGGTGGCGCTGAAAGGGCCGGTGACGACGCCGGTGGGCGGGGGATTTGCTTCGATCAATGTGACGCTGCGGAAGAAGTTTGAGCTGTTTGCGAACTTCAGGCCGGTGAAGAGCCTGCCGGGGCTGAAGACCAACTATCCGAAGATGGACCTGGTGATTGTGCGCGAGAACATGGAGGATCTCTATGCGGGACTCGAGCACGAGGTGGTGCCGGGAGTAGTGCAGGCGCTGAAGATCATCACGGAGAAGGGTTCGACGAGGATTGCGAAGTTTGCGTTCGAGTATGCGCGCAAGCAGAGGCGGAAGAAGATCCACGCGATCCATAAGGCGAACATCATGAAGCTGTCGGATGGGCTGTTTCTGCGCTGTTGCAGAAAGGTGGCGGAGGGCTTTCCCGAGATAGCGTATTACGAGCACATTGTGGACAACACGTGCATGCAACTGGTGATGAATCCGTATCAATACGACATTCTGCTGACGGAGAATCTGTACGGGGATATTCTGAGCGATCTCTGCAGCGCGTTCGTGGGCGGGCTGGGCCTGGTTCCGGGGGCGAACCTGGGAACCGACTGCGCCATCTTCGAGGCGGTGCATGGGTCGGCGCCGGATATCGCGGGGAAGGATATGGCGAACCCGACGGCGCTGCTGCAGAGCGCGGTGCTGATGCTGCACCACATGGATGAGCCGGAGGCGGCGGAGCGGGTGCAGGCGGGGCTGGAGCAGGTGTATCGCGAGGGCAGGACGCTGACCAAGGATGTGGGCGGAACGAGTGGGACCAAGGCGTTCGCGGAGGCGGTGATTGCGGCGATGGAGGTTCCGGTGGCGCGGGTCTAGGCGGGGTGGCGCGAGTCTAGGCGGTGGTGCACGACACAGGAACCCCGTTCGATCCAGAGTTCCCTGTCGCATTCTTACCATGGTTACTTGCTGCAAGCCTTTCCATGATCTGGGCGCGCGCCCTTCGCCTTGGCATCCGCCTCGGACATGTAGGCTCCCGACTTGGTTTTGCCGTAGAAGTCGGACCCGTAGCAGTGGTACACATTGCTCGACGAATTGACCCAGACCAGGCCCGGACCGCCGCCGGCCGTCTGTGGCCTGGCTGCGGCCTTCGCTGCCGGGGAAGCCTTCGCCGAAGGAGGAGAAGCCGGTGCAATCGCAGGGGAAGGTGTAGCCACCGGTGCAGGAGCAGCCTTCGGGGCCGGTGCAGTCACATTGGCAGTGGAAGGACCGGCAGAAGCGGCGTACCACTCCTTCACGCCTTTGTGGCCGCGGCAGGCGCCTTGTTTACTCGCCGCCGTAGAGTAGGTCCCATCCTTGCATTGGCCTGTCGATCCCGCCGGGGGCGGTGCCTGCGCGATGGCAAGCTGCGCTCCTAGAAGTGTCACCGCCACCGCAAACAAACGGACTGCCGTCTTCATAAGCGCTCCACTGAAATAGGATTTATGCTTGGCCCGATACCGCCAAATCCTACCCCATATCCCCTGAGCTGTCATCCAGGATCTGCCTCGCCCTGCTGCGCCCTGCCTCGCCCTGCTGCGCCGCCCCGGCAGAACACACGTCCGCACGCCGGGGCAAATCTCCTGATACTGTGGAGCGGGAAAGTTTGCAGGATAATGTCTGCTTTGAGAAGACAGCGCGAGCAGCTTAGGCTTCCTTGACCCCTTCAGGGAGATTTTGACCTAGCCCGAACGGATGCGTACCACCTTCGGGGGATAGCTCAAGGCCCGCTCCTCACCTTATCTTCGTCCTTGCCGATAGAGGAGACAATCATGCAGAATCCATCGTTCACCCTGCTCCAGTTTCCCCCGAAAGAACTCGCCAGCCAAGCCCCGCGTCAAAGTTTCAAAGAAGGCTTCTTCGATCTTCGTGCCATAGGCGAGATCCTCCGCACTGTGTTTCTGACTTCGGTCCTCTGGGTCTCTCTTGCCATCATCGTCGACCTGGTCTACACCATGATCCTCGGCCGACACTAGTTCCTAATTTAAAGCCCGGCGCTTGCCTCCGTGCAGTTCCGCCCGCGACCTTGTAGCATCCAAAAGATGCCTGGCGCCACCCCCCTCAGCCACTGGATAGGCTTCCACCTCTTCCTGCTTGTGCTGCTCATCGTCGAACTGGTCTACACGCGCTTGCGGGGGCGGAGCAGAACACATTCCACCGCCGTCGCGGCCACCATCCTCTGGGTCGCCGCCGCTCTTGCCTTCGGCCTCTTCCTCTTCGACACCCTCGGCGGCCAGTCCGCCACGGAGTATCTCGCCGGCTATGCCATTGAAGAGTCTCTGTCGATCGACAATCTCTTTGTCTTCCTGCTGCTTTTCCGCACCTTCAAGATCGAACCCAGCCGTCAGCCCAGAGTCCTGTTCTGGGGAGTCCTCGGCGCCATTTTGCTGCGCGGGAGTTTCATCACCGCCGGGCTCGGCCTGCTCACCCGCTTCCACTGGATCAGTTACGTCTTCGCCGCGATCCTGCTGATTGCCGCGGTTCGCCTGCTGTTTCCCGCCGCTCCAGAGCAGGCGGGGACCCCGCGCTGGATCGCCTGGCTCGCGCGCGTCCACCCTGTCAGTCTGCGCCAGGACAAGTTCTTCGTTCGCGAAGAGGGGCGCTCCATGGTTACGGTCCTCTTCCTCGCGCTCATCGCGATCGAACTCACCGATGTCGTCTTCGCGCTCGATTCCATTCCCGCCGTGCTTTCGATTACGCGTCATCCTTTTCTTGCGTACACGTCGAACATCATGGCCGTGATGGGCCTCCGCTCGCTTTACTTCTTGATTGCGCACCTGCTGAACAAGCTGCGACTGCTGCATTACGGTCTGGCCGGAGTTCTCGCCTTCGCCGCCGTCAAGATGCTCATCGCCCCGTGGTTTGAGGTTGGCCCACTCGCTTCCCTTGGGGCAATCGTAACCATCCTGAGCACGACGATTCTCCTCTCGCTTGTCGTGGGACGAGGCAAGACGGGTGCTCCGCAAACTTGATTGCTGTTACTAGAGGGCAATCGGCGCACGTTGATAGCCAAAATCAAGTCGGCATATCGGCCCGCAGAGTGCCTACAGGTAAATATTTTTCCACTTGCTTCGGGAAACTAATTACCCTCTGCTTTCCATGGCCAAAAGATAAACTCACTTTCTTAAGCAAAGGGTGAATCCATTTGATTTCTTGGCTCGTTCTGCGACATTGCATGAAGGGATGATAAACAGGGCTAAAAACTACAGTTTGGGCTTACATGGGCATCGGTAACGTTTGGGTCTCCGCTTGCATTACTCAAGCGCATAAGGAGATACACCTATGAAATCACTTGTTGCAATTCTCGCCCTGGTTTCTCTCAGCTTTGCCACCGCAACTCTTCACGCTGACCCGGTCTTGACTCTCAATTCCGGCGCAACCGCCCTGGCCCTTGTCGAAACTCCCGTTTTAGGCGGAGATGCCTTCGTCTACGAGGACCTCAACACAACCGTCTATTCGCTTCTTCCGCCTTCCCTCCAGATAACCGACCAGACCTTCACCGCGATCTACACAGACATCGCCGGCGTCAGCCTGCTGAACGTCACCGATGTGTGCGCCCAGGTCAATGTTCTAGCGCCTCAAACCCCTTGCAAGGCACTCGCCTTCTCCTTTACCGATGTCGGCTTGGGAGATGCCTTTCAAATCGCGGCGCTCGGCGCGGTAGGCCTGGATCTCACCGGTGACGTTGCCGATATCAACTTCGGCGCCAGCATCGGCGGTGGGTCAGCGGAGATTGGCTTCAATCCTCCGGGTGGCGGTTCCGGCGGCGGCCCCAGCCCCGTTCCCGAACCCGGCACCCTCAGCCTTATGGCGACTGGCCTGCTCAGCGCGGCCGGCGTCCTCCGAAAACGATGCATGGCCTAGCCAGCGTGTCGTCGCAGCAAGAAAAGCAGTAGAAGTCGCAGCACAAGAGAGTAAGTTCCTCCTCAAGGTAGATTGGTTTAGGCCGCCAGCGATGGCGGCCTCTTTTTTCTCCAGTGCGCGTGCGGCGTGGCTTCGCTCTCCCATCCCTCTACTCCTCGCCGGCGTCACGAACTCCGTCTTTGCCGCGGCTCAAGACCGGCCACCACGTCCCCACCGAAGCATCGCGATCAGCACGATCAGGGCCACCAGCCCGCCGCCGAACAAGGCCGCCATCTCTCCCGTCAGGGCAGTAGGACCGCTGAACCGCCATCCCCTGGAAGCGATCTTAGCCACCTTGTAGAAGAGCGCTGCCCCGACCACGCAGAAGCTGATCGCAGCCGCAGCCAGCGCCGCGATCAAGCGCAGCAGGCCCGCATCATGCGCCATTGCCGCGCTCGCTCACGATGCGGCAAACTCCAGCTTGCCCTGGCGCATGACCGAGTGCTCCGCCGCCGCATCGCGCTTCGGGAAGTCATTGCGGAAGTGCGCGCCGCGGCTTTCGTTCCGGGCCAACGCCGCGGCTACGATGAGCTGCGCCACCAGATGCAGGTTTCTCGCCTCCACCGCGCGCCGATACAAGCCCCTCGGCATGGCGGCCTGCAGTGCGTCGAGCGCGCGCAGGGCCTGCTGCAATCCATCCGCATCGCGCAGGAGACCGGCATATCGCCACATGGTCTGGCGCAGCTCGGCGATCCAGCGCTCCGTGGCAGCCTCGGGCGTTGCAGCAGTACGCGCAGGCTCCGGCGGCGGCGCCAAGGAGACTGGCTGCTGCTGCGCTGGAAGCTCCGTAACCATGATCTCCGCAACCATGATCTCCGCAGTGAGGGATCCGAAGACCAGGCCCTCCAGGAGCGAGTTGCTCGCCAGCCGGTTGGCTCCATGCACGCCGGTGCAGGCCGCCTCGCCGGCGGCATACAGGCCGGGCAGCGTGGTCCTGCCGTGCACGTCGGTTTTTACGCCGCCCATCAGGTAGTGCGCCGCCGGACGCACTGGAATGAGATCCCTGCCCAGCTCGAGTCCGTATTTCGCAAGAAACCTCGAGATGCCTGGAAACCGCGCTTGCAGGTCTTGCGTGCGTCCGACGTGTCGCATGTCCAGGTAGACTGGCCCGTCCATGGCCTCACGGGTAATCGCTCTCGCCACCACATCGCGCGGCGCGAGCTCGAGCAGAGGATGATACCGCTGCATGAAGCGCTCTCCGTTGGCGTTCACGAGGTAGGCGCCCTCACCGCGCAAGGCCTCGCTCAGCAGAAATCGCGGAGCTTCGGGTTGGCTGAACGCGGTGGGATGAAACTGGTAAAACTCCATGTCGCTGACCGCCGCGCCTGCGCGATAGGCCATGGCGATGCCGTCTCCGGTAGCTACTTCGGGATTGGTGGTGTCGCTATACACCTGCCCGGCGCCTCCACTGGCGAGCAAGACCGCGCGCGCTTGGACGATGCGCAGGCCGCCTTCGCCGTCGAGCAGAGAAGCCCCGACCACGCGTCCGTTCTGGAGGAAAAGATCCACGCTTGTCGTCCACTCCATCAGCTCGATCTTGGGGATCTCCCGCACATGCCGCAGCAGCGAGACGGCGATCTCTCGGCCGGTGGCATCGCCGTTGGCATGCAGAATGCGCGAGCGGCTATGGGCGCCTTCGCGGGTGCGCATCAGCTCTCCAGTTTTTCCATCCTTGCCGACAGGGTAGCGGTCGAACGCGGTGCCCCACGCGAGCAGCTCTTCGACGCGGCGCGGCCCCTGCTCGACCAGCATTGCCGCGGCCTCGCGATTCACCAGACCGTCGCCGGCTGCGAGGGTGTCCTCGAGGTGCAGCGCGATGTCTTCTTCGCCGCCCATGGCCACGGCGATGCCGCCTTGGGCGTAGGCGGTGTTCGATTCCGCCAACTCCTCCTTGGTGACGACCAGCACCGTGCCTGCCTCAGCCAGCCGGATCGCCGCGCTCAACCCCGCGATGCCTGCGCCGATTACTAAAAAATCAACCCGATCCATACAAGCGATGCTACTAGAAAGATTCTGCCCTGCCGGACGGGCCGCCTACGCTCCGTCCCCCCACAGACGAAGACCTGTTTGTCGGGACGGCGGTCCCTTCGCGGCGGGTATACCTATTTTTGTGGTGGCGTACAGTCGCGGGTCTCCCGTTGGCCGGCGGGTGCCGATGCCGGGCAACGGAACGAACGGGACGAACGGGACGAAGTAGATATTTCTAGTGGAATAGGTGTTTTGGCCTTGCAATTCCGTTGCCGAGGACTAAACTTAAAGACATTCCCTGGACCCTATACTCTGGGTCACATAGGTCGCGTGATTGGGGACACCACCTCCGCTCCCCGTCAGGCGGCCTATGCTAGTTAAGCGGCGTGTTTTGTGAAGTTGAGTTCAAACGCTGCGGGCGAATACGAAACATGCAACGATATTAGGCGAAATGCGGGAAAGGCGGGATCTCTTGTAGGTCGATTTCCGAAGCGCGAGGATGGTGTCGCGTTTCGGCGGAGAGGCCGTAGATCCTAAGAACCTGTTTAAATACTGCTTTACGGTTCCGATCGAACAAGAGAACAGACAACAACAAAGGCGAAATGCGGGGATCTCTCCACTACGCCGTGCGATAAAACCACACGGCTTCGGTCGAGATGACGATTTTTACGCCGGTGCGATAAAGCCACACGACCTACCCAGTGAGCAAAAGCGCTCGCCGGGGACCCCCGTGGCTTCGGTCGAGATGACGATTTTAAGGAGTTATTAGACAGGTTCTAAGAGTTCCTCGAGATCGTCGTCTCGACCGAAGTGACAGCTTCATCGTCTGTTAGGCGAGTGGAGAAATTCCCCGCAGTTTCGCTTTGGCCATTGCCTGTTTTGCAAACGTAAGCTGTCGCAAAGTTTGCGAGACTGCCCCCGGCGAAAATCGGTGTCAGCGGTGCGAATCGGGGTTAGGCCTCCTCGTAAACCTCTAACACACATCGTTAAAAGCAGCGCTCGCATTTGCCGCGGGCCTCTCGGAAGCCTAGAATCAAGCTAGATGACCATACCCGCTCCCGATCACAAACGCTACTTTATCGAAAAGCTGGGGATCTCCGAACGCCTGATGGAGCGCTGTCTGGGAGAGGCCCTCTCCGCTGGAGGCGAGTACGCGGACCTTTACTTCGAGTCGGTCACCTCTACCTCGCTCGGCATCGACGAGTCGCTGGTCAAATCGGCCAGCCAAGGCATCAGCGTAGGCTGCGGCATCCGCGTCCTCTCGGGCGAGCGCACCGGCTACGCCTACACCGACGACCTATCCAGCGAGCGGCTGCTGCGGGCCGCGCGGACAGCGGCCCTGATCGCCAGCGGCCCCGCCAAGGAGCGGATGAGCGGCTTCCGCCACACCGAAACTCCCTCGCTCTATCCCGTAGCCGGAGCCACCAGCGACGCCGAAATCGCCGCCAAGCTCGCACTGATCCAACGTGCCGACAAAGCCGCCCGCGCCTACGACTCCCGCATCACCCAGGTCCGTGCCGGCTTCAGCGACGAGCTCCGCCGCATCCTCGTCGCCGCCTCCGACGGCACCTTCGCCAGCGACACCCAGCCCCTCGCGCGGCTCAACGTCTTCGTCATCGCAAAAGACGGCGCCAACATCGCGCGCGGCACCAGCGGCGGCGGCGGCCGCGTAACCATGGACTTCTTCGAAAGCGCCCGCGGCTATGGAGAAGATGCCAGCGGCTACGGAAATCCAGACAAATCTCCCGAGCACTTCGCCCGCGAGGCCGCCCGCACCGCCATCCTCCAACTCGGAGCCATCGAAGCCCCCGCCGGCGAGATGCCCGTCGTGCTCGGTCCCGGCTGGCCTGGCGTCCTGCTCCACGAAGCCGTCGGCCACGGCTTAGAAGCCGACTTCAACCGCAAGAAGACCTCTGCCTTCGCCGGTCTCATCGGCCAGCAGGTTGCCAGCCCCAAGGTCACCGTCGTCGACAACGGCCTGATGCCCGGCCGCCGCGGCTCCATCAACATGGACGACGAGGGGAATCCCACCCAGGAGACCGTCCTTATCGAAAACGGCATCCTCAAAGGCTTCCTCTCCGACAAGCTCAACTCCCGCCTGATGGGCATGCCCAACACAGGCAGCGGACGCCGCGAGAGCTACCATCACATCCCTATGCCGCGCATGACGAACACGTACATGCTCAACGGCGACGACATGCCGGAAGACATTATCAAGAGCGTCCAGCGCGGCCTCTACGCGGTCAACTTCGGCGGCGGCCAGGTCGATATCACCAACGGCAAATTCGTCTTCTCCGCCTCCGAGGCCTACCTCATCGAAGACGGCAAGGTCACCCGCCCGGTTAAAGGCGCAACCCTGATCGGCAACGGCCCCGAGGCGCTCAAGTACGTGTCGATGGTTGGCAATGACCTTGCCCTGGATGAAGGCATCGGCACCTGCGGCAAGGCCGGCCAGAGCGTGCCCGTCGGCGTAGGCATGCCCACAGTAAAGCTCGATCGCATGACGGTCGGGGGAACGGGACAATAATGGCAGTCGACCGCGAAAAAATCTACGAGTGCGAAGTCAAGCGCCGCCGCGTCAAGGAGGGCGGAGGCTATGAGCCCTTCTGGAAGGTCAAATCCGTCGCCGTCGCCCTGGCCGACAGCGACACCGAATTCCGCTGCAAAGACTGCTACGGCGGCGTCAAGCTCCTCGGCCGCAACGGCAAGGTCGGCGCCGTGCCCTACGTTGAACACAAGTCCACCGCCGACTCCGAGTATTGCGCCAGCGGTCTGCTCTTCAAAAAGGCCACCGACGGCCGCCAGCCCCGCTCCTCCGACCATCCCGTCGAGTAGCCTGGCAGCCCACCAAGTTTTCACTCGCACGTCGCACGCACCAGAACGGAAAGCTTCCTTCAGAGATACCACAGACAAGTTTTGCAAGATGAGGTTCACCATGGCAGCCGAACGTGAAAAGTTCTACGAGTGCGAAGTAAAGCGTCGCCGGGTCAAAGCCACCGGAGGCTACGAGCCGTTCTGGAAGATCAAGCCGATCGCCATCGCGCTTGAAGACAATGACACCGAGTTCCGCTGCAAGGACTGCGGCGGCCCGGTCAAGCTCTTCAAGCGCCGCACCGAAGATGGAGCCGCCTCGCACATCGAGCATAAGCTGAAAAGCGACTCCGAATATTGCGCCGCCGGCATGCACTTCCTCAAAGCCACCGACGGCCGCCAGCCCAGGCTCTCCCAAACTCCCGTTCGCTAACGGTTCTGTTCAGTTTTTCTACTCTTGAGGAAGGCTTACGGGTATCGGGTACTCTGGCGGCCCGATTGCATGCGTGTCCCATCATGGTGTGGTGAGTGAAAGATCGATAAAGGAGAACGACGATGGATCGCAGCGCAAGCGCAGTATGGAAGGGCAGTTTGAAGGAAGGGGCGGGCACGATTTCGACCCAGAGCGGCACCTTGAAGGAGACGCAGTACAGCTTCAAGGCGCGGTTCGCGGATGGCGTGGGAACCAATCCCGAAGAACTGATTGCGGCGGCGCACGCAGGCTGCTTCACGATGGCGTTGAGCGCGCAGTTGACCGAGGCAGGCTTTACGGCGGATTCGATCGAGACGACGGCGGTGCTGACGCTCGATATGCACGAGGCACCGACGATCACGAAGATTCATCTGACGACGAAGGCGAAGATCCCGGCGATCGATAAGACGAAGTTTGACGAACTGGCGCATAACGCG
Source organism: Edaphobacter sp. (assembly GCA_965277335.1). Classification (GTDB taxonomy): domain Bacteria; phylum Acidobacteriota; class Terriglobia; order Terriglobales; family Acidobacteriaceae; genus Edaphobacter. The sequence continues at coordinate 376,273 of CBDICJ010000008.1, read as the reverse complement.
GAGGTCGGCTGCCCGGTGTCGAAGGTGCTGAAGGCAGCGGAGATTACGCTCGATGCAACGCTGGTTTAAGGGCAGGGAGAAGGGGGATAGCGAGTGGGAACGGCGAGGAAGACGGTTCACGCTGCCTGAGCGTAAGATCGCTTTCCGGTGAGGCTGCATGTACGGGGTGCCAGTCTCTGAACGCTTCGTAGGGATAAGGCCCTAGCCAGGTTTCTTCGGAGTCCATTTTTTGCGCGTGGGTGTGGGTGGGTCGTCGAGTGGGAGTGGCGAGGGATCGACTGGCATGGTGGATGCGGCGGACTTTGGCTGCCACTTCTTCCGTTCGGGTGCGGCGGCTTGCTCGGCAGTCGGGAGATCGGTTGACGGCTGGAATGAGGCTGCTGGCTGAGGCTCCGATGGGGTGGAGGTAGACACTGGTGTTTTGGGCTGCCACTTTTTGCGTTCGACGGAGGGGGCGAAGGGCGCGGAGGGCGCGGGGGCTTCGGCTGGTTCGGCTGAGGCATGGTCAGGCCAACTCACGCGGTGAGGCTGCAGGAGTGGGGCGCCCGGGTTGGGGTCCGGTTGCGTTGCGTTGGGAGCGGAGGATTTCGGCTGCCATTTTTTGCGTTCGACTGAGGGGACAGGAGCAGCGACGGGGGCAGGAGCTGCGACGGGGGCAGGAGCTGCGACGACCGAAGCTGAGGGCGCGGGCGCGTGGGGAGCTTCGAGGATAGGAGTAGCTGCTGCGGCCGGGGCGATTTCGGGTACGGAGACAGGTACCGGGGCGGACGTTGATTCGAGCGCGGCGGTGATGAGGCCTTTGCTGCGGCGGACGCCTTCGAGGAGGAGTTCGGCTACGTCTCTGATGACGACTGCCTGGGGGCCTTCAGATTCTGCGGCCGTGGGGGTGCTGCCGAGCATGCTCTTGCAAAAGGGGCAGCCTACGGCGAGAACCTTTTCTCCCGGAGCAGAAGCGAGAGTCTGCTGAGCTTCGCGGAAGCGGTTGTCGGAGATGCGCTGGTCGCCGGGCTCCTCTTCCTTCCAGAACTGCGCTCCACCGGCACCGCAGCAGAAGGCATTTTCGCGGTTCCTCGGGAGCTCGGGGGTAGCATTCGAGAGGACGTGGAGAAGGTTGCGGGGGGCGTCGTAGATGCCATTGTGGCGGCCGAGGTAGCAGGGGTCGTGATAGGCGATGGTGGCTTCGCTGGGCGTGGGGGTGAGCTTCTTTGCCGCTACGAGGGTTTCGAGATACTCGGTGTGATGAAGAACCTTATAGTCGCCGCCAATCTGTTTGTATTCGTGGCCGATGGAGTTGAGACAGTGGGGGCAGCTGGCGACGACGAGTTTGGGCCGGACGGCGTTGAGGGTTTCGACATTCTTGTCGGCGAGCTGGCGATAGAGAAACTCGTTCCCGGCGCGCCGAGCGCTGTCTCCGGTGCAGCACTCGCGTTTTCCGAGCACGGCGAAGTTGACCTCGGCGTGTTGCAGAAGTTCGACGAAGGCGCGTGCAGTCTTCTGGGCCTGGGGGTCATAACTGGCGGCGCAGCCCACCCAATAGAGGACGTCGGGCTCAGGGTTCTGGTCGGTGGTCTGGACGTTGAGGCCGTCGGCCCAGGCGAGGCGCTGCTCGTGATTGATGCCCCAGGGATTCTGATTGCGCTCCATGCCGCGAAAGGCTGACTGAAGCTGCGCGGGAAACTCGCCTTCGATCATCACTTGATTGCGGCGGATGTCGATGATATCGAGCATCTGCTCGTCCTGGGTGGGGCAGACCTCCATGCAGGCTCCGCAGGTGGTGCAGGCCCAGGCGGCTTCGGCGGAGAGAGCGAACTGCAGGAGCGGGCGTGGGCTTGCGGCGCCGGTTTCGAAGGGAGCGGAGCGGAACGCGAAGGGGCTTTGCTGGGCGGCAAGGTCGTTGAGTTCCATCCGCTTGTTGATCTCGAGCGCAGAGGGAGAAAGAGATTTGCCGGTGGCGGTGGCGGGGCAGACGTCCTGGCAGCGGTTGCACTGGATGCAGGCGTAGGCGTCGAGGAGCCGGGGCCAGGCGAGATCTTCGAGCTTGCCCGCGCCAACGGTGTTCGAATCGGCTTCTTCCGCTTCAAGATTGAGCGCAACCAGGGGGAGGACTCCCGAGGTGGGTTCGCGGGCTACAAGGTATTTGGCTGGCGCGCCGAAGATGTGGACGTGCTTGGTGTATGGAAAGTAGGCGAGGAAGAGAAGGACGCTGCCGAGCGCTCCCCAGTAGCCGAAGATGCGGAAGGCTTCTGCGTTCGCGGAGGTGAAGAGGTGAGAGAGGAGCGTCGCGAAGGGCTGAAGTCGGTCTGGACCTTCGACCGCGATACGGGCTCCGGCTCCAATGGCGCGGCTGCCGACGTGGAAGAGAATGAAGACGGAGACGATGAGCGAGTCGATAGGAATCTTGCGGCGCAGCACATCGGGGTGCAGAAGGGTTCTAGGATTAAAGCGGAAGTCGCGGCGGCTAGGCAGGGCGAAGCGGCGTATCACAAGGGCGACTACGCCGATCAGGACGAGAAGACTGAGGATATCGGCGAGAAAGTTGTAGGCTGCGCCGAGGGGGTTGGCGGAAGAGAGGGTGACCGGGAAAAAACCTTCGATGGCATCGACCAGATTAACCAGGCCGTAAAAGACGAACCCGTAGAAGATGAAGGAGTGAAAAAGGCCGATGGTGGGGCGCTTTTTGAAGGTGCGTGTCTGGCTAAGCGTGGTGATGAGAGCGTAGGCGAGGCGGCGAGGGAGATGGTTGAAGCGAAGTTCCGGATCCGCGGCGCCGCGGCGAATGCGAAGATACAGCCGATAGAAGCCCTGCAGGCCGAACGCCAGGGTAATGGCGGCGAAGAGAAGGAAGGCGATCTTCTGGGGGAATGGAAGCATGGTGCCTGCACCGCTCGCGTTCGTGGTTCGGGGCCGAGCTGGTTATTTCTTCAGTTCGGAGAGAATGGCTGGGACCAGTTGCGACACATCCCCGACGATCCCGTAGTCGGCGATCTTGAAGATGGGGGCTTCGGCGTCGCGGTTGATGGCGACGATCGTCTTGCTCTTGTTCATGCCGGAGAGATGCTGAACGGCGCCCGAGATGCCGACGGCGATGTACAGCTTGGGCTGAACGGTTTTTCCGGTTTGCCCGACCTGCTCGGAGTAGGGACGCCAGCCTGCGTCGACGATGGCGCGGGTAGCTCCGACGGCGGCTCCGAGCTGGTCGGCAAGCGCTTCGACGGTCTGGGCGAAGCCTTCGGCGCTGCCTACGCCGCGGCCGCCGGAGACGACTGTTTCGGCTTCGGCGAGCGAGACGCGGGAGCTGCGCTCGGCGCTCTTGCCGGTGACCTTGAGACGCGGCGCGGGGAGGGTGAGTTCTACGTCGAACTGCTCGGCTGAGTCGGCGCCGGGGGAAGCGGGGGTGAAGACGCCGGGCTTGACGGTGACGACGGCGATGGGGCCGGCGGCGGCTATGGTTTCGGTGACTCGGGCGAGATAAGTGTAGCGCTGCGCGGTGAGAGATTCGCCGATCGCCTTCAGCACGATGACGTCTTCAAGGAGCGGAGCGTCCAGCTTGACGGCGACGCGCGGGCTGTACTCCCGGCCGCTGCGGCTGCCGCCGATCAGCACCGCGCGGGCTTCGCCTTCGCTGGCGATCTGGGCGACGGCGGCGGACCAGAGCTCGGGATCATACTGGGCAAGGGCAGGCAGGTCGCCGACCAGGACTTGATCGACGCCGCGGGCGATCTCGGCGGCAACAGGCGCGATGCCGCTGCCGAGCACGAGGGCGGTGACTGAGGTTTCGCCCAGCATCTGCTGAGCCAGCTCCCGGGCGGCGGCAACCATCTCCCAGGTGCTCTTGCTTACTTTGCCGTTCGCGTACTCCACCACAATCAGAATCATGCGATCACCTTTGCTTCGTTACGGAGGAGCTCCACAAGCTGCGAGGCGGCTGCGGGAACATCTTTGCCGTCGAGGATCTTGTTGCGGCGATTCTTCACCTGGATCTCAGCGCCGGCGAAGTTGAGTTTCGGCGTGACCTCGAACTGGTCGAGAGACTCTTTGCGCAGCTCTTTCTTCTTCGACTTCATGATGTTGGGCAGCGTAGGGTAGCGAGGTTCATTGAGGCCCTGCTGGGTTGTGATGACGGCAGGAAGTTCGAGGGTGAAGCTTTCGCTGCCTTCGTCGGAGTCGTGTTTCCCGGTAAGCGTGGCGCCTTGCAGTGTAAGGGCCGAGGTCCAGGTGACCTGCGGCCAGTGAAGACGTTCGGCGGTCGCTGCGCCGAGGGCGTGCGAGTCCCAATCGGCCTGTTGCCCGCCGGCGAAGAGGAGAGACGCGTCTTCCTGCGTGGCGATCTGCGCGATCACCTTGCTGAGAGCGATTGCGTCAAGGCGGATATCGGTTTCGACGTGAATGGCGCGATCGACGCCCATGGCCAGTGCGGTGCGGAGAGCGTCCTGCATGCGAGCGGGGCCAACGGCTACGGCAACGATCTCGGCCTCGACGCCGGACTCGCGCAGACGCAGGGCCTCTTCCACGCCGTACTCATCCATGGTGTCCATCACGAGCTTGCTGCTTTCGAGAGCGACTGCGTTGTTCGCGATGGGAACGCTCTCTTCGGCGTCGAGTACCTGACGAAGGTAGGTCAAGATGCGCATATGTTTCCTTCATCCTCTTGGCGTGGTCTCAGGTTGGCTTTCCCTGGCGGTGTGCCAATTTACCGGCTGGGCTGCAGCTCTGTTTATACCCGCTCGAAAGCAACGCGAAAAGCTGCAATTGACGCGCGCACGAGAAGTTTACTGAACGCCCGTTCAGTAAGTCAATGCGACGCCTTTGCGGATTTTTTAGAGATAGATTTGCGCGAGGTGGAGCGCTGGCCTCCCTTGCGATGTATACGCGCCGCGATGGAAAGTTGAGGCCGAAGACCTTCGACAAGAAGCTCAGTGTACTGGGCGGCGATCTCCTGGCCGGTGAGAGGTCCGGCGGGTCGATACCAGGCGCCAATGCCGTTGATGGCTCCAGCCAGGGCGAAGGAAGCGAGCATGGCATTGCAGGGAGCGATGGACTTGTCCGCAATTCCCTCTTTGATGTAGGCGCGGATCGAGGCATCGATGCGGCGCTTGAGCGCGCGAACCTCTTTGCGGGTCTCGGAGGAGAGCTCGTTTTCGTCGAGCATGGCGACGCAGCGGCCGAAGTCGTAGAGGACGATCGAGGTAGCATAGGCGTGGATGTAGGCCTTCACCTTGGTAAAGCCGGTTCCGCTGCTGACGAGCGCCTTGTCGAGAAGAGTTTCGATCAGCGTGATGCCGGCGCGGTAGCACTCGACCAGCAGCTCTTCCTTGTTGCGAAAATAATAGTAGAGGGCAGGCTTGGTAATGCGCAGGCGCTGCGCAAGCTCGCTCATGGACGTGCGGCGATAGCCCTGCTCCAGAAACAGGTGCGCCGCAGTCTGGAGAACGGCGTCGCGTTTGATGTCCTGATTGCGCTGCCGCGCCTGGAACGCCTTCCAGGGTTCATGGGCGCGGGTGGATGCATCTCTCATGAACGTGATTGTCTCAGGAGAGGGAAGATTTGGAATAGAAGGATAGCTGCCGGGGTGGGTGGTGTCGGACGTGAGGCGCTCCCTCAAACTTTAAGACCGATGAGGCGCATGAGCTCGATCCCATTGCTTTTGGTGACGATTCCGTCCTGCAGCATGAAATCGAACTTCATCTTTCCGTCCTCGATCCGGTCTTGAAAGTGGAGATTGCGAAGGCGGCTGTTTTTTTCGCCGAGGTGAGTGAGCGCGAGGTCGTGAGTGCTGATGAGGCCGATCGCTCCGCTGGACAGCAGTTCATGGACGACGCCTTCGGCTCCGACGAGGCGATCCTTGGAGTTTGTGCCCTGCAGCAGTTCGTCGAGCAGAAAGAGCACCGGAGGATGTGTTTCGGCGAGATCGCAGATATGGCGCAGCCTGGTGATCTCCGCGTAAAAACGGGAGCTACCCTCCTGCAGCGAATCGTTGACGAGAATGCTCGCTCCAATCTGTAACGGCGTCAGGCACATACTGCCGGCGCGCACCGGCGCTCCCGCCATCGCGAGAACGGTGTTGATCCCCACGGCGCGCATCAACGTGCTCTTGCCGGACATGTTGGAGCCGCTGATGAGCAGGACCTTTGTCTCGCCGCAGATGCTGATATCGTTGCGAACACACTTCGCCGCGGGTATCAGGGGATGGCCGATTGCAGTCGCAGCAAGACAGGGCGAGCCTTCGAGAAACTCCGGAAACGGATCGGCTGGATGCTCATAGCTATAACCGGAGAGCGAGAGAAGCGCCTCCATCTCCCCGACGGCGGTGAGCCAGGCGCGGACGGCGGCTCCATGCGCGCTGCGCCACGCTTCGGCTGCATAGGCGGTCTGCACCGCGTACAGCAGCGGAATGTTGAGCACGCGCATGATGGGGTTTTCAAGGGATTGCACGTGCTCGACGATCGTGCGCAGGCGGGCGATGGCTTGAGACCCTGGGATCTCGTGCGACAGAAGCTGAGCCTGGAGGGCTTGGAGAGGCCGAGCTTCGAACTGCTCGCCTTCCAGTCGCGCCAACAAAGAGGAGAGCAGCTTCAGATCTTCGAAGGCCAGCCCGGTGGAGTGCAATACGTCCGATGTCTGCTTGCGAAGCAAAGCGGTGATGACGGTTTCGATGAGGACAATCGCGAAGAAGGGCGCTTTGGTCCCAAGCTCCGCCCAAACGGCGACGGATGCCACGGCTGCGACGGCCAGGGCAAGGAAGATCCAACGCAGACCCTGCTGCCCGAGACGATTGGGAGCTTCGGCCCATTGCGCCAGCGCCTTGGGATGAACGCCGACTCTGAGATCTTCGCCGAGGACTGCAGCATCCTCGCGGAGATCCACGCGGCTGCGGAGTTCGGCGACTGCGGCATGGCGCTCGATAATCTCGGCGACGGGCGAAGGAGTAAGGAGCCAATCGGCGAGTGTGTCTTCGCCCATGCAGGTTCGGGCGAGCGAGAGCAGTTCGAAGAGGCTGCCGGGGCCGAAGAGATCGAGATCGGTCGCGTAAAGACTGGAGTGAGCCTCTGGATGTGTGTCGGAGCGCTCTCTCCTCTGGCCGGCGCCGATCCAGCGATCTTCGATGCGCGCGAGCCCTTTGCGGTAAAAGTTCACGGCGCGCTCCGCACACGCGCGCTGGCGAAGAACTTTTGCGTGAGCGACGGCAAGAACGATAAAAAACAAAAGAAAGACAAGAAGCCACCACGGCGTGAACGCGCTTCGATAGAACGAAAACCATGCAGCGATCAGCACTGCCATGACGACGAGCAGGCGGAGATTGCCGAAGCGCAGGTGCGCACGATGGAACTGCGCTGCCTGCATCTCGCGGTCGTGCTGGCGTCTGTTGTATTCGTCTGACGGCGGGGAAGCAGCTTGCACAGAGGTATTATCGCCTACGGCGGCGCTCTACGATCTCCGAGGGAACGGAGGCACCATGCGCTTGCAGGATTGGTCGTGCAGCCCTACTGATTCGCAGTTTGGAATAGTCCGGCCACTAGGATGCCGGATTTTCATCAAGAAAATGGGACGGACCGGCTGCCCCGATCTTCTGCTGCTCCGCAAGGCCATTTTGCGGCATGGCGATTGACTCAATCGAAGGCTGGAGAATCGAAGGCTGGAGAGAAGACAGCAGCCGCTCGCGGACGAAGCTGATGTGATCTCTCATCGCAAGACGAGCTTCCTGTTTGCTGCCGTCCATCAGAGCCTGGTAGATCCTCATGTGCGCGACAGGCGCCGTGGTTGCAGAGAGCTCATACGATTTCGAACGGCAGAGCAAAGTCTTTTGCTGGATGTTTTCAAGGACGCGGCAGAGTTCCTGATTGCCCGTTGCCGCGGCGATCATGCCGTGGAAGCGCAGATCCTCTTCGATATGCCGCAGCTTGTCTCCACTCTTCAGATGTTTCTCTGTGCGGCCGATGCTGGCGGACAGATCGGCGAGCAGCTTCGGACGAATGACCGCCGCATCGATGGCATGCATCTCCAGCATCTCCCGAAGTTCATACAGATCGCGGATCTCTTTCGCGGAGAACTGCCGCACAAACGCTCCCCGGCGCGCTTCGATATAGACCAGGCCCTCCGCTTCCAAACGATTGAGAGCTTCCCGGACGGGAGACTTGCTGATGCCGAGTTGAGATGCGAGAGACTCCTCTGTGAGCCGAGACGACTCTCCCAGCGTGCCGTCCAGCAGATTCTGCTTGATGCTCCGATAGGTGAGTTCAGTGAGATTTGGAAGTTGCGTGAGCTTGATCATTGGCCTGGTCTTGGAGATTTTACATGCGAACGATTCGTCCTGTCGTCAAGGAGGAGCGAGGCTTCTCGTCTCCGATCAAGAGAACTACGATACGACAATAGGATACATGAGGGCGGAATTTCTTACCCCAGCAATTCTCCGACAATCTCCGCCGCCCCTTGCAAGGTTGCATCGAGCGCTCCCACATCGCTTCCTCCCGCCTCCGCCAGATCAGGCCGCCCGCCTCCCTTGCCTCCAACCCGCGCCGCCAACAAGCCCACTACCTTTCCCGCCTGCACCCGCGAGGTCAGGTCCTTGGTCACGCCAACAATCAACGAAACTTTTCCCTCCGCCGCCGCTCCCAGCACCACCACCCCCGATCCCAGCTTGCCGCGCAGTGAATCCACCAGCGACCGCATCTGCGCCTTCGCCTCCTGCGATCCACCCAGCCCATCCACCCGCTGCGCCAGCACCTTCACTCCCTTCACCTCCACGGCCGACGCGCCGGCATCCGACAGCGAAGAAGAGGCCGCCTTCATCCGGGCCTGCTCCAGCTCCCGCCGAAGCCTCTTCATCTCCTCCTCCTGCACCGCCACGCGCTGCCGCAGCGCCTCCGCGGGCGTCACCGCCTCAGAAGAAGACCCGACCAGCGAACCCACCACCTTCGCCACATCGAAGTCCCGCCGGAACTCCGTCAGCGCTCCCGTCCCGCTCACCGCCTCCACCCGTCGCACTCCCGAAGACACCGACCCTTCGCCCACAATCTTAATTAACCCGATCTCTCCCGTAGCCCCGGTATGAATTCCCCCGCACAACTCCGTCGAAAATCCTCCCGGGCCGCCAATCGTCACCACCCGCACCCGCTCGCCGTACTTCTCGCCGAACAGCGCCATCGCGCCCAGCTCGTTGACCGCCACATCAATCGGCACATCCACCAGCGTCTCCACCTTCGCATTCGCCATCACCTGCCGGTTGACTATGTCTTCGATCTCCTTCAACTCCTCCTCGGCCACACCGGTAAAATGCGAGAAGTCGAATCTCAGCCGAGCCGCATCGACCAACGACCCCGCCTGCTTCACATGCTTGCCCAGCACCTCGCGCAACGCCGCATGCAGCAGATGCGTCCCCGTATGATTCCGCGTCGTCGCCGCCCTGGTCGTCGCATCCACCACCGTATCCACGGTATCGCCGACGGCAATGGTCTGGTTCGCCCGCACCCGATGCGCAAACACTCCCTGCACCGGCTTGGTCGCCCCACTCACCTCGGCGACAACGGAGTTGTGATCGCCCGAGTACAACCACCCCACATCCCCCACCTGCCCACCCGAATCCGCATAGAAGCTCGTCGCATCGAGCACCACCTCACCCTGCTCGCCGCCCTTCAACTCCGGCACACCGATTCCATCCTTGACCAGCGCCAAAACCCGAGCTCCATCCAGCCGCAGCACCGAATACCCCTCAAACTCCGTCTTGGGCAACTCCCGGTAAACCGGCGCCGCCGACTTCTGCGATCCACCCTTCCAAGAAGCCCGCGCCCGCGCCTGCTCCTCCTCCTTCGCCTTCTCAAAACCAGGCATGTCGAACGCAATTCCAGCGTCCCGCGCAGCCTCCACCATGAAGTCCAACGGCATTCCAAACGTTTCGTACAGCCGAAACGCAGTAGCTCCCGCCAGCACCGGAGGGACAGAGACCCTTAGAGCACCCTTCTTTCCTTGATCCAGAAGATCGGCGTCCTCCGACGCATGGGCCTCCACGTAAGCGTCGCCTGCCTCATCGAACGCATCCTGGAGTTTGCGTGAGCCTAGCTCCATCACCCGAGCAAACTGCTCCTCCTCCGCCAGCACCACCTTACTCACCCGCTCCGCCGTCTCCTTCAACTCCGGATAAGCCACCTGCATCTCATCCCGCACCGCGAACACCATCTTATGCATAAACGGATTCTCCTTCCCCAGCAGCCGTCCATGTCGAATGCCACGCCGCAGAATCTTCCGCAGCACATACCCTCTGCCATCGTTCGCCGGATTCACCCCATCCGAGATCAAGAACGTAGCCGCCCGCGCATGGTCCGCAATAATCCGCAGCGAAGCTTTTATTCCGTTCGCGTTATCCGTTTGTGTCTTATCGGGCATCCACATGCCCGTTAATTTCTTCGCTTTCTCAATGAGCGGCGTAAACAGATCCGTCTCGAAGTTCGAAAGCACTCCCTGCAGCACCGCCGCCACCCGCTCCAGCCCCATCCCCGTATCGATCGAAGGCTTCGGCAGCGGCGTCAGCGTCCCATCGCTGCTGCGGTCGAACTGCATGAACACCAGATTCCAGATCTCCACATAGCGCTGCTCATCGAGCGGAAACGGCTTGTCTACCCCCGGCTCTTCTGCCGCCTCAATCCCAAGGTCGTAGAAGATCTCCGAGCAAGGCCCGCAAGGCCCGGTATCCCCCATTTGCCAGAAATTATCCTTCGCCGACATCCCGAAGATCCTCTCCTTCGGCACGCCCGTCTCAATCCAGAACTGCTCCGCCTCATCATCTCGCGGAACCGGAGTCGAGCCGCCGGCGCCCGCGTCCCCTTCGAAAATCGTCACGTAAAGCCGAGAAGGATCGATCCCAAAGCAATGATCGTGATTTGAGGTCAGCAGCTCCCACGCATAGGCAATGGCATCCTTCTTGAAGTAGTCCCCAAAGGAAAAGTTCCCCAGCATCTCGAAGAACGTATGGTGCCGCCGCGTAAACCCGACGTTTTCGAGATCATTATGCTTGCCCCCCGCCCTTACGCACTTCTGCGAGCTCACCGCCCGCGTATACTCCCGCTTCTCATTCCCGAGAAACACATCCTTGAACTGATTCATTCCCGCATTGGTAAACAAGAGCGTAGGATCGTTCGCCGGCACCAACGAAGACGAGTGCACTCGCCTGTGCCCCTTGCCTTCAAAGAACCGCAGAAAATCTTCCCTGATTTGCGCCCCTGAAAAATAACGCCGGCTGCCCGAACGATTGACCATAAGCAGCAAGTTTATCAGCGGCCAACTCGTCCCAGCAGATACGATCATTCTCAGGCCGCAGCCCAGGGAGTTGGCCCCCGCTCGACGCGCGGAAGGCGCAGTATTTTTCTCTGAAGATCTGCAGGATGGCGAAGGGGTATCCGGTGGAGCGGTACGACACGCCATTTCATCTGGATACGGCGGTTTAGCTGCACGAGTCCTGGGGCCGGCTATCGCCGATGAGGGTACATCGACGACTACAGACTGGGTTGAGCAGCGGGGGAAGTTTATTCTTCCCACCCTTCGCAAAAGCGCGAAGGATGGGGCACCCGCTTCGGTCAGCCCGGTCCTGCCCGCGCCCGAAACACTCGCCGAATTCCTTGCTTGATCGCTCAGAACCAGGTCTTCGCCTTGTACCGCTCGTACTCCTCGCGGAACGCTTGGGCCAGCACCCGCTCTTCCTGACGCGATCGGTAAACCTGCAACGGTACGAGCACCAAAGCCACCGCCAAAGGTCCCCACACCGACAGAAAAAGCGACAGCCCCACCGTAAACAAACCTCCGAACAGATAAATCGGATTGCGAATCCGCGAGTACAGTCCCGTCGTCACCAGCGTGCCGGCTTTGGCTCGTATGGAAAAGGAGCGGCCAAGCTGCATTCGTGCCAGCACAAACAGCGGAAACGATATCCCGGCAATCACCGCCCCAATAATCTTCGCCGTACTCCATGCCATCTCCGGCATATGAGTCGCGAGCATCGCAACCATCAAGACGGCAATCCCGAGCGTGAGTAGATTTGCTTTCATGTCGTTCTCCGAATTGTCAGTGTAGCGGAGACCTTCCTCTGCGGCCGCCACAACACTCCCACCGCCATGCACCTCATACTTGATTGCTCAGCCCATTTGTGTCAGCGGCTCCGCTTCACCTCTCCCCGCCGTGCCGCATCTCACCAGAGGTATGCAACTCGAACGCTCAGTCGAAGCTCCCGAAAGGCTCACCGCATGAACACGCTCCTCCTGCGCCACACGCTGCTCGCCTCCGCCCTGCTCCTCACCGCCGCGCCTCTTCTTCCCGCGCAGCAGCCCAACCCCATCCCCCAGCACTTTCACAACATCTACCCGCAAGCTTCTGAAGCCGACGCCCAGGTCCACGCAGCCATGCGGCTCGCCGCCCAGCAGCACAAGCGCGTCCTGCTCGTCTTCGGCGCCGATCAGTGCGCCGACTGCCAGGCCTTCGAGACCGAACTCAACGAAGAGACCAACCACGCCCAAATAGCCGAACACTTCCTCCTCGTCCATATCGACGTCGGAGCAAAGCGCGACAAGAACCTCGACCTCGTCCACCGCTTCGGCATTCCCATCAAGCAAGGCATCCCCGCTGTCGCCGTCACCGACGGCCAGGGACGCGTCCTCCACGTTGAGACCTTCGAACGCGCTCGCAACATGGGCGCTCCAGAGATCACTGCCTTCTTCAACAAATGGCGCGGCTAGAGGCAGATCATCCGGTGCGCCCGTTGTCTTCGCCACCATGCCGAATGTGAGCGTACTTGCGCCAGGTGGCTTGCCAAGCTCGTGCTCCGGACCCGCGCTTTACAGACTCCCTGCCATTGACGATGATGGTTGGGCCGGAGACACCTACCCGGCAGTCACGAGGAAACCATCATGAACGACACCCCCAGCGTGCTGCGCGAAACCCTCAAAAAACTTATCGGCAGCGACCGCACCGAAGCCCTCTTCAACGTCCTGGTCATTCACCCCGATCTCGCCGCCGATTCCGGCCCGCAGGTCTCGCGCGCCATCCTCGCCCAAGCTCTCAACATGCTCCTCTTCGAAGACCTCCTGCATCGCGTCCCCGCCGCCAAATCCTATGCGGAGCGCTGCCTCGCCGAAGGCAAGACCATCATGCACGACCACGGCGCCGTCCGCACCGTCGCGCTCGAAGGCATGGGCGCCCTCCCCGCCGGCCAGGAGGCCATCACTCGCATCCTCCGACCCCTCGGCTACGCGCTCAACGGCACCTACCCGCTTGAGCGCCTCAAGATGACCGGCCGCTCCCACGCCCAGGCGGACTACCCCGAAGACATCGCCCAGTTCTTCCTCAGCGAACTCCACCCCGAGTGCTTCTCGCCCGAATTCCAGGCCGCCGTCAAGCGCGTCACCTCCACCTCGAAGGACCCCCTCACCTCGGAAGCCCGCGCCTTTCTCAAAAAACTCGAATCCACCGGCTCGCTCACTCAGGACGAAGCCGCCAAGCTCCTCCCCACTCTTGTCGCCTGCTTCGCCCGCCAACACGCCGAGCCTGCACTCGCCGACTACGAAGCTCTCCTCGCCGAATCCCCCGAGATGGCCTGGATTTCCACCGAAGGCAACGCCTTCAACCACGCCACCGACCGCGTCGCCGACGTCGATCACCTAGCCGCCGAACAGAAGGCCCTGGGTCAGCCCATGAAGGCCGCCGTCGAGACTTCGCAGTCCGGCCGCGTTCGCCAGACCGCCTATCTCGCCGCCCGCGTCCAGCGCAGGTTTCGTGCGCCGGACGGCGCCCTGGTAGAAAAAGAAGTCCCCGGCTCTTTTTACGAGTTCATCACCCGTCTCCCGCTGCCAGAAGAAGACGGCAAGCAAAAGCTCGACCTGAGCTTCGACAGCTCCAACGCGCAAGCCATCTTCAAGATGACCGCCAGCTCCTAGGCAAATCTCCTGATCCTGTGGAGCGGGAAATTCTGAAGAATGCTGTTTTCCTTGAGATAAAAGGGGAGAGAAAAAGGGAGAGAAAACAGCGCGAGCGGCTTAGGCTTCCTTTACCCCTGCAGGAGATTTGTGTTCGCCTAGCGTTTCTCTGTCGCGGTGTAGGGAGCAGGGTACGCCGGCCCGGTGTAGTCCGCGCGCGGCCGAATGAGGCGATTGTCGTCGTGCTGCTCGATTACGTGCGCGGCCCAGCCGGAGATACGGCTGATGGCAAAGATGGGAGTAAACAGGTCGATGTCGATGCCCAGCATGGTGTAGGTGGAGGCGGAGTAGAAGTCGACGTTGGCGTTGAGTTTCTTCTCCTGCTTGACGAAGAGTTCAATCTTGCGCGACATGTCGAACCACTTCGAGTTGCCGGAGGTTCGGCCCAGCTCCTCGGACATGCGGCGCAGATGAGTCGCCCGTGGATCTTCGGTGTGGTAGACGCGATGGCCGAAGCCGGAGATCTTCTTCTTCTCGGCGAACATCTGCCCGACGTACTCGACGGGGTCGGCGCCGGCTTTGTCGATGGCGTAGAGAAGGCGCATGGTGGCTTCGTTGGCTCCGCCGTGCAGCGGCCCTTTCAACGCGCCGATGGCTCCAGTGATCGCCGAATGAATGTCGGCCAGGGTAGCCGCGATCACACGGGCGGCGAAGGTGCTCGCGTTCAACTCGTGGTCGGCATGAAGGATCAGCGCGACATCGAAGGTGCGGGTCGCGGTCTCGGAGGGCTTTTCCCCGTTGAGCATCCAGAGAAAATTAGCGGCATGCGAGAGCGTCTGGTCCGCTTCGCCTGGCTCGGGAAAGACGACCGGCTTGCCTTTGCGGATGCGATCGAAGGCGGCAACGATCATGGGAATTTGCGCAGTCAGACGGAAGGCTTTGCGAACGTTCGCGTCGTGCGAGCTGTCGGCTTCATCAGCGTCATAGATGCTGAGCAGCGAGACGGCGGTGCGCAGGACCTCCATCGGCGTCGCTTTGTTGGGGACGCTGCGAAGCAGCTCTACGATCTTAGGATCGAGCTTGCGCGCCGCGGAGAGCTGCTGGGTGAACTCCGCCAGTTCTGCTTCGTTGGGAAGCTTGCCGAACCAGAGGAGATACGTCGTCTCTTCAAAGGTCGAGCGCTCGGCCAGCTCGTGAATGTCGATGCCGCGATAGGAGAGGACACCGGCATCACCGTCGATCCAGCAGATGGCGGACGTGGTGGCGACGATGCCTTCCAGGCCTTTCGGTGCGACGACAGGGGGCATAGCGCATTCTCCAGGGAAAACTCAAGTACATCTCGTTATAGCCCAGCGGAGAAACGGTTGTCACGGCGGCCCGGGCGAATATCGGTTTGTCTGGGCGACGAAGACTACGCGGTAGGCGCGGCAACGCGGGCCGGCGAGAAAGGCGCGAGGTCGACAGAGGAAGTTTCGTCCGAGATGAGCTGCGCCATGACGAGGGCAGTTGCGGGCGCAAGAAGAATTCCGTTGCGATAGTGACCGGTGGCGAGCAGATGGTTCGGCTGGTTGCGCACCGGCCCTAGAAGAGGCAGCGCATCTTGAGTTGCGGGACGGAGGCCGGCCCAGGCTTCGAGCTGTGGCGCACCAGCAAGTGCCGGGAGAAGCGCCATGGCGAGCGAGCGAAGGTTCGCGATGTCCGAGGGGTGAATGGTCTTGTCGAATCCCGCATCTTCGACCGTCGCTCCGATAATGGCGCGACCGGCGTTGGGGCCAATGGTCCGGGGAACAATGTAGATGTCGTGCGTCCGAATGACCCGGTCGAGCGGCAGAGAGGAAGGCAGCGCGACCGAGAGCATCTGGCCCTTCTTGGGGACGACCTGCACTCCAGACAACAGCGACGTCGAGGCCGCCCAGGCGCCGGTGCAGTCAACGAACTTCGCGGCGCTGAGTGAGCCCAGAGCGGTACGAATTTCAAGAGAGCCTGCAACGGCGTGGGTGGAAAGAATGCGAGTCTCAGGGCGCAGGTCGATCGTGGTGGCCCGGACGGCGGCCAGCAATGCCGTGGCGAGTTGGCGAGGATCGATGCTCTGCTCATCCAGGAGCGTGAATCGGCAGCCTGCTGAATGTAGAGCGGGCAGCAGTCGCGCCAGATCGGCAGAGGAGAGTTCCCCATCGGAAGCTGCGCTCTCTGCAGAGTCCATCTCGGATGCAAGCGACTGGAGCGTCGTCTGGGTCTGGAAGGGAACCCGGAGGTGAGACAACCTGTAGAGGCGTTCGAGGAAGCTGGGATAAAGGGAGATGCTGAGATCGGCGAGTGCGCGAAGTGCAGCAGGATTGTCGGAGTCGCCGGCGGCAAGCATACCGGCAGCCGCACTGGAGGCTTCTGCAAGCGGAGCGCCCTGATCGAAGACTGTCACGCGATGGCCTCGATGAGAAAGTTCGAGGGCAAGCGAAAGCCCGACGATTCCGGCGCCCGCGATGCAGATGTCAGGCTGTTGCATGAAATAAGTTTAGTTCCGTTCCGGTCGGGTTATAGTCTGGTGAGTCTGTTTTGCAGCCTGGGAAAGATCCGTAACCGGCAAGCCGCCTGCATTTTTGGAGAGCGGTTTCGTACGAAAGAGAGCGGAAGGACGAGGGAGAGGTTTATGGGCGAAGACGTATATGTAGCGGAGCGATCGATCTCTGGAGCGCTGCTTGCGATCGTGGCTGTTGCCTTGCTGGCCGGGCTGAGCGGCCTGGCGTGGTGCTATACGCTCCAGAACCATATCGCCGCGACGGAACAGAGGATTGCGGCGGCGGACCGGAAGAACGCAGAGCTGACGCAGCAGTTGCAGGCGACCGATGCGCGGCTTCGAGCGACCAGCCAGACTCTCGGCCAGAGCGTGGGCATGACCCAGAGGCAGATTGAGTTGCGCACCCGGAGCATTCTCGCCTCGCAGAAGGTAGAGACGGCCAAGCTGGAGGAGGAGCAGGCCACGACCTCCAAGAAGATCGGAGCCGTGTCGAGCGACGTCGCCAGCGTCAAGACCGATGTTGGAGGCGTGAAGACGGATGTCGCCACCACGAAGTCCGACCTCGAGACCACAAAGACGCAGTTGAACCGAATGGTGGGCGATGCCGGCGTGATGAGCGGCCTGATCGCGACCAACCATGGTGAGCTCGAGATTCTGAAGCACAAGGGAGACCGGAACTATCTGGAGTTCACGCTGCAGAAGGGCGCGAAACCCACGCTGCTCTCGACCATCAAGCTGCAGTTGAAGAAGGCGGACGTGAAGCACTCGCGCTACACGCTGAATGTGAGCGCCGACGACCGCAACATCGAGAAGAAGGATAAGGGGCTGGATGAGCCGGTGCAGTTCTACACCGGTAAAGATCCCGTGCTCTATGAGCTGGTGGTCAATGGGATCGACAAGAACACGGTGTCGGGATATCTGTCGACGCCGAAGAACTCGGCCCGATAGCGGCCTCTGCGAACGCAGAAAGGGGGACGCTCATCGCGTCCCCCTTTCCGTTTGCCTTGGTTGAATTACTTCTTGGTTGCCTTTTTTGCTGCCTTCTTCGCTGGTGCCTTTTTTGCGGCTTTCTTTGTTGCCATGTGCCTATTCTCCCTAGTGATTAGACATTGACTCTGCAACATGCATCATTGCAGCTAACGAAGGTATAGTTTTACGAAAATTCACTGTCAAGAAAAAAATGAAAAAAGTCACTTCTTTTTTGCGTTAAGAGGAACACGATCTCGTGATGAATTCTCCGTTTGTGGTTCGAAGGATTCTCCGTTTGTGGTTTGATGGATTCCCGTCTGCGGTTCCAGGGACTCTTCGTTTACGTTTCGACGCGCGATGCGATGCGAAACAGAAGAAGCAGTCCATCCAACTCCCATGCGTCGTCGGTCAAACCTGCCCGTCGGTCCCGCTGCTTCCGCAGGGAAGCAAAAGGAGTAGAGTTTTGATCGAGGTATTTCTTGCGATGAACGATGTTGTGATTGTGGCCGCGGTGCGGACGCCCGTGGGAAAGTTTCAAGGAGCGTTTGCGGAGATGACGGCGATCCAGCTTGGCGCCCTGGTGGTGCGGGAGGCCGTGCGACGAGCCGGAATCGATGCCGCCAGCGTCGACGAATGCCTGATGGGCTGCGTGCTGCCTGCGGGCCTAGGACAGAATCCTGCGCGCCAGGCGGCGCTTCAAGGGGGCCTGCCGGATACGGTCTCCGCGATGACCATCAATATGGTGTGCGGTTCGGGATTGAAGGCGGTCGCGCTGGCGGCGCAGGCGGTGATGACCGGAACCGCGGAGATCGTCGTCGCGGGCGGCATGGAGTCGATGACCAACGCGCCCTATCTGCTGCCGCAAGCGCGCAAGGGTCTTCGAATGGGCGATGCCGCCGTGGTCGATTCCATGGTGAAGGATGGGCTGTGGTGCGCCTGTGAGGACTATCACATGGGCGTCACCGGGGAGAACGTCGCCGAAAAGCACTCCATCACGCGTGAGGAGCAGGACGCCTACGCGCTGGCTTCGCACCGGAAGGCGAGCGCCGCGTGGAGAGAAGGGCGGTTCGATGCGGAGGTGGTGCCGGTCAGCGTCCCGGGCAGGAAAGGCGCGGTGACGGTGGTCTCGCGGGATGAAAGCGTGCGCGAGGATGCTTCCCTGGAGGCGCTTGCCGCGTTGAAGCCGGCATTCAAGAAAGATGGAACCGTTACAGCGGGCAATGCCCCCGGGGTGAACGACGCCGCAGCCGCCGTAGTGGTGATGTCGGCCGACAAAGCGAAGCAGTTAGGCCTGAAGCCGATGGTCACGATCAAGGCGCAGGCTACCAGCGGCGTAGCGCCGAAGTGGGTGATGCTGGCGCCGGTCACGGGTGTGCAGTTGGTGCTCAAGCGCGCGGGCTGGGGTCTGGATCAGGTCGACCTCTTCGAGTTGAATGAGGCGTTCAGCGTTCAGGCCCTGGGCGTGATGAAGGAACTGGGACTGGATGCGGCGAAGGTGAATGTGAACGGCGGTGCGGTCGCAATCGGACATCCGATAGGAGCCAGTGGAGCGAGAGTGCTGGTGACCCTGATCTACGAGATGATGCGGCGGGATGCGCACAAGGGAGTGGCAGCGCTCTGTTTGGGCGGCGGAAACTCCGTCGCGCTGGCCGTGTCACGCTGAAGATGTGAGAGGTGATCTCACCAACGTTGCTGTCCGTCGATCTTGATTCGGGATCTATTGGCCAAGCACGACGGTGCCGGGGCGAATCTGTCCGGAAGCGCGGACTTTGGTCTTGGGCAGGTTGGTCGAGACCTTGAGCCGAACCAGCTTCTGGCGTGTGTCGACGGGGAAGGTAGCAACGTAAGTCTCGGCGACCGCCTGCTGGAACTGTTTGAGGTACGGATCCATAGAGACGGGGTTGCCGATGCCCTGCCAGAAAGAGATGCCCCCGGTTCCCTGGGCTAGCTGCGAAAGATAGTTCTGCCCGCTGAAGTTGCCGCGGCCTCTGCGGAATCCCGCGTCGGCGAAGTAGAGACAATAGACGGGAACGCCGGCGCGCTGGGCATCGGTCACGGTAGCGGCGACATAGGGGCTGTTCTGGTTCAGCACACTGGTGCTGCCGTTGTAGGGGTCGACGCCGTTGGTAATCATGAGGACGAAGCGGGCCTTGTGACGAGGAGTTGACTGTACGGGCTGGTCGACCTGGGCTACCCGATCTTCCGCATTGCCGGGCCAGTTCTTGACGAAGTCCGAGAGGCAGAAGTAGGGGCTGGCGCTGGAGCCGGGTATGCCGTTGGGGAGACGCAGGCTCTTTGCAGCGGCAGCGTGATCGGCAGTGAAGCTGGAAGACTTACCGGCGGCGGGAACGACACGGCCGTTCTGCATGTATCCGACGAAGATCTCCGTGTTCGGTGGCAGCGCGTTGACGAAGGCGCGAAGGGCGCCAAGCTCGCGTCCGACGCTGGTGCGAAGGCCGTCGTCGATCAGCAGCGCGACCTGCACGCCGTTGGCGGGAATGGCGGCGAGGCTGGCGACGGGAGCGTCGCGGTTATCGACTTTCACGGTGAGATTGCCGAGGGTTGGCGTGACGGGAGACTTGGAGTCGAATGCGACCAGAGCCTGGGTGGGCGTGGGGCCCTCCTGCTGCGCCTGCGAGGCGGTGGCAGTCAGAAGAGCCAGTGCGAGGAGATAGCGGGTCATTTTATGTTTCCCTTCCTTGATATAGACGGGCGCGAGGGGGTGGAAGTTGGTTCCCTGCCTGCACAGCGAAGATTCAGCGGCGCAGCGAGAATTCAGCGGCGCAGCAATTATTCAGCCGCGCAGCGAGGATGATCGAAGCTCAGTCGCCGCCAATCCGGATCTTCAGGCCGGCGCGAAAGGTGAAGGGCAGGCCGGGGTAGCCGATCGGTCCGATATGCTGCTGGCTGAGCAGATTGTCGAGTTGGGTGAAGACGGTGACGTGGCGGCTGGCGACGAAGAGCAGGTTCGCGTCGAGCTTGGCATAACCGAAGTCAAGATTCCGATTTGGAAGGAGGAGGACATTGCTGCCGAACAGGCCGGCGCTGCTGCGCGCAGTATCGAGCTGGAAGGTCGAGTCGTCGCTGCGACTGGCGAGGGCTCCGCGAATGCCGCTCGAGAAGTGGCGTGCGGTGTATTGAACATTGAAGTAGCCCGTATCGGGAGAGCGGCGGAACGGACGGCTACCAACTAGAGGCGAGAGCGCTCCGATGGGAATGCCCGGAAGATTTGGATTGGTGACCGGAGTGCCGCCTGCGGCAGCGGTGGCGTCGAAGCTGAAGGATTGTTCGACCAGCGAGGCAAGATACGTGTAGCCGCCATCGATCATCAGGCTGCGGAAGAGCTGGTACTGCACCGCGAGTTCGAGACCCTGCGTCCGGTAGGCGAGCGAGTTGACCGAGGCAGCGGGAAGCTGGAGAGCGAGGGCGAGAGGAAGATTGAAGTAATGGACGAGGCCGTTGACGGCCAGGAATTCAAGCTGGTGATTGAACTGACTATGAAAGTAGCCGGCCCTGAGAATGAGCTTCTGATTAAGGATGTTCTGGTCGATGCCGAGGTCGTAGGTGCGGGAGCGCTCGGCGGTGATGGGAGCAACGTTATACGCGGCGCTGGCGGAGACGTTGCCGGTCTGCTGCAGGAGGGCGTCAAGGCTGGTGAGTTGCGCCTCAACGCTTGGCTCCTGCACGCCGGTGGCTACATTGGCGCGCAGCAGCGTGCCGCGGAAGAAGCGGCCGCCCGGGCGGACAGGAGCGTAGGCGAGCCCAAGGCGCGGAGTTCCCGCAATCCCGTACAGGCCGTTGTCTTCGACCGCTCCTCCAGCCGAGTAGAAGAGGCGATGTTTGAAGTCTCCCTGAAGCTGAAGCGTGTAGAGGAAGTTGGTGCGCTTGACGATCTGGTTCTTCGACGTGAGCGAGTCGAGCAGCCGGCCACGCTCATCTTCGTACTGGAAGCTGAAGAGCGCGGCGACGCGGTGCGGGAAGATGTAGTCGGTCTGGTAGTAGAGCTCGTCGCGGTTGGAAACGGTGTCGAAGGCCGGAAGAGAAAAGGCGGCCTGCCCGGAGGCGGTGTAGCCGTTGGCTCCGCGAAGCGTGACTGGGTTGCCATAGTAGATGGTCCCGAGCGAGCCGAAGAAGTCGATGGGAACGGGTTCGCCGGTCGGCGAGAACTGCATCGCCTGTTCGCGCTTGCGGGTGATGCCGAAGCGCGCAAGATTGTGCCAGCTCCCTGCCAGCACGTTTTCGATGGTGAGGCCCGAGTAGGTGTCCTGGTTGGACTGCTTGCCGTTGGCGGAGATGCCGAAGATGTCATGCGGTCCAGGCAGGCCCGTGTCGGAGTCAGTATTGCGGAAGGTGAAGCGGGCGAGCGTATTGGTGAGAATGGCATAGCCGAGGTTCGCGGCGGTGGTGGTCGAATGGTACTGGTCGAGCGGGAGAGCGTTCGAGGTATCGAATCGGCTGAACGCGGCAAGATAGTCGAGCCTGGCGTGACTGCCGGAGAGAACGGCTTCGTTGCGATAAGTGTGGAAGTTGCCGGCGTCGCCGGTGTAATAGAGAACGGGGCGCAATGAGGTCGCGTGGGTGGTGGCGAGGCTGACGAGGGAGGTTTCGGCGCCGGTGCCGTAGAGCGCGCTGTTGGCCCCGCGGTAGAGCTCAGGGCCGGCAAGCGCGGTCGACGAGACAGGAGAAAAATCGAAGCCGCCGCCGATGCGAGTCGCGGGAATGCCGTCGATGAGAACCTTGTTTCCATCAGCAGGTCCGCCGCGGATGTAAAGCGCGATGTTGCCTCCAGCCTGGCCGGTCTGCACAGCTTCGGTACCCGGAGATTGGCGAAGCTGATTAAGGATGCCGGTCTCGGTCGCGAGCGACACCAGCGGAACCAGGGTGACAGGCGCGGGAATCTGCTCGACGGGCGTGAGCATGCCGCTCGCAATGCTCGAGCGCTGCGGCGTGACGGTCGCGTACTCCATCACCACAGTGCGAGTGGCGATAGAGGTGACGCCGCCGTAGAAATCCTCGCTGATGCTGGGGGTAAAGGGGGCTGCCGAGGTGAGGAGAAGAAAGCGGCCTGGGGTGGCGCTGCGAACCTCGAAGGTGCCGTCCGGGTGGGTATAGGCGAAGGTAGCCACGCGCTGGCCTTGGATGAGCTGGACGCGGGCATTGCCGATAGGAAGACCAAGCGGCGTAGTGACCGTTCCTCGGACCACGATGGCGCGCAAGGGAAGCGCGGAGAGCAGCGCCATCCCCACGACAGCAAGGACAGCAAGAAGTCCTGAAAGATTGTGTGCCGCTTTGCAACGCGCCGGCGTGAACATATCTTCGATTGTAAGTTGGTAAGCGGGTTCGAGCGACCGTAAGAACATCGCGCCGCGATGCCTACCTCCTCCATGCGTTTTCAGAATCTCTCCAAACGCCGAAATATCGTCATCTCCACCGCTGCCGTGCGGCTCTATGCCCGGCAGCGCGGAGAGATCCCAGCATTCGCCACTGCCAATGCCTGTTCTCAATGACGCGAGGAGGTATCGAGGTACTCTCCGCGGAGCTATTTCCCCGTGTCTTCGAAAGCAAATCTTCCGAGCGCGAAAGGGCGGGAGGTCTGGGGCTTGTTGTCGATCCTGTTGACGGGAAACGGCTGCGGACCGAGCGTGGGAAAGCCCCAGATCTTGCCGTTGCGCAGGTCCACGACAACTTTGCCATAGACCTGGCTGCTGCCGTCCGGAGCTCGGAGCATGTAGGTGCCGGGTTCGAGATAGAAGGGGTAGGCCTCGGCTGACTGGGCTTTGACCGTCTGCGGCGCTTCAAACGGCCGCGCAGCAAAGGCGAGTAGAACGACGACGATCGTGAATAAGAGGAAATTGGTGAGTGTGAGCGGCTTCATTGTGGCTCCTTGCCTTGATTCTGAATGCTTGGTGCTAAACCGGCTTGACTGCGATTGTATGTTGGGGGAATCGAAGCGGCTGCTGGAGAGGTCACTGGAAAGCGAAGCGCCGGGATCTCGACGAAGAAATGCCTCGGGATAATAGAATGGAAATAGCCTAACCCGCCGGATTCGCAATCTATCCGACGGTCTCGATCGACTCCTTGGACGCTTTGAAGGGGACGCTTTAAAGGAGACTCATGCCCAGCTATCAGCCTTTGCCCATCGCCATCTACTATGAGCAGCCGAACTGGTTCAAGCCCTTGTTCGCGGAGCTCGACCGGCGCGGGACACATTACGTGAAGCTCGATGCGGTGGAGCATAGCTATGGACCGGAAGACCGCTCCGAAGAGAGGTACGCGCTCGTGCTGAATAAGATGAGCCCCTCGGCCTGGAACCGCGGCCACGGCGATCAGATCTTCTACACGCTTGGCTTTCTCGAGCATCTCGAGAGCCGGGGGGTACGGGTGGTAAACGGAGTAAGAGCGTACCGGAGCGAGTTGTCGAAGGCGGCGCAGCTTTCCATGCTGGATGCGCTGGGTCTCGGCTATCCGAAATCGCAAGTCATTCATCGCGCCTCGCAGGCAAGCGCCGCGGCGGAGGAGCTGCGCTTCCCTGTTGTCGTCAAGCCGAATATCGGTGGCAGTGGCAGCGGCGTCGTGAAGTTCGCCTCGAAGGAGCATCTGCGAGAGGCTTCTTCGGCCGAGAACGGACTGACACTGGGAATGGATTCGACCGGCCTGGTGCAGGAGTTCGTGCCGGCGCGCGGCTCGTACATCGTTCGTGTCGAGGTGCTCGACGGCAGATTTTTGTATGCAATCAAGATACATATTACCGGTGAGACCTTCGACCTTTGCCCGGCGGATATCTGCAAGACGCCTCTCGGGGTGGAGTTGAACCGCGCAGCCTGCCCGGTGGACGCTCCGAAGACCGGATTGACCGTCGAGGCGTTCGATACGCCGCCCGAGGTCATTGAAGAGGTCGAGCGCCTCATGGCGGCAGCAGGGATAGAGCTGGGCGGCGTCGAGTTCATGATCGATGATCGCGACGGCGCGAGAATGTACTACGACATCAATGCGCTGTCGAACTTTGTGGCGGATGGGCAGAAGGTGGTGGGGTTCGATCCGTTTGCAAGGCTGGCGGACTGGCTGGAGGCCGAAGCAAGGCAGGTGAACGATCGCCGGGCAGCCGAGGTGGCTGAACTCACCGGAGCGGGGCGTTGATGCAGAGGACAAACACGGGAGTAGCGGGCACCTCGAGTATGCGATACGGATTCTGGCTGCCGGTCTTCGGCGGATGGCTGCGCAACGTCGAGGACGAACGCATGGCTGCGAACTGGGAGTACGTCCGCGACCTGACCCAGCGGGCCGAGAAGATTGGATACGATCTGACGCTGATCGCCGAGCTGAACCTGAACGACATCAAGGGCATCGACGCGCCTTCGCTCGATGCCTGGTCGACGGCGGCTGGTCTGGCGGCTGTTACCGAGAAGCTGGAGCTGATGGTCGCGGTGCGGCCGACCTTTCACAATCCGGCGCTGCTGGCCAAGCAAGCCGCAAGCCTCGACCAGATGTCGCATGGGCGGCTGACGTTGAATGTGGTCTCGAGCTGGTGGAAGGACGAGGCGACCAAATACGGTGTCCACTTCGACGAGCACGATGATCGCTATGCGCGCACCTCGGAGTGGCTCGACGTAGTCGACGGCTGTTGGAAGCAGCAGGGGTTTTCTTTCAAAGGCAGCTACTACGATGTGCGGGAGAATGTGCTTTCGCCAAAGCCGGTGAGCAGGCCGCGGCCAACGCTCTACGCAGGCGGCGAGTCGGAGACGGCGAAGAACCTGATCGCCGCCAAATGCGACGCTTACCTGATGCACGGCGATGCTCCGGAGGCCGTAGCGGCGAAGATTGCCGATATGCGGCGGAGGCGCGAGGCCCTGGGGCTCGGACCGATGAAGTTTGGCGTCGCCGGATATGCGATTGTGCGCGACTCGGAAGCCGAAGCGCTGCGCGAGGTGGAGCGGATTACCGACGTGAAGCAGACGGCGCGCGGATACGCCAACTACGAGCAGTGGGTGACCGGCTCGAATCTCCAGACGGAGGTCTCGTTGAAGGATTATTCGGTGAGTAACCGCGGACTGCGGAGCGGCTTTGTGGGAACGCCCGAGCAGGTCTCCGAGCGCATGGAAGAGTTTGCCGCGGTTGGAGTGGACCTGGTGCTGCTGCAGTCCAGCCCGCAGATGGAAGAGATGGAGCGGTTTGGCGCGCAGGTGATTCGCAGCGGCGCTGCGGTTTAGCCGGCTGTGCTCCTCGACGAAGCTTTGTGCCGCAGTCTCTCCTGGTGTCGCTGAGCGAGTACCTCGCGGGTTAATCCTGCCGGGTTGGCGGAACAATGCGGGAACGTTACGCTTAGCCAATGCTGCTTCGTTCCCTCATGCTTACCTTTGCCCTTGCCTGCGGCCTCCCCGCGCAGGAGAACCCCGAATGGACTACGCCTCATGTGCCCTTTCGCATCGTGGGCAATGTGTATTACGTTGGGAGCCAGGACCTCGCCTCGTACCTGATCACGACGCCACAGGGCGATATTCTGATCAACAGCAGCCTGGTGGGCAGCGTGCCTTTAATCCGGAAGAGCATCGAGGCGCTGGGATTTCCTTTCAGCGACGTGAAAATACTGCTGATCAGTCATGCCCACTTCGACCATAGCGCCGGAAGCGCGGAGATCAAGAAGCTGACGGGCGCGAAGTACATGGTGATGGATGCGGACGTCTCCGCGGTAGAGTCTGGCGGCAAGACCGACTTTCAGTATGGCGCCTCACAGAGCAGCCGTTTTCCGGCGACGAAGGTCGACCGGGTCCTGCACGATGGAGACGAGGTGAGCCTGGGCGGTGTGGTGCTGGTCGCGCACAAGACGCCGGGGCACACCAAGGGATGCACCACATGGACGATGCAGGTGAAAGACGGCGGCAAAATGTACAACGTCGTGATCGTGGGCAGCCCGAATGTAAATCCGGGTTACAAACTGGTTCGGAATGCTGCGTATCCGGCGATTGCGCAGGACTATGAACAGACGTTTCGGACCTTGAAGGCTTTGCCCTGCGATGTATTTCTGGGCGCGCATGGAAGCTACTTCGGAATGGACGCGAAGTTTGCGCGGATGCAGACAGGTGGGGCGAACCCGTTTGTCGATCCTCAGGGGTACAGGAGTTATGTGGCGGAGCGGGAGCAGGCGTTTCGTGGGGAGTTGGCGCGGCAGACGACACACGCGCCCAAGCAGCACTGAATGGCCTGTGAACATTCTGTTCTAGTTCTAGCCTACTGCAGCAGACTCTCCTCCGAGCGAAGGCGCAGAATGCGATCCACGGCATACGGCGCGCGGTGCGAAGCAGTGTAGAAGTGGCGCACCTGCAGCTCGCCCAGCAGTCCGATGCCCATGATCTGGATTCCCGCGAGCAGCAGAATACCGGCGATGACGACCATGGGTCCGTGAAGATCCATGATGGGCTGCCCGGTAACGACTTTGAGGATCAGCAGCCACGCCGCCATGCCAAAGCCAGCGGCCATGCCGAAGGCTCCAATCGTTCCGAAAAAGTGCAAAGGCCGCGTCATATAGCGGAGCAGAAAGCGAATGGTCAGCAGATCGAAAAAGACGCGAAACGTGCGCGAGATCCCGTAGTGGCTCTTGCCGAACTCGCGGGCCGGATTGGAGATGGGTATCTCGCAGATGGTCGCGCCATACCAGGAGGCCAGCGCCGGGATGAAGCGGTGCATCTCGCCGTACAGAGGGATATTCTGGATCACCTCGCGGCGATAAGCCTTGAAGGTGGTGCCGAAGTCATGAATATCGACTCCGCTGATCACGGCCATCAGCTTGTTGGCGATGCTCGACGGTATGCGGCGCAGCAGGAAGTTGTCTCCGCGCTGCGAGCGCCATCCGCTCACGACGTCGTAGCCTTCTTCCAGCTTGCCGAGGAAGTTCGGTATCTCGCTCGGGTCGTGCTGCAGGTCGCCGTCCATCGCCAGGATCAGGTCGCCCTGCGCGTGGTCGAAACCCGCGGCCAGCGCTGAGGTCTGCCCAAAATTGCGCCGAAGCTTGATGACCAGAACCCGGCTGTCTACGGCCGCGATCTCTTCGAGCAGCCGATAGGTTCGGTCGCGCGACCCGTCGTCGATGAAGACCAGCTCGAAGGTGTCGCCCACATGCTCCATGACCTCTTTCAGGCGGTCGTAGAGCGTGGTGACGTTTTCTTCTTCGTTATGGAATGGAACGACGATCGAATATTTCGGCACGGTTCGATAATACTCCTGAATTGGATGAGCATTGGATGACGGAAACGAAGGCACGGAACGTACTCAGAGATGATTTTTTGCTTATCACGCCACAACGGCTCGAAAACATCAGCGGAGTCTGCCGCGAGTTTTCTCGTATTTCGGCGGACAGAAGCGAGTGCAAAGCAGCATGACGCGAATGAGGCGAATCTCCTGAAGGTGTAAAAGGAGCCTAAGCTGCTCGCGCTGTCTTGTCTCAAGTTTCTTTCAAGGAAAACAGCATCCTTCAAAACTTTCCGCTCGACAAGATAAGGAGATTTGTCTTAGGCGGTTGTTTATGAGGGAGTTCCGCGCGTGAATGCACCACTCCCGAGTCAGAATTTTAGATTCAGCACGAAGCTCATGTTCTTCGGTTTGCCGAGGTATGTTCCTGGAGTGAACTCCGCCTGGTGAGCCGCCTCGGCAGCGGCATCGATCAGTGTTGCGTTGCCCACCTCTCCCCTCACATCCCCCACTCGCCCATCTTCTAAAATCTCAACGATCAGCCGCACATGCCCATGCTCCCCGTGGCACGATTTACCCGATCTGCAATCCGGATTCGGCATGCTGATCAGCCGAGGTGGAATGACCGCGGGTCTGCCTTGCCCTTCCGCCATCGTTAACGGCAGGATGCATGCGATGAAAAGGAGCACGCAGAAATTTCGCATGATAGATATTCTCATGCGCGGGCGTTCTGCGTAAGTCAATAATCATGACCACTTTGGGGAGCGTGCGGATCTAGTTGCGGCGGCTCAGGGTTGGACGGTCGTCTGTGCTGGAGGCCGGATTGTTAGGGTCGTTGTTTCCGCTGCCGGCACTGGCGCGGCGAAGTGTAGGCCCATTATCCCCCTTGCCATTGATGATCTTACGCTTGTTCTCCAAGCGCGCAAGACGACCCTTGACATCATCGAACTCCGACGTGGTGACCATATAATCGGGTCGCGGCGGCATGATCGTGGCTATCTCGTCTTCGGAGTGAGCAATGCGATCGGGAGTCTGCGGGTGGTCGGCGAAGACCTTGGCCAGGGTGCCAGGCTTGTGCTTTTCGAGCGCGTCGAGCTTCTCGAAGAACTGGATGAACGCCTGCGGATCGTAGCCGGACTTATACATGTATTGCAGTCCCAGCCAGTCGGCTTCCGCTTCGTCCATGCGGGAGAACTTGAGGAAGCTGATAGGAATGGCGAGTTGGCTGGCCTCATAAATGCCGTATCCGGTCCAGCTCCCATAGCTGATCACCATCAGGGGAATGGAGCCGATCTGCGCATAGTTCATCTTGGTCATCTGGCGAGCGGCGTGATGCGCGCAGACATGGGCGATCTCATGCGCCATGACCCCGCCCAGCTCAGCCTCCTCGTCCGCCGCCAGGATGAGGCCGGAGTTGACGTAGAAGAAGCCGCCGGGCAGCGCCATCGCGTTGATCTCGTCGGAGTCGATCACCTTGATCGTGAAGGGAACCTTGCAGTCGGAGTTTTTGACGATGTTCTGCCCAACGCGGTTGACGTACTCCACGATCACCGGATCGGTAACCAGATGGGCGGACTTCTCGATCTCCATCGAGTACTGTTTTCCGGTGCGGATCTCCCAATCGGTCGAGTACCAGTTGCCCAGGCCGCGTCCGCCGATATTGCGGGTGCCTACGGCGTTCACATCGTCTTCACTGCCCTTCTTGATATGCGGATCGAGATCTTCGCCCGGCGATGGAAGGACGTCGGACTTGTTCTCGGCCTTGACCTTCTTCGCAGCGTCTTTGCTCTCTTGCGGGGTCGCAGTGGGTGTGCCGGGGATAGGCTTTTCGACGGGAATATTGGCCGGCGGCTGAGGTGTGTTAGGAGTGTTCGCCGAACCCGGAGGAGTGGACTGAGCTGGGGGACTCGCCGGAGTTTGGGCGTATGCAGCGAGGGAGAGGGCAAGGACCGCGGCCAAGCCGAGTTGCGTAGTGGGACGCATGGGTTGTCTCCTGTAGGAGCCGCTTCCCTGCTCGTTCGGGCGCAGCTCGACGTACATTAGACGATAGTATGCGCCTTTTCGTTAGCTCTGGCGAGAGGGGTAGAGGGGGTTGTCAGTTGTCAGTTGTCAGTTCTTCAGATCAGCCGAGTTGGCTGGCTGCTACAACTGACAACTGTGAACTGACAACTGACAACTGAAAACACCTCTACCAGGTGTTGTATGCAGTGCCGTCGGATGCTGTCAGCTGGGCTCCGCTATGGATGTCGTCGATGCCGGGTTCGGTTTGATCGAGGCTCTGCAGCGTGTCCTCCTGGACCGGGACCCAGGTATCCGAGCGGCGAGTGAACGGGTCGACAGGCATGGTCTTCAGATATCCGGATTGAACCAGGTCGTCCAGCGACTGGGGAGCCTTCTGCTTGTCGACCGTATAGGAGTCGATGGCGGAGCGCATGACGTGCAGGTCCTCGCGAAGAGTCGCCTCTTTGGCCCCGCGAATGTTGCTGGTATAGGCGGGAATCGCAATCGCGGCAAGAATGCCGATGACGACCATTACGATCATGAGCTCAAGCAGAGTGAAGCCCGATTCGGCGAAAGCAGACCAGGCAGCAGCACGCGCGGCAAGCTTGCTGGACTGCTGCGGAGAGCGGGATGGACGCATCGCTACCATGTAGAGTATTTCGTTCCGTCGAGCGCGGTTCCGTCGCTCTTGCTGTAAACGTTGAAGACGCTCTGGCCGCCGAAGGAAGTGGAATCGGGGTCGTCCTGGTTGGAGCGAAGGCCCCAGTCGGCGTTGCCGGTCATGGGATCGACCGGAATCTTGCGCAGGAAGCGGACTTTCTTCGTCTGAACCTCTACCCCGTCGACCAGGGTCTGGAGATCGGGCGGGTAGTTATTGCTGTCGGCTTTGGTCATGAAGGCTCCCTTGTCGGCCGCGTCCTTGTAAGCGTCGATGCTGTCGCGCATCTGCCACAGGTCGCGGCGAAGTTCACGCTCC
This sequence comes from Edaphobacter sp., assembly GCA_965277335.1. Classification (GTDB taxonomy): domain Bacteria; phylum Acidobacteriota; class Terriglobia; order Terriglobales; family Acidobacteriaceae; genus Edaphobacter. The sequence continues at coordinate 345,738 of CBDICJ010000008.1, read as the reverse complement.
TTCTGCCGTTTGACTTGAAACCGCGCGACGGGGAGAGCAGCCGAGGCGAGGACGGCAACGATGGCCACGGTGATAATAAGCTCGATGAGAGTAAGCCCGGCCTGGGATCCGCTGGACTGGGATCTGCTGGACCGGGATCTGCAGGCCTGGGATCTGCCGGACCGGGATCTACCGAGGCGGGAGTTGCCAGGCGCAGAAGAACCTACCCTCTCGGAAGCCCGGCCTCGAGCACCCGCATCTGCAACTCGATGCGGAGATATACGGAAGATCACTTCACCTGCACCACGGCCTGCGAACCGACGGCCGGAAGATTGGCTTGCGCGCTGTTGAGAGCGCCGACCTTGACCAGGGCAAGGCTGGACTGGCCTGGAGCGATGGCCTTGAACGTGAGCGTGCAGAGGCTCCCCTGGCCGCTGACGCCGACGGATTTCGGAGGACGCTCCGTGGCGATAGCGACCAAACCGTTGCCATCGTCGCGGTGGACGATCGAGACCGCCTGCCCATCCTTGCCCAGGAAGTTGCCCGAATCGACATTGACCAGCTGCAGCACGGCGGGGTTGAACCGCATCTGCAGCGGGACCGAGGCAACATCGCGGCCGTTGCCCAGCATGACCGAAACCTGAAAGGTGCCGCCAACGCTCTGGATCGAGCTGGAGGGAACGACGCTGAAGCTGACCGGCGGACCTGCCGGACTTACAGGAGTCGCGTCTGTCGCCGCGGCTGGCTGCTGCGGAGTGGTGGACGGGCTCGCCGGCGGAGCGATGGGCTCGGCCTGCTGGCTGAGCTGCTGCACCATCGCGCTGGCGGCATTGGCGGCCGTCGTCTTCTGGGAGATAGCCGGCCTCGCATAGACAGGATTGGCCAGATCGGCGGCGGTCTGTTCGGCGGCGGGATCACGGCGCAGCTCGATCGACTGGCCCGTGCCGGTATCGATGGAGCGGGTATTCATGCGGGTCAGGACGGACTCGCGAACGATGTGAGGAATCAGCAGGAAGACAATCTCGTTCTTCGCGACAGTCTTGTCTCGGGAAGTGAAGAAATACTTAAGCAGCGGAAGCTCTCCGACGCCCGGCGTGCCGGTGATGTTGAGCGTATCGTTCCTGGTCATCAGGCCGGCAAGCAGACTGGGTTCGCCGTCCTTGAGCTGGATCACCTGCTCGACCACGTTCTGGTTGATGATCGGCTCGGCAACTCCGGAGATCATCTGAATCGGACCCTCGGAGGAGACCTCGATCTTCATCTTGAGGGTGATCTCGCGGTCGTAGTGGACCGTGGGCGTCATGTCGATATTGACGCCGACATCGAGGTAGGTGAACTGGGTCTGCACCCCGATGCTGGCGACGCCGGTGGAGACGCCCGCGTTATAGGATCCCGTCGCGACGGGAATCTTCTGTCCGATCTTGATAGTGGCGCGCTGACCGTCGGTGGCGCGAAGACTCGGGTTCTGCAGGATGCGGGTATCGGCATTCGAGAGCAGCGCGTTCACGGTGCCGCCGGTGATACCGACGGCGAGGTTGTTGGAGTTGAAGTGGGCAAGCGAGTTGAGCGTGAAGTTCGATGGGGTTGTGGAAGGGGTGTTGCCGGTCGATGGAGTGCTGCCATTACTGGTGGTGCTGTTGGGGTTGGCCTGCGGAGTCAACGTCACCTGCTGGGGAAGAATGATTCCCAGATTGTGCTCCACGGTGCGGTCTACCTCGAGCACGGCGACGTCGACGACGACCTCGGGGCGGGCGCGATCCAGGTCGTTCAAAAGCTTCTGTGCCAGCAGAAGCTGGTCCGGCGTAGCCCGCATCACAATCGCGTTCTGGCTGGGGACCAGATAAATCTTGGTGCTGGGATCGAGCAGGTTGCGGATCGCCACAACCACCTCGTTGGCGTCGTTCTGCTGGCTTGCATTGGTGAGGTAGAAGGTCTGAACCGCCTGCTCATCCAGTTCAGTGCGTTTCGTGCGGCTGTTCTGGGCAATGAAGATGGTGTTCGAAGTGACGGGTTTGTAGAAAGTGTCGGAGAGCGTGGCGACGATGCGAAGAGCATCGGAGAGGGACACGTTGGTGAGATCGACGGGAATGCGCTTGGAGGTGTAGTCGGGGTCGAAGAGGACATTGATGCCGGCGGCCTTGCCGATCGCCTGATAGATGTTCTTGACATCCTCGACCATGTGCAGCGTGATCGGGTCGTTCGAGACAGGCTTGAGCTGGACGGGCCCCGAGATGGAGCCGAGTTCACCGAGGACCTCCGCGTGCTCTGAAGCTTGCGGGGTCGGCGGCGGCGGCGCTCCCGGCGCCGGCAGCGACTGTTCAATCAGATCGATCTCCTGCTGGGCAGTCTGGTTGCCGGGATCGATTTGCAGCGCGCGGCGAAACTCGGCGAGCGCGCCGTTCAGGTCGCCGCTCTGCCGCAAGACCCGCCCGCGATCCACATGCGAGACTGCGGCAAGAAACCGGGCGCGCTCATAGTGAGCCTTGTAGCGCAGATCGCCAGGATTCTTCTGCAGCGCAAGACGATAGTCCTCGTAGGCAACATCGTAGTTCTGACGCAGCTCCGCGTCCTGGCCGCGTTTGTCCAGCTTGCTCGCGGACTGCGCATGCGCCGCAACCGAGCCGATGCCCGCGAAGCAGCACAGAGAAAGCAGAGGAAGCGCCGGACCAACGATTGCCGATAATTTTCCGATTGATTTGTACCCGCGACCCATGCTGCTTCCGTTTGCGTCCTTTGCACTGTGAAGAGTGTGGCGTTTGCCGGAGCGCGCACCGGGCCGAACAGTCATTCCGGAGTGGGCGCTGCCTGGAAGGGCGGTGCCTGCCAGGCTTTTGCGCTCGGGTGAGTATACCATTCGCTGCAATCTCTACCTCTTCGGTGGCACAGGTCTCGTCATAGGTTTATTCCTGATCGGCGCAGGGGGTGAATCATGGATCGGCCTGACTGAGTTTATGGTTAGACGCGGCACTTCCATGACGGTTTTAAAAATCGGCTGTTTGTTTTCGGAGGGTTGCTTTTCGGTGAGAGCGCAGTGCTTTTCGCCCCGGATCTTCTCTCTGCAGCGGCAATCGAATCTTTTTCGATAGTCTAACTGTCCTACCGGTGGTGAGACGAGCGTCACAGCCATCTCAAACATTGCAGCCATGTTAAAGTAGAAGATTGCATGCCCCGCTCCATGTCCAACCCGACGATCGCTCACCAGCCCAAGCCTGTGGCGAAAGAGAAGGACCGCGACCCGGTGGCGGCGGGCAAACGCGATGCCGCCTTCAACCGCTCGGCGAGCTTCAACTACTTCCTCTCCGACAAGGTGGAGGCCGGCGTCGCCTTACGCGGAACCGAGGTGAAGTCGATCCGCGAGGGCAAGGCCAACCTCAAGGACGCCTATGGGCTGCTCAAAGACGGCGAATGCTTTCTGCTGAACGCCCACATCGGCCCCTTCTCCCATGGAAATGCGATGAACCACGACTCTCTGCGCACCCGCAAACTGCTGCTGCATAAAAGCGAGGTGCGGAGGCTCGAGGGTATGACGAAGCAGAAGGGATTTACGCTGATCCCCACACGGCTTTATTTTCGTAACGGGCGTGTTAAATGTGAGCTTGCGTTAGCCAAAGGCAAGCAGGAGTGGGATAAGCGCGCCACCGAACGCAAACGCGAGGCCGATAACGAAGCCAAGGCCGCCGTCGCGCGCAGCCAGAGAAGGTAATCAGCCGCCGCCGCAGATACAGGATAGGTTTAGCCGGCCTGAAATAGTCGGCAAGTCGTGTTCGTGCGCAACGCTTCGGCGGCGCGTGGTCCGTTCAATCGCGCTACGATAGAAGCATGGATACGAAGCTCCTCTTTCAGGATGCGGCCGGCTTTCAGACCCCGATGCTCGCCGTCTTTGCGGTCGATATCGCGCTCGGCAAAGACGCGGAGCCGCTGCTCGCTCTCTTGACCACCTCGGACGCCATAACGAACGCAGCCGCGAAAGTCCTGGCCTCGGGCGAGTTCAAGGCGACCCTGGGCGAGACCCTGCTGCTGCATGCGCCCAGCGGTCTCAAAGCGGAGCGCCTCCTGATCGTCGGCCTGGGCAAGACCAAGAGCTTATCCGTGCATGAGGTGCGGCGCGGAGCAGGGGCCGCGGTCCGGGCAGCCAAACCGCTTGCCGTAAAAGACGTCGCCATCGCCTTTCCCGAGGACCACGCGCTCTCCGACGAGCACCTCGAAACCCTCCCCTGCACCCTGTTGTCGCGGGCGCTTGTAGAAGGCGCGGAACTGGCCGAGAGAGATTGGGACACCTACCGCAGCGAACGCAAGGACCGGTCTGTAAAGACCCTCTCCGTAATCGTGAACGGCGCGGAGAAGTCGACCCGAACCGAGATTCAACACGGCTTCGACGAGGGCCTGACCGTCGCCGAAGCCCAGAACTTCACCCGTTCCCTGGTCAACGAGCCGGGCAATGTGCTGACCCCGACGGAGCTGGGCAAGCGCGCCGCCGCCATGTGCAGCGAGGTCGGCTTGACCTGCGAGGTCTACTCGACCGACAAGCTGCACGAGCTTGGCATGGGAGCCTTCGCGGCGGTCGCGCAAGGGTCGGCCGAGCCCCCGGCGCTGATCGTCATGACCTATGAGCCGCAACTCGCCAAGGGCCAGACGCGAGCTCCCGACGCGCCGGTCATGGGCCTCGTCGGCAAAGGCATCACCTTCGATACCGGAGGCATCTCCATCAAGCCCGCCGACGGCATGGAGAAGATGAAGTACGATATGGCCGGCGCGGGAGCGATGATCGGCGCCATGCGGGCCATCGCTCAACTGAAGCCGAAGGTGAAGGTGATCGGCATCGTGTGCTCGGCGGAAAACATGCCAGACGGCAAGGCGTTCAAGCCCGGCGATGTCATTACCGCAATGTCCGGCAAGACGATCGAGGTGGTCAACACCGACGCCGAAGGCCGCCTCGTGCTCGCCGACGGACTTCACTACGCAAAGACCTTGGGCTGTACTCATCTGATCAACGCAGCCACCCTCACCGGAGCCTGCGTGGTAGCGCTGGGCACGCTGAACGCCGGCCTGTTTTCAAACGACGAGCCTACCTGGGAAAAGTTCCAGGCCGCCACCAGAATCTCAGGCGAAAAGTTCTGGCGTCTCCCCTGCACCGACGACTACAAAGACCAGATCAAAAGCCCCATCGCCGACATGATGAACACAGGCAAAAACCGCTACGGCGGAGCCATCTCCGCGGCAATGTTCCTCAAGGAATTCGTCGGCGAAACCCCTTGGATCCATCTCGACATCGCCGGCTGCGCCTGGAACGACGAAAACAAATCCTGGATTGCCAATGGCCCAAGCGGCATCGGCGTCCGATCCATCCTGGAATGGGTCCGAAGTTACTCCGCCTAACCAACAGCGACGCCGACCGCGTATTTCACGGAGGAACACGGATAAGCGCAAAGAGAAAAAGACGGAGAAGAGCAGACCTCTTTGTCTCTTATCGTTTTGTTTTCCATCCGTTTTGATCCGCGTTCGAGGTTTTGTATCTCTTGGAGTTACATTACCGGCGGAGCTTCGATCCCCAGATACCCAAGCGCCCGGATCATCTGACGTTGCGCCACAGCGGCGGTAGCCAGCAGCAGCGCCTTGCGGGTAGGGTCAGTCTCGTTCAGCACATGGTGCCGGTGGTAAAAATTGTTGAATTGCTGCGCGAGCTGGAAGGCGTACTTGGCCAGGTGCGCGGGCTCGGCGGTAGCGATGCACTGCTCGATCAACAGCGTGAGCTTCGAAGCCAGCAGCCACGTCTCCCAAAGGCTCGTTCCCTCTTCGCTGTCGAGAATCGACGACACATCCAAACTCGCGACGGCCGCAAGCGACGCAGCCTCGCTGGTCTTGGCCTTGCGAAAGATATTCGCCGCGCGAACGATCGCGTACTGCACATACGGCCCAGTCTCGCCTTCGAAGCTGAGCGCGTCTTTGAAGTCAAACGCGATCACCGTGTTGCGCGTAAAGCGGAGCATGAAATACCGAAGCGCCCCAACCCCGATCTGGTTCGCAATCCCGACGCGCTCGGCCTCCGTGAGTTGCGGGTGCCGATGATCGACTTCAAATTGAGCCGCGGCAATCAGCCGGTCAAGCAGGTCGTCAGCCTTGACGCCAACCCCTTTCCGTCCGCTGACTTCAATATACGATTTCTTCTTGTCTGCTTCGCTGATGTCATAGCCGAGTTCGATCGCGCAGCGCGGGGTCAGCGCCACCATCTCATAGCTGAAGTGCGTATAGCGATCCGCTGCCTCGGTGTACCCCATGCCCCGCAGCGCGGCGACAACGTTATTCTGCGGATCGTTCTGCCGCGAATCGATCACGTTGTAGATCGCATCCGCCTTGCCGAACGTCGGATGGCCAGCGTCACTCGGACCGGCGGTCGAGATCCAGCAGGTGTGGTCCGGATACTCGTAGAACTTTATATAGCCGAAGTCCTTGCCCGGCAGCAGGCCAAACTTCCAGAGGTGATACGCAATGTCCTTGCCCACATAGGTCACCGTGCCGTTCGAGCGCACAATCACCTTGGCGTCCTCGTCGGGCAGACTCGAATCGGCGATAGCGATCTCCTCTGCCGTTCCAGCCCGCCGCATCACGTAGCAGCCCTTGTTTTTGCCGGCGGTCTCGAGATACAGAACTCCCTTTTCGAGCATGAGCTTGCGCGCGGCGTCCCAGAAGTGCAGCGTGAGAATCTCGCTCTCGCGCGGCAGAAAGTCGTACTCGATGTTCAGCCGCTGCATGGTTTGCAGGTGGCGATGAAGGACTGCGGTAGAGATCAGGTCCGCGATGGCGGCCGTCTCATTCCCTCCCGCTTCAAGCGCATGCAGCGTATCGAGACGCACCTGCTTGCGAGCCGCGAGCTGCTCAGCATCGAGCGCCTCCGGCGAACCGGCGCCTGTATACCACTGCGAAACGCGCGCGTAGAGGTCCCAGCAGTAGAAATCGATCCTCCGGTTGGTCTCGATCAGCTCAGTAAGCAATTCGCGGGTGCTGTCCAGCGCCTTGCCTTCGAGATGAACCAGCCCGACAACTACATCCGCCACTTGTACGCCGGTGTTGTCGATATAGTTCTGCACGCCGACCTCGTAGCCGCGCTTGTAGTCGTCGGGGCGCAGAAGGCGCTGAAACGTGTCGCCGAGAATGGCATTGCGAAGATGCCCAATGTGCGCGGCCTTGTTGGGATTGATGCTGGTGTGCTCGACCAGCCGAAAGCCCGGACCTCCGATGTCCGCATGCTCGTCCTGCGCGATGCGGCGAACGGCGGCTGAGCGGTCGAGGCGAATGTTGAGATAACCGGCGCCCGCAACTTCGACGCTCGAGATGCCGTCGAGTTCAGGCTGTCCGGAGGCAAGCTCGGCGGTAAGTTCGGCCGCAAGTTCGGCAGCAATGGCGCGCGGAGCCTTGCGCAGGCGCTTGGCAAGTTCGAACGCCACAGGCAGAGCGAGTTCGCCCAGCTCGATGCTGGGAGGCTGCTCGACCGCGAGGTAGGTCAGGCTGGCGCCATATTTCGCCAGGAGGATGGCCTGGATGCGGGCCAACAAAGACTGCTGGATTGTGCGATACATGCTTTGCATTCACCGCGTTCAGGAGATGGGTTCAGTTTACTAGAGACAGCCCTGCCGGACAGGCCCACTACGCGTGGGGAGGCCACTTCGTGGCGCGTGTACCTTGTGTTGCCGGGATGAAATGCTTCGGTCCTCCCGTTGGTCGGAAGGGGGATCTTTCATGCTGACCAACGGGAGGCCCAACGCTGCTCGCACTGCCACGAAAAGGTACACCCGCCACGAAGTGGCCGCCCTCCGCGCAGGAGGCCCGTCCGGCAGGGCATATTTTTCAAGGAAGCTCCGCAGGCAGCTCTCCGATATCTTCCAGAAGCGGCTTGCGAGTATGAACGTGAAATCGATTCAATAGAAAGATCATCCCGCCCGCTCCCGTAATCGAAACCAGCATCCATGCATGAATGGCAAGGCCGAAGACAGCGGACAGCCCAATAGAAGCGCCATGATTAACGAGCGACGTCTTGACGGCGAGCTCAAACGGACCGATCGCGCCCGGTGAGCTGGGAATCAGGTAAGAAAGATTCGCAAACGACACGGCAAGCCACGGAGCGGTTCGATCCACCGGAATACCGAACAGGCGGATCGCCGAAACAAAGATCATGCCTTCACAGGCCCAGATGACGATCGATTGCAGCAGCAGAAGAAGCGAGCCGCTCACCCCGAGCCGCCCGGTCGCGTCGAGCGCCAGACTCATCCAGTGTTCGACTTTGGCTAACTTCGGATGCGCCGGAAGTCGCGAAAAGAGGCGCTCGACTGGAGCCTGCAGCGGCCGCGCCCCCACCAGAAGCACCAGCAGGCCCACCGTCGAGATGCCAAGCGATACGTCGGCAATCAAGCGCAGATGCGGCGTCGCGATGCTTCCCACCGTCGAGACGAATATCAGCACCAGCACAAAGATGTCGAGCAGCTTCTCCAGAATGACCGTGCTCAGAATCACCGAAGGCGACGCGCCCAGGTCACCCGCATAGGTGAAGATGCGCATTACGTCGCCAATCCGCAGCGGCAGAATATTGTTTGCGGCAAGCGACGTCATCAGCACCCGCGCGCACACCACGAACCGCGCGCCGGTAGGACGCATCATGCGCGTCCAGCGAATGCAGCGCAGCGTATACCCCGCCGCCGTAAAGCCGACCACGCCAGCCAGCCATGCCGGGTGCTCGATGCGAAGCGAAAGAATCTGGGCAAAGGAGATGCCGCGAAACGTATACCAGAGAAAAAATGCGCTGATCAGCAGCCCGGGGATGGTCTTCACCAGATTGCGGCGGTTTCCGGCGGCCGAGGCGGTCGTCATGACCTTGCCTCGCCCGTCGTCCAGCGAACGAAAAAGCTAGATGCAAAACCGCATACAGAGGAGTTGAAGAGACGATGGAGCATTCAAATTCGATTGTATCCGCTGCCCCTCCGCCGGCATCTTGCGCATTTTTCGTGTTTTTCCGCGGAACACGGAATTCTTTGTAAACTCTCAAGTCGCGGCCGCAGTCTAACTCACTGACAGACTGCCGCCGGCAATTCTAAGATCGCGCCGGCTTCTCGTGGTCGAATGATGCGGATCACCAAGTTCGGCAGAAGCAGCAGCACGGAAATGATCGTCACATCGCCGCGGGAGCAATAAGTTCTTGGCTACATCGTTAGCATATCCACTCTCTTCACAGCAGGCTCGGGCGAAAGAGCGCATGCAGGAACGCAGCTTTGCGGTGGCGCTGGTCACGGCGTTGACCTTCGCTGCCCTGCTGATCCATGGCTACCATCCCTATGCCGAGGACGGCGGCGTCTACCTGCCGGAGATCAAACGTCTCGTCGATCCGGCTCTCTACCCCCATAGAGCCGGATTCGTGGTGGGTCATCTGCGCTATTCGCTCTTTGCGCCGGCGATTGCGGAGCTGGCGCGCCTCTCGCGCCTCCGCCTGGAGACGGTGCTCTTCGTGGCCTACCTCGCGAGTTTTTGGATGACGCTCTTCGCGGCTTGGCTGCTGGCGGCACGGTGCTTCCAGTCACGCCATGCAAGGTGCGGCGCCGTGATGTTGTTGGCGGCATGGATTACCCTGCCGATCGCCGGCACTTCGCTGATGCTGATGGACCCCTACCTGACGGCGCGCAGCATTTCAACGCCTTGTGCGCTGCTCGCGCTGGCAGGAGCGCTCGACTTCCTGCTGCCGTGCCATGAAGCGAACACGGACCGCAAGCAGCGGGCGCGGGGCCTGGTCCTGTGCCTTGCGGCCTTGGCCGTTGCGGTCGCCATGCATCCTCTGATGGGAGCGTACGCGGTCGGTTCGGTGCTGCTGCTGGGCGTCGCGATCGCGCCGAGCCGAATCGCGCGGGTATGGGGAACGGTCGGGCTGGTTCTAGCGGCGCTGACCGCAGCCGCGGGCTTTGTGCTGTCGGCGCCTCCCGAGAGCGCCCTCTACAAGCAGATCGTCCTGACGCGGTACTACTGGTTTCTCAGCCAGTGGCAATGGTACGAGCTGGTTGGCTTGGTCGCGCCGCTGCTGATTCTTGCATTCGTTGCGCTCAGGCGGCGAGCGGAAGCAAACGCCGCGCTGATGGGGCTGGCTCGAATGGCGCTCGCTGCCGGTCTGACGGCTACGCTGGTGGCCGTGCTCTTCGCGCGTTCGGCCATGCAGACGCATCTGGTGGCAAGACTCCAGCCTCTGCGCATCGTCCAACTCGTCTACGTCGTCATGATTCTGGTGCTTGGCGCGGCGCTGGCCGAGCGTGTCCTGCGGCGAAGAGTAGCTCGATGGATCGTGGTATTTTCTGCGCTCGCAGCAGTGATGGTGTGCGCGGAGCGAGCGACCTTCCCCGGGTCGCGGCACATCGAACTGGCATGGAAGACAGCCAATGGCCAGCTCAGCGCAGGCAGCAATCCCTGGGAGCAGGCATTTGTCTGGATCAGCAGGAACACGCCGAAAGATGCCCTGTTTGCGCTCGATGCGCGCTACATTACCCAACCTGGGGAGGATGCCCAGGGCTTTCGCGCCATCGCTGAACGAAATGCATTGCCGGACTTCTCGAAAGATGGCGGCATCGTTACCAACAAGCCGGAACTCGCCGCGCCGTGGCTCCAGGGCCAGGAGGCGCAGAAGCAGCTAAGCGAAAACTCCGACGCCCAACGTCTTGCTGCGTTGAAGCCCCTCCGCGTCACCTGGGTGGTGCTGACCCGGAGCGCCCTCACCCGCTTCGCTTGCGTCTACGCGAATGCGGCGGTGAAGGTCTGCCGCCTCCCCTGATCATCCCTCACCACAACGCGCGCCGTTCAGTTGCCTGCCATGCCGGCGGTATCTAACTCACCCGAAATTCCGGGTGCCCGTTCACGCAGTCTCACCGCATGAGCGGGCCTGCGCGCGGCAGCATAAGCATCTTCTTTTCCCTACAGTTTCTCATCTTGGTTTTCCTACACCCTGCCCTTCCTAATTCCCCTGAAGTCGCATCCGAGCCTTCTTGCGCAGGGTCGAACGCAGGATAACCGCCATAAGAAAGCAGAAGAACAGGGTCGAGAGGACCATCAGCCACTGGTACTCGGAAAACAGCATGTTTAGCTGAATCCACAGCGATAGCGAACCCACGCGGTAGACATCGTCGCCAATCCGGTACGAGACAAACTGTGAGCCATGCAGCACGCTCACCGACTGAGAGATATCTGACGTCTGCGATGTCTTCAGGAAGGCCGACAAGAAGCTGTGCGCCACTGAAGTGTCCCGCAGCGCAATGACCACGACCGAACGGCTCGATCTGCTGGGCCACTCGATGCCTTCAACCAACGCATCCGGCAGACCGCCCGCCGTCTCAAGCTCCCCAGACTGCACCCGGTCGGAGCTGCGAACCTTCCACCAGGCATGCTGCAGCTGCGAGAAGAACCCCTGGGTGTCCTGAATATGCAGTCCGCTGCCATCCACTCCCACCGGAAGCGATGGATTCAGTCGTCCAATTGCCTCCTGATCGTCCATCGTCCCGAGGACCAGATAGTCCTTGCGCCCGTCTGCCCTCATGCCGTCGGAGTTGGTCACCGTCACATGGAGAACGGGGTACCCTGTCTGCGCGCCGAAGTGTCCCATCAACGTGAGATATATCTCGATCTCCTCCGCGCTGGGCCGCTCCGGCATCACCACTGCCGTATCCGAGAGGTCGGCCTTGCGCGTGAAAGGATATCCCGCGTTGGCGAAGATCTCCAGATCCGGCAGCGTGGCCCAATGCGGAATGCCTTGAAGGTCGAGATACGAATCCTTAAGGATCGAGCCCTGAAAACTCGTCGGCGCAGCCTCTTGGCACTCGCCCTTCTTCGCCGGCAGAAAGAGAAAGCGCAGCAGCATCGAGTTCGAGAACGGGCGCAGATCGGAGACAGGCACCGGCATGATGGTATCGAGCTGCGCCGACGCCTTCTCCATATGGGGCAGCGGCGTCGAGCCAATATACGCGTCGTTCAGCGAGACCTGCAGACTGCTGTCGTTGGAAACCGGAATCCCGTTATAGCGATACCCAAGATGGAATCCAAGGTTCTGTCTTCGCTCAAGATACAAGTCGGGCGGCAGGCGCATGGAGATGGCGATCGGACCTGAGCCATCCGTCTTGAGATCGGAGATCTGCGGGATGTCGCCGATCCTGGTAATCCTCTCCGTGCTTAGCCATCGTGGAGCATCGTCGGGTTCGCGCCGGGCCGGCAGCTTGATATTGGAAACGCGGACCTGGTCTCCCTCCAGCAGATCGCGTTGCAGCGTCAGTCCATACGCTGCCGTCAGCACCTCGTCCGCGGAGTCGCCCGTCAGCACAAGCATCTTTGAGTACGGATCCGAAGGATTCGTCCGCATCGAGATGCTTGGCCCCGACCCGGCATTGACCCCCAGCAAAGCGGGTAAAGCGCCGCTGCTCTCCCCCCCGCTCCTGTCTACCAGCACGATGGCATGGCCAGCCGGAATCGTGCCGATCGAAACCGGAAATCGCACCGGCCGCGAGTCCGCCAGAATGCCGAACCACGATGCAATCACCCCAGCCGCCTGCAACGCCTTCGGCGAAGGCTGGCTCAGAAAGACGATGGGAATCACCGGTCGAAGATCTACCGCCGCATCGTAGAAGGGCGCCGGCAGCCGGCTCAGGTCGTCGCGCAGCGGAACCAGCGTACCCGCCAGTTCGAGCGTCGAGTTGCTGTCGATATGGCTCCATAACGTGGACTGCAACGGATCTTCGCACTTTAGCGTGTAGTGTCCGACGAACTCGAACGTAAGTTCGTTGCTGCGCGCCAGCATCTCGGTCGGCAGCGTCAGCGTGGCTTCCAGCAACGCGCTGTTTTCCTTGCGCGCACCGTCCGCCGTCTGGCCTTGGCCGCCCGTCGCTTCGTTTTGCACGACGCCCGAAGGCTGCGCCGTCACCGGCAGCGTCGCGACCAACGCCCCGTTCAGGCTCACCTTCAAATGGCTCAGTGACGGAATCAGCCCCGGCGAGAAGTGATATCGAAGATGCATCACCGCCGACTTCACCATCTGGTTCTGCGGCAGCGAAAAGCGAACCGTATCGTACGCGTCGACTCCCCGCAGAACGATGGTGCCAGGCGCCCCGATATCCGAGAAGGCAATCACATGGTCGAAGCTTCCCGGAGCCGCCAAAGCACTGCCGGCCCTCGCCGCCGGCTGCCTCGCGACGAGACTTCCTGCGCCGTTTGCCGTATCTTGCCCGCCCGGGGCAGCCGTGGAGCTGGTCTGCGTCGAAGCTTCATGGGCCGCGCAAAGAGGACAGTCCTGCGCCGAAAGCCTGTTGCTTCCAAGCAAAAGAGCCAGCAGCAGCAGCGGCGCGATACTCGGAGCAAGCCGGCCCTCGGCAGAAGCCTTCCTCGACCGCATCGAACCTCGCACCGCCTGCGCAAAGCCCCGCATGCCGAGATACAAGACACGCCTCAGGCTGGTAAGCGGCCTGTCGGGTTCGCGCGCGTCGCCCCAGCCGAGCCATGTATCGGCGCGGCAATAGAGCACCAGCGTCAGCGCCTCTTCTTCCTGCAGCGTCAGCGGATCGAACTTCGCCCGCAACCCATTCCCGCTGATTCCAACCAGCCTCGCCGGCAGCGTCGCGCTTCCGTCCAGCACCGGCAGCGTCAGCTTGACCGCCTCTCCGGCGCTTGCAATAAAGTCGCGCTCCATCCGAATCATCAGGCCGCCGCTCGACATATCCGTCGTCACGCCATGGATCACGCTGCCATTTGCAAGCCGCACATCCACCGGCACCGTCATCGCAAGACGAACCGTCTGCCGGCGCTGACGACTCTCCCACGCCACTGAAGTCGCGACGCCGAGGATCACCAGATTGAAGCACGCCCACAGCACGTTCATCCCAATCGTCCCCTCGTGGCCGCCGTCGTACATGCCTGCGAAGACACGCAGAAGCCACCCGGACTCGCCGCTCGGAAACTGAAACCAGCGCGGAACGGCGCACAGAATCCCCAGCACGTTGATTGCGATCAGGAACAGAAACGGCTGCGCCAACCGGCGATCGAAAAACCTGCGGTTCACCACGCCGCCCTTGGCCGTCACATCAAAATTTCCAAGCTTCGGATTCACTAACGCCATCACGGTCGGCAGAAAGATGTACGGCGCCAGCACCGTCTCATAGATCTCGTTCCAGAAAGAGTGCCGATGCTGCCCCTGGATACGCGAGTTCGCAATATTCGCCAGCACAAGATGCGGCAGCGCATACGCCAGAATGGCAGCCCAGTAGCCCGGCAGGTTGACGTGGCCGAAGATCAGGTAAACCAGCGGCGCCGTCAGGAAGATCAGCCGCGGCAGCGCATACAGAAAATGCAGCATCGCGTTGAAGTAGCAAAGCCTCTGCGCCAAGCTCAATCCGCGCCCGAACAGCGGATTGTCGATGCGCAGGATCTGGATCATGCCCCGCGCCCAGCGAACCCGCTGCTTCACATGTCCGCTCAGCCGTTCGGTCGCGAGGCCCGCCGCCTGCGGTAGGTTGATGTACGCCGTGTTCCAGCCGTTCCTCTGCATCCGCAGCGAGGTGTGCGCGTCTTCGGTTACGGTCTCGACCGCCATGCCGCCGATCTCGTCGAGCGCGGAACGTCGCAGCACCGCGCACGATCCGCAGAAAAACGTCGCATTCCAGAAGTCGTTGCCATCCTGCACCACGCCGTAAAATAGCTCGCCCTCGCTGGGAATCGTGCGAAACTGCCCCAGATTGCGTTCGAACGGGTCGGGCGAATAGAAGTGGTGCGGCGTCTGCAGCATGCCCAGCTTGCTGTCGCGAAGGAACCAGCCGAGGGTCACCTGCAGGAAGCTGCGCGTCGGAACATGATCGCAGTCGAAGATCGCCACATAGGGAGCATCGAGCCGTTCCAAAGCGCAATTGATGTTGCCCGCCTTGGCATGCTTGTTGTCCTCGCGCGTCATGTAGCCGATGCCGGCCTCTTCCGCGAACCTGCGGAACTCCTCGCGCCTGCCGTCATCCAGGAGGTAGACGTTGAGCCTGTCCGCCGGCCAGTCGAGGTTCATCGCCGCAAGCGTTGTGTGCTTCACCACGCTCAGCGGCTCATGGTAGGTCGGGATCAGCAGATCTACCGCCGGCCACAGCGTCAGGTCGTCCGGCAGCGGCACCGGCGTGCGGCGCAGCGGCCACAGCGTCTGCAGGTATCCGAGAAGAAGAATGAGAAACGCGTAACCTTCGGCAAAAAGCAGCAGCCCGATAAAGAAGCTGTCCAGCCCGCTCCATACCGAGCCCGGATCGAAAAAGAATTTGATTGTGGTCGAGACGCGCCAGAAGCCGTACCGGAAGGTCGAAAACATCGAAACCAGCAACAGCGTCAGCGTCACCAGGTAAGAGCTCGAACTCCGATCCAGCCACACAATCAGCGCGACCGTCAGGATGCCGAGCACAATCTGCTGCGGCCAGGTCAACTCCAGAATGCCGGTGAACCCAAGCAGAAAAATCCCGCCGACCAGAACCAGAAATCGTAGCGCCCGAAAGAAGAGACCATCGCCGGATTCGAACTTCTTGAACAGGGCCGAACGAATCGCCGAACGAATCATCGTTCGCTCCACCGCACATTCCGAAATCCCGCGGTAGCTGGAGCAGCAACGGTGCGAAGCCATGTGGCCAGATTCATATAATCCTCCGCCACCGCTGCGTCCGGAGCGTAGTCGACCACTGTCATGCCCTCGGCCAGGGCTTCGCTCACCGCCGGCGCCCGGCGAATCACAAAAGGAAGCAGCCGGTCGCCCAGTTGACGGCGCATCACCTCGCGCACATCCAGATGCAGCGGCAGCGACGGGTCGAACTGGTTCAGAACATAGTACGGCTGCAGCGGCCGTCCATCGCCGTCGCTCACGTCGCTGAAAAACTTCTCGATCGTCTGCAGGCTGATCACCGAGTTCATGTCCGGCGCAACCGGAACCAGAACCGTCGGATTCATGCGCGACAGGCGGCGCACCATCCAACTCGAACGCACCGTGAGATCGAGCAGGATGCGATGCGTGCCGCGGCTGTTGTGGATGATCTCCTCGGCAAGCTGCTCCTGCGCCTCGTCATCGGCTGCATGCTGCTCGACGTCGTAGCTGACCAGATAAATCGGCGCATCGGTGCTTCCGCTGGGCGGCGAAAAGGTGCGCACTGTCCCCTGCCGCAGCTCGCTCGCGCCGAAGTAGAATGGCAGCAGACCGTGCGAGGTCGTATCGGTCAGCAGAACCTTCTCGCCCATCGAAGACAGCGACCGCCCAACCGTGGCCACCAGGCTGGTCTTGCCTACGCCCCCGGCCAGCGAAAACACCGCAAGCACCGGTGTCCGCGTCTCCTTCTGGCGCACCGGCGCGGCTTCCGGCTCCTGTCCCGGCTGCTCGAAGACTCCCTTCAACGCAAACCAGCGCGAGGCCACCCGTTCGCGAGAGTGCTGCAGCGTGTCCGCCACCGAAGACTGCGCCGCCACCGGAGGCTGCGCCATGGGCCGAGCAGCAACCTGCGGCGCAGGCGGCGCATACAGCCACGCCGGTCCGGCCGCGTCCGAAGAGTTGGAAGCGTAGGCGGAGCGTTGCGGAGAACCCGCGGCTGCCCCCGGTGGCGGCTCCGGCCCATTGCGTCGCCCAAATGCGGACCCCGATGTGGGATCTGACACCAACCCAGACGCAGGCGCTCCCGGCACCTGCTGGTAATCAAAGTCGTCCTGCGCCCGGCGGCCTCGTGTCGGATCGGAAGGCGTCAGGGCCTGCGAAAACGGCGACACCGGCCTGGGTTCGGACAGCATCGCAGAAGCTGGACGCAGGTTCGCCACGGGCCGCGGAGCAGGATTCATAGGAGCAGGATTCGTAGGAGAAGGATTCGTAGGAGCAGGATTCATAGGAGCAGGATTCATAGGAGCAGGATTCGTATTCGACGCCAGGATCGCAGCCTCATTCACGCCATTCACGCCCAAACTTTGCCTCGGCTCCCTCCCATCGAAACCTCCTCCACCCTTTGCCGACCACGAAGGCTGCTTATGCGGGCTGGGAGAAGAAGCAGGCTCAACCTGCTGTGTCCGAACTCCCGGCCCGAAAGAAACGGGAACAGGAGAGACAGGCGCAAGAGAAACGTCCGTGCGCCGCTGCCCGAACGAAGCCGGCTTCCCCTCATGGCTATTGGCCTTGGAAGAAGGAGGAAGCGAAGGCGCGTCCTGTTCGTTGATCGACTTCACGTCCTGCTTGCTATCACGCTTGCCGTCTTGCGGCGTCACGGACAGAGGCCCAGGACGGCTCTGCGCCGGGTCGGTATGCCGCGCCGGGTCGGTATGCCGCGCCGGGACGGTATGCCGCACCGGGTCTGTATGCCGCACCGAATCTACGGCCGTGTATTCCGTCGGTGGAGCATCATAGTCGGGCCCGCGATAGATCTGCCGCACCCCGGACGCATCGTCGGGACGGTAGCCTTGCGGACGCCGCGGCGAAGCCAACGTCCGTCGCTCTGGATAAGCCGAAGCCGATATCTCCGCGGCTTGCTGATCGGCTTGCTGATCGTCCTGGTCCTGCCGATCTTCCTGATCCTGCTCATGGTCACCGAGCTCACGGCTGGAGAGCACGGAATTCTGCGGCGTCTTGTTGGATGGCTGCATGGTAAGGGCCCATTCCGAAGGAGAGTATGAAGGCACAGCAGACGAACCCGACGGATGCGAGTTCGAATAAATAGTGTAAGGATCGGACACCTGGCCGGGCAGTCCTGCCGCATCCCGCTGCCCTGCCGAATCCCACTGTCCCCCGGCGCCTGCGATCGCCCTGCGGCGATTCTCCGCGTCCGCATAGCGCGCCGCCTGTCTCTGCGCGGAGGCATGCGCTTCGGCAATCTCCCGCTCCTCGCGCCGCGCCGCCTTCCTCGCCTCCTCCGCCGCAGCCTCCGCGGCACTGGCAGCCGCCTCGGCCTCAGCCTGCGCCAGCAGCGCCTGTTCCCTCGCCTGCTCCGCCGCGCGATGCCGCACCTGCGCCCGGTACTCCCGCCGCGACGCCGAAAAATCACGATACTTCGCCCCATGAAGATTGGCCCAGGAGTACAGGACCGCCACATCCTCCGGCGTCTCTGTTACCGCAACTTCATCCGCTCTATCCGTATCCCGAGCATCCATCGTCCTCAGCCCTGTCTTGCGGTAACATTTTTTCACGTCGACTGAACTCTACTGGATCTCTGCCGGTTCGAAAGAAGAGTTTGCGTTTGCCGCCATGCAATACCCTGAGGCTACTGGCAGGGTTAGGGCAAGTCAATGAAACCCTCATGCGACTTAAGTGTGACAATCCAAACCACAACTTTCAACCCCCTCGACCCCTCCGCATCCACTCGCTTTTCCACAGCGCTCAAACCCCGCCAACACGCAAGCGCAACTCCTGCCAGGCACCGAAAATACCACCCCCCATGTGCTAACTTGATAGGTGTGGTTCGAGAGCGTAGCTCAGTTGGTAGAGCATCGCCCTTTTAAGGCGTTGGTCCTGGGTTCGAGCCCCAGCGCTCTCACCATAAAAAGCTCCCCATATATATCTAAGAGTCAGTCAAGTAGAAGGTCATTCACTGGCGAAAGCCTTTACGCTGAAAACTCTAACTCTGTTTTGGTGTGCCGGTTTTGTGCCGGAGAGCGAAGCTGTGGTTTGTCAGCTTACGGATTGCGCGGAGATGCCCTGGTTATCATCCGGTCATTTCAGATTGCAAGATCACCGTTGTATGCTGGTTCCCAGCAGGTTACCTTGTCGATAGAAGCAGATACGCTATAACGCCAAGATCAGCTACCTGCATCGCTTTGACAGCTTCGTCCGAGGGTCTCAGTTGCAGGGCACCCACTATTTTGTGTAGAGGAGATATGTGTGGCTCGTACGATGGACGACGTCGCTAAACTGGCTGGGGTATCCCCTGCGACGGTCTCTCGTGTGTTGAGCAATAGCCCGTCGATCTCGGCGGACACCGTGGAACGGGTCCTGATTGCGGTTAAAAAGCTGGACTATCACCGGAACGTCCATGCGCGTCGCCTTGCGATTGGCAAAAGCGATCTCTTCGGTCTGGTGATCTCCGAAATAGCAAATCCGTTTTTCTCCGATGTGATTCGGGGATTTCAGTCCGCAGCCTGGGAGAGCGGATTCGACGTCCTACTCCTCAATACGGAGTACAACCAGAGGCGAACCGAGATCGTAGTTCGTAAACTTATCGAAAATAATGTTCGAGGCGTTGCCGTCATCACATCTTCACTCGATGAAGAAGTCGTCTCTGCCTTGACGAAAGAAGATATTGCCGTCGTGCTTTGTAACCTGGTGTCTAGGGATCGTCTTGTAAGCAACATCACGATTAACTACGAACGCGGGGTCACCGAAGCGATTGAGCATGTTGCATCGCTCGGGCACCGTCGTGCCGCTGTCATCGCCGGTCCACTGACGAACAGGACCGCAAAGGGTATCAGGCAGGCTCTGGTTGATGGCTTGAGGTATAAAGGAATTCACCCCGATCCTGTGACTCACAGCGATTATCATCTCGATGCGGGCGCTACCGCGGTTCAAAGCATCCTGGCTGCGAAAACGCGGCCTACTGTGATCTTCTGCGGAAGCGATTTGATCGCAATGGGCGCCATCACCGCCCTGGAACTAGCGGGGCTTGATGTTCCAAACGATATCTCGGTGGTGGGAATTGACGATATCCCATTCTCTTATCTCACTCGACCTCCGCTTACAACGATTCGAGTGCCCCGTGAGAGACTTGGCGTCATGTCGTTTGAAGCGTTGGACAAGCTGTCAAAGCTGAAGCGGCAGCGAGGAACGGAATACGTCCTCGAAACGGAACTGGTGGTGCGAAAATCCACGGCGCGTCGAGCCAGCTAAGCGATTCAACGTGGACTTCAGCAGTGCTTGCACGCAGCGCCTTGCTGTTTGGAAGGGGATGGCGGGACGTCGTTGGCTGGATTGCTGTCGAAAAAGCCGTTGGGTTTCAGCATGAACCCGATGTAGGCTGCGGGCATGACGGGATAGTCTTCAGGTCTGGGCAGGTGGGTATGGCCGAAGGTGTACCAGAAGACGATGTCCTGATTCTCGATGGAACGATTTTGCCTGGTCCATTGAGGAAGACCGTCTCCGCCTTGACTCTGGTTGGGAAAATCGCCTGCCGCGAAGCTCTCGTTCTCGCGGTAGGGTGTGACCCAGACGTGGTGATCGACAAAGCCGGCGCGTTGCCGCCACCAAGCTTTCGGTGAGGCTAAGGGCGAGGCGTTATCGCCTGGGAAGAACTTGTAACCGACAGAGTTTCCCATACGGTTCTTGACAGACGGGTTGACGATCTTCCAGGTTCGCGAGGTATCCACATTGAGATTGGCCATCGCCTGGTGTTCTGTTGTAAGTCTGGTCGCCTCCGCGTGGAAGGCATTCTTATAAGGATTGTTCTCGTCAAGAGGATCAGCCACTACGTCGATCTGCTCCACCGTGTTGTTCTCTCCGTCTATGCCGAAGTCCAGCCGCACATTGAAGAAGTGCTGATGATTGGGCGCGTAGAGCATGGGCGCAATGACTGTGCCCCACTTCAAGGATTCGCCCTCGCGCACTGCTCCGAGAGAGAGTATTCCCGTGAGCTTGATCTCGAACTGAATGTTGCCGTCCTGATAGAAGTACCAGAAGAAACCGTATTCGTAGTTTTCGACGGTAGAGAAGGAAGAGACGACAAGCCGGCGGGAGCGTCGCACCTCCGGCGCATGAGGCAGGCGCCGGTCCGTGTGCTTCCAAAGTATCCCGTAGTCTTCTTCATGAATGCAGATGGCATTTTTGATAGAGACCGCACCACCTCTGCTATCGCAAAGATCCGCATCGAGATACTCTATGTGGCCCAGGCAGTCGCATCCCAGCGTGAGGCTGTTTGCGCACATGCCCATCCCATACTCGCCTACATCGAAGGCGTTTTTTCGCGCTTGGGTTGGCCGCGGATCGCCATATGGGACGACCATCTCCGTCAAAGAGCCTCGATACAAGATGGGTCTTGGCTGTCCCTTATCCATGTAGCGAACGTCATGGATGGTGAGACCTTCCCGCGCGTTGAATCCGACTACCAAACTCCAATTCTGCCAGCTAAGCTGTTTGCCGGACAGGGTGAATCCCGGACCTTGCGGCTGTGTGATCTCGAGCGGCTTGATATCCGTGCGCTGATTCTCGACGCGGTCACTGGCGTAGTTTCCAGGCTCTGGCGGCAAAGGCCAGGTGCCATACTCCTCGATGCGGATCACCTGCATGGTATTGAGATCTACGACTGGCCGTATCCCTTCGATAGGTCGTGCGTACCCGTTGTCGGTTGGATCGGACCGCAGAAAGCACAACGGACGGGTGAGACGGCGAGAGTGATCTTCGTCGGAGCCATAGTTGCCGGCGCTCCAGATATCGACCATGACGAGGCTGGTATCGGAGACCCCGTAGTGTCTCTCCAGCGCTTCCCGAAATTCGGCGCTTGCGATGACCGCCTGCTCGCATTCCAACTGCTCATCGACAGAGAGGGTAGGCTGTGCGCCTGCGGGTGCTGCTTTCCAGTTGTCTACACGGTTCGATCGCAGGTCGATAAGAGAGCAAGCTGCGGCATTTCTCGCGTTGTCAAAGACGACTGCCGTTGCTTTGCGCGAAAAGCGTTCTGCGACAGGCCACGGGTATACGTCCTGCTTGGCCGGTTCGCTCAAACTGATGCTGATGATGCGTGTGGTTGGCGTGAAGGATGGATCCGCCTTGAGCAGGCTGACAGCCTGCTTCACCTCCGTCGCGCTGAGTGGTTCAAGAGGATGCAAACTCATATCTACAGCTCCTGATAATTCCGAAGAGATGCTACGAAGATTGGCGAAGAACGCTTAGGACGAAAGCTACGGATAGACTGCCGTGCCTTGAGCAGGCGGTCCATCGGTTCAGGGGCTTCCTCAAGCACTTTCTCATCTTTTCGCGAGAACGGATGAGCGATTTCGCTGTTTGAAAGCGCTTGCTCAATATAGTACCGGGTGCGCAGCATGTGTCAACCAAAACTCATCAAGCAAGCAGAGCTTGCACGCCTTAAGACAGACTTCGATAACACTGGATCCGACAGAGCACAAGCTTACCGCGTTCTGCAGCCTAGTGATGAATTCCGCTGCGGCGCAAAGTTGCGCGGCTCGTCCGGTATCAGAATCGGCGAGCGTGACTGCTATTCTGTGCAAACTTTTATAACCGGGGTGAACCGAAGGTGGAAACGCAGCCGTTGTCGAAAGAGAAGCAGTTCGATCTTGCAATTGCCGGGGAGTTAAACCTGGATCTGATTCTGTATGGTCTTCCGAGCATGATGGAGACCGAGCGGGATATGCTTGGGACGGGATTTGTTTCGACTCTTGGCAGTTCGTCGGCAATCGTCGCTCACAATGCTGCCACCCTGGGGCTTCGAGTTCGCTTTGCATCCTTGGTGGGAGACGACGACTTTGGTCGAGTCGCTGTCGATCGATTGAAACAGGCCGGTGTAGAAACATCGGGTGTTATTGTCGATCCCGCGTTGACGACAGGCGTCACAATCCTGCTGCCCCATGGCTCGGAACGACACAGCCTGACTTATCTCGGCAGCATGGCGCTACTCACTACGAGCCATCTAGATGTGGCGAGTCTTGCACAGGCGCGTCACCTCCATCTCTGTTCGCTCTATCTGCAGACAGGGTTGCACCCTGGCCTCGTAGACCTGCTTCGCTCTCTGAAAACTTCCGGTCTCAGCATCTCGCTCGACACGAACGATGACCCCGCTGATGCGTGGGGACCGCCGCTTGATGAAATTCTTCCCTTCATCGATATTTTTTTGCCGAGCGAAAGAGAGATCTGCCGCATGACCGGGACCGCTGACCTTGATGCGGCCTTGAGGAACTTTGGAGAGAAGGTGCCGACGATTGTAGTGAAGCGTGGGCAGAATGGATGCCGAATTAAGCAAGGCAAGCAAGTGACTGACCTATCCGGACCGAACGTGACTGCTGTCGATTCCATTGGAGCAGGAGACAGCTTCGATGCTGGATTTCTGTGCGCTTATTTGACGGGGAAAGACATCGTGACGTCGGCCCGCTCGGGCAACATCTCAGGTGCGCTTTCTGTCCAGGCTCCAGGGGGAACGGAGGCATTCCGCAATTCTTCCCTGCGTCAATCCTTTCTGCGGGAGCAGGGCTTCCCCGCATTGTGAGTCTAAGATTGCTCTTACACGCCGGAGCGCGATCGGCCTTGCGCACGATGGGTTCGGATCGCTTCCAGGCTGGCACCTTCTGCTTGCCGGACTCGTGCAGGAGAATTCTGGCGACGATTGTTTTTCATGAACGTATCCCTGCGCATGGAAGATCGCGGGGCTATCGATTGCTCTTTGACGATCGATAGCCTACAGGGCAAGCAGGTGCGGCTACTACGTGGACTAAGAGGGGTGAGCCTTCGTGCTTTTGTGAAAGCGCTTCCGAGCGTTTCTTCTTTCGGTAGTGCACAGAATTGCCGATGCGGCATCCGCTTTTGTGGCCCTGCTGAATCTTTTTATAAGAAAAGATTGACAACTGCCGATGCGGCATTAGTATGTCAACAAAGCAACAATGATTTGCAAGAAAACAGTGTTTGCGTTATGCAAGCGTTTTCACATAGGCCCTCCCGACTCTGCGCGAGGCGCCCGGCGTGCATTCCCGCGACTCTCTTTAGGAGGCTTTCCATGACCAATGCATGTCTACACGTTGCTCCCAGGTCTCTCCGTTGGCCTATAGTTCTCCTTCTGGTTTCTATGCTCGGGAGCTGCGGCGGTTTTGTGTTTGCACAGTCGGTTCTTGGCAGCATCTCGGGAACTGTCGTCGACGCCACCGGCGCGGTGGTCCCCGGGGCGAAGGTCTTGTTGCACCGTTTGGAATCGAACACGGATCGCATCGTTACGGCGGGCGGTTCAGGCACTTACAACGCGGTGAATCTCGAAGCCGGAACTTACGACATCACCACATCCTCCAAAGGTTTTTCCGACACCATCGGGAAGGGTGTGATTCTTCAGGCACGCCAGGAGCTTCGGTATGATGTAACGCTCACCATTACCGCAAATAATGAGAGTGTAACCGTCAACGCTTCCAGTGTGGGCGTGATCGAAACCGAGACGGCGCAAGTCTCGGCCGCGTTGACCGCGCGCGACGTGCTTGACCTGCCGGCGAATTATCGTGGCGCGGGGTCTACTTCGCCGCTTAACGTCGTGCAGACGCTGCCTGGCGTACAGCCCGACACTGCGGGCTATCCGCCGGCTCCGTCGACCCATCCCGCGCCTAGCGTTCGGTTCTCGATTCAGGGCGGCCTGCCCTCGCAGACCGAGACGACGGTCGACGGAATCTCCGCGCAAAATCAGACAAGCAATAACATTCAAGGCGACGCCTTTCCATCCGCGGAGTCGATCTCGGAGATTCGCGTGGACGGCGTGAACAACAATGCAGAGTACGGCCAGCCCGGTGAGATCACTACCGTAACCAAGAGCGGCACCAACAAGCTGCACGGATCGGCTTATGAATACCTGCAGAATCAGTTTCTGGATGCGACGCCCTATGGCACCGACCGCGCCAACAAGCCCCACAAGGTAGCAAATGATTTCGGTGCGAGTCTTGGCGGACCCTTTGTCATTCCGCATCTCTACAACGGTCACAATAAGACGTTCTTCTTCGGCGCCTATGAGGGCCTGCGATACCCCCAATCCAACGTCTTGCAGGCGAGGGTGCCTACGGCGCGGATGAAGCAGGGTGATTTTTCGCAAGAGACCTCAACTCCCCTCGTCAACCCGTTCACTGGCGGCACCTTTGTCAATAACGTGGTGCCTATCAATGCAAGCTCTGCCCAGTTTTTGCGGTTCTATCCCGATCCGTCGCCGCAGTTCGCGAACGAATCGCTGCAGGCGGCGATCGCTTCCACGGGCTACAACTATCTGAGCACGCGCAGGGACGATATCAGTTCCAACCAGTTTGATGTTCGGGGCGACCAGACCTTCGGCCAGCGAGCCTCCGTCTTTGCTCGTTACACCTTCAAGAACGCCGACCAATTGCAGCCTGCCGACCTGGCCCTGCCAAACAGCACCGCTTTCGCAAAATACCGCATCTTCGCCAGCACCTTCACCTATGCTTTTACACCGCGTCTGGCCAATGAGTTCCGCTTCGGCTTCACCTTGGAGCGTGACGGCAACAGCAACCCGTTCGATGGTACCGCCTTCAATGCGTCAACCAACCTCGCGGGCCTGACGCCCAAGTTCTTCAACGGCATTCCCCATCTCGGATTCAATCAGATTTATTCGGTAGGTTCGCGCCTGGGCTTTGAGGAGCGATCGCACATCTACCAATTCGTGGATAATGTCACCATTCAGCGCGGCAAGCATTCCATTCGTCTGGGTACCGACATTCGCCATCTTTCCGCTTATACAGAGGCGGGCGCCGGTTACGATAACTTCTTATTCAACTCGACCCCGGGAACTTCGGCGACCGGTATGGCGGCAACTGCGACAAACCCCAACGGACAACCAGGACAGGAGTTTGCGGATTTCCTTCTAGGAGTGCCGTATCAGACACAGACCAATACCATTAATCAGGACAATGACGGCACAACGAACTCTTATGCGTTCTATGCGCAGGACAACTGGCGGACGACAGAGAACCTGACCCTGAACTTTGGGTTGCGCTACGACTTCCACCCGGCCTTTGTTGCCAAAGGAGGACTCGCGGGTAACTTCGATCCGACGACCCCGCTGTCGGGCCGGTTGATCTATCCTGCAGGCTACGCGAGCGCATTGAGTGTTCAGGAGCTTGCGAATGTCAACGCCTGCAGCACACCTGGCGTAAACAATCCCTATGCGACTGACGGCGTGGTGAACGGCGCGCCATGCACGCCCGTGGTGACCAACACACAAGCGGGACTCCCTGCCGGTCTGCGTCAAGCCCCGACGCTGCGCTTTCAACCGCGCCTCGGCTTCGCTTACCGGCCCTTTGGGAACGATCGCACGGCCATTCGCGGCGGTGCCGGATACTACAACATCACCACCACCGGCGCGCTCTTCTACGCAATCGCCCAGAGCTTGCAGGCAAACGGTCAGAGCTTTACCAACACCTATTCCCCCACTGGACCGGCCTTCTTCTTTCCAGCTACGACGAGCGCGGTCAACAACACCTTCGCTCCGGCGTTCGGTTCTGTTTACTTCTATGCCGCAATCGACACCAACTGGCACGATCCGTATTCCTTGCAAAGCGATCTCTCGATCGATCATGATTTTGGCCACAACACGGGCGGCCGCCTCTCCTACATCGGCCTGCATACATGGCATCTCGTGTGGCAGCCGCAGTTCAATCAGTTGCCCCGCTCCTCGACGACACCCGCCAGCGCGCAACCGCAGACCGCATATCCCTTTCCGAACTTCTACCAGATCACCCGCCGCGACACTGCCGCCCAGGCCGACTATCATGCCTTGCAAGCGGAGTTGTCCCATCGGCTGTCAAACGGGCTGTCGTTCGACTCAAGCTATACCTGGGCCAAGAACCTCTCGGACAACCAAGGCAGTTACAACAACTTCAACGGAGCCGGATTCGTCGATGAACAGGGCGGCTATAGTCCGACAGATAGCTTTGATCGTCATGTGGACTACGGCAATGTCTCCGCTACACGGCGTCATCGCTGGCTTAGCACTGCGATCTACGAACTACCGGTAGGTCGTGGCCGGCGCTTCGGCTCCAACATGAACCGGGTTGCCGACTTGGCAGTGGGAGGCTGGCAGCTGAGCAACATTCTCCTGGTGCAAAGTGGAACCTTCCTGACTGCCTTCCTGCCCAACGGCCTGATCGATCCGTCCGGCACCGGTTCGGGCACGGCGGTGGGAGGCGCAGCGCAGCGACCCGACCGCGTGGCAAATGGCAACAACAGCAAGCACGACAGAAATCATTGGTTCAACAACGACGCCTTCGCCTGCCCTGGCCAGACCGGCTACGCTTCGCTGGCCCCATCCGCTGCCACGGGCGGCGTAACGCCGTGCACCGTAGGCATCGGCACGGCTCCAATCGGTCGCTTCGGCACGGAGACCGTCGGTGATCTCGTTGGGCCGGGAAGCGTGAATCTCTCCTCCGGTCTCAGCAAAACAATCGATATTGTGGAGGGCGTGCGGCTCCGAGCGGAAGGGACCTTCACCAATGTCCTGAATCACACCAATCTGGCGGATCCGCAAACCGACATCAGCCAGTCGAACTTCGGCCAAATCACGCAATCTCGTGGTTCTGACTTCGGCGGCAACCGCACCGGGCAACTCTCCTTGAAGCTGGAGTTCTAGGGCAAATCTCCTGATAGTGTGGAGCGGGAGATCTTGAAGAATGCTGCTTTCCTTAAAAGAAAACAGCGCGAGCGGGCTTACCTCCCTTTACATCTTCAGGAGATTTGCCTTGGCCGCGGAAAATTCTCCGCCGCACCATTCCATAATCAGCAGCGCCAATACCTTTGTGCAGGCGAAGACTTCTTCGAGTTCGACATGCTCCTCCACCGTGTGTGCAAAGGCAACATCCCCGGGGCCGTAGAGAACAGCGGGAAGTCGGCCATGCTCGGTAAACAAGCGCAGATCCGACCCATAGGGTACGCCTTGCATAACCGGCGGCGCGCCCAGCACAGTTGCATGGGCTTCGCTGAGGGCGCCTAGAATCGGTTCCGTCAGAGCAGTCTGTCCTGGTTCAAATTGCCCTTCAAACCATTCCAAAGTAGGCGGATGATCTCGGAGCCATGGATCGGCCGCGGTCACCTTGTCCAGACATGCAACCAGTGCCGCTCGTGCCGTTGCAATGGCTTCCCCTGGAAAAACTCCGAAGCGCCCTTCGGCGACCAGCGTCTCGGGAACGGTCGACAGCCAGTCGCCGGCGACGACAGTCCCAATGTTGATGGGGGCTATATTGTCGTCGAATTCGAAGATGCGGTTGTCATACTGAAGATGGCGATTGCGATCGAGATCTTCCAGACTGCGAAAGACCTGGGTGAACTTTTCAATGGCGCTTATACCGAACTGCTTCATGCTGGCGTGAATGGCGCGTCCAGTGATCCGGATACGGAAGCTGAGTGCGCCGGCATGGACTGGACATGACCGCAGGCGCGTCGGCTCCATGAGGATTGCAGCGTCGGCGCGAAAACCCCGGGTAAGCGTGGTGAGCGTCCCTATGCCTCCGCTCTCTTCTCCGATGACACTTTCAAGAAGGACCTTGCCTGCGGGCACGAAGCCGAGGTTCTGGAGGGCCTGCATGGCGAAGACCGCGCATGTCAGGCCAGCCTTCATGTCACACGCGCCTCGACCATGCAGTCTGCCGTCTTCGACAACACCTTCCCAGGGAGGAAACTTCCAAAGCTCCGGCCTGCCGACGGGCACAACATCCATATGGCCGTTGAGGATAAGAGAGCGCCCGAGGCCATTGGCAGCTCCGCCCCAGGCTCCAATTACGTTCAGGCGCTCCTCGAAGGAGACACCGTCGTCGGAGAATGCAGGGTGATGCTCGAGTTCGGCAAACTCCGACTTCAAGATCTCCACTTTGCAGCCGAGCGCTCGCAGCTTGTCGGCGATGAAGTGTTGCGCCTCCTGCTCTTGCCCTGGAAGACTCGGAAATCGTACAAGTTGCTGAAGAAACTCTGTTATCGGTTTGCGAAGACGATCAATCTGCGCGCTAATGTCCCGAGAAGCAATCATGGTTCTCCTTTGAAGGCTAGATCATTTTTCCTGTAGGTGTACACCGAAATCACAGCTCTCGACGCCGTTTTTCCTCAATAAAACGGCACTCGCATGTATCACCCAGTTCGCAGTAACAGGAAAATGATCTAGGAAGCTACGAGCGGGGCACTGCCAAGTTGTTGGGTATCGGGCCGCCCCGCGATCACAACCCAGAGAAAGACACACCCAAGAGCAACGACGGTTCCCGATCCCAACGCTACCAACCAGTTGAATCGCAAGACCAGAACGGGTACCAGGGATGTGGAGAGAATGCCGCCAAGGATGCCTGCTGTGTTCATCAGCCCTGAGACCGCGCCCGCGCTTTCGCCTGCAAGGTGGGTTGCGGAGACCCAGAAAGATGCTTCTGCCGCCATCAGGAACCCGACACTGAGAGAAAGCGCAGCTACGCAGAAATTTCGGTCGGGCGCGTAGGCGGCTACAAACAGCA
Source organism: Edaphobacter sp. (assembly GCA_965277335.1). Taxonomy (GTDB): domain Bacteria; phylum Acidobacteriota; class Terriglobia; order Terriglobales; family Acidobacteriaceae; genus Edaphobacter. The sequence continues at coordinate 316,602 of CBDICJ010000008.1, read as the reverse complement.
GAACGCCTGCGAGGGAATATCCGGTCATGATGATGTACTTGGCTGCGACCAGGCGGGTACGACTCAGGGCGATGCGGTCTGCTGCCATCCCTCCCAACGGGGTGAGACAGAGTCCCGCGAGCCAGGGAAGTGCGGCAACGAAGCCGCCCCGCAGCATGCTGAAGCCGCGAACCTCCACAAGATAGGTGTACAGCCAGAAGACATAGATGAAAAGGAGATAGCCTTCAGCTACGTAACTTAAACAGAGCAGCAGGATTTTCCTGTTTGCCAGCAAAGTCCTCAGGGTTGCAGGCTTCAAAGGGAATCGAGCGGGCTGCGCCGGTTCCCCTTGTGCCGGATCCGATGCGGGCATGATCAGGGCAAGTTCCGCAGCGTTGACCAATCGATGTTGTCTTGGCGAATCAGCGCTGAACAGCCACCAAAGCAGGGCGACGACAAACGCCGGAATCGAGGTAAGAAAAAAGGATACACGCCATCCTACCCGAAGCATCAGCCAGGAGACGAGCGGCACCGAGACAGCCGCGGCGAGGGAGGTTCCGGCAAACATCAGCGAGTTGGCGAAAGCTCGACCCGAGGAGGAAATCCAGGTATGCACGGCGAGGGCGCCCACCGGATAAGTGGTGGCTTCCGCACTGCCCAGCATGAAACGTGCAAGCCACAGAAGCAGGAAAGCCGTGCCTATCTCAGAATGGAGTGGACCGGGAACAAGACCGGTGAAGAACGTGCAGACTCCCCACAAGACGGCTGAAACAGAAAGCGTGAGGCGCGTTCCCCGGCGATCGCCAACCACGCCCCCTGGAACCTGAAAGATCGCGTAGCCGATGAGAAAGCTGCTGAAGATCTGTCCCACCTGGATTTTAGAGAGGTGAAGTTCCGGAGCCATCATCTCTGCCGCGACAGAGATATTGATTCGCTGCATATAGCTGACGAAAGCGAACCCGGTCAGCATCGCCATCATCCACCATCGAACATTGGAAGGCTTCTGCAACTTTGGATCCGATTGATTCAAAGCTCTCCCTCCTGGTGATGAGGCATTCCCTGTACGTGCTCGAAGCATCGTTATTGCGAGCGTAACCCAGGGATAAAAGCTGTCTGTTTCCCGTCCGGAGACCATCTCGGCATGTAGAAGCTGAGCTAAATTGCTTACCTCTGCACGGAAGGCGTCAGGATGCTGTATGTATATAGGGATAGCGCGATTTATGCAAGCGCATGCACATCTAGTATGCTGCTTAAGCTACGGAGAACTTCAAGACATGTACGACGTGATTGTGATAGGTCTTGGCGGGATGGGAAGTGCAGCTGCCCAGCATCTTGCAGCACGGGGAAAGCGTGTCCTAGGACTGGAGCAATTCATGCCGGTCCACGATCTGGGATCTTCTCATGGGTCTTCCCGGATCTTTCGTCAAAGCTACTGGGAAGACCCGGCCTATGTTCCATTGTTATTGCGATCTCACGAACTGTGGACCAGCTTGGAGAAGAAGACGGCGACGACCGTGCTGCACACAACCGGCGGCCTGTATATAGGTGCTTGCGATTCCGAGCTGGTGAGAGGAAGCCTCAATACTGCAGTGAACAACCAGCTTCCGCACGACTTGCTGGACGCGGGGCAAATCAAAAAGAAGTTCCCATTCTTCACTCCCGGAACGGAAGATGTGGGTGTGCTAGAACATCGCGCCGGCTACCTTGATCCTGACAAGTGTGTGTCGCTGCAGCTGGCGGAGGCCGCCCGGAACGGCGCGGAGCTTTCGTTCCATGAGAAGGTTCTGGAATGGAAAGCGACCTCCTCTCGAGCTGTAGTGAAAACGGAGAAGGCCACCTATGAGGCGGATCGGCTCATCATTTCGTCTGGGGCGTGGGCTCCGCAACTGCTTCGTGAGGCGAAGCTGCCCCTCACTGTGACTCGCCAGGTGCTGTTCTGGTTTGAGCCGGAGGGTTCCATCGATCCGTTTTCGCCCCAGAGATGTCCGGTCTATGTGTTCGAAGCAAAACACGGCCGAGACCCTATCTATGGCTTTCCCGCGACCGAGGGTCGAAGCGGAGGTGTGAAAGTAGCGATTCATGGATCTCCGGAGGTCTGCACGCCGGAGACCATCAACCGCAACATGGAAGAGGAGGACTTGGTTCGTATTCGAGAGAAACTAAGTCACTCGATTCCTGCGCTCGGCAAGAAGTTACTCAAGACGAAGACATGTATGTATACGATGACTCCGGACGAACACTTTATCGTCGGACATCACCCGGAGTTCTCTTCTGTGATGATTGCGGCGGGTTTTTCGGGCCATGGATTCAAGTTCGCCAACGTCATCGGCGAGATACTCGCGGATCTGGCCATGCATGACGTGACGCATTTTGATTTACATATGTTTTCTCCTCGGCGCTTCTCGCATAGAGAGCAGGATAAAGATCGACCGATGCATGAGCTACCAGGCTTTTCTCCAGCGATCGTTTCGTAGCGAGTATCACGATGAAGTTCCTTAGGAGGTGGGGCGAGATGCGCGATGCCGGCGAAGAAAATGCGATCGCAACCCGAGCGCAAGAACTCCCTTTGCCCTTGCCGCATCTGGACCGCGTTCTGGGACGCTGGGACCTGATTCTGCTGTTTGTGGTAGCGGTGGCAAATCTCAATATTGTGCCCGCCATTGCCTCCGCTGGCGCGTTGACGCTTTGGCTTTGGGCTCTGTCGTTCGCCGCCTATTTCTGGCCTCAGGGTGTGGCCGTTACCGAACTTGCGCAGCGTTGGCCGGGGGAAGGAGGCATCTATCTCTGGACGCGTAACAGCTTCGGAGAAGGGCACGGTTTCTTTGCCGGCTGGTGTTATTGGCTTTCGAACGTGGTCTACCTGCCGACGGTACTGCTCTCGTGCGTGGGTGTTGGGCTGTACGTCTTCGGTGCTTCAGTACAGTCGCTGGCCGGCAGCGCACGGTTGACGGGCGGGGTGGCGCTGGCTTTGCTGCTGGGTCTGCTGGTTTTGAATGTGTGTGGGCAGCAGATGGGAAAATGGATGACCAATGTCGGCGGCATCGGCACCGTGGGCGGCGGCATTCTGGTCTGCCTGTTGGGCGCTTGGACGCTCCATGGTCGGGGCAGCGCGGTCAAACTGCACGACCTGAATCCGCACGGCGCGTCGTGGAGACTGATCGCAGTGTTCGGTACGATCTGCTACAGCTTGCAAGGTCTCGATCTGGCCTCGATTATGGGCGACGAGATTCGCGAGCCGCGCAAGGTTCTACCCGGCGCCATCTTCTGGGGCGGGGTCATCTCCGGAACCATCTATGTGGGGGTCACCTTTGCCATGCTGATCGCGCTGCCGCACGAGCAAATCGGGGTGTTGTCCGGCGTGCTCCAGGCCGTGAGCACGATGGCCGAGCGGGCGCACCTGCGCATGATCGTCGCTCCGCTCGCCCTGTTTGAATTTGTCGCGATTCTTGGAACGGCTTCGGCCTGGTTCAGCGGCTCGGCTCGACTGCCCTTTGTGGCGGGGATTGACCGGTATCTGCCTCCCGCACTGGGCAGGGTTCATCCAAAGTTTCACACGCCGTATGTCGCGCTTGGCCTGTTCGCCGTATTATCCGCGATGCTGATCATGATGAGCTACGCGGGCGCGTCGGTGGGAGAGGCTTACCTCACCTTGTTGAGTCTCGCGGTCATTCTGCAGATGGTGCCGAATCTTTATATGTTTGCCGCGCTTTGGAAAGCAGTCGGTCCGGCCGGCGGTCAGTCCCGGCGAGGCTATCTGCGCGGGAACGCGGCGTCCGGATGGACGGCATCGGCGCTTGGCCTGTGTCTGGCGTTCGTGCCGACGGGCGAGGTGCAATCATTGTGGGCCTATGAAGCGAAGCTCATTCTAGTAACGTGCCTGGTAGGCGGATCTGCCCTGTTTTTCTATCTTCGATCGCGGGCGAAGGAGGGCATAGCGGCGCGAGCGAAACAATAATCCTGCTTTTTTAATGATAGTTTTTTCCTAATAACCCGGTGTTCCCTTACAGTCTCCAAACGGCAGAGGAATCCATGAATATCGATGAAGAGACGACCACGGTCTCGGACCCGCGCGTTCCGTTCGGAGGCACCAGGCGTTCCGGGCTGGGACGTGAGCTTGGCGTCTTCGGCGTGCGTGAGTTTACCCAGAGATGGTGCGAGGATCCAGGTGTCCATTCAAGTGCTTAGTCCGTCTCGAGCCACAAGTCTGTCTCCTAAGCGTACGATCTCGCTGGCGACCGCAGTGCCGGGACCGAAATCCTCTGCGCTTTCCGAGCGTCGTATTCGCGCTGTCTCGCGTGGTGTGTCGCAGGTAACCCCCGTGTTTGTTGAGTCAGCTTCCGGCGCGACTCTGACGGATGTCGACGGCAACGTGTTTTTGGACTTTGCCGGCGGTATCGGGTGCATCAACGCTGGCCACGCCGATCCGGCGGTCGTGGCTGCGATTCGCGCGCAGAGTGAAAAGTTTCTCCACACCTGTTTCATGGTTTCGCCTTACGAGTCCTACATCGAACTCGCAGAGCGTCTGAATGAGTTGAGCCCGGGTGACTTCGAGAAGCGAACTTTCTTCGTCAACACCGGCGCCGAGGCGGTCGAGAATGCCGTGAAGATCGCGCGCTCCTACACGGGGCGGCCGGGGGTGATCTGCTTTGACGATGGTTATCACGGTCGAACCTACATGGCCATGGCGTTGACGGCCAAGGTGAAGCCGTACAAGGCCGGATTCGGTCCGTTCCCCGATCACGTGTATCGTGTGCCGTTCGCCAATCCGTACCGCTGTGCGGATGCGACGGGGCATAGTCTGCGCCAGCTTCAAGCGCTGTTTGAAAGCGGGGTGCGGCCGGATGAGGTTGCCGCCCTGATCGTCGAACCGATCCAAGGCGAAGGCGGATTTGTCGTACCGCCGCGCGAGTTTCTCGGCGAACTACGTCTCCTGTGCGACCGGCACGGGATCGTCCTGGTGGCCGATGAGGTGCAGACCGGCTTTGGGCGCACCGGAAAACTCTTCGCCTGTGACCAATTCGATCTTGTTCCGGATATTTTGCTCACCGCCAAGAGCATGGCGAGCGGCCTGCCGATTGCGGGTATTACGGGCCGCGCAGAGATCATGGATCACCTCGAGCCCGGCGCTATCGGCGGAACGTTTGGCGGAAACCCGGTGTCTTGCGCCGCCGCGCTGGCGACCATTGCCCTCTTCCAACGCGAGGACCTCTGCGGACGTTCCGAGACAGTTGGGCGCATCTTCACGGAGCGTGCGAAGGCTTGGCAGGAGCGCTTCGCTTACATCGGCGACGTCCGTGGATTGGGCGGAATGCAGGCCATGGAACTGGTCACCGACCGAACGACCAAAGCGCCCGCGGCGGATCTCACCCGGGCTATTGCGCGATTTGCTCTGCAGCATGGGGTCATCCTGGTGACTGCGGGAACGTATGGCAACGTGCTGCGACTTCTGGTGCCGCTGGTAGTGAGCGAGGAACAACTGCACGAGGGCCTGGATGTCGTCGAGCAGGCGTTGAAGGCCGCTGTTGGAGAAGACCCCCGATGAGCTTTTTTCGCCGATTGCCCGATGGCTTGGTTGTGCTCAACGCGCGGCCGGAGCACGCCGGGCAGCTGGAAGAATTGCAGCGAATCTGTTTCCCAACGCTGAGCGATGACGAACGTTTCAAGGCCGCACATTTTCTGAAGCATCAGGAACTGTTCGCGGCCGGCCAGTTGGTGGCCCTTGAGGGCGACCGCGTCGTCGGCGCGACCACCACGCTTCGACTGCCATTCGCTGCCACGCATGCGGGGCACACGTTCGCCGATATCATTCAAGGCGGCTGGATGACTTCTCACGATACATCGGGCGACTGGCTGTATGGAGCGGACATCAGCACGCATCCGGACTATCGCGGGCGCGGGATCGGGCGGGCGCTGTATGCGGCTCGCCAGGAGCTGGTCTGGCGTCTGGGACTACAGGGGCAGGTGACCGCGGGCATGCTCGCCGGCTATGGCGCCGTCAAAGCGACGATGCCGGTTGAAACGTACTATGCCGGCGTTCTCTCGGGCAGAATTCGAGATGCGACACTTTCCATGCAGATCGCTACCGGCTTCGAGCCGCGCGGCCTGCTACCCAACTACCTCAATGATCCAGTGTGCGATAGCTATGCCGTGTCGCTGATTCTGCCGGCTGCCAAAGAGATAAGAGAAGCCTCAAGGAGTTTTGCCATGTCTTATATCCGAATGGAAACGGAGATGCCTGGACCGCGCGCCAAAGCGGCGCTGGCACGCCGCGCGGAGAGTATGCCGGCCGGTCTCGGACGCGCGACCGAGGTCGTCGTGGAACGGGCGGAAGGTGCGCTGGTTCATGATGTCGACGGGAATACATTGATCGATCTGGCAGGCGGCATCGGCATGATGGCCGTCGGGCACTCGCCGCGAGCAGTCGTGGACGCCGTGCACGCGCAGGCGACACGTTTCATCCACTCCTGCTCTCTTGTCACAACCTATGAGCCGTACATGGCGCTGGCTGAACTGCTGAATGAAGTCACTCCCGGCAACTTCAAGAAGAAGACTCTGCTGACCAGTAGCGGCGGCGAAAGCGTGGAAGAGGCAGTCAAGCTGGCACGCAAATTTACCGGCCGAGCGACCATCGTGTGCTTCGAGGGTGCGTATCACGGACGCACGATGCTGACGCTTAGCCTCACGAGCAAGTATGGCTTGTTCAAGTCGGGCTTTGGGCCATTTGCGTCCGACATCGTTCGTCTGCCATTTCCGAATGTCTATCGCACGCCGATCGGCATGACAGAGGACCAGTATGTCGATTTCGCGATCGCGCAACTGGATCTCGCCATGATCTCGCAGGTCGATCCGTCCGCGATTGCCGCATTCATCATTGAGCCGGTGCAAGGCGAAGGCGGCTTCGTTCCGGTGCCGCGCCGCTACCTGGAGCATATCCGCCTCCTGTGCGAACGCCACGGAATTGTGCTGATCGCCGACGAGATTCAATGTGGTTCCGGACGCACGGGCAAGCTCTTCGCCGTGGAGCACTACGGCGTGGTTCCGGATATCATCGTCGCGGCAAAATCGCTTGGAGCGGGAATGCCGATCGGCGCGGTCACGGGCCGCGCCGAGATCATGGACTCCGCGCAACCGGGCGGGATCGGAAGCACCTACGGGGGCAGTCCGGTGGCTTGCGCGGCCGCGATCGAAGCATTGACTATGATTCGGCAGCCAGAGTTTCTGGCGCATGCAAACCACTTGGGACAGGTCCTGCGAGAGGTCCTGGAGGCGTGGAAAGAACGCTACGAGCTGGTGGGCGACGTGCGCGGATTAGGCCCCATGCTGCTGATGGAGCTGGTGTCCGATCGCGCAACCCGTGCGCCTCTGCGTGTGGAGGACACGGTGCGCGTGGTCAAGCTGGCCGCGGCCCGAGGTGTAATCCTGATTCGTGCGGGCTTGCTGAGCAACTGCATCCGCTTCTTGCCCCCATTGAACATGCCTGAAAGCATGCTGCGCGAGGCGCTCGAGGTCGTCGGGCATGCGTTGGCAACGGTCACCAAGGAGTGCGTCGAAAGGACTGCAGCGACGGCGGCCGCGCCTGCACTGGCGGAGAGCCGCCGCTGATGGACACTATCCTGTTCAACGGCAATCTGCTGTCGCAGGATAGCGCCTCGACAGGCTCCGCCGTAGCCATCGCCGGGGGCAGGATTGTGGCCGTTGGGGACGACCGCAGCATCCGCGCTTTGGCACAGGCGCGGACTACATTGATCGATCTCGACGGGAAGACGCTGGTCCCCGGCTTCGACGACGCTCACGCCCATATCTGGAAGATGGGCCACCTGCTGACGACGATGGTGGACCTGCGATCGTGCGTATGCTTCGCCGACCTTGCCGACCTGCTCACCGAGCGACGTCGATCGTTGGCCGTGGGCGCGTGGCTGCAAGGGCGCGGCTTCAATGAAGCGAAGCTGGCGGAGCGACGCTGCCCAACTCGCGAGGACCTGGACCGGTGGGTGCCGGATCGTCCGGTGATGCTTACGCGAACCTGTGGACACATCTTTGTTGCGAACAGTGTGGCGCTTCGTCTGGCGGGCATAACCCGGCATTCCAGCAATCCCGTGGGTGGAGTGATCGAGCGGGATTCGGCCGGCGAACCCAACGGCATTCTGCATGAGACTGCAATAGGCCTCATCCATCCGGTGCTGCCGCCGCCCGACTCCGAAGCATACGAGGCGATGATCGTCAGCGCACTGCGCCATCAAGCAGCACGCGGCATTACGGCTTCCTCAGACTGTGGCGTGCTGCCGGCTTTGTTGGACGTCTACCTGGATCTTGACCGTCGGAAGGCGTTGCCGGCCAGGATGGTTGTGATGCCGTTGGGCCGGCCCGATGGGACCGACGGACCCCTGCGCTTGCCGGCGCAATATCATTCTCCCTTCCTGCAGGTGGACACGGTCAAATTCCTGGCAGATGGTGGGTTGAGCGGCGGCACCGCGGCGCTGAGCATGCCGTACCGCAACGGGTCTTCCCGCGGCGTGCTTCGCTTTCCCCAGCAAGAGCTGCATCGACTCTTCCAGCAGGCGCAGGACGCACACTGGCGCATCGCGACACACGCGATCGGTGATGTGGCGATCGAGGAAGTGCTTGCGCTCTTCGAGGAACTTGTTCCCGCGCCCGCAAGCCACGCGCATCGGATCGAGCACCTGAGTCTACCCACTCTGTCGCACCTTCGCAGGGCTGCGTCCATTAACGTGATGACGGCAACACAGGCCATCTTCCTGCGTGAGTTGGGCCGCAACTTTCTGAACGTCGTGCCAGATACTCTGCTGCCGCAACTCTATCCCTTTCGATCGATGCTGGATTCGGGAATGACCGTGGCGCTCTCGTCCGATGCACCTGTGGTTGAAGATGACAGCCCGCTGGCGGGCATGCACGCGGCCCTCACGCGGCGCACCGGCGATGGCCTGCAACTCTCTCCGGAGCAGGCCCTGACCGCGCGGGAAGCACTCGCTGCCTACACCCTCGGAGGCGCAAAGCTGGCCGGACAGGACCATCTTCGCGGGAGCATCAGCGTCGGCAAGTTTGCAGACTTCGCGCTGCTTAGCGCGGATCCAACCTCAATTCAGGAGGACGCCTTGCTGCAGGTCTTCGTCGTCTTTACGATGATCGACGGGAAGATCGTCTACAAACAGCAAAGCTGAATCTGCTTCAGGAGCTCGACATGGGATACACCTACCAGCAGCACATCGGCGGCGAGTGGCGGAACGCGCTCAACGGCTCCACGTGGAGCGTTATCAATCCGGCGACGGAAGAGACAATCCGTGAGGTGCCTTTCGGGGATGGAAGCGATTGCCGGGCCGCGATCGAAGCCGCGTGGGTGGCCTTTCCCGCGTGGTCGCGCTCTACGCCGTATCAGCGCGGCGCGATCCTCAAGAAGGCCGCCGACCTGATGCGAGAGCGAGTGGAGCAACTGGCTCACACCACCACTCTGGAAAGCGGCAAGCCATTGCTGCAATCGCGCGGAGAGTGGGCCGTGGCGGCTGACCTCTTCGAGTGGTTTGCGGAAGAAGGCAAGCGAGCCTATGGGCGCGTGATTCCTTCTCGCAATCCAGCCCGCCGACTGACCGTGACCCGGCAGGCATTAGGGGTGGTAGGCGTCATAACAGCCTGGAACTTCCCTATATACAACGTGGCTCGCGCGGGTGCGGCAGCCCTCGCGGCCGGATGCACGGTTGTGTTTCGCCCGTCGGAACTTACCCCCCTGACGGCCATGGAGATGATCTCCATCCTGCTGGAGGCGGGTATGCCGACAGGCGTGATCAACCTGGTGAACGGCGAACCCACCGGAATCGCGCAGGAGATGCTCGACAACGTCCATTGCGCAAAAATTCACTTCACCGGCAGCCAACGCGTGGGAAAACTGCTGATGGATGGCGCATCGAAAACAGTGACGCGTCTTTCGCTGGAACTTGGCGGCAACGCTCCCGTCCTTATCTTTCCCGACGTGGATATAGCGGCGGTCGCCGCGGGCGCGGTCACCGCGAAATTTCGCAATGCGGGCCAAGTCTGTGTATCGCCCCAGCGCTTCTTTGTGCACCGGGCGATCGCGGAACGCTTTACCTCTGAAATCGTCGAACTCGCGGCCAAGCTGCGCCTTGGCTCGGGACTGCTCCCCGAAGTCAACGTCGGTCCGTTGATCAGTGGCAGGCACCGCGACACTGTGGAGGCAATGGTCGAGAGCGCGACGGCCGACGGCTCCAGGATCGCACTCGGCGGGACCCGGCCGGCGGCCCAGGGCGGAACGCTGCCGGCAACCTCGGGCGGAACGCTACCCACGGCCCCGGCCAAGGGCTTCTTCTTCGAGCCCACCGTCATCACCGGGCTTACGTCGCGCTCGCCGCTCTTCACCCACGAGATCTTTGGACCGGTATTGCCCATCGCCATCTTCGACGATACCGACGACGTCATCGCCCAGGCCAACAGTACCCGTTATGGTCTGGCGGCGTATGCGTGGACCAACGATCTCCGCATTGCGCAGCGAGTCGCCGAGCACCTGGAGTTCGGCTTGATTGGAATCAACGACTGGTCTCCCCAAGCCACCGAAGCACCCTTTCCAGGCTGGAAGGAAAGCGGCGTGGGACAGGAATCGGGAACAGAAGGATTGCTCGAATACCTCGAAACCAAGGTGATCTCGACCGGTGTTGCAGGATAGCTCTGCCTGTTGCCTCGCCCGGTGTTACTCCGGCCGTCAGTCCCATGTTCTATTTAGGTCGCTCTTGTGGTGATCGTTTCCAGACCGTGCCCGTGCGAACCTGTTTCGCGAACTCGAAGCAGAATGGAAAACGTAAGACCGACGAATCCAAGCACCGAAAAGATCAACATGCCTGTCCTGTAACCATTCATATTTCCCAGTCCTGCATGCCCGTGGTCGTTGGCTTTGCCGATGAGTAGGTTCAATGCAAAAAAACCCACTTGCTCAATCAACGTCATCAGCGCGAACGCGGTGCCCAAGCGCTTCGGTTCCACGATATAGGCCACCGACGGCCACATCACCGCCGGGATCACGGAGAAGGCGATTCCCATCATGCAGAGCGGCAGGAAAAGGGGAACGTCCGTGAATCCCATCAACAGATAAACCGGCATCAGCAGGATGGAGGCGAACATCATCAAGAGTGCGCGCTTGCCTATCCTGTCGGACAGAAGTCCCAAAAGAGGGGTCGCGACCATGGCCGAAAGGGGCAGCAAGCTATTGAACATTCCCGCGCGCTGACGCGCCAGCACCCGCATCGCTTCAGAAGCGCTGATACCGCCATGAGCCGCCAGAATTTTATTGGTCAGGAAGTCGATTGCAAAGGTGCGGAACGGAAAAATCGCGGAGTAAAACGTAAGACAGAGGCCTACAACGAACCAGTAGGAGAGATTGAAGCGCAGGGTTTGCCGAAACTCCAGTCTCTCGCTGGTCTCCCTGGCCGGCTCGTACCGTCCCGCGGCCCGGCTTTCAAGCAGCCAGTAAATGCCCGAGCAGATAACCGCGAAGACGCCGGCGCCTACCGCCAGCAGCAAAGGTCCCCGCCAACTGGCGCCGCCTCCGGTGCCATTCGGATAGAACACCTTGTTGGCCCACGTCGGCGAATTGTCTGCCGCCACAGACGCCATCCGGGAGATCGTAATCTTGATCCCGAACGCAAAGCTCAGTTCTTTCCCTTTGAACCACTTGGCGAGAACGGTGGTGGCGGCGACAATCATGGACTCGCCGCCAAGCCCAAGCACGGTTCTGCCGGCGATCATCATGCCTGGCTGCCCCCGCGCCGCAGTAAGCGCCGCACCTAGGAGACAAATTACAGCAAAGACCGTGATTGCCTTTTTCGTGCCAATGCGATCGATAACCATGCCGCCAAGAAGCAGAGTTAAGATTGCGGACACGCTATAAGCTGAATTTAACCATCCGAATTGCGTTGCGGAGAAGCTCAGCTTATCGATAAAAACACGCTCTAATGGATTGATACTGTCGTAAATGTAATGGCAACTTCCCATTGCCATGCTGACGAAGACCAGCACGGTCCAGCGGTAGACGCGAGACGGCTCCGGCTGGACATATTCGACGCGAGTAGAAGCCACCATCAAAATGATTCGTCCTTGGACCACAAGAGCGGATAGACATCGCATCGTCGGAACGCCAGCCGACTAAGGTAACGGCGCCACTGCAAGTTCACCATCATTCGTCTAACTTGCTCGGGAAATATCCGCCAGCCCGAGCTCTTCTAAAAACCTGTCTAATAGCTCTTTAAAAATCGTCGTCTCGACCGAAGCCACCGGGGTCCCCGGCGAGCGCTTTTGCTCGTTGGGGTGGTAAGTCGTGTAGTTTTATCGCACAGCGTAAAAATCGTCATCTCGACCGAAGCCGTGTAGTTTTATCGCACGGCGCAGTGGAGAGATCCCCGCATTTCGCCTTTGTTGTTGTCTGTTTTCTTGTTAGATCTGAAGCGTAAAGCAGTATTTAAACAGGTTCTAAGACAATACGCGGACGCTATTTCTTAGAAGTCCCAGCTTCTCGATCTCTACTTCGGCAATGTCCCCGTTCTTCATAAAGATAGGTGGTTTGCGAAATGCCCCAACACCGGGAGGGGTGCCGGTCGCGATAACATCGCCAGGCTCCAACGTGATTGCGGCAGAGATGTAAGACAGTAGTTTGGGAATTCGGAAGATAAGGTGCTGCGTGTTGGATTCCTGCATCACCTGGGAATTCAACCGTCCGACAATTTTCAAATCGTGCGGATCTGCTATCTCATCTCGAGTTGCCAGCCATGGTCCGGTTGGGCAGAAGGTGTCGCAGGACTTTCCCCGTGTCCATTGCTTATCCGCAAATTGCCAACTGCGTGCGGATACATCGTTGAGTGCCATATAACCAGCGATATAGTCGTATGCGGATTCCTCCGTGATCGCCTTCGCCTGTCGCCCAATCACAACAGCTACTTCGGCCTCGGAATCCACCTGCATGGCATCGTCGGCGAAGACAATATCGTCCTTCGGGCCAGAGATCGAGTTAGGAAACTTTGCGAAAAGCAGAGGCTCGGCGGGTAGTTCAAAATCGGCTTCGCCGGCGTGTTCCTTGTAATTCAAACCGACTGCGATGACCTTACCGGGCCTGGGCACGGGAGGACCGAGCTCGACAGATTGGAGCGGCTTGCCTTGCACATCATCACGTGATTCGTTCATAAGTCTGGCAACAAAATGCACGGCCTCTGCGCCCGCTTCCAAAAACGTTGCCATGCTTGCGAGAAACGGCGCGGTTCGGCCAGCCGCAAGCGCCATATCCGAAATGTCCAATACGTTTTCGTCTTTCAATAGGCCTAAGGTGGACGTGTGAGAGTTACGCAGGCCGACAATCCGCATCCGATGCTCCTCAATATAAAACTACTTAGAGACTCACTTGCCGGACGTTCGCCGGGTTTATCTTGGAGCTCCGAAAGCGCTTGCACTATAGCAGACGAATGATACCGTTTGCTGACCATAGGAAGCAACGATAAAGATTTCCACGAACGGGTCGAAGGTTCGCTGATCGAAGGTTCACTGACCGAAAAGCGGTCCGTCGTCAGCGGGATCGATCTCCTTGCGTGGTGGACCGAAACGAGTCTTATTCATACCACGCGAATCCCGTTAGGCGGATGCAAGAACGACGAGCAGCAACGCCGACGAGGCCCCCGCGACTCTCAGCGTCAGGCGTTCGCCCGGCGTCAAGCAGACAGTGTCCCAGGATTCGAGCGCGATCGGCTCTAGGTCCGCCGCCTTGATGGTGACCGCCTCGTGTGCCGGTGCGGTTCTTACGTGCACCAACGCCTCAAAGCTGGACTCCGACGGCTTGACTGGCGATACGGTAAGGTCGTCGTCGGTGGCCTTCAGCTGCACGACTCGAAGGCGAAGACGCTGCGGATAATTTGCTTCTTCGAATAAGACGAAGTCGCCGGCATCCTCTGACCTGACTTCAGCGGAGAAGATAGTTGGCGCACATCCGCTGGAGGGCGTTGCCCGCGCATAGGCGACTTCAACGTCGGCTTGGGGGATGAGTCGATAAGCCCCGTTCGGCGGCAGGTAAGCGACACAGGGATGGCCTTGTGAGTTGCCTACGGCCGATAGAGTGAATCGCGGCGAAATCTCCTCAAGATCGCGCTCACTCATTGTGAGTTGAACCGAACCAGCCAGTACAACGATCAATACTTCATCGTCCGCGGCATGCCCATCGATAACGGATCCAGCGTTGAAGCAGTAAATTCTCAATGAACGCAGAGAGGCAAACCCGGTTTGCAGTTGATCGATATCGACCGGACGATGGACCGGGTCCGGCACTCCTGCTAACTGCAGCAGCCGATGATGGTCAGCCTTGATGAGTTCCATTGTGTTAGCTGCGGCTCGTCGAATTGCGAGGAGCGAATTGAGGAAGATGGGCTTTATGAGCCTCGATAAGATCGGTTGCAAGTGCAACCGCAGCATCGGGATCGCTGACGGAGCCATCCGTCAGGAGAGCTTCGACAAATAGCTCGAAGCTGCCGGTGAGTGCCGCTTCGACGGTTACTTCGATCGCAGCGATCTTCGCAAGAAGCTTGGCGGTGAGAGCCTGGGGAAGGGCTTTGGCCTGGAGTGGCATGAACCCCGGACCTCCAGCCGCCGCGGGCATTTCAAGAACCGCGTCCCACGGCAGACCAGGAACTGCGCCGTGGTTTGGCATGTTCACGGAGAACACATGTCGCTTGTCCTGCAAGAGAGACTGCATGATCTCAATCAACTGTTCCGATTCGCCTGGCACATCATCGAAATACGAGTTCGGCAGCGGATCCGGGGATCGCGCGACCGCCAGCATTTCGTCGAACCATGCGTCGCCTAGGGCTATGCGGCCATCAATGGAAAATGCGTCTATCCCCAAGGTTCGTCCATAGTATTGTCCTTGCGGAAAGCGCTCCGGATAAAATTCCGTAATATGGCGGTCGACGGCAACCGGAAACACACCGTACCGCTCAAAGATCGACCAGGCTAACGGGTCATCCGAATAGCGTGGAGCCCGTCCCACTACGGTATTGGGCCAGTCAGTCTTGTCGCGAATCTCCTGTTGCACGAGCGGGCGCTGCTCGGCGGCTTTGGCTTTCAGCAAAGGCATCATGTCCTCGCCGTTGCACCGGATGTCGGTAAGAAAAGTCAGGTGATTGAGGCCGACGCCAAAGCTCGTGATGCAGTTCTCCTCTTTGCCAAGGAAGCGCGCCAAAATGCCCTCGACGTGATGCACCCCATGGCATAGGCCGATAACCGGCACACCGGTCTTGACTCGAATGGCCCGGCACACCGCTGTCATCGGATTCGAGTAGTTAAGAAAGTATGCTTTCGGGCACAGGTTGCTCACATCTTCGGCGATCGCAACCATCTGGGGAATCATGCGCATGGCGCGCGAGATTCCCCCGGGCATCATCGAGTCTCCAACAGGCTGATAAATCCCGTGTTTGCGAGGCACCGTTACATCGAGTTCCCAGCCGCGTCGCCCGCCAACGGCGATCGTGGTAACGACGAAGTCCGCACCTGCCAGCACGTCGCGGCGGTTCGTCGTGGACACAATGGGGAAACTGATTCCCTTGAACGCCAACATCTTGCGAACAAGTCGGTCTACGGCGTCAAGGGTAACGGGATCGATGTCGACCAGCGCCAACTCCCAGTCGTGGGCTTGCCCGGTGAGGATCAGGTCGGCAACCAATCGCTGCGTGAAGACGGTGCTGCCGGCTCCAATAAGCACGAGCTTGAAACGGTCTTTCAAGGTGGCCTCTCTGCTGAGGTAAGACGGATCGCCTTCACGTCCGGCCCCAACAATATATCAGGCGGCGGGACGTGCCATGGCTTGATGAAAGCGGTTGCGCTATCTCGGCAAAAGACAGGCCCCACGGATCATTGCTTGCGGTCGCACACACTTATCTCGAAGAACGTTCTGCCGCCGACGCACCCAGGTTGATTGCGTCGCTTGGAGTCCCGCCTTGCAGAACTTCCAACGCATTCCGCGCAGCTCGCATGGCTGCGCCCAACTTGCCCCCGCGAGTCAGTCCCGCCTGATGCGGCGTGAGTACAACATTGTCGAGCGCAAAAAATGGAGAGTCTAACAACGGTTCTTCTTCAAATACATCCAGGCCGGCGCCCGCAATCTGCCTATTGCGCAGTGCGTTCAGTAAAGCTGCCTCATCGACCAGTTCTCCACGCGCAATATTTACAAG
The DNA here is from genome assembly GCA_965277335.1 of Edaphobacter sp. Taxonomy (GTDB): domain Bacteria; phylum Acidobacteriota; class Terriglobia; order Terriglobales; family Acidobacteriaceae; genus Edaphobacter. The sequence goes on along the minus strand of CBDICJ010000008.1, from coordinate 300,403 downwards.
GTAAGCCGAGCGCTTCATCAAACTCAACTCTCGAGCGCCGATCATATGACGCGTATCTTTTGTGAGTGAAGCAAACAGGCATACGATATCCGCGGTCTTCAACACCTCTTCCAATGGCGAATATTCGATCCCGAACTCCTTCGCCAGCGCCTCGTCCTGAGTTCGGGTGTGTACCAGGACGCGTACGCCAAAGGACCGCGCGCGCACGACGAACGCCTTTGCGATCTGACCGAATCCAACGACACCTACCGTCGATCCGTGAATGTCCGTGCTCGTCTGCGTACGGGCCGCCCACAACCCTGCCCTGAGGGCGCGGTCGCCAGTCAAAATCTGGCGCACGACGCAGAGCATCAGGCCAATCGCAAACTCCGCGCACTGTTCCGCGTTTACGCCTTTGACGTTGGTGACCAGCACGCCTCTGCGCGTCGCCTCATCGAGATCTACCGTGTCGGAGCCCGAGGTGTGCAGCGCGATCACTCTCAGGTTAGGTGCGAGTGAAAGTGCGGAAGCGCCGGTATCGAGCACTCGGCCCATGATCACCGCATGCGCCTGCTGGAGGGCCTGGCGATGGTTCGGAGCAAGCTCAGGCCAGGGTGTAAGGTCCGGGACATAGGTGATGGAGTGACCTGACGTCTCTAACAGCGCGACCGCTTCCGGCATAGTATGAAAACTATCGGAGATGACGATGACACGGGAACGCTCCATACGATTCCTCCGACCTACTCCCCTCGGCACAGACAATAAATTCACAATATCCAATCAGGGATGCCAATCGCTGCTCAGTATTGTTGGGATGCAGGTTAGTTTACATCACGCAATTCGTGTCGCTTCGGGCCGGCATCGAATTGACTATTTTCTAAAGTCACCTTAGCATCAGTCTCGTCGATTATTAGCCTATGACTCAACTATAGACAAATAGACCAAAAGTAACTCCAACCAGCGTCCGAGCTGAATTGCTTGGCGCACAGCAGGAATGTGACCGCCTCTCTAAGCAGCGGGAACTCAAGAAAGGCTTCTGCGAAATGACTGAGAAGGCGCGAAGAAGTGCATCGTGGTTCGGGCGTCAGGATAAGAATGGATTCTACTATCGTTCCTGGCTGAAAAATCGCGGCTTTCCGCAAGATCAGTTCGATGGCCGTCCCGTGATTGGTATCTGTAATACCTGGTCCGAGCTTACCCCGTGCAACACGCACTTTAAAACGATTGCCGACCATGTGCGTTGGGGCGTGCTTGAAGCAGGTGGGTTTCCGCTGGAATTCCCCGTCATGTCTTTGGGTGAAACTATGCTTCGTCCAACGGCAATGCTCTACCGAAACTTGGCTTCCATGGATGTCGAGGAATCGATACGCGCAAACCCGCTGGATGGCGTCGTGCTGCTGATGGGTTGTGACAAGACGACCCCCGCCTTGCTGATGGGAGCCGCGAGCGTGGATGTTCCAACCATCGGCATCTCCGCTGGCCCGATGTTGCGTGGGGTTTACAAAGGAAAACATATCGGCTCTGGCACAAATACCATTTCGATGAGCGAGCAGCTTCGCTCCGGGGAGATTACCCTCTCGGAATACCACGAAGCGGAAGCTTGCATGCACCGCTCGCAGGGTACCTGCATGACCATGGGCACTGCCTCGACCATGGCCTGCCTGGTAGAAGCCTTGGGAATGGGAATGCCGGGGAACGCGGCGATCCCCGCCGTGGACGCTCGCCGAAATCTGCTCGCCCGCGAATCCGGCCGAAGGATCGTTGACATGGTGAAGCAGGACGTCGTCATGTCGAAGATTGTGACTCGACAGTCGCTTGAAAATGCGATTCGGGTCAATGCCGGCATCGGCGGATCGACCAACGCCGTCATCCATCTCATTGCTTTGGCTCGCCGCTGCGGTCTTGAGCTGAACCTCGACGATTGGGATAGCCTCGGCCGCGATGTGCCCTGTCTGCTCGACATTATGCCCTCCGGAAATTTCCTCATGGAAGATTTCTTCGAGGCGGGCGGCCTCCCGGCCATCCTCCGAGAACTCGGCGAGCACGATCTGTTGCATAAAGACGCTCTCACCGTAAACGGGCGCACCATCTGGGAGAATAATCAGGACGCGCCATGTTGGAATCGTGAGGTGATTCGCCCCTTCGGCACCCCTCTCAAGCCGAACGGCGGTATCGCCGTCCTGCGGGGAAATCTGGCGCCGGATGGGGCGGTCATAAAGCCATCGGCTGCGTCTCCTGCGTTGATCAAACATACCGGACGCGCCGTGGTGTTTGAATCCATTGAAGACCTTCACGCGCGCATCAACGACGATGCATTGGACATCGACGAGCACTGCGTCATGGTCCTTAAAAATTGTGGGCCCAAAGGGTATCCGGGCATGGCCGAGGTCGGTAACCTTCCCCTGCCACCTAAAATCCTCAAGAAAGGTATTACGGATATGGTTCGCATCTCCGACGCGCGGATGTCGGGGACAGCTTATGGCACCGTGGTGTTGCACTGCGCTCCAGAGGCTGCAATCGGTGGGCCCTTGGCTCTTGTGCGGAACGGCGATCTGATATCGCTCGACTTGGAAACCCGTACTCTCTCACTGCTCGTCGATGACGACGAACTTGCAAGCAGGCGCGCGGCCTGGAGGCCCGAGCAAAATGACACGAAGCGCGGTTATATCAAGCTGTACGTCGACCATGTGATGCAGGCGAATGATGGCGCCGATCTGGACTTCCTGGTCGGCGGCAGTGGGTCAGCCGTGCCACGCGACAATTTCTAAAAACAATTCATGGACGCGAAGAGACAAGCGCTGCAATGACGCTTTTCTACGAAACAGCCTTATGCTCCAGGTCGTGCTTTGCATGAATACGCTGGATGCGAAAATTCGAAAACACAAAATCGTAGCCCGCGGCGTCGATTAATCGATCGGTCGGGGCGTGCTCGCCATAGGCCGGCCCGGTCAGCGAAGCGAAGGCCCGCACTGGGTGGCCGAGGTGTTTCCGGAATTGATCCTGTGCCCCTACGATTTCCTCCTGTTCCATGCCATAGGTCATCACCGACAGGAGTTGATGCGAGCGTGTGTGGCTCGCGATGACATGCTTCCGGTCGATTTGACGCAGCTCCTCCCACGTAAGCGCATATCGGCCGTCCGGATACTCGCGGGTGAGCATATCGATATCGTGGCTTAGCGCAAATGGCAATTCATTTTTTTCTTCTGAATTGATAAAACCTGTGATGACGAAAAACCAGGCTGTCAATCCATGCTTTTCAATAAGGGGTAGAAGGACGTCATAACCATTCCGGTAACCTTCGTAGACGGAAACGATAAGTCCCGGCTTCGGCTTATTCCACTTGCCGCTGGCCAGGTATTCGTCTAATTCGTCCTCATTGACTGAGCTGAAGAACTGGCTATACTGCGCAAGTTGCCGATCGTACTCATCCGCCTTCGCTTTCGAAGCGTTATGGAAGTTCACGGCCCGGATCACTGGGTGCGTGGCAAAGAGCTGTTCGATTTCGGCGGCGCGTTCGGTGAACGTTACAGGATCACTCAAGATTCCTCCGTAGTTTCACCCTTCGAGAAGTCCCGGTCGGCCAAAACTTCGATAATGGGAGCTATATCTTTGGCCTCTGCGTTCGGTCGGATGCGTTGAAATGCTTCGGCGTTGCGGTGGAACGTTGAGGCGAGAGCAGCGCTCAAAGGGGTCAAGGTGACCTTGGCTGGTGGATGCGATGTGTTGGCCGGTACCAGGTTCACGCACGCCAGAAACACGGGGATGCCTTCCTCGGAGTAGACACGTGGTGCCAGGCGGGCGAGATCTTCGCGCAGACGATCATCAACCGTTTTCTCAATGGGCGTCTCGAACGCATTGAAGCGCGGGTGTGTCCCTTCCGCTAGTAGTTCTCGAAGAGAACTAGGGAGTGACCACGCCACGCCGCTACACCCGGTTAGACCGATACTGATGAGCGCCTGTCGCCGATTGATGAGCAAAATAACTCCTTCTCCAGCCTATAAACCTGCCGCCCCAACGCTTCTTTTCAGATTCCAAATACTAGCTTTAGTCTCTGGAAAGGTCAATCCTAGGTCAATCCTGGAACGAATGCCTTCCGGGTACACTCACAGCTAACGATGGCGCACTGGAACGACTGGGCTGTGCTAATCTCTGCTGCAACGTGAAGAAATCGACGATGGCTGCTACAGCTTTTCTCCGTTGTCTCGCAATCCTGTGTGCGGCTCTGTTGCTCCTTCGTGAGGCGGCGCCTCAGACCGCGGCTGCGTTGTCGGAACCATCTCAAGCCAATTCTGCGAAGGCACGCAAGCCGGCAAACCGTCCCGCACATCCTGTGCTTGCAGACACCGTCATTACGGACGCCAACATCTACACCGAAGATCCCTTTCATCGAACCGTAGAAGCGATCGCGATTCGTGACGGCAAGATCATCTTCAGCGGAAGCGCGAGCGATGCCGAAAAATTGATTGGCCCAGCTACCGCCGTGGAACGTGCCCAGGGAAAGTTGATTTTGCCGGGCCTCGTGGACGCACATATCCACCCGATGGGGATCGTGGATTTTGGCGGTTGCAGCCTTCAATCGAAGGCGCGGACCCTTGCGGAGATCGCGGCCTTCGTGCACGGCTGCATGCAAAGAACGGCGCTTCCTGCCGGACGTTGGCTCATGATTTCTGACTGGGAGTATGGAGGGGGAAATCAAGCGGATGCAACTCACCCCACGCTGCGCGCTGCATTGGATGCCGCATCGGGTCAAAATCCTATCGTGCTCATGGGTTGGGACGGGCACCATGCGGCGTTCAATAGTTCCGCGTTGTCGCTCGCCAGAAATTCCAGTGGAAAGGTAGTCGGATACTCCAGGCAGACTCTAGCGACCGACTTCAAGCAGTACAAGATCTATGTTGGTGTGGATGCGAGCGGAGAACCTACCGGGGATATTGCCGATCAAGGATGGAATCCGATCGACTTCAGCGAAATCGCGCGAGAAGAGCATAGAAAACTGGTTCAATCACCGGAGCGCTTAGCCGAACGGATCGCGAGTGCCGGAATCACGGCGATCCAGGATGCGAACAGCGATAGCAGTGGATACGAAGTATATGACGAGTTACTTCGGAGAAACCAACTCACGTTTCGGCTCAATCTCGATCAATTCTTTCTTCCCGAAGCGTTCCGAGACGGCGACGGTCCCATCGACTATGACAAGTTGCTCGGACAAGCGAATGTCATTCGTCAGAAATACGCCGCAAATCCTCTCGTTCGCGCGGACGCAGTCAAGGTCTACGCCGATGGCGTTCCCGAGGCAAACCCCAACAACACTCCGCCAACCCTGGGTAACTCGCCCCGCCCAGTGCCCTATCTTCAGCCCATCTTCGCCAAGGATGCTGAGGGAAAGCTCTCTGTTGCCGGGTATGTTGACGTTGCTTCGCCGGTTTGTGTCCACGCACGCGCCAAACCTCAGGACTACGCTTCCAAGGAAGCGATCGCCGAATTCATAGCGCGGTACGGATATCATCCTGGCCAGTGCGTGATCTCGTACGGAATTCCGGAGCATGCCCCTGCAATTTTCAATGAATATATCAAGCGGGCCCATTTGGCTGGCTACACCATTCACATCCACTCCATCAGCGATGAGGCGGTTCACATGGCGATCGATGCCTTGGAGCAGGCACGCGCCGCCGATGGCAATACTTCGCATCCTGACACACTTGCTCATGTTCAGTTCGCGACTGCTGACGATATACAGCGCATGGGAAGAGATGGTCTCTACCTGGCGTTTACCTATAGCTGGATCTATGCTGAGCCAAACGGATACGACCTGAGCATTGTCCCGTTTTTTGACAAGGTGTCGGGAAATAGTTACGAAGCTTTCCATAATCCTAGTAGTTACTACGAACGGAACACCTATCCCACCAGAACCGCGAAGGAAGCAGGAGCTATTCTGGTTGCGGGGTCGGATGCGCCCGTGCTGACCAAAGACCCGCAGCCATTCGTTAACATGGAATTCGGGGTGACGCGCTCTCGACACGGAATGCGTCCGATGAGTCCTCAACAACGGTTGAACATCCGCGACTTGATTGACGCTTACACCATCAACGGAGCCCGCGCGCTGAATCGGGCAGCGGAGATTGGATCCTTGGAAGTAGGCAAATCCGCCGATTTCATCATCGTCGACCGGAATATTCTAAGTCTCGCGGATCAGGGACACCCAGAAAAAATCGGCGAGACGAAGGTTCTGGAAACATGGTTCATGGGGAAAAGAATATTTTCAGCATCTAGACCATAGCATCTATGGCGATAGCATCTAGGCCATAGCATCTAGGTTCATGACGAGTTTGCCACAATTCGAACCTTGCCGCGGCAAAGTAGGACCAGAAGATCCCGCCGATCCTCTCGGAATACCCCCTGAGAATATCAAGGATGGACTGGCACGCATGGCCGCCGAGTGCGGGAAGTGAATAGCGCTTCTTTGCGGGGCGGAATGGTAAGTGACCGGATCTCTTACTTTGGAACCCGCCAGCGCAAGCCCTTGCATAAACTCTGGGCCGCGGGATATGCTTGGCTCAGGGAACGGGACGAAGTAAGCCGGCGCCGTCAAGCAGCATGGATGGCGCCGTCAAGCAGCATGGATGTTGCCTTGTGTGTAAGCAGGCATCCCCGCGCATTGCGGCCGGGCCCTAGCACTTGTCCTGAAAACGAACCGGATGAAAGGACCCCAGCGTGTCGAGCCAATCCTATCCGACGGAGAGCGTACTCGCTTCCGAAATTGCCCAGCAGCCGATCCTTTGGCCCACGACCCTCGACCGCATGCGGTCTGCTCGCGGCGCAGAGCACTTCGCCAGGCTGCCTGTCATTCTCACCGGTGCGGGCACATCGGCTTATGCGGGGTCGGCTATCGCGGAGTCATGGGCGGGCGCACGGGCAATCCCCACCACGGATCTGTTAGTTCAATCCGGAGCGGCGATCCTGTCTGCCGTGCCGTCATTGCGCGAGGGCGGATGGTTGGTGTCCTTGGCCAGATCCGGAAACAGCCCCGAGAGTGTGGCGGTCGCAGAAAAAATCAAGAAGTTGTTCCCCGCCGTTCAGCACCTCGCGATCGTTTGCAACGAAGCCGGCCGCCTGGCGCATATGCCGGGTGTTGAAGTGCTTTGTCTGGACCCGAGAACGAATGATCGTAGTCTGGCCATGACCGGTTCGTTTTCAAACCTCGTCCTCGCCGGACTTTGTCTGACCCGCCAACAGGAGATCGCGGACCAGCTTCCGGCAATTTGCGGTCGAGTGGAACAAAATCTTCAGGCGACCAACGGGGTCATCGAGCAGATTGCCCGTTCCTGCAAGGATCGTATCGTCATTCTCACCTCAGCCATGCAAGCACTCGGCAAAGAGGTGGCGCTGAAGATTATCGAGCTCACGGACGGTCGCGTGTCGGCCATGCCGGAGACTTTTCTGGGCTTTAGGCATGGTGCCGTGGGGTATTTGCGCGCAGACACTCCGGTGATCTGCTTTCTGTCCTCCGACCCGCATACGCGCCTCTACGAGATGGATTTGCTGGATGACCTGCGGGACAGAGGGCTCGGTCGGCTCGTCCTCGTTGGAGATCATGCTCTTTCGGCAACGGAGCGCGATTGGTCGATTCCTGCGGCGGCGCCCACGCTTCCCGATGCCCTTCGTACGCCGTTTGAGATTCCATTCGCCCAACTGCTCGCTTATCACCTGAGTGTCAACGCCAAGGTGAACCCAGACAATCCCAGCCCGAACGGGGCCGTTACGCGGGTGGTGCGGCCGTTTCGGCTGCATGAGGAGTTCGCGGCCCCTTAAGCCTCTTAGGCCATTCCAAGGCTTTCTTCCACCTGCCTGTCAATGACTCTTCATCCGGCGACCTGCCTGACCGAAGTAGCCTAACAATTCGCGGGCAACACAGTGACTCAAGCGAAACGCTCCGAATCATATTCTCACCCTGTGCGGATTGGGTTTCGGTGCCTAAGGTCTGAACGATAGAACGTATGGGTTCTCGAAGCTGCATCGTGATCGGAGCAGGCCTTGCCGGACTCTCGGCAGCTCTTCACCTCTCGCGCGAAGGATGGCGAGTGACCGTGCTCGAGGCGCGTCCGCGACCTGGGGGACGAGTGCACACGTATCGTTTTCCCGAGGCCCCGGAGCTGAGCTGTGAGATGGGGGGCGAATGGATCGGACGCGATCATCGCCGGATGCTGCGTCTTTGTTGCGAGCTCGGCCTCGAACTGGAAGATCATGCGTTTCGCGTGTGGCTTCTTCGGGCGGGGTCAATCAGCGGCCCGGGGGAGTGGAGCTTTTCTGCAAATTCGATCGACGCCTGGGACTCGCTCAAACGCCGGTTTCATGCGGCAACGCCCCAGGAACGATTGGCGTTCGACAACGCTGACTGGTGGCATACGCTGCAGCGCCAGGGTTTTACGCCGGCTGATCTACGCTTGCGCGATCTGCTCGACAGCCTCGAAGTGGGCGAAAGCATCCGCAGAACTTCCGCGCTCGCCGCCGCCGAAGAATATATCGGTCGTGATTACATGCACCCACTTGAAACCAGCCAGCAGGATCTCCATGTTCGCGGAGGAAATACCTTACTGGTGGAAGCCATGCTCAAAAGCCTGCCGCCAGGCTCCGTGCTCACGGATCGAAAGGTTGAGTTGGCTTCTCAGTCGAGCGGGGGCGTGCGAGTTCAGGCCGGGGATGAGGTCTTCCAGGCGGAGGCATGCGTGTGCGCCATTCCTGCCTCGATGTTGAACGGGATCGTCTTTGAACCGGCGCTGCCGGAGGCCCAGGCAGCAGCCGCGGAGGAGCTGCAGTATGCGCGCATCGTGAAGACGCAGATGCTGTTCAGCAAACGATTCTGGCCTGCGGAGGACTTTTCCCTTCTGACGGATCGCACCTCGCAACAGTTCTTTCATACGACGTTGGGTCAACCCGGTGAGCGGGGTATCTTGTGCAACTACTCCACCGGTGACAAAGCGGACGTCATTGCCGCGCAAGCTGACGGCGGCCGCGAACGCTTGCTCCTGGCGGATTTAGCGGAAGTGCCCGATTCCGATTCCGCGCAATTGCTGTCCACTTTCTGCACGCCATGGCAGCGAGATGAGCTGACCGGCGGAGCCTATGCCGTCTATGGGCCAGGGCAGATATCGCGGATACGTCCTCTGCTTCGACGACCGCATGGTTCTATCGCGTTTGCCGGGGATCATCTTGGCGAAGACCACGGTTACATGGAGGGCGCCGTGGCCAGCGGGCAGACAGCCGCGCTGTGGCTGATGCAACGGGATGGGGCAACCGGACGCTAGCACATCTCCATGACGCATTCTTCAGAATCTCCCGCTCCACAGCATCAGCAGAGTTTGCCCCTAAGCCGTAGGCTTCTCCGGAGCCGCCAGCACCGCGCAAAACTCCTCCAGAAATCGCCCGCTATACTCCCCCACCAGCTCCTCCACCCTCCCCGCCGTCTCCCCGCGCACAATCAGCCCCGCATGGTGCGGCCGATCCAGCCGCCACACCACCTCCGGAGCATCATACCCGCGGGTATCCGGATGCTCCTGCCGCGCCAGGCAGATCACGCTCCCAGCATATCCCTCCCGCAGCGCCGGCAGTCTATACTCGGTCCCCACCAGCGCCGCCACCTCCATCCGCGCCCACTCCACCCACGGATTCACCCCCAACCCGAACTCCACCACCTCCGCGATATGCGCTCCGCCCACCCGCGCCGCCGTCTCCAGGAAGTAAAATCTCCCATCCGCCTCCGCCTTGATAAACTCCGTATGCGTCACCCCGGACTCCAGACCCAGCGCCGCGATCACCCGCCCCTGCATTCCCTCCAGCGTCCGCGCATCCTCCGACTCCCGGTTCAGCGCCCGCGTGCTGAAGATCCCTCCCCGATGCATCGTCTCCATCGGCGGCCTGCCATACTTGTACGCCGACCCAAACACCGTCTCCCCCTTCCACGTAATCCCCTCCACATGGAAGATCTCCCCCGGCACAAACCGCTCCAGCACATAGTGCGTCTGCAAGTCGCCAAGCTGCTCCAGCGCCGGCCAAAGCTCCTCCGCCCTCGCGATCGTCTTGATCCCGATCGCCGAAGCATTCGTCCTCGGCTTCAGCAGCCATGGCCCCGGAACGGCCTGCATAAACGCCCGCAGATCGTCATACAGAAACACCGAAGTAAACTCCGGCACCGGCACCCCGCACTCCCGCGCCCTTACCCGCATCGCCAGCTTGTCGCGAAACAGCCGCGTCGGCGTCTCGCCCATCCCCGGCAGCCGCATATGCTCGCGCAGCAGCGCCGCCACCTCCAGGTCGAACTCATCGAGCGGCACAATCCGATCGATCCGGTTCTCCCGCGCCAGATAGCTCACCGTATTCACCACCTGCTCCGGCCTCAGCCCCTCCGGCATCGTGAACAAGCGATGGATCGCCTCCCGCGGCCAGTCCGCATCGCGCAGCATGTCCACCGTCAGCAGCAGCACCTCCACTCCCAGCCGCGCCGCCTCCTGGATAAACCGCTGCCCCTTTTCATACGTGCTGATGCACAAAATCGCCGGCTTCCCCTGCCGTGCCATCATGCCCTCTCCTGTCGACGACGAGAAATTGGAACAGACACGAATCTACCACCCCCTTTCTGCCGCCTCACAGAAAGAGTAGCCTTCGCGTTCTACTCCCTACTCCCTACTCCTACTCCCTGTCCTTAGAACCTGTCGAAAAACTCATTCCTTATGACTCCTTCGCTCTTGTTCTTGCTGTTGAGATAGGTCCGGGCTTTAGCCCGGATATTCAGAATAGGAGCAATTCCGGGCTTCAGCCCCTGTGATAGGCCATCTTCTCCCGAGCAGGCAAAGCCAAATTGGTAGGAGGAGCAGTTTTAGACAGGTCCTTAGACCCTGTCTAAATTAGCTTCACCCGATGACGCGGTATCCGAGTTGGAATGGGTTGGCGGCGAGGCCGGCTAGGAGGTACCAGCCTGTCGCACCGATGTGGAGAGACGGTCCATAAGTGAACCCGAAGCCGGTATCGAGGACGCTGGAGGAGGCGACAACCCCTAGGCCGCTTGGAATCACCTTGCCGCCTGCTGTCTGGCCAACTCCGAGGATCTCCTGCGCGTGCTGGCAGTCCTTCAGGAGCTGAATGGCCCGAGTGATATCCGCGACCAGCGAGGAGATGGGCTCCCCTCCGCGCAAGACTCTTGCCGTCAGTGCGGCGGCAGTATGGGCCGTGCCTTCGAGCCAAACTGCGTTCGGATCGTTGGCGGAGGTGGTCAGACTTGCGGAGGAGAAAGTGAGTCCATGCACGGTCTGAGTTCCGGTCAGATCGGACTTTGGAGAGGAGGCGGTGTCCGTCGTAGAAAGATTTGCGAAAGCCCAGTCGATGGTGCCGCGAGAGCGCGAGTCCAGAAACGCCATGTAAGACCAGGTTTGGCAGTCTTCGGGGATCGGTGAGAGGTTCGTGGTGACCTCATCGGGAAGCGTGCCTGTATAGAAGAACGGACCTTGCGGGTTGAACACGGCGAAGACGAATTGGAATGCATGTTGGGCTAATGCCTTCCACGGCATTCCATTACTTGCCTGACCGCCTTCGGTGAGCCTGTCGAGCATGGTAAAGAAGGCATAGGTGTCCAGATTTCCTTCCGTGGATTTTCCATTGGGCGAAGGTTCGGACTGGTTGAACTGGTTGATGATGGCGCCGTACGTGTAGCCGCCTGGGCCCTGAGTATTATAGGTGTTGCTGACAATCCAATTTGCAACCGAGAGAGCGCCGGAAAGGTAGCGCTTGTCGCGGGTGCGATAGTAGAGCTGTGCGAGAGCCATGCCCGCCCACGCTTGATCGCCTACGGAGCTGCCGTAAAAGTAATAAGGAGCTGCTGCCGGTGTAATGAAGGCTCCGCTGCTGTCAGGCGCGTTCACAAAGTATGCCTGGGCGAAGCGGCCGTCTGCGATTGGGAAGTTAGTGGCTTGGGCATGGAGCAGTCCAAGTCCGAGTATCTTCGCGCGAGAGAGATCGTCTTGCTTACCCCGCGAGAGATAGGCCTGGATGGCGACGGCGTTGTCATAGGTGAAGCCTGTCGCCTGGAGCGCAGCATCGCTATAGCTCTGGGAGAGGCGAATCGTCGGGCCAGAGGTGTAGGCGTCCATCATCAGATCTTGAAAGGTGAAAGCGCGATCGAGAGAGGCAGGAATGTCTTGTGAGAGATTGACGGAATTGGAGTTTGCTGTCTCTGCTTGCGCCGGCTGAGCCGCGAAGAGGGACGGCATTGCGCCTGCTACTGCGGCAGTGGATACCATGCTGAAGAGACTGCGGCGTGTAATGCAGTTTGGAGACATGTGGGGGAGCCCTCCTTTGGGCACCGCCACTCTACGCTTGGATTTGAATAGCGCGCAAGCCTGCTAGCCTGTCCAAAGTAAGTCCCGCAATTCATGCGGTCTCATCGCACGAGTGGGCCTTCGCCGGGTGCCCCATTCATGCGGTCTCATCGCATGGGTGGGCTTCGCAACGCAGAAGATCCCGCCGGGTGCCCCATTCATGCGGTCTCGTCGCATGGGTGGGTCTTCGCAACGCAGAAGATCCCGCATTCGGCCTTGGTGATCGTCTTACCAAATCCTTTGTCATCGTCTTACCAAATCGATCTCACCGTAAAGAGCAATCGACTCTTCTAGACAGAAACCAAACCCATCACCCCACCGCCTCTTCCGCAAACGTCTCCCTCACCCCATCCTCCAACCCCGTAAACCCCGCCCCATACCCCGCCGCCCGCAGCCCCCCCACCTCCGCCTGCGTATAGTGCTGATATCGATCCCGCAAATCCCCCGGAAACGGAATGTACTCCACCCGTCCCGGCCCATGCACCTGCATCAGCGCCTCGGCCACCGCCTTGAAGCTCCGCGCCTCCCCCGTCCCCGCATTCACCACCGCATGAACCTGCCGCTTCGGTCCCTCCGGCAGCAAACACGCAAAGAACAGATTGATCCGCGCCAGGTCCTTCACAAACACAAAGTCCCGCCGCTGCTCGCCATCCCCATACCCGCCCGAGCCCTCGAACATCCGAATTGTCCCCGTCTCCTTCAACTGCCGCGCAAAGTGCTGAATCACGCTCGCCATCCGCCCCTTGTGCCGCTCCCTCGGCCCATACACATTGAAGTAGCGCAGCCCCACCACCGTGCTCTTCATCTCCGGCGCCATCCGCCGCACATAGTTGTCGAACACCAGCTTCGAATACCCATACACATTCAACGGTCGCTCATTCGCCGGCTCCACGGAAAAGTCCTTACTCGCCCCATACACCGCCGCCGTCGACGCATACACCATCGGAATCTTCCTATCCAGCGCAAAGTGCAGCAGCTCCTTCGAGTAGGTAAAGTTGTTGTCCATCATGTAGCGCCCATCGTCTTCAAGCGTGTTCGAGCACGCGCCCTGGTGCAGGATCGCGCGAATCTTCGCCGTCTCGAAGTAGCCCGCCTTCAGCGCCGCGCGAAACTCCCGCTTGTCCATATAGTCGGCATACTCCGCCCCCGCCAGATTCAAAAACTTCGGAGCCGGCCTTTGTAACCCGCCTGCATCTTGCCCCAAAGCCGGGTGGACCGCCGGAGCAAGATTATCCACCACAAGAATGTCCCGCTCCCCCGCGCGATTCAGCTCATGCACCAGATTGCTCCCGATAAAACCCGCCCCTCCCGTCACCAGAATCACCGCCGCACCTCCTCACCCGATGCGGGCGTCGCGGTCAGCCTCTTCACCAGATGCGTCGTCGAAAATCCCTCTACCGTCGCGACAATCTCCACCCGCCCGCCCGCTGCCATCACGTCCTCATGCCCCACCACGGTCTCGACCGTATAGTCCCCGCCCTTCACCAGCACATTCGGCTTCAGCGCCCGAATCAGCTCCAGCGGCGTGTCTTCCTCAAACAGCACCACCGCATCCACCGCCGCCAGCGCCGCCATCACCCGCGCCCGCTCCCGCTCCCCCACAATCGGCCGCGCCGGCCCCTTCAACCGGCACACCGAAGCGTCCGCATTCAGCCCCAGCACCAGCTTCGACCCAAACCGCCTGCACTCTTCGAGCAGCGTAATGTGCCCCACATGCAGCAGGTCGAAGCACCCATTGGTAAACACAATCGTCTCCCCCGAAGCCCTCCACTCCGCCACCCGCAGCAGAATCCGCTCCCGATCCAGAACCTTCTCGCCCGCCGTCAATCCCGAGCTCGGCGTCAACGCCCCAATCAGCTCATGCGCCGCGATCGGCACCGTCCCCACCTTGCTCACCACGATCCCCGCCGCCAGATTCGCCAGCTCGACCGCGGTCTCCACCTGCAAGCCCCCCGCCAGGCTCGCCGCCAGCGTCGCAATCACCGTATCTCCCGCCCCCGAGACATCGAACACCTCCCGCGCCCGCGCCGGCGAGTGATACACCCCCGTCCCATACACTCCCGTCCCACCCTGCGAGGGCGCACGCAGCACGCTGATCCCCTTCTCGCTCATCGTCACCGTCAGAAACTCGAGATCGTGCTCGGCCACCAGCCTCTGCCCCGCCGCCATCAACTCATCGATCCGATGCGCCGCCACCCGCGTAGCCAGCGCAAGCTCGCCCAGGTTCGGACACACCGTCGTCGCCCCCGAGTACTTCCCGAAGTCCGGCGTCTTCGGGTCCGCCAGCACCGGAACCCCCGCCGCGCGCGCCGCCCGGATCACCGCCTCGCACAGCGCCGCCGACAGCGCGCCCTTGGCATAGTCCGACAGCACCACGGCATGCACCTTCCCCACCAGGCCCGTCGCCAGCTCCCGCAGCCGCCCGGCCTCCACCTCCGGCACCTCCTCCCGGCTCTCGATATCCAGCCGCAGAAGCTGCTGCTGCCGCCCCACAATCCGCGTCTTCGAGATCGTCGGCAGGACGCTCGAAACCACCCCCACCGTATCGATCCCGTTCCGCTCCAGAATCGCCGCCAGCTCCGCCTGCTCCGAATCCGCCCCCCAGAACCCGGCCAGAACCGCCTGGCACCCCAGCCCCGCCAGATTCATCGCCACATTCGCCGCCCCGCCCGCCCGCTCATACCGCTGCGCATGCCGCAGCACCGGCACCGGAGCCTCCGGCGAAATCCGCTCCACCTCGCCATGGATGTACCGGTCGAGCATAAGGTCCCCCACCACCAGCACCTTCAACTGGCGAAATCCGCCCTCCAGCAAATTCAGAATCGAATGAAGTTCAGGCAGCATGGCGCGAAGAGATCTCCTTCCTCCCATCATCGCATCTCCCGCCACCCACCCCAACCCCCGGCGACCACATCCTTTCGGGTGCCCCACTCATGCAGTCTCATCACACGCCTGAACCTTCTCCGGGTGCCCCATTCATGCGGTCTCATCGCATGGGTGGGCCTTCGCCCCAGCACGAACCTTCCTGGCGTGCCCAGCTCAAATCCGCTGAGAGCCAAAGCAGCCTCACCCAGCCCAAAAATAAATCTACAAAAACTGGCAAATTCTCCAGACCCGAAAAACCAGCAACAATTACCGCCTCCTGGACGGACAAAACGCGCTCTTATCCCCCTCCCACGCAGTCAAAAAACACGCCCATTTCCCCAACCCCCCTCAAAAAACGCCCGCAAACCCGCAAGAATTCTCCTCCCGCCTTTCACAGAAAAAAAATCACCCCAGAATCGCCTTCACCTCAGCCATCACCTCAGCCACCGTAATCGAGGTCAGGCACTTTTTCCCCTCCACGATGCAGGTCTCGAGCCCACACCCCCAGCAGTCGGTCCGGTGATACACCACCCGATGCTGCCTCCCATACGGAAACCACACCCGAGGTTTATTCCGAGCCGCGAAGATCGCCACGCAAGGCGTCTGCACCGCCGCCGCCAGATGCATCGGACCGCTGTCATGCCCAACAAAGACGCGGGCTCGCGCGATCACAGCAGCGCTCTCCCGAGGCGTCAGCAGCCCGCACAGATTCACCACCGGGCCGCCGCTCTTCTCCCTCCAGCCGTTCGCCGCAAACTCGCTGGCCTCGCTCTCCTCTGCCGCCCCGCACAGCGCCAGGACATACCCCGGGTACGCCGCGGCCGCCTCCCGCAGCAACGCCCGCCAGTTCTCCCGCCCCCAGTCCTTGGCTTGCACCTTGGTCCCAACACTCACCGCAACCACAGGATAGCCGCCCGCCACCGCCAGAACCGCCCCTGCGCGAGCGTGTTCTGCCTCGGTCAAATGCAACTCCCAACTCTCTGGCGCATCCAGATCCATATCCCCCAGCTCCGCCAGATTTCGCGCCAGCCGCGCCCCCTCCGGCTCAAACACCGCCTCCTCTTCCAGCCACCGATTCCGCTGCATGTCTTCGGTGACCGGCACACCGATCAAGCGCCTGATCCCGCACAATCGGAAGAACCTGGCATCGCGCCGCGCCACTTCCACGCCACGCGCCGGCCCCAGATACACCAGCACCTCAGGCCGCCACCGGAATAACCTACCCCACAACGCGAGCAGCTCCCGAGGACTCCGCGTACCGATGGCATACCGCACATATCCATGCACCAGCCCGCTGTGCTCGAGAATCGCGGCAGCCGGCGGAGCCTTCACATTGACCGGAAAGTTAGTCAACATCCGCCTCTCCGCCTCCGGAAACGCGCGAGCCGCCAAATGCAGCGCCGGCAGCGCCACCAGCGTATCCCCCAGGCTGCCCAGCCGATAGATCAGAACCCGCTTCGCCGCATTCGCCATGCTCTCTCTAGTCTGCTTGCTGCAACGACTTGCGGCAAGTGCCGATATCTCCGCATCGCGACGTCTTCCCAGCCATTGAGGAGTTCGCGAAGACCTGTTAACCTGCCCTCAGCGAGGAACGGTGTTAAACAACGGCAATGACCTCATCTTCGTCTCGATCGCCGCCTATCGCGATCCGCAGCTCGTTCCAACCATCGAAGATTGCATCGCCAAAGCGCAGCATCCCCACCGCCTTCGCTTCGGCATCTGCTGGCAGCACGCCCCTCAGGACGATCCCTTGCCCTATCGTCCCGACGATTGCTTCCGCAGTCTCGACATCGACTGGAAGCAAAGTAAAGGCGCCTGCTGGGCCCGCTCCGAGGTCATGAAACTGTGGCGCGGCGAACCGTGGTTCCTGCAGGTCGACTCCCACTGCCGCTTCGCCATCGACTGGGACACGAAGCTGATCGAAGCCATGCACCAGACCGGCAGCCCGAAGCCGATTCTGAGCACCTACGCCTCCCCGTTCACCCCCGGAGGCAACGAGATCCTGGCCGAAGGACCGCTGCAGATGGCCTTTCAGGGGTTTACCGACGACGGCATCCCTCACATGAAGCCCTTTGCCATTCCAAACTGGCAGAACCTCACCCGTCCGCGACGCGCGCGTTTTCTATCCGCCGGCTTCCTCTTCACCCCAGGAAGCTTCGTCGACGAGATAGGCTACGATCCCGATCTCTACTTCCTCGGCGAGGAGACTGCGATGACCCTGCGCGCCTTTACCAGCGGCTACGATCTCTTCCACCCCCACCAGACCATCCTCTGGCACGACTATGGCAGGCCGAACGCCCCGAAACACTGGGACGACCACACCAAGGCCAACGACATCTCTCGGGAGTGGCACCAACTCGATTCGCACAGCAAAACTAAAGTCAGACGGCTCCTCGCAGGTCAGCCCGTCCAAAGCTACGGATTGGGCTCCGCCCGCACCTTGCAGCAGTATCAGGACTATGCCGGGCTGTCCTTCGCACTGAAGAAGGCGCAGGACTACACCGTGCGTTCGGAAGAGCCGCCCAACCCGCAGGCAGATCCGGACTGGACCGGGCAGATCTTTCCCTGGATGGTGCGGATCACGCTCGACCGCAGCGCGTTGCCGGCTGGCGCCTTGGAGGACCCCGCGTTCTGGTATCTCGGCGTCAACGACCAAAGCCACACCGAAATCTACAGGCAGGATATTCCCGAATCGCAGTTGGCAACGCTGGCAGCCGAGGAACCCAGTATCACCGTCTTCTGCGAATTCGAGTCAGGAACCATCCCCGCAACCTGGTCCATGTGGCCGGTAAGCCGCTCGCTGGGATGGCTGAGAAAGCTCGAGGGGACCCTCGGTGAGGAGGACTTCACGATCGTCCTGAATGAGGCTTCAGAGGAGGCTTTAGCAGAAGCGCCTGAGTGATCGGGGGGCTTGCCTTTGTCGATGGGCGATACCATCCCTGATAAAGTGTGTGGGTTAGAGAAGAACGGGTCTTTGTCATGCTGGATGCTTTGCTGATCGGTCGGGTGCAGGATGAGATGACCGCCGCCCTCCATGGGACCGAAACAGAACTGGAGATTGAAGCGACAGACGATGGCGTGCTGGCCTTGGCCATGGCCCAGCACCGGGCAAACTTCGAGCTCTGGCACGAAGAAGACAAGGCCCGCGCACCCAAAGTTTCGGACGCGGAGATCGCCCAGGTAAAACATGCGATCGACAGACTGAACCAGAGGCGCAACGACCTCGTGGAGAAGATCGACGTCTGGCTGATGGATCGCCTGGAACAGAATGCGGCGGCGGCGCTGCATTCGGAGACCCCCGGATTGATGATTGACCGGCTTTCGATCTTGTCTCTCAAGATCTTCCACACCCGGGAGGAAGCCCACCGAACCAGCGCGACCGAAGATCATCGGCTGCGGAACACCGAGCGGCTGGTCCTCCTCGAACAGCAGCGAGGCGATCTGGCCGGCTGTCTCGATGCACTTTGGGCCGAGGTGCTTGGCGGCTCGCGACACTTCAAGCTGTACCGGCAGATGAAGATGTATAACGACCCGGAGTTGAACCCCGCGGTGTACGGCCGGCAAAGGTCCTGAAACCAATAGGAAGTAGCCGGAGGCAACAGCCGCGAGCGCGAGGGAGTTGACCTTACATTCAGGTGTGGGTATAAAACCGAGACGAGAACTAACACAGTATCGGACTCCCGTTAGAATGGGAGAGCTCGGACCCGCCTCAGGCGACAGGATTGACCATGGCTCAGACGAAGACCGCACCCATACCTGCAACAAGGCGCTCCCCACGCACATTGGCCGGGATCGTGCCAGCGACCCCGGACGAAGCTCGCAATCAATTGATCTCTCAATATGAAGTGGCTCTGCGGCTGATGCAGGACGGCAAATATGACATCGCCCAGAAGGCCTTCGACAAGATGCTTGCCGGCGGGGCAGGCGATATGGGCGACCGCATCCGCATGTACAGCAACGCCTGTGCCATGCAGAGGACCAAGGGCAAGAACGCCTTCGCCGACCACGAAGAGCACTACGACTACGCCATCTCCCTGCTGAACAACGGCCTCTATGAAGATGCGCGCGAGCAGTTTGAACAGATTCTCAAAGAGAACGGGAAGGCGGACTACGCCTTTTACGGTCTGGCCGTGCTGGCGAGCATGACCGGCGATTCGCATACCTGCCTGGAGCACCTCACCGAGGCAATCCGCCAGAATCCTCGCAACCGGATCCAGGCGCGCGCCGACTCGGACTTTCAGGACATGGCGGACGATCCGCGCTTCACGGAACTGCTCTATCCCGAGGCGTGATCTTTCAGGTTCCAACCTGGGCGCACACCGGTTAGGCTTGTAGCGGGAGAGCTTCGCATGTCGCTGTCAAACCTGACCGGGCCCAAAGAGAGAGAGCTGCGGGTGGTCGCCATCGGCGGCGGCACTGGGTTGTCGACTCTCCTGCGGGGTCTCAAACGGTACGTCGCCACTCCAGACCGCCGAAGAGGCATACGAATCGGGGCTGCGACGGCCGAGGAGGCCCGACCGGCTCCCTGTCCGGCGCTGCGTTGCACGATTCGGGAGCTCTCGGCGGTGGTCACCGTCACCGACGACGGCGGTTCGTCCGGACGGCTGCGCGAGGACTTCAAAATGCTTCCTCCGGGAGACATCCGGAACTGCATGGTGGCCCTGTCGGAAGACGAGCACCTGCTGTCGAAGCTGTTCCAGTTCCGCTTCGAGCATGGCGATCTGGAAGGACACAGCTTCGGAAACCTGTTCGTGGCCGCGCTCTCGCACATCACCGGCGACTTTGCCCAGGCGGTGCAAATGTCGTCGCAGATCTTAGCAACGCGAGGAAAGATCTTCCCGTCGACCAACACCAACGTGAGCCTGACGGCGGAGATGGACAACGGCTCGGTAGTGCGGGGCGAGACCAACATCACCGCGAGCCGTCACAGCATCGTCGAGCTGCGCCTGGAGCCTTCCACCGCCGACCCGCTGCCCGAGACCCTGGAGGCGATCGCGAACGCCGACCTGATTACCTTGGGGCCGGGATCGCTCTATACCTCCCTGATCACCAATCTTCTGGTTCGCGGCATCCCGGAGGCGCTGGCGGCTTCGCGGGCGACAAAAGTATTTGTCTGCAACCTGATGACCCAAGCCAATGAGTCGCTGGGGCTTTCGGCCTCGCAGCATATCGAGAAGATCATGCAGCACGCCGGCAGGCTCAAGACACCCATCTTCGACCTTGCTCTGATCAACACCGGCCCGATCTCGGCCGAGCGGCTCGAACAATATGCGCGCGAAGGCCAGGAGCCGATCGAGGCAGACCTGGAGCAGGTGCGTGCGCTCGGGGTCGAGCCGCTGACTGGCGACTTCGTCCACGAGGGCGAGGTGCTGCGGCATGATTACGATCTGATGGCGGAGCAGTTGCTGACGATTGGCCTCGCGAGACTCGCACCGGCGTTGGCGCATTAACTCATCCGATCCTTGCTTTTGCTTACGCTGCCTGCGAAATCGAAGACCTTGCGCCGGGCCTGAGCGGCAGAATCAGGCAGGGAGATCGGCTGCCGCAAGGTTGACCAGGGCTGGAGCCGAGATTTCAACAGTCCGTTTAAGCTGGCCGCAGGCGGCGTAGATGTCGCGGCCGCGAGGGCGGCGAATGTAAGCGGGGATGCCGGCGGCCATGACGCGTCTTTGGAAGGCGGAGACCTCGGCTTGCGATGGCTCGTGGAAGGGCATGCCCGGGCCGGAGTTCCAGACAATGAGGTTTATCTTGCAGCGAGTGCCGCGAATCAGGGCAATGAGCTCGTCGGCGTGCTGGAGCGAGTCGTTGATGCCGCCGAGCAGGACATACTCGAAGGTGATCCACTCTCGATTCCGCAGGGGGATGGTCGCGAGAGCCTCGAGCAGCGCGGCGATGTTCCATTTGCGCGTGATCGGCATAATCGACTCGCGGACCTGATCGTTCGACGCATTGAGGCTGACGGCGAGCTTGGGGCGAACCGTCTCCTGGGCGAACTGGAGAATGCCGGGAAGAATTCCCGAGGTGCTCACGGTCATGCGCGACTCAGGGATGGGCATCAGCGTCAGGAGGCGGACGGCGGAGATGAAGTTTTCGTAGTTGAGGAACGGCTCGCCCATGCCCATAAACACCAGGTTGATGCGGGCTGGATTGGGATTGCCGCGGCTGCTGCCGAGTTCGACCTGGTGGCGGTTCAACACTGCGGCTACCTGTCCGGCGATCTCCCCGGCCGTGAGGTTGCGGCGGATGCCAAGCTTGGCGGTAAGGCAGAACTGGCAATTCACCGCGCAGCCTACCTGGCTGGAGACGCAGATGGTGGACCGGCGGTAGGCGGGGCTGCCGGTCTGCTCTTCCCGCTCCTCCTCGTCCGCGGCCTGGGAGCCGTCGCCGCGCTCGCCTCCATCGCCGTCGGGCATCCAGACCGTCTCGACAGTTTCGCCGTCGGCCATACGGATCAGGTAGCGCTCGGTGCCGTCGCTCGAGCGAGCGGTCTGGACGATCTCGGGGAGCCCTACGGTGTGGCCTTCGGCTTCGAGGGTGCTCCGCAGAGCTTCGGGAAGCGTGGTGATCTGGTCCAGGGAGGAGACCCGCTGGCGGTACAGGGCTTCGTGGAGCTGGGCGGCGCGGTAGGGGCGTTGGCCGAGGCGCTCCATCAGCGTGGTCAGCTCAGGCAGGGCGAGGCCAAAGAGAGGCATCCCTCCTGCCGCAATATTCGACTTGTCGTCTAAACTGCTCATTCTATTAGGCTGTTCGCCAATCTTTTCACCAATATTTTCATCGTAGAACTCAAATTCGGAACCTCGACCCGTCGCCAGGGAATCTATAGAGGAAGTCTACTCCCGGCCGGGAGCGGAGAGGGTCCGGCTGGGCTGTGAAACAATAGAGGAGACAAGGAGTCGCATGGCTGCATTGGTAATCGATGAGATCGCGGTGGGCAAGAACGCCGCACGAAACATTCGCAAGACGGTTTTGCCGAACGGCCTGCTGGTCCTCACCGAGAGCATGCCCCACGTGAGAAGCGTGTCGATGGGGGCGTGGATCGGATCGGGATCGCGGGACGAGACCCCGGAGGTCAACGGCATCTCGCACTTCGTCGAGCACATGGTCTTCAAGGGAACAACGTCGCGGTCGGCCCAGCAGATTGCCCGCGAGGTGGACACTATCGGCGGCAATCTGGACGCATTTACCGGCAAGGAGATGGTGTGCTTCAACATCAAAGTGCTCGATGAGAACGTTCCGCCCGCGCTCGATGTGCTGGCCGATCTGGTGCTGCACCCGACCTTTACCCCGGAGGATGTGGCGCGCGAGCAGGGCGTGATCCTGGAAGAAATAAAAATGGACGAAGATAACCCCGACTATCTGGTGCACGAGGTCTGGACCCAGAACTTCTGGAAGGGCGATGCGCTGGGGCGTCCCATCCTGGGCACGGCAAAAACAGTCAAACGATTCAACCAGCAGGTGCTGTTCGACTTTTATGCCGGACGATTTACCCCGCGCAACATGGTGTTTTCGGCGGCGGGCAATCTGGACCATGACGACTTCGTGGCCCAGGTGGAGCGGGAGTTCCGCTCGCTGGCGGCCAGCGGCGATGGCGTTCCGGCGAAGATGGCCGCTCCCAGGGCTACGCCGCACATTACGCTGAAGCGGAAGAAGTCGCTCGAGCAGGTGCAGTTCTGCCTGGGCATGCCGGCGCCTCCGGTGAACGATGCGCGGCGGTACGGTGTCTATCTGCTGAACACGATGCTGGGCGGCGGAATGAGTTCGCGGCTGTTCCAGACCATTCGCGAGGACCAGGGGCTGGCGTACTCGATCTACTCGGAGATGAATCCGTTCCGGGATACCGGGTCGCTGTGCGTCTATGCGGGAACGTCAGTGGACAAGACCCAGAAGGTGCTGGAGCTTACGCTTGCGGAGTTGCGCCGTCTCAAGGAAGAGACGGTCAGCAGCGTGGAACTGAAGCGGGCCAAGGACCAGGTGAAGAGCAATATGGTCATCGGACTCGAAAGCTCGGGCAGCCGAATGGCGAATCTGGCCCGGCAGCAGATGTACTTCGGGCGCTTCTTCGGTGTCGACGAGATGATGGAAGAGATTGAAGCCGTGTCGACGACCGACGTGCAGCAGTTGGCGCAGGAGCTGTTCCGGCCGGAGGCAATGGCCTTGACGCTGCTGGGAAATCTCGGAGACATGAAGATCGAACGGGAAGACTTGGCCTGCTAGGGCCGTCTGCTGATAAAGTTTTGTTCGGGCGGTAGAGATTTTGTTCGGCGGTAGAGATACGGTGTTGGCGAGGAATGGAAAGACGATGAACGCACTGGACCGGATGCGCGCAGGGCTGACTGGGCTACAGGCACGGCGGGATGAAGACGGATTTACCCTGATCGAACTGCTGATCGTGATGTCCGTGATGCTGATCCTGATGACGCTGGCAGTGCCGCAGATGTTGAAGGTGCGCAAAGAAGCCAATCAGACCTCGGCGGTGAAGTCGGTGCAAACCATCGGGCAGGCGGAGCTGCAGTACAACTCGGCCTATCCGGGCAATGGGTTTGCCTGCGCGATCGGACAGCTCGGCGGCGACCCAAAGTCCGGCGCTCCTTCGGCACAGGCGGCGCAGTTGATCCCGCAGGACCTGGCGGGTGGGCAGAAGGCGGGCTATACCTTCGCCATCTCGAACTGCACTAAGGTGACGGTGAACAACCAGGACATGTATACCGGCTATGAGATTACGGCCGTGCCGCAGTCGATCGGCCGGTCCGGCGATAATGGCTACTGCTCGGATGAGAACAATACAGTTCGCGTGGACTCGGCGGGTGGGACCAACTGCACGCATCCCCTGCAGTAAGGCGAGTGCGGTCATACTAGCCAAACGCGTTTTAGTCGGTTCTGTGGTGGGTTCGTTCGTGTGGGCCAGTGTCCTGCTAGCTCAGGATAACGAGGCTCTGGTGCGCCGCGTGGACGAGCACTACAACCACCTCAAGTCGCTGCGGGCGCACTATGCGGAGCGCTACTCCGGCATGGGGATGAACCGCGAAGAGGAAGGCACCCTGCTGCTGAAAAAGCCGGGGCGCATGCGGTGGAGCTACGACGCGCCGGCGGGCAAGGTCTTTGTGCTGGATGGAAAGTTTGCCTGGTTCTATACACCCGGCGATTCTCAGGCCACGCGAGCGCCCGCGAAGGAGCTCGACGACCTCCGGTCGCCACTGCGCTTTTTGCTGGGCCATACGCAGTTGAAGAAGGAGCTTGGCGAGCTTACGGTGACGCCGGACGGGACGGAGTTTCGCATCTCAGGCGTCCCCAAAGGGATGGAGCAGCGGGTGAAGGCACTGTCGTTATGGGTAACGCCCGAGGGCCGCATCGACCGCATGCGGGTGGACGAGATCGATGGCGCCCTGACGGAGTTTACCTTCTCGAAGATGCAGGAGAATGCGCCGGTCAAGGACGCCGACTTCGCGTTCCTTCCGCCGGATGGCGTGACAGTAGTCAATGGGCTGCCGCCAATCTAGTATTTCGTGCTGTACGAATTCCCCAGCGACCAACGGGAGCCGCAACCGAAGGGACATACACGTCACGAAGTGACCGCCCTCCGCGTAGGAGGCCCGTCCGGCAGGACGTATCGTTTCAGCAGGCCTACCTTAGGACGACCTTGCCGGATTCGCCCACATCCACGCTGCCTCCCGTCGCTGCCGCTGCAAGATATTTGATACTGCGAACGATCTTGCTCGAAGAAGCCTCCCAGTACTCGGCCTCCGTAATATCGACGCGCAGCACGGCGATGTCCGGATCGTCTTCGCCCTTAGGGAACCAGGCCTTGTACATAGGGCTCCAAAGCTCGTGGATCTTCGCGCGGTCCTGATGGACGCGGGCACGCCCCTTGGCGGAGACGTACTTGGAGTTGGCGGGGTCGGCAAAGACGAGCGTGGCATGGGAGTCATCCTCGATCTCGTGCACCTTGCCCGATTCGTTGCGGGTGAGGAACCAGACCGAGCCGTTGAAATCTTTGGCCTGGACGCCCATGGGACGGCTGTCAAACGAGCCATCGGGGGCGGCGGTGACGAGAATGGCGATGTGGATGTCTTCGATCAGGGAACCGATCTTTTTCAGGCCTTCGGGGCCGCTTAGCTGCTTGAACTCGCTCATGAACTTCCTCCACCGGATTGGATGCAATTCGGCGCGGCAGGGCGCCCCAGGGGTGCGAGAAGGGCACCTTGGCACGGGACCCATTCCCTGAGATTTCAATCCATTCACGTCGCATTGACGCGGATCGCCGATGATCTGTTTTGATCCGGCAGTCTCGGCGCCAGCGTTAGTTCAGAAGAAAGTAGCCAATTCCCCGGAGTAAAATGTAAGACAACTCTAGTGTCTGAAGAATAGGCGTCGTTGGGCGCGGAAGCATAGGCGCCGTTGGGCGCGGAAAAGCTGAGTGTTCTTGTGAGCGAAGTTGTCTCGATCGTCCGTTTAACTACGCCGGAGTTTCAGGCGGCGGTGCGTGCGCTATCTCCTGCCGTTGCCGTCTTCGATTGCGACGGAACCTTGTGGTCCGGGGACGCCGGCTTGGGATTCATGAACTGGACCATCGAGATCGGGCTGGTCTCGCGCGAGGCAACCGACTGGATCGATGCGCGGTATCGGGCATATCTGCGCAAGGAGGTCTCCGAGGCGGAGATCTGCGGCGAAATGGTGCAGATGTACCAGCGGCTGCGCGAGGACGAGATGCGGCGGGCGGCGAAGGCCTTCTTCGAGGCGCAGGTCGAGCGCAGCATCTTTCCCGAGATGGTGCAGTTGGTGGAGGAGCTGCGCAGCAGAGGCGTGGACATCTGGGCAGTGAGCTCGACCAATCACTGGGTCATCGAATATGGGGTGCGGCGCTTCGGGATTGCGCCGGACCGGGTGCTGTCGGCACGAGCGCTGGTAAAGGATGGCGTAGTGACGGACACGATTCTCGATGTGCCGACCGATGAAGGCAAGGTGAGGGCGCTGGCGCAGGTCGGTGTCACGGCGCCGGATGCGGTCTTCGGCAACTCGATGCACGACGCGGCCATGCTCGGGATTGCGCGGCGAGCGTTTCCGGTCAACCCTACGGCGGAGCTGATGGAGCGGAGCGCGAAGCAAGGCTGGGCGGTGTACTATCCTGCGACGGCGCGTCCTGTATAGAATCTGCGCGGCTTTTGCGAGCAGCCGGCTACGTCTAAACCGCCACCGGCTACGTCTAATCTATAGACAGGTGAGACAGCCGATACGAAAGCTCGATGAGCACGTTGCAACCGTCACCCAGAAGCAGGTCCGGCTGGTGGTCGCGGCCCTGATCCTGCGCGGGGACGCGGGCAGCGGGAACGCCGGGCTGAATGTGCTGAATGTATTGATCTGTCAACGCAGGGCGGACCAGCCCATGAGCTTGAAGTGGGAGTTTCCCGGAGGCAAGATCGAGGCGGGGGAGAGTTCGGAAGAGGCCCTGGCGCGCGAGCTGAACGAGGAGTTGGGCATCACGGCGGTCATCGGCGCAAGGGTGACGCGGGTGCGGCATAAGTACAGGAACGGCGGCGCCGTCGATCTCCAGTTCTTCGCCGTGCGGGAGTTTCGCGGAACGCTCGAAAACAAAATCTTCAACGACATGCGCTGGGTTCCGCTGGCAGAGCTGCCGGGGTACGATTTTCTGGCGGCGGACCTCGGCCTGATTCGGGACCTGTCCGAAGGCAAGCTGTTATAGAGCTTCGGCTTCGAAATACATCGCTGCCTGCGGCCTGGCAACCGCCTGCGGCCCTCGGAGATCCGCCGTCCCGATGCTTCCCTACTCTTCATGAGAGAGCTTCTCGCCATTCGGGCCAACCTGAATCTCCCCCTTCTTCGAGCCCTTCAACGTAGCCGCCTCATATGCGACCAGTTTGTCCTTCTTGGTCAACGACTCGACCTTGGTGATCTTCGCCCCCGCGGCCTTCGCGGTCAGAGAACTTTGCACTTCACTCGATAGAGCGTCGAAGGCCACTTGCTCCTCTACTTCGAGCAGCGTTCCGTCTTTTGCGATCGAGACATCCTTGCTGTGCCCGTTCGACATCATCTCGACCTCGTACTCGGTCTGGCCATTCTCATGGTCGATCGAATATCCTTTGACGGTCGATCCCTGCGACTGAGACTCGGCCGTCTTTTGCACGGCGGCCGGCAGCGCCGATCGGTCGATCTTCTTCTCGGCGGAGGCTGCAACGCTCAAAACAAATGCGGCTGTGGTAAGAATTGCGACGGAGCGGATTGCCATGGTAGTTCTCCTCTTCGCGTGCTGAGACGCTAAGGAGATCATGCATCGGCCACGCTTAAATCAACCTGAAGAGCGCGCATATCTTCGCCACGTCAGCGTTACCCGAGAGCTGGCAGGGGAACCGCTACTTCCCTGAGGCGGGAACGTGCCAGCTATGGAGGGTGTTCCAGACCAGCACCAGCGACAGGCCGATCACGATGATCGCCGTCACCCAGGCGATGACGTTGAGCCAACGGCTGTTGGTGTGCTTGCCCATCAAGTCGTGCTTGTTGATGAGCTTCAGCATAAAGATCAGGACAACGGGAAGCAGGACTCCGTTCAACACCTGCGACAGGATGCTGAAGCTCACCAGCGGGAAGTTCGGAATCAGGACGACCGCCGCGCCCGCGAAGAGCAGCAGGCTGTAGAGCCAGTAGAAGAACTTGGCCTCGGTGAAGCTTTTGTCGAGGCCGCTTTCGACGCCAAGACCCTCGCACACCACGTAGGCAGTCGAGAGCGGCAGGATCGACGCAGCGAAGAGCGATGCATTGAAGAGGCCGGCGGCAAAGAGAATGAAGGCGTACTGCCCCGCGAGAGGCTTCATGGCGCCGGCGGCGTCGGACGGGTCGACGATGTTGCGAATGCCGTGAGTGTAGAGCGTGGCCGCGCAGGCGACGACGATGAACCAGGCAACGACATCGGTGAACACCGAGCCGACGATCACGTCGAGGCGCGAGGCCTTGTACTGGCGAACGGTGACGCCCTTTTCGACGATGGACGATTGCAGGTAGAACTGCATCCAGGGCGTGATCGTCGTGCCGATGACGGCGACCGTCATATAGACATAGCTCTTGTCGCTCCAAGCGCTGCGCGGCGGAAGCTTGACGGTCTCGATCATGGCAAGGTGCCAGTCCGGGCCGCTCAGCACGCCCGTGATGATATAGGCGATATAGAAGACGCTGGCGACAAGAAAGACCTTCTCGACGCTCTTGTAGTCTCCCTTGACGACGAGGATCCACACGATAAAAGCGCAGACGGGCACGCTGACATATTTGCTGATGTGGAAGAGTTGCATGCTGCCGGCGATGCCGGAGAACTCGGTGACGACATTGGTGAAGTTGACGACCACCAGAAGCGTCATGATGACGAAGGTGATGCGGAGGCCGAACTCCTCGCGAATGAGGTCGCTGAGGCCCTTGCCCGTGACCACGCCCATGCGAGCGCACATCTCCTGCACCACGATCAGCGCAAGCGTGATGGGGATCATCGTCCACAGCAGCGTGTAGCCGAACTGCGCGCCCGCCGAGGAGTAGGTGAGAATGCCCCCGGCGTCGTTATCGACGTTGGCCGTGATGAAGCCAGGGCCAAGAACGGCGAAGAACAGGATGAGGCGAGTTCTCCAGGTGCGCCAGGAGGTCATGGTCTGCTGGTCCTTTGTGCTGGTCGGGAGAACGCTGCGGCTCGCCACACCTAGGCTAACCTATCTTTCCAACGCGGCCTTTGCCATGGAGGCGCAGGATGCCATTTCGGGTCCGCTCATCCGCTCTCATCCTCTCCGGGCAGGCTCAACCACCGCTGGGTGCCCCATATCTCGATTTTGAGATGTGGGCCTCGAGCGAACCCGGGGTCCCCGACGAGCGCACTTGCTCGTTGGGGTGGAGAACCGGGGTCCCCGACGAGCGCTTTTGTTCGTTGGGGTAAAGTAGCGAGACCGCTTCCACCAACCCAAGAAAGATGCAACAAATCCCACGCCGTCGTGTCTAATAGACTGGGTAGGAAAGCTTCCGGCGACTTGGCTGGAGCCGCCACCCAGTCCTTGCCATTCCGCGGAGTCCGAAGACACCAGCAATCGGACCAACGAAGGAAATGCCAGGAAGGTAGAACCATGACGTTCTCTCATCGCTTCCCCCGGTCCATCGTGCCCCAGTTCATCGTCCCCCGGTCCATCGTCCGATACACCGGAACAGCGGCACTCGCCGGAGCGCTCGCGCTTCTTCCCTTGACCGCCCTCGCCCAAAATGGCGCACAGAGTTCCCCACAAGGCGAAAACAACGGCCAATACACCTCTCCGCCAGCGCCCTCCGCGGATCCCAATGCAGGCCAGTACGGCCCCCCGCAAGACGGTCAGAACGCCCAGCCCAGCGGTCAATACCCGCAGCAGGACGGCCAGTACGGCGCTCAGCAAAACGATCAGCAGAATGGCCAATACGGCAATCAGCCGGATGGTCAATATAGCGACCAGAACGGCCAATATGGCGCAGCGCAGAACAACGCGCCCTCCGGCATCGATCAGGCCCCACCCGAAATCCCCGACTACGCCCAGCCTCCAGCGCCCGGCGATGGCTACATCTGGACCCCGGGTTACTGGGCCTGGACCGGCGAAGGCTACGAGTGGACTCAGGGCGCCTGGGTCGCGGCGCCCTACTCCGGAGCGCTCTGGACCCCCGGCTACTGGGGCTTCGCTCCCGCAGGCTACTTCTGGAACGCCGGCTATTGGGGACCAACCGTCGGCTACTACGGCGGCATCAACTACGGCTTCGGCTACTTCGGGATCGGCTTCTATGGCGGCTATTGGGGCGGCGGACGCTTTTGGTACAACCGCCCCTACTGCAATCTCGGCTACGGCGGCCGCTTCAACGTCTACAACCGCACCTACAACGGCTACTCCGGACGTCCCGGCGGAGCCAGCTTCGTCCGCGCCAACTACACCAACCGCGGCGGCGGAGCCTACGCCAATACCTACCGCGGCTCGACCGTCAACGGCCGCAGCTTCGCCCAATCTGGAGCGCACCCCGGATCCCAGCCGGGATCCCAGCCTGGCGCATCCCGCTCCGCCTACAACGCTCCCGGTCGTAACGGGTCCAACTACACCAACTCCGCTCAACCCCACTCCAACTATGCCGCCAACGGCAACAACTACGGAACCGGCAGCAACTACACCCGCACCTACAACGGCGCCGCCAACCCGGCCGCACGAAACTACGCCCAACCCGCCCAACCCGCCCAATCTCGCAATAACTACGCCCAAACCACTCCCTATCGCGGCAGCTACACCCAACCCGGTGAGTCTCGCGGCAACTTCGCGCAACCCAACCAGTCCCGCGGCAGCTACTCCCAGCCCGGCGGCAGCTACTCCAGCGCGCCTCACGCCGCCTCCCCCAGTTCCAGCGGCGGAGGCTACCACGGCGGCGGCAGCAGCAGCACTGGCGGTGGCAGCACCGGCGGCGGCTCGCACGGAGGGGGCGGCGGCGGAGGCCATCGCTGACCTTACGTTAGCGGGGTCTTGCAAGGATGGCTTTTCATCGCCAGGGAAGCAATCCTTGCACGCGGATGAACCGGATGAACCCTTCTGTGCCGCTTAAGGGCACGCTTGAGGCGGGCCGAAGGAATTCGGCGTCCCTCCGGCATCACGCATGCCAGGGTCCGTCCTCATCCCGCTCCGGCGATCTCCACCGCCATCTCCCCGATCACCCGCACCGCCTCCGGGTGGCCCAGTGCTCTCGCCCGCTCGCCCATGGTCGACAGCCGGGGCCCGTCTTTCAGCAACTCCTGCAAAGCCACCAGCAGCCTCTCTTCGGTCAACTCCGCCTCCACGATCAACTCGGCAGCCCCCGCCGCCACGAAGACATCCGCATTCTTCCTCTGATGGTCGTCGGCCGACTGCGGAAACGGCACCAGCAGCGCAGGTTTTCCGGCCGCGGCCAGCTCTGCCATCGTGCTCGCGCCGCTGCGGCAAAGCATCATGTCGGCCTGGGCAAACTCCCCCACCATGTCGTCAAGATACGGCTGCACCCGCACCTTGTCCCAGCTCACGCCCGCCCGCTCATACGCCTCTGCGGTCGACTCCCCATGCCGCCCTCCGGCCTGATGCACGATCTGCAACTCGGGAATCGCGCTCAGCAGCCGCCCCGCGATTCTGGGCAGGATCTCATTCAAAACCCGGGCTCCCTGGCTGCCTCCGAAGACGAGCAAGACAAGCCGCCGCCGCGCCGTATCCACAGGCTTCGGGCGAATCTCGAAAAACTCCCGCCGCACCGGAATTCCGGTCACTCTCGCCTCGCGAAAGTACCGCCCGGTCTCTTCGAAATTAACCGCCGCCGCCGTCACCAATCGTCCCACCAGCCGGTTCGCCAGCCCCGGGACAGCATTCGGCTCGAACGCCAGCGCAGGCACCCGCAACAGCGCCGCCGCCATCATCGCCGGCCCGGAGGCATATCCTCCAACCCCCACCACCACATTCGGCCGGAACTCCCGCAACAGCCTCACGCACCGCCTCACCCCCAGCGGCAGGCCAGCCATCGTCCGCGCCCGCGTCCCCAGGCTCACGCCCTTCAACTGCCCCACGCTCATCAGGGTCAGCGGAAACCCCGCCTCCGGCACCAGCCGCGTCTCGAGTCCCCTCGGCGTCCCCACAAATCGCACCTCGGCCCCATGCGCATCGCGCAGCTCCCGCGCTATCGCCAGCGCCGGAATCACGTGCCCCCCGGTCCCCCCGCCGGCAATCAGAACCCTCATCGTCTCTTGCCTTCTACTCCTTCTTCCCTGCTCTCTTCCCGGTCTCAATCAATCTCGCGCGTAATGTTCAGCAGCACCCCCATGCTGGCCAGCGTAATAAAAATCGAAGTTCCCCCGGAAGAGATGAACGGAAGCGGAATCCCTTTGGTCGGCAGCAGCGCCAGCACGACACTCATATTGAAGAACGCCTGAATCAGAATCGCCGTCGTAATCCCGAAGGCCAGGAACCGCGCAAAGGGATCGGTCGAAAGATAAGCCGCTCGCAACCCGCGATAGCCGAGCGCCACAAACAACCCGACCACGATCAGTGCGCCGATCAGCCCCAGTTCCTCACACACATTCGCGAAGATGAAGTCGGTCTGCACCTCGGGAAGATAGAAGAGCTTCTGCCGTCCTTCCATCAATCCCAGGCCGCGAATGCCTCCGGTCCCGACCGCGATCAGAGACTGCAGAATGTGGAAGCCGGTGCCCCTCGGATCGGCTTCGGGATTGACAAACGCCAGCATGCGAGCCCGGCGAAAGGCCACATGGAACAGCATGAAGTACAGCACCGGAGCGGCGGCGGCAAGCCCGATCGCAAAGTATCGTGTCCGCGCTCCAGCCAGATACAACATCAGCCCCGTCACCGCCATGCACACCATGCCGGTTCCCAGGTCCGGTTCCTTCAGGATCAGCGCGGTAAATACCAGGGGCACCGCAACCGCGCGCAGGATCGTTCCCTTCCAGTCGTCCATCTGGTGAATTCGCGCCTGCAGAAAGTAGGCGAGAAACAGCACCAGCACGGGCTTGGCCAACTCCGATGGCTGCAGCGTCACGCCCGCCACGCGTATCCAGCGATGCGCCCCGTTCATGCCGGACATCGCAAAGACACCGATCAGCGCCAGCAGCGTCGCCGCAATTGCGGTAAACACCACCTTCGGGTTGTTGTAGTTGCGATAGTCCACCTGCATCAGCCCAACCATCGTAAGCAGGCCCAGCACCGCCCACAACGCCTGCCGCATCACGTAAGAATAGGGAGAACCCAGACTCGCCTGCGCCATCACCGCCGACGCGGAAAATACCATCACCAGTCCGAACAGCACCAGCAGCAGCACCACTCCGAAGAGCCACTTGTCCACCCCTACTCTCTTCGCCATGCCGTCACTTCCCGCTTCCCTGCTTTGTGCTTTCGCTTTCCTGCCTTGTGCTTTCGCTTTCCTGCCGTGCGCTCAAGGGAGTTCGTTCACCAACTGCCGAAACACCTGGCCTCGCTGCTCGTAGTTTTCAAACTGATCGAAGCTCGAGCAGGCAGGCGACAGCAGGACCACGTCGTCGGCGACGGCATCTTTCGCGGCGTGGCTGACAGCCGCCTGCAAGGTCTCCGCTGCTTTCATCTTCACCACTCCGTGAAGCTGGCGCTCAATCTTTTCCGCGGCCGAACCAATGGTGTAAACAACCTTCACCCGCTGCTTCAGCAGTTCGGACATCAGGCTGTAATCCGAATCCTTGTCCTTGCCTCCAAGAATCAGGTGAACTCCGCCCGCAAAGGAAGCGACCGCCTTCATCGCCGCGTCCACGTTGGTCGCCTTGGAGTCGTTGTAGAACTCCACGCCATGCAGCGTCCTCACCAGCTCCAGCCGGTGCTCCACCGCTTTGAACTGCGCCACGGTCGCCCGAACGCTCTCCGCCGGGATATCCGCGAGCCGAGCCACGCACACCGCGGCCAGCACGTTCTCGACATTGTGCGCGCCCTTCAGCGCAATCTCGGAGAGCGGCATGACCGGCTCGGTGACACCGCCTTCCTTCTCGACCCAGACGATCACACCATCGCGCAAGAAGGCACCTCGCCGCACCACCTTCGTGCCACTGAACCAGAAAACCTGGCTTTTGGCCCGAGCCGCGCACATCTGCGTTGTACGATCATCCGCATTCAATACCAGGAAATCGTCTGCACCCTGGCGCTCGAAGATCCTCTCCTTCGCAGCCACATAGTTCTCAAAACTTCCGTGCCGGTCCAGGTGGTCCGGCGTGATGTTCAGGATGACCGCGATCTTCGGATGAAACTCCTGCACCGTCTCAAGCTGAAAACTCGAAACCTCGAGGACGCTCAATGTCTCCGGCGTGCTCTCGGCCACAAGATCGACGACCGGAAGCCCGATATTGCCACCCACGTTTGTAGCAAGACCGGCATCTTTGAAAATCTTTCCAACCAGCGCTGTGGTCGTGGTCTTTCCATTCGCTCCGGTAATCGCGATAACCTGTCCCTTGAGATACCGGCTGGCCAACTCCAGCTCTCCGATGACCGGCATTCCAAAGGCAATCACCTGCTTCACCTCGGGCGTGTCCATCGGCACCCCCGGAGAAATCACAATCAAATCCTGCCGCCGAAAGGTCAGCAGCCCGTGCCCTCCGGACTCGACCATAATCCCCGCGTCGAGCAACGCCGGAATCTCTTTTTCCAACGCCGTCGCGCTGCGCGTATCGCTCACCGTCACCCGCGCTCCCTGCCCGCGCAGGAACATGGCAGCCGACAAACCGGACTTGCCCAGCCCCACCACCAGCACTCGTTTGTTCTTCAGATCCATCATTCTTCACACCCTCATCGCAGTTTCAAAGTCGTCAACGCAAACAGAGCAAACACCAGCGCGATAATCCAGAAACGCGCGATCACCTTCGACTCCGACCAGCCCATCAATTCAAAGTGGTGGTGCAGCGGAGCCATCTTGAAGATGCGTTTTCCGTTGCGCAGCTTGTAGCTCCCCACCTGCAGCATGACGCTCAGCGCCTCCAGGATAAAAACGCCGCCGATGAACGGCAGCAGCAGCTCCTGTTTGATCACGACGGCTATGGTTCCAATCGCGCCGCCGAGCGCAAGGCTTCCCACATCGCCCATGAAGATCTCAGCCGGATGCGCGTTGTACCAGAGGAACCCGATGCTGGCCCCCACCATCGAACCGCCGAATACCGTCAATTCGCTCACCATCGGCATGCGTTGCAGCTCGAGATAGTCCGAGAACACAACGTGCCCGCTGACATAGGTCAGCACCGTCAGCGCCCCGGCCGCGATGATGGTGCATCCGATCGCGAGGCCGTCCAGTCCGTCGGTGAGATTCACGGCATTGCTCGAACCCGCGATCACAAGCATCACGAAGACCACGAATGGCACGAACACCAGCCAGTGCATGTGCGGAATGTGCCCCATCCAGTTCCACACCAGATCGGGGCGAAATCGCTTTGCGAACGGCACCATGAGCCGCGTGGAATACGCTCCGCGCATCTCCATTCGCACCAAGGCGATCCCCACCCCCGCACTCGCAATCAGTTGCAGGCCAAGTTTGGACCGTGCCCTCAACCCCTGATTCTGGCGATGCACCACCTTGATATAGTCATCCGTAAAACCGATCGCGCTGAACGCGAGCGTCGATAAGATGACGAGCCAGACATACGGATTGGAAAGATCGGACCAGAGCAGAGTTGGCACCAGAATCGAGATACAGATCAGCACCCCGCCCATGGTGGGAGTTCCGCTCTTCTTCTGGTGCGACTGCGGCCCAACCTCGCGGATGTACTGCCCGATCTGAAACTCGCGCAGCTTCTCGATCACGAACGGTCCGATCAACAAGCCGATCAGCAGCGCCGTCAGGCTTGCGAAAACCGTGCGGAACGTAAGATACCGGAAGACGCGAAAAAGTCGAAAGTAGGGAAAGAGCTTTTGATAGAGCAACCAATAGAGCAAACCGTCCGCCTTTACCCCGCAGCTTCTGCCCGGTTCTCTGCGAGTCAAAGGTATCTTAACAGCCCAGCCGTTCCGCTTCTGTGGTTATCTCGTCCGGCGAACCAATCCGAACTCCCGCCGCCCTTCATCCGCTTCGGTCAGAGTCCATTCTCCAGAGCGAAACAAAGCGCATCCGCGGCCATGGCAAGCTCAAACGCAAGATGGGCGTCGCGGTCTGTCTCCTCGGCCTGACGCAGCAGCTCCACCGTGACCGGAAAAAGATCGCCTTTGCCGCGCTCCTCTCCCTCGATCTGTTCCAGCTTGCGATCTGTCTTGGCTATGAAATCTTTCAGCCACTTGGGTCCGGGCGACGCCACCTTCTGCCGGTGTTTCTCTCGGGCGGAGTACAGGCCCGCCATCGACAGATGCTCCGCCGCCCGCAGCACTCCGATCGCTCGCAATACATGTTGCTTGCCGCCGTCACCATCCAGGGACCTCCGATACAGCTTCACTCCGCGATCCAGAAGATCCCGCAGATCCTCGCCCGTGCCTTTCTCCATCAAAGAGATCACCACCGTGGCCCGTTGCATATGATGAAAGGCCGTCATCATTCCCAGATCGTCAGTCAGAGTGTCGGTTTGGGCGTGCTCAAATTCGGGAGCGGCTTTACTCCCATGCTTGACCGCTTTCTTGGCATGATTTTTAGCGGCATGCTTCGCCGCTTTCTTCGCATGTTTCTTTGCCTGTCCTCGCGGCGAGGATGAATCCGCCTTGTGAATAGCCTTTGTCTTATCCGTAATCTGTCTGCCGCCGCTGCGCACCATCTCTTTTGCCATAGCCGGATTAGATGCCGCGCCTCCCGCAGGCGTTACGTTGGGTCCTCCGCAATCGCCGTCAAAGCCCTCTCCAACCGCACCCCGCGCGACGCCT
Organism: Edaphobacter sp.; assembly: GCA_965277335.1. Classification (GTDB taxonomy): domain Bacteria; phylum Acidobacteriota; class Terriglobia; order Terriglobales; family Acidobacteriaceae; genus Edaphobacter. Next base: position 263,835 of record CBDICJ010000008.1, on the reverse strand, counting down.
TCAACAGGATCGCATCGCCGGCGCGCGCATTCGCCAGAAGCCACCTCCCGGCTTCGTCCGCCTGAGCGACAAACAGCGTCTCCGCCCCGCCCGCCGCCGCCGCGCCGACAAGCGCCTCCGCCGCGCCGCGCACCCCAATCACGATATCGACGCCCTCTTCCGCCATCCGCATTCCGCATCCGGCATGGAGAGCGTCCGCGTTCTCCCCCAGCTCCAGCATCTCTCCCGCTACCACGATGTGTCGTTCGCCCGGCATCGCCATCAGCGCATCCACCATCGCGTCCAGAGCGCGCGGATTCGAGTTGTAGCAGTCGTTAATCAGCGTGGCGCCGCGCCAGCGCAGGATCTCGCCTCGCTTCTCGCCCGCCCGCAGCTCGCCCACTGCCGCTGCGCATTCGTTCAGGCCCATCCCGCTTCGCAACCCCACTGCGATCGCCGCCAAGGCGTTTGGAACATTGTGCCGCCCCAGCATCTTCAACTGCACCCTCGCGCGATCCCCCCCAGCCTCCACCGTAAACACCACGCCCTCCATCCCCACCTCTGTGATATGCGCCGCTCGCACATCGGCGCCCTCTTCCGTGCCGTAAAACACAGCGCGCGCGCCCAGGCCCCGCCCGAAAGCAGCAACATAGGAATCATCGAAGTTCAGCACCGCCACGCCATCCTCCGGCAGCGCCTCAATCAGCTCATATTTGGCCCGCGCGATCCCCGGAATGCCGTCTGCGAAGAACTCCAGGTGCACCGGACCCACGTTCGAAACGACGCCCCAATCGGGTTCCGCAATCTTTGCCAGCGCGGCAATCTCCCCGGCATGATTCATGCCCATCTCGATCACCGCGATCTCATGCTCGCGCTCCAGCTTAAGGAGCTGCAGCGGCAAGCCAAAGCCATTGTTCAAATTCCCCGCGGACTTCAGCACAGAAAATCGCGCCGATAAGACTTGCGCCACCGCCTCCTTGGTGGTCGTCTTGCCGGCCGATCCCGTTACTCCGATCACCCGGCCGCCCCACTCCCGCCGCACCGCGTGGGCCAGCTGCTGCAGCGAACGCAGCACACAGTCTTCTCCATCGGCAACCTGCAGCAACCGCGATTCCTCCACCTCCGCGGGAATCACCCAGCGATTGCTTACCACCGCCGCCACCGCTCCATTCGCCAGCGCCGCCTGCACGTAGTCGTGCCCATCCAGCCTCTCGCCGCGAACCGCGAAGAACAACTCTCCCGCGCCGACAGTCCGCGAATCGATCCCATATCCGACCGCCTCCGCCGCCGTATCGAACTCGCCATCGGCATGAATCCAATCGGCGATCTTCCCCAAACTCAGCTTCATCCCATCTCCTTCAGCACAGCGGCAGCAACGGCAACATCGTCGAACGGCACGGTTCGATCCTTGAGAATCTGCGCCTTCTCATGGCCCTTCCCGGCAAGCAGGACGATGTCCCCCGCGCGAGCCGCTCGAATCGCAATCTCAATCGCTCCGGCGCGATCCTCCTCCACAATGCAGGTCGCCCCCGCCTCTCGCACCCCTTGCAGTGCCTCTTCGAGAATCGTCATCGGATCTTCACTCCGTGGATTATCGCTCGTCAGCACGACAAGATCGCTCCCCTCCCCCGCGGCCCGCCCCATGCGAGGACGCTTGGTCCTGTCACGATCGCCTCCACACCCGAACAAGGTGATGACTCTTCCGTCGCGCTGCTTCACCAGTTCCCTTGCCAGCGAGATCAAGTTGCGCAGAGCATCTTCGGTGTGGGCGTAATCCACGACCACGGTCACGCCGTTGGACGAAGGGACCACCTCGAATCGCCCAGGCGCCTGCGCTGCGAAAGCCGCACCCGAGACGACCTCATCGAGCGTCAATCCTCGTGCGAGCGCCGCGCAAAAGGCCGCGAGCAAATTGTACGCATTGACTCTTCCGGTCAGCGGCGACCGAACCGAAGCATCCCCCTGCGGCGTCTTGAAGACGAACCGCGTCTCGCCCGCCAGCAGCCGCAGATCTTCCGCGCGATAGTCGCCCTCGCCCAAACCGTACACCATCGCCTGCGAGCGCGCGGTCAGGCCGGCCAGTCGCCTTCCGTAAGGGTCGTCTCCATTGACCACAGCCACCCTCGGCGGCGGTGTTCCCACCCCCTCAAACAACCTTGTCTTCGCCAGGAAGTATTGCTCCATCGTTCCGTGAAAATCGAGATGGTCCTGCGTCAGATTCGTGAACATCGCCACATCCACCGGCAGCCCCCAGACCCGTTCCTGCTCCAGCGCATGGCTGGACATCTCCATCACCGCCTCGGTCGCGCCGGCCTTCACCCCATCCGCAAACGTCTCCAGCAGATCGCGAGACTCCGGAGTCGTGCGTGGCGATACCCGCACCTCGTCGCCTACATGGGTCTCGATCGTGCCAATCAGAACGCACCTGCGGCCGACCGACTTGAGCAAAGACTCCAGCAGATAAGCCGTCGTCGTCTTTCCATTCGTGCCGGTCACCGCGCTCAGCGCGAGGCTGCGTTCAGGATGCCCCATCACGACAGACCCGATCTCCGCCAGCGCTCGGCGCCCGCGCTCCACCAGCGCCGCGCCAAAGCCATCATGCTCCCGCCGCAGCCAGTCGTACGCTTCGCGGGAGTCCGTCGCCACCGCCGCCGCTCCCTGCGCGATCGCCCCGGCTAAATAGAGATTTCCATCCGTAGCCCCGCCGCGCATGGCGACAAACACATCTCCCCGTTTCACTCGCCGCGAATCGTATTCCACTCCGGCGACCTCAACCGGCGTGCCGTACCGTTCGACCGCTTCCACGCGTCTGGACACATCATCCCAGTTCATACTGTGATGCTAGCCGAAGCCGGCCATCGTAGCTTCCCAGTTCTCGCTCCAAGGTACAACCTCCTCCGCCCCACAGCCTGTATGCTTTGAACTATTGCCGTAGCCGTGGCAGAGATTCCCAGAGGAGAATCCCCAGAGGAGACTATGGAAAGGCGCGAATTCTTGACCGCATCCCTCGCAGCATCCGCTCTCGCCTTGGCCCACCCGTCCGAGGCCCAAACGCCTTCCCCCGCGCGTGAATTCTACGAAATCCGCAAATACCACCTGCAGTCCGGGCCGCAGACCAAACTCACTGACAACTACGTCGCCAACGCGCTGATCCCCGCGCTCAACCGCCTCGGCATCGCCCCCGTGGGCGCCTTCAATCTCACCTACGGGCCGGAGACGCCGACCTTGTATCTTCTGCTGCCTGGCGCCAACCTCGAGACGCTAGTGACCTCCAAGCTGCGCCTGGCCAGGGACGAAGAGTTCATGAAGGCGGCCGAGCCCTTCTGGAACGCTCCAGCCACCGCGCCCGCCTTTCAGCGCATTGAAAGCTCGCTGCATATCGCCTTCGAAGGCCACCCCAAACTCACCCCGCCGGCCTCGACCGCGACTCACGCCAAACGTATCTTTCAGCTTCGCACCTACGAGAGCCCAGGCGCCGGGGCGCACGTCCGCAAGGTCGAGATGTTTCATCACGGCGAGTTCGAAATCTTTCAGAACGCCGGCTGCAGCCCCGTCTTCTACAGCGACACGCTCATCGGACCTCGCCTCCCGAACCTCACCTACATGCTCAGCTTCCCCGACCTGAACGAACTCACCGAACGCTGGAAGGCCTTCGGCGCGGACCCTGCCTGGACCAAGCTGAAAGACTCGCCGCGCTACAACTACGAAGAGATCGTAAGCAACATCTCCAACCTCATACTCACCCCAACCTCCTACTCCCAAATCTAAAGCAGCATCGGCAGCGATGTACCGATACCGAAGAAAGCCGTCATCACGACCGGAGCAGCGGACCGTCCGGAGTTCCACTCGAAAGCGAGTACGAGCACAAATGAGAAGGGCATATGCTTTCGCCGCTCCCTTGTTGTTGAGTGGATCTCTCGCGTTCGGACAGGTATCGGAGCACTCTACGCTCGTCAACGATGTTGCGAAGATGCCCGCGCAGATGCAGGCTGCGACATTCAGTCAGGAAGCGTTTGAAGCCTCCCTGGAAAGTGCCATAGAGGATCCGACTCTGGACTTTACAAAGCTGAATCCTTTATTGGAGGCGGATCTGAAGAGTTCTGACGTAAAAGTTCGCCGGTACGCTGCACTGGTCGTCAGCCAACTGGCAAGCAGGCGGCCAAACAGCACGGAGGAACTAGGACCGTTACTGCCAGCGATTGTCGCAGCTGTCGATGACAGCGACAGAGGCGTTCAGCTTGGGTCGATTGTGGCGGCAACCGAGCTTCATCCGGCCGTCCCCGAGTCGGTCGTTATCCTACTTCAAAGCCGACTGACCAGAGACGATGTCAACCATGAGAGCTATGCCATGCTGGCCGGAGCTTTGACCAAAATAAGACCAAACGACCCGGCTACGGATACTTCGGTCATCGCCTTTCTAAGGAATACCAGGTTGTCCGATGGTCTAAGGGCGCAGGCAATTCAGGAGATGGGATCTCCGAATCTCTCCGATTCCATTACCGGCGAGATAGTTGGGATTCTAACCAGCAGGTGCAGCGACCAGATCAAATTGGCTGCTCTCCTCGCATCCGAGCAGATCGGACCGCGAGCACTCAGTCTTGAGAGGGAAAGCCTGGCAGCGATTCAGTCGGACGAAACAAAATCCGCTTCTTTGCGCGAAGAAGCTTCAAGAGCTCTCGGTATGCCCGAAAGACAGTGACCGAATGGACCTGAACCAACTCAACGAACGCTTCGGTCTTCCCGGCGTCCTGGCCTTTCACGCGACCTCCGGCGGCCTGATCTACGCGAGCGTCACCACGCCGCACGCCACCGCCACCGTCTATCTGCAGGGAGCGCACCTCACCGCGTGGCAGCCCGCAGGCCATGCGCCGGTTCTGTTCACCAGCCGCAGATCGGAGTTCGTTCCCGGCAAGGCGATCCGCGGCGGCGTGCCGATCGTCTTTCCCTGGTTCGGCGCCCGGCACGAAGGCAAGCCCGGTCCGTCGCACGGCTTTGCCCGCATCCAGGACTGGACCCTTGCCTTCGCCGCATTGGCCGGCCCGGACCTTCACCTTACCTTCACGCTCAGCCCGACGGAGCTTAGCCGCAGCCTCGGCTACGATAACTTCCGCGTGGCCTACCAGCTCGTCCTCGGACGAAGCCTGAGCCTGCAATTGACCGTAGCCAACGACGCCGCCGTGCCTCTGCTCTTCGAGGAGGCGCTTCACACCTACTACGCGGTCGGCGATATTCGCGAGACCAGGCTCGACGGCCTCGATGGCGTGACGTACCTCGATAAGATCGAAGCTTTTCAGGCCAAGGTGCAGCGCGGCCCGATAAACTTCACCGGCGAGACCGACCGCGTCTACTTGGATACAACCGCGGCCTGTGTGATTCACGATGCTCACGGGCAGCGAACCATCACGGTGGCCAAGGTCAACTCCAACACCACAGTCGTGTGGAATCCCTGGGACGCAGACGCCGCCAAGCTGCCCGACCTGGACCCGGCGGAGTGGCGCGAGTTTCTCGCAGTCGAGACAGTCAACGCCGCCAGAAACAGCCTGACTCTGGCCCCCGGCGCGGCACATACGATGCAGGCGCACATCTCCGTGGACCCCTAAAGCTTCGGCAATGACTGACAATCTGTCTGGAAGCTTTTGCTCGTTGGGGTGGTAAGCTGTGCGGCTTCATCGATTGCCTCTAAATCGATTTCATCGGTGCCGATCGGTGTTAGGTCTCAACAGCGGAAGGCAAGACACTCCTCGAGCAGGCTTTGCGAACCGTGGCTCTGCCGGGTAGTCTCGAACTGTCATGCTCATCCTTGCCTCCGCCTCGCCTCGCCGCCGCGAACTCCTCAAGCAGGCCGGTATGGATTTCAAGATCGCCGCTGCGAGTCTCAACGAAGACCTCCTGCCGGACGAGCCCGCAGCCGCCTACGTGCAGCGCCTCGCCGAAGAGAAGGCCCAGGCCATCTGGAACGCTCATAAAGCTTCGGACACGCCGGAAGATCCTCTCGTCGTGCTGGGCGCGGACACCTGCGTGGTCAGCGAGGGAAACATTCTGGGCAAGCCGGCCGACGCCGCCGAGGCCCGCCGCATGCTGCATCTGCTCAGCGGGCGCACCCACGCCGTGCTCACCGGCCTCGCTGCCGTCACCGCGGCAAGGACGGTTCGCGACGTGGAGATCACCCAGGTTACATTCAACCAGTTGACCGACGCGGAGATCGCGCAGTATATCGCCGGCGGCGAACCCCTCGATAAGGCCGGGGCGTATGCCATTCAAGGATATGCGGCGCGCTGGATTCCGCGCATCGAAGGCTGCTACTTCAATGTGGTCGGCCTTCCCATCGCGCGAACCATCGCGCTGATCGCGGAGGCGCAGACGCCCGGCAACGCCGTCCAACTTTAGCCTTCGCCGAAGCCTCCAAAGCGACGATGTTTCCTCGCGTAGGACGGACAAAACATGACTTATGGAGCGATTTGCGCGGCTTAAATCGACGTATTTTATGGGTTTTTCCGGGGTGCGGGAGTCTAAACAGGGACAAGGTGTGTCCTATTTACCACATGCTTTCTTCAATATCGGCCCATAAAATTACATTTGGCGTTGCCGGAGATGTTCCTTCGTGGCCTTGGAAGCTCACCTTGAGCAGACAATTCGATCCGAAATAGAATTCAGCGGCATCGGCCTGCACAGCGGAGCGCCTGTTTCGATGCGGCTGGTGCCGGCCCCGGCGGGATCGGGAATCGTGTTTCGGCGCACGGATCTGGAAAATTTCGAGATTGCGGCCGTGGGGCGGAACGTCGCTAAAGTCAGCTATGCCACCAGTTTGATGCGGCAGAGCGTGCTGATTTCGACCACCGAGCATCTGCTTTCGGCGTTGATCGGCGTGGGCGTGGATAACGTCATCGTCGAGGTGGATAATCTGGAGGTCCCGATCCTCGATGGAAGCGCTTTGCCTTACGTGGAAGCCTTTCATTCGGTTGGGTTTACCCAGCAGCGGCGAAAACGGGAGTACCTGAAAATTCTGAAGCAGGTGGAGGTGCGGGACGGGACGAAGTTTATCGGCGTCTATCCGGGTTCGGGGTACGCGATCCGGTACACCATCGACTTCCCGCAACCCATTGGTTATGAAACGTTTACGGGTGATCTGGCGACTGGGGATTACCGTAGATTGATTGCTCCGGCGCGGACGTTCGGGTTCAAAGAGGATGAGGCGATGCTGCGGGATATGGGGCTGATTCGCGGAGTATCGGACGAGAGCGCCATCATCCTTTCGCGGCAACGCGTTGAAAATGGGCCACTTCGGTTCGCCGATGAATTTGTGCGGCATAAGGTGCTGGACCTGATCGGGGATCTGGCGCTGGCGGGGCGAAGAATTCAGGGCCATGTGGTGGCCGAGAGGGCTGGTCATGCCATGCATGCTGCTCTTGTACAAAGACTTATGCGAGACCGGTCGGCGTGGGAGCTGGCCTATGGGTACGATGAGGTCGCCGTTCCGGAGAGAGTTTCGGCGCGGTTGCGGCCTGCGATGGTGTCGTGAAACGGGTAAATTCATGCACATACTGTCCGCGCCAGAGCGGAAATTAGCGTCATTTTGTCGGCGTGAGAGTGCCTTTTTGCCGTGCCCCGTCTTCGGGTCCAGCTTCGGATCCAACTTCGGGTCTAGCTTCGGATCCAGATGAGCGGGCTGGCGGCGATTGCGCTGGGGTCGAATCTGGATTCCGGGTTCGGCGACCGGGAGGCGAACCTGCGCGAGGCCGTCCGGCGGCTGGGAGGCCTGGGGGTGGTTCGGGCGGTGTCGTCGTTCTATGACACAGAGCCGGTGGGGCCGGTGGCGCAGCCGCGATTTTTGAATGGGGCGGTGCTGCTCGAGACCGAGCTGGACCCGCTGACGCTGCTGCGGGCGATGCTCGGGGTGGAGCGCGGCATGGGGCGGACGCGGGTGGTTGAGAAGGGGCCGCGGGTGATCGATCTCGATCTGCTCTTGTATGGTGAACAAACGATCGTGAGCGAGGAGCTGGAGCTGCCGCACCCGGAGTTGCAGCGGCGGCGGTTTGTGCTGGAGCCGCTGGCAGAGATTGCGCCGGAGATGGTGCATCCGGTGCTGGGCTTGACGGTAGGGGAGATGCTGGGTCGGCTGCGGGAGCACCGGACAGAGTGAAATAAATCATCGGGCGTCGGTTGTTGGTCGTCCCGTCGTTGCGGCCTCGCTTTCCCGCAGGCGTTACCTCTAAACGAGCAACGAACGCGCGTTGGGAAGGCTGTCTTCGGCAGAGTGGAACCCACCCATCGCAAAGGCGCGATGAATGGGGCACCCGGCGTACGGCGATCGTCCCGTCTCTGATTTCCGCTGCGGCTATTTTGTCTTAGCGCGAAGATGTTTAGGCGTAGAAGGCGCTGCGATGGCTCGCTCAGGCGATGCGGCAGATGAGGCATTTGAGGTAGGCGGTTTCGGGGAGGGTGAGGATGGCGGGGTGATCGGGGGCGGCTCCTCGAACTTCCAGTAGCTGGACGCGGCGGGCGGCGTCGGAGGCGGCGTCGGCGAGGACAGAGGTGAAGTCCGGCAGGCTGACGTGGTGGGAGCAGGAGCAGGTGATGAGGGCGCCGCCGGGACGGAGCATCTTGATCGCGCGGAGGTTGAGCTCCTTGTAGCCGCGCATGGCGGATTCGGCGGCGCGGCTGGATTTGGCGAAGGCCGGCGGGTCGAGGACGATGGTGTCGTAGTGCCGGCCGGCGGCCTCGTGGTCGCGAAGCAGCTCGAAGGCGTCGGCCTCGATCCAGTCGACGTGGGCGGCGAGGCCCGGCTTGCGCGCCAGGTTGAGGGTGAGGTTGCGGTCGGCGACTTCGAGGGCGGCGCGGCTGGCGTCGACGCCGGTGACGCGGCGGCAGCGCTCAGCCATGTGGAGGGCGAAGCCGCCCTGGTAGGTGCAGATGTCGAGCGCGTCGCCGCTCGCGTAGGCGGCTGCCGCGGCGTAGTTCAGGCGCTGGTCGAGGAAGGCTCCGGTCTTCTGGCCCGAGGCGGCGTCGAAGTGGAAGCGCAGGCCGTTGATGGTGAAAATAGTGGCTGGGCTAGGGGGGTGGCGGGGTTCGGCTGGGGGTTCAATTGGGAGTTCGGCTGGGGGTTCGGCTGGGAAAATGGATGCGAGTTCAGTGGGGAGTTCGGCTGCGGAGTAGAGCGGTTCGGGAGAAGGCGCGGGCAACTGCTCGAGCTCGCGCATCCGGGGATCGGGCCGTTCCCAGAGGGTGAGCCTGCCGCTAAGGCCGCCGGGTTGGGACTGCAGCCGGTGGGCGATGGCTTCGGTGACGGCGCGGCGGACGTCGTCCTGGGCGGTGGCTTGGGTGAGCAGTTGGAGGATGACAAGATCGTTGTACCGGTCGGCGACGATGCCGGGCAGGGCGTCGGCTTCGGAGAAGAGGAGGCGGCAGGCGTTGTTGTCGCTTGATTCGGGCGCGAGCTGGTCGCGCAGGTCGAGGGCGGCGCGGACCCGGTCGCGGACCTGCTCGAGATAGGCGGCGCGGGGCAGGGCGGCCTGAGAGGAGACCAGGCGCAGGGCGATCTGCGAGGCCGCGCTGTAGATGGCGGTGCCCAGCGGAATGCCGCGGCTGTCGGTTACGGTCACGAGCGATCCGCCGGGGATCTCGGTTGCGCCGGTGAGGGGGATCAGCGACTCGATGTCGGAGCGGTAGACCCAGAGATGGCCTGCGCGGAGGCGGTCGGCGGCTCGGCGGGTAATGGCCGCCGCTGGGCCGTGAGCTTGTGCGGCGGCTACCCTCGGCGCGCGCTGTTCCACTTTTTGTGACATCCGTCTATGGTCGCACGAGAGGGCCGCGGAGGCTGAAAGGAGGAGACGGCAAAGGGGAGATGCGGGGATCTCGCCGCTGCGTAGCGGACGATGAGACCGTCCGGTACTTCGGTCGAGAGGACAAGGCTTTGGAATTGACTGGTTTTGTAATTGACTGTGGATTCGGGAGACGAAAGCGCGGCTTGCTGCCCGCGTCGCGACAGGCGGCTCGGTGTCATGATGGAGAGGGATGGGGCGAGAGGACAGGATGCAGCGGTTCGATGTGGTGGTGCTCGGGGCGGGGGCGGCGGGGATGATGTGCGCGCTGGAGGCGGGGCGGCGGGGGCGGCGGGTGCTGCTGCTTGACCATGCGGAGCGGGCGGGGAAGAAGATTCTGATCTCGGGCGGGGGGCGATGCAACTTTACCAACCTGCAGTGCCGGGCGGAGAACTTTCTGTCGGAGAATCCTCACTTCGCGCGCTCGGCGCTGGCCCGGTTTACGCCGGAGGAGATGATTGCGATGGTGGAAGCGCATGGCATCGGCTACCACGAGAAGACGCTGGGGCAGATGTTCTGCGACCGGTCGGCGCATGAGGTGGTGGCGATGCTGGAGAGGGAGTGCGCGGCTGCGGGGGTGCGGGTGGCGCTGGGCGCGCGGGTCGTCTCGCTGGCTCGCGCGGAGAGATTTCAGCTGCAGACGGCGGGGAGTTTGGGCGGTTGGTTCGAGGCGGAGTCGGTGGTGGTGGCGACGGGCGGGCTTTCGATTCCGAAGATGGGGGCGACGGGATTCGGCTATGACGTGGCGAGGCAGTTCGGTCTGCGGGTGGTGGAGTGCAGGCCGGGGCTGGTGCCTCTGCTGTTTGGGGAAGAGGACCGGGAACGATGGTGCGACCTGGCCGGAGTGTCGGTCGAGGTGGAGGCTGGCGCGGGCGGGGAAAAGAGGCGAGGGCGGTTTCGCGAGAAGATGCTGGTGACGCATCGGGGCTTGAGCGGGCCGGCGGCGCTGCAGGCGTCTTCGTACTGGCGCGTGGGCGAATCGGTGGCGGTCGATCTGGCGCCGGAGGTGGAGGTGATGGCGCCGCTGCGGGAGCGGGAGGCGCGGCGGGATCGGGCGGCCGCGGTGCTGGCGCTGCGGGCGGCGCTGCCGGCGCGGATGGCGGAGCGCTGGATTTCGCTGTACCCGCCGGCGGACTGGACGAATGCTTCGCTGGCGGCGATGGAGCGGGAGCTGCATGCGTGGCGGATCGCTCCGGCGGGAACAGAGGGCTATGCCAAGGCGGAGGTGACGGTGGGAGGCGTGGATACGGCGGAGCTGGACGCGAAGACGATGCAGAGCAGGAAGGTTCCGGGGCTGTACTTCATCGGCGAGGTGGTCGATGTGACGGGGTGGCTGGGCGGATACAACTTCCAGTGGGCGTGGGCCTCGGGGGTGAGCGCGGGGCGGGCGGCGTGAAGGGGAGTTTGATGGAGGAAGGCTTAACGCCGATCTGCGCCGATGACACCGATTCAAGAACCGGCTGTATCCGGTGAGAGCAAAATGCGGGGATCTCTCCACTGCGCCGTGCGATAAAACCACACGGCTTACCACCCCAGCGAGCAAAAGCACTCGCCGGGGACCTCGGGGTTCCGGTCGAGATGACGATTTTAAGGAGTTATTAGACAGGTTCTAAGAGCCAAAAACTTAACACTGATTTTTCACCGATGGCACCGAATGGCAAATAAGGCAACAGCAAAGATGAAATACGGGGATAGTGCGATAAACCACACCACTTACCACCCCAACGAGCAAAGGCGTGTCAAAAGCGCTCGCCGGGGACCCCGATGGCTTGGGTCGAGAGGACGACTTGAAGTAGTTTTAGACAAGTTCTGGGTTGTCAGGAGGATGGGATGGGGCGTTTGGGGTTGAGCGAGCTGGCGCCGCGGGTGGTGCAGTCGGAGATTCGCGCGATGAGCGTGGCCTGCGATGCGGTGGGCGGGGTGAACCTGGCGCAGGGCGTGTGCGATACCGAGGTCCCGGAGGTGGTGGCTGAGGGCGCGGTGCGGGCGATTCGCGATGGGCTGAATATTTATACGCGGCTGGATGGAATTGCGCGGCTGCGAAGAGCGATCGCGGGGAAGTTCGAGCGGACTTCGGGGATGGCGGTCGATCCGGAGCGCGAGGTGCTGGTGACGAGCGGGGCGACGGGAGCGTTCCATGCGGCGGCGATGGCGCTGCTGAATCCGGGAGACGAGGTGCTGCTGTTCGAGCCGTTCTACGGATACCATGTGGGGACGCTGCAGTCGCTGCGCATGGTTCCGGTTGTGGTTGCGTTAGAGGGAGCGGACTTGGCGCTCGGCTGGTCCCTGAATCTGGCGGCGGTGCGGGCGGCGATTACGCCGAAGACCCGGGGCGTGGTGGTGAATACGCCGTCGAACCCGGCGGGGAAGGTGTTTACGCGCGCGGAGCTGGAGGGGCTGGCGGACCTAGCGAAGGAGTTCGACCTGTTCGTGTTTACCGATGAGATCTATGAGCACTTCGTGTATGGGGAGGCGAAGCATGTAAGCCCGGCGGCGATTCCTGAGATGCGGGAGCGGACGATTGTGATGTCGGGGTTCTCGAAGACGTTTTCGGTGACGGGGTGGAGGGTCGGATACCTGATTGCCGATGCGCGGTGGGTGGGGGCGATCGGATACTTTCACGATCTGACGTATGTGTGCGCGCCGGCTCCGCTGCAGCAGGGGTGCGCGGATGGGGTGGAGCAGCTGGGGCCGGAGTTTTATGCGGGGCTAGCGCGGGAGCATGAGGCGAAGCGGACGTGGATAGTGGAGGCGCTGCGGGATGCGGGGATGACGCCGCATGTGCCGGATGGAGCGTACTATGTGCTGGCTTCGGCGGCGGAACTGCCGGGGGCGACGGCGGCGGCGAGGGCAAGGGCGCTGCTGGCGAAGACGGGAGTGGCTTCGGTGGCGGGGTCGGCGTTTTTTCGGCCGGGCAGGGGTGAGGACCTGCTGCGATTTTGTTTTGCGAAGAAGGATGCGGATCTGGCGGAGGCTTGCCGGCGGCTGCGGGAGGGAGCTGGCGCTTTGAGGTGAGGCGAAGAGGGGCGAGCTCCTGGGCGTACGATGAGCTCCTGGGCGTACGATGCTTGGCTTCCGGCGCAGTGATGCAACGCCTGCATCTCACGTAAGAACCTGTTTTAAGAACGAAACCTTAACGCCGATTCTCACTGATGGCATCGATCGGTAAGCAAGCCAACAGCAGATTCCTTCGCTACACTGCGGAATGAGTTTCTGGACAGGTTTCAAGGGTGGTGATCCATGCCGCGACCTGCATCGCAGCTTTTAGAGCGATAGTGTGGATGTTGTAAGGTAGAGGAGGCGATTTTTCAGCGGCGCAGATCAGATGGCACGAGCTTACGAGGATGACTTGCGCCGTAAGATATTCGAGGCGCATGCGAAGGGTCATGGCAGCTTCCGGACGTTGGCTGGGGTGTTTGGCGTAAGCCTCGGCTATGTGGAGAAGATCTTCCGTCAACGAGCCCGGACGGGGTTGATGGAACGGGTGCGTTACCGCCCGGGCCCGAAGAGCCGGGTGAGTGCGGCAGTGACGGCACGGATGGTCGAACTGGTGGGGCTGCAGGCCGATATCACGATAGCCGAGTTGCGCGAGCGGATCGCGGCTGATACTGGCGTAGCCATGAGCTGGTCTTGGGTCCGGGTATGGGTGGGGCGGCTTGGGCTGCGGCTGAAAAAAAGTCGCTCCACGCCGTCGAGCGCGACACGGAAGCGAACCGAGAACGCCGCAGAGAGTTCCTTGAAACGATCCAGGCCATCTCGCCGGAGAGGTTGATTTATCTGGATGAGAGCGGTGTGACGACCTCGATGACGAGGCTCTACGGGCGCTGTCTTGGAGGCAAGCGCATCCGCGAAGCCACGCCCGGAGGTCACTGGAAGATTCTGACCATCCTGCGCGCCATGAGCGTACGTGGCCTGATCGCCACGATGACCATCGAGGAGCCTACCGACAGCGACATCTTCCTGGCCTATGTGGACCAGGTGCTCTGCCCGGCGCTCGGACCGGGGGATGTCGTCATCATGGACAATCTCTCCTCACACAAAGTGCAGGGCGTACGCGAGAGGATCGAACATCAGGGAGCCAGCGTGCTCTATCTGCCACCCTATTCGCCCGATCTGAACCCTATCGAAAAGGCTTGGGCCAAGCTCAAGCAACTGCTGCGCTCCGCTAAGGCCAGAACCAAAGAGGCGCTCGACCAGGCGATCACGGAACTACTTCCAAGGATCACAGAACAAGATGCACAGGCTTGGTTCAGATTACGCCTCGGTACACTACAGTAAAAATGCTATCGCTCTAGCCGTGCCGGTAGAGCCGGACTTGCTGCGCACAGCCTTGCTGCTTACAAGATTGCTGCGTACAAGATTGCCGGGCACGATCCTGCTGCTTGCGCTGGTGCTCTTCAGCCCGGCCTTCGCGCAGAAGAGTGTCGCAGTTGCCGAGCTGCAGCCGCTTGCGTTCGGCGTCACCCTGCCGGTGCGGCTGGGCAGATCGCTCCAGGCCGGCAAGGTCAGACCCGGAACCGGCATCGTCGTAACGACTACCCAGCGGGTGCCGGTCGGCGTCGGCTTCTACCTGCATCATGGAGCGAAGCTGCGCGGCGCGGTTGTCGCGTCGGTGAAGGGCGACGGCGCCTCCGCTCAACCATCGGTCCTGAGCCTTCGCTTCACCTCGCTCGAATACCGCGGCCGAACCGTGCCGATCGCTACCCGGGTCATCGCCATCGCCAACTTCGTCCAAGTCGACGAGACCGCCGTTCCCACCATGGGCGTTGCCGATCGCGGGAACTCGAGCCCGGCAAGCTGGACGACCATGCAGGTTGGAGGCGACGTGCTCGCCCGGTCCGGCGGATCGGCGAGCTCTGCGACAGCACGTTGCAGCCGGTCGGCTCCGCGGACTACCACGGCGTCTACACCCTGCCCCGCAAACCGCCCGGGGGCGACGGACCGGCGTTTCCTCGTGCGCTGGGCGTATTTTCCACCACCGCCGCGGGGCTTTATGGCATGGAGGAAGGAACCGCCCTGCAATCTCCGGGCGGCACGATCACCCTTACCCGCCCAGCCGGCAAGCTCCTGCTGCGCGATGGAGACGATCTTCTGCTCGAGGTGGTGAGCGCCGGCCGCGCCGGTCCGCAGCTCTAATCCAGCCGCGTCAGATACGGCAGCGCCGCCGGGTCTTTGGGATGGATGCCGTCGGCGACCTCGCTGGCATGGATCCGGTCCGGCTGCCTGGGGTTGATCCTCACCCAGTGTCCCGTAGGCCCGGGAAACTCGATCACCTTGGCCGTCGTGTAGCGCCGCATGAGCTGCTCTTTCAGCTTTACGGCGTCCGACTCGCGCGCGAAGGCTCCCACCTGCACGCACCACCGGCCGCCTGGAGTTGCCGGCCCCGCATTCGCCCTGACCGGCGCGGCAAACGCCTCCACCCGCACCCGCGCCACTCCCGCCCGGTAGACGCCGGTTGCCTTCGCCGCGGCCAGCGATAGATCGATGATCCTGCCCCGCACAAACGGCCCGCGGTCGGTGATCTTCACCACCACGGATGCATTGTTCTCGAGATTGGTCACCCGCACCATCGAACCCATGGGCAGGGTCAGGTGCGCGGCGGTCATGGCATTCTGGTCGTAGACGGTGCCATCGGCACCCTTGCGCCCGGCGTACGGCGGTCCATACCAGCTGGCCAGGCCGACCTCGGTCGAGACCGCCCTGCCGAGACTTCCAGGCGCAGGAGTTGGAGCATACACGGCGGGCGGCGGCGTCTCCTCCTCATAGGCGGGACGCCTGCCTCGGCTTCCCCCGCTGGAGTCATGCTTCGAAGCATGCCTTGAAGCCTGGCTTGAATTTGGCGGGGGCGGCGGACGATAGGCCCGGGTGGTCTCGCGATGGCAGCCTATCGCCAGCAGCGCGCACCCGGACAGCGCCGCCGCCCCGGCTAGCTGAACCCGGGCTATTCGAAGCCAAGCTAGCCGGAGCCAAGCCGTACCTCGGCGAATCACGGTTTTGGCGCGTCCGGCGGCGGTGGTGGTGGTGGCGGCGGTCCGTGGCTTTGGCGGGCATGATCGTCCAGACGCCCCGCCAGCCGGTGCAGCTCCGCCGCGGCGGACCGCAGCGCCTCTTGCCCGTTCCGCCGCACCTCCGGCACTACCTCATCGTTGATGTATTTGACGACGCTGCGCAGATCGGACTCCAGGCGCGTGGCCGCATCCCGCACCTGCTGCTCCCATGGCCGCTTCGGCTGCTCCTTCGGCTGGTCATTCGGCTGCTCAGAGGACATCGCCGCACCTCGACACTATTTACTCGACACTATTTACTCGACACTATTTACTCGACACTTTATTTTTACTCGACTCTTTATTAGATGACGCAGAAAACTCCAGGTCAACGTGCGATGCCGGCGAATCCGCCAACGTGCCCATCTGGTAACCACCGCCCGCGCCTAAACTTGCACCCGGCAAATACGGCAAATACAACGTGCCGTCCCATTCCCGCGTCCCTTAAGGAATACTCAGCCCTCCACTCATGATTTCCCGTGCGATGCGGAGAGTCTTGACTTACCCTAGGCAAGAGAGCAAGACGACAGAGCAAGTCTGGAAGACAGACCACAGGGCTTGAGGGAGTTCTATTGACGATCGCGCTAGTTTCTTCATCCCAGCCACGCCTGCGAACCCAGCCATCCCTGCGCAGGACCACAGCCCTGCTCGCTCTCGCCCTGCTGCTTTCGGCGGCTTCTTCCGCTTTAGGACAACGCAGTTCCGGCCCTGCCGCCCTCGGGCTGCCGGACTCCCCCGGCTTCGTCGCCGACGGTGAGTCCAGCAGTCTTGCTCCAGACCTCGGCATCCCCCAGTCTCAAACCCAAGCCCAGGCCCAGCCCCGAGCCCAGCCTGCCAGTCCGAATGCCAAACAGCACTTCGACCCAAACCTGACCTTTTTTCGCCATCACGACGTCACCATTGCGCCCGGCCAGACGGTTCCCCGCCTCTCCGGGAAGGACAAGCGAGTCCTCGGTCTCGAGCAGTCCTTCACCCTCTTCTCGGCGGTCGGCTGGATCACCTCCGCCGGCTACAGCCACCTCGTCAACGGCAGTCCCAACTACGGCACCGACAGCGGCGCCTTCGGCATGCGGCTCGGCGCGACCGCGGTCCGCGCCACCAGCCAGAACATGCTCGGCAACGCCCTCTTCGCGCCGCTCTTTCATCAGGACCCCCGCTACTACAAGCTGGGCAAAGGCAACAATTTCCTCCGCCGCGCCATCTATGCCGCGACCCGCGCCGTCATCACCAGGAACGACGACGGCGCCAACCGCCCGAACTACTCCCTGCTCGCCGGCAATCTCGCCGGAGCGGCCCTCACCAACGCCTACTATCCCACGCTGAACCAGGGCTTCGGGCCGACCGCGAAGACCTTCGGCAGCTCTGTCGGCGGCTCCGCCATCGGCTTTGTGGTCAGCGAATTTCTCTCCGATGGACTCGAATACGCTCATCTAAAGAGATTCGAGTAAGTCCAACCTGCGCGGAGAAGAAGCAGTCGACTATTCTGAGAACTATAGGTTTGTTGTATCGGTGATGTAAAAAACAGGCAACGGCAAAAACGAAATGCGGGGATCTCTCCACTGCGCCGTGCGATAAAACCACACGGCTTCGGTCGAGATGACGACTTTAAGGAGTTATTAGACAGGTTCTGGGAGCATGAGTTCGTTCATGACTCATGAGCCAGGGAATGAGGGGTCTCTCTCGGCCGGCCCCGGAACGAACTCGAACGGGCTAAGGAAAAGACCTGCTGTTCCGACCGTTCGGTTCACGTGGTGTGCTTCCATCGTGGGCGAACTCACAACTCAGGCACCGGGGAGGTGTTGCGAATGCGTTGTCTGGTGACACTGGTGTTTCTGCTGGGTGCGACCTTGCTCCGCGCCCAGACTAACCAGGCATCCCAGACGCCCCAGGCCCAAGCACACAAGGTCCAGACGCCCCAGACCCAGACGCCCGAGGCCCAGACCCTCGGCTCTCTCCCCGACTCCCCCGGCGCCGCCCAGGCCGAACCGCAAAACGTAGTCGCCATCGCCCAAGCCTCCTTCCAGCGCACCGGAGACGGCGTCCGCACCTGCGACCTTCTCAGCGCCACCAAGTTCATCTACCGCCAACCCGTCACCTTGCATCAGGACCAGAGTCCCTGCGTCGAGCTCATCTATCCTTACCAGCGCTTCCTCAACACCAACATCGTCATCCCGCTCACCTGGCAGCAGAAGGGCTATCTCGCCCTGCACTACCTCGCCGACCCCGACAACTTCGGCACCATCCTCGGCATCTCCGCGATCACCATCGGCATCGACTCCCACACCGCCTACGGCCCGGGCTTGAAAGGCTTCGGCGAGATTGCCGGCGTCAGCCTCACCCAGGACGCCACCGCCCAGTTCTTTGGCGTCTTCGCCATCCCCGCCCTGGTCCATCAGGACCCCCGCTACTTCCGCATGCCCCACGCCCCTCTTCGCCGCCGCATCCTCTACTCCGTCTCCCGCACTATCATCTCGCGAAGCGACAGCGGCCGCTCCATTCCCAACTACGCCACCCTGCTCACCTATCCCATCAACTCCGTCATCAGCAACCTCTACGTTCCCGGCATCCATCCCAACGGCGAAGCCACCACCACCCGCAGCCTCACCGGCATCGCCCTCGACCCGGCCAACAATCTCCTTACCGAGTTCCTCCCCGATGTAGCCAGCCACATCCACATCCGCATCATCTTCGTCCAGACGTTGCTCAACAACATCACTGCGGGAACCAACGGCGCCAGCGCCTTTCAGTAGCCGCGAGTAAAAAGGATGTTCATCGCATGCACCCGAAGCACCTCGCACCCGCCGCACCATTGTCCTGTCTTTACCGGGCGATTTATACCGTTCAATGCAGAATCTCGCCATTCAATCCCACCTGCTTCAAACCACCCCCATTCCCGCGTAAAGTTATCTAGGCGCGCTTGCCGCATCTTCTTACAAAGAAGGTGGATACGTGAATCAAGATGCATACTTTCCCACGTAGGCCGCATCCCACTATCGTGAATTCAGGGAAGCAACTCAGGACGCAAATCAGCAGCACCTTTATCCCTCAGGAGACTATAGAAATGCCAAAGGCCAAATTAGCCGAGAAAGCTCTCACCTACGGAGCCAGAGCAGGTTGGGTAGTGTTTAATAAGCTGAATTCCTTCAGCCCCAACGCCAGCTTCACCCCCCGGTGGAGCGACAAGCCCCTGCTCAAGAGCTACCAGAAAGAGAAGCCGCCTCTCGGCTGGCCCCGCACCACCGACTCGCTCTGCCCCAAGTGCATCCCGGAGATCCGTCAGCAGATCGTCGATGGCAAGCTGCCGCACGAGATCCTGCTCAACGAGAAAGTCGGCGAGATCAAGGCGCAGATCATCGAGCGCAACGGCGAAATCCTCATGGTCAAGGACTGCCCTGTCCACGGCCACTTCGAAGACCTGATGTCGATCGACACCGCCTTCTTCAAGCACCTCGAAGAAGTCTTCCCCGGCCGCGACATCCGCGCCCACAACGATGAAAAGCTGCACAACCACGGGACGTCTACGGTTACGCACGGCCGCGGTTCGGTGCTCACCATCGATTTGACCAATCGCTGCAACATGATGTGCGATCCGTGCTTCATGGACGCCAATCAGGTAGGCTTCGTCCACGAACTCACCTGGGACGAGATCAAGACCATGCTCGACAACGCGGTCACCATCAAGCCCCGCCGCCAGATGTCAGTGCAGTTCTCAGGAGGCGAGCCTACGCTTTCGCCGTACTTCCTTGACGCAGTTTCGTACGCGCGCAAGGTTGGGTACACCTCTGTCCAAGCTGCAACCAACGGCATCGAGTTCGCGAAGTCGAAGGAGTTCGCCAAGGCCGCTGCTGAGGCAGGTCTGCGCTATGCGTATCTGCAGTTCGACGGTATCGGCAACGCGGCCAACTCGCACCGCAAGGTCGGCAATGCCTTCGACGTGAAGCTCCAGGCGATCCACAATCTGCATGAGGCAGGCGTCGACATCGTTCCCGTCACCACTATCGTCAACGGCATCAATAACGAGCAGGTCGGCCGCATCATCGAGTTCGCGCTCGACAATCCGAAGAAGATCAACTTCCTTTCCTTCCAGCCGGTCAGCTTCACCGGCCGCGACGAAGATATCTCGGACGAACGCCGCCAGGCGCAGCGCTACACGCTTTCGCATCTGGCGCACGATGTGAAGAACCAGACTGGACTTGGCGAGCCGACGCGCGACTGGTTTCCCATCTCGTTCATGTCGACCTTCTCGGACTGGGCCGACCTCGTGCATGGGCCGGATCGCGACTGGGGCCAGCTCTCCTGCGGCTGCCATCCCAACTGCGGCATCTCGATGGCGCTGATGATCGACAAGGAGACTAAGGAAGCCGTTCCTGTCACCGCCTTCATCAACGCAGACCGCCTCGCCAAGGACGTCGCCCGCATCAACGACGCCGCCCGCGGCAAGTGGCTCTCGATCATCGGCGTCACGCTCGCGCTGCTGCGCAACTACAAGCCCGAGGCCGCGCCCACTCACTTCAAGATCAAGGACCTGCTGCAGAAGTTCGACAAGAGCTTCGGCGCGACCGGCCGCAGCTACGGCAAGGTCACCGCCGACCGCACCATGGAAGACATCAACCTGCGCCGCGGCGACCGCTGGAACTTCCTCTTCATCGCCGGCATGTGGTTCCAGGATCTGTTCAACTACGACTTCCGCCGCACCGAGCAGTGCATCATCCCCTACGCTACCCAAGAGGGCGAGATCAGCTTCTGCGCTTACAACACCGGCGTCGGCTGGCGCAACATCATCGAGAAGATGCACATGACCTCCACGCTGACCAAGTGGTACGAGGAGCACGGACGTCACGAGATCTTCGCCGGCGGCAAGAAGGTCGGCCTCGAAGCCGAGATGAAGTACGACCTCGTCTTGAACGAAGCTCATGTCAACGCCGCGGCCAACGACACCTTCGACAAATCCGGCATCGCCAAGAACTCCCGCGAAGAAAAGATCCGCGCCCGCGACGCCAAGATCAAGCAGGACGCCGAAAACGCCCGCATGGCCAAGCTCTACCGCAAAGAGATTCTGCAGGAGCCCGATGCGCCAGCCGGTTTCATCTCCCTCGGCGAAATCAAACCCGCAACCCCCCTCGCCAAAGTAGAAGCCGAAGAGACCGTAGCCGGCGACTAGGCGTTGCATGCAGCAGACGCGGTCCGCGCAAACCACGAAGCGCCGCAACAAAGGCCGCCAGCAATGGCGGCCTTTCCATTGGCACAACGCGCGCGAGCCGGAGGGAGCAGTTCATTTGCGGCAGTCAGAAAAAAGGCAGGCCCGAAGGCCCGCCCATGTCTTAGATCGAGTTCACAAAAACTACTTCGCGACCGCTTCCTTCACGCCCGCCTGTTCCTTCAGGGCCGCGGCCTTATCCGTCTTCTCCCACGTAAAGCTGTCGCCCTTGCGCCCAAAGTGTCCGTACGCCGCCGTCGCCTTGAAGATCGGCTTGCGTAGATCCAGGCTCTCGATGATCCCCTTCGGCGTCAGCGAGAAGTTCTTCCGCACCAGCGCTTCCAGCTTCGTCTCGTCCACCGTGCCCGTGCCGAAGGTATCCACCAGCACGCTCACCGGCTCGGCCACGCCGATCGCATAGGCCAACTGCACCTCGCAGCGATCCGCCAGCCCAGCCGCGACGATGTTCTTCGCCACATACCGTGCCATATAGGCCGCCGAACGGTCCACCTTGGTCGCGTCCTTGCCGCTGAACGCCCCGCCGCCATGCCGTCCCATGCCGCCATAGGTGTCGACGATGATCTTCCGTCCCGTCAACCCGGTATCGCCCATCGGTCCGCCGACCACAAACCGCCCCGTGGGATTGATGTGGTACTTCGTGTCCTCGTCCAGCAACTCCGCCGGAATCACCGCCTGAATCACGTTCTTCAGGATGTCCGCCCGCAGCTCCTCGTTGCCGACGTTCTCCGCATGCTGGGTCGAGATCACCACCGCATCCACGCGCTTCGGCTTGTTGTTCGAGTCGTACTCCACCGTCACCTGGCTCTTGCCATCCGGCCGCAGGTAGGCCATCTGCCCGTTCTTGCGCACCTCGCTCAACCGGTACGCCAACTTGTGCGCCAGCGAGATCGGCGTCGGCATCAGCTCCGGCGTCTCGTTGGTCGCATAGCCGAACATCATGCCCTGGTCGCCCGCGCCGCCCGTATCCACGCCCATCGCGATATCGCCCGACTGCTTGTTGATCGTCGAGATCACCGAGCAGGTATTCGAGTCGAACCCATAGAGGGCGTTGTCGTATCCAATCGCCGCCACCGTGCCGCGCACCAGGCTCTGGAAGTCCACATAAGCTTTGGTCGTAATCTCGCCGGCGATCACCACCAACCCCGTGCAGGTCAGCGTCTCGCACGCCACGCGGCTATAGGGATCCTGCGCCAGGCAGGCGTCCAGAATCGCATCGGAGATCTGGTCCGCAATTTTGTCCGGATGTCCCTCGGTTACTGACTCACTGGTAAATAAAAAACGGTCGCGTTTCGCCAAAATAACTCCTCCGCAAATCACACTCTAAGATGCCTGCCCCGCACGCTGCCGGAGCAGTGTCCAACCCATCTATTCTACCCGCGCCGGCCCAGGCCCGGCAAAGCCGTGCATGCATCCGGCCAATAGCGCTCCCCAGCGGCAGTATCCCGCATTCAACGGCAATCCTCACTGGTATTGCGTCTCCAAACTTCACCATAAAACTCGTTCTCCCGACCGCAGCGCCACAAGTCTGTCATCCGACCGGAGCCTCAGCGAAGATATGTACATATGCGTACAGATAGAGCGTACATGGTGCTAAACTGCATTCATGGAAGTCACAATCACTCGATTCCGACGGGAGATCTTCGACCTGATGAATCAGGCTCTGGATGGCCGCGAAGTATGGGTCACCCATAAAGGCCGCCGCCTCAAGATCGCCCCCGAAACCGATCCGGGCGATCCGCCCATTCGCCGCCTCAGTCGTATCACGCCGCTCGAAGTCATCCATCCCGACGCACCGGAGTCCAAGGCCCATTCCTTGCAGGAAGAGATGGTACGTGCCTGGGAGCGCGACTGGGCCAGTTTGTGATCGCCTATCTGGATACAAACGTCGTCGTGTGGCTGGCTCAAGGCAATCTGACTCGCATCAGTCAAACCGCCCAGGACGTTCTGGAGCAAGCCGATCTGCTCGTCTCTCCGATGGTGCTCATCGAGTTGGAGTATCTCTTCGAGGTGAACCGGATCAAGCTGACCTCGCGCGATGTGCATTTGAAGATCGAGCACGAATTAGGGGTTCGCGTCTGCCAACTCTCCTTCCCGCTCGTCGCGAGCGTCATGCTGGACGAGAAGTGGACCCGTGATCCCTTCGACCGCATGATCGTCGCGCAGGCCAAGGCAAACGGGCTTGCGCCTCTGATCTCAGCCGACGAAGAGATCCGAGAGCACTACCCCAGAACCGTCTGGTAACGAAGGGGTGATGCCTCCCCGAAACCCCGCCAAAGCGTCAGGCCCTCAGGCGCCATCAGGTAAAATCCGGGAGATATGACCTCAAATCCTCAGGATCCTCAGGATGCCGGACTTACGAGCCAACCGAATCCTGACGATGATGACGATCTGCGCACGCCCATACCCGCCATCAAGTCTACCCCCCGCATCCCCAGTCTCGACGGTCTGCGCGCTATCTCCATCTTCCTGGTCCTGGCGCTTCACACGCTGCAGCGCTACAGCATAAGTCATCCCGTGTCTTTGATCTGGTTTGGCATCTTCGACGGCGGCACCGGCGTCCTGATCTTCTTTGTGATCAGCGGTTATCTGATTACTACGCTTCTCCTCCAGGAACAGCAGAAACGCGGTTCCATCAGCCTGCGCGGTTTTTATTTCCGTCGAGCCATGCGGATCCTTCCCCCGCTCTATACCTATGTTGGTGTCCTTCTGCTGCTTGGTCTCGCCGGCAGACTGGCAGTCAACAAGCTCGACATCCTCAGCGCTTTAATCTTTTTCCACGACTACGCTCCCAGCAGGATGTGGTCGCTTGAGCACTTCTGGTCCCTCAGCATTGAAGAGCAGTTTTACCTCCTCTGGCCATTTCTTCTTATCTATTGCCTGCGCCGCCATGCCAAAAACGGCAAGCAAAAGGCCGGCCTGGTGGCCCTCGCGGTCGTATGCCTCTCCCCAGTGATCCGCGTGCTGAGCTTCGCGCACAGCTCTCATATTCCGGGCTTTCTGCACAATGGATATGGCTTGCACATGCACGCCGACTCCCTTATGTTCGGCTGCCTCATCGCTCTCTATCAGGACACTCCCGCCTTCGAGCGCCTCTACAGGGCCGCAACCAGGATCTGGTGGATTCCCCCGGCCCTGATCCTGATCTCGGACTGCATCAATACCCGCCTCCAGAACTACTGGGAGCTTCCCTTTGGTTTCACGGTCTGCGGAGCCTGCGCCGCGATCTTCCTGCTCTGGTGTGTGCGCAACCCTGCATCCATCGTCGGACGTCTGCTCAATACCCGTCCCGTCGCGCATCTTGGCGTCCTCTCCTACAGCATTTATCTCTGGCAGACCCTGTTCCTCCATGAAGCCAATGCCTCTGTCTTCGGAGCCTCCCGCCCCTTGCTCGGGAGCTTCCCCGGCAGCTGGGTGGCAATCCTGATCGTCGCGTCGCTCTCGTTCTATCTGGTCGAGAAGCCTTCGCTTCGCCTGCGCAACCGTCTCCTCCAGTCATTTCACGTCTACACCACCGGGCTGCGAACAGTGCGCTCGGCAAGATAACCCATGCTGGCAAGCAAGCAGTGGGACGCATGCTATATTCGTCTCTCATAGGGACGTAAGTCTCGAAATTCGTTGAGTTAGAGAGATCGCCCGAAACTGCTCTGCGCTGCATCTGGCCCACGAAGCCACACCACGCGAATCGGAAGGCGACTTCAGACGTCGGTCCTCCATCGACGATTCTGGCCAAGGGGAAAACGACTTGCAAGCCGCAAGCGCCAAACATCTCGATCAGATTGATGGACTGCGCGCAGTCGCCATACTGATGGTCTTCAGCCATCACGCCTTTCAAATTCCGCTTATGTGGGCAGGGGTCGATCTGTTTTTCATCATCTCCGGATATCTCATCACCGGCATCCTCCTCCGCGATCGCGAAAGAATGAGCTTCCGCACGATGTTAGGCCGCTTCTATATCCGCCGCGTCGAGCGAATCCTGCCTGCCTATATTCTTTTTCTACTTTTCGCATACCCCTTCGTGAAGACCGAGTGGAGTCACCTGTGGGGCTACTACGTAGGATTCCTGCAGAACGTGCCGTATGCTTTCGGTTTCATCGGCTTCAGTCCCCTGGTTCCGCTGTGGTCGCTTGCGGTCGAACAGCACTTTTACCTCGTCTGGCCGCCTCTGGTCTACTTCCTGCCTCGCAAATGGCTGGTCCCTTGCATGTGCGCAGTCCTGTTTGGGACCCCTGTCCTGCGCGCGCTCTGCACCCCGCTGTTCTCCATGCCTGAACCCATCTACGCCTTGACTCCCTTCCGGCTGGATGCAATGGCGGCAGGAGCCCTGGCCGCTCTTTGCCTGCCCCATTGCCGATCCCGAATCACCATTCGCTGGGCGCAACTCAGCATGGCTCTGGCTTTCATCACCTATGTCTTTCTCGGAATTCACCCCTGGTTTCGCCGGACGGCAAACACCCCAGCCTTCAATGGCCTGGCTTACTCGCTGAACATCATAATTCTGGGAGGTCTCTTTGTCTGGGCGGTGCTCTCATCGGAAAGCGTGTTGAACCGCGTGCTCTCAAACCGGCTGCTTCGCGGGCTTGGCCGCATCAGTTACATGTTCTACCTGCTGTATCTCGGCGTGCTGTTGATCGCAACGCGTTATTACGGCCGAATCGGCGGAGCGGCTATGGCGTTTGTGGTCACTACTGCCCTGGCAACGTTAAGTTGGTTTGCCATTGAGCGCCCAATTCTCTCGCTAAGCGCATCGCATCGGAGAGCTTCGTTGAAGGCTCCCGTCCAACCTGGCTGACGGGAGCGCTTTCGAATCCAGGCGCGGCCGTTCGTGCAGCCGGCAGCCCAGCCGGCGATATCGTGCAGCCGAAACGCGGAGACCGGCGCTTTGACGTGGGCACGGCCGCGTCGCTATCATCAACCCTAGATTCCCGAGGTAGACTCCAGCTATTCATCTCACACCAGCTAGAGGGCTGGTAAGCTACCGCTTTGATTTAGCTGGGCCGAAGCTGCGAAGGTCATTTCAGCAGGCAGAGAAAGAGAACGTGTGCGCCTCCCGTTTCCCGAACGCATCTCTAT
Source organism: Edaphobacter sp. (assembly GCA_965277335.1). Lineage (GTDB taxonomy): Bacteria > Acidobacteriota > Terriglobia > Terriglobales > Acidobacteriaceae > Edaphobacter. The sequence goes on along the minus strand of CBDICJ010000008.1, from coordinate 237,706 downwards.
CAGAACGCTCTTTTACTTTGCCGCCCTGCTCTGCGTCCTCCAGTTACTTCAGGGGACGAACTCCACCTTCGCCCTCTGCTCTTTTTTTTACATCATCGTCTCCGGCCTGGCGTTCAACACCGCCGGCGGCATGACCCAGACCTCGGGATCCTACGTCTTCTTCTATGCCGTTCTCGGAGGCATTCTGGGTTTTTGCCTCAAGGCGTACCTGGGCGAGGCCGCCGACTCCAACCTTGAATCTCCGCTCCTCACCATGTACGTGTACCTCGCCAGCGTGTGCATGATGCTGGTCGCCGCGTATCTCAGCCGCAAGGTTCGGTTGCGCCATGCTCTGCTTGGAGACATACTCCCCGACTACAAGATGCAGGTCGCGACCATCGGATGTACGGTCGTCGCCTTCCTGATCGTGCTTATCGAGTTGCTTGCGCCCGGCGGCGCAGGTTCGGTGCTCTCCGCGCTCAACCAGATCAACCACTTCTTTCCCCTCGCGATCATCTTCGGCGTCATCCATACCATTCGGCGTACCGGAGGAAGGCGCAGCGTCAATCTGCCGGTTCTGCTCTGCGCTTTCTTCATGTTCTTCATTGGCCTTATCGGATTTTCAAAAGAGGGCATGTTCGGCCCTCTTGCGTGCTATCTGCTGGCCGCCTCCTCCCAGCGCTATCGCTTGAACCGCATCCAGATCGCCGGCGGCATCCTGATGGTTGTCTTCGTCTTCCGGTATCTGGTCCCCTTCTCCCAGTACGGCAGAGTCTTCAAACAGGACTCCGCGGTGGTGAACATGTCCATTGCCTTTGCTTTTCTCTCCAACCTGGAGCAGGTGCGCCAGGACTATCTCGCCTCCGCCGCCGTGTCGCATGAGGATCAGCTCTATGGATACTTCAACACGCCGCAGGGATTCTTCGATCGCCTGCAGATGATCTCGATCGACGATGCTCTTATCGATCACACGGCAAACTTCGGGAACTACGGCTGGGTGCCGGTCGTCATGAGCTTCGAGAACGTCGTCCCCCACTTCATCTGGAAAGATAAACCGATCATGGGGTTGGGGAACACCTTCGCGCACGAGATCTCGCTGATCGGCGAAGAGGACGACTCCACTGGCATATCCTTCTCGGCGACGGCATCGGCCTATCACGTAGGCGGATGGAAGGGAACTTTCTTTCTTCTTCCCGCCTTGTGGTTCATTCTCTTCTGGGTCTACGACTCTCTCTGCGGAGATGTGCGCAAAGTCCCGTGGGGCCTGATCGTGTTGATCATCTACAGCCATGCCGCTCCGGAAGGCGACATCTCCAGCATCATCTATATGTTTTCGACCGGCGCCTTCGGTGTTGTCGTCTCCTCGGTCGCCGCGGCTTACCTGATGCCCATCGTTGGGACCTTGTTCATCGGACCCGAAGGCGTGTTTCTCAAGCGCAGAGCCCCGGTTCGGAGTATCCCACGCCGCAACACTCCAGGCCGGCTGCTTCCCGCGCGCTCCTCCGAGATCTAAGCAAAGTAGACTCGCCGCGATCCGGCCATGCCTGTTTCCGCTTCTGAGCGCCGCTCGCCTCTCCCCGTCCCATACACTGGTAGGAGTATGAACAAACTGGTTGTCGGCAATCTCGTCCATCGTCCGCTGCGCTCGCTCATCAGCTGCCTCGCCATTGCCATCGAGGTCATCATGATCCTCTCCATCACCGCCATTCTCATGGGCAAGCTCAACGGCTTCAAGACTCGCCAAAACGGCATCGGCATGGACATGTTCGTGCGACCCAATACAGCCAGCAATCTCATTGGGATGAGTCCCGCCGGAGCCTCCATCAAGGTCGCGGACGTCCTCGCGAAGATTCCTCACGTCGTCGTCTCCGCTCCTGTCAATGTCCAGATCAACAGCTCGCTCGACACCATCTACGGCATCGACTTCAAGAGCTTCAACGCCCTGCTTCCCTTCACCTTTCTCTCCGGCACTTCCTTTGAAGGCCCCGATGATGTCATCCTCGACGACTATGCCGCCGCGGGCAAGAAGGTGGGAGACACCGTCAGCATCCTCAATCACCCCTTCCGGATCTGCGGCATCGTCGAACACGGCAAGGGCGGCCGCAAGTTTGTCCCGATTGAGACCATGGGCGCACTCACCGGCACCGAAGGCAAGGCTACTATGTTCTATCTCCGGACCGAAGATCCGCCCAGGTACCAGGACGAGGTTCGGAAGGCCATCCTCACCACGCCCGGCATGGCGACCTACAACGTCGCCACCGCCGAAGAGTACCTCTCCTCCATCTCGCCCGACCGCCTCCCCGGCTTCAACATCGGCCTGCGCGTCGTCATCGGCATCGCCGTCGTCATCGGCTTCCTGGTCATCTTCCAGTCCATGTACACCGCTGTGATGGAACGCACCCGGGAGATCGGCATTCTCAAATCCATGGGCGCCTCCCGCGCTTATATCGTCGGCATCGTGCTGCGCGAAACCAGCGTCCTCGCCGCGGTCGGCATTGCGGTCGGCATCGCGGCCAGTTTCGTGCTCAGCGCTGCTCTGGAGGCGAGGTTTCCCACCCTCGACTTCATCATCAACGTCCCTTACGTCTGGAAATCGATTCTCATCGCCTTTCTCGGAGCCATTCTCGGCGCGCTCTACCCCGCTCTCAAGGCAGCTGGCAAAGATCCTATCGATGCCCTCTCCTACGAATAGCGCGCCTCGAAGCGTTATCCGAGAACCTGTGTAAAAAGTCATCGCGCCGTCGATTCTAGAAGGTCGAAGCCGCGCGCGAGAACAGGCACGCCCGACCACACTCCAGCGATGACGACGAAGGAAATTTGTATCGTAATACGATATAATTATTTCATGCGAGAGTCCAAGGCAAATGCTCGCTCCGTCGTCCGCGCGCCGAAGCGGAGCGCCTCGTCGGCTCCCGATCTCCTGCGAGAACTCGCCTCGTTTCGCTACAGCCTGCGAAAATTTCTTCGCTTCAGCGAAAAGGCGGCGAGGCAGTTCGGAGTCACGCCGCAGCAGCATCAGTTGCTGCTTGGCGTAGCCGGATTCAGCGGACGCGGCACGGCCACAGTCTCCGAGCTGGCGGAGTTTCTGCAGGAGCGGCATCACTCTGTCGTCGAACTGATCGAACGCGCCGAGCAGAACGGGCTTGTTGCCAGGGAGCAGGACACGGCCGACCGCAGGGTCGTCCTCGTCTCCTTGACGCGGCTGGGCGAAAAGAAGCTTGCGAAGCTGTCTACGCTGCACCGGGAAGAGATTGCGCGAGTGCGGGCGGGATTCTGGAACATCTCCGACTCCGAGCCGCCGGAAGTGCATCCCAGGAGGAAGCGTTCGACCTGATCTCTTCCGTCGCATTTCATCCGCCGGCAGGACAGCCGGCAACATTGACGAAATGGCATGAATCGAATCGAATGAAGACGACACGGACAACACAGACGACACAGCGCAGAGGGCGGGACTGGGTGCTGAACCATCCTCTCCTGCGCAACTATCTGCCTCTGGTGCATGAAGATCTTGGCGCGGTCTACTCGCGGGATCTCGTCAAATGGCTGATGATCGCGCCGATCATCGGCGTAACCACGGGTCTGATGATTACCGCGATCGCCGTCATTATCCTGGGCAAGATGTGGCCGGCTGTTCTCGCCTATTATCTCGGGCATCACTGGGCCATCGTTCCGGGCCTGGCCGGCGGCTTCGCCATCACCGGCATGATCATGCAGTTCCTGACGCCCGATCCCGATGAACACTCCACCGAGGAGATCATCCGCTCCTACCATGAGCATCAGGGCGACATCGACATGCGCCCCTTCTTTCCCAAGCTGCTTGCCGCCATCACTACGGTGGGATTCGGCGGCAGCGCCGCGCTCGAGGGGCCCAGCATCTATGGCGGAGCCGCGATCGGATCCTGGCTCTGGGCCCGGCTCAGGCGCTTCCGGCTGGATGCGCGCGACCGGCGCATCATGCTGATCTGCGGCGCGGCTGCCGGCATGTCCGCTGTCTTTCGCGCGCCGCTCACCGGCATCGTCTTCGCGTTGGAGATGCCCTACCGGGACGATCTGGCGCACGAGGCGCTCGTGCCCTCTCTGATTGCTTCGGTGGTCTCCTTTGTGACGATGAGCGCGTTTCTGGGCGGAACGCCGTTGTTCAACTTCGTCAGCGCCACGTCCTTCGCGGGGAAAGATCTCGTCTGGTGCGCGCTGCTTGGCCTGATCGTCGGTCTGATCGCGATGGCCTTCGTCGTCACCTTTCGACGCGCGCGAACATTTTTCGTTCGCTGGCCGCTGCCGCATTGGATCAAGCTGACGATCGGCGGATTCCTCACCGGCGTCTGCGGCCTTCTCTTCCTGCAGCTTTATCACGGCTCGCTGATTCCCATCGGCCCGAACTACGAAGCGGTAGGAGAGATCCTCACCCGGCACCATAGCTCCGCCGAACTGGTGGTCTTCAGCCTCTTGAAGCTTGCCGCCACCTTGTTCACCCTTGCCGCCGGCGGAGTGAGCGCGATGTTCGTGCCGCTCTTCCTGACCGGCGGAGCGCTGGGCACGGCGTTTGCCCAGTCGGTCGTCCATAGCCCCGCGCTCGGCTTGTACGCCGCCGTGGGCATGGCTTCGTTTATCTCGGCGGGCTATAAGACTCCTCTCGCCGCGGTGGTCTTTGTGGCTGAGGCGACCGGAGGACACGCCTTCATCATCCCTGCGCTGATTGGCGCTGCCGTCGCCTATGCCATCTCCGGGGACGCCTCCGCCTCAGGCGATCAGCGCCTGCGGGAGAGCGTCAAGATCCAGGAGCTGGGGAATGTATCGGTTCGGCAGGTGATGCAGGATCAGGTCGTCGCGGTGCAGGCGGCGATCAGCCTGCGAGAGTTTGCCGCGCTTGCCTCGCCGCACCAGGGTCACGAGATATTTCCTGTCCTGGATAACATTCTCGATGATAACGTTCTCGATGAGCAGGAGATCTTCGGCACCGTCTCGCTCCAGTCTCTGACGCAGGTTCCTCCGGAGCGATGGGAGACGACCTTCGTTCGGGACATTGCGGAGCGACACGTACAGAAGGTCTCTCCCGACTGCGATGGGATGGAGGCCCTGCGGCTGCTAACGCGCGAGGACCGCCCGCCGATCTTGATTGTCGTCTCGGAACAGGGGCGCATGGAGGGAATCGTCACCAAGGCGGATATCCTGAAGGCCATGACCTTGGCGCGATGATCCTGAGTTTGGCTAAAGAACTCTATTTTCCTGGATGACCTGCTTGTAAAACGCCGCGCTGAGCTTTGGCGTTCGCTTCTGCGTCTTGAAGTCGACGTAGGTAATGCCGAAGCGTTTTTCGTAGCCGTCAGCCCATTCGAAGTTGTCGAGCAGGCTCCAGAGGAAGTAGCCCTTGACCGGCACACCCTCGGATACGCCGCGGTGCAGCGAGCGGAGATAGTTGCGCAGGTACATGATGCGATCGCTGTCGTAGACGTGGCCGTCCGAGGCGATGTGATCGTCCGACGAAGCGCCGTTTTCCGTGATGTAGATCTCTTTGACATTCCAGAGCGAGGCAACCAGCTTCGGCCCCCAGTAGAGAGCCTCGGGGCCGACATAGAGCCACGAGCTGAACATGTGCGGGAACGAGTCCGGCATGGGAACGACGGTGTAGCCCTTCTCCGAATCGTCGGCGCGGACATAGGTGGGTTGATAGATGTTGATGCCGACAAAGTCCATCGGCGAGCGGATGATGGTCATCTCTTCCGCGGTGAATTTCGGCGCGTCGGCCCCGAGCCGCTTCAGGTAGAGATCGGTGTAGCGGCCCTCCTGCACCACCGTAAGATACATGGCGTTCTCTTCGCGCAGCGCCCGATGAGCCGCCTCAATGTGCTCCTTGGTCTCGATCACGGGCGTCGTCGCGTCGATATTATCGGCGATCCCCACCTTGGTGCCGGGCTTCGCCTGCGCGCGAATAGCCTGCACCGCCATGCCGTGGGCGAGCACAACGTTGTGAGTCAACTGCGCGACACGCTTGCGATCGAGCTTGAGACCCGGCGCATGGGTGCCGTCGCGATAGCCGAGCTCGACGAAGGTGCGCATCTCGTTCATGGTCATGAAGTGCTTGACCGTATCCGAAAGTTTGCCTGCGGTATAGCCGGCGTAGTCCGCGAAGGCTTTGACGGTGTCGCGACTCTCCCAGCCGCCCTTGTCCTGAAGGGTCTGCGGAAGGTCCCAGTGATACAAGGTGCAATAGGGCTGAATCCCGTTCTCCAGCAGGGAGTCGGTCATGCGCCGGTAGAAGTCCATCCCCTGCTGATTGGGCTGGCCGGTCCCGGTCGGAAAGATTCGCGTCCAGGCCACCGAGAAGCGGAAGGTCTTCAGCCCAAGATCCTTCATCAGGGCAATGTCTTGTTTGTAGAGGTGATAAAAGTCATCGGCCACGTCTCCGGTATCGCCGTCATGCGTCTTGCCGGGCGTGTGCGAGAAGGTGTCCCAGACCGAGGCGCCGCGGCCTCCCTCTTTGACAGCACCCTCCACCTGGTAAGACGCCGTAGCCGAGCCCCACAGAAAGCCTTGCGGAAACTGCCCTGTGATCTCGGCCGCACCGGCCGCCGAATCGGAGGCCGGTTGCGGAATTCCCGCGGCATGGCTCAAGCCCGGCAAGGTGAGGGCGGCGGTCGATCCGGCAAAGATGCGGGCGAAATCTCGTCTCGAAAGCTTGAACACAAAAGTCTCCTTGAACTTGACCGGCAACAGCATAACAGCAGGGCGACAGCGATTCACGGAAGCAAAAATCTCTCCGCTCCGCATCTCTGTTTTCTACTCCCTACGCGCTACTCCCTGCACCCTGCAGTTTCATGGTCTCGGGATTCCAGTGAACGATGGCATCCCGTTCATAGCTTAGATTGCTGAGCAGGGCGGCCCCGGCGGCGCGGAAGCCGAACACCGCATCTTCGACCACAGGCTTGCGCGTGCGCACCGAATCGAAGAAGTTGTGGAAGTGATCGTAGCTGTCGCTGTAGCCCTTGGGCGCGGTGAACTTTTCGACACTGACCGCGGGTGCTCCAACAGGATGCTCGACCGGATACTTCTGCCGGTATTGTTCGGCGATGCGCCGCTGCATGGCATCGGTGAAGGTGGCGATGCTCAATCCGGGCTCTTTCTGCCGAGGCACGCGGCTAAGCGTCACGCTGCCGCCGGCAATCTCGATCGTGCCCTCGGAGCCGGTGAAGACGAACCCCTCGCTCTCTTCTCCACCGTCGACGAAGTTGACATGAAGGTTGAGGTTGAATCCCTCCGGATAATCGAACAGCGCCAGCAGCACATCGGGCACATCGCGGCCGTCGTTCCAGAAGCGCAGTCCTCCGGTGGCCATGGCGCGCGTCGGTCCATGAGCGCCGGTAATGAAGTGCGTTCCGCTGAAGAGGTGAACGAAGAGGTCGCCGGCCACGCCGCTGCCGTAGTCCTTCCACTTGCGCCACTGAAAGAACCGCTCCGCATTGAAGGGCATCTTCGGAGCCGTGCCCTCGAACCGCGTCCAGTCGCAGGTCTCCGTGCCGGCATCGAGCGGCACCGTGTAGTTCCAGGCGCCCTGGGAGGAGTTGCGATCCCAGTGGGCGTTTACCATGTTCAGCTTGCCGATGGCGCCCGAAGCAAGCAGCTCCTTCGCCTTGGCATAGACGATCGAACTGACGCGCTGGCTGCCGACCTGAAGGATGCGCCTGGTCGACCGCGCCGTCTCGATCATCTCCGGGCCGTCCGAATAAAGATGAATCATCGGCTTCTCGCAGTACACATCCTTGCCTGCGTTCATGGCGTCGACCGCGGCCTGCTTGTGCCAGTGGTCCGGAGTCGCGATGATGACCGCATCGACATCCTTGCGCGCAAGAATCTCGCGGTAGTCCCGGGTCGTGAAGATATCGTCTCCCCACAACTCTTTGGAATGAGCGAGGCGTCCGTCGTAGCAATCGGCCACGGCCACCAGCCGGATGCCGGGAACCTGCAGCGCGAATCTGGTATCTCCCTGGCCCTGGCCTCCCGCGCCGATCAGCGCGATCTGGAGATGATCGTTGGCCGAGATCTTCCTATCCGCCGCGCGCGGTCCTTCCGCCAGCATTTGCAGGTTCGTCCCAGCCACGGCGGCGCCTGCGGCTTTAAGGAAACTTCTTCGATCCAGATTGTGCATGAAATTCAAATCTCTTTCTCGAGAGGCTCGGCGGCTGAATTCAGCCCGCCAAATTGAAGGTATTGCAGCCGGCATCGAAAGTCCAGAAAGCGTGTCCAGAAAGCCTGTCTAGAAACCTGGCCGACGGCAGCGTCGGTGAAGCGTCCCGGGCTCGAGATTCCTCTTGACTGTCCCGGCTCAGCGATGTACTGTTTCGTTCGTTCTTCGAACATAATAGGTCGGGCCGTCAGTTCTTGTCATTTTTTGGAGGTCGTCGATGTTCCTTCGCAAACAAGGTCTACTCCTGGCCGTAGTTCTCGGACTCCTAGCCTGCTCCTCGTCTCTTCCGGGCCAGGCCGTCAGCGGCACCCTGCTCGGCACGGTAGCCGATGCAAGCGGGGCGACCGTTGCCAATGCCAAGGTGATCGCTTTGCAGACCGGCACCGGCGTGGTTCGCGACACCGTCACCAACGAGAGCGGCAACTACACCATGCCCGATCTTTCGCCCGGAAGCTACAGCATCACTGTCACCGCTCCGGGCTTCAAAAAGGAGGTGCGAGAGAACATCTCGCTGTTGAACAACACCTCCGTTCGCGTCGACGTGGGCCTCACCACCGGCAGCGTCTCGGAGACCGTTCTGGTGACGACCGCTCCTCCTCTGCTGCAGACCGATCGCGCCGACATCAGCACCAAGATCGACGCCCGGCAGGTCGCGGATCTGCCGCTTGGCACCAATCGAAACTTTCAGTCGCTTCTCAACCTCGTTCCCGGCGTGGCGCCCGCCACCTTCCAGCACTCGCAATTCTTCAACGCCGCAAGCTCGCTGCAGACCGAAGCCAACGGCCTGCCCCGCATGGGCAATCTCTACCAGATCGAAGGCATCGACGACGACGAGCGCACTGGCCTGCTGCAGATCATCATCCCTCCCGCGGCGTCGATTCAAGCCGTCGATATCTCCACCAACAACTTCGAGGCCGAGCTTGGCCGCGCCACCGGCGCCGTCACCAACGTGACCTTGAAGTCCGGCAGTAACGCCTTCCACGGCTCGGCTTTTGAGTTCATCCAGAACAACGCCGTCAACGCGCGCTCGTACTTCAGCGGTCCGCTGGGCCATCTCTCTTACAACTACTTCGGCGGCAGCATCGGCGGACCGATCCTTCACGACAAGCTGTTCTTCTTCGGCGATTACCTGCGCACCTCCGATCACGAGAAGATCGCCAACACCTTCACCCTTCCCGACCCCCGCTACTACACGCCGAACGCGAACGGCTTCATCGATCTCAGCGCGGCGCTGCAATCGAATGGAACCGGACAGGTCTACGATCCCAGCACCGGTGACGGCACGGCGGCCCATCCCCGCACCCCGTACGCGAACAATCAAATTCCTTTCAAATCCGTCAATCCCGTCTCGCTCGCCATCCTGCAGCAGGTCAACGCCGCGGCCGCCACCATGGGAGTTCTCAACCCAACCAAGCCGCTGGCGAATCCTTCGAACAACTACACCTCCAATCTTCCCTTCACCAAGACGACCGACAGCTTCGACACCAAGATCGACTACGCGCTCAATGAGCGCAACCACTTCAGCGGCCGCTACAGCTTCCAGCGCGTGATTACCTTCCAGGCGCCGGCGTTCGGCGCATTTCTCGGAGGCCCGGCGGGCGGCGGCTTTGAAGGCACCGGCGATCAGCGCTCCTACAGCACGGGCGTGAACTACGATCACGTATTTTCCTCGACGTTCTTCACCGAAGCCCGCTTCGGCGTCGCTCACCTTCGCAACAACGCGCAGCCCAGCGACTATGGATCGAACGACGCCGACACGTTGGGTATTCCCGGCGTCAACATCGCCGGACAGCCGTTCACTACAGGACAAGCAGGAATTACCATTACGAACTTCGGTCAGCAAGGTCAGAACTACCCTCTGATCGGCTACTCCGCGTCGGAGCTTTGGATCAGAGGCGAGTCCAACATCGACTTCGTCAACAACTACACCAAGATCATTCGCAACCACACGCTCAAATTCGGCGTCGACCTGCGGCGGGTGCGCGACGATCTTCTGCAAGACCAGACCTTCAGCCCGCGCGGCGCATTTACCTTCTCCGACGTTCAGACCTCCCAGTTGGGCGCGAAGACCAATATCGCGAACGACATTGCCAGCTTCCTCCTCGATCAGCCCAGCCAGACCGGACGCGATCTCAACACCTTCTTTCCCGCCTACCGGCAGTGGTGGTTCTTTGCCTTTGCCAGCGACAAGTGGCAGGCCACCTCGAAGCTCACCGTCGACCTCGGCCTGCGCTGGGAGTTCTATCCTCCGGCCACGCCCAAGTCCGCGGGCGGCTTCTCCAACTACGACCCGGTTCACAACCAGCTCGTCCTCGCCGGTCTGGCCGGCAATCCCTCCAACCTCGGCATCCAGACGCGCTACCGGTACTTCGCGCCGCGCACCGGCTTCGCCTACCGGGCCACCGACAACACCGTGATTCGCGGAGGCTTCGGCATCAGCTACATGCCCTTCCCGGACAACGTCTATGCCTACAACTTTCCCATCCGCGCCAACAACAGCTACCAGCCCGGCGGAGCCTCTGCCTTCACGCCTGCCGTGCTCGCCGACGGCGTCACCACCGCGACGTTTCAGGCAGGCTTTCCCGCGCCGGTTCCGGTAACGATTCCGACCAGCGGCATCATCCCGGCAAATACGCCGCAGCTCAAAAGCCAGGTCTACACCTACATTCCTCTCACCTACAAAAATCCTTATGTCGAATCCTGGAACGTCGCCGTGCAGCAGGCGCTTCCGGGCGATCTTTCGCTCCAACTCGCCTATGTAGCCAATCACGGCGTGGACATCTCAGGCGCGCAGAACATCAACCAGCCCAGCACCTACGGCGGCGGCGCCACCTCCGACCCGGAGAACATCGCCTTCGGACGCACGGCAGCCACCAACCAATACTTCCTCGGCTTCTCTTCCAACTACCAGTCGCTGCAAGTCCAGCTCACCAAGCGTTTCTCTAACAGCCTCGCCTTCACCTCTGCCTTTACCTGGGGTAAGGCCATGGGCTACATCGGCAACAATGGCCCGGCCGGCAGCCCCGACGACGGCGGTCTTATCTTCTTCATCAACCCGCGCCGAAACTACGCACCGCTCGACTTCGATCGAACCTTGAACTATGAGCAGAGCTTCACCTATCAACTTCCCATCGGCCGCGGCCACAAGTACCTCAACTCGGGCGTAGCCTCTGTCGTTCTTGGCGGCTGGCAGGTCTCCGGCATCGTCTCGGTCCTCTCCGGCACTCCCTTCACGGTGTATGCCAACGGAGGAACGCTGAACACTCCGGGAACCGCGCAGACCGCCAACCTGACCGGCATCTACAAAGTGACCCACGGCATAGGAGCGAATACGCATTGGCTCGATCCCACGGCGTTCTCGCAACCCGCCGGCTGCACGGCCAATCCATGCACGGCGGCAAACGTCGGCCTCGGCAACACCGGCAGAAACCAGTTCCGCGGCCCGGGCTACCTTCAGGACAACGCCTCGCTGTTCAAGAGCTTCCCCATCTTTCGTGAGGCGTCTGCCGAGGCTCGCATTGAAGCTTACCAGTTGAGCAACACGCCGCAGTTCAACAACCCCAACAGCGGCAGCGGAAACATCTTTACCGCCTCCAACTTCGGCCAGGTCACGAGCACGCTGGGCAGCGGCCAAGGCAGCGTGAACGGCGTCGGCGGCGGCCGCACCTTGCAGGCGTCGATAACCATCAAGTTCTAGAATATTGCTGTACGGAATAGGAGCAACATGGAAGGTCTTTCAAGACGAAGTTTTCTCGCGGGAGCGGGAGTGGCTGCCGCGGCCTGTGCGGCGCATCCTCTGTTCGGCATGGCCGCTGCCTCCGACTCGCCCTTCAAAATCGCCGTCATCTCCGACGAGATCTCCGAAGACTTCGACCATGCCTGCTCCGTGATTTCGAAGGATTTCGGTCTGCAATGGGTCGAGCTTCGCGGGATGTGGAACAAGAACCTGCAGGCGCTTTCGGAGGCGGAGATCGCCGAGGCGCAGAAGATTCTGGCCAAGTACAACCTCCGCGTGACCGACATCGCCAGTCCTCTCTTCAAGGTCGACTGGCCCGGCGCGCCGAAGTCGCAGTACGGCTCGAAGGGTGACATGCACGGCGCGGCCGATACCGCCTACAAGCAGCAGGACGAGGTGCTCGCGCGTTCCATCTCTCTCGCAAAGCAGTTCAAGACCGACAAGATTCGCTGCTTCGACTTCTGGCGTCTCGATGACGTCGCTCCCTACCGCGCGGCCATCGACGAGAAGCTGCGCTCCACCGCCGAGATGGTCGGCAAGCAGGACCTTCTTCTGGTCCTCGAAAATGAGTATGCCTGCAACACCGCAACCGGTCGCGAGGCCGCCCAGACGCTCGCCGCCGTTCCAACTTCCCACTTCGTGCTCAACTGGGACCCCGGAAATGCGGTCATGCGCGGCGAGCTCGATGCCTATCCCGGGGGCTGGGACGCGCTGCCCAAGAATCGCATTCATCACTGCCACTGCAAGAACGCGGTGAAGGATTCGACCGGCAAAATCGTCTGGTCGCCGGTCGACAGGGGCTTCGTGGATTGGACGGCGCAGTACCGCGCGCTGAAGCAGGCCGGCTATCGCGACGCGGTCAGCCTCGAAACCCACTGGCGCGGCGGCGGCACCCCCGAAGCCTCCTCTCGGATCAGCTGGGCCGGCATGAAGAAGTGTCTCGAACAAGCGGACGCCTTCTAAGCAGCCGTTGAGCAAGTTCCAGTCGGCAGCCTTTGCTTCGCTGTTTGTCCGTGTGATCCGCGGTCGATCACCTCTGGCACTTCGGACAGAAGTGGGTGCCGCGGCCGCCGATCACAATGCGCTTGATCGGCGTAGCGCAGACCCGGCAGGGCTGGCCGGTGCGCGAATAGGCGTGGTGGTGGAGTTGGAAGAAGCCGGCGACTCCATCGGCATCTACATAGTCGGAGACCGAGGAGCCTCCTAGCTGGATGGCCTGGGTGAGGACTTTGACCAGCGCGGCGCGAAGCCGGGTGAGTTCGGCGCGAGTAAGGCGGCCGGCGCGGCGGGTGGGGCGGATGCCGGCGTGGAAGAGGCTCTCGTCGGCGTAGATGTTGCCGACGCCGTGCAGCAGCGACTGATTGAGCAGCGCGGCTTTGATGGGCGTCTTGCGTTTGCGGAAGAGGGCGAGGAACTCTTCCAGGCTGATCGTAAGCGGCTCGGATCCAGAACCGGCATACCGACCGGCAGACTTCTCCTCCGGTTTCGCCGCGGCAACGATGGAGAGGCGGCCGAAGCGGCGGGCGTCAACGAAGCGAAGCTCTTTGCCGCTGCTGAGGGTGAGGATGGCGTGCGTGTGCGCGGGGACCGGAGTTTCGGGCGTGGAGACGAGCAGCCGGCCGGTCATGCCGAGATGGACCAGAAACTGCGCCGGCGCGCTGCCGCTGTCTTCCGAGCGGGTGAGGTCGATGACGATGGTCTTGCCGACGCGATGAACTCGGTCGATGCGGCTGCCGGTGAGCGTCTCGACGATCTCTTCGGGAGGCGACTTGAACGTCTGCGGCTTGTTGCTGGTCTGCACGCCGACTACGGTTTGGCCGTGGATGCGGGCGTGAACGCCGTTGGCTACAGTCTCGACTTCGGGAAGTTCGGGCATGACTTCAAGGTTAATCGAATGCGACGCAACGATGGAGCGTTCGCACGCTTATGAGTGGGGTGGTACATAGAGATTGAGAAAGACCCATACTGTCATATTTCCGAGGTCGACAAGCATATGCGAGAACGTTGGTACGCGCAGGCTCCGCGTTCTCCGATAAGTTACGCTCCATGCCAATCCCATGACCATCAGCGAAAGGTACACCTGCCAGTTTCGATTGCCGATGGAAAAGACACCCCATAAGAGTGGATGCGCCAAAGTGAAGAATGCGGAGGAGTAGAGACAGGCAAGCCACAAAGGCCACGCTGCCGTCGCTTCACCCAGGAGGCAACGCCAGAAGGACTCTTCGAGGAACGGATTGACCAGCGCAATCAAAACCCAGCAGACTGCCAGAAAGGTCATGTGCAGAAGGTTGAGATGGAGGAGCAGAACGGGCAGTGGAATTAGGCCGATTGCAACGCCCAGCAGCCACCATTGCCATCCCGAGGTGCGGCTGTAGGCTGCTACGACAGGCGCGAATCCACCGGCTCGGTAGATTAGGAATGCCATCGCTGACCAATACACGAGTTGCAGCGGAACCCAGGCCCAAACATTAAAGAAGTGGAAGAACAGACGCGCCGCGAAGTGCCCCACCGCAATGACCAGGAGCGGAGATACCAAGACGAATTTGCGGTTCTTTGAAGGCATCCCCGAGCGAAGCGCAGCTAGATTCGAACGATCATCACTTCGGTTGATTTCATCAGAGCGCCTACGGTCTGGCCTTTGCGGAGCTGCATCTCTCGGACCGCGTCGGCTGTGATGATGGAGGTGATCTTCTGGTCGCCGATCTTGAGGACGACCTTGGCCATCAGGCCGCTGATCTTCACTTCGACGATCTCGCCTACCAGCTGGTTTCTGCCGCTGACGGTGCGAAAGCGCTCGCGGGATGCGGTGCGGGCGGCTGTGGATGTAGATTTCGGCTGAGTGGACATCATGGGAGCGAGCGCGCTCTGCGGAATGCGGTGATGGCCGCCCGGCGTCTTGATGGTCTTCAGCGTCCCGGCGAGGATCCACTGCTTCAACGTCGCATAGCTGACGCCGAGCGCCGCCGCCGCCTCGCGAGGCTTCAAGAGAACATCGGCATCTGCCATGGCGTAAACCTCCGTAACCGGCAAGTATATTCGCTGCGGCAGAGTGCCGCTTCCCAAACCAGGCCAGATCAGGCGGGCCGGAGCGCGGCTTCGATGCCGGAGTTCACCTCGGCCTGGGCAAACTCGGCGGCCACGCGGACGCCATTCATGATCGCCTTCTCGTTCGACGATCCATGGCCGATAATGCACACGCCGCGCACGCCCAGCAGCACCGCTCCGCCATATTCGGAGTAATCAAGCCGCTTCTTGAACTCGGCGAAGGCTCTGCGCGAAAGAAGAGCTCCGACCTGCGAGGTCACCGTCGATTTCAGCGACTGACGCAGCGATGCGCTGAGCAGCTGCGCCGTGCCTTCGATCGACTTCAGCGCGACGTTGCCGACAAAGCCATCGCAGACAGCCACGTCGCTGCGTCCGTTGAAGAGGTCGCGGCCTTCGACGTTGCCGGTGAAGTTGATGTTGCGCAGCGCCCGGAGCAAGGGCAGCGTGTCGCGGGTCAGGGAGTTTCCTTTCATGTCCTCTTCGCCGATCGACAGCAGGCCAACCTTCGGGTTGTGAATTTTGAGCACGTTTTTGGCGTACATATTGCCCATCACGGCGAACTGGACCAGATTGTCGGGGTCGCAATCCACATTCGCGCCCACGTCCAGCAGCAGCGAAGGCACGCGGTGCACTGTGGGCATGATGGTGGCCAGCGCGGGGCGGTCGACGCCCGAGAGCATGCCCAGGACCATCTTCGCGGTCGCCATCGCCGCGCCGGTGTTTCCCGCGGTAAAGAATCCCGCGGCGCGTCCTTCGCGGACCATCTTGAGGCCGACGCGCATGGTGGAGTCGCGCTTGGACCGGACGGCCTGGGCGGCCTTGTCGTCCATGGTGATCCACTCGGTGGCCGGCACGATGAACACCGGCAGACGCTGCCCGCGCAGGGCCTGCCGCAGGATGGGACGCAGCTTGTCCTCCGGGCCGACGAGATGGACGCGCACGTCATACTGGCGCGCAGCAAAGACGGCCCCGCGAACCTCTGGCTCGGGGGCCTTGTCGGAACCCATTGCGTCTACAACGATGTCAGTCGGCATCAGCAGGGAAGAGCAGGGTTTGTCTGGGAATGTTAGCTGGCTTCTTTGGTCACGAGCACGTCGCGGCCCTTGTACGTACCGCACTTGCGGCAGGCACGATGGGGAAGCTTGCGTTCGTGGCAGTTGGGGCACTCGGAGAGGCCGGTCGGGGTGAGGAAGTCGTGGCTGCGGCGCTTGGCCGTCCGCTGCTTGGAGTGGCGCCGTTTCGGATTAGGCATTGCAGGTTCCCTTTCAATCGGCCGCGGCGGCTACATAAGGAAGAACACGCGGTCCGTGAGACAAGATGCGAGACAAAAACTTGATTTAGCGCTTCAACTCGAGCTTGTCCGCCAGATTGCCCAGATTTGCAAGCGCATTCCAACGCGGGTCGGCGGCGGCCTCATCGCAGGAACATTTTGCTTGATTCAGGTTCTGACCACAGCGCGGGCAAAGGCCCTTGCAGTCCGCCTGGCAGAGAGTACGGGGCGGCAGGGAGAGCAACACCTGTTCACGCACCACATCCTCCAGCAGAAGACCGCTCTCCTGATAATACCCGATTTCGGTCTCGTCCGCAGTGATAGAACGCTCGCCGGCGTCGGCATCGGCGCTTTCGGGCCGGAAGATCAGGTCGAACTCCCCTGAAAGAGGCACGGCAACCGGATCGACGCAGCGCGCGCACTGCACCTCGAAGTCGGCGCAATAGTGCGCGCGCAGCCGGATGTCGTGGACATGGGAATCGGAACTGCGGTGCTCCACCAGAAGATCGGCCACGCCGTTGACCGGCAGCGGACCGGTCTGGCGGATGTCGGGGGCGTAGTCCAGCAGGCCGGGATCGATGACCTCGGAAAACTCAAGCGGTTCGTCTACGAGTTGGAGAGGGGTAATCAGCACCTCTTAAGGGTAGCAGGTTGGGGGCGCGGGTGAAATACCATGCTCGATCGCAAGACAATCTCAGGGCCTGCAGAGGCCCTTCGGGGTCCAGTCATCCGCTATGGTTATCCAGGGGCTCGATGTGGGATGGAGAACGAGGATGATGGAGCGTCGTATCTCCTTGCTCGTGGTCACGAGGTTCATAGGTTCGCCCTCTGGGATGATGATGTCGACGCCTTTTCGTCCGACCTGCTTGCTTTGAGGGGTCTCGAGGCAGGATTCGCCGGACTCGGTATAGAAGGCCTCGGGCCCGGGATGACGGTGCGTACGGGTAGGAACGCCGGGAGGCATGATTGCTTCCATGAACTGCGCGGTATAGCGTTCCCCGGGATGGACTGAGATAGGGCCGATCTGAGTGACATGTTCTCCCTGCTGCGGATGCAGATCTTTTGCGCCAAGAGTAAAGACCCAAACTTCGCCGAGGGCCTCAACAACCATGCCTTGGGTGGACTTTGCGCTTTCCGCAGCGGCACGTGTGGGGAACCTGTCGAGCGCCCAGTAGAGGGGACCTTTTGGAAGCTCGCCGATATTCTGCGTCAGGACGATCCAGCAACCGCTTTCGCCGGTGCGCTCGCTCAAGGGCTTGCAGCCGGCGAAGTGGCCGTACTCCATGGGCGGCTGAGCCATGGCCGTGAAGCGGACCAGCGAGATGAGGCAAAAGACAAATACGCTGGCGAGGATGCTATTCGACGTTCGATGCGATGGGGCACGCGGGTCCATAGTTTCCCTCCGTCTGTTCAGCATGAATGTATCAGGCAGGTGGAGATGGAGGGTGGAGATGGAGGGTGAAGATGGATGAAGAGATTACCCTGGGAATAGTGAGAGACAGATTCCGTTTGAGCCAGGTTCACTGATCGGCTCTTTAAACGCGAGTGGATTTGCTGAGGCATACGCTTTGCGCAACGCGGTGTGGTTCAGTTTCCGGCGACGAAATGTTTCGCACCTTACCGTCGGGGGTGTAGCATCCAACCGCTATGAATAAGAAGCCATGGCAAGCCGCGGATATACCGTCCTTAGCGGGCAAGAGAGCTTTGATTACGGGAGCCAACAGCGGCATCGGCTATTACGCTGCGTTTTGTCTGGCCCGCAAAGGCGCCCATGTGCTGCTGGGCTGCCGCGACCGGCAACGCGGTGAAGATGCGTTGCAGCGGCTCAAATCCGACTCGCCCGGAGCAGACGCTGAACTGGTGATTCTCGACCTTGCTTCTCTCGCTTCGGTGAGTAGCTTCGCCGCCGATGAACTCGCCCAGAAGCGGCCTCTTCACCTGCTGATCAACAACGCCGGCGTGATGGGTCCTCCGAAGCGCATCGAGACCGCCGACGGATTCGAGCTGCAATTCGGCACCAACGTCCTCGGTCACTTTGCACTCACCGGCCTCCTGATGCCTGCGCTTGAGCTTGCCGCCGCCGAATCCGCCGATCCGCCGCGCATCGTGACCATCGCGTCGATCGCGCACAAGGGCGGCCGCATCCACTTCGACGATCTGCAGTCCACCCGGAGCTACTCGCCGAGAGCCGCGTACCAGCAGTCGAAACTTGCGAATCTTATGCTCGCCTTCGAACTGGACCGCCGCCTCCGCGCCGCACACTCTCGCATTTTAAGCATCGCTGCGCATCCGGGAGTTGCCAGCACGAATATCTTCCAGACCGGCAACTATTCGTCTTTCGAGAGAACCATCCGCAATCTCGCAGGGCACGCCATCGGCATCCTGCTGAACACTGACGCCGAAGGCGCGTTGCCGACGCTCTACGCCGCGACCGCACCCAGCGTCGAGGGTGGCGGCTACTACGGCCCGCAAGGCTTGCTGGAGGCTAGGGGCCACCAGGTAGGCGAAGCAAAGATCGCACCGCAGGCTCGCGACTGTGCCGCGGCAGCGCGCCTGTGGCAAGCCTCCGAGGAGTTGACCGGAGTGCGGTTCCTCTAACGAGCATTCTCTTGCGATGCCGGTGAGCGGTGCCGCAACTCTCAATCATTCGTGGAGCCAACAATATTTCTTCATTTCTTCGAGCATGCCGGCATCACGCGCTGCGGAGGCCACAGGTGCGTCGCGCGGCCTTCGTTGTGCGCTATTCGCTCCCTTCGCGCGCGGCCTTCCAGAGATCGATGCCGCCCTCGTGCGCATGCTGATCGATGGCCTTCAGCTCCGCATCGGAAAACTCCAGCTTCTTCACCGCATCGAGTGAGTCGTCAAGCTGCTCCACGTTCCGCGCTCCAATGAGCGCCGAGGTCACTCGCCGGTCGCGCAGCACCCACGCAATCGCCATCTGCGCCAGCGTCTG
Organism: Edaphobacter sp.; assembly: GCA_965277335.1. Classification (GTDB taxonomy): domain Bacteria; phylum Acidobacteriota; class Terriglobia; order Terriglobales; family Acidobacteriaceae; genus Edaphobacter. Next base: position 218,541 of record CBDICJ010000008.1, on the reverse strand, counting down.
CCCGCGCGCCTTGGCCATATCATTCAACGCTCGTACCTGCTTGAGATTTTGCTCGCTCAAGAACGACTGCTGAAACGATCCCTCAGCCTTCGCCCGCGAGTTCTCCGGGATGCCATGCAGGTATTTATCGGTCAGCAAACCCTGCGCCAGCGGCGAGAACGCGATGCAGCCGACGCCAAGCTCCTCCAGCGTGCTGAGCAACTCCGTCTCCACCCACCGGTTCAGCATCGAGTACGAAGGCTGATGAATCAGCAGCGGCACGCCTTCGCTGCGCAGAATCTTCGCCGCCTCGCGCGTCTTCTCCGGGCTATACGACGAGATCCCCACATACAACGCTTTGCCCTGATGCACTGCCGTCGCCAGCGCCCCCATGGTCTCTTCAAGCGGCACCTCAGGACTTGGCCGATGCGAATAGAAGATATCGACATACTCCAAACCCATTCGCTCCAGGCTGCCCTCGAGCGACGCCAGCAGATATTTGCGCGACCCGCCCACGCCATATGGCCCCGGCCACATATCCCAGCCGGCCTTGGACGAGATCACCAGCTCGTTGCGATACGGCCGCAGATCCTTCCGCAGAATCTCTCCGAAGTTCTCCTCCGCCGACCCATACGGCGGCCCATAGTTGTTCGCCAGGTCGAAGTGGGTTACGCCGCGATCAAACGCCCGCCGAAGGACCGCCCGTCCGGTTTCGAAGACATCGACCCCGCCGAAGTTCTGCCACAACCCAAGCGACACCGGCGGCAGCACCATCCCCGACCGTCCGCACCGCCGAAACTGCGCCTTCTCATACCGCTTGTCCTGCGCAACATAGCTCATCCGCACCATCTCCTCAGCCCATTGTGGCCAGCGTCCTACGTCAATGTCTCTCAAGAATCATATATCTGCTTACAGCACCTGCTTCGGCTCCGCGATTCCGGCAGTCTTAAGCCTCCATCGCCGCACCGGCTACGTGAAGATATACTTCGAGCGTAAGAGGTGAACGCAATGAGCGCTCTCGAAAACTTCCCTCGCATTTCGCCTTTTCTCTGGTTTGATTCGAACGCGGAAGAGGCCGTCGACTTCTATCTCACTGTCTTCAAGAACTCGCGCCGTCTGACCGAAGTGCCCTCCAGCATCAAGGACAACCCTCGCATCACCAATGGCGTCCTCACGATCGCCTTCGAGCTCGATGGCCAGAGGTTCACCGCACTCAATGGCGGCCCTTACTTCAAATTCACCGAAGCGATCTCCTTTGTTGTGCGCTGCGAAAACCAACAGGAGGTTGACGTCTACTGGGCAAAGCTCTCGGCCGGCGGCAGCGAAAGCCAGTGCGGCTGGCTCAAGGACAAGTTCGGCCTCTCGTGGCAGATCGTTCCCATCCAGCTGCACGACCTTATCCGAAACCCCAAGGCGATGCAGGCCATGCTGCAGATGAAGAAACTCGACATCGCCGAACTCGAACGCGCCGCGAAATCGTAGACTCGCCTGTGTTGCCGGCAATGAGAAAATAGAAGGAGCATGCTCCAGCTCTCTTCCGCCGGCAAACGCTACGGCCAGAAACTCCTCTTTGAAGACGCCAACTGGCTCATCACGCCGGACGAGCGCACTGGCCTCGTCGGCGGCAACGGCACCGGCAAATCCACCCTGCTCAAGGTGCTCGCCGGCCTCGAAACCCTCGACTACGGCCAGCTCACCCGCGTCAAAGGGATGACCCTCGGCTACCTCCCCCAGGACGGCTTGGCCCTCCGCGGCAAGACCGTATTCGCCGAGTGCCTGTCAGTCTTCGACCACCTCCACGCCCTCGAAGCCGAGTCTCTCGAACTACTGACTGCGCTCTCCGAAGCCGACCCCAAATCCAAAACGTACACCGCCGCCGCCGAGCGATACTCCGACATCGCCGACCAGCTTCACGTCCACGACATCTACAACCTTGATTCGCAGGTTGGAGCCGTCCTCGGCGGCCTCGGCTTCACCAAGGAAGACTGGGAGCGCAAGACCGAAGAGTTCTCCGGCGGTTGGCAGATGCGCATCGCTCTCGCCAAACTCCTCCTGCAGAAGCCCAGTCTTTTATTGTTGGACGAGCCCACCAACCACCTCGACCTCGAATCCCGCAACTGGCTCGAAAACTACCTCCACGATTATCCCAATGCCTTTATTCTCATCTCGCATGACCGCTACTTCCTCGACGTCACCGTCAGCAAGACGATCGAGCTTTGGAACAAGCGCATGCACACCTACCACGGCAACTACGAAAAGTACGTCACGCAAAAAGAAGAACGTCGTGCGCAACTGATGAACGCGTACAAAAACCAGCGCGACCGCATCGAAGCTCTCGAGGCATTCATCAGCCGCTTCCGCTACCAGGCCACCAAAGCCAAGCAGGTCCAGTCCCGCATCAAGGAACTCGAAAAAATCGAGCGCATCGAGGTTCCCGAAGAAGAGGCCACCATTCACTTCTCCATCCCGCAGCCTCCCGCCAGCGGTCGCACTGTTGTTGAGGTCGCGAACCTCACCAAGGTCTACCCCACGCCTGCGGGCGGCGAAAAGCTCATCCTCGACAACCTAAGCTTCACCATCGAACGCGGCGACCGCATCGCCCTCGTCGGCGCGAACGGAGCCGGAAAATCCACTCTCATCCGCCTCCTGAGCCGCCAGGAGGAGCCCACCGGCGGCGCCATCAAGGAAGGTCACAACGTCCTATCCGACTTCTTCGCCCAGGACCAGTACAAAGTCCTTGACCCTGCTGCAGGTATGCTCGACGACATCAGCGGAGCCGCCCCCAAGGTCCCCGTCGTAGAACTTCGTAGTTTGCTCGGCTGCTTCATGTTCTCCGGCGACGATGTCTTTAAGAAGCTCGGCGTTCTCTCCGGCGGCGAGCGCAACCGCTATGCCATGGCCAAGATGCTCGTCTCCCCGTCGAACTTCCTCCTCCTCGACGAGCCCACCAATCATCTCGATCTCCGCGCCAAAGATGTCCTCCTCGACGCCATCCGCAACTTCACCGGCACCGTGCTCTTCGTCTCCCACGACCGCTACTTCATTGATGGTCTCGCTACCCGCGTCTTTGAAGTCGAAGACAAGAGGCTCCACATCTATCCCGGCAACTACGAAGATTATCTCTGGCGCAAACAGGGTGGCCCCGAAAAGGTAACTGAACAGATTACAAATTCGCTGGCGGCCGCGCCGGTGCTCACCTCTATATCCGAGATTCCTGCCCCAATCTCAGAACTCACTTCCGCCACAAACATCAAGCGCCTGAATCCGATCAAGCTTAAGCAGCTCGAAGATCGCCTCCGGCATGCCGAAGAAGAGATTCCCCGGCTGGAATCCTTCATCTCCGCCGCCGAATCTCGCCTGGGCAGCTTCACCTCCGCTGAACAGTCCCAGAAAGACGCCGCCCAACTTGACAGCCTGCGCACCCAGCGCACTGCGCTGCTCGCGGAGTGGGAAGAAATTTCCCTCACCCTGGAAGAACAATCGGCTTAGGAAACCTTTGATTAAACCTTTCAAAGCCAAATCTTAATCGGAGACTCCTTAGGGAATCTCTGAACAAGCAGCGGTTTTCTTGCTGAGTTGGAGCGGCTGGGTTGTTTTTGCCTGTGGCGAGGTGGATGGTGTGTGGTGGAAGACCTCGATGCCTGTTTTCAGGCGCGGCTCTGCGCGGGCACGGCCAGCAGATGGTGGCGTGCGGTACAGAGGTTAATGAGGGCGCAGGTGGTTTCGAGCCGGTTGAGATTCTTTGCGAGACCGCGGAAGCGCACTTTGACGAACTTGAGCTTCATCAGAGCGAAGATATGCTCGACGCGCGAACGGGTTTTGCTCTTGATGCGGTTTTCTTCTCGCCGGTCGGCATAGACCTTCAGTTTGGTTCTCCACAGCCGGTTGGTGCGGTCGGCGGCCTTGGGGGCGCGTTGCCGGATGACCTCCGTCTGCCCCTGATAGGCCTGATCGCCCCACACCTCGGTCTCCTCGCCGTGCAGCAGCTCGGGCAGTATGCGGCAGTCGGCCACGTTGGCTGCGGTCGCCGCGACCGAGTGGATCAGCTTGGTCCCGGCGTCCACGCCCACATGCGCTTTCATGCCGAAGTACCACTGCCGGCCCTTGCGCACCTGATGCATCTCCGGGTCGCGCGCCCCGCTTTTGTTCTTGGTCGAGCACGGCGCCTGCAGCAGGGTCGCATCGACGATGGTGCCAGCGCCGATCTTCAAGCCATGCCGCTCCAGATAGCCGTTGACCTCGGCGAAGATGCGCCTGCCCAGTTGATGACGCTCGAGCAGATGGCGGAACTTGCACACCGTCGTCTCGTCCGGCGCAGGCTCGCGGCCAAGGTCGATACCCACAAACGACCGCATGGAAGGCGACTCGTACAGCGCGTCCTCCACCGCTGGGTCCGACAAGTTGAACCACTGCTGCAGAAAGTAAATCCGCAGCATCCGCTCCACCCCAACCGGCGGACGGCCCTTGCCCGAGGCCGGATAATGCGGCTCAACCAGCTTCACCAACTCCGCCCACGGAACCACCAGCTCCATCTGAGACAAAAACTCCGCGCGCCGAGACTGCCGACCAAACTGCTCAAAACCCGCCGCCACCGCCAATGTCTGCTGCTTCATCCAATCCACCTCACCCACACAACCTAATTTAATCCGCTGCGGAAACGAAGTGCTTAATCAGAGAACCCTTAGGCTGTGCCAACTGTGGCCGCGCTGCTCCTGCGATCGTCATAGCCAAAGAAGGCCGAGAGAAATAACGCTGTTTCAGTGTGCCTGCGGATGCGAGTGCTCTTGGCAATCCCGTAAACGGTAGATAAGCTGAAGCAATGACTATTTCTGAACATGGGATGTCATTTCTGCGCCGCATCCGCACACGAATCGAGCTTGCGCGCCAAGGCAGACTAAAGACTTTCGATAGGTACTTGCCATACATATCGGGAAAAAGCGGATTGGAAATAGGAGGTCCGAGCGGCCTCTTCAGGAAGGGGAAGACACTTCCGATTTACCAGGAGATTGGAAGCCTGGACAACTGCGATTTTTCCAGCTCCACTGTTTGGGCAAAGCACACTCGGACGTTTCTCTTCAATTCCAGGAAAGCACCTGGGAACACTCTCTTTTGTGATGGTTCGGCTCTGGTCGATGTGCCGGATTCTACCTACGACATTTTGCTGTCGTGTCACAACCTGGAACACTTCGCAAACCCAGTCAAGGCCTTGAAAGAATGGCAGAGAGTGCTTAAATCAAACGGCGCTCTGGTCCTTGTGCTTCCTGATTATCGGAAGACCTTCGATCACCTGAGAACACCGACCAGGGTAGATCATATGTTCGATGACTTTGATCGGGAGGTAGGCGAGAACGACCTCACCCACCTGCCGGAGATTCTCGAGAAACATGATCTGAAGCGGGACCTCGCCGCAGGCTCAAGAAAGGATTTTCATGCGCGGTCCTTGAACAACTTCTCGAATCGATGCCTGCATCACCATGTGTTTGATGAAAAGAACAGCCGTGAACTGCTAACGAGAGCTGGGTTCCAAGTGCTGGCCGTCGATCTCGCGGCGCCGTTCAACATCTGTGTTCTAGCTCGCATGACCTGAGCGCCTTGCTGCCGGAAATTTCAGACAAGAATTCCCAATCCGTAGCTTTCCTTAAAGTTGTAAAAGGTCTTGTGAGACTCGCGGGCGATATCCAGGACAGCTCGCTTTACGGCAGGAAAGCTCTCCGTGTCATGAAACAGAACACACTTCGAATGTGTCGCGCTCCAAAGGCCACAAGCAAAAGTATCGGTATATGTGTGGACGATGTCGACGTGGATTAGATCGTAGGAACCGTTATCTTTCGCGATCCAATCCCGGTAATCACTCCTGACCAATTGAATGTTATCGAAGCTGGAGAGGGCTTCTGAGGTTTCCGAATAGAGATCTCTGTAAAACGTATGCTTGTCGCCTTGGAACGTGTCCACTCCCGTTACAGAATCGAAGAAGCAGGAGAGCGCTGCGGTGGAATAACCGTGCTCCACGCCAAACTCGAGGCAGCGCTTTGTGCCGATGTCGAATCGCGCGATTAGGTCGCTCAATACGCTTTCGATGCCCTTCCACGCTGAGTCCACCGGCAAAACTCTCGGTGGCGGTTGTCGGCTCTTCGGTACGTAAGGCAAAACAGAAACTTTCGGCTTGACCATATTGCCGATCAATGACTTCCAATACTCTACTTCGACCACCATGGATCTTCCTCAGATGTAATTTTCACGTCAGTTTTTTCGTGATGGACAGATATATTCCTACCAGTCTAAAACATTTCAAACATTGGCCGGATTCGCAGACAGCAGCAGGCGGCTTCTGGTAAAGCGAATGAGCCTGCTGCGCTCTTCTTTGGTCAAACTCCCGAACCATGCGAGGAGCAGCGTGCTGAAGCTCCAAAGGAGCATAACTGAACGCGCGGGGGTGGCCGCAGAGGAAGTCCACCAAAGAGGAAGCAGCAGAACTGAAGGAACAGCTATGATGGCTGGCCGCAGCAGACCTCTGACCAGGAGTCGAGTGCGAGCAATCGCCAGCGTCTGACGCGTGAAGCGCATGCTGACGGCGAAGTGAAGAGCAACGCTTATAAAGGATCCGATCAGCGTACCGTAGGCGACCCCGATGGCGCCGAAGCGGCTGGCAAGATAAATACTGCTGCCCAGGTTAATCACAGCTTCAGAGATTGCGGTAATCGTGGCAGCTCCCTGTTTGCCGGTCGCGGCAAGCATCGTGGCATAGGGCTGGCAAAAGCTTCGAACTATGTTCGCAAGAACCAGAATCCGCAGATAGAGAAGGCTCGACATGGCATAGGTCGGGCCAACCCAATGCTGCAGAACAGGAAACCCAAGCACCATCAGCGGCAAGCCAGTGAGAAGCAGCAGGATGGTGCCGTATCGAGTGATTCTAGCCAGCAGATCCCCCATCTCGACGGCGGAACGCTGCGTGCTCAGGGCGGAAGAAGCTGGCATCATTGGCCCGAATACCGAACCCAGAAGAACAATGATGAAATTGGTTGGCAGCGTCGCTACGGAATAGTAGGCGGTCTGGTAATAATCGTAATGGCCCACGATGGTGACATCCAGTCCGCTGACGCAAAGCATGCCCACGGTCCATATGGAAAGCAGAGCGCAATATCGGCTCATCTGTTTGAATACGGAGTAGTTCATGAGTGAGCGGGAAATGCGTATATGCGCTGCCATTCTGCGCCACGCCCATACCTGAAGCAGTGCTGTAGCGACATTGACTGCGGCAACAACAATCCCCATTGCCGTGAGAGAACCGTGAAGGGCGACAGTCGCGAGGACTACTACAGTGAAGGACGCCTTGTTGACGATTGATATCGTCATCGGCACAAAATAGCGTTGCAGCCCGAGGAAGACAGCCGAAAACACGGAGCAGATCAGGCTGAAAGATAGGGAGCAGCCAACCAGTAAAACGCTGATGCGGACATCCCGGTACAGCGACGCCGGCATCGTGTGAAAGAGCCGCGGAACCTGCCAGGCAAGAACAAACGTTAGGCCAAACCCCAGCAAGCCTGCGAGCGTCATCATTGCGAATCCGGCGCTGGCGTGGCGTCCAGCACCCACCTTGTCGCCCTTCGCTTCATATTCGGCGACGAACTTGGCCACGCCTGTCTGGACGCCAAAATCGAGAAAGGACACATACGCGCCGAGTTGCAGGATCAGAACCCAAGCGCCGTAGATCGTAGCTGAAAGATGGTGCGTCAGATAAGCCGGAAGGACGAGTGCAACCAGCGAGTTCGCAGCAACGCGCCCCAGGCTGATAGCAACATTTCTTGAGAATCTTGTGGCCAGCCCTGTGGGTTTTTCGAGGTGGGTCATTGGAGAATCCGGAAGTACCGCAGCGGCCTCATTCAAACGATCCTCCTCCATTTCTGTCGACGACCGACGACCGCTGGATAAGGTAATTCCTTTACCAGGGTTCATCGACAGTGATGGCGCAGTCGCTCCAAAAAGCGGAAGCCGAACCCGAACGCCTTTGATTCGCCTGAAGACATCCATCCCTTCATTGCATAATCGTGGGGCTCGGGAAGATCGCTTATCGATCTACCTTCGAGGAGGATACATCAAAACCTCGGCCATGCTTCCGCCAAGATCGATCGAGACCGCCAGTTTCATTGCAAGGCGGCCCGCAGTGTTCTAAAAGCGTAGGCCTTGTTTCTGAACTTGACACTATGGCTGATCGCGCGTTTGAGCAATCGCAGTCTGTGAACCATCGCTCCGCCTCCGGTACCGGTCTCCCGAATGAATCTCCATTCTGAGGCAAGCAGATTCGCGTATCGGTCCAGGCTCATCTCGGTGTCCAAATGGCGCAGCGATAAACGATGCTCCACCACTAAATCTAGGATGAGAACTCGACCGCCTGCGACCTGTAAACGGTGAAACATGACGTGGTCCAGAAAATCCAGCCAATATTCTTCAGGGAAACCTCCGATGGCCTCGACCGATCGTACCCGCAGACAAGCTGCTGAGTTGAACGCCGTGACCTGCCCCCCGGATATCTTCGTTCCTGCCGCTCGATAGTCGCGATTGTGAAACTTCCCCACAAATTGCGGAGAGAGCATCTTCCCCCTCTCAAGGAGTTTCGGCACGACAGCGCAGATTTCAGCGCCCAACGGGGATGAGAAAACTGAGAATAACGCGGCAAATAGAGCTGGACCGATCGCCGTATCCTGATCCAGCAAGAGCAGCCAATCGATCCCACCGTCATGCGCCATGGATAAGGCTCGATTATAGGCAGCGGCCAAACCATCGTTCTTGGAAGCGTGGCAATACTGGACTGAGCCGAAGTTCCATCGGTCAAGTCGCGCCGGCTGAGGATTTGGAGAATTGTCGTAGACGAGCAAAGCGATTCGTCTAGCGAAATCGTTCTGTTGTAGACAAAGTTCGGCGAGTGAACGCATCGTCATTGAGTCTTCTAAACTGCACTTGTAGAGGACGACAACGCACTGGACAGCTATCTCTGACATTTACTAAACCGCTCCTTCAGCAAACTTCGAGCAGCGCACTCCGAGCACTGGCAGCGCAAGTCAATCTTTCGCAATAAAGACACTATCTGCATCATAGCTGGCTCGATAGCTCGATTTTGACAAAGTGCCTGCGAAGCAACATGTCGCGTATCAGCGTGTTCTCTGGATAACCGGCATGGATTTACGATAATCCTGAACACCCTCCCACACGCTTCTGCACTGCGCAAACTGGAAACGCACCACGCGCCGCGCGAAACGCGCCGTCAGGAAAAGAAACATGGCCAGATGCGGCGCGCTCGAATGCAGACACAACATTCGCAAACCGGACGTCGTATGGTAGCGAACCAGTATCGGACTGCCTGCTCCGGTACTTGCAGCGACTTTGTGCAGGATACGGGACTCTGGAGCAGCCGCCAGCCGCCAGCCTCTCTCGCGCAGGCGAAGGCAGAACTCCGTCTCCTCAAGATAATGAAAGAAACCCTCGTCCAGCAGTCCAACTTCGTCTAGCGCCGGACGGGCGATCAGCATGCTCGCGCCATAGAGAGCGTCGAACCAATCGTCCGGTTGAGGCTCTGTATTATTGCGTGCATATCCGATCCACAGATTGACCCGCGCACCCGCCCAGACCTGAACGGTCGCGGGGTCATCCGCGTAGTAACAGATGGAAGCGACCGCGCCGATACGTCTGTCCGTCAGCGCCTTCGAGACCAGCGCCGAAAGCGCATCCGGAGCGGGCATCGTATCGTTGTTCAACAGCCACACATAATTCGCTGCTTGAGCCAGCGCGTGGCGGATTCCGATATTGTTCCCCCCGGCAAAACCCAGGTTGCTGCCGCTCTCCAGCAGCAGCACATCCGGGTGAGCGGTTCGTATTCTGGCAATGGAATCGTTGGTCGAACCGTTGTCCACGACGATAACCGTCAGGTTCCGGTATGTGCTTTCTTTCAAGCAGTCGAGACAGTCGAGCGTGTCCCGCCAGCCGTTCCAATTCACCAGAATGCACGTGACACTCGGCTGCCAGCCGCTCCTCTGCTTGGTCGGTTCGGTACGGCTCAGAGTTTCACCTTCTGGCGCTTTTGTGGTGAGAAAACTTCTTTGAGCGAGTTCATCTGTGATCGCTCCGCCGGAATGTTCGAAAGCCGTCTCAACTCTTCGAGAGTCAGCACCCAGAAGATGCCGGCGAACATGCCAAACAGCGCCGCTCCCAGCACGATTAGTGTCCGTGTCGGGAATGAGCGTTTATCGGGGATGATTGCGGCGTCAACGACCTGCACCACCGCACCTTGCCGTGCTTCGTCGACCTTCGCAACTTCATATTGCCGGGCCAATAAGTCGAAGATCGTCTCATAGTATTTGACATCGCGGAGCTTGCGAATATATTCGATCTGCGACTCCGGAATGCTCCCCCTGGGGATGAGCGCATTTTCCGCGCTCTCCGTACTCGCGCCCATCTTTTGTTCCTGCGCCTGCAGCCCCACCAGTTGTTGCTGGGCAAGCTGCAGTTCAGGATTTTCGCCGGTCGCGAAAGAGCGGATGGCGGTAATTTCCGCTTCTTTCGCCGCGATCTGCGCCCGAAGATCCGCAACCAACTGGATGGTCGCACGGGCTTGGGCGTCCAACTGGATCAGACCTGTCTTCTGCTCGGTTCGCTTCAGATCCTCTTCGGCGGTCGCGAGATTGTCCTTTGCCTGCTTGAGTTGCTGCTCAAAAAATAGCCGGCGCTGAGAAGCTTCGGTGACTGCCAAGGTCGCGGAGAATTTCTTGAACTCCTGCACGTACCCGTTGGCCATATCGGCGGCGCGACGCGCGTTGCTATCGGTGACGGATAAATGAATGAGACCATCCTTGGATTTAGCATCAATCTCAACGACCTTCTCAAGTTTCTTTCTGGCATCGGATCTGTACTTTCTGTGGTACAGCGCCATCAGGTGAAAACGATCCACCATCGCATCTTCAACGGTTCGGCTCTTCATCAGGGCAATCTGAAGATCGTCTGGATTCTTCAGTCCCAAGCCTCCGCCGGCCAGCGAGGCCACCGAACCCAGGCTGCCAAGTTGTGCCATGAGAGCAGAACCGGCGGAATTCGTTTGCTGCGGCGGCAGGATGGTGGTAAATGCCGTGTATCGGAAGGGAAGCAGCAGTGAAACAATCGCGGCAAGCAGAGCCATGCCAAACGTCATCTTCGCGATGAACCATCGGCTTCGGGCAAGCACGATGAATAGATTCATCAGGGAGACCTCTTCGGCCGCCGGAGCTGAAACCAGGTCAGGACGTCTCTCGGTTTCACTGAACACTTTTACTAATCCTTCGGACTAAGTCACGAACCCTAGGTTTTCACAGGCAGATCTCGTTATCGGAATTGCGTGTGCGGGGCGCCCAAAAGCAATTCGCGGCAAAAGTTACACTTCCACGTCTTCAACGCTGTCGCCCTCTTCCCCTGTTTTACACGCAACCGGATGCCGTCGACAAGCGAGACCCAACTCTTGAGAATCTCTCCGGGCAGGGCCAGGTATAACATAATGCAGAACAGAGTCGTTTCCGCTACCATCGACTGAGTTGCCAAAAGTGAGTCCCGCCGGAATCATTTCAGGCGACCGGCGGGTGTTTGGTTCTCCTACAATCTGCTGACAATTGCATGCCAACCATCTTCGGCGCCATCTTCTTCTGTTTCGGAGCTTACTATTTCCTGCGAAAGGAAGAAGGCCTCCTCGGCCTGCTCATCGTCGCGAGCGTCTTTGAGGCCGCATCCGCCCTCAACATCGCCGAACGTGGAATTCAGCCTCACTACATCGTGGCGGGTTTCATCATCGCCCGAGCTCTCGCGAATAGAATCCTCGGCCTCACGCCAGCTTTCCGTATGCCGCAAGCTCGATGGCTGCTGGCCTTCGGAGCCATCGCCATTGTCGCAACCCTGGTGCTTCCATTCGTCTTCGCCGGAACGCCAATCTACGAGCCGAAGCTGGGCATCGATGAAGCCAGTCGGCCTCCCCTCCACTTCGGACTGAATAACGTAGCTCAGGCCGTCTTTGTCGCCTTCCATATCGTTACTGCCTACGCGGTTCTCGGTATTGCCTACTCCGCTCGTAAAACCAGAAAACTGTATATTTTTGCTTTTTATCTTGCACTGTTTTTTATCTTCGCCCAGTCATTCTGCTCCCTTACTGGTCTTCCGTATCCCGATTCAATCTTACGAAACAACCCTGGATATGGCATCGTGGAATTGAGCCTCATCAGTCACGGATTGAGATGTCCAGGCACGTTCACGGAACCCTCGATTGCGGGCGCGTTTGTCGTCATGTATTGCGTCGGCTTCCTTTCGGAATACCTCAAGGGAAACGGAGGCGCTTTTCGGGTGATCCTTTCGCTTCTGGCGATCGGTGTAATCGCATCAAGCGGAGCCTTGCTCGCGCTGGCGATCTGCTTTCTTGCGCTTACGATCCGCCACTTTCCGTTCCGCTTTCCCTGGTATGTCAAAATTCGACCGGCAGCGAGGATTGCGTGGATTTCCTTCCTGATTGTTGCCCCTGTCGTACTCGCCCTGGTGGCCTCTTCCTCATACAGAGAGGCCCTGATAGGGCTTACGGTTTCTAAAGGAGAGACAGGATCCTTTGTCAATCGGACTGCCTCCGATCTCTATGGTCTGCAACTCTTCGCGCAAACTCACGGGCTCGGCCTGGGTCTGGGGAGTAACCGCGCCTCAAGTTTGTTGACCACACTCCTGTCGTGCGTGGGTTTTTTGGGAACTTGGGCCTTCGGGATGTTTTACTTCAAGCTGTTCGCAGGACTTTCCGAGGAGTATGCGTGGCTCAGGTGGGCAGCGCTCGCCTTGTTGTTGAATATGTGCATCGACATCTCAGATGTGACGTTCCCGATCCTGTGGCTTCCTATTTTTCTTGCAATTCAGTTCGGTACAAGAGAACCGAGCAGCAAATGGGCTGCTGGACACCGAGGATTGGACGAACTTCTCCAAAGCGGAACCCCTACGACTTCGTAAAGATAAAATCAGCGGTACATGGAATCCATTGGCAAAAAGCGGGAAACATGGACAACATCTTGTAATAGACGCCCTCCACGACCCCTCGATTGACCGTCGCGGTGCTATAGACGACCTTCAAACGAAAACCGAGATCGACTGCCAGATTCCTCATCTCTTCAAGAACCACCAAATCTTCCGGGCATTCGGGCCTCTTCTTGTTAACCCTCCACTTTGCCAGAGGATGAATGTACCTTCTACAGGATGGTTCGTGAAGATACATGCAGACGCCCCCGGGTTTCAGAAGACGCGCAACCTCCTTCAGGGTCTCTCTATGCAGACGGAAGTGATGAGCCGCTTGGAAGCTGAAAATCAGATCGATGCTGTGGTCCGGCAGCGGAACCGAGTAGCTCCTACAGGCGAACCTGTCATCAACGGAGCTTTCGAAGATTCGTTCCCACTTATCTATGCCGGAGATAGCGGCATCGCTCATGTCGGTTGCGGTTACGCGTGCCTGCGGATAGAGCCGTTTCACCACGCATGACGACCAACCCTCTCCGCCCCCTAGTTCAAGAATGGTAGCTGCCTCGCGAAAGCTCCGATCATACGAGGTGAACTTCGGCATAAGCCAGCGAAGTTCGGACAGTTTGTTGGAGAGGTTTGCGAGCCAGTCCTCATGCTTGTGTACTTCCCACAGAGCAAGCTCGACACTTTGGATTTCTTCGACACTTGGAACCATTGCGGCGTCACCTTAAGTTTGAAAATGAAGCACACGTATGTTGATCGATCGCAAGCCTCGGCAATACAAGAGATCATCCGTGATGAATGCTAGACTAGCACCAACTTGAAAGACAAATTTTACGAGCGCCGACTGAGGATGACGGCAACTGGCAACACCGATCGGCTCGCCTCCCACGGCTTATGGAGGACGTTCGGCCGCCGCGGAAAATAGAGTTCTATTTGGACCTGAAGAGAAATATGGGATCCCGCAAGAGCGCTCTCATCGTGAAATTCGGACAAATTGGCGATGTGATCATGGCCATTCCAGCGGTGTACGCGCTCCACCAGCAGGGATTCGCTATCCACTGGGTATGCGGAAAGACTGTTCGGCCATTGCTCGAATGCTACTCATGGATCAACTTGATAGCGATCGATGAGAAAGCCATTCTTCTCGGAAAACTCCCTCTACGCATCAGGACCATTGCCGCATTGTGGAGTCGGATCGCTTTCCGTAGCTATGACCTCAGCGCCGTTTTGTACTACGACCGACGCTATCGCCTCCTGGTCCTTCCTGTTCGTGCGCGGCGCAGATTTGCATTGTCCCAGCAGTCGAGGGAGACGACTTTAATTGCCGGGCGTCACCATACGGACGAATATATTCGCATTCTGCTGGCTCGCGAAGACAGCTGCCAGGACCACAGCTCTCCCCCGGTTCGTCCGGACCGTCTGCCGCCATCGCCGTTGCCGGCCGCAAACTCGCCTCGACGCATTGCAATCGTTCCCGGGGGAGCCGGTTATCTGGTGCGTCAGCAGACTTCGGCCCAGCCCGCCGAGCCCGCGGCCGTCCGTCGCTGGCCGATCGAGCACTATGTGAACCTCACTCGCCGATTGCTCGATCGTGGCTGGGAGGTTGTGCTGCTTGGAGGCCCGGAAGATGCCTGGGCCAAACTGCATCTCCAGCAGCTTGCTGTAACCGATTGCATCGGCGTCTTGACGCTGCCGGAGGTCATCAGTGCCTGCGATAGCTGCGATGCCGTCGTTTCGCATGACACCGGCCCACTACATCTCGCCGGCCTAAGCGACGCATGTCTGATTGGAATCTTCGGCCCTACAAATCCTGCGACTTTTCTTCCGCGAAGACCCTTCGTTACGGGAATTTGGGGCGGCGCCCACTTCGCTTGCCGCCCATGTTATGACGGTCGCGACTTTGCGCCGTGTCGATTCAACGGATGCATGCATGAGGTAACCCCTGAACGGGTGCTTCGCGAACTAGACCGCCTGCTCGAAGATCGTTCTCAGCGGAAATCGAGCGCCTGGAGAATCCTCTGACTGGAATGAAACTCGTGGTCTGGCCATGAGTGCCCACTGGATATGGTTGCCTGGTGGAGCACCGAAACTCCAGGCGAATTGAGGATAGGGATGGTTACAAAAAGGCTATAATCAGGTGAGATCGATGGAGGTTTTTCCTGATGCGCGTGCTGTTCCTCAATCCCCCCTTTCACCCAAGATTTTCCCGAGAGCAGCGCAGCCCTGCCGTGACCAAGAGCGGGACCCTCTACTACCCCAAGTGGCTGGCCACCGCCGCAGGGGTCGCGATCAAAAACGGTCACGATGTGGACCTGGTCGACGCTCCCGCTGGAGGTTTTTCGGTAAAGGCAGTGATCGACCGCATCGCAGCGAAAAATATAGAAGCCGTCATCTGCGACACCTCCACCCCGAGCATTCTTAACGACATCAGCGTGGTCGAAGCGCTGGTCGCCGCGAATCCTTCCTTGCACGTCTTGATGGTCGGACGCCACGTCTCGTCTCTCCCGAAAGAGACGCTCGCCATGTCCTCCTCGCTGCAGGCCGTCGCCATCCGCGAGTACGAGTACACCGTGCGCGACTGGCTCGAAGCCAAATCCTGCGGCGCGGACCTCTCCACCGTCGACGGCCTGGTATGGCGCAGCGCCACCGGAGAGATCGTCAGCAACAAGCAGCGCGAAGCCATCAAGAACCTCGATGAACTGCCCTTCGTCTCCGAGGTCTACAAGCGCTTCCTGCACACGCCGGACTACTTCTACGGCCACTCCCTTTGGCCTCTCGTGGTCTTCGACACCAGTCGCGGCTGCCCGTATCACTGCTCGTTCTGCGTCTATCCCCAGACCTTCAGCGGACACACCATGCGCTACCGCTCCGTCTCGAACGTCGCCGACGAGTTCGAGTACGTCGCTCGCGAGATGCCCGAGATCAAGACGGTCATGCTCGAAGACGACACCTTTATCGTCAGCAGGCCCCGTACTCTCGAGCTTGCAAACGAGTTGATTCGCCGCGGCAACAAGCTCCCTTTTGACGCCAACTGCCGCGCCGACATCGGCGCCGAAGGCGAACTGCTTTCGATCCTTCACAAGGCCGGAGCACGTCTCTTCTGCGTCGGATTTGAAAGCGGCGACGTGGAAGTCATCAACGGCATGAAGAAGAATAACGATGACCGCCGCGATGCGAAATATCACGAAGAGGCACACAAGTTCGTGCGCCGCTGCCAGGATGCCGGCATCATGGTGCACGGCTGCTTCATGGTCGGCAACCTCAACGAAACCCCCGCCAGCATGGAGAAGACTCTCACCTTCGCCAAAAAGCTGCGCCCGGATACCGCGCAGTTCTTCCCCATCATGGTCTACCCCGGAACCGTCGCCTATCAGGAAGCCAAGAAGCGCGACTACATTCAGATCGAGGACTGGGGCGCATGGTTGACGAAGGACGGCCTTCACAACAGCGTCGTTACCCTTCCGAACATTACCCACGAGCAGTTGGTCAGCTTCTGCGACAAGGCCCGGCGCAGCTTCTATCTCGCTCCCTCGTACCTTGCTTACAAGTTGAAACAGTCGCTCCTTGATCGCCGCGAGCTGCAACGCAATGTCAAAGGTTTTGTGACCTTGTCCAAGTATCTCCTCAAGGGCAGCGATCACGACAAGGCCGCAAAAACCGACACCCCAGTCAAGCCTCAGGGCGCGACGGCCTAGCTCTCCTTCATGAGCAAGGACAGGCAGCTCTCCGTACCGGTCGTAACAGGCGAAGCGAGCAGTGATGCCCGGTCAGTTTCCATTATCATTCCGACCTTTAACGGGGCCTCGCGCATCGGGAACTGCCTTGCCTCCTTAACCAGACAGGTGCCGGGCCGCAACGCTGAAATTCTGGTTGTCGACGACGGCTCAACCGACAACATTGCTGAGGCCGTAGGGCGCTATCCCGCGGCTCGACTCCTATCTCAGAAAAATGCCGGCCCCGCATCGGCGCGGAATCGCGGCGCGCGCGAGGCCCAGGGCGAGATCATTCTCTTCACCGACGACGACTGTGTGCCCATGCCCGGCTGGCTGAATGCCATGCTCGAGCCTTTCCGGCAGCCGGACGTGATTGGAGCCAAGGGCGTCTACCGCACCCATCAGAAGAGTCTGATCGCCCGCTTCGTGCAGATCGAATACGAAGACAAATACCGGCTGATGAAGCGTCTTGAAAACATCGATTTCATCGATACCTACTCGGCCGGTTTCGTCCGCGAGCGCTTCCTGGAGATGACGGGATACGACACCTCGTTCCCGGTGGCCTGCGCCGAAGATATCGAGCTCTCTTATCGCATGTCGGCAAGAGGCTGGACGATGAAATTCGCCCCGGATGCGGTCGTCTTTCATACGCACCCCGACACCCTCGTGAGCTACCTGAAGAAGAAGTACAAGTTCGCCTTCTGGCGGGTGCTCGCCGTGCGCAAGAATCCCGCCAAGGGCGTCAAGGACAGCCATACGCCGCAGATGATGAAGCTGCAGCTTCTGTTTGCCCCTGCGTTGCTGCTCGCGATTGCCTTCGATGTGGCCGTCCGCCCAGTTGTGCCGTTCTCCGCGCTGGTGCTCGCCGGCTTCCTGCTCAGCACGCTGCCCTTCGCTCTGCGCGCGGCCGTCAAAGATCCTCCGGTGGGAGCACTCTCTCCGCTGCTTCTCGCCGCGCGAGCTTGCGCACAGGTGTCGGGCGTGGCGGCCGGCCTGATCTACGCCCGCCAAAAGCCCGCCGGCGAAGTCACTGCTGTAAGATAGCCCGCTCCGGAACTGCAGCCGCCGTGCCGCTCATCGATGAAGATGCAACTCCGGATTCCAGGTGATCTGGAGCCAGCCGCTTGTATTGTGTTGTGACCCCGGCATATACGAAGGAATCAGGAAGCGCTCGTACTGCGTGAAGACCTGCGCCTGCCAATGCTGGTTGAAGGAATACGAGCCGTTCACAAATCCATCGGTAATCGTGCTGCCGCCCGGCAGAAACAGCGTACCGCCCTTGTTCTGCCGATATCCGGCTTCCACCCGCGTCCGAGCCGAAAACCAGTAGCCGGATCGGCCTTCGATGGCGCGGGAGTCGCGACCCACCGCGTTGCCGAGGAGAAATCCCTTGTTGGTGTTGCCATCGATGTACTGATTATTGATAAAGAAGTGCGCACCGCCAAAATCATGAGCAAGTCCTTCGGAACTCACAGCCTCCACGCGCAGATCCATATGGGGCAGCAATGGCAGCCTTGCGAAATAAATTCCGGGGTTCCATACCGCGCGGCGCGGCGCATCGATCGGGCTTGGATCGTCGTCGGAGTATGCATCCGCGTACAGCGTTACAATTCGACGGAGAAAAGGCAGTCGATAGCTGAAGTCAAAGTTTGACTTCCGGTCGCCAGGGTCGCTCCTGTCTCCGTAGCCTGCGCTTCCACCTCCCCCTCCCGCGCCGCCGCCGGTCGAGTTAAAGCTGAAGATGTTGGTTCTAAAGTTATGGAAGGTGATCGGGTGTCCTACGCCCCAGAAGATCGACCAGCGCGTAAAGCTGATTTCGAGATTGTCTCCCAGGTTGAAGTCGATCTTTTGTCCGTTGTACCAGGGGCGCGCGGGATAGTGATGTCCCGAGAGCTTCCCCAGGACAACATCGAAGCGATAAGTTCCCAATGTCGGGAAAAACGGGATCGGGTGAGGGCGCGTCGACACGAAGCGCCCACTGTAGGTCGGCTCCGCGTTGCTGGAAAAGGCCAGTGGCCCCATGGTCGTCGGACCCCAGTAAAGCTCTTGTTTGCCGAGCGAGAGAGCGTTGCCGGCAAACGCAACTCCGGCATACAGCTCAACCGGACGCTGACGGTTGAATGCGGCGCTGGCGGGCACTGGCTGAATGACAGGCTGATTGGGGATCAACAGGTCAAGAGCATTGATCAGAGCATTTCTCGCAGGCGTCTCGGCCGGATTGCCCGGTCCATGCTGCAACTCCTGCCGGTCGTAGAAGAACAGCCGCCCCGAATGAGCCCGCACCGAGAACCCGGCAATCGCGCTGCTGCCACGCCCCAGCGGCCGCCCGAAGTCATTCCACCACGTCTGCCCGAAATGAAAGCTGTCCGCCAGCGCCGGACCGGCGATCGTCCCATATCGCGCGTAAGCGGATTCGAAGGTCAGCGACTCGTAATCGTCCGGCTCCGTCTCCAACTCATTGTGCAGATCCCCAAGCAGACGCTGCGCCTCCGTCACTTCACTTGGGCTGAAGTTGTCAGTGGTCGTCACAAGATCCTCCGCCACCTTGAGCTGTCGCAAGCACTCCTGGCGCGTCCATGGACGAATCGAAACGCTCTGGCCCGGAATGAACCCCATCGCCGCCAGCCTCTCCAGTGCTGGATACACCCAGCTATCCATCGGAACGTTCGTCGATCCGATGGTATCCGGATCGGTCGATTCGTCGAACATCCGTGGCGGCCGATTTGCGATCGGATCGGGCGGATAATGCATCGATGTCTGTATCCGCGGCTTCCTCGGCGCGCCGAACTCTCCCGGCATAGGCGTCGTGTCAAACGGATTCAGGCTGAAGTTATGGTGGCGGCGATACACATAGCGGCCAATCAAAAATCCCGTCGCGCTTCCAACCAGCACGTCCGACGGGAAATGCTGCTCGGCTAAAACGCGGCTGACGCTCACTCCCGCCGCCGTGCCATACACCACGGTGCGAGAGAGCCAGCCCGGGTATTCGTCGCCCAGCACCGAAGCCATCGCCCACGCGGCAGTCGCGTGGTTCGAAGGAAAGGAGGAATTGGAGATACTCGAACTGAAAAAATTTCCTTGCGCATCGTTGACGGTGGGACGGTCGCGGCGCGCGATCGCTTTGAAGACCTCGTTGACCACCAGAGAATCGCCCAGCGCCTCGCCGGCCAGCAGGGCCGTCTCGTGTGCCTGCGGCGCGTCGTGTCCAAGGCTCCACAGATACATCCCTGCGGGCAGCGCGCCCAAGGCGACAACTCCCGCGTCGGAGAAGGTATTGAAGTGGCTTTGATCGTTTGGCCGAACCTTGATCAGCGACGTCATGGTGTGATGGTCGCTTCCGATCAGCACGCCCGTCGCCGCGCCCAGCGGAAGCAGCCATATCGCGTCCTGCGGCTGAATGTGCAGCGGGCTCGTCCAGATCGCCTTCTGATCCAGCAGAAAACGTCGCGGCGTTCCGGCGAGTGTGATGTCTTCCGGTCCTGCGCCGCCCGGCGTCGCAGCGGGTGCATGACTCGCCGTGTTCTGCGGCAAAGGCGCATCCGGCAACGAGGAGCTGGCAGGCGGCCCCTTCGCAGTCGAGGCGCTCGCCGGACTGTTCTGCGCAGCGCAAACCATACCCGCCGACAGCAGAAGAGATGTCATCGCAGAAAGCAGAACGAGAAGTTTGGGGAGGGTCACAGGCATCGGCAAAAGACGGGCGACATCACATAGGCGACCCTTGCTGAGGCTATCATAGGCGTGCGGTCGAACCGGATCACCGAACGCCGGCACGCCGTTGCTTCAAGTTCGCCTGAACGCTGCGAGGCTGGTCGGCATGGGAGCTTCCAAGCAAACGCTTCGCCGCGGTACTCGCCTGCTGCCGAAGCCTCAAACTCGCCGCCTCGATCTGCCTGACCAGATCGCTGTCGTCGCCCAGGCTTGCTTTCGCTTCCTCCAGCAGCAGCAGATGATCATGCCAGTCTCCGAGCGTCTGCTGGGCCGCTTCAAAGCGCGCACTTGTGCTCGCGGCAACTTGAGATGCGTCGGCCCCGACCTCAGCCAGATACCGCGCCGTCTTGCCTGCCTTCCGGATCGAGTGAAGCTGGTCGTCTTGTTTCACATCGAGATTGTGCACGGCTCCCGTAAACCAGCTTTGCGCAAATCCGGCCAGTTCTTCCCCCGACAGTTCCAGATTGAGAGCTGGTCTCAACGCAGCTTCAAGATCGTCCAGCGCATGCTGTATCCGGCGTTCGTCTTTCTTCAGCCGCTTCTGAAGCTTCGCCGCATTCCTCTTCCTGGCGCTTCGCAGTTCATCATCGAGCCTTGCTGCAGCACTGCTCTTGCCGTACGCGCAGAGCAGTTCCCGATGTACATCGAGATCGCGCACCTCACCCGCCGCGCCGCGAATCCTGCGCAGCGTCTTTCGCAGCGGTTTGGAGACCTTCCGCAGATCGGCGATGCCGGAGTTGCTCGCCAGCAGTTCGATCGTAGCTTCCATGCGGCGGGAAGCCGAACGCAGGTGATGAACCGGTTTTGGCTTAGGCTTCTCCAGACAGGCGGCAACTTCGGCTTTGAGCGCCAGCGATTGGCGTAGAAACACAGTGACGGGTTTAGGCATCGTGGCACCCTGCCCTTAGGAGAGATGCAGGTTTCCGGACTTTCGTCGTGCGCGCGGCTGCTACACCCCTTCAGGCCTAGCTGTTTGAGAAGATCTCTCCTGCATCCAAAGGCTGATAGTAGCGGCTCTCCGCGAATGCGCAGCCAGCGCACAAAGTGCTTTCCTCACGAACAACTTCGCGATCGTAGTTGATACCCTCCCCACACTTCGCACAGGTGATCCGCGCCGACTTGTATCCGGGCATTTCGCGCGCAGCCAGGGCAACGCGAACCCACTCTTCCCCAAAAAGATCTTCGTTTCGCATCTCGCGATAGGCCAGCATCTGCTGCTGGTTCTTGTTCTCGATGTGAGGATAGAGTTCGCGAGCGCGCTGCTTCGACGACTCCAGCGCGGCGATCCGGACGCCTTTATAAACCGGGAGATCGTCTCCTTGAGAAAGCGGAGAACTGAGATCGACGAAGGTAGCCGCCATCTTTCCCCAGTCGCGGAACTTGATCGCCCGCTTGCCAAGACGGCACCCCGTGACCACGGCAATCGCATCCGTCGCACAGCGATCGATCTCAATATACGTCACCAGTCGCTTGCGATCCGCGCCCTTCGGATCATCCACGCCAAGCCGTTCGCAGCCGAGCATCGCCATGCGGACGCCCAGTATCTGTCCGGCGCAAAGGTGGCCATGGGCAACTTCGGCTTCGCGGAGCAGCGTATCGAAAGTTTGCATAACTTTATGATACTGCTGGCGCGGCCCAGCATGCCGCATTCCCGGGTTGACCGCGCTTTCTCGCAGGCATACTATTCGATGCCCGAGGTGATCGATGAGCGAATTCGCGGCGACCATCAGCATGCTCCTCAAGCAGAAAAACGGCCAGGTTGTCTCAATTGCGCCCGACCACTCCGTATATCAGGCAATCGAAATGATGGCGGATAGGCAGGTGGGCGCGCTGCTGGTCATGGAAAAGGGTCTTCTGCTCGGGATCATCTCGGAGCGCGACTACGCCCGCAAGGTCATCCTGCAGGGGCGCTCCTCGAAGGAGACGCAGGTTGCGGAGATCATGAGCAGCCCGGTCATCTTCGTGTCGCCCCGCCAGACCGTAGGCGAATGCATGCACATCATCACGCATAACCGCATTCGCCATCTCCCCGTCGTCGAAAACAATGCGGTCGTCGGCTTGATCTCGATCGGCGACCTCGTCAACTGGGTCATCACCGAACAGGAGACAACGATCCGCCAGCTCGAAGCCTATATCTGCGGCATCAATCCAGTCTGATCCATCAGTTCTCGTCCGAGTTGTCGCCTTCTTCCAGGATCGACGCGGTCCCTACCACCTCATAGGTCGAGGCCTCGCCTCCCGTCGGTTTCAGCGTAACCCGCATCGGCAGGCGCTGCCACAGCGCAGGCTGGCACACCGGAAGGAAGTGATCCGTCTGCGGCCATTTGCCGATCTGCTTTTGAACCACAGCCCTCCGCGCTCCCAGTTGTGCGACGATCGCAAACAGTCCGCCCCGCGCGCCCGTGGTAGTTCCGCAGTACGCAGCATAATCCCGAAACCACACCACATCCGAGACGGCAGCATCGAAATCCGGAAGATGCAGCGCGGTAATATGGCCGCTCACGCGATCCACCGAAAGCCACGGCCCCGGCTGCCATATCCACCGCGCCGCTCCATCGGCCGGCAGCGCATCGTTGATTCGCAGCGCGCGTCGGACCGCGAAGGTCCGGTCCGTCACATCGTGAATCTCGCCCGTCGTCCACTCCTTCTGCCGATCGTCCACAGAGAGCGGGCGGATCTTCAGGCTCGAGGTTTCATCGGTCTTTGTCTCCGGCGTTGCATCGGGTTGCGTGTATGGCACTCTACGATAAGGGCCGAGCGTCACGGTATGAACCTTCGGCGCAGCGGCGCCCAGCATGTTCCTCGAAGCCCCACAGCACAACAAAATCCAGACCAGCACAGGCAGAGTCCCATAGGAGCACTTGCAAGAAGAGGCGCGGAGAATCAAATTCATGGAAGGCTCGCTGTTCGATCTTCGAATGTTGTCATGCTACCTGAAGTGCAAAACTTTGCATGTTTACTTCATCTTCAGTTCAGGAAAAAAGTGCGACACCGAAAGAAGAAAGTTCGGAGATTGAGGAAAGATTATTCCAGGGTGTTGAGCAAGACACGGAATCTGGGGAATAGGAAGAACAGATTTGTAAATCCGTGCCCATTTCGCACATCCGCGCGGAGTAGTATCGTGGAAAGAATGCGTGCTGCCGTCGTGGTAGCGCGTGGCCATACCGCGACGCACTTATCTGAAAGCAGTACGAAAGGATTAAACGAACATGTGGAAACCGAACCAGCCTGGAAGCAATACGCCCTCAACTCCTGAACCGGTGCGTCCCTCGGCGCCCGCGACGAACTTTGAGGCCAGCCCCGCGCGTCCCGCGACCGTGGGCTCCGGCACGACGACATCATCTGCTGCGTCTACGGGCGAGCAGGCCACCATCGGCAAGTCCCTCATCCTCAAAGGAGAGCTGACCGGCTCTGAGTCGCTGTACGTGGACGGCAAAGTCGAAGGCTCCATCAATCTCCCCGGCAACCGCGTAACGGTTGGTCGCAACGGCCAGGTTGCCGCTAACATCGTCGCGCGCGAGATCGTCGTGCTCGGCAAAGTCCGTGGCAACTGCCAGGCCACCGACCGCGTCGATATCCGCAGCGAAGGCTCGCTTACCGGCGACGTCATCGCGGCGCGCATCTCCATCGAGGACGGCGCGTTCTTCAAAGGCGGCATCGACATCCGCAAGCCCGGTGGAACCGACCTCAAGGGCGGCCCCGCGACCCCCATCTCGGAGCCTGTCCCCGTCGAGGCATAATCTCATAGAACCTGTCTACAAACTAGTTGAGGAACCCTGGACGACATATGCGGTGCGGGTTAGCTTGGGCTAAGGTCACGGGATGTATGGGAGCGATTTGACGGACCAGCAATGGGCAAAACTGGAGCCGCTGCTGCAAGCATCGTGGAGAGATCGTCACCCCGGAGGTCGGCCGCGCAAGTATGATCTACGGCGCGTGGTGGATGGGCTGCTGTACGTGGTGAAGACGGGTTGTCAATGGCGGCAGTTGCCCAGCAATTTTCCTCCGTGGAAGGCCGTGCATCAGCAGTTCCGGCGGTGGCGCGACAGCGGAGTGTGGGAGCGCATAGGACAGACTCTACGCGAACAGGGCCGCAAGGCAGGCGGACGAAACGCTACGCCCACCGTGGCGATTCTCGATTCGCAGTCAGTGAAGACGGCGCTAAAAGGGGGCGGCGCGGCTACGATGCAGGCAAGAAAATCAAAGGGCGTAAGCGGCATATTGCGGTAGATACGCAAGGCAACCTGCTCGCGGTGGTCGTGCACTCGGCCGGCATCCAGGACCGGGTAGCGGCTCGCGCCGTGTTGATGCGATTGTTCCGCCGATTCGATACCATCCAGACTGTCTTCGCCGATGGCGGCTATACAGGCACGCTGATCAACTGGGCAAAGGACATGTTTGGATATAGCGTCGAGATCGTCAAACGCAACCAGCAACCCCTCTTCCAAGTCCTGCCCAAACGCTGGATCGTCGAACGAACCTTCGCCTGGCTCAACTGGTCACGCCGCCTCTCCAAAGACTACGAACTTTGCCACACCTCGGCTGAATCCATGATCCATATCGCCTTCGCTCATCAACTCGTACGCCGTTCTACCTAGTTTGTAGACAGATTCATAGAAGCAAAAGCAAAGCGCGGCCCCGGGGCTCAAAATCCGGGGCCGTTTCGCGTCTGCGCATAGTCTGCGGCATCGCGCGTACGCCACCACAAAAGAGTGCTTCGCTGTTTCACGCCTCAAGTTCGCATGAGGAACAGGTCGCGTCCACTGGAGACTACAGCCCCGCGTGGAAAGAGTTGCGAATCGCCATGAACGCAACCGCGATGATCAGCGCCCAGCTCACTGCCACAGGCGACGCCTGAGCCCGCGGCCTCGCCTCCTCCCTCACCCAGCGGCTATACCAAACCATTCCATATCCCACAATCATCGGAAGCGTCAGCACGAACAGGGCGTTCTGATGCCAGGCCTCCACAAACTCTCCGCGCAGCAATGCAGCCAGGGCGCGTGTCGCACCGCATCCCGGACATCGAAGATGCAGCAATCTTATACACCGGGCATCGCGGATAGAGATGGCTTCGCTCAGGCGGACATCGCAGCAGAAGCAGTGCAACGGCGCCCACCCCGCCCACAGGAGCGGCAGCACGCAGCCCAGAGGCAAAACGGCTGCGCGCGCGCCAGATCATCTCGGCGCTCCCTGATACCGGATCGCCTGCTTCAATCGATTCACCTCGTTCAGCTTGTATTGAATATAGAGGCCGCCGAAGAAGAACGTCAGCACCCCGCTTAACCGCACACCGAGCGGCTCAGGCCCGTGGAAGTGCTGCTCCAGCGTATCCCGCAGCGAGAACCGCGCAATCAGCCGAAGCACCCAGCACACCACCGAGATCACGCCGCCGAGCACGTTCTGATGATAGGCATGATGATGCGAGATCGCGATAAAAACTCCCCACGAGCTGCCGAAGTTCATCACGATCAGCACTGTCGCGATAATGTAATAGATCAGCGCTTTACTCGCAGGTTCTACCCGTTTCGCCCACGCCGCAATCACCAGGTTCCAAACCACCACAAACACGCCGCATGTCAGAAATCCCAGTAGCAGTTCGAGTCCCCAGTTCAGGTTGGGCGGATCGGGATAGCCTGCGCCTGCGCCTGCGCCCGCGCCCGACGCATACCCCGCCCCATACCCCGCGCCAGACCCATACCCCGGAGCCGGAGCAGCCGCCATCCCCAGAAGCTGAGCTACTGGAACCCACTCCGGCATCTCGTCGCTCTTGGCCATTTCGCTTGGCAGAACGTTGCCCGAAGCAACATAGCGCTGCAGATCTTCAAGGGTGTACGGGCCATACATCTGTCCGTTGCGCGATATTCTATACGTCATGCGAAGCTCCCGGAGCGCTGCAACTCCAGCGCAATCTCGTTCTGAATCCCTGAAAGATCAGATCACGTCTCGCCCGTTCCGCACAATCAGATTCGTCCGTTCGTGTGAGCACTCCCTTGCAACCTGTCGCCGCAGGCCAAACCGCTCCGTACGGCAAATCTGCTGAAGGGGTAAAGGGAGCCTAAGCTGCTCGCGCTGGTTCCTCTCAAGGCAAACAGGATTCAAAATCTCCCGCTCCACCGTATCAGGAGATTTGCCTTAAAGCCTCGGCAGATCGGTCACGTTCCATCCCCCGCCCAGCGCCTTGATCAGCAGAACACTCGCATCCATCTGCCGCCGCATGATGTCGATGTCGTTCCGCTCATTGGCCAGCGCCGTGGTTTGCGCGGTCACCACCTGCAAATACGTATCGAGCCCGCCCACATACCTGTTGTTGAAGATCTGCTCCGCCGACTGAGCCGCCACCGTCGCCTCGTGCTGGTGCGCCGCTTCCTGCTGCAGCACCCGCAAGGCTGCAAGGTTATCCTCCACCTGCTGAAACGCAGTCAGCGTCGTCTGCCGGTAGTTCGCCACCGTCTCATCGTAGATTGCATTGGCCTGCTCCGACACGGCAGATCGTCGGCCGGCATCGAACACCGTCTCCGACAACGTAGGCCCAATCGACCACACCAAACTCGCAGGGTCGAATAGATTTCCAAACGAAGATCCTTCAAAGCCCACCGCTCCGTTCAACGAGATGGTCGGATAAAACGCGGCCCGCGCAATGCCGATCCGGTCGTTTGCCTCCGCCACCCGCCGTTCCGCGGAGGAGATATCCGGACGCCGCTCCAGCAGCTCCGAAGGCATTCCCGGAGGAACCATGGGCGGCCTCGCATCGAGCGGCGCATTGCCCAGCGCGAACGACGCCGGCGGCTTGCCCAGCAGAACCGCGATCGCATGTTCGAACTGCGACCGTTGCAGCAGAATATCCCGCGCCTGCACCCTCGCAGCCTCAAGCTGCGTCTGCGCCTGGAACACATCCGACTTCACCGCAACCCCGCCCTCGAAACGGTTGTTCGTAATCCGCAGAGCCTCTTCGTAGCTCCTCACCGTCTCCTCAAGCAGCTTTACCTGGGCATCCGCGCTCCGAGCTTCGAAGTAGTCTGTCGCCAGCTCAGCCTGCAGGCTTAGCATCACCGTCTGCCGGTCTCCAGCGCTCGCCTGTGCCTCCTCCCGCGCCGCGCTCACCGTTCGCCGCACCCTGCCCCACACATCGACTTCGTAAGTCAAATCCACCGGCAGTTGAATGTCGCCTACGCCGTTCCCCACCGTGTTCCCATTCGTAGCATTGAAATAAGGCCGGTTCGCCGAATCCCGCAGCCCGCCTGCGAACGGCGCCACCCCCACCGTCGGGTAAAGGGAAGCGTGGTTGTATTTGATCAGCGCCCGCGCCTCGCGAAACCGCGCATCCGCCGCCTTCAGGTTCTGATTCTCCGCAGCCACCTGCGGCTCCAGCACATTCAGCTCCGCATCGCCGAAGACCGTCCACCACGCCCCGCGCTGCACCGCATCGGCCGGCTGGGCCACCTGCCAGCCCGCGTATTCCTTGTAAGCGTTCGGGCCGGCCTCCTTGAAGCTGGAAGTCATCGGCGTCCCTGGCTTCACGTACTTCGGCCCCACCATGCATCCACTCAGCAGAATCAAGCTCGCGCCCGTCAGCGCTGCAAGCCGTGCCTTCACTGCGATTCCTCCTTCAGCGTCGCCGGCTCCCTCTCGCGGTTTGCAATTTCGACCCTTTGCCCGTTCGCCAGCGAATCCGACGGATCTAGAATCACCGCATCGTCCCGCGTCAAGCCGGACGAGATCTCCACATGATCGCCGGCATCCTTGCCGATCTTGACCGGCGTCAGCTGCACACGGCCCGCCCGCACCACGCCCACCTGCAGGCCCTGGGAGCGAAACAAAAGCGTATTCGATGGAATCATCAGGCTCGCCGCATACTCCGGCACCTTGAAATGAACGAACACGTACGATCCCGGCAGCAGCTCGCCCTTCGAATTTTCGACGTCCACCTCCACATTCAACGTGCGCGTCGCAGCATCGATCGAACTCGCATTGCGCGCAATCGTCCCTGCGAAGTTCTTCCCCGGATACTCATCCAGCGTCAGCGTCGCCTTCGCGCCATCCTTGATCGCCGCCGCGTACGCCTCCGGCACCGAAACATACACCCTGATCTTTCCAATCGACGCCAGATGAAACAGCTCCTGCGTCGTCGTATTCTGCCCCGCCGAAATCAGCCGCCCAATATCGGTGTTGCGCGCCGTCACCACCCCGTCGAACGGCGCGTATACCTTCTCGAACGACTGCAGCTGCTCCAGCCTGCGCACGCTCGCCATCGAAGCATCCACCGCCGCCTGCTTCGCCGCCGCATCGCTCATCGCCACATCGGTCTCCTGCTTCGAAACCGAGTTCGACTTCAGCAGATTCTGGTACCGCGCCGAGGTCGTATTCGCCAGGTTCAGATTCGCCTGCGCGCTCTTGAGGTCCGCTTGCGCCACCTGCAGCTGCTGATCCACCTCCGGCGTCTCGATCACCGCCATCAACTGTCCCTTGCGAACATGCGCTCCGATATCGAAGTACCAGCTCTTCAGATATCCGCTTGTCCGCGAATAGATCTGCGTATCCACAAACGCCTGCGTATTGCCCGGCAGCGCAATCTCCGACGACAGGTTCGAAGGCGCCGGATACACCACGTTCACCGAAGGAATCGCCGCAACCGCCGTCTCCTTCTCGAGCCTATTCTCCGACCGGTGCCGCACCGAAATCCCGAACACCACCACGATCGCCACCAGGATCGCCACCACCGCCATGCCAATCCACGTCCCCTTCGTCAGCCCCGGTCTCGCCGGCGGCGGCGGCACGGGCTCCACCGGAAAATGACCCGATGCGGTCGACCTCTCCGTCGTACTATCGGTCACGCTCGTCATGTCTGCTCCTTCAGTCCTCATCGCGATCCTCTTAGTCTCCCGCCGCCATCTGCCGTTCCCCTCGCACAGAAGCCGTTGTCGCCTGCTCGCGCCGGCCGTGCAGCAAGGCAAACACCGCGGGAACAAAAATCAACGTCGCCAAGGTCGCCAGCAGCAAGCCGCCAATCACCGCCCGTCCCAGAGGAGCATTCTGTTCCCCGCCCTCGCCCAGCCCCAGCGCCATCGGCACCATGCCGATAATCATCGCCAGCGCCGTCATGCACACCGGCCGAAAGCGCGTCGCGCCCGCCTCCACCGCGGACTGAATTGCGTCGCCGGTCTCCGCAAGCCGCTCCTTGGCAAACGACACCACCAGAATACTGTTCGCCGTCGCCACGCCCATGCACATAATTGCGCCCATCAGCGCCGGCACGCTCAGCGTCGTCCGCGTCGTAAACAGAAACAGCACAATTCCGGCCAGCGCCGCCGGCAACGCCGTGATGATAATGAACGGATCGAGCCACGACTGGAAGTTCACCACCACCAGAAGATAGACCAGCACAATCGCAAATCCCAACCCCGCGATCAGTCCGAAGTACGACGTGTTCATCGTCTCGATCTGGCCGCGAATATGCACGAACGTCCCTCGCGGCAGCGCACCCTTATTCTCCGCCACAATCCTGTCGATCTGCCGGCTCACCGCGCCCAGGTCCGTGCCCTGCACCGAACCGTAAATGTCCAGCGTTCGCCGCAGGTTGTAGTGATTCACCGTCTGCATCTCGTTACTGCGCGTGATCCCGGCCACATCGGCTAAAATCTCCGGTTGTTTGGCCGTCGGCGACGACAAAGGCACGTTTTGCAGATCGTTCAACGACTGAATATCGTACTGCGGCGCCTGCGCCACCATGCTGTAGTTCACGCCGTTCCTGTAGTTCAAGAAGAACATCGGCGTCAATTGCGAACTGCCGCTCAACAGATTCTGCAGGCTGCTTCCAACATCGCGCAGCGTGTAGCCGCCCTGCGAAGCCTTGGTGCGGTCCACGTCTACGTTCAGCACTGGATAATCGTCCGGCTGCTGGATATGCAGATCGACCAGGCCCGGCACCTGCCGCATCTCCTCCAGCACCTTGTCCGCGACCTTGCGGTTGCCGGCAATGTCTGCCCCCTCGAACTGCACGTCGATCGGCGCGGGCAGCCCGAAGTTCAAAATCTGGGTCACGATGTCCGACGGCAGAAAATAAAACGTCACTCCCGGAAAATCGCGCGGCAAGCTCTTCCGCAGCTCCGCGATATACTCGTCCGTCGGAGGATGGTCCTTCTTCAGCGAAACCAGAATGTCCGCATCGCCCGGCCCGATCAGCCCCGAGGTCGTGTGCTGCAGATTCAGCGGACTGTACGGCAGTCCGATATTGTCCAGAATATTGTCCATCACGTTTGGCGCAATCGTCTTGCGGAGGTTCTGCTCGATCAGATCGCAGAGCTTCGCCGTCTCTTCAATGCGCGTGCCGCTCTTCGCGCGAACATGCAGGATGAACGATCCCGTATCGCTGCTCGGGAAGAAGTTCCGCCCCAGGAAAGGCACCAGCAGAAACGTGCTCAGGCATGCCAGCAAAAACGCCGGCACGAACATCGTTCGCACGGCCACCAGGTGCTCCAGCAGACCCTCATACGAACTCCGCACCCGTTCGAACACATTCTCGAACTTGCGTTGCAAGATCGTAAACGGGTTCCGCGAACGCGCCTGCGCCTCGTGTTCATGCGCCTTCAGCAGATACATCGCGAGAGTCGGCACCAGCGTCCGCGATAACAGATACGACGCCAGCATCGCGAACACGACCGCCTCCGCCAGCGGCACGAACAGATACCGCGACACTCCCGACAGGAAGAACATCGGCAGAAACACGATGCAGATGCAAAGCGTCGAAACCAGCGCCGGAACCGCGATCTGCTGCGCGCCATCCAGAATCGCCTGCCGCAGCTCCTTGCCCATCTCCAGATTGCGGTTCACATTCTCGATCTCGACCGTCGCATCGTCGACCAGAATGCCCACCGCCAGCGCCAGGCCCCCCAGCGTCATAATATTGATCGTCTGCCCGATCAGTCCCAGCACGATGATCGACGTCAGGATCGACAGCGGAATCGAGACCGCGATGATGATCGTGCTCCGCCAGCTCCCCAGAAACAGCAGGATCATCAGCCCCGTCAGCACCGCTGCGATCACAGCCTCGCGCACTACCCCGTTGATCGACGCCCGCACAAAAATCGATTGGTCGCCGATCGGCGTCATCTTCAGCGCCGGAGGCACGATCTGCGCAATCTGGGGCAGCAGCTTGCGAATGCCGCTCACCACGCTCAACGTCGAAGCGTTGCCCGACTTCAGCACCGTAATCAACACCCCGCGGCGTCCGTCCTGCCGCACGATGTTCGTCTGCGGGATGCTGCCGTCGCTCACATTCGCGACATCGTGCACGTAGACCGTCGTGCCGTTCACCTGCCGCAGCGGCAGGTTGCTGATCCCCGCCAGCGTCACCGGCGACGAATTGATGTGGATGTCGTACTCATCCCCGCCGATCTTCGCCGTGCCCCCCGGCAGCACCACATTCTGCGACGCCATCGCACCCAGCACATCGTTCGGCGAAAGCCCATTCGCCTGCAGCCGCTTCGGATCGAGATTGATCATGATCGAACGCTGCTTGCCGCCATACACGTTCGGCACCACCGCGCCGCGCACGCTGATCAGTTGCGTCCGAATGAAGTTCAAACCGAAGTCGTTCAGTTGCTGCTCGGAAAGCCCCTTGCCCGAAAGCCCAAGCTGAAGGATAGGAACCGACGACGCACTGAAGTTCACGATCTCCGGCGGCAGAATCCCCGGCGGCAGGTTCTTCAGCATAAACTCGGACACCGCCGACACCTGGGCGTTAGCCCTGTCCACGCTCGCCCCAGGCTGCAGATACACCTTTACCACCACGATGCCCGAGATCGTCGTCGATTCGATATGCTCGACGTTGTCCACCAGAACCGTCAGCGACTTCTCGAACGGCGTCGTCAGCCGCCCTTCCAACTCCTCCGGGTTCAGCCCCGTATACTGCCACGCCAGCGAGATGACTGGAATATCAATATTCGGAAAGATATCCGTCGGCGTATTCAGAATGACCACCGGCGCCGCTATTAAAATCAGGATCGCCAGCACGATGAACGTATACGGCCGGCTCAGCGCTATCTTGACAATCCACATCGATCGAACCTCTTCTGCGTCGGGGGTACTCTCTCTATAGAGTAAGACATTCGCCGGTACAGCATGGTTTCACAGGTACTTCCGTGCCTCTCCAACGCAACTTCCCGCATCCGATTCGCCGTTTGACGCCGCAGGCGCCCGCAATGTAGCGTCTAACTTCCTATGATCAGACCCTGCTTCCTCGTGATCGACCGGGAGTTCCCGGGCAGCATCTCTACCCGCAAATTAGTCATCGAAACCGCCAAGCTCAACGTCCTCACCGCCTACAGCGGGCAGGAGGCGCTTGAGACCTTCGCCCGGTATCCCGCCCTCAACGGCGTCGTCCTCGACGGCGGCCTCGAAGATATTCCCTGCCAAGAAGTTGCCGCACGGCTCAAACAGCTTCAGCCGAAGCTTCCCATCATCGTCATCGCGGCCCCCGGATTCGATGGCTGCCCCGCCGCCGACTACATCCTCGAATCTTTCGATCCCGCAAAGCTCCTCGAAATCCTCCGCAGCCTCAAGCCCGAGGCAGCCGCCGAGATCGAACAGCATAACGAGCAGCTCAGCCGCGAAAAGCTAAGCCCACAATGAGGGGGGAACGCCGGTTGCGGCATCGTTTACCTCCTGTTTGTTCGTCATGGTATGCTTCGTCCCAGAGGATGCCCATGGTGAAGTTTCGCTCTCTCTGCTCGATCTGCAAGGATAAAAGACGGCTTGGCATGTTGGCGTTAGCGGTGAGTTTACTGCTTGGCCTTGTCGTTGGACCCGTCGTCGGCCCGGTCCAGCCATACACCATGCATTTTGTCCGTGGACTTTTTCTCGGGATGGCGCTCGCGTGGATGATGTCGGACCTGTATCAAAGGAACCGCCGGTCTCTCTAGCCGCACATGGGCATCTCATCTCCCAAAGCAAGGGTCCGCGGAGCCACTGCCGTTATCCGCAAAGCCATCGTCCAGGACGCGCAGGAGATCGCCCGCATCCACGTCGCCTCCTGGAAGACGACCTACCCCGGCATCGTGCCCCAGTCCTACATCGACTCGCTCGACGCCGCCTCTCTGGCCGGCTCCTGGCAAACCCGCCTCGAGAAAGCGGAGATGCACATCTTCGTCGCGGAAAACGAAGGCGGACTCTGCGGCTTCGTCAGCGGCGGTCCGCTGCGTGAGCCGATTCAGGCCTTCGACGCCGAAATCTATGCTATCTACCTGCTGCATGCGGCGCAGGGACAAGGCGCAGGCAAGCTTCTGATGCAGCGCCTCGCGGAGACGCTTCGCATGGACGGCCACCTTCAGGCAGCCGTCTGGATCCTGGCTGAAAATCCATCGCGCGGCTTCTATGAGCACCTCGGCGGCAGTCAGATCGCGCAGAAGACAATCCAGATCGGCGACGCCAACCTGCTGGAGGTCGCCTATGGATGGAACGACCTTCGAACCCTTACGGACCTGGTTCGATCCGCTCCGGATGCGCCGCCAACCGCATGACATAATCACCCCAGCCGATGCCCCTCACGCTCTTCACCTCCCTGGTCTTCGCCGGCTCTCTGCTTGCCGGCCTCCTCGGCGCGCTCACCGGCCTCGGCGGCGGCGTCGTCCTGGTCCCGCTCCTCACCCTCGCCTTCCACGTAGATATTCGCTACGCCATCGGCGCTTCCCTGATCTCCGTCATCGCCACCTCCTCGGGTGCGGCCGCCGCCTACGTCCGCGAAGGCTTCTCCAGCATCCGCATCGGCATGTTCCTCGAGATCGCCACCACCCTCGGCGCCGTCTTCGGAGCCTTTCTCGCCAGCCGCGTTCCCACTCGGGCCCTCGCCGTCATCTTCGGCCTGGTCCTGCTCTATTCGGCATGGCTCTCCTGGCAGCAAACCCGGCACCCCGAAGTGGAAAACCCGAACCCCAATCCCTGGTCCGGCCGCCTCCGCATGTCCGGCTCCTACCCAAACGGCCAGGGCGGTCAAACCGGCTACACGGTCGATCGCATTCCCGCAGGGTTCGCCACCATGTTCGGCGCCGGCACGCTCTCCGGCCTGCTCGGCATCGGCTCCGGCGCGGTCAAGGTGCTCGCCATGGACCGCATCATGCGCATCCCCTTCAAGGTCTCCACCACCACCAGCAACTTCATGATCGGTGTCACCGCCGCGGCCAGCGCCGGCATCTACCTCAAGCGCGGCTACATCGACCCCGGCCTCGCCTTTCCGGTCATGCTCGGCGTCCTCGGCGGCTCTCTCCTCGGCGCGCGCTTGCTCGTCAAGGCAAAGGTCTCCATGCTGCGCAACCTCTTCACTTTGGTCATCCTCGCGCTCGGCATCGAGATGATCGTCAACGGCTTCCTGGACAAACTATGACTGCGAACAACTTGTCTCCCCAACCCGCACCGCCGGAAGGCTTCCGGAAAAATTTCAACGACCAACGCATGGAGATCATCATGGGCCGGCTGCTCCAGGCCGGCGTCCTGCTCGCCTCCGCCGTCGTGCTCGTCGGCGGAGTCCTCTACCTCACCGCCAACGCCAGTCATCCGGCAAACTTTCGCTCCTTTTCGAGCGAACCCGCCGACCTGCGCCACCCTGTCCAGATGATGCCTCTGCTGGCTCACGGAAATCCCGCAGCCATCATTCAGTTCGGCATCCTCCTGCTGATCGCCACACCCATCGCTCGCGTCGTCTTCGCCGTCCTCGGCTTCGCCCTCGAACGCGACCGCCTCTATGTTGCCGTCAGTCTCATCGTGCTCGCCATCCTGATGTTCAGCATCTTTCATTGAAGCGTGTCGCATCGAAGCGCATCGAGGAGTTTCGAAATTCCGAACGGATATACTTATCCGCCTATGACAAAGTTTCTTCTTCGTTCTTTGGCGGCTTGTGGATTGATCGCTTTTGCAACAGCTCTGGCCTGCGCGCAGGTTCACGGCGCG
This sequence comes from Edaphobacter sp., assembly GCA_965277335.1. Lineage (GTDB taxonomy): Bacteria > Acidobacteriota > Terriglobia > Terriglobales > Acidobacteriaceae > Edaphobacter. Next base: position 183,208 of record CBDICJ010000008.1, on the reverse strand, counting down.
CAGGTTCACGGCGCGCAAATTCACGGCACCCAGCCAGACGCCCCGAAACTTCTGGTCGCCAATCAGGGCGATCGCGACCTGAGCATCGTCGACCTGGCGGCGGACAAGCAGATCGCCACCGTGCCCGAAGAGGGCGTGACCGGCCACGAGGTTGTCGCCTCTCCCGACGGCCGGACGGCCTACGTGCCGATCTACGGCAACTCCGGCGTCGGCAAACCCGGCACCGACGGCCAGGTGATCGACGTGATCGACATCCCTACGCACAAGCTGGTGCACAAGATTGACTTCGGCCACGCCGTGCGCCCGCACTGCGCCCTCTACGACAGCAACACCGGCATGCTGTACGTGACCACGGAGCTCGACAAAACCATCAGCATCATCGACCCGAAGACGCTCAAGATCGTAGGCAGCGTCCCCACCGGCCAGGAGCAGTCCCACATGCTGGCGCTCTCGCGCGACGGCTCGCGAGGCTACACAGCAAACGTTGGACCGGGAACGGTATCGGTGCTTGACATGAAGGCGCGCAAGACCCTCGCCATCATTCCCATCTCCCCGAACACGCAGCGCATTGCCATCTCGCGCGACGACAAGATGGTCTTCACCGCGGACCAGACCGAACCGCGGCTTGCCGTCATCGACACCACAACCGACAAGCTGAAGACCTGGATCGCCCTTCCCGCGGTCGCTTACGGCACCGCGCCTACCCTCGACGGCCGCTGGCTCCTGGTGACCCAGCGCGACTCGAAACAGTTGGTCGTGGTGGACCTGAAGACGCTCAAGGCAGTAAAGACGATCGACGTCCCCGATGGGCCGACAGAAATTCTGATGAGCCCAACCGGCAAGACCGCTTACGTCTCCTGCACCCACACCAGGCAGATTGCGGTGATTGATCTCGCGAACTGGACGGTGAAAGGAACCATCGCAGTCGGGGCCGCGGACGACGGCTTGGCCTGGGCGCAATAGCCGCTACTCTCGAACCGCTACTGGTATAGCTGTACCCATCTCCTAGAACCTGTCTAATAACTCCTTAAAATCGTCATCTCGACCGGAGCAGCGGATGGTCTCATCGTCCGCTGCGCAGTGGAGAGATCCCCGCATTTCGCCTTTGTTTGTCCTCTCCCCACGGATACACCTTACTAACGATGCGATAGCTGAAGAATGGGCAGCAGGCTCGAGTAGTCGTCCGTCCAGGGGCGCAGATGCGCGGGCGTGTAGATAGGATCGGCCGCGAACTTCACCTTGGGATCGTCGAAGAAGCCGGGACTGTCGGTCAGCAGCACCCACGTAGAGCGATAAGCGCCGCTGGCATCGTCTTCCGCGCTGTCCACCACGCGCGCCTGCATCCCCGAGACGGCCGCAAGCTGCGCAATCTCGGGCGTCAGGTTCAGGTACTGATTCGAAACGTGGAACGCAAGAATGCCCCCGGGCGCGAGATGCCGGCGATACAGCGCGACAGCCTCGGTCGTCAGCAGATGCAGCGGGATCGCGTCGCCCGAGAACGCATCGACGGCAAGCACATCGAACCGCTGCGGGGCCTCGGCGGCAAGCGACGTGCGGGCGTCGCCATCGGCAAAGGTAAGGCTCGCGGGTGAATCGCGCAGATAGGTGAAGAGGTTCTGCGCGATCGGACGGACCAGCGGATTGACCTCATAAAATCGAATGCGGTCTCCCGGCCGTCCATAGGCGGCAAGCGTGCCCGCGCCAAGCCCGATCACTCCAATCGCGCGCGAACGGGCAATATCTCTGCCGCGGGCGATATCTCTGCCGCGGGCAATATCTTCGCCGCGGGCGCTATCTCTGCCGCGGGCGCTACAGCAGAACCGAATCGCCAGGCCGATGCCGGAGTCTTCCGCATAGTAGGTCGTCGGCGTCCGCATCGGGTCCCCGTTCAGGCCCGAAGCGAAGATCTGCGTGCCATGCTGGATCGTTCCGTTCAGCAGCATGCGCATCGTCTCCCCGCCGCGCGGCCCGGTAGTCTGCTTTACCCGCAGGGTGCCGTAGAAGTTGCGCACCTCCAGAATCGCCTCGCGCGAGTACGCGGTGTGCAGCATGACAGCGAAGAAGAGAAGCAGCGCGCTGGCGGTCATCCACAGCAGCCGCTGCGGCCAGCCATCGTTCCAGGTCACGGCGACGGCGAGCACCGCGGTGACCAGGAAGGAGATCGCAAGGTCGTAGTTGGCCGAAAAGATCAGCGGACTGGCAATCCCGATGAAAAACGTTCCCGCCGCCCCCCCGGCAGCAAGCAACAGATAGAAGAGCGTCGTCTCTGAGGCGCGTCTAGGCCGCAGCGCATAAACCTCGGCATGGCAGAACAACCCGGCAAGAAACGCCTCCGCAAGAAAGAACAGGATGGCGATGCCAATGGGCAGGCTGACCTCGGTCTTCGAAACCGCATACCCAAGGCTCGCCAGCATCACCACCAGCAGGCGCACAACGATCCCGCGTCGGTACAGGCCGGGAAACTCGAACGCGACAATAAACGTCAGCAGATAGACGGCGAGCGGCAGCATCCACAGCAGCGGGATGGCGGCGATATTGACCGTGAGGTGCGCGGTGACGGCGCTCAACTGCATCGCCGCGGCCATCGGCAGCAGGAACCAGAGCCATCGTACGAACCTGCTCGCCGCGGTCTCCGAAACATCTTCCTGCGCCCCTGCCGGCTGCCTTCCCGCGCGTTCGTTTCCAGCCAGCACAGCGCACAGCACAGCGTAGGCCAGAAAAGCGATCGACCACACATCGCGCTGGAGTCGCAGCGTCAGGTTCGGTTCCACCACCGTCGGATACGCCAGCAACGCGAGCAGCGAACCGGTGTTCGACAACGCAAACAGCCGGTACGGAACCCTGCCGCCTGCCTCGCCCAGAAGCCACATTTGAAGCAGCGGACTGGTCGAGCCAAGCAGCACGAAAGGCAGTCCGATCGTCGAGCTGAGAACAAGAAAGATCGTCGCCACCGGATGGTAGGAGCCGCCGCCGAGCGCCACGGGAGAGAGCCTCTGAAACCCCAGCAGCAGCACCGCCGCCGCCAGCGACGCAAGATACAGCAGCCTCCGCCAGCGGACGTCCGGACCGCGCGTCAGCCAATGCGCATACAGATATCCCAGCAGCAGCGCCACCTGGAAGAACACCAGGCACGTCAGCCAGACCGCCGACGAGCCGCCCAGCACCGGAAGCAGCTGCTTGGCAGCCATCGGCTCCACCAGAAAGAGAAGAAACGCGCCGAGAAAAACCGTGATGCCGTAGAGAATCCGTGTTGCGGACATGAAAGTACTCGAAAGCTGAGATTGCGACTCGAAGCCGCAGCTCTGCAGGCGCCGCCGGAGGTCGCATCGCGCATGCCTCAGGAGCATATAGACTTTTTCCCGGTTTGCGCCATCCCGGTCTGCGCCATCCCGGTTGCGCCATCCCAATTTGCGCCATCCCAATTTGCGCCATCCCGGTCTGCGCCGCGGACGCGGATGCGTTGAAACTGCGGCCGCAGTTGCCGCGTCTCCTAACCGGCGGTAAAGTTGTACGGGCCTCCTGAAGCCAATCCGCCGATTCACAGCAGTGCCGAAGTTGTCCCCGGGAGTTGTCGATGAGTACCTCACGCCGCGCCGAAGTGGTTCTTCTCTGCCTGTCCTTCTTGTCTCTCCCCGCCTTCTCCCAGCAGACGGCGCAGCAGGAAGCTTCCTCCACGCCGGCCGCTGACCGTCCTCTGGTGCTCGATGTCGTCGTCCACAACCCTCGCGATCGGTCGAACAAACCCATAGCCGGCCTGCAGGCGCAGGACTTCATCGTGCTCGACAACAAGCAGCCGCGGAAGCTCCTCTCCTTCGTCCCCCACCCAGGCGATACCGTACCGTCCGCCCACCCGGAGCCGCCCGCCGAGATCGTCCTGCTCGTCGACGAGGTCAATGTCGGCTTCGACCGGGTGGCCTACGAGCGCGAACAGATCAAGAAGTTCGCCATGCAGAACGACGGCAAGCTGCCCCATCCGGTATCGGTCGTCTTCTTCACCGACCAGGGCACGCAGGTCTTGAACGGCTCCACCCAGGATGGAAAACTGCTCCTGGCCTCGTTCGATCAGCATGAGAGCAGGTTGCGGACCATGCGGCGTTCCCAGGGATTCTACGGCGGGGTAGACCGGTTTCAGCTCTCACTCTCCACCCTGAGCTCGCTTGCCGCCGCGAAGGCACAGAAGCCCGGACGCAAGATGCTCATCTGGATCAGCCCCGGCTGGTGGTATCTCTCCGGACCCGGCATCGACCTCACCAGGAGAGAAGAGGCTGGGCTGTTTGCGTCCATCGTTGCGACCTCCAACCAGCTTCGCCGCGCCCGCATCACCCTCTACAGCATCGACCCGCTCGGAGTCGCCGACGCCGGCGGCCTGCGGGTCAACTACTATCAGAACTTCCTGAAGCCGGTCACCAAGCTGAGCCAGGTCGAGGCCGGCGACCTGTCCCTCCAGGTCCTCGCCACCCACACCGGAGGCCTCGCGCTGAACTCCAGCAACGACATCGCCGCCCAGATCGATCGCTGCATCGCCGACGCCGACGCCTACTACACCTTGACCATCGATCCATCGCCGTCGGAGCAGCCGAACCAGTTTCACGAGCTCGAAGTCAAGATCGAAACCCCCGGCCTGACCGCCCGCACCCGCAACGGATACTACGGCCAGCCCTGAGGGGCCTGCGATTCTCCCGGCCCCGGTGTAAATTGGAAGCATGGTAGATACAGACCTCATCGTTCGTGCCTTGCGCGATCGCGGCCACACCGTCGGAACCGTGATCTCTGTGCCCGAAAACGCGGGAGAGTTCGAGTTCATCGTGGATGGCAAAACTCTCAACCTCGACGAGACCCGGGAGCTGCTGGAAGCCGAAGAGCCGAAGTAGCCGTGGCTCCCGTGCTTCAATCGTCCTGCACGATCGGACTCTGGAGTCTCCGGCATCTCTTGTCCATCGCTCAACTACACTCTTTTGGAGAACGCACCCCTCGTGAAGCAACGCAAATCAGCGGTTATTCTGGGCGCCCAGTGGGGCGACGAAGGTAAAGGCAAGATCGTCGACGTGCTCTCGGAGAAGTTCTCCGTCGTCGCGCGCTACGCAGGCGGCCATAACGCCGGCCATACCGTCATCATTCAAGGCAAAAAGTTCATCTTGCAACTGATTCCCTGCGGCGTGCTGCGGCCCGGCTGCAAGGGCGTCATCGGCAATGGCGTCGTGCTCGATCCCATGGCCTTCCTCAGCGAAATCAAGAAGCTCAACGATGCCGGGCTTCCGATCCATGGCGGCCCGGACGGCCAGTTGTTCGTCTCCAACCGCGCCCAGGTCATCCTTCCCTATCACCGCATGATCGAGCTCGCCGCCGAAAACGCGCCCGGACGCACCAAGATCGGGACCACCAGCCGCGGCATCGGACCCGCCTACGAAGACAAGATGCACCGCAGCGGCCTGCGCGTCGTCGACCTGCTCAACTCCGCCCTGCTTCGCACCCACATCGAGAACGCCTGCCACGAGAAGAACACCATCGCCCACGCCCTCTTCGGCACCGAGCCGCTCGACCCCAAGACCATGTACGAAGAGTATTCGCGCGCCGCCGAGCAGATCGCCCCCTTTGTCACCGACACCGCCGTGCTGTTGAACCAAGCCATCGAGAACGGCGAAAAGGTCATGTTCGAAGGCGCCCAGGGCGCGCTGCTCGACATCGACCACGGCACCTACCCCTTCGTCACCTCCTCCTCCTCCACCGCCGGCGGCGCGGTCACCGGCACCGGCGTCGGCCCCACCCGCATCGGCGCCGTCATCGGCGTCACCAAGGCCTACGTCACCCGCGTCGGCGAAGGCCCCTTCCCCACCGAGATCCACGACGGCACCAGCGACCTGCTGCGCGCCCGCGGCCAGGAGTACGGCGCAGTCACCGGCCGGCCCCGCCGCTGCGGCTGGCTCGACCTCCCCCTGCTCCGCTACAGCAACATGATCAACGGGACCGAGTGGCTCGTCGTCACCAAGATGGACGTCATGGACGAGTGCGCCGAGATTCCCGTCTGCACCGGCTACAAGATCGACGGCAGGCTTACCGACGTCATCCCCGCCGACATGCCCGGCTACAACGCCATTGAGCCCGTCTACACCAGGTTGCAGGGCTGGAACAGCTCCACCGAAGGCATCACCGAGTTCGACAAGCTGCCGCAGCTCGCCCAGGACTACCTCAAATTCGTCGAAGCGGAGTCCGGCGCAAAGATCGGGATGGTCTCGACCGGCCCCGACCGCGACCAGACCATCACCTTGCCCGCGTTCGCAGAGGCGCTGCAGGCGTAAGAAAAGGCCGACATGCTGAGCTTCACCGTGCGCATGACCTTCGACCAGGCCGACCGCGACGCCATCGCAGAGATCCTGTGCCGTCTCGCCGAAGCCTCACGCCAGGAGCCCGGCTGCGTCAGCTACATCCCTCATTTTGTCAAGGGCGAGGCCGCCACCGTGCTCCTCTACGAGCAATACACCGATCAGGCAGCCTTGGAATTTCACAGGACAACCCCGCATTTTCATCAATATGCCATCGGCGGCCTCTACCAGAAGATGAAAGATCGCCGGATCGAAACCCTGACCGCCGTCTGCTGAGACCTCCGCCTGTCCCTTTCAGGCCGCGATTGCGTCTTACCAATGCAGAGAAATGTCGTACGACTAAAGTTGCTTTGACTCCGCCCGGCAAATCGATCTACCATCCGGTACGCTCATGGCCTTGTGGATTGTTCCAATTCGTGGCTCGCTGATGGCATCCGCGCTTGTGTTGACCGCCGTCGCCGCAGGACCGTGTGCGCAGCCCGCATGGGCCAGCCACGGCCTGTCGCCGCTGCACGAGCGAAAGCACGATGCCAAGCGGCAGGTGGAGGCGCTCGAAGAGCAGTGGCGTCAGGCGCAGCTCTCCGGCGACGTCGGAACCATGGACAAGCTGCTCTCCGACGACTACATCGGCATCTCGGTCACCGGCGAGGTCAATACCAAGATGCAGCAGCTCGATCGCATGCGCATGCGCAAGGTCGTCCTCACCAGGATCGACCTGGGCGACATGCAGATCAAACTCGTCGGATCCATTGCCATCGTCACCTCCCAGGCCCAGGTCGAAGGAAACAGCGACGGTACTCCCATCCAGGGGACCTTTCGTTACACCCGCGTCTACCAGCGCAGGCCCTCGGGAGACTGGAAGATCACCAGCTTCGAAGCCACCAGAGTACCCGGACCAGGCGGCCGCGGACGCGGCACCCGCAGCGACGTAAAAACCGTGGCCAACCTGCCGCCGTCCGGCCCCGCCTAGAGTTCGTTTGGCTACTGCCTGTTTCACCCACGGATGTCACAACTCAACCTAAAAATCGTCATCTCGACCGAAGCACCGGGGTCCCCGGCGAGCGCTTTTGCTCGGTGGGGTGGTAAGTCGTGTGGTTTTATCGCACGGCGCAGTGGAGAGATCCCCGCATTTCGCCTTTGCCGTTGCTTGTTTTTGTTAGATCTGAACCGCAAAGCACGTTCCCAGGGAAAAACTGCTACCTCCACCTTGTTTCTGCTTCAAACAAAAAACCCTGCTCACAGAGCAGGATTTTTGCAGTTGAATTGGTCGTCCTCAGCCGTCCGCCAAGCCGATTCAGGCGGTGAGCGCGCCCGCCATTTTACTTCCCGCAGAGGACATCTCGCGCCGCATCTGCGAGGAGACCTCAATGCGAGCGTCAGCCCGGGGAAGATTCAGAGCCAGCAAACGTCTGAACAGCGACCGGGTTGCGCCGGTGAGACGCGCATCTTCCGATTCATGCGGAAAAAGCGCAAGCTGTGGCCGGATCGAACTCGGCGCAGGTTTACGTGGGGCCGGGGGTACAAGGTAGGGGCGGCGATCGGACGCCCCAACACCGCGACGTTCGCGCGTGTCTGAAGCGTCTGCTCGGAGGGAAGCAGGAATTGCTGTTTTAAAAGTGGCCATAAAGCCCTCGGGAGGCGAGCCGACGTTACCGTCTGTGCTCTATACCGGTTACGATGGGTTTTAAGCGTGCGTGGTTGTATGAATTTTCAGCAGGGGCCGAAGCTTCTCCCATGTTACCTCAAGCGGCTCGGGAAGAATACGCGTCTCCGCGGTCACCGTCATAAAATTTGCGTCCCCGATCCACCTCGGCAGCGCATGCAGGTGCAGGTGGTCCGCGATTCCTGCCCCGGCGGCCTCCCCCAGGTTCAGTCCCATGTTGATCCCGCCGGGCCGGTACGCCTCGCGCAGCGCGGTCTCGGTCCGCTGCGCCAGCTCGATCAACTCATGCGCCGTCCCGGTCGAAAGCCCGGCAAGCGAATCCGTGTGCCGGTACGGCAGCAGCAGCACATGCCCGGTCGAGTAAGGAAAGGCGTTCAGGCAGGCGAAGCAGCTCTGTCCCCGGTGAACGATCAGCGCATGCCGCTCAGCGGTCTCCGCCGGCATTCCATGGGCGACCGCGTAGTCCACCGCGGCGATCATATTGCAAAAGACGCAGTGCTTGTCTTCAGCCTCATCCCCGGCGGGCGGCCACGCGCTCAAGCCGGCGGGAACCCCGGCCAGAGCTTGCTTCTTCGCGCCCGTGATGTAGCTATAGCGCCAGGGCGTCCAGAGCCGATCCATGCGGCGAGTATATCCCGGCCGCACACGCCGTTATGGTTCGAATCACACCCCTGATGCATCTAACATAGTATGCGGTCCGATCGAAATCAGGCCTGCCCACATGACACGGCGATGAAAATGCTCTGCCGAGGCAGCGTTTTGTTGACGGACCGTAGGCAAAGTTCTATGCTTTAGCAGTAGCTGTTGCGTGTGGGACCCAAGTGCAACCGCTCCTCTGTAATGCCTGATTCCTTCCATCCTGCCGAAGCTGTCGCGGGGAATGAGAAAGCAGCCAGCGTCCCCCTCCGGACCGCTCGTTGCCCCCACCCCGAGAGCCGCCTGACAGGCAAGGAATCCTTGGATCCCGGAGTCCGCATCCACCATGGTAGAAAACCATAATCCTGACTACAACGAGAGCAAACCCCTGACCACCGAAACCGAAACCCTCGCGCCCGAAGCGACAGCGGCTCACGCCGACCTGTCCGAATCCACCTCAACCCAACAGCATGAGACCTCCAACGCTCCCGATACGTCTGAAGCCCAGTCCAGTGGACAGCCCAGTGTCCAGCCCAGTGCTGCTGAAACCCCGGCCACCCCGACAGCCCATAAAGCTGCCGAGCACGGCCACGTAGCCACGGTCACTGCCGCAGCCGACGAGTCCGAAGACGATCTGAACTACGACGCAGCCGACTTTGCCGCCGCCCTCGCAAACTTTGATCGCGAACAAGCCGCCGAGTCCGCCGCCGCCCAGAACCTGACCACCGAAGAGGTCATCGTTACCGGCACCGTCGTCAAGATCACCGATAAGCATGTCGTGATCGATATCGGCCTCAAATCGGAAGGTCTCATCCCGCTCGAACAAGTTCTGGACAGCAACGGTGTCTCGAAGTTCCAGCCGGGCGACTCTGTTGAAGTTGTGGTCGAGCGCGAAGAGTCCGAAGGCGGCTACCTGGTCAGCTACGACAAGGCCCTCCGTCACAAGGTCTGGGACAAGCTCGAACAGGCCGCCAACGACAAGACCCCCGTCAAAGGCATGGTCCTCAGCCGCGTCAAAGGCGGTCTCACCGTCGACATCGGCATCAAGGCCTTCCTGCCCGGCTCGCAGGTCGAAGTCCGTCCCGTCCGCAATCTCGACGGCTACATCGGCACCGAGATCGAAGTTCGCGTCATCAAGCTGAACAAGAAGCGCGGCAACGTCGTCATCAGCCGCAAAGAGCTGCTCGAAGAAGACCAGAACGCCAAGAAAGCCGTCACGCTCGCCACCCTCGAAGAGGGCAGCATCCTCACCGGCACCGTGAAGAACCTCACCGACTACGGCGCATTCGTCGATATGGGCGGCCTCGACGGCCTGCTCCACATCACCGACATGAGCTGGGGCCGGCTCACCCATCCCCGCGACCTCGTCAATGTAGGCGACGAGATCCAGGTCAAGGTGCTCAAGTTCGACAAGGACAAGCAGCGCGTCTCGCTCGGCTTCAAGCAGCTCACGCCCGACCCATGGCTCGATGCCACCGAACGCTATCCCATCGGAGCCCAGGTGCGCGGCCGTGTGCTCTCGGTCACCGACTACGGCGCATTCGTCGAGCTCGAACAGGGCATCGAAGGCCTCGTCCACGTGTCTGAGATGACGTGGTCGAAGCGCATGAAGCATCCGTCCAAGATGGTCAAGCCCGGCGACGAGGTCGATACCATCATCCTCAGCGTCAACCCCAACGACCGCCGCATCTCGCTCGGCATGAAGCAGCTTCAGGACAATCCCTGGGAGCAGCTCGAAGACAAGTACCCGACCGGAGCCATTATCGAAGGCCGCGTACGCAACCTCACCGACTTCGGCGCCTTCATCGAGATTGAAGACGGCATCGATGGCCTCGTCCACGTCTCGAATCTGAGCTGGACCAAGCGCATCAAGCATCCGTCCGAGGTCCTCAAGAAGGGCGAAAAGGTCCGCGCCATCGTTCTCGGCGTCGAGCCCGAAAATCGCCGCCTTTCGCTGGGCGTCAAGCAGCTGCAGCCCGACGTCTGGGATACCTTCTTCGCCCAGCACCGCATCGGCGATGTCATCAAGGGCAAGATCCTCCGCACCGCGCAGTTCGGCGCATTCGTCGAAATCGCGGAAGGGGTCGAAGGTCTCTGCCACATCTCCGAAGCAGTCGACGCGCAAGGCAAACCCGTCGCGATGGATGTGGACTCGGAACACGAGTTCAAGATCGTCAAGATGAACCAGGAAGAGAAAAAAGTAGGTCTCAGCATCCGCGCCGTCGGCGAAGAAGCCAGTCGCGCCGAGGTCGAGAGCTACAAGGAACGCGAGAAGACGCCCAAGGGCAACCACTCCGGTCCATCCAACTCCGGATCGTCGAACAGCAGCAGCACCACCCTCGGCGACCTCATCAACTGGAAGCGCTCCGAGTTCGAAAAAGACTAATCCAAAGCAATAAAAACCAGCAAAAAGGCCGTCCCACCCGGGGCGGCCTTCTTACGTCGGCGATCAACTAAATCAAATCAGCATCGACTCAAGCATCCAGCACTCTCCACAATCATCCACAACCCTCGTCATCTCGACTCTCCGTGGATCCATCCTTAACGTACTTGGGTCCCCCACTCATCCTTACGGTACTCGGGTGCCCCATTCATCGCGGTCTCATCGCGATGGGTGGGTGAGCAGCCGCAGAATAACCCAATCCGGGAGCATCGCCGTCCCGTCCTTACTGTGTCGTCCCCGTCACGAAAATCTGGTCGGAATGTCCCGCGATCACCCGATAAAGTCCAAACTGGCGTGAGCTTTGCCCGCGAAGTTCAAACAGCAGGCTGGCCCGGTTGCTGGCTTCGGCATCGACCGCGTCGACAAAACGCATGCGCGGCCTCTCCTCGAGATGCGCGGCATCGGTAACGCTTTCGATCGCCGGTTTGAACTGCCCAAGACTATCCGACTGAGCCACGATCGTGACATAGCGAAGCGCCGCTCCCGTGCCCGCCGTGTGAGCCGAATACACGTAGGTCGGGTCGCCCCCGTAGCTCAGCGTATACGCATTCAACTCTTCCTCCTCAAGCGCTGGCGGCGGCACGCCCGCAGGCTTCCCCGTATGCTGGCTCCGCGCCGGGGAGGTCTTCCTGGCGGCGGTTTTGGCCTGCGCCGTGGCGGCTGCGGCAGGTTTGCCATACCCGGCAAGCTGGGCTTGAGCCAGGCCCTGCATCTTGGCAAGGATCGCCGCGCGTTGTGCAGGATCGTCCCACGCCAAGGCGAACGAGTGAGGATCGCGATCGACCGCATCCGACACGGCAATCATCTGGCGCATATTCTGAGGCAGCCCAGCGAGCTTGGGAAGCTCCGTCTCCGTGAGCGCATGCGTCGGCTTGCCATAGTGAAGATTGGGGCGGTCAGGATCGTTGTTCAACGAGTTGTACCCGGTGGTGGATGGCCCCTCGTTGGCATTGCGCGCCTTGCGAGCCTCTTCGGGCGTGCGCCGCTTCAGGGTCGGCCGGTCGGGGTCGCTCGACGGGTCCGGCGAACCCGCTGTCGTACTGCTCCCGGAGCTGTCGGCGCCGCGGCGGCTCATCGTAGGCCGGTCGGGATCGGCATCGGGCGTGCCGCCGGGAGAGCTTGCGCCCGAGGTGGTCTTCCCCGAGCTGTCGGTCGCGTCGGTGTCGCGGCGTTTCATCACCGGACGATCGGGATCGTCGGCTGGAGTCGTTGAACTGGCAGTGGTCGCAGGAGTCGCAGTGGTCGAGGACGCGCCCGTACTGGACGCGCCGGAGCTGTCACGACGCTTCATCGTCGGCCGGTCGGCGTCAACGGTCGAACCTCCGGCACTGTCCTTGACCGAGCTCTGCAGCACCGGAAGGTTCTTCGACGCCTTCAGCGCAACCGCGCGCCGGGGAACCGCCAGCGGCTGCACCTTGCCGTAGCCGAACCATCCGTCGTCGTACGCGAGGTCGCCCGTCGGATTCGTCGCTTCAAGATGCCGCGCGTAGACAAGATCGAGCAGCCCCTTATCCATGCCCGCCGATTGCAGCTCATAGACATTGCCCGACAGCAGAGCGAACGGAACCGGCCGCGCCAGGTAGATGCCCGCGTCCTGAAACTTGCCGTCGATAGAAAGCGACACAGGAATCAGCCGGCTGGCGTTCGGCTTCGTGAAATCTCCGGTCCACTCATACACCCCGACCGCGCGAACCACCTGCTCCGGCTTGGCCACCTTGTGCATCTGCGCCGCAGCGGAGCAGGCGGTGAGCGCCAGAACACAAACCAAAGCGCGTTGGAAAAAATCTCTCATAGGCCTGCGTAGCGGTAAGAAGCTATGCCGGATTAGACGCTATCCGGCATGCAAAGTCGTACCCCGTCTATCAATAAGAAGATCGGCACGAAGATCGGAACCAACCGGAAATCCGAGTTCTTTTATAGCAAAGTTGGTATTGCGGTACCCACGACACATTCGTCGTCTCGACCGGAGTCCGCCTCAAGTTCCCCGCTTATCCATCCCGGCAGCCTCTCGCCTAGTTGACACTCAGCGGTCTCAGGGCGCAATCTTTCTCGACGTCATCGAACGCCCTTCGTTCGCCGACGCTGCTACATCATCCAAAAGGAGACCTCCCCATGAAGAAATTGCTCCTGCTTCAACTCGTGTGCGCAACCAGCCTCGCGTTCGGACAATCCACCCCCGAAGCCAATCCCGTGCAGCCCCCCAACTCCTCTTCCGATGTGGAGCCAGTGCAGGACCTCAACCTGTCCAACGAGCCGCCCATGCTCGGCATTCACTGGGTCCGCGGATTCCAGCCCAACGCCCGCGCCTCCACCGAAGCGCAGACAGCCGCGCGCAGCCGAAGCCCGAACATGCTCTACCATGGCGGCAAGATTATGCCCTCCGCCGTCACTCAGGCCATCTTTTGGGGCGCCAGCTGGCCCCACTACTCCGGCGACAAGATCTCCGGCATGGACTCCTGGTACGACGGCTTCAATCAATCCAACTACGCCAAGGCCTCCGATGAATACACCGGCAACAACGGCCAGGTCGGCCCGGCAACCACCCACCTCGGACACGTCATCGACGCCTCCCCTTCGGTCAGTGGCGGCAACACCTCGGCAATCCTGAGCGAAGTCTGCAAGATGGTCAGCCCCGACCGCAGCGGCAACGGCTACTACGCCGTCTATACCGACACCCCCCGCGGTAACGCCAACTACTGCGCCTACCACAGCTACGGAACCTGCGGCGGCACCCCCGTTCAGTTCGCCTATTTCTTCAAGCTCGACAATGATGGCGGCTGCGACCCGCAGGACACTTCAGGCCAGCACTCCCAGGGCCTCGCCGCCATCGCCAACGTCAGCGGACACGAACTCTCCGAAGCCCGCTCCGACCCCGCCACGCCGGGCGCCTGGTACGATGCCTCCGGACAAGAGAACGGCGACAAGTGCGCCTACACCTACAACACACCGCTGGTCACCTTCTCCAACAGCACCAAGTGGAAGATCCAGGGCGAGTGGTCCAACGCCGCCTACAACAACGGCACCGGCTACCCCAACAGCTCCGGCCAGCGAGGTTGCATCTCCGGCAAATAGAGACGCCAACACAGGCGGCGCGCAGCCTCGTCGCTGCCGCAACCGGGAAGGGCTGCCTGCGGGTGGCCTTCCTTTTTCCTTCCTCGCAAAAGCGTAGGAATCTGCTGTCGGCTTGCTTACTAATCGGTGCCATCGGTGAAAATCGGCGTTAAGTCTCTGTTCTTTTGACAGTCTCCAAGACCTCCAGCAACAGTGGATTGGCGATAGTATGCAGGAGATGAACTCCGCGCCGCTGCTCGCAATGCAGAACTTGACCGTAGCCTTTGGCCCGCAGGCGGCGGTGCGGGGGATCTCGTTCCAGATCGGACCGGGGGAGACGCTGGGCCTTGTCGGGGAGTCGGGTTCAGGCAAATCGGCGGCCTCGCTCGCTATCCTTCGCCTGCTGCCCCAGACGGCCCGCATAGACGGTGCAATTTACTTTGCCGGGGAGGACTTATTAGTCCTGTCCGAGCAAGACATGCGGCGGCGGCGCGGCCGGGAGATTGCCATGATCTTTCAGGAGCCGATGACGGCGCTCAATCCAGTCATGCCCGTCGCCCGGCAGATCGCCGAAGCGCTCGAGGCGCATCATCCGAATCTGTCCCGCAAGGAGGTGCGCGCCAGGGTCTTGCAGTCGATGCACGAGGTCGGGCTGCCCGATCCGGAGCGCCGCGGAAAGGACTTCCCGCACCAGTTCTCCGGAGGCCAGCGGCAGCGCATCCTGATCGCCATGGCCATCGTGAACCGGCCAAAGCTCCTCATTGCCGACGAGCCGACCACCGCGCTCGACGTCACCGTGCAGGCGCAGATTCTCTCTTTGCTCAACCACCTCAGGCAGCAACACGGGCTCGCCATGCTCTTCATCTCGCACGACCTGGCGGTGGTCTCGCAGGTAGCGGACCGCGTCGCGGTCATGCAGCAGGGAAAGATCATCGAGGAGGCCTCGGCGAGTGATCTGTTCCGGTCGCCAAAACAGGAATACACCCGGCGCCTGCTGGCCTCGGCCCCGACCATGATCACCGACCGCACCCAACCTCTGGCTGCGATTCGATAAGCGAAGGCCGAACCGCTGCATCCAGCCGAAGACGGTTTACACTTGAAGTTTGGCCATTTGGCCCGTCGACCTGCATGCGCGCGCTGATCCTCTCGGACATCCATGGAAATCTCGAAGCTCTGAACGCCGTCCTCGCCGCCGCGGCGCCGTACGATGTGCTTTGGAATCTCGGCGACATGGTCGGCTACGGAGCCAGCCCGAACGAGGTCGTGAACCTGATGCGGGACAAGGCGCAGGTCAACGTCCGGGGAAACCACGATCGCGTGTGCTGCGGATTGACTTCGGCGATGGGGTTCAATCCCGTGGCGCGCGCGGCGGCGATGTGGACCAGGCAGGAACTCACCCCGGAGAATCTAGCCTGGCTGAGGGAGACGGCGCAGGGCCCTGTCGTGCCGCCGGGACAGACCGCGGCGTCCTGCGTACACGGATCGCCGCTCCACGAAGACCAGTACATCCTGAGCCTGCGCGACGCCTGGGCTCCCCTGCAGCAGATGACCTCGGCCATCACCTTCTTCGGCCACACCCACGTGCAGGGCGGATTCTCACGGCAGGAAGACGACTGGCACGAGGTCAAGCCCCAATTTCAGCTGCGGAATGAGCCGGAAAGCTGGATGATAGACGTCGGGGCGGAAAAACGGCACCCGACCGATCTGCACCTGACCGATAGGCACCTGACCGACCCGCACCTGACCGATCGGCACTTAATCAATCCGGGCTCGGTGGGCCAGCCGCGGGACTGCGACTGGAGGGCGGCCTTTGCCATCTACGACTCCAACACCCAGGAGCTGGTCTACCACCGCGTGCCCTACGATGTGACCTCGGCGCAAGGCAGAATCCTGATGGCCGGATTGCCGGAGAGGCTAGCCGCTCGACTCCGCGAAGGACGCTAGAACAGGGACCTGATAAAACGCGTAGTGGAGAGATCCCCGCATTTCGCCTTTGTTGTTGTCTGTCTCCTTGTCAGATCTGAACCGAAAGCAGCATTGAAACAGCTTCTTAGAACCTGTCGAATAACTCCCAAAATCGTCATCTCGACCGAAGCCGTGTGGCTTTATCGCACGGCGTAGTGGAGAGATCCCCGCATTTTCGCCTTTGTTGTTGTCTGTTTTCTTGTTCGATCTGAACCGTAGCAGCATTTAAACAGATTCCCAAGCCCCACAAAGAGAGGCGGGCGTTACCCCCGACGGAATGCTCGTCGGCAGCCGACGCAATCGGAGGTAGGATCGCTACGGCTGGCCCTCGCAAAGGAGTCGCTGGCCCAACCAGACCGCCATCCCCAAAAGTTTTCCACAGGCAAATCTTGTCAAGTCCCCAAAACCCGTAACTCACTGCAAATAATAAGGATAGAGTTGGCGTATGAGTTTCGCTCTATTTGATACAATTAAGTTAGTAAGTAAGAAAAGCCCCGAGCCAACCGGCTGGGGCTTTCGCTTTTAACCCACAAACCGCAGCCTTCATCCCGCAATTCGCCCCTAACCCTATACGCTGCACGAATTTGCGCGTAACTCCTTTGGCTGCACGAATTTAGCGTCGGTCGTGTGCCGTAAGCTGCTCAATCGAATGAACTTACGCGCAGGCAATGGGGAGGGGGAGGGGGGTACCCCAACGCCAGCCGAAAGTCTAAAACACAACGTTCCCGGCCGCGATCGCAATGCCCAGTTGACCTACGATCTGCGCCAGATCGACGATCAGGCGCAGCGACTTGCCTTCGTTCAGGTTCAACGGAATCACCACCGTGTCGCCCGGATACAGGCGCAGTGAATCGAAGCCGCTGTTTCGAAGCGCAGAGCTGTATTGCTTGCTGATCACCGCCCCGCTCGCGCGAATGACATAGGCGCGGCCCTTATCGGCATCGCGGTTCGCTCCGCCCGCCAGCCGGATGTAGCCTCCCAGACGTCTGCCCGGATCGTAAACAAAGGAGTTCTGGTTATAGACCGCTCCATCCACGCTGACCGTCGAGGGCACACGGGGAATGATGAAGCGGTCGCCGTCCTCGAGCGGCAGGTCGGGAAGCTGGGCAACATTCCGGCTGTCGGGCTGCAGCTCCAGCACGATCCGTCCCGTCGCTCGCGCCCGGCGAAGATTGATCACCACGTTCTGGCTTTGTTGTTGCGCCGCGGCGGCCGCGGCGCTGTCCTGCGCACTGATGGCGCTGTTCGCCCCGTTGATGGCGGACGTGCTTACCTGCAGCGCGATCTGATCGACATACTGATTGAGCCGCTGTTGCTGCACCCGGCGGGTCGATTCGCGAGTGAACTCCGACCCATACAGATAGGCCTCGGGGGTCAGTCCGCCGGCCCGCGCCACCAGCTGCCGCAGCGTCTCGCCCGCATTCACGCTGTAGACGCCGGCCGAGACGAACTCCCCTTCCAGCCGCACAAACCGCGTCTGCTGCGACTGCGGCACGCGAATGTCGGCCTTCGAGAAGATGGTCACCACGTCGCCCGGCATCAGTTCCAGATTCTGCGAAGCGTCTCCCGCGAGAACCAGTTTTCCGAGATTGAACGGCAGCAGCGAAGTCGTCAGATTCTCCTTGCTCTGGCGCTCGATCACGGCATAGCTCCAGTCGATATCCGGCTCGCCCAGCTTCACCTCGTTGCGCGGCCTGAAATCTCCAGCCGAGGAACTCGCCACCATCGAACCGATGCTCGCGCTCGCCGTACTGGTCCGGTTCGACCCGTAGTCGTTCTGGTTGTTGCTCGGATAAGCGGCGCCGTTCGGAGCCAGATTGTTGTTCGCCGGGTTCGTCCCGTTCTGCGGTGTCGCTGCATTCTGCTGATTGCTCGGGGAGTAACGGTCGTTGCTTCCGCTCGCCGAGGTAGACGTCTGCCGCACCTTCGTGCAATCCAGGCCTCCATCGGTCAGCGGCTCGCCGTTCTCATCGACCGTATCGAGACCGTCCTGGCCGTTGGAAGAGCCGTCGGCAGGTCCGAAGATCAGGCCGATCAGATTGGGATTTCTCGTGGAGGAGTACCTCCAGTTCGGATGCTCTCCTTCGTCTCCCGCCGGAATGCCGTACCGGAGATCGGGGATGCCGTACGGCGTGCGCGGAAGGCACGTCGGAATATAGGTCAGCATCGGCTGTCCCAGTTGGCTCCGCTTGAGCCAGTAGTCCTGGGTAATCAGCGCCTCCTTATCGGGGATCAGGTCGAGTATCCGCATGCCCGCCCTCCAGGTGTAGCGCCCCGGATTGGCGACGTTGCCGCGAAGCGTGATCGCGTCCTTGTACTGGTCGGCGATCGCGGTCAACTCCAGAAGATCGCCGTCCTCGACCACGGTCGATCTTCCCTCGGCATCGAGCGAGACCTCCATCATGCTGCGCATCCGGTGTTCGTACACGCGCTCCAGCCGCACCTTCGTGCCGGAGGCCACGTTGGTCATGCCCGCCGCAAGTTTCAGCGCATCGCCCACGGTTGTGTCGCCTTTGGACTTAAGCTCGTAAATCGCCGGCGTGTTGACGCTGCCCGCGACAGCAATCTGCGGCCCCACCGGAGGAATGAAGATCACATCGCCGGGCAGCAGTTGCACGTCGTCTGTCTTGTCGCCCCGCTGCAGCAGATCGTATAAATCGAAGTCGACGACGAGCTTGCCGGCGCGCTTCAACTCGATATGGCGCAGACTACCCTGTGGCGCAGGTCCCCCCGAGGCGAACAAAGCATTCGTCAGCGTGCTCAGCGAACTGATCGTGAAGCTTCCCGGCCGCCGCGCCTGCCCCACCACGAACACCTGGATCGACCGCAACTGTCCCAGGTTCACGTTCAGGTCGAAGTTGCGAAACACCCGGCCCATCTGGGCTTTCAGATAGGTCTGCAACTGCGCGAACGGCAGCCCGGCCACATGCAGCGTGCCCACCTGGGGAATATAGATACTGCCGCTGCGATCGACCGTGAAGCGGCTGTTGAGCGTGACCTGGCCCCACACTTGGATCAGCAGCTGATCTCCCGGCCCGATCACGTACTCCGGAGTGACCGGCACCATATTCAGCGGAGCAAAGGTCGATGGCGGCTGGCGGAACAGCTTCGCTCCAAAAATGGGGAGCGTCTTGCCGATCGAGTTGGCGATCATCTGCTGGAACTCGGTCGGCGCATCCAGCGGAAGCGGGCGCTCCTGGCGATACTGGCCGTTCCGCATCTGGTCGTTATTTTGATTTTCGCTGTTGGTCTCGTTCTGATTCTCCGGGGTGCCAGGAAGCACAGCGCCTGAGCTGATTCCCGGTTGCTGCTGGCTGGGCGCCGAGCTGGGACGATTCTGATAAGGCTGCTGGCCAGCTGACTGGCAGGTAGGATCGGCCGGGCTGCAACCCGATTGCCCGGACGAGTTCCCGAGGACCTGACCATATTGCGAGAAGTCCTGCGCGGACGTAACGCTCGCGAAAAGGAAGGGGAAGAGAAGAAGAGAACCAAACTTCAAAAACCTGCCGGAGCTGCCAAACTGCATCTGCTGTGATCCTCGCGAACAATCTTTCTATTCCATCCGAGCCAAGGCGCGGATCGCCGCACACGCACCCGCGCGAATCTTCACCCGCGCCAAGCTCGGACCTACCTGCTGAAAACGCTGCCTCCAGCATACCCGAATGCCCCGATGAATCGAAAAGAAGTCGCGGTCTCACCAGCCGAGCCGAGAAGATCCGCTTGCGCAACCGGCGTCCCCGACATGGCAGCAAGGTCGAGTTCGGATCTACCGCTCCCGCTGGCCCGACTCCACCACCTGCGCCACCCGCAGCATGGTTGACTCGTCGAAGTGCTTGCCCAGCAGTTGCACGCCGATCGGCAGCCCGGCCGCGGTCTCGCCACAAGGCACCGAGATCCCGCAGATTCCCGCAAGGCTCGCGGCAACCGAGTAGATGTCTTCGAGGTACATCTTCACCGGGTCATCGGTCTTTTCACCAAGCTTGAACGCCGGAGTCGGCGTCACTGGGGCAACCAGGACGTCCACCTCGGCGAAGGCTTTGAGGAAATCGCGCGTGAGCAGCGTCCTTACCTGCTGCGCCTTGCGATAGTAGGCGTCATAATAGCCGGCGCTCAGGGCATAGGTGCCCAGCAGAATCCGCCGCTTCACCTCCGCTCCGAAGCCGGCATCGCGGGTCTTCCGGAACATCTCCGAGAGCGTCCTGGCCTCTTCCGCCCGAAATCCAAACCGCACTCCATCGAAGCGGGAAAGATTGGACGAGGCTTCGGCTGTAGCTAGAACGTAGTAGGTCGGAATGGCATACTTCGTGTGCGGGAGGCTGACCGGCTTAATCACACATCCGGCCGCCTTCAGCCCAGCCAGAACCCTTTCAATGGCAGCGCGAATCTCCATGTCCAGACCTTCGCCGAAGTACTCTTCGGGGACGCCGATCCGCAGCCCTTCCACCGGCATTGCCAGGACTCCGGCATAGTCCTCCACCGGGCGCTCGGACGAGGTCGCGTCCATGACATCTTTTCCTGCAATCACCTGCAGCACCGTGGCCGCATCCTTCACACACTTCGTAAGCGGCCCCACCCGGTCGAGCGAAGACGCAAACGCGATCAACCCGTACCGGCTCACTCGGCCATAGGTGGGAAGCACGCCCACCACGCCGCAGAACGCCGCCGGCTGCCGGATCGAGCCGCCGGTGTCGGTCCCAAGCGTTGCCACCGCGAAGTCCGCCGCCACCGCCGCTGCCGAGCCTCCGCTTGAGCCGCCCGGCACCCGGTCCAGCGCTCTCGGATTCAGCACACGGCCATACGCGGAGTTTTCGTTCGACGACCCCATGGCGAACTCATCGCAGTTCAGCTTCCCCAGCAGAATTGCGCCGGCAGCCTCCAGCTTCGTCACCGCGGTGGCGTCGTAGGGAGGACGATAGCCTTCCAGAATCCGCGAACCGGCGGTCGCGGGAGCACCTTGCATCGCCAGCACATCCTTGATGCCGACCGGCACCCCGGCCAGTACGGGAAGCGCCTCGCCTTTAGCCGCCATGCCGTCGATCTTCTCCGCCTGCGTCATCGCGCGGTCGCGGCTCAGGGCCAGAAAGCTATTGATCTGCGCGTCTCTCGCGGCGAGTCTCGCATAGTGAAGCTCTGCCAGAGCCGTAGCCGAGGTTTCGCCGGCAGCTACGGCCGACCGCGCCGCGTCAATTGTCAGCCCTTCCAGATTCATCGTCGGTACGCTCACCATTCCTGCCGGCCTGAAGTTATCTTTGGAACCGGATCCAGCTCTGCCCATCTACCGTTCGATCACCTTCGGCACCTTGAAGAAGCGCCCATCGGTCTCGGGCGCGGCCGCCATCACTGCGGCACGGTCCAGCGAAGGCCGCACCGCATCCGCTCGCAGGCTTTCGCCCGCCGCATCCACGACTCCGGTCAGCATCTGCCCGACCTGCGCCATTGCGGGAACGTCGCTGGTCTCCAACTCGTTCAGTTGGGCGATGTGCTCCAGGATCGCGTTCAGATCCCGCTGCATTCGCGGCTCTTCTTCCGCCGTCAGCTCCAGATTCGCCAACTCGGCAACCCGGCGCACGTCCTCAATGGACACTCCGATGGATGCCGTGCTCGATACCGCAGCCTGCTCACTCATCTCTCGTTGTTCCTCTTGATCTCCCAGTGTATCTCGGTCACCTTCACTCCTGCGACGCGGCCCATCTCTGCCGCAAGCTGGCCCTGCATGCTGATCAACTGACGCCGCCAGGGTCCGTCAGCTACCTGCACCCGCAACACTCCGTCGGCAAATCCCACTACGGCGCCGTGCTCCGCCATCGCCCTGCCGCAGACCAGAGGCCACGCCATGGCCAGCTTGTCCTCCTCCTGCAGCGCTTGCAGACTGCGCCCCAGCGATCCTTTCAGGACGTCCCGTATCTTTTCGAGCGGCATGAGTGGACCTCGTGTTGGTCTGGGACTGAAATTGGGACTGAAATGATTTGGAAAAGAGGAGAGGCAGCATGAACTATCGCCGCCGAGCCGGGATCACCGGAATTCCCGCTATTCTCTGCAGTCAAACAAGCTCTCTGCGACCGTTCGAGGAAGCGCCTTCAGAAGGCTCCGTCCTGATTCACCACCGACGCGAATGTTTTGACTAGAATCACGATCTCTCGCATAAGCGACCAGCGCTCCACATACTCGCAGTCCAGCGCCACCCGCTTCTGGTAGCTGACCGCGCTTCGTCCGGAGACCTGCCAGAGACCGGTCAGTCCAGGTTTCACGCGGCAGTAACAATCGAAGCAGTTGCCGTACTTTTCCACCTCGGCAGCCACGATCGGCCGCGGACCCACCAGGCTCATCTGTCCCGCGAGCACATTCCAAAGCTGCGGCAGCTCATCGAGGCTGTATCGCCGCAAGAAGAAACCAATCCGGGTGATCCTCGGATCTTTGCGCAACTTGTGAGTCTTGTTCCATTCCACGCGCGCCTCCGGATGACGAGCGAGATACTCTTCCAGAACCTCCGCGGAGTCGATGCACATCGTCCGGAACTTCCACATCGAGAAGAAGGCGCCCCCCTTGCGAATCCGCCGATGGGAGTAAAAAACTGGCCCGGGAGAACTCAGCTTCACCGCCGCGGCAATCACGCTGATCACCGCCAGCGCAAGCGGCAAGGAGATCAAAACCAGCAGGATATCGCCGCCCCGCTTGATCACCCGATATCGGAATAACCCTGAAGGAGTGCTGCGGAAGCGCCGCGGCACAGCCAACGACCGGGCTTCCACCTCATGATACGAATAAGAACCTTCGATGGTCGCGGTCCGCGACTCGGGAGATTGATATTCAGCCTGCATCCAAATCCTGTTATCTGTCCGACCCCTACGCGCGCATCCTCTGCGTCACATCAGTCGCACTGGCTTTTCAAACCTCTGTGTCATGCGGAACCTGCTTATTTCCCGTCTGCCGCAGCCAACCGGGCCTGGGAAACGTCCGCGTTTCGATTCCACTTCTGCCTGCTTCACGAATCGTGGTTTCGATCGTGTATTGGATCGTGTCATCGATCTCTGTGGTCTCTGGTGCGATCGGTTTGTACCGGCTGACGGCTGGGGAACCTGGAACAGGTGCGCGACTGCGTTCATTCTATCCGGTACCCTCGCGAAGGTGAAGTTAACTAATAGCAGGTTCGCCCTTTCTTCGTTCCCGATTCGGTCTCGCTGGAGGCCCTCTTCCTCTCCGCCCCTGCGAATAGACTGATAGGATGCAAGTTTTCGATACCTCTCTGCGTGACCTTAAACTCATTCAACCCCGGCGTCTGGGAGATAGTCGCGGTTGGTTTGCAGAAGTATTTCAACAGCAAGCCTTTGCCGCCGCCGGCCTGCCCTCGCACTTCGTCCAGGAGAACCAATCCTTTTCCGTCCGCGGTGTCCTCCGCGGTCTTCACTACCAGCTTGGCCAGCCGCAGGGCAAACTCGTCCGTGTCCTCTCCGGTCATATCTGGGACGTCGCCGTGGACCTGCGCCGCGACTCGCCAGGCTTCGGCAGATGGGCCGGCTTCCACCTGAAGGCCCAGTCAACCGAGGACGAGCTGCAACTCCTTTGGATTCCTGAGGGATTTGCCCATGGCTTCCTGGTTCTCTCGACCACCGCCGAGGTCCTCTACAAGACGACCAACCTGTACTACCCCGCCGGCGAACGCTCCATCCTTTGGAACGACCCCACCCTCAACATCGCGTGGCCCCTTGAAGCTCTGGACGCCATCCCCTCCGTCAGCCCCAAGGACGCCCTCGGCAAACCCTTCCTCGAAGCCGAACTCCCGCCGATCGGCTAGGGTCGCACCGACATATAGCTCATCGACACTGTGGGTGGTCATTTCAACCGTTACAGCAAATCTCCTGAAGGGGAAAGGGAGCCTAAGCTGCTCGCGCTGTTTTCTCTCCCCTTTCTCTCAAAGGAAAACAGCATTCTTCAAAGTTCCCCCTCCACAGTATCGGGAAATTAGCCATAAAACGCGCGGCTGTATCGTGCGTTCGGAGCGGAGAACCTGCTTTCCGCATCGGACCGCAATCCCGCATGAGGCAAACCACAGATCTCTGCCTTCGCCACTAACCCCTACTCCCGGTTCTCGCCCTTCACCAGCCACTGCTCTACCTCGCCGAGAGACTCGACCCGCACATACTCGCCCCCGCACTCCACCGCCTCCGTCCCACCGATCAGAAAGGCCTGCCGCAATCCGGCCGAGTTCGCCGCCGCCACATCCGAGCACCGGTCCCCCACCAGAACGCTCTCGCTCAACTCCACTCCGAACTCCCGAGCCCCGCGACGCAGCATGCCCGTCCCCGGCTTCCGGTCTTCATGCTCCCGCCTGTACTCTCCGACCCCATGCTCAGGATGAAACGGGCAAAAGTAGACCGCGTCCAGCTCCACCCCCTCAGCCCGCAACTCTCCTCGCATGTACTCCATGACGGCGTGGAAGTCAGCCTCGGTGTAAAAGCCCCGAGCGATGCCTGCCTGATTGGTCACCACGATCAGACGATAGCCAAGCGCCGCCGCCGTCCGGCACAGCGAAAATATCCCATTCACAAACCGGACCTCTTCGCGGCGATGCAGATACCCTACCTCCACATTGACAACGCCATCGCGATCGAGAAACAAGGCGCGCCCGCTCATATCTTCATATCTCCGCCAACACCGCTCGCAGCGAATCCCGCCAGTCCATCATCGTCCAGCCAAAGCGCCGGGCTAATTTGCTGCAATCCAAACGCGAGTTGGTGGGGCGTCTTGCAGGGGTCGGATACTCCACGGTCGATATCGCCTCGATCGCCGCAAGTCGCACCCCCGGCTCTCTCGCCGCCTGAAGCCGCACCGCCTCCCCCGCAAATCCGTGCCAGCTCGTCTCCCCGCCTCCGGCCGCGTGATACACCCCGCCCCGCTCCTTCAGCACAGCGTCGAACTCCCCGACAGTCGAAGCGGCCTCGCACTGCGCCATCACCTCCGCCGTCATCTCCGCTAGATCGCGGCTCCACGTCGGCGCGCCATGCTGATCCGCAACCACGCGGAGCCTCTCTCGTTCCCGCGCCAGCTTCAAAATGGTCAGCAGAAAGTTTTTCCCCTTCGCGCCATAGACCCAGCTCGCGCGAAAGAGGATGTGTCCCGCGCCGCTTTCCGCCAGTGCCTCTTCCCCGGCCAGCTTGCTCGCGCCATACACACTTACCGGTCCGGTCGCATCCGTCTCAACATAGGGTCTGTCCCCGGTTCCTTCGAACACATAATCTGTCGAGAAGTGAATCACACCCGCCCCAAGCGCCTTCGCCTCCTCCGCAATTACCTTTACAGCTTCCGCATTGATCGCATAAGCAAGGTCGCGTTCGCTTTCGGCTTTATCGACGGCCGTATAAGCGCCGGGATTCACAATCCAACGCGGCTTCACCGCACGAATCGTCTTCCGTATCGAATCCGCACTCGCCAGATCCATCTCGTCTCGCGCAGGAGCGGCCACTGCGCCAAGCGGCTGCAGCGTCTTCAGCAGCTCGCCGCCAACCTGCCCCGTCGCTCCAGTCAAAAGAATGCGCTCCCCGGCCGGCAGCCTGCCCTCCCGCATCAATACACCGTCTCTTCCAACAGCCGCAGCAGGTACTGCCCGTACGTGCTCTTGGCAATCTTCGCCGCCGCTGCCCGCAGCTGCTCCGCGTCGATATAGCCCAGCCGGTATACGATCTCCTCCGGGCAAGCCACTTTTAACCCCTGCCGCTTCTCAATCGTCTGAATGAACGTCGAAGCCTCCAGCAGAGACTCGTGCGTCCCCGTATCCAACCAGGCGATCCCGCGCCCCAGCACCTCGGTCCGCAGTTGTCCCCGCTCCAGATACCACCGGTTCACATCGGTAATCTCCAGCTCGCCGCGCGGTGAAGGCTTCAGCCCCTCGGCGATCCCCACCACCTGCGCGTCGTAGAAATACACCCCGGTCACGGCATAGCGCGACTTCGGCTTCAATGGCTTCTCTTCGATCGAGATCGCCCGCCGCTCGCCATCGAACTCCACCACTCCGTACCGCTCGGGATCGAGCACCGGATAGGCAAAGACCGTAGCCCCCGGACCGCCCGCCGCCGCATCGCGCAGCGTCTTCGCGAAGTCATGCCCGTAGAAGATGTTGTCGCCGAGCACCAGACAGCATCCCTCGCCATCCAGGAACTGCTTGCCCAGCAGGAACGCCTGCGCCAGGCCGTCAGGCGAAGGCTGCACCGCATACTCCAGCCGAATGCCCCACTGCGCTCCGTCTCCTAGAAGCTGCTGAAACCGCGGCGTATCCTCAGGCGTCGAGATCACCAGAATCTCCCGGATCCCCGCCAGCAGAAGCACCGAGAGCGGGTAGTAGATCATCGGCTTGTCATACACCGGCAGCAGTTGCTTGGACATGCACTGCGTCACCGGATGCAGCCGCGTTCCCGAGCCCCCGGCAAGAATGATCCCCTTCACCGCGAACCCTCCCCGGCTGCGATCCTCGCGCGGTCGTCGATTGAAGCAGCATCACGGATCGAAGCAGCATCACGGATCGAAGCAGCATCACGCCGGGGGCCGCCTTCGGCCCCGCGCCCAGCATAGTTCTGCGTAATCCACTTCTGGTACGCCCCGCTCTTCACGCCCTCGACCCAGCTCGCGTTCTCCAGATACCACCGCACCGTCTTCCGCAGGCCCGTCTCGAAGCTCTCCCGAGCTCTCCAGCCAAGCTCCCCTTCGAGCTTGCGCGCATCGATCGCATACCTCCGGTCATGCCCCGGACGATCCGTCACATACTCCACCAGCCCCGCATGCGGCCTGCACTTCGACCCCGGCGCCAGCTCATCCAGCAGACCGCACAGCGTCTGGACGACCTCCAGATTGCTGCGCTGGTTTCCGCCGCCGATGTTGTAGGTCTCGCCGATGCGTCCGCGCTCCAGCACCACGCGCAGCGCGCTCGCATGGTCGGCGACATAGAGCCAGTCCCTGATCTGCTGCCCGTCTCCATACACCGGGAGAGCCTTGCCTTCAAGCGCATTCGCAAGCATCAGCGGAATCAACTTCTCCGGAAATTGGAACGGACCATAGTTGTTCGAGCAGTTCGTGATGATTGCCGGCAGCCCATAGGTGTGGACCCACGCCCGCACCAGGTGATCGGAGGCCGCCTTCGACGCCGCATACGGGCTGTTCGGCGCATACGGCGTCTCTTCATGGAACGCCGGGTCGTCGGGAGCCAGCGTCCCATACACCTCATCGGTAGAGACGTGCAGGAAGCGAAACCTCTCGCGCTCCTCCCCCTTCATCCCGTCGTAGTACGAACGCGCCGCCTGGAGCAAGGTAAAGGTTCCGTCGATGTTGGTCCGCAAAAATGCCTCCGGTCCAGCGATCGACCGGTCGACATGGCTCTCCGCCGCAAAGTGAACCATCGCCCGCGGCCGATGCCTTCGCAGCAACTCCGTCACCAGCTCCGCATCGCAGATGTCCCCATGCACGAACGTGTACGCAGGGCTATGCTGCACCGAAGCGAGATTCGCCGGATTGCCCGCATACGTCAGCTTATCGAGATTAAGCACGGAACCGCCGCTATCCGCCAGCCAGTCCAGCACAAAATTGCTGCCGATAAATCCGCACCCGCCGGTGACCAGAATCGAAGCCGCCCCGCTCGCCTTCCCGTTGTCTTCCATGCTCATCGTGCCGATCGCCTCTCGAAAAAGTAAAGAACAGTAAAATTGCTCATCGTCCTCTCGACCGGAGCAGCAAACAGCTTCCTCGTTTGTCGCGCAGCGTAGAGATCCCCGCATCTCGCCTTTGTCCTTGCCCTTGCCCGATACTCCCTCGGAGCAAGGGCAAAATCTTCAGACAGGGCTACAGAATATAACGCGAAAGATCCTGATCCTTCACAATCGAGGCCACCTGCTGCCGCACGTACTCCGGATCCACCACAATCACCTTCTCCGTTCCCGTAGCCGTCTGCCGTTCGATCACCGGCAGCGGCGGCGATGGCGCGTGCGGCTCCGCGGTCAACGGCGCCGACGCGTGAACCTCGCCCACCACGCCCTCTTCGGTCATCTCCGCCCGCGGACTCTTCAGCAGGTCGGGCGCCTGGAAGCTGATCTCATCGAGCACCCGCTCCAGAATCGTATGCAGCCGCCGAGCGCCGATGTTCTCCGTCGTCTCGTTCACCCGGAAGGCAAACTGCGCCATCTCCGCAATCGCCTCCTTCGTGAACTCGAGCTTCAACCCCTCGGTCTCCAGCAGCGCCACGGACTGCTTCACCAGCGATGACTTCGGCTCCGTTAAAATACGAATAAAGTCGTTCACTGTCAGCGAGTGCAGCTCCACGCGGATGGGAAAGCGTCCCTGCAGCTCCGGAATGAGATCGCTCGGCTTGGACACATGAAAGGCTCCCGCAGCGATAAACAAGATATGGTCCGTCGAAACCATCCCGTACTTCGTATTGACCGTCGTGCCCTCGACGATCGGCAGAATATCCCGCTGCACCCCCTCGCGCGACACGTCCGGCCCATGCGCTCCCTCGCGCCCCGCAATCTTGTCGATCTCGTCCAGAAACACCATCCCCGAATCTTCCACCCGCTCGACCGCCAGCCGCGTCACCTGGTCCATGTCGACCAGCCGTCCCTCTTCCTCCTGCACCAGGTACTCGAACGCCTCCGCGACCTTCATCTTGCGCTTCTTCGTCCGCTGTCCGAACAGCCCGGGCAGCATGTCCTTCAGGTTGATGTCCATCTCCTCCGCGCCCTGGTTCGAGATCACCTCGAAGCTCGGCTGATTGCGGTCCCGCACATCCAGCTCCACCGTGCGCTCATCCAGCTTGCCCTCGCGGAACTGCTGCCGCAGCTTCTCCCGCGTCCTCTGCTCGCGATCGCCGGGCTTGTCTTCTCCGTTGGCATGCGAGTCATCCGCCGCACTCATTGCCGGCAGTTGAATCACATTGCTTCCCGGCTCCTGCGTGGCTCCGGCTGCGGTAGCAGCTGCAGGCGTGGGAGCAGCACCGGACGACGGCGGCAGCAGCAGGTCGAGCAGACGGTCCTCCGCCGCCAGCTCCGCCTTGTCTTCCACCTCTTCGAGCTTCTCCTCCCGCACCATGTCGATCGCGATCTCCACCAGGTCGCGCACAATCGACTCGACATCCCGCCCCACGTATCCAACCTCGGTGAATTTGGACGCCTCAACCTTCAGAAACGGCGAGTTCGTCAGCTTCGCCAGCCGCCGCGCGATCTCCGTCTTTCCCACTCCCGTAGGCCCAATCATGATGATGTTCTTCGGCATGATCTCGTCGGCCAGCTCAGGCGAAAGCTTCTGCCGCCGCATCCGGTTGCGCAGCGCAATCGCCACCGCGCGCTTGGCCGCAGCCTGTCCCACCACATACTTGTCCAACTCCGCCACGATCTCGCGCGGCGTCATCTCGTCGAGCGCAAGCGCCTGATCCTCAGCCGCTCCCGGTAAAAAAATTGCCATTGAATAAACCCTTCGTCGTTACCGCGGCTCTATTAACTCACAACTGAGAACTGAACACTGACAACAAGCTTCACTCCGCCTTCAACTCTTCCACCGTCATCTGATCGTTCGTATAGATACAAATCTGTCCAGCGATCGTGAGGCTCTTCACCGCGATCTCCCGCGCGCTCAAATCCGTATTCTCCATCAACGCCCGCGCACTGGCCAGCGCATAGCTGCCGCCCGAGCCGATCGTCGCAATGCCCTCATCCGGATCGATGACGTCTCCAGTCCCGCTCAGCAGAAACGTCTGCTTGGCATCGGTCACAATCAGCAAAGCCTCCAGCTGCCGCAGCATCTTGTCCGTGCGCCAGTCCTTCGCCAGTTCCACGGCGGAGCGCCCCAGGTTCCCTGCATACTGCTCCAGCTTCACCTCAAACCGCGCAAACAGCGAAAACGCATCCGCGGTCGACCCCGCAAATCCCGCCAGCACCTTGTCCTGGTACAGCTTGCGAATCTTCTTCGCCGAAGACTTCATCACCGTCGCTCCCAGCGACACCTGGCCGTCGGCGGCCATCACGACCGAATCGCCGCGGCGGACGCAGATCACCGTAGTCGAGCGGATTCGGCGGCCTTCGCCCAAATCGAGAGGGTGCCCGAAGGAATGGGCCAGGGAACCCGCGGGATCAGGCGCACGGCCGGGTAAGAAATCAGGCGCGGCCGGGTAGGAGGTCTTCACAGGAACGGACGACTTTGCAGCAAGCAGATCGGACGGCTTCATGGGCAACTTCCAGTATATCGCCATCCGGCTGCTTCCCTTCTGCTTCATCCGCTCCACTCCGCGAATTTGAGAATCGGTGTCTTCCACAGTACCTCTTCTCCCTCTTTTTGCTCGCTTAGGCTATGCTTCTGGGCAGAGTCCTGTGTTTTCGTTTCTTTCCAATCAGGTGTCCCTCGCACTCCGCTCGCCGCGGGTTCTGATCGCGGCCGGCATCGGCGTGGCTGCGGCCGTGGGGGTTACCAGCTACGTCGTCTTCCGGCGGCCCGAGCCTACCGGCGAAGAACTTGAACGCGAGCGCCGCGACCTGCTCGCGCGTACCGGCCGCATCACCGACGGCAACCTTCTCGACAGCATGACGGACACACTGGAGTACACGGCTCCCGAAACCCTCGCAGCCGAAACCGGCGGCGTTTTCCTCGAACCCGATGCATCCGGCGCGGAGCACAAAGAGAATCCAGCCCCGCGCATCATCCTCTACAACTACCGCATCGGCGGCGTCGCCTACGAGTGCGCCCAGGACGTCACCACGCTTGCCGATCGCGTCCGCGGCCTTCGCTCCGATCTCCCCATCCAGGTCCGCTACGAGCCTCACAATCCAGGCAACAGCATCGTGGTCGCAGAGTCCTGGAGCGGCCTCCGCCTCATCTCCCCGCCCTCTGCCCCGGCACGCAATCAGCGTTGAATCACCCCGTATTCCGCAGCCCGGCGCTGATGCCGTTGATCGTCGCCGAGATCGCGCGATTCAGCTCCGGAGAATCATCGCCGCCCCGCTTGCGCCGTATCAGCTCCACCTGGAGCAGCGACATCGGATCGACATAAGGATTACGCAGCCGAATCGAACGCTCCAGCACGGGATTGGTGTCGAGCAGCGCCTTCTGCCCCGTAATCTCGAGAATCATGCGATGGGTCAGGTTGTACTCGTCCTCCAGAGTCTTGAAGACGCGGTCGCGAAGACCGGCATCTTCGACCAGGGAAGCGTACAGCCGCGCGATTCCGAAATCCGCCTTGGCCAGCGCCATCTCGACATTGCGGAGGATGTCGAGAAACAACGGAAACGACCTCGCCATTGCCTGCAGTTGCGCCAGGCCGTCCGGCGTCGATTCGAGGAACTGATGGAGCGCGTAGCCTACCCCGAAGTACGCCGGCACGAGCTGCCGCGACTGCATCCAGCCGAAGACCCACGGGATAGCCCGCAGATCGGCCATGGATTTTTTGCCGCTGCGTTTCGCCGGGCGCGAGCCGAGCCGTGCGTGTTCCAATTCGGCGACCGGCGTGGCCTGCTCGAAATAAAGAAACGTCTCGGGATTCTCCACGATGTGCTGCCTGTAGAAGGCGTACGACACAGCCGAAAGCTGGTCCAGCGCAGCCTCCCACGCAGGAAGTATCTCCCCCGTCAAATGGGGAATCCCAAAGCCGTCCTGCATCTTCCCTCTTCGCATCATCGCATCGGGCCGTGCCAGTGCATCCAGCGACGCCGCGATCATCAACTCCAGATTGCGCTCGGCCAGAATGACGTCGGAGTACTTCCAGTTCAGCACCTCGCCCTGCTCCGTGATGCGCAGCTCTCCGGTAAAGCTCTCCATCGGCTGCGCAAAGATCGCGCGATGCGTCGGTCCGCCGCCTCGACCCACCGTGCCGCCGCGGCCATGGAAGAGGCGAAGCGTCACCTTGCACTCGCGGGCAACCTCGTGAAGCGCACGATGCGCTTTCCATATCTCCCAGGTGCTGGTCATCATGCCGCCGTCTTTGTTCGAATCGGAGTACCCGAGCATCACCTCCTGCCGGCGATTCCAGGATGCGAGCAGCGGCTGATACGCATCGCTGGTCCAAAGCTCGCGCATGATTGCCGGCGCATTCTGTAAATCCTCAATCGACTCGAAGAGCGGCACCGGCTGCAACCCAGGGTCGCCCAATCCAAGGTCGCCCAACCCAAGGTCATCGCCAGTCGCCTCCACCGCAACGCCGCCCAGCCGCGCCAGCCAGACCACATGCAGCACATCTTCCGCGCTGCTCGCTCCGCTGATGACATACTGCCGAATGGACTCCGGCGAGTAGGTCTGCTTCAACTCCGCGATCGCGCGGAAGGTATCGAGCACTTCGGTGGTCTGCTCGCTCAGCGCCGTAGGCAGACTCAGCGGCTGGCCGGGATCGCAGCGCTTCCAGGCGGAGATCTCCGCGATCGCCGCGGCATGAACCCGCGCATGCTGTCGAATGTC
Source organism: Edaphobacter sp. (assembly GCA_965277335.1). Classification (GTDB taxonomy): domain Bacteria; phylum Acidobacteriota; class Terriglobia; order Terriglobales; family Acidobacteriaceae; genus Edaphobacter. The sequence continues at coordinate 150,717 of CBDICJ010000008.1, read as the reverse complement.
GAGCGTCTGCAGATGCAGCCCATACGTCCGCACCTCGATCAGCAGCGGATCGAGCAGCATCCGCGCCAGCCGATGACCATGATTCTCCACCAGGCTGTTCCGCAGCGTCGCCAGATCCGAGAGCAGATCGACTGCCCGCGTGTAAGAACTCAGCGCAAGACTGGCGGGCAGTGGAACCGCCGACTGCGGCGTCGCCCCCAGCCGCATCATGATGCACGCGATCAGCAGGCGCAGCGTTTCAAATTGGAACCGCTCCTCCAACGCCGTCTCTCCGGCCGCGCGAAGCTGCGCCAGGTAGCGCTCAAGCAGCGCCTTCGCCTCCTCCGACACCGCCACCTGCTGCGTCGAACTGCCAAGCTGCTCGAAGATGTTCTGCAATCGGCGCCGGTAGTGCGTCAGGAGCAGGGTATGCGCCATGGCAAGCGCATCGCGTGTGGCCTGCGGCGTCACAAACGGATTTCCATCGCGATCGCCGCCTATCCACGAGCCGAAGCTGATCAATTGCGGAAGATCCGCCAGATCCGGCTCGCTGGAGCCCGGCGCGCTAAGGTCGGGCGTCGTCTCGCGCTCGTCCGGGTACTCCTGCGCCAGGGCCGACGCCACCTCTCCGTAGAGCACCGGCAGCGTGTCGAAGAGGCTCGATTCGTAGTAGTCGAGCGCCATGCGAATCTCATCGCGCACCGTAGGCCGGGCGCTGCGCACATCGTCGGTCTGCCACAGCGCTGTGATCTCAGCCGTCAGGTCGCGCTCCAGCGACGAAAGCTGTGTCTCAGGCGTCGGAATGCGATCAAGCTGCTCCAGCAGCTCCGAGATGCGGCGACGCTTGAACATCACGCTGCGTCGTGCGATCTCGGTCGGATGCGCGGTGAACACCGGAGTGACGCAGATCCGGCTCAGCAGCTCACGCGCCAGCTCCGCGGAGACCCCAGCCTCGCGCAGCCTGCGCAACGTCCCGCGAAGATCGCCTCGAGCGCTTGACTTTGTCGCCGCGCCCCCCTCGCTGAGCTGGTGCGAGAGGCGCCGGCGCTTGCGATGATTCGTCTCCGCCAGGTTGATCAGCTCGAAGTAAAAACTGAAGGCTCGCGCCAGTTGGTAAGCCATCGCCAGGTCGCCGGAGTAGCGATGCACCAGCGCAAGCGCCTGCTGAAGCTGCACCCCCGCCGCATCCGCGCGGCCTTCCGTGGTCTCCGCCTCGCGCCGTGCAATCGCGGTCCGCCGCAGCTCCTCCACCGCGTCGTAGAGCGCGCCGCCCGCCTGTTCGCGCAGCACCTCGCCCAGCAGCATGCCCAGCGAACGAACATCGCGGCGCAGAGGAGCTTCTTTCAGCTCGCCTATAGCAGCTTCTAGCTCCGCAAGACGCTGAGCCCAATCGGTAGGAGACCAAAGCGACGGCATCTATCGATTATGCACGGAACGGGTGTTGAAGATGGCCGCGGCCACTGCAGCGATTCCCCAAAAGTTGGGTGCCCCTTATGCGGTTACCCACGCAGCCAAGCCTCATCGCTTCCGCCACGCAAATTTCAGCCCGGACCACTCCGCACTTACCGAGCAAACTTTATAATCCACCAGACCCGCGGCGAGAGCGAGATCGCGAACGTCATTCTGATTGAAGCTGCTGCGCTGCCTCCCCGCAGCCTTGGGATGGATGATCCAGACCGAAGCCTGTCGAGGCAGCCGAACCCGGAGAAGATCGACCATCGACGCGAGATCTTCTGCAGAGCGGATGAAGCACAGCGCAAGCGTGGTCGCTGGAGTGAGACTCGTTGTAACCCTGGCCGAGCCGACATCAAGAGCTTCCTCAAACCCATCCGGCGCCCCAATCATCGCCAGAGGAGTATCGCTCTTGATCCCGAGCTTCTTCGGGAGAGGCGTAGTCGACGTCGTGTCTTTAGCAGGAACCATAGTCGTAGCGTCATCCTGTCCAAAACTCACAAGGGAGCGGCCGAAACGTTCTTGTGCAAGTTCCCTTAGAACAGCTTGCCCAGCGTGAACTGAAACTTCCGATACCCGTCATCCCCGATCGCCGGCGCAAGCGTAATCACCCCCAGCGGAGTCTCCGCAACAATCCCGAACAAGACATCCTGTCGCGTGATCGTGGCTCCATTCGGAACCCGCATCTGTCCCGCTTCATACCCTGCCGCCACGTAGATGCTCTGTCCCAGCGGATCCGGCAACTGCGCGATTCGCCGCAGCACCGCCGGCGATACCAGGAAGTAGTCCGTCCCGCGATACTCGTCGATCGCGCTGGCCGAAAGCCGCAGCGGCCCGCCCAGCGTGAAGCGAAACGGCTGCGCTACATTGCGGTTGAACATTGTGCCGCCTTCGGCCACCATCGCGAACACATTCTTGCCGATCTCATGCGAGTAGTTCACCCGCGCCATCATCCGCGGCGCATTCGGGCTGTCCACCGCATCGTACAGATACCCCGCGTTCACCTCCACTCGCATCCCATAGTGCGGCACCAGCCCGCGGTCCTCCGTGTCGTAGATATAGCGAATCCGCGCAAGCTGCGCCTGGCCCAGCACATCAGGCTCGCCATCCGAGCCGACGCTGGTCTCCCACCGTATATTGTCGCTCTCCCACCCCGCCCGAAGCTCCTGCGTGCGCCGATCGCTCCACGCCACATCGACTCCGCCTCCACCTCGCTGCAACTGCCGCTCCGCGATGCGAATCTGGCTCCGGTAAATGTAGAACGGCTCGCGAAGAAGATTGCCGCGCGGCGCCAGGAATATCCCTCCCGCCGGTTTGGTCGTGTCGAAGAGCTTGCGATAGTATTCCCCTTCCACCTGCGTCAGGAAACCGACTTTGACGTGCGCGCGAAGCTCCGAGCCGTATCCGCCAAGATCCTGATCGATCAGAATCCCCTCCACGGTAGCCCGCGTCACCCCCGTCGTCTGCGCCTGCACATTCGCCCCCAGTTCAAGGAACGGCGGCCCCGTCTTTTTATCTGTAACCGTCACCAGCACAATAGGCCGGTCTGCTACGGAAGAGCCGGACTCGGGAGAGCCCGGGCCGCCGCCTTCGTACCCGATCGTGTAGTCTGCCTCGTATCGCCCATCGGCCCGAATCGCATCCAGTCGCGCCTCGATCTCCTTCGTATCGGTCGGCTTGCCCACCAGCGGCAGAAACATCCGCTGCACCGCGCGGGTCACGCTTTGGTTCGGAGCCTTCACCCGCACCCGCAACAGATTGCCCGCAGGCCCCGGTCGCCTCCCCGCCCGCTCTGCCAGGTACGCCGCCCACTGATCTTCGCTCACCGCATACCGCAGCAGCGCGTCCTTCTGCCTCTCCGCCGCCTCGTAGCCTCGCGATGCCAGATCCTTCGCCTTCAGGTAATCGCCGTCCGTGAAACCCTTGGTGTCCGGCTCGATCACCACGTCCGCCAACTCGCGCGATCTACGCTCATTGCCTTCGATCGCCACCGCGAAACTCCGCCGCAGCACCCCCAGAATCAAACCCAGATCGCCCGCGCCCACCGGCTGCAAGCCCAGGCTCACCGCCAGCACCACATCGGCCTTCATGGCATGCACCGCCTGCGTCGGCAGGTTCTCCAGCACCGCCCCATCCACATACTCATGTCCATTCAACTCGAACGGCTGAAAGATTCCAGGCAGCGAAACCGAAGCGCGCACCGCATCCGGAAGCGAACCGCGCGCGAAGGTCACGGTACTGGCCGCGTTCAAATCCGTCGAAAGACAGCGAAACGGAATCGGCAGCTTGTTGAAGTCGGTTCGGTCGTCGTAACGCAGAAACTGGCGATCCAGAAACGCATTCAGCCCCTGATCGATCAGCACGCTGTTGCGAAACGAAACCCCATGCTTCAATCCGATCGTCAATCCGTTCGGAAGCTCGCGCTCGTCCTCCCGCCTGCGGAAGCTGCGGCTGGTGTACGCGGCGCGAAAACTGAACACGTCCGTGAACACCTCGTCGGTCATCACTACCTTGAGCTGATCGACCGTTTTGCCGCTCGCATACAGGCCGCCCACCATTGCGCCCATGCTTGTGCCTGCAATCATGTCCACCGGGATGTGGTGGTCTTCCAACCACTCCAGCACGCCGATCTCGCTCATCGCCAGCGCGCCCCCGCCGCCCAGCGCCAGGCCGATCCTCGAACGTCCCGTGGGCCCGGGCGGCGCTGCTGCAGGAGCCGTGGAGGGCAGCCCAAGCGGCGCTCCACTCGCGCTCTTACTCCCTCCGCCCTGCTCTCCCTTTTTGCCCGCCGAGGCGCTCGTGCCGGCCGGATTCGCGTTCGTCTGCTGGCTGGACCTGCCGTTTTTACTGGCCTCCGCAGCCGCCTCCGCGGCGCTGCTCGAGGTTCCGCTTGAAGATTGCGAGTGCAGCGTTCCGGTCAGACTCGCGAGCAGCAAGAAACTCAAAAGACTGCGCCATCTCCTGCCTGCGTTTGGCGAAACATCCATCGCTCCACGCTACAGAAGTGACCCGCTCTTTGCCAGCCCATAACGAACAGCCATCCACGTGAGGTCGTCGCCCGCGGTTCCATGCGTGCGCTACATCACCTGGGCGATCTTCTCCAGCTCTTCCTGCAGACACCCCAGCGAGCACGCGATCGATTCCATCCGAAACACCGCCGTTCGCGCATCCTGCATCGATACGCCGTAGCCCCGCGCGGACAGAAAGCTGCTGATCAGGTCGGCTGCCTGCCACGAATCAAGCCCCGATTTCAACAGATCCTCACGCAAACTTGTAAGATCCGCTTCGGCAAATCGCTCGATCTGCATAAGGTCCTCCTCATCGGAGCGTTCTAACCCCGGCGCTCCTCTGTCTCGACGCCATTGCCGGATTAGACGCGAGTTCGAGCCGTCAAGTGCTGAATGCGAGTGAGTGGCCTTTGATATACGCAACAGCGAACTGGATAGATTGCAGCAGGTGCGATATTTGCCTCTACGAAAGACCTCTATGCGAAAATAGATACGCAATCCTCCGCCCGCAAGTTGCATCGCGCCGCTTAGACCGCGCGTTCCGCGAGCAGAACAGGGATGCCGTCGACGACCGGATAGCGGCGGCCGCAGCCTGCGCAGCGTATCCTGTCCTGCTCAAGCCGCAATCCGGCCCGGCACACAGGACATACCAGCCAGCGCAGGCCATCCTCCACCTCTCTGCGCGGCTTTGGCGAGTCTTCGCTCATAGCTCCATCTTACCCGCGGCCTGCGGTCGAAACGCTCACCGCCGGAGATAGGTTGCAGATAGGCCGAAGACAGGTTGGAGATAGGCCGGAGATCGGTTGAAGATCGCTTGGAGATACCATGGAAGAGATGACTACCACCCCCAAGCTTCTAGACGGCATCGCCATCGCCGCGCAGATCAAATCCGAAGTCGCCGCCGACGTGCAGACGCTGCAAGCTCGCGGCATCACCCCCGGTCTCGCCGTCATTCTGGTCGGCGAAGTTCCGGCCTCGCAGATCTACGTTCGCAGTAAAGTAAAGACCTGCGGCGAACTCGGCATCTACAGCGAGATGCTCACCCCGCCCGAGAGCATCACCACCGCCGAGATGCTCGCGCTGGTCGCTGCACTCAACGCCCGCGACGACATCGACGGCATCCTTATCCAGCTTCCCCTGCCAAAACACGTCGACACCAAGCGCCTGCTTGAGGCCGTTGCCCCGGACAAGGATGTCGACGGCTTCCACCCGGTAAACGCAGGCCGGCTCCAGAGCGGTCAGCCCGCGCTCGCTCCCTGTACTCCCGCCGGCATCATGGAGATCCTCCGCCGCAGCGGCCTTCCTGTCGCCGGCCAGAACGCCGTCGTCCTCGGCCGTTCCGACATCGTCGGCAAGCCTGCGGCCATGATGCTGCTCAACGCCTCGGCCACCGTCACCATATGCCACAGCAAAACCGCCGACCTCGCAGAGTTCACCCGCGAAGCCGACCTGCTCGTCGCAGCCATCGGCCGCCCCGGCTTCGTGACCGCCGGCATGGTCAAGCCTGGAGCCACGCTCATCGACGTCGGCATCAATCGCGTCACCGAGGCAGCCGACGTCGAACGCTTCTTTCCCGGCGACCAGGCCCGCGCCTTAACCTTCGCCAAACGCGGCTCCGTCGTCGTAGGCGATATTGATCCCGCGGCGTTCTTGCTCTCCGGCGCCTACACGCCTGTTCCCGGAGGCGTCGGCGCCCTCACCATTGCGATGCTGATGCAGAACACAGTTACGGCCGCCTATGCAAGGAGAAGCATTGCGAAGAACGCTTAGCGTCAACACCGTCACGGCCGGCCGTATAAGGAGAAACATTGCGGACAGCGCTTAGCGTCAACACAGTTACGGCGGCCTATGCAAGGACGAGCATTGCGAAGAACGCTTAGCGTCAACACCGCCGCCGAAGTCAGGTTGCGCCACAGCCTCGCGTTCGAGGAGAGCTGACCCCCATGCTCCGCGTCGGCCTCACCGGCGGCCTGGGCAGCGGCAAGTCCACCGCCGCACGCATCTTCGCAGCTCTCGGCGCGCAGGTCCTCCAGTCCGACGCCATCGGCCGCGAACTGATGCAGCCCGGCCAAGCCGTCCACGCCGCCATCGCCGCTCACTTCGGCTCCACCGTAGTGCTTCCCGACGGAACCCTCGATCGCGGCGCACTGGCCCGCATCGCCTTCGCCGAAGGAAAGCTCGAAGAGCTGAACGCAATCGTGCATCCGGCAGTGATCGCCCGCCAGTACGAACTCGGGGAAGAGACCGCGCGCCGCGAACCTCACGCCGTGTTGATCGTGGAATCCGCCCTCATCTTCGAAACTAAATTCAGCGAAACTGCCTCCAGCGCAGCCGAACCCAGCGCAGCCGAACCCAGCGCAGCCGAACCCAGCGCAGCATGGCCCAGCCGTTTCGATCGCATCATCCTGGTCACGGCTCCCGAAGAACTCAAGATCGCCCGCTTCGTGGAGCGCTCCTCCAACCACCAGCCCCTCCCCCCCGCACGCCGCGAAGAGCTCGAGGCCGAAGCCCGCCGTCGTCTCGCCCAGCAAATCCCCGACGAGCAGAAGAGCTCTCTCTGCGACTACCTCCTCACCAACTCCGGCTCCCTTACCGAACTCGAGTGGCAGGTCGATCGGCTCTGGCCCATCCTGCAATCCGCCGCCAGCCAAACCTAGTCTCTGCGTCGACCATCCTTACGATCCGGTTCCGTCAGCCTGCTCCCTGTATCGCCTCATCAGCGCGCGGGCGCCTCCGGCCAGCAGCATCGTGTCTATCCCGACGGCCACGAAGCTGCATCCCAGCGCGAGCCATTGCCGTGCCTGCGCCTCCTCGACAGATATGATTCCCGCCGGTTTGCCTGCCATCAGAATGCGTCGAATCGCATCCTGGATAGCGCTCTGCACCTCTGGATGCATCGAATCTCCTAAATGTCCCAGGGATGCCGCGAGATCGGCCGGACCCACAAAGATGCCGTCAACTCCGTCGATCGCCGCAATCTCCTCAATGTTTTTTATGCCTTCCGCCGTTTCGATCTGCACGAGGAGGCATATCTCGGAGTCTGCATTTCGGAGATAATCGGGAATCGCATTCCAGTGCGAAGCCCGGGCCAGGGCGCTCCCGACTCCGCGAACGCCTGCAAGCGGGTACCTGACGGCCGAAACCAGCTGCCTCGCCTGAGCAGCACCCTCCACCATCGGGATGAGCAAGGTCTGCGCGCCGACATCCAGCAGTTGTTTGATCACGTGGATCTCGCCGGCGGGAGGACGCACGATGGCCTGCGCTGGAAAGGCCGCGATCGCCTGCAACTGGCTCAGCGTCGACCGAAGATCGTTAGGGGCGTGCTCGCCGTCGATCAGCAGCCAGTCGAAGCCCGCGCCCGCGCAGATCTCGGCCGCATAGGAGTCCGCGAGCGCAAGCCATAACCCGATTTGCGTATCTCCCGCGCGCAGCCGGGCCTTGAATTTATTCTTTGGATGGACCATAGATTCGTTAGATTCGCTCCTCAAGAGAAGTGGCAGGAGAGGCAGCCCTGAAAGAACATCATGCTTCCGGACCACCTTTGATCGTTTGCTTCATTGGAACTTTTGTTCAATCAGATGAATGCGTGCGCCCATCTCGACGCGGCGATCTCACAGCGGCCGTGACGATTCCGTTGCATCCATAGTGCATCTGCATCCATAGCTCGATTCACAGAACATCGCCATCCCCGCCGAAGAACATAGTATCCACCGACAGATCGGAACTCAAACTCGGAACTCAAACTCGGAACTCAAATGTAGACACCCTCCGATTCCTTCCAGCGACAGATTCGAGCCAGTCTCTTCCCCGGCGGATCACATCCGGCATACCTCGCCATTTACACTGCGATCAGGCATGAATCCGTCCTCCCCAACCTCCGAGACACCCGCTCCAGACCAAGCCACCCTCCTGCTGCAAGCCCAGCGCCGCCGCATCTTTTTTCGCGTCGCGATCCTGCTCACCTTCCTTGCCATCCTCCTCTCGATCGCAGGTTTCTTCGTGGGCCGCCACTGGGTTCGCAAGACCCTCACCGCTTCGCTGCCTCAGCTCGACGGCTCCCTCGCCATCCCCGGCCTCGCTGCCCCCGTCCACATCCAGCGCGACACCCACGGCGTTCCCCACATCCGCGCCTCTTCTCTCGACGACCTCGTCTTGGCGCAGGGCTTCGTCACCGCGCAGGATCGGCTCTGGCAGATGGACGCCCTCCGCCGCCACGCCGCCGGCGAACTCGCCGAGATCTTCGGTTCCTCCATGATCCCCCACGACCGCGCCCAGCGCATCCTGCAGCTTCGCGCCGCCGCCGACCGCGCCCTGGCCGCCGTCCCGCCCGATCAGCTTCACCTGCTGCAGCAGTACGCCAACGGGGTCAACGCCTCCATCACCGACCAGCGCGCCCACCTTCCTCTTGAGTTCCGCGTCCTGCGCTATCAGCCCACTCCCTGGAGGCCCCGCGACTCCATCCTCGTCGGCCTCGTCATGTTCCAGGACCTCACCAACAGCTTTCCCCAGGAACTCAACCGCGAAGCCCTCACCGCCCGCCTGCCCCAGAACCTCATCGCCGATCTCTACCCCGTCACCTCCTGGCGCGACCATCCGCCCGCCCAGCCAACCGTCGACCTCACCGCCCCCCAGACGGACATTCCCGATATTCCATTAGACGAGTCCCAGACCGGACTCACCCCGCCGTCCACCTCCACCGTCTCGCCCTCCGACCTCATCGCTGCCGAACAGATCCTCGCTCCGGTCCTCACCTCCGCCTCCGCGTGTGAAGGCTGCAAAGCCGGCTCCAACGAGTGGGTCGTCTCCGGATCCCACACCGCCAGCGGCAAGCCGCTCCTCTCCAACGACATGCACCTCGCCCACAGCGTTCCCGGCATCTGGTATCAAGCCGAACTCGAATCCCCTGCCCCCGCGGGCGATCTCCACGTGACCGGCGTCTCCTTGCCCGGCGTTCCCTTCATCATCGTCGGCCATAACGATCACGTCGCCTGGGGCTTCACCAACCTCGGCGCCGAGGTCCAGGATGTCTCCATCGAGCACCTCCGCGGCGTCGGCGCCACCACCGAGTACGAGGCCACCGACGGCGCCTGGCGTCCTATCCTTCACCAGCAGGAGATCATCCACGTCAAAGACGGCCGCGACGTGACCCTCGATGTCCAAGCCACCCGCCACGGCAGCCTCGCGGCGCCCATCCTCTCCGCCCTCTTCCCCACCGAAAAGCGCGCTCTCTCCCTGCGCTGGACCATCTACGACACCGCCTCCCTCACCCCGTCCTTCCTCGCCATCGACTCCGCCCAAAACAGCGCCGGCCTCGTCTCCGCCTTCTCCACCTTCGGCGGCCCCGCGCAAAATCTCGTCTACGCCGACGTCCAGGGCCACATCGGCTACCACGCCGTCGGGAAAGTCCCCATCCGCGGCAGCCTCGCCGCACCCTCCCCCATCAGCCCCGTCCCCGCCGATGCCCTCGATTCCACCCAGGTCTGGGCCGGCTACATTCCCTACGACAAGCTTCCCCAGGCCGCCGACCCCGCTAACGGCTTTCTCGCCACCGCGAACAACCGCATCACCCCCGACAGCTATCCCTATCCCATCGCCCTCAACTGGGGCGCGCCCTATCGCAACGAGCGCCTCTGGAAGCTTCTTGCCGACCGCGCCTTCGCCACCAAAAATCGCCTCGCCCCCGCCGACATGCTCGCCCTCCAGACCGACGTCTACTCCGATGTCGACCACGCCATCGCCCAGCGCCTCGCCTATGCGCTCGATCATGCCACCCTGCCCGAGCTCACCGCCGAGAAGATCGCGGCCGGCCGTCTCCATCAGGCCGCCGACATCCTCCGCGACTGGAACGGCAACGTGGACGCCGATGCCTCCGCCCCTGCGATCGTCGACGCCACCCGCGCCGCCCTCTGGTCCATTCTCATCGATTCTCACCTCGCAGCTCCTGAAGCCGGCGAGAAGCCAACCGCCAACCCACCCGACCTCGCCGCTCTCTACACCTGGGGCAACAAGTCCTACGCCGAAGAGTGGCTCATCATGCACGCCCCGGCCCGCTGGCTTCCCGCGAAATATGCCACCTGGGACGACCTCCTCGCCGCCGCCATCTCGCTTGGCCTGCGCCAAGCCCACTCTCCCTACCAACTGGCCAGGTGGCGCTACGGCGAATTCCGCCCCCTCGACATCGAACATCCCGTCTACAGCCAGTCTCCGCTCCTCCAGCGCCTCATCGCCCGCCCCACCGGTACCGGCATCCAGCCCCAGAGCGGCGACGACACCACCGTTAAACAGGTAGGCCGCAGCTTCGGCCCCTCCGAGCGTTTTACCGCCGACCTCGCCGATCTCGACCACAGCACCCTCAACCTCGTCCTGGGCCAATCCTCCAACCCCGACAGCCCATGGTTCATGGATCAGTGGCCCGCCTGGTATCGCGGCGCCACCTTCCCTCTCCCCTTCACCCGCGCCGCCGTCGATGCCGCCACCACCCACACCCTCACCCTGACACCCCGCTGAAGTGGTGTGCGAGGACGTAAATTGTACGAAGTGTTTGGACAAATTCTTAGAATCTGTCTACAAACTAGGTAGAACGGCGTACGAGTTGATGAGCGAAGGCGATATGGATCATGGATTCAGCCGAGGTGTGGCAAAGTTCGTAGTCTTTGGAGAGGCGGCGTGACCAGTTGAGCCAGGCGAAGGTTCGTTCGACGATCCAGCGTTTGGGCAGGACTTGGAAGAGGGGTTGCTGGTTGCGTTTGACGATCTCGACGCTATATCCAAACATGTCCTTTGCCCAGTTGATCAGCGTGCCTGTATAGCCGCCATCGGCGAAGACAGTCTGGATGGTATCGAATCGGCGGAACAATCGCATCAACACGGCGCGAGCCGCTACCCGGTCCTGGATGCCGGCCGAGTGCACGACCACCGCGAGCAGGTTGCCTTGCGTATCTACCGCAATATGCCGCTTACGCCCTTTGATTTTCTTGCCTGCATCGTAGCCGCGCCGCCCCCTTTTAGCGCCGTCTTCACTGACTGCGAATCGAGAATCGCCACGGTGGGCGTAGCGTTTCGTCCGCCTGCCTTGCGGCCCTGTTCGCGTAGAGTCTGTCCTATGCGCTCCCACACTCCGCTGTCGCGCCACCGCCGGAACTGCTGATGCACGGCCTTCCACGGAGGAAAATTGCTGGGCAACTGCCGCCATTGACAACCCGTCTTCACCACGTACAGCAGCCCATCCACCACGCGCCGTAGATCATACTTGCGCGGCCGACCTCCGGGGTGACGATCTCTCCACGATGCTTGCAGCAGCGGCTCCAGTTTTGCCCATTGCTGGTCCGTCAAATCGCTCCCATACATCCCGTGACCTTAGCCCAAGCTAACCCGCACCGCATATGTCGTCCAGGGTTCCTCAACTAGTTTGTAGACAGGTTCTAAGAACCTGTCTCATAACTCCTTAAAAAGGAGTCATCTCGACCGGAGCAGCGGATGGTTTCATCATCCGTTGCGGAGTGGAGAGATCCCCGCATTTCGCCTTTGCCGTTGCTTGTTTTACGAAAACGTAAATCGCTACGCAGTTTCAAACAAATTCCAAGAGAGCACTAAAATGGACTTTCCCGCCCCTCAAAGTGGGCAGGAAGAGGATAAAACGTTGGAGCGGATCGCACTTGCCGGCACCTCCCGCAGTACCACGCGCCTGGGCTTCGGCTGCTCCACCGTCATGGGCGCGATGGGCCGCCGCGACTCCCTCCGTGTGCTCGAAGCCGCCTACGACGCCGGCATCCGCCACTTCGATGTCGCCCCCATGTATGGCTACGGCGAGGCCGAAGGCTGCCTCGGCGATCTTCTTCAGCGCCATCCCTCAAAGATCTCAGACGTTACCGTCGCCACCAAATACGGCATCCCCCCCGCCAGACACTCCAGCCTCCTGCGCCTCGGGCGGCGCATCGCCGGGCCTGCCATCGTGCATCTTCCCGCTCTCAAGCAGCGCCTCGCCGGAGCAGCCAACGCCGTTGCCACGCGCGGCCAGCCCCGCCCCAGCTTCACCACCGCACAGGCCGCGGCCTCGCTCGAGCGCAGCCTCGCCGCCCTGCGCACCGGCCGCATCGACCTGTGGCTCCTCCACGAGGTCACAGCCTCCGACCTCGAAGACGAAGGCCTCCTCCGTTTCCTCGAAGACCAGATCGCTCAAGGAATCATCGGAGCCTTCGGCATCGGCAGCAGCGCAGATAAGCTTGGCGCTCTCCTCCAGCAGCGCCCAGCCTACTGCCGCACCCTGCAATACGAATGGTCCATCCTGAGCCCTCCCGTCCCGCCCCCCGCGGTCTCGCCGGCCTTTGCACCCTTCCGCATCCACCACCGCGCCCTGTCGGCTCACTTTCGCGCCCTCCACGCCGCGCTTCTACAAAACAAGATCGTCTGCCACCGCTGGTCGCAGCACGTGGATGCAGACCTCTCGGATGCGAACACTCTCGCCCGCCTCATGCTCAAGGCGGCTCTCGTCATGAACCCTGCAAGCATCGTCCTCTTCTCGTCGAAACATCCCCGGCACATTCACGCCAACCTCGAAACCGCGGACGACGTCTCCCTCGAAGCTCCCTCGCGAAGGCTCTACGGCCTCGCCCAGACCGAGATCGATCGTCTCCTCCCGCGCGGCGGCCAGAGTGGCCCTGGTTAGATGTTTAGTTAGCTCGACGTCTTCAGTCTCTCGCGTCAGGGCTGATGACGACGAGCGCACAGCGCCAGCCGCATTGCGAACTTCGAAAAGAGCGGCCATTCCTTCTCTCAGAACCTGTCTGATAACCCCTTAAAATCGTCATCTCGACCGAAGCCGCCGGGGTCCCCGACGAGCGCGTTTGCTCGTTGGGGTGGTAAGCCATTTGGTTTTATCGCACGGCGTAGTGGAGAGATCCCCGCATTTCGCCTTTGCCGTTGCCTGTTTTTGGTTTCGCAAACCTCCTATGGAGTATTTGGACAGACGCTTAAGCGCGGGGTTGCGTGCGCCCGCCTTGTACAGTGGAAGTATATGTTCGTTCCCGGCCACTTTCTCTTCGCTCCGACGCAGCGGATTCACTTCATCGGGATCGGCGGTATCGGCATGAGCGGGATCGCGGAGATTCTGCTCACGATGGGGTACTCGGTCTCGGGCAGCGATCTGCGGCGGAGCGCCATCACGGACCGGCTGGTCGGACTGGGCGCGCGAATGTTCGAAGGCCATGCGGCGGCCAATGCGGCGGCGAGCGATGTCGTGGTCACCAGTTCGGCGGTGGCCGGAGACAACCCCGAGGTCGTGGAGGCGCGCGAGCGGAAGATCCCGGTGATCCAGCGGGCGGAGATGCTTGCCGAGCTGATGCGGCTCAAGTACGGGATCGCCGTGGCCGGCATGCATGGCAAGACGACCACAACCTCGATGGTGGCGGCGGTGCTCGCGGGAGGAGGACTCGATCCCACCGTGGTCGTCGGAGGCCGGGTGAATGCGCTGGGGTCGAATGCGCGGCTGGGCAACTCGCAGTATCTGGTAGCGGAGGCCGATGAGAGCGATCGCAGCTTTCTAAAGCTATCGCCGGTGCTGGCCGTAGTGACCAATCTGGATCGCGAGCATATGGACTGCTACCGCGACATGGCGGACGTCGAAGGCGCGTTTGTGGAGTTCATGGACCGGCTGCCCTTCTATGGAGCGACGACGGCTTGCGTCGATAACGAGCTGCTGCGCGAGGTGCTGCCGCGGGTGAGGCGCAAGGTGTACACCTACGGCGAGCATGCCGACGCGGACTTTCGCGTGGAGGTGCTCGCCAAGGAGGCGGAGTGCCATTCGGTCTTTGCGGTGACCTACAAGGGGCTGCGGCTGGGGACGTTTCGGCTGCATGTTCCGGGGCGGCACAACGTGCTGAATGCGGCGGCGGCGGTAGCGGTGGGAGTCCAGTTGGGAGTGGCTCCGGATCAGATTGCGTTGGGCCTGGAGAGCTTTCGCGGGGTCGACCGAAGGTTCCAGATCAAAGGCGTGGTGCGGGGAGTGACGGTGATCGATGATTACGGGCATCACCCGACCGAAATCGTGGCTACGCTCGCGGCGGCGCGCGAGTGCGGGTACAACCAGGTGCATGTGCTGTTTCAGCCGCACCGGTTTACCCGAACCCGGGATCTGATGGCGGACTTTGCCGGGGCGTTTCAGGAGGCTGATACGGTGCAAGTGCTGGACATCTATGCCGCCAGCGAAGAGCCCATCGCCGGGGTGGATGCGGGCGCGTTGGTAAAGGCGATTGGGGCGGCTGGCGGAGTTCGCGTAGGGTATGCGGCTTCGGTATCGGAGGGCGTGGCGGAACTCGCGGGCGAAGCGGCGGCGGGAGATGCGATCTTGACCCTCGGGGCGGGCAGCGTGTCGCAGGCTGGAGCGGTGTTGCTGGAGGCGTTGGCGACCCATGGGTGAGTTCCTGAAAGGGTACATGCGAAAGATGGGGTGCGGGGGCGCGGGCGGAGCAGGGTATGCTCAGGACGGCGATTCTTGCGGCCTTGCTCAGGTTTGCGACAGGACAATCTATCTTCGGCGCGCGGGGGATCGGTGCTAGAGGCGCCGGAGCGGAGGCATGTCTGGGAGCCGGGAGAGCGGCGGTTCGCGGCTCCGGGATCGGCTCATCGGCTTCCGGGCTCGCCGGTTCTGGGCTCGCCGGACCCGCGGCTGCGACGGGATCTAAGCGAAGACTTTGCTGATCCTCCGGACGATCCGTCTGAAGAGCAGGATGCTTCAAGGATGCGGCGGCGGGGTGGCGTCCGCGTGCGATTTGGCGGACTTGCCATGAACCGGCGGGGATGGATCGTCGCGGCGGTGTTGCTGCTGCTGTCGGCCGGGGTGTGCGCCGGGTTGTTCTCGATAGCGCGAGACTTCCTGCTGCATGATGAGCGATTCGTCATTGCGTCTTCGTCCGCCATCGAGTTTCAGGGCGATGCGCATGTGACCCGGGAGCAGTTGCTGAGCGTCTTCGGCGGCGATATCGAAAGAAATAGCTTCAAGGTGCCGCTGGCGCAGCGTCGCGCCGAGGTAGAGCAGATGCCCTGGGTAGCCCATGCCACGGTCATGCGGCTGCTGCCCAACCGGCTGCGGGTGTCGGTCGTGGAGCGGACGCCGGTGGCGTTTGTGCGCCAGGGAAACCATATCGGGCTGGTGGATGCAAGCGGCGTGCTGCTGACAATGGCGCAGACCAAGTCGGAGGCGCACTATTCTTTCCCGGTGGTGACCGGGATCTCGGCAAACGATCCCCTGTCGACCCGGGCCGCGCGGATGAAGATCTTCGATCGCTTTACGTCCGATCTGGACTCGTCGGGAGAGAAGATCTCCGAGCGCCTGAGCGAAGTGGACCTGTCCAACCCGGAG
This sequence comes from Edaphobacter sp., assembly GCA_965277335.1. Classification (GTDB taxonomy): domain Bacteria; phylum Acidobacteriota; class Terriglobia; order Terriglobales; family Acidobacteriaceae; genus Edaphobacter. Next base: position 134,922 of record CBDICJ010000008.1, on the reverse strand, counting down.
GATGTGAAGGCGCTGATTCCCGATCATGCGACGGAGGTTCTCGTGCACTTCGGGGACGCGGCCTTTCTGGACCGGTATCGCCGGTTTGAGACTCACCTCCCGGAGTGGCGAACGGTGTACCCGAAGCTCTCCTCGGTCGATATGCGTTATGAGCGGCAGGTCGTGTTGGAGATGCAGCCGGGCTCCGGGGTTCCGTCGCCATCCCCGCCATCGTCGCCATCCCCGACATCGTCAACCAGTGCAGAGCGCTCAGCCTCGCCTGTCGCCGCCGGCCGGTCGGCGAATTCGGCTGCGCCTAAACCGGAGAAGGCGCGGGCGTTGAGCATCCCCCGGGCGGTTCACCCTGCTGCGAAGCATCTTATCGGAGCGAAGGCCAGACCTGCGACCAAGACCCCGGTGCATGGAAAGTCGCATTCGGGGGTGGCGAAGAAGAGTGCAGTCAAAGGCAAGGCTCATCCCGGCACGCCGAAGCATCCCCCGGTTGTGGTACGGCATGCGGCGGGAGAGACCCTTTATCATCCTCCCCAGGTAACACACCAGGTGACTTCCCAGGGGATCCATCGATGAATCAGAAGCAGGAAAACCTGATTACCGTGCTCGATGCGGGAAGCACCAAAAGCTGCGTCCTGGTGGCGGAGCTGCTCGATGGCGTGCTGCGCTATCGCGGACACGGCATCGAGCCTTCGCGCGGCATGCGCAAGGGATTGATCGCGGAGCTGGGACCGGCGGCCGAGGCCATCAATCGCGCGGCGTTGACAGCCGAGCGGACGGCCAAGGCAGGCATCGAGACCGCGGTGGTCGGCATCGGCGGAACCCATGTGCGCGGGATCAACTCGCGCGGCGGCATCAGCATGGGCAGCCGCATGCGCGAGATCACCCGCGAGGAGGTGCGCGCGGCAGTCGACCGGGCGCGGTCCGTAGCGCTGCCTCCGGATCGCGAGGTGCTGCATCTGCTCCCGCAGGAGTTCATCCTGGACGATCAGGCCGGCATTCACGACCCGGTCGGAATGGTGGGCAACAAACTCGAGGTGAATCTGCACCTGTCGACGTGCTCGGGCGGCGTGGCGCAAAGCGTGATTACCTGCGCCAACCGGGCCGGCCTCGAGGTGCAGGATACGGTGTACGAAGGCATCGCCGCGGCCGAGGCGGTGCTGAGCGCCGACGAACGCGAGCTGGGCGTGTGCATGGCCGATATCGGCTCGAGCACAACCGAGCTGGCCGTCTTCTTCGAAGGGTCCATCGCGCATACGGCGGTGCTTCCGATCGGCGGAGACCACTTCACCAACGACCTTGCCGTAGGGCTCCATGTCACCGTCGAAGAGGCCGAGTATCTCAAGAAGACCTACGGGCACTGCGTCGTGACCGCGGTGCCGCAGTCGAACGAGATCGAGGTCGGAGGCAATCTCGCAATCTCCGGCGGCCAGCCCGCGCGATTGGTGCGACAGCGGTTTCTTGCGGAGATCCTGGAACCCCGCGCCCGCGAGCTGTTCACCATGCTGCGCGACAATCTGCGCAACGGCGGCGTGCTGGAGGCGCTCGGCGCGGGCTGCGTCGTCACCGGCGGCGGCGCGAACATGGCCGGGCTGCTCGACAACGCCGAGAGCCTGCTGCGGGTTCCGGCGCGAGTCGGATATCCGGTGCCGCTGTCCAGAATGCCCGAGGAGCTGGTGCGGCCGGAGTACGCGGCGGCCATCGGCATGCTGCTCTACACCCACCGAACCCAGGTCCGGCGCGCCAGCGAAGAGCAGGGCCTCCGCGCTAAGCTAAAGGCAATCTTCGCAGGCAGCTTCTAAAAACCCCGCAAGAAGTCGTCCTCTCTCCACTCCGCAACGGATGGTTTCATCCTCCGTTACTCCAGTGAAGAGATCTCCGCAAACTCCTCAAAAAGCCGTCATCTCGACCGAAGCCGTGTGGTTTTATCGCACGGCGTAGTGGAGAGATCCCCGCATTTTGCCTTTGCCGTTGCTTGTTTTTGCGACGACATCAATCGTTACGCAGTTTTTAGACAGCTTCCTAAAAGTTTAGGCAATAGGGAATAGGGTTGCGGGACGAGCAACGTATCACGCGCTAACCCGCCGGCATCACCGCATGTGGGCGTACTCTCTCTGTGCTTGCTTGAACAGTGGCGTATCCGTGTCGGCATCCTTCCAGATCGTCAGGAACGCCTGATACGCGCCGCGGGCCTTCCCCGTGTCGCCCTGCAGCACGTAAGCTCTTGCCAAGCCGAGACGGGCCAGCGGGCCGTAAGGCGAGTTCCGCACCAGACCCCAGTGCTCCGTGAACTTCGCATACTCCGATGCCGCGCGCTTGCCGTCGTGAAGCCTCAAAAATGCCTCTCCGCGCAGGTAGGCTGTGAGCATGTCGGGAAACGCCAGTTCGAGAGCATTGGCGGTCTGCAGGATCTCGACCGCGCGAGCCGGGTCGTTGCGCTCAAGCGAGATAGACGCGCGAACCGCCGGCAGCCAATACCCCTGAACTTGGGTGTCGACGGGATAGGCCTGGTCAAGCTCGGTCGAAAGCTTTTCGGCAGCAGCCGTGTTGCCCGTGCCGGCCATCACCAGCGGCGCCATCGTTCGTACATCGCGGTTGTTGGCCAGCTTGGTCGCTGCGTTCAAATCGGCGCGAGCCTGATCCAGCTCCCCGACCTGCACTTCGAACAGCGCCAACGCCGCGCGGTACTTTGCCGCTGTCTCAGCGGCTTCCTTGTGCTGAGCGAAAGAGCTGGCCCGCTGCGTCAGCTCTCGAGCGGCCCCGAGCTTTCCATACCAGGCGGCGGTCTCGGCCTGCGAGGCCAGCAACTCGTCATCGTCGCCTGGATTGCTCGCGGCGGCTGATTCCAGCTGCGCCATCTTCTTCCGATCCTCCTGCAGGAAGGCCAGTTCGTACAGCGACGTTGTCAGATAAGGATCGGCCAGCTTGAGTTCCTCGTCCTGCTTGTACACCGCCTCGGCCTCGCTGAGCCGGTTGAGGTTCACATACGCATCGGCGAGGAATTCATAGCTCAAGACGTCGCTTGGTCCCAGGGGAAGCGCCTTGCGAGCCCACCCCAGGGCCGTCTCCGAGTCGCCGATACGCATGCTGTCGTAGGCTAGGCCGAGGAGCGGTTCGATGTCCCGGGGATAGATCTTCAACCACAGCTCATCCACCGTGAGGGCCTTCCGCAGATCTCCGGTTCCGATCTCGTTGTAGGTTGCGTCGATGAAGAACCGTTCCTGCTCGCTCACCTTCTCTCGCAGCGCGTACGCCTTGCGGATGTTCCGGGCCGCGAGATCGGGTTGCACGGAGCAGGAGCAGGACATGAACGCCCAGGCGAGGGCGAAGTTGGGATCAAGTTCAACCGCTCGCTCGAAGAAGGGCAGACCGGCGGTCGGCACAGCCGAGTAGTACCGCTTGACTCCCAGGCTAAAGGCCTTCAGGGCTTCCAGCGAGGGCGTGGTCGCGTCTGCCAGCGGAGTGTCGTACTTTTCAGTGGTGCCGAGCGCTTCGCCCAGCCGCGTCCTCAGCTTGCTTGCCATGCCGCCGAGCGCGGTCAGCAGATCCTCTTTCCTGGCCACCTGCGCCTGTTCCTCCGCCAGGATCTTTCCGCTGCGGCAGTTGGTGGCGCGCAGTCCCACCACGTACTCACTTCCCAGTTGCGAGATCGAGCCGTCCAGGACGGCCGTGCTGCCATTCCGCTCGCAGATCTCGCGAGCGAGTCCTGGGGTCAGCCGCGCAGTCTCGGGCTGGCCCATCATGCGCAGAACCTGCCGGAGGCGAAGCTCGGAGACCAGGCTCAGGAAAGGCGACTGCTCAAGCTGCACTGCAAGACCCTGACGGAGGGTTTCGTCGAAGACCGCATCGCCGGTATTGTTGCTGAAGTCCGCCAGGATGATGGTGTCTTGCGCCGTAAGCGGGCGCACCTTCGAAGATCTGAGGAAAAAGCCGCCGGCAGTTATCAGGAGCAGCACGGGAACAGCGATGATCCAGATGATCCATGCGCGAAACACGAACAAGCGAGAGGTTTGAGCCTTCGTCGCTCCTTCCGAGACAATCGCTGCAATCGCTCCTTCCGAGACCATCGAGACAGCGGGCGGAGGTACTCCTGCGACGAGCCTGGAGTCGACCGATGGGCCGACCGCCTCTACAATCGTAACCGGAGCGACGAATTGATAGCCCAGCGACGGGATGGTCTCGATCGTCCGAGGCTGGCGGCCGTCATCGTGGAGCGCCTTCCGCAGCAATCCCATGGCTCGGGTCAAAGCGCTCTCGCTGAGGTTGGACTCCGGCCAGACGCGGTCGAGCAGCTCCTGTTTGGGAATCGGCCGGTTCCTGTTTTCGAGAAGATAGAACAGCAGCCGCAAGACCTTCGTCTCCAGCCGCAGCGGCTCCCCTGCCCGCAGCACGCGCCTGGTCGCCGGATCGCATTCGAACTCCGCAAAACGGAACAGGCGCGGCGCATCGGAGACCTCCGCTTTCGGGTCCGCACTGTGTAGCTCAGCGATCAATCGATATCCTACCCGCGGCAGAGTCTCGATGTAGCGCGGCTTATCCGCCAGGTCGCCAAGGGCCTCGCGCAGGCGCTTGATGGCATTGTTCAGGCCATGGTCGAAGTCGACATGGGTGTCTCCGGGCCACAGCGTCTTCCGCAGCTCCTCCCGGGTCACCACCTCGCACGGGCGATCGAGCAGGAGCGCCAGAATCTGAAACGACTGCCATTGCAGGCGAACCTTGCGCCCGAGCCGGGTAAGCTCGCCGCTGCGAAGGTCCAGCTCAAACTGCCCGAAATGAACGGTTGCAGGCCTCAGAGCGACGCTCATCACAAGAGCCTCAGTGTGCGCAGCTTATCACCTACCGCGCGTTTGCCCTCGCGAACCGGATCCAAAGCTGCGACGGCCTGCAGCAGAACACCCCCAGGACCCATGGAGTCAGTCGTTTATCGGGATATATCGAGGATACCCAACGAGGTGGGCCGCGTGATTGCGCCTCGTGTGGGCTGCGGGCATGATGTCCTCAATCTTGCCGGGATCATCCTCGGTCAGCCGAACACCTGCCATCGCCAAGAGTGCGGCGCGTTGCGAAAGGGCTGCGCTAAGTACGGGAAAACCATGAAGCCACGCAACGGTTTTCACGAGTGACACCAACCTGGAACACGGAATTCCGGACAAAGGTCCGGGGAAAAGGGAAATGAAATGTCAGTCACCCATGGTACTTTTCGAAAACTCGTCCTGGCTTCTAGCCTTGCCCTCCTGCTCGCCGCGGGTACGACCGCTCCGTCGAAGGCGCAGTCCGCCGTCTCCGACAACACCTCATCCGAGACAAGGTGTCCGGAAGGGACCTTTGCAGACTGCAGTTTGAAAGGGATCTACGGCTTTGGGTACATCGCGCTCGTCTCCCACGCAAACGATATCGACAACATCACGAAATACAACCCATTCGCGGTCGGAGGCATGTGGCGCTTTCACGGCGATGGGACCTTTGACGCATCGGCTACGTTTGCCATCGGCGGCACCTCGTTTCCCTAGGTGTACTCCGGGACCTATTCGATCAAAAGCGATGGGACGGGGAGTGCCGATTTCACCTCAGGCGGCCTGACGCACCACCGCAATCTGGTCCTCGTCAATGGCGGAAAGACCATTGAGTTCATACAGAGCAGCGACCAGTTCAACGACGGCCTAGTCGTAGGGACGATGACGAAGCAGTAGGCCCAAAATCTCGAACGAAAGCGCAGGCCTGTCTAATAACTCCTCAAAATCGTCATCTCGACAGAAGCACCGGGGTCCCCGGCGAGCGCTTTTGCTCGCTGGGTGGTAAGCAACCGGGGTCCCCGGCGAGTGCTTTTGCTCGCTGGGGTAGTAAGCCATGTGGCTTTTATCGCACGGAGTAAAAATCGTCATCTCGACCGAAGCCGTGTGGCTTTATCGCACGGCGTAGTGGAGAGATCCCCGCATTTCGCCTTTGCCGTTGTCTGTTTGCTTAATGAGATCGGAACCGTAAAGCAGTATTCAAAATCGTCATCTCGACCGAAGCCGTGTGGTTTTATCGCACGGTGTAGTGGAGAGATTCCCGCATTTCGCCTTTGCCGTTGTCTGTTTGCTTAATGAGATCGGAACCGTAAAGCAGTATTCAAACAGATTCTCAGTCCAGCCGAGATCCTCGGCCGCGCACAGTCACTTTTCCACAATCACTTTTCCAAGGAGCCTCCCAGGCGAGGAAACATTCACAGCAGCACCCTTCTACGGGGAGTCCTGATGACTCTCTTCGCCGCCTTCCTCACAACCAGCCTCCATGCCGACGAGGTGACCGACTGGAACCAGATCCTCTTCCAGGCTGCGCACGTAGACGGCAAAAACTCTTCAACCACGACGTCGCGGAATGCGGCGATCGTCGAGGTGTCGGTCTTCGATGCGGTCAACGGGATCAAGGGCCGATACAGCTTCGTCCATGTCGCTCCCGGAGCGCCGCGCGGCTCGTCGGCGAGAGCGGCGGCAGTCCAGGCTGCCTACGCCAATCTGGTACGTCTTTACCCGGCGCAGCTGAGCACCTTCGACGCTGCTCGCACCACATCGCTGCAGGCGATTCTGACGTCGCGGTGCGGCGCAAACCCGGAGCCGCGGTGCGCCCGCGGAATCGACGATGGGATCGCCTGGGGGCAAGAGGTGGCTGACGCGATTTATGCATGGCGCAGCACCGATGGATTCACGCCCGCTCCTCCGCCGTTCCTTGGAGGCACCAACGTCGGCGAGTGGCGCCCTACCCCGCCTGCATTTGCACCCGGAGCCGCTCCCCAGTTCGCCACCATGGCGCCTTGGGCAATCGGCTTCCCAAGCAGGTTTCGCCCGGCCGGTCCGCTTGCTCTGACCAGCGTTCGCTATGCGATAGATCTCAATGAATCGAAGTACATGGGCAGCCTGACCACCACGCTGCGCACCCCCGACGAGACCGCGTATGCCCAGTTTTGGGCCACCAGTACGCCGATCTACAACTGGAACGGTGTCGCTCTCTCCCTTGGCGCGCAGCGACCGATGACCCTGCTCGAGAACGCTCGCCTGTTTGCCGAACTGAACGTCGCCATGGCGGATGCAGCCATCGCGATCTGGGATGCGAAGTATCACTTTGTCACCTGGCGGCCGATTACGGCGATCACGCTGGCCGATACCGACGACAACCCGCTCACCGCCGCAGACCCCAGTTGGGTTCCGCTGGTCGTCACGCCCGCCCACCCGGAGTATCCGGCGGCCCACTCCGGCTTCAGCAGCGCTGGAGCGACCATCCTGGCTCACCTCTTCGGCGAGCATACCTCGTTCGTGGTGACCTCGGATGCGCTGCCGGGGGTAGTCCGGCCGTTCCGGGACTTCGACGCCGCGCTCGAGGAGGTTGCCAACGCGCGCATCTATGGCGGACTTCATTTCCGGCACTCGTGCAACGATGGGCGGGCGACCGGAACCGCGGTGGCCAAGTACGTCATCGCAAACTCGTTCCAGCGGCTCCGCGGCGGCGAGGACGAGGATGACGAGCAGCGGTGAACGGATTCTACCTGCGTATCGGGAGAGTCGCAGGTAGAACGACGGTCTGCGCGGCTGGTGGCAACACTGGCCGCACTGACCCCCAGTGAGACCCCAGTGAGACCCCAGCCAGACCCCAGGTGAGACCCCAGCGAGATCTGTGATATCGCCCAAGCTCGCTTCGCGCGAGACCCGCGCTTGACAAGATTGGACCCCGACCGACGGGGGAAGATCTCAAAGCTGCGCCTCGCCCTCTCCAAACAGAACAGCGATCCAAGTCCAATTACAAGTCCCAGTCCAGATCCAAGTCCAAACCTAAGTCCCCTGATTCGAAGATTTTGCGCAACTTTGGCGGAGGGGGGGGTACCTGCAAACCATACGGCCTGACTGTGAAACCCGAACCAGCCGGAGTCGAATCTGGAAACTGTCCGCGCCGCGAAACCGAATATTACGGCGGATTGAACCATGCGAGGTACGGGCGGTGGAAAACGAAGTCGTGCGTTGAGCGCGGAGATGGGAGAATCAGGAAAGAGCCCCCTCAAGGAGTGCTGTTCTCATGTCCAATCTGCCCAATCTGCCCCCCAACTCTCCCGATGACCTCCGCATTCACTATCACGATGAGATTCCGCACGGCGCGCGAATAAAGGTCATCGGCGTAGGCGGCGGAGGGAACAATGCCGTCAATCGCATGATCTCGGCGAATGTGGCCGGGGTGGAGTTTATCGCGGCGAATACGGATGTGCAGGCGCTGCAGGGGTCGAACGCTCCGGTGAAGCTGCAGCTTGGGGTAAAGCTCACCAGCGGCCTGGGGGCGGGGGCCAATCCCGACGTAGGCCGCCGGGCCGCGCTCGAGGATTCGGACAAGATCATCGAGGCGCTCGAGGGCGCGGACATGGTGTTTGTCACCGCCGGCCTCGGCGGCGGCACAGGGACAGGGGCGGCGCCGGTAATTGCCAGCCTGGCCAGCGAGATGGGCGCGCTGACCGTGGCAGTGGTCACGCGGCCGTTCGCGTTTGAAGGCAAGCGGCGGATGCAGCAGGCCGAGCGCGGCATGCAGGAGCTGCTCGATTCGGTGGATACGGTGATCGTGATCCCGAACGAGAAGCTGCTGGCGGTGGCGAAGGATGCCGGCTTCTTCGAGAGCTTCCGCATCGCCGACGATGTGCTGCGGCAGGGAGTGCAGGGCATCTCGGACATCATTACCATTCCCGGAGTAATCAACCGCGACTTCGCCGATGTGAAGACGACGATGGCGGGGATGGGATACGCGGTGATGGGGACGGGGGTGCGGTCGGGGGCCAATCGGGCGGTGGAAGCAGCCATGGCGGCGATGGCTTCGCCTTTGCTGGAGGCGGGCGCGATCGATGGAGCACGAGGAATTTTGATCAACATTACCGGTTCGAGCAGCCTTAAGCTAAGCGAAGTAAACGAGGCTTCAAGCCTCATTCAGAATGCGGCGCATGAGGATGCCAACATTATCTTCGGCGCGGTGCAGGACGAGATGATGGGCGATGAGGTGAAGATCACCGTGATCGCGACGGGGTTCAAGCAGCAGGAGATGCCGCAGCGTCGGGAACGGATGCTGGCCGAGGCGACGCTGCCGACGATGCGCTATGACGTGCCCATCCAGGCCCGAGTGGTGACGCCGCGCCCGCCGGCTTCAAGGTTTGCGAGCGAGACGGAGGCGGAGGAGAGCCGGGCGGAGACTGCTCCGGCGGCCCCGTCTTCTCCAGCGGCAGCAACGCACACGCCGGAGAACAAGGCCGCTGAGGCTCAGGCGAGCGCTCCGCCGGAATTGATTCCGGTGCCCGCTTCGGTGTTCGATGACGACTTCTTCCGGTCGGCGCGGAAGGCTCGGGCGCATGAGGCGGAGGCGCATGGGCCGGAGCGGGTCCCGGAGCGAGTCAAGGAGCAGAATCACCTTTCCGCTCCCATGCGCGTCCAACAAGGACCGGCACGGAGCGGCGCGGAAGAGCTGCCTGGCGCGGATCCAGTAGCCCGGGTGTCTTCTTTCGGGGGCGGGATCGCGGCTGCGCCGGACCACACGGAGCCGGATGAGCTGGATATACCGGCTTTTCTGCGGCGGGGAAACTGAAGCTCTGTTTAGAGCGTTAACCATCCGTAGCACGAAGGTGGTACAGCAGCGGCATGTCGGATGGTGTTGAATAAGAGCTTCCTGATGCTGGTTGGCCTTGATTTGGAAGTCTGATTGCCAGTAAAGAGAAGAGAAGTGAAAAGGGTGCCCATGTCGAAACTCGCAAAGATTTATGGCGCAATCCTCTTCGGCCTTTTGGTCTTGTGCGCTGGAGCGGATGCGGGGGCAAGTGTTACGACAAGAACGAAGCATCGCTCGGCGGGAACGGCGCGGGTTGCGACCAGGGTAAGGACTCACGCTGGGTCTTCCCATGGGCAAGCCAGACGGAGTGCAACCGTGAGTGCGCATCGAGCAGGGCGAATGATAGCGAGAACCGGGGGACGCCGGCGGGGCGCGCGTCCGACGCTTGCGGTAAGGCGAACGAGATCGAGATCGAGGTATCAGGAGCGGTTTACGGCGAGTTCATACGCCGACAATCTGACGCTCGGCGATGTCACCGATGGCGAGGATCCGGTGGTTCGCGCAGCGGCGATCGAAGCGCTGGGCAATATGAACGGCACGGCCATCGCGATCGATCCTGCGACGGGACGCATTCTGGCCATGGTGAACCAGAAGCTGGCTCTGTCGCGCGGGGCTGAGCCTTGTTCGACGATCAAGCTGACCGTGGCGCTGTCTGCGCTCGAGGAGGGAATCGTTACCCGGGATACCCCCGTGAACCTGGGCGGCAAGTACCACATGACCATGACGGACGCGCTGGCGCACTCGAACAATCTTTACTTTGAGACGCTGGGGAGAATGTTGGGATTCGAGCGCGTAAAGCACTACGCAAATGAGTTTGGCCTGGGCGAACTGGCGGGATATCACATCCAGGGCGAGCAGTTGGGGGCATATCCAGACGAGGAGTTGCCGGCGGCACTGGGCGGCGTGGGGCGTATGTGCTCGTTCGGCGAGAGCGTTTCGATGACGCCGCTGCAGTTGGGGGCGCTGGTTTCAGCGATTGCAAATGGCGGAACGCTGTATTATCTGCAGCATCCTGAAACTGCGGCCGAGGTGGCAACCTTCGAGCCGAAGGTAAAGCGCACGTTGACGATCGCGCCGCTGATTCCTGAAATTCAGACGGGAATGCAAGGCGCGGTAGAGTATGGAACAGCGCGATCGCTGCGGGCAAACTTCAGCCAGTTTCCGGTCATGGGAAAGACGGGCACGTGTTCGAACAACGGGACTCGATTTGGCTGGTTCGGATCGTTCGCGGATACCCCGACCGGGCGGATTGCCACAGTTTTTTTCCTGGAAGGTGGCCGGCCTACTTTTGGACCCAAGGCAGCCGAGCTAACCGGTCAGTTTTATCGGGCGCTTTGGGATAAGAGCTACTTTCTGCAGAAGTCCGGTGTGGCAAGCAACGGGACAGTGGGCGCTTCTGAGTAGTTCGCGCCGATGCTGGTTTGCAGTTCTGGAGATTCTGGAAGATAGATTTGGCAACTGAGCGGCTCCTGCTATGGGATAGCGGCTGGATTGCCACGGGCGAGGCACGATCGCCAAAAGCTGGATCGCGTTATCTTTTTTCGATTCCACCTTGCATCTAAACTGTTGCGTCCTCCTCACTAGCGGGAATGATTTTTCGATCTATGGATCTCGTTCTCTGGTCGAACGGGTAGCCGTAGCTTCACATCCGATTTAAAATCGGTTGAACGGCCTGCTCGCTTTGTGCTGTCGCTGGTTTCAAAGCATACGCAGGAACGGCGGCAGCGCCAATCGCTGGATGCACATTGCCAAGAGGAAAACGATGAAGATTTTGAGTGCGGCAGAGATGCGGGAGATAGATCGGCGAAGCGCGGACGAGTTTGGGGTTGCGTTGCAGACTTTGATGGAGGGCGCGGGCCGAAGGGTGGCGGAGTTCTGCTTGAGGCGGTATGCGGCGGCTTCACGTGTCGTAGTGCTATGCGGGCGAGGCAACAATGGCGGTGACGGTCTGGTGGCAGCTCGGGTGCTGGCGCAGGCAGGCACGACGGTACGAGTGGTTCTGCTGGGGCGAATGGACGAGGTGAAGGGCGAGGCTGCGACCGCGCTGCGGCGACTGCGAGAGGAAGCTGCGGGCGTGGGGATCGATGAAGCTGTGGATGAGGGCGTATTGGAGAGCTTGGCGGAGGAGGTGAAAGCTGCTGAGTTGCTGATCGATGCGGTGGTAGGGACGGGTTTCAAGCCGCCGCTGCGGGGGCTGGCGGTGACGCTGCGGGAGATGGTGGAAGGGCTGGCGGCGCCCGTGGTGGCGGTGGATCTTCCGTCCGGATGGGATGCGGATTCGATGGAGCAGAATGCGGCGGGCTCGTTCCGCGCGGATGCTGTGGTGACGTTCACCGCCCCCAAGCTGGCGCATGTGTTCGGACATTTAACGCGCAATGAGCACACGGGTGGAACGTTTGGTCCGGTGGTGATTGGGCAGATCGGATCGCCTGCCGCGGCGGTGGTTTCCTCCGGGGGGTTGACGTGGACTGGAGGATCGAAGCGATTAGCGGAAAAAGCGCGGGATGTGAATTCGAACAAGGGCAAATTCGGACATGTGCTGGTGATTGGAGGAAGCGCGGGCAAGGCTGGAGCTCCGGCAATGGCCTCACTGGCTTGTCTGAGGATGGGCGCAGGTCTGGTGACGGCGGCTACTCCGAAAGGCATTGTGAACACCGTGGCGGCGATTGCGCCGGAGTTGATGATGGTGCCGCTGTCGGAGGGAAATCGAGGTGAGGTGTCGTTCAAAAATCTGGATGGGGCGAAGCTGGATGCCTTGCTGAAAAAGATAAGCGTGGTCGCGCTGGGACCGGGGCTTTCGACCGAAGGGGACGCGCCGGAGTTTGCGCGCCATGTCGTGGAGAAGACGACCTTGCCGGTAGTGATCGATGCGGATGCGCTGAACGCTTTCGACGGGAAAGCCGAGTTGCTGAACGGTGCAGGAAGGGTGATGGTGCTGACGCCGCACCCGGGTGAGATGGCGCGGCTGGCGGGAATGACGGTGAAAGCAGTCGAGGCAGATCGGCTGGGGCTGGCGCCGCGTTTTGCGAAAAAACATAAGCTGACGCTGGTGCTGAAAGGGTGGCGGACGCTGGTGGCGCATCCAAATGGTTCTGTTGCGGTGAATACGACCGGCAACCCCGGCATGGCGAAGGGTGGAAGCGGAGATATTTTGACAGGGATTGTTGCGGCCATGCTAGCGCAGTTTCCCGACGACGTGGCTCGCGCGGTCGAGGCAGCGGTGTATCTTCATGGACTGGCTGCGGACTTTGCCGCGCATGCGATGGATGAGCATACGATTCTGGCAACCGATACGGTTACACATCTCTCGGATGCATTCCGATATAGGATTACCGATGCCGATAAACTGGTCTGGTTGTGCGGACTGCGGAATTAGCTGGAGCTCGGCGAAGGTAAGTTCTCAAGGATGGAATGAATTGTTTCCATATCCGTTGTTGTAGATTGCGTGCGGATTGGAGGAGTTGACGCGGTGAGTGGAGCCTTGCGTGAGAAGCGTCGATTCAAAACGCGAAGTGAAGCGGGAACGCTGGCTATGGGTGAGAGGCTTGCGGAGATGCTGCTGCCGGCGCCGAAGCTGTATGTGCTGCGTGGGAATCTAGGCGCGGGCAAGACGACGCTGGTGAAGGGACTCGCTGCAGCCTTGGGGGCGGCTGAAGCTGACGATGTGACCAGCCCCACGTTTACCCTTGTGCATGAATATAGAGCAACGAAGGTGCGGCTGTTTCACCTGGATCTCTACCGCCTTGAAACGGAGCGGGAGCTGTTGACTCTCGGCCTCGAAGAGATGGCGGAGCAGCCCGATGCGCTGGTGCTGGTAGAGTGGGGAGAAAAGTTTCCGAGCGTCATGCAACGCGCGGATGGCGAGATTCTGATCGAACATGCCGGCGCGGATGAGCGCGTGTTTTACTTGCGGGTGAAGGAGTAAAAACGTCAGACCTCGATCTTGGAAAACAGGACTGTAGGCATTCAAAGCGTATGGTCGTAACAACTTCGTTCCCGAATGCTTGCCCAAATGCTTGAAGGATATCGCCGGAATTGAGACGACTGGAGGCTGGTTTGCATCTGAATTTGAGAATCGTTTTGATGTTTTGTTTGGGCTTGACTGCTGCGGCCGGCACGCGCGGTGTCCTGGCGCAGGAGAAGCCGACCGACGCGCAGATGGGAGTGCTCGAGGCTGACAGTTGGTTGAGCCTTGTGGACTCCGGGCGATACGCCGAGAGCTGGGCGGCGGCGGCGCCCGTCTTCAAAGCTGCGGTAACGGCGGAGAAGTGGGAGGCCACCTTGAAGCAGGTGCGGAAGCCGCTGGGCAAGATGCGGAGCAGGATCGTTCAGAACGCGAAGCATACGACGACCTTGCCCGGTGTGCCGGACGGGGATTATGTCTTCCTTCTGTATGACAGCAGCTTCGAGCATAAGAATGCGGCGCAAGAGACGGTCATCTTGAGCCGGGATAAAAATAAGGTGTGGCAGGTGTCTGGATATTACATAAAATGACGTGCTGACTGGCACATGCTCTTGGAATTCATGCTCTTGAATTCATGCTCTTGGAATGGAAGATGAGAGCAGCACGGATCAGGTGGAGTGGGCGCGTCGCTGTTGCTTTTTGCAGAGGTTTGCTCGCCTTATTGTTGCAGAGGAAGCTGGAATGAGAAGACAGACCCCTGGGCTGGTTGGCTGGTGACACTGATCGACCCGCCGTGCGCCTCGACGATCGCTTTGGAAATAGCCAAGCCCATGCCGGTTCCCTGGACGCGAAACCGCTGCCGCTGTCCACGGTAAAACTTATCGAAGATCATCATTCTTTCGAAATCGTCTATGCCGATGCCGCGGTCGGCGATGCTGGTGATGATTTGTCCGCGCGCGACCTCTGCGCTGATAAAGACAGGACTGGACTCCTCGGAGTATTTAGCAGCGTTTTCAAGCAAATGCTGAATCACCTTTGCGATTCGCTCAAGGTCCATGGAGACCGGAGGCAAGGAGTCCGGCAGGCGGATATCGACGGGATGCTTTCGCAACTGAGACTGGACTGCCTTTAGCGCGAGGTCGACCGCTTCGCGCATGGAATGCGTTTGCATGTCGAGCTTGATCTCGTTGGCTTCGAGGTCCGCCATCTCCATGGCCTGGCCTACGAGACGGTCGAGGCGCGCGGCCTCTTCTTCAATGATCTGCATCATGTCGGCGCTCTGGTCGGCATCGAGGAGAGGATCGGAGCGCAGGCTGGTGATGGCGGCTGTGATGGAGGTCAAGGGAGTTCGCAGCTCATGCGCGACCGAATCGAGCAGCGCGTTTCGCAGCCGTTCACTTTCGCGCGACGCCTGCACGCGAGTCAACGTCTCGACGGCGCCCGCTCGCTCGATGGCAATTGCAGCGAGTCCGCAGACCGCGTCCAGAGCCTCCGGCGAGGTGTTGCTGCCGGTAATGCCAACCGCGCCGATAGACCGGGTTCCAAGCAGGATGGGCACGAGCGTAACGTCACGCGGTTGATCGTAGGTGTGGTCTCGCGAGAACGCGGCTTCGCGAAGCTCTGCGGTGGTCACGTCCATATAGTTGGGACTGGACCGATAGACCCGATCTTTCTCGCGCAGGTAGATTGCCGCGCCGTTCAGATTGAAGGTAGAAGCGATCATCTGCGGAAGCAGATTCAGAAGATCGATAACATTGGCTGTCACCAGCATCTGCTGGCTGAACTCGTAGAGCCGTTCGGCTTCGCGCTGGCGATGGCGTGAGATCTCCGCTTCTTTCCGCGCTCTTTCAGCAAGCTGGCTTCCTACGATGCCTGTGGCCAGAAAGGCGAGCAGCGCTATCCAGTTGCGACCCTCGCCGATGGTAAAAGTGAGGACGGGAGGAAGGAAGAAAAAATTGAAGGCAACCGCCGACACGATGGAGAGATAGATGGAGTGGCGGAGACCCCAGTTTGCCGCAACCAGAAGTATGCCGACCAGAAATGTCAACGCGACGGTGGTCTCGTTGACATGCAGCCAGCGGAAATAGACCGCTACAATGGCAGCGGCGGTTGCCGTCGATGCGGTATAGCGCAGAATGACTCGTTCGAGCTTTCGTCGCACTCCCATATATTAGCTCTATGTCCAGTCGCGACAGTCCGAACCCGGCCGCCAAGAGCCCCGAGGAATGGCTGGAGAAGGTTGCGCCCGAGAAGACTCGGGGGACGTTCAAGCTGTTTCTGGGCTATGCGCCTGGTGTAGGCAAGACCTACAACATGCTGAGCGAGGCGATACGCCGTCATCAAAGAGGCGAAGACATTGTGATCGGCGTGGTGGAGACCCATGGGCGTCCGCGCACGGCGGAATTGGCCGAACAATTGGAGCAGGTTCCGCGGCGGCGGATCGAATACAAAGGCGTCGTGTTCGAGGAGATGGATGTCGACGGCATTCTCGCGCGGCGGCCGCAGAGTGTGCTGATCGACGAGCTTGCCCATACGAATATCGAGGGGAGCAAGCATCGCAAACGCTTTGAAGATGTGCTGGATGTGCTAGCCGCGAATATCGATGTGCTGGCCACGATGAATGTACAGCACATCGAGAGCGTCGCGCCCACGGTACAGAGCGTAACCGGCATCCAGATTCGCGAGACCGTGCCGGACTGGATGCTGCAGCGAGCCGACGAAATTGTGATGGCTGATTTGACGCCCGAAGCCTTGCAGACCCGGATGCGGCGTGGCGATATCTACGGCATCGACCGAGCGGAGAAAGCTCTGGCCAACTTCTTTCGTAGAGGTAACTTGATTGCGCTGCGCGAGCTTGCGTTGCAGCATGTAACCAAAGCGGTGGATCGCACGCTGACGGCGTATATGGATTCCAAGCGCATCGAAGCGCACTGGGCCGTACGCGAGCGAGTGGCCGTTTGCATCAGCGCGAACAGTTCTTCGCAGATGCTGATTGCGCGGGGGGCGCGCGTGGCGGAAGGCGTGGGCGGCGAACTCTTCGTGCTGCACATCGATACCGGAGAAGACCTGCCAGAGGAAGAGAAGGCGACGCTTGCCGGAAATATGCAGTTCGCGCGTAATCTCAATGCGCAGGTCTTTACCATCAAGGGCAAAAGCGTTGCCCATGCGGCCGCGGCCTTTGTGCGTGAGAAGCGAATAACTCATATCGTATTCGGCCGCACCGCCGTTCATGGATTTCGAAAGTATCTGTACTATTGGGCGATTCAACACTTTTTGAAGGAATCACGGAATGTGGATGTTCACATTGTTACGCAGCACCCGGAGCGCGAATGAAGCAGAATGACCGCGACCAGCCACTGAAAATCCTTGTCGTCGATGACGAACCGCAGATTACGCGTGTGCTCCGGACTGCGCTTTCGACGCAGGGTTATTCGCTGCGGGTTGCAGCAGATGGAGTCGAAGGAATGCTGGCTGTGCACGAATGGAAGCCGGACCTTGTCATCACCGATGTTTCCATGCCGCAGATGAACGGGATCGAACTGTGCCGCGAAATTCGGGGAGTCTCTGACGTTCCTATCATCGTCCTTTCCGTGCGCAATCACGACCGGACCAAGATCGAGGCGCTCGATGCCGGAGCGGATGACTATGTCACCAAGCCGTTTAGTATTCAGGAGCTACAGGCTCGCGTTCGCGCCCAGCTGCGGCGATCGAGCGCAAAGGATCAAGAGACGGAATTGGTGATTAAGCTGGGAGATTTCCTAATCGATGTGCCGCAGCATCGGGTTGTGATTCGAGGGGAGGATGTTCACTTGACTCCGAAGCAGTTCGATCTGCTTGTATGTCTTGCGCGGCATCCCGGGCAGGTCCTCACACATCGCGCGCTTCTGCACAGTGTCTGGGGAACCAACGCGGATCAACCTGAGTATCTGCGGGTGAATATCGGGCAGTTGCGCAAGAAGGTAGAGACCTCCGACGACCCGCGCTACATACTTACGGAGCCTTGGATCGGATACCGCTTCCGCCCAACGGGCAGCGACGAGTGGTAGAGGCCTTTACGGTCTCTTTACGACTTCGCTACTTTTTCTTTACGCTGAAGAGCGTGTCATAGGCATAGCGCCGTTCCATAAGAACTCGGCCAAATATTCCTATGCCTAAGCTACTGTTATCGTCTCTCTTCGTCACCTGCATCGCGTTCACTTTCCATCCTTCCATTTCAGCCCAGATGGCCTCGCGGTCGTTCTCGTCCTCCTCAGATATCGCGAATCAGTCATTCGCCACAGCGACGGAACCGGAATCCTCCGCGTGGTCTCCAACCGGTCCGGCGTTCGCGGCGGGAGCGGCTGCGATCTCGTCTTTGCGAGCCAACAATCCAGCACAGCTCCAGACTACCGACAATGCAGCGCCAAAAGTTCCGCCTCCTGCCGCAACGAACCGGGATTTTCTCACCAGACTCGGTCACGCCTACCTGGACGATTGGACCGTCGATTCGAATGGGGCGCCGGCTGCGCCATCACCGGAGCGTCGCGGAACTCCCGCCCCTCTGAACTCCCCTCCGTTTCCAAGCGGGGACTGGCCCATTGGCGGCACCGTGGTTCTCGGCGCGCCCGATACCCAGAGCTACATGTTGATGCAGGCCATCAATGAGAACAAGAGCCGATTCAAGATATACGGTTGGTTCGATATCGGCGGCAACGCCAGCACTTCGAACAAAGGTTTGTATGCCAACGGCGAGACCGCATACAACGTCGTTCCGAACTCGATACAACTGGATCAGGCCGTGGTGTACTTCGAGCGTCTGCCCAACACGGTACAGACCGATCACGTCGACTGGGGATTCCGGCTTGCGAATCTCTATGGCCTCGACTACCGCTATACGACTGCGAAAGGCGTATTCAGCCAGCAGCTGCTGTCGCATGCCAGCGGTCAGCTCTACGGATTTGACCCAGTGATGTACTACTTCGACCTTTACCTTCCGCACATCGGCAAGGGAACCGATGTGCGCATCGGCAGGTACATCTCGCTGCCCGATATCGAAGCGCAGCTTGCGCCCAACAACTACACGTATAGTCACTCGATCCTCTATACCTACGATTGCTACACCCAGCACGGCGTCAACGTGACGACCAAGCTAAGCAATCACTGGACGGTTCAAGCAGGCGTATCCGCAGGTTGCGAGACAGCACCCTGGACCAAGGGCGCGAAGCTGACCGGCAACGCGTGTGCCGCGTATAGCTGGACCGACGGAGGCAACAACCTCTACTTCTGCGCGAACTCGCTGAACTCCGGCAAGTACGGGTACAACAATCTTTCGGCCTACTACCTGACTTACTACCACAAGATCAACGCAACCTGGCATACGGATACCGAGGCTTGGTATCAATATCAAAGAGATGTTCCGAATGAATGTTATGGGTTATCTCCATGCGTCAGCTATGGACCGAACGCGAACATCGGCAGCAATGTCGGCCAGGTGAACTCTCCCGGCACGATCCAGGGAGCCAATGGGGCGCAGTGCAACCCGTTGGCGACCCATTGCTTCGCGCCGGAATACGCCATCGTCAACTACGTCGCTCACGAGTTCAACCACCACCACACTGCTCTCATCATCCGCAATGAATTCGTGGACGACCTTAGAGGCCAGCGCACGGGATCAAAGACGCGATACTCCGAGCACCTGGTTGGGTTTAACTTTTGGGTCGGCAGCACCATCACCTTCCGTCCCGAACTTCGTTTCGAGCACGCGTACGACGTTCCGGCCTACGACAGTCCTTATCTTGGCGCTCCCACCAAGAAGAGTCAGGGGACCCTGGCCGGCGATCTTATCTATCACTTCTAAGCAACCATAGGAGGCACTATGTGGGATATCGGCTGCGTTGCGATCAGCGTGTTGTTTTTTCTGATTGCCATCGCTTACACCTCGGGTTGCGACCGCCTGGGCGTGAAGGAAGGCAAAGCATGATCGAGAATGTTTTGCTTGGCGCTGTAACTTTAGCTCTTCTTGTCTATCTCGTCTATGCGCTTCTGCGCCCTGAAAAGTTCTAACTCATTGTAAGAGGACGTCCTTCCATGACCGCCAACGGCTGGTTCCAAATCTTCTTCTTCTTCGCGCTCGTGCTTGTTTGCGCGAAGCCGCTGGGCCTCTACATGGCCCGCGTCTTTCAGCGCGAGCGCACCTTGGCCGACCGCATCTTTCGTCCGATCGAACGGCTCATCTATCGCTTGACCGGGATCGACGAAGCTCATGAAATGCGGTGGACGGAGTATTCGATTGCGATGCTGGTCTTCAGCGCTGTTTCGATGCTGGCGACGTATGCGATCGAGCGCCTGCAGCATCTTCTTCCGCTCAATCCCCAGCATCTCGCCGGCGTCGCTCCGGACCTGGCCTGGAATACGGCGGCTTCGTTTACCACAAACACCAACTGGCAGGCATACGTGCCCGAGACGACGATGAGCTATCTCACGCAGATGCTTGCGCTCGCCTACCATAACTTCTTTTCCGCGGCCGTTGGTATGGCGCTGGCCATCGCTTTCATCCGTGGCATCTCGAGGAAGGAGTCGAACACGCTGGGCAATTTCTGGGTCGACGCCACCCGCGCATCCCTTTGGGTCTTACTGCCGGGCTGTCTGATCTATGCGTTGTTGCTGGTGTCGCAGGGCGTGGTGCAGAACTTCCGGCCGTATGACCAGGCAACTCTCGTTCAGCCGCAGACTGTAACTACGACAGGCACAGATGGAAAGTCGACGACGCAGACGGTTACGACGCAAAGCATCGCCCAGGGGCCAGTCGCCTCACAGGAAGCAATCAAAATGCTCGGAACCAACGGCGGTGGATTTTTCAATGCGAACAGCTCGCACCCGTTCGAAAATCCTACGCCGCTCTCGAACATGATGGAGATCTTCTCAATCTTTCTGATTCCCGGCGCGCTGACGGTCACGCTGGGCCGCATGACCAAGGCGCCGAAGCATGGATGGGCAGTGTTCGCGGCGATGGCGGCGCTGTTCTTCGCGGGAGTATTGGTCGCCTACCATGCGGAAGCGCAGCCCAACCCGTTATTGCATTCGGTCAATCAGCACGTGACCGCGCTGCAGGCAGGCGGGAACATGGAAGGCAAGGAGGTGCGCTTCGGAATCGCCGATTCGGCGCTCTTCGCCACCGTAACCACCGACGCGAGCTGCGGAGCGATCAACAGCTGGCACGACTCTTTCATGCCCTTGGGAGGCATGGTCCCTCTGACCAACATCATGCTCGGAGAGGTCATCTTCGGCGGAGTCGGAGCCGGCCTCTACGGCATGTTGATCTTCGTCGTGCTGGCAGTGTTCATCGCCGGACTCATGGTGGGGCGCACGCCGGAGTACCTGGGCAAGAAGATCGAATCATTCGACGTCAAAATGGCTATGCTGTACGTCCTGATCTTCCCGCTTTCCATTCTCGGGTTTTCGGCGGTCGCATTGATGATGCCGAACCTCGGTCTGTCTTCTCTCTTGAACGCGGGACCGCATGGGCTTTCGGAGATTCTGTACGCGTATACCTCTGCGACCGGCAACAACGGCTCTGCGTTTGCCGGGCTCAATGCGAATACGCATTGGTACAACTTGTCGCTTGGAATGGCGATGCTGGTAGGCCGCTTTCTCATGGTCGTTCCCATGCTCGCCGTGGCGGGCAGCCTCGCGAGAAAGAAACTTGTGCCGCCGTCGCCCGGAACCTTTCCTGTGCATACGCCTTTGTTCACGGTGCTTCTGGTCGGAGTGGTCCTGATCGTCGGAGCGCTTACCTTCTTCCCGGCGCTTTCGCTCGGGCCGATCCTTGAACATTTATTGATGAATGCCGGCAAAAGCTTCTAATCGAGAAAGAAAATCACCATGGCACATAATCGCAAACGCTCTCTCTGGGACACTAAAATCGTTCGTCGCGCTCTGGTCGACGCGCTCGTCAAACTGAAGCCGCGGGCGATGATGAAAAATCCGGTCATGTTCGTGGTGGAGATCGGCAGCGTGATCACCAGCATCTATTTGTTCCGCGACCTCTCCGCGCACCGGCATGCGTTCAGCTTCGACCTGCAGATTACGCTCTGGCTCTGGTTTACGGTTCTGTTTGCGAACTTCGCGGAAGCCATGGCCGAGGGCCGCGGGAAGGCGCAGGCCGACGCACTGCGCCGAGCCAAGTCGGAGACAGTTGCAATCCGCTATCGAGCCGACGGGCAGACAGAAGAGGTTCCGAGTTCGCGGCTTAGTTCCGGCGATATCGTCTACGTCATCGCCGGCGGCATGATTCCTGGCGACGGTGAGGTGATCGAAGGCGTCGCATCGGTCGATGAATCTGCGATTACCGGCGAATCGGCCCCGGTAATCCGCGAGGCGGGCGGCGATCGCTCGGCGGTTACCGGCGGTACGCGCGTGTTGTCGGACCAGATTAAGGTTCGCATCACCTCGAACCCGGGTGAGACCTTTCTTGACCGCATGATCGCACTGGTAGAGGGCGCGGAACGCCAGAAAACTCCGAACGAAATCGCCTTGAATATTCTGCTGGCCGGGTTGACGATCATCTTCCTGCTCGCGGTGGTGACGCTGCAGCCCATTGCGATCTACTCAACCGCGCCGCAGACGGTCTTCGTCCTCATCTCGCTGCTGGTCTGCCTTATTCCCACGACGATTGGCGGCCTGCTCTCGGCGATTGGAATCGCAGGAATGGATCGCCTCGTGCAGCACAACGTGCTTGCCATGTCAGGGCGCGCGGTAGAAGCCGCGGGCGACGTCAATACGCTGCTTCTCGATAAGACCGGAACCATCACGCTGGGCAACCGCCAGGCTTCCGAGTTCATTCCCGCGCCGGGGGTGAGCAAGGACCAGCTTGCCGACGCCGCGCAGTTGTCCTCGCTTCCCGATGAGACTCCCGAAGGCCGCAGCATTGTTGTCCTCGCGAAAGAACTGTATGGTCTTCGCGGCCGCGAACTCAGCGAGTTGCAAGCGGAGTTCGTTCCCTTCAGCGCGGTGACGCGCATGTCCGGCGTCAACATGGATGGGCGCGTGATCCGAAAGGGTTCGACCGATGCGATCGCCGCGTTTCTCAAGGAGAATGGCGGCAGCTTGCCCGACGAGGTGCGCGCTGCAGTGGAGATGGTGGCTCGCAGCGGAGGCACCCCTCTCGTGGTCGCGGAGAATCGTCAGGCCCTCGGCGTGATTCACCTGAAAGACATCGTCAAGGGAGGAATGAAGGAGCGATTCGCTCAGCTTCGCGCAATGGGAATTCGCACCATCATGATTACCGGCGATAACCCGCTCACGGCAGCTGCAATCGCTCGCGAGGCCGGCGTCGATGACTTCCTTGCAGAAGCCAAACCGAAGGACAAGATGGATCTCATCAAGCGCGAGCAGGCCGAAGGAAAGCTGGTGGCGATGACCGGCGACGGAACAAACGATGCGCCCGCGCTGGCCCAGGCCGACGTAGGAGTGGCCATGAACACCGGCACGCAGGCTGCCAAGGAAGCGGGCAACATGGTCGATCTCGATTCCAATCCGACAAAATTGATTGAGATCGTCGAGATTGGCAAGCAGTTGCTGATGACTCGCGGCGCGCTCACCACGTTTTCCATAGCGAATGATGTGGCGAAGTACTTCGCGATTATTCCAGCCATGTTCGCTGCGACCTTTCCTGTGCTCAACGCGTTGAACATCATGCATCTGAAAACGCCACAGTCAGCGATTCTCTCCGCCGTCATCTTCAATGCGTTGATCATCGTCATTCTGATTCCGCTCGCCTTGCGCGGTGTCAGCTATAAGGCGATGTCGGCAGAGTCCTTGCTGCGCCGCAATCTCGTGCTCTACGGGGTCGGCGGTCTCGTTGCGCCATTCCTGGGCATCAAGCTTATCGATATTCTCATCTCTGCCATTCATCTGGCCTGAAGGAACTTGCATGCGTCGTCTTATCACTATCGCCGTTCTCTACACGCTGGTCACTTCCGTCCTGTTCGGGCTGGTCTACCCTTTCGTTGTCACAGGCATCTCCCAGATGCTCTTCAGGGACAAAGCCAATGGACAGCTGATTCACCGGAACGGCACGCTGATCGGCTCTCGAATCATCGGACAGGCATTTACCGCTCCCGGCTATTTTCATTCGCGTCCTTCCGCTGCAGGCAATGGCTACGACGCCGCGAACTCTTCGGGCTCGAACTACGCGCCGACCAATAAAAAGCTGATCGATCGCGTTGCGGGCGATGTGTCGTCGCTCCAGTCGGACCAGCCCAATACGGATGTGCCCATCGATCTCGTCACCGCCTCGGCCTCTGGACTCGATCCGGATATTACTCCGGCAGCGGCCGAGTTCCAGGTCACCCGCATCTCTCGCCAGCGCGGCCTCTCCGAAGACGCGGTTCGCCGCCTCGTTGCGCAACATCTGCAAGGGCGACAACTCGGATTTCTTGGTGAGCCCCGAGTGAACGTGCTGGAACTCAATCTCGATCTGGACCGCATTGCGCCCGCCGCTTCCAAGCACTGACTCTCTCCGGTGAGCAGCTTACGTTCATCAAGCAATCGCTCAATCTCCACAAGGTGGATGCGGCGTTGTGAACTCCCCGAGGAAGGCATGTCTATCGGCTGCATGTCATGCGCGGGGTTCAAACGGATCCCCTGTGTACACGTGCAAATTCTTGCATGTTTGTTTGGTTTAGAGACCGACTATTTCTTGATCCTGCAACATCCAAATCGCTGCACGTGACGTTTACGGTGTACCGAGCAGCACGATTCAGGATTGCCTCCATCTCTCTTCTCCGAGCAGCTTCCTCCTTCGCGTCTCGATACAGCATAGGCATGCTTTCAACCGATAGGGATGTCAACCGAGAATCGTGGCCCAGGGAGGGCCGGATTATGAACGAAAAAAATGTAGATTCCGTGAACGGTGCTTTGCCGCGTCGTTCCTTCGTCACCCGCGCAGGAATGGTTGGGCTGTCTGCGGCTGCAGCGGCATTTTTGCCGGGTACGCCGCTGCGCGCGCAGTCCGGAAGCCTCGATAACCTGAGCGGCGATACGGCACAGGAGATCTTTACAGCGGCGCTGATCGCGGAAGATCTAGCGTCGGTCTTCTACTACAACGGTCTGGTCGGTCCGGTCATCATGGACCCAGCTCTTGCCGGGCCTGGCGGCTCTGCAAAGGATGTGACGCCCGCCGGCAATCTCGGCAACGTCGAATATTTCCGCGCCGCCTTGAGCGAAGAGATTGCGCATGCCAACCTGCTTCGCTCTCTGATCGGGAAGACACAGCGGACCACAGATCCGGTGCAGCGGTTCTATTTTCCGACGGGGACCTTCGATACCCTGACAGCGTTTACCGGGGTTCTGGATGCGCTGGAGAATGCTTTTATCGGCGCTTACCTGCTGGCCACGATTGAATTCGCGCAGATGGGCGTGGACACCAAGAGTGGTCAGGCCGTGCAGCGCGATCCCAACGGAAATCCGTACACCACGCAGCAGTTGGAGTACTTCGCTCAGGTTGCGGGTTCGATCCTGGGAGTCGAGTCGGAGCATCGTGTGCTCGGACGTGTGGTGTCGAATACCAATCCCGCCAATAATCGGAACTATGAACAGACCGATGGATTGACGGCGGTGTACAACGGGACGAAGTCTGCGGTCGTTGCGTTGACGCCGTTCTTGGCGCCGGGCCCTGGGCTGAAAGCATACTCGCTGGAGATCGCGGTGAGCTACTCCGGGGACGTCCTGCTTCCGGTGCAAGGCGGCCCGCCGGCTCCTCCGGTGTATCCGAAGAGCTAAGTCTGCGGTTGTCAGCGAACCTCGGCAGACAGAATGAACAGCCGACTGAGCCAGAAGCATGGTTGAGGGTGCATCGTTGAGGGTGCCCCATCCTTCGCGCCTTTGCGAAGGGTGGGATCACGGCTGCCTATTCAGCCTCTATCATAACGACACCTGATTCATCTGCGGGCGCGATTCGAAAAGGATCGCGTCCCCCTCTATCTTCTCAACGTCTTCGATAACGTAAGGTACGATCCTCCTTCCCTGGTCCCTCGAGCGTAAAGCCGCAACGCTCCAGAATTTTTATCGAGCCCAGCAACTCCGGGAACGTGTGTGCGTAGATAGTGTCGACAGCGCCGGTCGCCACGATCCAGGCAATCATGGCCTGGCTCGCTTCGCTGGCGTAGCCATGCATGCGAAATTCCGGAATGATGGCGTAGCCTATCTCAGCTGCCTGCCTGTCGCCGGGCCAGCGAAATCCGCCGGTCGATCCGATCAGAACCGGGTCGTTGACCTCGTCTCGGCGCAGCACAATGTAACGATGCCATCCGATTTCGGTGGCGTCCTGCTCGAAATGCTGCAGCAGGAGCTTGAAAACGTGTGGCTCCCAGTCCGCGTGTGGCCACTCGGAACTGACTTTGCACTGGAGGATCTCACCGAGTCGCCCATCGGATGCCAACTCGGAGTTCAAACTCTCGGGAGTGATTGCAATCAGTTCGAGTCGCGAGGTGGAAATGTTCGGAATGGATTGAGGCGAATTGTCTTTGGTCACTTTCAGGAGTCTACTCCGGAAGCGGCTTGAATTAGGATGGACCCTATGCCCTTGGACCCGAAGCTGCAAACGATTCTCGATGCCGCAAAGGCGCTGGGCCTGAAACCGGTGGAAGAACAGACCCCGGAGCAGGCGCGGGCCGAGCGGGCCGAGATGATGGCACACTATTTCGTGCCGATGCCGGAGTACAGCGGGGTCATCGCGCAGCCCCGGACTATCGACGCGGACGGGCGCCCGATCCCGGTGCGGGTGTATCGGCCGCCTGTCAACCAAGAAGACGAAGGCAAAAGCCTTCCGCTCATGGTGTTCTTCCATGGCGGCGGTTGGGTTCTCGGTACGCTCGACACCCATGATCCATACTGCAGGGCACTGGCCATGGAGGCAGGCATGGTGGTGGTTTCGGTGGACTACCGGCTGGCTCCGGAGCATAAATTTCCGGCTGCGGTGGACGATGCCATAGCGGCTGCCGAATGGGTGCTGACCCACGCGGCAGACCTGGGAGCAGACGCGGCGCGAGTGTTTGTAGGTGGCGATAGCGCCGGGGCAACTCTGGCTACGGTCGCGGCCATGCTGCTGCGAGACCGGACCGGAGACCCGGGCGCTGCGGCTCTGGCCGGGCAGATGCTGCTCTATCCGGTTGCGGCCTACTACGATCCGCCGACGCCGTCGTATCTGGAAAATGCCGTCGGGTATGGCCTGACGCGGGCAGGAATGATCTGGTTCTGGAACCACTATCTGAATGGCAGACAAGAGGCGTTTGATTACCGCGCGGCGCCATTGCTGGCTCCTTCCTTGGCAGGCCTGCCGCGTGCCTTTGTGGTGACCGCGGAGTACGACGTGCTGCGCGACGAGGGGCAGGCATATGCGAAGCGTCTCGAAGACGCGGGAGTACCAGTGACCAAAGAGTTCGCGGAAGGGATGAACCACGGGTTCGCCGCCTCGCCGAATGAGTTTCCCTTCCTGCCGCAGGCCAGCGATGTGCTGCGAAGAGTAGCGGCGTGGGTAGCCGAGTGAAACGGTCGCTGCGGTACCGCTCAACCGACGCGCGGCGCAAACAGGCCTAAAACCTATCGAACAACGCAACACAGTCGTCCTCTCGACCGAAGCGTACAGACAGCCTCACCGTCTCTACGCGCAGTGGAGAGATCCCGGCATCGTCTTCGCTGTTGCTTGATTTCGCCTGAACCGCCAAACCTATCGAACAGCTCAACACAGTCGTCATCTCGACCGAAGCCACCGGGGTCCCCGGCGAGCGCTTTTGCTCGTTGGGGTGGTAAGCCGTGTAGTTTTATCGCACGGCGCAGTGGAGAGATCCCCGCATTTCGCCTTTGTTGTTGTCTGTTTTCTTGTTAGATCGGAACCGTAAAGCAGTTTTTAAACAGATTCTTAGACCGAGTGGGAGTGCCCATGAGGATGCCCATGCGCGCCCACGGCTTCAAGCTCCGGCGGCGCGCTGCAGCCGTGCGTGGTCTCGCAGCCGGTGGTTTCAAACTGGATCGTGGTGTGGTGGATGTGGAACTTGTCCCGCAGCGCGCAGTTGACCTTGTCGAGGATGCTGCTGCACTCGGACATGGGCATCTCGGCGATCGTGACGTGGCTGGCGAGAGCGTGCGACTGCGAGCCAAGGCTCCAGACATGGAGATCGTGAACGTCGAGAACCCCGACCACCGACTGCATCGCGGTGCGGACCTCGCCCAGGCGCAGGTTGCGCGGCGTGCCTTCCAGCAAAATATTGAGCGTCTCGCGGATGATGCCGATCGAACTCCATAGGATCATCGCGGCGATCAGGATCGAGAGGACCGGGTCGATCCAGCCCATCCCCGTAAAGAGAATGGCCGCGCCGCCGACGATCACCGCGGCAGTGGACAGCGTATCGCCGAGCATATGCAGGAAGCTGCTGCGGATGTTGACATCGCCCGAAAATCGCCAGAGCAGCGTCGCCACCGTCCCGTTCATCAACACGCCGGCAGCGGCGACGATCATCATCAGCTTCGGTTGCACCTGCACCGGCTCGCTGATGCGATGAATCGCGGCAATCGCGATCCACACGGAGAGTGCCACCAGCGTCGAAGCGTTGACAAACGCCGCAAGCACGCCGGCGCGTTGATACCCGAAGGTCTTCCGCTCGGTCGCCGGCCTCCCCTGGAAGTAGACCGCGACAAAAGAAAGCGCAATGGCGAGCAGATCGCTGACATTATGCCCGGCTTCGGAGATCAGCGCCAGCGAGTGGGCGCGCAGCCCAAAGTAGAACGTCGCCCCCACATAGGCCGCCGTCAGCGCCATCGAAAGCTGCAGCACACGCTGCATCCTGCGATTCGGGCTGGCCACCATGTGCATGAAACCAAGTGTAGTCTGCGCCGGGTCCGGGTTCAAATGACCGGCTGGCGCAACTTTGACACTACGCCAAAACTGCGGAGATACGGAAAGCAATCTGCTGCGGCGATGTTTGAATGTGTGAACTGGCTTACTTCAGTGAGAGCGAATCGTCTCACGGAATCTTTCGTCCAAGCCATCTTCAAAATCCCTGGTCCGCCCGGAACGCAGTCACCTTGTTCGTGACGAAGGTCACGGCCATGGGATGGCCCATATTCGCGAAGACCACCATGCGGTTGCCGTATTCATTGCTGGTGCTCTTCGAGACCTGGCCCAGCGCGAGCTCCACCTGCCGCTCGTTCATGCCGAGAATCACCCGATGCTCGTCGACTGCCTTCCATATCTCCGGACCCCAGTGTTTGTACAGCTGGTGCGGATCGTCGTAGAAGAACAGCTCGTCGGTGTAGAACGTGTATTGCCCGGCCTGCCGATCGCCGACCGGAACAGCGTACTCCTTGGTCTCGCCTGGCTTGGTGAAAACCAGCAGCACCTGCTTGTCGCCGCCTGGAATGCGGAAGGTGGCAGCCTTGGGCGCGACCTGCTCCATGGCGCCCTTGATCGCGATCGGCTCCGCGCCCAGAAGCGTTCCGGCAGGCTTGGCGTACTGGGCGTTGTACTGGCCTGTGTGGCCCGCGACAGGATAGTACTCAAGCTGTCCGCCGGCCGAGACCCAGACCGTCGTGCCGTACAGCTCCTTGATGTCCTTCATGGAGTCGGGCCGCTTCTTCTTCAGGAAGACCAGATCGTCCTCCGGGATCACCTCGCGCGCCGCAGGCTTGACGGATTTGTCGGGGGCGTTGCGCTCCCGGTAGATCAGCCCCACGCGGATGCCCACGGCTAGAATCAGCACCACGGTCGCCCCAATCGCCGCCTTCGCTCCACTTTGCATCAATAATCTCCCTCACGCCGCGCGCACGTTCCCAGTCTTTTGGCAGCCTCTAGTCTACCGGCTCGGCCATGCTCAACTCGCGATCGGCCTCGACCTGGCCCTCCCTCAGCGACTCCGCGGTCAGCGAATCGGCGCGGCGCAGCTTCGGAAACAGCCCCGCGGCGCTTGCGGTCACCACCATCGAACCGATCCCTCCGACCACCACAGCCCGCACCGCGCCCCACCAGTGGGCGGTCAAACCGCTTTCAAATTCGCCGAACTCATTCGACGCGCCGATAAACAGCCAGTTCACCGCGCTCACCCGGCCGCGCATCTCGGGCGGCGTCGCCAGCTGCAGCACGCTCGAGCGGATCACCACGCTGACCATATCGCTCGCCCCCACGATCACCAGCGTGCCCGCGCTCAGCCAGATGCTCTTCGATAGCCCGAACACCACCGTCGCCGCGCCGAAGATGCCCACGCACACCAGCATCGTCAAACCCGCCCTGCGCTTGATCGGCCGGATCACCATGGTCAGCGACACCGCCAGCGCGCCCACTGAAGGCATCGCCCGCAGCAGCCCCAGCCCACGCGGTCCGGCATGGAGAATATCGGTCGCATAGATCGGCAGCAGCGCCGTCGCGCCCCCCAGCAGCACCGCGAACAGGTCGAGCGAGATCGAACCCAGCAGCAGCTTCGCCTTCCAGACGTATTCCAGGCCCGCCAGCATCGTCCGAACGCTGAACGCCTTCTTGTCCGAATGCTCCATTCTGGCGGTAATCATGCCGACCAGCACCAGGAAGCCGAGCAGCATCACCAGGGTAAACACATAGACGATGGGCGCGCCGTTCCACATCGCCACCGCGCCCGCCAGCGGAAGCGTAAATAAGATGCCGCCGATGGCCGGGCCGGACATATTGGCGATCTGATAGACGGTCGCGCCCCAGGTGACGGCATTGACGAAGTGGTCCTTCGGCACCAGGCTGGGCAGCATCGCGCTCGACGCCGGCCCGCTGAACGCCCTGCCCAGGCCGATCCCCACCAGCACCGCGTAGATCGGCCACACCCGGCCCCCCCGCAACCCCGTCGCGCTCATCGAAAGCCACAGCAGCACGGCAGTGCAGCAAGCCTGCAACCCATAGCAGAGCAGAATGATATTGCGCCGGTCGTAGCGGTCGGCCGCGTGCCCCGCCGCCAGCATCACGAACAACCCCGGCAGAAACAGCGCCAGGCCGGTGTAGCCCAGGTCCAAGGCCGAATGCGTCAGCGCATACACCTGCCACGCCACCGCGACCGACTGCGCCTCCGCCCCCAGGATCACCATCAACCGCGCCGATTGATAGAGCCTGAAATCGCGCGACTTGAACGCGGAGCGGTAGTCCAGACTCGCGTCCAACTCGCCCCGTTCCGAACCATCCGCCATACCCTATGTTTTCACACTTCCGCTACGGGCAGGTCGCTCACCGGTCGGAGGATGCGGAACCTGCGTTCGACTCTGCCTTGCTCAATCGTCTTGGCGAGGGAACCCAACGACTCAGGAAACCTGCCACGGCAATGTCTACTGAGGAGATCCGTTATGGCTGGTCGCCCCAGTGCTCCGAACGGATCAGGGTGGATATCCGGCTGAGGAGTCCCGTAGAGGTAGTCGTCTGCGATTGGAAGAGTCCGAGCAGGCCCGTCAGCATCTGGAACGGAAAAATCATGAGGAAGAAAAAGCCGGCGTATCCACGCCAAGCTACAATCCCAATCAAAATGGCGAACGCAGCCAGATACATCCAAAGCCAGATGGGCGACTCCGAGCGCCTTCGTAGAGGCGCAAGCTCGTACTCCGTCCAGACATTCTTCTTCACACCTTTTGTGAGTCGCGACATAGCCCACACCGTGATCGCGAATCCACCGGCCAGCGGGCCATAATACAGCAGCATCAACCAGGGATGCGGCCATAATGTGGCAGCCAGCGAGAGATGACCGTGCCGCGGAATCGCCAGTTCGAACAGCAATGACGCTGGAACAAACAAGCTGCCCAATACGGCACAAAGTGCCAACCGCGACGGCGACATATGTGCTGTCCCTTTCATGCGAGAAATTCTAGCAGTTGACTATCCAGTTAGCTCCGGTACGGAACTTTCAAGCATTTCGAGCAGCAAGCGAGTCGTTCGCTGCGAGGTCCACCATGAGAGCTTATCGGCCTTCAGCCCTTGAAACTTTCGCAACCCCCGCAAATCGTCATTTCGACCGAAGCCGCCGGGGTCCCCGGCGAGCGCTTTTGCTCGCTGGGGTGGTAAGCCGCGTGGTCTCATCGCGCGGCGAAGCGGAGAAATCCCCGTATTTCGCCTTTGTTTGTTCCCAAAAGAAGACTCGGACGTTGCAGTCTCAAACAGCACCGAAGCTACTGGATAATCATCTTCAAGCATTTGGGCGGGCTGAACCGGCTGGAAACGCGCAGTTTAACCCTTCTTCAGCGGCTCGGTCGTCTCGACAATATGGTTCTTCCCATCCACAAAGACCAGCTTCGGGCTCGCATTCGCCGCGTCCTTCTCATCCATCCAGGCGAAGCTCGCGATAATCACCAGATCGCCGGCCTGCGCCAGTCGCGCCGCGGCGCCGTTCAGGCAGATCTCGCCCGTGTGCCGGTCCACCGGAATCGCATACGTCTGCAGACGGCTTCCATTGGTCACATTCCAGACATGCACCGCCTCGAACGGCTGGATATCGGCCGCCTCCAGCAGATCCGCATCCACCGCGATACTGCCTTCGTAGTTCAGATCCGACCGCGTCACCGTCGCCCGGTGAATCTTCGATTTCAGCAGCTTGCGAAACATAATCCTCTTCTCACTTCTTCAAACCCGGCTGCGCCCGATTTGTCTCCAGGCCGCTCGCCTTATCGCCCTAAATAAGTCTTGTACTGCGACTCCACCACTCCCGTATTCCGCGCCAGCGACAGCTTCGCCTGGTTGTATTGATAGAGCGTCTGCACCAGCGTGCTCTGCGATTGCGCCAGCACCGCCTCCGCCTGCACCACGGGCAGGTTGTCGTCCACGCCGGCGGAGAATCGATCCAGCGTATCCTGCAGCTCTTGGGTGGCGAGATCGACATTGCTCCGCGCCACCTTCACCAGGTCGTTCGACGACTGCACATCCAGCATGCTCGAGCGTATCTGCTGCTCGATCGAAACCCGCAGCGACTCGATCTGCTGCCGCAGCGCCGTGACCTGCGCATCCGCCACCTCGCGCTGCCCACGCAGCTGCGCCTCGTCGAATACCGGCACGCTCACCGTGCCCGTCGCCGTAAACACCCCGTGGGAAAGTCCGCCAATCTCGCCCAGCACCCCATAGTATCCATTGACCGACACCGAAGGCAGACGCTCGGCCCGCACCGCCTTCCGCGCCTGCGCCGCCACTTCAAGCTGCACCTGCAGGCTCAGCAGATCCTTGCGCCGCTGAAACGCAAGACGCATCGCCTCCTCCAGCGGCAGCTCGGCATACTCCGCATAGGGAGCCGTATCGGTCAGCCTGATCTCCTGGTCGGCGGGCAGGCCGATCATCCGGTTCAGCGAGATCTTGTCCTTCGCAAAGGTGTTCTCGTCGTTGATCAGCGTCTGCTGCTGCGTCTGCAGCTGCACCCGCGCCCGCAGCACGTCGAGATTGGTCCCGACGCCGGCATCGTGCGACGCCGTGGCCTGCTGCAGCGCCACGGTATCGGCCTGTTCGAGCGCCTTCGCGTTTTCGATCTGCGCCTGATCCGCCAGCGCCAGCAGATACTCCGTGCCCACGCCCAGCGTCACCCCGCCCAGCAGGTTCAACGTCGAAAGATGCGCCGCCCCCTGCGCCTGCTTCGCCGACCGGTACAGAAAAAACGCCGGCAGATTGAACAGCTGCTGATTGAGGCTCACCTGCGCAAACACCGTATTCACCTTCACGATGGTGGGAAAGGCGCCTGGAGCGAAGCCGAAGGCCGCCAGCGACGCCGGCTTGAACCCCTGCGCCGCCAGGTTGATCTCCTGCGCCTCCGCCTGCGCCGAAGCAGTCAGGCTCGGCAGCAGATTGTTCTCCACCGTCAGCAGTTCGCCGTGCACCATGCGTTCGTTCTGGGTCGTCAGCTTGATCTGCAGATTCTGCTTTTCGCCGCGAGCGATGGCGTCGTCCAGGCTCAGCGGCAGCGCGCCCGGCGTAGCCTGCTGCACCTCCACGCCCCCCGGCAGGTTCACCAGATTCGGACGCGGCGCAGCCGGCAGCTCTCCTCCGGCCGCAGCCTGTGCGAGCGCTGCGGGCCCCAAAAGCGCGAACGCCAGAGCGAACGCAAGCGCCCACACCCTCCCTCGCGCCGAGGCTCTTCCCCGTCTAGAAATCTTCCTCACCACTCTCATGTCCTCTCATTAGAGTGCCACACCGCCGCTCCGATGCAGAAATCCCGCGAAACCGGGCGCTGGCCCGCAAAAGCGCCGGGAATCTTCCCTTCGCCCTCACTGCGAAGCTCCGGCTCGGATAAAATACGAAACAGAATCCTATGCGTCTTATCCCTATGAATCGCGCCGTTCTTGCCGCCGCCTCTCTCCTGCTTGCCCTGCCGCTCAGCGCTCCGGCTTTCGCCCAGGGGACCAACTTCGCCCAGGGGACCAATTTCAAAGACACCTCCATGCTCCGCGCGCCCGCGGGCGCTCCCGTGGCCATCTACGAGTTTGAAGATCTGGAATGCCCGGCCTGCTCGCGCGCCTTTCCCATCACCCGCGCCGCCGCCGAAAAGTACCACATTCCCATGCTGCACCACGACTTCCCGCTGAAGATGCACATCTGGAGCTTCGACGCCGCCGTCATCGCGCGCTACATCCAGGACAAGATCTCTCCCCAGGCCGCCGAAGACTACCGCCGCGATGTCTTTGCCAACCAGCAGTCGATCGCCTCCAAGGAAGACCTCAACGCCTTCACGCAAAAGTATTTCCAGTCGCATGGCCGCCAGTTGCCGTTCGTCATCGACCCCAGCGGCCGCTTCGCCGCCGAGGTCCACGCGGACTACACCCTGGGCGAACGCATCGGCCTCACCGAAACCCCCACCGTCTTCATCGTCACCCAGCACGGCTTCCAGCAGGTCAAGGACATCACCCAGCTCTACGCCATGCTCGATGTCGCGATTGCCGAAAACCCCGGCGCCGCGCCGGCGAAGTCAAGGACGACCGCTCACCGATAGTCTAAAACTCAAGTCCTGCCAGACAGGCGTCCTGCGCGGACGGCGCCCACTTCGTGGGGTGTATACCTTGTGGTGGCGAGTGGAACGTGCTGGCCTTCCGTTGGTCGGCGGGAAGATTCTCCTGCCGACCAACGGGAGGCCCACCCGAAGGGGTATACCCGCCACGAAGTGGCCTCTCGCCGAGCAGGCGGCCCGTCCGGCAGGACATAAATCATTACCCCACCTGAAAGATCAGGAAATAATCTTCGCCGTCCGCCTTGGTGAAGTCGTAGGTCCCCACCAGCTTGTACCCGGCCTGCCCCATCTCCTTCACCACCACGTCGCGATTGACCCCATGGTCCGCTCCATTGCCGTTGCGATCGATAATCCCCACCTTCGCTCCGGGCCGCAGCGCGCGCCGCAGAACCTTCAGGGTGGGCACAGGATGCGCGATCTCGTGGTACATCTTCAGCATCAGCACGGCATCGACGCTTCCCGCCGGCAGCCTCGGGTCGTCGGCCGAACCCAGCACCGTGCGAACATTCGGCAGATTCTCTTTTTGAATTTTCTTGCCGATATACTCGATCGCCACTGGATTGATGTCCTCGGCCAGCACCACGCCCGTCGGCCCCACCCTGCGCGCGGCCCGCACCGTAAACCACCCGGAGCCCGCGCCGAGATCGGCGACATTCTTGCCCGGCGCAATGCCCAGCAGGTCCATCACGCGGTCGATCTGCAGCTTCTTCTCGCGTCCCGGAGACTCGAAGATGGAGACGTCCCCGGTATACGGCGTGCTCGTCGGCCGCTGCGTCGCTGCCTGGCCTGTTCCGGGATTCGACAGCTCCACGGTTGCGCTATCCAACATGCGCTGTGTGCCCGCGCCGGTCTGCGCGTTGATCCCGATAGACAACGACAGCAGGAAAATAAACCCAGCCCACAAACGCGCGCGAGACCCCGACAAAATACCCATACCCAACCATCCGCCATTCAATCGCGATGGTCAAGGAGCTTCGCGCCGGCATGGCCGCTTGCGCAGAGAACGAGCGGAAGGCAGCCTCTACCGGCCGGCTGCCTTCCCCGCCATCGTTACCGGAGACCGCCGCCGGCCAACACCAGATTGCCCGTCAGCCAGCCCGAATCATCCGACGCCAGGAACACCGCAATCCGCCCAATATCCTCCGGCTGCCCAATCCGCCCCAGCGGCGTCTGCGCCTCGGTGGACTTCTGAAAGTCGCTGCCCATAAATCCGGCCGTGTGCGCCCCCTCCGTCTCCACCATTCCAGGATTGATCGAGTTCACCCGGATCTTCCGTGCGCCCAGCTCCTTCGCGAGCACGCGCGTTACCGAGTCGACCGCGCCCTTGGTGGCGGTGTAGACGGCCGAGGCCGGTGGATTGAGAGAACTCACCACCGAACCGATGTTGATGATGCTGCCGCCCTCCGGTCCGAAGTACTTCAATGACTCCTGCGAGGCCAGAATCAGACCAAGCACATTCAAGTCGAACGTCTTGTGGAAGCTCTCTTCGGTCACCTGCCCGAGCGGAGAAAAGGCATAGACTCCAGCGTTGTTTACCAGCGTATCCAGCCGTCCGAAAGCCTTCTTCGCCTCCGCGAATACCTTGCTGATATCAGCCTGTTTGGAGAAATCGCCTTGCACCGCGACCGCCTTGCCGCCCTTGCCGGTGATCTCGGCCGTCACGCGATCCGCACCCTCTTTGCTGGTGGCATAGTTCACCACCACCGACGCGCCCTCGGCCGCCAGGCTCTTTGCTATACCCGCGCCTATCCCCTTCGACGCTCCCGTCACGATTGCTACCTTGCCGGTCAACTTCGCCATCGCCATGCACCTCGATTCGTATGTCTTATCGTTCGATACTTCGATAAGCATCTATCTGATGTGCTGCAAGCCGAACGGATTCTGCTATTCGCTCTCGTGCCTGCCTCGTCGTCGCTCCCTGCGGCGAGTTCCTCCTCTGGCCGACGATCGGGCCTGCACGGACTTAACTACGAAGAAATCGTCATCTTGACCGAAGCACCGGGGTCCCCGGCGAGTGCTTTTGCTCGTTGGGGTGGTAAGCCGTGTAGTTTTATCGCACCGCGTAGAAATCGTCATCTCGACCGAAGTCGTGTGGCTTTATCGCACGGCGCAGTGGAGAGATCCCCGCATTTCGCCTTTGCCGTTGTCTGTTTGCCTGTTAGAACCTGTCTATAACTACGTAAAAATCGTCATCTCGACCGAAGCCGTGTAGCTTTATCGCACGGCGCAGTGGAGAGATCCCCGCATTTCGCCTTTGTCGTTGTCTGTTTCTTGTTAGAACTGACCCGCAAAGCAGTATTAAAACAGATCCTGAGAATCCACTAAACTCCTTTCATGGACGGCCTCTCTCTTCCTAACAAGCAACCTACCCCAGGCGGCATGCAGCGCATCTCCCTCACCCCACGCGAAGACTGGCAACAGAAGGTCGCCTCCCAGGGTCTCACCTTCCACACGCCCGAAAGCCAGAACGGAACAGCCAACGCCACGCCGTACTGGGACGAGTCCGCCGCCTACCAATTCACCGCCGCCGAGATCGACACCCTCGAAGCCGCCGGCAATGAGCTTCAGACCATGTGCCTCGCCGCCGCCCAGCACATCATCGACCAGAAGCGCTACGCCGAACTCGACATCCCCGCCGAAGCCATCGAAGCCATCGAGTGGGCCTGGAACAACGAGCCGCCCGCTCTCTATGGACGCTTCGATCTCTCCTGGGCCGGCGCAAGCAGCGGCCACGCCCCCAAGCTCCTCGAATACAACGCCGACACCCCCACCGCGCTGCTCGAAGCCGCCGTCATCCAGTGGAAGTGGCTTGAAGATCTCACACCGACCCTCCTCACCCAAACCGCGTCCTCTCGACCGGAGGCCGTAGGCCGTAGGGAAAAGACCCCCGCATTTGCCTCTTCCGAAAAGCCCGCTGTTGCCCTTGAGAAACCCGACCAGTTCAACTCCATCCACGAGAAACTCATCGCCAAGTGGAAGGACCTCGACCCATATCTTTCCAAGCCCGTCTACTTCGCGGCCTTGGACAACGCCGAGGACCAGCTCACCCTCGCCTACCTCCGCGACACCGCCCAGCAAGCCGGCCTCGACACCCTCCAGATGTTCCTCCACGAGATCGGCTGGAACGACCGGCAGCAGCTCTTCCTCGACCCCGACGACCAGCCCATGTTCTCCATCTTCAAGCTCTACCCCTGGGAGGCCATGCTCCAGGAGGAGTTCGGCCCGCACGCCCTCGACACCTACCCCACCACCCGTTGGATCGAGCCCATCTGGAAGATGCTCCTCTCCAACAAAGGCATCCTGCCCATCCTCTGGCAGCTCTACCCCAACCACGAACTCCTCCTCGAATCGCACTTCCTCCCCGCCACCGAAGCGAGCGCCGAAGCGGATACCGAAGCGGGTGCCCCAGGTCTCGATTCTGAGACCTGGGTCTTCCCCAGTCTGCAAAACTACGTGGTCAAACCCCTCATCTCCCGCGAAGGCGCCAACATCACGCTGGTCCGCGACAACGCCGTCACCACCTCCACTCCCGGCCCCTATCACGGCCGCCGGATCGTCCAGGCCCTCGCCCCGCCCGCAGTATTCGACCACCGCCACACCGTCCTCGGCCTTTGGATGATCGACCAGGACTGCTGCGGCATGGGCGTCCGCGAATCCTTCAGCCCCATCACCGACAATCTCAGCTCCTTCGTCCCCCACTTCTTCGTTTAGACCACCGTCATCAAACCTCTTCCGCTAAGATGGGACGCACTCGCAGAACTCTCAGTGGCATCGCAACGGGCCTGAGCCTCGCTCGTTCGCTTCCGCCGAGCCTCTCCGCAGAGGCAATCTGCAAGTGCAAAGAGGCGAACCCATGTTGCGCTTCATCGGCAGTCTCATCCGGCCCTACCGTCGCACCCTGGCCATCATTCTCGCGGCCATGTTCGTCGAGACCGTGATGAGCCTCGCCACTCCCTGGCCGCTCAAGATCATTCTCGACAACGTCATCGGCGACCATAAGATGGCGCCCTGGCTGCACCACCTGCTCGGCCCCATGCTCGAAGGCGGCTCCCGCCTCCAGATCGCCGCCGTCGCCGCGCTGCTCTACGTTCTCATCGCCATCTTCGGCGCCATCGCCTCCTATATCGACAACTACTACACCGAAAGCGTCGGCCAGTATGTCGCCCACGACCTGCGCATGCGCATGTACAACCACCTCCAGCGCCTCTCGCTCG
Source organism: Edaphobacter sp. (assembly GCA_965277335.1). Classification (GTDB taxonomy): domain Bacteria; phylum Acidobacteriota; class Terriglobia; order Terriglobales; family Acidobacteriaceae; genus Edaphobacter. The sequence continues at coordinate 96,256 of CBDICJ010000008.1, read as the reverse complement.
GCTACTACAGCACCCACCAGACGGGCACGATCCTCAGCACCCTCACCACCGACATCCAGACCATCCAGGGCTTCGCCTCCTCCTCCACCCTCGCCATCCTCGTCGACCTGCTCACCATCCTCTGCATGCTCGGCCTCATGTTCTGGCTCAACTGGGACTTCACCCTGATCGCCGTCGCCGTCACCCCCTTCCTGCTTCTCTTCGTGTCGCGTTTTAAAAAAGCCGTCAAGACCGCCACCCACGAGGTCCGCAAAGAACAAGCCGAGATCGTCGCCGTCGTCCAGCAGGGCCTCGAATCCATGCAGGTCGTCAAAGCCTTCGGGCAGGAGACCGCCGAAGAAGATCTCCTCGCCGTCGTCAGCCACGCCACCGTCGCCGCCGCCCTCAAAGCCCGCAGCGTCAAGGCGCTCCTCTCGCCCGTCGTCACCGTCACCGTCGCCGCCTGCACCGCGATCGTCCTCTGGCGCGGAGCCGTGCTGATCGTCGCCGGTGCGATGACCATCGGCTCGCTCACCGTCTATCTCGCCTACCTCAGCCGCTTCTTCAAACCCGTCAAAGACCTCGCCACCACCACCAACGCCATCGCCCAGGTAGCCGTCGGCGCCGAGCGCGTCCGTGCCATCCTCGATACCGACACCGTCATCCCCGAAAAATCCGACGGCCTCGAACCCATCACCCTCCAGGGCGCCATCGAGCTCCGCAACGTCGCCTTCGGCTACGACCCCGCCTGCCCCATCCTCACCGACGTCTCCTTCACCATCCAGCCCGGCGAATTCGTCGGCATCGTCGGCCCCACCGGCGGCGGAAAATCCACCCTCGTCAGCCTCCTCCCGCGCTTCTACGACGTCCTCGGCGGCCAGGTCCTCATCGACGGCCACGACGTCCGCGACTACCGCCTCAAGCCCCTCCGCGACCAGATCGGCTACGTCCTCCAGGAGACCGTCCTCTTCCGCGGCACCATCTTCGAAAACATCGCCTTCGGCCGCCCCACCGCCACCCGCGAAGAGGTCATCGCCGCCGCCACACTCGCCAACGCCGACGAGTTCATCGCCCGCATGCCCCTCGGCTACCAGACCCTGGTCGGCGAGCGCGGCTCCACCCTCTCCGGAGGCCAGCGCCAGCGCATCGGCATCGCCCGCGTCATGGTCCGCAACAACCCCATCCTCCTGCTCGACGAACCGACCGCCGCCCTCGACAGCGACTCCGAAAAGCTCGTCATCGACGCCCTCGAAAAACTCATGGCAGGCAAGACCGTCATCGCCATCGCTCACCGCCTCAGCACCATCCGCGACGCCAGCCAGATCGTCGTCCTCTCCGGCGGCGTCGTCGCCGAAAACGGCACCCATACCCAGCTCATGGCCCGCAACGGCATCTACGCCGAACTTCACCGCACCCAATTCGATCCCGGCTCGGATAAAGTAAGGTCGTAACGCTCTCTGGGTAGAATAATCAGCACCGGTCCTCCCGCCGGTCGGGATCATCTCTCCTCCGACCAACGGGAGGACCACAACAGATTGCATCACCGGCACAAGGTACACACGCCACGAAGTGGCCGCGCTCCGCGTAGGAGGCCCGTCCGGCAGGACAGATTCTTGAGGAACCAGCCATGTCCCGCTACCTCATCGTTCTCCCCGAAGACACCGCGCAGCCCATCCTCGACGCCATCCACCGCGCCGAAACCTCCATCCGCGTCAAGATGTTCGTCTTCTCCGATCCCAGTCTTTTAGCCGCTCTCCTCGCCGCCCACAAGCGCGGAGTCAGCGTCCGCGTCATGCTCAACTCCGAGCGGCGCGACGGCCAGAAAGAGAACAGCGAATCGCGCGCAACCCTCATCGCCGCCGGCATCGAGGTCCTCGACAGCAATCCCTGCTTCGATCTCACCCACGAGAAATCCATGGTCGTCGACGACCGGCTTGCCTTCGTCCAATCCCTCAACTGGCAGACCGAAAACCTCACCTCCACCCGCGACTACGCCATCACCACCACGCACAAGCACGAGGTCGACGAGGTGATCGAAGGCTTCGAAGCCGACTGGCATCGCACCCCCTTCACCCCCAGCCAGCGCCACCACCTCATCTGGTGCATCGGCAACGGCCGCCAGCGCATCGGCCAGTTCATCGACTCCGCCAAACACACCCTATGGCTCCAGAACGAGCGCTACCAGGACCCCACCATCATCGAACACCTCGTCCGCGCCCACTGCCGCGGCGTTAAGATCCACCTCATGGCCCGCCCCCCGCACAAGCTCAAGCGGGACAAGCTCATCGAAGGCGTCAGCGGCCTCCGCGTCCTGCAGGATCTCGGCGTCAAAATCCACAAGCTCAGGCACATCAAGCTGCACGCCAAGCTCCTCTTCGCCGACGACGCCCGCGCCATCATCGGCTCCATCAACCTCGCCCCGGGCAGCTTCGACAGCCGCCGCGAACTCGCCATCCAAGTCGACGACGCGCCCATCCTCGAACGCATCCGCCACACCCTGCACCACGACTGGGAAAACTCCAGGCCGCTCGACCTCACCGACGCCGGCCTGCTCGCCGAACTCCAGCAGCAAGATCCCAACGTCGCCGAAGATCTCGCCTTGGACACCACCGGCGCCGGCCCTCACGCCAAACCCAAATAGCCGGTCTTCCTGTCTTCCTCTTGACCGGAGGTCTTTGAACCTGTCTAGTAACTCCTTAAAGTCGTCATCTCGACCGAAGCCGTGTGGTTTTATCGCACGGCGCAGTGGAGAGATCCCCGCATTTCGTCTTTGTTGTTGTCTGTTTTCTTGTTAGATCTCAACCGTAAAGCAGTATTTAGACTAGACAGATTCTTTGAAGTTTCCGCTCCACGGTATCGGGAGATTTGCCGCTAGACCGCCTTGCGCTGAAACGTCGTCTTCTTCGTGCCGGCAAACGAATCCTTCGCCTTGAACGACTGCATCGACGCCCCAGGGGCCGGCTTGACCCCGCTCTTGACCCGCTCCGCCTTCTCGCGCGCCGCCTGCAGCTTCTGCGCCTTCCGGCCCAGCCCGCCAACCTTGATCCCGCCTGCTTTAGGAATGAAATCACTCATACAGAAATCCTCTCACACCCCACCGCGCCTTCTCCTTCCAAATTACGCCGGTTCATCCCACACACAGGCACTCTCTCCTCCATCATGCCCTCTTACTCGACGAAAGCGGCTCCGTGCTCGATCGAACTCCAGATCGGACGCCACCCAAGGCATGCAGGCCAAACACAATTGCCCCGTAAAAGTGCGTCATCTCGACCGAAGCCGTGTGGTTTTATCGCACGGCGTAGTGGAGAGATCCCCGCATTTCGCCTTTGCCGTTGTCTGTTTTCTTGTTAGAACTGAACCCTAAAGCAGTATTTTAAACAGGTTCTTACGGAGCAACCATGAACTACGAGATCGAGTTCGAGCAGGAAGAGGACGGTCGTTGGATCGCCGAAATTCCTTCCCTGCCCGGCGTCATGGCCTACGGCGCCTCCAGGACCGACGCCGAATCCAAAGTCGAAGCCATGGCTCTGCGCGTCCTCGCCGATGCCCTCGAACGGAACAACGCCACCATGACCCATGTCGGCTTTGCCGCTGCATGAGCCAGTGGCCCCTGTCCAATAACTTCTTAAAATCGTCATCTCGACCGAAGCCGTGCGGGTTTTATCGCACGGCGTAGTGGAGAGATCCCCGCATTTCGCCTTTGCCGTTGCTTGTTTCACCCACGGATGTCACAACTCAAGACTTCATAAACACGTTCTTAGAACCTGTCTCACAACTCCTTAAAATCGTCATCTCGACCGAAGCCGTGTGGTTTTATCGTACGGCGTAGCGGAGAGATCCCCGCATTTCGCCTTTGTTGTTGTCTGTTTTCTTGTTAGAACCTGCCTAAGGAAGCTCTGAACAAGCAGCGGTTTCCTTGCTGAGTTGGAGCGGCTGGGTTGTTTTTGCCTGTGGCGAGGTGGATGGTGTGTGGTGGAAGACCTCTTTGCCTGTTTTCAGGCGCGGCTCTGCGCGGGCACGGCCAGCAGATGGTGGCGTGCGGTGCAGAGGTTGATGAGGGCGCAGGTGGTTTGGAGCCGGTTGAGGTTCTTGGCCAGTCCCCGGAAGCGCACTTTGACGAAGCCGAACTTGAGCTTCATCAGAGCGAAGATATGCTCGACGCGCGAACGGGTTTTGCTCTTGATGCGGTTTTCTTCTCGTCGGTCGGCATAGACCTTCAGTTTGGTTCTCCACAGCCGGTTGGTGCGGTCGGCGGCCTTGGGGGCGCGTTGCCGGATGACCTCCGTCTGCCCCTGGTAGGCCTGATCGCCCCACACCTCGGTCTCCTCGCCGTGCAGCAGCTCGGGCAGCATGCGGCTGTCGGCCACGTTGGCCGCGGTCGCCGCGACCGAGTGGATCAGCTTGGTCTCTGCGTCGACGCCCACATGCGCCTTCATGCCGAAGTACCACTGCCTGCCCTTGCGCACCTGGTGCATCTCCGGGTCGCGCGCCCCGCTCTTGTTCTTGGTCGACGAGGGCGCTTGCAGCAGGGTCGCATCGACGATGGTGCCGGTGCCGATCTTCAAGCCATGCCGCTCCAGATAGCCGTTGACCTCGGCGAAGATGCGCCTGCCCAGTGGATGCCGCTCGAGCAGATGGCGGAACTTGCACACCGTCGTCTCGTCTGGGGCGGGCTCGCGACCAAGGTCGATGCCCACAAACGACCGCATCGAAGGCGACTCGTATAGCGCGTCCTCCACCGCTGGGTCCGACAAGTTGAACCACTGCTGCAGAAAGTAAATCCGCAGCATCCGCTCCACCCCAACCGGCGGACGCCCTTTGCCCGAAGCCGGATAATGCGGCTCAACCAGCTTCACCAACTCCGCCCACGGAACCACCAGCTCCATCTGAGACAAAAACTCCGCGCGCCGAGACTGCCGCCCAAACTGCTCAAATCCTCCAGCCATCGCCAACGTCTGCTGCTTCATCCAATCCACCTCATCCACACAACCTACTTTAATCCGCGGTGAAGACGAAGTGCTTAATCAGAGAACCCCTAATACCTTTTTAAAATCGTCATCTCGACCGAAGCCGTGCGGTTTTATCGCACGGCGTAGTGGAGAGATCCCCGCATTTCGCCTTTGTTGTTGTCTGTTTTCTTGTTAGATCTGAACCGTAAAACAGATTCCTGAGCCAGCTCCAGCACTGAACCCCACCCCGAGAACCAACAGCCTCCCTACCCCGCCGCCCGCATCCCGGTAAACCCAGGAACTGTCACTTCGACCGAAGCACTTTGCGAACAGCGCAGAAGTAGCAACCTGCTGTTTGCTCCCTCGCCGCATGGACCAAAAACAAGCACCGTAACCCCCAGCGCCTCACCCGAAAAAATAATTTCTTCATTTTTCGCCCAAAAAACGCATGTCAAGTCCCAAAATCCCCTAACTACAAGCAGCGCAAGAAGATCGCCGTTGCAAGTGAGTTTCGCTGAATCCCGTAAAATAGAAATAGAAGAAAAAATCAACCTCTTTACCCTGCTTGAACTCCTATGCTGCTCTCTAACTCCTTTGCTTGCTCGAATTTGGACGTAAGTCCTTTCGCTGGACGAATTTAGCGCCACTGCCTCCCGCTATCCTCCTGAAAGTAGTAGGTTTACGCGCAGGCAAGGGGGGAGGGGGAGGGGGGTACCCACCCCCTAAATCAATCGGTAATCGCACACTCTCGCCAGACGGAGATCACGTCATGAAGATCGTTCTCGCCGAAAAAGTCTCCCCCGCCACCCTCGCCGTCTTCCAGCAGGAGCCCGGCTGGCACATCGTCACCCCCGACCAGATTAAGAATGGCCTCGCCGCCGAACTCGCCGACGCCGACGCCCTCGTCGTCCGCTCCGCCGTTCAGGCCGACGCCAAGCTCCTCGAATCCGCCCCCAGGCTCCGCGTCATCGGCCGCGCCGGGGTAGGCGTCGACAACATCGACACCGCCGCCGCCACCCACCGCGGCATCGTCGTCATGAACACCCCCGGAGCCAACGCCGTAGCCGTCGCCGAACTCACCCTCGGCCTCATGATCGCGCTCGCCCGGTCGATCCCGCGAGCCAATGCAACCATGCATCAAGCCAGGTGGGACAAGAAAACCCTCCAGGGTCAGGAACTGCGCGGCAAGACCCTCGGCATCATCGGCCTCGGCCGCATTGGCCTCGAAGTCGCCCGCCGCGCCGCCAGCTTCGGCATGACCCTCATCGGCTACGACCCCTTCGTCGCCCCCGTTATCGCCCGCGAGAATAACGTCACCCTGGTCCCCATCGACGAGATCTTCAAGACCTCCCACTACCTCACCCTCCACGTCGGCCTCACCACCCAGACCGAGGGCCTCATCAACGCCACCTCCATCCGGATCATGAAGAAGGGCATCCGCATCGTCAACTGCGCCCGCGGCGAACTCATCGTAGAACAAGCTTTGGCTGAGGCCATTCGATCAGGCCACGTGGGCGGCGCGGCCCTCGACGTCTTCCATAACGAGCCGCTCAAAGACTCTCCCTTCTACAACCTCGACAACGTCATCCTCTCCCCCCACATCGCCGGCGCCACCGACGAGGCCCAGGAGGCCATCGGCATCCAGCTCGCCATGCAGGTCCGCGACTACCTCAAGCTCGGCGTCGTCCAGAACGCCGTCAATCTGCCCTCGCTCTCCCACGAGGAGTACCTCGAGATCGCGCCCTACATCGACATGGCCGAGCGCCTCGGCCGCTTCCTCTCCCACGCCATCCCCGGCAACCTCGAAAACATCCAGATCTCCTACACCGGCCGCCTCGCTGCAGGCAAAACCGACCTCATCCGCAACGCCGCCATCGCCGGCATCTTTGCTGGAACCGATGGCGAAGGCTCCATCGCCAACCGCATCAACGCCGCCGCCATCGCCGCCGAACGCGGCATCCGCATCCAGGAAGACAAGAAGGAGTTCACCCCCGGCGGCGCGGGTTCGGTCCTCAAGATCGTCCTCCACTCCTCCGGGGTGGCTACCGGCGAAAAAGGTGGCGACGCCAGCGCCTCCGCCACCGTCCTCCACGGCAGCTCGCCCCGCCTGCTCTCCTACGACGGCATCGATATCGAAGCCCCGCTCCACGGCACCCTGGTTGCCATCCGCAACCACGACGTCCCCGGCGTCGTCGGCCGCATCGGCACCATCCTCGGCGAACACTCGGTCAACATCGCCAACTTCGCTCTGGGCCGCGCCAACGATCCAGCCCGCGCCAACGATCCAGCCCGCGCCAACGACTCAGCCCGCATCGCCCGCTCGCACCGCGTCCCCCATGGCCAGGCCCTCGCCGTCGTGCAGATCGACGTCCCCACCGCCGCCTCCGCCAACGCCGCCGTCGAAGCCCTCCGCAAAGTCGAAGCCATCGCCAGCGTCCGCCTCATCCAACTCGGCAAACTCTAGTGGACCTTTCAAGGACGTTTTTGTTATGGCGGAGATGATCCCCGAATCGATTGCTTCCATCAAAGAGGCTACGGCAGGCGAAAAGCGTGTCTATAGGGTTCTTCGGGATGCTTTGCGCCCGGACGAGGACTACATCGTCTGGTTTGAGCCGAAAGCCGTAAAGATGCGTCCTGATTTTCTAGTTTGGGCTCAGGACCTGGGCCTGCTGATTATAGAAGTTAAGGATTGGGTGGCTTCTCAGATTTCCTATGATTCGGTTCAAGGCCAGATAATTCAAGCATCTCCCGATCGCTGGACGGTCACGATGCGCGGAGTAGAGCAGACGCACGATAGCCCCGTTGAGCAAGCTCGAAGGTGCTACATCAAATACAAGGAGCTGATTCAGAAATACCCTAACCTTCGTCATCAAGCTGGCGCCTATCACGGCAACGTTAAATTTCCTATCGGCTATTGCGCTGCCTTCACGCAAATCACGCGAAAGCAGGCCGAAGAGAAGGGCATCCTTCAAGCGTTAGGCGCCACATACTGCCTTTTCAGCGAAGATCTCACGGATGACTTCGAATCCAGAGAATCACGTCGAGCTTTTGTATCTAAACTGAAAAGAGCATACCCAGCGTGGTTTTCCTTCGACCCGTTGTCTGCGGGTGAACTTAATGCCCTTCGCTACGTGATCTTTCCCGAGGTGCGCATCCACTCCACGCGAGCAACCTTGCCGGTGCGAACCGCCGAGCAGTCCGACATGATACGCACGCTCGATCTCCAGCAGGAAAGAACGGCGAAAAGCATACTCGAAGGACATCGCGTCTTGAAGGGAGTGGCTGGCAGCGGTAAGACTCTCGTTATAACCTGCCGAGCAAAATACCTGAAAAAGATTCAACCCGAATGGAAGATTCTCATCGTCTGTTTCAATATCTCTCTGTGCCAATACATCCAACAGTTGCTCGCAGTCTCAGAGCTGTACTCAGATACTTCCGGAATCCAGGTGCATCACTACCATGGCCTGATTAAAGCGCTCACCGGCGCAAACATGCGCAGGTTCGACTTAGAAACGTCGGAAGAGTGGGAGGCAAGAATGTGCGCGATTCTCCGGCATGCTATCGCAACTGGAACTTCGACGACGAAGTACGATGCAATCCTGATCGATGAAGGGCAGGACTTCGCTGTTGAATGGCTTCGATCTCTCACCGAGCTTCTCGATGAGCACAGCGATTCCCTTCTCCTCTGTCTCGATCCGGCACAGAACATCTTCGGGAGAACAGCCACTTACAAGAGCGCTGGCATAAACGTGATTGGGAAGAAACCGGTCACGCTATTGAAGAGTTATCGCAACACGTCCGAAATCCTCAGCCTGGCGCGAAAATTCTCCAAGGTGCAAGACACGCTGCCCGATCCGGACGAGGAGACCACCATGGAGAGTCTCCTGTTTCCGATCGATGTAGATCGGCACGGACAGCCACCGCGGATAATCTGCGAATTGCATGCTCCCGGTCAGATCCAGTTCATCCTTGATGAAATTGAAGCTCACATTGCCAATCGTACAGCGAACTGGCACGACATCGCAGTCATTTACACATCGAGGTTCTACGCCGGTTTCGTGGAGCGCTTCAAGACTGCGTTTCGAGAGCGGTTCGGCGCGGATAAGCTTTACTGGGTAAGCGAATCGCAGAAGAGCAAAATGGCTTCCAATCTATCTGCGCCTTCCGTCAAGCTTTCAACCATCGAATCTGCCAAAGGTCTAGAATTCCGCATTGTGTTTCTAGTTGGAATCGAAATGCTTCCAAGGCCTAACTGTGACGAGTCCAGCGAAAGAAAACTGGCTTACGTCGGTCTCACGAGAGCCCAGGATTTGCTCTATGTCCTCGGAAGCGCAGCGACAGGTTTATTTCAGGAACTGCTCGAGATCGTTCAGGCTGAGACAACTTGAAGAACGACGAGCTTATCCACTCCTACAAAGGCTGATCAACCGTTCCGGCATTCCGCTCGATGAATCTTTCACCTGCTGGCCAGCGTAGCGGTCATTGAACTCAGCAATTCTCGAATCAGTCTCATCGCGCGGCCGTAGTCCGAAGCGATGAGGCGGGTGGTGGATCCGACGAGCATCGCTTCGATTGGGTATGAGCCGCTCAGTCGGGAGCTGGAGATCGAGTTTCGTCAGAGTGGAGATATATACCGGTTACTTCGATATGTCGGGCGAGGAGCACGCCGAGTTCCTGGCGGCGGAGTCGAAGGGCACTTATCTCAACCATGTGTTCAAGCTGAGGGACCATCGCTATCTCGTCGTAAGAAAGTGTGGCAATTAGCTCCTTTCGATTGCGATTGCTGATGGAGATTCACGCCCTGCCGGCCAACTGCCGCAGCACATACTGCAGAATTCCGCCGTTCTGGTAGTACAAAATCTCCTGCGGCGTATCGATCCGCAGCGTCGCCGAAAACTCGATCGTCTTGCCCAGGTCCGACTCCGCAAACACGCTGACCAGCTTGCCACCGGCGAACTTTCCATCGAGCATCGCCTTCAACTGTCCCGGTTTATCCCCAATCGCGAACACCTCTTCTCCCGTCAGGTGCAGCGATTCAATATTCTGCCCCGGCAAAAACTGCAGCGGCAGAATTCCCATTCCCACCAGGTTCGAGCGGTGAATGCGCTCATAGCTCTCCGCGATGACAAACTTGATCCCCAGCAGCCGCGGCCCCTTCGCCGCCCAGTCGCGCGACGAACCCGACCCATATTCCTTGCCCGCCAGAATCGCCAGCGGCGTACTCCGCTTCGCATACTCCACGCTGGCGTCGTAGATCGACATCGGCACATCATCCGGCAGCAGCCGCGTCACCCCGCCTTCGGTCCCCGGAGCCAGCTTGTTCCGCAGCCGCACATTGGCAAACGTTCCCCGCACCATCACCTCATGGTTGCCGCGCCGCGACCCATAGCTGTTGAAGTCCGAAGCTTTCACGCCATGCTCGATCAGATACTTTCCCGCAGGCCCATTCAGCTTGATCGAACCCGCCGGCGAGATATGGTCCGTCGTCACCGAATCCCCCAGCACCGCCAAGACCCGCGCTCCATGGATATCCTCCACCGGAGCAGGCTTCGCCGCCATCCCGTCGAAGTACGGCGCTTTACGGATATACGTTGAATCCGGCTCCCACCCATACGTATCGCCACCGGGAAACTTCAGACTCTTCCAGTTCTGGTCGCCGTCCGACACCGTGCTGTACTGCCTGCGGAACATCTCCGAATCGATCGAAGAGTTCACCACATCGGCAACCTCAGCCTGCGTCGGCCAGATATCCCGCAGAAACACCGACTGCCCGGCCTTGTCCTTGCCCAGCGGCTCGGTCTCGAAGTTATGCCCGATATGCCCCGCCAGCGCATACGCCACCACCAGCGGAGGACTCATCAGATAATTCGCCCGCACCTCCGGCGAAATCCTGCCCTCAAAGTTCCTGTTCCCTGAGAGCACCGAGACCGCGACCAGACCATGGTCCTCGATCGACTTCGACACATCAGTCGGCAGCGGCCCCGAGTTGCCGATGCAGGTCGTACACCCATACCCCACCACCTGAAACCGCAATTGATCCAGATACGGCATCAACCCGGCCTTGACATAGTAGTCGGTCACCACGCGCGAACCCGGCGCCAGCGAAGTCTTCACCCACGGCGGCGTGCTCAGCCCCTTCTCCACCGCCTTTTTCGCCAGCAGCCCCGCCGCCATCATCACATACGGGTTCGACGTGTTTGTGCACGAGGTGATCGCCGCAATCACAATCGAGCCGTGATCTAGATACTTCTCGGGATCGACGCCAAACCGCGTCTTGATCGACACATGCGGCGCCTCCAACTGCGGCACCTTTTCGTCCTTGATCGTAATCACCGGCACTGTAGGATGCTCCACCACTGGCGCCGACGACCCCACGCTGCTGGTCACATCGCCTGATTCGCTCGCATGGCCGCCCTCGCCCTCCCACCGCACCATCTGCCGGGCGACGTTCTTATTGCCATGCGGCCCCAGCAGCCCCGGAAGCTGCTCGTTGAAGTTCTCCCCCGCCTCCGACAGCAGCACCTTGTCCTGCGGCCGCTTCGGCCCCGCTACACTAGGTTCAACCGTAGCCAGATCGAGCGAAATCGTCGTCGAATAGACCGCCTCCGCCGCCTCCGCCGTATGAAACAGCCCTTGCTCGCGGTAGTACGCCTCCACCAGCGCAATCTGCTCGGTCGGCCTTCCGGTAAGCGCAAGATAGCGCAGCGTCTCCGCATCCACCGGAAAGATTCCGCACGTCGCCCCATACTCCGGAGCCATATTCGCAATCGTCGCCCGGTCCGCCAGCGGCAACTCCGCGATCCCTGGCCCGTAGAACTCCACGAATTTGCCCACCACCCCAAGATTGCGCAGCATCTGCGTCACTGTCAGCACCAGGTCGGTAGCGGTCGTGCCTTCTTTCAGCCTGCCCGTCAGCTTGAACCCCACCACCTGCGGCACCAGCATGCTTACCGGCTGTCCCAGCATCGCGGCCTCGGCTTCAATGCCGCCCACGCCCCAGCCCAGCACCCCCAGCCCGTTCACCATCGTCGTATGCGAGTCGGTCCCCACCAAAGTATCGGGATACGCGAAGCTCTTCCCGCTCGCATCCGGCTGCGTCGTAAACACCACCCGCGCCAGGTACTCCAGGTTCACCTGGTGGCAGATTCCCATCCCCGGCGGCACCGCCGAAAAATTATGGAACGCCGTCTGCCCCCACTTCAAAAACGCATACCGCTCGCGGTTCCGTTGAAACTCCAGCGCCGCATTCAAGTCATACGCCCGCTGCGTCCCAAACTCATCCACCTGCACCGAGTGGTCGATCACCAGTTCCGCCGGCTGCAGCGGATTGATCTTCTCCGGATCGCCCCCCAGCATCCGCATCGCATCCCGCATCGCGGCTAAATCCACCACCGCGGGCACACCCGTAAAGTCCTGCATCAGCACCCGCGCCGGCATGTACGCGATCTCGCGCGAAGGCTCTGCGTTCGGGTCCCACGACGCCAGAAACCGGATATCCTCCGCTGTCACGGTGCGCCCGTCTTCATTACGAAGCAGGTTCTCAAGCAGGATGCGCAGCGAAAACGGCAGCCGTGTCAGACTAGCCCCGGATGCCTCCAGCGCCTTCAGGCGAAAGATGGAATACGTCTTCGAGCCGGAGGTCAGCGTGGTATGGCTCTTGAAGGAATCGGGATGCGATTGGGTTGGCATAATGTCTTCTCCAAGGGCGCGCTCTTCGAGGAGCGCAAGGTAAAAGGGGCCATAGTTTCGAGCGTGCAGCCGGGGGAGCTTCGAGGCTGCAGCCTATCAGGTCTTCGCAAGGAGAGGGATACAACGTTCGGGTCAGCGTCCGCGGTCAGGGCGACCGTGGCGAAAGCGCTTCGTTCTAGGAAGACAGCCAGCCATCGCTTTTATTTTACTGCCAGCCTCCTGGATCGATGAAGTCTGCATCCTGTTTTAAAGGCGTAACGGTGATTGAGTGAATAAATGCTGATAGCAGTGGCGAGGAGAATGCAGCTTTATCGGCTTTTTATCTTTTTGATCGTTTTGATCGTTGTTACGCCTTCGCTTGTTTTTGCAGCGGGACAGTGAGATGGCAGGTGCTTTAGACTCAGGTCGGGACTCGCATCCAACCAGATGCATCCTTTTCGGCAGCTTCGGGTTTACACAGTTGGAAGTTGAGAGTTAGGAGAACGACCGTATGTACACCTTCCGTCCCAGGGTTCTTTTCAGTCTTTCGCTCGGTTTCGCGGCACTCATCGGGACAGCAGCAATCTCTGGCTGCCACAAGGCCACCTCCGACAACATTCCTCCGGCATTAATCCCGGACAACTCAGGCCCCGATCCAGCCGACGCCAACATGGCTCCGGTCGACAGTAACCAGCCGCCCCCGGCAGCCCCCGCCCGCGTGCTTGGCGTCCGCTCGCCAGCCGCCCCCCGGCAGACTCAGGAGCAATACCCGCAGCAGAATCAGGATCAGAATCAGCAGGATCAGCAGCAGTACGCTCCGCCTCCGCTTGACCAGAATCAAGACCAGAACTACGGCAACGACCCGAACTACGCCTACAACGCTCCCAATTACGACGGAGACGATCAGGTAGACGCCGGTCAGCAGGCCATCGAAGAGTCCGACCAGCCGCCTCCGCCGCTGCCCGAATACGAGCAGCCCGAAGCTCCCGCTCCCAACTATCTTTGGACTCCCGGCTACTGGGGCTGGGTCAACACCGGCTTCTTCTGGGTTCCCGGCGTCTGGTGCGCTCCACCCTACTACGGCGCGCTTTGGACCCCGCCCTACTGGGGCTTCTACGGCAGACGTTACCTCCTGCACCGCGGCTTCTGGGGCCGCCACATCGGCTTCTACGGCGGCATCAACTACGGCCACGGTTATAACGGCGACGGCTATCACGGCGGCTACTGGAACGGCCGCAACTTCTACTACAACCGCGCCGTCAACCGCATCAACACCACTCGCATCACCAACGTCTACAACCGCACAGTCATCAACAACACCACCGTCAACAACACCACGATCAACAATCGCGTCTCCTACAACGGCGGCCGTGGAGGCGTCAACAGAAGGCCCCAGCCCGCTGAGCTGGCCGCCATGCGCGCCCCGCGAGTTCCCCCTATGTCCACCCAGGTTCAGGTCCGACAGCAAGCCTCGCAGAACCGCGCCCAGTTCTACAGCCAGAACAAAGGCCGTCCCGCCATTGTCGCCGCTGCCCGCCCCATCCCCGCTGTTTTGCAGCGCCCCAACCCCGCCGCGCCCGGCCAGCCGCAGAATCGCCCAGGACAGCCCCTACAACCCGCAACTCGGCCCGGCCAGCTACAGACCAGGCCCGGACAGCCACAAGTCACACCCGGTCAGCCGGCCACCCGACCCGGCCAGCCGCAAATTCAGCCCGGTCAGCCGCAAATTCGTCCGGGACAGCCGCAAACCCGCCCGGTGCAGCCGCAGGTTCGCCCAGGCCAACCCGCCACCCGGCCCACTCCACAGACTCGACCCGGCCAGGTTGGAACTCAAGCCGGCCAACCGCAGACTCGACCCAGTCAGCCCCAGATACGCCCGATCCAACCTCAGACGCGACCGGTTCAACCGCCTACTCCCCAGCCTCAAGTTCGTCCGACGCAACCGCAAATCCGGCCGACCCAGCCGCAGACGCGACCCGGTCAGCCCCAAACACGCCCGATCCAACCTCAGGCTCGTCCGGTTCAACCGCAGACGCGGCCGGTTCAACCGCAGGCTCGTCCGGTTCAACCGCAGGCTCGTCCGGTGCAGCCGCAGCCGCAAACCCGGCCCATGCCTCAATCCCGTCCTATGCAGTCTCAGCCCATGCCTCAGTCCCGCCCCTCCCCTCAAGCGCGTCCGCAGGCCCAGCCACAAGCAAGACCAGCCCCTACTTCCGGAGGCGAGCACCCACGGTAAGGTCTTGCTGACGCTCTTTGAATCTGTAAGAACCTGTTTAGTCTAATAACTCCTTAAAATCGTCATCTCGACCGAAGCCACCGGGGTCCCGGCGAGCGCTTTTGCTCGTTGGGGTGGTAAGCCGTGTAAGTTTTATCGCACGGCGTAGTGGAGAGATTCCCGCATTTCGCCTTTGTTGTTGTCTGTTTTCTGGTTCGATCTGAACCGTAAAGCAGTATTTAAACAGGTTCGAAGAGAAGTCCGCTTTGAAGATATTTGGAATCTGTCCTTTCGACCGAAGCCGCCGGAATTTCCGGCGAATTCATCTGCGCGCCGGGGTGGTTTTGGGTGCGGGCTTTGGGCGCAGGGAAGAGATCCCGCATTTCGTCTTTGCCGTTGCTTCTCCTGTCTCTCTTCTGAGCGCAGCGAAGAACCACCGCATGCTTTCCACCTCGTCCACCCGCCTACTTCCGATGCAAGACATTCTGCGAAACCTTATACCCGCCGGGTCTTCCGGTAATCGCAATCGGAATCACCGCCCCTGCGTTCTTCCCCTTGAAAAATGGGATCAGCGGCTTCAGCAAAAATGATTTCCATCCCGTCGTCACATGCGACACATCCGACTGCATCGCCAGATCGCCCGTCATATGGACTCCGGCACTGTTCAGATCAAATGTTCCATTCAGATTCGCCTCCGCCCCCGGCACAAGGAATGTCAGCCGTTCGGTCGACACCACTCCATCCCGGACCCTCACCCGCCCGCGCACGGACGACAAAACATCCGCCTCCGCATCCCCCGCCTTTTCCCCCTGCGCCCGGCCGCTGAAGCTCGACAGCGTCTTCTCCGTCTTACGATCCGTCAGCCGCTCCGCCGGGACATCCAGCGCCCCATCCATCGTCAGCCGCTGTAAAAAACTTGCTCCCTTTGCAGCCGGCGCAACATGCGCATGGCTCTTCAGCGACACCGCCCCCACGATCGGAACCTGCCCATGAAGAAATGGCCGCAGCAGATCCTCCGCATGCCCTCCGTTCACTTCCAGATCCAAATCGGTCGTCTTCGGCGCATTCTTTGTAAGCGCAACCACCTGCCCTCGCGCCTTCACGGTTGTCGCCCCGGTCTTCGCCTCGATCTCCTCGAGCACAACATCGGCATTCAGTCCGTTCACCAGCCCGCGCACCGATCCGGCGAGCGTAACCGGCCGGCCGCGTCCCACCGCAAACTCCGGCACCGTCGCCGTCGCTCCAGCCTCTATCGATGCGATCGTGCCTTGGAAGCTCCCATACGAAGACAGGTCGCCGCCAATGCCGCCGAAGTCCTTCAGCGCCACCTCGCTAAAGGTGAACCTGCCCGACAGTGGCGTCTTTCCCAGGTTCTCCGGCTTCAGCGGCCCGAAGCTGCCCTGCGACTGGATGCGCCCATGAGGCATCGCATTTCCCATATCCAGCGAGTAGATGATGGTCTTGCCCCGCTGCAGGTTGTGAATGGTCAAATCTTGAATGGGAAAGCGGTACCGGCCGCCGTCGGTTCGCAGAATGTCCAACTCCGCGTCGCGAAGCTGCAGCGTCTCCACCGCCGTCGTCGGCCCTGCAAAGTCCATGCTGCTCCCCGGCGGAAAATCCTCATGATTCGCCCGGCTTCCCACAGGCGGGATCACGATGTGCAGCCCTTTCACATAGACCAGCGGCACGCTCCGATGCAGCATCAGCAGATCGTTCCACTCGCCTTGAACGTGGAGCTCCTCCGCCGAGCCCACGGGCGGCAGGTCGGGCGCGTTGTTGCGCCGCAGCGTAAGCCCTGAAGCTACAAATCCCGGATGCGGAAAGTACGTTCGGCGATAGTGATCCATCTTGATCTTGCTCGCAAACACGTTCTCCAGCAGCGGCTCCACGTTCCGATACCGGTAAGGCCAGTACACATTCGCAAAATAAACCCCGATCGCTCCCAGTCCAGCGGCCACAATCAGGCCGGAAATCCACCAGTTTGGTCCGCGCCGGGACGTGTTTAAAGGTGCCTTACCGACCGTCGTGGAGGAGCTTATCATCGTAAAAAGTCCTCCGCATAAGGTACCACCGATCCCGCACTCCTAAGCCGGGTACCCACACCTCGACTCTGAGGACCTGCAGAAACCCGAACGGAGTCGTCATCTCGACCGAAATCGTATGCTTGACGCACGCCGCAGCGAAGAGACCTCTTACATTCGCCTTTGCGCCGCTTGTTTTCACGTCATGGATACGTCATGGAGGCCACAACTCTGTAGCTCTTAAGAGGTCTTACCCTTCTGTTGCTAAACTGAAGCAATGCTCTCAAGGCTCTACGCGAAGTGGATGTACCGCTGGGAGACCGCGCTTACCACCCGCGACACCAATCGCATCGTCCGCCCGCTTGAATGGGGCTTTGACTGGCTCGAAGACTTCTCCCCCCTGGCCGCGCGAGCCGGGCATCCCACATCCGAATTGCCCGGGTCTGCGGGAGTGGGTTCTTCCGCCCAGGACGACTACGCGCGCATGATCGCCATCAATCGAGACATCATCGCCCGCGCCGACCAGTTCTTCGGCTATGTCACCCCTATTGACTTCCGCCTCGAACGCCGCCACCCCCAGCTCTTCCCTACCAACGTCCGCCCCGAAACCCTTGAGCAGGACGCCGAACTCCGCCGCCAAGCCGAGACCGGCGAACTCGACCAAGCCGAATTCCTCCGCTTCACCTCGCCTATCCGGACCCGCTACCCCGAAAACGACACCGTCAATGCCCGCTGGTACCCTGCCCATCGGGAAACGCAAAAGGGCAAACCCAAGCAGGCCATGATTGTCATGCCGCAGTGGAACGCCGACGCATTCTCCCATAACGCCCTCTGCACTTTATTCAATCGCTTCGGCATCTCCTGTCTCCGCCTCTCCAAGCCTTACCACGACGTCCGCCGCCCAGCCGAGCTCGAGCGCTCCGACTATGCCGTCAGTGCCAACGTCGGCCGAACCACCGAAGCCTGCCGCCAGGCCGTCGTCGATATCCGCAGCTGCCTCGATTGGCTCGAACAACAGGGATACGAGCAGTTCGGCGTCCTCGGCACCTCGCTCGGCAGTTGCTACGCCTTCATCGCCGCCGCCTTCGACCCTCGCCTTCAGGTCTGCGCCTTCAATCACGCCTCTACCTGGTTCGGCGACGTCGCCTGGACCGGCCAAAGCACACGCCACATCCGCGCCGCCTTCGAAGAGGCCGGCCTCACCCAGGATCAGGTCCGCGAGATCTTTGGCATTGTCAGCCCCATGTCCTACATGCAACGCTTTGCTGAGAATGCCAAACAGGTCCTCGTCGTCCACGCCACCTACGATCTCACCTTTCCGCTCGTGTACTCCCTCGACGTCCTCAGAAATCTTGACGCGCTGCACATCGACTATATTTCGAAGGTTCTTCCCTGCGGGCACTACACGACTGGCGAAACTCCTTACAAATACCTCGACGGTTGGTATCTGGGCAGTTTTATTTACAAAGCCTTCAAGAACCTCGCCAAAGCAAACTGACCTGAACCACAGCGGCGTATGCCGATGGGGCGCAGAATTCGCCAGTCAGGGGCAGGTCAGAGATGGCGAGGGCCGGATGCCGCAGAGAATCTCGTAAGCGATGGTGCGGGTCACGCGGGCGTGGTCGTCGGCGGTGATGTGATCGCCGAGGACGATGACCTCGTCGCCCAGACAGACTCCTGGAAGGTCGGTGACATCGATGGTGGTGAGGTTCATGGACACGCGGCCTGCGATGGCGGCGGGCCGGCCGTGAACCATGGTCCATCCGCCGGGTTGGGTCGTGGATGCGGAGAGCTCGCGGCGGAGCCCGTCAGCGTAGCCGATGGGAAGCAGGGCCAGGCGCGTGGGGCGTTGCGCGGTGAAGATGCCGTTGTATCCGATGACGGCTCCGGGAGGCACGTCGCGGAGGCCGATGATCCGGGTCTTCCAGGTCATGACGGGCCGGAGAGCAGGCTGGAGATGCGACTGGACGGCGGGTCTGGCCGGGTTGGCAGCCTCGATAGGCAGGCAGTAGCCGTACAGGGCGAGGCCAGTGCGGACCATCGATTGCGCCCCCAAGATAGAGGCAAGGCTGCGCAGCCAGGCTAGATTCCGGTCGGCGGGTTCGGTGTCGACTGTGGAGGAGTTGCCGGCGTGTACCCAGGCAGGGCGCAGGCCGGATTCGGCGACGGCGGCGATAGCTTGTTCGAACTGCGTTCGCTGTGCCTGAGTGTGGGGCGATCCGACGATCTCGGCCGAGGCGAAGTGGGTGAAGACGCCGTCGAGGCGGAGCTGCGGATGAGCCTTGAGCCAGTCGAGAACGGCGGCCAGGTCATCGCCTGGAGTTACGCCCTGGCGGCCCATGCCGGTGTCGATCTCCAGATGAATGGGAACGGTTGCGCCAGAGCTAGGGGCCGCGCTCAGGAGCCACTCCATCTGCCGGCGATGCCAGACCACGGGAATCAAGCCGCGGCGAACGACCGCTTCAGCATCTTCGGGGAGGAGGCCCGACATGATGAGGATGCGGGGAAGTTTGTGCAAGGAAGGGGCCGTGGCGAGTAAGGCGCGAAGGACGGCTTCGCCTTCGGCTACATCGGTGATGCCCAGCCAGGATGCTCCGGCGCGGGCCAGGACGGGAGCGCAGAGGGCCGCGCCATGGCCGTACGCATTGGCCTTGATGACGGCCAGGACGGCGGTATTCGGGCCTGCGGCCTTTGCCAGCAGCCCGAAGTTGGCTGTCAGGCGTCCTTCTGAGATCTCCAGCCAACTCTTCACAGCTCCTATCCTATCGTTGCGCTTGGCAATGCGGGCTATGAGCCGGATAGCGCCAGAACGAACCAGTTCCCCATGAGGCACCGGTTGTGATACAAAGCCACGTCTGCAGAAAGCAGGATCGTCGTGAGAGCAAACAGGGCGCGACGAGATCAAGGGAGACCTCTGTCGCGATGAAAATGAATGGTCGTTCACTCACCAGATTTTGCGGAACTTCGCTGGCCCTGGTCGGCATTTCTCTGGCGGGATGCGGCGGCGGAAGCAGCTCGAATCCGCTGGCCGCGCTACAGGCGGCGCAGGCGAAAAATGCGGGGAATTTTTCGAATACGGTGTTCCTGGGCGACTCGCTGACGGCGGGGTACCAGAGCGGGTCGCTGCTGGATACGCAGCAGGTGCATGGGTGGGCGCCGGTGGTGGCGGCGCAGGCGGGGTTCAACATTATCCAGCCGCTGATTGCGTATCCGGGTGCGCCGAATGTGCTGCAACTGGTATCGCCGGGGCCGCCGCCAGTGATTGCGACGGCGCCGGGAACGACGACGGGGCGGGATAACTTTGCCACGCAGGTGACCGACCTGGCAGTTCCGGGAGCGCTGCTGAACGACGTGATGAATACGGTTCCGCTGGCCAACCCGGCGCCGGGACAGCAGCAGTTGAATCAACTGGTGCTGGGGTTTCCGGGCCTGGGCTATGGGCAGGCTTTGAGCCAGGCGGGGTTCGCGCTGCAGGCTCAGCCGACGACGATCTTTCTGTGGATCGGCAATAACGATGCCTTGGTGGCGGATATTACCGGAATGCCGAGCAGCATGACTTCGGTGGCCAACTTTACGGCGCAGTATCAGGCGCTAATCACCGAGCTGACGACGATGGCTCCGGCGCACCTGGTGATCGCGAACATTCCGGATGTGACGCAGGTGCCGTATCTTTCGCCGGCGGCGCTGGTGCTGGGAGAGACCTCGGCGGAGACGGGCGTTCCGGCGGCGGCGCTGAGCCAGGTGCTGGGTATTGTGCCGGGAGACTATGTGAACCCGACGGGGCTGGCGCAGATTCCGCTGATTCTGGGCGGGGCGCAGAAGGGGCCGATCAGCGATGCGGGAGTGCTGTCCGCCGCGGAGACGGCGCAGGTGCAGGCGCAGGTGACGGCGTTCAACGGGGTGATCGCGGCGCAGGCGAAGGCGGTCAACGCTACGCTGGTGGACATCAACGCGCTGTTCGCGCAGGTGACGGCTTCGGGCCTTGCGATCAACGGATATACGGGAACGGCAGGTTTTCTGGGAGGCTTTTTTGCGCTGGATGGAATTCATCCGACGAATACGGGATATGCGGTGGTGGCGAACAAGTTTATCGACACGATGAACGCGGGGATCAACACCAAGATTCCGGATGTGGCGCTGGGGCCGATTGCGGCGGCGGATCCGTTCTGGCCGCCGAATCTCGCGGCGCAGTTCGGGGCGAAAAAACGGCCGATGCTGATTCCGGCGAAAGGATCGGAAAGATAAGTCCTGCCGGACGGGCCGCCTACGCGGCGGGCGCCCACTTCGTCGGGTGTATACCGCTTCGCGTGGGCCTCCCGATGGTCGGCGGGAACAACCGTGCCGAGCATCGCGAGGACCTATGCTGTTGGTCGCGTCCAGACCGGTATACGTTTCGCGAAGTGACCGCCCGCCGCGCAGGCGACCCGTCCGGCAGGACAGATTCTCTACTGCTTCGCCTCGCCCTCAGGCTCATCGGTTGGATTTTCGATCTCCGCTTGAAACCCTTCGAGCAGCCGCTCCATGAACGCTTCGAGGTCCGTCTTCTCGTTCTGCAGTTGATGCGCCAGCGCAATATGCCGCGCCAGGTCGGCGAGAACGATTCCCCACGCAAATGGATCGTCCCAGGCCCCGCTCTGAATGCTGACATGCTGCCCATGCTCCGCGATCCAGACCCGCAGCACCTCAAACGAAGCCTTGTCCCGCTGCGCCGCCGGGGGTAGGTTGAAAGATTTTTCGCTTCCCATCGAAGGCCTCCTGCAGCTCGTATCACCAGCTTACATCGCCACTCGATAGACGTGCGGAACGAGCGTAGAATCAACGTGCATAGCCGCTTTTCCGCAGGATACACAAAGCATCCTCAGCGCGATCCGGTACCTTCTAGACTCCACCTATGGCAGCCTACCCGCACCTCGTGAACGACGACGATCAGCGACCCGCTTCGGTCCACGCCGAGCGCACCATTCTCGGCGGCATGATGGTCGATTCGGTGGCCATCGTCGACGCCACCATGCTGCTCCGCGCCGAAGACTTCTCGCTCGACTCCCACCGCCGCATCTACGCCTCCATGCTGCACCTCTCCGAGGCAGGCCACGCCGTCGACATCGTCACCATCTCCGAAGAGCTCCGCAAAAAGAAAGAGCTCGACTCCGTCGGCGGCGTAGCCTACCTCGCCTCCCTCTCCGAAGGCCTGCCCCGCAAGCTCTCCATCGAAAGCTACGTTCGCATTGTCCGCGACAAGAGCCTCATGCGCGAGCTGATGACCGTCTGCGACATGGGCATGATCGATGCCGCCGACCAGAGCCAGCTCGCCCTCGACGTCCTCAATAACGTCAGCGCCCGCCTGGTCGAGATCTCCGAACACGCCATCACCAACGGCTTCTCCGACATCACCACCATCGTCAAAGAATCCTTCGGCTCTATCGATGCGCTCTACGAGCAGGGCCGCGAGGTCACCGGCCTCGCCACCCACTACCTTGAGTTCGATCGCATGACCAGCGGACTGCAGGAGTCCGAACTGACCATCATCGCCGCGCGACCGTCCATGGGCAAGACCGCTTGGGCCATCAACATCGCCGAAAACGCGGCTGTCCGCGGAGGCAAGATTGTCGCCGTCTTCTCGCTCGAGATGTCGAAGGCGAGCCTGCTGCGCCGCATGCTCGCCTCCCAGGCGCTGGTGAACTCGAAGGCCATCCAGACCGGCATGCTCATGCGCGACGACCGCAGCAAGCTGATCGCCGGCCTCGAGCGCCTCATGGATGCGAAGCTCTTCATCGACGACACCCCCGGCATCACGCTCGCCGAGATGCGCGCCAAGGCTCGCCGGCTAAAGCAGCAGCATGGGCAGCTCGATCTTATCGTCATCGACTACCTGCAACTGATGACCGGCTCAAACCCCAACGCCAAGGGCTTCGAGAACCGCACCCAGGAGGTGTCCGCCATCTCCCGCGGCCTCAAGGCCCTTGCCAAAGAGATGAAGGTTCCCGTGGTCGCGCTCTCGCAGCTCTCCCGCGCCAGCGAGCAGCGCGGCGGCGATAAGAAGCCTCTCCTCTCGGACCTCCGCGAGTCTGGATCGATCGAGCAGGACGCCGATGTCGTCTGCTTCATTCACCGCGAGGAGTACTATGACCGGGAGAACGAAGACCTCAAAGGCAAAGCCGAGATCATCATCGCCAAGCAGCGCAATGGCCCTACCGGCAGCATCCAGCTTGCTTATCTTGCCGACTACACCCGCTTCGAAAACCTGGAGTATAGAGGTGAGTAAACTCTGGGTCCTGCCGGACGGGCCCGCTATGCGCGGGGCAGCCACTTCGTGGCGGGTGTACCTTTCCTCGACGGGGGAAAAGCGTTGGGCCTTCCGTTGGTCGGCAGGAAAATTTTCCCGCCGACCAACGGGAGGCCCACCCGAAGGGGTATACGTGTCACGAAGTGACCGCTCCGCGCGTAGCGGGCCCGTGCGGCAGCACATTCATTTCGCTTTATAGTCCTGGAAGAGGTCGGGAAACTGCTGCTTGAGCGCGGCAGTCTTGGGGACGTCGCAGACCTGGATATAGGGGTTGTTGGGGTTCTTCTCGGCGTAGTCCTGGTGGTAGTCTTCGCCGTTGTAGAAGGCTTTGAGGGGAACGACCTGGGTAACGATCGGCTTGGGGAAGGCATGGGCGGTGTCGAGCTGGGCGATGTAGGCTTTGGCGATTTTTTCCTGCTCGGGGCTGGTGTAGAAGATGACGGAGCGGTAAGAGGCGCCGACGTCGGGACCCTGGCGGTTGAGCTGGGTGGGATCGTGGACGACGGAGAAGAAGATGCGGAGCAGGGTGCCGTAGGTGACCTTCGCGGGATCGAAGACAATCTTGACCGACTCGGCGTGGCCTGTGCTTTCGGAGGAGACCTGGTCGTATGTGGCGGTGTCGGCGGAGCCTCCGGAGTAGCCGGCGGTGGTGGCGACGACGCCTTTGACGCGCTGAAAGACGGTCTGCACGCCCCAGAAGCAGCCGCCTGCGAAGACGGCGGTCTCGTGCGCGGCGGCGGTGTGCGGCTGGTCTAACACTGGAGCCGGAAGCGGCTCTTTTCTCTCCGCACCCATCACATTTCCGACGGTTCCCATCAACATTCTCCTTCCGCCTGCGATCAGCAGGACGACGACGACGATGACACTTAATGCGAGTAGAGCCGGCTTCAGTGTAGCGGTCATCGGGTGATCTCCGTAGTCATTGGACGCCGGACGGGCCTTGGCGGTTACAGGGCTATGCTTGCGCTGCTCGCCTCGGAGGGTACCCCCTCCCCCCTCCCTATTGCCTGCGCGTAAGCTATTTTCTTTTCTTCAACTTAGAATGCACGAGGAACGCTAAATTCGTCCAAACAAAGGAGTTGCGTCCAAATTCGTCCAAGCAAAGGAGTTACAGCCAGATTCGCCTTCCTTAATGGCGAAAGCTCCGGCTGAGGGACCGGAGCTTTCTTGTTTATCTTCTAATTCAATTATACACGCGGCAGCAAAACTAATTTGCAATCGCTATGTTGCTTGTTTGAAGGGGTTTACCCGCGTTCTGGACTTGACAGGGTTTTCCTGTGGAAAACTCGCACGAGGGGCAACAGACTCTGAAGCTTCGTTCCTGCTAGGGCTTGAAGAGAGCGATGCGCCGCATGGCATCCAATGCGGACAGGAGGGCGGGAGGTTGGCTGGGCGGGTTCGCATCGGAGTGTCGGGGTGGACGTATAAGCCGTGGCGCGGGGTGTTCTATCCCGAAGGCCTGGCGCAGAAGAGTGAGTTGGCGTATGCGGCGTCGCTGTTCTCCTCGATCGAGATCAATGGCACGTTTTATTCGCTGCAGCGGCCTTCGAGCTTTGTCCTGTGGAAGGAGCGGACGCCGCAGGATTTTGTGTTCTCGATCAAGGCCAGCCGGTATATCACGCACATGCTGCGGCTACGGAATGTCGAGCAGGCGCTGGCGAACTTCTTCGCCTCGGGAGTGCTGGCGCTGGGGCATAAGCTGGGGCCGATTCTGTGGCAGTTTCCGCCGAACTTTCGATTCAATCCGGAGCTGCTGGAGGCTTTTTTTCTGCTGCTGCCGCGGGATACCCATGCCGCGGCTACGCTGGCGGCGCGGCATGATGAGCGGCTGCAGGGACGCGCGTTTACGGCTATGGGAAGAAGACAGCCGGTTCGGCATTGCATGGAGATTCGAAACGTCAGCTTTGTCGTGCCGGAGTTTGTTGCGCTGCTGCGGCGATATAACGTGGCGCTGGTGTGCGCGGATACGGTGGAGTGGCCGCTGCTGATGGATGTTACGGCGGACTTTGTGTATTGCCGGCTGCATGGGTCTGAGGTGCTGTATACGAGCGGGTACGACGAGGAGGCGCTGAACCGGTGGGCGGCGCGGGTAGCGGCCTGGGCGCGTGGTGGGGAGGTGACGGATGGCGATCATGCCAGCTCGCGGCCGGCACGCAGGCGCGCTGGGCGGGATGTGTATGTCTATTTCGATAATGATGCGAAGGTATTCGCGCCGAAGGATGCGCAGGGGCTGGCGCTGCGGGTGGAGAAGTTGCTTGAGGCTGAGCTTACGCATTGAAGCTGAAGGCCGAACAAAGATAGAAGGGAAAGACGGATCAATACGGATGGAAACTGCTGGGGCGGCAGCTTTGCCGGTCGGCAGGAATGGCTACGATGTTGAAGCTGATAGGAGACGCCGACGATCTTCGCTGTTCAATCGGTGAAGGCACGATATGAGCCAATCGGTTGTGCGATCGCCAGCAAGTCGAACAGATCCTGGTGATGGGACAGCTTATTAAGGAATGTTGACAAAGTTCCAAAAGCCTTCTACACTGATCTCCATCGCCCATGGTCATCCGGAGCCTCTCATGCAGGCCAATCTAGCAGGTGCAGAGGGAGATCCACATCGCCGGATGGGACTACTCGGAGCCTGCACCTCGAACATGCTGAACATGGTAGGTGTGGGACCTTTCTTGAGCATCCCCCTGGTTCTGGTCGCAGTCCATGGCTCGAAGGTTTTACTCGCGTGGATTCTAGGTGCGGTGATCTCTTTGTGTGATGGTCTTGTATGGGCGGAGTTAGGGTCTGCCATGCCTTACTCGGGCGGACCTTACTTTTACTTGCGGCATGCTTTTGGGGTTCATTCCTATGGCAAGGCGGCAAGCTTTCTTGTCCTTTGGTCTTCTGTTCTTACAGCGCCGCTTCTTATCGCCTCGGGTGCGGTAGGCTTTTCCCAGTACTTTCATTACCTCTGGCCAGCGCTTCATCAAGCAGGTCTCTGCGTGCTGGCGATGGCCGTCTGTCTGATCAACGTTGTATTGCTCTATCGCAGGATCACTACGATCAGCGCAATCTCGATTGGCCTTTGGATCCTTGTCATTGGAACGATCCTTTGGGTTGTCGTAAGTGGTGCGGGGCACATTCCCTCTGCTCTAAGAGAACAGTTCGACGGTGGGCATCCGGTCTTGAATGTTGCGTTCTGGAAGGGTGTAGGCGCTGCGACTTTGATAGCAGTCTACGACTATGCCGGGTACTATAACGTTTGCCTCATCGGGGGCGAACTGAAGCGGCCCGAACGAACGATTCCATACTCCATCATTATCTCCATCCTCCTCATTGCTTTTTTGTACATAGCCATGAATCTTGCCATTCTGGGGGAGTTGCCAGTTCAGCAAAGCATGCACTCGAACGCGATCGTAGCGGATTATATGGAAGCGGTTTACAGCGTTAGGTATGCAAGAATCGCGGACGTTCTCATTCTGGTTGCTTCCTTCGCCTCCGTGTTCGCGGTCTTGCTCGGCTTCTCGCGCATCCCATTCGCGGCTGCGAGGCAAGGAGAGTTCTTCAGTATCTTCGCACGGGTGCATCCAACGAAAGGTTTTCCGAATGCATCGCTCATCATCCTCGGCGTGCTTTCGGCTTGCGCCTGCATGCTCAGCCTCAGCACGCTCATCAGCTTGGTTATCGTCATACAAACCGTGGTCCAGTTTCTCGCTCAGTGTGTCGCAGTAGTTTTATTGCGCAGGCGTAACGCGGGAGAGAACAGCATTACATTTCGTATGCCGCTCTATCCCTTGCCGGTAGCAATTGCTTTTGCGGGATGGCTCCTTATTCTAGTTACCAGCGGACTAAGTAACATACTGTTCGCTTTTGCCATCATGCTGGCAGGAGTGGCTGCATTCCTTTATAAATCACGCCAGGAACAGGCATGGCCGTTCGAGACCTTATGACCAAGTTCTGCAATATCGCGATTGCCGGCGAGATATATGTCGACCATATCTTCACCGATTTCGATCACGTCCCACTGCCGGGAGAAGAGGTTTTCGCGGAGCAATATCATCGTGAGGCCGGAGGCGGTACTGTCAACACTGCCTGTGCCTTGGCTCGTCTTGGACACCACGCGTCCATTTTTGGTGTGTTTGGCAAGGATGAAGAGGTGTGGCTCCGGTCTAGACTCAGTTCCTTTGGAGTACATGCCGAACATGCCTGTTCCTCCGAGTTGCCGAACGCGCTGACGATCAGCATGTCGACGAGGTCGGATCGGAGTTTTCTCAGCTATGCCGGAGCGAATCGGATGCTGGGCGAATATGTGGTCTTGCCTGAGACGATTGCAGCTCTTTCGATGGCTCATCATATCCACTTTGCGATGCCGCTCGATATCGAGCTTGCAAAAGTGTTAATACCTGCCCTGCGATCCGCCGGATGCACGCTTTCTATTGACCCTGGCTGGCGCAAGGATTGGTTTCAGAGTTCCGGAAGTCTCGATGTGTTGCGTATGTTCGATCTATTTCTGCCGAATGAAAGTGAAGCACAGTTGCTGACAGGACATAGGGAGCCGGAGCAGGTATTACGGGCTTGTGCAGCGTTAGGTCTGGAGCATACGGTTATCAAGCTGGGTCCGCGTGGGGCAGTCGCTTTTGAACACGATCGTCTCTACACGATGGTTCCGCCCGATGCTGAGGTTGTCGATACTACCGGTGCGGGAGATGCTTTCGATGCGGGCTTCATCGATGCCTGGTTAGCCGGAGCCGATATCGAAGAGCAGTTGCGCAGGGCGTGTATCTGCGGTTCCCTTTCTACTCGGGCCCGCGGCGCTCTTACCGCGCTGGCGTACCGAGAAGAGGCGCTGGATGTCGTACAGGAAAACGTTATGTTTTGATCCGGGAGAACGAATGTCGAACCTAACGATGGATCCAGCCTTCGCATCGCTTGCCAGGCAACCGAGAGAGGTTCTTCGGGATGCAAACGTCGCGCGGGAAGCGATCTCTGCCGCACGGCAACGAGCCGCGCCGCGACTTGCTGAATTGGAACTTGAGATCCAAGACCACTGCGTGCCCTCCTCTGAGGAGCAGGAGATGCAGGTACGCGTGCGAATCTATCGCAGGAAGAATTCGGGTACGCTGCCTGTCCTGCTTTACCTGCATGGGGGCGGCTTTTTTTCGGGTGACCTCTTTTCTGAAGAGTCGCAATGCGTCCATTACGCTCTCCACGGGCAGTGCGCAGTAGTATGCGTTGCATACAGGCTCGCGTCCGAAGAACCATTCCCCGCGGCTCTTACAGATTGTTACCGGGTACTTGAGTTCCTTTGAGCGAGAGTGGAAACCTGGATCTCGATCGAGACTATATTGCTGTAGGAGGTTCCAGCGCGGGAGCGAATCTCGCCGCCGCAGTCGCTCTCCTTGCACGCGATCGGATGGGACCAAAGGTCTGCTTTCAGATGCTGTTGATTCCTGCATTGGACGACCGTCTCGAAACCGTCTCCGCGCGTCAATTTATAGATGTTCCAGATTTCGCAAGGCCTGAGGCAGAGGTCATGTGGAGCTGGTACCTGGGTGAGAACGCCGATGAAGTCTCGACCTACGCGGCGCCCGCGCGAGCAGAAGACCTCTCAGGCCTGCCCACGTCTTACGTCCTCTGCGCCGGCCTCGATCCGTTGCGAGACGAGGGTCTCAGTTACGCGCGTCGTCTGATGGAAGCGGGCGTAGCGGTTGAACTTCACCTGGCGCCATCCATCCCTCATGGTTTCGCGAGTGTTCCCTCGGCGGCGATTTCGCAGCGTCTGCTCAACGAGCAGGTTGACGTGTTACGTGGTGCATTTCGCGCAAGAGGAGGCAGCCTGTAAGCCATTCTGAGAAAGAAGGCAGGCAAGCTCGAGAGCGAATTTGCTAAGTGAGACCGCTGGCTGCTGCACTATGACATGCTCAGTAGCGGCGTCCTGGATCGCGAAGCCGATTATGGTAAAGAACAGATTGCGGTCGCCTCATGGCCAACGTCTAAGATCATGCAAGGCGGAAGAATGAGCAAGAACCGGGTGTTGATAGGCAGTCCAGCGCTGATGCGAGAGACGAATGCGCGCACGATTCTCATGTTGCTGAAGAAACACAGCCCCTGCTCGCGTGCGGATCTTGTTCGTGAGACCGGTATGAGCGCTCCAACTGTTGGAAACGTCGTCTCCGATCTCAACGACCTCGGGCTGATTGAATGGGTCGGAGAAGGCGTTTCAGGTGGCGGCCGTCGCCCGGAGAACCTTCGCTTTAAGGCAGATTACGGATATCTCGCCGGAGTCGAGGTTACCGCAGATGCGCTTCGAATTTTGCTGACTGACCTGAATGGAACTCTTCTTGAGGAGCAGTGTCATCCTCTGCCGAAGCATACTCGCACGCCGAATGCTGTCGTCGAAAAATTACGGGCCTCGCTGAGCGCAATCATGCAGGCACATGGTCTGCCATGGAAGAAGTTAATTGCAATGACGGTCGGTGTGGCTGGAATTACCAATACTAGAGACGGTATTGTCATCTCGGTCAGCAGCTCAAGCACCTGGCGAGACGTACCGCTCCTGACCATGCTGAAACAGCATTTTTCGTGCGCTCTCTTTGTCGAAAACGATACGAATCTCGCTGCCTTGGGCGAACACTTTCGAGGCATAGCCCAATCGGAGGACAGCTTTATCTTCGTGTCGGTTGGATCAGGCGTCGGTGCGGGAATATTTCTCAATGGCCAGATCGTGCATGGAGCAAGTTGGTCGGCTGGAGAGATCGGCTATCTTCACATTCCTCATATTTCCAGCATGCAGCCTTCGCTGTATGAATTCGGTGCGCTCGAGCAGGTGCTGGGCGGCTCCGGCATTCTGAGAAGCTGGAATTCGGCCGCCAACAAACTCGGAGCAGGAAGGTTACGCAAGGCAAGCAACGTGCTCGACCTCGCGGTAGAAGGCAATGCAGTGGCTCAAAAGATCGTTCTGCAACGTGCTCGACTGCTCAAGGATGTCGTCCTGAATCTCTCTCTTACCCTGAACCCAGGTCTTTTTGTGTTCGGGGGCGATCTTGGCGCTCATCCGGCGTTGTTCGAGCCGACGGTAGAGATGCTGCTCAAAAGCGAGGTTGCCGTCGCCAGGTTGCTGCCAAGCAGTTTGGGAAGCTCGGCCATAGTATGGGGCGGTATCGCTGTTGCCATGCAAGACTCAGAACAGAGATTGTTTCGCAACTCCATCTGACTGCGAGGGTGGAGAGCAGGTTCGCGATCTACGCTGCATGTGCTCTCGCGTCTTGAGCCGTTCCGGTCCCAATAGATTCTCCTGCAGAGCGCCAGTGTGACGAGTGCAAGAATTATGTTGACGGCTCTACATATTAACGATACGTTCCTAAGTATCCTTTGTACCCAAAGATTCATGTCATGGTTTTTCCCTGAACGTTGTTGGCACACCTTTTGCAGCTTGCTCGTACTCAGGCTGCACTGAAGGTATCGATCAGCCACTCACTCATGTCGAACCGCTTTCAGCCGTTTTGGACCTTTTCTCCTAGTCTCTTTGCTCGGGCATGATGACGCATAAGCCATGAAGTGGGAGTTGCCTCACCTATTCCTTGCAGTCAGATCGTGGCTACCCGCGATCTGACTGCAAGCTAACCGAATAAGACCAAGATACAGACTCTCGCAGGACAAATCAGCATTCAAGTGAGGCGGTCTCATGCGTAAGAAGATTTTAAGATTATGTGCATCCATGTTCTTCCTGATACTGTGTCTTGCCCAACTCCAAGCACAGGAATTAGCGGCAAGTCTGACAGGAATCGTCACTGATCCTTCGGGCGCTGTTCTTGTAAACGCGACAGTGAACATCTCCAATCCCGCGATCAAAGGCGCAATCAGGAAGGTTCAGACAGATGGTAGCGGGAGTTACACCGTCACTAACCTCTCTCCTGCCAGCTATGTGATCTCGGTTACCGCTCCGGGGTTCGAGGCCTTCACGGCGCAAAATGTCACGCTGTTCGTTGCGCAGAAACGCACACTCAATGTGCGGCTTCAGACAGGATCGGTGAGCGAGACGGTGACGGTGCAGGAAGATGCTGCCGCCATTGACACTTCGAGCAGCGAGCAGGCCGGCACTGTCAGCGGAACCCAGGTGCGTGAGCTGGAATTGAGCAATCGCAACTTTGAACAGTTGGTTACACTTCAGCCTGGCGTCGTGAGTGGACTCGGTGACGAGACTGGATTCGGCCTTAACAATACAACCACGCTGTCGGTGAATGGAGCACGAGCTGGCTCCAACAACTGGACAGTGGACGGCGCAGACATCAACGACAGCGGGTCGAATACAACGCTGCTTAATGTGCCCAGCGTGGATGCTATCCAGGAGTTCACTCTAGAACGCGGATCTTACGATGCAAGCTACGGCCGCAGCGGTGGCGCTCAGGTGCTCGTGGCAACCAAGCGTGGTACGAGTCTGTATCACGGAGATGTTTATGAATTTGTTCGCAACGACATCTTCAACGCCAACACGTACTTCGGAAACCAACTCGGCTTACCTCGTGGCATCGAACGATATAACAACTACGGATTTACTTTGGGCGGCCCAGTCTATATCCCAAAGCTCTACAACACGAACAAGGACAAGCTGTTCTTTTTCTGGTCGGAAGAGTGGCGCAAAGTTAGCTCCCCTATGACCAACAGTGTCACCGCGCCGACGACTGCACAACTCTCCGGTATCGTGTCCGGCCAAGTGACAGGAGCTCCCGCCGGTTGTGTGGCGTACGACCAAGCCTTAGATCAGAGCACGATCAATCCGACCTGCTACAGCAAAAATGCTCAGGTGTATCTGACCAACGTATTTGATCAATTCCCTGCGAACAGCTCGGGAACCAGTGTGTCGACCTTCTCCTCTCTGAATAACTTCCGCCAGGACATTGTCCGGGTCGATTATGACTTCAGCGAGAAACTGCATTTCTTTGCGCGCGCGATCAAAGACGACAATCCGTCGAATTTCCCGCTTGGCCTCTTCGCCGCGGCGAACTATCCAGGCGTGGTGAATACATCCGTCAATGCTCCAGGCTATAACGTGGTCGGCAACCTTACTTATACGATCTCGCCCAGCGTGGTGAATGAGGCGGAGTTCGCCTATTCCCAGGGGACCATCGTCTCGACACTGAGCGGAGTCGGCAACTCGCCTGCCGTGCTCAGCAGCCTAACCAACAACACGGCCTATGCAGACCCGTATGGCCGTATCCCCACCGTCAGCTTTACGGGTTCCGGCGCAATCACCGGTGTAGCGCAAGCAAGCGCTCCCTATAACGAGCGCAACCTCGATCGGACCCTGTTTGACAACCTCTCCATCTCCCGAGGCAAGCAAACGCTGCGGGTCGGCTACACCGTCTCACAGATGTTGAAGACCGAGAACGGATCGGGCGGAAATCCGAGTTTCAGCTTCAATACCTGGCAGGATTTTCTGCTCGGAAACGTACTCACGTATCAGCAGGCAAGTCGAGACGTGATTCCGGATCTGCGCTACCTGAACATGGAAGCCTATGTTCAAGATGATGTAAAGCTGAATCGGAAGTTGACCTTGAATCTTGGGTTGCGGTGGAGTTACTTCCCATCCCCCACGGACGCGAAGAATACGCTGAACAACTTCGATCCGACTTTGTTCAAGCCTGCACAGGCTCCTGCAATCGATGCGTTTGGAAACTTTGTCGCAGGACAGGGGATCGTTCCCTCCACCTACGCCAATGGCCTCATCTTTCCAACCGGTTCGGCTTGTACGCAGGCCCAGGCGATATCGCCAAATGTTACGTGCTCTCCGTATGGAGGCAGGGTCAACCCGAATTCGAATAAAAACTTTGCCCCCCGCGTCGGGTTTGCGTTTGCCCCTTATGCAAATGGAAGGACATCTTTCCGCGGAGGCTTCGGCATCTTCTTCGATCGAACGCTGAATGGCATCTGGGAACAGAACGCGTTTGGAAATCCTCCACTCGTGCAGACCTCGACGGTGAACAACACCAGCTTCGACCAGCCGCTGCAAGGGTCGTCCGCGGTTTCGCTTGGCCCCAACCGCCTCACCCTTACCGGCACACCCGCATTCAAGGTGCCTTCCTATGCCGATTACAACCTCTCGGTACAGCAGGAGGTGGCGCCTGGAACTGTAGTTGAAATTGCGTACGTCGGTTCTACCGGACGCCACTCTCTGGGTGAACTCGATCTGAACCAACCCACTCTTGCCGCAAGGAGTGCAAATCCGACGGCTAACGTGAACGCGGTTCGACCGTACCTCGGCTACTCCTATTTCCAGGCGCGCGTTCCGGTGTTTACTAACAACTACAACTCACTACAGGTATCGGTGAGTCATCGTGTCACTCGCGGCCTTACGGCGGGTATCGCCTACACGTGGTCCAAGAACCTGACTGACCAGTCGACGGATCGGAATGTGGCGAATACGAATACCTATGACCCGAAGCTCGACTACGGTCCTTCCGCTCTCAATACTCCGCAGATCTTCATCGCAAACTACGTTTATCAACTGCCGTTCTTCGCTGAACAGCATGGATTGACAGGACGTGTCCTTGGAGGCTGGGAGGTATCCGGAATTACTTCTTTCGAGTCAGGACAATCCACATCTGTGACACAGAAAGGCGATCCGTTTGCCTGTGCTCCTCCGACGCCAACTTCGCCTGACTGTATTGCAGGATCCTTACCTGGAACTTACCCGGGAGGTCTCGGGATTAGCGCGCCCAACGCCGACATCATCCCGCGCGCGGATCAGATCGGCTCCGTGCACCTGACGAAAACAGTTGGACAATGGTTCACGCCCTCTTCGTTTGCTCAGGCCGCCGGTCACTTCGGCTCCGCGCGCAGTGGCATTTTTCTAGGACCGGGACTTGAGAATTGGGATCTTGGAGCGATCAAGAACATTCGCATCAATGAACGCTTCAAGTTCCAGTTTCGCGGCGAGTTCTTCAATGCATTCAATCACACCAATTTTGGCGGTTCCACCAATCCCGCTTTTCCCACAGGCGTTGATACCAACATCAACGATACAGCCTTTGGCCAAGTCTTATTCGCGCACCTTCCTCGCAGAATTCAGCTTGGCGCCAAGCTGTACTTCTAGAGTGAGGTCCAACTCAAAACTCAGAAGCTGCGATGCCTTGCAACCAGGCGCATCGCAGCTTCTCTGTTGCAGCGAGAAGAAAGAGCTAGGCTGGTTGAAAGTAGGAAATCATCTAACTGCTTCGCTGGCCCGCTGTGCAGCGCGCTTCCTCTCCGCATCCCGTATGCGGCCGCAGGCCTGCCTTTCCTTCATGCCTTCTGCAGTATGCCCGAGCTTTATCAAGGCGCTTCCGAGAATGTAGTGCGCCTCTGCATCATTCGCATCCAGCGCGATAGCCTTCCGCAATGACGCGATCGCATGCGAAGGCTGATCGAGCGAGACGTTTACCTCTCCCAAAGCTAGAAGGGCATCCCTGTAGGAAGGATTCACATCGAGTGCCGCCTGAAGATAAGGAAGTGCGTCCTGGAGAAGGTTCCGCCTCTGCAAGATTCGACCCATGGTGCAGTTCGCCACGGGGTCGGTGGGATAGCGGCTCAACTCTTCTCGGAAAGCAGCCTCGGCAGAACTAAGATCATCAGTCCTCCAATAGATGACGCCTAACGCGGTGTTTGCACCCGGATAGTGTGAGTCGATCGCAAGCGCTGCTTTGAATTCCTTAATTGCTTCCTTCTCTTGAAAAAGTTTGTCATCCGCTATTCCCAGCATGAAGTGCGCATCGGGTGAGTTTGGATCAAGGGACATGATCCGACCAAAGACGTCGGTGACTCCCGAGTAGTTCTTGGTCCGCAAGTAGGCTTTTCCCAACATATTCAACGTGGGAAGGTCCGTCGGTTCGAGCGCGCTCGCCTGAGCCAGAAAACGAGCGGCTTCTTCGTAACGATCTAAAGCGAAGAGATCGAGACCGGTTAGATCGAGAGCTTGAAAGGTAGGGGTAGCCTTCGCATAAGTTCGCAGCAATGGCAGAGCAAGGCTGTATTGTCCCCCCCGGAAGTAGGCCACACCGAGATTTCGTTGTGTCACAGGATCACCCGGCGCTAGTTCCAAGGCGCGCTCATAGAGTGATATCGCTTCCTTCTCTTTTTGCTGGCGGGCGAGCGCGATTGCAAGGTTGTTCAAGATCATGATTGACTTCGGGCTGATCGCGAGAGCCGTCCTGAAATCTGCCTCCGCTTCCACATTGTTCCCTTGCTTCAGGGCCGAAGATCCTGACGATAGCGCTTGCTCGAGTCGTTGTTGAGATATCGAGACCGGTGACACCTCTTGCCCGCGAGATCGGTATGAGAGTGCGCCCCAGATCAGTAGCATCGCCATTGCCGGCCGAATAAGGCTTATCCGTTTTGCGCACATGCCGCTTGCTTTCATATCGATCTCAGACAATCGTTTGGCACCTGCCAGGTGATTAAATTAATATAAACGTGGTTGACCGACGATACTTATTAACGTTACCTTCCTAAGTGTACTCAATACTTGGAAGTCATCCATTTGGCTCAACAGGAAAAGCAGAGCTTCTGCATCTAGCTCGTCTCCGCCAATAAGTTAGATGCTCGTTATCACGGCGCCACTGCGGTTCAGCGGCAAAGGTACTTGTAACTATCAATCCCATGTTAGCGAAACCGAAACAGCGTCCTGATGATTCCGATGAGCTATTCTCCCAAAGCGGACGCTACACGCGTACTGCTACATCTTCTTCTCAAATGAATTTCGCCGTGCGACCGCTCGACAGAAACGGATTTGTTCCCTTGTACTTTCAAATCCAGAGCGCGCTGACTGAGAAAATTAGGTCAGGAGAGTTGCGTGAGGGAGATGCTTTGGCTTCCGAATGGGATTTGGCATGCGCATATAAGGTAAGCCGAGGAACAGCGCGGCAGGCGCTTCATGAACTGAAAGCTAGCGGGTATGCTTCTAGCCAAAGGCGGCGCGGTACCTTTGTCACCAAGGGAAAAACCGGAAAACATCGGACACAGCTATGTGGCTTCACAGAAAACATCCTACAGCGAGGTATGGTGCCAACGTCGCGTGTTTTGGAGCAGGAAGTAGTGGATGCGAGTGTCGAACTGGCGGAGAGTCTGGAAGTTGAACTCGGAACGCCAGTGATGAGGCTTTGCCGCCTTCGTCTAGCCGATGCAGTCCCCGTAACACTCGAGAAGACCTACATCGCGCTCAAAACATTCCCCGGTATTGAACAAATCGACTTTGTCGAGCGGTCTCTTTACCGTACCCTTCGCGAACAATTTGGCGTTGGCGTAGACTGGGCGGTTGAAGCAATCGAAAGCCTCCCAGCGACACGCGAAGAGTCCGATCTCTTGAAGATCCCTGTCAAGACATGCGTTCTATCGATTTCGAAGAACACAGTCGCAGTAGACCGGAGGCCGATAGAGGTGACAATCTCACGTTGTCGGACCGACCTGTACCGTTCGTTGGTTTGTAGTCCGGCGACGATCATCCACCTTGGCGCGAGGACCTATGAAGACGAATAGATTTCGTGAGACCTATCTAAACAGGATTTGTCAGCCGCTAAGACCATTTCTTGTGACTTCTTCCCATATGACCGGCTCACTTGAATAACCTCCTGACTCGCTACGATTCCGCTTTTGCACCTCGCCTAAGAGCGACTCCGCAACAGAAGAAAGGCGCAATGTTCAACCTTGATGTGTTGCGAAAATACTATGCCATTATTGCGCTCTGTTTCTTGCTGCATGTCGGCAACTCGTCAACGTGGGCGCAGACCCGGCTACTCGTAATTCCTCTCCCTACGAATGCAGTGCAAGGGAGCGGGAGCCTGCCCGTCGACCATGGGCTGCAGGTTGTGTTCGAGGGCTACACCGAGCCCCGACTGGATCGAGCTCGTTCAAGGTTCTTCCATCTACTGGCCCGTGAAACAGGAATCGCCGAAGTACCCGCCCAGCCCTTTGAGAAGGCGTCGTTTGTCATCAGGACCGCCGGACCGAGTGCGACAGTGCAGCTGCCTGGTGAAGATGAGTCGTATCATCTGGAGATCACGGATACCGGGGCACGGCTTATTGCGCCCAATCCTCTCGGCGTGCTGCATGGACTGCAGACCTTTCTCCAGTTGGTTCACAGTACTCCCGCAGGCTATGAAGTTCCAGCAGTGACGATCGATGA
Organism: Edaphobacter sp.; assembly: GCA_965277335.1. Classification (GTDB taxonomy): domain Bacteria; phylum Acidobacteriota; class Terriglobia; order Terriglobales; family Acidobacteriaceae; genus Edaphobacter. The sequence continues at coordinate 59,007 of CBDICJ010000008.1, read as the reverse complement.
CAAGCCACGTTATATCTGGCGCGGATTGATGATCGACGCAGGGCGGCACTTCATGCCAGTCGAGGTCATCCGACAAAACCTCGATGGGATGGAGGCTGTGAAGATGAATGTCTTTCACTGGCACCTATCCGAAGACCAGGGCTTTCGGATTGAGAGCAAGACTTTTCCCTTGCTACAGGAGAAAGGTTCGGATGGCCTGTACTACACGCAGGATCAGGTTCGGGGTATTCTCGAGTACGCTCGGGACCGCGGCATTCGCGTCGTTCCGGAGTTCGATATGCCGGGCCACGCAACATCATGGTTTGTCGGATATCCCCACCTGGCAAGTGGAAGCGGACCATACCGGATCGAACGCCGTTGGGGAGTCTTCGATCCGGCGATGGATCCCACCCGTGAGAGCACCTATCAATTTCTCGATCGGTTCATAGAAGAGATGACTGCGCTCTTTCCCGATCCCTACTTCCACATAGGCGGGGATGAGTGCAACGGGAAGGAGTGGGACGCTAACCCGCGTATCAAGCAATTTATGAAAGCGCACGACCTTCGGAGTAACGCTGCGCTGCAGGCCTACTTCACCGGCAGGGTGCAAAAACTTGTAACCAAGCGTCACAAGATAACTGTGGGTTGGGACGAAGTCCTTCAGCCTGACACGCCCCAAGACGTCGTTATCCAGTCATGGCGCGGCCCGGAGTCTCTAGCGGAGGCTGCGCGGCGCGGCTATCGGGGGATCTTGTCAGCGGGATATTATCTTGATCTGAACCAATCGGCCGCCGACCATTACGCAGTGGATCCTCTTGTGAATGGCACGGCTGTGCTGTCCCCGGCGCAGACGGCAAATATCCTCGGCGGCGAGGCGGCAATGTGGACAGAGTTCGTCAGCCCGGAGAACATTGATAGCCGCATCTGGCCACGGGCCGCTGCCATCGCGGAGCGACTTTGGTCGGCTCAGGATGTAACCGACGCCCACTTCATGTATCAGCGTCTGGAGATCCTCTCACAGAAACTCGCTTATTATGGTTTGCCCTACCGAAGCGCCAGTCAACAGATGTTAGGTCGCCTGAGTGGCTACTCCGACCTCACAAATCTGCAGGTCCTTGCGAGTGTGGTGCAGCCACCCAGGGATTATGCTCGAGAAGGCCTTAAGGCATACAACGCATTTACCCCTCTGAATCGTCTTGTCGATACGGTTCCCCCCGAGAGCGACAAGGCACGCGAGTTCAACGAGGTTGCTGCGCGAATTGCCGAGGGAAAGAGTGTCTCTGGCGATTGGCAGAAGGCGCGTCAATGCCTCCTGTTGTGGAGAGACAATGATGCAGTTCTGCATCCTTTGCTGGTTAGATCTGACTTGACCGCGGAGTTGGTGCCGCTGTCCCGCAGCCTCTCCCAGGTCGCCACGATCGGTCTACGCGCCCTCGATACGCTGCAAAATTGTCCGCCAGTGAGCGTCGAAACGAAGAAGGAGCAGCTGCCTTCACTCAAGGAATTCGAGAAGCCGGAGGCTGTCCTGCTCAACATGGTTGTCCCAGGAGTGGAACTGCTCGCTAAGGCAGCCGAGACTCAACAGATACCTTTAGGCGTGAGTTCTCGCACATCTGAGATGTGCCACGATCGCAGGTAACTGCGAGCGAACGGACGTGGAGACATTTTGTTGTATGACGGTCAGGCGTTATGGATGGCGGGACGCTCTGATAAGTGTAGTGGGCTCCGAAGAGGATTTCCTCGGGGGTTAAAGTCCGCTTCGTATACCTGGCTTACAGCGCGGCTATAGCCTTTTCAAAACCGAGACCTGATCAGAGGTTCCCCGGAACGGCCTGTTTAGAACGAGAGGCGCGCGCCAAACTGGAACTGGCGGGGGTCGTAGGAGGCGGTTGGCGCTCCGGCCTGGGTGTAGAGCAGGTTGACGTCGAGCACGTTGTTCTTGTTGATGAGGTTGAAGCCGTCGGCGGTCAGTTGCAGGGCGAGGCCGTGCGAGAAGGCGAAGGCCCGGGCGAGGCGCAGATCGGTGAAGACGGTGTAGGGCCGGATGCCGGTGTTGCGGCCCAGCGAGCCGGCGTAGAAGCTGCTGGCGGGTCCGGCGTCGGCAGGCGCGTCGATGTAGCAGGGGACGTTGAAGGCGCCAGTCGGCGAATACTTCGAAAGCACCGGCGCGGTGCCGCAGCTTGTGGTTCCGCTGCCGGGCGCGACGGCGTTGGGACGATCGGTGATGGGGTCGAAGTCGAAGTTGCTGTCGGTCCCGGTAAGGACGTTGAAGGGGCGGCCGGAGGAGATCTCGATGATGGGCGCGACGGTAAAGCCGGAGAAGGCGGCGGGGAAGAATCCCGAGCCGCCGATGTGCCCGGAGTTGTAGACGCCGGAGAGGACGAGGCGATGGCGCTGGTCGAAGCTCGAGGTGCTGCGCTCGGCATTGGGGGCGAAGTTGCTTTGCGGGGCGTCAGAGGTGGAGACGACGTCGGTGGAGTCGTCGATGGCATGCGACCAGGTGTAGCTGACCAGGAACTCGTATTGGGAGGAGAAGCGCTTTCTCAGGTTGACGCTGAGGCCGTTGTAGTCGGAGGTGCCGGTGGTCAGGTTGGGGCTCATGTCGCCGAAGGGCACGGGAACGCCGACACCGAGGCCGTCCGCGCTGGCGATCTCGCTGGCGAGCGCGACGCAGGGTCCGGCGCCGACCAGGGGATTGGCCAGGAAGCCCGCGAGCGAGGTGTTCAGTCCAGAGCGGCGGAAGAAGTTCAAGAGCGGCGGCGCGACATACGGGCCGGTGGGACCTACGCCGCAGGGGTTCACGCCGCCCGCGGTCGCGACGGTCAGTGGGTTCGATGTGGGGCTGGCGGTTCCCGGCGCGGCGGTACCCGCTTTGACTGCGTTGACGGCGTTGCGCCAGTTGGCGATGAGAAGCTGCGGATTGACCGCGTTGACGTTGATGGGCCGGTTGAGATGGCGGCCGCCGGTGGAGTTGAAGGCCACGTTCAAGGACATCTGATGGCCGAGGTCTTGCTCGATGCCGAACGAGGTCTGCTGCACATAGGGGGTGAGGTAGTGCAGGTCGGCGGGCAGGCCGGAGGGCAGGATGGCGAGCGGGAAGCCGGTGGCGAGGAAGTTCTGGTTGACGAAAACGGAGTTCGAGTTGTTGGGATCGAAGCGCTGCTGGCCGGGCAGATAGTTGACGCCGGCCGCGCTCGCGCCGAGGCAGTTTGCGTTGCCGAGCGAGCCTTGGAAGGTGTTGGTCGCATTCAGGTTCAGCGGACTGGCGGAGGTGGGCAGGCCGACCGCCGAGCAGGGCGCACCCCCGGCGACGATCAGCAGCGGCACCTTGTAGGAGTTGTAAGTGGTCGATTGCGACTCGAGATTGCCGGGCGCGCGATCGTAGAAGAGGCCGTAGTTGGCGCGGATGACGGTCTTGGCGTCGCCGCGCAGATCGTAGGCGATGCCGACGCGCGGAGCGAAGTTGGTGTCCTCGAGCCGGATGCCTTCGCGGATGCCGTAGAGCCGCTCGGCGGTGTTGGTGTTGGCGTTGAGGGCGAGCTGGGTGGGGAAGGCTTCGACGTCGTAGCGCAGGCCGAGGTTCAGCGTCATGCGGTTGGTGACGCGCCAGCTATCCTGCAGAAAGGCTCCGAGCACCTTGAGATCGTACTTGTAAGTCGTGGTGCCGATGCCTTGCGCGAAGGACTGCGGCAGGCCGAGGCCGTACGCCTGCACCGCCGAGAAGCCCGGCAGCCCGGCCAGCAGAGGAGAGACGTCGGATCCGTTGAGCGCGGCGAAGGAGTAGTCGCCGCCGCCGTAGAGCTGGCCTTGCAGCAGGTTGATGGGGATGTAGCGCAGGTCGACGCCGGTCTTGAAGGTGTGGGCGCCGCGCGTGTAGGTGAAGTTGTCCTGGAGCTGGTTCTGGTCTTCAATGCGATCGACCACCGAGAACGGCGTCTTGCCGAAGTACGCAAAGCCGGGGATATTCACCGCCGTGCTGTTGCCGCCGGGAGAGTTAGTGTTGGCGAAGCGCACCGGATGCCGCGCGAACTGATAGCGCAGCTCGTTGACCTTGTTGCTTCCGAGCAGCAGCGTGTGCTGGCCGGAGATGGCGAAGTCGTGCAGGCTCTGGGTGGCGGTGCGCGAGAAGGAGTTTTCGCCGATGTTCTGGTTGGCCGCGCTCTCTTCGATGCCGCTGATGAAGCTTGGACTGACGCTTGCGCGCAGGCTCAACTGCTGGTTGTTGGTGATCTTGTGGTCGAGGCGCAGCGAGTAGACCTCGGTTTTTTCGGTGACCGGGAAATTTCCGATCAAGCTGTTCAACGCGGTGAACGAAGCCGGCGTCGCCTGCCCGGAGGTCGCGAAGTCGTTCACGCCGATGCCGGGGAAGGACTGCAGGAAGGCGGGGTTCTTTCCTGTGGTCGCGAGCGAGGAGCTCGAACCGATCAGCGCGATGTATTGCTGAATTCCGGGAGTGCCGGCGGGCACGGCGGGGTTCTGCAGCAAGGCCTGCTGCTGCGGCGTGCCCTGAATGATAATTGCGCCGGCGGGAGCGAGGAAGAAACGGCTGACGTCGATGTTGGTCAGGCCGAAGTTGTTCGCGCCGATGTCGGAGAAGCCGGTCTCCTGGCGGCGCGTGATCTCGGTCGAGAAGAAGTAGAAGGTCTTGTCGGGCACGATGGCGCCGCCTACGGTGAAGCCGGCCTGGACGCGCGTGTAGGCGGGCTGGTAGACGGTGGAGAAGGGATTGGTCGCCTGGATGTAGCGGTTGCGCAGAAAGCCGAAGGCGCTGGCGTGAGTGGCATTTGTGCCTGATTTGGTTACGATATTGACGACGCCGCCCGAGGCCCGACCGTACTCCGCCGCGAAGCCGTTGGTGATGATCTGGAACTCCTGCACGGCGTCCTGGGAGACGGTGGTGCGGGTGCCGCCGGAGATGTAGTCGCCTGCGTCGACGCCGTCGATGTTGATCGCGTTCGACCGCGCGCGAACGCCGCCGAAGTTAAGCCCGGAGGTTGGGATCGCGCCTACGGAGGGAGCGGCGTCGCGCGCGATCTGCGAGTTGGTCAAGGCGAAGTTAATGTAGTTGCGGCCGTTGGTGGGGAGGTTGTCGATGCGCAGCTGGTCGATGGTGGTGGACTGCGAGCTGCGCTGAGTCTCGATGATGTCGGCGCCGGAGCTGACGGTGACGATCTGGGTGCTGCCGACTGCAAGCGAGATGGGAAGCTGCGCCTGCTCGCCGGTGGTCAGCACGACGTTCTTGCTGACGTAGGTGTTGAAGCCGGGAGCGGTCGCGGTGACGGTGTAGGTTCCCGGCGGCAGTTGCAGGATCTGGAAGTTGCCTTGGCCGTCGCTGGTCGCGGTGCGCGAAGAGCCGTTGGCGGCGTTGGCGATGGTAATGGAGGCGTTGGGAATCGCGGCGCCGGTCTGGTCGTGGACCGAGCCGTTGAGCTGCGCGGTCGAGATGTTCTGGGCCTGCATGCCGGCGGAGAAGAGGCAAGCCAAGGCAAGGACGGCGGCGAAGACGGTGCTGCAGGCGACGAGCCGCGAGATGCGGATGTGCATGGAGGAAGCTCCCTGGCGAACGGCAGCGCCTTGCGGTTGGCGACGGGCCGGACGATCACTATGCTGACGCGATGTTCTACATGAATGACCATTCAGTAAGCAAGGGCATTCCGAGGATCGGTAACTTAGAACGCATCCCTGATCAGCGACGGCAGTTACGACAGCCTCTTCGTGGGTTCAAAGCTGGGTCTTCCAAACGTTCCAAGAAGCCAACGCTTGGGCGCTCGAGCGCGAAGCTGCTATCGCTCGAGTTTCTGCAGATCGCAGTTGCGGTTGGATGCTGAGGCTCCGGCCGGGCAGAGATCGAGCAGCGGACACGCAGAGCATCTTGGCTGCGAGAAGGTGCAGACCTGCTGGCCATGAATCTTGACTAGGGAATGATGCTCATCGAGCATCGCCGCCGACCAGTCTGACGGCGCCATCTCCATCAGCCGTTCCTCCGTCTCGCGCGCGTCGGCGCTCCGGCTAAGAAGGCCGAGCCGCTGGGTCACGCGCAGGTGATGGCTGTCCACGCAGATGGCTCGGCGGCGCAGCGTGCTGAAATTCACCACCGCCGCGCTCGTCTTCGACCCCACGCCCGCGAAGCCTTCGAGCCATGCCCGGATCTTTTCCGTGCGGTAGTTGCGCAGGAAGTCGAGAGAAAGCGTGCCGCAGCGGATGGTGATCTGCTCCAGCGCCTGCTTCAACTGAACGGCTTTCTTCTCCGGGAAAGTGGTTGCGCGAATCGCGTCTTCGATCTCAGCAAGCGCAGCATCCCGCACGTTGTCCCAGCCTCCGAAGCGCTCCTCCAGATGCCGCACCACCGCATGCGACACCTCTGTCTTGGTGCGCGAAGAGAGAAGCGAATAGACGAACTGCTTAAGCGGATCCCACTGGACACGTTCCGGCGGCTTGCCATAGAACGCCAGCAGGCGGCGATGAATCTCCTGCAATCGCGAATCGGGAAAGAGCGGGCCGGCTTGCATCACCCTCGATTTTATTCTGCTTCAGCCGGTAGACGGGTTGCGCGTTATGCCGACCTGCCTGCCCGCCGGCGTCTCGAGGCCCCAGGCCATCCGCGGCGTGTTGTGCGCGATGCCGACGCGGCCGTCCGGCCCGAGCAGGATCATTCCGCCGTGGCCGCCGAGCCGGTTGTAGAGGTAGGCGATCGCTTCCCGAGCGGCTTCATCGGGGGTTGCGCCGGCGGCGACGCGGTCCACCGCCCACTTGCCCAGGACCAGCTTCATGATCGGCTCGCCCCAGCCGGTGAGCGACACCGCGGCCGAAAGGTTATCCGCATAGCAGCCGCAGCCGATCAGCGAAGAGTCGCCGACCCGGCCGGGAGCCTTGTTCAGCGTGCCTCCAGTGCTGGTGCCGGCGGCGAGATTGCCGTGCACGTCGAGAGCCACGGCCCCGACGGTGTCGTGAGAGTCCAGAGTGCCCGAAAAGGTGTTGTCGGGAAGGCCGGCCAGCTCGTCTGTTTGCGCTTTGAAGAGCCGCTCTTGCTCGCGCCGGACGACGAGGTCCATGTTGTCGCACAGGGCCATGCCATGCTGCCGCGCAAACCGCTCCGCTCCCGTGCCGACAAAGTAGACATGCGGTGACTTGTCGAGCACCAGGCGGGCGGCGCGGATGGGATTGCGCAGCCGCTCCACGCAGGCCACACCGCCGGTGCGCAGGTTCTCGCCGTTCATCAGCAGGGCGTCCATCTGCACCCGGCCATCCTGGGTGAGGAAGGAGCCGCGCCCAGCGTCGAAGGTATCGTCGTCCTCCATCACAGCGACGGCGGCTTCGACGGCATCGACCGCCGCAGCGCCCTTTTCCAGCAGGGAGTATCCGGCGGCCAAGGCATTGGCTATGCCGTGTTCGTGAGCGGCAACGGCATCGTCGGGCATGGCCCAGGCGCCGCCGTGGATCAGTAAAACGGGAGTCATCGCTGTTGGGTTCTCAGTTGCCGGTTCTCGGTTCTCGGTTGACGCATCGCTAGCGTGCGCGGGGCTGGAGCTTGCGGCGCTCGGTTTCGAGGTAGGTGTAGCGGATGCGGTGAACGACGGTCAAGGTGGCGAAGAGCGCAAGCACCCAAAGCGCGGGAGCCATGACGCCCCAGCGGTTGAACAGCGCGCCGAGGATCACGCAGACGATGCGTTCGGGCCGCTCCATGAAGCCGACCTTGCAGGTGCCAATGAGGGATTCGGCGCGCGAGCGGGTGTAGCTGACCATGACGCAGGCGGTCATGACGAAGGCGACGAGGCCGACGTAGAAGAGGCGGTTGCCGCGGGCGTAGAAGATGAGCAGGCCGAAGAAGATGGCGACGTCGGAGTAGCGGTCCATCACGGAGTCGAAGAAGGCGCCGAAGACCGAGACCTGGTTGGTCTTCCGGGCGACGCGGCCGTCCACCATGTCGAAGACGCCGGCGCCGATGATGATCAGCCCAGCGATGAGAAACATGCGGTTGGCGTTGTAGGCGTGGGCGAAGCCGAAGAAGCAGGCCGCGACGATGTTGATAACCAGGCCGATGAAGGTAAGCGCGTTGGGAGAGATGCGGGTGAGGGCGAGACCGTTGACGATCTTCTGGAGCAGCCAGCCGCTGCCTTTGCCGAATGCGCTTGTCCAGGTCAAACCTTATCCTCGAAATGGTTAGGGATAGTCAGGAGTTGTAGGAGGCCGAAACCCCGTCTGTGCCGCGTTCTCGATGCCACATTGGATAGTACACGGGCCGTCGTGCCGCGCGGTATGCCGTTACTCTTCGCCGCCGGCGTCGTGAACGGTCGCCAGCTTCAGAATCTCGAGCTCGCGCTTGCCGTTCGGCGTAACCACGGTGGCGGTGTCGCCCACACGCTTGCCCAGCAGCGCGCGGCCGATGGGCGAGGTCGTCGAGATGAGGCCCTTCGACACGTCGGACTCTTCGCTGGTGACCAGATGGTATTTGATCTCTTCGTCCTTGCTGGAGTCGAAGACGGTGACCCGCGAGCCGAAGCCGACCTTGTCGGTGGGAATATTGACGAGATTGACCATGGCCAGCTCGCCCATGCGCTTCTTTAATTGTCCCAGGCGGGCGTTGACAAACACCTGACGCTGCTTAGCCATGTGATATTCGGCGTTTTCGCTGAGATCACCCAGCGCGACAGCCTTCTTGATCTCTGCGGGGAGTTCGGTGGTCAGTTCGTGCTCGAGCAGCTTGATCTCTTCCGCGAGCCTTTTCATTACTTGTTCTGGCATGGGGCCTTCCGGATCCTGCAGGCGTGCTCGCAGATAGACGTGCGGCAGCGCAATGGAGTGAAAAGACGATTATACGATGGGACGGCGTCCGGACAGCTCCCTGAGTGGCGAAGGCTGGCGAACCCGATTGCGTGTGCCGGCAACGCCGTAAAATAGAAAGCAGGGTGGCGGACTGCTCGCCAGAACGCGCGGCTGCCGCCGGTGCGAAGAGAGCACCGAGCCGAACCAGACCTGACGGAGGCGACATTTTGAAGTTTTTCGGGACCCTGTTGCTGCTTCTCGTTGTTCTTGCGGCAGCGGCGGCCTATGTCGTCTATGTTCCGTATGGCCCGTCGGCGGAGACCTTCGTCAACATTCCGATGGGCAGCGGGACGCGGTCGATCGCCTCCCGGCTGCGGCGCGGCGGCGCGATTCGCAGCGCGTATGCCTTCTACGCCCTGCGGCTGACAAAAGGCGGCACCCTGAAGGCCGGTGAATACCGCTTCAGTCACCCTGCTTCCTTGGCCGAGGTGTACGGGCGGATCGCCAGAGGCGACGTCTACACCATCCCCTTGGCGATTCCGGAGGGATATAACATCTTCGAGATTGCCCAGGCGGTCCAGGCGGCGGGCCTCGGCTCGCGGGACGCCTTTCTGGCCGCCGAACGCCAGCACACGGAACTTATCTCGCCCTGGAGTTCTACTGGGATTTCTACCGGGATCTCTACTGGGATGAAGGAGGCGGGCAGACATCCCGGCTCGCTCGAAGGGTATCTTTTCCCCGACACGTACCACTTCTCCCGCCACAGCACACCGGTGCAGATGCTGACCGCGATGGTGCATCGGTTCGGTCAGGTCAGCGCACAGCTTGGTCTGCACGGACCCGGCGTGGCGCGCACCGTCACTCTGGCTTCCCTGGTCGAAAAGGAGGTCAGCCAGGATGCCGAACGTCCTCTGGTCGCCGGCGTGTTCGTCAATCGTCTTACGAAAGGCATTCCGCTGGCCACCGACCCGACTGTGGCGTACGCCGCGCTGCTCGAAGACAGGTGGCGGGGAACCATCTTCGCCTCCGATCTGCAGTCGACTTCGGCATACAACACCTACAGGCACACTGGCCTGCCGCCCGGCCCGATCTGCAATCCCGGAGTCGCCGCCCTGCGCGCCGCCATGCATCCGGCGGAGACGGACTACCTGTATTTTGTCAGCGATGCCGCAGGCCACAGCCGCTTCTCCGCCACGCTCAAGGAGCACGACGAAAAGGTGCAGGCGTACCGTCACGCCCAGCAGCATTAGTCTCCCGACCGCGGATCTTCGCGGATTAAACCGGATAAAGGCCTGACACCGATTTACAACCGATTACACCGATTTGCCGTCAAGAACATCGGTCACAGGGGTACGGCTGCTTGAGGGCACAGATTGCTTGGCACGAGTTGGAAACAGCTTCTTCTATTCGATCTATCTGACGCTGAAGGAGGATTGAATCGGCCTGTGGCTTTTTATCGGTGGCATCGGCCTATCGGTGTCATCGGCGCAAATCGGTGTTAGGCCTCTATCCGTTTACCCGCGAAATCCGCCGTCGGGCTTCACCCGGCAAATCGCGCGCGTACTGCTGCGAAGTCTTCATCGGCGTCGGATCACGAAGAGGATGATGAGGATCAGGACAACGAGACCTAAGCCTCCCGGCCATAGGAACCAGCCTCCACCGCTGCTGTATCCCACAGCCAGGCAGCCGAATTGCGTCATTCCCAGGATCAAACCCGCAGCCAGAACGGCTCCAATCCGAGTCGGTGAACGGTGCCGCGCTTGCTGTCTCATCGTCTTCCTCCTCCTCGTCTGATGCACCAAAGCCCGTGTCGGCAAATTTCGCACCTTTAACTTCCGGAACCGAGGCGGAACCGGAGGACATCCAAGACGTATAGGACAAGAGTGTGCGGCTGGACTCGCTGAGCTGCTCTTGATGGTGCGTGGCGGCGCGACTCAAGACCGATACAGGGTCGAGCAGGAGCAGCCTGGGCCGGGAAAGATATACTTGAAGTTTGTGCGGATGAGGATTAAACAAGCGGTGGCTGTGGGGTTGATGGGACTGGCTCCGGCGCTGACCGGATGCCTGACCCATGTTCGCGCCGTGCCCAAGACGCGTCCGGCGGATATGGTGCTGAATGCGACGCTGGAGCAGCTTCTTCGGCAGGTGGAGGCGCGGTTCGACGGGATCCAGACCATCACGGCCTCGGTTGAGATTCAGGCAACCACCGGCGGCGGTCTGCAGGGCCACGAGACGGAGTATCCCAGCTTCAGCGGCTACATCTTTCTGCGCAAGCCGGAGGATCTGCGGGTGCTGCTGCGGGTTCCGATTCTGGGGTCGCAGGCGCTGGACATGGTGAGTGACGGGAAGAACTGGAAGCTTTGGATTCCGCGGCGCAACCTGGCCATGGTGGGGAGCAGCGAAGTGACCAAGCCGTCGAAAAATGGGCTGGAGAATCTTCGGCCGGCGGTGTTTTTCGATTCGCTGCTGGTGCACGGGCTCGGGCCGAACCAGATCGTGTCGTTGACCTCCGACATGCGGGTGGTGCAGGGGACGAAGAACAAGAAAGACCTGATCGAGGAGCCGGACTACGATCTGGCGATGCTGGCGCAGCCGCAGGACCGGACGGCGCACGCGGTGCGGGTGATCCACCTCAGCCGCACCAACCTGCTGCCGTACCAGCAGGACATCTATGGGCCGGAGGGCACGGTAGCGACCCGGGCGGTTTACAGCGACTACCGGACAGTCGGCGACATCCCGTTTCCGATGAAGATCGTGATCAGCCGGCCGGCGGACCAGTACAGCTTGTCGATCTCGATCACGAAGCTGGCGTTGAACCAGAAGCTCGAAGACGATCAGTTCGAGTTGAAGATTCCCGCAGGCGTTCCGATCAAGAATATGGATTAGGCAGAGGCCATCGCGCGGATGTGGATCGTTTAGAGGCCGGCGCGGTGGGCGTGGGCGGCGATGGCCTGGTTGATCTCAAGGGCAAGGGCGAGGGCGGCGCGGCCCTCTTCGGCCGAGACCAGTGGGGGGGTGCGGGTGCGGACGGCGTTAAGGAAGGATTCGATTTCGAGACGGAGCGGTTCGCCTGGGACTACGGAGATCTTTTTGAGAGAGAGGCCGGCGGAGGGGTGCTGATCTTCAGAGAGCCGGCTCATCTGGGCGAGGGCAGCCAATTGGGCAGGGTTTTGGCTCTTTGGGTGCAGGCCTGATGCGCCGGGGGCGTCGATGATGAGCAGGTCCTGGCGGGCGAAGTCGAGCGAGAGGTACTGGCGGGGCTGAAAGAAGCGGAGCTTGCGGACGCGCTCGGTGCTGACGCGGCTGGCGGTGAAGTTGGCGATGCAGCCGTTTTCGAATTCGATACGGACGTTGGCGATGTCGATCTTGCGGGAGAGGACCGCCAGGCCGACTGCCCGGATCTCGTGGACGGGCGACGCGACCAGGCTGAGAACGATGTCGAGGTCGTGGATCATCAGATCCAGGACGACATCGACGTCGAGCGATCGTGGGGTGAAGATGCTGAGGCGGTGGGCCTCGAAGAACATGGGGCGGTGGAGGTGGGCGCGGGCGGCGGCGACGGCGGGGTTGAAGCGCTCGAGGTGGCCGGGCTGGACGATAAGGTTTTGGCTGCGAGCCACTTCGAGGATGCGGTCGGCGTCGGCGAGGTTCGCGGCGAGGGGCTTTTCGATGAGCAGGTCGATGCCGGCGGTGAGCAGCGGGACGGCGGCTGCGGCATGGTGCACGGTCGGGACGCAGATGGAGGCGGCCTGCAGGGAGCGGGCCGGATCTGCTCCTGTAGCGGCGAGGCAGGCTTCCATGGAGGCGAAGGCGGGAATGTCGAACTGCTGCGCGGCGGCGGCAAGAGCGGCGGCGTCGGGGTCGACGACGGCGGCGAGTTGGACGGCGTGGCCTGACTGCTCCAGCTCGCGGTAGACGCGGAGATGATTGCGCCCGAAGGCTCCTGCTCCGATGACGGCGACGCGCAGGGGAGATGAGGGGGGCACTACTCGGGTTCGGCCGGCGTCTCCACGGCCTGGCGACAGCGGGCGTAGAGCTCAAGCAGATGAGCGACCTGGTCGTCGGATTTGGTAGACGAGGGCAGGCCGAAGCCGGTCGAGCCGGTGGTCTTGTTGCCCACGTTGGCATGGGAGGCGACGAACTTGAGCAGGTCGAGCGCGATGTCTTCGGTGCGGCGCGCCGTGGGGGTGGATTCCATTTGATTCCCTCTCGTTTCTCTGCTGATGTTAGTGGCGGGAGTGGGGTGGGCGCAAATGGGGGATGTGGAAGCTGTCCGAAGGCCAGAGACTTGACACCGATCTTCACCATGACACCGATTCAAAAAGACAACTTGCGGGGATCCCGTTCGACTTTGCTTCCATGAGAGTGCTCAGGGCAGGCTTCTCCAAGGCGCCGTGCGATAAGGCCACACGGCTTACCAACCGCGCTCGCCGGGGACCCCGGTGACTTCGGTTGATGGGATACGAGATGACATCGATTTGGGTAAGGGGCTTTAGTGGAGGGTGGGGTGAGGGAGCGGTTGGTGATTCCATCGTTCGACCTGGTGCAGGGCCTGGGCGAGGGTGTTGACGACCAGGGTGGGGCGGCCGCTGCCGAAGCGCTCCACCATATAGTCGGAGGGGTGATCGGCGTGCGGATCGGAAGTCTGGAGCGGGTCGTCGGAGATCTCCCAGAAACCGATGACGATGCGGTTATGCGGCAGGTGAGTGCGGACGCGCTGGCAGGTGGCCCGGGCTTGAGAGAAGGCGAAGGGAGGCAGCGCGGAGATGAAGATGACGGTGTTGGGCTCCTTGGCGAGGCCGTCGAGGACCTCGCGCGAGACCGAGGCTGCCGAGAGCAGCAGAGTGGGATGGCCGGCGCGCTCCATCAGCTGCGCGAGCATATGCGAGGTGAGCTCGTCGGCCTGGTCGCTGGCCGAGATGCAGATAACGGCGAAGTCGTTCAGAGGAGAGACCACGCCGCCGTTCTGGTGTGAGGGCGCGGAGGCGTAATTGTAGCCAGCCGCGGGGGATCTGGCAGCCGCGGGGGAGGCCCACGTTCCCAGGTCGAGACGCTGCGACAGGCTCAGGGCAGGCTGCGGGGAGCCGTGAGATTTGGAGGGCGTCAGTTTTGCCGATAGTTTTGCTGACGAGGTCAGGGCTACGGGTTCGGCCTGGCGGTAGTCGGTGAGCTCGGCGACCAGTTCGCCGATGCTGAGAAAGAAGAAGTTGCAGCGGGTCTCGTCGAGGGTGCCCTGGTGGCGGTCCTGCTCGACCAGGCGGAGGGCGGGGACGAAGACGTTGTCGTACAGCTCGACCAGGGGCTTGCCGCAGACATAGCGGTTGACGACGGCGCGGGCTTCGTGCTGGTCGAGGGCAAGGAGGCGCTCGTAGAAGAGGGCTTCGGGGGAGAGTTCGGCGTCGGTGCCAAGCAGGGTGTGAAGAAACGACATCTGCGGGACGTAGCGGCCGAGCACCACGAAGCAGACGGTAAGCGGCGTCGAGAGGATCAGGCCGGGCCAGCCCCAGAGCAGCGCCCAGAAGATCGCCATGGTGAGCAGGGCGAGCGAGGAGATGCCGGTGCGCGAGCTGTAGAGCCAGGGCTCGACGAAGTTGGTGGCCGTGAGTTCGAGCACCAGGAAGAGCAGCACGATCAGGACCGGAGGCCACCACGAGGAGAAGATGGCGACCGAGACGACCAGCGGCAGAATGAGGCCGGTGGCGGTGCCGATATAGGGGATGATGCGCAGGATGCCGGCGAGCGCTCCCCAAAGCGTGGCGTTGGGGACGCCGATCAGGTAGAGGCCGGAGCCGAAGAGGATGCCGTAGGCGGCGTTGACGGCGGCCTGCATGACGAGATATTGGCTGATGCGCGTGGCGGCGTCCTGCAGGGCCTGGGTCATCACGCTGATGCGGCCCATGCCGGCGAGCAGGAGGATGCGATGGCGCAGGTCTTCGCGCTTCATCAGCAGGTAGATGGTGAAGACGATGACGACGCCGAGGGTGCCTATGGGGCGGAGAACGCGGAAGAGCATCTCGGCGCTGGACTGGAGCTGGCTGCGGCCGGGGTCGACGAGGCGGACGGGCTGCGCCTGCTCGGCGGGAAACTGCAGCAGTGGAGGCGTCTGGGACGGCTGGGTTCGGGCGGTAGACGTCACATCGCTGGAGGTCAGGGTGGAAGAACTGAGCGCGCTGGAGGTAAGGTCCTGCCCTATGCCCTCCATCGCCGCAAATGCGGTCGCAAGCGAATCCTCGGCGGGGGAGTGGACCGAGGCCGTGCGCTTCTGGATGTTCAGGCGATAGGCGGGGAGATCGCGGGCGACGTTGAGCAGCTGATGGGTGACGACGTAGCCGACGCTGAGAATAGCCGCGAAGGCGAGCACGCCGGCCAGCGCGACGGCAACCACCCGGGGAGCGCGCAGCGCTTCCAGACGCGTGACCGCCGGAGCCAGCAGGAAGGCCAAGGTGAGGGCGAAGGCGAAGGGGATCAGAAGTTCGCGGGCGAAATAAAGCACGAGCACGAGTATGGCCAGCACCAGGATGGGCTGCAGCCGGGGAAACTCGGAGGTGCGCGCGGAGGACATTCGAACCTCTGGATTGCTTCGCCTTGCGGAATAGTCTCTGGTGTGTGGCCCTGCGGTTCGGGGAAAGAATACACGATGCTGGGCAGCGTTGGCCCTGTCGATCAGGGCCGGCTCCGTCGATCGATGTTGTTCCTGCTGATCCATACTATCCGCCTAGCGTATCCGGATCGACGGGAAAAGGCGGTAGCCTCAAAGTTGTAGGCGGCCAGAAGCATAGCTTCCGCTTGGCAAAACCAGAGGCGTAGGCTGGAGTCGGTCGAAGCGCCGAAGGAGGGACGACGATGCAGCAGCCGCCTGATGCGAAGCAACGGTTTGGGCAGCGATTCGATCTGGGCCAGCAGCGCCGCAAACAGATGCGCCGCCTCGAGCATGGCAAGTGGAAGCCGAAGGACCGCAAACAGAGTCCGCTGAAGCTGCTCGAAGCCTCGACGCGCGGCCGGGTACCGTCGCTGGTGGCGCTTAAAAATGAGCTGATGGCCGCCTCGCCGTTCGGGTACTTCCGCGGCGCAGTGCCGGTGATGGCCTACGACCTCTCACTGGCGGCAAATACGGGCATCTGCAACCAGCTCTGCGGCGATGCGCACGTGCGCAACCTGGGCGCCTACGCCGGTCCCGATGGCCGGCTCGTCTTCGATCTCAACGACTTCGACGAGACCATCGTCGCGCCGTTCGAGTGGGACGTGAAGCGCATGGCGACGAGCCTGATTCTCGCCGGCCGCGGCGCAGGAGCCAAGGATGCGCGGTGCCGCGAGGTGGCCTTGGCGTTTCTGGAGAGATACCGGACCAACATCGCGGCGTTTGCGCGGATGCCGGTGCTCGAGATCGCGCGATACCAGGTGCATCGGCTGAAGAACGTGTCGCCGATCGGAGGCATTCTGCGGATCGCGGAACGAGCCACCCCGGTGCATACGCTGCTGACGCTCACCGAAGCAAAGAAAGCCGAGGCGCAGAAGGCGCAAAAGACCCAAGACTCGCAGAAGGCGCAAAAGATCCAAGAAAAGATCGCCGCGAAGCATGCGAAGTCCGCCAAAGGTTCGGAGCCGTCTTCCGTGCAGGTGAGAACGCCGCGTATCTTCAAGACGCAGCCGCCCATGCTGACCCGGGTGACGGGGGCGGTGGCCGACCGCGTGGTGAACTCGCTGACGACCTACGCCGAAAGTCTGCAGCCGGAGCGCAGGCATTTTCTCGATCAGTATCGCCCGGTGGATGTAGCGTTCAAGGTGGTGGGTACGGGTTCGGTCGGGCTGCGCGACTATATCGTGTACCTCAGCGGCAATGGGCCTCGCGACCCGCTGTTCCTGCAGGTCAAGGAAGAGACTGCCTCCGGCTATGCGCCGTATGTTGCCAGCTTCGGGGGCCAGAAGGGACCTGGATCGAAGAGCGCGGCGAAGCAGCATAACGGCCGCCGGGTCGCCGAGGGAGAACGCGCGATGCAGTTGCAGTCCGATCCGTTTCTGGGCTGGACGACGCTCGAAGGACGCGACTACCTGGTGCGGCAGTTAAACGACCACAAGGCCTCCATTCGCCTCGAAGACCTGAAGCCAGTGGAGCTGATGGAGTACGCGGCGGTGTGCGGCGAGCTGCTGGCCCGAGGCCATGCCCGCGCAGGCGATCCGGCAATCATCGCGGGATATCTCGGAACCTCGACCCGCTTCGACGAGGCCATCGCCGACTTCGCCGAAGCCTACGCCAACCAGACGGAGCTCGACTGGAAGCAACTGATGCGGTCGCAGAAGAAGACGGGAAAGAAGACGGCGGCGAAGACTTAGGGAAGCTCTGATTAACTGTGCTGGCCTCAGAAGAGCATTCCCTCTGGGGCTAAACAGGCTGCGGAAAAACTCCGCTGATTTTCGTTCACAAACAAATTCTTAGACTCAGAATACTATCGGCCGTCAGGCACGGTCATCAGGCACAGTCGTGGAACAGGCGGATTCCAGCGACTCCGGCCGCTCCAGCCTGGAGGCAGGCAGGCGCGTTTTCAATCGTCACGCCGCCAAGCGCATAGACCGGAATCGGCCCGGCGGCCAGGCAGGCTTCGCGCAGGCGATCAAGCCTCTGGCCGGGAAGCGCAAGGCCGCCGGCAATCGGCTTCTCGAACACGGGCGCGAAGAGGATGGCGTCGACGCCATGACGGCGGGCGCGAATGACTTCAGCCAACGTATGGCAGGACACCGTCACCGTAGGTCGGGGCAGCTTCATCGCGTCGTAAAGGCTCCGCACCTGGGCTGGGCCGAGTTCGCCGGCCGCCGCGGTAAGGTGAACACCGTGCGCCCTCGCGGCAACGGCTACATCGGCGCGCGAGTTCACCAGGAGCCTCGTGTGGCCGGCACGTGCGGCAACCGTTTGCAGCAGATCGCGGGCAAGACTCACCAGGTCTGCGGCGGCCAGATCCTTTTCGCGGAGCTGAATGAAATCAACGCCGTCGGCAGCCCAGCGCGCTCCTTGTTCGAGCAGCGCGGCCCGCTGTCCGGCATCGTCTCCGGGAAACAGGACGCGGTTGGTGATGGCGTAGCGAAGCACGATGATTTCATTGTATGAGGCTGCAGCGCGCGAGAGTTGCCGGAGGCGCGGCGGGGTAGAGTCGTTCCTGCCGGTGTGGTAGTTTCAAGGCAGCGCAGGCAGCAAATGAACGAGTAAAATCAGGCAAACGGATCGATAAAATGGCCTCACCGATCGCCGCTTCGGGGCCGATAAACCAGACAAGTACGGGCGGGGTGTCGATGAGTATGCGTCATGATGAGTAGCGTCTACGATCTGATCGTAATCGGCTCCGGGCCGGCCGGGCAGCGAGCCGCGATCTATGCTTCCAAGCTGGGCAAGAAGGTCGCGCTGGTGGAGATGCGCGAGGTCGTCGGCGGAGCCTGCATCAGCACCGGGACCATCCCCTCAAAGACCATGCGCGAGGCGGTCCTGCATCTCTCCGGGTACAACTACAAGTCCATCTACGGCATGAACTACCGGGTGAAGGAACGCATCACCATGGCCGACCTCGCGTTCCGGGTTCAGCACGTGATCAAGACCGAGATCGATGTCACCGAGGCGCAGCTCTCGCGCAACAACATCGAGATGCTGGTGGGCGTGGCCAGCTTCGAGGACGCAACTCATCTGAAGGTCACCAACTCGCGCGGCTCGACCGTCTACGAGGCGAACAATATCCTGATCGCCACGGGAACCAAGCCCGCCTCATCGCCCAAAGTACCGATCAACGGGCGTAGCATCATCAACTCCGACCTGGTGCTCGAGCTGGTAAACCTGCCCAAGACCATGATCGTGGTCGGCGGCGGCGTCATCGGCGTCGAGTACACCTGCATGTTTGCGGCGCTGGGGGTGCGGGTGACGCTGATCGAGCGCAGGCCGCGGCTGCTCGAGTTTGCCGACCAGGAGATCATCGAGGCGCTCAGCTACCACCTGCGCGACTCGCGCGTGACCATGCGGCTCAACGAAGAGGTGGAGTCGGTCGAGGAGATGCCCGACGGCACCGTCGTCGCGAATCTTGAAAGCAAGAAGAAGGTGCAGGGCGATGCGCTGCTCTACGCTGTCGGCCGCCAGGGCAATGTGGACGAGCTGAACCTGGCCGCGGTGGGGGTCGAGTCGGACTCGCGCGGACGCATCCCGGTCGACAAGGACTTCCGCACCAAGGTGCCGACCATCTTCGCGGTAGGCGATGTGATCGGATTTCCGTCGCTGGCCTCGGTGTCGATGGAGCAGGGGCGAGTCGCCGCCGCAAGGGCATTCGGGGACGACGACGTGCTGTCCAACCCGGGCCTCTATCCCTACGGCATCTACACCATTCCCGAGATCAGCTTCATCGGCAAGACCGAAGAGCAGTTGACCGAAGAGGACGTGCCCTACGAGGTAGGCGTGGCGTACTATCGGGAGATTGCGCGCGGGCAGATTCGCGGCGACACCACCGGGCGGTTGAAGATCATCTTCCACCGCATGACGCATGCGATCCTCGGCGTGCACATCATCGGCGAGGGCGCCAGCGAGCTTCTGCACATCGGCCAGGCCGTCATGGCGCTCGGAGGCAAGCTCGATTACTTCGTGGATACGGTGTTCAACTATCCAACGCTCGCGGAATGTTATAAAGTTGCGGCTTTCAATGGGTTGAATCGCGTCAGCAAATTCGAATAAAAGCCGGCCGGTCGGAGCAAGCGGGCAAATTCGATGCGCGAAGACAGGAAAGCTTGAGATAGGCAGGGCAAGACCATGGCTAAGGCAATCGGCGTCAACTTATCGTATCGAATCTCGGCTGGGCTGGTGGTGGACCATCAACTGGTGGGAGAGATTCGCCAGTTTCCGGAAGATCACGATCGGGACGACGCCCTGGTCGAGTTGCACACCGACGCGCTCGTGCAGACCGTCTGCGAACAGCTGGTGCAGGTGGCCGATGGCGCCAAGGACATCGCGGCGATCGGGGTCTCGCTGCCGGGCCTGGTCAAAAACGGCGTCATCGAGGAGGCGCCGAACCTGCCGCAGTTGAAGGGCGCGCGCATCGAGGAGCTGCTGGCGGCGCAACTGCGCAGTCATGGCATCGCGGCTCCGGTGACGGTGCTCAACGACGCAGATGGCATGGCGGCCGGCCTGGCTTCGGCCCACGGCAAGCTCGACCGCATGATCCGCGTGTGGACGCTCGGCGTGGGCATCGGCTACGGGCGGTATCCCTTCAGCGCCGGCGTGTGGGAGGGCGGCCACTCCGTCGTGTCGCTCGACGACAAGGAGCGCTACTGCGGCTGCGGCGGCCGAGGGCACATGGAAGGCATCATGGGGCATCGCGCGATGCGCCTGCGCTTCCTCGACATGGAGCCGGAGGAGGTCTTCGAGGAGGCGAAGAATGGGAACCCGCGCTGCCTGGAGTTCAAGCGGCTCTGGCACAAGGCGCTCGCCGCCGCTACCTCGACCACCATCCACATGGCCGGCCCGGGCAAGATCTTCCTCTCCGGGTTCAACGTCCGCTTCGTCGACCTGTCCATGCTGAAGGACTACCTGCAGGAGATGGTCAAGATGAGCCCGCTGCAGAGCTACTCCCTCGAGATCGTCGAAGATACCCCGGAGCTTCGGGTCATCGGCGCCGGCGTCTGGGCCGAGCAGGCCGTAGAGCGGTAAAAACGAGCGGTAAAAACGCGCTTGTAACTGCTGATTGCGCGGTCGAAAAACACAGAAAATCTCGTCATTATCGCTGCCTGGCGCGTCGCTATCCCGGCTTTCCCTTCCCTACTGCGGAGACGTCGCCGCTGGATAATTCACCTGCACGGTCTGGATCTCATAAGGCGAAACCGGCACAGTGACATGATCTCCGGTCATGGCAACCGCCCCTCCCTCCGGCTTTTCCATCAGGTTGGTGAGCGTAGCGCCCGTCGCTCCGGGAGGCACCGTCAGCGTCACGTCTCCGCCCTTGCCGGCCCACTCATAGAACCGGAAGATCAGGCCATTGCCCGTCTCGGTCTTCTTGACCGCCGTGAGAACCACGTTCTTCTCCGCAATGCTCGCGAAAGACTGTTCCGCGGGCATGGCTCCTGTATGCGCCTGCACCTGCATCGCCTTGAGCTTGTAGTTGAACTCATAGCCGCGCCGCTCCGTCAGCGCCTGCTTCCAATCCCCGGCGTGCGGATAGAGCGCATAGCTGAAGTGATGGCGCTCCCGGTCCGCATCCGGATCGGGCCACGTCGGCGAACGCAGCAGCGTCAGCCGCAGCAGATTGCCGACGCCGTCATATCCGTACTTCGAGTTGTTCAACAGACTGAAGCCATGCTGGCCGTCGCCGAGGTCGGCCCAGCGCAGCGCCGGAACCTCGAACTTCGCCTTTTCGAAGCTGTTGTTCCGCGTGGTCGGCCGCTCGATCGTGCCATACGGAATCTCGTAGGTCGCCATGCCGCTGCTCGCCGCCAGTGGAAACGCCGCCTTCAGCAGAACGTGCGTCTCGTGCCAGTCGATATCGTTGGTCACAATCGCGTGGTCGTCGCCCGTGTACAGAAGGATGTCCTGCACGAACTTCGAGCTCTGCCAGCTTCGGGACACCCGAATCACCGACCGCAGCGGCCCCTGCTCCACCAGCTTCACCGAATCCACGCTATGCAGCAGCGTCGGCGCGACGTCGTACGTTCCCGGATCGATGTTCCACGCGTCGTAGTCCTTCGGCGTGTCTTTAAATGCCTGCAGTTCGTTCCCGCAGCCGCCCTGCGCGATCGTCTCGAAGCGCGTCTTCTTGTCGTACAGCGACGTGATGCAGCCGGTAGCCGGATCGACCACCACCCGCAGAGCGGCGTTCTCCATGCTGAGCCCTGCGCTCTTCAGGTCCGTCGCAAACTCGCGCTTGCCTGCGACCGCATGCAGCACCACATATCCCAGTGAGGGAACCTCGTCTATATGCAACAGAAGATGATACGTATTGGTCGCGGTATCGCTTGAGACCACCTGCGAAGCGACGACATGGTTCTTGTCATCGAGCAGCGTTACCCCATTGCCTGCCTCAGGCATCTGCACAGAGACTTCAGCGACCCCGCCGCGCTGCCAGCCCAGCGAGTTGAACACCACCACCGGAACGCCCGCGCCAACCCGCGTATTCACCTTGGCCGTCAGCGTATCGAGCGCCTTCGATGAGATCTCATTGGTCGCCCAGCGCACCTGGTCATAGTCCTTCTGCGCATCCTTGTAGATGACCCCGATGCCCGACCCTGCCGCAAGATCGTGGAACTGGTTGAACAGCACGTGCTTCCACGCATCCGTCAACCTGTCCGCAGGGTAGGTCTGTCCATCGAGCCACGCCAGCGAGGCGTACTTCTCCGCATCGAGCACCCACTCTTCGCTGTCGCGCATATTGCGTTTGTGGTCGGCCTGCGTGGTGAACACGCCGCGATGATATTCAAAGTACAGCTCATCCTTCCAGGTCGGAACGCTGATCTGTCCCGCACCCGGAGCTGGAAGCGACCTATCGCCTTTGGCCAGCGTCTCGTAGTTCCACGTGGGCGAATTGGAGTTCAGCTCGCTTTCTACTTTCGTGAAGAAAGGTTGCGCCGTGCCGAATGCCTCGTGCGGCATCACCTTGTCCGGCTCCATCCAGTGCAGCCCCTGGTCGAGCACCTCGCGCGTAGGTCCGCCGCCATGATCGCCGATTCCGTACAGATCCATCATCTGCAGCATGCCCGGCGAATACTTCCGCGCTATCGTCAGGTCCTTCGCCAGCCGCGTCGGGTTCAGGTTGTCGTTCGCATAGTCGTGCGGAAAATACGTCAGCACCTTGCTGCCATCCGGCGACTCCCACCAGAACAGCTTCAGCGGCAGCGGATTGGTGTCGTTCCACGCCATCTTCTGCGTCACGAAGTAGTCCACACCGGAACGCTTGTAGATCTGCGGAAGCTGCCAGTTGTATCCGAAAGAATCGGGATTCCAGCCGATGCGCGTCGTCTTTCCATAGAGCTTGTTGAAGGTCTCCTGCCCGACGAGCAGCTGCCGCACCTGCGACTCGCCATCCGGCATATTCAGGTCCGGCTCCAGCCACATACCGCCCACCAGCTCCCACCGGCCTTCGTCGACGCGCTTTTTGATCTGCGCATTCAAGTCCGGATACTTGTCCGCCATCCACTGGCTGTACACCGCCGCCGATTGATCGTAGGTATACGTCGGATACTCGCTCATCAACTGCACCGCCGTGCCGAAGGTGCGCTTCACGGCGTCGACGGTCTCGGTCCATGGCCAAAGCCATGCCGCGTCGATGTGCGAGTTTCCCGTCAGGTGAAACGTCGCCGTCTGGAGCAGCGGACGCAGTGCCATCAGGGTCGTCTGCGCGGTGCGGAGAGACGCATCGAACTTCGTCTGCTCCTGCTTGTCAAGCGAGTCCAGATCGACTTGGTCTATCGCCTTGGCCAACATTGCGCGATCCGCGGCAGGATTCGCCGACAGCGAAGGCACGAGCACATCCGCCGCCACAAACTCCTTGTCCAGATCCTCCGGATTCGGCCGGTTCGCGGCAAAACTTATCTTCATCTCCACCGACCGAAATTCCTTGTCGTCCACCGTCGGCAGCAGCTTCACCGCCACCAGGACCTTGTCGCCCGGCTTTGCGTCCGTGAACAGCGGGATCTCCTCGAGATCATCGCCCAACGCAACGCGGCGTCCGTTGAAGTAGATAATCTCCGGCATCGGGCCATTCGCCGTCGCGCGAAAGCGGAAGCTGATCTCCGCTCCTGACAGATCGTAGCCGTGCAGCGTCTTCGGCACCTCAACCATGCGCCGATACCAGACCGCCTCTTTGCCCGCCTCCGACATCGGCTCGACCGTCTTCCAGCTTGCGTCGTCGAGACACACCGCCTCCCCATGGGCCACATCGCCCGCATGAAAGCGCCACGTCCCGCCAGGCAGCGTCTGCAGCGACTCCAGCCGCGCGACCACCTTGGCTTCCGCAGGAGAAAACGTCGGCTTCACGCTCTCTCCGCGCTGCGCAGGAGCGGGAAGAGCCGCAAAGAATGCAACGAAGCAAAAGAAACGGAGAAGAGGAAAGGACTGACTCGACAAAAGGGAACTCCCGATGGGCCTGAATTGCACGTTGCGATCGACATTGCAATCGATAGCGCGAACCGCAATCGCGAATCCGCAACACGCAAGAGAAATTCTAATCGCTTGAACATCGTTCACGTTTGCGGAACTCGAACAAATCGTCTCCTGCCGGCTGCCCCGCTGCTGTACCTTAACAGGTGATGCAACCCGGTATCTCCACCCACGTATTTTTTTCGCAGCGGCTGCACCCTGGGCTGCTCGATGCCTTGCACAAGACCGGTGCGCAGACTATCGAGATCTTCGCGGCGCGCCACCACTTCGACTACACCGATCGTGCCGCCGTGCGCGACATCGCCGGCTGGTTTCGTTCGAACGGCGTAGGCGCTACGCTGCACCAGCCGCTCTATCTCAGCGACCGGGCGGATGCGCAGTGGTCGCGGCATGTGGCGCCGAATCTGAACTTGATCGATCCGGAGAAGTCGCGCCGCATCGCTGCAATGGACGAGGTGAAGCGGGCGCTCGAGTGTGCCGAGCAGGTTCCGGTCTCCGCCTGCGTGCTGCATCTTGGGCAGAAGGACGATGCGTGGAATCCGAGAGCGCTTGAGAACTCACTGACCGCGATCGAGCACCTCAAGGCCTTCGCGCATCCTCTGGGCGTGCGAATTCTGCTGGAGAATCTGCAGAATGAGATCACGACCCCGGAGCATCTGGTGGAGATCGTCACGGTGGGCCACTTCGATCGTGTGGGGTTCTGCCTCGACCTCGGCCATGCGCATCTGTCCGGGCCGGAGAACAATGCCGGGATAGATGCTGCGTTTGAGCTGATGACGCCGCGGATCGCCGAGCTTCATCTGCACGATAACCATGGCGCGAAAGACGATCATCTGTGGCCCGGCGCGGGCTCAATCGACTGGGCCAACCTGGTGAAGCGTGCCTCGGGGCTGCCGGCCGAGGTCGCGGGCGTGCTCGAGATCTCGTATGAGCTGGGGGAGACCGAGGAAGCAGTGATCGACAAGGCTGTGGGCGCATTCGATCTGTTGGCAAGAGCGGCCGAAGCCGCAGAACACCGATAAAAATCCTGAGAACAAAAAGGACAAATGAGCGAATCTGCAACAGTAACAAGCACAAATGAAAAGCCGGTCGCCAGCATCGCCACTATCGGCCAGTACGAAGGCCGGAGCGTCACGCTTCGCGGATGGCTGTATAACCTGCGGGCTTCGGGGAAGCTGCTGTTTCCAATCTTTCGCGACGGCACCGGCACCATCCAGGGCATCGTGCCGAAAGCGGCTGTTCCGGAAGAGGTCTTCCACATCTTGAAGGAACTGACGCTGGAGTCGAGCGTGATTGTAACCGGCAAGGTACGGGCCGACTCGCGCGCGCCCAGCGGGTATGAGCTCGACGTGGAGCATGTGGAGGTGGTGCAGCGGGTGGCCGAGGACACGCCGTTCCCGATTACGCTGAAGGAGCATGGCGTCGAGTTTCTGATGGAACATCGCCACCTGTGGCTGCGCACCCCTCGCCAGTCCGCGATTCTGCGGGTGCGGGCGACGATCATGCGCGCGGCCGCGGAGTACTTCGACACCAACGGCTTTGTTCGCACCGATCCGCCGATCCTTACGCCGAACGCCTGCGAGGGGACCAGCGAGTTGTTTGAGATGGACTACTTCGACGACGACAAGGCGTATCTGACGCAGTCCGGACAGCTTTATATCGAAGCGACGGCGCTGGCCCTGGGCAAGGTCTACAGCTTCGGACCGACGTTTCGCGCGGAGAAGTCGAAGACGCGGCGACATCTGACCGAGTTCTGGATGATCGAGCCGGAGGTGGCGTTCTACGGTCTCGACGATCTGCTGGTGCTTGCGGAGAACTTTATCAGCCACATCGTGGCCAGGATTCTGGAGCAGCATCGCGCCGACCTGAAGGTGATTGGCCGCGACGTGAGCAAGCTGGAGACGATCCAGGCGCCGTTCCCGCGCATTCGCTACGACGAAGCTCATGCGATGCTGGCCGAGGCGTTCCGCAAAGGGCTGATCGAGAACGAGCACAAGGATGGCGACGACTTCGGTTCGCCGGACGAGACGTATATCAGCAGCCAGTTTGATCGGCCGGTGATGATTCACCGCTATCCGGCGGCGATCAAGGCGTTCTACATGCAACCCGATCCGGTAGACTCGTCGAAGGCCCTGTGCGTGGATGTGCTGGCGCCCGAAGGCTACGGCGAGATCATCGGCGGCTCGCAGCGGGTTGACAGCTACGACCTGCTGAAGGCGCGCATCGAAGCGCACCACCTGCCGGTCGAGGCCTTTCAGTGGTATCTCGATCTGCGCCGCTATGGAAGCGTGCCGCATAGCGGGTTCGGCATGGGCATCGAGCGGGCGGTAGCCTGGATCTGCGGCCTGGACCACGTTCGCGAGACGATACCGTTTGCGCGGACCTTGAACCGGATTTATCCGTAGCCCTGCGACGGCTAATTTGCAGCATTCCGGACGGAGGAGTTCCGCTGGTGAGCGGCTATTTCTCGCTGCTGGGCGGGACGAGTCCCTTGAGTCGTAGATAGAGCGCCAGGGTGGCATATTGCTCCTCGTCGTGGGCGACGACTCCCCAGAGCAGGCCTACGCGGGAGTGCTTGCCGCGCGCTGTGTCGAGCATCTCGCCGAGGTTGGCGTCGGTGGCCGAGGCATAGGCCTTGTCGCACTCGGCGAAGGAGGCTTTGAGGGCTTCGATGACGGCGGCCTTGTCTGCCGTTTCGGCGGGGACCTTCGCAAGAGCGTCCGGAGCGGTGTGGTTGACTGCGCCGCAGCTGTGGAGCTGCGCCTCGATGACATGGTTGACCACGCGGGCGTAGGTGCGGATGTCGGGCGTGGGCTTGAACTGATAGTCTTCCGCGGGCATCTTGTCCGCGGCTTTCAGAATATTCGCTTTGACGCCGGCGTTGCTATGCTGGATCTCGGCGGCGGGACCGGACGGCCCTGCCATCTGCGCCATTGCTGCTCCCGATGTCATCATGCCGGCGAGTCCGGCGACCACATATAGCGTTCCAACTCGTTGCCTCATCCGATCACCTCGTATGTTCTCCTCAGCCTAGTCGCACCTCGCTGCCGGGGCAAGCTCCAGGTCCTGCCGGACGGGACGGCTGCGCGGCGAGCGACCCTTCGCGGGGTGTATACCTTGTGATTCGCGAAGCAGGTATTCTGTAGAGAGACTTGTTGCACGAAGGAAATCACGAAGAATGCCATTGAACTGCGGAATCGTTGGGTTGCCCAACGTAGGAAAGTCCACGATCTTCAACGCCTTGACTTCGGCCAAAGCGCAGGCGGCGAACTACCCTTTTTGCACCATCGACCCCAACACCGGCGTGGTCACGGTGCCGGATGAGCGGCTGGCGAAGATCGCCGAGCTGATCCAGCCCAAGAGTCTGGTGCCGACGACCATGGAGTTTATCGACATAGCCGGCCTGGTCGAAGGCGCAAGCAAAGGCGAGGGCCTGGGGAACCAGTTCCTCGGGCACATTCGCGCGACCGACGCGGTCTGTCACGTGGTGCGGTGCTTCGACGATCCCGAGGTCGTCCATGTCGCGGGCGGGGTCAATCCGCTGCACGACATCGACATTATCAACACGGAGCTGCTGCTGGCCGATCTCGATACTGTCGAGAAGCGCAACACCAAGGTCGAGCGCGCCGCGAAGGCGACCAGCGACGGCAAGATCAAGGCCGAACATGCGATGCTGCAGAAGCTGCTTACGGCGCTGAACGCGGGCAAGCCGGCGCGCACCGCCGACCTGACCGAGGACGAGAGGGCGATCTCGCGCGAGCTGTTTCTGATTACAGCGAAACCGCAGCTTTATGTAGCCAATGTCGACGAATCGGGGCTGATGAAAGGCAATGCCTACACGGCTGCGGTGGAACAGCGCGCGGCGGAAGAGGGCAGCCAGGTCGTCCGCATCTGCGGTTCGCTGGAGTCGGAGATTGCGCAGCTGGAGCCGGCCGAGCGGGACGAGTTTTTGACCGACATGGGGCTGACCGAGCCGGGGCTGAATCGGCTGATTCATTCCGCTTACCGGCTGCTTGATTTGATTACGTACTTCACGGCCGGGGTGCAGGAGGTTCGGGCGTGGACGATCCGGCGCGGAACCAAAGCTCCCGGAGCGGCTGGGGTGATTCACTCGGACTTCGAGAAAGGGTTCATCAAGGCGGACTGCTACGCCTCGTCCGATCTGTTTGCGCTGGGCAGCGAGCAGGCGGTGAAGGAGAAGGGGCTGCTGCGGTCCGAAGGCAAGGAGTATGTGGTCAAGGACGGCGATATTCTCTTCTTCAAGTTCAACGTTTGAGGAGAGTCAGACGGGCGGTATGGTCTCCGCTGCATCTTGGCTGCTTTTTGGGAGTTTTTGGGGTACCCCCTCCCCCCTCCCTATTGCCTGCGCGTAAGTCTCCTCGTTTCTGCAGTTTAGCGGAGACGGCGGACGCTAAATTCGTCCAAACAAAAGAGTTATGCGCAAATTCGTCCAAACAAAGGGGCTTACGGCAAAATCCCTGTCTTTCCAATGGAGAAAGCCCCGGGCTGAGTGCGCGGGGCTTTCTGTTTTCTCTTCTCATTTAATTGTACAGTGTAGAGCCAAACTATTTTGCAACGGCTATGTCATTCATGAGATTGAACTTGAGAGGGAAGGGCACTTGACAGGTTTTCCCTGTGGAAATCTTTCGGGGGTGGGCCGGATGTTCTGCGCCCGGATGTACCACGAGATCATCTTGCTCCCGAGTTCCTGCTCTGCTCAATCTCTCTTTGCAAACGTTTCCGGACCGCTCGGGCCCGCGACTTCATCGCCGGCGTTCCCTCGCGCGAAAACCTCTCCGCCATCTCCTCCGCCGTATCTCTCAGGCTCGGCTCTCGCAGGGCCAGCACACCCATGCCGTCGACCGCCGAGCATCGCACCACGTTGCTCTTATCGTCTGCCAGCACCTGCATTGTTCTCGCCGCACGCAGCCGCTGCATCCGGGTAGAGGCAACGCGCGGCACCACCAGCCCCAGATGCCATCGTGTCCGCGACTCCTCGACTGCCAGCGTCTCCAGCAACCCGGCAAGCTCATCCGCATATTTCTCCAGCAGCGTACCATCCCGCTCGGTCAACCGCCGCGCCACGTCCGCCGCCCGCTTCCTCACTTCGGCATCCTCGCCAAAAAGCTCCCGCATCAGCGCCCGAACCGCAGCCCTATCCTGGCCGATCTCCTCCGCAAGCGCGCGCGCCGAGGCCAGCCCCCACCTGGTCTCTCGCAGCCGCTGGCGCAATGAACTCATCCCAGCGCAGTATAGTGCGGTGTCAGGTTTGCTGTGATTTTCCGTGGTTCAGACGGAAGAAGAAACAGGCAACGGCAAAGACAAAATGCGGCGATCTCTCCACTGCGCCGTGCGAAAAGGCTCGAACGGCTTACCACCCAGCGAGCAAACGCGCTCACTGGGGAACCCGGTGGCTTTGATCGAGATGACGATTTTTGGTTGGTGGAAGGAAGACGGTCTCGCTGCTCCACCCCAACGAGCAAGTGCGCTCGTCGGGGGCCCCCGGTTCGCTCGATGCCCACATCTCAAAATCGAGATATGGGGCACCCGGCTATGTTCTTGATCTAGCTGAACTTATCAGGGAAGGGCACTTGACAGGTTTTTCCCTGTGGAAATCTTTCGGGCGTGCGCCGGATGTTCCTGTGCCCGGAGCCTTCATGCCCTACGCAACACCCCATGCGACCTACTGGCCCACAGCAACCCCCGAGCTGTGTCCGCGGTGGGGTCGGCGTCCCATCCTGCGCGGCGCTGCTCCAAAGGCCCACTCCCGCACCGGCCCGACGTCTACATGCACGAACTGCGACACCGGATAGTATCCGACCCCGCCCGCATGCAGCGAAAGCGCGGCATTGCGCAGCCGGGTGGTCGAGACCCCGGGAACGCGCAGATCGATCGCGTGTCCTTCCATATGCTGGCTGTGTTCCGCCACACCGGTATGCGCCGAAGCATTCCGCAGCGCCTCGTTGGTCTCCGGCGTCCTGTATCCGCAGACCACATCGATCAGCCCATTGGCCCGACCCAGCCGCGCCATCATCGCGTGGAGAACGTCGAATTCCTTCGGCTCATAGCGGACGACATCCTGCGTGTAGTGGTCGCGGAGGAAGTAGTTCAGCTTCTCCAGCGCCTCCGGAAGGTACACATTGCCGACCCGGTACACCACATCCAAATTTTCGCCCGTATGCAGGTTCGACAGCCGCAGCTGGTACGGCTTGCCGGTATCCGGCAGCTCTGCCGAGACCGCGCCCGGGGAGGAGGCCGAAGTCTCTTCCGGCATGACTCCCGGGACAACCTCTTCCCCATGCAGGGGAACCGGATGCAGCGCATGCGCCCGGGTGTGGAGGGAGCTCTTCAGCGCTGTGTGCACTTTTGTCCGCACCGTGTGGGATATTGTGCGGGCCCAGGAGGAGCCACTTAGCCCGAAGAGCATCATCCCGACCGCCGCCACCGCCGCAACACTTGTCCTGTGCCTTCTCCGCATCCAAACTCCAGGTTTCTCAGGTTTTTCTGTCTTCGTGATCGCGAATGCCGATCCCCAATGCGACTTGCCGTTCCTCATTCGCTGCTACCAGTTTACTAAATCATCTCCCAATCGCCCAGCTTTCGCATGGAACCGCATGTAACTTTAGTGTCATACCGGATTTTTCCCGCTTTTTACCTTCTTCTCTGACGGGTTCCTTTGTGGATAAGCCTCGCCCGGTGAGCCGTGGAATGAGGCGGGGCGTGAGCTTACGGGGGCGATGCGCCGTGGTCCAGGGCTTTGGCTACCTTTCTGTCGTGCTCCGCCCTCTCCTGTGGCACCCTTATACCCATGCAGCCACTCTCGCCTAACCAGCTCCGCGTCCTCGGTTCCCTGATGGAAAAGGAGATCGCCACTCCCGAAAACTACCCTCTTTCGCTCAATGCCCTGGTCAACGCCTGCAACCAGCGCTCGAGCCGCGACCCCGTTCTCGATCTCGCGGAAGAGGACGTCCGCCAGGCCATTCACGGCCTGGAAGACCTTGCACTGGTCGCGTCTGTGCGCGACGCACGAGTACCCAAATACGAGCACCGCATCCGCACGGTGCTCAACCTTCGACGCGACGAGACCGCGGTCCTTTGCCTGCTGCTGCTCCGCGGCCCACAAACTCCCGGCGAACTCCGCAGCCGCGCGGACCGGCTGTACAGCTTCGACGACCTCGCGGCCGTCCAGTCGACCCTGGAACGCCTCGCCTCCCGTCCCGCGGCCGACGAGACCTCTTCGGATCGAAGCAGCCCCGAGAGCACCGGCCCACTGACCACGATCCTGTCGCGCCAGCCTGGCTCTCGCGAGGCTCGCTATGCCCATCTGCTCGGCGCCGCGCCCGATCTCTCCTCGGCTCCCCGCGACAGTGTTGAAACCGATCGCGTTGAAACCGCTTCTGGGCTATCCGCCAATCAGCGCATCGCGCAGCTCGAGGTAGAGGTCTCCACGCTCACAGCCCGTCTGCGATCGTTGGAAGAGCGAGTTGAGAGCATGGCCTCCAGCAGGGAATCGAATTTCGCATAGACGCTTTCCACCCCAATTCACCCGTAAGATGTAGCATGAGGGCAGTTGGCGTTCCCTCCATGTCCGATTCCCTGAGCGAACCTACCCCCGGGCCGCACAACCGGCGCGCCCGCTTCCGCCGCGAGGCCGATGCCGAGCACGATCATTTGGCGCGGCTGCTTGCCCGGATTCCCGAAGCCATCCTCTGCTTCGACCGCAACTGGGTGGTCACCTACGCCAACGCCGAAGCCGCCCGGATCAGCCGCGTCGAACCCGCCGATATCCACAACAAAACTCACTGGGAGCTCTTTCCCGAGACCCTCGGCACCGATCTCGAACGCGCCTATCGCGGCGTGATGGAGAGCCGCCTTCCGCAGCAGATCGAATACTTCTACGAGCCCTTCGATGTCTGGGTCGACATCCACATCCTTCCCACCGACGAAGGCGTAGCCCTGTACTATCGCGACATCACCTCTCGAAAGCGAGCCGAGCTTCTTCGCGACGCCTCCGCGCGCCAGTTGCATGAGGTGCTCGAAACCACCTTTGACGCGGTCGTCAGCTTCAACCGCGACTGGAACTACACCTATCTGAACCGGCGCGCCAAAGATCTGCTCAGCGTCAAAGGCGATCTTCTCGGAAAGAACCTCTGGAAGGAGTTCCCTGAAAGCTCCAGCGAAGTCCGCGATCACTACTACCGCGCCATGGATCAGGGCATACCGCGCGACTTCGAGGCCTTCTATCCTAGACCGCTCAACCGCTGGTACGCCGTCCAATGCCGTCCCTACGACGACGGCATCATCGTCTTCTTCCGCGACATCAGCGTACGCCGCGAATCCGAGATCACCCTGAAGCAGCAACAAGATCTCCTCGCCGATATCCAGGACACGGCGCTGGTCGCCACTTGGGACGTCGACTTCGCCACCGGCAAGGTCACCTTCGGGCCCGGCTCCTATCCTGTCTTCGGTCATCCCCTGGCCGCCATCCCGCACTTCGGCGTCTTCAAGAAGATCCTGGTCCCGGAATTCCTTCCCGTCATCGAGGCCTGCGCCCGGGCCGCGGTCGAGACCGGCCGCATGATTGTCCAGGAGTTCCAGGTCAAGGCGGGGGACGGCCGCACGCTGTGGCTTGAAAGCCGCGGCCGGGCCGTCTTCCTCGACGGCAAGCCGAGCCGCATCCGGGGCATGACCATCGACATTGGACAGCGCAAGACAAACGAAGAAGCCCTTGTCGCCGGCGAAGCCCGATACCGCATTCTCGCTGATCTCAATCCGGGGGCTATCTGGATGGGCGCGCCCGACGGCACTCTGCTCTATGCCAACCAGATCCTTCTAGACTACATCGGCCTCCCCTACGAGAGCGTGATGCAGGCCGGCCTGATGCCGTCCTTTCATCCCGATGACCACGCGCCCATCCTCGAAGCCTGGTCCCGCTCCGCCTCGACCGGCTCCGAGTTCAACATGGAAGCCCGCATGATCCGCGCTCGCGACGGCCAGTCCCGCTGGTGGTGGCTTCGCGCGCAGCCCATACGCGATGAGGCCGGCAAGATTCTCCACTGGCTGGGCGTCGCCATCGACATCGACGACAGCAAGACCTTCGCGCAGCAGCTCCAGCAGCGTCAGGAAGAGACCGAACGCCAGCGCGCCGAACTCGAAACCATCTACCAGACGGCGCCGGTCGGCCTGGGCCTCTTCGATCCGGTCGACTTCCGGTATCTCCGCCTGAACGATCGCCTCGCCGAGATCATCGGGTTGCCTGCGGAACAGATCCTCGGCCGCCCCATCACTGAGGTAGCCCCTCGCGGAGCCAGCGAGATCTTCGAGCAGGTCCTCGCCACCAAAACCATGCAGCGCCGCGTCTTCGAAGGCGAGTTTCCCAGCCGCCCCGGCGAGAAGCATTTCTTCAATGTCAACTACTCCCCGATCTTCGCCTCCGACGGCTCCATTCGGGCTATCGCCACCGCCACCCTCGACATCACGCACCAGAAGAAGGCCGAGCTCGCTCTGATCCAGAGCGAGAAGCTGGCCGCCGTCGGTCGCCTCGCGAGCTCTATCTCCCATGAGATTAACAATCCGCTGGAATCGATCACCAATCTTCTTTACCTCGTCAGCGTCTCCGGCGAGCTGCCGGAAAGCCTGAAAGGCTATGTCCAGACCGCCCAGGACGAGCTCTCGCGCGTGTGCCAGATCGCTACCCAGACGCTCCGCTTCCACCGCCAGGCCGTGCGCGCCACGAACGTCACGGCCGCCGAACTCGTCAACGCCGTCCTCAACCTCTATCAGGGCCGCCTCGTCAACTCCAGCATTCGCGTCGACGCCGCCTATGCTTCCAGCTCCACCATCCTCTGCTTCGAAAACGATATCCGCCAGGTCCTCAACAATCTGATCGCCAATGCGATCGATGCCATGCGCCAGAGCGGCGGCCGTCTCATCGTTCGCGCCCATGACGCTACCTGCCGCGTCCCCTCCAGTCCACAGGAGCGCCGAGGCATCCGCATTACCATCGCCGATACCGGCATCGGCATGTCTGCCGTCGTGCAGTCTCACCTCTTCGAGCCTTTCTACACCACCAAGGATCTGAATGGCACCGGACTCGGCTTGTGGATCTCCGCCGGTATTGTCAGCCGTCACCAGGGGCGGCTTAGCTTCCGCAGCTCCGACCATGCCGTCCACCACGGCACCATCTTCTCGCTCTTCCTGCCCTCGGCCGAGGTTCCCTAGCAAGGTTCCCTAGACCGCCGCACTCGCCGCCGGCAGAATCTCCGACACATCCACCCATTGCGTCGGATAGTTCCCGGTATAACAAGCCGTGCAGAACGACTCGCCGGTGAGCCCGTCGGGTCCTTCGCCCAAGGTGCAGCTATGCAGCAGCCCCTCCATCGAAAGATACGCCAGCGAATCCGCCTCGATGAACTCGCAGATCTCCTCGACGGTCTTGTTGGCGGCGATCAGGTCGCGCTTGGAGGGCGTATCGACCCCGTAGAAACAGGGCGAGATCGTCGGCGGACAGGAGATCCGCAGATGCACCTCGGTCGCTCCCGCCGCCCGCACCATGCGCACGATCTTGCGCGAGGTGGTTCCGCGAATGATCGAATCGTCGATCAAGATCACCCGCTTGCCTTCGAGCAGCGAACGCACAGGGTTCAGCTTCATGCGGACGCCGAAGTCCCGCACCCGCTGCTCCGGCTGGATAAATGTCCGGCCCACATAGTGATTTCGGATCAGCCCTAGGTTGAACGGAATTCCCGATTCGGTGGCGTAGCCGATCGCCGCCGTCACGCCCGAGTCCGGCACCGGCACAATCAGATCCGCCGGCACGCCCGACTCCCGCGCCAACTGCTTGCCCATCTCCTCGCGGCTCTTCTGCACCCAGCGCCCGAAGATCTTCGAGTCGGGCCGGGCAAAATACACATGCTCGAAGACGCAGCTCGCCTGCTTGGTGGTGGTGTCGAAGTAGCGGCTGGTCACGCCGTCTTCTGATACCATCACGAGCTCGCCCGGCTTTACATCGCGCTCATACTTGGCATGCAGCAGGTCGAACGCGCAGGTCTCGCTCGCGAACACGAAGGTGTCCGGAGCGCCATCGACGCCCGCGATTCGCCCCATCGACAGCGGCCGAAACCCGTGCGGATCGCGCGCCGCGAAGATGCGGTTCCGCGTCATCATCACAATCGAAAACGCGCCTTCGACCTGCGACAACGAATCGGCGATGCAGTCCACCAGCGTCGAGCACTTGGAGTGCGCGATCAACTGAATGATGATCTCGGAGTCCGACGTCGTCTGAAAGAGCGCACCATCGCGCTCCAGCCGCTCTCGCGCCGTCCCGAGGTTTACGAGATTGCCGTTGTGCGCAATCGCAATCAGCCCTTTGGTCGACTCGACCGAGATGGGCTGCGCATTCAAGAGCGCCGAGTCGCCCGTCGTCGAATACCGCGTGTGCCCGATCGCCATATAGCCTGGCAGCCGCGCCAGCACGTCATCGGTAAAGATCTCCGACACCAGGCCCATGCCCTTGATGTCGTTTACCTGGCTTCCGTCCGCGCTGGCAATGCCCGCCGACTCCTGGCCCCGATGCTGCAGCGAATACAACCCCCAATAGGTCATCCGCGCCGCGTCGGGATGGTTGTATACCGCCATCACCCCGCACTCCTCGCGCAGCTTATCGAACGGATTCTCGTCTCCGTCCTCTTCAATTTCAACACCCACATCCAGCCGAGGATCCGTATCCATCCGCGATCCAGAAGCCGTAATTCTGAGCGCAGCGAAGGATCCTCGCATTTGTTTCCGTGCCACCAAAAACTTTTCGCCGTGCTCACTCATGCCGTCACCACCTCACCGGCCAACTGCTCCTCCAGCGCTTCCGCCCATGCAGCCTTCAACGCTTGCACCGGCTCATCGATCACTGCCTTCTCATTCAGCAGAATCTCAATACCACCCGAGGTCACCTCGCCCAAGGGCGCCACAAAGACTCCAGGATGTTCGCGCAGCACTGCACGAATCGCATCCACCTTCGCAGCCTCGGCTGAAGCAATCACCGACGATCCTATCTCGCTGAACAAACGCTCTGTCGCGACGAACGGATCGTCCGATTCGAGCCGCATCGAAACTCTGACTCCCAACTCGCGCGGGAAGCACGCCTTCGCAAATGCAACCGCGCAACCGCCGTCGGACAGATCGCTCGCCGAAGCCAGCAGGCCCTTCTCCGCAAGTGCAGCCAGAGCCTTGTGCAGCGCAGCCTCTTCCTGCAAGTCCAGCACCGGAGGCGCACCCCACAACGCGCCCAGCACAGTCTTCGCGAAGTCCGTCGCCCCCATATCCCGCTTCGCATTCCGGCCGCCGCCCCGAAACGCCGAAAGGAACAACACCACATCCCCAGCCTTTTGAAAGCTCGCCGGCACAGCCTTTGTCGCGTTCTCCAAGATCCCTACCACGCCAATCACAGGCGTCGGATAGATCCCCTCACCCTTGGTCTCGTTGTACAACGAAACGTTCCCACCCGTCACCGGAGTTCCCAGCGCGTTACAAGCCTCCGCAATCCCGTCGATCGCGCTCGACAACTGCGCCATGATCTCAGGCTTCTCCGGATTTCCGAAGTTCAAACAGTTCGTCGCCGCCACCGGAACCGCCCCCGTACAAGCCACCTTCCGCGCCGCCTCCGCCACAGCGTGCATCGCCCCAAGCTTGGGATCGAGATACGTCCACCGCCCATTGCCCGCCAGAGCCATGGATAAGCCGCGTTGCGGCTGAGTTGTCAGTTGCCCGTTCTCAGTTGTCAGCAAACCCTCCTCACCCGACAACTGAGAACTGACTCCTGACAACTGAGAACCCGTACCGACATCTGACAACTGAGAACTGCCCTTGATCCGCATCACCCCGGCCTCGCCACCGGGCCCCTGTACCGTGTTGGTCTGCACCATGGAGTCGTACTGCTCGAACACCCATCGCTTATCGCAGATATTCGCGCTGGCCAGCAGCTTCTTCAGATCCGCCGTGTAATCCCGAGGCTTCTGCAGCTCTTCCAAAACCCAGGCTGGTGGATCCCTTGGGACCGGAGGTTCCCAAGTACCTACAGCCCGGTGATAGAGCGGAGCATCGTCGGTCAGCGACCGGTTCGGAATGTCGGCGACCAGAACACCATGCTGCGTGATCACCATGTTCGGCTTCTCGGTCACCTCGCCGACGATCGACGCATCCAGACCCCACTTCGAAAACACATCCAGCACCTCAACCGCACGTTCCTTATCGGCCACCAGCAGCATCCGCTCCTGGCTTTCGGACAGCATGATCTCGTAGCTTGTCATGCCCGCCTCGCGCTGCGGCACCCGATCCAACTCCACCGTCAAACCAAGCTCCCCGCGCGCTCCCATCTCGCAGGTCGAACAGGTCAGCCCCGCCGCGCCCATATCCTGAATCCCCAGCACCGCTCCCGTAGCCATGGCCTCGAGACAAGCCTCCAGCAGCAGCTTTTCCAGAAAGGGATCGCCCATCTGCACATTCGGCCGCTTCTGCTCCGAGCCTTCGGTAAACTCCTCGCTGGCCATGGTCGCGCCATGAATGCCGTCGCGCCCGGTCTTGGCTCCGACGTAGATCACGGGATTGCCCACGCCCGTCGCCTTCGCGTAAAAGATTTCATCGCGCCGCACCAGGCCCAGCGCAAACGCATTCAGCAGCGGATTGCCCGAGTAGCAAGCCTCGAACCGCGTCTCGCCGCCCAGATTCGGCACCCCGAAACAGTTCCCATAGCCGGCCACGCCGTGCACCACGCCGGACATGATCCGATGATTGTTCGCAGCCTCTGAAGGAGTTGTCCGTTGTCCGTTCTCAGTTCTCAGTGAACCCCCGCCTCCGGAGGACTGAGAACTGACACCTGACATCTGAGAACGCGTTTGATTCGAAGTTGTCCGTTGTCCGTTCTCAGTTCTCAGTAAATCCCCGCCTCCGGAAGACTGAGAACTGACACCTGACATCTGAGAACTCGCAGGCGAAGCCTGCAACGGCCCAAATCGCAGCGAATCCATCACCGCCAGGGGGCGCGCATTCATCGTGAAGATATCCCGGAGAATTCCGCCGACCCCTGTAGCCGCACCCTGATACGGCTCGATGTAGCTCGGATGATTATGCGACTCGATCTTGAACGCGCACGCCCACCCATCGCCTACATCGATGATGCCGGCATTCTCGCCCGGCCCCTGCACCACGCTGCCCGGCCCGCTGTGGCGCGCACCTTTGGTCGGCAAGCGCTTCAGATGCACCCGCGAGCTTTTGTAGGAACAATGCTCCGACCACATGACCGAAAAAATCCCCAATTCGGTCAGCGAAGGCACACGTCCCAGCGCTGCTTCGATCCGCGCATACTCGTCCGCGGTGATGCTGTGCTGCTTGAGCAGCGCCGGAGTGATGGTAGCTGGAGAGGGAACAATCCTGGCTTGCTCAACGTGCAATTTAGGCATGGCTGGCTCATTAAGATTGTCGCATGTTCGCCCGCACCCCGCGACCCTTGAAGCCGAACCACAGCTCACTTCCGCTCGAGCGCCGCCCGGTCCCACTTTGCCGCCGCCGCCGCCGCCGCATACGTGCTCTCCAGAAACTCCATCACCGCCGCCCCCGGGTCCGCCTGTGCCCGCACCTTGTCATATTCAAAGACATACTCCCCTAGCGCCTTATCCCAAACTGCCGCCGCCGGTCGGATCTTCGCCTCCGCCAAGCCCTCCGGCACCGGAGCCGCATAGCAGTAAAACGCCGCCTTGCCATACCCGCCATTGCCCGGCCAGAACCCCGCCGAGATCACCTCGTGCGAGTAAGCCTCCCGCTGCACCGCATCCGCGTTTGACCGCTCCGGCGCCCGGCGCCCCGAAAACCGCGTCACCGCCAGGTCGAAGCTCCCCCAGAAAAAATGCACCGGGCTGACCTTGCCCAGGAACCCCGTCCCAAATCGCCGGAACACCTTCTCCGTCTGCACCAGCACCTGCCACCACCGATGCGCGTACTCGGGGTCGTACGAGGCATGCTCCGTATCCAGATCGAACCGTATCGGATCTTTCAGTTCCACCGGCATAGGGTTGATCTTCACTGCGACCCCGAGCTCCGACAGACATTCCAGATACTCCCGATAAAAATCCGCCACCGTCCGCGGCTGCAGCTTCATCTCCCGCGCGCCGCCCGACCCCAGCCGCAGGTGCAGCGCATGCTCCACGAAGTCGAACTCAATGTCCAGCACATCATTTCCGTAATCTATGGCCGAGGTTCCCAGTCCCCTCGCCGTGACATACAACGGCACGTTCCACCAGTGGTTCTGCAGCGGAGTGAGCGCCAGGCGCGTCTTGCCTACGATCTGCGTACTCCTATGCAACGTCTCGGCGGTTGCCGACCACTCGCTCCATGGCAACTCAGGCCACATCTCTCCAGTCCGTGAAACTTCCATCGCAGCGCGCCTCCCGAAGATCCTCTCCCAGGCCAAAGCATACGCCGGCTGTCAAATCGGCAAGCATAACCGGGATAAACCGAAGAAGCGCTCATCTCGGCTCGGTTCTCACCTAAGCCGCAGACCCAGGCAGCAGATTTCCGCCGAAGCCGCCCGGCACAGCTTCCGCGCGGGCGATATCCCACCTTTGGGGGAGAACCTCCCGTCCTCCAAACCAACGCTTAAGCTCGATTCCGGCGTCACAATAGGGACATGCAAGAAGCACACAGCGAAGCCCCCGAATACCCTGCCGGATTCCCGTTCGAAACGCAGTTAGACTCCGCAATCAGCTACCCGGCAGTTAGATTTCAGGAGAATGGCATTTTGGCCATGAACGTCGAGCGCCTCCGTCCGGTACCCTCCCTCCTCCTGGAGGAGACCCCCGCACACCCCGCCCTACAGCACCTGGTCGATAGCAGCTCGCGCTACGTGCCGGAAGACCTTACTTCCCGGCAATACGCTACGCTCCAGGCTGTCATTTGCCTTCTGGTACGCGGCCGCGCCAGCCATCTCGCCGCGCAGCTCGATGCGAGCCTCGCCGCCAGTTCCAGCCACGCAGTCTCTCTGGCTCCGCCGCCTGCCATTGCCTTCGACTGTCGGCTTGCCCTCGACGAGCTCGATAGCATCGCCCGCACCCGCGCCGGTTACTCTTTCATCGAACTTCCCCCCGAGCTCCAGGAGGCCGTGCTCAGCCTCATCGCCAGCCGCGACCTGACCACCCGCAAACTCGACCTGGCCCTGTGGCTGGGAGACTTTCTCAGCAACTTCGGCGCAGCTACCGTAGAGCCGCAAAACCCAAGGAAGTTCTGATCAGTGGAGTGGTCTCCCAAGAGCATTCCCTCGGGGGGTAGCTGTGGTGTCTCTACTCCGCCGCTTCCTTATCGAGACGCAAGCGCTCCATCACCGAAGCTACCAGCTCTTTGGCTCCCGTGATGTTCGCCGTCACCGCTTGCAGATCGAGCGCCGGAATCGCCTGGTTTCGCGCGCTCGTGCAGTACACCCCATGCTGTCCCACCAAGATCAGCGCATCGGTCAGCGCATCGAGGGTCACCGCCAGCCGCCCGCGCGCCTCGCCCATCATGAACTCGTATCTCTCAAGCTCCTGCTGCCGGTCGTAGAAGATCGACACCTACCACTCCTTCGCCGCGGAGTCGACCACCAGCGGAGCCGCCGCCGCTGCCGAAGCCGGCTCCTGAACCAGCCTCTTCCAGCGCAGCACCGGCTTCCTCGCCGCGCCAGTCTCGTCCAGCCGCTGCAGCCGCGTCGTATGCGGCGCCGTCTGCACCAGCTCAGGATTTTCCTCCGC
The DNA here is from genome assembly GCA_965277335.1 of Edaphobacter sp. GTDB lineage: Bacteria > Acidobacteriota > Terriglobia > Terriglobales > Acidobacteriaceae > Edaphobacter. Next base: position 18,393 of record CBDICJ010000008.1, on the reverse strand, counting down.
CTCGCGCGCAATCTGTTTCAGCGCGTCGATCAGCAGATCGAGCTCCTCCCGGCTCTCGCTCTCGGTCGGCTCAATCATCATCGCGCCCTGCACGATCATCGGGAAGCTCACCGTATACGCATGGAATCCATAGTCGATCAGCCGCTTGCCCATGTCGCCCGTCTTCACGCCAGGCTTGCCATCTTTTCTTTGGGCTTGCAGCCTGTCGGAGAAGACCACCTCGTGCAGCGTGCGGGTCTTGTACGGCAGCTCGAAGGTGCCCTCCAGCTTCGCTCGAATATAGTTCGCATTCAGCACCGCATCCTCGGTCGTCTGCCGCAGCCCATCCGGGCCATTGGCCAGAATGTAGGCAAGCGCCCGCACGAACATCCCGAAGTTGCCATAGAACATCCGCACACGGCCGACACTCTGCGGACGGTTGTACTCCAAACCAAGTGTCCCATCCGACTTTGTGACCAGCACCGGCGTAGGCAGGAACGGCTCCAGAATCTTCTTGCACGCCACCGGCCCCGACCCCGGACCCCCGCCTCCGTGCGGCGTAGAAAATGTCTTGTGCAGATTCAAATGCATCACATCCACGCCAAAGTCGCCGGGCCGCGCCTTGCCTACCAGCGCATTCATATTCGCGCCGTCCATGTACAGCAGCGCGCCCTTCGCATGCAGAATGTCCGCGATCTTCTTGATGTCCGACTCGAAGACCCCGATGGTCGAAGGATTGGTCAGCATCAGCGCCGCCGTATCCTCGTCCACCATCTTTTCAAGCTCCGCCAGATCGACCATCCCCTGCGCATTCGACTTCAGGTTCGCGACGGCATATCCGCAAACCGCCGCAGTGGCCGGGTTGGTCCCGTGCGCCGAATCCGGAATCAAAATCTTCTTGCGCGCATTGCCTTTGCTCTCGTGATACGCCCGCACCAGCAGAATGCCCGTGAACTCGCCGTGCGCGCCCGCCGCCGGCTGCAGCGTGATCGTATCCATGCCGGTAATCTCGATCAGCGCATCGGACAGGGTCTTCATAATCTGCAGGCAGCCCTGCGACAACGCGACAGGCTGGTACGGATGCGCCTCTGCGATTCCTTCCAGCCGCGCGACCGCTTCGTTCACCCGCGGGTTGTACTTCATCGTGCAGCTGCCCAGCGGATACATTCCCAGATCGATGGCATAGTTCCACGTCGAAAGCCGCGTGAAATGCCGGATGATCTCAATCTCGCTCAGCTCCGGCATCACGCCCAGGTCCGTCCGCACCGAATCGCCCAGCAGCGCAACCGAATCCACCGCCGGCACATCCAGCTCCGCCAGCCGATACGCCTTCTTGCCCGGCGAAGACTTCTCGAACATCAAGTCTTCATTCTGATTCGTGTGCGTCGTCGCCTTCTTCGGCGTGCCTACAAATTTTTCATCCGCCATTGCTCAAAACTCCTGCGCATCGCTTGCATCGCCGGTCTCCGAGTAGCTTCCCGACTCCGGCCCGTCCACATCTTCTTCCCGCAACGAAAGCCCAAATACTGTTCCGTTCTCAAACTCAAGGGTCAGCGCATCGCCCTCTTCGAGCGACGCCTGCACCACCTTCTCCCCGATCTGCGCGCATAGCGCATTGCGATACTCCGGCTCGCCATAAGCCACCGAAAAGTCGCTCAGCAAAACATGCGGCCAGTCGTACAGCGTCAGCAGAGGAGCATCGAACCGAAGCTGCAAGAAGTCCTCGACAAACTCCACCGCCTTCAACTCTTCCCCGATGATCGTCGAAACATCCATCGCTAAGCCTTCTTGCCCGCAAGCGCCGCGGCGACAGCATCCATCTGCTTGCGCGTCGTCAACTCCGTCGCGCACCACAAATTCGCATTCGGCCCAAGCTCCGGATACCACCGCTCGAGCGGCAGGCCGCCGATGATCTTCTCTCCAAGCAGCGCGGCATTGGTCTCCTCCGCAGAGTTCGGCATCCGCAGCACGAACTCATGAAACCGCGGCGCGCCTTCGAACAGCACCTTCGCTCCGGTCGAAGAGCCGCCAAGCACGCTCTTCAGATACTCAGCCTTCGCAAGATTCTGTTCCGCCAGCTCCTTCATCCCCTGCTTGCCGTACACCGTCAGAAAGATCGTCGTCATTAGCGCCACCAGCGCCTGGTTCGTGCAGATATTCGACGTAGCCTTCTCCCGCCGAATATGCTGCTCGCGCGTCGACAGCGTCAGCACAAATCCGCGCTTGCCGTCTTTGTCTTTGGTCTCGCCGATCAGCCTCCCCGGCATCTGCCGCAGAAACTTTTCCTTGCACGCGATCACGCCGCAGTACGGCCCGCCATACCCCACGGCCACGCCATACGACTGTGCCTCGAGCGAAACGATATCCGCCTCCGCCGGCGGCCTCACAATCCCCAGCGACACCCCCTCCGCGATCGAAACAATCAGCAGCGCGCCCTTCGCATGCGCAATCTCCGCAATCGCCTCAACGTCTTCTATGGTCCCGAAGAAGTTCGGCGACTGGATCAACACGCATGCCGTATCCTGCGTAATCGCCGCATCGAGCGCCGCTGCATCGACGCGTCCATCCGCCGTATACCCAATCTCAGCTGTCGGAATCTCCTGGTGCTGCGCATAGGTCGCGATCACCTCGCGATACTCCGGATGCACCGTCCGGGCAATCACCGCGCCATCGCGCCCGGTCACCCGCACCGCCATCATGATCGCTTCGGCCGCTCCAGTGGAACCGTCATACATCGATGCGTTCGCGATCTCCATGCCCGTCAGTTCGCAGATCATCGTCTGGAACTCGAACATCGCCTGCAGCGTGCCCTGCGAGATCTCCGGCTGGTACGGCGTGTAGCTGGTCAAAAACTCGCCGCGCTGCACCAGCGAATCGATGATCACCGGACGGTAGTGCCGATACACGCCCGCGCCCAGAAAGCTCGCATAGCCGACGGCATTGTTCTCCGCATATGCGCGGAAGCGATCCAGGATCTCCGACTCGCCATGCTGCCGCGGAATCCGAAGATCGCGCTTCAGTTGAAACTCCTGCGGAATGGTGGAAAATAGATCGTCGATCGACGCCACGCCAATCTCGGCAAGCATCTCCTCGCGATCCACGGGGGACTTCGGCAGATAGCGCATCGTCTTAGTGTCCGGTCTCTTCGCTGATGAATCTCTCGTAGTCGGCCGCGCTCAACAGCGCATCCACCTGCGTCGCATCCGCAAGCTCCACCTTCAGCAGCCAGGTCGTGTTCGCGTCGGAGTTGATCTTCTCGGGCGCATCCTTCAGGTCTTCGTTCACCGCCGTCACTTTGCCGGTCACCGGCGCAAACAGGTCCGACACCGCCTTCACCGACTCCACCGAACCGAAGCTCTGTTTCGCCTCCACGGTGTCGCCGACTTTAGGCAGGTCGACAAACACAATATCGCCCAGCGAGTCCTGCGCATAGTCCGTGATGCCGACGGACCCGATCCCGCCGTCGACTTTGACCCACTCATGTTCCTTCGTGTAGCGATACTCCGCCGGATAAGCCATTACTCGTTCTCCATATTTCGGTTAACTCAATTGTAGATGCCCATTTCGTGGTGGGTATACCGGCTTCGCCCCAGCCTCCCGATAGTCGGCGCAACGATTCTTCCCGCGACCAACGGGAGCGCCAACCGAAGGGGTACACCCGTCACGAAGTGACCGCCCCGCGCGTAGCGGGCCCGGCCGGCAGGCCACATCTTCTAAACCGCCTTCTTCGGTTTTTTATAGAAGGGAACGGCAACAATCTTCGCCTTCACCATCTGCCCGCGAATCTCCACCGCAACCTCGGTATCGACCGCACTCAACTCCACCGGCACATACGCCAGCGCAATATTCTTCTTCAAAAATGGCGAAGGCGATCCGCTGGTAATCTCCCCAATGCGCTCGCCATCGAGCGAGAACACCGGATATCCATCGCGTCCAATGCCGCGCTCGATCATCTCGAGGCCCACCAGCTTTCGCCCACCTTTGCGATCAGCCCCGCCTGCAGCCTGAATCTTGAGCAGCGCCTCGCGCCCCACAAACTCCGGCTTATCGAGCTTCGCATACCGTCCCAGATTCGCCTCGAACACATTGATCGTGTCCGAGATCTCATGCCCGTACAGCGCCATACCCGCCTCGAGCCGCAGCGTATTGCGCGCTCCCAAGCCGCATGCCAGTATGCCGAACTCCTTGCCCGCCTCCAGCACCTCGCTCCATACCCGCGCGCTGGTCGGCTCATCCGAAGGAATGTAAATCTCAAACCCATCCTCGCCGGTGTACCCCGTGCGAGCGATCATCACATTGTGCAGACCCCCCCCGCCTTTAAAATCCAGCCGGCCCCAGGTAAACCAGTAGTTCTTGATCGTGCTCAGGTCGGTCGAGGTCAGCTTCTGCAGCGTCTCCGCAGCCCGCGGGCCCTGGATTGCAAGCTGCGTGTAGTAGTCCGAGAAATCGTTCACATGCACGCCCGGCATGTGCCCAATCGTCTTGCGCACCCACTGCACATCCTTCTCGCGCGTGCCCGCGTTGATCACGATCAAATAGTCGTTCTCCGAAAGCTTGTGCACGATCACATCATCCACAAACGTCCCGTTCGGATACAGCATCGCCGAGTAGTGCGCCTGCCCCACCGCCAGCTTCGACGCGTCGTTCATGCACAGTTGCTGCACCGCAGCCAGCGACCCCGGCCCGCGCAACTGGATATCGCCCATATGCGACACGTCGAACACGCCCACCGCCGTCCGCACCGCCATATGTTCGGCGACCAGGCCGCAGCAGTCCACCGGCATGTCCCATCCGCCGAAGTCCACCATCTTGGCCTTCGCCGCCCGGTGCACCGCGTTCAAAGCCGTCTTGCGAAGTTCCGTCGTCATCTCTGCCATAGCGCTACTTCCTTCTGTTCTCCGTTGAATGCTGCCCCTAAAACGATAGCACCCACCGCTCCTGCACACCTACCCGCATCGATGACCTCCTGCGCTCCAATGCAGCGGACAGTTCATCGCGAAGCTTCTGCCGCCAGAGCCTCCACCTGCCGCTTCAGCGCAGCATAGTCAGCATCGGTCGCCTGTCCATGAGTCTGCCAGACCACATCGCCCTCGCCATTCACCACCAGCAGATACGGATCATCCGCCGGCCCATAGTGCACCAGCGCCCGCCACGCCTTCTCATGATCGGTAATCGGCACGAATCGCGCCTGCGCCCGCTGCGGCACCGACGACCTCATCGAGCGCACCACGAAGCCGCGCATGATTCCCGGCACCGAAGCCAGCACCGGCATCTCGTAGTACATCACCGCGGGAGAACTCCGGTAGTCCGCCGCCAGCCTTCGTCCCCACCCCGCCACGGCGTCGCGCGATCCTCGACTGAACCCCAAAATCAAAACGCCCGGCCGCCTCTGCAAAGCCTCCGGCAGGTTCACCGTCTCGTTGGTCAGCGAAGTTCCATGCACCTCTGGAATCCGCACCGCAACCGAAGCCCTGCCCGTGGCAAACGCACTCGCCGTCAACAGCGCAAGAGCACTATACCGGCTGAAAGAAGACCGCAAACCCATTCCTTAAGTATGGCTCCTCTTCCCGCAGAAGCTCACGGACGACACCCTAATTGCTATTCATTGCGTGAAAATCCACGCATCGGCATTGTCGTCCAGCCATGCCGCAACGGCTCAGTGCATGCCGCAACGGCTCAGTGCATGCCGCAACGGCTCAGTGCATGCCGCCCGGCAGCGACTTCGTCAGCCTTCCCGCATCCACCACCAGGCTCCACACCGCCTCGTCGAAGTTGTGGTCATGCGTCTTCTGCAGATTCGCGGGCGCAATCGACTCCGTAAGCGCCCACAGCACGTAATGCGTCGGCCGGTCGTAGATGACCAGCCGCAGCATCGGCAGCGGATCCGACGCGCCCTTCGTCTTATCCCCGTTCGACGGTCCATTGGGAGCGGTCAACTGCAGCTCGAACACCAGGTCGGCCCGGTCGGGAGAGGTCACCAGCTGATACCTCCCCCAACTCACCACATCCGCATAAAACTGGTTATAAGCCCGATCGGGATCGCCGTTGAAAGGATGCGGAAACAGACCGCTATCCGCCCCGGCATTGGAGATGAAGACCGTCTTCGCGTTCAGCAGACCCGGAGGGATCGGCGCCAGCGCTGGAGGAACAGTCTGCTGTCCACTCGCCACCACTCCCAGGAATGGAACAACGCCGCACACCAGCGCAATCCAGCAAAACCGGACGATCTTCATTCTCATCTCCCGGCAGAACAGAGGACCGAAGCATCCCCCGTCCGCTGTAGCCAAGGTCCGCTGTAGCCAAGACGCAACACGCAACGCAAATGTTTCGCCGCGCTCCGAAAACCGGCTGCATACCTTAAACCGTAACCGACTCGCGATACTCCCCAAACACGCCCCGCATCACCTCCGCGATCTCTCCCACGGTCGCATAGCTCTCCACCGCCTGCAGAATCGGCGGCATCAGGTTCTCCCCACTTCGCGCAGCATCCTCCACCCGCCGCAGCGCCGCCGCATGAACCTCCGCATCCCGCCGCAGCCGCATCGCTCGCACCCGCTCCACCTGCCGCCCCTCCAGCGCCTCATCGATCCGCTGAATCGGCACCGCCGCCGCCCGCTCGCTCGCAAACTCATTCACCCCAACCACGATCGCCTCCTTGGCATCCACCGCCTTCTGATAGCCATACGCCGCGTTCTGTATCTCCCGCTGCACATATCCCCGCTCGATCGCCCGCAGCATTCCATACTTGCCCTTCGAGTCGAAAGCGGCAATCGTCGCCAGATACTCCTCCGCGCGCCGCTCGATCTCATGGGTCAGCGACTCCACATAGAACGACCCCGCCAGCGGATCCACGGTCTGCGCCACGCCGCTCTCGTGCGCCAGAATCTGCTGCGTCCTCAGCGCAATCCGCGCCGCGTTCTCGGTCGGCAGCGAAAGCGCCTCATCGAACCCATTCGTATGCAGACTCTGCGTTCCCCCCAGCACCGCCGCCAACCCCTGCAACGTGGTGCGCACAATGTTGTTCTCCGGCTGCTGCGCCGTCAGCGTCGACCCCGCCGTCTGCGTATGAAACCGCAGCATCCAGCTTCGGGCGTTCTTCGCGCCGAACTGCTCCCGCATGATCCGAGCCCACATCCGCCGCGCCGCGCGAAACTTCGCCACCTCTTCCAGCAGGTTGTTATGCGAGTTGAAAAAGAAACTCAGCCGCGGCGCAAATCCATCCACATCGAGGCCGGCATCGATCGCCGCCTGCACATAGGTCGCGCCGTTGGCCAGCGTAAACGCCACCTCCTGCACCGCCGTGCACCCGGCCTCGCGCATGTGGTAGCCCGAGATCGAGATCGTATTCCACTCCGGCACCTCCGCGCCCGCCCACGCAAACGTATCCGTCACCAGCCGCATCGCCTGGGTCACCGGATAGATATACGTCCCCCGCGCGATGTACTCCTTCAAAATATCGTTCTGCACCGTGCCGTTCAGCCCGCGCACCTTCGCGCCCGTTCGCTTGGCCACCGCCACATACAGCGCCAGCAGAATCGAAGCCGTCGCATTGATCGTCATCGACGTCGAGATCGTATCCAGCGCAATTCCATCGAACAGCCGCTGCATATCCTCGATCGAATCGATCGCCACCCCAACCTTCCCCACCTCGCCCAGCGCCAGCGGATTGTCCGAGTCGTACCCAATCTGTGTCGGCAGATCGAACGCCACGCTCAGGCCCTTGGTCCCGTTCGCCAGCAGAAACTTATATCGCTTGTTCGACTCCTCCGCGTCTCCCATGCCCGCATACTGCCGCATCGTCCACAGCCGTCCGCGATACATCGTCGGCTGAATCCCCCGCGTATACGGATACGCGCCCGGCTCCCCCACCGCAGCCGCGGCATCGAAGCCCGCAAGATCCTCCGCCCGGTACACAAGCTCCACCGGAATCCCCGAACTGGTTTCGGGGGCCTGATTGTCTAACTTGGCCATGACGCTCGAGTGTACCTGCTTGCCTGCATCCTTGGCGAAGAACACGATGCGCCGGCTTTGCCGGTCGGCAGGAAGCTTGCGATGAGGAATCTGATAAAAGAGCGATTCCCATCCGTACTGATCCTTCTTTTTCTTTTTTATCCGTGGTAAGTCTTCGTTGCTAAGCAGAGAGTTGCCAGTGCTGCAATGCAAGGCCCTGCCACGGATAAAAGAGAAAGACAGATCCATGCGGATTGAGTCTGCTTAGCGCCGCTTACCCCTGCGGCTCGCCTTCACAAAGCTGCTCACGCAGAAGTATCCAAAGATCGCCGCCATCGCCACGGTCAGCAGAAAGTGCACATGCGCATCATGATTCACGCCCACATCGCGCAGATCGACCCGCGATTTCCAAGCCCCGCCGCCCGCAAACACGGCGAAGATGCCGAAGAACAAGCCCGTCACCTCAAGCCACAGCACCCCCGACAGCTTCACGACCGGCCCCCACACCGCTCCGCCAAACCGTTTGCCGCCCTGCTTCAGTCCCTGGCCCGTCTGCCGCACCTGCGCCGTCGTTCGCGCCGCCTGCTGCCCGACGCGAGCGCCCGAAGCGGTAGCCCGGTTCTTGGCCGAAGGCGCCGTATGCGAAGTCGGCTGGCCTTCCGCGGCGCCGGCCGCAGTCTTCGCCGACGAATTGGCCGACGGATTCGGCGAGGTCGCCGCGTCCACAGCCGTCACCAGCGTCTTGGCAGCCGCGCGGGCTCCGAATCCAAGCGCGCGGCCAAAGCGTACCGAGTCCATCCCCAAAGTGTAGCCGCTTCCGGCACCCCCGGCCAGTGTCGCCCCGCCGCCCGCTGCAACCGCCCCGGCTGTCCCGCGCATCTCACCTCTAGAGAAATCGTAAGCCGAACGGAAAAGGAGATCGCGGAATGAAGAACGTTCTTTGGATGGTCGGAGGATTCTGCGCCGCGGCCGTGTGCTTTTTGGCCTGGTCATCCAAGCGCACCGAGCCCGTCGAACTGCTCGCGCATCAACTCGAAGACGCCTGGGCCGACCACCACACCGTAGCCTAGCCAAACCTAGCCTAGTCAAACCAGGAGACACATGGGATAGCGAACTGTCTTCCCCTCATCTTCCTACCGTTCCGAATGCCGTTGCAGCCTCCGCAACCCTGAGCGTATTCTTTTGACAGCAGTTCGTTCGGACAGCAGTCCCCCGCAATGCCGTTCCCGCCGGTCAGCTGCAACAGGGCCGGGAATACCCGATGCGTGGTGAGGTTCCAACCCAGGGCAGCCCGGAGGTGGCATTGAATCAGAAGGTCAAAAACCTAATCCAAAAACTTGGTGAAGCCATCCACGAATCCGTTTCGGAGTCGGAGGATATCGCCGGCGTTGTCAAAAATATCCGCGAGCAAGGCTTCGATGTGCTCCTCATGCTCGAAGCCACCATCGGCCTCAACGAGGTCGAGGAAGAGACCGAAGAGGAAGCGGAGACCTTGGACGGCGACGCGGAAGGACCATTCACCCACAACGATCTGACCTTCCTGAAATCCCTGCGCATCAGCCTCAGCGATGAGGCTCTGCCTGAGGCAACCGACTCCCCCGAAGCCTGAAAGCCGTCGAGGCCGGTGTCCGCTCCCCGGCCAGCTTCGGTCCCTCTACTCTCCCTTAAGGCGTAACGGTGATCAGAGTGATAAGAACGGATAAAAGGATAAAGGCAGACGAAGAAGAAGTGCCCGCCTGTCCTATGTCCGATGAGTCGAGCTGAATTTCTAGCTGGAATTTCTCTCAGCGCGCGATTCCTTCAGTAAGCTTGAAGTTCTTAAGATCAGCTTTTATCCTTTTGGTCACTGTTACGCCTTCACAGCTCCTGCCCCACGCCATTCTCTCCGTGGTAGACTCGCGTCTTTGCAGCACGTCTTTGTCTTTGCGCATCTGATGAAGCTGCAAGCATTTATCTGGCCGACACGGGACCGGGAGTATAAGAAGACCTATGAGAGACACGCTTGGCGTTTTGCTTGCCGGCGGCGCCGGAGAACGGCTCTTCCCGCTCACCCGCGACCGCGCAAAGCCCGCAGTCCCCTTCGCCGGTCAATATCGCATCATCGACATCACCCTCTCCAACTGCATCAACTCCGACCTTCGCCACGTCTACATCCTCACCCAGTACAAGGCGCTCTCGCTCAATCGCCACATCCGCGAAGGCTGGGGTCCGGTCGTCGCCAACGAGCTCGGCGAATTCTTCGAGATCCTGCCGCCCATGCAGCGCGTCTCGAAGTCCTGGTACCAGGGCACCGCCGACGCCGTCTATCAGAACATCTACTCCATCGGCTCCGAAGAACCCAAGTACGTCCTCATCCTCTCCGGCGATCACATCTACAAGATGAACTACTCCCTGATGATGCAGCATCACTGCGACACCGGAGCCGACGTCACCCTCGCCACCCTTCCCATCATGCCGCACGAGGTCTCCGCATTCGGCGTCGTCGAGGTCGCCCGCAGCGGCGAGGTTACCGGCTTTGAAGAAAAGCCCAAAGAGACCAAGATCCGCTCGCCCTTCAACCCCGACATGGTCGACGTCTCCATGGGCATCTATCTCTTCAACACCGACGTCCTGCTTCCCGAACTCATCCGGGACGCCGAAGACCCGGACTCCCGCCACGACTTCGGCCACGACATCCTGCCCAAGCTCCTCGGCCGTTACAAGATGCACGCTTATAACTTCGTCGACGAAAACAAGCAGAAGGCGCTCTACTGGCGCGACGTCGGCACTCTCGAGGCCTACTACGAGGCCAATATGGACGTCGCCGGCGTCACTCCCATCTTCAATCTCTACGACAAGTCCTGGCCCATGCGCACCCGGCCCTACCAGTACCCGCCCGCCAAATTCGTCTTCGGCGAGCCCGGCCGCACCGGCATGGCCATCAACTCCATCGTTGCCTCGGGCTCCATCGTCTCCGGCGCCGTCATCCGCAACTCCGTCCTCTCCCAGGACGTGCGCGTCAACTCCTACGCCGATGTCGACTCCAGCATCGTCTTCTCCCACGTCAACATCGGCCGCCACTGCCGCATCCGCCACGCCATCATCGACCGCGACGTCCACATCCCCGACGGCACCGTGATCGGCTACGACGCTAACGAAGACAAGAAGAACTACTTCGTCTCTTCCAGCGGCCTCACCGTCGTCACCCGCGACTACTCCGTCTACGAAAACCCCGTCTCCCCCGAGTTCCTTCAGCAAGGAAACTCCTGGTGAAGCAAGGTGGTAAGAATAGGAAGTAGGGAAGAGCAAACAAAAGCGGGAAGCCTGTTCAAGGCCGCCCGCTCTCCCCGCAGGTGTGGATTCAGCTTTCTACTTCTTACTCCCTACTCCCTGTTGCACTACTCCTTGTTTATCGCTTCACCTTGCCGAATCGATAGATCACGCCTCCCGAGATCCCGAAGAACTCCCGTGTCTCCGTGCCGAAGTGTTCCAGAATCAAATCCGGCGAAAGCCGAAACGCCAGGTTCTTCGACCGGTTGAAGTCGATGCTGCCCCCCAGCGCCGCGATCGGCTTGGTGCGGTTCGTGTACACGCCGACAGACGAATAATAGATCGGGGTCACATTCTTCAAGCTGTAGTCGAAGGTTCCGTGAGACACGCCGAACAGCGCATGATAGTCCACCGCGACATACTGATTCTTAGGCCCGCGATATTGTCCTCCGAGCATGAAGGTATTCAGGTAGACCAAGGGCCGATTGTTAATTCCCGTGCCATAGATCGACTCCGGGGTCGTTCCGCCATTGGCAAATACCGGCGTCGTGCCCGCATCGATGCGGTAGTCCGCCGAAACCCCCAGCTTCTTGTTCAGCCAGTAGGTTCCCAGCAGCTCGCCGCCGCCCAGGTTCATGCGGTTCGGCAGCGACTGGCCGGCCTGGAAGTTCATGAAGCTGATTCCGCCGAAGACCTCATACCGGTTGTCATAGCTCGGCGGCGCCGCAAGCGCGATCTTGCCCAGCGGTCGCGCCGCCGGCGTGGGAGTAGGCGTCTGCTCTGCCGTCGAGGTCGAAGTGCTCGACTGGCCCTGAGACTGTGCCTGGCCCTGCGCCGCATCCCCCATCAGCAACCCTGCCGCCAGAACTCCCGTCGCGGCCCAAACTGCAATCCGCCGCGCCCCCGTTCCCTTGCCTTCGCTCTGCCTTGCTCCAGCTGATCCACACTGCTTGCACTTCGTCCATCTCGTCGTCAATCGCAACATCTCTCTCCACATCTGCTTCTGCGCTTTGCTTCAATATCCAAGATATAACGTCCAGCCCACATCTGCCGTGCCGAACTCCGCGTATCTATCCTGACGGATGCGCAGTCCGCAATCTGTGCAACAATCTGTGCGACAATAGTGGATGCGGCTCGACATGAGCGTTCCAGCCGCGGGGAGATCTAGTATGGGCGAACTGTTTACACCAACACATCTGATCGTGCTTGCCGTAGTCGCCGTCGTCCTCTTCGGCGGTAAGAAACTCCCCGAACTCGGCAAAGGTCTCGGCGAAGGCCTCCGCGGCTTCAAGGACGGCATGAAAGGCGTCACCGAAGAGACCAACAAGCCCGGCGACACCGCGCACACCGTCACCCCCAAGACGGAAGAACCAGTCAAGTAGGCCCAGCCTCAGAGCTGTTTATCCGGGCTCTGTATTTAGGCTTTGCATCCGAACCCAGTGTTTCAGATTCCTGCCCCGCGGTCTTTCTTCCGCTTTCTCCATCCAGGTCGAAACCCCGGCCGTCTGCGCCTGCCGCTCATGAATGATGAAGCCATGAAGACATGAAGCCATGAACATCAAATCCCCCTACCTCATCAAGCCGAACACCCACATCCGGCTCTCCAAAATCTCCACCTCCGACACCGGCGGCTACAAATCCGAAGAGTCCGCCGCAGCGGTTCTGGTCAAACATCGCAACCTCCTCGCCGATCTCCAGGATGTCTTCTACGCCAATCGGTCCCAGGCCCTCCTCATCGTCCTGCAAGGCATGGATACCGCCGGCAAGGACGGCACCATCAGCCACATCTTCTCCGGCGTCAACCCCCAGGGCTGCGCCGTCGCCTCTTTCGAGGTCCCCACCCCGATCGAAGCCCGCCACGACTTCCTCTGGCGCGTCCACGCCCAGGTTCCCCCGCGCGGCATGTTCGGTATCTTCAACCGCTCCCACTACGAGGACGTCCTCTCCCCGCGCGTCCACAAGCTCATCTCCGGCAAAACCATGCGCAGCCGTCTCGACGACATCAACGGCTTCGAAGAGATGCTCGCCGCGAACGGCGTCCTCATTCTCAAGTTCTACCTCCACATCTCCCGCGACGAGCAGACCCGCCGTCTCCAGTCCCGCATCGACAACAAGAAAAAACACTGGAAGCTCTCCGAAGCCGACGTCCACGAGCGCAAGTTCTGGCCCGACTACATGGACGCCTACGACCGCATCCTCTCCACCACCAGCCGCAAACACGCCCCCTGGTTCGTCATCCCCTGCGACAGCAAGTGGTACCGCAACGTGGCCATCTCCGGCATCATCGTCGACCTCCTGCAAAGCCTCAAGCTCACCTTCCCCGCCCCCACCCTCGACGCCTCCGAAATCAAGCTCTAACAACCTGTCCAGAAACTCAAAAGAAGCCGTCATCTCGACCGGAGCCACCGGGGTCCCCAGCGAGCGCGGTTTGTGTTCAGTCTCATGACATTCTTTACAGGTTGTTATCAGGAGATCCTTTCCATGTCGGGTTTGTCGACGTGGAGGTTGGGATGTCGTGGAGGGCGATGGGGGTGCGAGATCAACGGGTTGAGTTTGTGATTCGGGTGAGCCGGGGCGAGTCGATTTCGGCTTTGCCGGGAGTACGGCATCTCTCGTCCGACGGGTCATTTGTAGGTGCGACGGTTTCGCGAGGGCGGTGTGGAGGGTATGGAAGAACGCAGCCGCCGTCCCTGGACCAGTCCTGGGCAGACTTCCTCTGAGATCGAAGCGCGGATCGTGGCATGGCGCCGGCAGCGGCCCGACTGGGGAGCACGGAAGCTGGCGGTCCTGCTGGAACGAGAGGGCAAGAAGCTGCCTGTGATCACCGTGCATCGGGTCTTGCTGCGGCACGGCCTGGTGTTGCCGCACGACCGTAGACGCACGACAACGCAGCGTTTCGAGCGGGAGCGCCCGAACGAACTCTGGCAGATGGACTTCAAGGGGCCCAAGGAGTGCAAGGCGGCGGTCGGGCCGTTGTCGGTGCTCGACGACCACAGCCGCTATCTGGTGGCGCTGGAGCAGACCGGTTCGACCCGCGGACAGGCGGTGCGCGAACGGCTGGAAGCTATCTTCTCGGCCAGCGGCGTGCCCGAAGCGATGCTGATGGACCATGGTGTGCCATGGTGGAACGCGCAAGCGCCCAGCGGCTGGACCAGGCTCCTGGTCTGGCTGATGAAGCAGGGCATCGGCTGCCATTTTTCCGGCTACCGGCATCCGCAGATCGGGGTCCCCGCGGACAGGTCTTGGTCCGTGGGGTGGAGACCCAGGGCAAGGTGGAGCGATTTCATGGCGCGCTGGAACGAGCACGCTGCCGCCGCCCCGGCCAGCAGCCATGGCTGGCGCAGAGTTGGCTCGATGAGTTCCGCCACGAGTACAACCAGGTTCGACCGCATCAGGCCCTCGCCATGCGAACGCCGGCTTCGCTCTGGCAGCCGAGCCCGCGCAGGTACGATCCCAACCCGCCCGAGTGGGAGTATGAACCGGGAGCCGAGGTCCGGCGAGTCAGCGTGGACGGAGACCTCTACCTCGATGGCCGGCGTTGGACGATCAGTCTCGCCCTGGCCTCGGAGCCGGTCGAGCTCAAGCGCCTCGACCAGCGCATCCTGGTCTATTACTGCCGCACTCTAGTCCGCGAAATCAGCCTCTGTGCCCAGCGCTCCACTGCAGTGGAGCGCTGGGCACAGCCTCCCGCCTGTAAAGAATGTCCTGATAACGATGTGTAAAGCATGTCATGGAACTTGACATGCTTTTGCTCGCTGGGGTGGTAAGCAACAGACAGTTTCATCGTCTGTTGCGCAGTGGAGAGATCCCCGCATTTCGCTTTTGTTGTTGTCTTATCATCTCTGCATCATCAAGAAGTCGTTAACTAGACTGTCAGTGTCCAAGGTACTCCGATCGCCGGCCAAACCCGGAGAGCGGCCTGGCGCGCCATCTGCATCTCATCCTCCAAAGGAGCGTGACATGAGCCTATTCGGCGGCAGCGGCAAACAGGATGGCGAGAAGATCAGCGTAGTGGCGCAGATTCGCGCCAAGAGCGGACATGAGGACGAGGTGCGTTCGGCGCTCGAAAAACTGGCCGGCCCGTCGCAGAAAGAAGCAGGCTGCCTCCTCTACCACATCTTCGAAGACAAGCACTACACCGGCAGCTTCTTCACCTACGAAGAGTGGGAGAGCGAACAGGCGCTCGAAACCCACCTCTCGGTCAACAAGCAGGCGCTCGACAAAACCAAGTCGCTCCTGCGCGAAGACATGCGCATCAACGTCCTCAAGCTGCTCGCCTAGGACAAATCTCCTGATAAGGAATCTGCCGCCGGCTTGCTGATCCATCGGTGCCGTCGGTGAAGATCGGCGTTAAGTTTCTCAACGCATTCCAAGCACGACTCGAAGGTCGCCGGAAAGCCGCGCCTGTGTCACGACCGTGCGGCAACCGTCCCCTGCGGCACAGGCCTTCGCACCGCGAGTGCCAGCATCGCCGCTCCCAGCGCCAACCCGCCGATCCCATACAAGCCGCTCGCAAAGCTATGCGTGGCATCCCGCAGCCTCCCCGTCATATACGGCCCCGCGAATCCCCCCACTCCGCCCACGATCTGCAAGATCGCCACCGCGCCCGCCGCCGCCATCCCCCCCAGCCTGCCCGTCGCCAGCGTCCAGAACGGTCCCATCATGCTCCACAGCCCCACCGCCGCCAGGGTCATCGCGCACAGCGCCACGCTCAGCGAGTGCGCCCACGCCGTCCACGCGAAACCCACCGCCGCCAACCCCAGGCACCCCGCGATATGACCCCGCCGCTCATTGTGCTTATCCGAACTCCACCCCACCACCACCGTCATCCCCGCCGCCGCCAGATAAGGAACCGTCGCATACCGCGCGATCAAAACCGAATCCCCACTCGCCGAGCCCCTCGAAAAACTATGCAGAATCAGCGGCATCCATAGGTTCACGATATACACCCCCACCTGGCTCACAAAATAGACCCCCGCCAGCACCCAAAGCGCCGGCAGCCGAAACGCGTCGCCCAATCGATGATGCTGCGCCGCGCCATATCGCTCCTGGTCCCGCGCCAGCTCGCCCGCCAGCCACGCCCGCTCCTCCGGCCGCATCCAGTCCGCCTGCCCCGGATTGTCCCGCATCAAAAACAGCACCGAAATCCCCAGCAGAATCGTCGGAATCCCCTCCGACAGAAACAGCCACTGCCACCCCCGCAGCCCCGCCACGCCATCCAGCTTAAGCAGATAGCTCGACAGCGGCCCACCCACCACCCCCGCCAGCGAGGTCGCCGTCATGAACTTCGCCACCGCCCGCGCCCGCTCCGGCGTCGGAAACCAGTAGGTCAGATACAGAATCATCCCGGGAAAGAATCCCGCCTCGCTCACCCCCAGCAGAAACCGCAGCACGTAAAACGAAGTCGCCGAATGCAGGAACATCATCAGCGTCGAGATCACGCCCCACGAGATCATGATCCGCGCAATCCACACCCGCGGCCCCACCCGCGTCAGCATCAGGTTGCTCGGCAGATCGAACAGCGCCGATCCCAGAAAAAAGATCCCCGCCCCGGTCCCATACACCGTATTGCTGAAGTGCAGATCGCGCTGCATATCGAGCGCCGCAAACCCCACATTCACCCGGTCCAGATAGTTCACGATATACAGCAGAAAGATATAAGGAATCAGCCGCCACGAAATCTTCGCATACAGCGCCCGCCCATCCACCGCCGCTTCGCCAACCGCCATCGCTCTACTCTAATCTCCTTCATCTTCCTCAAACCTCCTGCCTTCGCCTCTGCTCCTGCCTCCGCTTCCGCCTTCTGCGGTCGCCTTTGCTTTTCTTGTTGTCATCCCCGCAGGGGATCTGCGTCTCACCGGGTGCCCCATATCTCGATTTGTTCAGTCTCATGACATGCTTTCCATATTGTCTCGGGACATCCTTTACACTTTTGCGCTTGCTTTGAGCGGGCGTGGAGTGTTGCGGGATGGCATGGAAGGCGATGGACATACAGGATCAACGGGTGCGTTTTGTGTTGGCTGCGTCTCTGCGGGAGAAGCCGCTGGGCGTGCTGTGTGCGGAGTTCGGCGTCTCCCGGCCGACCGGCTCGCTGTGGATCAAGCGCTACGCGGAGGCGGGTCTTGCCGGTATCGCAGAGCGCAGCCGGCGGCCTCGCAGCTCGCCCGCCCAGACGCCGTGGGAGCAGGAAGAGCGGGTGATCGCGCTACGCCTGAAGTACCCGGACTGGGGCGCGCGCAAGCTGGAGGTGATGCTCGGCCGCGAAGGGTTGCGCCTGACCCGGAGCACGATCCACCGCATTCTGCTTCGCTACGACCTGGTGCGGGAGCGGGACCGGCATGCGCCTGCGGTCCAGCGCTTCGAGCGGGCACGGCCCAACGAGCTGTGGCAGATGGACTTCAAGGGGCCCAAGAACTGGCCCCAACGCATCGGGCCGTTGTCGGTGATCGACGACCACAGCCGCTATCTGGTGACGCTGGCGGCGACCGGCAAGCTGGACGGCGACCTCGTCCGCGAGCAGCTGGAGCAGGCCTTTGCACGGTGCGGCGTGCCGGAGGCGATGCTGATGGACCATGGCACCCCATGGTGGAACTGGCAGTCGTTCTCCGGGCGCACGCGCCTCTCGGTGTGGATGATGCGGCAGGGCATCCGGCTGTGCTGGTCGGGCATCCGCCATCCCCAGACCCAAGGCAAGGTCGAGCGCTTCCACGGCAGCCTGCAGCGGGCGCTCGACCGGCGGGGCGGCGTGGGCGCCGAGCCGCAAACCTGGCTCGATGCCTTCCGTTCCGAGTACAACCAGGTGCGCCCGCATGCAGCCCTGGGGATGAAAACCCCAGCCAGTGTGTGGTCCAGGAGCGAACGCCGCTATGATCCCGATCCTCCGCCATGGCAGTATCCGGAAGGCGCGTGGCTGCTCAAGGTAGACTGCCAGGGCACGGTCGATCTGCACGGTTGCCGCTGGCGCATCGGCAAGACCCTGGCCGGAGAGAGAGTCATGATCCAGCCCATCGAAGAACGCTTCCTGGTCTTCTTCTGCTCCACCCTGGTCCGCGAAATCACCCCTTCGATCCAGCGTTCGACGATCGTCGAACGCTGGATCGAAACTCCCTCCTAACACCCACATCATGTAAAGGATGTCCCGAGACAAAACGTAAAGGATGTGTCGAGACTTGACA
The DNA here is from genome assembly GCA_965277335.1 of Edaphobacter sp. GTDB lineage: Bacteria > Acidobacteriota > Terriglobia > Terriglobales > Acidobacteriaceae > Edaphobacter. The sequence continues at coordinate 40 of CBDICJ010000008.1, read as the reverse complement.
AATCGAGATGTGGGGCACCCGGCTGGCGAGGGGTTGATGG